>NZ_CP150232.1:4800000-7059162 GCF_037974255.1 Paenibacillus sp. FSL R5-0636
ACGAAGAGCGATTTCTCCGTCTTCCGCTTCATCGATTTCATAACCTTCTTTTTCAAGATACATCTTTAGCAGGCGGCGAATACGTTCCTCATCATCCACTACCAGAATTCTGTTTAAATGATCTGCCATTTCACTACAACCCCTTCATCAATACAGTAGAACGTAATCTTTAAACCATTGTGCAACGTTAACAGGTAAACTATGCTCAGTCCGTCCCCGCGTAAGAATGAAGTCCGGCGATGACTAAATTAACGCCAACCAGAGTAAACATTACGACCAGGAAGCCAAGCACAGCCAGCCAGGCAGATTTTCTTCCTTGCCATCCACGAGCCAAACGTAAATGAAGATAAGCGCTATAGAAGAGCCAAGTGACAAGCGCCCAGACTTCCTTAGGATCCCATCCCCAGAATCTTCCCCAAGCGATTTGCGCCCATATCATTGCAAAGATCAAAGCGCCTAATGTGAAAATAGGAAAGCCAATGGCTATCGCCCTATACGTAATCTCATCTAGATCGCCCTCATCAATTCCGTCCATCACTGGGTGTAAAGCAGTGCCCAGCGGTTTACGTACGATCAAGCGAAGAACTCCGTAGAGGATTAATCCGGAAAGGAGTGACCAAATTACAGTATTAAACTTCCGTCCAGCATTTACACCATTCATCCAAGATGGTGCCTCAAAGAGTGGTTCTTTTATGCCAAGAAACGACTGGAAGCTCTCAATTTCGCTATTGTGAGGTGCCACAATCGGCGGCATTCGATAACTCACTTTCTCTATTGTACTATTTTCCTGCCCGGGGCTGTCAATCGTAACGTTCGGACGGACAAAAACAGTTTCGTAGCCTGCTCCGCGGAATGCAAAAACAGAACCCAGAAACCCAATTATAACAATGATTGAAAAGAGAGTAAATTCGACCAGCCTCTGTTGCTTGCGATCCGCCTTCTCTTTACTGGAAAAATTGACTGTTCGCAGCAGATACATCAGTCCCGCCGCAAACCCTACTGCGAAGAAGGATTCACCTAGTGCAGCCAGTGTTACGTGAATCTTTAAATAGTTCGATTGAAGAGATGGAATCAGCGGCTGTACTTCCTGTGGAAATACTGCGGCATAAGCCATCACAATAATACTGATTGGAACTGCAAAGAGACCCAAGATTACCTTACGATAAATAGCGTACATCACAGTAAAGGCAACCATGACCATCATCGATAAAAAAGTCATGAACTCGTACATGTTGCTGACCGGAATATGCCCTGAGCCCGCCCAACGTGTAAAGAAATAAATAAGATGAAAGATAAGACCTATTGAAGAGAAAATAAAAGCAATTTTGCCCCAACGTGCGGTATGTTCCTCCGGCTTGCGGCCTGACCACTTGCGACCCATGATGGCGATAGTGAATAACATAAACGAACCGCTGTATAATAAAAATGCGGCAATAAAGACAGCGCTGCTGATGTCGAGCAAGCTCATGAAAGGCCTCCTCCATTATCTAATGATTTTTCATCGACTACCAGATCTACTTTTTCTAAAATAGAAACGATCTCACGGCGGAACCCGAACCAGTTCTTGTTCGTATGTCCTCCGAGGATAAGCTCCCCGTTAGCAACGGTAAGCCAGATACGTCTATGCTGCCAGTAGAAGCCAAGCACTAAACCCAGCATCACGATTGCTGCACCTAGCCATACAAACGGCATTGCACGATCAATACGTATATTCAAGTAAGTAGTCGATTCCGAAAAATCAACGTCGCTCATGTTGTCCACTTCAAGCTCAAGAAATCTATTGCTCCCGCCAAGCTTATCGTTAATGGCAGCCTGTTGAAACTGCGCCTTATCCACCTGTTTAGGAAAATAGAAATACTGCTGCCCTTCCGCCGGGAGATCCGGACCTTGTATCAGGAACAAAAAAGCAGGTGCATTCGGATAAGGTGATTTGGATATCGGCTGTCCATCCTCATTTAGACCAAAATCCATATACTTTTCTTTCAAAGTTAAAGTATAAGGACCCGCCTGAATTGCCCGCGGAGGATTCTTCATGTCCAGCTTAAATTTGCCGAACGCCTCGCCAGTGGTGGAATTCTTAAGCTCAGGCTGTACCGAACGCAGCACCGGGGTCAGATCATAATCAAACTGATACGCTTTCAATCCTTTATAATCCAAAGGTGAATTTACTTGGATATCATGTTTCGTCACCTCGGATAGCTGTGGTTCCTTCGATGGGTCTCCACAATCCGCGGTGCATTCATAAAGCACAGCTTGGGTCTGGAATAGCTTTGGAAGTATTTTTTTGCCACGAAATTCCTCAGGCATCTCTTCCTCCGTATAAAACTCCACGGTGAATTTCTCATTTTTCAAATAATAGGTGGTGTCCGGAATCTGTGTGATCTCCCCTTGCGGGAAAGCAAGATGCTGATCCATGTTCAGTCCCGGCAATCCTCTTGCTAATACAGCAAGTAAAAAAATAATTAAGCCAATATGTATTACATAAGGTCCCCAGCGGCTGAAGCGATGTTTCTCTGCCAGCAGAGCCCCTCCATCCGTCTTCACGCGATAGCCCTTTTTACGCATTGGCTGAATTACCCGGGCTACCCAAGCTTCTGGTTCCTCTTGTACTTCAGTCACTAACACAGCTTTTTGCCGAGTTAAGAACTGGCGATGTTTCCGAATCTTCTGCCTGGTTAAGGCCTTATAGAGCGGAAGTACTCGATCCAAGCTACAGATCACAAGTGAAGCGCCGATCATTACGAGTAGAGTTACAAACCACCAGGATTCGTATGTATGTGAAAGTCCAAGTTTGTGATAAATATATCCGGCTGTTCCGTACTCTTGCTTGTAATAAATTGAGGCATCAATATTAAGAAAAGTACTCTCCTGCGGGAAAATCGTCCCTAACATAGAGCCTATAAGTGTCAACACAATCAGATAGATCGCTATTTTGACGGAAGAGAAAAAGTTCCACACCCGATCAATAATCCCCGGGTTAACGCGCTGAGAACGGCGAGCTACGCCATCGTAACGCATTTCCAAATTCTCGCCCCAGTCTGATTCTTTACCCAACGGCTTCCCGCATGCTTCGCATAAAACAGTGCCTACAGGGTTCTGGTGACCACATTCACATTTGGTATTGGTTATAAATGCCTCGCGTTCACTCATCAATCCACCAGCTTCCCAATTTGATCATCAAGTGAATTCAAATCAAGCTGGCCGATATGAATGTTGTCAATTTTACCCTTGGAATTAATGAATAAGGTAGTTGGCAGCGGAGAAATACCATAACTTCGTACAGCATCACGTCCAGTGTCCATCAAAATCGGAAAATCGATGTTTACTTGCTTCACAAAATTCTCGACAGTCATCCGGTCTTCGCCCACATTAATGCCTAAGACCACTACGTCCTTGTCCTTCCATTTCTCCCATTGCGCTTGGAGAGCCGGCATTTCTTTGACACAAGGTGCACACCAAGAGCCCCAGAAATTAAGCACAATAGTCTTGCCCTTATATTCGTCTAGGGTATGAGCCAGACCGTCAAGCCCAAGCAAATCAAAGGAAGGTGCTTTGCTCCCTTCCTCTGGTTTGCCGCTTCCCCCAAATACAGAGGAACCGATGGCATAACCGCCCACTATAACAATTAGAAACAGAATCACGATTTGAATTGGTTTTCTTGCTTTACCCACACGTAAAGCCCCCTTCTGTGACGCAACTCATACTTATGTTGTAAGGTGTGAACATCCTATGAACATTATAGCGAATTTCGTCACAGCTTTAGGGGGTTTAATTGTGAATATTCTGTGACTTTATGACTCTTTACGTGGAGTTCTTTCTTTAAGCAATCCTGCTTTGGCAATTTGCTGCAGATGGTTAATTTCATCCTTGGTCAAATGACGGTATGAGCCACGTTTGAGATTTTGCAGCATAATATCCCCGAATGAAATCCGTTTCAGACGGAGTACGGGGTGTGAAATCGCATCAAACATGCGTCGTACCTGACGATTACGTCCTTCGTGAATCGTGATGCTGATTACCGCTTCTTTATTTGCTTCATCAATATCTTTGTACTCTACTTCCGCAGGCGCTGTCATGCCATCTTCCAGCTTAATGCCAGCTTTCAGCTTGTCCAATGCAGTACCATGCGGTATACCCTTGACCGTAGCATGATACGTCTTAGGTACATGGTGCTTCGGATGGGTTAGCAAGTTAGCAAAGTCCCCATCATTTGTCAGCAGCAGCAAACCTTCCGTATCGTAATCGAGCCGGCCTACAGGGTAAACCCGTTCAGTAATTCCTTTTAGGTAGTCAGTTACAACCTTACGACCCTTTGGATCGGAAGCGCTTGTGATAACTCCCTTAGGTTTGTTGAACATAATATAGATTTTGTTCTCGCCCCGGATCAGTCTACCGGAAACTTTAATAATATCTGTTGCGGGGTCCACCTTCGTGCCAAGCGTAGTTACGAGTTCCCCGTTGACTTCCACTTTACCGGCCAAAATCATTTCTTCACACTTACGTCTGGACGCCACACCGGCCTGCGCCAAAATTTTCTGTAATCTTTCCATATTCGACTAGTCACCTCAGATCAATGATAACCATCAGAGGGATAAATCACAAGTTCATTCCAAGGAAAAAATGCTCCTGGGCAGGAATTATTGTGGGGTTCGATGATTAAAGGGGAGATTTGGTAGCGTTCTACTAATTCTAAAACGAGTTTAGCCGTTGCAAAAAGCTGCTCCTTCCTTCCGGATATTGGAGGATCGCCCACTTCCTTACCAAAATCACCTTCCAAACAAATATGAATATACTCCGGATCTGTCAGTAGCGGTGCTGCATAAATTGCGCCATCCACTCCTACCCAGAAGTCAAAACCTTTACCGTTAATGGATGTACAGCTAGAATGATGCAGAATAAAACCTTTATAGTTCATTGCGGAATGCCCCCCTCCACATTGCTGCAATAGCATATGTTCAGGGGGGCAATGGGGTGACTATCCAAATAATAGGAGACACACAGCGATCGCAGCGACAAAGCCGACAACATCGGAGAACAGGCCAACCTTAAGCGCATAACGGCCATTCCGTACGCCTACAGCTCCAAAGTAAACGGTCAAAACATAAAGCGTTGTATCTGTGCTCCCCTGTATGGTGGAAGCAATCATACCAATTAAAGAATCCGGGCCATGCACACGGATCAGATCCGTAGTGTAGGCAAGCGACCCAGTCCCCGTAAGCGGCCGCAGAAGACCAAGCGGCAATACTTCGGCAGGAACACCAAGCCCACGCAGGGCAGGGGAAATGAAACCCATGAAAAAGTCCAGCGCACCAGAAGCGCGAAAAACACTGATCGCAACCAGCATCCCCACAAGATGGGGAATAATCGCAATGGCCGTGCCAAACCCATCTTTCGCGCCTTCAACAAAGGATTCGTAGACTGGCACTTTGCGCGTAAAAGCATAGAGCGGGATGAACGTGATCATGACCGGAATCGCCCATGCCGATATGAGACTGATGAACTGGTACAAATCACGTTCACCCTTTCAATGAGGAATTAGGGAGTGTTGTCTTCGTCAAAGGAGGAACCCCAGACTTTGCTGAAGGGGGCTTCGGCGGTTTGCGCAGTAAAGTCAGCCTTCGGAAAAACCGGTCTGCCGCAATCGCTGCAAGTGTCGCCACGGCCGTTGCTGCAAGTGTTGTACCTACTATGCCTGCGGGATCGGCTGAACCATAGTTTAACCGGATGGCAATCAGTGTGGCTGGGATAAGCGTAATGCTTGCTGTGTTAAGTGCTAGAAGAGTACACATGGCTGGTGTGGCGGTCTCTTTATCAGGGTTGAGCTTTTGCAGCTCCTGCATCGCCTTGATGCCCATTGGCGTTGCGGCATTGCCTAGTCCCAGCAGATTAGCACTCATATTGGAGAGAATATATCCAATGGCAGGATGCCCTTTCGGCACATCAGGAAATAAAAAAGCTACGACAGGGCCAAGCACCTTGGCAATCTTTTTAAGCAAACCTGCATCTTCTGCTATCTTCATGATTCCAAGCCAGAACACAAGCACACTGATTAAGCCAAAACTAACCGTTACCCCACTCTTGGCTCCGTCGAATACGGCGGCTGTAAACTCATCCATTCTGCCGTTAACGGCGGCGAACAGAAAACCGATGATGATCATTCCTAGCCAAATCCCGTTAATCATGGATACGCCTCCTTCTTCATTCATCAGCCCATTTTCTTATTTCGAACTCGCTCCCATTTCAAATAGAGCTTTCAGCGCACTGCCCAGCGCCTGGAACCAATTGTTTGCCGGATAAGACTGGGCTAGTGTGGGACTATACTTTTTCATATAAGCAGATTGCTCAGGAGGCAGATTCTCAGGAGTATACACCGGCACGCGACCTATTTCTTTTCCGCCCAGCTCCAGCACAAGCGCCCCTTGCAATCCAAAATTTGCTCGCGTAGCTTCGGCTGAGACCGTTTCCTTCTGATTCAAAACAAGTTTCGTGATCACTCTATTTTGTTCACCTTGTCCAAGTGGATAGGCAAAGGTTTTGGAGGTTACAAAGTTATAGCCCGTCACGGCATCCCCACGTTCGATCAATGTTTTGAGCGGATAGTGATTAAACCCGAAGTTTAGCAGGGAAGCATGATCATTCCAGTCATCGCCGTCATTTATAGTTACTGCGACAAGCTGCTGGCCGTTTCTGGTGGCAGAGCTGACAAGGCAGCGCAGAGCTTTTTTGGTATAACCGGTCTTCACACCGTCCGCTCCCTCGTATAAATACAGCATCTTATTTTTGTTTCTCCATTTGTAATCCCATTTCTCATTGGGATTGTCTGCAGTTTTCTCCTGCGTCTTCACAATTTCTTTAAATACAGGATTATGAAGAGCATAAGCGGTCAGAACAGCCAAGTCGTTAGCACTTGAATAATGCCCTTCAGCGTCAAGACCATGGGGATTAGCAAAATGAGTATGGGTTAGCCCTAGCTCCTCAGCCTTAGCGTTCATCAGGTATACAAAACCTTCTTCAGAACCACCGATATGCTCTGCGATCGCCGTTGCTGCATCATTCCCTGAGCGCAGCATCAGGCCATACAGCATATTTTCCAGCGTCATCTCTTCTCCCTGCTGCAAGTAAATAGAAGAGCCTTCTTTCGCATAGGCATTTTTTCCTACTTTGACTTTAGAGGCTAAATCACCATTCTCAATGGCGACGAGGGCGGTCATAATTTTGGTCAAGCTGGCAATAAGCATAGGCTCATCCCCACGGCTGCTGTACAAAATACGCCCGGATTCCACATCAATCAGTGCCGCTGCTCTTGCATGTGTAGAGATAGAGCTGTTCTCGGCCTGAATTGAAGATAGCGGCGCCAGAAGCAGCAGCGAAAGGCACAATATTAAGGCGAATGGCCATTTACGGGTTATTGTCTTCATGTTCATCCTCCGGCTTCTTATCGGATCTTAAGTAAAAGTGTTTATGTTGTACAAGTGTATGCGGACCAGCCTTAGGGTATGTCCACTCCTTGGGATGTTCCACACAAAATATCCCCACAATGTGAGGCCTTGCTTCGATATTTTTTCAGGTAATTTGCGGGGACCAAAATATACTTTCTGATACGTCAAAAAAGGGACACCGCCTGATGTATGGCGATATCCCCGAGGCTATTTGTAGAATTATGTGTACCTAATGAGTTGAAGATTGAGATGTACTTGGATCGGTTTTAACAGGTGCTGCTGCTGGTGTGGCAGGTGTTGGCGGCGTTTGAGCTGCAGCATTGCTGGTTTGGAACATGGTTTGAATTTTGTCGATGAGCCCTGGTGTTGCGTCGATGATTTTTTCGAATAGGTGTGTTTGATTGTCCAGAGGGACAATATTCACTCCATCCTTACCTACCACTAAAAAAGCGATCGGTCGAATGGAGACGCCTCCCCCGCTACCTCCACCAAATGGAAGCATTTTGACTCCACCTTGGGAGCTTGAACCACTTATAGAATCTTCTACTCGATAATCACTACCACCAGCAGCAAATCCAAAGGCAACTTTACTGATAGGCAGGATGATGCTGCCGTCAGGAGTTTGTACTGGATCTCCGACAATGGTATTCACATCTACCATGCCCTTGATATTTTCCATCGCTGTTTGCATTAGGCCTTGAATAGGATGGTCGCTCATATTGTTTCCTCCTTTAATTGAGTACGATTTCTCTTTCTTCTACAGCGTATATCATCCCCACTTCCGCCCATTTGTATGTAACTTTCATTTTAAACTTTCCCATGTGGCTCCTGACGCATCTGTTTCAGCAGATTTCTCCAATGGCCGATCCCACCTTTTTCACGCAAGACACGCCGAGATAGCCGCATTAAGGCATACAAAGTATAGCCGACTGAGATTTTCCCCTTACAGACAAACTCCATTGCAAAACAAAGCTCATCTTCAAAAACAGGCTTAACAAAAATTCGAGGGTGCTGCTGCAATTTCACCCACTGTGAAATAAAACCAACAATACTCCACTTCAGGCCCCAAACCGCTCCCGATGCGGTCGCAGTATCTGCTGCATCACCAAGAGAGAAATCCGTAGACCAATCGAGCTTTGATATTTTCACATGAGCTACAGTCTCTTTTAACCATTCCTTCAACCCGCGTGTAGATTTTACAGCTTGGTTAACATTGTCGCGCCAGTGCATTACTCTTTCTTTATCGAATATCTCTTCTTTTACGGTATCTACACCTGTCGTCGCAGTCCCTGTCTCTTTAAACTTTCCCCACACACCCTGCTCCAATCCCTTAAAAACCAATTGGGGAAGTTCATAGTGAAGCTTTATCAGACCAAAAAGAGAGGTAATATCTAATTCGAGCAGGTCATTTATTCCATGTTTATAACACCGTATGCGGAAATCGATAGATGAAGACAGGACCAGGATCAGTGCCAGCACAAGCAAAACGAGGGGAATTGCAAGCCATAACGTCACGAATTTACCTCCAAGAAACCTTAATAATGGGAACCTTTGGTTTAGTATGGCAATTTAAGCTGGAAAAAATTCGGGGTTTGCATAAAAAATATGAGCTTAAATAAAAATAGGGACTGTCCCAAACCACATAAATGGTTTAAGGGCAGTCCCTTCAATACAATTATTAGCGTTCTCGTACGAACTAAGGCAGCTCGACATCCTCAAACGTCATTTGAGTATCCAGCTTATTGAACAATAGCTGCGTCTCTTCTTCCAAATTATCCGTGGACTCAAAGTTCGTTGGTTCCGGCAGATCCTTTAGACTGGCAAGACCAAAGCTCTCCAAGAAGGATTTAGTCGTCCCGTACAGAATTGGCCGGCCTACCGCTTCCGCACGACCAACCTCATGAATCAAATCCTTGTTATTCAGCGTATGAATTGCGCGTTCCGACTTCACACCCCGGATTTCTTCAATCTCCACCCGCGTAATCGGTTGGCGATAAGCCACGATTGCGAGAGTCTCTAAGGCAGCCTGAGACAAGGTTGATCTGGATGGTGAATAGGCCAGACGCTCAAAATAGTGGGCATGATCAGGCAATGTAGCCAGCCGATAGTTCCCGGCAATTTGCACTACCTGTAAGCCCCGCTCCTGTGCTACATAATCTTCTTTCAGTTCCTCTAATGCTCCGGCCGCAAGCTCTGGGCGCTGTTCCGTAATTTCAGCCACTTGGCGTACAGAGATTCCTTCATCCCCTGATAGAAACAGCAGGCCCTCAATAATCGATTTCAGCGTTTTGTAATCCATTGAAGTGTTCTCCTCCTCTCCACTCCATTACGATGTCATCAAACAATTTCTCTTGGTAGCAAAAAATCGCCTTCATTTTCATCAGTTCCAGAATCGCAAGAAAAGTAACTACGATTTCGTGCCGTGCCATTTCATCGTGAAGCAGTGCGGAGAAATGCAGCTTACCGCCTGTTCCTCTGCGCTGCAGCGCATCTGATACATCACGTATACGATCTTTTACCGATATTTCATCCCGGGTGATCCGCTGGTAAGAAGACCTTCTGGCAGCCTTACTTAGCGCTTTACGAAAAGCGGCTATTAAGTCTGAGGTATGTAGTCCTTTTAGCGTTTGATCAATCTCTTCTGGCACGAATGGACCCAAATCCTCAGGCTCCTTCGTAAAAATCAAGCTCCGCTCGCTCTCCATATCCATTAGATGTACAGCAATACTCTTGAACTTACGATACTCAATCAGTCGCTGAACAAGTTCAGCTCGTGGATCAAATTCATCCTCTTCGTAATATTCAAAATCATCGATCTCAATGACCGGTGGTTTGGGCAGCAATAGCTTGCTCTTTATAGATAAAAGGGTAGCGGCCATCACGAGAAATTCACTCGTAATATCCAATTCAAGCTCCTGCATGCTACGCAGGTATTCCATATACTGTTCGGTGATCTCGGCGACCGGAATGTCCTGGATGTCGATTTCCGCCTTATCAATTAAATGCAAGAGCAGATCCAGCGGACCTTCAAACGTCTCCAGCTTGTACAATACAGTCACGAAGCATCCTCCCGCCAAAAAAAGTAAAGTGCAGCGCCCGTCTGGACGCTACACAAGTAGAAAGGGCTCTTATAATCCATGCTTTCTTCTTATACTATAAATAAGCACGAATTCGACTGATTCGTCAATAGCTGACTTACTTAAACAGTTTGTTAAGATTCGCCATTTCAATCGCAGCAGTCGCAGCATCCCAACCTTTATTGCCTGCTTTAGTTCCTGAACGCTCGATGGCCTGTTCAATATTTTCAGTAGTAACTACGCCAAAAATGGTCGGCACGCCGGTCTTAAGATTGATAGCGGCTACTCCTTTGGCAACTTCATTACATACATAATCATAGTGTGTAGTGGAACCACGGATAACCGTTCCTAAGGTAATTACAGCGTCGTATTTGCCGCTTTCAGCCATTTTTTGCGCGATCAATGGAATTTCAAATACCCCTGGAACCCAAGCAACATCCACTTCATCATCACCGACACCATGGCGTTTAAAGGCATCGAGTGCACCTGACAAAAGCTTGCTGGTAATAAATTCATTAAAACGTCCTACAACAACTCCGTATTTTAACCCCTCAGAAACTAAGTGTCCTTCTAAATATTTCGGCATATCCATCATCTACCCTTCGTTTTTTATAATGTATGGTTAAGCTTTCGAATCCTCATTTTGTTCAATATCGTCAAAAGACAGCATATGTCCAAGCTTCGCTTGCTTCGTGTGGAGATAGTTGGTGTTGTCCTTGTTCTCCGGCATTTGTATCGGCACGCGCTCAACGACTTCCAATCCATAACCCTCCAGCCCTTTGATCTTACGTGGGTTGTTCGTGAGCAGACGGATTTGGCGCACACCCAGATCCTTCAGAATCTGTGCTCCAATTCCATAGTCACGCAGATCTGCTGGAAAACCAAGCTTTAGATTCGCATCTACAGTGTCAAGTCCTTCCTCTTGCAGCTTGTAAGCCCGAAGCTTATTGATAAGGCCAATGCCTCTGCCTTCTTGGCGCATATAGAGTAACACGCCCCTTCCGGCAGTTTCGATCTGCCGCAGTGCAGCTTCAAATTGCGGGCCGCAATCACAGCGATGGGAGTGGAATACATCACCAGTCAGGCATTCGGAATGTACACGTACAAGCACTGGCTCATCGCCGGAAATATCGCCTTTTACCAAAGCTACATGCTCTTTATCATCGACTTCATTTGTATAAGCAATGGTCTGGAAATCCCCAAAATCGGTAGGAAGACGTACTGAAACCTCGCGAGTAACGAGTTGTTCTTTTTCATTGCGATAATGAATAAGATCCTTGATACTGATCAGCTTAAGATCATGCTTGCGGGCAATTTCGATTAGATCAGGTAAGCGGGCCATTGAGCCATCTTCCTTGATAATCTCGCAAATGACACTGGCTGGATAAGCGCCACACATCCGCGCTAGATCAACAGCAGCCTCCGTATGTCCGGAGCGGCGCAGAACGCCACCTTTTTTCGCAATCAGCGGGAACATATGCCCCGGTCTGCGGAAATCAGCAGGTTTTGCTTTTGGATCGATCATGGCCTTAACGGTCAAAGATCTTTCCCCCGCAGAGATCCCAGTGGTTGTATCAATATGGTCAACAGATACGGTAAAAGCCGTACCGTGATTATCGGTATTGTGGGTTACCATGGCTTGCAGTTCAAGTTCTGCCGCACGCTCCTGGGTAATAGGCATACAAACCAATCCACGTCCCTCAGTAATCATAAAATTGATGACCTCTGGTGTCGCCCGTTCAGCAAGGGCTATAAAATCCCCTTCATTCTCACGATCTTCATCATCCACTACAATGATGACTTTACCGCGCATTAAGTCATAAATCGCATCTTCAATCGGATCCAAGACACTTTCCTTTTTCGATTGCTCGCTCATGATCCTATCCTCCTAAAAGCTTTACGAAAGATTATTCCCTTCTTCGTAAGCAAACTCTTTATTTAAACAAACCCGTTCGCCGCCAAAAAATCATGACTAATCCCGGAGCTGCTCTCGCCTTCTTCATCTTGGGCGGCTGAGCCATAATGCAACAGATGATCTACATATTTGCCAAGTACATCACACTCGATATTCACACTATCCCCGGCCCGTTTGTGCGTCAGTACTGTTTCCCCTAACGTATGCGGAATAATGGACACTGCCAGCGATGAGGCCGTAGTCTTCACTACAGTTAAACTAATGCCGTCGATCGTGATCGATCCCTTAGGGATAATATATTTAAATAGTGATTTACGATCCGGTGCAATCTCGAATACGACAGCATTTTGATCACGTTTTACACTCTTAATAATGCCAGTGCCATCAACATGTCCTTGAACAATATGTCCTCCAAAACGCCCGCCAGCTGCCATCGCTCGTTCCAGATTCATCCGGCTGCCGGGCTTCAGTTCCTTCAGGTTGCTATTCCGGTAGGTCTGCGGCATTACATCCACTGTAAAGGAATGATCGCCCAAAGTTGTCGCCGTAAGGCAAACCCCATTGACGGACACACTGTCACCGATTTTTAGATCATCCATGATGACCGAAGCGGCAATATTCAGCACCATCATTTCCCCACCGGCGGAGACACTGCGCAAAACACCAACCTCTTCAATTAATCCGGTGAACATGATATCCCTCCTAAAAAGCATTACTTCCTCAAATTCACTTCTTGCATAGCTTTTGTTAGCGTACCGGAGTACCGCTGATACATACATTATCTCCTAGCACTTTTACTTCCAATCCTTCAAGTGAGATCGCATCCTTCATCAGCTCTACACCCGGGAATACGAAAGTCCCTTTCGCTTCTGTACCACCACCGACAATTTTTGGAGCGAAGAAGAGAATCACACGATCCACTAGCCCGCATTCCAGCATCGCACCGTTCAGCGTTCCCCCGCCTTCAAGCAAAATAGAGCCAATTTCCATTTCGCCAAGGGATATCATGGCCGCCTTCAGATCCACTCTTGGACCTGCTCCGCATACAACGATTTGAACACCTGCTTTCAGCAGTGCAGCCTTCTTAGCAGGATCTGCAGCATCGGTTGTTACAATAAGTGTAGGCGCTAGACCATCACATACAACTGCCGAATCCAGAGGAATACGTAGCCCGGAATCAATGATGATCCGCGTCGGGTTAATGCCAGGCACTTCTGTTCTTGTTGTCAGAGAGGGATTATCAGCAATCACTGTATTCACACCGACCATGATGCCCTGATGCCGATGCCGCAGCGTATGTACGATCTCCCGCGCTTCCCCATTCGAAATCCATTTACTGTCACCAGATTTGGTAGCCAGATTGCCATCAAGCGTGCTAGCACTCTTCAGCGTAACAAAAGGTTGTTTTGTCAAAATATATTTGATAAAACGCTCATTCAATCGAAACGCGCGATCACGCAGCAAACCAACTTCGACCTCAATCCCTTGGTCTCGCAGCATTTGGATTCCTCTTCCTGCCACCTGTGGGTTGGGGTCTTCACAAGCAACCACAACTCTAGCTACCCCTTCATCGATCAGCCTTTGGCTGCAAGGTGGAGTCTTTCCATAGTGGCTACACGGTTCTAGTGTGACATATGCCGTACTGCCCTGTGCCTGCCCAGCTGCCATATTCAAAGCGTGCACCTCGGCATGCCCCGTACCTCGCTGCAAATGAGTTCCGAGTCCAATCATTGCTCCATTCTTCACCACAACGCAACCAACAACAGGGTTAATTCCCGTTTGCCCTTGGGCACGTTCGGCCATGTCCAGTGCTAGCGACATATAAAACTCATCATTCATGTTGTCCATCTCTTCCTCCTATCCACTGCTGTCTATTCTTAAGCTAAAAAAAACAGAAAAACCCATCTCATTCTCCAGGAGGAGTTCAAGATGGGTTATGCGAGAGTTAATCGGCAGTCCAAATAAAAGTGTGCTTAAATAGCCGTCAATCGACGGGTATTGTGAAATATCGCACATAATTATATGAAAACACTGCGATCCGCCAGTCCATTGCAGACAAGCGGTCAACCTCTCCTTCTTCCATCCAGACTATACTGTCGGTCCCGGAATTTCACCAGGTCCACCGTTCGCGTCAACAACGCGAGCCGGGTAGCGGACTGAGCACTGTAGATGAACTTAATAAGTTACTTCTACAACAGCATCACCGCCGGTAGGGAATTACACCCTGCCCTGAAGGATTGATCCTTTATTTAATTGAGGTTCAAGTTTTCCTTACTAACAAAATTATCACTTACACCAGCGAAATGCAAGTGCGTTTATTATATTTACTTAAAATTTGTAACTAGATTATAGATTGTACTGAGTTTATAAAAGGAAACCAAGAAGCGCCAGGACAAGGACTCCTGGCGCTTCTTGGTTATATTTCATGATTACAAACCACGTTCTTGTTGTTTCAAAAGATCACGAATTTCCGTAAGCAGCACGATATCCTCTGCAGGTGCTGGAGTCTCCACCACTTCAACTTTAACGGCTTCTTTACGCTGAAATTTATTGGCCAGCTTGATAACCAGAAAAATGGAAAATGAAATAATAAAGAAATCCACAACCGATTGTAAAAATAGTCCATAAGGTATTTTCAGGTCCGTACTGACTTCAAGCACCCGATCCTTCAAATCTATCCCACCAGTAAGCAAACCTGCAATTGGCATAATAATGTCATTTACTAATGAAGTTACAATCTTTCCGAATGCAGCTCCAATAATGACCGCAACCGCTAAATCAAGAACATTTCCTTTCAAGGCAAAAGCTTTAAATTCCTTCCACATATTCCAAATTACCCCCAACATATTTAATTTGAAATTATTATAGCATAGTAGCTTCCTAATTCTTAAGACTTGTTAAGAAACTATTAAGTTTCCCTTTACTTTTATCTGCCAGCGTTGTTAAGAAGTCTCCTGTTAAATAGGATTTAAGCACTACAAGAAAGGAAGATTTCTATCATGACAACTCTTAAAAAAGATTCCAGAACTGCATGTTAGAGCCATGGCTGAGAATGTATTATCCACAGATCACCACATGAATTGAGGCACAGCGATCAGAGCAAGCTAAAAGAAAAAACAAACTGGCATAATGCTGTGGGCGATTTGGTCTTTTATTCCACTAATTTATGAGCTGCTATACAGTTCCTTTGCCTTCACCGGTCTTCAAATGAGGCTTCCAAACAAGAAAATGTTGTATACTTCTTATAGCAAGATTGCTTTACAAGCAAGAAAGGACGCTGAGAAATGCACAACGGAACGCTGCTATTGGTGGACGACGAAGCCGAGATTATTAAACTAATGCAAATCTATCTGGAGAACGAGGGCTATCGGCTGTTAACTGCCAAAGACGGGCTGGAAGCACTCGAAATTATCAATAGAGAGACTATAGACCTCATGGTTCTTGATATCATGATGCCTAATATGGACGGCATTGAGGCTTGTATTAAAATTCGTGAAACGCAAAAATTTCCGATCATCATGTTATCTGCTAAAGGACAGGAACTTGATAAAATCACCGGACTTAGCGTAGGTGCAGATGATTATGTTACGAAACCTTTTAGTCCGCTGGAGTTAGTTGCCCGTGTTAAATCCCAGCTGCGCAGAACTCGAAATTACATGGCAGATCTAAACGCCAAACAGGATGAAATCATCATTGATGGCTTGGTTATTAATTCGGTTACGCATGAAGTTAGTGTGGATGATCAGCCAGTTAAACTTACCCCGCGAGAATTTGCGATTCTAGAGCTGCTCGCCCGTAATAGAGGACAAGTCCTAAGCATGGAGCAGATCTACGCCAAAGTATGGAAAGAACAATTCCTGGAAAGCACCAATACACTCATGGTGCATATTCGTAAAATCAGAGAAAAAATAGAAGAAGATCCGCGTAAACCACAATACTTAAAAACGGTATGGGGCGTTGGCTACAAACTGGAAAAAGGAGGTCCTTCTAGTTGAACTTTAAACGATTCGATACCCTATCCTGGAAAATAGTTGGCTTCAGCTTAACAAGCCTAGCACTCACCGCTTTAATCTTAATGGGCAGCTATTATGGCACTTCACTATTGCTGTGGTTAAATCCTTCGCGCTCCTTTTGGGGAGTCAGACTCATTCTCTGGGTGATCAATACAATTGGATCGACGCCAGTTGTAATTCTTATAGGGATTCCTTTATTTATTTTTTTCATCCTAAAACTGTCCAGAAATACAACTAAGAATCTTCATAACATTACGAGCGGAGTTCAGGCCATTGCGGATGGCAATTTGTCTTTCAAGGTGCCGGTATCAGGTACGGATGAACTCGGAAAGCTCGCTGAAAATATGAACACAATGGCTGGCAAGCTAAAATCTGCTATAGAGGAAGAACGAGCCGCTGCAAAAGCCAAAAATGACCTAATCACAGGTGTGTCCCATGACCTCCGAACCCCACTAACCTCTGTTCTCGGATTCCTTGAATATGTGGAGAAGGATCGTTATAAAAACGAGGTTGAGCTGCGTTATTATGTGAATATTGCCTATGAGAAATCTCTGACTCTTAAAAAGCTAATCGACGATTTATTTGAATACACACGCGTCAGCAGCAGCGGATTACCGCTAAATATTGAGCCTGTAGATCTCGGCAAGCTGCTCGAACAGCTGATTGAGGAATTTGCACCCGTACTGGAACAAGCAGATATGATCTACCGCATTCATACGGATACAGCTCCTCTGATCATCAACGGAGATGCGGACGAGCTGGTGCGATTGTATGAGAACCTATTTACCAATGCCGTAAGATACGGAAAGGAAGGAAAAATTCTAGACATTTCTGTTGTTAGAAAAGACGATAGAATAGTTGCTGTATGTACGAATTATGGTACTCCTATCCCTGCATCCGACCTCCCCCACTTATTTAAACGCTTTTATCGTGTCGATAAATCCCGCTCCCGAGAGACAGGCGGAAGTGGCTTAGGGCTCGCCATAGCCAAGAGTATTGCAGAACTTCACGGCGGAACCATTACAGCCAAAAGCACACGCAAACAAACTGAATTTGAAACCTCTTTCCCTGTGAGCGAATGATGCTTGCAGGGATTTTTTGTACAATCTCATCCATTAAGAAAATGATAAGATTTCATAACATAAAGCCTTAAGATCATTTCATACCAACTCTGCTATAAGTGAGGAATTCCTCTAATATTATTATCCATCTTATTTAACTATGCTAGGGGCCATTTCATTCATACCGCGAAGCTAAGCATCGCCGACCGCTACTGATCTTTAGCTTAAGCACGCCGAGAACACCGTTACTATGACTGTGGGCAGTGTCAAAGCACTCGTGAACGGGAAAGCTCTCACCATTGATGCTGCGCCACTACTGCCAGGAAGAAAAGTTTCAGTCCCGGTACACTTAAGAATCAGCCATAAATTTTTCAAAAAAAGCATAAAAGCACCCGGCATTTATCATGCTGGGTGCTTTTGCATAAAATCTTAAATCACACTAATCTCAATCACTCCGTCTTACCCCTACGTCTAAATACTCGGTTCAAAACAAAACCTATCGTTATCAACCCAATTCCCGACAGATACAGTGGCATTGGACTATTCTCACCTGTCTTCGGCAGCTGAGGAGCAACCGAAGTGCTATTGTTCACCGTACCCTTTGGTACTTCTTCATCGGCGATATCAACTTCTCCTAAAGGAATTTCATCTTCGGTTATCTCTTGCTCAGGAATTCCCTCATCGGTTGATGTCGCGGATCCTAGATCGGCGGCAATTCCAGGACCAGCAGGAACAGCTGGATCATTAATAATTACCCCTGGTACGGGCGAACTTGTAGACGTGGGTACCACCGAACCTCCAGATGTGCTGCTTGTAGGGATTGGTGTAGGTGCAGCAGTCGCTTCTGGTGATGGAGAAACCGTCGGTTCTGGCGTTGTTGATGGTGCAGGTGTTACGGTTGGCTCTGTTGTTGTTGTTGGAGCATCGGTTGGTTCTGGTGTTGCCGTAGGCGTTGGCTCCACTGCTTTTTGATTCGTAATCACCAGTTGAATCGCTGACGAGGAACGAATCTCCACTGGATGCTCGGATGTATCGAGCACGTAACCATTTGGAGCTGCTGTCTCCACCAATACATAGCTACCCAGCCATATTTTATTGAATGTAGCTGTACCCTCTGCATCTGTAGTTAGACTGTTAATCAATACACGTTCCGCTCCATTTAGTCGATACAATGCAAAAGTCGCATCACCAAGCGCTTTTAAGTTATCTTCAGCATCTAGCTTCTTAATATTGAGGGTGCCTCTAACCCCGCTGCCTGTGCCAGAACCGCTGGAGACCCCGACAATAATTTCTTTGGAGGTCTCTTTACTTATTTCGCTGCCGTTAAAACCACTGAAATGTACAGTATTTATTACTTTGTCTCCAGTGTTAGCCACAATCAGGGATTGATATTCGAGAATGTAAGCCCTGCTGATTTCCTTGGCAAAGCTTAACTCAAAGGATTGTTTTCCATCGGCATCCGTTGTAATAACTACGCTATAATCAATACCCTGAATCAATTCAGGGCCGCTTTTCGTGATATCTCCGTTCACAGCTACAGCCGTAGGATATAGATGGAATGAATTCTGCAGCAAAATTTGATTAGCACTAGGAGTATCTTTGATTAAAGCATCCTTTACAGTAGACTGCCCCCGGTTAATTTGCAGGCTCCAGTCGATTTTATCCCCGTTTTGTGTGCCGTCCTTCAGCACATAATCCTCTCCAAAAGGAATTTTTACGGAGGCGGTCAAATCTTTGGAAACCACTTTTGTTCCATCATAGAGATTAGCTTTATTATCAATAGTAGTGCCTATTATTTGCCCTTCAAGACTTGTGTTAAATTCAATGTAGAAAGCGGAGCTAATCGTATCTGTAAAAATGACCTTTAATTCATTATCGCTATTTAAGCTATAGGTATATTTATTACGATTCACTTCTCCACCCTTGGTAGGATCACCATTATTTGCAATATTCATAGTGTAAACTTTAAGTGAACCAGGAACCAAGGTCTGGCCTGATTTTAAAATATCTGCAAGCGCCGGAGCTTCGAGGGTTTTGCCGTTATAATTGGCGCCTATCGTCCAAGTAATTTCTTTAGTTGAAGCATCGTAGGCTCCCCCTTTAAATCCATTGTTTTTCGCTTCAGGTCTAGGAATGAATAACCCTTCTGCTTCTATCGTGCGTAAGGCTTCAGTAGAGTCCATCCAGTCTAAGCGAACTTTGTTGTTGAAATTTTCAGTTTTAGCCCAAATCCAATCCTTGTTAAATTCTGTAGAATAGCTAATCGTGTAAAGTCCAGATATTGGTGAATTAAACACTACCTTGAAGCCTTTATTAGGCTCGACAGGTAAGTTGTATACTAGATTATAGTTATTCGGATTTAAAACATTTCCATTCAGATTTCTAATCACCAGTGATTCCGGAATAAACTTTAGGCCGCCAAATGGGAAGGATTCGGTAACTGCAACATGGCTCATCGGGTAATTGTCACTATTCAATGTGACCTTCCAGCCCAATGTTTTATTCTGATAATCTACGGTTGATAAAGTCTTATAAAGAATGGAAGACCGGATTAATCGGGTAGCCTGATTACTATACGTACTATCGGAGACTGTATTAGTTATGGTGACATCCTCAAACACGCGCTTTATCGCTTTTGTCTTATATTCGATTCGATATGGTGAAGTAACATCGTGTACAAATTGCAATACAAATCCAGCCTTATGAACGTCTGAGGTGGAAACAACCGTGTAGTCAACATCCTTTGTCAAAACATTGCCTAACGTTGCACCACCGGAAGAATCCAGCTGCACAGCATATACTTTTAATGAATCGGCTACCAGCTCTTGAGAATCATCGAACAAATCTGTTAACACAGCGTTTCCTTGCGGGATGTTCTTTTCACTGTAGTTATATTCAATTGCCCAGGAAATGATCTGCTTGCCCCCATCATAGCTTGTGGAATACTTTTTCAAGCTTCCTCCACGTTCTACACTCACTGTGGCAGAGGAGCTGGCAGGCTCTTGCCCATCTCCTGAAAAAGTTGCAGTATTGGTGAAGCTTAGCTGATGGTCATTAGTAATCCCTGTGGAATATACAATACGGTAAGCCTCTTTAATCACAGGCTCCGTAAAACGGACAATCAGTGACCCTCCGGAGAGCTCTGCAGAGTATTTGCTTGTGTCGAGCAATGCTCCTTCCGTTACTGAACCATCCAATTGAATGCTCAGTTGATACACGCTCACAGTGACTGGAGTATTTAATGATAAGCCTGAAGGGATGGGGTCCGTCACAATGGCATTCCCCACGGCTTCCAAAGACTTATTGACATCAACAGTCCATAATATTTGGTTCGCATTGAAGCCTTCGGGAATACCTCTCTTCTCTATAGTCGATCCAACACTTGGTTTAAAATTCACTGTCACTGTCTGAATACCGCCGCTCACGGGAAATAAAATATTCTGAATAGTACTGCCCGAGATTTTCTGTTTATCGAATTTAGTATTTAACCGCAGCGTTCCCTGCACGTCATCATGCGTTTCTATGTAGTCATTAAAAGTCATTATCACTTCATGTGAAATTTGCCTGACTTCAAAGCTCCCTACATCTCCATCCTCAGAGACCAACGGTCCGTTAAAATCATTAAATAGCTGGAACTGTTCTGGAAGCTGAAAAGTAAAAGTGTCACCTTGCTTGTAATTATGATTTTTAGGAAGAGACCAATTATAATCCAAGGTAACATTAGCATCTTGTTCGTATACGCTATTCGTGACTGTGATTCCATCTGGCCCGTAAACAGCCATCGAAACACTGGTGATGATATTTCTTTCGTCATCAATCGCAGCCGCTTTTACTTGCGGAGCAAATCCGATGCCATAGGCATATTGTGCCACAAGCATCAAAATAATGACCATTACACTTATTTTTTTCTTAAACATGTTCTTTTTGCCTCCATTTTCTTGTTCTAATTGTTTTCCACCCCTGTTTGTTCAAAAGCTTCATATGTAATTCCGCACCCAGCGCCCCATCTTATGTTAATATAATGAAAAGTCTTCCTTATGTGGTGGAGTTGACAGAACATATACATATATACCCAATTTATGGATATCTAGAATCAATATTATTAAAATTCTCAAACTTTATTTTTGATGGATGTTTTCACGTTCAAAGGAGGTATGTCTATGCAGCTTTCATCTTTTTTTGATCGCCAGCACGCGGAGGATTTCATCATGTTCTCATCTTCGCATTGGGTTGCGCTGTCTATCATTACGTTAAGTTGTCTACTGCTCTATGGCTTACGGTTTGAAATTCGTGCAGATTCAAGACTTCGGCAAAGTGTGCGTTTGCTGCTAATCATTCTACTTGTAGTCTCAGAAGCCGGGCTGCAAATGTGGTACATCTCTCAGAACATCTGGCGCTCCAGCTCCTCATTACCGTTCGAGCTCTGTGGAATCACTCTACTGCTGTCTATTATCATGTTAATTTCACGCAGTCGAACCCTTTATTCCTTTCTCTACTTTGCCGGGATCGGCGGAGCATTTATTGCTTTGCTTACCCCTAACCTAGTTTATCCGTTCCCTCATTTCCGCTTTCTCCTGTTTTTTATAGCTCATGGTTCTATTATTCTGGCGTCTCTTTATATGACCTGGATTGAGGGCTACAAGCCGACTTGGAGATCGTTACTCATCACCATGCTTGGCCTCAATATTGTGGCTGCCTGCATCTGGACTGCTAATTACTTCCTAGGCTCAAACTACATGTTCCTATCCCAGAAGCCTAGCACCTATTCCGTATTGGATTATTTTGGACCTTATCCTTATTACCTGCTTGTTGAAGAGCTGTTTGCCTTCACTGTGTTTCTTGCCATGTATTTGATATTCTTCTGGCTGCCAGAACGGCGCAATTCGCGGCGTACACAGGTTAGGCGGATTCTTTAACAACACAAAAAAACCAGCCCCGATATTCGGAGACTGGC
This sequence comes from Paenibacillus sp. FSL R5-0636, assembly GCF_037974255.1. Lineage (NCBI taxonomy): Bacteria > Bacillati > Bacillota > Bacilli > Caryophanales > Paenibacillaceae > Paenibacillus > Paenibacillus sp. FSL R5-0636. The sequence continues at coordinate 4,822,460 of NZ_CP150232.1, forward strand.
TTTTTAACTATTAAATCTTAAGCTTCGATGATTTCTACCGAAGTCATTTTGTCGCGTCCTTTGAAAGCATCAACAAGATCCATGCCTTCTACTACTTTACCAAACACAGTGTGTACTCCATCCAAGTGTGGTTGTGGAGCGTAGCAGATGTAGAACTGGCTTCCGCCTGTGTTCTTACCCGCATGTGCCATAGCAAGTGTTCCGCGTTCGTGTTTGTTTGGGTTAATTTCGCAGTTGATTGTGTATCCTGGACCGCCAGATCCAGTTCCGTTAGGGCATCCGCCTTGAGCAACGAAACCAGGGATAACACGGTGGAATGTTAATCCGTTGTAGAAACCTTCTTTTGCCAGCTTTTCAAAGTTGGCTACAGTGTTAGGTGCATCTTGATCGAACAAGTCCAGCAGCACTACGCCGCCATTTTCTAGAGTGATTTTCGCTTGCTTTGCCATATGTAAATGACCCCTTTCAAAATTAACAAATTTAGAATACCTCAATTATATTACTATGAAACCACGCACAAAGCAAAGCAAGCAGGAGACTTTCCTGCTTGCTCTGTATGCTGCTCAACTTTACCCACCTTACAGCAGCAGGCTATTACTTAGCAACAACTGTCTGTTTGGCGATACGCTCTGGAACAATATCGTTGGCAATAAGATCAGTATAGCTTTCACGACGCACTACAAGATCGCTTTGTCCGTTCTGTACGAATACTAAAGCCGGACGGCGAAGACGGTTATAGTTGCTGGCCATGGAGTAATTGTACGCACCTGTGCAGGCTACAGCCAACAAATCGCCGCTTTCAGCCTTCGGCAGCTCTACATCCCAGATCAACATATCTCCGCTCTCGCAGCATTTACCAGCGATGGAGACAGTCTCAGTTGCGTCTTCGTTAGCACGGTTAGCAAGCAATGCCTCGTATTTAGACTGATACAAAGCAGGGCGTGGATTGTCGGTCATTCCACCATCAACAGCAACGTACTTACGCACGCCAGGAATGTCCTTGTTAGATCCTACAGTGTACAATGTAGTACCTGCATCTCCAACAATACTACGGCCCGGCTCCACCCAAATTTCCGGCAAAGCACTATAAATTCCCGCAAAATGAGTCTTCACTGCATCCGTAATCGCTGCAACATATTCAGAAACATGTAGTGGGGTATCTCCCTCAACATAACGAATGCCGAAACCTCCGCCAAGATTGACTACACGGAAGTCCACTTCCAAGCCTTCTTTAACACTGCGGGCAAAAGTTGCCACACGCTCAACAGCCAGCTGGAAACCATCGGTTTCAAAGATCTGCGAACCAATATGGGAATGCACACCAAGCAGCGTGATATTCTTTTTGCTGACTGCTGCTTTCACTGCTTCATAGGCCGATCCATTACCGATATCAAAACCGAATTTGGAATCCGTCTGGCCAGTTGCGGTATATTCATGAGTATGCGCTTCTACACCTGGTGTCACCCGCAATAAGATGTTCACATTAACTTCTTTACGTGCGGCAATGGACTGCAAAAGGTTAAGCTCTACCAGATTATCGACTACAAAGCAGCCGATTTTGGCATCAATCGCCATTTCAATCTCTTCAGATGTCTTATTGTTGCCATGAAAATGAATACGTTCTGCCGGGAAGCCAGCTTGCAAAGCTGTATATAGTTCGCCGTCAGATACAACATCCAGTGACAAACCTTCTTCATCAGCCAAACGAACCATTGCCATTACTGAAAACGCCTTGCTTGCGTAAGCTACTTGGAAACCAAGGCCGGAGGCTTTAAAAGCATCCATATATTCCCGGCAACGTTGTCTAACCAATTGCTCGTCCAATATATATAGCGGGGTTCCATATTCCGCCTTCAATTCAGTTACATCACATCCGCCGATCTCCAAATGCCCAGCATCGTTAATGCGGCTAGTACCGTGTAGAAACATTCTTTAGTCCTCCAATTTCTGTGGAATATCAAGGTTCCACCCTGTCTTAGTGTATTCAGTATAACAGACAGTGGGAACTCCATTGAATGGACTAATTTGCAGTAGTTTTGTATTTTCCTACGATTGTTACTCATTCTCTTGAGATGGCGGCATTCTGGTATTGTCTCTGGTTTTGTTAAAAGACGGTCTTTCCTTCGAACTTAAGACCGGTTTACGCAATAGAATTTCACTCATTGCCTTTGCATTAAAGGGTATAAACGGCCACATATATGAGGAGTTATAGGACCGATGAGTGGTTAAGAAGATAGTCAGTAACGTCGTGCCAATCATAAAGCCTGGTACCTGGAACGCCGCTACGGCAATTAATAACACAAGCCTGACTATACGATTCGCCAGACCCAGCTCATAACTCGGAGTCGCGAACATACCGATTGAGGCTACCGCCATATACAGTACTACTTCGTTTACAAACAGACCGCTCTGCACCGCTATATCACCGATCAATATGGCTGCAATCAGACCCATCGCTGAGCCTAAAGGTGTTGGGGTATGCACGGCGGCCATCCGCAGCAAATCAACCCCAAGCTCTACAATCAGAAACTGAGCGAGAATAGGAATTCTGGCTGTCTTTTGCGGCCCGATAAAATCCAGCATAGCAGGCTTTAACTCAGGATGGATAACAAGCAGCATCCATAACGGCAGCAGGAACATGGAAGCGAAGATGCCGATGAAACGGACCCACCGCAGATATGTCCCCATAAAAGGAGTCTGGCGATTCTCCTCCGCATGCTGGCAAAGATCAAAAAAGGTGGTCGGAAGAACAATTACAATGGGTGAGGTATCCACGAATAATATGACCCGTCCCTCCAATAAATTGGAGGCAACAACGTCAGGGCGTTCAGAATAACGCACCATAGGATAAGGGTTCCACCCTCCGCCGATAATCGCTTCCTCCAATTGCTTATCCGCCAGTGGAATACCATCGATATCGATGCTGTTGATTTTATCGATGACAGACGTAACCTGTGTTTTATCAACGATATCATCGATGTAAGCCACACAGACATCTGTCCGTGTCCGCCGTCCCACTTGAAACATTTCAAGCTTCAGCCCCGGATCACGTATCCGTCTTCTTACAAGTGAAATATTACTAAGCAGGGTTTCTGTAAAACCATCACGCGCACCACGTACCACCCGATCAATCGAGGGTTCATCAGGACTTCGCATTGGGTAAGATCGAGTATCCATTAGGATAACTTTGTTCTCACCCTCAATAAATAGTGCGCTCATTCCTTTTAATACTTTATCGAAACATTCACTTAATACACTACCCTCTTCAACTTGAATATGAGGGATGTATTCGTTCATAAAGCTACCTAACACACCTGCGGACAAATTTTCTGAAGAAAGGTAGGTTAGTCGTTTCAGAATTTCATCCGTTACATCTTCGTTGGTGAATCCGCTTAAACAGAGTAAAGCTGTCTTATGTCCCCCAAAGGACATTTCTCTAAACGTCACATCAAAACTTGATCCCAGTCCCATCACTTCGGTCAGCGTGTTTTTTGTTTCTTGTAGAGAACATGGGATATGATCATTGCCTTGCCAATAAATAACGGATTCCTTTAATGAGTTAGAATGCTCACTATCGCGTTTGTCTTGCAGCTTATTTTTCCCTTTGTTCTGAGTCTGCTGCTTCGCCTGCTTCTTCGAAGGCTTCGGTTGAGCTTGAGAACCCTCCCCGGTTCCGGTACCGTTATCTGTGCCTCCTGCTGCCTGAGCATTCTGATCCTGTGCCTCATCATCTGATTCCGAATCCTCTGAATCCATACCAAATAACCTGGCAAAAAAACCTTTACTCGGCTCATTGGGCTCCTGATTGCCAAGCTCATCCGATGCTTCTGCATCTTGTTGCCCTGTTCCCTGCTCCGCAGTGGCATCTGCTGCATCCTGCTGCCCTGTTCCCTGCTCCGCAGTGGCTTCCGCATCCTGCTGCCCTGTTCCCTGCTCCGCAGTGGCTTCCGCATCCTGCTGCCCTGTTCCCTGCTCCGCAGTGGCATCTGCTGCATCCTGCTGCTCTGTTCCCTGCTCCGCAGTTGCATCTGCGTCTTGCAGCTCAGTGCCTAATTCAGCTGACGCCTCTGCATCCTCCTGGTCTTGGCTAGTTTCAGTTGTTGTAGAATTTTCCGCTGAATCTTCACTTTCCCCGATAGCTGAAGCTCCTACAGGTTCTGTGTGATCTGCAACTAGATCCGCTGCAGTTGTCTTCATTGCTGCAGCAGCTGCAGCATTATCTTCCAGATGATCATCTTCCGGTGCAGAATCACCGCTGTGAATAAACTTGCTCATTTCCTAACCCCCTGTTTACTGTCGGTATACAAACCAGTCGAACAAAGAACCCGCGACCTTCCCACTCACCATCGCCATTAACAGACCGAATAGATAATGTGTCATATTCAAGCGTTTAGCGAGTATCGGCAGCACATTTAATACCTCGGTCAATGCTGCAGCGAGCATCCCGACAAAAATCCCATCAAATAGTCCTACACCAAGTTCAACTAGAGGACCTGAGGTAATTTTCCAATTCCAAAAATCACTAACAGTACCTACTAAAGATCCACCTACCATCGCGCCTTCGTACCAATGAACTTTATCGTAAGAAGAGGTTAATTGCGCCAGACGCGGCACCATATCGAGCACAACAAATAGAGCGATCACTCCGCCGCCTACAGCAATACCACCCGCAATGCCCAGCAGCAAATTTAGTCCCAGTGCTATGGGTGCCGTCATCTTCAGTCCTCCGTATTCTCAGATTGGTTTTCACTTCGGCGCCTCATCTTGCTGTATTCCTCATTGATGACATATTGGTCGATGTTCTTCTGATACAGATACATTTCCACTTCCAGCGGAGTAGGCTCCTCGTTCCACTTCTTTTTAAATAAATGGTTGAAAAAAATGACCATCCCAAACCCGATGCCCAGAGAATAAGCAATCTGAAATATATAGGGATGCTCATCCCGATGACCCGTTAGCATCTCCACAATTCGAATTTGTACCTCCAGCATATTTACATCAGCATGAAAGTTCATAATTGTCAGAGCAGACCCAAAGAAAAGCAGCAGCCACACTAAAACAAACATCGCCACCGAAGGTTTCCGTCTCTCCACCTGACTCTCAATCTGCACAATCGTCCTCCCTTCACCGATCGGTTCAATGTCCGCATTCGGTATAAGTTCATATATCCGGGGGATAACCATCAACAGATCAATCAAAATCAGATTGCCGTCACTTTGCTCCGGCTTCATTAAGAGAATTGTCTCCAACGACTCTTTCAGCTCAGGCTCCGCTATCAAAAAAGCAATATCACCCAATGTGACACCTTTACCCTTGGGAACCATCACCCGATTTTTAAGCTGTATATAGATGGTGGGAGCAGAATGTTGTTTCATCCGCATTCCTCCTAAAGGTTATGGTGAAGCTCAGGTCCAAGATAACGGTAGTATGGGAGTAAAGCCTTATTTTTACTCTTGCTGCTCTGAATCAATTTCCTGAAATACTGAAATGTTGCTTGTTTATATGTATCAGGAAAGGCCAATCCTTCTTCTGGAAATTAAAAAGAAGACAGCTCAAGGTAATTAACCTTAAGCTGTCTTCTTGTTTCTGCCAATTCATCAGTTAGATCGCAAGTAATCCAACATACCGTGCCTGTTCAATTTCATCCAGAAACGAGATATCCATTCCATTGATAAATGTGGTTGTCATCATTGCTACTCCTTTACAGAACCAAGTGTCATCCCTTTAACAAAATATTTTTGCAGGAAAGGATATACGATCAAAATTGGAGCGGCTCCGATAAATATTTGCGCGGCTCTCACCGTCGTCTGCGAGATCAGCTCCATTTCCTTTGGATTGATGCTCATGGAGCTCATATCCCGTTGAATGATAACCGTCTGCAGGAATGTCGCCAGTGGAAATTGTTTGGAATTATTCAAATACAATAGTCCATCAAACCAGGAGTTCCAATGGAACACCATACTAAACAAGGCAATCGTAGCGATCGATGGTAAAGAAATCGGCAAGTAAATGCTGAACAACGTACGGAAATGTCCGGCTCCGTCTATAAGCGAGGCCTCCTCCAGATCTTTTGGAATACCACGGAAGAAGTTCAGCATCAGAATCACCAAGAACGTATTTACCGCACCTGGCAGAACAAGTACCCAGAAGGAATCCATCAAACCAATCTTTTGAATCACAATGTAAAATGGAATCAATCCGCCGTTGAACACCATACTGAAAACGAACAACCAAGAGTAGACATTACGGCCCTTGAAGGCTGAGTTTTCTTTGGACAACGGGTAGGCTGCCAGAAAAGTAATTAAAAGTGTAAGTCCAGTCCCGAGTATGGTTCTTTGTACAGATACCCAGATGGAGTGTAGGAAGATTGGATTGTTTACTGTCTTTTTATAAGCTTCCAGAGAGAATTGCTTTGGCCATAATCCTACCAAATTGGCATCAGCTGCCGACTTCGCGCTAAAGGATACAGCCAGCACGTGAATCAAAGGTACAATACACATCAGTGCGAGCAGGATTAGAAAGCAAGTATTAAACACATTGAATATACGATAACCTCTTGTTTTGTAATACATAAGTTGTCTCCCTCTTCCTTTGGTAAATTAGAAAATGCGATATCCTGCCCACTTCTTAGCCAAACTGTACGAGACGAGAATTAGGATCATACTAATGGCCGACTTAAACAGTCCGATTGCCGTACCAAAGCCCATCTCACCATTCAGAATAGCCGTGCGGTACACGAAGGTATCAATAATATCGCCTTTCTGATAGACCAGTGGATTGTAGAGGTTAAAAATCTGGTCAAACCCTGCGTTCAATACATTTCCGAGAGCCAAGGTACCTACCACCACAACCATTGGCAATAGAGATGGCATTGTGATAAAACGTGTCTGCTTCCAGCGGTTAGCGCCGTCTATTTCAGCAGCCTCATATAATGAAGGATTGATTCCTGCTAGAGCAGCTAGGAAGACGATCGTATTATAACCAAATTCCTTCCACACATCTGTGAGAATAACTGTGAACCGGAACCAGTTGTTATCCCCTAAGAAAAAGATGGGTTTGAAGCCCATGCTGCCTAAGATCTGATTGACAAAACCATCTGTAGCAAGCAAATCCAGCAATATCCCGCCGAGAATAACCCAAGATAAAAAGTGAGGCAAGTAAACCAGCGTCTGAATAGTGCGCTGTATGTATACCTTGCGAATCTCATTTAACAAAATGGCGAACACAAACGGTACAGCCAGATTGAAAATCATTTTTAGAACAGCAATAATCAATGTATTCCAAATGACCTGCATACTGTCATTACGTTCAAACAGATAACGGAAATTGTCCAATCCAACCCATGCCGAGCCTGAAATTTTCAGCCATGGCTTATAATCCTGAAATGCCATCACAATTCCGCCCATTGGAATAAAGCTGAAGATGATCAGGAATATCATCGCCGGCAATAACATCAAGTGAAAAGGCCATGTTTTTTTTAGTGTTCTCATCCTTGGTCCCCCATATCGTGTCAAGTTCTTCTGTAACCATACTCAAATTATAACAACGCCCGAATTCCTCAAATAGCGAGCAAAACCAATATATATGGTACAAAAGCAATCTCTTTATCACATAGAAAAAAGAGGACTCCAAACGCAAACAGGGACCCTCCCTAAAGCCTAATACTACGGCTGAAGAGACGGTCCCGTTTGCTGCTTTTTACCTAGCCAAACTAAATCCAAACCTTATTTTACGCTGTCATACCATTCGTTAACTTCTTTAGTGATTTGATCGCCACCACCTGATTTCCAGGTCGCTACAAAGGAATCAAATGCATCCAGCGGTTTGTTGCCATAGATGATTTCATTAAACGTTTGGTTCTCAATTTTGTTCAGATAGTCCATCTTCGATTTCATAGTTTCGGTCGTAGGACCTGTGAACATATTCTTAAAGGATTTATCCTCTTGCGCCAGCAGAACTTTTGCAGCAGCTGGGGTATCTTTACCATAATTCACAGCTACGTCTTTCTCCAGGCGGGTTGTTGGCTCTGCGCCATCTGCCAGGTTAAGGAGTGCTTTCATTTGGGCATCCGGAATCCGGGCACCGTCACGAACCAGCATATAACGAACGCTATTCACATAACCGCCAGCAATTTTATCATTTTCGATCATCTTACCGTTCGCATCTAGCTCATAGTCGTATCCTGCAAAAAGGCCGTTATCCAGTTCACTGCCTGGCGTTGGATTAGCAAAGTTATCGAACAGGTAGTTTTGATAAGTAAAGAAGGCTTCAGGATTTTTCATTTTCGTGCTGATCAAAGTTACACCGTTAGTGAATTGTGTACCATGACGCATAACCTTTCCATCTGGACCCGCTGGAATTTCAATTGGAGCCCATACTGCATCTGGAGAGTTCTTCACGGTATCCTGAAGCGGCCAGCCGCTCATCCAGTAAGGACCCGGGAGAATACCTGCTGTACCCGCAACTGCTGGTTCGGCAGTTTTGTTCTCATCCCAAAGAGCCGCTTCCTGAGGAATATAACCTTTAGCCAACCATTCCTTCAGTTTTTCGAGCCCTTGCTTCATGCCAGCATTTACAGAGCCGTATTCTAATTTACCATCAGCATCTAGATTCCATTGCTGTGGCAAGGTTCCGTAAGCACCAAAGATCCAAGAAGGGTCTCCCATCCAAGTGTTCATCGTTGTTTTAAAGCCGATACTAAGTGGAGTTACCTTGTCTGGTGCCAAGCCATCAGGGTTCTGATTCTTGAACGCATCCATCACTTTTTCCAGCTCATCGATCGTCTTCGGTGCTTGCATATTCAGCTTATCCAGCCAATCTTGGCGGATCCACAGAATGTAATCATGGTTATATGCATAATCGAGAACAGGCAGACCCATTCTTTTTCCATCACGGCTGTATTGGTTCCAAACGTTAGGATCCTGTGCCATCGCTTCTTTCCATGTATCTGAAGCATATTTATCAAACAAAGTTCCTACATCAGCATACATGCCGGAATCGATCAAATCCTGTGCAATTGTGTTGTCGGCTGTACCGATGGTTACGACATCAGGCATGTCCTGACCTGAAGACATGGATAAACGCAGCTTCGTACCAAATGCGCCGTTCGTATCTGTGATGGACCAAAGGGACTTAATGTTGATGCCGAATTTTTCTTTAGCCCATTTTGTAGCCACGTTATTCTCAATGCTTTCACCGTTTTTGAATTTAAGCTCAGGGTCCACGCCCCATGCGGTTGTAAATGTCACCTCAGGATCGTATTTATCCTTGTAGGCGTTTTCAGAATTGGAAGCTGTATTTGCAGTCGCTTCACCAGCTGTTTTATCTCCAGCAGTGTCTTTACTATTAGCAGCGTTATTGCCTGAACAGCCCGCAAGGCTACCCGCCAAAAGCATGCTCATACACAGGAGCGGCAGCCATCTTTTTCTCTTCATCGCGCTCATTTTGTTCCCCCTTGGATTCCATAAGTGTTGGTTACAATTTAATTATAGGGAACGATTCTAAGCCCGAATACGTCATTTAAACAAGGTTTCTGCACCTTTCTCAACCTCTATCCGTCCCGGAATTCATTTGGTGTCATATGGTAGTGTTTTTTGAACATCTTACTGAAATATTGCGGATTTTGATATCCAAGCTCAGAGGTGATTTCATAGATTTTTTTATTCGTATTTTTAAGCAGATAAAGTGCCCGTTCCATCCGCATCCGAATAATATAGTCCCCAAGCCCTTCCCCAGTCTCAGCCTTATAAATCTTGGACAAGTAGACAGGATGCAAATATACATGATCGGCAATGGTTTTGACGGACAGCTCATGACCCGAATGGTTTCCTACCAGCTCATGGACCTGCTTGATGATATAACTTTTCGTATTCTGATCGCTTTCGGATAGCTCCTTCTGAAGCTTATCGAGCATATCAAACGCCCATTCTTTAAGCTTATCAAAAGAAACAATAATACTCTGCGTCAACAACGGATCTAAAGCGTATTGGTCAATCTTGGAGATGAACTGGCCACTCTTATGCGCTATATACATAAATGCATTCGTTATCGATAGAAAGACCTCGTACAGATGTTCACTAGAAAACCGTGCATTCTCCATATCCCGGAACACGTCAGCAATTTTTTGCCTTGCTGTATCCCATTGTTTGGATTCCAGCAGATGAATGAGTGTAGGTGGACGATAAAGACATTCGAGCGATTTGATGCTCATCGTCTCCTGATGCTGGCGATCATCCAAAAACAGCACGGAGCTGGATTCATCATGTGCTGCCAAATACATCGAGCTAAGACCGCTTCGATAGGCAGCCGTCATCCCCTCTGGAAAGGTGAACCACTCCGTTACAATCAGTGAAATCTCACCCTTGAGGTAATTGCTTACACTAATTTGGAAATTCGCGATCACCGCTTTTAGGACTTGCTGCCTTGCAGCTTCATAGTTAGCCATTTGCTCCAATCCCTGCTGAACTGCCGGCTTTAATTCAACAAGCAGAATCAAGCAATCATGCGGCGCTTTGCAGAACCAGACATGGAACTGCTCCTTAAAAAGCTCCTCGGCAATGTTACCGATCGCATATTCCATTAGAGAAACCGAATGGTGATCCATGGCGGCATAATGTTTACCAAGCTGAATCAGCAGCATCGCTGCTTCAGCGTCCGGCTGGAAGGAGATTTCATATTCCTTCAGCTTAATGGCCAGCGTCCGCTCGGACAGCACCCTGCCGAGAAGCAATTCGTGCATCAGATTAGCCCGCAAAACACTGTAATCGGCTTTGCGATTATACAGCAGCAAATGATATCTATCATGGGCTTCCCATTCATCTTTCAAAGATTCAATCGCACCGGATACGCTTTTGATAAACTCATCATCACTTACCGGCTTCAAAATATAATCAAATGCCTGCAGTTGAATAGCTTTTTTCGCATATTGAAAATCGGAATAACCCGTCAATAAAATGGACCGAATATTTGGCCATTTCTCGCCTACGGCTTCGATTAATTGCAGGCCAGTCATTCCTGGCATTGAAATATCAGTAACCATAATATCTATAGCCTGCTGTTCCATAATTTGCAGAGCTTCAGCACCCGATGCCGCTTGATGCACCTGCTTCACCCCGATTTCAGCCCATGGAATAGTACGAGCTAAACTTTCCGTAACATAGGGCTCATCATCAACTAACAACAGCTCTATCATTCTTTCCCCTCCTAGATGTCATTCCATTTCATTGTCTGTGTAGGGCAGCAACCACTGCAGTGTCACCTGTAACCCTCCGAGTGGAGAAGGCGAGATGCGCAAACCAGACGTCTCCCCAAAACGCAGCCGCATTCTCTGATGCACATTCCATAAACCGCAGCCCATTTCTTCATCCATCGCCCTGCTTAGTTTATTTTCCAGTTCTATAATTCCCTCTGTCGTCATTCCCTGACCATCGTCCTCAACCGTAAGCGTCATTTCTCTGCCTACACATGAACCCGTAATCCGCACCAGTCCCTCTTTGGCGATGGGCTCAATTCCATGTATAACCGCATTCTCCACCAGAGGCTGCAGTACGAGCGGCGGAAGCTCTCTTTTGCGCATTTGCGGTGGGATATTGATCTCATAACGAAGTCTGCTCATCCTCATCTTCTGGATCTCCAGATAATGATTCACAAATTCCACCTCTTCAGACAGCGCAACCAAATCACGTTCCTGACGAGTGGTGTATCTGTAATATCGGGACAAATTATGCGACATTCCAACGACCGCACCCATATTATCGAGCTTCGCCATACTTGTAATAAAGGAGAAGCAATTATAGAAAAAATGTGGATTAATCTGTGATTGAAGCTGCTTTAAGCGGGCTTCGCGAACGTGGATTTTCTCCATCAGCACATTCTCGATCAGCATCTGAATCTGTTCTACCATACTGTTAAACCGGCCGGACAGGAAGCTGAATTCATTCTTCCCTTTAATCTCCACTCGCGTAGAATAGTCCCCTTGCTTCAACCGTTGAAAGCCTCCAACCAATAACCTTATAGGTACCTGCACTTGAACATATAACAGATAAGCTACGAGACAGCTCATTAACAACAAAGCACTGATCGCAAAATAAAATAAACGATTAGAGGTCAGGATCGGATGTAAGATTTCATTTAGCGGCATATAGTCGATCAAATACCAGCCCATTTTGTCCGAATAGACGATATTTACACTGTAGGATTCACCTTCTATTTTGACCGTGCGATTCTCACTAGGCTTCAGCTGGGTCTCTTCCAGCCTGTCTACCAATTCTTTGGCTAATACCTTGTCGGCACTGCGGTTAAAAATAAGTCCTGTTCCCTGCTTATAATAAAAAGGATCTCTTCTGCCATCACTCTTGAATTTATCCAGCATATCTTCTATGTTCCGGCTGTCGAACTCTACCTTCATAACCGTTTTGACTTTTTCCGGAGCGAATTCTGACATAAAAGGTGTAAAAGAAAACCACGAGAATACGAAGCGGTCACCCTCCTGCCCTTCAATCTTCTCCACATGCCAGCCCGACTTCACTTCCCGCTTCAGATCCTCATCTTCGTATAACTTCGCATCATTTTCAGATACCATACGGTGAATGGATGGGGAGTATAAATACAGCTTACTTTTCCAATTGGAGGAGCTTTCTTGAATGCTGATTTTGGTCTGAATCCGTTTGATCAGGTTTATCGTATCCAGATTCAAACGCCCTTTTTCCAGATAAGTGTCCTTAAGGCTGAGGATATCAGGATCATGGATCAGCAGAATCGGCCACGAGGACAATAACTCCATATTACTTTCTACCTGATTCTGAAAAAAACTAAGCTGATTATTATTCGAAGTATTTAACTCCGTACGCAGCACATCCGTGGTCGTTTTATTGGAATAGAAGTAAAGGATGGTTATCGGGATCAGCATAATGACCATGATACTCACGATTTTGGTAAATAAATTATATCTATACACGTTCCTTCACTCTCCGGCTCAAATGTCATAGCCCCTATTGTACAAACAATCCCTACTTGCGAAAAGATAAATATCTAAAAAATGTGGTAAAGACAGGCCCTAACTGCCTTTTCGAGCACAGTTATTGCCTGTCTGCCTATTATTGCTGCAAAAGATTGAGTATGATGTAAGCTGCTTCAGCGCGTGTTGTATGGGCTTGCGGGCGGAAATTGCCATCTTCGAATCCATTGATAATCCCAGTCTGCGCAAGCGCTGTTATCCCTTCACTGGCATACATCGAGATCAGGTCTTTATCTTTAAAAGAAATAACGTTCACATCCGTCTGATCGTTCACTTTCTCCACCAACTTAAGCGCACGATACGAAATAGCTGCCATTTCTTCACGGGACAATTTATCATTCGGGCCAAAAGTGCCATCCGCATGTCCTTGTACAACACCCAATTTCCCAGCAGTAATCACAACAGAGCTATACCACGCATCAAGGTTCACATCTTTAAAACTGCCTGTTCCTCTTTCTGTATTTAGCTCCAGTGCGGACAGCAGCATGCTGACAAATTCAGCGCGTGTAACCTCCCCTTGCGGATTAAAGATCCCGTTTCCTATTCCTTGCACGATCCCTTTAGCCGTCAAGGATTCAATCGCTAACGTGGCCCAATCTGCTGCTTTTAAATCTGTGTACCCCACCTCTGCGTACCCCGCAGCATAAATGCTGAAATGACTTGGATTAAACACAATCTGTTCCGCGGTTGGGTTGTACCGCACAGCTTTGATAACTTCAAGTTTTCCATCAGCAAGTATCGAATAAACAGCAATCCGCTGGCTCTGCTCCCCGAGCTTCAGCTTGTAGTGGAAGGCTACCGATATTGCTCCTTTTTTGAAAACATCGATAGAAGTCCCGTCTACTGACACATGGATGTTATAGGCCGGGTAGTCTTTTGCTCCAGTTACCAATGGTGAAGGCAAGGTTGGCGTAGCTACCTGAACCAGTGAGAGCGTTAGTTCCTTAGCTCCCGTCTTTATAATTCCTGCACTAGCTTCCGTAGAAACCGTAACAGATGCCGCACCATATACAATTACTATTTGGGGATGTTTGCCCTGCTCTAGTATAGAACTCAACGGAAGATGAACGACTGCTCCCTTAAGCTCTCCCGTCGATGGCAGAACAGAAATAATCAGTTTTTCATCCGCCGGAAGCGTCGACAGCGCCTTATTGATATCCTCTATACCTAGCGTGATATCAGCTATGTCGGAAATTCCTGCTTGTGCCTTCACCTGAAGTTGTCCTGCCGCTGTATGTTCGACCACTGCTTTATTTGCTGAATTTACAACGCTTGAATCTCTGACCGTGATGACAGGATCAGGATTAACTCCCGTTCCGGGTTCCTCGCCAGTGTCAGGATTTCCTCCCGTTCCGGGTTCCTCACCAGTGCCGGGATTCCCTCCCGTTCCGGGTTCCTCGCCAGTGCCGGGATTTCCTCCCGTTCCGGGTTCCCCACCAGTGCCGGGATTTCCTCCCGTTCCCGGTTCCTCTTCGCCCCCCTCACCGGCCACCGGGGTTTTGAAGACATTTAATGAAGAGAGTGCATTCCCTGCAAAATCGAACATTGCCTGATTCTCCCAAGCATTTCCTTCGCCTACCTTCCAGCCTACACCTTGCACTGGAATCCAAGCTGGTTCCCAATAGAACAAGCCTGTTCCTTTACCATCGGGTACTTTGGACAATACATTCATTACTGTTTTGACCTCAGCCATTTGACCTGCAACCGTAGCTGGGAAGCCACTGCCGTCTAGCTGATCCTGACGAGCGATGTTATTCTCAAAGTTGTCGCCGTCCTGCAACGTGTAAGGATATGCGGTTTCCGTCACAATCACTTCTTTACCATATCGTTTAGAGATATCGTCCAAGTTAAACTGCAGGCTATCCATCGTTCCGCTCCAATACGGATAAAAGGACGCGCCGATCACGTCATAATCAAGATTCCGCTTCGTTAATTCGTCAAAGAACCAACGAAACATATCATTTTTGCCACCTTCAGCAAGATGGATCATAATTTTGATATCCTGACCTGCACTCTGGCTGTCTCTAACTCCCTTCACTCCACTCTCTAGAAGCGGAACAACCTTCTCAAAAGCATTCTCTTGATCATAGGATTTGCCGTCAGGCCATAACAAGCCACCATTAATCTCATTTCCGATTTGGACCATATCGGGTGAAGCTCCCTTTTCCTTTAGCTCATCCATAACATCTTTGGTATAGTCATATACCGCTTGCTTCAATTCATCAAAGGAGTAATCCGCCCATGCTCCCGGCTTGTTTTGCTTTCCGGGGTCAGCCCAGAAATCAGAATAATGGAAATCAAGCAACAGCTTAAACCCTTTGGCTTTGACGCGCTGCGCCATTTCCACAACATGCTCACGGTCATTATAGCCGCCAGCTTCCTGAGGATCATTCCATAAACGTAGCCGAATGTAATTTACACCCCGGCTTTTAAGAATATCCAGCAAATCCTTTTCTACTCCATTGTCGTAATACTTTCCACCGGCATCCTCAATCGCTTCCAGTGTGGAAATGTCCGCACCTTTTATGAACCCGGATTGCAGCACAAGCGGAGTAACCTGAATATCAGCTGTGGGTTGTAGGTCTGTCCCTGCAACTTTCCCCATTACGCTGTAAGTTCCTTCAACCGCGTACTCCGCCTCAATAAGGTCATCCCAGGTTACAGGCAGCTGTTTGCTTGACCCATCTTCGTATATAGCCGTTACCGCTGATGGCAATAAAGCAGGCACATCCGTAATTGTGCTGACATTTATGCTCTCAAATCCGACAATAGGCGTGCTGCTGTCACCTACTACTGTTACCTTCGCCACTGCCTTCTGCACAGTACCTGAGATAGAACCGCTTACTGTAAAGGTTCCGGGACGGGAATACTCTGCTGGCAGGATCACATCCCAAGCAACCTGAGCATCCTCCGTGTCAGAATTGCTATATACCACAGTTACAACACTTGGAAGCTCAGGGGCTTGCCCATTTTCCGTGTCCAACCGTACTGGCAGTACAGTTTGTATTTCACCCTGTGCCGGCTCATGCGGCGCGCTGTCTGCGGGAACACCCCAGACCTTCAGATCATTAATGGCTGCCCATTTTCCGCCGTTGATGCCGGTCAGGTTGACCCTTACATAAGAAACATTCCGCAGCTTAAAAGCATTGTACTGAGTCTGCTCTACACTGCTGCTCTGACTTTTGTCCACAACTGTTGTCCATACCTTATGATCACGTGATACTTCAATCGTATATTGATTAATGTAACTCCATGCATTCCAGATGACGGTTGCACCTGACAAATCATATGCACCTTGCAAATCTACTTCCAGCCAATGAGGAAAACTCCCGTCATTCGCCGTCCAATGTGTGTTCCATTCATCGGAATCCACTGCGTTCCCCGCTTCATACCCTGCAAGCTCACTATCTGATATTGCAGGCTTACCTAGGGCAATATTCTCATCTCCTGCCGCTTGAGCAGACTGCCCAAACGTAAAAGGGGAAATAAGAAAGGTCAGAATCATAAATAATACAAATGATTTCTTCAATGTCTGTTTCCTCCTAAATAATTTAATAATGGATTATGTACTCAGTGGCACAGTCATTTTGTGCCCTTCCTTATTGTAAACGCTTTATTAATTCCGCTATATGTTACGTTAGAAACATTTCAGCAGTTTTTGCAGTCGATATGATCAAAGCAAGGAGTAAAATCACATACAAAAAAAGATGATCCGAAAGCCATACGGCTACGAATCATCTTTATATAGGTAGAACCATTCCACTTCAATCTGATCAGAGCGTTTGTGGTTTGGACTGTTGATTAGATAAAAAGAATAAAGCGACCCAGATCAAGGCAAATCCGAGAATCTGCGGGATAGTGACCAGCTGTTGGAACACGATCCAGTTGATGATTACTCCCGTCATAGGAAAGCTGAGTTCAGCTAATGTGGCGAAGGAAGCTTTGGTCGTGCTAAGCCCTTTGTAATACAACAACATACTAAGAAGTCCTGGCAGCAAAGCTTGCAGCAATAGATTAACCGCAATGGCTGCCGATGCACCAAACCCGCCATGAATCTGCCACGGTGCACCTTCTAGCGTAGTGATAACGAAAAGTAAAGGAAGCGCAAGGATAAACCGCAGCGAAGTCACTGTCTCATATTTCATAGAACCGAGCAGATAACGTCCCATGACTGTCGATCCGCCCCACAGTGCAGCTGCTCCCAAGGCCATCAGACTGCTAACCCCAATAAAGTTATTCACATGTCCGAAAGGGATACTCCAGCCAAAGGTCAGCAGATAGGTTCCTACCAGTGCCAACACAATGAGTGGTCCGAAATTTTTAGGCAAACGTTCTTTAAGAATTAAAGCAGCGAGACCGATCGCGAATATTGGCTGAAGCTTTTGCAGTAACAGCACCGCATTCAAATCCCCACTGGAAAGTGCCATCGTAAATAGGATTGTCGCCCCGGCAGAACCTCCCCATGAAACAATCAATAAAGCACCAATCTGGCGAAATCCAATTCCTTTAAGCTCCGCCCGGTGACGCCAAAGAACAGGTGAAGCAGCCAAGAAAAGCACCACATGCTCCAGAAGAACAATTTGCGAGGAGGTCAAAGATTTTAACAGGATGATACGAAAGAGCGGATCAACGCCCCATAATGCTGCACCAATCACAACGAGCCAAAATCCACTGCGTAGCGCTGATGTACTGCCAACCTTAGTTGATGATGAAGCTGTAACATTACTCATAATTTCATTCTCCTTGTCGATACAAACCCTCGATAAGAGACCAAAAACCCCCGAATTACCAAAAAGGTAAACTCGGGGGCATTATCAATAAAGACGTACAAGGATAGACTCCTAGCGTCTTTATCTTATGATCCTCTCCCATCCGGACTTTACCGTCGGCTCTGGATTTACACCAGATCAGTCACTTCTCTGCAAGCAGAACAAGTGAGTCGCGGGCTCAGTTCACTTTGAACATTACCGCCGGTCGGGAATTTCACCCTACCCCGAGAATCTTGTATTCCGTTGTTTTTTTCACAATCTCAGAATAAACCTCTTCTTGCCATTCGTCCAGTACTTTATGAAAATGTACACATTACTTTCATGTTTCGCAGCATTTTATTACATGTTTGTTCGTAATTGTTCTACTGCTTCATCCAAAAAACTTCTGTATAATGAAAATATGTTGATTTTTCCATAGTTTAGTAATCATGTCGAGGAGGTTGTTATGAAAGAAGCATTCTGGACGAAGTTATTGTTCTCCATCTTTGCCGTTGGAGGAATAGCTTTTTTAGGATTCATAGGTGCTATAATTACTGCGCTTTACGGAGGACTGCTGTTTTATACCCCACTTGTGGCAATCTTAGCGATCGTATTAGCCATCTATGTTGTACTTATCATATTTAATGTGTTGTCACGAAAAACAAGCTATATTGTATTGTTATCTATCCTCGGACTTAGTCTGCTCGCGACCGCAGGATATGAGATCAAGCAAGCGTACGTCAACAGAATTGCCATGGTCGATGATCGGGAGGTTAATCTGCTACAATATGAACCCTTTGCTGAGAAGACCAAAGCAGTGAATCTGGATGAACCTTCTTCCTATCATATCGCTAGCAATCTTCCAAGATTGGACGGTGCAACCGCACTTTATCCACTGTATTCAGCTTTCGTTCAAACTACTTATCCTGAGGGTTATTATAATCCGTATGATTTTCAAACAAGTCAAGTAATTTGCAGCAGCACACCTGAAGCTTACAAGAGATTAATTGAAGGAGAAACCGATATTATATTTGTAGCGGCTCCGTCAATCGCACAACAAAAAGAAGCTAAGCGCAAAGGTGTCGAACTGAAGCTTACGCCGATCGGCCGCGAGGCCTTCGTATTTTTTGTAAACAAACGAAACGACGTAACCGGACTTTCCACCGCTCAACTTAAAGATATTTACGCAGGCAAGATCACAAATTGGAAAGATGTAGGCGGAGCTAATAACCGAATCCGTGCTTTTCAACGGCCTGAAGATAGTGGAAGCCAGACGATGTTGCAAAAGTTTATGAAGGACACTCCACTCATGAAGCCGCCTCAAGAAGACGTAGCGGATATTATGAGCGGTATCATTCAACAAACCTCCAGCTATCGAAACTATAAAAATGCACTGGGCTACAGCTTCTTATTTTACGCCTCAGAAATGAATCGGAACGGGGAAATAGCCCTGCTGGCCATCGATGGTATCCAACCAGATAAGGAAAGTATTCGTAGTGGACAGTACCCATTGGCAACAGAATTTTATGCAGTGACCGCGGGAAGCGACAACCCTAATATTCAATCCTTTCTGGATTGGATTCAATCTTCTCAAGGTCAGAAATTGGTAGAGAAAACAGGTTATACATCGTTAAAATAACATATTTCTAGCGAATGAGAGCTATCCCAAATGTTTGGGAAGGCTCTTTTTCTATTTTTATACCGAAAATTTTCCTTTTTATCGCTTGTAGAGCGCAACTTTTGGAAACTATTGTCGTTTATACTTTATACGAGCCTTAAACGGCATCAAAGGAAGAAAAAGTAAGAATTGCTAGAGACCAATAAACGGGGATGGTAGGGATTGCAGATGAAAAAGTTTGGTTTTTTGGCGTTACTGCTGCTTTTGTTGGTGCTGGTTCATCCAGGAACTGGTTATGCCGGCTCTACGGAAACACACATCAACCTAGACGGCAACGATCTTAAGATTTCCAAAGAAGCACAGGTACAAATTGTAAATGGCAGTGTAATGGTTCCTCTTCGCGTTGTTGCGGAACAGCTTGGTTATACCGTGAAATGGGATAATGTGGCCAAGACAGCGATCATTGAGCAAAAGGGAACTACTTTAAAACTGATCGTGGATAATACGATGGCAGAAGCTTCAGGGAAACAAGTCAAACTGGACAACCCTCCGTTTCTCAGTGGCAGCACAACCCTTGTTCCTTTAAGATTTGTTGGGGAACAGACAGGAACTACTGTCGGTTGGGACAATGTAACCAAAACCGTATATTTAACCTCTCCAGTGCCTGAGGTTGGGGGAAGCGATCCGGAAGTTACGGTTCCAGAACCCACTCCAACAGCACCTTCGGAGAGCGGATCAACCGGGAATACAGCAACTGAAGGGAATAGCTCAGTGGCTGCAGTCACCAATCTTAGCTTCATCAATAACCAGCTGGTTATTGCAGTGAACGGCAGTATAAAACCTACCGTGTTCACTATGACAGACAAAGACCGAATTGTCGTGGATTTACCGAATACTGGCTTTGGAACCGACTTCCATCAGAATCTTTCCGTAGGAAAGAACCAAAGCGGACAGTTAACGGTTACCGACTATCCTAATGTCTCTGCCGTTCGCTATTCATTGTTCAGCAGTTCCCCATCGACCATTCGGATCGTCATTGATCTAAACAGCGCTAATAGCTACAGTCTGATAAATGCTAATGATGGACTTATTATTGTGGATCTTAATGGGACTAGCGTTACGCTTCCTGAACCCACCTTACCAGAAGTACCGGTTATAACTCCTCCACCTTCTACCGGCAACACAGACAAGAAGATAATCGTCATTGATGCAGGACATGGAGGGAAAGATCCAGGGAGTTCAAGTGTTAACAAGCTTAAAGAGAAAGATTTCACCTTGCCGACAGCACTGAAAATTGCAGAATTACTAAAGAAAGAACCAAATATCGAGGTTATACTCACGCGCAGTGGCGATACATACCCAACTCTACAGGACAGATCTAACCTCGCCAACAATGTAAAAGCCGATCTATTTATCTCTGTTCATGCCAATAGTATTCCGGCGGGCAGTAAAAGTAATCCTAGTGGCACAGAGACCTATTACACACGTAATGATAGCTTATTATTCGCTCAAACCGTTCACAAATACCTCGCAGTTGCTACAGGACTGCAGGACCGAGGGGTTCGTCAAGCTAACTATCATGTAACAAGAGAAACCAAAATGCCTGCAATATTATTAGAATGTGGTTACTTAAGCAATACCAAGGATGAAGCATTACTCTTTACCCCGGACATCCAGAATAAAATAGCCGAAGCAGTAGTTTTAGGAATCAAAGAATATTTAGGTCGTTAAAAAAATGGGTGTCCCATTAGCCATGCAGGCTGATAGGACACCCATCTTTTATTCGGTAGTTGTGTTCCAAACACTCATTCGTTCCCGCAGATTCGAGGTATGTAGCTCTAGCTGTATACCATCCGGATCTAGAAAATTGACCGTCCAGCCTATTCCCCGTTTGATTGGCCCTCTAATTATGGGCACATTCTGGGTTTGCAATACTTGGACGGCTTCCTCAAAATGTTCCTCTGCAATACTAAAAGCGATATGGTCTACCCCAACTACTTTATCTGCAATCGCCATATAATCAGGCTTTTCAAGAAGACATATCCAGGCACTTCCCCATTCCAGATAAGCATCAGTTTTACCTCTATGAACTAGCTGAAGGCCCAGAACTCCTGTGTAGAAATTCAGGGAATTCGCTAAATTACTGACATTTACGGTCACATGGTTAAAGCCTTCTACCTGCATCTTTATTCAGCCTCTCAATCTTCTTAAGCCAGCATAGTGACAATTCTTTTGCGTTTCTCTGACTCAGGATCATAAGCTACATGCGTATCTTCATCAAAGATCAAGGTAGCCCGTTCCTCCAGATTGTATTTCGGCCATAACCTCTCTGCTGTAGCCGGATTTCCTTGATGAGCGAAAGCAATCCAAGCATCATGCATAACTTCAGCCAACTTCTGCATCGTTGGATTAATTTCTGCCCTAAGATGGGTTAGATGAGATAGATTATTAAAGGCATAGACGATTTCTGCACTATGCACAGCTTTATTTAACAATGGATGACCTGGGATCGTGCCGTCAAAACGGTACATCCAGACAGGTGCATATTTCAGTTGGTTCTCTGCCAGGGACACCGAGGTTCCCCAGAAGTAAAGATCCGTTAGAATTTCGGCTTGTCCCTCCCATGAGGATGAATAATGGTTCGCAATCTCCTTCAGACTCCCAGTACCCATCATCTGCTCCAGCGCCTTTAGTGAATCGTCAAAGTCTGCCTCAGGCGATTCTTCTCTGAAGAACAAGTTGCCCTCATCACGATTGGTTCCGATCAATAGCGGAATACCCTGTGCCGATCCTTCTGCCACAGCCTGTGCAGGTTCTACAGGAAGTGTATCCCCATCAATGACAGGCTGAAATAACATACCTACTGAGCCACCCGTTAACTTTTTAGTCATTCTTGCGGCTGCATCGATAATTTGTTCAGAAGAAAATGTTTGCAGAAGACTGGCATCTCCATCTGGAACAATCCCTAATTCAGCTAGTAGTGCAGCTGCAATGTACTTCCCCTGCTCGGAAGGCAGCGTCTGAGCAGCCCCGCTTTGCATAATCGCACCAGCGAACAACCCCTTCGCTGCTGGCATGGCCAAAAGGGCTGCGATACTCATACTCCCTGCTGACTCTCCGAATACAGTTACCCGCTGCGGATCCCCGCCAAAAGCAGCAATATTCAGCTTTACCCATTCCAGCGCGGCGATTTGATCCAATAATCCTTGATTAGAAGCAAGCCCATGACCAAATGGAGACAAATTCATGAATCCAAATGGACCCAGCCGATAGTTAATGGTCACTAAAATTACTTTGCCACGCTCAGCGAAGCTTGTGCCGTCAAACTGCGGCTGACTTCCAGCCCCGGTCACAAACGTCCCCCCGTGAATCCAGAACATAACCGGCAGGGGCTCATCATGAACTGCTGGCGCCCAAATATTTAAATACAGACAATCCTCGGAATGAAGCGGCGTCTTGCCACCGAACCGAGTACCTCTCGTATCCGCTGGCTGATGACTAACTGGACCAAATTCAGAAGCATCTCTAACCCCATCCCAGGCTTCTGGTGGCTGTGGTGCACGAAACCGAAGTTCTCCAACAGGTGGAGCTGCAAAAGGGACCCCACGCCAAATGTTCACATCGCCCTCCTGTATTCCTTGAAGCTTACCATAAGAGGTTACTGCTATTGGTGCTCCCATTACATTTCACCCTTCCACATTATTCCTTATTCTCTTCAATCTGTTTATATAAGCCGGATCGAAACCGGAACCATTCAAAAAGATGTGTAAATACCACCTTAAGTACCGCATAACCCGGAACTGCAAGGATAATCCCCAGAATTCCAAACATTTTACCTGCGAATATAATTACAAAAATAATGGTTATCGGATGAATCTTCAACGTCTTGCCCATGATCTGTGGTGAGATAAATTTCCCTTCAATCAGCTGAACAGCTGTCCACACGATAATCATCTTCAACAACATAAATGGAGAAGTGACCATCGCCACAATTAGGGCAGGTGTAATCGCGATTGCCGGGCCCAGATAAGGAACAACTGCTGTACAAGCAGCAGCAATAGCCAGAACGAGAGAGTATTCCAAACCAATGATTAAATAGCCAATATAGAGCAGCAGACCAATACAGCAGCTGACAATAATTTGCCCGCGTATGTAAGAGGATACCTGACTGTTCATCTCCGACATGACCATACGAGTCTGCGGCTGCAGAGAAGTAGGTACAAACTTCAGAATATAATCCGGCAATTTTTTTCCATCGCGAAGCAAGTAGAACAAAATAAATGGCGTCGTTACAACCGCCAAGACAATCTCTGTAAGGGCTCCTACAAAGCTGCCAACACCCGTCAAGGCATTATTCAGAAAAGAACTGCCCCACGCCGTAATCTTAGATGTTATCTCACTAAGGTTCGTTCCGATACTATCTTGAACTTGCCCAAAGAACTCCGTTCCGGTCAAATCCATAAACCGTTCTTGAATTAATTCACTATACCTTGGAAAATTGTCGATCAAACCTGATAGCTGAGTCCGTATAATTGGAATGACCATAAACAAAACCAGCGTGATGAGACCAGCAATCAACAAATATAGGATGATTATTGCATATACACGTTTTATTCGGGATCTTTTCTCCATCCGATCTACCAACGGATTCAGCAAATAATAAGCTATACCTGCCAGTAATAATGGTGCGGCCACGGTGTGCAGCAATACTGATATCGGCTTAAAAATAAACGGTATTTTGGAGAATACCAGAATATTAATTCCAACCAGCAGCATAATGAGCAGCACTACTACAAATTTATTATTCAGAAAAAATTTTTTGAACTTCTCTGGCCACACCTGCAGCCTCTCCATCGTACCCTCTCCCCTATAAACCATCATATATACTGTGTTATTTCATTCACTTTTTAATAGCATAGTCAACGTTAGCCCTGCAAGTCAAATTTGATGTCCTTAATTAAGCACACAGTCCTATTACGAGTCTGGTTATAATCCAATTCAATCATAATCCTCCCCTGTTTATAAATAAATAACCCTGCACGAGATATTCCTCTGTACAGGGTTAGAACCGCAACTAAAAGGTACTTACAAGCCTTGCTATTTTTTCTTTTTCCCTTTAGCGCCCTTTTCATTTGAAGCAATCAATTGTCCATCATAGGTGTATAACAAGTGATCTTCAAGCTTCTCCCCCTGCAAATGTTTCCGCACTAATGATTTCGCCAGCTTAGGTGTAATCTCTTTGTACCACACACCTTCGGGATAAGCGATCACCACACAAGCATCTGAACATCTTCCATTACAACGGGTCACAGTCGTATGTATAAGACTTTGTGCGCCCTGCTTCTCAATCTCGTCTTCTATCGCTTCAGCTACCTCTTCACCTTTGTGTTTCTTGCAGCTGCTACCGTTACATATTAATAAGTGACTTACAGTTCCTTGTAAATTCCAGGTCGTCATGGATGACTTCAACCCCTTCTTATCAGCTAACCCTATTCCGTTCGTGGATTATTTTAAACACTATCATAAGCATCATTATAGTCAATAGTAAGAAAGACTGTTATACTATAAATGAGAATGATTATCAATGAAAAGAAGGGGATTACTACATGCAGATCCAATCTGACGGGATGCCTTATCCATCCCATCCTTTTTATATGCCCCTTCGGGTCATCAGCTTATCGGGAATAACCAACTACTCAGCCTCAAACATTTCTTCTACTAATTCCAGCCTTATGATGATCTGGGATGGGAAAGGTTTTCTTGAAATAGACGGTAAGATACACAAGGTCATGGCCGGAAGCTTAATAGCCCTTAGTAGTTCTTCTTTATTGAAGATGGAACCTGAATTACAGTTAAAGGGGATATGGATTGAGTATTCCTGTATACCCCAGAGTAAAAATGAGGACATTTTTATAAATGACAACTCCCCTGTCCACCATGCCTCCACTCGTTTGATAGCCTTGGCAGGTGAGCTTTACAGTGCCTGGATAGACGCTGATAAACAAAAGCCGTTTAGGGTCCAGCAGCTATTCACCCAGTTCATCGTGGAGCTTCATGGTGAACTGACATCCCATAAAGAAAGATCAAGCAGTTGGATGGAACGGGTGACTGAGTATATAGAAGCTCATTACAATGAAGATATCACGCGGGATCAAATGGCTGCTTTAGCTGAAGTGAGCCCCGAGCACTTTTCGCGAACCTTTCGCAAATCAATAGGTCTATCCTTCAGTGCTTATATTACACTACTAAGAATCCGTAAAGCCCAGCAACGAATCCTCACCAGTTCTCCTAATCTAACTACATTGGCACATGAGGTTGGTTACGAAGAGGGAACTTATTTGAGCCGAAAATTCAAGCAGCTTGTTGGCGTTTCACCTACAGCCTACCAGAATAAGAATAAACGGGTCGTTGCCCTGAACTATAATCACACCGCTAGCCTGCGAGTACTGGAAATCATGCCTCAACTCGGGGTTTATTCCGAATGGCAACATAGCTTGGAACAAGTTCCCGCTTCCAAACAGCTTCAAATGAGCGAAGGTAAATTTTCATTACTCTATGACTCAGTAGCTGCGGTAAAACCAGATGTCATTATCGGCTACAGTCTACCCGACAATAAGATTCTGACTCCTGTTGCTCCGGTTATTGAGCTGCCCTTTATGCAAATGAGTTGGCGAGAGCAATTTGCTCTGATTGCCGAGGTTGTGAATCGACGACAGCGTGCTGAACAGTGGCTAAGTCATTATGACAGACTTTGTCTTACCGCCAACGGGTTATTAAACCATGCAATAGGAATGGAGAGAGGTACGGCTATCGTGTGGGAGGTTAGCTCCCGATCCGCCTACTGTTTCAGTAGCAGCTTCGGCAGAGGTTGCCAAATTCTATACGGTGATCTTGGCTTCAAGCCCCCCTCCGTAATTATTGAAAAAGGGATCACAGATTCCGGGTACTTAGAGGCATCTATTGAGGATATCGTATCGTTTCCTGCTGACCATATTATTATCACTAGCATCCCTTCATCATCTGAGGGAAGACAACGTTTTACTCGCCTACTACATTCTAAAGCTTGGAAGCAATTAGATGCAGTCCGAAACGGACGGGTATATATTCTGAACCAGGCTGATATGTTCTACGGATTTGACCCACTGTCCTCACAGGCACAGCTTCAAGAATTGCTACGGGTAATGACATCATAAATTTGCATAAGCTGAGATCATATCCGTCCATAGTAAATACCCGGTGAAGCTTGTAAAGTTCTTATTGAGAATGATAATCAATATACATAGGGGGAACAACAAATTGCATAATCCAGGAAAAAATAGCTCCAAACAAACCCATTGGCTTCTTTTTCCCTTCATGCTGGCATTAATTCTAGTCATATCAGCTTGCGGGAATTCCAATAATTCTGTGGGGAATACAGGCAGTAACACCAGCAACACATCATCGGCAACTGCAGTACCTACCGAAACTAGTCAACCAACAGAAACTACGGAAACAGCTGCTCTTAAAAAGGTCACTACTATAAATGGTGATATTGAAATCCCTGTTCAACCTAAAAGGATTGTCGCTGAGGAATATCTGGGCAGTCTGATTGCGCTAGATACCATTCCTGTTGGTGCTCCCGGATTAACACTGGAGAATATGTATTTTAAGGAGGCACTTACTGGAGTTGCAGACACTGGAACTTACGGCAAAATGTCACCTGAAAAAATCATCGCACTTAATCCTGATTTGATTATTTCTGGACAAGCTGAAAGCTATGAAGCACTAAGCAAAATTGCTCCAACCATCGTTGTGCCATATGGTGATCTGAAAGATGCTCATGCCGAATTAACCTATTTCGGAGAACTCCTTGGTAAGGAAGAGGCAGCCAAAAGCTGGCTTGCAGATTACGACAAACGGATAGCTGAAGCTAAAGCCAAAGTAGACAAAGTAATCCCTGCAGATGCAACATTTTCCATCATGGAAGACGGCGGAAAATCCATTTGGGCCTATGGCGATAACTTTGGCCGAGGCGGACAGCCTGTCTATCAGGCGCTGGGTCGTAAGCCCCCTACAGCTGTGGCCGCAGAAATTATGGAGAAGCAATGGGCGGAAATCTCTACAGAGGCACTCGCTAAATACGCAGGAGATTATATTATCTTAACTTCCAATAACCGTACAGAAGCTGATTACAAAGCTGATCCAATCTGGAGTAGCCTACCCGCTGTAAAAAATGGCCATCTCTATGTATGGAAAGAAGAACGGTCCTGGTACTATGATCCAATTGCCGTGTTATCCCAGACCGAAGAGCTGGCTGCTTGGCTTACACAATAAAATTCGCTTAAATTAGAATCCCCTACTGCTTCCAACAACGTTGGAGCAATAGGGGATTTGTTATTTTCTTTTGACTACAAACACACTCAAGAGGTAATAATACATTTAGCCTAAGGTTAATCTAGCAAATGGAGTTGATCAATATGAAATTACTATTACTATATTTCATGCTTGCTTTTATGGGGTTGCTGATGGCAGTAATCATCGACCTTTTATCAGGAGAAAACCTCACCGCTTCAATGCGGACGATCTATGACTCCTTTGCAGCTACAAGCATACAGGAATCAATAACTATGCTCGTTTTTATCTCCTTACCTTTTGTTATTACAATTACATCCTCTATCCGAAATAGAAGCAATAAATCCATCAAATAAAATAAACTAACCTATGCTCCCTAATTTTCTGCGGATGTAATGAACGATGCACAAGAGAATAGGTACAGCGGCACAGAAATACGGCAAAATATATTTCAGAAATATCCTTCCTTCGTCCATATGTATCGGATAATTCGCTGAACTAATAAAAGCCCCGAACAAAACAACAATACCAACGGGAACGGCGAGCTTTCTGCTGTCTTGCACCTTGAATAGATCCGCGGTGACTACCATTGCAGCGTAGCAATATACTGACATTTTAAAAAAGACTCCAATGATTAAGGTTAAGAGCACAAGCGCGTCCAAACGTTGAATGAAATTGGCCAGGTTTACTAACGTTATCGTAGTGAACATCGGAAAATTGGCTCTACTGTAGATTTCTGTTCCTAGAACGGATATTTCGATGGCATGGGTAAAACTGAGTAATAATCCGCATAAAGTAATTGCGATGATTCCGGTTCTTTTTGCTACCTTGGTTTTTTTGATATGAGGTAAAATCGTAGTGAAACATACCATCTCCCCGAACGGAAATAGCCATATATTTAGATAGGCTGATTTCAATGCATTCTTCCAATCCGAGGCCTGTAACGGAAACAAGTTATCTAGTTTTACAAGTCCGGCGGCAATAACCAAAAAGCAACTGGTCAAGCCCAATAATATTATAATCAGCATATAAATCTCAGCCGCCCGCGCAAACACCTCAATCCCCTTATTTAAGATGTAAATTACCGCAACAACCATCATTGCATAAATGATGAACACGGGTGTTCTGTCGTAAGAAGCAGCTATTAACAACTCACCTGATTCATGCAGATTTCGGGAGCCATTGAAGAGAAGGATTGGAATATATGTTAAGCTTAACGGCCAGCCTATAACATTGCCCAGTATCTTTCTTGTATACCCGCTAATAATCATGCCCGGATATTGCCGGTATAAATAAACATAAATCAAATACAAAAGAAGTCCACCAGGCAAAGCTAACAGAATAGCAATCCAGACAGCATGGCCACTTTCAAGTCCAATCGGTACCACAAGGGCCGTTCCCAATTCAAACAAAAAAATCAAAGCAAATAATTGACTCGCGCTGATGGTTTCTTTTTTCATAAAGTGGCCTTCTCCCACCTTTCTCACTGAACACTTTCATTTTTCCTTTAACAATTTCGGCTCTAATCTCATTCCAACACTGCGAATATAGGCTTCTACAGAAACATCCACTTCCGCTTCCGCGAACACTGACTCCCAATCGTCCTTAACAGTCTCCCATGCTTTTGGATTTGTGCGCTTCAGTTCATTCCCGAAATTGAAAATATCGCATTTCATAGTTTGAGCAGCCTGTAAGGCTTGGGTTATTTCCTGTTTAGTTTTAAGAGCCACTTGTTGTTCCAACTGAACGATTACCTCTCTATCACTTAGCTCAATATAACTCTGTGCCTCACTAAGCGTCCCCTCTTCCACAACATTTACATGAATGACGGGTACTTTATTGCGGAGTTCAATCTTAATTTTTGTTTTTGAATAATTAATGTTAACGGCTATCGAATCTTTAACCTCATTTGAATCTACATTAATACTGGTTTCATTAATCTCGTTCTGTACCCATAGTGCCCCCCGAGCAAGAGGGCCATCCAGCCACCCCTGAAAAACCCCTTTTTTCAATACGCTAAGCCCGCTCATTGTGACAAGTGCTTTTACTTTAGTTTGCTCCATCCCGGATTTTTTAGTTCCTTCTTCAGCGTCTCCAAGAATTCTGGCTCCGGATATCACCACTGACCCTTCTCCACTGAGACCATTAATTAGCTCAAAAACATTGATATCCCGGCTTTCTCCATATATTCTAGCGGTATTTTTACTCTTTTTAATAATCCCAATTGCAGGCAGGCTTTCTACGGGAAGCAATAGTTTCAGAATAGAGGATGCTTCCGTATCTCTGGCTACAATAACATTCGTGTTGAGCCGCAGCTCATGGGACCTTTCAAAGATGTCAAAAATCCCATCAATACCGCTCTTCACTGTAGATTCGCCTAAAACTAATAGCTGCGTGTGTGCAAAAAACATCTGTCTTGCCGCCTTTTTTGAAGTCTTGCGAAAAGCGCCAAAGATCGTACGGTCCGTAGAAGAATAAATAGTGACCGTGGGTTGTCCGGTGCTAGCTCCTGCACTTGTGGCTGTTGAGGATGGATTCACAATCTGAAAAGTAACATGATATTCCTCTTTATTCGGCACCTTATCCACACCTATACCAGTCACAATGCCTAAATTGTTTAATTCCCGACTGTTCCAGCAGCTTGTCAGCAACATTAAGCAGCATATACAAATAAATGAACGCATCATCCATCCGACCTTCATTTGCCACTCCCCGGCTTCCCATCATTCACCTTAAGTCGAGTATTATTTTTTTGGCTAACAAGACGCGGCCGAGTTTTCATATATTTCAAGGGCACACGCAAGATCGAGTCCTTCTGATTCTCAGCGATAAAAGGACCAAATGGAGACATATACGGAAAACCCAACGATTTCAAGCTACACATATGAGCAACCAAAATAAAAGTAAAGATCGTTATTCCATAAAGCCCCATAAAGGCTGCGATAAACATAATGATGAAACGCAAGATACGTATGGAAAGAGCCATATTAAAAGCGGGAGTAGCAAAGCTGGATATTCCTGTAAGTGAAACTACAATAACCATTGCAGGAGAGACAATACCGGCTTGTACGGCTGCCTGTCCTAACACTAAGCCCCCAATGATCGACACAGTTTGGCCTATAGGGGATGGCATACGAATTCCTGCTTCACGTATAATCTCAAAGGTAAATTCCATCAGCATAGCCTCAATAAAAGCCGGAAATGGAACCCCCTCCCTTTGTGAAGCAAAATTAATAAGTAAGGCCGTTGGGATCATTTCTTGATGAAAGTTTAGAATTGCAATAAATAACGCTGGGCCAAATAACGAAATAACAAGGCAAATAAATCTCAATAATCGGATCAAAGTCGTGATATCATAACGCTGGTAATAATCTTCTACGGCATGTAAAAACATAAAAAAGGTTGTAGGTGCAATCAGCACAAACGGGGTCCCGTCCACAAAAATAGCAACTCGACCTTCTAAAAGATTTCCTGCAACACTGTCAGGACGTTCCGTATTATATAATGTTGGGAATGGAGAAAAGGGAGTATCTTCTAAAAATTGCTCAATGTATCCAGATTCCAGAATCCCGTCTATATCAATGCTTTGCAGCTTAGTTCTGAGCTCCTTTAAGGTATTATCATTGACGATTCCATGAATATACATAATAGATACATTCGTTTGCGTGACGTCACCTATCTTCATCGACTCCACCCAGAGATTAGGGCTTTTTATTTTCCTGCGCACCAGAGAGATATTCGTCCCAATAGATTCTGTGAAGCCTTCCTTGGAGCCACGAATGGCTACTTGAGTTGTAGCGTCCGATACCGCTCTAACCTCACCGCCGCTTGTATTCCCTCTGATAGCTGCCCTTATCCCGTTGACCCAAAGAATGGTATCACCAGAGAATAAAGCCTCAAAAAGCACATCCCAATCTTCAAGTGTCTGTTCTTCTCCGATCCCTCTCGCCACTTCTTTCATATACAAAAAGATATCTTCAGCGGATGTTACCACCGGGTTTTCTTCACTTAGCTTATCGAACGACATCGCATGCTCCACAAACTCGTTGACCATTAATTTTTCTATTAATCCCTCAATATATACGGCAGCTACCTCAACCTGTGTGGTAGTGGATTTAATTCTACGAATAACAATATCAGGGCTATGGCCAAGCCTTTCTTGAAGCTCTTTAAGATTATCGTCCAAAATAGTAGAGTTAAAGGGGTCCATCATTAACACCTCCTGCTCATACTATTTGTTCTACACCGCTTTTTTATGCAACAAATGGAATCTATAACCTCCCTTAACTTGGAATATAAATACGCAAAAGGGATGTCCTTGAACTACTATAGCTCAGCGAACATCCCCTTTTACTCTTTTGAAATTAACTTATTGAAGAGACTTCAGCAACGTAACTATCTCGTCCAGCTGCTTGTCCAGCGCATAAGCATCGGATAGATAATAAGTTTTTAGATCGTAGGTGAATACATGACCCGACTTGACAGCAGGTAGGTTCTGCCAGAAGACACTGTCCAGAATGTCCAGCTTATCCTGCTCCACACCACGGCTGAAGCCTTGGAAGATATAATCAGCTTCACCTAAGTACTCGGGCAACGCTTCAAGTGAGAGGGAAGCCCAGCCTTCTTTAAAGGCTGCCTCTTGGACAAGATCAGGTGCATGCAGCCCCAATCCGTTATATATAATCTCTCCACCGCGCCCATATGACGAACCGTATAAATACAGCTCTTTACCGGCAATTTCAAAGATCGCCACCTTTTTGTCAGCTGCGATCAGATCAGCCAATTCCGCTTTTTTCGCTTCCAGCTTCTGATTGAAATCCGCCACCCACTTTACAGCCTGCTGCTCCTTGTTCAAGATTTTCCCGATCTCGATCAATCGTTCCTTATAGTCGTATTTGCCCCAAGGAATAAAGACAGTCGGAGCAATCTTAGAGATTTGCTCATAGGTATCTTCCTGATAAGTGATAATCAAGTCCGGTTCGAGGCTCGTTATTTTCTCCAGGGACACCGTCATGTCATCGCCTACTACTTCTACACCTGTCAGCGCCTCTTTGAAATATGGATGGTTCAAGATGTCATTCCCGGCAACGGCAATGGGCGTCACGCCAAGCGTCAGAAGATCACCAATAAAGTCTTGTACCGGAATCACAACTCTTTGTGGATTGCGTGGGATCTGCACCGGGCCTTTGTCGCTTTCGTATGTCCAATACTCTGTATCAGCAGCCGGCTCCGTGCTGGCAACTACAGAATCATTAGTGCTTTTAGCCACTTCAGCCGACGTGCTAGCTGGAGCATTCCCCTGATTAGCAGCTTGTCCGCATGCGCTCAACAGCAGCACCAGCGTAAGCATAACAGCTATCATGCTTGTTTTTCCTAACGATATAATTCTGTACAATGTAAATCCCCCTTGAGACTTTATATTATTATGATATTGATAATCAATATCATTAAGATCTTTGTTTAATATACCGTCTCCGCGGGAAAACATATATACACGCTAATACATCAATTTAGCTATGGACGATTGTCAGCTTAATTTATGGCCGGTTAACAGATCTGTCTGTATCTCCAGCTGGCGTTCGAGCGCAAGCCCTTCGCTGCCCCAAAATTCCTCAAGCTTCAGGTAATATATGCATTCATTCCTGAATGCTGAAAGATTGCGCCAAACCGCGCTTTTACTAATCCGTTTACGTGTTCTCGACATCCAGTCCTCTTGTCCTGATACAACCACAAACATATGGTCAGCCGCGTATATTGGCAATTCCGACAGTGAGATGCATAAATGATCATCCCGCTCCAGAACATCTGACCTTACCTTGTCCGGTGGAGTTAACCCCAGCATTGGATACAGATTGTACACCCCTCGGGCTGTATAATTCCAGATATAAATACTGTTATCTTGCCTAATCTCATACACCGCTACCGTTTCACCAGATTCAATTAATGAGGACAAGCGCTGCTTAGCCAAATCTATTTTCAAATGATAGTGCCTTATCCATGCCTCTGCCCGCTCCTCTTCTCCCAGCAGTCTGCCGAATAAACGAATCTGTTCCAGGCGGTCCATTTTATCACACTCCACAGTAACTAGTGGACCCAACTTTTCCATGCATTTAAGCTGACGAGGGCTCAGATAGGTCGGTGCAATAACTAGATCGGCTTCTAGCCCAGACCAGTCCGCTTCCGCCGGACATCCCTGCAACTCAAATGATCGCACACCCGCCAGTTCCGGCAGCAAAAGCAATGAGTAGTTCATCACATCTTCTTCAACCGCGACAGGCTTCACTCCCAGCGCAAGTAAATCCCCTAAAAATTGTAACGCTACTATCCGCTTCGGTTTGGGACGTAAACGGAATTCTGTTGGGGTCATCCCGGTGACTTGCTTGAATTTGCGGCTCAGATATAGTCCATCTGTATAGCCAACTTTTTGCGAAATTTCCTGTATTGTTGCTTTGCTGGACATCAAGTGTTTTTTCGCTTTATTTACTCTTAAATGAGTTACATATTCGGTGAAGCTCCAACCCGTCTGCTTGCGGAACCATACTGAGAAATAACGAGGATTGAAGCCCATCATTCGAGACATCATCTCCCGCGTAATCTCCCTTTGAAAATTCTGGTGGATATAAGAGAGCATTCTGAAATATGAACTATCCGTAATGTCTGCTTCAGCGTCAGCCTCTACGACCAGTTGATGTAGCTGATACAGCAAGGATTGAATTCTATCTGCCTGTGCTTCTAAATTATTGGCAGCAACATCTTCCAATTCGCTGAATAAGCGGGTTATTTTATTCGTCGTACGTATAGGTGAAATCCCATTGACCGGAAAAATTTCACGGCAAAGTCCATAGACCAATTCTTGCTCCGTGCTATTGCTTAGCCCATATACCTCATAGGAAATTGCTAGAACAGAGATAACAGTCTCTAATGGAGCATTAATTTGATAAGTCGCACCTGCGCTTAGAAAAAGAATTTCACCATTTTTCAGAGCTACTGTCTCTCCTTCTATGGTTATTTGAACGATAGCTTCTATTGGTGTCAGGAAGAGTGGGGACTGGGCAATCTGGGGTTTATTGATGTGACCGCCGCCGCATTGGCGTTTCCCTGCCTCTTTTAACAGATAAATTCTATGAACCGGGTTATTATTTGATAGCTTCATTCCTGCTCCCTTCCAGACTGCTAGACTTAATAACCCATAAAATAGAAAGCAAGCGTATAAGGGTTCTCTCCGCTCGAAATGGATAAGATCCCCTATACGCTTTATATAAAACTTCAGATTTTATGGTTTGAGAAGCCTCTATCCTTAGTGGTCGTCAACGACTCCAAGCGCTTTATTCTTCTCTTTGAACCGTTCATTGTGAGAAGATACGTAAGCGACTTTGGCCGCGGTCGGGTCAATGTACAGCTTTGCGCTATTAAGCGCCAGAGCCGCATCAGTGAAAGCGCCTGCGATCAAACGAACCTTGCTCGCATAATCCACAAAGTCACCTGCTGCGAATATACCCGGAAGATTGGTCTCCAGCTTATCAGTTACATTCGCACACCACTCGCCCATATCAAGGCCCCATTCTTTTAACGGACCAAAATCGCTCTTCAGACCATGATTCACAATGACAGCATCCACTTCAAACTGCTCTGTTTCACCTGTCTCTATATGGCTGATCGTAACCTGATCTATCGTTTCACCATTACTGCTGTGTAATTGGCTTACTGCATATGGCGCACGGACATTGACTGAGGATTCCTTCATCCGCACAATGTTTTTCTCATGTCCGCCAAACTGTTCGCGGCGATGCGCAATCGTCACACTTGCAGCGATGGGCTCCAATTCATTCGCCCAATCTACTGCGGAGTTGCCTCCACCGGAGATTAGCACTCTTTTACCGCGGAACGGCTCCAGCTCTTGAACGGTATAATGAAGATTCGTCACCTCATAACGATCTGCACCTTCAATTTCAAGCTTTGCCATCTGTAGAATTCCGTAACCAATTGCCAAAATGACTGTGCGGGTCCAATGTTGTTCCCCAGTAGAAGAGGTCAAGATGTACGTCCCATCTTCTTGTCTCTCTTGATTCATAATTTGCTGACCCAGCACAATAGTCGGATCGAAGGTTTGAGCCTGCTCCTTGAGCTGACCGATCAGTTGATGGCAAAGAGTTGGGGTTACGCCTCCTACATCCCAGATCATTTTTTCGGGATAAATAAGCATTCTTCCTCCGAGCTCATCCTTCGCTTCAATTAACTTTGTCTTCAAGTCTCTCATTCCACTATAAAAAGCTGTATACATCCCAGCAGGTCCGCCACCAATAATGGTTACATCGTATAATTCCAGTTGTTTATTCATCGTGTCCCTCCAAAATTATATTCTAGTGATCCCTTCAGCTACTTAAGCTCCAAACTGCGCTTCATGCAATCGGCTGTATATTCCGGCAGTCTGCAGCAGTTCCTCATGCTTACCTTGTTCTGCGATGCCGCCTTCCGCAACGACAACAATACGGTCCGCATTTCTAATCGTTGCAAGGCGATGAGCAATAACAAGTGTTGTGCGTCCTTCAGACAACTCGGCGAGGGCCTCTTGTATAGCGGACTCCGTTTCAGTATCCAATGCAGAGGTTGCTTCGTCCAAAATGAGAATCGTCGGATTCTTCAAGAACATCCGGGCGATGGACAACCTCTGCTTCTGGCCGCCAGAAAGCTTGACGCCTCTCTCACCAATCATTGTATCCAGCCCAGCAGGCTGAGATTTGATCAGTTCTTCCAGCTGAGCGCGTCCCGCAGCCTCCCAGATTTCTTCATCGGAAGCTCCCAATCTGCCGTAAGCAATGTTCTCACGGATGGTTCCGTCAAACAGGAATACATCTTGTTGTACAATCCCGATATGGGAACGAAGTGATTCTAACGTCATGGAGCGAATATCTATTCCATCAATAGAGATGTTGCCTTCGCTTACATCGTAAAAGCGTGGCAGCAAGCTGCAAAGTGTTGTCTTACCAGCACCGGATGGACCCACAAGTGCAACCGTCTCTCCTGCCGAAATCGATAAGTTCACATTGGTTAGCACCTTTTCTTTATCACTATAAGCAAAAGCTACATCCTGGAAGGTTATATTCCCTGACAGATGAGACACTGGCTTAGCGTCTTTTGCGTCATCAACATCTGGCTCCGTCTCCAGCAGTTCAAGATAACGTTTGAAACCAGCGATCCCTTTAGGATAGGTCTCAATGACCGAGTTAATCTGTTGCAAAGGTCCTAAGAAGACATTAGACAACATCACAAAAGCAATAAATTCACCGTAAGTCATTTGCTTCTGGATTACAAAGTAGGTTCCGCACACGAGTACGAATAATGAGACCAGTTTCATAAGCACAAAGCTAAAGGATGAATTCCAAGCCATAATTCGATAGGTCATAAGCTTCGTAATACGGAAGCGTTCGTTATTAACTGCAAAACGGGAAATTTCATGATTCTCATTAGCAAAAGCTTGCACAACACGGATCCCACTTACATTGTTTTCTACGCGTGCGTTATAGTCAGCAATGTCCGCGAACATGATGTGGAACGCTTTGGACATTTTGCGACTGAAGTACATGGATAAATAAATCATCAGCGGGACAATTACAAAGGTTAGAATAGCTAATTGCCAATTGATGCTAAGCATGATACCGAATACACCAAGCAGCGTCATCACTGCTATGAATAAATCTTCAGGACCATGGTGGGCAATCTCACCGATGTCCATCAGATCATTTGTCATCCGCGAGACCAAATGGCCTGTTTTGTTATTATCGAAGAAGTTGAAAGAGAGCTTCTGCACACGATCAAATAGCTTTTTTCTCATATCACTCTCGATATTGATCCCCAGCTTATGCCCCCAATAAGTAACGACAAAATGCATAAAGGCGCTGACGATATATATCCCCAGCAAACCGAGGCAAGAATAGAGAATCCATTTCCAATTCCCACTTGGCAGCATATCATCCACTACCCGGTTAACCGCCAGCGGGAAGACTAGTTCCAGCAGTGCAGCAGCAATAGCACAGGAGAAATCAAGAATAAACAATCCCTTATAGGGTCTATAGTAAGCAAAAAAACGACGCAACATTGTAAAAATTCGCTCCTTCCGGTGATTGACCATCCTCTTTCATCAAGATTTAGTACGGGCTAGCAAATACAAAAAGTATGGCGCTCCAATTACAGCAACAACAATTCCAGTGGGGATCTCAGATGGCTGTAAGATCCAGCGCCCAATGGTATCCGCTATAATGACTAGCAGTGAGCCGAGCAGCGCTGAGGTTGGCAGCATGAGCTGATGTTTGGGTCCAACTAGTCGTCTCGCCAAATGGGGGCCGACAAGACCGACAAAGCCAATCCCACCACTCACAGCAACACTTGCCGCAGCTAGACCAACCGCAGCCGCAAGAAGCCGGAATTGTTCTTTCGTTACAGCAGCCCCAAGTCCTACAGCTGTCTGTTCACCCAAATTAAGGACGTTCATTACCCTTGCTTTATAGATGACATACGGCACGAGAATTACGATCCACGGTAGTAAAGAAAGTACAAACTTCCAGCTTGTGCCCCAAATACTTCCCGCAAGCCAAGTAGCCACAAACTGATACTTCTCCGGATCCAGCCGAAGAGTCAGCACGATCATCGCTGCACTCATTCCAGCTGCAACCGCTACACCGGTCAGCAACAGTCGCATGGGTTTTATTCCTTCATGCCGTTTATAAGCTAAGACATAGATCAAGGCAGCAGTAATTCCCGCACCAACAAACGCCACCATAGGCAGCAGATACACCGGAGCCGCGGTTGCCGTCGGATAAAAAGATATTAACAGCATAACCATAATTCCTGCACCAGCGTTAATCCCTAAGATGCCGGGGTCGGCCAAAGCATTACGAAAGACGCCCTGCATCACAGCTCCGGATACAGCCAAACCTGCGCCTATCAGAACGGAGATCACAATACGCGGTAGCCGAAATTGAAACAAGATTAACTCTTGCTTATCCGTCCCTTTACCGAATAACGTATTAAGCAGCTCCATAG
This sequence comes from Paenibacillus sp. FSL R5-0636, assembly GCF_037974255.1. Lineage (NCBI taxonomy): Bacteria > Bacillati > Bacillota > Bacilli > Caryophanales > Paenibacillaceae > Paenibacillus > Paenibacillus sp. FSL R5-0636. Next base: position 4,861,212 of record NZ_CP150232.1, read on the forward strand.
GTGTCAAACGTATGTATCCTGTATTCATACTAATAATAAAAGCAATAACAATCAGTACAGCTAAAATAATCATTATAACTAAGCCACGTTTATTTTTGGCGGCTTGGAAGGAATCGAATGAAGTTTTCTCTATCATTACAGTTCCCTCCTTTCTTTACGTGCAAGATAAAGGAAGAAAGGTACACCGATCAGTGCAATAATTGCTCCAAGCGGCGTTTCATTAGGGGGATTAATCATCCGTGCTGTTAAATCTGCAAATACTGCAAGCAGACTGCCAAGAATAGCTGAACATGGAATGATCCATCTGTAATCCACACCTACAAAAAAACGGGTCAAATGGGGAATAATTAGTCCAATGAACCCAACGGCTCCTACTACTGCAACTGATGATCCAGCCAGAATCAATACGATTAAAGTCCCTGCCAGCTTAACAAGCCCTGTGCGCTGGCCTAGCCCTTTAGCAACATCGTCACCTAGGCTGAGCATTGTAATCGATCGGGATATTACCATAGCCCCAATTAACGCTGCTCCTATCCAAGGGAACATGACTTTAAGCTGAATCCATTTCGTCCCAGCCACGCCTCCCGCATACCAGAAAGCCAAATCTTGCCCAATGTGAAAATATAAAGCTACCCCTTCACTCAGCGCTGACAGCAGTGCACTAAAAGCAGCACCTGCCAGCACCAGACGAGCAGGAGTCAGCCCTCCCTTGGCCAATGATCCGACCCCATACACAACCCCAGCCCCTACTCCGGCACCAATGAAGGAATATAGGATTAAATACATAAACGATAGATTCGGGAAAAATGCAAAACAAAGCGCCAGCGCAAATCCTGCGCCTGAGTTGATGCCCATCAAACCTGAATCTGCGAGTGGATTTCGGGTCATTCCCTGCATAATGGCACCCGCAACTGCAAAGCTGGCCCCTATCATTGCCCCGCCAAGTACACGGGGTAATCGTAATTCTCTAATAATCTGATGATCCATGATCTCCGGATCAAAGTGAAACACAGCTGCCCACACCACAGAAAGTTTAATATCAGCCGCTCCAAAGGAGACTGAAACAGCGATACCTAGTGCTAATAGTACCAGACCGCCAACCAAGATTAACGTGGCAGCCCAAGGACGTGAACGGAACTCTTGTATGGCTGACCCTTTATTAGGTCTAATCTTGGAAGATATCTGTTGATTCATGAATGCCACCCTATTTCTATGAAATTGATTCTCATTATCACTATGCTATTGTAAATGAGCCTTCCTAGGTTTGGCAATAGATAGATTTAATAGGAGGCATTTATTTTATTGCATTGACAGGAATTCTAGGATTTGATAAAGTTCAAATTGAAAATAATAATGATAATGATTCTCATTATTATTTGTTGGTACACATATATAGGGAGGTTTATCATGCTAAAAAGAAAGACCCTCTTCCCCATCCTGGCACTCATAATGTTATTGTCTGTATTTGTGACAGCTTGCGGGGGAACAAACAATGCTTCATCTAATAAACCAACAGAAACAACAGAAGCAACTACAGCACCGAGCACAGAGCCAACGACTGCTCCTGAGGCTTCAGCTGCTGAAATGCGTAGCTATGAAACCACTAAAGGTACTGTGCAAATACCTGTAAAACCACAGCGGATTATTACAGATTATTATGGTGGGGAGTTGCTCTCCGTAGGAGCAAATGTTGTAGGTGTCGAACCTAGTACCTTTGATAATCCCTTCTTGAAAGACCTGCTCACAAACACACAAGATGTCGGTGCTCCAGTTAACGCCGAGAAAGCTCTGGAACTTACACCTGATCTAATCGTCGTTATGTATGATGATAACTACGATGCTTTATCCAAAATTGCTCCAACCATTCATATTCCATACGGAACTGCTACAAATATCTATGAAACTGTTAAACTGTTCGGTGACATTGTAGGTGTGCCTGACAAAGCTGAACAATTTATTGCTGACTTTGAGAAAAAGGCTGCTGAAGGCCGCGAGAAGCTTAAAGGTGTCGTAAATGAAAATGATACTTTTGGAATCTATGAGCTGACTGATAAAGGTGAGCTATGGACCTTCGGAAATAATGCTGGCCGGGGTGGACAAGCCCTTTATAACGCACTTAAGCTAAAAATGCCTACTAAGAACAGCAATGACAACCAAACGTTGCAGCTGTCCATGGAGCTATTGCCAGAATATGCAGCTGACTACATGTTCCTCACCACTTATGATCCTGACAAAAAAGGAGATAAGCTGAAAGAACTGAAGGAATCTCCAGTTTGGAACGGACTTGATGCTGCGAAGAACGATCATCTATTCTACAATGATTTTGATACCTACTACCGCTATGATCCGATTGCGATTACCGCACAGATTGATCTGTTCGTAGATATGATTCTTGAACGCAACGGTAAGAAATAAACATAGGCACATACAAAAACACCCTACTTTAGGCACTGTCTAAAGTGGGGTGTTTGGCTATACATAATAAGCTTCTGTTAAATTTATATCATCTAGTATATTCATTATACTCATCGGTGTTATTTAATTTTTTGTACATATACTCATCATTTTTAAGCTTATAGAGCTGCCCCATCCCCGCAAATACGAAAAACAGCACCAAAATTAATCCATACGCATAGGTGAATTCACCAATATAAAAGCAAGTGACTATCGCAACAAGGGTCAAGATCATTAATGCGACTGCAATTCTGGAAAAAATCTTTTTCAAATGGAATCCCCCCACGTTTTGTGCACCAATATTATCATATTTGGGATTAAATTGAAATCTCATTTTGTTCTATTAAGGGAATATCGAGTAGCTTAATATGTGCCAGCATATTGTGAGTGTATATTTTGGTGTATATACGATAAAAAAGGACTTGAAATAAAAGATACGCTCCGCCTACTAACAAACAAAACCACATCGGCTCCAGAGCTGTAGACATTTCAACCCTGGAAGAACCAACAACATAAAAAGAAGACAATGCAATACCTAATGCATAAGGGAGAAAAAACAGCACTTTTAAAGGGCCGCCTATAATACGAGCCACGTCCTTAGTAGTAATTCCAATCTTGTTCAGCTTCCTGAATTTGATCCGCTCACGCTCTAAATCGGTCTGAATACTGAAATGCAGCACTATCCCGGAGGCGCCGAAAAATATTAAACCAACAAATGAAATTACGAAGATTCCAAATCGGCCAGACTCCTGTAACTGTAGATAGTCACTTATTCTAGACTTCGTAGAAAATACGAGGGCCTCTTGCCGCTCATTGCCATACCAGGACTCTGTATTGTCTTTGTTATATTTGGCTAAAGCGGCATTTAACTTAGCATCTATATCCGCAGTTTTTTTCCAATCCTTAAAATTCAGGAGCTGAAGGATACCGATCGCTTTTTTATTTTCCGCTTTCAGCGCCATATAATCCTCTTCGTTTACAATGATATGAAGACCATTCATTAAATTCGGCACAGGGTTAAATACCATGTTAAATAGGATACCTTGTGAATACAGCGTATGCTTCCCGGAAGCAAGCGTCAGGTCAAAGGTGGGCATTTCCGGTCTTTGATTCTTCCACTCTTCTCCTTGTGCAACTGTGGCCAGATTTAGAAAGTGATCTTTCTCCACATGATAATCAGAGCCGATTAATGCGTTTATATTCTGGTCCAGAAATATTTTAAAATTAAACAAGTCGATATACTCCAGCTTTTGGTGTGAAAGCAGCGGCGTAGCGCCATGATCCGTGATCTCACTTAGTATTTTTGGTGAGATGCTATTTTTTCCGAATACTTCTGAATAGGCAATATCATATGGATTGTTTGCAACCGGAATTTCCTCAGCATTCCAGGTCAAATAAAAAATAATCCCGCTTAGAGAAATCGTGATGAAGACGAGAAAGGTGATGAGAGAAAGCACTACTTTGGAGCGACCAAGGGTATAGATCAAATTGGAACTAAACAGCAGGTGCTTGTGATATGCTCTGCTTGATCGCGATATAAAAAGTTTCATCCAGTCCCCAAGTCCTGACAGCAGCAAATAAACGCCCAACATACTAATTCCCAGATTTATTAACATCATGCGAGCATCGGAAGGGTTGTAATGAGTGAGCATATTATAAACGGAGATTCCCAACAGTAAAACTCCGATGACTCCGGTGATTTTCCCATGAATCAGGTTGCGTTCTGCGGTTCTGGATTCTTTTAAAAGACGTAAAATGCTGTATCTCAAAGTGAATAGCAAATTGATTGCAATCACAACTATGTAAATCACCGCGAAGAATTTAATGGTATACAGATAACTATCCAGCGTCAGTATAAAAGCACTGTCCCCAATATTAACTAACAGCGAAACAATGAAGAAAAAAATACCGGAGAAAACCGTCCCTGCACCTAAACCAGTGAGAATCGAGGCTAAAGCGATCATGCTATTCTCGAACAAAATGATTTTGCGGATATTGTGGCTTGTCATTCCAAGTACCATTAATAGCCCAAAGTCGCTTTTTCTGAATTTCAAAAAGGCCATCTGCGCATATACAATAAACAGAACAGCAAACACTCTTATCACCAAAAAAGGAGCATATAAATTACCTGACACCATCCCATTCACTTGATAAGGGTCATTAAAATCAGGATTACTGTACAGCGAATAAAATGTAAAAAAGATCATGACTGTAAAGCTGCTGCATAAGAAAAACAACAAATATCTTCTAAGATTCGCCTTAAATATCTGAAATGCCATTCTCCTAAAGGTCATCTTCTCCCCCTCCAATAAAGGCCAGGTTCTCCAGAATCAGATCAAAAAATGCTCTGCGCTCTTTATTCTCTCTAGCAATCTCTAGTAGAGCCTTCCCATCTTTGATAAAAAGCACGCGATTACAATAGCTGGCCGCAAAAGGATCATGTGTGACCATCACTATCGTTGCTCCTTTTAGAGTGTTGAGCTTGTCGAAGGTCTTCATCACCGTACTCGAGGATTTAGAATCCAAATTCCCTGTCGGCTCGTCCGCAAAAATCACATCTGGATGATTAATAATCGCCCTGCTGATCGCCGTCCGCTGCTGTTGCCCCCCTGAAACCATATAAGGATATTTGTCCTTCACCTCATCCAGATCAAATAGCGATAACGTCTCATCTGTCTTGGCATTGATATCTTCTACCTCTTGATCATCCAGCACCATGGGCACCATGATATTTTCCCGTAGGGTCAGACTATCCAGCAGATTGTAATCCTGAAAAACGAATCCCATACGCTGCCGGCGAAAAAGCGCAAGCTCGTTCTTGGACATCTCATTTATACTAGTCTCTGCAATTCTTACAACCCCACTATACTCCGTGTCGATTCCGCTTAGTATATTTAAAAGTGTCGTTTTTCCGCTCCCCGAGGGTCCCATAATCGCCACAAACTCGCCGCTATCCACACTAAGACTAATCCCGTTCAGCGCTCGATACCGATTCGTTTTGCCTTTTCCTTTGTATTCTTTTGAGAGATTCTCTACTTGCAGTATGGACATCCTAGCACCTTCTCATTGATAGGTTTGGATTGAGTTACATTAAATGGAATTCAATCACTCGGTATTACTATAAAGCTAAGAAGGGCGTTCGTTTGTTAGATTGCTCACAGCGCAAAAAAAGCAGGATACCTCCTCTATAATTTCCGCTCCCGCAAAAAACAAAGGCAAAGAAAACCAGTAAAAGCAAGTCCTCCGATTGCTGCTAATGAGAAGGAAAACGCCCTTACATAATCCGCCAGATCTGCTTCCAAAAGAGAATGCTTTAGCGAAGCGGAGAATAAAATACCGATTAACGCCACTCCTAACGAATTCGCAAAATACATAAAGGTAGTGATCAAGCCTGAACCCGTGCCCGTGATCTTTGTGGGTACTGAACTAAGCGTGACGTTAACTAGGGGCGTAGTAGCCATTCCGAGACCGAAACCATATATCAATAATATTAGGATATTACGAGGGTCCAGCAGCTGCGTAACGTCCACATTTAGCTCTAACATAAGCAGCAGGCTACAGCTACCCATCATCAGCGCTCCTATCTTAAGAACACTCATCCCCCATCTTTTGACCATTCGAGACGAGATTAAGGAAGTCAGAAAAAAGCCTATCCCTATAGGCAAGAAAACCATACTCGTATCTTGAACACTATAGTGCAAACCAAATTGCATATAATAGCTCAAAATAAAAAAGAAAGAGAACATACTTAGATAAAGGACAAGAACGGTTGCCAGACCAGCGCTAAATGTTCGATCTCTGAAAATAGACAGATCGACTAACGGTAACGCCCCCTGCTTTCCCTTTCGATTTTCAACCCAGATAAAAGTAAACAACACGAAAAGAGCTAAAATTAGACAGCCAAAAATCCACAACGGCCACCCTTGTTTTTGTCCCTCTGACAACGGATAGATCAGCAGGAACAAACCGATCAGCAGAAGGAAGCTTCCAGTCCAATCAATACTGTGCGCCTGCTCAGCCCGTGTTTCAGGTACAATCGGCATTAACAGCAGGACGAGAAGTCCAAATGGCACATTGAAAAAAAACACCGTCCGCCAACCGAGATCGAACGGATTCCAATTCACAATAGTGCCTCCGAGGATGCATCCGAATGCAAATCCAAAACCAATCATGGCGCCGTAAATGCCGAAAACAAGCCCTTTTTCCTTTGGCAGAAAGCTGACCTGCAGCGTAGATAGAACCTGAGGTTGAATAAGCGCCGCAGCCAATCCCTGCACAATCCGAATAACAATCAGAAGAGCCGGATCTGAGGTCAATCCGCCCAATACTGCCATGACCGTAAACCCGCTCACCCCGATCAGCAACATCCGTTTCCTGCCGTATATATCTCCAAGCTTTCCACTAATAATCAACGCCACAGCTAATCCTAGCGAAAATCCGGTAACGATAAGCTGTGCTTCCGAAAAGCTTGCGTTCAAGCTATATTGCATAGATGGAAGCGCAACTTGAATCATATAAGTATTTAATGAAATAAGTAATGTTGGCAGTAAAATAACCCCCAGCGCATACCACCGGCGCGAATCTACTTGTTGTTGTTCCATTGTATAACCACCTTTTTATCTGCAATCTATGTAATTATTATCATTTAGAGTGGTCTTTTTCTCTACCTGTTAAGGGAGGTTCACTCCTTGATAAGGGAGCAAACACAAAAAAACCTCAAGCAGACAGAAAATAACGTTCGATTCCGAACCCTATGTTCTAACACTTGAAGCTTTAAGCTTTCTGCATTTACAAATCTTCCTACAGCCTGTTTCGTTCCAAACTCTGTTGTTCGATACGTTTTAAGTATTCGCTTGGATTGCAGCCATAATGCTTACGAAAGGTCGTCGTGAAATTGCTGACATTGCTATATCCGACCGAAACAGCTGTTTTCCCTATATTCAAACCTTCAACCTCCATATACCAGAGCGCTTTCTCCATCCTTTTTATACGTACTAGCTCGAAGATCGTCATGCCAAATAATTCGCGGAAGCCTTTTTTTAGCTTGAATTCGTTGATACCTACCCGCTTAGCCAACTCACGTATAGATAACGGTTGTTCGAAATGGATTTGCACCAATTCATGTACCCGCTTCAGATTAGTAATATCATCATGCCGCAGTGTCATACTATCGCTAATAGAACCGTAACCATCAGACTCACCAAACAAAGCAATAAATTCAAGGGCTTTGCTCTCCATATATAAACGTCTCAATGTTCCATGATAGGTACAGTGGATTATTTCGGAGACACATTTTCGGATTGCCGCAGTATCTGGATAACGATCAATATTGCCACGATGATGTCTAAGCCAGGTTTCCATTTGCTGTGTCTCCGATAAATCTCCGGCGTAATTCAGCAGTTCACTAGGAGCTAACCGTATTTCCAGCAATTGATTGGGGACACCTGCTTTTTTCTCTTCATACACCTGAACATCCTCTAGAAAAAGGACATTGCCCATTTGTTTATCCGTGTAACTTTCCTTGCCGTTCCATTCGCAATAGATTTCTCCGCTTAGATTATAGCTTAGTTCAAACAACGGACAAGCTTCTTGAATGTAGAGCTTCATATCTTGTTCGTAAGTTATGTCCGTATACATAATCTCCATACCTGGACGAATCCGTGTACGGGTGACACTTCCCTTGCCAATATGTGAAGGGATAGTAAGCCGTTGTTCCCATTGGTTATGCTCAACATGCCCCTCTAACCGTTCTGTAAATTGATCAAAAAGATCATGAATTTCCATATTCAATATATTTAAAGTCATCGCAAACCTCTCCTTCTTCGCTCCTTGTATACGATGAGTTACATAATCTCTACTCTAGCTCCGTAAATGATAATTGTTATCACTTGAAAGTGTCAACCTGAAATACAAAAAAGCATTGGCGGATTTTATCCTGCCAACGCTTTTTCAGAAGTAAAATAAGACCGTTCAAACTGATGGAAATGTGTCCCTTCGGTATCTCAGCTCCCCCGTAACCTCCATAATCTTCGAGGCTAACAAATGCGAGGGCAGCTCGTAATCCACACAACCCAGCTTCGCCGCTGCTTCAGGCATTTCACTTTCAATAGAAGTTTCTTGCGATTCTACAAGCGTTGATTGGGCACCAGCATGTTTGGCAGCCAGCATCCCTTTAGCGCCATCATTTCCCATTCCGGTCATTAGGATTAAATGCTGCTGTAGACCAGTTAATGCAGATATAGACCCAAACAAGACATCGACCGAAGGACAGTGCCCATTCACTGCAGGCTTTTTCATAAGTTTTATTCTGAGATCTTGCCCCTCCTGAATGATGGTCATATGAAAATTACCTGGAGCGATATAGACGGTTCCCCCGAGCACCGATTGCTTGTCCTTGGCTTCCACCACCCGTACACTTGAGAACCGATTCAGTCGTTCCGCCAATGCTTTTGTGTACTTAGGCGGCATATGTTGCACAATTAGCAGGGGATACGGGAAGCTCGCTGGAAGTGAGGTAATTAAGATTTCTAATGCCTTCGGCCCTCCTACTCCACATCCAATTCCCACGATCTGCTCAATGACTTCTGTACATCCACTCTTATCGTTTTTTTGTTTCTCTTGTCGAGCTTTCACTTTGGAGATGTTTATATTGTTAAGAATAAGAGTTCTTAAAGGAATTTCAGCGGCTTTCTTAATTTTGAATAATAACTCATCTTTTATGCTGTATAGACCAGGTCCATAAGATTGAGCTGGCTTGGAGATGAAATCCACTGCACCATTTTGTAGAGCAGTAATGGTTGCAGTTATACCTTCCTTTGTAGCTGAGCTCAGGATAAGTATAGGTGTTGGCCGCTGTGACATTATGCTTGTGAGTGCTACCAAACCGTTCAATTCCGGCATTTCTATATCTATAGCCACGACATCGGGCCTGAGTTTTTGAACCATGCTGATCGCTTCGGATGCATTTCGTGCTACTCCAATGACCTCGAGGGTTGAATCCTCCGAAATTAGGTTCGAGATCTGTTTACGCATGGTTACTGAAGCAGCTACAACGAGCACCTTTATTTTTTGCACTACTTCTCCTCTCCTATCAATGATAATACCCCTGACACTGTTTATTTAACTTTAAAAATTGATACCAGACTATTTAACTCTTCTGCTAGCTGAGCCAAAGCATTGGCCGTCGTTGCCGTTTCACTGCTGCTTGCCGCCATTTCTTCAGTTGCGGCGGATATGCTCTCAATTGAGAACATCACCTCAGACGATTGTGCAGCCTGTTCTTCACTGGCAGCCGCAATTTCTGTTACTTTATGAGCGGTATCGTTCACCATCGTAAGGATATGTTCAAAGGCTTCTCCATTTTTTTGTGAAAAAGCTACTCCTTCTACTACGGCATTTACACTATGCTGCGTATTCTTCTGCATTTCTTTGATAATGCCCGTGATTTGTTTCGTAGCCCCACTGCTCCGCTCAGCTAACTTTCTTACTTCATTCGCAACAACGGCAAAACCTCGACCTTGTTCACCTGCGCGGGCCGCTTCTATCGCTGCGTTCAGGGCTAGCAGATTTGTCTGTTGGGCAATATCTTCAATCACCGCAATAATCTCACCAATCTTATCGGAATCTTCCGCAAGTCTAGACATTTGAGTATCCAGTACTGCCATTCCTTGTACGGAGTTCTTAACCACGATCCCTCCATCTTGAGCGATACGCATCGTTTGATCTGACAGCTCAGAGGCCTGTTCAGCACTCTGGGCTACTGAATTAATCGCCGCAGATAATTCTCGGAACAACTCATTCATCGTTTGCGCTGCACTAGCTTGACTCATACTTCCACTAGCTACTTCCTCTGTACTTGCTGAGATTTGCTGCGCAGCAGCTGAGACACTTTCCGCAGAAGACGAAATGCCGCTCACAGTACGTCTTAGGTTCAGAACCATCTCATTAACGGAAAGAGCTAGCATTCCAATCTCGTCCTTGGATTCCAGATTCGACGTTTCGCTTAAATCACCGTTTGCCACTTTACCTAGCAAGCGCATTACTTGATTTAGAGGCCGTGCTATGATCTGCGATATTAGAAGACCCAGACCAATACTGATGAGCAGCGCAACAATAGTAACGCTAAACGTAATCAAACGAGAGGACTGATAGAGTTCATTGGCGCTAACAATCGAACCTTGAGCCTGCTTCATATTGATGTCTATTAAATTTTGCAGAAAGTCAGTCAGCTCTGTTGTAGCTGTTTGCAAATCACTTACAAGCAAAAAATTTGTATATTTCTCATTACTAATATTTGTATTATTTAATTCAATAGCCTCATCCAGGCTTGTGATATACCGTTTCCAGATCTCAGGATAATCCTTCATTATGGCTAATTCTTCAGCTCTCAACGCAGTCTTGCTATATTTACCCATGATCTCTTCAATACTTTGAACGTTTTTATGTATTTTATCTTCGTATTCTTTCTTTTCTGCCACTGTTTTAGCCATCGTGTTTATGTCACGGATATTGATTCTATTTGTTAAAAATAGTTCATTCGCTTCTCCTAAATAAGCTATAGGTGTTAAGCGGTTTTCGTACATGTCCACGATAGACCGGTCCAACTTACTCAAATTCGTAATTCCATAGAATCCTACAAAGCACAATATTGCGGATACTAACAGAAATGCGGAGATTAACTTCACTGCTGTTCTTAAATTATAAAACCACTTCATTTTCCTCAGCCCCTCATTGGCGTTAGTCATTTTTTAGTAATTCTTAGGAACTATTTCATCATATACGGTAAGCAGATTAAGGTAACCGAAAAAAAATAGCGCGACCACGCAAAAATATTGCGTCATCCCGCAAAAAAAGCGCAGACCAAAAAATCCCGCCTCACAGAACCGTGAACGGGATTTTGATCTATTTGTTTGTTACGAATTTTCATAGTGAATTGTTGAAATCGGACTCCTTCAATATGCCCAGACGTTTAGCTTTTATTGCCGCTTCAATTCTCGATTTCACATTTAGCTTTTGGAACAGACTCGTTAAACTGTATTCCAGCGATCGTTGACTCATAAGTACAATCTCTGCTATTTCTTTGTTGCTTTTTCCTTTTGCAATCTCTGTCAGCATTTCATGCTCTTTTTTACTGATCTTCGGATTTGCTTGGTCAACATTAATCTCCATTCCTTTAGGTGATACTTTTCTTAACTGTTTAACTAGGGCATGAGGCAAAATGACATCTCCCCTTAAAGCACAACGCACTGCTGCAACCAACTGCTCTCTATTGGTCGTTTTTGAAATAAATCCAAACAAACCCGATTCGATCATCAAGTTAAATTTGTTAGTAATTTCGTATCCGGTGTAGATTAAGATAATCGCATCTGCGCTTATATTTAAGACTTCCTTCGCCAAATCAATCCCATTTCCATCAGCGATATGAAGATCAAATAACATTACGTCAAACGTATGGCTACCCACCATGTTAAGCGCCTCATGGGCTGAATTGGCTAGGGTAACCTCCATATCTCCCTCTTGTTCCAGTATCATCTTAGTCCCTTCCATGACAGAGGGATGGTCGTCCACTAACAAAATTTGAATCATGCCTAATACACCCCTATCCCCTTATTATGCCCCATGATTAATCTGCAGGTATGGATATAAAGACAGCTAATCCCTTATTCTCTGGCGAAAGAAATCGTATGGTCCCATCCATACTGCGAACCCTTTCTTTCATCCCATAAATCCCCATACTCTTAATAGAATCCTCTCCTAAAAGGCTCATTCCAATTCCGTTATCTTCATAATCCAAAAGCACCTGTTGCCCTTCACTAGCTAAGGAGATACGTACTTCTGTGGCACAGGAATGTTTAGCTGCATTAGCCAAAAGTTCCTGCACAATACGGTACAGACCTATTAGAATCTCGTCTTTTAACTTATGCCTGAAAGCGTTTGACTCAAAATAAATCTGATAGTCGTTCCGCAACTGAGCAAATTCAAACAATGTCTCAAGTGAGGAAGCAAGCCCCTCATTGATTAATGCTGGTGGTCTAAGCTCATTGCAGATAATCCGCAGTTCATAGATAACATCGAGTAAACCTTCTGTGATCTGTTCTAACTGCTCCTTTAGTTCCCCCGTAACGGATTTATCACTTAAAAAATTATCAAGCTTACGATACCAGATGATCTGTTCTTGAAGTGCTGAATCATGTAAATCTTGAGCAAGCCGTTTGCGTTCATTCTCGGATAAATTAAACATAAAGCGTAGTAACCATGTCGGAGCTTGCTCGGAAGCCGCTAACTCAAGGTCCTTAGTTAGATCTTCTATGAGCAAAAAATTATCAAATAACACACTAACATAACGGGTAATCGTCTTCAGCCACACTCGAACAGAACTTATTTCTAATAAAATAGACTTCTCATTAATGGATAGAATATAGCTTTTTCTTCGGAACTCTCCGATCTTAAGTGAATAGCCCTGCTCGGTCTCAATAATCTCGCATATTTTATCATGGTTATCTTCAACTTCAACCATACAAATATTGGTAACCCGCAAGACCTCTCTAACTTCTTTTAGTAATCGTTGTTCCATGTGACTGATCTTCATCGCACCAAACAAATCTTGCGAGAATTGATCAAGACTCATCTGTAAGTTGAAATACCTTTCCTCGCTGTTCCGAATGATCTGCTCTGTAAGCTGTCTTTCCACCTCAATTTTTTTCCGATCACTGATATCCCTAAAGATAGAGATACATGCAACCTTACCCTTATATAGAATTGAGCTAGCTGTTACTTCTACATCGATAATAGATCCATCTGACCGCACGACCTTTTGTTCAATAGGAGCTAATATCCGATTGGGTCCATAATAGATTTCACGCATCCGATCTCTAGCCAGCGTTATATAGTCTGGGTGGGCCCAATTAAAAATAGAGGTGCCAATCAATTGATCCTCACTGCAAACTCCAAACAATCCTAAACAGGAAAAATTCACATAAAGGAATTTATATTCACTATGGAGTACTACCGCTTCAGGTGACATATCAATAAGCAGCCGATTGAGTTCCTCGCTTTCTCTAAGTTCACTCTCCATCTGGACCCTTTTTGTAATGTCTCTCGCTACAATCACAATACTAACTACTTCTCCATCCTCACCAAGAACAGGTGTACCCAAGCATTCCAGATCTATAATGTGACCTTTGATGTGAATAAACCGATTGTAAAACATCTTACATACTTTTGTCCGAAAAATATCCAAGATCTGTTCCCGCAACACTTCTTGTTCATCAGGATGAATATACTCCAAAATGGTTGTGTTCTTTATTGAACCAACAGGAAGACCAATAATTTTCTCACAAGAGGACGAAGCAATAATGAAGTTCCCTTGCTGATCCAGAACCCCAATCATATCCTCCATATTCTCTGTAATAAGCCTGTACTCCGCCTCCCGCTGAGCCAGCCGCTTTTCCACCTCCACAGATGCAGTGATATCTCTTGCGATAACAAAGGTACCCACAATTTGATTGTTTTCATGTACAGGGATGTTTTTCATCGACCAATGGTTAACTAATCCATTCTCGCGGACAGAAGTAACCGTGTAATGCTGCAGAACTCCGCCAACCGTTTTCTCAAAATAATCAGACATCATATGCGAATTCTCTGCACCAAATAAATTCACAATGGATAAGTTTTCTCCGAATCTATTAAAAGCTTCTCCAGTAATTTGATCTGCCGCTGGATTGATAGCTACAATGCTGCCCTGCAGATCCAATTCACACACGATATCTGGGTTATGGTCAAACAGGGATTTGTAGCGCTGCTCGCTTTTTAATAGAACCTCTTGCATCTGCTTTTTTTCCGTATGGTCGATTAAGATCCCATTGAGCCGTACCACTGCCCCTGTCTCATCCATACTGGGAATGATCCTGACTTGGACCCATCGGAGTTCACCGCTGGCATGGATGATCCGATATTCACTAAGATTGCTTATTCCTTGCCCCACTGTAGTTATAATCTTCTGAATTAAAGGCCGCTCTTCTTTAGGAGCAATTCTTAGCCAAAAGTCATCTTCCTTCGCCTGTTCTGGTGAATATCCCGTGATATTGAAAATGGCATCCGATATGAATAACATTTTCCGTGATACGTAATCGTAAGACCAAATCGCCACATCGATCGTAGCAAACATCTGCTGATACAGAGAAAAGCTACTCTCTAACTGGGCTTGAGCATTTTTTTGTTCCGTGATATCTATGATTACGCCATCTATTCTACAAACCTTATGCTCTTGATTAAAAACGGGCGTGCCTATACTTTGAACCCACTTCAGCGCTTTTGCAGGTAACTGCATACGATACTCAAGATTACATAGGTGACCAGAGTATAATTTATCTATATACGCATCAAACCGTTCAAGATCCTCACTGTACACATATTCACGTAAAAAATTGGGGTTATGCGGTAAAGCATGATCTGAACAGTCCACCCAATTCTCCAAAACATTCGACATTGTCAGCAAATTTGCTTCCATGTCAATAGACCATGAGGTCATATCCTTGTCGCCAAGTGAATGCATATTGAGATTCCCTCCACATAAAAAGCCCCCCCTTTTCGGGGCGGCTTTTTCTTCCTATTCGCTATTTCGCAAGCGTCTTTACATTTTAGCCATTATCTACTGAGCAATCTGCTCGCGGATATTCTGCAATATTTTCTTCTCCAGCCGGGATACCTGCACTTGAGAAATCCCAAGGCGACTAGCAACCTCTGACTGCGTTTGGTCACGGTAATATCGAAGATAAACAATCAGCCGTTCACGCTCGCTGAGACCTCCGATAGCCTCATTCAGTGCCAGCTTATCAAACCAGCGTTCCTGTGATTCGTCAGCGATTTGATCAATCAGCGTGATCGGGTCGCCATCATTCTCGAACACAGTCTCATGAATCGAGGTCGGTGGCTTGTTAGCTTCCTGAGCAAATACCACTTCTTCAGGCGTAACTCCCAGTGCCTCAGCAACTTCACCGATGGTAGGCAGACGGTCCAGCGTCTTAGACATTTCATCCTTCATCTTGCGGACCTTATTAGCCATCTCCTTAAGAGAACGGCTAACTTTCAAGGTTCCATCGTCGCGAAGGAAACGCTGAATCTCGCCAATGATCATCGGCACGGCATAAGTGGAGAATTTGACCTCATAGCTGAGGTCGAACTTATCAACGGACTTCAAGAGCCCGATGCAACCGATCTGGAACAAATCGTCAGGTTCATACCCGCGGTTCATAAACCGCTGCACTACCGACCAGACCAACCGGATATTGCAGCTAACTAGTGTGTCCCGGGCAAGATTATCTCCGGCCTGACTGAGCGCGATAAGACGTTTGACCTCCGCATCGTCCAAATAGGTCGGCGGAGCTTTTTTTGACTCTGCATCCATGGCTCCAACCCCTAATTGTATAAAGCTTTTTTCGAAACGATGGTTTTCTTCATTGAGATCGAAGTGCCGTGTCCCGGTTCACTAGTGACTTCAAATTCATCCATGAAATTCTCCATAATGGTAAAGCCCATGCCCGACCGCTCCAGCTCTGGCTTTGAGGTATATAGCGGCTGTTGTGCCAGCTCCAAATCCTCAATGCCCCGTCCCTGATCCTCAATGGTTAAATGTACCGTTTCGTTGTCCAGCGAAGCTGAAATAGTCACAATACCTTCCGGATCACTATCATACCCATGAATAATACAATTGGTGACCGCCTCCGACACGACTGTCTTCAGATCATTCAGCTCGTCCATTGTAGGATCAAGCCTAGAAACGAACGCCGCTACAACTACACGCGCGAATGATTCGTTCTCCGAGAGTGCAGCGAACTGCACGTTCATGAAGTTACCAGCCTTACCATTTGTCATAACGCAACCTCCAAATCCGAGAGTGCAGTGCTCTCGTCGTCATATAGGGGCATGATCTTGAACAGGCCTGACATTTCCAGAAGTCGCTTCACAGGTGCCGTTGCATCACACACCACCATTTTGCCGCCTTTACTATGGATCAGTTTATACCTTCCCAGAATTACGCCGAGACCCGAACTGTCCATAAACTGCAGATGCTTAAGACTAAGGATCAAATGCGATACCTGACCCCGCATAATCGCTTCATCCATATCCATTCTTACAAAATCGGCGGCATGATGATCGAGTTCCCCAGATAAACGGACAATCAGCACACCCCTGTGATGCTCCATTTCCACATTAGAATTCATGCTTGCCACTCTCCTCTTCGTTGCTTTGAAAACTTGGCCTTAAGAGACAGTACCCATTCTCTTCAAGGACAAGGTTTCTACGTGGCAAATCAGGAATCCTGCCTCACGACAAAACTAGAAGAAAACCCCTATGAATCTACAAAGCACATGGGCGCAATCTACAAAAAAGCTCTTTTTAATCCATGCCGAACATCGAGCCTGTTGTACGTTTAAAGAGCTTCCACCAGCCTGCTTTTGCCACAGCTTCCCCTGCTTTAAGTTCATACTCTTTAATCACTTGGGTTCCTTGGTAGACAACCAGCTTGCCTATGGACTGGCCTTCAGCCACTGGTGCCTTCACGCTTTCTGGAAGTACTAGTTCGTGACGAATGCCTTCTTGCGTCACACCTTTTTTCAAAAGAACACTATACGTCTCTTTCGCCGTAATCGGCAGCTCGGACTTCACACCCTTCTCAATCTTAAGGGTACCAATAGCGTCCCCTTCTTTGTGAATAGTGTGGATCTTATATTGCGAAAAGAGATAGTCAAACATGCCCGACACTTCACTGTTACGTGTCTTCGTGTTCGGCTCACCCAGCACAACAGCAACAGCACGCAGACCGTCTCTTGCAGCCGTAGCGGATAAGCAGAATTTTGCTTCAGCGGTATATCCTGTTTTCAGTCCATCAGCGCCTGTATAGAAACGTACAAGCTTGTTCGTGTTTACCAACCAGAATGGTTTGGTGGAATCCTTACGCAGATAATCCTGATAGGAACCGGTATATTTGATAATTCTATCATGCTTTAAAAGCTCCCGGCTAATTACCGCAATATCGTAGGCTGAGGAATAGTGATTAGCAGCTGGAAGACCGTTGCAATTGGCAAAGTGGGTATCTTTCAGACCCAGCTCTTCCGCTCTTTTATTCATCAGATCGACAAAAGCGCTCTCCGAACCCGCTATTTTCTCTGCCATCGCCACAGATGCATCATTACCGGAGGCCATAGCGATGCCTTTGAGCATCTCATCCACCGACATTTCTTCACCAGGCTCCAGGAAAATTTGCGATCCGCCCATCGATGCGGCATATTCACTCGTGCGCACCTTATCCGTCAGTTGCAGTCTTCCTTCATCCAGTGCTTCCACCGTAAGCAGCATCGTCATAATCTTCGTAATACTTGCGGGAGGCAGCTTATCATGGCTGTTCTTTTCATAAATAATAGTGCCGGTGCCTGCATCCATCAAAATCGCAGAACGCGCACCAGGCGCAAGATCTACAGCGGCAGCATTACTGCCAGAATCCTTGCTTTTTTCCTCAGCATAAGCACCTGACATCGGTCCTAGAACCGACACAACGATACAGAGCACAAGCACAGCAAAACGCATTTTTCTCACAATGGTTCCCCTCCTGAACGTTAACCTTCATATCACAGGTACTGTGTTCCAGTTTCGTCAGAAAGGGTGGAAATTATTCCATTTCTAAGTAAATAACTATAATAATTTATCCCAAGAAGTAATGTTGTTGTCAATTAAAAAAAGCCCAGCAGTAGTTGCAGAGCATTTTTATTATAGGGGAGATCAAAAAATATTTCAAATTTTAAGTATTTCCAATTTTTTCGTATTCATTTGATCCACTTTAAAGGAAAATGGAAGATTTTAACGAATGCTATTTAAGAACTTAACTGCTTATAGAGGAGTGAATATACAGATGAACCACCTTGCAGATTGTATTGAAGCAGAAGCTACACAGAACAATTTCTCTGGTGTAGTGCTGGTACAACAACATGATAAAGAAGTCAGCAGCAGCTGTTACGGTTATGCCAATAAGTCGGATAAGCGCGAAAACAATATTCATACCCGGTTCGGCATTGCTTCCGGATGTAAAATATTTACCGCGATTGCTGTCTGCCAGCTGGTCGATCAGGGATTGATTTCTTTTGAAAGTAGACTAATAGATTATCTTAAAAAGGTAGAGTTCCCTCTCTTTAGTCCTGACATCACCATTCATCAGCTACTTACGCATAGCTCTGGTATTCCGGATTATTTTGATGAAACAATTATGGATGATTTCGAGGACCTGTGGAAGGCACGGCCTATGTACACCTTGCGACAGCTTGAGGATTTTGTGCCGATGTTCCGAACCCTTCCCATGATGTGGACCCCTGGCGAACGTTTCCACTACAACAATGCCGGCTATATCTTGCTAGGCCTTCTGGTAGAGGAACTGAGTGAAATGTCTTTTTCCGATTATATAGAGCATCACATCTTTAAGCCTTGCGGAATGGAGCAATCCGGTTACTTTACGTTAGATGCCTTACCTGCCAACTGTGCACTAGGATACATAGAGGAAGAGAACGGGAACTGGAGAACCAACATCTATTCAATCCCGGTAAAAGGAGGCGCTGACGGTGGAGCTTTTGTCACTGCCCCCGACATGCAGCTATTCTGGAGCGGGTTAATGAACCATACATTATTGAGTCCAGTACTCACTTCATTATTGCTTACTCCTCATGTACATGTGGATGGCGAAGGCTATTATGGTTATGGTGTATGGATTACCCTCCGCGAAGAAAAAGTGTTCAAATTTCATATTATGGGCTATGATCCCGGTGTTTCCTTCCGGTCGGCTATCTATCCAGCTAGTGGCGAGACTGTGGTCGTATTATGTAATACAAGCAGCGGGGCTTCGCAGATTTTCAATAAGATCAATAACCAGTTATAAATATGTACCCATTGAACAAAACGCAAAGCAGCGATCTTCCCGTTATGGGAGGATCGCTGCTTACTGTCTATTTTCGGCCTTAGCCATGACAATAATTATATTACCTTGACTAGTACCGTGTTACCCCATCTTTAGTAACAAGTGCAAATACCAAAGGTTGGGCAGGAACAGGTTCAGAAGTGATACGGTAGGCTTCTAACACCTTACCTTCAGCTTCCTCAACTTTCTTCTCACTGGCATCGTTGATATGCAAGACTGCAAGCGTCTCGCCGATCTCTACAGCATCTCCAACCTTTTTGGAGAGTTGAATCCCCACAGCCAGATCGATTACGGATTCCTTAGTTTCACGTCCAGCTCCAAGCAGCATAGCCGCAACGCCAATTTCCTCGGCCTGAATACCTTCTATGAACCCCTTCGTTTTCGCCTTCACTTCAATGAATCGCTTAGCAGTAGGGAGCTTCTCCGGAGAATCAATTTGCGATACATCTCCACCTTGTGCCTTCACGATTTGTTTGAACTTCTCTAGCGCACTGCCATCTTCAATATGCGTCATAAGAATCGAACGTGCCTCCGCTTCATCCTTGGCTTTGCCGCCAAGAACAAGCATCTGGCTGCCCAGAATAAGACAGACCTCCTGTAGATCCTTTGGACCATGACCCTTCAAGGTCTCGATTCCTTCCTTAATTTCCAACGCATTTCCGATCCCGTAACCAAGCGGCTGGTCCATATCACTGATGATTGCAACGGTATTGCGACCCAGATGCGTTCCAATGTCAACCATCGCCTGAGCGAGTGCTATAGAATCATCCAGCGTCTTCATAAAAGCACCGCTGCCTGTTTTGACATCCAACACGATCGCATCCGCACCTGCCGCAATCTTCTTGCTCATCACAGAGCTTGCAATAAGGGGGATGGATTCAACTGTTGCAGTTACATCCCGAAGGGCATACAGCTTTTTGTCTGCGGGTGTAATGTTGCCCGACTGACCGATCACGGCAGCCCCGATCTCTCCTACTTGGTCAAAGAAACGCTCATGAGCCATCTCGATAGAGAAACCACTGATGGACTCCAGCTTATCGAGCGTGCCTCCAGTGTGCCCAAGTCCACGACCGGACATCTTCGCTACCGGTACTCCAGCAGAAGCTACCAAGGGTGCCAATACTACAGTTGTTTTATCGCCCACTCCGCCTGTGGAGTGTTTATCGACTTTAATACCTGCGATTGGGCTAAGATCTACTTGATCGCCGGACATCGCCATTTCCATCGTTAGATCGCCGGTTTCCCGCGCGTTCATGCCTTGAAAATAAACAGCCATTGCCCAAGCAGAGAGCTGATAATCAGGCACTTCACCTTTACTGTAGCCCTGAATTAGAAAGGAAATTTCCTCACGACTCAGCTCTCCACCATCTCTTTTTTTCTGAATAATATCGACAGCTCTCATATTACACCTGCACTTCACGGACAATTGCGCGAGCAAGTCCGATAAATTTTGGTCTAGTCAAATTAGTTACCTTCATTATCTGTTCAAACGTCAATGGCTCAAGTTCATTCACTTGTGTCATAGATTGGACCTCCCAAAAATTCAAAATGCAGTACCCGAAATTACATTTTCGGAATAAAGCCCAACACCAGCTTCAGGAAACGCTCACGCACACGGTCTGCAGTTTCCATAACCTCTTCATGGTTGAGAGGTTGATCCAGAATTCCCGCAGCCATGTTAGTAATACAGGAGATACCCAATACCTCGATACCTGCATGACGGGCAACAATGGTTTCCGACACAGTAGACATGCCCACAGCGTCAGCCCCTAGATGACGAAGCATTACGATTTCAGCAGGTGTTTCGTAGCAAGGTCCCAGCAGACCTGCATATACGCCTTCTTTGAATTCGAAATTCTGCTGCGCTGCCGTTTCCTTCGCTACCTTGATTAGGCGGCGACTATAAGCGGTTGACATATCCGGGAAGCGCACGCCCAGTGCAGGATCATTAGGTCCTATTAACGGGTTCCGCCCCGTCATATTAAGATGATCCGTAAGGAGCATAAGATCGCCCGGCGTGAAATCTGTGTTCACTCCACCAGCAGCATTAGTTACTAATAGGCTGGCTATACCAAGTTCTTTCATAACCCGAACAGGGAATGCCGTTACCTCCGGTCCATATCCCTCATACATATGAAAGCGGCCCTTCATCATCACGACACGGCGTCCTTCAATCATACCGATCAGCAGTTCTCCCTCATGCCCTTCTACAGTGGACACAGGGAAGTGAGGAATCTCATCATATGGAATGCTGATTCCATCGGTGATCAGGTCTGCCAGCACACCGAGTCCTGAACCAAGGATCAATCCAATTTCCGGAGCCACCGGACATTTGTCTTTTATATAAATGGCTGCTTCTTGAATTTCTTTTTGAGTTAACATGCTATGGATGATCCTCCTTAATGAATGTTGTGGCGCAACCCACATCCTTTTATTGCAGTTTCGCTAAAAAGCTTGTCCCATACTGCGGCGCCTTCGCACCGAAATTATCAGCAATGGTTGCGGCAACATCCGAGAAGGTCTCACGAATACCTAAGCTATCTGGATGCTTAAGGCGTGGGCTGTAAATAAGCAGTGGCACATATTCACGAGTATGATCTGTTCCGCTATGGATTGGATCATTCCCATGATCTGCTGAAATAATCAACAGGTCATCTTCACCAAGCGTGGATAGAATTTCAGGCAGCGCCTGATCGAATACTTCCAGTGCATGACCATATCCTTCCGGATCGCGACGGTGTCCATATAAAGAGTCAAAATCCACCAGATTCGTGAACAGCAAGCCATTGAACGGTTGGCGAAGTTGCTCAATGGTGACTTCGATACCATGTTCATTGCTCTTCGTAGGGTAAGAAGCTGTAACCCCTTCACCTGTGAAAATATCGTTGATCTTTCCTACCGCGATAACATCTTTTCCGATATCAGCCAGCGCGTTCATTACCGTTGGTTCCGGTGGTTTCACGGCATAATCATGGCGATTTGAGGTCCGTACGAACTTTCCTGGTTCGCCAACATATGGACGAGCAATAACACGCCCTACGGAGAATTCTGGAGCCATAGTTAGCTCACGGGCGATTTTACATGCGCTGTATAGCTCTTCCAGTGGAATGATATCTTCATGTGCCGCAAGCTGGAATACACTGTCCGCAGAGGTGTAGACAATCCAAGCTCCGGTCTTCATCTGCTCTTCGCCATATTCAACTAGAATTTCCGTACCGGAAGCTGGTTTATTACCGATCACTTTCCGACCAGTTGCTGCTTCGAATTTCTCAATCAATTCTGCCGGAAATCCATCCGGATACGTATTGAATGGAACCTCGATCTTCAGCCCCATCAGCTCCCAGTGCCCGGTCATCGTATCCTTACCGACAGATACTTCCTGCATCTTGCCATAATATCCTGTTGGTGAAGCTACAGGTTCAAGCGGCGGCAGCGGAGCAATATTAGCTAATCCTAACTGCTGTAGGTTAGGGAGTTTCAATCCGGGAACACGGTTCAAAATATGACCAAGCGTATGTGAACCCGCATCACCAAAATTCGCAGCATCTGGAGCTTCTCCGATACCTACACTATCCAGAACAATAAAACCAATTCGTTTAAATGAGGACATATTGTCTTCACTCCTTTTTTAATATAGATCGTTAGTTCATTCGTTTGCACCAACAAGAAGAAACGGCTGTACCTTCTCCCGGAAGTCAGATGCTTCCGTAGCTAGCGATACAATGTATCGCCTGTCAGGTATCCGTTTCTGCCAAAGGATAACCTGTGGAAAATTACCCATTCCCCAGTCTATCCTATAAGTATGATTCCATCATAACTATCTTACTCACAAAAAGCATCTTTGAAGCATGATCAGCGAGCTCTGGGATGATGGCTCTCATATACTTCCTTCATATTCTTACGGGCGATACCGTTATAAATCTGAGTCGTCGAAATATCAGCATGACCCAGCATTTGTTGTACGGAACGCAAATCCGCTCCACCTTCCAGTAAATGGGCGGCGAAGGAATGCCTAAGCGTATGCGGTGTAATATCCTGCTCAATGTTTGCTTCCCGTGCGTATTTTTTTATGATTTTCCAGAACCCCTGGCGGGTTAATCGCCCACCTAGGCTATTCAGGAACATGGCCGGCTCCTCCTGATGATCACGAAGCAGCTTGTCCCGCATAAGAGAAGTGTAAGCTGCTACACTCTCAGCAGCAATGGTTCCAATGGGAACCACTCGTTCCTTGCCCGAAGTCCCTGTACAGCGCGCAAACTTCATGTCCGTATGCACATCGTCTACGTTAAGAGAAATCAATTCAGAAACCTTTATCCCCGTTGCGTAGAGCAATTCCAGCATTGCCTTATCGCGCATCCCTTGTGCTGTACTCACATCTGGAGCAGCCAGCAGCCGCTCAACCTCCGAAACCGCAAGCACCATAGGTGGCTTCTTATCAGGCTTCATGGTTTCCATGTCCAGTGTTGGATCCTGCTCAATTAAACGTTCCTTCAACAAATAATGAAAAAAGGCCCGCAGGGACACCGCGTTTCTGTTGAGCGTTGCAGTGGCTCTTCCCGCTCCGCGTAAGGAGCCAAGATATAACATCACATGAGCTCTTCGGATTTCTTCAGGCTGTTCAGCCCCCCGCTCTTCAGCAAACTCTAGAAACTGCGATACATCCCTACCGTAAGATTCCAGTGTATTCGGGGACAAGCCTTTATCTCCGGACAAATAATGTAAAAAAGGCTGCAAGTGTGACTTCATTATTTCACGCTCCTGTCCTGGCGCAGCTACTCTTAGTGTCTTCCTGCAGCACATTCAGCATGAGGCTTCAGCAGATGTGTACACAACTCTTACTCTGCATAAATCCACCCTAGCTTTCTTCGACATTCTTCTCGCTTGTTCCTGCTTCCTGCGGAGCTTTCATTCTCCGAACCAGTAATAGAAACGTAAGCGCTGCCTTGCATCCAGACCATCATCACCAACCTCGGCGTGATCAAATGCCCGAACAGCAGTGCCTTCAGGAATTCCATAGTTCTCTATCGGACTAAGCCATTCCCCTAGCCAGCTCATAGCATAGTAGAGTAAATAGCTTAGAGCCACAAACATGATCATAAAATACAGCTTGCGCACTGTTTTGGGCACAGAAACAATCATAAGGACGCCTCCTATTACATATAAATGAATTCTGCTCGTCCTTCATTTTATGCTCCAAAAAAGGCTGATATGTATGGCTCTAATAGACTAATCATTTAAAAAGCCCCCTCCGGTATAGGAACCGGGGAGGACTTGTGAAGTTAATTCTTAATATAAGATAACTTAGGATGGATTTCCGTCTGTATTGTTCTTATCAGTACAGCGGTAGCAAATCCCATGGAAATCAAGTCTATGATCAAGCACTGTGAAATTAAACTCTTTCTCCAGTCGCTCTTCCAGCGGACCGAGCCAATCCTCGCGAATCTCATCCATACTGCCGCATTGCACACAAATTAAGTGATGATGATGATGCTTCGCAGTATCTGTTCGCAAATCATACCGGGCTACACCGTCGCCGAAATTGATCTTTTCTACGACATGTAGCTCACTGAGAAGTTCGAGGGTACGATACACAGTCGCAAGACCGATCTCGGGAGCTTTCTCCTTCACGAGCATAAATACGTCTTCCGCGCTAAGATGATCTTCCTCATTCTCCAGCAGCACTCTTAAGGTCGCTTCCCGTTGGGGTGTAAGCTTGTATCCTTGGGATTGTAACTGTTGCTTAATCTTGTCTATCCGTGCTTCCACCTGTCTCCCTCCCCCTTGGATAATTACCGCACCGGTCTTCAAACCACTTCTTCCATTATAGGGGGTGTCGCTTTCAGAAGTCAAACGCTTTTACTGCACAGTCAAGGTCGTCACCGCTTGTACAAGTGAAGGCGTGACCCAACGCATCATGGTTGGTGTAACCCAGGTCTCAAAACATGAAATACCCAGGATCAAAAGCGCCATCACAAATGACAATATAGTGTACATGGTAAAAGGACGAGTCACTGGCGTCCGGCGTTGTCCCATCACCCGGCTGCGGATCATCTGCAAGGAAAAAGCTATCGCAGCTGCACTGCTAACCAGCAGCACAGGGATCAGCACCAGATTATGTGGAGCCACAGAAACTAACGCGAACAACATCCCATGCCAAGAATATTGACTGACCAGACAGCCAACCGTAAAACCGATCAGTACCCCTTTTAAAAAATCAAGAATCAAAATTCCTGGCAGCCCAATGACCGACAACCCAAGAATCCAGATCAGTCCGATCCATTTCAGATTCAAGGCTGCTATACTCCAGTACGAATCAGGTGCGGCTGGCAGACCTTGCTGATCAACCGTAACAAAGAAATTCCCCAGATAATCCCCCAGCTCCTGCTGCTGATCCATCGTAAGCGCACTAACGATAAGAGCTCCAAATACAACACCTACCAGAAATAATACGCCGACAAAAATATACAGAGGCGTCTGTTCCTTCATCATCAGCCGTAAATTACGCATTTGGGACGTTCCCCTTTCCGGTTACATGTTACACCATATGAGAAAACGTCCCGCGATATGACTTGTCCTTTAGGTAATGACTCTACTTTCTGGGCTGTACCACTTTACCGTACGTCCCGCCACCGCCTGCTGATAGCTCCAAAATGCCAGAGCGGGCCTGGACGATCATCGACGCCAGATCCGCACCTACAACGCTGGCAATTTCCGCTTCACCACAACCATGTAAAATGTTCATCTCAGTTCCAAATGCTTGCAGTAACGCGTTCATCTTCGCCTTCCCTAACCCCGGGATAAATTCAAGCGGAACCTGATAATGATAGGGTGGACGGTCAGCAGGCACTAACGGCGTCTTGCGGTCAGCAATATCTAGGATCCGGTCGAAGACACCTCTAACCAGCTTAAGACTGCCGCAATATTGGCAACGATCCGCGTTGACATAAGCCTCATCAATAATACTGCCGCAGCCCCCGCAATAGCTCCGGTGGTATTTGCCAAGCCGCGGATTAAGTCCGAAATTAGCACTTACCTTCCGCCCATTTTTACGTTCCAGTGCAAGCCGCAGTTCAGCGAACGAAGGCCGTGCCAGCTCCATCACATTATACTCACGCCCTAACTTACCCAGTGAATGCGCATCTGAGTTGGTTAGAAACGTGAAATCATCCAGTTCAGAGAGATATCCAGCCATTTCGGAATCTGCACTCAGCCCAAGTTCAACCGCAGCTATGCGTCCCAGATCAAAGATGTCCGCCATACGCTCGGCTGCACAGCCGTACAAGCCCTTGTGAGGCGTAAAAATATGTGCAGGGATAAGAATGCCTCCCCGCCCGTAAATCTCATCCTGAAGCTCCCTAGCCGGAGCATACAGGCGCTGGGAACTTAGATTCACATTCCGCATATAGCGGCTCATCCACGCACTAAAGTCGGTCATGCGTTCCACGTCCGGCATGTAAGCGAGCACATGGCACTCTTTTCGCCCAGGCTCGCGGATTTCAATCTCTGTCCCCAGAATGATCGTAGTCCCTCGGTAAGCAATCCCTCCACCTTCAGCTAACGTCATCTCTCCAGATTCCAAAGAGCGCTGAATATCCCGCAGTACGCCAGGTGAATGACTGTCTATAATACCGATCATTTCTAGTCCCTTGCGCTCTGCAGCTTCTTTGGCAATGCCCGCAAAGGTAAGCTCGCGGCTGCCGCTAATTTTGACAGCCTGACCTTCCGACGTTCGTCCAATATGAACATGCAAATCGCAATAGAAACTCTTCAGTTCAGTTGTTAATTCCATTGGCCTGTCAGCGTGTATAGATGCCAAGCGTACACTGCCATCATCGTTTTTGCATCCGCGATGCGCCCGTCAGCCATATATTGATACGCTTCCTCCAGGGTAAGCTCCGAAACCTCTAGAAATTCATCCTCGTCCAGTGACATATCCCCTGGTTGAGCGTTAGTAGTCACATACAAATGAATAATCTCATCGGCGAAGCCGGGAGAAGTATAGAAGGATTTAAGCAATTTCAGATCTCCACTGTGAAATCCAGTCTCTTCCTGAAGTTCACGACCAGCCGCAACTAATGGATCTTCACCTTTATCCAGCTTCCCAGCCGGAATTTCTACCTCAGTGCGTTGCATGGGCTGACGGTATTGCTCTACAACAAGCATTTTGTTGTTGTTTAAAGCAAGCACCGCTACGGCGCCAGGATGCTTCACAACTTCACGTGTCGCAGTATTTCCATCAGGCAGTCTCACTGTGTCCACCTGCAAAGATATAATCTTCCCATCAAAAACAGGCTGTGTAGACAATGTCACTTCATCAAGCTCGGGTTTGCTGTGCAAATGTTGTTCTCCCATAAAGTTTCTGGTCTCCTTTTTCTCTATTGTGCATACGGTGTATTATAGCAAACTTAAAGGGAAAGAAGGAATTTCAGATGAACGAAATCTTCAGCCGTACAAGCTCATCCGCAGTTATGATGGTAGGTAAGCCGGAGGAAATAAAGGCCATCTTGGCTGGATGGATCCAGCAGTATGGGCGCGATATGCCCCTGGCATACATTCTTTCCCTGCACGATCAATCTACAATCCTTCCGTCCAAGGCAGGATGAATTCATCCTCTCCTTTGGGACTTAGCCATACATGTTCACACAACTATAGGGGTGTCTCAAAAGCCATGAAATGGCTGCTGGGGCACCCCAGTCTTTTTGCGTCCTCCCCGATTAGAGGGACTTTTGTGCTTACGATGCTGGTATTGGGCACAAGTTGTTTGATTAAGCGACTATCGCGCTTACGATGTTGATATCTAGCACAACTTGTTTGATTAGATCGCTATTGCGCCTATCTTTGTACGCTATCGGACTCAGTTGACCTTAAACACACGTTTTCCCCACTTGCTATGCTGTCGGACCCCATTGCCGCTATCAGCATGAAAAACACACTATATGTTCCTCTTCCTAAGGAATAGCTGCACTGGTGTCCGAAATTCTGCTCAAATGGCGATAATATTGCTTATAGCGTCATCTGGGTCCTTTAGTCTCAAGAGAGAGGGCGGACTTGACGCTATCTGTTGTGTCTCGGTGCTATCGAATGTGACTCGTTGCTGTGTGATGTGTCTCGGCACTATGTGATGTGACTCGCGCTGTCGGATGTGTCTCGCACTATCGGATGTGACTCGTGCTATCGGACTCAGTTGACCTTAAACACACCTTTCTCGTACTTTTGCGATGCTATCGGACCCCAGTGCAGCTATCAGCACAAAAAACACACTATATACTCCTCTTTTTAAGGATTAGCTGCGCTGGTGTCCGAAACTCTGCTCAAATGGCGATAATATTGCTTATAGCGTCATCTGGGTCCTTTTGCCTCAAGAGAGGGGACGGACTTGACGCTATCGGACACAGCTGCCCTTAAACACACCTTTTCCCCTTTTGCTATGCTATCGGACTCCATTGCCGCTATCAGCATGAAAAACACACTATATGCTCCTCTTCCTAAGGAATAGCTGCACTGGTGTCCGAAATTCTGCTCAAATGGCGATAATTTTGCTTATAGCGTCATCTGGGTCCTTTAGCCTCAAGAGAGGGTGGTGACTTGACGCTATCGCTCTCTGCACATGGATATGCCTATGGACCCCAGTGTCGCTACTGGCATGAAGACTTCATCGGAGCATTCCGAAAATTTCTACTTCGAGACTCGCCAAAAGCGGCGTTAGAGGTCGCATGACTTTTTTTGGATTTACCTTGATATTGCTACACTAAACTCCCCATAAAAAAATGCAGAGCAGCAATCCTCCGTTACGGTAAGATCGCTGCTCTGCTGTTTTATAAGGCAATTAGCCCTTTGCGCTCTCTTTTACAATATTCACAACGAGTTCAGCCACTTTAACGATATCTTCGGCTTTAATCCGTTCCTTGGTAGTATGGATATGTTCATAACCCACTGCAAGGTTAACAGTCGGAACATCTAGACCGTTGAATACATTAGCGTCACTACCTCCGCCAGAGTGGAACAGACGTGGAGTAAGCCCCATAGAAGTAATGGCCCGCTGTGCAAGCTGCACTACTGCATCATGCTCATTAAAGCTAAAAGCAGGGTAGATGATTTCACTGCGGAATTCGCATTCTGCGCCGTATTCCCGCACAGTTGTCTCGAGTGCTTCGCGCATCGAAGCGATTTGATCGCCTACCTTCTCCTGCACAATACTGCGTGCTTCTGCATCCAACTGAACGTGATCACACACTACATTCGTTGGGCCGCCGCCAGCGAACTTTCCAATATTCGCTGTGGTTTCATTATCAATACGACCCAGCTTCATGGCTGCAATCGCTTTGCTAGCGACTTGAATTGCGCTGATGCCGTCCTCAGGGTTCACGCCAGCATGAGCCGATTTCCCAAAGATTTGCATCGTGATTTTAGCCTGTGTCGGTGCTGCCACCGCAATCGCTCCAACTTCACCATTGGAATCAAGTGCAAAGCCGAAGTCAGCATCCAAGTTACTTGGATCCATCGAACGTGCGCCCAGCAATCCAGATTCTTCACCCGCTGTAATCACGAATTGAATCTGACCATGCGGAAGCTTTTGCTCTTGGATAACACGAATGGCTTCGAACAACGCAGCAAGCCCTGCTTTGTCATCGGCTCCAAGAATCGTAGTGCCATCACTTGTAATCCATCCATCTGAACCAAGTGTAGGCTTGATATTTTGTCCGGGAACAACCGTATCCATATGGCAAGTGAACAGAAGCTTTGGAGCAGCTCCTCCATTCTCAGCTGGCCAGGTAATGAATAGATTACCTGCTCCATGTCCGGTTCTTTCCTGGGAATCGTCTTCGAGCACTTCTAAACCCAGTGCGTTAAACTTACTCTTAAGGACATCGGCAATCTGCCGTTCATTTCTTGTTTCGCTATCAACTTGGACAAGTTCCATAAACTCCTGAATCAATCGGTCTTGTGAAATCACTGGACTTCCCTCTCTTTCGTGAATACGGTACAATGGTTGTACGGCATTACCATCTTCATGTTAATAACTTAAACTAAATCTAAAGGAGTTACCCATGCAACGTAATAAATGGTTCAAGATCTTCATCTACGTCATGTTGTTTGCCATGATTGCCTCTACGCTATTTATGGTTATCGAGCCGTTCCTTGCAGGTTAAACATTGCTCAGGAAGCATTAATAATAGCGGCTAGGAACACCTTGCCGCTATTTGGCCTGCACGTTTGTTCTTAATCAGCCTTTGCTATATCACAGAAAGTATCCATCAGCTCTTCATATGGAAAATGTTTCAAGAAATATGGGACCAGCTCTCTAGCCACCTCTTGAAGCTCAAATCGACGACCTGCACATTCCTCTAGAGAAGTTATTCCAAAATCGGTGATCCCGCATGGAATAATCCCTTGAAACCCGCGCGCCGCAATCCCCTCAGAAATGTTAAAAGCAAAACCATGACTGGTAATAAAACCTCTTCGAAATTTACTCTTATTAAACTTCACACCAATAGCACAGATCTTCTCATCGCCAACCCATACTCCGGTATACTCCGGTTTACGATCTCCGACAATTCCGTAGGATGCCAAATAATCAATAATAACAGCCTCCAGACTGCGCAAGTACCCATGCAAATCCACTTTGCCATCCTCTCCGAGCTTAAGGATCGGATAACCTACAAGCTGACCTGGTCCGTGATATGTAATATCTCCTCCGCGATCGATTTCAAACAGCGCGATTCCTTTTTCTTCGAGCTGCTCTTGATCCAAGAGAAGATGTTCAGGATGATTTTGTGAACCGATAGTATAGGTAGGCGGATGCTGCAAAAGAATAAGTCGCTCCGGCTGCTCGCCAGAATCAATGGCATGCACACTTTCTTTTTGCAGCTCCCAGGCAGTCCCATACTCCATAATGGGGTCATATGAAATCTGCAGCTTACGAAAATCCGTATTTTTCATACCGTCAGGTCCCCTTTTCCAGTCTCCTGCCTGCACAGTTTGGCTAGTTATTCATTAATAGAGCTTAGTGTCCGGTGTATATCCTTCTATATTATCCTTGACGCGTTGCAAGAAACGGCCACAAATGACTCCGTCCAGAATCCGGTGATCCAGGGACAGACAAATATTAGCCATTGAGCGAACAGCGATCATATCATTGATGACCACAGGCTTTTTCACAATCGATTCAAAGGTCAGAATCGCTGCTTGTGGATAGTTAATGATTGGATAAGAAAGAATGGAGCCAAACGAGCCTGTATTATTTACAGTGAAAGTCCCTCCCTGCAAATCTTCCAGACTAAGTTTGCCTTCGCGTGTTTTTTGTGCCAATTCATCAATCTCACGAGCCAACCCAGCGACATTTTTCTGATCAGCCTTCTTAATCACAGGAGTGATAACCGAATCTTCTGTACCTACCGCTAACGAGATATTGATATCACGTTTGACAATAATTTTGTCTACAGCCCAGACAGAGTTCATAATCGGGTAATCCTTAATCGCACTCACAACAGCCTTCATCATGAAAGCCAGATAGGTTAGATTGATGCCTTCCTTGCGCTTGAATTCTTCCTTATGTTTATTGCGCAGCGCTACCAGATTAGTCACGTCCACCTCAATCATCGTCCAAGCATGTGGAATCTCCGAGACACTCTGGCGCATTCTTGTAGCAATTGTGTTTCGGATTGGTGTTACATCAATCAGATATTCCGAACTGCTTCCTCGTCCACCCTCAACCTCTATCGTTGGAATACGCGGAGATTCGCTCAAATGTAGCCCGGAATGGCGAAGAGGCTCTTCCGCTTTCTTCACTTCGGTTTGAACAAACTGTGGAGCTGGTGGTTGTGATACAGACGGGGCAGGCTGACTAGCAGGAGTTGAAGCTGCGGATGTAGCTCCACCTTTTTCTAAGAAGGTTAGCACATCTTTACGGGTAATTCTGCCACCCATACCTGTACCAGTAACCAACGATAGATCAATGTTATGCTCAGCAGCCAGTGTCTGTACTGCAGGAGAATAACGAGCACGCATCGAATCGCCAGCATTTGCAGTGGACTTCTGCCCTGCAACATCATTAGAAGCATTCGATGCAATTGTCGTCTGATTCGTACTTGGAGCAGCAGCAGAGGCAGCCACAGGAACTGCAATACGGCAAATCACTTCGCCGACATTAACAACCTGACCTTCTTCCGCCAAAAGCTCACCCATAACTCCATCTACAGTCGAAGGCAATTCCGCATTTACTTTATCAGTGATAAGCTCACATATTGGTTCGTATTGCTCTACCGGATCGCCCGGTTTCTTCAGCCATTTGCCGATCGTCGCCGATACTAGCGATTCCGCCAGCTGCGGCATGATCACGTCAGTCAACTTTTGGTTGTCAGACATCTTTTCACTCCTTAAAAGTTTTACGAAGCATTGACTCTTAGAAAGACTACATAGTAAAACTTGCTTCGTAAGCATATTCTTAAAGTTTTACGAAGCTTCGTAAGCATCACCTGAGTTTTAGGAAGCTTCGCATCTACTTAACAAATTAATATTGTGCTAGCCGGAGCATTTCCGCCTTCACTTTTTCTTTACTTAGCATGAAAAACTTCTCCATTGGCGGGCTGATTGGCATCGCCGGAACATCGGGACCACAGAGACGGAAGATCGGTGCATCCAGCTCGAACAGACAATGCTCAGCGATAATGGCCGCCACTTCGCCGCCAATTCCGCCTGTTTTATTATCTTCATGCACAATCAATACCTTACCGGTCTGACGGGCAGCAGCAATAATCGCATCACGATCCAGCGGTTGCAAGGTACGCAGATCAAGAATATGTGCTGTAATTCCTTCCTCGCGTTCCAATTCTTCCGCAGCCTGCATAGCAAAATGCAGCGGAAGACTGTAGCCAATCACCGTAATATCCGTTCCCTCACGCAACAGATTAGCTTCGCCAATTGGAACGGTGTAATCCCCTTCCGGCACTTCTTCCTTGATCAGCTTGTAACACTTTTTGTTCTCAAAGAAAAGAACCGGATCAGGATCACGTACGGCTGCCTTCAACAAACCTTTAGCATCATAAGCGGAGTAAGGCGCTACAATCTTCAATCCAGGTGTACCAAAGAAAATCGATTCTGGACACTGTGAATGATACAAACCGCCGAACACCCCGCCGCCAATAGGGGCACGAATGACAACCGGGCAACTCCAATCGTTATTTGAACGATAACGGATTTTAGCCGCTTCACTAATGATTTGATTCGTCGCTGGAAGCATAAAGTCGGAGTATTGCATTTCAGCAATTGGTTTCATTCCGTACATAGCTGCTCCGATGGCTACACCAGCAATCGCTGATTCAGCGAGGGGTGTATCCATAACCCGCTCTTCGCCAAACTGTTCCTGTAGACCTTTAGTTGTGGTAAATACGCCGCCTTTGAGACCAACGTCCTCACCAAGCACGAACACGGAATCATCGCGCTCCATTTCTTCCTTCATCGCGAGCCTGATGGCATCGATATATTCCATTATAGCCATGGTTTATGCCCCTCCTTTGAGGTCGGAATCACTGTATACATGCAGCAGTGTGTCTTCCGGTTTCGGGAACGGAGCATTATCGGCATATTCGATAGCCGCTTTAAGCTCAAGATTGCATTCAGCAGCAAGATCTTGTTCTTGCTCGTCACTCCACAATCCCAGACCGATCAAGTAATTACGGAATCCTGCTACGCCGTCCTTCTTCCAGTTCTCATCAACCTCTTCTTTGGTCCGGTAAGCCAGATCATTATCTGAGGTGGAGTGTGGAGACAAACGGTACATCATCGCTTCAATCAGCGTAGGACCTTCACCCGCGAGGGCTCTTTCCCGCGCTTCCTTAACGACACGATAAACCTCAAGCGGATCGTTTCCGTCTACACGCACACCAGGAAATCCATAACCCAGCGCACGGTCGCTAACCTTGCCGCCTAACTGTTTATGAACAGGAACAGAGATTGCGTACTGATTGTTCTGGCACATGATAATAACCGGCAGCTTATTCACTCCGGCAAAGTTACAAGCTTCATGAAAATCCCCCTGATTGCTGGAACCTTCACCGAAGGTTACAAAGGAGACGAATTTCTTCTTCTGCATTTTGGCCGCCAGAGCAAAGCCAACCGCATGAGGGACCTGCGTGGTTACAGGGCTTGACCCTGTCACAATACGCAGACGTTTGCTGCCAAAGTGACCCGGCATTTGCCGCCCACCACTGTTTGGGTCTTCTGCCTTTGCGAATACGGACAACATAAGTTCGCGTGTAGTCATACCCACTGAGAGCACGAAAGCATAATCGCGGTAATACGGTAAAAAATAATCATTTTGCCGGTCCAGCGCGAACGCCGCCGCCACCTGACCCGCCTCCTGGCCTATGCCGGAGACATGAAAGTTGATCTTGCCAGCGCGCTGAAGCAGCAGACTGCGCTCATCGTATTTACGAGCGAGCGACATATATCTGTACATATCGATGACCTGGCCGTCACTAAGTCCAAGCTGCTTATGTCTGTTAATCGTTTCTACAGTACCTTGGGATTCCATAAAGAGATACCTCCTTATTCATAAAGCCTGAAGTCTTACAGGAATTAAGACCAATTGTGCCCTGATCTTAAAACCTGGTACTAAGACTTGGCTTGAGTATATTATAATCCCTTTCTACCCAAAAAGAAAAGCTAAGAAAAACTAAAATCCAATAGATCTTCCATCCACAGCTAACATTGCTTCTCCGATAATCTCCGAAAGGGTAGGGTGAGCATGTATAGCTTCACCAATCTCCCAAGGTGTTGCATCCAGAAGCTGTGCCAAGGCCGCTTCTCCAATTAGATCCGTCACATGAGGACCAATCATCTGCACACCAAGAATATCTCCACTGCTACGATCCGCTACAACTTTGACAAATCCGTCCTTCTGGCCATATACAATTGCCTTACCAATGGCCGAGAATGGGAACTTGCCAATCACTACATCATGTCCAAGCTCTTTAGCTTCCTTCTCGGTGTAACCCACACTTGCTACCTCAGGCCGAGTATAGACACAACGTGGCACTAAATGTGTATGATAAGGATGTAGCTTCTCACCAGATAGATGGTTAACCGCCATAATCCCTTCATGACTGGCTGCATGAGCCAATTGAAGCCCGCCGATGCAGTCGCCAATCGCATAAATATGCGGTTCTGCCGTCTGCATACTAGCGTTTACAGCAATAATCCCTTTGTCAAAGCGAATGTCTGTGTTTTCCAGACCAATATTCTCGATGTTGGCCACTCTGCCTACGGATACAAGCAATTTTTCTGCGGACAGGCTTTGACTTTGCTCTCCCTTACGGGCTTCAATCGAAATTCCATCCTCCGTTACCTGGCAGGTTGCAGCATCCACTGTAGTTTCTGTCAGTACCTTAACACCACGCTTTTTCAACAACCGTTGCAGTTCCTTAGCTACCTCTTCATCCTCTTGAGGCAGTAACTGACCTGCCGCTTCAACCACAGTCACCTGCACTCCAAAATCAGCCAGCATTGAAGCCCATTCGACCCCAATTACACCGCCGCCCACAATAATGATAGAAGATGGCAGCTCTTCGAGCATGAGCGCTTCATCACTGCTAAGAATCACTTTCCCGTCTGGTTCGAGACCAGGCAATACTCGTGGGCGTGAGCCCGTAGCAATAATAAGATGGCTGGAAACTACTGTTTCCATCTCCCCATCTTCCAGTTCCACAGCTACAGCACCGCTGCGCGGAGAAAAAATAGAAGGACCCGTTACGCGCCCTTTACCTTTGACAACTTGTATTTTATTTTTGCGCATCAAATATTGTACGCCTTGATGAAGTTGCTCAACTACAGCTTCTTTGCGTTTCTGTACCTTTGGGAATACCAGCTGTACACCGCTTGTCTCAATGCCATAGCTCTCACTCTCATTGATTTCAGCATATACCTCTGCACTACGGAGCAGTGATTTACTAGGAATGCAGCCCCGATGCAGACAGGTTCCTCCCAGTTTGTCCATTTCGATGACGA
The DNA here is from genome assembly GCF_037974255.1 of Paenibacillus sp. FSL R5-0636. Lineage (NCBI taxonomy): Bacteria > Bacillati > Bacillota > Bacilli > Caryophanales > Paenibacillaceae > Paenibacillus > Paenibacillus sp. FSL R5-0636. The sequence goes on from NZ_CP150232.1 coordinate 4,897,630, forward strand.
CAACGGACTTTCCAAGCTGTGCAGCGCGAATAGCCGCCACATACCCTCCAGTACCTCCGCCAAGTATGGCCACGTCACATGAAATTGTCATGATATGTATCCTCCAGTCATTACACGTAAGTTCATTTTACTTAGTATATTGTACTCTCTTTTTGCTCTATTACAAAACTTATAAACGTCATATGCAAATGGACTTTTTCTTGCTAAAGCGTTATCATATGGGTGAATCTAAAGGGCTAAGAGGGGTAGGAGACACTTATGAAACTGTTAATTTCACGCTTCATTGCCATCCTTATTCTTGTGTTTCCGGGCTTAATAGCAATGAAGGGCTTCCTCATGATGAAGGATGATATTTTTGATTACATATCCATGCATGGTGATGATACCGTTGTGCCCCACTTTGCTTGGCTGCATTTCGGTGGTGGATTGCTGCTCTTCGCAGCTGGCATGACTTTCCTTGGTGGCTGGATTCTGGCTAGGGACCGTAAGAAGAATTACGTAGGTCCAAGGTTCAAGGAGAAGCAAAAGGCGAAACAAGCCGGAACGCAGGAAACGATCTCTTAAGATGCTATACTAAACTTAGAATCAGCATTTTCATCTCATCATTTGTTCATCTGATCATATGAATCTCGAATCGCACACAATCAAGCCTTATTACCCTGCTGATTGTAATTTGTACAATAGATTTCCCCACATTCAAACCCTCCCAGCTCACCCGATCTGGTGCTCGTTATCTATCACAAATAACATAAAGGCGAGAACTTTCAAGGACGCAATCTGCGCTCCCTGAAAATTCTCGCCTTTTTCTTAAATACCAGCCTTATCAAGTGCCTCGTTCCGCCGCCCCTGTACCAACTCACTGTACAGTCCGCCTTGCTTCAGCAGCTCTTCATGAGAGCCTTGCTGCAATAATCTGCCGCCCTGAAGCACAAGAATTCGATCAGCCGCACGAATCGTGCCAAGTCTATGAGCGATGACGAAGCTCGTTCGCCCTTTCATCAGCGCCTGCAGCCCTTCCTGAATCTTGATCTCGGTCACTGTATCAATACTGCTGGTTGCTTCATCAAGCACAAGCATAGAGGGGTTAGCAAGAATCGCTCTCGCAATGGAGAGCAGCTGCTTCTGCCCTTGGCTTATACCGCTGCCATCCGCCGAGAGCATCCGTTCATAACCTTCGGGCATTCGCATAATAAAAGAATGGGCATTGGCCAGCTTAGCCGCCTCTTCAACCTCTTCATCGGACGCATCCAGCCTCCCGTACCGGATGTTATCGCGGATACTCCCTTTGAACAAAAAGGAATCCTGCAATACAAAGGCCATATGACTTCTCAAGCTTTCCCGCCGAATCGAAGTGATATCTAAGCCATCCAGCGTGATTTTCCCCTGATTAGGATCATAAAAACGGGATAACAGCCCTATTAGCGTTGTTTTGCCTGCACCGGTAGGTCCAACTAAAGCGATCATCTCACCAGGCTTCGCTTCAAAGCTGATATCCTGCAGCGTGTTAGAACCTCCATCATAAGAAAAAGCTACATTTTCAAACTTCACCGCACCCTGTACAGTTTCAAGTGATATGGCTGCACCTTCATCTTTAGCCTCGGTCTCTTCGTCCAGCACTTCAAACACCCGTTCTGCCCCTGCCACCGCTGAGAGCAAGGTATTCCACTGATTCGCTAAATCATTAAGCGGACGAGTAAACTGGCGGGTATATTCAACGAATACGATGATCACACCCACTGTAATCGACCCACGGATCGCAAGCAGACCACCAATTCCTGCAACAATGGCGAAGCTGAGATTATTAAGACCATTCATAAGCTTGGGGATGAAACCAGAAATGGACTGCGCCCAGTAACCTGACAGCATAATTCGCTTGTTGCGTTCATGAAAACCGGAGATGACCCGTTCCTCTTGTGAAAAAGCCTTGATAATCCGTTGTCCGGATAAGGTCTCCTCAATATAACCGTTAAGCTCCCCTACATTGCGCTGACGTTCTTTAAATAGTGGGCCTGTACGGCGTGTAATCCAGCGCATGCCTAACAACATCAAAGGCACGACGAGGAATGTGAGCAGCGTCAACAAGGGACTAAGCCACAGCATAACCCCTACGGTTCCCAGCAAGGTTAAGACACTTGAAAATATCTGAATAGCCGAGCTATTCAACGTAGAGCTGACGTTCTCGATATCATTGGTAAGACGGCTCATAATTTCTCCCTGCTGTCTCCGATTAAAAAAGGAAATGGGCAGACGGTGTAAATGGGAGAATAGCTCCGTACGCATCCGTAATACAGTTTCTTGAGCAATTTCGATCATCCATATGTTTTGCAGCCAAGAAGTCAGAGAATAAAAAATGTACACACAAGCAAGGCTTGTCAGAAAAACAACCCATGAGCGCCCGCCGGTACCTTCCAGATAATTATCCACCGCTCTGCCAATCATGTATGGCCCCAGCAGCGCTAGCGCTGAGCTGAAGACAACCATGATCAGTACAAGAATAAGCTTGGCTTTACGCTCAGCTAGATAACTCCAGATCCGGATCAGCGTCCCTGACCAATCCTTCGCCGTTGCTTTGGGTTTGCCGCCAGATGCTGTCCCTAGACTTCGTCCCACGCCAAGTTCAAAGTTCGGTTTAGGATGACGAAAAGGTTCAATTAATGCTTTGAACATGCTGCTTCGCCTCCTCTACCTGTGATTCATAAATCTTGCGGTACAGCTCGGAGCTTGCCATAAGCTCCTTATGCGAGCCTTTGCCAATTAATCGTCCCTCATCCAGCAACAGGATCAAATCGGCTGATGCCGTTGAACTGATTTTCTGAGTAATCAAAAAGGTTGTACAGGAGATATCCTTTAGCGCCTCCAGCAAAAGCCCTTCCGTAACCGCATCAAGTGCACTGGTGCTGTCATCAAGGATCAACATAGCCGGTTTCCTAACAAGTGCACGGGCAATCGTTAACCGCTGCTTTTGTCCGCCGGAGAGATTAACCCCTCGTTGACCAAGCATCGTGTCATAGCCATCCGGCAACCCTTTTACCGTCTCGTGAATTTGTGCAGCCGCCGCTGCTTGTTGGATTTGTTCCAGTGTGGCGTGTTCATTGCCCCATGCAATATTATCGCGAATTGATCCGCTGAAAAGCTGCAATTCCTGAGGCACATAACCTATCGATCTCCGCAGTCTGGAAATATCGATATCAGCACTTTTTTCACCGTCAATCCAAATGGTGCCGTCTGTCTCTTCATACAAGCGCGGAATCAGACTCACGAGTGAGGATTTTCCTGATCCAGTGGCCCCCATAATCGCTACTCGCTCACCAGCAGCTACTTCAAAATGAATGTCCTCCAGGACAGAGATATCACTATTAGGATACTTAAAGCAAACGCCTTCAAATTTAACGTGGCCCTGTATCGGCTCGCCTTGCAAAGTCCCGCCTTCACGAACTCCAGCTCCCGCTTCCATAACTTCTGAAACACGCTGAGAGGAGGCACGAGCGCGGGAAAACGTTACAACAAGACCAGATATAGCTGATAGTGCTCCAATCGTTCGCAAGGAGTAATTAATAACAGCAACAGTCTGACCCAAAGTAGCATCCCCATTGGAGATGGCTATCCGTCCAAACCATAAAATCGCCAAAATCGCCGCATTCACAATAAGCATAACAAAAGGCATCGTCGTCTCAGTCAAACGCAAGGCAGACACCGTTGATCTCATCAAATTCCCGCTAAATACCGTGAAACGTTCAATCTCATACCCCATACGCACAAATACGCGGATCAAGCGAATACCCGTAAGATTCTCCTGAATCACGCCATTAACTCCGTCTAAACGCTGCTGGACCGTACGAAATAACAAGGAAGCTTTTCTCATAATCCAGTAGAGGAAAAAAATCAACAAAGGTAACGCCACCGTCAGCAGTAATCCCAGCTTCACATGAACAACTAACGCCATAATCACACTGCCTACCACAACAAGTGGCACCCGTGTCATAAAGCGCAAGCTCATAAAAATAGTATCCTGCAGCTGTGATACATCACCAGTCAGACGGGTAATCAGTGAAGAGGTAGCAAAACGATTGAATACTTCATACGTAAAAGACTGTACCTTTTCGTACAATTTGTCCCTAAGATCGAACGCAAAGCTCTGACTTGCATGGGCAGCAAAAAAAGAACTGAGTACCCCGGCTGTAAACGCAACTACCGCGCTGCCGATCAATACACTGCCCCACAGCCATACTACAGAGGTATCTTTTTCTCGGATCCCTAAGTCAATGATTTTGGAAATGATCAAAGGCTGTGATAATTCTACCGTCAATTCAATGAGCATCATTACAAGGGCAGCTATTGCAGCTACCTTATATTTTTTGAGAAAAGAGAAAATCAAAGCCATTCGCATACCCTCTTTTTCTATTCGTACAGTGCATCCCTTAACCGAGTTGACATCGTGGAAGCCTGTCCAGTTTTCAGTATTGCTCTACGCAGTGCTTTATTACTCCGATTCAATTCCACCAAATCCGCCATCATTTCTTCCAGCAAGCTTTCAGTGTCACTGGATAAATCTCCATTCTGCTGCAAAAGAGCTAACCGTTCCTTATATTCGTCTAATCTTTCAGTCACACTTATTACTTCCTTTCCCATCTCTTATTACCTCTTATCATACCACATCCAAACAATCGCAATGTTTTCACTGGATACATCCGATCCGAATATGATACTCTAATATGGTCGCATTTTTAAGATATAATCAATGTTTTTTACGAAAGGATAGATGGAAGTGGCACAATTGTTTTTCAAATACGGAGCAATGAACAGTGGTAAATCTATTGAGATACTCAAGGTTGCACATAATTATGAAGAGCAGGGGAAATCGGTGCTTATTTTCACTCCATCCATAGACGACCGGGACGAGGTTGGTTTTATTTCTTCTCGTATTGGGCTTCGGAAACAAGCAATCCCCATCGATGAGAACACAGATATTTATAATATCGTCAGCAGTAACCAACCTAAACCACACTGTGTACTTATTGATGAATGTCAATTTCTAAGCAAGGAATGTATTCTCCAGCTAGTGCGTATCGTTGATGAGCTGGGTATTCCGGTAATGGCCTTCGGACTTAAAAATGATTTTCAGAATCAGTTATTTGAAGGCAGCAAATATATGCTGATCTACGCTGATAAAATTGAGGAAATGAAGACGATCTGCTGGTTCTGCGAGCGCAAAGCTACTATGGCTCTACGAGTAGAAAACAAAAAGCCCGTATATAGCGGCAAGCAAATCCAGATTGGTGGTAATGAAGCTTACTATCCGGTATGCCGCAAATGTCACAAGAATCCACCGCTATAGCCGTGTATAAAAAGCATCCCAAAGCCATAAAGGCTATTGGAATGCTTTTTTGATTAAGAAGATATTACCCTAAATATCTATCTTTAAGAATATTCAAATGATGATGGTCATGTCCAATCATAATGCAGGCCTGAGCTCTCGCAGAAAGAGTAGCCTCGTTAACTATTCCCTTCCGGATCCATGCTTCCTCCGGCAGAGTTTCCATTAGGAGTAATGTCGATTCTCGAACAAGCTTGTAATGGGCCAGTAATGCTTTTAAAGTGTGTACTTCGAAATTGGCGTTAAGTACGTAGTCTTTCTCTTCAAAACCCGGCAGTGGAGTCGTATCCCCTCTGGCGATGCACAATAAACGGTAGGACATGATTCTTCCGGTATCAGCCAGATGTCCGACCATTTCCTTGATACTCCATTTCTCTGGAGCGTAACGATAGTCCCCTTGTTCTTCCGTAAGATTCGAAATAAAAGTGCAAATCTCATCCGTCTGCTCTCTAAAAATAGTAATGATGTCTCCTTCAGCTGGCACTAAATCGACATATTTTGATAATTCTTCGAGATACTCACTGCTTTCTGGACGTCGCCCCATGTCTAAACCCCTCTCATTTTGAATTTTTTTGAAAAAATAGGAGGAAAATTATACTGTAGTTGTTGTATTTTAGCTCATTTTATACGATACTTGCAATAATAGGGTTGGTTAAACTAGAAGTCATCGGGAGTGTCGGCATGCTAGATTTTATTCTTTTTATGATATTTTCAATACTAGAGACTTATGCAATGTTTTTTCTGGCTTTCAAAATCTTCAAAATTGATCTATATCATAAAGAGATGGTGTTTGCTAGTTTTATTATGGGCTTTTGTTCTTATACAATTAGGATCAACTATGGGATGTTTCCATTAGATATTTTCTCACAATATGCACTAATGTTTTGTTTTATGTGGATGTTATTCCGGATTCATCCCTTCTACGCTTCTATATTAACAGGGATGACCTATCAAGCATACTTGGTGATTCAGACCAGTCTTATGTATCTATTAAACTCTGTAATCATCATGCCTCTAAATATCTTGAACCCGATTACCAAAAACATGATTACAATGCAGGTTTTATCAGCATTAACCGCGATTCTCATTGGTATGTATGTAGGTCATAAACGTATTGGATATGACTTTGTACCTGATAAACCCGATGTAAAAATTAAACCAACGACTAATGAAAAAATATTATTCGCTCTTAATCTTCCTACAATAATTGTCGTCACTTCACTCAACTACTTTTTTGAATCTTGTTTCTTTTTCATAATCCCATTTCTCTATGGAATACTATTATGGGGATATCTATATTTCTCATACAAAAAGGACAGAAATAATTATGAATCATTTATCTCTTAAAATTGTTGAGTTCATTAAGAAAAGTAATCCAGAGCAAACGCATTCTATTGAAATCATGCATTATGCCCTTAGCATTATTATGAATACTTTATTAATTATTATGACTTCGTTATGCATTGGCGGGCTCACTGGACAGCTAAAGGAAACATTCTTAGCCTTATTCAGCTTCATACTCCTAAGAATGTCATCTGGTGGTGTGCATTTAAAATCCGCAAGAGCCTGCAATATTGTATCTATCTTTATCTGTTCACTTATCCCTCATATTACCTATCTAATACATAACCATTTGATTTGGATTAATCTTTTTTCTTTAATTGTAATGATCTTATGTGCTCCGAATCCTGATGCTAATGCCCAAATCCCCAAAGAATGGTATTTGGGTTTAAAGATCATTTCCATAATTCTGGTTTCTTTGAATTTTTGGATCCATTCGTCTGTCATTGGATTGGCATTTTTAGTTCAATCCTTTACAGTTATAATCCCATTACAAAGGAGGTCAATCAGATGAAAAAAACCTTAGCTCGTTATGCTTCTAACCTACTGGGTACTTCTGCTCAAGTTTTTACAAAAATTCTAAAACCAGCAGCTTACAGCCCTGAAATTCCAAAAGAACTGCGCAAGTAATTAAACAAGGATGGGGAAAAGATGCGTGTCTTACAGAAAGACGGTTCCTCTAGTGATATTCTAGAGGAAGATATATTGTATTTCTCGAATTATAAAAATACAATATTCGTCCATACGAAAGAAGGCGAATTTATTCTCCCCACCACGCTTTCCGATCTTTCCGTAGCGTATGAGGGTAAGGGATTCGAACGCCTTGACCGCAGCAATGTCGTCAATATCAACAACATAGAAGGCTATGATCCCGGGCGGAAGATTGTATGCTTTAATCAAGGTACGCAGTTCACTACTGTTTCGGAATCCAATGAACCGCGCCTTAAGAAGTATCTTGCTTCACAAAAGAAAAAACCGTCAGAATAAAATTCAGTTTTTTAATAATCCCGGCATGTTCACGCATGCCGGGATTATTTTATTAAAAATTGAAACTTTTTAGCAATTTCCTCAAAATCGCACATTATGCCATAATAATCCTCAAATGTAAAGATAAATTCGTAGGATGAATGACAGGAGACGGATCCTATTCCAAATGATACCATATAGATAAACCTATAATAAAAACAATTAATGATGGAGGATCATAATGAATTACTATTTTCATCCCTCTCCACGGCCCTCATCTCTGGAATCTATATCTGACGAGGATTTACTAAGAATCTATGAGCTAGCGGTTGATGCCCATGCGTTACCGGATTTCATTGAAATTATTAAAGATATCATGAGAGGTAGAAATCTCATAGATTCTGAAAGTATATAACATCCCCTTCCCCATTAAATTCACACTGCGCATGGTACACATTATTCTTCAGCTTCAACCAACAATAAACTCCTTAGGTCGCCTTAAGTCAAGTACATAAACATAAAAAAAGGTAGAGCCTCCGCGGCCCTACCTTTTTTATATGCACATATGATGGTTAATCTGAGATAAAAATAATGCTCTATTCTGTAATTTCTGTTTTGAAAACATTTTCCAATTTGCCGCCGAGTCTTTTCTTCAAGGGAACTTTAATATCTCTGCCCAATTCTTTAAAGAAAGTTTCAACATCACATTTCACATTTTTTGCAGTTGCGATTACCGCACCATCACCAACAATGTTTTGATTCGCTTCAAGAGGAACATCAACTTCGATGTCATACTTTTTGGATAATGTCTTGATGTAACGTGCGAAGATCTCCAGCAATTCCTCGTTATTAAAATTCTCTATAGCGACTTTGCCCTTGCTGGTAAACTTCATGTTAATTTTCATTATTAATATCCCCTTTTCTGTCAAACCATTTTTAGTTGTTAGTTTATGGATCAAGATGAATAGATGGCTGCAAGAAAGGGCAACATTCATTCATTTTTGAGATCATTAGCAAAAGGCATACATTATTTATAAGCACCCTTTATTTGTTGTACTTTAAACTGAGTAAATTCTTTAAGTGCTTGTATGACCTGATCCTGTTCCTCTTCCTTCAGTTCATAAACGCACTCCCGTAGCCACTCGCCAAATAGAAAGGCTTGACGCCCTTTACGGGGGCTCTTTCTTAAGGAGTCGAGGTTACCCTCAAACTTATCGTTCAGGACATCGGTCAGATTGTATTTCTCAATCTTCTCTATTACCATTCCTGCCCCATATTCCGTTTCGTAAACTATAACTTCATTCGAATCAAAGGAAACGTACGATGTTTCTTTCCCTTCCTTCGCTCTGAATTCCTTAAGCTTGTTAAAGGCTGTCTCGTAGATGTAATCTTGAGACTGTTTGAGCTGTGGCAGCTCATATCCTTGCTTCAAGGTCTTGATATATTCAATATCTGGCATATAATCTGCCAAATGGTACATCCGATTCTTCAGATCCGTTCCAAGCGCTTCAATGATCTTGTCCAGATTGTCTTTAAGCGGAATGCTCTCTCCACGTTCGATTTTGCTGAGCTGTGAGTAACTTATACCGCTCTTTTCTTCCAGTCCTCTTAAGGTTAACCCTCTCGTCTTTCTGATGTGCCGAATGAAATTACCCAGCTCATCGGGATAGTTCTCAAAATCATTCATGGGAGTCACCTCCCTACTATCATAACACAACATAACAATTTGTGTTGGCTAATAACAATTATTCCTTGTTTTTACTTGCCTCTGAAGAGTAATTCCCAGTATTCCACGCCCAATATAACCCTATCTTTACAAAATACCGGAAAAAGACTCGGCGCTCGTCTGTAAGGATTTGGAATATGCTCGATACTCGCCTCAGTTTTACTATACGCTTAAACCCCATCTGTATTCTGCATCTTATCTTCCGTTTACTGACTCAGTTTACTTACTTTACTCATCTAGCTCACCTTCTCAACTTGCTCACTTTACTCACTTTACTCACTTGACTTACCTAGCTCACTTGGCTCACTTGGCTCACATAGCTCACCTTACACACCTTATTAACTCAATTCTACTTCATCGGACCGAGGAGACCTTATTAAGCTGATTTCTGCCATTCTGCTCAGCTATCGGACTCAAATGCAGCTATTCATTAAAATATATTACGATTCCGTGCAAAAGTATGACAATAAGAGCTATGGAGTCCGAAAAATTGGAAAAATAGACCAAAAAGTTAAAATAGCGGCAATACAGTCCGTTACGATCCCAAACCATCGAGGCTATCTGTTAAAACAAACTTTCTTGATAAAAGTAGCTCGTCCGAGCCAAACTTACCAAGTGTGCATCGCTGTTGGCACACTTTAGCTTTAGCGTACCTCAGTGAGCGTACTTTAGCTTTAGCACACCTCAGCGAGCGTGCCTCAGCTTTATCGTACCTTAGCGAGCGTGCCTTAGTTCTCTGTTCTCCATATACACTTACCTTTTGTGTCTCACCCTTATTTTTACTTTTACTCCGCTTCCCCCTCAGTGTATTCATGCGTGCGTATCCTGCGTATATCCCACTAATCCAATTATCAAAAAAACAGCCAGTCCCCATAAACCTGAGACTGGCCATAATCATTACTCCATAACACTCAGCAGGTTGAGGATCATCTGTGCACTTTCAGCACGTGTTCCGTTTTGGCACGGTGCAAATTGCCCTTCAGCACGTCCTTGCATCAAACCAAGTCTGTACACTTCGCTGGTTGCCTCTTGAGCCCACTGTGGAGCAAGACCAATATCATTGAATGCCGAAATGTTACGGCTAGCTACAGATACACTACTCTTGGTGTAAGCTTAAAGTCCATTGGGAACACCCGTAGCAAAACCGGGGATTTCATAGAAATCACCGTTGATCCCTGCGATCACTCGGTTTCCAGGCGAATCCGCATACATGGCCATTTCGGTAACGCCCTTCATACCGTATACCTTTCCATCCTTCGTACCTGCCCGCAGCTCCAAATTTCCTTGTTGCGGGTTGAACTCCACTGCATGTATCTTTTGTAAACCACGTTCATTCTGGAGATCTATCCAGGTATACATCGCCCCGGGTGCAAGCTCTGTTTGGCGAACATCAATAACGGTTCCGTAATCTGTTGCTGGTAAATCAGAAATGGAAGCGCGAACAATTGCTCCCGGTTGTAACAACGAAATCAACAAAACAAAGATAATAACAACATTAATTTGCCTAAGATACCATCTCACTGTGTTGACATCCTCCCCACTTGGCTGTCCTAATATCGATCTGAGCTTGGACAACATCATAGGGTTAATATTAACTAGGAAGCGTAAAGGTTAGATAAAATTTACCAAGGCATACTGTTAACTTCGTCTAATCATTTCATCAAATTCATGCTTTAGCCTGTTGATAAATCTCCGGGCGGTCTGGGAGGTCTGTTTTGAAGCAGAGACAATAGCTCCTGAATATTTCGCACGGGTATCTGGTGATCGTAACTCGATGGTTTTCATGAAGCCTGGAGAACCCTCTGATATTTTTAGAAACGAATAATCCAGACCAATTGTGATGGCCAGTCCTTCTGCAACTGCATTCTCAATCGCCCGTGTGTTGTTACTTACAAAAAGCAAATTGATCGGCCCATAGCCAGATAAATATCGCTCTACATAGTCCTTAATGTAAGAATCATCGTATAAAACCAACGTCTGCCCCACTAACTGAGCAGGTGTAAGGATGGAATTCAGGGCAAGCGGTGAGTGAGGATGTACACCAACTACAATCTTTCCTTCCACTAACCGTTCAAACTTAACCCCTTTATATTTGTCAGGCATTCCCTCCGGCGAGACCATAAGTCCAATATCCATTTCATCCTGAAGTACATTATCCAGAATTTCTTTGGGTCCCTTTTCAAAAATCTCTATTTTCACATTTGGAAAATCTGCCTTAAAGCTAGAGATTACCTTCACCATCAAATGCATGGGTCCGGGTATCGTAGCAATTTTCAAATGACCACTTAACGTATCGCTGTAAATCTGTGCTTCTTCTTTTAATTCATTTACTTTCATCAGGACTTCATTTGCTTTGCTAATAATGGCATTTCCTTCTGCTGTGGGAACCGCCTTTTGCCCGCGCGAACGGATGAACAAAGTAACTCCCAGCTCAGCCTCCAGCATGGTAATGGACTGACTCATTGCGGATAGAGTGATATGACGATTCTGAGCTGCTTTGGTTAAAGAACCAATCTTTGCGACTTCTACGATATTCTCGCACTGCTCCAAATTCATTTGAATCACCCCTTAAGTTAATCTTTACTTAATAACTATTAAATTTACTTAAATTTTAATTAATTTAGACAAGTGCTACAATGTAAATAAGTTAGTAAGTAACCATTTTTACTATATCAACTTTCATTTCTAGTATAACTATATTTCTCGAGGAGGAAACTCAAATGACAGACAAAAGAGTAGCCGTAATAACAGGTGGAGCCAGTGGAATCGGGAAACAAACCGCCATTAAATTTGCAAGTAAAGGTGATCAAGTTGTCGTTGCCGATTTCAATCAACAATTAGGTGAAGAAACGGTAGCACAAATTATTAAAGATGGTGGCGAAGCTATTTTCGTCAAAACTGACGTCTCAAAATACGAAGAAGTTGAAGCACTCGTTCAGAAAACTGTAGATACTTATGGAAGAATTGACGTAATGTTCAACAATGCCGGCATCGGCCGCGTCACTCCTGTACTAGACCAAGACCTTAAGGATTATCATAGTGTCATTAATGTCAATCAGCATGGCGTAGCCCATGGGATTATCGCTGCTGGTAAAAAAATGCGTGAGCTCGGCATTAAAGGTGTGATCATCAATACAGCTTCTGTATTTGGATTCCTAGCTTCCCCAGGTACATTCGCATATCACGCTTCCAAAGGTGCGGTCATTATGATGACTAAATCCGCAGCACTAGAACTTTCCGTCCATGGTATCCGCGTGCTTGCCGTTGCTCCAGGCGCTGTAGATACGCCAATTATCCAAGGATATAAAGATCAAGGAATGGTCGACCAAATGAAGAGTAAAGTAATGGGTAACAAATTAACATTGCCTGAACAAGTTGCAGACACTGTATACTTGCTCTCCTTACCAGAAGCTAGTGCAATTAACGGTAGTGTTGTAATGGCTGATGAAGGTTATGCTTCATTTAAATAAAATTTCGGGTGAAAAAAATCCAAGGCTTCCCACAGAGGAGGTCCTTGGATTTTTTTTTATAGTATTCAATAGATACACCTTACTCCCAAGTCCTCTGTTCATTAATCTCCAGCTTACGTTTAAAAGCCTGCTCCAGATCAATGCCAAGTTTATTGGCCAGATCAAAAATATTCCACACCACATCGTACATCTCGTATCCCAAGTTTTCTTTCCGCTCTGCATCTGGATGAAAAGATACGGACAAAACTTCTTTGGACAACTCCCCAACCTCAGTCATTAAGTACAGCATTCTCTGCTCAATGGTGCTGGTATCAAACCCTTTGATTTCACTGAACTCCTTAACATACTGTTGAAACTCTGCTGCATTCATTTCCTTACGCCTCGCTTTTTGGGTAAAAATCCCTATGTTCTATTGCTGCCTTAGGTTTAGATGGCTTGAATTGATTTATATTATACTACAAGGCAATTCGAGCAGTACTCATTTATGTTCTTTACTTCCTCCCCTGTTTCATTAATAGCCGCCTCTACTTCTTATCTTCTGCAGGAACATCCGGAAATAATGGCCGCCCTTCCGGATAGGTTAATTGATTCAGCTGATCGCCAACCCATGCTTCGCCGTCTTCGCCCATTTCTTTTTTCCAAATAGGCACGATTTCTTTAATCCGGTCAATCACATATTCATTCGCTTCGTAAGCGGCCTTACGGCGCGGCGAGGATACAGCGATCACAACGGCGATATCAGTGATTTCAAGTTTTCCTATCCTATGGGTTACAGCAACCATAGTATTTGGCCAACGCTCATTCACTTCCTGCCCGATTCGTTCCAATTGCGCTACAGCCATGAGCGGATAAGCTTCATATTCAAGATATAATGTCCGCTTACCCTGCGTGAACTCCCGTACAGTGCCTAGGAATAAGGTAATCGCTCCCGCTTCTCTACGCAGGACTTTATCAGATACCTCCGCTGGTGTGATCGGTCCGTCTGTAATTTCAAATAATGAACTGCCCATGTGATCACTCCCTTTCGATAGATGCAGCAAATCCTTATATTGCTCAGGTGTATCTACATCTACAGTGAAATCCTCATATATACCAGCACCAGCAAGGTCGCCCTTATCTACCCCTAACCAATGCATCGAATCTAATAATCCTGATAGCCGGTACTGTCGTGTTTCCAGTCTATCAATGATACTTGGCAAAATCAGGTGCGGCCGATATACCCCATGGAGCATCTGATGCTTACCGTTAATGATGGGAAGAACAGCATCATAGTCGCCTTCCTTGAACCGGGTGAGCATCCACGAAGCTGCAGGGGCTGAAATATTAGGACTATCGCATCCGACAACCCAAGCATAATCCGTTTCCACCCTGACAAAAGCGGCATGAAACCCGCTTAAGGGTCCATGCCCTTCATAGATGTCCGGTAGAAAAATGAGACCGGATGGAAGACAATCCTCATACAGGGATGCATCTTTCGTAACAATAATGATCTTGGAGCAAAGGGTACGCATCTCCTTCACCTGTCTAACAATAAAGTGCTCCCCGTGATAGGTCAGGAGCGCTTTATTCCGACCCTTCATCCGGGAATTCTGTCCCCCTGCCAGTATTATTCCAGTCAGCACAATGTGCACCTCCTGTAAGGGAATCTCCTTCTCTTATGTCAGGTATTCCCATATTAGATTGAAGCAGCGACAAAGCCAGGTTGAGGACCTCCTGATCTATAAGAGCTTGATCCCTTAAAAGTAGTACAGGGGTAGTATTCTTGCTTACCACAGACGTTACACTTTTCATATTAGCGTCCTCCTCCCAGCTTAACCACATATAAATATTCGTTGCTTGACTTCGCAGATTTATCATTTCATTTACATTGCGGATCAAGGCGATTTTGGGATAATCTGCAGATTTGAACCCTTCAGCAATCAGCAGATCAACCTTACCATACATAGACTGTACGATTTCTTCTAATGAAGTCTCGGACTTCCGCATTATTCTTGTAGCCTCAGACGATGTCAGTACGGTTTCAATCGCACCGTGCAGCAGATGCCTGCTGCTGTCTGTACCCGGATCATCTAATTGAAAATGGTGAGCATCGTGTTTAGCAGACCCGACGCGTATACCTTGAGAAGATAGAGCGCGAATTAAACGGCAGGCAAGTGTTGTTTTTCCGCTATTCTTGTACCCGACAATTTGTAATACAGGAACCGGACCCTGTACTGTTGCATGATGAGATTCCATACTCACGATGTTTACTCCTTTTCTTAAAATGATTAGTGCTTCAAATCACCCGGGTCCCCTCAAGGAAAAACGTATAGTTAAAGAGTATGGCATCCTCGCATGCCATGATATTTCAGGGTAGGAGGATGTTTACTATGAAGAAGTATATCCCTAACCAGCACGGCGCCTGGGCGATGCTCGTCCTTCCCTTTCTGTTCGGGGTAGCCGCATCCCAGGGGCAACCGATACATATTCCGCTGTTTGCTTGCTGGCTTCTGATCTATTTGTTCAGTTTTCCTTTACTGCAGGGGGTGAAGACAGGAAGATTTAAACGCTA
Organism: Paenibacillus sp. FSL R5-0636; assembly: GCF_037974255.1. Taxonomy (NCBI): domain Bacteria; kingdom Bacillati; phylum Bacillota; class Bacilli; order Caryophanales; family Paenibacillaceae; genus Paenibacillus; species Paenibacillus sp. FSL R5-0636. The sequence goes on from NZ_CP150232.1 coordinate 4,913,058, forward strand.
TGCCCAGCCCTTGAAGGTATATGGAATTCTGCTACTCCCTTTGATCGTCTATCTGGTAGTAGCCGAACCTAAGTTGTTATGGTTTGTTCTACCGCTCGTGCCTTTGTTCGCTGTAAATCTCTATTATGCAAAAACTAAAAATGAACGTGCCCTGCTCAATGACATCTCGGCCATTTTGGCATTTTGCCTGATCATTTATCCGGTCTTCTACGTCGGTCAGGGAGAAAGCTGGCGGACAGCGACCGAGTTGTTCCTGCTGGCTGTCCTGTACTTTGTCGGAACCGCTTTGTATGTCAAAACCATCATCCGTGAACGAAATAATATTAGCTTCTATTACGGATCTGTTCTATATCACCTGCTGGTTGCAGCAGCCGGGCTGTTCCTGTTTCCATCTCTGCTTGTTCCGCTGCTCATCCTGCTTGTGCGGGCAGCTGTCCTGCCAAAGACGGGCATCACAGTAAAACGTACCGGAATCATCGAAATTGGCTTCTCCTTTATGTTATATGTGTCTGTGCTCGTGTTGTACTTCTAGTATACAGTTGTAAAAAACCAGAAAGCTCATCTGCCGGTAATCCGGGTAGAGGAGCTTCCTTGTTGTTGCGTTAGTCTATTCTGCGATCATTTCCGGATTGCTCGATCCTGGAGGTACAATAAGGATACATTGCTCAGCCAAAAATGATCTGCCATCCGGCTCGATCAACAGCTGAAATTGCATTCTGCTCTTTAACCTCCAATATAGGACATGCCGATCTTTGTTCTGTTCTTCACGGTTTGTTCTGTCCGCTCATCGGAGTAACGGTCTGTCCGCTGCTCCCATACATCCCTAATGGCTAGCAGCAGGCTTTGGTCACTCGCCCCGCTGCGGAGCATTTCCCTGAGATCAAAACCGTCTGATGCGAACAGGCAAGTGTATAATTTGCCGTCGGAAGACAGCCGGGCACGTGTACAGGAAGAGCAGAACGATTCAGATACGGAAGTAATAAAACCGACCTCGGTACAGCTACCCTTGTACCGGTACCTTTTGGCTACCTCGCCAAAATAATTATGGTCCTGTGCTTCCATTTCAAATGAGCCTTGGAGGCGCTCCAGTATTTCCCGTTTGGTTACAACCTTCTCATAGCTCCAGCCGTTATCGTTGCCGGCATCCATAAACTCGATGAACCGCAAAGTTATATTCTTATCCTTGAAATAGGCAGCCATCGGTACAATCTCCGATTCGTTCACACCTCTTTGTACCACCATGTTTACTTTGACCTCAAACCCGGCTTCTACGGCATGATCAATATGATGCAGAATTAATCCAGACGTAAAGCCCCGTCCGTTCATTTTTCCAAACCGCTTATGCTCCAAAGCATCCAAGCTGACGTTCAGTCTGCGGAGTCCCGCAGCATACAGTGGCGCTGCCTGCGCACCGAGCAGTACCCCATTCGTCGTCAGTCCCATATCTTTTACACCGCCGATAGCGCGGATTCCCGCAACAAGCTCAGGCAGATTACGCCGCATAAGCGGCTCGCCACCGGTCAACCGGATTTTGCTTACTCCAAGGGATACGAACAGCTTCGTCAGCCGGCAGATTTCCTCAAAGGTTAACAGCTCGCTTGCGGGGAGGAATGCATAATCATCACCGAACACTTCCTTCGGCATGCAGTAGGAACAGCGGAAATTGCACCGGTCTGTTACCGAAATCCGCAAATCATGGATAGGCCGTCGCAATTGATCCTGTAGTGGATGTGCATTCATGACTCTTATCTCCCTTCCGGTAGGCTTACAGTACCCATTTATCCGTACCTTCTTCAACACCCAGAAGCAGTACATCAACAAGATCACCTGCGGCGTAACCTCTTGTCCCGCCCGGCAGCACAATCAGCGAATTCCCGCGTGCGATGGAAGATACGGCATTAGATTTATTGAAACCGGCAGGACGCACCGAGGTGCGGTCATGAACAGCCCGGATAAACCGGGTGAACGGATTGGCCTTTGGGTAATCCTCTGCCAGTACCGCCGTCGTGCGCGGCAGATAAATTTTATCCGCTCCCATCATTTTGAGCAGGGCGGGTCTAACAAACAGCTCGAAGCCTGTGAAGCAGGCAGAAGGATTGCCGGACAGTCCGAACAAGTACGTATCCCCGGCAACCGCAACTGTGGTCACGCTGCCCGGACGCATCGCCACCTTGTTGAACAGCACATCAGCCCCGAGACGGTTATATATTTCCGGCAGGTAGTCATAATCACCGACGGACACACCTCCCGTTGTGATCAGGCAGTCTGTTTCTGTCATTGCCTTCCGCACCGTCAGCAGGCATGCTTCCAGTTGGTCTGCGGCTGTATCATACATCCGGTAAGGAATACCCATCCGGGCGAGCTGGGCTGCGATCATCGGTCCGTTACTGTTGCGGATTTTGCCGGGTGCAAGCTGTGCTGTCACCTCCAGCAGTTCGGTTCCCGTAGACAATATCCCTACTACCGGCCGCTTACCGACCTGAACATACCCATAACCGAATGTAGCCAGCAGCGCTACAATCCCGGGATGAATGAAGCTGCCGGCCGGAACGATCATTTCTCCTGACCGCATATCTTCACCCTTCAGGGACAGATTCTCCTGTGGCGCAAAAGCTTTACGGATTGTAAACGTATGACCTGCTGCTGTGGCCTGTTCAAACATAACTACAGCATCCGCTCCTGCCGGCAGCGCCGCTCCCGTCATCAGACGGACAGCTTCGCATGGCCCAATTGCAATCTGAGATACTGCCCCTGCGCCGATATGATCTACTACAGTAAAGCTGATCCTGTTATTACCGGAAGCACCGGCAGAATCTGCCGAAGAAATTGCATATCCGTCATAGGGTGATCGGGTAAAATGCGGAACATCATGGGTTGCCGTCAGCGGCTCCGCCAGGATCCGTCCATAGCTTTCAGCAAGTGGAATCCTTTCTGTACCTATGCGACATGCTCTTTCAGTTACCCGGAATACAGCTTCGGCAACGGTAACCGGAGTTCTGGTCTTTTCCACCTTCATCTGCTCCTAACTTAGTGCCGTACTAAAAAACGGTTCATCCGGTTATTTCTCCGTAATATCGCTGAATGTGCCTACATACCGGACATCTTCGCCGGTCTCATCCTTTACAGCGCTGATATTCAGCCACTGCAAATACTCTTCCCCGCCCTTGCGCTTGTTCCAGATTTCACCCTGCCACATCCCCTTCTCCCTGACTTCGCTCCACATTAAGCGGTAGAACTCCTTGGATTGGCGGCCTGACTTCAGAATGCTGGGCTGTCTGCCAAGAACTTCGTCTTCCGTATAGCCGGTGAGCTTCGTGAACGCCGGATTGACGGTCTTGATCAGACCGGAGACATCCGTAACCAGAATCCCCTGTCCGGTAGAATTGAACACTTCAGAGGTAAGCGCAAGCCGGTCCTGAAAATAGATCCACACTACCAGCACCAGACTGGCCAGCGCTACCTGAGAGAGCAGCATGAACCCGATGGAATATTGCCCTGTAGCCGAATAAATCACCGACAGCATAATGGGAGGGAAAAAACCGCCCAGACCGCCCATCATCGATACGATCCCGTTGGCGACACCCGCCTGCTTATTGAAGTACAGTGGGACTAATTTGAATATGACTCCGTTACCGATTCCCGCACTGAACGCAATAGCAAGGCAACCTACTGTATATAAGCCCATGTCAGGCATAAATGCCAGGATGATTGCTGCAACCGTATAAATACTGAATGTGCCGGTAAGCAGAAACAAAGGCTGGAACTTGTCGGCAAGCCAGCCGCCTATCGGCCGGAAGAAGGTCGCAACGGCAATGAAGCCGGCTGTGCGCATCCCGGCATCCACTTTTTCCAGACCGAAGTTCGAAACTAGAAAGTTCGGCAGATAAATAGTGAAGGCAACGAAGGAGCCAAAGGTTATGAAATAGAACAAGGAGAAAAGCCAGAGCTTTTCATTTTTGGACACGCCCTTGATCTGTTCAATAATCGGCGTTTTGAGTTTAGGCTCATGACGATCCCCAAAGAAGAAATTTAATGCGATAAATACCAGTAACAGGATAAGATACATTTTAACCGCGGGTGCCCAGCCAATCTGTGCTGCCACAATCGGAGCCGAGAAGGTAGTGACAGCTGTTCCGATATTCCCGATCCCGTAGATTCCGTTGACCAGACCATGCTTATCTTTAGGGAAATACTTCGGCAAAGAGGTTACACCTACCGAAAAAACGGCTCCGCCGATTCCCAGGAACAAACCTCCGATAATTAAATGAGTGACCGAGGATGCTTCACTGATGAAATATACCGGAAACAAAAGCAGGATAAAGCTGAACATAAAAATAATGCGTGCTCCCAGAATGTTTGCATAATAGCCTAAAGGAATCCTTAGAATAGAGCCGAGCACCACCGGAATAGCCGTGACCATCGCTAGCCGCCCCGGAGGAATGCTGATATCCTCGGAAATAAAGGGCATCAGGGAAGAGATGATCACCCACACCATGAATCCAGTAATCAAGTTTAATGTTTGTAGCGGCAATTGCATTTTTTTAATCATTCGACTCACCTTTTCGCCGTTTATTCTCTTGATTATTCATACCAATACTTCCTGTACTCATTGTATCCGCCGATCCCCCGGCTCAGATATAGGGGAGTCCCCTTTCCCTGACAGGGGAAACCCTAAAAATAAAATAACCCCACATAGTGGGGCCTTGCTCCAGAACTTATTCACTCCTATCACAAATGAAACATAATACCTTATCTACTCTCTTAATAAGACCCAAAAAAGCCGCCCCAAGTAGGAGCAGCCTGTTCATTCTCACGTAATGAGCGTATTCAATTGCTGGCTTAACCGTTCTTTGTCTTTCGCACTCAGCTGATGCTCGGCCATCGGGTAAATGACAGTCTCTTCTTTGACAAAGTGTACCGTCAGAACCTCAAAAGCCTCCCCTGCATCCTTAACAGCTGCGCGGATATCCTCAAGCGGCAGCATATCTATATTGCCCTCTGTGTAATGCAGGAAATGCCCTATATATCCGTCAATCTCGCGGTGCTCCTCCTGGATGCCGACCAGTGGTCCTTGTTCAAAGCCGATATAACTGCCAAGCAGCGGAAAAAAAAACGTTTCTTCCTTCACAGTATGCTTCTTCAACGGACCAGTAAACTCCAGAATCGCCTTACGCAGCTTATGCAGCTGTGTCCTAGATTCTTCCAGAGCGGGCTGATCGTGTTCAAACCAGAGTACAAGGGCATGCCATTCTTCCATCAGAAATGATAAATAGCGGTGTTCATTCTCAAGAATACGCATGGCGGGCATCGTAAACTTGAGCCCTGTATTTTCCGGCATCCTGCTAACCCTCCATTTGCAAATCAGAAATCCAGCATTTTTTTCCTTAAAGCATACTCGACCAGCTCCGGTCTGCTTTTAAGGTTTAACTTCTCCATAATTTTCGCTTTGTGGGCTTCCACCGTTTTTACCGAAATAAACAGCTTCTCTGCGATTTCCTTGTTCCCGTATCCCTTGGCGATAAGCGGCAGGATCTCCAGTTCACGTTTGGACAACAGCTCAAACAGATCCTCTGTACCGCCGGATTTGTCCTGCTTAATAAATTCACGGACCAGTGAGGTCGCCATCTTAGGATGGATATAAGTGCCGCCTTCATAAATGGTCCGGATGGCCAGCAAAAGCTCCTCGTCCGGAGCGCTTTTGAGAACATAACCGGAGGCCCCGTTCTTCAATACATGAAAAAGATATTCATCATCGTCATGCATCGTCAGAATTAGGATTTTGGTATCGGGATAATCCTCTTTAATCTTCCCGGTTGCAACCAGCCCACTTTCGCCCGGAGGCATGCTTAAATCCATAATCAGAATATCCGGCCGGAATTTGGCAACCATTATATAAGCTTCCCTCCCGTCTGCCGCCGCTCCGATCACTTCTATGTCATCCTGAAAATTGAGAATCATGGAGAATCCGCTCCGTACGATCGCATGGTCGTCTGCAATGACGATCTTCATCAGAAGCTCATTCCTTTCCTCGGGATAATCCTACTGGCACCTGTAAAATAATGGTTGTGCCCCTACCTATCCCTGAATCTACGGTGAAGGTGCCACCCACCAGCTCCGCCCGTTCCTGCATGCCAAAAAGACCAAGTCCGGTTCCATTGGGTTCGTCTCCCTGAATGAAGCCTGTTCCCTCATCCTTAATCAGAAGCCGCAGCACGCCGTCATTTTCTGTAAGAGATACTTTGACGCTGTCTACCTGGGCATACTTCAGGGCGTTCAACACAGCTTCCTGGCATACACGGTACATGACGGTTTCAATCTCACTCTCATACCGTTTCTCCAAAAGCCGGGACTCATATTCAATTATAAGTCCGTAGCTTTGTTCCATCCGCTTGAAGTGTGACCGGAATGCAGCCTCCAGCCCGAAATCATCAAGTGCAGCCGGCCTGAGCTCCACGGAAAGGTTGCGGATATCATTCAGAAGTCTTGTCATGGATACTTCGGTCTGCTTCACCTTCTTCAGCAGCTGTTCATCAGCTGTCATATATTTGAGCACACGCAGATCAATCACGGCACTCATCAGCTCTTGGGCAACGCTGTCATGCAGTTCACGGGATATCCGCTTGCGTTCATTCTCCTGCGCCTCAATGATATGCTTCATCATCTTGTTCTGGTAGAACTTCTCTTGTGTCGTGAACTGTCTGCTCAGATCCCTGAGCATAAACACTCTGATACCATTCTCGTCATCTATCGTGTGAAAGGTGGCGGCATAAGGGACAATCCCCTTATCTTTCGTCTCCAGATAGACTTGATAAGAGGTAAATTCCTCTGAGTCCGGTGTATGAAAGTAACAATTAAGGCATGTGCGGAGCTCCGTCTCACTAGTGTATCCCCGGCAGGTCCCGCATAGTGCCTCCGGATTTCCCTGATACAACTGCTTCAGGATATCCTGGTCAACGATGTTCTCGGCAGCCGGATTCATCGCCAGGGCTTTCCCTTGCCGGTCAAAAAAGAACATCGCCTCCGAGCTGTTCTCGAACAGCTTCGTCATGAGCAGGCTCCGCAGATCCATTCCGGGTGTCATCAACTGAGCAACAATTCCTTCCCGTTCGAGTCTCCAATCCCCTTACGTGCTACCCTGTCCAGGTCTCTCAGCATTTCAGCGGTTACCTGCCGTTCACCCCTGAAACCGCCTAGAAGCACGCCTGCGACGCGGGCATCATTCCACACCGGTACAGCACCAATACTGTTCAAATTCTCCATCTTAGTAATGGGATAATTAAACAAGGTATCAGGCTTCACATCTGTCTGCACAGAAGGGATTAAGAACGGTTTTCCGGTCTTGAACACGATCCCTGCAATCCCTCTGCCGGATTGAAGTACAATCCGTTTGTAACGGTCATTAGTGTTCCCTGAGGCGTATTTCCACCGGATTACATAGTCATATTCCGCAGGTTCAGCAAGAGCCAGCGACATGAAGTCATATCCTAGAGCTGCGCGGATCCGGTCAAGTTCGATTTGATAATCCACCTTATTGTTCATCGTTTTCTCTCCTCGATTAGAACAGGAAAAGAAGTCCACGCAACTCTTTCCGTTAATTCGATTTATTTCTTCTGTATAGGATATAACTTCTGCCTATATAATTCAACGGAACACTCCATACATGGACCAACCGGGTGAACGGCCAAAAGGCAAAGATGGCAAACCCTGACAAGATGTGAAGCTTGAAGGAAAACGGCACATCACTCATCAGTGACGGGTCCGGACGGAACATGAACAGGCCGCGGAACCAGACAGAAATCGTATCGCGGTAGTCAAACTCAGGTTGTACGGCATTCGTTACAATGGTAGAGTACATCCCCATAAACACGATAAACAGGAGGAGTGAGTTGACTATCAGGTCCGATGCACTGCTGAGCCGGCGGACATTCTTAAGCGTAAAGCGCCGCGAAGTCAGAATCAGCATCCCGAGCAGTGTGGCTGCACCGAAGATGCCCCCGATGTATACCGCGCCGATGTGGTAAAGATGATCACTTACGCCGATGGATTCCAGCCATGATTTCGGAACAGCGAGCCCGCCAATATGGCCCAGGATAACCGGCATAATTCCGAGGTGGAACAGAATGCTGCCGAATTTCAGTTGTTTCTTTTCAATAAACTCACTGGATTTGGCCGTCCAGTTAAACTGATCCTTACGATAACGAAAAATATGTCCGCTGATAAAGATCACCATACACATGTAGGGAAAAATGACCCATAAAAACTGACCCAGCATATTCATTGACTCAGGGCCTCCTGTTCAGCACAAGCTTTTAATGTTTCGCGCAATCCCTTGACCAGATGGAAATAGGGACTTTCATTTCGTTCCAGAGCCTTGAGCAGATGATACGTACCATCCTCAAGAATCGCTATCAGCATCCGGAAATTCTCCGGCGCTCCCGGGACTTCCAACCACTGCGCGGCATATAGAAATTCACACATAAGCGGCAAATAATCAGGTAGTTCTTCCTCCGGCATTTCCAGACCGAACATTTCGTACAGAAGCTTCAACTTGGCGAGCATTTGCCCCCGTTCCTTGGCCTCCTCAAATTTGAAATAGGTCATATACAAGGCGCAGTCCTTCTGAAAATCAAATGTAGCGGCATAACTCTCCTGAATCTCATCCAGACTGAAGCTCTGCATTTGCTTCCAATAGGTATGCACATGGGCATAACCCGGATGAGTACTGTCAAACGCCTCTTCCAGAAAAGCCGGATGAAAGTCCAGCTTCTCCGGGTACATGAGCTGCAGGGCGAAATAACCGAAGGATTCCTTGTAATCATGCAGTTTGATCAGATCAATCACGCCAAATCCCCCCGTAGAAATTCTCTTCATACATTTCCTTGCCGGTCTTCATCGTGTCGCCGGCAGAGCTGGCAGGTCCGCAGCCGTCACAACCGGAGCCGGAGCCCATATCGCCCATCCCGTTTCCGAAACCGGTCGAGCCCTGGGCACGGTAAGGGTTCATGTGCTGCTCCTTGTGGGAGGTTGGGATCACGAAACGGTCTTCATATTTGGCAATCGCGAGCAGCCGGTACATTTCCTCTGTCTGCTGTGCTGTCATACCGACACGTTCAAGACGGCTAGCGTCAAACCCTTGGCCTGAGGATTTAGCGCGCATGTAGGAGCGCATCATGGCCATCCGCTGCAGGGCTTCTTTGACGGTCTCCGTATCGCCTGCGGTCAGCATGTTCGCCAGATACTGGATCGGTGTGCGCATCTCTTCGATAGCCGGGAAAATCATATCGGGATTCTTCAGCGAATCTTTACCTTCAAAATAATTCATGATCGGGCTAAGCGGCGGCACATACCACACCATAGGCAGTGTGCGGTATTCCGGGTGAAGCGGGAAGGCAAGCTTGTGCTCAATCGCCAGCTTATAGACCGGTGAGTTCTGGGCTGCCTCCAGCCAATCCTCAGAGATACCATCTTTTCTCGCCTGGGCAATGACTTCCGGATCATGCGGATTCATGAACAGATCACATTGTGCTTTGTACAAATCTTTCTCGTCCGGGGTGGATGCGGCATCAAGAACCTTGTCGGCATCATACAGCAGAACCCCGAGATAGCGGATTCGGCCTGTACAGGTCTCGGAGCATACCGTAGGCAGTCCTGCTTCCACACGCGGGAAACAGAAGGTGCACTTCTCCGCTTTGTTGGTCTGCCAGTTGAAATACACTTTTTTATACGGACAGCCAGTCATGCAATATCTCCAGCCTCGGCAGGCTTCCTGGTCGACCAGAACAATCCCGTCTTCATCCCGTTTGTACATCGCACCTGAAGGGCAGGAGGCGACACAGCTTGGGTTGAGGCAGTGTTCACAGAGGCGCGGCAGATAGATCATAAACGATTTCTCGAAGTTGAATTTAATTTCTTCCTCGATCTTCTGGATATTCGGGTCAAGCGGGCCGGTTACATGCGCTCCCGCCAGATCATCCTCCCAGTTAGGCCCCCATTCCAGATCCATCTTCTCGCCTGTTACAGCAGAATGAGCCCGCGCCACCGGGGAATGCTTTTGCTCTCCTGCATTCGTCAGATGCTCATAATTGTAAGTCCACGGTTCATAATAATCCTTCATCTCCGGCATGTCGGGGTTGTAGAAGATTTTGCCGAGCGCAATCTTGGACAGCTTATTGCCGGATTTCAGCTCCAGCTTCCCCTTGCGCAGCTGCCAGCCGCCCTTGTAGAGCTCCTGGTCTTCCCAGCGTTTCGGATAACCAATCCCCGGTTTCGTTTCCACGTTATTGAACCACATATATTCCGCACCTTTACGGTTCGTCCAGGTCGTCTTGCAGGTCACGCTGCAGGTGTGGCAGCCGATGCATTTATCCAGATTCATTACCATTGCAACTTGCGCTTTAATTTTCAAGCCAGTTGACCTCCTTCATTTTGCGGACGGCTACGTAGACATCACGCTGGTTGCCGATCGGACCATAGTAGTTAAAACCGTAGCTGAGCTGTGCGTATCCGCCGACCATCTGGGTAGGCTTCAGATGAATCCGGGTAGGCGCATTGTGGCTTCCGCCGCGCGTATCCGTAATTTCAGAGCCCGGTACTTGAATGTGCTTGTCCTGGGCATGGTACATAAACATGGTGCCTCTCGGCATCCGGTGACTGACAACCGCGCGTGCAGTTACGACACCGTTACGGTTGTAGACTTCGAGCCAGTCATTATCCTCAATGTGATGTGCCGCAGCATCCTCATTATTGATCCACACGGTTGGACCGCCCCGGAACAACGTCAGCATGTGCTGGTTATCCTGATAGGTCGAATGGATATTCCATTTCCCGTGCGGTGTCAGATATCTCAGAACCAGAGAATCCTGTCCACCCTTCACTTCCTTGTCACGCGGCCCGAAGACCATCGGAGGCAACGTTGGCTTGTAAACCGGCAGCGCTTCGCCGAACTGCTGGAAGATTTCATGGTCAATGTAGAAATGCTGTCTTCCGGTCAGCGTCCGGAACGGAACGAGACGTTCAATGTTCGTGGTGAACGGTGAATAGCGCCGTCCCTGCTTGTTCGACCCGCTGAATACCGGTGTCGGAATGACTTCCCGCGGCTGTGCGGTGATGCTCTGGAACGTAATCTTTTCTGCGGCCCGGTCCGCCGAGATATCTCGCAGCTCTACTCCTGAATCCTTCTCCGCTGCAGCGTAAGCCTTCTGGGACACGCGCCCGTTGGTAGCCGAAGACAGGTGAAGAATCGTATCTGCGGCCTGGCGGGCAGTCTGCAGCTTCGGCAGTCCGTTTTTAATCGTTTCATCGAAATAAACACCGCTGAGCTTCTTCAATTCCTCATATTCTTCGGCGACAGAGAAGCTGATGCCGTGCGCGCCTGCTTTGCCGATTGCGAGGTTAGGTCCGAGTGAAGTGTATTTGTCATGAATTTTAGTATAATCACGCTCTACAATAGTAAAGTTCGGCATTGTTTTGCCCGGGATAGCCGGAACTTCGCCTTTGGTCCAGTCTTTGACAAGACCCATCGGCTGTGAGATCTCGCTTACCGAATCATGGCCGAGCGGTGACATCACAACATCCTTATAAACGCCAGGCAGATGCGATTTTGCCATTTCGGAGAATACCTCAGCCAGCTGGCGGTAAATATCCCAATCCGACCGGGATTCCCACAGCGGGTTAACTGCCGGATTGAACGGATGAACAAACGGATGCATGTCAGTCGACGACAGATCTGTTTTCTCATACCAAGTTGCGGCCGGCAGCACGATATCTGCATAGAGGGGTGTTGTCGTCATCCGGAAATCCAGGGCAACCATCAGATCGAGCTTACCTTCGACATCCTCACGCCAGATAATCTCTTCCGGTTTCTGTTCTTCATTCGGCTCGGCCAGCAGACCGTCGGAAGCTCCGAGCAAATGCTTCATGAAGTATTCCTGCCCTTTGGCAGAGCTTGAAATCAGGTTCGAGCGCCAGATAAATAATGAACGGGGAAAGTTCTCCGGTGCGCCGGGATCTTCCACGGCAAACCGTGTTTTCCGTGATTTAATCTCTTCCACGGTGTGACTGATAATCTCGCTGTTAGTCTTCTTGCCTTGCTGTGCGGCTTCCTCGGCGAACAGAAGACTGTTCTTGTTGAATTGCGGGAAGGATGGCAGCCATCCGAGACGGGCAGCCAATACGTTATAGTCAGCCGGATGTTGGTAAGCTACATCCCCTCCAGTCGGCGATTTCAGTGAATCAGTGCCGCTCTCCTCATAACGCCATTGCTCTGTTGCGAAATAGAAGAACGAAGTCGCGTTCTGCTGACGTGCCGGACCCTGCCAGTCCTTGGCAAAAGCAACCGTTGACCAGCCTTCAATCGGACGGCATTTCTCCTGACCAACATAATGCGCCCAGCCGCCGCCGTTAACACCTTGGGAAGCGGTCAGCACCACTAGATTCAGAATGGAACGATAGATGGTATCGCTGTTGAACCAGTGATTAATCCCTGCGCCCATGATGATCATAGAGCGTCCACCCGTATCAATCGCATTCTGGGCAAATTCGCGGGCAATCTGAACTACGACACTCGCCTTTACCGTCGTAATCTTCTCTTGCCATGCCGGGGTGTAATAAGAGGATTGATCCTCATATCCCTTTGCGTTAAGCGGACTTTCTGTACGTGCGACGCCATACTGGCTCATCATCAGATCATAGACTGTGGCGGCATAACGTTCTGCACCGTCGGCAAGCCGTATTTTGCGGGCCGGAATCACCCGTCTGAAGGTGCCGTTGCCGGCATTATCGAAGTACGGGAACACGATTTCCGTCCACTCTTCTCCGTGGCCTTCGATGGTCAAGGCGGGTTCTACTTTACTGCCGTCTTCCCGCTCGAGGATCAGATTCCATTTCTTTCCTTCCTCCCAGCGCTGCCCCATGGTACCGTTCGGAACCATCATCTCACCAGCCACCTCGTCAAAGATTACCGGTTTCCAGTCAGAGTGCTGGGAGTTATCTCCAAGATCACTCGCCCGCAAGAAACGTCCGCCTTTAAGGGCATCCTCATGAGGGTCAAGCAGAATCAGGAAAGGCATATCTGTATATTGCTTCGCATAATTCAGGAACATCGGCTCCTGGCGTTCCTGGTAGAACTCTTGCAGGATGACATGCGTCATGGCCTGGGCAAGCGCAGCGTCCGACCCTGGATTCGGGGCCAGCCAGTTGTCGGCGAATTTGACGTTCTCTGCGAGATCCGGTGCCACCGACACGACTTTGGTTCCCTTATAGCGTACTTCAGTCATAAAGTGGGCATCCGGCGTCCGAGTTAGCGGTACGTTAGAGCCCCACATCATCAGGTAACCGGCGTTGTACCAATCCGAAGATTCTGGAACATCCGTCTGCTCGCCCCAAATTTGCGGGGAAGCCGGAGGAAGATCAGCATACCAGTCATAGAAACTGAGCATTTGACCGCCTAGTAGTGATATGAATCGCGCCCCCGATGCGTAGCTGACCATGGACATGGCCGGAATCGGTGTGAAGCCGGCGATGCGGTCGGGACCGTATTTCCGGATCGTGTAGATCAGCTGGGCCGAGATCAGCCGCAGCGCGTCGTCCCAGGCTACACGTATATGTCCACCTTTACCGCGCGCCTTCTTGTACTGGCTAGCCTTCTCGGGGTCTTCAACAATACTGGCCCAGGCATCGATGTAATTGTCATGCTCCTTCAACGCCGTTTGCCACAGCCGCCACAGTTTCCCTCTGATATACGGGTATTTCACGCGCAATGGACTATATTCGTACCACGAGAAGGTAGCTCCGCGGGGACAACCGCGCGGTTCAAACTCCGGCATATCCGGTCCGCAGGAAGGATAATCGATCTGCTGATTTTCCCAAGTAATGATTCCGTTCTTCACAAACACCTTCCAGCTGCAGGAGCCTGTACAGTTGACTCCGTGAGTGGTACGCACTACTTTATCGTGAGACCAGCGCTGGCGGTACATATTCTCCCAATCTCTATTTTTCTCTTCAAGAATGGACCAGTTTCCGGAATAGCTTTCAACCGGTTTAAAAAAGTTAAGTCCGAATTTCTTCTTCATCGATCCAGAACACTCCCTTCAAAATTTATTCAATTAATACCATTATGGATCTACCCGGCCGTGCTTCCCATTAGGGAAACACCTATTGAACCTCGGGAATTCCCTCGATCTGAATAAAAAGCAAAAAGCCTTTCCCACTGAGGAGAAAAGCTGTGTTCCTGCCGTTTACTTCCCGGGCAGAGGATCCCATTAGGGACTTCCCTCTATTTCGTCCGGGGAATTCCTTAGCGGGAATTCCTCTGCAAATTCGTGTGCTATACTGGCAAGTGGAAACGGCTTTACCGTCCTTTTTTGAAGACGGTACCGTTTCAGCGAGAAGTAGAATGATCATTATCATATGAAACATATAGATTCTTATATTTTCGAAAAACGGGAGGATGAAGCAACATGCCAGGACCCTCACTACGCCAGTTGCATGCCCACCATGCCATTCATCAGGGCGGGCTCTCCGGCGCTGTAGCCAAGACCGAAGAAGTGGAAGAACTGCTGGAAGCGAAGGAATTTGAAGTGGCGCATCAGGCCGCCGAACATCTAATTGAGTACTGGGAGACGCGGATTATCAGCCATGCTGACGCGGAGGAAGACGGGTTCTACCAGGAAATGGCCGGGAAGAATCCTAACCTGCAAGACGCAGTTCTCGGGCTTACACGTGATCATGAATTATTGCGGATTATAGTAAAAGATGTCAAAGCATTGCTTGCGGAAGAAGGCCTCACTCCGGAGGTGCTTCACCAGTTCCACGCGCTGCTGGTTGTGAACGCGATTCATAGCCGGGATGAAGAACGTCTTCTGTTTGAGGAGGCGTGACCTCATTTCTAGCTTGCAGGATGGCACGCAAATCAGCTTTGTTAATCAGTAATTCTTGCAGCGTGTATTCGCCCAACAATGGAAGCGATGATTGGCGAACTGCCCAGGCTCGGGATGAAAGAAGAGCAAATTCATTATGAGTTTTTCGGACCGGCACTCCAATTGAACAACAATTTGATTATGAATCTATTCACCCAGCATCTAATTTTATTTATTAAAAAAAGCACACGGGCCTCCCTCGAAATCCTTAACGATTCTGGGGAGATCCGTGTGCTTTTTATCTGGAAAGCAGCCATTTATATAATACATTCGCATGATTATGTATTGGGTCTTTCGCGGCATATACCAACGTAACATCCTGTTTCAGCACCCGTTCACGGATTGTCGCTGCAAGTCTCACGCGCGTCGGATCTTCCTCCAGTTCCTGTATATAACGGTCACTGAATGCCGCAAAACGCTCCGGCATGTGGTCAAACCATTTGCGCAGCTCCGGGCTTGGAGCAATCTCCTTCATCCATTCGTCTAATGCCGCCTGCGGTTTCGTAATTCCGCGTGCCCACAGCCTGTCCACCAGTATCCGGTACCCGTCCTCCGGAGCCGCCGGCTCATAAATCCGCTTCAGACATATAGAGTACTGATGTTCATCTAAATTGCGGCAGGTATTCTCCAACATGTAGTCTCCCTCCTGGCATCCATACTGGAACGGACCGTTGTCCAATTGCTGTATCGAACGTGCGGTCAGCTATTCCAAAAGAGCGATTTCTTAGTACACTGAATATACCATGGAACAAATTTTCCTGCCAAGGACAGTAACTTGGAGGGAATGTGGTACCGTAAGCAGGTTGATTGCCGATTAAATCCTCTAATTTCTGAGCGGCACTAGTGCCAGGCACAAGAAGAGCAACATTGTTTGTACCTTCTAATACTTGTGAGATAATCCGTGGAAACGGTGAATCGATCGTTAAAATATTGAAAATATACTCAGATGGAATAGAAACTTGTTACATTGCTTCTGGAACGATTCACGAAACTTCTGCAACCAATACAAATAAAGTTATTGCTTCAGGTGGGATGATCTTTTACTATTCACATTATTTTTACATAAAAAATACTCCTTCATTGGTTTTCCAAACCCAATAAAGGAGTGAATCCGCTTATTTACCAGCCCCTACTTCAGCCACTCTACGATTCTGGAAATGACGGATATCCGGACGCTCCAATCCTAAATGTTCACGAAGGGTGCTTCCCGTATACTCAGTGCGGAACAAGCCGCGTGCTTGCAAGATGGGCACAACATGATCCACGAATTCATCCAAATTGCCCGGCAGTACTGGTGGCATAATATTAAATCCGTCGCAGCCGTACTCTTCGAACCACAATTGCATTAAATCTGCCAATTGTTCATAGGTTCCAACAAACTGCATATGTCCTCGTGCACCAAGCAAACGGCGGCCTAATTCTAATATCGATAATTTGTCCTTACGAGCCATATCCATAATCAGCTGAACCCTGCTTTTCATTCCATTTGATGCTTCTACTGGATCAGGAATCTCAGGCAGCTGTCCATCTACTGGGTATTCGGACAGGTCAAACCTCAACATGCCAGACAACATACCAACAACAGCGGCAGGAGGAATCAACTCCTGCAGTTCTTTATATTTACTTTGCGCTTCCTCTTCGGTTGCTCCAATGATCGGAGACAAGCCCGGCATAATTTTTAAGCTGCCACGTTCACGGCCATAATCTGCTAATTTGGAATTGACGCTTTCATAGAAGGCCTTAGCCGCTTCAAGCGACTGCTGTGCCGTAAAGATCACCTCTCCAAAACTAGCTGCAAAATCTTGTCCTGGACCAGAAGATCCGGCTTGAATAAGTACAGGATACCCTTGAGGTGAGCGAGGAACATTGAGGGTTCCTTTTGTAGAATACCACTCCCCTTTGTATTCCACTTCTTTGATCTTCTTCGCGTCAGCAAATTGTCCGTCTTCGCGGTTGACGATTAAAGAGTCATCCTCCCAGCTGTCCCAGAGAAGTGTTGCCACCTCAACAAATTCACGTGCCATTTTATACCGAAGTCCGTGCTCCGGATGCTCCGGCTTCCCATAGTTATAAGCTTCCACATCGAGCTGGGAGGTGACAATATTCCAACCCGCTCGGCCTTCACTAATATGATCTAAAGAAGCAAATTTGCGGGCCACATTATAAGGTTCGTTATACGTGGTCGATACGGTAGCCGTTAATCCGAGTTTTTCTGTTTCTGTCGAAAGGGCTGACAACAGCGTCAATGGGTCCAGCATACCCGAAGCAGCTTGATCCGCACCCATCACGTACAACAAATCCGCCAAAAACATCATATCGAACTTCCCACGCTCGGCGGTTTTTGCCAATTCGCGATAAAATTTATAATTGAAGATCTTATCCGCTCCTGATTCCGGATGCCGCCAGCCATAATGATGATGTCCTGAATAATAAATAAATGCACCTAAATGTATCTGATCTTTTCTGGTTCCCATAATGACCCTGCCTTTCGAGTTCTAGAGTTCGTTAACCTTTGAATGTATCACGCCAATGCAGCCATCTTCTCTCCAGCAATCGAATTGCGGAATCCGAAAGTTTTCCTATCACTGCAAAGATTGAAATTCCAACGAATACTATATCTGTTTGCGAATAAGCTCTGGCATCCTGAATCATATAGCCTATCCCCGCACTTGTTCCCATCATCTCCGCTACGACGAGTACAAGCCACGATGCACCAAGTGATAAGCGAATACCAAGTAGAATATTAGGCATAGCAGCCGGAATAATCATTTTGCTAAGCAGCTGCCATCTTGTGTATTGGAAAATACGGGATACTTCAACAAGCTTGATATCAACATTACGAATTCCTAGAAAAGTGTTCAGATAAACTGGAAAAAAAGCACCTAATGAAATCATTAGTATTTTAG
This sequence comes from Paenibacillus sp. FSL R5-0636, assembly GCF_037974255.1. NCBI lineage: Bacteria > Bacillati > Bacillota > Bacilli > Caryophanales > Paenibacillaceae > Paenibacillus > Paenibacillus sp. FSL R5-0636. The sequence continues at coordinate 4,930,879 of NZ_CP150232.1, forward strand.
AAAATTCACCCACACCAAACCACAAAATGAATAACGGAATAAGGGCAAGTAATGGAATCGTTCGAAGCATCTGTAAAGATGGATCCAGTGTACGCTCTACTAATTTCCCAAGTCCTGTAGATAAGCCAAGCAGCAGTCCAGTAGCAGATCCCAATAAAAAGCCAAGCCCTGCCCGATAGGCGCTAATCCCCAGATGTCGAAACAGCTCACCGCTAGCTATTAAAGAAAAGAACTGCGCAATAATGGTAGATGGAGCAGGCAATGTCGTCGCAGAGACTAAATGGAGCGCAGCTGCCACTTCCCAAATCACCACTAGAGCTAGAGGTACAATCCAACCATGCAGTTTTTTTGGAATCCAGCTTAAACCATCGTCGTGACGCTCTATTTTATTACTGGATAGGTGATTGCTCATGATCCTTTATCTCCTCTATAACTGTCTTGCCATCTTAGCAATCTCGATTCCAACAGCTTTACTAATGAGTCTGACAGCTTTCCTACTACGGCAAACACGATGATCCCAACAAATACCACTGTGGTCAAAGAAAACGATCGCGCGTCATTGATTAGATAGCCAACACCTGAGCTAGAACCCATCATCTCCGCTACGACAAGTCCAAGCCAAGCTATGCCCACAGACAAGCGGATACCTAAAAAGATGTTGGGCAGTGAGGCTGGAATAATTAACTTACTCACCATCTGCCATTTACTGAATTGCAGTACTCTTCCTACATCAAACAACTTGTTGTCCACCGAGCGGATTCCTAGGAATGTGTTCACGTATAATGGGAAAAATGAACCTTTGGCAATCAACAATATTTTTGAGGTTTCACCGAATCCGAACCACAAAATAAATAGTGGAGCAATTGCTAAATGGGGCAGCGTGCGCAGCATTTGCAGCGACGGATCCAGCAAACGTTCTGTTTTGTATGAAAAGCCTACCCACAAACCAGCCGCTAAGCCAAGCCCTCCCCCAATTAAGAAACCAAGCAGTGCCCGCCAAGCAGATATGCCTAAATGTTTCGCCAGCTCACCGGACGCGGTCAAGCTAACCAATTCCCGCCATATTTCACTTGGCCTTGGCAGCAATATAGGATTTAACTTTCCCATCGCTCCGGCTATCTCCCAAATCAGGAGCAAAGCAATTGGTAAGATAAGTCCAAGCAATATATTCGTCGTTTGGATGGAAAGTCCACGCTTCTTTACTGGATTCTTTTTATGGATTAGTGGCGAGATCACAGCTTTTTCAGCACTGAATTGCATGTAAACAACCTCTTTTCTACATCTGTGGTTTCATCCGTTACTTCAAAGGTTCCTTCAGTGCTGCTTCAATATATTGATTATCTGTTATTTTAGAAACTTCAATCTCTTTACGAATGTTCTTAATATTAAATTGAAAATTGGCTGTCTTCTGCAATTCTTCAACAACAGCATCACTAATTGGAATGTTGATCATCTGGGAACGTTCAAATGTACCTTCTATTACCGCTGCCGGAATGTTCCGCTCAGCCGCATATCTTTCAGTCGCTTCAGCGCGATTGTCTGTCTCCCAAGCTATAGCTTTGTTGGTGACTTTTAAATAAAGCGTAACTAGTTCTGGATATTTCTCTGCGAACGCTGAACGGGAGATCACAAAAGAAGGAGATAAGACACCCAATTGCTCACCATCCGTCAAAACCTTCCCTTTACCGGTCAATGCATTTAGAGTAATATATGGATCCCATGTAGCCCATGCATCAACGCCACCGGTTTCAAATGCAGGTTGTGCTTCATCAGGCTGTAACTGGATAATCTCAAAATCTGCTTCTTTAAGACCTGATTCCTCAATACCGCGATAAAGGAAGTTGTAAGCATTGCTGCCTTTTGTAACAGCTATCTTCTTACCTTTCAAATCCTCCAGTTTCTGAGCAGTACTACTACTAGGTACAAGAAGAGCAACGTTATTCGTACCTTCTAATACTTGTGAGATAATCTTAATAGGAATGCCCGCAGCTTGGGCTGCGATCACCGGCATGTTACCAAGCGTCGCTATGTCCAACTTATTAGAAGCGATCGCCTCTGTCATTGGGGGTCCACTTTGAAATTCCGTCCATTCTACTTTGACGCCCAGCTTATCAAATTCTTGCTCATACCATTTTTCCTCACGGGCTTTACCAAACATTCCCCCGCTGCCCTGCACGCCAATTTTAATGGTCACACCTTCATATTTGTTCGCATCGTTCTTTCCCGCGCTCTTTTCATTCGATGCACAACCCGTTGCAAATACAGACAAAACAAGCATAACAAGTAGTGAATTACGAAATAATTTCATGGATCATTTCTCCCCTTTTTATAAAAAATGGACTCTCTTTATCTAGATACCAGCACCAACATCGATTGCCGGTTCTTCAACCTTCTCAAACTCACTCAGAACCAGTCGACGTAACTCTTGGAATGAAGTACTGGATCTTTTTCGCGGAAACGGTAAATCGATGGGAAGAATATTGCGAATATGTCCAGGTCGAGGATTCATAATGACTACCCGCTCACCCAAAAATACAGCTTCATCCAGATCATGAGTCACAAATAACATAGTCGTCTTATTACTCTGCCAAATATCAAGAAGTACCTCTTGCAGATGTGATCTAGTAAAAGCGTCTAGTGCGCCAAAAGGTTCATCGAGCAATAATACATCCGGATTACGGAGCAACGCCCTAGCAATAGATACTCGCTGGGCCATCCCGCCTGACAGCTCACGTGGATAGGATTTCTCAAAACCCTTTAATCGTACAAGTTCAATCAATTCATTTACTTTTTTGCGAACCTCTGGATTTTTAAGCGATAAATTTGCTGCAATATTATGCTCCACCGTCAACCACGGAAAAAGTCTTGGTTCTTGAAATATAAATCCCTTCTCAATACTCGGACCGTCGATCTGTTTGCCATTCAGTAGAACCGTGCCGCTATAGCTCGTATCCAGTCCTGCCACAATTTTTAGCAAGGTACTTTTTCCGCAGCCGCTGGGACCTATAATCGTAATCAACTCGCCTTTTTTCACCTTCAGCTGAATATTACTTAATGCGATAACATCACCTGCAGGCGCGGCGAATACTTTATTCAAATGTTCGATAACCAGTGTTTCCTCCGACACTCCATTCACCCTTTCCGATAAATATAAATTAAACTATACTTATGTATTTAATAGGTATTTAGAGCAAAAAAATGATGAGATCCTCTAAAGAACCTTATCCGATTATTCAACTAGGTTTAATTTACATCATCTTATCAGTGACATTCCTCACATGTCAAACATTATTTTCCAAATGAGTGTCTATTATGTGAAGTGGAGTTTTGTGTGAATGGCAGGGATTTATCTAATTGCAAGTAAAAAAAGCCGCACCAGTAATGGCGAGACTTTTCGTCATTATTCATTTATTATTCGCCGAGCTGCGCCTTGATCTGCGAAATTTCTATTTCCATGAACTCTACACGTTTATTCAACTCCGCGATATAGTTTCTTCTAGCCTCTAAGTCTGCTGCGCTTGTTAGGTCAGCCGCAGTAGTTTCCACCAGTTGGATCGCTTCTTTGAGAACTTGAACGCTTGATTCTGCCCCTGCTAATCTTTCCCGGAGTTTAGCCGCAGCAATACTTGCCTTTAGCGCTGCCTTCTCAGTCTCCTTACTCTCCACTATTATCGTTTTTCCTTCAACCGTCACCCCTGCTCCGGTCGCTTCGGACATCGCGCGTACAGGTACGTAGGCCGAGTTATTTACTACAATCGCATCTGCAATCTTCTTTCCGTGCCACAGCCAACCCAACTACTGGCCAGATGTAATCGAGCTATAATACGCTATCTGGGCAGGCGTGATCATATTGTTCTAAGTTGTATTTTAAAATTTCACAAGCAACTTTAATGCGAAATGATTGAAGTTGCTTGTAAACAGTGTTACTCTATCAACGGTAAACTCAAAATCTGTGCTCTTCAATACATCTTATAATAGTCACTATTTTTAGTTAAGAAAGGTAACACTATGATAAAAGTTGATAACTTATCCTTCGCATTCCCGCAAAAAGACCTATATAAAAACATTTCATTTACGCTTGAAGAGGCACAACATTGTGCTTTTATAGGAACAAGCGGCAGTGGTAAAAGTACACTGATCGATATACTAATGGATCCAGAAAAATATTTGTTCGAAGGCAAGCTAGAGATGGACCCAACCTGCAAAATTGGGTATGTAAGTCAGTTTTCGCAACTAGACAAATCTAAAGAAACAACCGTTTTTGAATATATAGGAGAAGAATTTATTAAGATACAAAATGAAATAACAGCTATCCTCACTGAAATGGAAACATCATCAGATATTGATTCATTACTCGAAAAGTATCAATTAGCTCTAGATGCCTTTGATTTAATGGATGGAAATGATTTTGAAAGCAATATTAATAAGAAACTAAATTTAGCCAACCTCTTGAAGCTAAAAGATGCTAGGGTATCCGACCTAAGTGGTGGGGAATTCAAGCTTATTCAAGTGATGAAGGAAATGCTGACTAGTCCAGACTTAATGATTATGGATGAGCCCGATGTATTTTTAGATTTTGAAAACCTAAATGCACTTAAAAATCTTATTAATGCTCACAAAGGAATATTGCTAGTGGTTACGCATAACCGTTATCTATTGAATCATTGTTTTAACAAAATTATACACCTTGAAAACATGGAGATCCAAGAGTTCGATGGGCGATATATTGAGTATAACTTCTCATTACTTCAGACGAAAATTGAGTTACAAGAAATCGCAGTCGCTGAACAAGAAGAGATAGAGAGATACGATAACATTATTGATAATCTTAGAGCGATCGCAACCTATAATTCAGAAGCATCTAGAGGGAGAGCGTTAAAAGCTAGGGTTAAGTTTCAAGAAAGATTGGAAGCGCGAAAAATTAAAGCGCCATTCGTTGATATTAAGCAACCAAAAATCAGTTTTGGTGTGGACAATGAATTTGAAGAAGACATCACTGTTTTAAATGTGAATAATTATAGTGTTTCCTTTGATGAGTTGATTTTAGAAAATGTTAACTTTGAGATGAAACCTACAGATAAAGTAGCCCTTATCGGTCCAAACGGTACCGGGAAAACGACTTTACTCCGAGATATCTTTAAAAATAATCATGATTCAATTAAAATGAATTCTGATATTAAAGTGGCTTATCTTTCTCAGCTTCAAGACGAAGTGCTAAAGGATTCTAATACCATACTAGAAGACTTCATCGATGCCGGGTTTGCAACTTATGACGAGATTAGAGCACATCTTTCAAACTATGGCTTTGAAGGAGAAATTCTTACTCAAAAGATAGAATCTTTATCTGGTGGCGAAAAAAATATACTGCAATTGGCAAAAGTTTCTGCTAGCAAAGCAAACTTATTGCTTCTTGATGAACCGACAAGCCATTTAGACACCTATACACAAATCGCACTGGAGAAAGCCATTGAAGACTATAAAGGTGCGATTCTCATGATTTCTCATGATTTCTATTCCGTAGTAAATGGTATGGATTATGTACTAATCATTGACGAGAAGACGATTAGAAAAATGAGTATGCGAAAATTCAGAAAGATGATTTATGCTAGTCATTTTGATAAAGATTATTTAGAAAATGAACAAAATAAAAAAGCAGTTGAAATGAAAATAGAATTAGCTTTAAAAGACAATAATTTTGAACTTGCAAAAGGTATGGTTGATGAGCTAGAAGAGCTGATTAAGTTACTTTAAATTCCAACCTTCTGAATGAAATGATTACAAGAACGATGAAATAAAATGTTGGTAAAAAAGTTTCCACAAAAAAGACACTGATGAATAGATCTCAGTGTCTTTTTACTGCTTTGATTTTATTGATAGCTCAGGCCGCGGACACTCTGATTGATATAACTATAATGAAGTATCATGAGAAATTTTTATCAAAACAGTCTTTAGTCTCGCATTTAATTTTATACCATTGATAACCATAATCCGATAAGTTTGGTAGGATCAATAATTTGTTACCACAGCGGATACAATTATTTTCTGATAAATTTCCGTTCTTATAGTCCGCTAAGTAACCTTCTGCTAGTTCTACTTCCTTAATGATATTTTCTAGAGCAACATCGCTTATATCAAAAGGGGTCATATCTCCTCTATTTGCATGGATAGAGCGTGAAAAAGCTCCAAATCCACCAACCAGTTCGTGGTGATGCGTATTAATCCGTCCCCCACCTCTCTCAAATAATTTGATCATCGGTTCATATATATCTGGAAACTGTACTGCGATATTGTCGCGCACATCAAGCAAAGAACACCATCGTAAATAATGTATACTTATTAATTTCATAAGCATAATATCAATTTCATTAAAATTCGGACACGTTTCTAAGAAACTGTCCCACTCATTTTCCTCCATCTTAAAACCTAATAACATATCCATTCCTATGTATATACTTGCTGCTTCCTTTGAGATAAACCGCAAAAACACGCCGACTCTACGGTAATACTCTGCAATCAAATTAGCATCTGCTTCATATTCACCCTTAGATCTTACTTCTTCGTATCTTTTTTTTGAAATTTCAATGTATAAATTCGCATCAATATTCCTAATTCTTTCAACACCTGATTCGTAATAATTCATGAAGATTCCTCCGACTTAACTCATAAATGTAGTTCTGTATCTGGATAGAAAATTAGTTTATCTAACCAGTTCGCCCGATTGTTCTATGTCCCTGCTTGAGTTTCACCATTTATAAGAAGGCTAATCTTTAAATAAAAACAAAACCCAATAAACCAAAAAGGTTTATCGGGTGAGATGGAAAAAGTTTATCGGCTTTTATATACTGACTGTAAACACCTACCATCAACCTACAATCCCTTACCCCGCACTGCCCCTAACCCTTTCAACTAACCTTATGCTCAATCCGCAGCTTGTCCGCTACCATGGCAATAAATTCCGAGTTAGTAGGCTTAGATTTGGAGATATTAATGGTGTAGCCGAATAAATGGCTGATGGAGTCAATGTTGCCACGTGTCCAAGCGACTTCAATCGCATGGCGGATCGCGCGTTCTACACGTGAAGGCGTGGTTTTGAACTTCTCAGCGATTGCTGGGTAGAGCGTCTTCGTAATCGCACCAAGGATCTCGATATTGTTATATACCATGGTGATCGCTTCACGCAGGTACTGATAGCCCTTGATATGCGCTGGGACACCGATTTCATGGATGATCGAGGTAATGTTAGCGTCGAGGTTCTTGCCCTTAGAGAGCGGCACTACATTCGATCTGGACGTCGACGAATAATTGTACATGTTGGAGGAAGAGCTCATGCTGCCTTGAGAGCCGACAAGCTGACGTACACGATTTGCCAGGACCTCCATATCGAACGGTTTCAAAATATAATAGGATGCACCAAGCTGTACAGCTCTTTGAGTGATGTTCTCCTGACCAAAAGCAGTCAGCATGATGATCTTCGGTTGAGGATTCAGATCCATATCACGTAGACGTTCCAATACACCTAGGCCGTCTAAATGCGGCATGATGATATCAAGAATAAGAACATCGGGAATTTTACGCGCTTCGCTAAGCATTTGAAGCACTTCTTCACCATTGTAGGCGATACCCGTTACGGTCATATCTTCTTGCTCAGAAATGTACTCGGAAAGCAAATTCGTAAATTCCCTGTTATCATCGGCCAACAACACTTCAATATTCTGCACTGGCTGCTTCCTCCTTAATTATATCTGCTATTCGAAAATAACATTTTTTTCTTGTCTCTTACGTTTTCGACATGGAGATCGAATTCCCTTCTGTCGAAAATTATTTTTCTTTATTTTTTTTCTGCGTTGGATTATAATTAAATATTTTATCTCAATGTTCGAGGTTCTTCGTAATCGTTCGACAAAAAATCTTAAGGCTAAACCGCCTTAAGATTTAATGAATACCTATTCTCCTGTTTGGTCACACCTGAATCTTGAAGCATCCATTCGATGAAGCACCCATAACCGGACTTAGGATCATTTACAAATACATGAGTTACGGCTCCGATGAGACGGCCATCCTGTACAATAGGACTTCCGCTCATGCCTTGAACGATACCGCCTGTCTTATCGATAAGGCGTGGATCAGTGATCCGCAGCACCATTCCTTTAGTGGCTGGCGTTTGCTGATGTGCTACATGAATGATTTCAACCTTAAACCGCTCCACCTGCTGTCCGTCAACTACAGTTAGGATCTCAGCAGGACCTTCCTTGACTTGATCGCTCATCGCCACGGGGATCGGTTCTTTGTAAAGACTGTGCTCGGGATTGGAGCTCATTTTACCGAAGATACCGAAGTCAGTATTACTCTCCACATTTCCAAGCACTTGGCTTTCTTTCAAAAAATGCGCTCGTTTCTCGCCCGGATCGCCATCCTGGCTTTTGGATATGGAGGTGACACTGGACTGAACGATATGACCACTGCCTACAACAATTGGAGTACCGGTATTCATGTCTGTAATCACATGTCCCAAAGCTCCATATACACCTTGCTCGGGAGCATAAAAAGTTAATGTGCCGACACCCGCTGCTGAATCACGAATGTACAGGCCTAACCGCCACACTTTGTCATGAATGTCATACGCGGGCTTTAGCTTAGCTGTATGCTCTTTACCCCCGCGTTTGAAGACAATGGTCAAGGGGTTATTCGCTTTACCAGCACGATCCACCAGCTTGGCCACCTTGGACAACTCATCCAATTTCTCACCATTCATGGAGATCATCAGATCACCCGGCACTAAACCGCTGACCTCTCCTGGGGAAAGCTTAGATTTCTCTGATACTTCAATCAGATGATGACCAACAACCAAAACACCTGCTGATTTCACTTTCACACCGATCGTTTGACCTCCCGGGATCACCTTAAGCTCGGAATGAATTCCTTGTGCAGTCACCTTGGCTGGTTCACCATGCAGTGGTGCAGCAGAACTTAGATTTGTTCCCGTTATGCCCGATAAACTAAGAAAGAAGGCAAATAAAAGGCCTGGCATTAACTTCCTGAGGTTAGGCTTCAATGGCTGTCACGCTCCCTTTTGCTTCTTTCGCTTGACGAAAAAGGTGGTCGCCAATTGCGTACCTATAAGATAACCTTGCCCCCAGGCTTTTATTACTGTCAATCATTGCTCCGCTTAGCTTGTTGCAGCCTTACTTGCCTCGGCCAGATTAAGCATTTCCTGCGAGTGATGCAATGTTTTTTCGGTAATTTCTACGCCACCCAGCATCCGGGCCAGCTCCATTACACGTCCATCGTTTGTTAGGGATTCCACTTCAGTCATGGTTCTTCCATCCTCAACCTTTTTGCGGATTAAGTACTGATGGTCAGCCATACAAGCCACCTGCGGCAAGTGAGTAATGGAGAACACCTGACAGGTAGAGGATAGCTTAAACAGCTTATCTGCGATGGACTGAGCGGCTCTGCCGCTGACACCGGTATCCACTTCGTCAAAAATCAGAACTGGAATTGCATCATGGCGCGCAAAAATACTTTTCATTGCCAGCATAATACGCGACAGCTCACCACCAGAGGCGATTTTGCCAAGAGGTCTCAGGGGTTCGCCCGGGTTAGGGGATATCATAAATTCTGCGCTGTCTATCCCTTGTCTTGTGAGGCGAATACGCCGACCATTGTATTCCACTCCACGGGGGTCCTCCAGCGTGTCTAATTTGACCTGCAACGAGGTTCTTTCCATTTGAAGGTCTTTAAGCTCACCCTCCACTTGGGTGGCCAGATCAGCAGCACAAAGCTTGCGTGCTTCACTTAATTCCGTAGCTGCTTCCATTAATACAGACAGCAGCGAATCGCGCTTCGCCGTCAGTTTCTCCAGATATTCATCTTTATTCTCAAGCAAATCAGTTTCCCGGTGAATTTGTTCATAATAAGCCAAAATCTGTTCTACACTCTCTCCATATTTACGTCGGAGTCCAGTGATCAAATCCAGACGATTCTCGATTTCTTCAAGTCGCATCGGATTGAACTCGATATTTTCCCGGTAATCACGAAGCTGAAAAGCAGCATCCTCTAGCTGGTAATATGAGGACTGCAGCTGTTCGAGCACTGTTCGCAGACCCTTCTCATCGTAACGAACTGCATCCTCAAGTCTGGAAATGACATTACCGATCGATTCCAAGCCTTGTCTGTCGTAAAGCAGCTCATATGCACCCGATACGGAATCCATCATTTTCTCACTGTGGGATAGTTTGACCCGTTCTTCGGTAAGTAATTCATCTTCTCCCGGTTTTAATCCGGCCGATGAAATTTCTTCAAGCTGAAAACGATATAAGTCGAGCATTTGGTATGCCTTCTGGCTGGATTCCTGCAGCTCTCGCAGCTCTTTCTCCACCTTCGCGAAGGCAGAATACCTTTCCTGATAAACTGCCTTTAGCGGACCAATAATCGGTTCTCCGTATGTATCCAGCAGTCCCAGATGCCGTTCCGCCTTCAGCAAGTTCTGGTGCTCATGCTGGCCGTGTATATTAACCAGCTGCTCGCCGATCTCACGAAGCATGGTAAGATTGACCATCTGTCCATTTACACGTGATGTACTTTTACCTTGAGAGGTAAGCTCGCGTCGTATAATAAGATGCTCCTCGCGCTGGGCCTCAATGCCAAGACGCTCCAAAGTCTCCCAAACGGGATGACCGCTGGGAAGACTGAAGAGCGCCTCCATCTCCGCTTTTTCACAACCATAACGAATGGAATCCGCTGAACCGCGGCCTCCAACAATCAATCCAAGCGCATCAATAATAATGGATTTACCTGCCCCGGTCTCTCCCGTAAGCACGTGGAAGCCAGGATAAAAATGCACATCAACCGCCTCAACGACGGCAAGATTGCGTATAGACAAGGTTTCTAACACTAATAGAGCACCTCCGAGAAGATGACAGGCATCTGATTAATTATAATTAAGAAATATAACCCATGATTTGTGAAATTACAGTCTTACTGTCCTCAGGTAAACGGCAAATAATAAGGATTGTATCATCACCAGAAAGGGTTCCCATAATTTGCGGCCAGTCAATATTATCAATCAAAGCAGCGACAGAGTTAGCCGTACCTGGTAAACATTTCATCACCACAAGATTAGCCGAGGAATCGATCTGCACAAAATTATCCACAAGAACGCGCTTAAGCTTCTGAATGGGATTGTACCGTTGATCCGTTGGAAGTGAATATTTATATCTTCCATCATCCATGGGTACTTTGATGAGCAACAGCTCTTTTATATCTCGAGATACTGTGGCTTGCGTAACTTGAAAACCTGATTCACGCAAGGCTTCCACAAGCTCGTCCTGTGTCTCGATATCCTTTTGTGTAATAATTTCGCGAATCTTAATATGTCGTTGTCCCTTCATTGTTGCCTCCTGGTATATAAAAAATATGGACTCAGTTTGATTCTCCGTCGTCTTTGCTAAGCTTAATTACATGGATCGATGCTGTTGCTACATTAACATATAGAACGCCGCTGCATTCCGGATAGATCAGCAGGTAGGGAAGCAAGGTATCACGTAAGCCGCTGCCAGTGAAATCCAAAGGCTTGCGTGGTCTGGAAAGGATAACTAAATATAACGAGCCTTCCTCTTTTGTCGCCACATAATCTATAAATAACCGGCTATACATCTGCGCCCCATTTACGTTGAAAGACAAGGGGATTTTTAATTTCCCTCCAACGACCTCATATCCTTCATCCTCAAGTATATCAATAGAGGGATGTGGAATAATCACTTTATTGAACGGAATTTGATCCTTCATAAAAGAACGCGGAGAACTCTGCAGCCATACATATATCCGATATATTATAAAAATCGATAATGCTACCCCAATAAACGCCATAACGACCTTGTCAGAGCTACCCGCCACTATCAATCACCTCGGTGATTTATTCGCGTGAAGCCCTGGTAAATCCTGCTTCTAAGCTGTCTTTTTACGAGCTTTCCGCATAATTGATATTATTCGCTAATTCAGCATTTTACAATTACAACGAGCACAGTAAATCCAAAAAAGATTCAAAATATAAAGACCCGGATTTTATACCGGGTCTTTATTTTAATAAATTCAATCCATTTGAGCAAATCTGCAAAACACCCCGCTGACCATTTGAGGTTGACGGGGTGTTCATAAAGCTCTAGCGGCGCGGGGAGTTTCCATGAGTAGAACTCACATTAAAAGTACTCGTAGCCTGCTTAATCACTTCATCAGCAAGGGAAGCGAAGTCCTCCACTGGAATGACTGCTGCAACAGCAGCTGCCGGCTGTACGGATACTTCTTCGCCTTCCACCACTTCTGGCGTCAGTCTCCAGTGAGCAAGAAACTCAATATTGCCTTCTCCGCCTGTAATTGGTGAAAAGGTTAATCCATGTAGACCGAATCCTAACTCTGCAGCCATAGTCAGTACATTAATCAATACCTCTTTATGGACCGCGGAATCACGAATCACACCTGATTTTCCAACCTTCTCACGCCCAGCCTCAAATTGCGGCTTGATGAGTGCAGCGATATCTGCTGGACGTTGCAGCAAGGCTTTGAGAGGTGGGAGAATTATTTTTAAGGATATAAAAGATACATCAATACTGGCAAAGTCCGGAACAGGACCCTGCAAATCTGAAGGTGTCATATACCGGAAGTTCGTACGCTCCATGACGCTCACTCGCTCATCATTACGCAGTGACCAATCCAGCTGGTTATAGCCAACATCAATAGCGTACACATGGCTTACGCCATTCTGAAGCGCACAATCTGTGAAGCCGCCAGTGGAAGCACCAATGTCCAGCATGTTCCGTCCCGTAAGATCAATATTAAATTGGCGAAGAGCCTTCTCCAGCTTTAGGCCCCCACGACTGACATACGGATGCACAGAGCCTTTAACCTTAAGGGTAGACTCCCGCGAAACCTTCATGCCAGCTTTTTCAATACGTTCCTCATCCGCGAGCACCAACCCTGCCATAATAGCAGCTTTAGCTTTCTCACGGCTTTCATAAAAACCTTGCTCCACAAGCAGTACATCAATCCGTTCTTTGCGGTGTTCCATGGTCATCTCCCGATCGTTCAAGGGTTACTAATTTCCGGCTTCCACTTAGGAAGACGAAGTTGTTTTGTAATTATAAGCACTTAAAGCCATCATGGACTTGATACGTCCACATAACGCTTCTACGGTAAGGCCTGTTTGCTGACGTTGTTCTTTAATGGAGCCATGCTCCACGAAGATGTCGGGCACACCCATCAGATGTACACGCGCGTCATAAATTTCATGCTCCGCGTAGAATTCCAATACCGCACTGCCGAGACTTCCCGCTTGGCAAGCCTCTTCAATAACAACCATATTGGTTCCAGCATGAGCCAAATCAAGAAGCATGGAGTTATCAAGCGGCTTCAGGAAACGCGCATTCACAACACCCACCTGAATCCCTTCCCGCTTCAGCAAATCAGCGGCTTCTTCAGCCACTTGAACCATAGGACCACATGCCACTACAGCATATCCTTCTCCTGTACGTAGTCGTTCCCATGATCCTATAGGAAGGGTATGCAGTTCAGCATCCATTGCCACGCCTGTTCCGTTAATACGCGGATAGCGGTAAGCAATTGGACCGTCATTATATTCAAGTGCCGTCTTCATCATATGACGCAGCTCATTTTCGTCTTTTGGCATCATCATAACCATATTAGGGATATGGCGCATAAAAGCAACATCGTACACACCCTGATGAGTCTCACCATCCGCACCCACAAATCCAGCACGGTCAATGGCGAACATAACATTGGCGTTATGGCGGCAAATATCATGGACGATCTGATCATAGGCACGCTGCATGAAGGTAGAATACACGGCGTATACCGGCTTCATCCCTTCCATAGCCAAAGCTGCACACAGGGTTGCTGCATGCTGCTCGGCAATCCCGACGTCAATCATGCGATCCGGAAATTCCTTCGCAAAAGGAAACAACCCTGAACCGCCTGGCATCGCAGGGGTAACTGCAATCAGGCGCGAATCTTCACGTCCCAGCTCAATCAGCGTACTGCCAAATACTTCGGTATACATTGGAGGACCTACAGCTTTAAGTGCCTGACCCGACTCAATTTTGTAAGGGGAAATGGCATGCGATTTATAGAAATCAGTCTCAGCCGGTTTGTAGCCCTTGCCTTTGGTCGTCAGCACATGCACAAGCACAGGACCCGCCACGTTATCTGCTTGATGGAAGGTGTCGATCATTTTCTCCAGATCATGTCCATCCACTGGCCCAAGATACGTAAAGCCAAGCTCTTCAAACAATACTCCGGGTACCATCATATATTTAAGACTGTTTTTTAACTGTTCAGCGGTTTTCGCTAATCGTCCACCGATGGCCGGAATCTTCTTAAGCAGCCCTTCAACCTCGTCTTTAGCACGCAAATAATGACGGTCCGAACGAATCTTGCTTAAATAATTGTGCATCGCCCCTACATTCGGAGCAATCGACATTTCATTATCGTTCAAAATAACCATCAGCTTACGCTTCTCATGGCCAATGTGGTTAAGCGCTTCAAAAGCCATCCCGCCGGTAAGCGCACCGTCACCAATCACGGCAATCACCTTGTTGTCTTCGCCTTTAAGATCACGAGCCATAGCCATCCCCATCGCTGCCGACAAAGAGGTGCTGCTATGTCCAGCTTCCCACACATCATGTTCGCTTTCAGAGCGCTTAACAAAGCCGCACAATCCCTGATATTTGCGCAGGGTATCAAAGCGATCTTGACGGCCGGTCAGTATTTTGTGGACATAGGCTTGGTGGCCAACGTCGTAGATCATTTTGTCACGAGGACTGTTGTAGCAATAATGTAAGGCCAGCGTGAGCTCCACCACCCCCAGATTAGAACCGAGGTGCCCGCCGGTTGCTGTAAGCTTCTCAATCAGAAATCGTCGAATTTCCTCTGCAAGAGTAGTTAATTCTTCGACTGACAGTGATTTCAGTTGTTGTGGATCATTTATTTGTGGAAGCAGCACGAATAGTTCCCCGCTTTCCTAGATGTTGTAAAATATATAAAAACCATTATAACACAAACGAAACGGCTGTCGAAATACAGCCGCTTCGAAAGTTCATACTTAGTGATCACGTGCCATTAAATAATCTGCAATTTCCAGCAGGCGCTGGTTGTCGTAAAAACCGCCATTCAGCACAGCATTTTGAGCTGCTTCTGTAAGCTGCTTCACCTCAGCACGAGATTCCTCTAACCCAATAAAATAAGGGTAGGTTACCTTCTGCTGTTTGATATCGCTGCCTGTTTTTTTACCAAGCTTGCCTTCATCTCCAACCAAATCAAGAATATCATCCTGAATTTGAAAAGCGAGTCCGATGCTTGTGCCAAAATCACGCAGAGCTTCAAGCTGCTTCTCTGTTGCCCCTGCGATACGTCCGCCGGCTAACAACGAAAAGATAATTAAATCTCCGGTTTTATGCAGATGAATATACTTCAGCTGTGCAAGATCTGTTAGTCCTTGCTCGCCTTCCATATCTGCTATCTGACCGCCGACCATGCCGCGTGGACCCGCCATTTCCGCCAGATCCTCCACTATGGATAAAACATTATCAGCAGGGATGCCAAATTTACGGGAGGCTTGTACCACACTGTAAAAAGCATGGGTCAAAAGCGCATCACCCGCAAGAATAGCTGACGCTTCACCAAAGACTTTATGATTCGTCAGCTTACCGCGCCGATAATCATCATTATCCATGGCAGGCAGATCATCATGAATCAACGAGTAGGTATGTACCATCTCAATAGCAGCAGCAACAGGCAAGGCTGCTTCACGGCTGCCTCCCAGTGATTCACAAGCAGCGATCACAAGCAGCGGCCGGAGGCGTTTGCCCCCTGCCATTAGCGAATACTTCATCGCTTGCTGTAAATTTTCTGGAACCGTCCATGCTGCGGGAAGAATAGTCTCAAGCTCCTGTGAGAGCAAATCACTTATCGATGCGATGTAATCCTCCAGCGGCTGCCGCATGCTTTCACTTGCGGAGCTTCCCTCCAGATCATTCTCAAAGCGATTCATCGGCGTCCCCTTCCAGACGTGCACCAAACGGCTTTTTGCGCAGTTCTCCGTCCTCTTGGGTAATCATTTCGATCTTACGCTCTACTTGTTCCAGCTTGCTGCCGCAAAGCTGCGACAGCTTCATTCCCTGCTGAAATAAATCGATGGCCTTCTCCAGAGGAACGTCGCCGTGTTCAAGCTCACGAACGATTTCCTCCAGTCGGTCCATAGCGCCTTCAAAATCAAGTTCCGCTTCCTTCGTCATCGTCTTTGCCATCCTCCTTCATCCCCCATACTTGGCAGTTCAGCTGTCCGTCATTCATCTTTATCACCACAAGATCGCCAAGCTGCACTTCGGTCAGCGATTTGATTAAATGTTCTTCCGCCTCGTCATACACTAAGCTGTAGCCGCGCGACATTACTTTTAGCGGGCTCAGCGCATCCAGGTGACGAATCTCTGCCACATAGCGAGATCGCTTCTCCTGCAAACGAGCTTGCATAGCGCCCATTAACTCACGGCGCATGCTGTCTGTGCGCTGACGTGCTGCGGCAACACTGTCGCGCGGATGGAACCGCTGCAGACTGTGATGCAGCACCGCCTTACGCTCGCGGGAACGGCTGAGCCGTGCATCCGCTGAGCGCTGGAGCCGCTCACGCAGCATGTCCAGCCGCTGTGTGTGCTGAATCAGCGTCCGGCGCGGGCCTGCCAGCGCCAGCGAGCGCTGCAGCACCGAGTGGCGCTCGCGTCCACGCTGGGCGCGTTGTTGCAGCGCTTGGCGCAGCCGCTGCTGCAGCTGGCGAAGCTGCGCAGCTAGCTCGCCGGCATGAGGCACGGCCAGCTCAGCGGCCGCTGTGGGCGTAGCCGCGCGGAGGTCGGCGGCGAAATCGGCAATCGTGAAATCGGTCTCGTGGCCGACGGCCGAGATGACCGGAATCCTTGATGCCGATATCGCTCGTGCGACTTCCTCCTCGTTGAACGCCCACAGCTCCTCCAGCGAACCGCCGCCGCGGCCGACGATAAGCACGTCGGCTTCACCCATGGCGTTCAGCGCGCCAATCGCCTTCACTATCGAAGGCGCAGCGCCTTTGCCTTGCACCAGTACGGGATAGATTACAATAGCTACCTGCGGAAACCGCCGCTGAAGCGTAATCACAATATCTCGTACAGCTGCTCCTGTTGGGGATGTAATCACACCAATACACTTCGGGAACCGCGGCAACGAACGCTTGCGAGCTTCTGCAAAAAGGCCTTCTTTTTCAAGCTTGCTCTTCAGCTGCTCATAGGCCAGATATAAACTGCCAATCCCATCAGGCTGCATATGTGTGGCATAGAACTGGTATTGCCCATCCCGTTCATAAACGGTCACATTACCTCTGGCAATTACCCGAGCGCCTTCTTTCGGAATAAAAGGCAGCCGCTGGTTATGAGAAGCGAACATAATCGCTTTAATGCGGCTGCTCTCGTCCTTAAGTGTGAAATACATATGCCCGCTGCCATGATGTGTAAAGTTGGAAATCTCTCCGCGAATCCACACATCCGAAAGTAAATTATCCGAGTCTAGCTTCATGCGGATATAACGGTTGAGTTCTTTTATCGAATAAACCTGCCGCTCTGCCGCCATGAATCTTACCCCTATTCCAGGCCGTGACGGCGTTTAGCCGCAATCAGCGTGTTGCTCATCAGCATTGTAATAGTCATCGGTCCAACCCCGCCTGGAACAGGCGTGATGTATCCGGCAACTTCTTTTGCACTTTCATAATCAACGTCACCTGCGAGTTTACCGTTATCCAGACGGTTCATGCCCACATCGATGACAACAGCACCCGGCTTCACATAGGAAGCATCAATGAAATTAGCTCGTCCGATCGCTACAACCAAAATATCCGCTTGACGGCTAATCTCTTGCATATTAGCTGTACGGGAATGGCACATAGTTACGGTAGCATTTTCGCGTTGCAACAAGAGGGAAACTGGCTTTCCTACAATATTGCTACGACCAATTACAACGGCATGTTTACCTGCCATACCTGTTCCTGTACGTTTAATCAGTTCGATTACTCCTGCAGGAGTACATGGAAGAAGACTGTCGGCACCGATGACCAGGTTGCCTACATTGACAGGGTGAAAGCCGTCTACATCCTTTTCCACGGAGATTGCATCAATAACAGCCTTCTCCTCGATATGCTTAGGCAATGGGAGTTGAACCAGAATTCCGTCGATATCATCGCGTCCGTTTAGCTCTGCTACCAGTGCCAGAAGTTCTTCTTGAGAAGTGGATTCATCCAATTTATGCACTTCCGAATGGAATCCTAAGCTGATACAAGATTTCTCCTTATTGCGAACATAAACCTGAGATCCCGGGTCTTCACCTACTAGAATAACAGCCAAACCGGGCTTTACGCCGCGTTTCGCCAGTTCAGCAACCTCTTGGGCAATGCTAATACGAATTTCCTCGGATACTTGTTTACCACTGATGATTGCTGCTGTCATGTTAGTCTCTCCCCTTTTATATACTTTACTATGGTTTATAAATTAAGAATGGTCAGCTTTAATAGTATCTATCTCTTGGATCATCTTGCCGAGTACTCCGTTAACAAACTTCCCGGAATCATCCGTTCCAAAATGCTTGGCCAAATCGATCGCTTCATTCACCGCAACCTTCGCAGGCACATCATTAGCGAACACCATTTCATACGCTGCTAAACGTAGAATCTGACGATCCACACGTGACAGACGGCTCATTTGCCAGCCCTTCAGGTAATGTTCAAGTATATCGTCGATCGCTACCTTGTGCTCCCATACCCCATTCACATGCTCTACCACATAGTGTTTAAGCTGAATCTCGTCCGTGATTACACGTTCGGTTTCATTCTCTTCTGAAGCTTCCTCGAGCAGCATTTCTACGGCTTCCGCGCTTTCCACATCGTTCATTTCCATCTGATACAGGCTTTGGACAATAATCTCTCTAGCTATACGTCTTTTCATGTGTTCCTCCTAAAATCTTATATCGCATTAAAATATTCACTTGTACTGCAACAACGTCTACGACCTAAATATCGCTTCACACTTATTCATTCTTTCCCTAATCCTGTGAGGATTATTGCACAAAGCGAAGATACCTTCAGAGGAAGCTCGCAAATATACCTATCCCTTGTCGCAAAAAAACCGCAATGCCTTTCTTCCGGGGGCAACGGACAACACAAACTTACGGTTTCCTGCTCCGGGAAAAAGACTATCGCGGTTCACTTAAAGGGACGCCAGCGTCCGGATAATCGCGAAACCAACTCCTGCCATTGAAACAGGGGCGCTTGCGCGGTATCCTTTCTTTTGCCGAGCGTATATCCGATGAACACTACCAGTGCAAAGAACAGCATATCCCAAAAACCGCAAATTAAATAAATCAAACCCAGACCAATGCCGAAAGTCACTCCGGCGATTCTACCCCCGTGACTTTCCCATACTTCTTTCCAAGACATAAGGGAAACTCACCTCTATTCCACTCGACTTTTGAAGCTTGGAGACTGCGTGAGGTTAGCAATATATACAGACACATCAGCAACCGGAATGCCGGTTGTCTCCTGCACGAAATCATGCACCTGACGTTGTACTTCTGTCGTAAGCAGCGGTAATGAATGCTCACCGTCCACTACTGCACGAATTGTAATTTCAAGGCCAGCCTGAGAGACACGAATACGTGACTTGAGATCTCTGATTCCCTTCACTTTACCAGCAGCCTTAAGACTCAGATTCTCAATGGTTTCCATTGAAATCTGGATATCCCCATACTCAGTACGCTGATCGACCGAAGGCAATGAAGCGCGATCACGGCGCAGAGAGATGTAGAAAAATCGGATGCTCAGAAGGAACAAGACAACTGCTACTATTATTGCTGTAATATAAGCTGCTGGTCCATTCTCAATCTCCAAAGTTCTAGGAATCGCACCGCTTAAGAGGAGGATGGCAATAACAGATAGTATTCCGATACTTAAGCTGTAGACAAACAGCAAAAGTCTGTCCAAAATTTTTGCCACGAGTCTCATAACCTCCTTAAATTAGAGTAAACCCTCGACTTTGCTGTCGGGGGTTTATGGAAGAACGATGACTGCTATTTCACACGAAGAATCGTTTCAGCTTCTTCGTTCTTGTCTACAGTGTTGTTGTTCTTGAATTGCACATCATGAATATGCACATTCACTTCCACAACAGTCAGACCAGTCATAGTCTCGATGGAGCGCTTAACATTACGTTGAATTTCAGCAGCCACTTCAGGAAGGCGATTGCCATATTCAATAATTACAGAAACATCCACCGCAGCTTCACGTTGTCCAACCTCTACTTTAACTCCTTTGGACAGATTCTTACGTCCAAGAAGTTCAACAATACCACCGGCGAATCCGCCGCTCATACCTGCTACACCTTTAACCTCAACGGTCGCCAGACCTGCAATAACCTCGATTACTTCAGGAGCAATCTGGATTTCACCGATTTCCGTCCGTTCGTATTCTGTCGGCAATGTACTCATTTTAGACTTCACACCTTTCAAGAAAGATTGTTCATGATTTCAAGCGTAAAGCACGTCTCTTATTAAACATACTATATCATTTGACGAACTTTATGACAAACAAACCGAAGTCGTCCTAAATTTCATACTCTTCAAGAAACTTAATGTCAAAGTTACCATCCAAAAATACAGGATGCTCCAACAGTTTCTGATGGAAAGGGATGGTAGTATGAATGCCTTCCACGGCGAATTCAGCCAAGGCGCGCTTCATCTTCGCAATCGCTTCCTGACGTGTAGGAGCCCATACAATCAGTTTTGCAATCATAGAATCATAGAAAGGGGAAATCGTATATCCTGGGTACGCCGCACTATCTACACGAACGCCAAGGCCTCCGGGTGGCAAATAAAAGCCGATTTTTCCTGGTGAAGGCATGAAATTACGCTCTGGATCTTCAGCATTTATACGGCATTCAATCGACCAGCCATTAATCACGATATCTTCCTGAGTGAATGACAGCGGATTGCCTTCTGCTACAGAAATCATTTCCTTAATCAAATCCACGCCTGTAACCATTTCCGTTACTGGATGTTCGACCTGAATACGGGTATTCATCTCCATGAAGTAAAACTGTCCATCCGGTCCAAGCAGGAATTCAAGTGTTCCGGCTCCCGAATAATTCACGGCAAGTGCTGCTCGAACTGCTGCATTACCCATTGCTTCACGAATTTCAGGTGTGAGCACTGAACAAGGTGCCTCTTCAATCAGCTTTTGGCGACGACGCTGCACGGAGCAGTCCCGTTCGCCTAAGTGCACTACATTGCCATGTTTATCTGCAATAATCTGAATCTCCACATGCTTCATGCCTGTTAGGAATTTCTCCAGATATACACCAGCGTTACCAAACGCCTTTTGTGCTTCCTGTTGTGCAGCAGTGATCTGCTTCACCAAAGATTCCTCGTCCTCAGCAATCCGTATTCCCTTACCCCCGCCACCCGCAGTAGCCTTAACGATGATTGGGTAACCAATATCGCGGCCCAGCATGACAGCTTCCTCTACATCGCCTACAAGACCATCTGAGCCCGGGATAATCGGAACTCCAGCCAGTTTCATGGTTTCCTTCGCCACAGCCTTGTCACCCATACGGTTTATGGCATCTGGAGAAGGTCCTATGAAGATAATATTGCAAGATTCACAAATCTCTGCAAAATCCGCATTTTCAGCTAAAAATCCATAGCCAGGATGGATGGCATCACATTCCGTTAAGGTGGCTACACTCATAATATTTGTAAAGTTCAGATAGCTGTCCTTGGCCGGCATCGGACCGATGCAGTAAGCTTCATCAGCCAACCGGACATGCAGTGAATCCCGGTCGGGTTCCGAATAGACCGCGACGGTGGAAATGCCCAGTTCACGGCAGGCCCTAATAATGCGGACCGCGATTTCGCCGCGGTTGGCAATCAACACTTTTTGAATGTTCATGCGTTTCCTCCCAAAGTTTTGCGAAGCTTCCGCTCCTTAAGTAGTCTGCGGTATTTATTCCGGTTTAACCAAGAATAGTGGTTGACCATATTCTACAAGCTGACCGTTCTCAGCAAGTACAGACACGATTTCACCTTTGATCTCCGCTTCCAGCTCATTCATCAGTTTCATCGCCTCGATAATGCAAACCGTTGATTTTTCACTTACACGGTCTCCAACATTAACAAACGAAGGCGTTTCCGGAGAAGCGGCACTATAAAAGGTCCCCACCATTGGAGAAACAATTTTATGTAGTTTGCCTTCATCAGCTGCTTGTGGCTGCTGCGCTGGAGGAACTTCACCAACTACCGGATAGGATACTTGCGGTACGCTCTGCGGCTGCGGGGCAGGCGTAAAGGGATAGGCAGCATAAGGAGTCGCCTGTACTGCTGTTCCATCAGCTTCAGGGCGATCCGGTTTGCGAATTGCAAGCTTCATTCCTTCGCTTTCGATCTCCAACTCATGTACAGAGGAGGTCTGGTCCAGCAATTTAATCAATTCCTTAATTTCGCTCAACTTGAACATATATCAGTTCACTCCTTCAGCTTTCTCTCGAAGCCACTTCTTAAGCGGACAAGATAACTTTATGTATTATATCACAATCGGTAAAAATGGAAAGAGCCCGGGGCAACCCGAGCTCTTTCGTCATTTTTCTTTTAATTTTACAGCTTATTATTGCTCAGAAACGTATTGTACACTAATTTTATCTTGAGATACACTGAGTTCCTTCATTACGAGATCCACGATACTAACCGCTTGTTTTACATCCAGTTTGTCGCTGAGAACAACTACTTTGTAGCTGTCTCCAGCTTCTTCCTTTACAATCGCTTCTCCATATTTTTGTTGAAGCTGTTCTTCGATACCGGTAATTTTGGATTCTTTTTCTTCAAGATTAAGAAGTTGTTCTTGAGCGACTGCGTTATCAGCAGGTGTTTTATCCATGTCATTAATCAAAGCAAGCAAGTCTTGTTGGTTCTTAAGATTCTTTTGCTCACGTTCATAAAGGTAGTTAGTGAACATGCTGCTCGCCGATACACTTTGAGAAGCTACTTCATCGAGAATTTCTTTGTCATTTTTGGCTGGAGTCTTGGTGGTTGTATTTGCCGCTGTATCTTTAGCAGATGTATCTGTTTTCGCGGCATCTTTAGCAGCAGTGTCGGTTGTTGCCTTCTCTGAGTCACTGCTATTTGCGGCAGCTTTACTGCTATCGTCATTAGCAGCTGTAGTTGTACTTTCGTCCGTTTTAGCAGTAGTAGTGCTATCATCCGTTTTAGCGGTAGCAGCACTGTCATCCGTTTTGGCGGCAGTAGCGCTGTCGTCCGTAGTAGCGGCGCCAGTAGTGCTATCTACAACGCCTTCATCAGCAACAACATCGCCTTGACTAACAACTTCGTTCACAACAACACCTTTGTCACCAACCGTGGGCAACGCTGCACCTGCTGTGTCTTTCAGGGAATCAACCTGCATTGTGCCAGCCGTGTCTTTTGGAATCGAAGCACCTGAGTCTTCAGTGAATAAATAGTATGCAGAGAGGACCACCATCAAGCTGAGCATAGAAACCAACCATATCGTTTGTCTTTTGCCGTTCATTCCATATTCCTCCTAAAATTTAATCTAGTGGCTGCTTCGGAAGCACTCACTTATTGACTTTCTCCTGCTACTCTTGTTTGCGTGGTACTACTGAAATGCGCTGGATCGGGACGTTCAAGCCTTTTTCTATAGCCTGCTCGACGAGTCCACGAACAACCTTGTTCTCTGCCCCTTTGGCAACTACCAGTACGCCGCGTACCTGAGGTTTAATCCGCTTCGTCACAATGGGTGTTTCGTCCCCTGATTGCGAGTAGGTTACGATTTCGCCATCCCTCGTATATTGTGTCGTATGACGTTTCCCCCCACTGGCATCCGTCTCTTCACTAAGCTGCTGGGAGTCATTCATATTACGCACCACGACAATTTCTTCTGTAGACTCCACTGTAACCATGATATCGACCGTACCGACGCCAACGATTTTCTCCAAAATCTCCTTCATCCGGTTCTCCATCGCTAGTTCGATGCTGTCGAACGAATTGGTTGTTGTGGTTGGATCACTCTGCACCAGCGCCGTTTGAGAGGACTGATTCACCGGCGGCTCACGCCCTGTATTCTCGTTATCAATCCTCTTCACATTGACGAAGGAATTGAATAGCATGATCGCTGCGCCCAGCAGACCCAGAATGATCAGCCAGCGAAAGGTATGGCTTCTCTTTGGACTGCCGGCCCCACCCCCAGCCCACTGCTCAAGCTTTTTCAGCCAATTGCCCACTCCCATCCCTCCTAAAAATTATAGTTATTTAGAAACTGCAAGCTCATGATTTGACGTTACTAGCCACGCTGCCATCCACCTGAATGACTTTGGGATCCAAATCCCATTTCAGTTCCAGCAGCTTTACAATGGACTCCATTTCACTCGAGGACGCGCTGTCTTCAGCCACAGTTCCGTTCACTGCTTTATTAGGTTCATCTGATGATGTTGCTTCACTCTCTACGTTATCTGCCGGATTAGCGCCAATTTTAACTTCTACAGGTGCTACAGGAGTGATTGTAATGGGTGCTGTAGTCGCTGTGCTGGAAGCTCCGGAAGTACCCGGGGAGTTAGCCGTTGTCTGAGGCATAGAGACCCTTACATTAGAAATGACAGGGACGTCTTCGTTACCGGTGCCGCCAGACTTCCCTATGCCCAGTGTTACGGTGACATTAACCCCGCGTTTGCCGGTCTCGCTGATAATCTGCTCTTTCATCTGACCCGCCACCTCTTCGGCAGCGAGCTGCAGACTCTGTTCCTGACGGCCTTGTGCAAGCTTTTGCCCATCTGCCAGAATCTGTTCCAAGGATGGGTCTCCCTTCCCTCCGCCAGTGAACAAACCGCCTTCTTTCTCTTGCTGTCCCATAGCGACACTCAGTTCGGAGATTGCATCACCTTTCAGGAGAGAGACGATAGGGCTGAGCATCGTGAGCAGGATTAGGAGACTTAGCACCAATCTTGCATAACGCTCCATGGATTTGCTTGGGAGCAGCAATTCAACAAATGACGCCAACAGCACAACCAGGATGATCTCCCGCAGCCAATCGCCCAACCAGCTCATGGTTTCCCTCCTAAAGGTTTTGTTGCTTCACCTCATCATTACGGTCAAGTTGCCCGCAGTCAGCATGATCGTAACCGCCATAAAAAACATTAAGGAAACAGCAGCCAAAGCAGCGAATACGTACACCATGCTTTTTCCAATCGTCTGGAGACAGACTACAATCGGTGTCTCTCCCAGCGGCTGCATCACAGCGGCGGCTATGTTGTAGATAAGGGCAAGCACCAGGATTTTGATTGCCGGAAAAGCACACAGGAACAATATGATAATGACACCCGATAAGCCGATCGCATTCTTCACCAGCAGTGAAGCTGAGATTACTGTGTCTGTGGCATCCGCGAACATTTTGCCGATGACCGGAACAAAATTCCCTGTAATATATTTAGCGGCCCGAATGGTGACCCCATCCGTTACTGAGCTTGTTATCCCTCGAACGGAAATTACACCTAGAAACACAGTTAGCAGTACACCTAACAGTCCAGCACCGATGTTTCGCAGCAGGTTAGCCAGCTGGGTTAGTTTATATTTCTCCGACAATGCGCTGACCAGATGCAGCACAGCCGAGAAGAACAGAAGCGGAAAAACAAGGGTGTGGATCATGGTGCCAACCGTATGAATCATAAAAACAATTAACGGATGGGTGACGGAGACCGTAACGATATTCCCCATCGAAGCCAGCAGCGCGAACAGCAGTGGAATCATCGCCATCATGAAATCGATCATCCGGTCGATAGCATCCTTTGCATAACCAATAGCGATATTGAAGCTGTTCACGGCAATTACCAGCACCACCATATAACAGAGCGTATAAGCGACCTTACTGACCGTTTTTCGCTCAAAAGCGGTTTGCAGCGTCTCCAGAATCATGCTGAGTACACTGATCATCACAATCGTCACAAGCAGCTTACCGTTGTACAGCACCTCATGCCACATAAAGCCTAGAAGCCCAGATAACACACCCTTCAAGCTGAGCCCCTTATCTCCTGGAAGCAGCATGTCCATTAGCGTAGGTGTGGCCCCGTCCGGGAAAAAACCACCATAATCCTTCATCAGCTGATCCCAATACGACTCCACTTTATCTTTTGGCAAATTATTCACCTGGCTCTTGACCCACTGGTCTACCGGGGAAGAACTGCCGGATTCTGGTGTTGAGGAAGCTTGCACACTCTGAGCTGTACCTGCAAACCATAGAATGAAAAAGAATGGAAGCAGCAGCAGTATTATTTTTAGTTTTGGAGGACGGAAAACACTGCGCTCTTGCATAATTTCTCCTCCCGATTCGTTGCTCAGCTCTCTTTACGATTGCTTTAAGCAGGCAGTAGTTTCATGACGGTTTCGATAATGATGCTGATGATGGGTACGGCTAGTACCATAATTAGCACTTTGCCGGCGAGTTCTATTTTGGAAGCAATGGATTCCTGACCGGCATCTCGTACAATTTGTGCACCGAACTCCGCGATATAGGAAATGCCGATGATTTTGAAAACAGTCTTCAAATAAATCATTTCCATCCCCGATGACTCAGCCACCCGCTCCAGTGTAGAGAGGATCATTCCGATCTTGCCGATCAGAAACATAAAAATTAGAATTCCTGTTGTAGTAGCAAGAAGGAAGGCGAACATCGGTTTTTGTTCCTTCAGTACGAGAATCAATATGGTCGATATCAGCCCAATCCCAACAACTTGAATAATCTCCATAGCACGCCTATTGAAAAAGAAAGATCGTTTTTATTTCCTGCAGCAACCCGTCCAGCATACGAATCACCATGAACAGCACGACTACGAACCCGATCACGGTGACCCAATGTGCGAAATCCTCTTTTCCCATCTGTTTGAGCACCGTGTGTATCATGGCGATAATTATGCCAATGCCGGCAATTTGAAAAATCGCATTGACTTCAATATTCATTCCTGGCACCTCGCTAAAAGATCAAAATGACGATCAGTACTCCAAGCAGCAGACCCAGGCTTTTACTTAACTTTTCATATTTGCCTTGATCCTCTCTGGCCACCGACTCCTCCTGCTTCAATTGCTGCAATGCTAACGCGATATGAGTGCTCTGATTCGACCTATCGCTTGTGCCGAGAGTACAGCTGAGCTGGCGAAGAATCTCTCTTTCTGTCCCCTTCATAGCGGTAGACTTCCAATATGCTTCCATCGCCCGCTGGATGGCATCCTGGGCGCTTCTGTCATAGGGAGGGCTCATCTCCTCCGCTGTTTTGACAAACAACGATTTCAGCGGGTCCTTCGACTGATTCCCAATCCGCCGCATGGCTTCCGGCAGTGGGGTGAAGCCGTACATGATCTCTGTTTCCAACCGCTGTAGTGCTGCTATTAAACCTCTGATATGTCTGGGCCTGTCTGCATATTGACGAGCAAACTGGAGACCTGCAAGCGTACCAGCCACCACAATGAGCACAGCACCGAACAGCTTAAGCATGCAAATCACCACCTAGTCGATCCCCGGGAGAGATAAGCAGCATTCCTCTTTTCTGACCATCCAGAATGCGAAACGTGAGACCTGCTTCTGAACGATGGAGTATGACATATCTCTCGAACATCTTTTGTTCCAGCAGTCCTCCAAGACCCGGCCTACGAGCCAACTCTGTTACATCTTTTCCGTGAGCGGAAGCAATGACAGATATTCCGGCATGCAGTGCCTCGGTAACTGCTTCGGCATCTTCCGGACGCCCAATCTCATCCGCGATTAATACATCTGGCGATAGCGACCGGATCATCATCATCATGCCTTCTGCCTTGGGACACCCATCAAGAACGTCTGTCCGCGGACCCACGTCAAAGGCGGGAACACCACGCCGGCTGCCAGCAATTTCAGACCGTTCGTCAACAATTCCCACCTTCAGCCCCGGTCTATTCCCTTCGCGCTTGCCCAATTCCCCTAAGGAGATTTGTCTTGCGAGATCGCGGAGTAGGGTAGTCTTGCCATGTTGTGGAGGGGAGAGAATCAAGGTGTGCATCATTCGCTGCCGCCCCTTGTCCAGTAAATAAGGCAGCACTCCATCTGCGATTCCAGGTACTTCACGAGCAATACGGACATTAAAGCCAGTGATATCACGAAGATGCTCTACACCTCCGCCACTCAGTACTGTCCGACCAGCAAGTCCTATCCGATGACCGCCGGGAATCGTAATAAATCCTTTTCTCAGCTCTTCTTCCATCGTATATAGCGAATGGTTGCTGATCAGATCTAGCAGTCGATGAGTGTCTTCCCGATACGGCTTGTAAGCTTCTTCAGGCCTCTGCGTCAAACTGCCATTCACTCTTAGAAAGTGATATTTACCAGAGTAGTTAATTTCCAGCGGACGACCTTCACGGACACGAATCTCCTCCACCATTCCTAGCAGCGGAAGGGGAAGGCACTTTAACAGCGCTCTTACTTTTTCAGGAAACAATTGCAGCCAGTCATCTGCCATACAAAGTACCCCCAAGCTGTCCTCTACTTAATTGCTTTATTCCATATTTATGCTTGTACGCGCCTAATATGCCTATCATCTATCATTTTTTCAAAATCCCGATTAAGAGAAAGGCTACACCGCAGCCCACCCAGCCTAATTTGCTCCATGACAGCTGCTGTGCCATCCCAGTCAGGCCAATAGCTGTCGTCAATATCAATATGGTCGGGCCTACCAAAGCCAGTCCAGAATTGACAGCCAGCGCCTTATCGACCTGATTTAATCTGAGCATTATCAGCGCAGCTATAATCTCTGCACTGCCCGAGAACAACCGCAGAGTCGCCATCCAGCTTACATACTTGTCCAATCTACTCCACTCCTTTTACTAATTCATTCATACCAAAAGACATCTGAGGCTTGTTTAGCTTTCTATTATTCATGGATATGCGTGGCTTTTTCACTTTAGACAATGAGAAATGACAGATTTACAGATCAGACTGTGAAAGAATTCATAGTGAGTGGGTTCATAAATAAATATAATCAGTACGATAAAATAATTTTTACGAACGCCTTCATCTGTGGTATCCTTTTTAATTGGAAATATAGTGAGTTTATATTTTCAAAAAAAGGCAAACTAAAAAGACATAAGAAAAAGAGGGGATTTGTGTCATGCACGTTCGAAATTACGGGCTACCGCTCAGCATGCGGTCCGTAGTCAGACCAGTAAGAGAAGCGGCAATCATTATTTTTTCAGCTTTTTTAGTCGCCGCAGGGATGAGATTATTTCTAATTCCTCATCAACTGCTAAGCGGCGGGGTAGCGGGGGTGGCTTCAGTCATCGGGTATGTAACTAATCCGAAGTACATCTCAATCATTTATTTTGCGATAAACCTTCCTGTTCTGATCTGGGGATTTATTGCAGTGGGGAAAAAATACATCTTACTAAGCATGCTTTCCGTTTTAGCTACCACCTGGTTCATGACAATTATTCCTGCGGTGAAAGTGACCAAAGACCCGATTTTGGCTAGTATTTTTGGCGGCGTAATTATTGCTGGCGGGGTTGGATTTTCTCTCCGTGCCGGGGGCTCATCTGGAGGATTTGATATATTAGGCTCGATTATTACACGCAAGCGGGATATTCCTATTGGGAATGTACTCTTCGTAATGGATGGGATCGTTATTCTGAGTTTAGGCTTCTTTAAAAGCTGGGACTCAGCCTTATACGCTATGCTCTGTATTTTTGTGAAAAGCAGAGTGGTTGATATGATTCATATTCGTCATGTCAAGCTAACCTGCTTCATTGTTACCAAGGAACGGGATAAAATGCTGAATCGTCTTAGAGAGCTGCCTCATGGCATCACAGTAGTCAACGCAGAGGGCGGTTACAGTCACGAGGGCAATACAATGCTGATGACCGTAACGACCCGCTATGAGCTGTCAGAGCTGCGTAAGACTATCCTTGAGACGGATCCAAGCTCTTTCGTCAATGTACTTGAGACTGTTGAAATTCTAGGCCGATTTAGACGTTTAGGATAAATACCCATATAGATGTAAAAAGGAACGCTGCATTCAAACCTGCAGCGTTCCTTTTCATTTATAGCTGATGCCCAAAAAGGAGACCCCGTAGCTAAGTAGCTGTAGGATCTCCCTTTTTATTGATTAAACGGCTCTTAACGACGATCCTTAGGACCACCAACAAAGGCCTGCTCAGTTGTATCCAGATTATAAGCGGTGTGAAGCGCCTGAATGATCGATGGCAAATTGCCGGATTCGATTACACAAGAAACCTTAATCTCTGACGTGCTGACCATCTTAATGCTTACTCCCTCTTGGGAGAGTACATCAAACATTTGAGCTGCAACACCAGGATGGCTAACCATACCCGCGCCAACAATAGAAACCTTCACGAGGTTATCCTCGGACGTTACTTCACGGTAAGGTAAAGTTTTATGGATTTCTTTAATTACTTCCTTCGCACGATCCAGTTCATCAAGTGAAACTGTAAATGAGAAGTCAGCCTGCTCATTCTGCACACCACTTTGTACAATGATATCTACGTTTACGCCTTCTTCAGCCAGCTTGCCGAAGACTTGAGCGAGTACACCCGGTACATCAGGTACTCCTAGAA
The DNA here is from genome assembly GCF_037974255.1 of Paenibacillus sp. FSL R5-0636. Lineage (NCBI taxonomy): Bacteria > Bacillati > Bacillota > Bacilli > Caryophanales > Paenibacillaceae > Paenibacillus > Paenibacillus sp. FSL R5-0636. Next base: position 4,961,599 of record NZ_CP150232.1, read on the forward strand.
TACTGACACGTGCTACATTCTTATCATAAGCAATCCCACTAACTACGACTCCTTGCTCCATGCTTGCTTCCTCCTTCACAACAGTACCTTCATTATGATTAAAGCTCGATCTAACGACCAGCTTAACTTGATGACGCTTAGCATACTCCACTGCACGCGGATGTAGTACCGCCGCTCCCAGATTGGCAAGCTCTAGCATCTCATCGTATGAGATTTCGTTCAGCTTGCGGGCTGTTTTCACAATGCGTGGATCTGTAGAATAGATACCATCAACGTCGGTATAAATCTCACATACATCTGCTTGAATAGCAGCCGCAAGGGCTACAGCTGTCGTGTCCGATCCTCCGCGGCCCAGGGTAGTGATCTCACCATCCAAAGTCATCCCTTGGAAACCGGCAACGATAACGATCTGTTCGCGTTCCAAAGACGCTACTACACGGTGTGGATCAATATCATTGATACGAGCTCTACCGTGGGTTTCGTCTGTACGGAACCCGGCCTGCCATCCTGTATAAGATACTGCATTCCGCCCGATCCCATGAAGAGCTATGGACAAAAGAGCAACGGAAATCTGCTCTCCTGTTGTCATCAGCATATCCATTTCACGTGCAGGCGGCTGCCCGTTTAATTGCTTCGCCGTATCGATCAAATCATCTGTTGTATCCCCCATAGCAGATACAACTACAACGCAGCGATGTCCCTCATCCTGCTTGTCTGCGATGCGCTTGGCAACACGTTGCATGCGTTCTGTGTCGCCGACGGAGCTGCCTCCGAATTTCATAACATAAAGTGACAAAGTCCCACTCACTCCCCATATCGGTCTATGTAGTTGCTTCTAATCGGTTTCCCGCTTTAAACCAGTATAATACGAAAATAGCGTAATGCGTTAATGATTTCATTAAAAAATTATTGATTTTCCAGAAGCTAACAAAAAGATAAGGTCAGCTTCAACACACTAGCTGACCTCATTTCACTCGTCTTCCAATATTTCAATGGGAAGCTGGTCGATAAGTCAAGGCCATCACTCCAGAACTGAATCTTTTGGAGTCCACTAGCTCCAACGTCTTCTCTTCACCAACGTTATCGAACAGGCGCTGACCGCTACCCAGCAGAATCGGGAAGACCAGAAGCTGATATTCATCGACAAGACCAAGCTGCATGAGGCTCTGCGCAAGCGTACGACTGCCAAAAACGAGAATATCTCTCCCCGGCCGCTCCTTCAGCTTGGACACCTCCTGAGCAAGATCGCCCTTGATCAAGCTTGAATTGCTCCATGTTGTTTCTTCGAGAGTTGTGGAGACTACGTACTTAGCGTATCCATTCATCATTTCACCGTACTCACCCGTCTGCTCAACCATATTTGGCCAAGCCTCTGCAAAACCTTCGTAGGTTGTCCGTCCTAACATTAGAGCGTCAGCAGCTTTCAGTTCAGCAAATTTGAAATGCTCCTGTTCTTCACTTGCGAATGAGAAGGTCCATTGTGGATTTTCCATAACACCATCAAGGGATATGAACTCAGATATAATTAATTTTCTCATATGCGCCTCCTTCTAATCCTTTAATTCGTAAGTATAATATCCCACACCCATACTGTTCCTCATGCATCCTCGTTTATATACCAAAAACCCCCCACCGTAATAACGGGGGAGGCTGATTGGTTATAAGTTCGGCAAGTATGATGCTTCCTACGCGCGGGAGATATATTTACCTTCGCGAGTATCAATAAGCAGCACATCTCCTTCATTGATGAACAAAGGAACTTGTACAGAATGACCTGTTTCAAGCTTGGCCGATTTAGTAGCGCCTTGAGCTGTATTTCCCTTCACACCTGGCTCAGTTTCAACAACCTTCAGCTCTACACTGGTAGGCAGGTTGATCCCAAGGATTTCACCTTGGTAACTGATGATGTTTACAGTCATGTTCTCTTTAAGGAAGTTCAATTCCCATTCAAGCTGCTTGCTGGACAATTCGAATTGGTCATAGGTTTCGTTGTCCATGAAAGCATGCTCAGATCCGCTTGCATACAAATATTGCACGCCACGGTTCTCAATAATAGCACGGCCAATAGTTTCACCTGCACGGAAAGTACGCTCTACAGTGTTACCATTGCGCAGGTTTTTCAGCTTAGAGCGAACGAACGCTGCACCTTTACCTGGTTTAACGTGCTGGAAATCAAGAACGGTAAAAATATCACCGTCCACCTCTACGGTCAAGCCTGTCTTAAAATCGTTTACTGAAATCACTAAAAATCCCTCCTGAATTCGATAATTAAACCACTACTTTTTCATACTTACAGTACTGTATATTCTTTGGACGAATGGGTCAGCAGCGATATTCCGCTCTCGGTGATCACAACATCGTCTTCAATACGTACTCCGCCAATCCCCGGCAAATAGATACCTGGTTCCACAGTAACCACCATTCCCGGCTGCATGATATCGTCACTCAGCTTGGACAAACGCGGCCATTCATGAACTTCCATTCCAAGTCCATGACCCGTGCTATGTCCAAATTGATCACCATATCCGTAGCTAGCGATGATATCACGTGCCAGTGCATCACATTCCCGTCCAGTCATACCCGGTTTGATATGTGCCAACGTATGTAGCTGAGCTTCCAGCACAATATCATAGATTTCTTTCAGCTTCGGATCTGGAGCTCCGAGTGCAATGGTACGAGTCACATCTGAGCAGTATCCATCGAGTAATGCGCCGAAATCAAGCGTAATAAATTCATTACCTTGAATTACACGGCTGCTTGCTACGCCATGCGGCATGGACGAACGTTCACCTGAAGCAACAATCGTATCAAACGATGACGCAGTTGCCCCGTGGGTACGCATATAGAATTCCATTTCCAAATCGACGTCTCTTTCAGTCATGCCTGGTTTGATCACATTCAGAATATGATTGAATGTAGCATCAGCCAGATCAGCTGCACGTTGCATAACAGCAAGCTCTTCAGCATCCTTGAACATACGGAGGTCTTCCACGGCTTTGGAAACTGGAACTAACACTGCCGGCTTAAGGGCTTCCGCATATGAGGTATAAGCGCTGAATGAGACATCATCCTGTTCGAAACCAACACGTACCTCACTGCCTGTTGGCAGCAACTCGCGTACTGTATCAATAAATTTAGGACCATGCTCTACAACCTTAACTCCTACCGCTTGATCCGCAGCCTGTGTCATGTACCTGAAGTCAGTTAGCAGATAACAATCATCGCTTGTCACCAATACATAACCGGACGATCCGGTAAATCCACTTAAATAGCGGCGGTTATAACCGCTGGTTATCAACATTGCTTCCAATCCTTTATCCTGCAAAACCTTACGCAGCTTGGAGACGCGCTCGTTACCCATTTTCATTCTCCTCTCGAAATAGCCACATTGTATTTTAACATAGGGATATCCCCTTGAGAAGTTTTTTCGAGCCGTTAGGCAAGTGCAGTCGCTTGCTCACGCTTTCGTTCGTCGGTATACTCAATCGCCGCTGTGTATCCAATGAACATCCCCCAAAGTAAAAAAAGGCAGAACTCACTAATCACAGTGTTCCACGGCAGCTTAAAAGGCGGCTGCATAAGAAACATTTGCGAGCCGGGAATAAATATAACTACCCACCACAAAACACCATAAACCAATCCTGGCCAAGGTCCCTTCAGCTTGCGCAGAATAAGCACATATAGCAGTGAGGCTATCACTGAAAATAAGATGAAAAACAAATAACCCACGAGATGTCCATACATTGTTGTCAGAAAAGTATGTTTAAAAAACGGCTCTGCTAAATAACCAGGACTAACCTTGGTAAAGCTGAACCAGTAGATTAACCAGTGCAGCCCTCCCCAAATCAAACCTGCGAAAAAACCTAATTCGAGCGCAAAAAACCAAATATTAGTATGATCTGATTGTTGTTGATGTGATTTGCTCATAGAATTGCCTCTCTTTCCGTATTTTTAATAACGATTTGTCTCTCCTTGTCCATATAAGGTAGTATGTGCAGCAAAAGGCGATCCAACTAGTAATGTCTTCAAAAATTAGTTACAATGTATTATATAAATCATATTAATTACGGGAAGGTGAATTGGTTGTCCCAGGAAACTCCCAGCTATGGCGGCCAAGCCGTCATTGAAGGCGTCATGTTCGGCGGCAAGCATATTAATGTAACAGCCGTGCGACGAAAGAATCAGGAGATTACATTTTTGGAGGTGCCAAGAAGCGATAAGAGCTGGGTCACTAAACTGCGCAAGATTCCGCTGCTTCGCGGCCTTGTCAGTATTATAGATGCCAGCGCCAAAGGCTCTAAGCACTTGAACTATTCGGCTGAATCCTATGCCGAAGATGAATTGGAACCCGAAGAACTGGCGAAAGAGAAAGCTAAGCCGAAGAAAAAGGACGAAGGCTGGAGCCTCGGAATGATTTTTGGCGTTGCTGTAATGGGTATTCTCTCCTTCTTATTCGGAAAGCTCATTTTTACGCTTGTCCCAGTATTTGTCGAAGATTTTTTATTCAAGAATGCATTTGATAACTATGTACTGCACAACCTCATAGAAGGCGGCATTAAAATGGTTCTCTTGCTGGTCTATTTATGGGCGATTTCGCAAACACCTGTGATCAAGCGGCTATTCCAGTATCACGGTGCGGAACACAAAGTCATCAGCGCCTTTGAAGCAGGCGAAGAGCTGACTGTCCAGAACGTTCAGAAATACAGCCGTCTGCATTACCGCTGCGGAAGCAGTTTTATGATGCTGACGATTATCCTCGGCGTTATTATTTACTCCGTAGTACCATGGGATAATCTTTGGGAACGTGTGATCCAACGGATTATTCTGCTGCCTGTCGTAATCGGTGTTTCGTTTGAGGTTCTGAAGGGTACCAACGCAGTAAGAGAAATTCCAGGTCTCAAATACTTGGGATATCCTGGACTATGGCTGCAGCTGCTCACTACCAAAGAACCAAAGGATGATCAGGTAGAAGTATCCATCGCCTCTTTCAATCGTATGCGTGAGCTTGATGCAGAGATTGAAGCCAGAGGATATACGGAGGCAAGTGTGTCAGGCGGCATATTGGATCCTGCGAAAGGATGAGTGTCCTATGATCAGGCATGCTTTAATTTTTTGGATTTCAGTAATTCTTGCAATATTCGGTTTTGTGATTGGAGTCTTGACTGAGCCTTTCTACACGCTGTCGAAGCTGATTCTCCCCTTAGTACTGTTAGCGATTATCTATTATGCTTACAAAATGGGACCAGGGAAATACGCACGCAGCAGTAATGGATCTAGAATCAAAGTCAAACCTTCGCAGAAAACCATGACCAAGGTAGCTGGGATTCGCAAGACACAAGCAGCACCAGGCAAACGCAAAAGTTATCCCTTCCAAGTCATCGAAGGAAATAAAGGGAAAAACGATGATCAGCTTCCGAAGTACCATTAACTAAATTATGACAAACACCAAAAAGCATCCCCACGTTTCAAAATAACGTGCGGGATGCTTTTTTTCTGATATTATGAAGCTTGCTTGTTATCGGGGGCGCCATTCCTTAAAGAAGTCTTCCCCTGCTTTCAGTCCGGCGGCATACAATTCGTCGCTTTGCATCTTCGTAATATTAAATTGGGTCGTGCCGATACCAAGCGTTGGGATGGTTACTGTGCGGACATATTTATCATTTTCAATATATTTCTCATCATGAGCAGACAGCATGGTACTGACCATAGCTTGCAGCATACTGAATGGTCCCCTAATCCTGTGGGGCTGCGGGTCGGTTTTACCTACTGTTTGATACCCTACCGTAGGGATTCTTTTCCCCGGCACTTTACTATTCTCATTCATCCCGTCAAATAGCCATAAAGGAAAATTGCTTAATAATCCTCCGTCCACAACGTATACAAATTGCTCAATAAAAGACTTCCCTCTAGCGGACTGTCCATTTAACCTGAGCATCACTGGATCAAAAAAATAAGGAATACTGCAGCTCATACGGACAGCCTTAGCCACCTCAAAATGTTCAGGAGAGATTCCATACTGTTCCAACCCATCTGGTAAGACCAATATCCGGCCATTGGTAATGTCAGAAGCAATTATAGATAGTTTGCCTGGAGGCAGATCACGAAAAGTGATAATTCCCTTTTTAAGCAAAAGCGATCTCATCCACGATTCCAAGGCTTCACCCGAATACAATCCCTTCTTCAATAACACTCGCAGTGCAGGACCTACCCAAGCCGTATTATAAATGGGAGCTCGCTTCATAAACGATGAAAAAGAAGTTCCTTGGATAATCCGACTCATTTCCTCACCTTCATAACCCGCGGCCAGTAAAGTCGCTACAATCGCGCCTGAGGAGGTTCCAGCGACCTTTTTAAAGGTTCGCCCCGCCCTTTCCGTGGCTTCAACTGCTCCAGCGAGAGAAATCCCTTTTACTCCCCCTCCTTCAAACACAGCGTTAATCTCCATACACAAAAATCCCCCGTTTCCCATAGATTCTATTGCTTATCTATGAGCACGGGGGAGTATTCATGACTCCTTATCTAGAACAGTTATCTTATTTGGACTGAAAATAAAAGGTCAGCGAATTTGATAATCCAAACGGATTGCGGACTACAATGTCATTTGCTCTGAACATAATACTGCCTGCAACCTCTTTATATTTCTCATTATATTTAAGCTGGTTGATGATTTGGTCGCCACTTTGCCATTCTGCTTTCTGGTCACTTGCTCCAACCTTATAAGCAGCTTGCCCAATATAGAGCTTAACATTCGTATTCTCTACTTCTTTAACCCACCAATCTACTAGCTTATCGTAGCGGGCAGTGCTAAAGGACAAACTCCAATAAATTTGCGGTGCTACATAGTCAATCCAGCCTTGCTTGATCCATGTCCGAACATCGGCGTACATATCGTCATAAGCGGTAACTCCAGCTGTGGTATCCGAACCTGTGCTGTCTTTTTTGATATTACGCCATACACCAAACGGACTAATTCCATAAGAAACCTTCGGTTTCACCTTATGAATCTGTTCTCCCAATTGACGGACGAATTCATTAATATTATCGCGGCGCCAATCCGCCTTAGAGGACAGGTTCTTCGTGTTATAAGTCTTATAGACAGTATCATCAGCAAAAGATACACCTGAAGGATAGAAATAATCATCCAAATGGACACCATCTACATCATAGCCTTTGACGACCTCTAACACTGTATCGATAATATGCTGGCGGGCTGCTGGGATCCCTGGATTGATGTATTTTTTACCTCCGGCGTCTACAATCCATTCCGGATTTGATTTAGCCACATGATTACTTGCTAATGCAGATGTAGAAGCATCCGTTGTCGCGCGGAATGGGTTGAACCATGCATGGAACTGCATACCGCGTGAATGTGCAGCGCTGACCATATAGCTCAACGGGTCATAACCCGGATTTTTTCCTTGTGTGCCGGTCAGCACCTTAGACCAAGGAACTAGAACAGAAGGGTATAGGCTGTCTGCTGAGGTTCTAACCTGTACATAAACAGCATTAAAACCAACAGCTTTTAGCTTGTCCAGCAGATTATCAAATTCTTGTTTTTGTTTCGCTTCGTTACCTGCAGAAGCTACTGAAGGCCAGTCCAGATTAAATACTGTAGAGATCCAGGCTCCCTTCATCTCCTTGTTAGCCGACGCACCAGGGATACTTGGAACTGTTGGCGAGGTCGGTTTTGGAGTCGCTGTAGGGGCTGGGGTCGGCGTTGGCGTAACGACTGGAGTCGCTGTAGGTACTGCTGGCGTTTCCGGATCAGCAGCCTGCGGCGGCTCTGTATTAGAGTACAAAGAAATATGTTTGGTAGCCTGATCCCAGATAACCTGTAACCCCAATTGCTCACTTACAAAACGAAGCGGCACCATAACCCGTCCCTGCTTAATCTGTACTGAGGTGTCGAGGGCTACAGAAGCATTATTAACTAATGCACTTTTCTGGCCACTGGTCAGCTTGATCTCTGTATCTCCTTGCGTGATTGTAACTGTCTTACTGCTTTGATTCCAAACTACTCCAGCACTCAACCCTTTACTAATGACGCTAATTGGCACCATCGTTACATTCGAAGCTGTGATATACGGCGGCACATCGCTTGCCAGCGCCTCGCCATCCAGTTCAATGGTAATCTGCACAGCTGCCGCACGTGCCCCAGGAGACCATAAAGGCAGAAACAATACTAATACTAGCAATCCCAACATCCATTTACGATAATTCATAATTCCTCCCCAAATCTAAAATAATATGTATCCAATAAAAAAAGAAAAAACGGATCAATCCTCCAAGTTGATGTACCGATTCCACCCTTCAAAAGAGCGGTATCAATCTCAGCCAGAAAAAGGACTTATCCGTTTTGACGCTAAAAACTGGGAAAGGTTGCACTAAACAAAATAGAAACGGCTATACCATCAAGTAGTTTATGCTCACCAAAGCCTTGCTGGGCATAACTTTAAGGACGGTATCCGTTTCGGGAAAAAACATTTCAAGAATCGCTTGCCAGTTCATTGTGAATAGCATATAAAGTCTGCAGACGTTCTTCATCGCGGCGGAAATATTCCACCAACGTTTCGATACGTGTAATCGAATCCCAACTCAAGTGGTGCTCGATCCCTTCAACATCATTATAGATAAATTCCTGCTGTACTCCGATCAAACCGAGGAATTCTTCCAATAGTTGATGACGATCAACAAGACGTTTCCCTACTTTTTTCCCTTTGTTGGTTAGGACAAGCCCACGATATTTCTCATAGATGAGATATTCGTCCTTATCCAGTTTTTGGATCATCTTGGTCACAGAGGAGGGGTGTACTTCCAGTCCCTCGGCAATATCTGAGACCCGCGCATAACCTTTCTCATCAATGAGCTTATATATGCGCTCCAAATAATCCTCCATGCTGGGTGTTGGCATTAAAATTTACCTCTTTTCTATAATGAACCTGGCGCCGAGCCAAACCTTGCTCTAACAATGATACATGTTTCTAACGCCCCTTGGCAAGTCCTTCAAGAGAACATGCTGAGGAGTTACCGAGTTACCCATGATTGCCATGCTTCTAATGAGACTCAGTTAGGCATAATAAACTTACTCATCTTTCAGAAGGAGCGTGAATTCATGACTATAGTGACGCCTGAGACCCCTCCCGTAAAGAGAACCAGAAAAGCTACAGCCCTTTTTGTCCCCGAGCTTGTTTTCTTCGAGCCGGATGCTTTAAATTACCCGAAAGGTGAACGGATCATGGAATGGGTGAAGGCTAACAATATTCCCTATCGCATGACTACATCGCATAACCGCATAATGAATTTCCCGGGTGACACAGAGGTCGAGCAATATAAAATTGCCAAAAGAACACTTGTAGTCGGCCTGCGCAAAACCTTAAAGTTTGACCAATCCAAACCCTCCGCAGATTATGCAATTCCGATCGCAACTGGCTGCATGGGCCACTGCCATTATTGTTATTTGCAGACTACTTTAGGTGCAAAGCCTTACATTCGTGTATATGTAAACACCGAAGACATCATTGACGCCGCCAAAAAATATATCGAGGAGCGTAGCCCTGAAATCACGACTTTTGAAGCAGCCTGTACCTCAGATCCATTAGGACTGGAGCATATTACCGGATCTCTGTCAGAACTCATCACATTCATGGCAGCGGAGCCCCTTGGCCGCCTGCGCTTTGTGACCAAATACCAACATGTTGAACCTCTACTCGATTTGCAGCATAACGGACATACCAGAATTCGTTTTAGCGTAAATGCTGACTATGTGATCAAAAATTTCGAGCCTGCTACCTCGCGGTTTGAAGAGCGAATTGAAGCGGCTGGAAAGGTCGCACGTGCCGGCTATCCACTGGGCTTCATCATTGCCCCAATTATTTGGTATGACGGCTGGCAGGAAGGCTACGCGGAGCTGCTGGCCAAATTAGCCAAGACCCTCCCGCCGGAAATAGGAAAAGGTCTAACCTTTGAAATGATTCAGCACCGATTCACCAAAACAGCCAAGACTGTAATTGAGAAACGTTACCCGAAATCTAAACTAGAAATGGACATGGAGAAACGTAAAAAGAAATGGGGCCGCTGGGGACAGAACAAATATGTCTATCCGGATGAACAGCAAACCGCCCTGCGAGAATTTATCACAGAGCGGATTTTCGAGCATTTTCCTGAAGCAGGTATTGATTACTTCACCTAAGCTCTAAAAATTCTTGTATTTTAAAAAATTAGCCAATCCGGCGTTATTCCTTGTAGCCACACTGTTATCCGGAACATTTGATCCGTGAACAGCAAAACACCCATAAATACCATTAGGACGCCGCCAATCTTCATCAGCAGATTCGAATACTTAAGGATACGCTTCACTCCGCCAAGGAAAAAGGCTAAAAGAAAAAATGGCAAAGCAAATCCGATGCTATACGCGGTAATCAATGTAAACCAAGTGCCTGGATCGCTTGCCGACAGTGCAATAATTGCCGTCAAAATCGGTCCGATACAAGGTGACCAACCAGCAGAAAAACCAATCCCGAAAATAAAGGAGCCCACATAACCCGCCGGTTTCCATTTTAAATCAAGCTTCCGTTCGCGAAGTAGAAACTGGGGCTGAAAAATCCCAAGCAAAAATAAACCCATTACAATAATTAGAATCGCCGACAATTGCCGGATCAGATCACGCTGGCCATTAAAGAATTGCCCGAATAACCCAGCCCCAAAACCAAGTGTGTAAAAAACAGCAGAAAAACCTAATATAAATGCCAATGTATGAGTCAGGGTGCGTATACGAACCTCTTTAGAGTTGCTGCCTGATTTTAATTGTTGAACGGATAACCCGGTAATATACGATAAATAAGAGGGGTACAGCGGTAAGCAGCATGGCGATATAAACGATGCCACCCCTGCAGCTAAAGCAATTCCTGCATTGATATTAGACAAAATAGCGGCTCTCCTTCCGGCATTCGAGTCACTTCATGGAGCTGCTTATGGCTCCTTTTTTTAATATAAGAAAGGATTAATTTCTCATTATTACTTTTCTTATATTTCACACCTAAACGCTTATCGTCCTTACAAGGACACCGAAGGCGTTTACGCTTGCCTAATGCGATACCGATTACTTAATTCGCTGTTTATGCTGGCAATCCCTTTTTACCGATCAAGGTTAATACCAATAATGATATGAGCAAAAGCACAATAGTTGCACCGGGAGCCAAATTCCACACTCCAGCTACTACTAGTCCTCCTACAACGGCAATCTCCGAAATGATAACCGCCAGGATGACCGAGGATTTAAAGCTACGAGATAGCAATAAGCTGATTGCGACCGGAATAGTCAACAAAGCAGATACTAATAGCGAGCCCACAATCTTGATCGCTGTGCTAATCACAAGTGCTGTCAGGATGGTGATCAGCATGTTAAGCAGCTTCACCGGCAGCCCACTTACACTTGCTGCATCCTCTTCAAAGCTAAGCAAAAAGAACTCTTTAAAGAACATCGATACTACTACTACAACAGCTATAGTCACTATGCCTACCACGATCAAATCAGTATTATCGAGCGTATAAATGCTGCCGAACAAATAACTCATTACGTCCGCATTATAACCTTTTCCTAAGGTGAAAAAGAGTGAAGCCAACGCCACTCCGCCCGACATTATAATGGCAATCGACAGCTCCGCATAACTCTTATAAGCCTTGCGAAGCTTTTCAATCGCGAAGGACGCTACCACTGCAAAGATAAGGCCTGCGCCCAGCGGATAAAATCCTGTTAGAAAACCGAGTGCCACCCCCGCTATAGTAACATGAGCCAGCGTATCACCAATCATGGATAATCGTCTAAGCACAAGAAAAACGCCTATAAGCGGCGCTGTTATACCAATCAGCAGTCCGCCCGCAAGCGCCCGCTGAAAAAAATCGCTAAATAGTATTTCCAACTTAAACTCTCCTTCATACAAACTCAAACCATTTTAAAACCATTTTAAAACCTTTTTCAAACCTTTTTCAAACCTTTTTCGATCCCTCCCAAACCCTCCCTTCCAAGGGAGGGCCCCAAGGGCTCTGCCCTCTGGACACCCGTTAAGTGCAACTAGCGTAGGAGTTAGTGTTACTGAACATAGATAGGTCGGGGAAAGATCGCTTTCGTCCCTAAAGGGACACGCTTGTACTTTGGTGGTGCTTAGGTAAGAGAAAATAAGAAATAGGAACAAGGTTAAAATACCTCTTAATAAAACCATGTCTACTGACTAACTTCCACACGCAAGTTATGTATGCCCTGAGAACAGAGGCACCCCTGTTCAGAGTTCAATTATGACTTAAGAGAGCGTGTGCTGCAGGTTCTCTTCTGTGCAATTCTGGAGATCATGTGAGTGGCGGGAGTAAAAGTTGATTTTACCATTTGTCTGCACGGGCTCATGACCTAAATAATTTTTAATCATGTCGATATCATGCGACACCATCAGGAAGGTCATATGATGATGAGCATGCATATGCGTAATTAATTCAAAGAATCCCGCTTGTGATTCGGCATCAATACCCACGGTAGGTTCGTCCAAAATCAGCAGGTCAGGATGGTTAATCAGCGCCCGAGCCAGAAAAACACGCTGCTGCTGACCGCCTGACAGCTGGCCTACTCTTTTCTCCGCAATATCTTGTATCCGCATGACTTCAAGTGCATCCTCACATTGACGATGCTGAGCCTTAGATACTCTGCGGATCAGATTCTTGTTATTATATAGACCTGACAGAACTACTTCACGCACCGTTGCTGGAAACAATGGGTTGAAAGCATTTTTTTGCGGAACATATCCGATCCGTTCCCAGTCTTTAAACTTGCGGACAGGCGTTCCGAATAATTTAATTTCACCACTGCTCGCCGGAAGCAAGCCGACGATCATTTTCATCAATGTTGTTTTACCAGCACCATTAGAACCAATGATACCAAGGAAATCTCGTTCTCTTACACTATAGTTAAGATTCGATATCACCTTCTGTTCCCCATATGAAAAAGAAAGATCCTGTATATCGATGATATGCTGATGGCAGTCCAAGGATACCGATTGCATGCTTAAGTACCGCCTTTCCCTTATACTTTCCTTATTATTGTAAGGCCATAATCAGATTTTGCAAATTTTTCTCCATCAGAGTGAAGTAATTATCGCCGTTCTTCTCTTGCTCCGCAGTAAGTCCCTCTACCGGATTAAGCACCATAGTGGAAACGCCCGCTTCGGCTGCCAGAGTCTTAGCCAGTTTATCGGAGACAAGCTCTTCAAAAAAGATATACTTAATACCTTCATCTTTTACCATTTTCGCAAGCTTCACTAAATCCTGTCCGCGCGGCTCGGCGTCCGGCGAAAGTCCCATAATCGCATGCTGATCCAATCCATAATCACGGGCAAGGTAAGAGAAAGCCTGATGCGATACTACGATCTTATGGTTGGGCAGCTTAGCAAGCTCCTCTTTGAATTTACTATCTAATGCCTGCAGACGTTCAGCAAGCTTATTGTAACGCTCTTCATAACCTTCTTTATGCTCAGGATCCACGGACTGAAGGCTTTCTTTAATATTCTGAGCCATAGTAATGGCTGATTTTGGACTTACCCAAGTATGCGGGTCCGTATGCAGGCTGTCTCCTGAGGCATTACTGTTATGATCCGTATCCTCATTTTGATGAGAATCTTCCTCACTTGCCCCATGATCATGCCCGTCATCTTCATCGGTCATGATATAATCAATACCTTGGCTTACTTCAACCGCCTTAACTTTACTGCTGCTATCAAGGCCTTTTAAAAAGTTAGGGACCCAGCCTTCTAAGCCTGCACCGTTATATAGAAATAGCTGTGCCTTAGAAGTGTTGATAATGTCTTGACTGCGCGGTGTCCAATCATGTGGCTCCACACCCACTGGAAGCAGGTTAATAGCATTGATATCTTCCCCGCCAATCTCCTTAGCAAACTCGTAAATAGGATAAAAGGTTGTAACTACATTTACTTTCCCTTCAACTATACTTCCACTGCTCTTAGGTCCGCATGCACTTAGTGTAAATACCAGTACCAGTGCAAGGACGAGCAAAATTATACGCGATTTCATTGCTGCCATTATATTGATCTACCCCTCAAATCGTAAATTTTACTATTAGTAGTATAATAGTAATCGTTACGATAAGTCAACAAAGTATCCAAAAAGAAACGGCAATATCGCCTTTAATAAAAAAGGAATGCTCCCACAACCAACCCGGCTGAAGGAGCATTCTCTTGTTCAAGCAACCTCATTAAAAAATTTCTACAACAGTATTGTCTTATTTCACTACTGCTCCGTTTGGCATGCTGTCCGGCACGGTAGCGATCGTTAGCTGGTCACCTTTAGAAGCCGCCAAAATCATCCCTTGGGACAACTCCCCACGCAGCTTCACCGGTTTAAGGTTTACGATACAAATCACTTTACGTCCCACCAGCTCTTCCGGTGTATAGAATTTCGCGATACCAGAAACCACTTGACGTTGTTCATAACCCAGATCCAGTTGCAGCTTCAGCAGCTTGTCAGCTTTTTTCACTGGCTCTGCAGCAATAACTTGAGCAACACGCAGCTCTGCTTTAGCGAAATCGTCAATGCCGATTTCCTCTTTATGCTCTTCCACTGGCTCGGAGTCCGCAGCAGCAGGAGCAGCCGCTTCCGCCACTTCAGCCGCAGCTTTGCCAGCGCCCATAGCCTCGGCAATATAAGCTACCTCTTGCTCCACATCCAGACGCGGGAAGATTGGATTGCCTTTCACCAGCTTTGTTCCCGCCGGAATCAGGCCAAAAGTCTTACCGCTATCCCAAGTCGTTAACTCACCAGGCTCAATACCCAGCTGTTCCCAGATCTTCGCTGGTGTTTGTGTCAAGAACGGCTGCAGCAGGATTGAAGCAGTACGCAGACCTTCCACAAGATGTCTCATCACAGAAGCCAACTCGGCAGTTCTATTTTCATCTTTGGCAAGTACCCAAGGTTGGGTCTCATCGATATATTTGTTGGTGCGGCTAATGAATGTTCCGATAGCTGTCAGCGCCACGGAGAACTCCATTTTTTCCATAGCTTCTTCTACTTTGGCATAAGTATTCTCAGCTGCAGCTTGAAGCTCACCATCAAATGCTGTTACATTTCCTTCATATGCCGGAATCTCGCCTGCAAAATACTTTTCAACCATAGCCCCTGTACGGTTCAACAAGTTACCCAGGTCGTTGGCAAGATCATAGTTAACCCGGTCTACAAAACTTTCCGGTGTGAACGTGCCATCAGAACCAAATGGTACCTCGCGCAGCAGGTAATAACGTAATGCATCCAAGCCATAACGATCAATCAGTGTCACAGGATCAACTACGTTACCTTTGGATTTCGACATTTTTCCATCTTTCATGAGCAACCAGCCATGGGCAAATACTTTTTTCGGAAGGGGTTCACCAAGCGCCATCAGAATGATCGGCCAGTAAATCGTATGGAAACGAACGATTTCTTTACCAACGATGTGTACATCCGCAGGCCAGAACTTGTCATACAAGGTGCGATCCTCGGAACCATAACCCAGAGCAGTAATATAGTTAGTCAAAGCATCAATCCACACGTACACGACATGCTTCTCGTCGCCCTTAACTTTTACACCCCAATCAAAGGTTGTGCGGGAAACTGCCAGGTCTTCCAGTCCGGGCTTGATGAAATTGTTAATCATTTCGTTCTTACGGGATTCCGGCAAAATAAACTCTGGATTCTCCTCGTAAAATTGCAGTAACCGATCCGCATATTTACTCATCCGGAAGAAATAACTTGCTTCCTTCACCAACTCAACCGGGTGGCCGCTATCTGGGCTTTTTGCACCAGTAATCACACCGTTATCATCACGCACAATATCAACTAATTGCGTTTCTGTGTAAAAGGTTTCATCTGGGATACTATACCAGCCCTCATATTCACCTTTATAGATATCTCCTTGCTGCAGCAACCGATCAAAAATATCCTGTACCACTTTTTTATGACGCTCTTCCGTAGTACGGATGAAGTCATCGTTCGAAATGTCCAGCTTGCGCCATAGCTCCTTAATACCAACAACAATGTCGTCTACGAACTGCTGAGGGGTCTTTCCTGCTTCCTCTGCCTTCCGCTCAATCTTTTGTCCATGTTCGTCTGTACCGGTTAGATAACGCACTTCGTAGCCGCGCAGACGTTTGTAACGGGCCATTGCGTCTCCTGCCACGGTTGAATAAGCATGTCCGATATGTAGCTTGTCACTCGGATAATAAATTGGTGTCGTTAGGTAAAACGTTTTTTTCTCACTCATTCGGTAATCATCCTTTCTTATTAAAAAACAAAAAACTCCCGTCCCCATAATGGGGCGAGAGTATAACTCACGCGATACCACCCAAATTTCCTGTCTCTTCACAGAGCACAGGCTTCGCCAGTTCCCTCGCGGGAACTGTCCATTAACGCTGGATCACGCTGTTATCTTACGTGAACCTCAATTGCAGTCCCCGCTCGAACACAGTTCCTCCCGGACCATATTCAATCTAACGCTCCATACCGGCTTTCAGCACATTCCGGCTCTCTGTAATGGACGTAACGATTTACTTATCCGTTCTTCGGAATTCATACTATTACTTGTGAATATACCCAAAGGTAAGGCACCATGTCAAGTCGCAGGGGCAGAATCCTTCTCAGCAGATTCATCTTGAAGCGGCGGCACAGGATCAAGTCCTCCAGGATGAAAGGGATGACATCTGGCAATCCGCTTAGCTGCAAGCCATGAGCCTTTCAGTGGACCATGGACTTCAATGGCTTCCAAGGCATAGGCAGAGCAGGTTGGATAGAAGCGACAGGTTGCTGGTTTAATAGGGGAAATGTACCTGCGGTACACCCGAATAGGCGCCTGAATCGTTCTGCGTAGGGTCACCATTTCTAAAGTCCCTTTTGTTTATCTGATGCTGCAACTAGTTCTTCTTCCCGGTTCTCTTCACATTCTTTGCAATAACCGAACACCTCAAATTTATGCTTGACTACCCGGAATTGATCGGGTGTATCCGTTAAATTCATCGGGCAGAAATTAATCGGGTAGGTCTTTTGGCATTGAAGGCAGATCATATGATGGTGATGATCCTGATGATTGCAGCTTCCCTTGAACTTCACTCCGTCTTCAAAGACAATCTGTTCAAGCACACCAAGCTCTTCCATTACACGAAGATTGCGGTACACCGTATCAAAGCTAAGCCCGCTATACTTGCGGCCCATATGCTCATATACATCCTTCGCTGACAAATATCCCTTATTCTCGCCGAATAACTGGGCAAGCGTTTTGCGTTGGTCGGTGATTCGCAGTCCTTGCCCCGACATGACTTCTAATATTTGTTCTGTCGACAGCATACGCTCATCTCCCATAAGATCAGTTCATTTATATTTCACTCTCTTAATAATGCCCCAAAATAAATGCCCCGTCAATGAAGCACAATGAAGCACCCCTACATAACCAATGAATTATTATATTTAAACAAAAGCCCGGCTGCGTATTCCTTTACGGAATATTCAGCCGGGCCTATATTGTAGATAATTCCCCAATAGAGCTTATAGGGATATTCCTATTCTGTTATTTCTTTGCTGGAAGTGGAGTGATGAGGAAATTGACCGGCAAGTTACTGCCTGAAGCTGCTGTGAACAAAATCTCCACACTGCCGCCATACTCACCACTACGATAAACCACACTGTTCATATCAGCATTAGCAAGACTTCCCACGCTTGGCATATGCACGATTTGATTATTAACCATAACCGGCCCCATATAGTTACCGCCACGTGGATTAAACGTAATCAAGGAGTTTGGTGCAACATTTTCGAATCTGATCTTGTATAATACCCCGAAATTACCGGCATTGGATGCTTCCGTACCTGCCATTGGGTCTACGCCAGCCAGGTTCTTATCACTGGAATTATCGCCTAGCAGAAGTTTTGCAGGGGTTTTTCCTACCTCATCGGTAACCGTGATAATACGAGTAGAATCTTCGTAAGTTCCCCGATTATGCACTCCGTCTTGATCCAGAACTGGAAGTGTTGGAAGTGTAGTCAGTGGATCTTTATTCGCATCAATTAACATGACATTATAATCGATTGGATAATCACTAAATAAGTCCGCTTGCAGTGAAACAATTTCACTTGGTTTCATCGCAATTTGGTTTAGATCCGTCAGAATTGAGACGCTTTCCCCGGGTTGCAGAACAATCGTTTTATAATGCTCATTTGTAAGCATAGATTTCCAATAACGTTCTACAGACATTTTACCTGTACCTTCAGGATATGTGCTTGGGCCTGCAAAGCCAACATATTCTGTTGTAAGCGTAGTTGGGTAAAGATTGTTATTCGTAGCAATCACATACACTTTAGCTTTAATATTCAGGTTATTCTTGTGGTGAATCAAGAAGCGGGTTTTACCTAATGAAGTCTCACGGTAAGTAACACCTTCTGTATACACCGTTTCTGGGCTGTTGCTGCGAATTAGTTTATAAGGCTCGGAAGAAAGATTATAAGCTACTTGCTGCCAAGTAGGAACCATCGATCCATCGATGCTAAACACACTGCCCGGAGATGCAAATAATCTGTTGAAATCTTCTTTACTGTACAAGATTTCATCCGAAATATTAACGGTTTTCTCAAAGGTACTGATCGCGCCATGTGAATCTTTTACTTGGACAGCAATTGTCGCTGGACCCGGAGTAAAGAAAGCTTCTGCTTTGTTCGTCCAAGTTACGGTAATTTCATCACCATCAGGATCGTTACTTAGATCGGTATAAGTAATCATTTCACCCATCTTATATGAATCCTTGTCTGTAGTGAAATTAGCAACTGGAGGTGTATTAGGTTTAAGCACTGTGATGGTCATGGAGTAAGGATCACTCCACTGTTGATTCGCATCCATTACGGAATAGGTTACTACATAATATCCTGGTTGATCATAGATATCCTGCTTGTTACCTCCCCAGCTTTCATCCACAATAGCTACACCATTTGGTGACGAGCTGGAGGTAACGAAGGTCACTGGTTCGCCGGCGTAAATTTCAGTTGGCACTGTGAAAGAAGCTTTAGGTTTGTTGTTTAATGTAAGGATTACCCGCTTTTGTACATTATCAACGGTGTAAGGAATGCCCAGTGCCCCAGTTATGGATGTCAATGGAACCATGAAAGTACCCTTGTATTGGTAAGCTGGACCTTTCATTGTCTTCTTTTCACCATTAACTGTATAGACCTTGCTGTCGGTCTTAAAGCGCATAACGTCGCTTCCCTTGGTAACAATGGTTTCTTTCGTTTTATAATCATAAACGTATTTCACACCTACACGTTCTACCATAGCCCGGATCGAAACGTAGGACACGCCGTTTTTCACTGCCATAGGCTGATTAGCTAAATATTCCTGGCCGTTCTGATACATTTTGTTGCTGTTCATCATAAGGATAAGCTGATTGCTAGCCGCAGCACGAGCACCATCTGTAGTTGTAGTAGGTTCTGTAGTAACTCCAGGTGTTGCAGTTGGAAGCGGTGTTGCAGTAGGTTCAATTGTTGCTGTAGGTTCAACAGTAGTGGTAGGATCAACTGTCTCTGCAGGAATAGGAGTTGGTGTTGGTGACACTACTCCTCCTGGCGTCTCCGTCGGCAATGGCGGCAATGGATCGGTAGATTCTGGCATTACCTCCGGCGCAGCTGAAACAACTGTCCCTATTACAGTAGTATTACTTGGGGTATTATTGACAGCTTCAGCAAAAGCCGGCACTGCCGAGGCGGCCTGAGATACAGCCAAAACAGCAACTAACGTTAACTTTTTCAAATCCATGATATAACTCCTCTGCTCCTATTTGTAAATATAAGTAGGACTCTATCTTTTTCATACTCCTCTTATATTCCCCGCAAAATGCTACCACCCACGATAGGGCGGCAAAAAGCTTTTGCCACGATCGTCATAACAAACATAGTATTAGACGCATGCCACCATAAAAAGTTTCATTATTAAGTAAAGAAAGATTAACGCTGTATTAAATAACATTCTACAACCACGCTGTTTCCCCTGAAAAAAATGAGATTTTTTCTATAAATATGTTTATTTTTCGTCTGACTATATTCGCTTTCATTTGCTTTTGTTACAATGTATGGAAGAATATCTTTTACATGCGAGGGATAACATGTCCAAAAAAATCTCCATCCTCGTTCAATTAATCATGGGCTTCTCTCTAATCATCTTCACCATCGTAGGATTCACCATTTTTTTGTCCTACCGCTCTTCCTCTCAAGCTGTTTTAAACCGCTCCAACCAATATATCCTGGAATCCGTCAAGCAACTTCAAGGTAAAATGGACGCAATTCTTCAGGATAACGATAAGCTTTCTTCTACGATCATGTTCAGTCCCTTGATTCAAGAAACCTTGGGAGACTTAGCGTTGTCACGTTCACCTCGTACAGACGCCATGGAAATTACTCGTTACATAGATCAACAGACACGTTCCATAAACTCTGACATCCAGTTCAAGCTGCTCGGGCTGTCCGATGATCAGGTGTATACCAACAGCAGTTCCTTAAAGGTCATCTGGGACAGCGAAAAGGAAATCCGTGATGCTTATTGGTTTCCGGCTATAGCACAGAATAAAGGCCGAATGGTCTGGTTCGGTGTAGATGTATGGCAGAACGGTAATATCCCTGTGGTGATGGGTGCCAGACAAATTAATGATTGGAATGATCTAAACCGGTTAGGAACCCTGTTTCTTGTCCTCCCTGTCGAGGTTATCCATAACGCTGTCAGCCAATTTCACCTCGGCAAAAATGAGAAAATCCAAGTTGTTGATTCATTTAATACCATTGTCTATTCCACAGATCCAAAAGAAATTGGACTCTATATGAACGACGGGCTTCTAAAACAATTCAGCAATCATAAAGCCAGAATCATTCCACAAAAAATAAACTCACGCAATCTATTCGTATCCTATGCCTATTCCGACTATAGCGAGTGGAGCGTTTTTGCTTACATTGATTCTAAAGACGCTGTCAAAGATTTAAATACGATTCGCCGGAATATTATTTTAATTGGCCTGCTGGGGATGGGCGCTGCCCTACTATTCACTTTCTTTTTCTCTTGGACCCTATCCAAGCCCCTTCGTAATCTGGCAACCAAGCTGAGCAATGTCGAACGGGGAACTACTTTACCTTTTGTAAAAACAACCATGAACAAAGAAATGGCTATCCTTTATTCAAGCTATAATTCGATGCTCCAAAACCTGGATCATACTATCGCTGACCTATCCAGCAAGCAGATCAGTGAAAAGCAAGCTCAGATCGTAGCACTCAAAGCGCAATTCCGCCCGCATTTCCTTTATAACACTTTGAATACAATCTATTGGTCGCTCGCCAACAAACGCATGCAGGAAGAGTCCCAAATGGTACTCGCTCTAAGTGACCTGCTCCGCTATAGCATTGACCGCGGATCCGAATTCGTTACAGTTGAGGAGGATTTAAAGCAATTAGAACGGTTCATTTTTCTCCAGAAGCTGCGCTACGAGGACAAATTGCAGATTGATCTTTTTGTAAATCCTGAGGTTATGAATGGCCAGCTTATGAAATTAACCCTTCAGCCACTTGTCGAAAATGCCATTACTCATGGACTTGAACCCACACTTCGGGAAGTATGGCTAATTCGCATACGTGCCTATAGTGAAGGAACATCTCTGGTGTTAACTGTAGAAGACAACGGGGACGGCATGAGCGAGGAAAGTATGGCAGACGCATTAGTCGGCGGTGAGGTTAATCCGGAGAAGCTGCTTCATACCGGAATTGGACTATCCAATCTAAATCATCGCATAGAGCTGATCTACGGACAGGAATTTGGTCTACAGCTATCAACAAGCGAGCTTGGTGGCTTATTTGTGAAAGTCACTGTTCCATTACAGTATGATCAAAGTTAAGGAGGCACAACGATGAATGTGTTAATCGTGGACGACGAAAGTTTTGTTCGCCGTTCTCTGTCAGAAATGCTGGGAAGTGCGAATCATAACTTTAGCATTATTGGCTCGGCAGAGAACGGTTTAGAAGCTGTGCAACTGTTAAAAGAGCATATGGTTGATCTGGTGATATCCGATATACGAATGCCCGGCATGGATGGACTGGAACTTGCAAAGCATATCCATGAATGTTATCCAGACACTGAAACCGTGCTGCTCACAGGTTATCAGGATTTCACCTATGCTAGTCAAGCCATCCGTTATGGTGTAAAGGAATATTTGGTTAAACCAAATTCAGTAGAACATATTCTTGAAGTCGCAACAGGCGTATATGAACGTCTTCAATTGAAGAAACAGCAGAGGCAATTAACGCAGCTGAGAGAAAAAAACCTTCGGGAGAAACGCTTATCTGATCTTCTTTACGGCATCCCGTTACCCTATTTTGAAGAACAACTTATTCCTCCTTTTCATTCCTTTGTAGTCATAACCGTAAACCATCTTGGAGTAGGCATGCCGCAGAACTGGTCGGAACAAGCCATGTATGCAGCGGTCGTTAATATATTAGAAGAATGTTTTGCGCTGTACGCCAATGTTGTTGGTATTCAAGAGGAGCAGGAAGCCATCATGCTATTATTCTATCCTCTTGAGCAGCCTAACGGCGTGGATGAGGTATTGACACAAGAACTGCTGCATAAGCTGTCGGGTATTCTGAAATCGCCATTCTGTGCAGGGGTCTCCAACCCTCACTATCAATTGGGGGCGCTCGCAACCGCCTATCATGAGAGTCTGGAAGCTTGTCAGCAGGTCAAAAAAGAGAGTACGCCATCCGTTATCTTTTTCAGAGACCTCACCATACATTCGGCTTCTCCACAGCTCGCTGAACAATTACAAGTAAAGGCAACGCGTAGGGTAATCTCTATGATGATTGAGGTTATGAATTCCCGGCTCCAAGAGAATCTCTCCCTCAAAATGATCGCAGATGAACTGTATATGAATCCTACCTATCTCGGCCGATTGTTTAAAGATGATGTAGGGGAACCTTTCTCTAGCTTCCTTACCAAACTTCGTATTCAAAAAGCTACTGAATTATTAGAGAATGTTACTCTCAAGGTATATGAGGTTAGCGAATTAGTAGGCTTTAAGGATCCTGCATATTTCAGCCTTATTTTTAAGAAATACATGGGGATGACTCCTCAGGAATTTCAGAAGCACAACAAATAAAGTAGAGGTGTGTTTCTCTTGAATGTAAATGGTAAGTTGATTACTGTCCTATTAACATTTGGCTTGTTGCTTAATACAAGTGGTTGTCAGCTCTCCCCTTCCAAGGAAGATACCGCTTTACAAGACCCGATACAGCTGAACATCTGGCTCACTGCCGGATCAGGTCTTGAGTCGCTCATTGACCAATATCAATCTCAACATCCCGAGCTAGAGATTCATATTCAGACCTCCACCTCCACGCAGCTTCCAGCCAAGCTACAGACTTCATTCGCAGCAGGTTATAGTTCCCCGGACGTGGCTGCCATTGATATTAGCTATTTGGATCGCTTCAAACAGTTCCCTGATTATTTTTATAACCTAAAAACTTTTGAAGCTGACAATCTGAAGGACCAATTTCTGAATTGGAAGTGGCAGGAGGTGCTGGGTAATGATTTTATTTTCGGATTACCAACGGAAATTGGACCCTATGCCATGTTATATCGAACGGATATATTCGCATTATCAGGTCTCCCTACTAAACCAGAGGAAGTGGCTAAAGAAATCCAAACTTGGGAGCAATTCCTTGAAGCGGGCACCAAAGTACAGGAGAGAACAGGAAAAGCTTTTGTAAATGACTTGGAGAACCTCTATCTCACCCTTCTACGTCAGTCCAAGCTTCAATATTACAGTCCCACAACGCAAGAATTGATCCTCGACAATAATCCAGCGGTCAAACGAGCCTGGGACTTCTCAATTCAAGCCCTTAAGCTAAATCTGTCCGCCAGTATTGCAGTGGATACGCAACGCTGGGGTGCAGGCCTGCTCAACGGAGATTTTGCAGTCATGCTCTGTCCGGCTTGGATGATTGGTCATATCAAGAGCAGTGCTCCAACTGCCAGCGGTTTATGGAATGTAACACAAATCCCAGAAAACAGCGCTAATCGCGGAGGCTCCGTTCTGACCTTACCAAAGACAGGTAATCATCCTGATGAATCCTTTGCTCTTATTAAATGGCTAACCGAACCAACGCAGCAATTGGTTTCTTTCAAGGTACAAGGGGCTTTCCCTTCCACCCCCGAAATCTATGATGACCCAGAGATCCACGATCTGCATGATCCTTATTTTCCTAATTCAGAGCTTGGTCTGACCCTTTCTTCAGCAGCAAAAACAGTAATTCCGACCTATTACGGCCCTCATCACGCTGACGTGGAGACAAGCATGCTCGAATACTTGACCAAAGCTGAAAAAGGCGAGCTAACTCCTGAACTGGCTTGGACCCTAGCTGTTCAAGCCGCAAAGCAAATAGACAGCTCCTTCCGCTAAGTAATATCATAAAAAAGGCTCTCCCCGGCTAAATTAGCCTGCTGGGGAGAGCCTTTTTTTAATTCATTTTCGCTTTATTTTTGCGCAGCCAAGAAAGCATCCAGCTGTTTTTGCTTCTCTGCAATAATCTTATCGAGCCCTGCCTTTTTCAGCTTATCAGCATACTTAGTCAGTACGGTATCAGGATCAACAGAACCCGTATCCAAACTGATGTCGTATTCATCCATTACAGCTTTACAAGCAGCCATTTCAGTCTTCATCGCGGAGGCGTCGAAGTTGAAACCAAGCGCTACAGAGGCTTTACCTTTAGAGTTAAAGGCTTTGAATTGTTCCCATTTGTCTGGAGCTTCACTTTCCCACACGGGGTTCAGGAATTGACTTCCAAGCATCCAAGCTGCAGCCGTATTATAATCAGCTGTTTTATCTGTAGCTTTGATCGTATCACCACTTACGACTTCATAGTGCACACCTTTTATACCGAAAACAAGCAGATTGTTGATATCTTTATCTGTGTGCAGAATATCTAGCACCATCATAGCCCGGGCCGGATCACCAGAGGAAGCGGAGATCGCAAGCATAGATCCAGCAGCATCACTAGTAGAAATCGTTGGATCATTGAATGCAATTTGTTTCAGCTTGCCAACCAAGCCGGTAGCATTCGCCAGCTCACTATCTTTACCTGGTTTAAGCGATTGCACTGTCATAAAGACATTGCCAGCCTTCATTGCATCCTGAGTCGAATTCGTAGCAACTGCGGCGTCTTTGTTAATGTAACCCTTTTTCATATACTCACGAGTAAGTTTAATGATTTCTTTATAACGATCCATCTCAATCATCGATTGAATCTTAGTATCTGAGGAATCTTTAAGCAGAACACCAGGAATGGCAGCATCACCAAGGGTATCGTATTGTGCCATGTATTGTGAGTTAAAGGTCTCACCTTGTTTGAAATACAATGGAGTCAGGTCAGGTCTTTTCTCCTTCACTACTTTGAGAACTGCATCCAGATCTTGGATAGATTTCACATTTGACATATCGATGCCCAGTTCATCCGCAATATCGGAGCGATAGACAACCCCACCTTGTGCAGCCAGCTCCTTGTTTGTAGGAACAGCATAATTCACACCATTGATCGCTGAACCTTTTAAGAATTGTGGATCCAGATTTTTTAGAATCCCTTGGCCGTATTCATTTAGGAGATTACCATATTTGCCGCTATCTTCATTAATCGGGAGATAAGCGCCTTTAGCTGCATTCGTTACGTAGTTCTTCCATTGAGCTGTAAAGATGATATCGAATTTTTCCTGACTCGCAATTTTCAGATTGACATCATTGTCCCATGGACCCCAATCGATCGGTGCGATATCCAATTTGGCGTTGATTTTAGGTTCCAATAACTTATTGATTTCATCTTCTACTGCTTTTTCATCCTTTTGCACTGCACCGACATAGATTAACTTGACGGTATAAGGCTCCAATTCTTTTGCCGGTTCGGCAGTAGGATCTGCGGCTGGCTCATCCGTAGCAGCAGCATTGGTAGCGGTTGCATTTTCGCTTGGAGCAGGTGAAGCTGCTTCATTATTCCCGTTATTCCCACCGCAGCCTGCTAAACTAAGACTCAGTACCATCGTTAGCAATAGTGTCATTAGTGCGCTTTTTCTAACAGCTTTCATATACACCATAACCTCCCTCAAAATATTTATATATGCTGAATCGGCCGTTCACACCTTAGCATAAAGCGGCCGAATTAAGCCATGACAATCGTCCTTAACCTTTGACAGCACCCACGGTAAGCCCTTTAATAAAATACTTCTGGAAGAAGGAATATACAAACACGATAGGTCCAATACCAATAACAGCCATCGCCATTCTTACCGTTTCTGTCGGAATATTGATCTCTACACCTTGTGCAGCTAAGGCAGCCATCGCCTGAGGACTTGCAGTCAGGAACTGAACATTCAGCATCGTCTTATACATTAGGTATTGTAAATTGACATGACCTTCGGGTGAGATAAAGATCAAACTAAGGTACCAATCATTCCAATAGGCCAGGGTCTGAAACAAACCTACTGTAGCTAATACTGGCATAGATAAAGGCAAAATAATTTGAACGAAGATCCGGAATTCTGGCGCCCCATCGATCTTAGCAGATTCGATTAAAGCTGGCGGTATGGTATTGGCAAAAAAGGTTCGTAAGATGATAACAAAGAAAGCAGAAACCAGCAGCGGCATAATTAGAATCCATAACGTATCCTTCATATGCATCATTCGCGTGTAGACCAGATACCAAGGCACAAGGCCACCATTAAACAACATTGTAAAAAACATAAAAAATGAGAAGAAATTACGATGTGGAAAATCTCCACGTGAGATAGGGTAAGCGTACATAGCCATAATGATAAGACTCAGAATCGTGCCCACCACAGTCACAAATAACGAAACGGAAGCTGCATCGATAATTTGCCAATAATCTTTTAACAGAAATTCATAAGAAGAAATATCCCACTTGTTAGGAAAAAAGCTGTACCCGTTCTGAATAACGGAATTCTCGTCCGAAAACGATACAATAACTACGAGGATCAGCGGCACCACACAAATCGCTGTGTATATCCAAAAGAATATATTAATTAGCAAATTAGATATATTAGATATTTCATTGGGTTGTCTTTGCCGTTTTGTGCGCTTTCCTGTACGCCGTGACGACCCTATTGCTGTTTCTGTCTGGCTCAACACTCCCACCTCCCTTTAAAATAAAGCATCATCTTTACTGATTCGTCGCACTGCTAGATTCGCCAAGAAAATCAATAGAAATCCTACAACAGATTGAACGAGACCCGCGGCTGAAGACATTCCTATATCACCGATTGCAAGGAAGGTCTGATATACATAAGTGTCGATAACCTGCGTCGTCGAGTATAACGCTCCTGCATTTCTCGTAACCTGAAAGAATAATCCGAAGTCTGCGTTAAAAATCCTACCTATCTGCAGCAGCGTCATTACTATAATAACTGGACTGATCAGGGGCAGCGTGATTTTTCGAATCTGCTTCCATTTAGAAGCTCCATCAATAAGTGCCGCCTCATAATATTCATTATCTATTCCAATGATAGCGGCCATATAAATAACCGTTGTATACCCAATCTCTTTCCATATCTTCACAATTACAAGAATCCCAGGCCAATATTTAGACTGTGAATACCATTCGATAGGATCTACCCCAAAGAACGGGAGTAATGTCTTGTTCATGAACCCGTGCTCTGCACTCAGAAAGCCGTATACTAAGTAACTTACGACGACCCAAGAGAGAAAATAAGGGAGAAACATAGCGCTTTGATGGAATTTCGATAGCCATCTGCTACGCATTTCATTAAACATAATTGCGAAAGCTAGCGAAAAAAATAGCGTCAGTATAATAAACGCCGTATTATACAATAACGTATTCCTCGTAATGATCCAGGCCGTCTCCGTCGAGATTAAATATTTGAAGTTTGCTAACCCGACCCAATCACTACCCAGAATCCCTTTTTGGTAATTGATATCCTTAAATGCAATTACCGTTCCTAACATCGGTATGTAGTTATTGATGATTAGAATCACTATCGCAGGTAACATCATCAAATAGAACACCCAATATTTCTTCATTACTCTAAGAAAATTCGGCGTTCTTCCCCTGCCTGGTTTCTTTACTTCTGACAAGCTGACGGAAGGATTCGTCACACTCATTTTTGGTTCCCCCATTCTCCATCATCCCATTCTTAAGTCCCAAATACTCTTGCTTGCCTAACGTTTTGCGTATCCTCCTTACACTCTAATTAAAACATATGATAATTTATGGGAGTATAGGGAACATATTATATTTCTATAAAAAAAGAGACGATTATCCTCGAAAATCAAGGAAAACCATCTCTTCAGCCTCTAAATAGAGGCAAAAAATTTAATTAATCATAGCTTATGTACCTTAATCGCATTTATCACAGCCAAGGACTGATCGATAATCTTTTCTCTTTATCACAGCCAAAGGCTGGTTGATAATCTTCGTACTTTATCACAGCCAAGGGCTGGTCGATAATCTTTGTACTTCATCACAGCCAAGGGCTGGTCGATAATCTTTTCTCTTCATCACAGCTAAGGCTGGTCGATAATCTTTGCTCTTTATCACAGCCAAGGCTGGTTGATAATCTTTTCTCTTCATCACAGCCAAGGGCTGGTTGATAATACCTGCCTGCCTTAGATTAACTAGGCAATCAGCCCTTGTGTTCCCAGAAAGGCCCACATCCGTAGGTGTGGGACGGCCCCTATACTACTACGAAGAGGGGTGAGGGAGAAGGAACGGAGAGGAAGTTTGGAACTGTAGGAGCGTAGCGTTCGCCTTTATCCTCGGATTTCAACCGCTAATAGCGGTTTCTAATCAAGAAATCTGAGGATAACAGCGACCGGAAGTCCAAACATTCCTTGTAGCGACACTAACCTCGCCACTCAGCAACAAACATTCCTCAGAGCGACGCTAACCTCACCACTCAGCAACAAACATTCCTCAGAGCGACGCCGACCTCACTGCACTTCGGTCCGGCATCGGTCGCGATACTCCTTAGGCGACATCCCCGTCTGCTTCTGAAATACCTTGGTAAAATAACGCCGCTCCTGATAGCCAACTCCGGAGCCAATCATCGTAATACTCTTATCACTGTTAGTTAGCATAAACTTAGCAGCTTCAATTCGTTGTAGGGTCACGTATTCCACGAAAGTCATAGCAAAACGATTCTTAAATAAGAGACAGAAATAACTGCCACTAATCCCGATCTTATTCGCCACTTCCTCAATCCCAATATCAGAATGGAGATGTTCTGTGATGTACTTAGCTGCTTGGTTCATCAGCTGATCCGGTGTTTTTTTGCCAGAATCATCTTCACCTTCAGGGATTTCCTGAAAAATTGGAATGCTATTATACAGTTTATTCTTAAACTGCTTACTACGGATCTTAGCCCCAATTTCCCGTACCTTATTGCCAAGCTCTTCATAATGTATCGGCTTACAAATATACTCTTTAACACCTAGCCGAATCGCTTCCCGTGCATAATCAAACTCCTGATATCCGGTAAGAAGCAGCACCTCGCTATCCAATCCCATCTCCCGCAACTTACCGATAAAAGTTAACCCGTCCATCACTGGCATACGGATGTCACATAACACAAGATCAGGCTGTTTCTCCTCGGCAATACGCAAAGCATCCATCCCGCTTCGCGCCATACCGACAACCTCCATCCCCATCTCCTGCCAAGGCAACACCCTGTTCAGATTATTCAGAATTGGGGCTTCGTCATCAACCAATAATACTTTTAGCATAATGATCTTCCCCCTGCTCGTATTTAGGTATGACACATTGGATAATAGTACCATGACCTGGACTAGAACAGATAAATATTCCGTACCTGTCACCGTATTCAATGCGGATGCGATCTGCTACACTGCGAATACCAAGACCTCTGCGTTCAAGATTCATCCGGTTATCCCGTTCAACCTTAACTTCTTGCTCCACAGGATCATTCACAATATATTGAAAAATAGCTAACTGAGACGGTGTAATACCAATACCATTATCTTCAATACGTAAAATCAAATCCCCCTGCTTCTCCCAAACTTTCACAGAAACATGACCTTTGTAATCAATGCCCTCAAATCCATGTTGAATGCTATTCTCTACAAGCGGTTGTAAAGTGAGTTTAAGGATACCGCAACTCATCAATTCATTCGGAATATCGATCTCGTATTCGAACAAATCTTCAAAGCGGAATTTTTGTATATCCAAATAATTGCGCAAATGTTTAACTTCTTCATCCAGTGTAATCTCTTCCCGATCCTGAATGCTGATTCGCAAAATACTGGCCAGCCTATAGACCATCTCACTAACTTTTTTGCCTTCATTCTGTATAGCGAGAACATTGATTGATTCTAATGTATTGAATAAAAAATGTGGTTTAATCTGTGCCTGCAGAACACGCATCTCAGCTTGATTCTTGCGACGCTGCTCCACATGAATTCTGTTAAACAACCCATTGATTTTATCCATAAGATCATTAAAACCCTTAGCAAGCAGCGTTAGCTCATCATTTCCTTTAACTTCTACCCTAGTGGTCAGATCTCCGTCTTCAACCCGGCGCATAAAACGAACAATGACAGCGATGCCGCCGGTAATCCGGTTCATAAAAAATAAATTGAAGATCACAGCTGCCAATAAGCAAAGGAAAATCACAGCGACGAACCAGCGAGCAAATACTGTAACTTCGTGAGACAGCGTATCCCAAGAAGTCACAGATACCAGACTCCATGGATAGTCCTTCAAGTGATACATGGAAAGAATGCTTTTCTCCCCGTTGTACTCTGTTTTGAAACTCTGAAACCCTTTTTTAAAGGTAATCTCTTTATCCGCGAAAGACTGGAAGTCCTGTCCATCCAGCTTTTGATCTGGGTCAAAAAGAATCATTCCATCATCATTTACAAGCATAAAGGATACATCCTGATTGCTATCCCCAATTTTTAGATTGCGAAATATGGATTCGAACTCCCAATTCTTGATCTGCACAACTAGGATACCTATGTTCTGAAAGAAGCTCAATTCCTTCACTAAGCGAATTTGTGTAAACACAGGTTCAGTACCCGTAAGCTCGGGATACTCGTGAGGAGCCAGCCATTTCGGCACACCATTCAAGTCCATAACTTCCTGGTACAGATCACTTTTTTTGAATGTATCATAGGGTAGCGTTCGGAAATTTTCCTTGTTAAAAAGCGACACGATTTCAGAGTTACCTCTACCGTTAAAATTGTACAAAAACGCATAACTGATCGATGGATGATTAAACAACAGACTACGGAAATTGCGCTGGCTCGCATTCAGATTCAGTTGCTCAGCATCAGTCAAATCCTGATTGGTAGGATCATCTGCACTAAGGGCCATATGAAATACCGAGGTAGCAATTCCGTTGTCTGTAACGTTATCCATATCTTTTAGTACATTAGAAATACTGTAGCTAATCGCTTTAAGTGAGTATTCCGACTGCTGGCTGTACTTTTTCTCAATAGAATTATAAGTCACAAAAAACATAAGCATGCCTAGAATAAATAAAGGAATGATAATCAGGCCCAAAAATGCCGTAAATAATTTATAGCGCAAATTCATCGGCTAGTGCCCCTGACTGAGAATAAAGTTATCCTTTTACGCCGCCCGCTGTTACACCTTCAATAATCTTCTCCTGCAGAATAGCATAAATGATAATTACCGGCAGGACGCTGAAGACGATACCGGCTGACATTTGTGCATAGTTCATTTGGTATTGATCACGGAATTGGACCATACCTACTGGAAGCGTTCGCAGCTCGTCATTCGACAGGAAGTAGTTAGCTAGCAAGAACTCGTTCCAATTTCCCAGGAAATTAACAATGAATACAGTAACCATAGCCGGAACCGTTAGAGGTACAATAATTCTAGCAAAGATACCCGGTGCCTTCAAGCCATCCATGACCGCAGCTTCTTCTATTTCTCTAGGTAAATTTCGCATAAATGCTGCTAAAATAATTATGGTAAATGGAATCGCATTGGCGATATAAGGAATGATCAACGCCCAGTGGGTGTTCAGTATTCCTAACTTACGTACAATCGTATAAATCGGCAGCATTAAAGCATTATTCGGAATGAGCATTCCTACTAAAACCAGTGAGAACAAAATAGTATTCCATTTCCCCTGACGCATCCGCGTAACCGCAAAAGCAAACATAGACGCAAGCAGAATGGACACTACAGAAGCAAGTATCGAAATGTACAAACTGTTGAAAAAGTAAGTACTGATCTTGGCATTTACCCAAGCTTCGACGTAGTTATTGAAGACGAATTCCTTTGGAATGCCAAAAGGATTAAGCGCAATCTCATTATTATCCTTTTTCACAGAAGAGAATAATACGAACAGGAAAGGAAACAGGATCACTAACAAATAGAATAAAAGGGCAATATGTGGCAGACTCTTTTTCAGGGCGCGTGGCATCAGTATTCAATCCTTTCTGTACGACGTGCAATCAGCAGCTGATAAAGGACTGTAACCACCAGTGTAAACGCAAAGATCAGGACAGCGATGGCATTTCCGTATCCATACTTAAAGTTCGTGATCGCATATTTAATCATGTATGTTGCCATTACATCGGTTGAACCTGCAGGTCCCCCCTTAGTCATAACGATGACAATATCCGCCGCTTTCATTGCTCCAGCAATGGATAGCATAATTACAACCGAGATGATCGGTACGATTAGTGGGAGCGTGATACGGGTAGCGCGTTGAAATCCGGTTGCGCCGTCAATGGCTGCAGCTTCATCCAATTCACCAGGAATAGCTAGAATCGCCGCTAGGACCATAACGATATAAAATCCAGTCCACTGCCAAGCATTCGTCAACAAAATAGAAAGCATTGCAAATCTCTCATCTGACAGCCAGTAAATAGGATTAATTCCTACTAGACTAAGGAGCTTATTAAAAAGTCCAATGTTGGGCTCATAGATAAACCCCCAGAGAATACCGATAACTGCTGTAGACATAATGGAAGGCATAAAGACTGCTGTCTTATATAAGCCTTTTAACTTCTTCACATTAGAAATCAATAACGAGAAGAATACGATCAACGGTACCTGGATACATACGGAGAAAAGAATAAACCAACCGTTGTTTTTAACGGATATCCAGAATCGTTCATCTCCTAATGCTTTCTCATAATTACTTAATCCGGCTGATTTAACCGTCTCCGATACACCGTTCCAACTGGTAAAACTGTAATAAATAGAACTGAAAATGGGGTAAATGAAAAACATCGTGAACAATATCAATGCTGGAAGAACGAAAAGGAAAAATACCACTGGATTTCTTAATGCTTTATTCATGACTACCTCCGGTTGCTTTGACATCTGGCGAATAGTGAATGCTTCAGATCAAGTGCAAACACATATTTTCTTTGATTTTAAAAATGTACCCTGGATTTAGCACCAGGGTACATTCAGTTTGCAGCTATTTATTCAACTGCTGCGTTTGCTTCTTCTTGTACCTTTTGCAAAGCTTCGCCCATTTTCTCAGGAGTCGTCTGATCGCCAATCAGTTTTTGAATTTGAATGTTACTGATTTCTGTAGTTACATCAGCTTGAACAAGAGAGTCAAATGCTGGGAACGAAGATTGTGAGTTGTTAAGTACACCTACGATTTCGCTCATCAGATCATCAGTAATATTCTCATTCAATACGTTTTGGTCAATCTTCATTGCTGGCAATACACCATCTTCAACAAGTCCACGCAATTGCATTTCTTCATTAAATAAGTTTTTAATAAAAGATTTCACAGCAGCCAATTGACGTGGATCTTTCTCAGCAGATGCAGAGAAACCATAACCATTGTTCACATCGCGCATCAATGCAGTTTGGTCGCCCGCTCCGCCTTCAACTGCTGGGATATTGAAGAAGCCAACTTTACCGATCAAACCTTCGCCAGATTGGCCAGTTTTAAATACGGAGGATTTCCAAGTACCATCATACAGCAGGATCGCTTCACCACTAGTAAATTGTGTTGTGTATTCAGCATATTCAAAGCCAAGTTCGCCTTTTTTGAAGTAGCCTTTATCAACCCATTCTTTATATTTCGCAAATCCTTTTACTACATTTGGATCAGACCATTTAGCTTCGCCTGTTGCAAATTTAGCAGTTACATCTGGACCTGCATAACGTGACCACAAGTGGTTAGCTAACATAAGTGGTACCCAACCAGCTTTGGATGCACCAGCCAAAGGTACTTTTCCATCAGCCTTGATATCAGCCAATTGTTGTTCCAATTCGGCAAACGTTGTTGGAGCCTTCCAGCCCTTGCTTGTATAGTATTCTTTGTTATAGAAGAAGCCTTCTCCAGAACCACCGATAGGCAATCCATAGATTTTTCCTTCATAAGTGAAAGGATCAAGATTTGAGAATTTATCCTTAATTCCAAGTTCCTCAAGAATTGGAGTCAGGTCAAGTAATTTACCTTCTTTAGCATAGATCTTGGAGTCAGGACTACCGAACAGATCGAAGATTTCCGGCGGATTACCCGCAGCCATTTCACCACGCAATTTTTCTTTACGGTTTACATCTGAATCTACCCCATCGAGTTTAAAGGTCAGACCCGGTACATCCTCTTGTACCTTGTTAACTACTTCTTCGAGAATAGCCAGACGTTTCTGCTTGTCTGCACCGATTTGAGTGTGACGAATCGTCATTTCAAATGGCTCGTTATTTACCGGTTCTTCTGTTGCAGGAGCATTTGTAGCGGCTGAATTAGTCGCGGTAGCGTTTCCATCTCCTTTGTTAGAAGACTCATTGTTGTTGCCTCCGCAACCAGTCAGTAAAGCTGATGATACGAAAATCAGGGACAATAGCAAAGTCATACTTTTTTTCATTTCTTGTGACCCTCCCTATATATTGATGTGCTTTACACTTCTTATTATAGAAAACAGACTTCATTATCGTAAGGTTAAGATTCATCCACTATAGGGATAAAAATCTCTAATGTAAGCGGAATCAACTACATTATAAGTTATATTACATAACACAAAAATGTTAAATCGCTTAATTTATTTGTTTTTCTCATCACAAAACTTTGTTTTCACTCTAGAAACAATTAATAAAACATCCAAATAGTCACATTACCTGACATATTCATTTATTATCCATCCCATTAACCACGTGTAACTATAGCATGTCTTTATTAGGAATAGTATAAAACTACCCCCTCAGAGGAGCTTTATCCCCTCCCTTTTTACTTCCTCATAACAAAAAACCGCACCTTCAGTGATCAACCACTGAGGGTACGGTCTCTCTTAAAAATATATATCTATTATACCAATGCCGTTTGCTTACGACCTTCTTCTACCAAGCGATATGCCCGTTGCACTTCTTCTTCTGTTGGAGAAGGTACTCCATCCAGTTCATAAGCTTTGCCGAGCATTTCCCATTTATAGATACCCATCTGATGATAAGGTAAGATTTCGAATTTCTCGACGCCATTTAAGGTTCCAATATAACGACCTAAGTTAATGAGATCCTCTTCACGATCATGAATACCAGGTACATACACATGTCGGATCCACATCTTACGATTATGGTCTGAGAGCCAGCGTGCAAGCTTCAAAGTTCTATCATTGGATTTACCAGTTAACTTGATATGCGCTTCTTCATCAATATGCTTCAGATCAAGCATAACCAAATCTGTAACGTCCAATAAGTCATTAATCTTGTCACCTTCGTTGTAGCCATTACTATCTAATGTGGTATGCAGATTCCAACGTTTTTTCACTTCCGTGAATAACTGCTTTACAAATTGCGCCTGCAAGGTTGGTTCTCCACCGGATACAGTTAACCCGCCACCGGATGAACGATAGTAGTTTATATATGGCTCGATCTCCGAAAGCACTTCTTCTAGAGTCATTTCTTTACCTTCATCTAAAGCCCAAGTATCAGGGTTATGGCAATACTGACATTTCAGCAAGCAGCCTTGCATAAACAAGACAAATCGAATACCAGGTCCATCAACGGTTCCAAAGGTTTCCAAAGAGTGTATGCGACCTTTAATCATAGGATGTCATCCTTTCGCCACGACAGACTAACAGTCCCTCTTTCAACGATGAAGCTTCCTGTCTTTGAGACTGTCATATCCCTAAATCGCGGCTATAAAATTTAAAATTTTAACAATTCTCAAACAAGATATTACCGCCCTTGAGACAAGGGCGGTATCTTCCTTGCAATTATTTCAATGTAGTACTAATTCAAAGATCTTCATGACAGAAACAAATTACATCGAACCGTGGAATGTACGGTTGATTACATCCATTTGTTGTTCGCGAGTCAGCTTGATGAAGTTAACTGCATAGCCGGATACACGAATAGTCAATTGTGGATAGTTCTCTGGGTGCTCCATAGCGTCCATCAGCTGTTCACGGT
Source organism: Paenibacillus sp. FSL R5-0636 (assembly GCF_037974255.1). Lineage (NCBI taxonomy): Bacteria > Bacillati > Bacillota > Bacilli > Caryophanales > Paenibacillaceae > Paenibacillus > Paenibacillus sp. FSL R5-0636. The sequence continues at coordinate 4,998,085 of NZ_CP150232.1, forward strand.
TAAATACGTTAACATTCAAATGCTGAGCGTTGTTATGGAAGTATCCATCCATCATGTGTACCAGGTTAGACTTACGGGAATCCTCGTCTTTACCAAGTGCCTTAGGTACGATGGAGAACGTGTTAGAGATACCATCTTGTGCATCAGAGTAAGGCAGTTTAGCTACAGAGTTCAGGGAAGCCAAGGCGCCTTTCTTGTCACGTCCGTGCATTGGGTTAGCACCCGGTGCGAAAGGTTCACCTTTCTTACGTCCGTCAGGTGTAGTACCTGTCTTCTTACCGTACACTACATTCGAAGTAATGGTCAGTACCGATTGAGTTGGCACAGAATCACGATATGTTTTGTTTTTACGGATCATAGTCATGAAGGTTTCAACCAATTCTACTGCGATGCTGTCTACAGCATCGTCATTGTTACCGTAGCAAGGGAATTCGCCTTCGGTTTCGAAGTCGATCGCAATACCTTGTTCGTTACGAATAGGTTTTACTTTGGCGTATTTAATTGCGCTTAGTGAGTCAGCTGCAACGGACAGCCCAGCAATACCACAAGCCATCGTACGCAGAATGTCACGGTCATGCAGCGCCATTTCGATACGTTCGTAAGAATATTTGTCATGCATATAGTGAATGATGTTCAAAGTGTTAACATAAGTTTTAGCCAACCACTCCATCATCGGTTTGAAACGTTTCATTACTTCGTCATAATCCAGATATTCAGAAGTGATCGCTGGGAATTCCGGTCCAACTTGTGCTCCGGATTTTTCGTCTATACCACCATTGATAGCATACAGCAATGCTTTTGCCAGGTTGGCACGAGCGCCGAAGAACTGCATTTGTTTACCGATACGCATTGGAGATACGCAGCAAGCAATCGCATAATCTTCACCCCAGTATGGACGCATTACATCGTCATTTTCATACTGAATTGCACTAGTTTCAATGGAAACCTTAGCACAATATTTTTTGAAGGCTTCAGGCAATTTTTCGGACCACAGTACAGTTAAGTTTGGTTCCGGAGCTGGACCCAAGTTGTACAGGGTGTTCAAGAAACGGAAGCTGTTCTTGGTAACACGAGTTGTTCCGTCTTCAGCCATACCACCGATGGATTCAGTTACCCATGTTGGGTCACCGGAGAACAGATCATTATAGTCAGGTGTACGCAAGAATTTCACGATACGCAGTTTCATTACGAAATGATCGACGATTTCTTGTACTTGTTCTTCAGTCAAAGTACCTTCAGCAATATCGCGTTCTGCATAGATGTCCAAGAAAGAGGACACACGGCCTAGGGACATCGCTGCACCATTTTGCTCTTTAACTGCTGCCAGATACCCGAAGTATACCCATTGAGTAGCTTCTTTGAAGTTGGTCGCTGGTCTGGAAATATCCATACCATGAGCGGCTGCCATTTCTTTCAATTCGCCAAGTGCACGAATTTGCTCGGACAGCTCTTCACGCAAACGAATAATATCTTCAGTCATGGAATCAACTTCAAGCTCAGTTTGTTGTTGTTTTTTGTCTTTAATGAGGAAATCAATACCGTACAGAGCAATGCGGCGGTAGTCGCCGATGATGCGTCCGCGGCCGTAAGCATCAGGAAGACCTGTAATTACGCCGGATTTACGCACAGCTCTCATGTCTGGTGTATATGCATCAAATACGCCTTGGTTATGCGTTTTGCGAATGTTCGTAAACATGTCAACGATGTTTTGTGGAAGCTCGAAGCCGTAAGCCTTCGTAGCATCAACCATCATCTTGATCCCGCCAAATGGCTGGATGGAACGTTTGAAAGGAGCGTCAGTCTGTACGCCTACAATTTGTTCCTTGTCTTTGTCAATGTAGCCTGGAGCATGTGAAGTGATTGTGGAGACAGTATCTAGGGAAACATCCCATACGCCGCCTCTTTCTCTTTCTTCCTTGCTCAATTGGGAAATAATCTTCCATAGTTCAGTTGTGTTACTAGTAGGTCCTACGAGGAATTCTTCGTTTCCTTCATAAGGCTTAATGTTACTTGCGATAAAGTTGTTAACGTCAACTTTTCTGGACCATTTACCTTTTGTAAAACTTCTCCAACCGGATTTCACTTCTTGTACATCTTTTTCAATCACCGACATGCTAAATCCCTCCATCTATATTTATAATATTTGTAGAGATCGCGGGCTTGAAGGTTGATCCCGTGTCTCGTGATCCCAAGAAAGATATGGTTGTTCGAAAATTCACAATCATTGTTCCATGTATGGGACCGTTGTTTATATAAACATTTTAGTTTATTTTCTATAAATAGACTGTGACAAATATCACCTTTCCGGTGATATTTGTCACTTATATCTAGTCCACAACCATCCTATTATCTACTTAACCAAATATTAATTATCAAATCTTCCGTAGAAAGCATTACGGTACACATCTGCAAGTTCAGATACCAGTGGCAGCTTAGGATTGGCAGTTGTACATTGATCTTCAAATGCACGGTCAGCCAAGTAATCTACACGGGATTCAAAATCCTTAGGATCAAAGCCCAGTTGTTGGAAGGATTCTTCGATACCCAGTTTTTTGTTCATATCGCGAATAGCATTGATCAGGCTAGTTACACCTTCTTCAGTTGTGCGAGCTGGCAATCCCAGAATACGGGCGATTTCTGCATAACGCTCGTCAGCTACGAAGTGTGAATATTTAGGGAACGAAGCGAACTTCGTAGGTTTCTTAGCATTGTAACGAATAACGTGTGGCATAAGGATCGCATTAGTACGACCGTGAGCAGTGTGATATTGACCGCCCCATTTATGCGCCAAACTGTGGTTAATACCCAGGAAAGCATTAGCAAAGGCCATACCAGCAAGTGTTGATGCGTTATGCATTTTTTCACGGGCAACTCTGTCGCCTTCAAGCGCCGATTTTTCAAGGTATTGGAATACCAATTGGATTGCTTTAATTGCCAGACCATCAGTGTAGTCACTCGCCATAACAGATACATAAGCTTCGATGGCATGTGTCAATACGTCCATACCTGTATCAGCTACAGCAGTTTTTGGCAAGCTATATACGAACTCTGGATCAATGATAGCTACGTCTGGAGTTAGCTCGTAGTCAGCCAAAGGATATTTAGTGTGTTGTTCAGTTGTTTTATCGGTAATAACTGCGAAAGATGTTACTTCCGAACCCGTACCCGAAGTAGTTGGAATCGCTACAAACTTAGCTTTGTTTCCAAGTTTAGGGAATTTGTAAACCCGTTTACGGATATCCATGAATTTTTGTTTCAGACCGTTAAAGTCTGCGTCTGGATGTTCATAGAATAACCACATTCCTTTTGCAGCATCCATTGGGGAACCACCACCAAGTGCGATGATGCAGTCCGGTTGGAATCTGTTCATCATTGCTGTACCTTTTTCAACTGTAGTTGTCGATGGATCTGGTTCAACTTCCGAGAACACTTCGATCGCTACAGGAGTTTGGCGTTGACGCAGGTAATGTTCAACTCTCTCAACATATCCGAGCTTAACCATCATTGGGTCAGTGATAATTGCGACACGTGTGATATCAGGCATTTTGGTCAGGTACTGAGTAGCGCCTTTTTCGAAATAGATCTTGTCAGGTACTTTAAACCATTGCATATTCACGGTACGACGATTCACCCTTTTCACGTTGATCAAATTAATTGCTGTAACGTTTTGCGACACGGAGTTACGACCATAAGATCCGCAGCCCAGCGTCAACGAAGGGATGTTAGTGTTATAGATATCGCCGATCGCACCATGAGTGGAAGGCGAGTTAACGAGAATACGTCCTGTTTGCAGACGGTTGGAGAACTTCATGATTACTTCTTCGTTGTTGGAGTGGATAGCCGAACTATGGCCCATACCACCAAATTCAACAACTTGTGCTGCGCGTTCGATACCTTGATCTGCGTTTTTAACTTTGTAGCAAGCAAGCACAGGGCTCAATTTTTCAGCGGACAATGGATATTTAGTGCCTACACCTTCAAGTTCTGCTACCAGAATCTTAGTGCCGGCAGGAACTTGAATGCCGCACATTTCAGCAATTTTCACTGCGGATTGTCCAACGATTGCTGGGTTAACCGCACATTTATCAACGTTCATAGCGCCGCTAGTAAGTTTGGCAGCTTCTTCTTTGTTAACAAAGTAGCAGCCATTAGCGATCATTTTCTTTTTCACTTGATCAAAGATTGGTTCTTCGATAATAACAGCTTGCTCGGAAGCACAGATCATACCATTATCAAATGTTTTGGAAAGAATGATGTCCGTTACGGCTTGATCGATATCCGCGCTCTTTTCGATGAATGCAGGTACGTTACCAGGACCTACGCCAAGAGCTGGTTTACCACAGCTATAAGCTGCTTTTACCATTGCAGAACCGCCTGTTGCGAGAATAAGTGCAACGTCAGGGTTGTTCATCAAAGCGTTTGTTTTGTCCATCGTTGGCATTTCAATCCATTGGATACAATTCTCAGGTGCGCCAGCTTTTACAGCCGCATCATGAAGAATTCTAGCAGCTGCTGCACTACACTCTTGCGCAGATGGGTGGAAACCGAATATAATAGGGTTCCGTGTCTTAATCGAAATCAACGCTTTAAACATCGTGGTGGATGTAGGGTTGGTTACCGGTGTGATACCCATTACAATTCCGACGGGCTCAGCAATTTTTTGGAAGCTTTCATAAGCATTGTCTTCAATAACGCCTACTGTTTTATCGTATTTAATTCCGTGCCAGATATATTCTGTCGAGAAGATGTTTTTAGTAATTTTGTCTTCGTAAACCCCGCGGCCAGTTTCTTCTACAGCCAATTTAGCGAGGTACATATGTTTGTCGAGTCCAGCCAACGCCATTGCATGAACGATTGTGTCAACTTGCTCTTGATCCAGCGCCATGAATGCCTCATGTGCTTTTTTCGCTTTATCCACTAAAGTCTGAATATACTCTTCAGCGGTAGTTTGTTTAACTTGGGCGGCGACTTCGTTCTTAACTGCCATCTCCCTCGTCCTCCTGTCAATTTTTAGGTTGTTTTTCTCTACACATTTATCTTATCACATCATTTCCACCTTGTATAGTGAAATCTTTCACAAAGTATAAAGTTTTTTTGATTTGTTTTCAAAGCGCTTTCATTCGATCATATTATAGCTTTTTTTCCATTATTTATGCTTTATTATTCCTTAAATTTAAAGTTTGCGTTTAAAAAGACAAGAACTGATACCCATTTTCTGCCTTTCTGCTCGCAAAAATATTTTAAAAAAGCAAATCTAATTTTGTTGACACTCTATTTTTCCATTGGCCTCTAAAAAATAGTCGGATGCCCCCCGTCGTGTTGATTTATAAAAATATCAATAATATAAACATAAAAAAACCGACTCCTATGGAGCCGGTTCTGTTCTTCCTAGCTATTCTACTTTAATTGTGTCGAAGAATTTCTCTTGCACTGTTTTGGCAGCAGCTTCAAGCTGTGTCTTGGAATCTGTTCCTTTTTTGGAGAACAGCTCTTGAATTACATTGGACATGGTTGCGTAGTAGTCCTGTGTATTGTATTGCGCTTCCGGTTTACCGTCCAGCAAACCTAAAATATCAGGGCTGTATTGATATACATTTGTATATTTATCATACACAGCTTTCGTTTTCTTGCCGAAGTCAGAATCTGCAGAATAGTAATCTAAGAGCGGCGGAATAAAGTATTTACCATCCGTTGTACGTTGTTGCAGAACCGCATCCAGTGCTTCTAGACCTTTATCGGAGAAGTAATCAAATGTAATATAACGGAATGCCATTTCTTGCTCGTCTGGTGTTGCATTTGGATTGATTACAAGGTAGTCACCACCAAGTACCCCGGTGTGTTTTCCGCCTTTTTCCATTGCAGGCATTGGATACGTAAGTACATCTTCTGGTTTCAGACCGCCCTGATTCAACGCTTGCTCAATAACACCGTCAGATCCAGCCATTACCATTGCTGTACGACTTTGTTGGAATGCGCCTACAGCATCACCCCAGCCCAGTGCCCAGTCCTGAGGAATCGCGTTTGCTTCCCATCTAAGTTTCTTGTAGAAATCCAGCGCTTTAATCCCAGCCTCAGAATTAAAAGTAGCTACAACCTTACCGCCTTCAATCTTCTGAATTTCACCGCCAGCTTCGAACAGGAAGTTGGTCCAGTTCCAGCCTGCTTCATTCCCTTTACCCATTGGAGCAATACCGGAAATACCTTTTTTGGTATCAGCTACGCCTTTGGCGGTATTCAGCATATCATCCCAAGTCCAATCCATAGGTGGAACAGCAACGCCTTTTTCGTCCAGCATTTTTTTGTTGATCATTGTGGTTGTTACATAACCCTTTTGAGTTACGCCGAAGACTTTACCGTCAATGATAAATTGATTTTGGAGAACCGGGTTAATTTGATCCTTAAATTCGTATTTATTCCACAGATCCGTAATGTCAGCTACCCAGCCTTTTTCAACTAGGAATTTTGCTTCTGTAGCGTAGGTGTTAAAGAAGGTTGGAGCTTCATTCGCTGCCATTTTGATGCCGATTTCACTTACATTGTACTGCCAATCGTCTTTGACGATTTCAACATTCGGATATTCCTCTTGGAAACGTTTGATCTTGTCATCTTCCTGTGCTCTAACTTCGGTTAGGTCAGGGGTTGGATAGTGAATTTTGATGGTCACTTTTCTTTGTGTGATATCATCAGTTGGCGCTGCTGTAGCACTGCCAGCATTATCTGTTGCAGCATTCGTTGGCGCAGTAGTCGCTTCCCCTTCCTTGTTTCCTGTCGTGTTTCCGTTATTGTTATTACCGCCGCAAGCGGTTAACAACGATCCGGCCACAAGGAGGCTTAGTAGCACGCTAGAGTACTTACGCATTGAAACTCCCCTTTTCAATTCATAGTTATCTTACATATCGATCATAAAAGAGAAATCGTTTACAAACGAGGTGCATTTATATTCCTTTCATGTGCATGTTTACGATCCGTGACTAAATCCGTCGATCCGCGCTTATCCCTTAACTGCTGATAATGCGACGCCACGCATAATGAACTTTTGGAAGATCAGGAAGACAAGGATCGGCGGCAACGATACGATAAATAGGATGGCGAATTTAATATTCGTATTAAGTGCCTTTACATTAATAACGTATTTATAGATTGCTGTCGCGAGCGTATATTTCTCTTCACTGTGCATAACCAGAGATGGCCAGAACCAGTCATTCCATGCGGTAGAAAAGATAAAGATCGCCAGCGTAGCAAAAATCGGAACCGACAATGGCACTGCAATGGAGAAAAAGCTTCTCGGCTCAGAGGAACCGTCAATCCGCGCTGCTTCAAAAATTTCAGGGTGTATCCCATCAAAAAAGTTCTTTAAGAGTAGAAAATAGAATGTATTCGCACCAGCAGGCAGCCAAAAAGCAGCGTACTGATTCAGTAATCCAAGCTCTTTTAGATTGACAAAGTTGGGAATCATATAGCTGGTCGCCGGAATAAACAATGTCATCAGGAAAAAGAAATAAATTGCCTTTCTGTAAGGGACATTCATACGAGAAATGCTGAAAGCAGACATTCCCAATACTACTAGTGTCACGACCATATTCCCCACAAAAATATAAATGGTGTTTTTAAGGAACATCAGCAGATCAATGTAATTCATCGCTTCCTTAAGGTTGCTGAAGTGCCATTCCTGCGGGAAAAAATGCGGTGGGAATGAGTTCACCTCTTGATTCGATTTCAGTCCGTTAAATAACGTCATACAGATCGGATACAGCATGCTAAACACCATAATCAAAATGACCACGCACATCAAGCCATAAACGATCTTATTGCTTGTTTTTTTCAAATCATGTTCTGAGAGAATCCCTCTGTCTGCGCTCTTCATCTTAGTTGTCCTCCTTGTTAAGCTTGAACTGTAAAATGCCCAAACCACCTAGGACAATGAACATTAGCATGCCAAGCGCAGTCGCCGTTCCATAATCGAGTCGCGTAAAAGCATATTTTACGATCAGCAGCGCATAGGTAAGCGTAGTATTATTCGGTCCACCATCAAGCAGCGCCATTTGTGACTGATACCCTTGTGAAGTCCCGATAATCTGTAATATCAACATCAAAATGATCAAATTACGTAGCGAAGGCAATGTGATGTACTTTATACGTGCCCACACACCAGCCCCATCAATCTCAGCTGCTTCATACCAATCCCGCGGAATGCTGAGTACAGCAGCCAAGTATATTAACATCCCTGATCCAAACTGCTGCCACGTCTCCATAAAAACAAGAGAAATCATCGACCACCTTGTATCTGTCAGGAAGGCAACCTGGTCCACACCAAGCGTGCTTAATACCGCATTGATTGGGCCCACCGGATCATAAAGCCATCTCCAGAGTCCATATAGAACCACACCAGGCATAACGAAAGGAAGGTAAGCCGCTACCCGTACAAAGCCCCCAAACCTTCTCAGCTCCGAGATCATAATGGCAAAAGCGATCGGAACCCAGAACCCGATAATAAGACATAGAAGCATGTAATACCCTGTATTTTTTAACGCGGTCAAAACATCTGGATCACTAAGGGCTCTAGCGTAGTTCTCAAAACCAACAAAGCTATTTCCTTTTACAAAATCAACATGGTAAAAGCTGTACAACAAGCCTTTAAAAATTGGCACCCACAGGAACATTACAAAAATAATCACAGCAGGTACGAGGAACATATATCCCCAAAAGTTTTTCTTCCAGCGGTTTTGCTTGTAAGGTGTACCCTTCAGCGCCGGCGGATTTTCGGATACAACTGCGGTTTGATTCATCAGGCTCCCTCATTCCATTTTTCTTTCAGCATTTTTCGCAAAATGCTTCCTACCTTAAATTGTAGAAAATGAGGGTTGTACTGAACATGTCTAAATCTACCGAAGTAGTATGTGTTTTTACTTCTTCAATTCACTGGGGCTAATCCCATAATATTTTTTGAAAATTTTACTAAAATGCTCCGGTGATTCATAACCTACACGCTCGGCAATTTCGTATCTGCGAAGATCAGTGTTCAAAATCATGTCCCGGCTTTCTTCCATCCGCAGCTTAATTACATATTCCCACAGGTTGTAACCTGTATTTTTCTTAAACAGATAGCTCAAATAATTAGGACTGACATGGTTTTTCTTAGCCACTTCATGGATGGTTAATCCTTTTTGCGCATAGTTCTCGTCAATATACTCTCTTGCTTTCTCTACAATCAGATTGCTGCGTGTATGAAGCTCTTCTACTGAAGGATCGGTTGTGTAGCTGTTCCAATTAAAATCCCCGTAGTAAAACACATAATGGTCATTATGTTCATTATTCCAAAGAATGGCTTTGGAGGCTTGACGGTTCAATACAGCCATAAATGATAGACCCTTGAGAATCTGGCTGATGCCGATGACTGCATTTAAGTGCAGATATTTTTGAATATTAAAATGAAGACTGCGGCCAAGAATATCTAGCCTATTGATTTGACTGGCAGACGAATCTTCATAGCTTTTTTCATCCCATTGAATAATGATCGTTATTTCTTCATCCTCTGCGTAAAAGCCTGTCGAGTTCCACTCCTGATCCATCAGCTCTTTGGCGATATTCAGCGCGGCATAACAAAGAAGCCGTCTGTCCCGCAGGGTGTAGTGCTTCTCCTGATTCATTCCAGCCAGAGGCACCTTAATTTTTAAGACGGAAAAATACGGCCCTTGCAGCTTCAGGTTATCCAGCTTTTGTAAGCGTTCTGCATCACACAGTACACCTTCAGGCTCATTGAGCAGCTCATTTAATAACTTGCTGTATTCCGGAAGCGGCTCTTCCAGCCGAAAGCTTTCGTTAATCCCTGACATGAAAATGTCCAATTCTGGTGATGGTTTGCCCATCTTAAGCAGCACATTTCGCACCGAATCCAGAAATTGCTCACTGTTCAAAGGTTTGATCAAATAATCCTTCGCGCCAAGCCTAACCGCCATTTGCGCATATTGAAATGTCTCGTGTGCAGAAATCACGATGGTCTGTACCCAGGGTTTGGCCAATTTTGCATGCTGCATTAGATCAATCCCGCTCATTGCGCCCATCTGAATATCAGTAACGAGCAGGTCTATTTCCTCCATCCGAATGCAGTCCAGCGCTTCAAAACCACTGTTTGCTGTATAAATATGGTCTATGTTTAACCCCGAAGAAGCTAATAAATTGCTCAGCCCTTTACAAATCAAAGGTTCGTCATCCACAACTAATATATTGAACATATCTGTATGCTCCCCTTCCTTAGTCCTGATTCTCTGATTTCGGAAGCTTAACCGTCACCAATGTACCGCCCTCTTTACGAGGCGTATAGCTGATGCCATAATCAGAGCCAAAGTGTAAATGTATGCGCTGGTTAATGTTGCGAATCCCGTAACCGCTGGCCGGATTTGGACTGTCGTCATTCAGCACAGCTTCAATGGCCTGATAATCAACAGACTTATATCCGTTATCTTCAATAGTGATCTCGACGGTATCGTCCACACAAACTGCGCTAATGATGATTTCCCCATCCTCGCCCATATTTTTGACACCATGAATAATAGCATTCTCAATTAACGGCTGCAGGGTAATTTTAGGAATTAGATTTCTTTTCGTATCTGGGTGAATCTCCATTACAACACGAAATATATAATCATACCGGTGCTGCTGCAGCTTGATATAGGCCGTTGCATGCTCCAGCTCTTCTTCAAGGCTAATCAGCTCCCTTCCCCGACTGAGGCTAATCTTCATAAGCTTGGATAATTCCTTGATCATCTCGGCGGATTCAACGTTGCCTTCCAGCGAGCTTTTCCAGTAAATACTCTCTAAAGTGTTGTAGAGCAAATGCGGATTGATCTGCTGATAGAGCAGTTGAAGCTGTGATTCCTTCTGTTTTAGCTCCATCTGATATTTATAAGTAATTAGTCCATTTAGCCTGCGGGCCATGTCATAGGTAGATCCAATCAGCACACTGACCTCATCGTTACTCCCTCTTTTTGGCGTCTCAGGGACACGATTGCCTGGCTCAAACTTTCGGACGAAAAAGGCTAACTTTTGCAAAGGCGTCATTAATGAACGCCAGAAATAAGTAATCATGATTAATCCAAAAACAGCATAGGCCACAGTTATGTATTGAATCACACTTTTCATTTCGTTTTGTTGCTGCAGCAGTGCTTTTACGGCGATTTTGTAGACTAGCTTCTGTCCTAAGGCGTGGTTATTATTGACCACATAAATAAAATCCGAGGTAATAACATCCACGGTACCTTCCAAATCCTCAGCAATGACCGTTTCCGGCAACGTAATGATCTCACCAGTATTATTCGTAGTAGAAGCGAGTACACGATTATCCAGATCCGTTAAGTAAATATCACCATCAGGCAACGATATGGATTTGAGGGATTCTCCGATTTTCGCGTCCATCTTGGTAATGACTAAGACCCCAATAGTCTCAGCTTTCCTGGAGATGTTATTGACAGCTCTCATATAGGTAAGAGTCTTCAAGTTTTCCGCTTGCGCACTTAGCTTCCCTGTGAATTTTAGAGATCCGCGGCCCTTTTTCTGGACAACCTCCTCGAACCAATATGGCTCTTCCGCTTTGGAAAAGAAATATACCCCCGCCTTCTTAACCTGTGGGAAATTGGGTGCAAAAAAATAATAATCCTCGGGATCGTATATATAAAGGGAATAATAGATGCCGTCCCCACGCTCAGCTCCCTGCGAGTAACTGACCAACAGCTTCTCTATCGTCTCATAGCGTTTAACCCGCTCCAGGATGGTATCCGAACCCGTCATATTAATCTGCTGAATCAGAGGGTTTTGAATTACAGTGGTAGTAATTTTATTTACGGTATCGATATCTCGGTTAATGATGGTGAAGTTTTGCTTGTTCAGCTCTACATAAGCATTCGTCACATGGCGCTTCAGAATTTGCTCAGCCTTCATATTCCCGTAAATGTTCAAAAACAGAATGGGCGAGATCATAATCAGAAACAGCAGGATAAGCTGCTGTTTGACGTTCAGCTTCAGAATCGGCCGAATCAGCCTAGACAACATCGAGATGCACCTCCGGGTTCAATAACTATATCAAAGTGATAAACGCTTACATATGTTTATTTTAAAGTTTTTTATGTTCATTTGTATGTAGTTTTTTCTGTTGGACGGATAAAAAGAGCACGATGATATGTTCGCCACTACGTGGAGCGTTTGGGCTTACGATCGCTGTTATCCTCAGATTTCCTGATTTTCTACCGCTGAGCGGTAGAAATCCGAGGATAAAGGCGACCACTGGCGTTTCTCCAGCTCCAAACCTCCACTTCGCAACTCCATCAACGAACTCTTAAAAACCGCAAACAGAAAAAGGGGCGGACGGCGTACAGACCACTGCGTGGGGCTAGGAGGAATGAACTCTATATGGAAGAAGTGCGATGTATGTTCTTGAACACTTGAACACTCAAGTACTTCAATACTTGAATGTGCTTTGCTGTTGGGCGTCTGGATTACTTGATGTGCTATTTAGCTGCTTGTTATGCGTTAGGATTACCGGATGTGCGGCTTTGCTGCTTGTTGTGCGTTTTACATTCCCACACACCCCTTCACGATGAGCGATCGGACTCAGATGCAGCTATTTGGTCAAATTTCAGCTTTTACGGGGAGTTTCGGACTCCAGAGGCGTTATTCGTTCCAAACATGCGCGATATGAGGGCTTTTCGAGCCAATAGCGACTATGGAGTCCGATAGGTTCGCAAATGAGCCGGATTATTACTTATAGAGACTATGAGGTCCGATAAACTGTTGAGCTTTTTGACTAACCTTCTGAATTATTTACTGTGCAACTTGCTGCTTGTTGTGCGTTAGGATTACCGGATGTGCGGCTTTGCTGCTTGTTGAGCGTTGGATTACTTAATGTGCGACTTACTACTTATTCGGCGTTTTACATTCCCACACACCCCTTCACGATGAGCGATCGGACTCAGATGCAGCTATTTGGTCAAATTTCAGCTTTTACGGGGAGTTTCGGACTCCAGAGGCGTTATTCGTTCCAAACATGCGCGATATGAGGGCTTTTCGAGCCAATAGCGACTATGGAGTCCGATAGGTTCGCAAATGAGCCGTATTTTGGCTAATAGCGACTATGGGGTCCGATAAACTGTTGAGCTTTTTGACTAACCTTCTGACTAACTATCTGAATTACTTAATGTGCAACTTGCTGCTTGTTGTGCGTTTGGATTACTTAATGTGCGGCTCAGCTGCTTGTTGTGCGTTTTGCATTCCCATACGCCCTCTTCACGATGAGCTATAGGACTCAGATGCTGCTATTTGGCTGATTTTTGGCTTTTACGAGGAGTTTCGGACTCCAGAGGCGTTATTCGTTCCAAACATACGCGATATGTGGGCTTTTCGAGCCAATAGAGACTATGGAGTCCGATAGGTTCGCAAATGAGCCGAATTTTGGCTAATAGCGACTATGAGGTCCGATAGACAGTCTGAGCTAGCTAAATACAGAGACTTTGCACAAAAAAAGACCGCCCCCAAAGTCATCCGCTACTTTGGAGTCGGTCCCTTGTTCATTTAGAAATTTAGTCTGTCAGCAGCTCATACAATCCTTTTACGACCAGATCAGCTTCTTTCAGCACCTCAGGTTTGCCGATACCTACAACCTTCATTCCAGCAGCTTTACCTGCTTGAACGCCTGCCTCAGCATCTTCAAACACAACACATCCATCCGGCTGCAAGCCTATCTCTTGAGCCGCGATCAGGAATACCTCTGGGTCAGGTTTGGCTAGTGACACTTTGTTGCCGTCAACAACTGCATCGAATAAGTCTGTAATGTTCAGCTTATTCAAAATAAACTCAGCGTTCTTACTGGCTGAACCTAACGCAATCCCAATCCCACGTGATCTCAATCCTGTTAGGTATTCTTTCACTCCAGGCAGCAGCTCCGATTCCTCGAGTCGAGAAATGTATTCTACGTACAGGCGGTTTTTCTTCTCCGCCATTGCCTGCTTCTCTGCTTCCTTAAATTCCAGGCCACCCACTTCCAGCAGGATATCAAGCGATCTCATCCGGCTCACACCTTTAAGCCGTTCATTATCCTCCTCCGTGAATTTAAAGCCAAGCTCATCTGCAAGACTCGCCCACGCCAAATAATGATATTTGGCTGTATCTACGATCACGCCGTCCAGATCAAAGATGGCGCCTTTCATATTTTCCAACATTGATTTGCTTCCTCTCCGTTGTGTATTAATATTTATACTCCCGTTTCGACAAAGCCAGTCGAAGGTTCTCACCAGCAGAGCACGACTTGCCTTCTCCGCCTTGCACCGAGAATACTAAGTCTCCACTGTAATCAGCAGCTGTGATCACAGTGACTTCATCCTTACTGATCCGCAGTTGGATGGTATCGCCGCGCAGTGTAACCGGAAGCTGAACGGACTGCCAATGTTGCGGCAGAGATGGATTGATGTGCACAACCCCTCCGTCGTAGTCCAGCCCAGCAAAGCCAAGAACCGCAGCCATCCAAGCACCACCATTCGCAGCTGGATGAGTCCCTCCGATGTAGAGATCCCCTACATATTGCTTAGATTCGCCGGTGAGATCGACGGTAGCCGTACGCATAAAATACGGATAGCCCCAATCCGGTGAACCAATATCAGCAGCTACCAAAGCGTAGATACAAGGGCTTAAGCTTGATCCATGTTCCGTACGCGGTTCGTAAAATCCCCAGTTCGCTTGTTTCACTTCCTTGCTAAAGGAGTGTTTAAACAGATTCAGCATCAACACAACGTCTGCTTGTTTAAGTATGGTTGTGGTGGTAGCTAAGCCATTGCCGCCGCCAAAATACTCATTTTTATTAAGCACACGTGATTTCAGTTCTGTTAGTTCTACATCCTCCAAGGTGAGGTACCGGTCGAATTGTTCAATAACAAGACTGGCAGGATCAGGCTGTGGAACATAAAAGCTATCCAGCATCGTTTTGAACTCCTTCAGGAATGGCCCTGAGCTAAACGGAGCGGACAATTGACCGTAGGCCTCAGGATACTTCTCTTGCAGCAAAGCTGCCGTATGCAAGGCAATCTCCAGCGTCTCTTTAACCAGTGCATTGGTAAAAGCATTATTGTTCACACGCTCATGATATTCATCCGGACCTGTTACATCCAGAATCTCAAACCGCTGTTTAACCGAATTATAGTAAGCGTAAGAGTAGAAAAAGCGAGCGCATTCCCAGATCACCTCAGCTCCTCCACTAGTAAGCAGACTTTCATCGCCTGTGAATTGAACATACTTCCAGATCCCATGCACAACGTCACCACTGATATGAACCTGCTTATCGCGGAAATAGGTCCGCATCGGCCGGCCTGTAAATACATCGTTCACATTAAACAGCGTACAGGCATCGTCTCCCGTATCCTGACTTTCCCAAGCATAAAATGCGCCCAAAAATCCATATTCCGCTGCCTTACGGCGAGCACCATCCAATGTATGAATCCGGTACATCATCAAGTTCCGCGCTACCTTAGGATCACTGTGCAGGAAAAACGGCAACATAAACATTTCCGTATCCCAGAATACAGCTCCCTTATATACCTGACCCGATAATCCCCGGGCTGGAATAGACACCTTCTCCGAAACTGTAGGGGCAATGATTAACAGCTGATAGATACTATATCTCAAGGCAAATTGGGCAGCTTCATCACCTTCGATGATTACATCGCTGTGTGACCATCTCTCGTCCCATAACAGACGATGAGCCTTAAATAACCCCTCAAAACCCAGCGCCTCAGCAGCATGGACAGATTTAACAGCTTCCGACTCCGGCTGATCAGCATCAAGTCCAGTATAGACTGCTACATACTTAAACCATTCATACGTCTCACCCGCACGGGCATCAAAAGAAATCCGGCGAACAGCAGCCCCATCTTCCAGTAGCTCCTCACCAAAACTGAATACCGCCCTCTCCGCCACAACAACCGGAATCTTCAATTCTCCGCTAACAGAAGAAGAGATCAGCACCTCGTCCTTGAGCTGTACCTTTTGTCCGTAAAGATGAGGCCCATTGATATCCCACACATCTACGTCAATTCCCGTCTCAATCGCTACTCGGCAGTCTTGAGTACTGCGAATAGAGTATTTACTAACGAGCAAGTGAAGATTATCCTGGCTTACGAAACGATCTGCGGTAAACGTCAACGCCCCACCGTCAGATACAGCATATTCAGTGCTCCGATGATGAATGGCATTTCGGATATTCAGCTCCTGAGTATGAGCGACCGGTTCACAGTCAAGCACACTTAAGAGCTGATCATTACAGAAAACTTTGGTCAACAATCCATTAGGGGCATTAACTGGTTCTCTCCATTTGTCCCCCTCTTTGTCATATAGTCCTGCGAGGGTGACAGCTACTAGCTCAGTTTTACTGAATTCCTCCAGTGTGCCGCGATACCCCATGTAGCCGTTGCCTAACATATATTTGTTACCGTTCGTCGTCACAAGCTGTTTATCAAAACAACTCTCCTTTACGATCCAGTTCATCCTGCCAGCATCCCTTCGCCTAGCGGAAGCGTCTTCCCGGAAGCATCCACTGTAATCGACTGTCCGTACACTATAATTTCGGTACTTCCACCATTAACCGCAGTGATTGTTACTGAATTTTTGTCGACCACAATTCTCAGAAGCACTCCTTCATACAAT
Source organism: Paenibacillus sp. FSL R5-0636 (assembly GCF_037974255.1). Taxonomy (NCBI): domain Bacteria; kingdom Bacillati; phylum Bacillota; class Bacilli; order Caryophanales; family Paenibacillaceae; genus Paenibacillus; species Paenibacillus sp. FSL R5-0636. The sequence continues at coordinate 5,014,765 of NZ_CP150232.1, forward strand.
ACTTGGAAGCTATATTCATCCCAGCGTTCTGGCAGGGTTGGCTGAAAGGACAGACGTGCTCCATCCGAACGCATTCCACCAAAGCCGTAAACAATATTCATCCAAGCAGCTGCAATTGAGGTAGTATGCAGCCCTTCACGGGTATTGCGGTTATAGTTGTCTAAATCCAGTCGAGTAGCAAATTCAAAAAACGAATATGCTTCCTCGGGTTTGCCGATTTCACTCGCCAAAATGGAGTGGATCGAAGGTGACAGCGAAGACTCATGAATACATCTAGGCTCGTAATATTCATAGTTCGCCAGCTTCGCTTCTTTAGAGAATTGTCCGCTGTACAAGAACATAAACATAAGTACATCCGGCTGCTTAATCATGTCATAGCGATACAAACGATCATATGACCAGTTCGAATATAACGGGAATTCTGTAACAGGAATCGAATGAATATCAATATGTGGCATATCGAAGAACCCATCATGCTCTTCATAAACTCCTGTCACTTCGTCAACCGGAATCCGCATATGCTGCGCCTTGTTTTCCCAATCGGTGAGTTCCTCGTCATGAAGTTCTGTTTTCTCTACCACAGCTGCAAAAGCAGCAGGAGCCTGTTCTTTCATCTCCCGAAGAGTCTCTAGGGTGTATTCAAAAGATTGTTGAGCCATCAGATTAATGTAGCAGTTGTTATTGACCATCAATTGGAACTCATCAGGGCCCATAACGCCAAAATAACCATATTCCCCGCTGCGTTGCCCCCATTGGCCACGTGTAGCATAGAATCTGCTGATCTGAATCAGCATCTCAGCCCCTTTACTGTGCAGGAAGCTTTTATCACCGGTATTTTTGACATAATGCCAAATGCCATAAGAAACAGCAGTCCCTACATGAAGCTGAAGATTAGAGTGCTGCCAGAGATCACAGCTTTCTGTTCCATCTATAGTAGCAATTGGATAGCAGGCTCCCTCACAATTCACCTCTTTAGCGCGCTGCATAGCCTGCGGCAATGTTTTATATCTGAATTCCAATAAGCTCCGGGCAGCCCTTGGATTATTGAACATATAGAACGGTAAGCAATAGGATTCTGTATCCCAAAAAGCCAACCCACGATATACTTCACCCGTCAGCCCTTTGGCACCAATATTAAATCCGGGATGATCGCCATGATAGGTCTGATAAAGCTGGAAGATACAGAAACGAATACCCTGCTGATTCTCAGGATCGCCCTCAATTCGGATATCACTTGTCTCCCAGATGCCCTTCCAATAAGCTGTCTGATCAGCGATTATTTGGGTATCTGTCAACTGGCTTGCTGTTTCAGCAAGAGACAGACCTTTGCTCCACAGCTCTTCAGCTGTATGGGCAGAATCACTATCCGAATAGTTCATAACCAGTTTGGTAAAATAGGAGACTTCTCCTTCCGTAAGGTCCAGGGTGAAATTTTGTCCAATAAATTTATCACTCTCGACAGCAGTGAGCTGTAACGGCTGCGAGGATTGTAAGGTAAAGCTTGAGAACAGCTTATTCCCAGTATTCACTGTACTCGCCATAATAGCAGAGGACGCTCCACTTACTCCGCTGCGGAGACTGTTCCACATACATTCGCCGCGTTCTTCATGAATAATGCCGAAATCAAGACCTGCACAAATGTCCACGCTCCCTGAGAAATTAAGGGGTTCAAACTCCACCCGCTGCAACCCCAAATGAGACATAGTCATGCTGACCAGACGTGTAAAGACTACTTTTAGCGACTTGCCATCGTTTAGATGCCAGATTAGCTCTCTCCGATACGTACCCTTACGAAGATCCAGCTTGCGCACATAATCTGTTACGTTGCTTTTTGCTAAATCAAGCTGTTCACCATCTATAGATAGACGTGTATACAGCCAGTCCACCGCATTCACCATATATCTCAGCGAGCGAATAATCCCTTTATAGTGATTGCCAATATCCAATTGTTCATTTAATCCATTAAAATAACTTCCTTGCAGGGTGTCACCTGAATACCCTTCCTCTGCATATCCGCGTACACCCATGTATTCATTACCCAATGAAAAAATAGATTCCGAAGTCCGATTTCTTTCTGGATCAAAGCCCTCTTCAATAATTGCCCACGGATCAACCTTAAGATATTTGTCTGCTACTTTAGCCATATATGATTTCTCCTTCTCCTGATTTTTGCTCCAATTTCAGGATATCGCTGCATAGCAATAGAGCCAATGTCCGACCGTAATGAAGATGTGTGCATTTATACGGAGTTGAGATAAAACTAATTTCTTTAACATGAATTTCAACTGTGTTATATGTTACAATCTAACGGGGACGCAAAAAAACAGCGATTAACCCAGTATTTGAGAATAATGGATAGCCGCTGTTCATATATCATAAACGTGAGATCACTTACTCTTTTTTAGTTAAAAAGAATATTACATCGAACACTTTAGAAGTGAAATTTATCACAATGTTGAAAATTCGACACTTTTAAACGATTTTTTATAACCAATTCGAGGGATTTTCAAGGTATAATTAATTTAAAATTTACTGAAAAACTGAGGGAATAAAGGGGATGTCGATTATGCTAAAAGAACATTACAATGTTATCGAAGCCCACGGAAATACAAACTGTTTCTCCGAACAGAATTTCAACAGACTTCTAGTTACAATGAAAGAGCGCATAGTTCCAGAGGGTTCACATCTATTCTGGGAAGGCGACTACTCGGATAAATTGTTTTATATCAAACGTGGACGTGTGAAATTAACTAAATCTACTGATGAAGGTAAAGAACTCATTCTTTATATGTATCAAGCTGGCGATATGGTAGGTCAAGCAGATCCATTCTTCAGCACTAAGCATAGCTTTACAGCCGAAGTGATTGAAGAAAGTGAAGTTGGCGTCATCGAACAAAAGGATCTAGAAATTCTCATCTGCCAACATTGTGACTTTGCTATCGACTTTATGAAATGGATGGGTATTCATCACCGTCTCACCCAAACTAAATTCCGTGATCTAATGATGTACGGCAAACCTGGTGCACTATGCTCCACGCTCATTCGTCTTGGCAATACCTATGGTGAGAAGAGCAGCGATGGTGAGAATATCCTTATCAACAAAAAAATTACGCATACAGATTTGTCCAACATGATCGGTGCCACTCGTGAAAGTGTTAACCGGATGCTGAGCGACCTGCGTAAAAAAGATGCTGTTGAGTATGAGAACGGTATGATTGTCATCAAGGACCTTGGCATGCTGCAAGAAATTTGCCACTGCGAACTGTGTCCGAACGAAATCTGCCGGATCTAATTCCGTTATAATATACCCTCTATTCACCTCAATGAAACATACATGACCCAATTATTCTGCATAATATAAAATAGAGTGGTCCAAGGCGCCTAACGTAGGTGTCTTTTTTTTATATTCAACAAAAAAAGAGCTGAACCCAAGATCGGTTCAGCTCTAATACAGTTAATTAAAAATGGATTTAACGGTTATTGCGAGTACCACGCACTGGTGAGATCAGCCAATAGGCCATGCCGACAAATACGCCCCCACCAATGATATTCCCCAAAGTTACAGGGATCATATTATGCAGCCATCCAGCTATCGTAATGGTTTCCGGATGATTCGGAAGCAACACAGCAACACTAAGCAGAGTCATATTAGCCACACTATGCTCATATCCGCTTGCGATAAAGGCGAACAGACACCACCAGATTAAAATTAGCTTAGCAGATTCACTTTTAGCACGTGAGGACATCCATAGCGCTAAACAGACCAGCCAGTTACATAGGATTCCACGAAAAAACAGCTCAGAGAACGGGAGACTCATTTTTTTAGCAGCGGCTGTAAAGATCAAATGCTCTGGCGGCGCAGCACTGAATAACCCAGTCCCACGAATTAAAAGCGCTAAAATCACTGCACCCACCACATTCCCGATGAATACAAGGATCCAGTTCTTAACGGTATCCCAGATACTGGTTCTGCCTGCCAGTGTACTTACAGTAAAAAACATATTATTTCCGGTAAACAGCTCGGAGCCTGCAAATACTACAAGCGTCAAGGCGATGCCGAAGGATGTACCCATAATAAGCGGTTGGAAAGGAGATTTAGCAGCTGCTAGCGGTGCTCCTAGAGAGAAAATAAGGATAATCCCAATGCCTACATAAGCACCTGCCAACAGGGCTGCTAGAAAATATCTTGGCAAGCTTTCATTCATTTTGTCCCGCTTACTGACTGCCGTCTCTACGATGCTCTCCACACTTTGCGTAAACATAATACTCCACCCCACCGTTTTCTATTAAATCTATTACTACACTCTTCGGTGTCTACACGCTCACTGTAACTTTCTCTCCGTCCAGTGTGACTGGATAAGTCACAACACTACCTTGGTCTGGTGCCTGCACCTCACCCGTGCGCAGATCGATTTTCCAATCGTACAGCGGATCGTACAGATAGTGACCTGACACGATCCCTTCCGCAAGCGGGCCACCCTTAGGATGAGGACTACGATTCTCTACTGCATAAATGGCTCCGTCAGAGGCACGAAATACAGCCAGTTCAACATCTCCAGCAATCACTACACGGCCAATCTGCAGCAGGAAATCCTGTACTGAGCCTATTGCATACGTTTGTGTGGTCTTATTCATTGGTCTCTCCCCTTCTGTGTGCGTTATATCCGCTAGACTCTTGTTTCTTCAAAAAGCGCAGTACGAGTGCTACTGTCATTGAGCATTTTTTTCCAAGGATCCGTCACCTGAGTCAGAGCAAAGTCAATCCGTGCGGCCAGCTCTTTGCGGTTATCTTCATTATTCAAAATGACCATTTGAATCTGCTCAAGTCCCATACGCTCAACCCACTCGGAGGTTCTCTCCAAATAATTACCGGTCTCACGATAATATTGCATCACAGCGGAGCACACTTCGATCAACTCTTCATCGGTCTTAATTTTGCAGAAGGAATCAGCAATCCGTGGTTTGATCCCACCGTTACCACCGATAAACACTTCCCAACCGCCGTCATTACCGACGATGCCAATATCCTTCGTGCAGGATTCCGCACAGTTACGTGGGCAGCCGTTGACAGCTATTTTAAACTTGGCAGGAAAATCAAGACGTTCATACTTACGTTCTATGAGCGCGCCCATTCCCAGCGAATCCTGTGTACCGAAACGGCAGAACTGTGAACCCACACAAGTCTTAACCGTACGTAGCGATTTGGCATAACCATAACCTGATGGCATATCGAGCTCTTCCCATACCTTCGGCAGATCCTCTTTTTTCACCCCGATTAGATCCAGGCGTTGCCCACCAGTCACCTTCACAACTTTTACATCATATTTAAGGGAGACATCAGCGATTTTCTTCAAATCCTCTGGTGTCGTTACCCCGCCGTACATGCGTGGAATAACGGTATAGGTTCCGTCTTTCTGAATATTGGCTCCCATACGTTCATTAACAAAACGTGATTCCTTCTCATCTTGATGTGTATCCGGATTTAGCATCCCCAGATAATAGTTAATCGCCGGACGGCATATAGAGCAGCCTTCCTCTTGTTTCCAACCCAGTACATGCATAACCTCTTTAGTAGTACTAAGACCTTTAGCTGTAATCTCAGCAACAATCTCATCCCGGCTAAGCGTTGTACAGCTACAGATACCTTGCTTGGCAGACTGTTCAAAACTATCACCCAGGACAAATTGTAAAATTTGTTCTACAACCGGTTTACAACCTCCGCAAGAACGCGTCGCTCCTGTACATGCTTTGATCTCGTCCACAGTAGTAAAACCATTTTCTATGACCGCATCCACAATCGCTTTTTTCGTAACCCCATTACAGCCACAAACGATTTCTTCGTCCGCCATAGCTTCTACAGATGTGCTCTTTTTGGCTCCGCTTCCGCAGCAGCCCGTACCCATGACCTCTGTATAAATCTCATCGGTCATTACAGCACCTTGTTTTACTAACTTTTGCAGGTTAGCCGATTCCGTCACATCCCCGAACAGGACTGCACCAACAATGACATTGTCTTTGAGCAGAATTTTCTTATAGGTTCGCTTCCATTCATCTTTGCTTGAGATTACAGTGTGCTCAGGGGAATCCATAAACTCACCTGCAGAAAATACATCCACACCGGAAATTTTTAATTTGGTGGAGACAACAGAACCTTCATATGGATTTGTATCGCTTCCGCAGAGATGTTTAGCTAGAACCATACCCTGCTCGAAGAGCGGCGCTACTAATCCGTAACAAACTCCGCGATGTTCGGCACATTCGCCAATGGAATATACATTCTGCATAGAGGTCTGCAAATAATCGTCCACTACAATCCCACGATTAACAGCAATTCCGCTTTCTTTTGCCACAGTTATATTCGGTTTGATGCCTACAGCCATAACTACAAAATCAGCTGCAAGTGTAGTGCCATCACTAAATTGTAAACCACTTACTCTCTGTTCCCCTGTCAATTCTACTGTTTGTTTGCCCATGGCAAATTTCACGCCTTGACGCTCTAGCTCAGCTTGCAACATAGAGGAGGCATTACGATCAAGCTGGCGCTCCATTAGATCTTCCATCAGATGCACTACAGTAACGTCCATGCCAAGGTTCACAAGACCCTTTGCCGCTTCCAATCCAAGTAAGCCTCCGCCGATTACCGCCGCTTTGTTGTATTGTTTAGCCGCAGCTAGCATCGCATCACAATCTGCAATATCCCGGAAACCCACTACGCCTTCCTTATCACAACCAGGTACAGGTAAAATAAATGAATTCGAACCCGTTGCAATAATCACTTTATCGTAAGAAACAGCCATACCGTTATCCGCAATTACTTGCTTGGAATGCTCGTCAATTCGCGTAACTGTTGTTCCTGTATGCAAGGTAATGTTGTTATCTTCATACCAGTTCCAGTCGTTTAGGATGATATCATTGATGGTTTTGCTGCCTTCGAGAACATAGGACAACATGATCCGATTATAATTGGGGTGAGGTTCGCTTCCAAAGACCGTAATGTCATAAGCTCCACCTAGCTTCAATATTTGCTCTAGCGTACCTATGCCTGCCATACCGTTGCCGACTAATACTAATTTTTCTCTCTTCGCTGCCATAGTTAGGTGCCTCCTCAGTCTTATCCGTTCTTGTTGAACTTTGCTTCAACTTATCTTCTACATAATGAAATTATACATTTCAAAATTTAAGAGAGATTGTGATTACAGTCACATTAAATGTGAATATTTTCACATAAAAAATAAGACAACTTTGTTAGGTTCTAAATTCTAATAAAAAAAGCCAGATCACAGGTTCTGAATAACCGTAGATCTGGCATTTATGTACTTTTTTTAACGTATAGCCAATAAAATCTCCAATTCATCCTGCACTCTAAGCTTCATGTCCATTCCATTCTCAAGCAGTTGCTTCCCATTCACCTTCATCTTCCAAACTTCATTGCTAAGAGGAGTATAATCACCAATGGATAACACCTTTTTGTTGTCTTCGGTCAACTGCACCACACTGCTGTTCTTCAACAAACCTCTCACTGTTAAATCTTCAGTAAATCCCATAACATATGAATGATTCAAATTCACTTGCTCACTTCCGCCATTCACGGTCAACAACACAATTTGAAGGGGTTCCTCTTGTTCCTTAGACATCGCCGTAATTACTAATTTTGATTCATGCCCGACGGTTCGACCCCAATCCTCAGATCCAATGGTCTCCCCATCCATTTGCAGCTCCCAATTCATTCCTGGACTGAGTGAAATATTATTTACCGTTAGAATGCTTGTGTTATCCTCAGAAAAGGTGGCCTTCCCACTACCTTTCAGTAGGTCAAAGATCGTTATCCCTTTTCTGTAGCTCTCGCTAAGCTGCTTGTCCAAAGGGTTGGTCAGCAAGTCATTTCCCGCAACGATAAGCGAAAGCGTAGGCCCGTCTGATCCTGCTAAGCCATTATTCCCTTCATTATTAACGTCAGCAAGAGTCGAACATCCACCCATTATGAGTACGATGACTAATCCTAGTAACAACCTCCACATATATTTCGTGGGCATAGTGACACCGCCTTGTCCCGCCTAATGACCACACAGCGTCTCAGGCTTGTAGTAAGTTATGCATACTGTCTATTTAAGAATAACGTAAATAAGCTTTGTTCTCAAATATAAAAAAAGTCCCCTAAGGGACTCTTTGAAAACTCATTTTTTCTACTGGAATCTAGGGAACAATATATTATTCTCCAGATGAACATGTTCAAAAGTCATGCTCTCCAGCTCCTCTAGCCGGGCATAAGTCAAACGATAGGTTGTACAAGCATGAGCCGGTGGGGTGAAATCATCTGTTATTTTGCGCATTTGTCTCAATATATCGCCTGCTGTGTCATGTTCACTCTCAAGTTCAAATAATGCCTCGCGAAGTGTGGTCAGCCCTTCTTCACTTGGATTGGCATCATACGCTAATAATTTTGGAAACTCGTCTTCCTCTTCTTTAGCTGTATGCTGAAGCAAATCTTCCTTAAGTGTATTAAACAAGCTATATAACTCTTCTAAATGAGGTGAATCTCCGCCATGAACCCGGTATACCTTAGTTACATTTTGGCTAATCAGGGGCAGCTCTTCCCGCAGGTAATGGTGATGTTTACTCACGATATGCTCGATTAACTCTGCAGAAGGTGCTGTGTTCCATGCGAGTTCTTCTTGTGGTACCGGATATTCCTCGAACAGCTTGTTGAGATCACTAATGATCATCTCTTGATCTAGTCCACGCTCTACAGCTGCTTCAGCAAGAGGTTTGGCGCCTCCACAGCAGAAATCAATCCGTTTAGACTTGAAATAATCCGCAGCTTTTGGGAATTGCAGCACAATATCTTTTACCAGGGCATCTGGAGTAAATCCAGGTTGCACCGATTGCTTATGCTGTAAATCCGAAATTCTATCATTAGGTTGTTTAGTTTCCATAATAGTTCCTCCTCGGGATATGTGATCAGGTTCTGAAAAAATCTTTTCTACCTGTTCACCTTAACCCTGAAAGGAGTTTTGACTTGTGATTGTACTCACGAAAATTGTATCTCTTTGTTGAACGAAAAAGGTCAATCATGGAGATAAATCCCCACAATCGACCTGTCTTTTGTTTACCACACGGGCAACAGTAATGTTATTTGTCTTACATTTATCTATTCGGTCACACCAAATCTGTATCTTTTATTGAACATAAGCCTGCATATACGTTCGCTTACCCTTTGCGTCCTTTAAATAAGGTCCTAAACCAGCAAAGCGGGAGTGATCCATATAAACACCGGTCATCCATCTGCCTTCTGTCAGGCCACCATTCCATTTGAGGACAAGGTCAGGGGCGGATATCCATTCCTGATAAATCTGTATATTCTGATCTTTGTACTCTTTACAAGGCTTAGACTGCTCCAGTAGACGTAGATCGTTAAGATAAGTTGGCACGAAATAAGAGGATATCGTATGCAAATCATCTTCATCAAAAAAAGGCTCATCCCCTAAAAAGGGTTTAAATAATACGGTATTCTCGTACATGGACCAAATTAAGGCTTGTAGCACCATGCTCTGGCGAATGCCATTATGAAACTTATATTGTCGTTGATTACCTGCCATATTCACTTCTTGAAGAGGTTCCGTCGACTCCAGGCAATGCCGTTCACAACCGATACATTTCCAGCCAGAAGGACTTTGAATCCATTTTTGAAAAATAGTTCCGCTATCATTGTTGCCTTTGTAGAGTGAAGAGATAATGCTGTAAGGCACACCAATCCACGCATCCCATAAGGAATCTGGAAGATGGCTATGCAGCATGAACAACGTCTTGTCATAGATGAGCTGTACTTTGATCGAAGCGTTCTCCAGCTCAGCAACATCCTTTTTTCCATACGTTATTTCCCGGGAAAACAGGGTGGTCTTCATCTCCCTCGCCTCCTAATAGTTTTGCTATGCCTGTACTCCAGCTGAGTAGATTTGAGCAAAAACCAATATTGCAAGCGTTTCCATTCAAGGAACATACAACGTTTTTTCTATTATATTACAGATTTTTTCGATCTGTGCAAGGTTTTTATTTAAAAATTGAAAAGCCCTCCTCCGTTCTTCAGGAAAAAGGGCCACAACACGACTTTGATTTCTACTCTACCCAGCTCTCAGCCCAAGACTGAATCTGCTGCATAACAGGCTCCAGAGCACGGCCTTTGTCTGTTAGTTCATATTCAATACGTACAGGTGTTTCCGGGTATACATGTCTAACCAGGATACCCTCACCTTCCAAATCCTTCATCCGCTCGGACAGCATCTTATCGCTCATTGAAGGAATGAGGCCGGAAATATCTTTAAACCGCTTCGGTCCACTCATCAATGTCTGAATAATAAGTCCATTCCAACGTTTGCCTAAGAAAGAGAAGGCTGTCTCAAATCTGGGACACATCGAAATTTGATGTTCTTCCATTGTTCTCACCTCTCACTAGCGAAACTTACTATTAGTTAGTATATATAATATTAACACATTTCATCCCTGATGAACATCGTTTACTAAAAAAAGTTCATCTGACATTATCATTATATCCTCGTTGTCAATCCCCTGTATGTGCTTTAGATTCCCTTTGAGCAATCGCTTCTGTCACGATTTGCGCCAAGTCATCATTTCCGAATAAGGAGAGTACGCCGAGAACTGTGTCATCGGAAATATCCCCTGCTTCCTCCGCAGAAACCGTTAGGGCAAGCGCTTTTCGCAAGGCTTCATTCCCTTCTTGCTGTGGATAAGCCTGCAAATATAAACTGTGCGGGTCGAGTCCTTGATTCACGCACCACTGGGCGAATACAAGGATCATCATCTCTTCCTCCCGCTTATAGCTTTCGATGATTTGTTCCTCCACTAATTTACGGTTGTCTTCCATATTTTACTCCTTTCTTAGAGACCTCATTCAGCAAGCTGAGCTGCCAATCTATGACTAGGCAGAACTGCTGAAGCAGCAATACTGCATAACTCTGGTGTATTTATATTGTTCAGGAAATGATCTACCACTCCACCGAAACCTCTTCTATCCAGCACCGTATCCCAGCTTCCAAAGCTCTGGGTCCGTGGCAAAGCATTTTTTTCATATAGGATGGCTTGGTCCAGATCTGCCACTTCCACCGAACGGCCATTACCGTGCAGCTCCAGCTTCTCCAAATCAACACCAGCCTCACGAACCATACTATACATCCCCACTGAGCCTTGCTCCCAACCCAGCATTCCAGATGCCTGGACAAGTCGCCCCTCTCCATTGGATTGAAGATTACTGCGAAGCAGCTCATACTGATCTCCACATAACCATAACAGCAGATCAAGCATATGAATCAAGTCGTCATGTACAGTCTCACGGCTGCTGCCTAACTGCAGCTTCGTGCGATGTTTAATCGCGTGACAATGGCTAATGCCTCCAGCTTCCTCGAGCCAACTCTTGGCGGTGACATACATTGGGGCAAAACGCCGATTAAAGCCCACTCCTAGCAGCAGCCCTTTATTTTCTGCCAGCTCTGCCATCCTTCTGGATTCTTCCAGATCATAGGACAGCGGCTTATCTACATACACCGAAATCCCCTGTTCGAGACATTTTGTTACTATATCATAATGGGTCGTCGTTGGGCTATGCACAAATACTGCATCCAGATCCCAAGACAACAGCTCGTCTAAATTTGTCGTACCTTTAGGAAAGCGATAGGCATTAACAGCTTGCTCTACTGTTGTGGATGAGTGACTGAGAACCCCCACTACCTCAACTTGTCCATGCTGAGAGAGCAGTGGCAAATATACTTTGCGGGCGATATTGCCAATCCCGATGATGGCGACTCTTTTGCGTACAGAAACGATCACTGATCTAACTCCCCTCTTTATAATTCAAGAATTTATCTCTCTCTTTGTTCTCTATAAATGCTATTATACCTGCTTGGCGTTCGCCGACAATGATCTTCACTTCAATATTTACTTTTTATCCCGTATGATGAGATGAATGAGTGGAAGAAAGGGTATATTAGCTATGAGAAAATGGTTCTCGATTATTCTTTATGTTTCGGGCACAATCCTTGCGTTTATCTACAGATATGACATCCTTAGCTGGATGAAAGAGGATCATAATCTTTTTGGCTCTATAGGGATCGCAACTTTACTGGCTCTCTTTCCAGTTGTACCGTACAAAGCGGTCATCGGATTTTTTGGTTATGCATACGGAAGTTTGGCTGGTGCTTTAATTTGCTGGGTAGCTACAACCCTTGCTGCCGCATTCCTTTTCGGCGTAGTGAAGTTCTTATTTCAAGATCAAGCGAGAGCTTATCTGACTTCTATTCCCCTACTTGAAAAATTCACAAAAGGCATAGAACGGCGGCCCTTTGCTTCTATTGTCTTAGCACGTCTCTTGCCGATTATCCCGCAGACCGCAGTTAACATCTATGCCGGAGCAGCCGGGCTGCCCTTCTGGAGTTATCTAGCTGCCTCAGCTATTGGAAAAATCCCAGGCATCGCCTTGTATGCCTTCCTTGGGGATCAACTGTTCCAGAACCCTGGAAATGCGATTATAGCCATCGTTGTTTATGCCATTGTGCTTATTATAGCCGGACTAAGCTTTCGTTACAGTTCACAGGAAGTAAAAAAACACTAGGTAACAGAGAGCTTATTTGGCGGAAGCTGGCAGGCTGTGGTTATTTGCTTTATAATTAGATTGTGATCTATTTAATTGCATTACATGAATGGAGGGATATTAATGAGTGAACATCAGACTAACCATATAAATTCCAAGGCGGAAAAAGCAACCTTTGCAGGTGGATGCTTCTGGTGCATGGTCTCGCCGTTCGAGGAATTGCCAGGCATTATTAGTGTCGTCTCCGGCTATACTGGCGGGCATACAGTGAATCCTACCTATGAAGAGGTATGCTCCGAAACCACAGGACATGTTGAAGCGGTACAAATTACGTTCAACCCAGAAATTTTCCCTTATAGCAAGCTGCTTGAGTTATTCTGGCAGCAAATTGACCCAACCGATGCGGGTGGACAATTCCATGATCGCGGCACCTCTTACGGAACGGCTATCTTCACCCATTCTGAAGAGCAAAAGCAACAAGCAGAGGCTTCCAAGGCAGCTTTGCAAGAAAGCGGACGATTCGCTAACCCGATTGTTACCCCGATCCTCCCGGCAGCAACCTTCTATCCTGCCGAAGAATATCATCAGGGCTACCATCGTAAGAACCCGGGCCACTACAAACGTTACCGTAAGGGTTCCGGCCGAGAGGATTTTATCGAAACCCACTGGACACATAAAGAAGATAAACTAAGCTTGAAAGAACGTCTGACGCCACTTCAATATGAAGTCACTCAGAATAGCGCTACAGAGTCACCTTTCCGAAATGATTTTTGGGATCACCACGGAGAAGGCATTTATGTAGATATCGTATCTGGTGAAGCATTATTCAGTTCGCAGGATAAATACGATTCCGGTTGTGGCTGGCCCAGCTTTACACGTCCAATCCGCGATTACGCCGTGAAGGAAAAGACGGACCTCAGCCATTTGATGGTTCGCACAGAAGTGCGCAGCAAAGTAGCAGATTCCCATCTAGGTCATGTCTTCGACGATGGTCCAGGGGAAAACGGCCTGCGCTACTGCATTAATTCAGCGGCACTGCGATTTATACCGAAAGAGGATCTGGAGAAAGAGGGCTATGGCGAGTATCGTGTACTCTTCCAGCCTGCCTAATCTTCGATAACGTGCGAAACTGTACTGTCTTATAGAAAAGCCTCCAATTCACGGTATACCATGAATTGGAGGCTTTTTAATTCATAGGAGCTTATTCTTTATTCTCGTCCTCGTTCGCTTTCTTATCCTTTATTGAGGTTGTCACCTTTGGCTCTGCTGGTGCAGGGAGTACCTCCTTGTTCAGCTCCCGATTTCCCTGCCGTATCCGCTGGGTCTGCTGCTCCCGTCGTACGCGGATATTTTTGCGGGCAAACCAAACGATGGCTAAAATAATGCCCACACCGATTAGAATCGGCAATGCGCCTGCAAGAATTACAAAAATCCACTGAAACATAACAGATAGTGCGTTCAGGCTTCCTTTTAAAGCATCTGATGCGCGTTCCAGCAATGGACCTTGCTCTGCCTTTTCCTTCACCGCTAAACTCTCATCCGTCTGATACACTCTAAGCTCTACCGTTGAAAAGGATACGTTCTGATCTATATATCGCATTCTGCCTTTGATCTGCTCAATCGTTTCTTGAATCGAACCAAGCTCGTTTGCAAAGGCGACCAGATCACTTGATTTCGTTGCTTTTTTCATAAACTCAGTATATTGAGCTTCCATTAACTGCTTTGCCTTCAGACGCGACTCTAGATCAACATACTCCTCCGAGACATCCTGACCTTGAATGCTGCGCTGTAGCGATTCGTGTTTTACTTTTTCCAAATTATTCAGAAAAGGAGAGAATCCGGAGGCTGGCACCTTAAGGATAAACGTCCCCCCTTGCTCATATTGCGACATGTTCTCGTTAAACTCTATAATATATCCTTTAGCCATCGTTACCATGTTTCGAATTTCAGTCTGAGCTTTACCGTAGTCTTCTACTTCCATAGTCAGATTGGCATGATAGATAAGCTTCTTGTTCAATCCTTCCACGACATCACTGCCCGTGAATCCCGCGTTTGCTTGATCCGTGTTCTCTGATGTCAAACCTTTTTCAACTGGGGCTTCGTTGCCTCCCGCTGCTGTCTCAGCCTCTGCTGAGGTGTTCTTATCCGCTAATGTAGCTTTTGAAGATTGCTCAGTTGTTGCTGCAGCAGAATTACTCGTATTTCCGCCGTCACTAGCTAATTTGTCAGCTGCCGAATTGTTATCACCCGAGCCACAACCTGCCAATACCACCGCAAGAATTAATAAACATAAGTAATGCAGACCCCATTTGCGCATTCTCATTCCTCCAAAAATGTAGTGGTAATCCCTAGCATTGTAACGTTACGGAATGTCATGTTCTATACAGATCTCTTCCGTCTCTCATTTCTTTGACGCCCCAAAACTTGGAAGGTTGCACTGGAATATGGAATTTCGGTAAATTTCTTTTGGTTTTTCTTGTTTAAATACACAAAAAGCCGCATTTCTGCGGCTCTTATTGGACATGTTTTTTATGTGGGAGGGGTCCTGAAAGTTAAAGAACTCATTTGCTTACAAACTCATTATTTGGTACAATTACCACGTCTAACCTAGTAAAAAAATCCAAATACCCTCTATTCATAATGAATGAGGGCGTGACACGGCTTTGCTGAGACAAGCTCCACCTTGCTGAACAGAGCCGTTCTTTGAATGATACTGTCAATTACTAAAAGGGGAGGTGAACCCTCATGGCAAAAGACGTAGTTTGTGAAGTTAACTCCTGCACCCACTGGGCAGAAGAGAACAAATGCAGCGCTGAATCGATCTTCGTAGCTTTCCACAGCTCCCAAGAACCAAAACGCGCAGAAGAAACAGATTGCAAAACTTTCGAAAGTAAATAAGTAAATGCCTAAAGGGACCCTCCACGGTTCCTTCTTTTTCTTTTTCATTCTAACAAGATTGAGAATTATTATCAAGTAGCTGATTACAAAAAAATAATTGAACTAAAAAGCCAGGGTAAATTACCCTGGCTCTAATTTATTTAAGTCTATTTAGAAGCAATAACCCCTGTCTTTTCCCTCGCAATAGCAGCAGCTCTTACCATGTTACGTAGTGCATCCTCTGTCTCCTGCCAGCCACGCGTTTTCAGACCGCAATCCGGATTAATCCAGAACTGTTCAGGGTCAAGCACCCGCAGCGCACGATCGATATTCGCAGTCATTTCTTCGACAGCTGGAACCCGCGGGCTATGGATGTCGTACACTCCAAGACCGATTCCTTTATCATAGGCCTGCTCCTCAAAGCTGATAATCAGCTCACCATGGCTACGTGAAGTCTCAATGGAGATTACATCAGCATCCATAGCCGATATTGAATCGATCATGTCATTAAATTCGCTATAGCACATATGCGTATGAATTTGTGTCGTAGCCTTCACATGGTTCGTGGCAACACGGAACGACTTCACTGCCCAGTTCAGGTAATGCTCACGGTCTTCTGCCTTTAGCGGAAGTCCTTCACGAATAGCCGGCTCATCCACTTGAATCATTTCGATGCCTGCATCTTCCAACGCTTTTACTTCATGGCGAAGGGCAAGAGCAATTTGATTGGCTACCTCTTCCCGGCTGAGATCATCACGTACAAATGACCAATTGAGGATAGTAACAGGGCCCGTCAACATTCCTTTAACCGGAAGCTTCGTCAACGATTGTGCATAGACGCTTTCTTTAACAGTCATAGGCTGTATAAATGCAATATCCGCGTAGATCACCGGCGGCTTAACGCAACGGGAACCGTAGGATTGAACCCAGCCATTACTAGTAAACAAGTATCCATCCAGCTTTTCTCCGAAAAACTCCACCATATCTGTACGCTCGAACTCGCCGTGGACCAGAACATCCAGACCTAGCTTTTCTTGGAAGGTAATTGCATCCGCGATCTGCTCACGAACAAATCCATCATAACGCTCCTGATTCCAGACCCCTTTACGCCATTTCAATCTCGCCTGGCGCACTTCGACTGTCTGCGGAAAGCTACCAATTGTAGTGGTTGGCAGAAGTGGAAGCTGCCATTTCTCTTGCTGCACCTTTAAGCGCTCAGCAAAAGGCAGACTGCGTTGGTCTGGTAGAGCTGCAAGTGCAAGCACTTGCTCCGCCACATCCTTACGGCCACGCTCAGGTAGTGCGCGGAACGCTGCAATAGCTTCACGACTAGCGGCCAGCGCTGCTTGAGAAGCTTCTCCTTTATCTGCGATGGCTGCTCCGAGCAGACTAAGCTCTTTAAGCTTCTCATCGGCAAAGGCTAACGCATTCTTAACTGTCGCCTTCAGCTTCACTTCACCTTGAACGGTGACTGGGACATGCAGCAGACTGCAAGAAGGCTGAAGAATAAGACGATCAAGCGGTACATGAACGCTGAGCTTTTCTACCAGTTGCAGCTTGGCGTCTAAATCGGAACGCCAAATGTTCCGTCCATCAATAATTCCGGCACCCAGCCATTTGTCCTTCGGCCAGCCAAGACGTTCGATGGAAGCCAGATTCGTTCCACCATCGTGCACAAAGTCAAGACCCAAGCCTTGAACAGGCAGCTCTAGCAGTGCCTCCAGCGGCTCAGCAGCTTCAAAATACGTCTGTAAAATAATATTCAAGCCCGGCACGGAGCCGGCAATGTCTGTGTATATCGAGTTAAGCAGTGTTAATTCTTCTTTACTTATGCCTGTAACAATCGCTGGCTCATCGATTTGTACCCAGCTTACCCCTTCTTGCTTCAGTTCCTGTAGCAGTTGAACATAGACTGGAACAAAACGTGCAGCAATCTTGGCGATATCTGCCGCTGCGTAACCTTTGGACAGCTTAAGGAAGGAATACAGACCTAAAAGTACCGGTTTACCTTCAATCCCTGCCTGCGATTTAGCAAAACGATAAGCCGCTAGAGGTTTGTTTTCAGTCAGGCGTGGTGTTTGTGTGCCGATCTCTGGAACGATATAGTGATAGTTCGTATTGAACCATTTGGTCATCTCGCAGGCAGTAGCCTCAGCATTACCACGGGCCATTGCAAAATAAAGATCAAGCCCGATGTCGCCGCCATCATACGCATACCGTGGAGGTACGATTCCAAACATAACAGCCGCATCCAACACATGATCATAAAATGTAAAATCATTTACCGGAATAAGCTCAATTCCTGCTTCTTGCTGGGTCTTCAAATGCTGCAGCTGGATTGCTGCCATTTCGGAGCGGAATTGCTCCTCATTTATTTTCCCCTGCCAGAATGCCTCCAGTGCCTTTTTCCATTCGCGGTTCTTTCCGATTCTCGGATATCCAAGATTGCTTACTTTTACCTTATTCGTCATTTCGATACACTCCCTCTTCAATCTCTTATTTCAAACTCCAAAACTACTTGCTTTCCTATAAAAAAGAGCGCCCTTCCCTAAAAAAGTCAAAGGGAAAGACGCCCATGATATACCCATGGTTAACGTCTAACACCTCCCTATCTTCCGTAGGTGAAGCAGTGCTGTTGAAACAGGCAGGTCTCCTGGCTAGCGGCGTCAACATCTTGAGCAGTCTTCCCAGCAGTAGTAAATTGCCAGTGACCTCTGTTGCTCGAGATTCTTCCGTTACAGTGGCGGGACCGCATCGGCTTCGAACCGAATTTCCCTATTAAGCCTACCGAATTACTATTTTCCGGTCAGCACCTGTCTCCGATATCATTCATCATTTGAGTGTCTTAATCTGATGTCATCATACGTGAAAGCCCCAGCAATCTGCAATAGATTACTGGGGCTTCTGTTATATCGATTCCTTATAACGGACTTAGAAAAATACGAAATATACTACAGCAGCAAGAATTATACGGTATATAGCAAACGGTAAGAGCTTGATACGATTGATCAGTTTTAAGAAGAAACGCATCGATAACAGCGCAAATAGGAAGGCACTAATAAAGCCTGCAATAAAAAACGGCAGCGCGTCCATGGTGAAATATTGCCAGTTCTTCATCAGTGACAACAGACTGGCACCTGCCATGATGGGTACTGCCATAATAAACGTAAAATCAGCAGCGGCACGATGGCTCATCCCGAGGATTACGCCACCAGAAATCGTCGAGCCCGAGCGTGAAAATCCAGGCCATAACGAAAAACACTGTACAAGACCTACACCAAGTGCCTGTTTGTATGTAATCTGATCTACACTCTCAGTTCTGATCTTCTTCGGCCCAAACAGATCCGCAATAATCATTAATATAGCCCCGATCACTAGACCAATTAACACCGTTGAGGTAGAGAATAAATGCTCATCAATATAATCATTAAACAGAACACCTAACACACCTGCAGGCACTAACCCTACCAGAACCTGTGTCAGCTTGAGGTGCCCGCCCTGCTCTAACTGCGGTAGCTTCTCTGTTACAGGATCCAACTGCTTACGGCTGAAACGCCTTAAGCCCAACAGATCAATGAATCGATTTCTAAAAATCACAACAACCGCTAATATAGAACCCAGTTGAATAACTATTTTGAAGGTATTTGCCGTATATTGTCCAAATAACTCCTGTGATTTCAGCCACATATCATCAACAATAATCATATGACCCGTGGAGGATACTGGAGCAAATTCGGTTAAACCTTCAACAAGCCCCAAAATAATGGCTTTAATAATCGTTAATAGCTCCATGTGTTTCCCTCCTTTTTAATAGTCATTTCTATTATCAGTCCTCCACCCGCTTAGCCCTCAGTGTTCATTCTCCGGCTGCGTTTGCGGAAGTACAGAAACCCAAGAATAACTAATCCGCCAGCAATTAGTACATAGACCACATTGGAGTACACATCCATGTACATGGCAATGTCTTCCCAGGATTCGCCCAAAGCCGCGCCAATAAGCACAAGCAGCAAATTCCATCCCAATGTGCCAATCGTTGTGAAGATCATAAATACTCCAAATTTCATACCTGACATTCCCGCCGGAATCGAAATCAGACTGCGGACCAGCGGAACCATCCGACAAAACAATACAGTCCAATAGCCATATTTATCAAACCAGGCGTCAGCCTTGTGGATATCTTTTTTAGTAACGCGAATTAGGCCCCCCCAGCGTTCAACCAGTTTCTCTAACCGGCTCACATCCAATAATCGGCCAATATAATAGAGAATTACTGCACCCAGTAGTGATCCAGCCGTGGCAGCAATGATTACACCAGGTATAGTTAAGCTCGTCGTAGTGGTCATAAACCCTCCAAAGGGAAGGATCACTTCTGAAGGAATTGGTGGAAATATATTTTCAAAGGCCAGCATCAGAAAAATACCGAAGTAACCAAACTGCTCCATAAAGTCTGTAATCCATGCTTGCATTCTTGTTACCCCCATTTCTCATATCAAGTTCTTCTTCAGGTTGCGTAAATAGCGGCTGCGAATAAAAAAGAAGTATAGTCCTTGAACAGCCAAATATCCGAGTAACACCGCGCCTGTCTCCGTTGCGATAGATAAGTAGAACAACCGTTGAAGCGCAATAAAGGCAAACACACTGTGTAAAATAGCTATTCCGACCGGCACAAAAAACAATAGAGCGAGCTGAACTGTGACTATTCGATTGAGTTCTTTATCCGTAAGCCCCATCTTGGACAAAGTGGAATATTGATTGCGATCATGATCAAGATCGGTATATAACCGGAAGTAAAGAAAGCTGCCTGCCGCGATAAAAAAGACAGTACCCACCAGCAATGAAGCAAAAAGCATTGTGTTATACAATGTTTTCTGAAGTTCAAACAGCGTGCCGCTGATCACAATCGCATACGGAGAATCACTTTCATAGGACTGTTTGCCTTTATGGGCAAGATCATCTGCGATACCTACCGTCTGTGGAAAATCCTCTACATAAAAACCTGTATAAAGATCCGTCTGCACGGGATCAATAGCGCTGTAGAGCTCATCACTGATCACGACACCACTAAAATCCCCGCCATCTCTACCATCCAGCTCCGGCAATAAATATTCAGCAATGGGGACTTGCGCGGTATAACCTATTTCTTTAATGGCAAGTCCTTGCTGCAAGGAATAGACCACTTTTACTCTGCCTTCTGTTAAACTGCGATCCCGCTGTGAACCAATCATCACCAGACCTTCGTTGCCCACCAGAGCACGCTCAGCCGTTGTGAAACCTGCACGTTGCAGGGCGAGATTATAATCACTAAAAGCAATCAAGGGAAGGCGTAAAGTGCGATCGGGTCCAGTCTGAGCTTCGACCTCAGCATATTTAATCGGGATACTAAGCGCTTCATAAGGGAGTCCGTGCGTCTTGAGCTCTTTCTTAATTTCGTTCAGATGCTGATCAAAGGGTACATCCGCCTGATTTCCTTTAGCTACATAACCCACTGCTGCAGGATAATCCAATTTCAGCTCTCTGGAAAGTGTATGTATCGATGCAAATACCCCTACTGAAGTGAAGGAGACTGCGGATACAATCGTCACCATAAAAAACATTCGGCCATTCTCTTTCCAGCGGTAGGACAAGCCCGATAAAGTGATGATATTCGTACGATGCCAATACAAGCGCCGAATGTCCTTAAGCAGCTTAACCACACAAATACTTAGCTGGGTATAAAAGAGATACGTCCCGATAACCGTAATCGCAACGACCGGAAACATGACTTTCTCTACGGAAGCAGCTTTTGCAGTAGCCGCCATATAATAACCACTGATCAGCAGTACAGCAGAGATAAATGACAATATAAACGATACTTTGGGTTCTTCTTCTGCCTTACGTTCTCCCTGAAACAGACGCATCAGTGACTCATTGCCAATAAAAACAAAGGTGCAAAGCGATATCAGAAAAAACAATAACACGAAGCTGCAGATCGTAAGCACAAGTGCCTGCCATGGGAGATGAAAGGTTAACAGGGGAATTCCCAAAAAAGTGGATCCGATCATCAGGAATAATTTGCCCAGAAGTAACCCGAGAAGGGTACCCGTCAGGATGGCAGAGGTGCCGATCATCATATTTTCCAGAAAAACCATGGTGTTTAGCTGTCTCTTCGTCATTCCATGCATCAATAAAATTCCGAACTCCATCTTCCGCGACTGCAGGAAGGATCCAACGGATACGAGCACGAACAAAGAACAAAAGACATAAATAATTGCCTCTGCCACCATCATCGTATGAGCCGCCGTACTATAAATTAAGCTCTTTGAAATATCCGGATGGTAAATAAACAAAGCGCACACGAAAAAGATCATCACCGAAAAAGCACTGACGACAAAATAAGCGGCATATTTGCGTTTATTACGTGTTACATTCCTATAAGCGAATTGCCGAAAGGTCATGGCTGGTTCCCCCAAGCAGAGACAGCATATCAATAATACTTTGGAAGAAAGCGCCTCTATTACTCCCTTTGTACATTTCACTATAGAAACGTCCGTCTTTAATAAAGATGACCCGGTTGCAAAAGCTCGCAGCCACTGCATCATGCGTGACCATCAGCACCGTAGCTCCTTCTTCCTTATTCACCTCTGTCAACATATTCATGACTTCCCCTGAGGCTTTGGAATCCAGATTGCCTGTGGGCTCATCCGCCAAAATTAACGCTGGACGATGAATCATCGCCCGGGCGATAGCCGCCCGCTGCATTTGTCCGCCTGAGACCTCATACGTGCGCTTCTTCAGTAAATGTTCGATACCAAGCAAGGTAGTGACCTCTTTTAGCCTGCTCTCCATCTCTGGGACACGGGCACCTGCAAGCGTTAAAGGTAATACGATGTTCTCCTCTACAGTGAGCGTATCCAGTAGATTAAAATGCTGAAAGACGAAGCCTAGCTCATGACGGCGAAAAAGTGCCTTTTCTTTTCTGCTAAGCAGATTTGGATCTCGGCCGTTGATCAGAATCTGACCGGAGGTCGGTTGGTCGATGGTGGCAATCGTGTTGAGCAGCGTAGTTTTCCCACTCCCTGATGGGCCCATTATGCCAACGAACTCCCCCTTTTCTACAGAAAAGCGGATATGATTCAGCGCCTGAGTGGACACTTTACCCTCATATATTTTTGATAAATTATGAACATCTAGAATGGGCAAGTGTTACCTCTCCTTCTTTCGACTGGATTGCCTTCATTATACAAAGTGTACACATGGGCTGCTATTTCTGAAACTTACAATGCCCTTACACATTTGTAAGGTTTGTTATATGCTGCTCCCTAAATACAATCCGCACGGTGGTCCCGCTTCCTTCTTCGGAACGGATACTCACCTCATGTCCAAGCTTGCCGCAGATCTGCTTCACGAGATATAAACCCATCCCCGTAGATTCCTGGAAGGTTCGTCCATTCACCCCGGTAAAATATGCATCGAACACGCGCGGCAGATCTCCTGCTGGTATGCCCACTCCTTCATCCCGGATCTCAAGCACAGTCTGCTTATCTTCCGTGACCATCCCTTGGAAAAAAACATGTTTGCCCTCTTCAGTCGTATAACGTACAGCGTTCGTAATCAGCTGCGTAAGGACAAAAGTGAGCCATTTTTCATCCGTAGTTACGGTAATCTGCTCATCTATTTGTATAGCTGGAAAAACTCTTTTTCGAATAAAAAGCCGCTTCTGCTCAGAGGTCACACCACGCACGATTGTCTCCAAATTCAGCCGTTCCACATAGAAATCGTGTTCAAAAGTATCCAGACGGGCCGTATAAAGCACGGTATCCAGTCCTTTTTTCAGACGATCCAGTTCATCACCAATTGCCGTAAAAGGAGGGCCATCCTTATCCTGAATGATCAGATGAATGACAGACAACGGCGTCTTCATGCCATGTACCCATTGATTAATAAAGTGAATATGTTCTTCTAATTTGTGGCGGTAGCTGTGCAAATCATTTTTGTAGAGGCGGAATTGCGACCCCAGTAAACCTCGCAAGCTTACGGCTAGCGGAGAATCCTGTGCAGGGCCACCTGCCTCATCGAGAGAGGAGGGCGTAGTCTCCAAACGTTCATAGAACGTGCGATTGGTGACATAACGGTAAGCGAGGTAGCCAATCAGTAGACAAGTGCTGAGCAGCGCGGCATATAAACTTACATTCAGACCGCTGCCTCCATCCAGCCGATACACTAATGTGATCAGGACTAGCTGGGCTAGATAAACCACGATCAGGGGGAACTGTTCCCTTAAAAACAACTTCATTCCTCATCCCCCCAATTCGGAATCAAACGGTAGCCTTGACCGCGCACGGTTTGTAGTCCATCTGTGATAGCGAGAGCAGCAAGTTTTTTGCGTACACGGGTAACATATACATTTAATGTATTTTCATCCACGAAGGCTTGATCATCCCAGATTTTTTCGAGCAGCCTGTCCCGGGTAACGATGACTCCGGACTTTTGCATCAGCTCATCTAGTATTTTGGCTTCCGTGTGGCTTAAGTCCACTTTAGCTTCGCCTCGGGTAAGGATTAGCCGCTCTACATCCAGCGTCATTCCCGCAACGTTCAGTGTGCGTTCATTATTCCCTCCGGCATAGGTGCCGTAGGCGCGCCGCAGCTGACTTTTGATTTTGGCCATCGCGATTTCGTAATCAAAAGGCTTAGTGATATAATCGTCGGCTCCATTTTCCAGCGCCATTACTTGGTCCATTTTGCCATCGCGGGCAGATATAAAAAGAATAGGGCAGGTTGAAATTCCGCGAATTTGGCGGCACCAGTAATAACCATCGTATTTTGGCAAATTAACATCAAGGAGCACCAGATGTGGCGCGAACGCCTCAAACTGAGTGCGGACCCGCTCAAAATCACTCACCGCCTGCGTATCATATCCAAACTTATGTAAATAATCCTGCAGCAAAGCCACAAGTCCACGGTCATCTTCTATAATAAATATTTTAAACATATCATACCTCCGGTCCAGCCTTAACAATATAAGGGGGTCTGCCAAATAATATATACACCGTGCATAGGGTTAGTCAAATCAGAAGGAAGAAAAAAGAACCCATGTAGCACCTATTTACGGCACCTTCTAGGTTCTTGGATAAGTTAGGTTTGAGGATATCAACTAGTCCCATTGTTTCTTCTGAATCCCGACAAGAACTCACTCTACAGGTGCCCAGCCGATAAGTTCTGGTTGGCTCCAGCCTGGAGCAACTTGCAGATGGCAAATTTCCATGTAGTGATCTATCCTTACTTTATCCCAGGCATGAATGGCCTCGCCATTCCCAAGGGCCAAAGCTACATGCCCCCAATCCTTAAGCTCACCGTCCACCAAACCTGAGCAAGTATAAAAAACAAACGCGCCAGCTGGCGGAGCCCCGGTGTTCTTGTGCGCATCGTACAGCTCAGCGGATTCACGTGCATCGCTGCCTCCCCACATTTCGATCCCATTGCTTCTTTCATATGCATCTTCAACAAAAGCAAGACAACGCAGCGGATACTCCTGCGACCCCAGCCGCTCTTTAGCCCAACTAATAGCATTCTCAATTTCCTTGCCAAATTCCACGTCCATTACCAATATACATTCCTCCAAAGTACGATTTAGTGTTGAACACATCATACCTGAACCAGCTACTCATGAACTGGTATTATATAGTTATTAATTAAACTATCCCAATCCTACCTGAGTGGTCATCTACTTCAGCCAACCATTACTTACAAAAACATAAAAAACCGTAAATGAGCATAGCCCATTACGGCTTTAACAAACTATAAATTGGTTTAAGAATACAGTAGTGGTGGTAGCAGTGGTGGTAGCAGTGGTGGTGGCAGCAGTGGCAGCAGTGGTGGTGGCAGCAGTGGCAGCAGTGGTAGCGATAACGATAGTGGAGGACAATTTAGAGTTGATATTGCAGACGCCGAACGGTGATATCCCATCGAACATAAGTAACTTATTGCTTGTTGAAGTAACTTATCTGTGGATATATAGCGCTTATAGAGATGTATACGCTCGATCGGCTCTATTCTACGGGATTATACCGCTCCTTTGGCCGCAACTACTCCATCCGCTCCATTCTGCGGGATTTATACCGTTCATTTGGCCATATACGCTCCATCGACTCCATTCTACGGGATTTATACCGTTCATTTGACCGTATACGCTCGATTGGCTCTATTCTACGGGATTTATACCGTACATTTGGCTATATGTGCTCCGTCGGCCCCATTCTACGGGATTTATACCGTTCATTTGGCTATAGGTGCTCCGTCGGCTCCATTCTACGGGATTTATACCGTACATTTGACCACAGTGACTCGAGTGGCACCATTCTGCGGGACATACACCGTACATTTGGCTATATGTGCTCCGTCGGCTCCATTCTACGGGATTTATACCGTTCATTTGACCACAGTGACTCGAGTGGCACCATTCTGCGGGATTTATACCGTTCATTTGGCCATATACGCTCCATCGACTCCATTCTACGGGATTTATACCGTTCATTTGACCGTATACGCTCCATCGGCTCCATTCTACGGGATTTATACCGTACATCTGACCGTATACGCTCCATCGGCTCCATTCTACGGGATTTATACCGTTCATTTGGCCATATACGCTCCATCGGCTCCATTCTACGGGATTTATACCGTTCATTTGGCTATATGTGCTCCGTCGGCTCCATTCTACGGGATTTATACCGTTCATTTGGCTATATATGCTCCATCGGCTCTATTCTACGGGATTTATACCGTTCATTTGGCTATAGGTGCTCCGTCAGCTCCATTCTACGGGATTTGTGCCGCTCATTTGGTCGCAACTGCTCCATACGCTTCATTCTGCGGGATATATACCGCTCATCTGACCGTATACGCTCGATCGGCTCTATTCTACGGGATTTATACCGTTCATTTGCAGTATCAAGCAAATCAAAGGTACTTTTGTCCTTCTTTCGCGTCACACTAGCTCATTCGAGTAAATCAAAGGTACTTTTGTCCTTCTTTCGCGTCCCTCTAGCTAATTCGAGTAAATCAAAGGCACTTTTACCCTTCTTTCGCGTCACACTAGCTCATTCGAGTAAATCAAAGGCAGTTTTACCCTTCTTTCGCGTCACACTAGCTCATTCGAGCAAATCAAAGGTACTTTCGCCCTTCTTTCGCGCGATACTAAACCTTTACAGCAAAACAAGGGCATTTCTGCCCTTGTTTCACCATCCCAATATAGAACCACCGCTGAAACGATGCGTCCTCTTGTAATGTTGTATACCTCGTATGCTCCACATTTCGTACGCTCTTTGCTTCATATGCTCAGTATTTCAACGCTCACTCCACATTTCGCACGCTCTTTGCCTCATATGCTCAGTATTTCCACGCTCACTCCACATCTCATAAGCTCTTTGCCTCATATGCTCAGCAATTCCACGCTCACTCCACATTCCATATATCCTCTACTTCCACACTATGCAATGCGCTCACGCAGACTTATCTGCCATCCAGCAAATTACCAAGCCCACCAAGCACGCTTCCTTCTTCTTTCCGACCGCTGTTGCCGGCAGCGGACAGGATGCGATCGGCCATTCGGCTGAATGGCAGCGATTGTACCCACACCTTGCCGGGTCCGCGCAACGTTGCGAAGAACAGGCCTTCACCGCCGAACAGCGCGGTTTTGACCCCTTTTACAAACTCAATATTGTAATCCACCGAAGACGTCATAGCGACTAGACAGCCAGTGTCCAGCTTAAGCGTCTCTCCCGGTTGAAGTGTGCGTTCCATAACATAACCGCCAGAGTGTACAAATGAAAGTCCATCACCCTCCAGCTTTTGCATAATAAAACCTTCCCCACCAAAAAAGCCAGTACCCAGCTTACGCTGAAATTCAATACCGATTGAAACGCCCTTTGCCGCGCAAAGGAACGAATCCTTTTGACAGATGATTTTTCCACCGTATTGCTGCAAGTCGAGCGGGATGATTTTGCCTGGATACGGAGCAGCAAAGGTAACACTTTTACGCCCATAAGAACCACTGTGTGTGAAGACGGTCATAAACAAGCTTTCACCTGTCAACAGACGTTTGCCCGCGCCCATCAGCTTCCCCATCAAGCCACTTCCACGCGAGCCTCCGCTGCCGTCACCAAATATCGTCTCCATTGTTATTTCCTGATCCATCATCATGAAGCTCCCGGCTTCGGCAATTACACTCTCTCCTGGGTCAAGCTGCACCTCTACACACTGTATTTCCTCACCCATAATGGCATAATCAATCTCATGAGCACTCATCCCGCAGTTCCTCCTTATAATTAAAGTCATCATGTGACTTATGAATGAAAATATATACGTGCGTTGCGATTCACGGTTTCGCTAATCATAACTATCCATGAAAACCGCCTATATCCTGCAGAAAAAATCAACCAGAGGTTCTGGCTGACCTTAATCCTGGTATCCCTGAAAAATGATATTTATACCAGCTTTCTTCAGGTTACTGTACCACATCTCTTGTCAATACTTGATAATATGTTACAATACTTTTTATACTTAAATGTTTATTTAGTAGTCTAATTCTAATGATAAAGGTGAAATGAATGAATCCACAATCGGAATATGCAATTCTGCTATACTATAAATTTGTAAAAGTGCCGGATGCAGAACTATTCGCCCAGGAGCATTTGGCTTACTGCAAAGAGCTTGATGTAAAGGGACGAATTCTCATTTCTGATGAAGGCATTAACGGAACACTATCAGGTACGGTTGCCCAAACCGAGCAATACATGAAGGATTTGCGCGCAAACCCTCTGTTTAGCGATATCGTCTTCAAGATCGATGAGGCTGATGCTCATGCCTTCAAAAAGATCTTCGTTCGTTATAAAAAGGAACTCGTGACGTTCCGGGTCGAGGATGAACTGGACCCTAACGT
This sequence comes from Paenibacillus sp. FSL R5-0636, assembly GCF_037974255.1. Lineage (NCBI taxonomy): Bacteria > Bacillati > Bacillota > Bacilli > Caryophanales > Paenibacillaceae > Paenibacillus > Paenibacillus sp. FSL R5-0636. Next base: position 5,043,158 of record NZ_CP150232.1, read on the forward strand.
GATTACCGGAGAGCATCTGGCGCCTAAAGATTTCTACGAAATGATGCAGCGCGACGATGTGGTGATTCTGGATGGTCGTACCGGCTACGAATTCGATCTTGGTCATTTCCGCGGCTCCATCCGCCCCGAAGTAGACAGCTTCAAAGAATTCCCGGACTGGATTCGCGAGAATATGAGCGACCTTAAGGATAAACCAATCCTGACCTACTGTACAGGCGGGATCCGCTGCGAGAAATTAAGCGGGTTTATGATGAAGGAAGGCTTTGAGCAGGTGTACCAGTTGGATGGCGGCATTGTGACTTATGGTAAAGACCCTGAGGTACAGGGCCAACTGTTTGATGGAAAATGTTATGTCTTCGATGAGCGGATCTCCGTACAGATTAATCATACCGACGAGGATATCGTTGTCGGACGTTGCCATCACTGCGGTCAGCCAGCTGACCAATTTATCAATTGCGCCAATGATGCTTGTCATCTTCAGCATATTTGCTGTGAGGACTGTGAAACACAGCACAGTGGTCATTGTTCGGACGAATGCGAAGCTATCACGAATACCGTGGGCTAAATAAAAGACAAGCTGGTCGCAAATGTCTCTACACGATTCAAAGACGAGCACAAGTGAGTCTTAAGTTAACTAAAAGGTGGCGTGCAGGATTTTCACTGTACGCCATCTTTTGTTATGAGCGAAACGTCCGAACAACGCCCCTAGGACTGCACCCTTTAAAATACGTCATATCCAACAAAAAAAAGTCAACCAGAAATTCTGGCTGACCTTAAATGTAGTATATCCCCAAATAAGCTGTTTATACAGCCTTATTCACATTACCGTACCATCATGAGGTTTACGCAAAGTAGATTGAATCTTTGGCGACTTCACTAGCTTTGGTTTGCCTAAAGAGGTTGTAAAAGTGATTACATAGCCAGCTACGACTACAGCCATCACTGTATACATCGTTTCTTTAACAGGCATATAAAAGAGTGATAGTGCCAGAACGATTACATCCATCATGATGAATACCGTACCTACTTTGATTCCCTTCCATTCACTAACCAGCAGCGACAAAATATCGTCTCCACCGCTAGCCCCGCCACTCCGCAGGATAATTCCCGCTCCTAAACCTGTCAGTACGCCGGACAAAAGAGCTGCTAATGCCAAATTGTCCTGCAAGTTGATGACCAAACCGGAATAACGTTCCATGAGACCATAGAAGATTGTAAAAGCTCCTACAGAAACAAAAGTGTTGCACACGAACGCTTTCCCTTTGAACATCCATGCTATCAAGAGTACTGGAACGTCTAGAAGCAGAGTTGAAATCGAAGGTGAAATTCCTAATACATATTTGCCAAGCAGCGATAATCCTACGAATCCGCCCTCTGACAAATGATTCTGAAAATTGATGTGATAATAAGTAAATGCAAGCAAAAATGTTCCAAACAAAATGACTGTCAATCGGAGCAGTACATTCACTCCGTAATTGTGGTTCCTCATACAGGTCTCCCCTTATCGTATATGGCGGCTAGACGTCCCACCAACCTCTACGACGGGTAAAACCGGAGGTATTGCTCCTTCGCATATATATACTCCTTCCCCTCGCAGAGGCGGTTCGTCAAGTAACAACGGTTTACGCACCTTCTACAGGGAAGCTAAGTATAAGACAGATCATAACGTTTCCAAATCGTCCTTTGGGGAATCGTCCTTCGGGGACACATGGTATCCTGATCCTTTCTCTAATTTTATAAGTTCTGTTTACATTATACCACGGAGCCACCCTACTCTAAACAGTTTGCCAGAAAAAAGCAGGAATCACTCTGTACTCCGCAGCAAACGGTTGATTGTTTCACGTCTTACACCGATCAATTGCCCTATTTCTTCCTGGGTCAATAACTCTGTTAGCGCTGCGCCATGAGAATAGTCATTAAACCAGCGGGTTAGCAATTCCATACGTTCTGCAGGTGTACCTACAGTAAGATGATCCAGCCGTGTTTGCATAAACCGTACCTTCTCCTGAAGCAGTCTGGCGATTTCCATCGCTTGACCAGGATCATCCCGCAGCTGTTGATACCATTCTGCTGATGGAACTGCCTCCACCTCGCTCTTCATCATCGCAACTGCCGTTCCATGCGCCTCCTTTGGCGAAATGAGTGAATGATGGGGAACCATCTCACCAGGATACAGGATGTTAAATAACACCATGTTCCCATTCTCATGAAGTCTTGTGACCTTGAACAGCCCGCTTTTTACCTTAAATAAAAAATCACAGCTGTCTCCTTGGCGGAACAAGACTTCCCCCTTATGTAATATCATCTCGCTCGCTCCTTTTCCTTCTGATTATATATATTTTCAATTATATAAAATTAAACCTCATTTATGGAGATAAATCTACCTATGGGCGAGGAAAGGGGTAGATTAAAGTCCATGCAAAAACTGCTGGACACCAGAATGAAAATTCTGGCACCCAGCAGTTCAATTTACTTATAAAGTTACTTTGCTTCAAGCGGTTTCTTCCATAATCCGAGCATCAATCCGGAGATGACCGAACCGATCAGAACAGCCAACAGGAACAACAGCGCGTGGCTTGAAAGGGCAGCTACAAAGATCCCGCCATGCGGAGCCGGCACGTTGATATTCCAAAGTTGTGTAAGACCTCCAGCAACGGCCGAACCAAGAATACAAGAGGTTAGGACACGAAGCGGATCGGCTGCGGCGAATGGAATGGCCCCTTCTGTAATGAACGATAAGCCCAGCACATAGTTCGTTAAGCCTGATTTACGTTCTTCTTCCGTGAATTTATTCTTAAAGAAAGTAGAAGCCAGTGCTATTGCAAGTGGAGGTACCATCCCCCCCGCCATTACAGCAGCCATCATGAAGCCGTTGGTATTGCCACTGGTAGTGAATACACCGATGGCAAAAGTATAAGCAGCTTTATTGAAAGGTCCACCCATATCTATGGCCATCATGCCACCGAGAACCAGGCCCAGAATAACAGCATTAACAGTTCCAAGATCATTAAGCCAATCGATCAGTCCGACATTGATCCAGCTAAAGACCGGATCGAACAGGTAATACATCAATCCACCGGTAATTAGAAGCCCGAATACCGGGTATAACAGGATCGGCTTCAGTCCGTCAAGTGTTTTAGGCAGACCTGCAAATACTTTACGTAGTCCGATAATTACATAACCCGCCAAGAAACCAGCAGCCAGCCCGCCGAGGAACCCAGCATTGGAATTCAAGGCCATGTAGCCCCCAACCATACCTGGCATCAGAGCCGGACGATCACCAATGCTAAGCGCTATAAATCCAGCAAGGACTGGAATTAGGAAATGGAAGGCACCATCTCCGCCACCGATTGTCTGCAGTAACTGGAACAGCGGATGATCTGCTCCACCTACTTGTTCAATCAGGAAGGAGATTGCTAGCAGAATACCGCCACCGACTACAAACGGAAGCATGTGGGAGATCCCATTCATTAAGTCCTTATATATTTTACTGCCGATACTGCCAGATTTCTCTTTAGACCCTTCGTCATTGCCACCGCGACCTTCATTGTGATAGATCGGCGCTTCCCCATTCATAGCTTTACGAATAAGCTCTTCCGACTTACGGATGCCATCACTTACCGGTCTTTGCAGTACAGGTTTACCGTCAAAACGGGCCATTTCCACCTTTTTATCAGCTGCAACAATTACACCGCTTGCACGCCGAATCTCATCAGGGGTGAGTACGTTTTTGGCCCCTTCTGAACCATTCGTCTCTACACGGATATTAACTCCCATTTCTAGAGCTTTTTTCTTAAGGGCATCTTCAGCCATAAAAGTGTGCGCAATGCCTGTAGGACAAGCAGTTACAGCTACGACAAAAGCTTGGGAATCCGGGTTGCCCACGATTACACGTTCAGGCTCTGACTTTGCGGCAGTTTCAGCGGCTTCGTTCTCTTTCTCCTTAGCTTCGCCTTCCGCCTGCTTGGCATCAAACAAAGCTGATACCTCATCCGGAGTCTGAGTATTCATAAGCTGTTCAATGAACTCGCTATCGATCAGTAGTCTGGACAATGAGGCCAGTGTACGAAGATGCATATTGCCTGCTCCTTCTGGAGCGGCAATCATAAAGAAGATACGTGCTGGCTCATCATCAAGGGATTCAAACTCCACTCCCTTTGCGCTCTTAGCAAATACAACCGTCGCTTCATTTACCGCTTTAGTCTTAGCGTGCGGCATCGCGATACCGCCACCAATCCCAGTACTGGATTGCTCTTCGCGCTTCAAAATCATCTCTTTAAAAAGGATCGGATCATTAATTCGGCCACTAGCAGCAAGACTTGCAATCAATTCATCAATTGCAGCTTCCTTAGTTGTAGCTTTTAGATCCATGATCATAGTTTCTTTTATCATTAAATCCGTTATTTTCATCATGTTCAACTCCCTTAAGTACTTTGAATGCTGTCGGCTTACACTTCTGAGATTTGGATCAGCGGTCTCAGCTGTTCAATGAATTCTCTATCCGCTAAATCATCAGAGAATGCGGTTGCACTGCCCGAGGCAACGCCTGCACGGAACGCCTCCAACAAGTCTCCTGTCAAAGACAGTGTCCCTACAAAACCAGCGATCATGGAATCCCCTGCACCTACAGAATTTTTTACTTTACCTTTTGGTGCGTTGGCGTGGTATACCCCTTGCTCCGTAATGAACAAAGCCCCTTCACCCGCCATGGAAACCAGTACATGTTTCGCTCCTGCATCCAGCAGCTTGCGTCCATAAGTAACAATCTCTTCCCTCGTGTCTATTGTTACGCCGAATAGCTCTGCAAGCTCATGATGGTTCGGTTTAACCAGCAATGGCTGATACGCCAGCGCTTTTTGAAGTGCAGCACCAGTAGTGTCAATGACGAATTCCGCTCCACTCTGTTTGCACACAGATATAAGCTTGTCATAGAAATCTGCACCCAGTGATGGGGGAACGCTTCCCGACAAAATCACTACATCCTCCGCGTTCAGAGCAGCCAGCTTTTGTAATAGTGCATCGGCTTCCGGATCAAGAATGGCGGGTCCAACACCGTTAATCTCCGTTTCTTCTCCATGCTTGAGCTTGATGTTAATCCGCGTATCATCAGAAACAAACACGAAATCGCTTGAAATTGATTCTTCGTGTAACCAATCCTCAATATATCGGCCGGTGAAGCCGCCAAGGAATCCCATAGCCTTATTCTGAACCCCAAGCTGTTTAAGCACTCGGGATACGTTAATCCCCTTCCCTCCGGGAAGCTTCAAATCACGTTTCATCCGGTTCAAGTCACCCAGTCTCAAATCTTCCACTTCCACGATATAATCAATGGAAGGATTAAGCGTTACAGTATAGATCATGATTATCCCTCAATTATGTTGGTTTTCTAAGCCATAGATTACCGATCAAAAATACGGCATCTGTAATTTCTCCAAACGATCACACGGTAATTCATAATTGCTTATCCTATATAGAATTTATACCAGCGTGAAATCCACACCCAATTGCGTGATCTCACGGATGAATTTGTCAGACGCTCCTGAATCTATAATGCAATGATCCATTTCCGTCACATCAGCAACCTTGCTAAAGGATACCTGCCCCAGCTTACTGTGATCTGCCAGTAGAATAACTTGCTTGGCGACTGCGATCATTTTGCGTTTTGTAGCTGCCTCTAACATGTTCGGGGTTGTGATGCCTTCCCGCAAATCCAGTCCATTAGTAGCAAGAAAAGTTTTATCCACTCTCACCATATCTAAGGAACGTTCTGTCATCGGTCCAACAAAAGCCATCGTATCCGGGCGAAGCATACCACCTGTAATTGAGACTTCGATATTGCGGCAATCCCGCAGCTCATTCAGCGCCATAATCGAGTTCGTAATGACTTTGATATTCGAAAAGTTCTTCAGCTCTCTGGCAATCTGCAGTGTTGTTGTTCCTGCATCAAGCAGTATAGCGTCACCCTCCTGAATCATCTCCACTGCTTTGCGGGCAATCCGTTGCTTCTCATCCAATAAATGATCTTCCTTATCAGGATAAGCCGCCTCAAAATTGACACTCTGCAAGGAAACTGCTCCGCCATGAGTACGCTTTAATAGCTTGGCTTCTTCCAGCTCCTTCAGATCACGGCGCACAGTAGACTCGGATACGCCCATTTCCTGACTTAGCTCCTGTACAGAAGCTCTTGAGTTTTTTTCCACAAAAAGCACGATTTTTTGTTTTCTCTCTTCCTCAAACATCATCGTGGCTCGCTCCTTTATGTGAGAGCGCGACCTGTACAATTCCTTGCGCTCATCTATGAATTTTCTTGACCGTTAATTGATTATATGTGACCGTTATTGATCGTTTGTGCTCGTTTATGATTTTAACAGCGTTTTCATCCTATGTAAAGTGCTAAAAAGAGACAGTGCAAAATTACATCCCAATTGCCTATCTCATATACGGCATTTATAACATATTAATAATACATACCGGGAAAAGCGGGTGATCAGAAATGGCCAATGGAAGAAACCGTGGGAGAAATAACGGTAACAGCAATGCTAATAAGAATGGGACCACCAATAACACTAATCCAGTGGAATCCGCAGAACTTAGCGCTGAGGATTATGAGATCATCGCAGCTGGACTTGTAGCATTAGGTGAGATTTTTTCCTTTTTATCTCTTGTTAAAGCAAGACAAGTTACCAAAGAAACTGGAGGCGAGGAGGTAGTTCCTGAAATCTTCACTTTATCCACTAGAAAATCTCATAAACGAAAATCAAGATAATCCACGAAAAAAGCAGCGAAGTAGTGATATACCCTTGTTATATTGCGATCTTTTTACTTGGCGTAACCTTTGTAACTAGAACCTCTATATGGGTATGCCAAGAACTACCTATAAGGAATTACCCGCTTTTGAATCAATACTTGTAAATTAGGGTTATTAAACTACATAGATATAAATTTGAATTTTGGGGGATGTTTTTATTGCCACAACAGAAGTATTTTCGGACAAGCCTTGCTATTATCGCCTTTTTACTGATTTTGTACTTAGGCTCCAAAGTAATGTTTCTCTTCGCGCCACTAGGTGCCATTTTCAAATTATTACTTGTTCCCATGATGTTATCAGGGTTTATGTACTACCTGCTGCGTCCGTTAGTAAGAATCCTAGAGAAAAGAAAATTAAACCGGGCGTTCTCCATCCTGCTCATTTATTTTCTGATTGCGGGCTTGTTCGTTCTCTTCTGGATTCTAGTCTGGCCGACACTGCAAGAACAAATTCAGAACTTTATTGATAACACTCCCTACCTCGTGCAAGGTTTGCAGGATCAGTTCAATGCATTGAGGGAGAATCCGACACTGTCACGTTTTTTCAAAGGGGATTCTGACGTCGCGGCCCGTTTATCAGAATTTCTTAGCGATACTATTACCTGGGTTACCAATTCCATGTCCAATTTGATTGGCGTTGTTTCCAGCATTGTAGTGTTAATCGCCACTTTGCCCATCATTCTGTACTACATGCTAAAAGATGACTATAAGCTATCGCCTAAACTTCAAGGCTTAATTCCGAGAAAATATCGGAAGGAAGGCCAAGAGATGCTTGGAGATATCGACAGCGCATTAAGCAGCTTCATCGTCACACGTGTGGTGCTAAATGTCGTACTCGGTATTATGTTATATATAGGATTCCTTATCATCGGACTGCCTTACTCCCTGTTACTCGCCGTAATTTCAGTGCCTCTTAACTTCATTCCATATGTGGGTTCATTCTTAGCAGCGATTCCGGTAATAATAGTAGGTTTCATTGAATCACCGACGATGGCCATATGGTCTCTAGTCATAATTTTCATTGCCCAGCAGATCCAGGATAATGTACTCTCACCGATTATTTACGGAAAATCATTGGATGTTCATCCACTGACTACGGTCATCCTTGTCCTTATAGGTGGAGACTTCTACGGTATTATCGGAGTTCTTATTGCGCTCCCTGTTTATATGATTATAAAAATTGTTTTCCTGCGCGTGTATGAGATTATTATTGCAGACCGTAAAGATGAAGCTGAGCCTATCAAAAAAGAGGAGCTATAACGGTTGTGATCTACTTCGTGAACGGGCGGAGCTTAACTATAAAATAAAAAAGGGTACGTCTCCAATCACTCGGAGTCGTACCCTTTTTTATTCTTTACAGGTTCCTGAAATCACCCTCGTAAAGAACGAACTACAAAGATGTGATTGCCCTTCATCAGGTTTTGGCCGTTCTGAAGTGTAACTGAACCTTTCGTATGTGAGGTAATAATCGTATTAAAGGCAATAAGCTGATCCTCTTTCCAGACGCTGACCGCCGATTTAAAATACACTGCATTGTCAAATTGCTGCCGATCCCTCATCACATAACCCACGGAATGGAGAACTGGAGGCAGCGCTCTTTCTTTTGGAGCCAGAGCCTTAATAACAACAATATCCCGAAACGGCACAGCAATTTCCTGATGGCCAATGACCGCCACCGATGCGGAAAGGTCCCATTTGCGCAGGATTCCCTTCATAATGGTATAAGGTTTCTCTCCGCAGTACATTATAACGGGTTTACCTACCCAATGCTTCATAGCTACCTCCCCTTCGCATCACTCCATAAATTATAAGTCCGGAATGAACCAATCTATTCCTTCCATACCCTGCGACTCTAGAAATTGATTGGCCTTCGAGAACGGACGACTGCCAAAGAATCCACGATGCGACGAGAGAGGGCTTGGATGAGGTGATTGCAGCACCTTATGCCGGCTTTGGTCGATGAAAGCACCTTTTTTCTGCGCATGACTCCCCCATAATATAAATACCATGGGCGTAGTTCTTTCATTCAGCTTTTGCATTATGGTGTCTGTGAATGTCTCCCAGCCCAGACCTTTATGTGAACCCGCCTCACCCTCACGTACCGTCAGTACGGTGTTCAGCAACAACACTCCCTGCTCTGCTAAGTGCAATAAAGAGCCGTGGTTCGGAACAGGCACACCGACGTCCTCCTTCAGCTCTGCATAAATATTGCGCAGTGACGGAGGGATACGTACCCCCGGATTGACAGAGAAGCTTAGTCCGTGAGCTTGTCCGGGACCATGATAAGGATCTTGACCTAAAATAACTACACGAGTCTCCTTATAAGGCGTTAGTTTTAATGCTGTGAACAATAATTCTTTTGGCGGATAAACGGTATGTTCCTTATATTCTTCTGTTAGTACATCCATTAATTTTAAAAAATAGGGCTTTTGCATTTCATCCTGCAATACCTCATCCCAATCGTTGCCAAACATCCCCAAACTCCTCCTTTAACCGAAACCATAGCGATATAGTTTTTTATTTCCGACCATAATCCGCTTTGATTTCGCCCCACTCTTTTGTGTGCCACTTGAGCACCTTATTGTCATATGTATTGGTTTGCAACCAACGCTCTGCCCGATCAATAAGCACCCAAATTTCCTCTGTTGAAGAATCGCGCGGCAAGGTTGTTGCCACCTTCTTCTGCTTCACCCACTTCATTGCATTTACAGAATCACTGTAAACCGTTTTATCGCTTCCCTCTTTCTTCAACAACGCCAAGGCATGGACAATCGCTAAAAATTCACCTAAATTATTAGTGCCCTTTTTGATCGGACCACAGGAGAAAATGATATCTCCCGTTTGTGTATCTACACCCTTATATTCAACAGGCCCCGGATTACCACGAGTCCCCACATCTACTGAAATACTGTTGTAATCAATCTCCTCAGAGGTCTCTACTGTAGCACTGCGTTTAAAAGAACTTGTCCCCTTAGACTTTGCTGCACCAGCTGCCCCTGTTCCCCAATTCCCCTTCCAGCCAGCTTTATATGCCGCATCAGCTGCTGCTTTGGATTCATAGGATTTATATTTTGCACCGGTATAATGATCTGTCTGTGCCTGGCATTCTGCCCAAGTGCTATAGACTCCCGGTTGTTTACCTTCCCAGACTACATAATATTTCTGCTTGGCCATGGATAATGCTCCTTTTCTACTGCCTGTACTTATTGTAATCCATATTGCTCGTGAATTCATCGGATAAATCACATTTTTCAGGTCATACTATACGCCAGAGATGTCCAGGCCTATATTACCATTTGTAGATTGATTGGTAAATTACTAACTAATCACTCTATAGTAAGCTCGAAGGATATCGGTACAATTACTTAGGGAGGTTATACAGATGAGAAAGATAGCAAGTGTTGCTGCGGTATTTGCTTTTGTGTTAATGGTCGGATGTGGAAATGCAACAGATAATGCTAATAATGCTACTGCAACAAGCACTCCTGAGAACACAAATAACGCGGGTACCACTAATAATGCAGGCACCGCTAATAATCAAAATAACACCACAGATGCTGTAACCTCAGCTTCCGTAGTAGATAATGAAGAAGCCTTCAAACGCGCCATCAGTCCAGAGGGAACCTGGATTGCTGCCACACTTAAAGACTTAACCTTCACCGAAGATCTCGTCGTGGATGGAGAATTCATGAATAAAGAGGAACCCGCCAGAAAAATTGCTCTATACACACAAGATGCGGATCACAACATCACCAACTCCTTCAAACTGACTGCTCCAAAATTGACCATCAAGAGTAAAAACGCCCGTATTCAAGGCGGCACTTTTATTGGAGATGTATACGTAGAAGCGGATGGTTTTACCCTGGTGAACGCAACCGTTGAAGGCAATGTCTACTTCGCAAACGATCAATATAAATCCACCTTTAATTCATCCGATCAAGGAAAAGTAACTGGTGTTACAGAAGTGAAAAAATAAGATTCAACCCCAAAAAGGTGATCTGAAGTCGTTAAGACTTGAGACCACCTTTTTTATATACACCCTTATTCTTGATAAAAACCATCTTTGAAAAAATTGTACCATCCCTCGACGGTTTCGATTGGGAAACCCTCTAACTTCTTCATAACTTCCCTTGCAAATTCTAAAGCAGCCGTACCATTAGCAGTAATGATATGTTCACTCGAAACTGCCTGTTTTTCTATATAATTTGCATCTCCTTTATAATTAGGAGCGTTTTGTTTTAAATAATCCAATGAATTTCCGGTATGCGGTATGTTGTCTAAATAGCCATGTTCAGCCAAAAAAGTTGTAGCGTCACATATAGCGGCAATAGGTACACTCTCCTGCAAACATTTTTCAATCACTGGAGTAATAGCTGAATTATCTTTCCAGCCTGTGCCACCGATTAAAATTAACATTTCATACTGAACAGGTAAACTGTCTAAAGTATAGTCAGGTACAACAGTAAATCCACCCATAGATTTGACATTGTCGCTAGTTAAAGCAACTGTGCTTACTTTAAATTCACTCTCCGGCTTATTTAGTTCGGCACTAATATATCCGCTTTCCCAATCAGCGTAGCCATTGGATAGAAACATCAAAACTTCTTTTTTCATATATTAGCACTCCCTTTAAGTTCTAACGTCACTTCCGCCACTTCTCGCCCATTTACCAGCAGCACAATCCGGTGCTCTCCTGGATAATGACGCCGAGTTGTTAAATCAGCCCAACGATGTGTCCGTTTACCTGACAGAATTCTACCTCCAGGTACGGTCTTATCCGATAACAAAAAAGATTTACGAGAGGTTCGACCTGCCGCTTTCACGAAATAGATTCCGTATTCAATCCGAATCCGTGCCGGAGCTCCCTCACGAACTTGAAGCTTATACTGTAATTCAGAGCTCTCGCCAATGGTCAGGATAGAAGGTTCCAATAGAATTGAAGCACTCGTTATAAGTGGAGTAGCTTCGTCTGTCTGCTCTGCGTATCCGAATAAAGCCATAATCTCTGGCTCAGCTTTACGAATCAAAGAACGGCAGCCGTGCCGCACAATCCAGTCTGTATCGGGATGTGTTCCCTTCCAGCGCCGAGCGGTATCGAGCACCACTTCCGGATGATCCTTCGCAATATCATTCAAATTATTAGCGACACTTTTACGCACATACAGGGATGTATCCGCCTTAAGCTGCTCAAGTACAGGTAATACCGGAGCCGGGTCAAGCTTGAACATGGGGAGCGCCTGTCCCCAAGGCAAACGAGGCCGACAGCCTTCACTAGCCAGCCTACGTACATGCTCATCAGGGTGCTTCGCCCATATCTGCATTTGAGCCATCATCCGCTCTGGTTCCCGCAAAAGAAACGGCCTAACTGCAAATTCAGCCGATGATTTCGCTGTGAATCTTTCCAGCGCCTGCATAGACAACGCCCAATGTTCGTCTCCTTGGCCATATACCTCAACGAAATCCGGAAAAATTAAATACGGAAATCCTACACATTCCTCAGCAATGGCGAATAGGATAGCCAGCGCTTCCTCATAAGGAAGCTGTAAGTGGCTGCCCAACGTCTCGGTGATCCGCCGCATTCTTGCCTTCAGCTCAAGCGTATCCCACGGTTCAGTCATGGCTGAGCTTACAAATGCCTCAGTATCGAAGACACTATGTACGCCACGAATCTTTTCGCCGAACTCACGCAGAAATTGTTCATTGTACATTGCTTTTAAAGGTTCAGCCATTCGATAATCCCTCATTTTCATCTTTAGATCAGCAAACGTGATTCTGTCAGGAAATCGTAGCACACCCAATTTGACAACAGTATGTCAACTTTGGCAGCTAAGAATTAATTAGTACCTTTACCTCTTCAATCCCTTGTTGGGCTCGACTGTTTAACGCACGTTTATCTTTAAGGTTATGTTCTTTAAGTTCGTGTCCAGGATCAATGACCAGCGGCTGTGAGATTACATCCTCGAGGATTTGAACAGCAACCTTACATCCTTGAAATAACAGTTCTTTTGTGATCACTTGATTATGAGAACGAATGATTTCAAGCATTTTTTCCGCATAAATCAGTCTAACCAAACTATCGGCGCTCATAATATTCCGCGAAGCAAAAGAAGCCACTTTTTCCACAATCCAGCTATCCTGATAATTCCGCGAGATGGATTCCAGTATCGTAATCGCATCCCAGTCCCGTATCGACAACTGCTTGACGTGCTCCGTGGCCCATTCCTGCAGCCATTCCAGCTCCACTTCTCTTGGAATTTCAAAACTCTTGTACTCCTTAAGCACTCCTGCTTTATGCATATTTAAAAAATGACCCAAAAACTGAATGTACAGCTCCTTGGCTCTTTGTGTCTGTTCCGTCATCTGGCAATCATCCTTTCATTATCCAAATCATATCCATTCCCCGGTTTCTTTTCAAATTAAAAAGATAAAAAAGGACAGGTAGCGAAATCATCGCAATACCTGCCCTTTAATAACTTCGGGTTATGGTAAATAGTTTGCTTCAACCGGAGGGGTTTTCTCCACTATTTTCAGTTCTAGTCCTCCGAATCTCTTCGCCAGCTTGTTATATACCAGCGCTACCAGCATACCCACCAAACCATAAATGAGTATCAAAATAACCGGCATAATCAAATAAGGGATACCCATAACAACCATAAACGTCTCTTTAATGATAAGCCCGACCACCACCATCCCTAAACCTACTATAAACAATAGCAGTGTAGGAATGATCATAAAATAGATAGTCGTTTTAAAAAAACTCTTTTTGTTAATTTCCAGCACTTCATAGTCTTTCATTATGTAATCCCCTTAATTTATTTAGAGTGGTAAAATTACCCTCTTTGTTTCATTAAAGATGATCTTAAATACATTTTCAACCAAATTTCTCATATTTTCGACTTTTACCAAAGAATTCTTCCTAAAACTCAACGATAAATCATGGTAAAATAACTCCTATGGTTTAATATATCATCATGTACAAGATGTCACCGGAGGGAATAACATGCCACAAACACTAGTGAAAAACATTGATTTTTTTATAGCTGCCTTATCCCAAACCTATATTTCTGCGCTACAGCTTGATCCTGATGGAATGTATTCAGAGGTTGCTTCAGGAATTGTTGAACTGTTCTCTGATGAACAAGTACGGCTGAGAAGATATGACGGATCAGTATCCCATTATGCAAGAGACAACACCAAATTTCAGCGATGACAAAAGGACGTGAACTGGAAAAAGGTCATTGTGAATGATCCTCTTCCAGCTCACGTCCTTACTCACTCTGCACACAACTAATCTAGCACGATCCATTCGCCTTCAGCATCCGCTGACTTCATTTCTGCTTCCACGATTCTTAGAGACTCCGCTGTACTCTCTGGTGTACAAATAATGATAGGCTTATCCTGAATAATGACATCCAGAAAATATACAAGCTCCCTATAGTAGCCAACATCCGGCGAAAGTTCCGCTAAATAGCCTGCCCCGTCGTTCGGATTGACCTTGACCTCGCTGCCGTCAAACACTATATTTCCTCGTTCAAAATTAACCCGATACCCCATGTAAAACCCAAAATCACCTTCCAGCGTCCAATCCACCTGAGCATTAATTACTTTTGCATCCTTATAAAAATAGTGAGTCGATGCGATATCATATCCGCTTCCCGGAAGGACATTACGTCCTAAGGATGATACTTTATCCGGTCTGCCGAACAGATAGTTAATCATATCCGTATCGTGAATATGCATATCCATAATGCCTCCACCGCTTAGTGTCTCATCAAGAAACCAATCCTTAGGAGCACCAGATCCCCTGTAAAAATACCCTTCCGTGACCTGACCGAACTGCCCGCTCTCTATCACTTCTTTTAAATACTCATACCCCGGCCAAAAACGGAGACAATGTCCGATCATCAGTTTTTTCCCACAGCGGACTGCCGTCTCCACCATTTTCAGCGCTTGTGCGGAAGTTCTGGCCATCGGTTTCTCACAAAATACATGATATCCACGTTCCAGCAGCGAACAAGTCATTTCCGCATGCAGATAAGTAGGAACCGCAATGTCGATCATATCCAGTTCCTCACTGGCTATCATTTTCTCCAGATCATCGTATAGATTGTAAGCTGACAAATCATAGACTTCCTGGGCAGTGCTCATATTCCCGGCTGCTTTTCCATCCTTTAATTCCTCAATTCGCAAATCACAGATGGCTTTAAGGGCAATGGGCTGCCCCTCTTCCGTTAAGCGCACATAATTATCAAAATGCATCCGGCCCATAAATCCAAAACCGATCAAACCTATTTTCAACATCGTGAAGTCTCCTTTACTAAAAATATGGCACTTAAAGTATCCGTATCCAGGTACCTTCCTGATCAGCCGATTGGATTTCAGCCTCAATGATTTCTATGGACTGAGCCGCACTTTCAGGCATACATAGGGTCACTGGCTCATCGTTCTGAATGACTTTTAAGAAATATACCAACTCTCTGTAATATCCGGTATGCGAAGAAAGCTTCGCAATGAACCCCGGTTGACAATTAGGATTCACCTTAACTTCCGCGCCATCGAAGACTACATTCCCCCGTTCAAAATTAATCCGATAGCCCATGTAAAAACCAAAGTCGCCTTCCAGTGTCCAGTCCGCTTGGGCATTGACTACTTTTCCATCCTGATAAAAATAATGAGTGGAGACGATATCATAGCCACTTCCCGGTAAAACCTTCCGCCCAAGCGTTGATACTTTATCCGGTTTTCCGAATAAGTGATGGATGATGTCCGTATCGTGTACATGCATATCCAGCATACAGCCACCACTTAGCTCATCATTGACCAGCCACCCTTTAGGAGCACCGGAACCCCGGTAAAAATAAGCCTCTGTCACTTCACCGAACTCACCGCTAGCTATGATCCCCTTCAAATATTCATATCCCGGCCAGAAGCGAAGACAATGGCCAATCAGCAATTTTTTTCCGCTGCTTTGCGCCGCCGCTACCATCTTCCAAGCTTCTGCGGAATGTCTCGCCATCGGCTTTTCACAGAACACATGATACCCTCGTTCCAGCAGCGAACAAGCCATTTCAGCATGCAAGTACGTAGGTACTGCAAGGCTAATAGCATCTAGTTCTTCTTTTTCGAGCATATGCTCCAAATTCTCATAAAGGTTGTAAGGGGATAAATCATATACCTCGTGGGCCGTGTTCATATTTCCCGCGGATTTAGTATGTTTAAGGACTTCAATCTGGGGGTCACAAATGGCAACCAGAGAAATCGGATGGCCGTCTTCCTGCAATTGAACATACTGATCAAAGTTCATTCGGCCCATAAATCCAAAGCCCACCAGCCCCACTCTGAGCACAGCCTTCACCTCTCTTAAACTTAGTAACTAGTGCGTCCTAAAATAGCATCCATCGCTGCAGAAGTATTAAAAATGAGTTGCTCCGAATAATGCGTGTATGGCGGTATCATTTCTCCAGTAACATAATTGCTGTAGCCGATCTCTTGCAGTGCTTCCATGACAGCAGGATAATCCACATCCCCAGCAAGTAGATCAACAAATCCATGAAGTCCTCCCGCTGCCCGGCGGTAATCTTTGAAATGCACCTTCTTGATTCTATGGCCTAGAATCCGTATCCACTGCTCTGGATAACCAGAATGAACGATATTCCCTACATCCAGATAGGAACCTACATAATTGGAGCCTACAGCATCTATAAAAGAACGTAATTCGAGCGGAGACAGCAGGAATTTATTCCACACATTTTCAATCCCAATAGAAACACCCGCCATTTTTGCATCCTGAGCTAGATCACTGATCGCCTTCAAGGCTCGATCATAAGCTTTTTCATAATCGACTACTTCACAGCCCTCAATAAAATCGACACCAACCGCACCAGGAATGACAAGAATCGTATCTACGCCAAGTGTTGCGGCCAGCTCCAATTGTTTTTTACATACATCGATAGCCTTCGTCCGGTTCGCCGCGGATTCACTTGTCATGGCATATGACCAATATAGTCCTGTCGCCAGTCCTGCAATTTCTAACCCCATCTCCTGAATGGAATTTCTGATCTTAATAGCTTCTTTCTCAGTGGTTTGCAGGCCAAGTTCACCTGATTCATTCAAAGACAATTCAATTCCATCGAACCCCGCCGCTTTAGCCAGACGTGCACATTCTTCGATCTCAGTACCTTCGCGAAACGACCAAATGTTTATTCCCTTTTTCATCTAAATCCTCCTCAAATTTGTTATTTTCCGTCTTTTAAGATCCTGCCCTAAATACCCTTATATCCTTGATTTATTTATATTATAATAGATTGTAAGTTAGATTTATTTAGGTGAACAAGAGATTTTTTGCACGATTCCGGTCTATTTAGTAAATCATTTTATACTGTATGGGAGGTTTATTCGTGGCTGAAAAAGAACCCCGTTATCCCCTGAGAAAACAGGTCCCTTCCCGGGAGTGGTCACCTGGCATTCACTACGCACAATTCCAAACCCTCTCACCTTGCCTCTTTCCAAGAAGAAGATTGTATGATTTCGAGCTGCTATACGTTCGCCAGGGGAAATTATCAACAAAAATGGATACGGAGGAATATATCCTGAATTCAGGACAACTGATATTCCTTTCTTCCGGGGTATATCATCAGAATGCGATTGTGTCAGATTCGGAAACCAAACTCATTGGGATCCATTTTGATTTTTTTGGGGAATCGATTATTACAAGCGATGAAGACATGCTGGTCAATGAGGAGGAGGTTATGGCCGAGAAGTTTGCCTTGGAAGCTGTGACCGCTCCTTTTATGCCATTGTCACAGGAGCCCATTTATACCCCGCCACCCGAATGTATTCATGCGATGGAACAGCTCGTGCATGAATTTACGATGCGGCCTGCCGGTTATGAATGGGTCTGTCGGGGGTTACTGCTCGGCATTCTAACCTCGCTGCTCCGAACACAAAGCTCCCGAAATGCAGCCAAATCTTCCGTTCATACCGGGCGGATCAGAGCTTTAATCGACGAGATGGATTCAAAGCTAGCTGACCGCTGGAGTAATAAATTCATGGCTGGTGCCATGAATATGCATGAAGACCATTTCTCCAAGCTATTTCGTGAGGTGGCTGGCATGCCTCCTGGTGAATATCTCCGTTCCATCCGGCATCGGGAAGCACGCAAGCTGCTGCGCGAAACGGATTGGCCGATTGAACAGGTCGGTGATAACGTTGGTTATCCTGATATCCATTATTTCAGCAGGGTATTTACTGCGAATGAGGGGATTTCTCCGCGGGCTTATCGCAAAATGTCCCGGATACTCTAGATACGGAAAACTCAAAATATCTCAATCCAAGTGAGAAAAACCTGCCAAAAACATTGAGGGGGATGGATCATCTGCTTTGTATGATACCTGTGGGGGCCGATAAACAATATACATTGTACGGTGAGATGTGCAATATGCGGGGCGGCGAACGTTCGTGTTTTCTGCGTTAATGCAGTATGCGGGGACGGCTCTAAAACTAATTAGGGAAAAACTCCCTGAAAATAATCAATATTCGCTCTAAATGAACGAAATCAGGGAATTCCTCCCTAATAATAAGAGGAATTTCTATAATTGCTATCAAATCAGCTAAACTTTAGGGAGATTTTCCCAATCACTCCATCGAAGCGGTACAATTCAGGAAAGTTGGAGATAACAGCAGCCGGAAGTCTAATTATTCGCCGTAGTTACGGCTGACTCTTAGTGTGTGATCTCAAATTGAAACCACACACTTTCCATCCCACCCAACTCTATTTCTTGGATCACAGCGTTATCCATCAGGATCGTCGTCTTTTGGATCTCGGAAGTGTTATTTACGGCACAATATCGACCCGTCTCAGGATACGCATGACATTCAACATTCGGATTCACTGAGAACCATGAATACAACTGCTCCTCTTGATGTGCAGCCCAAAAGATCGCTCGGCTGAGTAGTCTGGTATTCTGAATACTGTACGGAAGTCCAGCGATATAAACGCCCCGACCCTGACCAAATGAATTCACGGCAAGATTGCAGCTGCCTTGGTGCACATCCAATATTTCTGCTCCGGCCTCCGCTTGATAAACCATGGTCATCCCTTCACCATAATCGATCTCACCTTCCAGATCTTCCGTTATGAAATGATCCTGCACAGGCGTTACCTTGGCCTTATTGATGCTTGCTGTAAATCCAATCTCCTTCTGAACCCCTAGAATATCCGCTAGTTGAAAAAGAACCCCTTGATGTTCATAAGCTGATGGATCACCAATCCCAATAAAACCGCCCCCTTGATCCACCCACTCACGGAGTGTTGCCACAACTTGCGGATCGCTCCATTGATCTCCACCGCTCCAAGAGGTATGGACATCACCCGCGTTAATAATCACACCGATACTAGGATCAATCCCACTTAACCTGATGTCATCAAAGCTTATAAACTCAATGTCGAACGGCAAGCCCGCCAATGACTCTAATGCCCCTATGTAGGAATAACATCTTTGATTCCATAAAGAATGAGCCACTTGATGTGTCTGCCAGCTTCGAAGGGAACCCCAGGTATTCAGAACCGCTACTTTAAAAGGAGCTTTAAAAGGCTGTGTCCCTTCTGCATTAGCATGAATCCCTTTGAACTGCGTCGCAATCTCTGTCACATGATCTATAAAATCCGGGAATTGATGCGCTAGACTCAAATATCCGCCATACCCCATCCTGCCAACTGGTTTGCGCATGAGCGCACGCCGGCATTTGATCCAGATCGGCATGGACTCTCCGACAGGGTCTCCCCCTTCAAAAAAGACATCTGGAAAGAAATAAGGATAGAAACGTGCCTCGGTATCCTTAATAGGTATATCCGCAATCATACGGGTTGTAACGCCATCTCCTGCTGCCCCAACCACTGCGTCGAGCCCGATCTCCGGAAAATATTTGCCATAAGGTTCTGTGCCAGCCCAGTGATCTCCAAAAAACATAATCGCTTTCTTCCCGAAATCATGCACCATATCTACACATTGTTTGGCATAACCTGCGATGAATTTCTGATTGAAGTCCATCCAGTCCAGATATCTTTGGGTCGGGTTCTTAAATGGTGTGTTATATCGCCCCTGATCCACAAAATCTTCTGCAGTCAATCGGTACCCATAAGCTTGTTCGAATTGCTCTAACGCAAGTGGACTTACACAACTCAGATAGCCAAACCAATTTACCTGTTTCTCCTTACCTTCCTTGTTAAATATCAAATCAAAATTATAAAAGAAGGTCGTAAAACGAACGATATCAGTCTTGGGATGTTTCTTCAGCCAATCTTCCAGCACCTTCAAAACATGCTCTTGAGCCTCGGGATAACGAATATCCAACGGTAAACGATGCTCCTCATCCCAATCATTCGTGATGTGATTGTACATGGAGACTGGCTCCCATTTCTGGTAGGCCAAGAAACTGACCGTATATTTGTGAAATTGTACCGCCTGCTCAAGTGTGACAATCCCCTCTGCATAACTCCAACATTCAGAAGGTAATACTTCTCCTGTAGTCCGGTTTACAACCTGCCAATATTTTTTTATATCCACATCTGTGTTAGGACTAAATTGATCGGCAAAATAATCAGCCATAATATCGATGGTCTTCACCTTTGAAGTTACTATTACTGGAGCAGACATCAGATAAATCTGCTGTCTATATTGCGGATGCTGCTTCGCCCACTCGTTGTCCTCACGGACGAGACAAAGCGTTGAATAAATTTGCAGACCCATGTCGAGAATGTCCTGCGATAGATTCGTGCCATCACTGTCACGTACGGCATCTACACCCCATCTTTCGACGAGATCACCTATGACCTCTTCCATCCCTGTTTCACCAGGCAGTGTAAATCTTCCTTTGTCCACGTAAATTCCCTCCATGTCTTTGTTGTTCAGCCCTTAATTCCGCCTGCGCTTATTCCTTGGAGCAATTGCTTTTGTCCTATCACATATAAAAGAATTGTTGGAATCAGCACTAGGATCAGCGCGGCAAATAGTGCACTCCAATCTGTAGCATAACGTTGAACCTCAAAAAGATTGGCTAAACCTACTGGCAATGTTTTTTTGCTATCACTTTGAATTAAGACCAATGCCAGCGGATACTCATTCCAAAAGCCCATCGCTGCCAGCATACAGACCGTCACAATCCCCGGTTTAGCAAGCGGCGCAACAATTCTGACGAGCACTCCTGTGTTGCCACAACCGTCAATCTTAGCGGCTTCTTCATAATCTCTAGGGACGGACCTCAGAAATCCACTTAATACAAAGATGGCAAAGGGAAACTGCAGAACAGCGTAGATCAAACTGAGCATCCCGCGATTGTCCAACATCCCGAATGAATTCACCTGCAGAAATAAAGGAACCATAATGTAGGAGGCTTGCAGAAAGATACAGGCCATATAAAGGTTAAGGATTAGTTTGGAGCCCCAAAACTTAAATCTCGTTAAGACATAAGCCATAGGAACCACAAAAATAACTAAAATCGCCGTGGATAACACCACAAGAAAGATAGAGTTCAGGAAATAACTCCCCATCTTGGATTTCTGAAAAGCGCGTACATAGTTATCAAAGTGTAAGGCTTGTGGAAAGGAGAAGGGGTCGGTCAGAAATTCCGTATTGCTTTTAAATGAAGCTAAGAGATTCCATACAAACGGATATAACAAAACAATGGTGGCTACAATCAGAAACAGCCGTGTGATCCAGTTGGCAATATTCATTTTTAGAAGACTTTGTTGATTGCTCGTCATCCTTCTCCCCTACCCTTCTGCTCGATTTGTAAGTAGTCTGGACAGAAAAGAAAGCACAAAGGCGAACACCAGCGTAAATATAGCTATGGCCATGGCATAACCAAAGTTCGCATTCTGGAAGGCCTGCGTGTACATGTAGTGGAGTAAAACAGTAGTTCCACCTGCCGGACCACCGCCAGTCATTACAGTTACAACTATAAAACTTAAATTGATCGTACCTGCCAGGGACAACACAAACGTAATGCCAATAATATCTTTTAGCAGAGGGATCGTAATACTGGTAAGCTTCCGGAAATATCCCGCACCATCAATAGTCGCCGATTCAAACACATCCGCAGAAATCCCATCAATCGCAGCGATGTACATGACCATATAATAACCAACCGCTTGCCAGATCAGTGTAACGGCTACACACCACAATGCTGTTCGGCTATCTCCAAGCCAAGGTCTGCTCAGTTGATCTAATCCGATGCTCTCCAGAATATTATTCAAAATGCCCATGTTGGGATGAAACACAAAGGACCAGATAATTCCGACTACCGTCAAAGAGATGATACTTGGGAAAAAGAATACGGTTCGGTAAAATCCTCTTTCCTTCAGCTTCGTCTGCGTTAATAGAAAAGCAAGCACCAGCCCAAAAATCAATGTAATTACTGGCACAACCAGCATCAGTTTAAATGTATTGCTCAGAGCTTTGAGGAACATCTCATCTTGAAACATATATTTATAGTTATCCAAAAAGATAAACTTGTTCTCATCACTCATCCCGGTGGCATCCGTAAAAGACATAAAAAATGCCCGAAAGGTTGGAATAATCATAAATACGAGGGTTAACAAGAGCGTAGGAATCGTGCATACCGCTATGAATAGCTTAGGATTTCTGGTTTTCGCTGTCCTAATCTTTGATTTTCTCTGTCTAGGAGCTACTTCTGCCAGCTGCATTTCAGACATCTTTCTCACTCCTCTTCATACAAAATGCATCCCGTTCATAGATAACCTTATCCATTCCTAACAGGATGCATTTGCATGAGATACTATAGATTATTTACTAGCTGCTTTCTCTTTACGAATCTGTGCAAAAGCTTTTTCCACATTATCCATCCATTGATCCGTGGTCATCTGGCCTGTCATCACTGGTGTGACCGTATTCTTGAACATTTCAGTGACTACACTAACCTTGGAACCCTTCGGTAACGATTGCCAGCCCTGTAGAATAGAAATGGAACCATTATAAGCCTCAAACATGTCATAGACACCTTTAGTCAAAAATGGCTTAGACAGCTCCTTCGCATCGTTAAGCGCATACGCCCCATTCGCTTTTTCCGCGAATAGTTTCACAGACTCATCGGTATATAGGAACTTCAAGAATTCCTTAGCGAGCTCAGGATTTTTAGCCTTAGCAGGGATGGAGAATTGCTCGTAGCTGGAAAGCACATACTTCTGATCGCCTTTATTGAACACAGGTACTGTTGTCATCCCAAATTCAAACCCATTTTCTCTAGGTGAATCCTTCATTTCATTTTCCATCCAGTTGCCGTTTACGATAAACAAAGCTTTACCCATCATCATATCGGTCTGCGACTGTGTATGGTTCAAGGCAACCGTGCCATCCATCAGATAACCGTCTTTAGAGATTTTATAGAAGATATCCAGTACTTTTTTGATCGTGTCGTTCTTAAATGAACCTTCTTCATATGCAAAGACTTTATCCAGCGTTTCTTTTCCCCCCGCACTGGCAATGGCCGGGTAGAGAATTTCCTCCAAATAATCCGGATAGATGCCTTGATAAGTGAATAAAGCCCGCTTCGTTTTAGTTCCATCTGCATTAACCAGGTAGTTCTCCTCTTTGTTCAGCTCATCACCTAAAGCAAAGAACTCCTCCCAAGTCTCAGGAACACTCCAGCCTTTTTCTGCGAACAGTGTTTTATTGTAAATCAAGCCCATCGGTCCAGCATTAAAAGGTGCGAGATACGTCTTTCCATCTTGATAGGGCTGAAATCTTGTACTGTCCAGCATCCCCGGAAGAATCATGTCCTTAATTGTCTCCTCTTTATCAAGCGCTTTGCTTTCAAATACATCGCTGATATCTAGCAGTCCTTTTTCTTTAATTAATGAAAGCACGATACCACTTTGCTCTGTATCTGTAACAGACAGGAAG
Organism: Paenibacillus sp. FSL R5-0636; assembly: GCF_037974255.1. Taxonomy (NCBI): domain Bacteria; kingdom Bacillati; phylum Bacillota; class Bacilli; order Caryophanales; family Paenibacillaceae; genus Paenibacillus; species Paenibacillus sp. FSL R5-0636. Next base: position 5,066,884 of record NZ_CP150232.1, read on the forward strand.
TCGGGAGGATTACCCGCAACAATCTGCGGCCGGATTACTTCACCAACTTTTGGATTAATCGTCATGTTCACTTTCACACCTGGATAAGTACTTTCGAATTTGCTGACAATTTCATTCCAATAATCCGCACCATATCCCCCTTGGAATACAGCAATACTAAGTTCCTTGTTATCAAAATCTTTAGCAGGTTCTTCTTTAGTATTCTCGGCGTTCGTTGTACTTGTAGCTTGCGCTGTGCTCGCAGCTTTCGTTGGATCCGATTCATTAGAGGCAGCAGGTTTATTATTGCTGTTCCCGCAGCCGAGCAACCCCACACCTAGCAGCATTACTGCTAATAATGTACTCATAGTCTTTTTCATAAACGCCCTCCTTAAGATATTCTTGTAAACGCTTTTTTAATAATTTAAGTATAAAAGGATTTACGCTATATTTACATTTACAATACAAACCTACCTATGTATTATCTTATCCATCTTCCAATGCAAGCTCGTATAAGCTTATTCATCAGGGTCACATAACCTGTAAACTTAGCCGTTAACGGAATGGATAATATTATCCATTCCATAGATTATTCTCACTTTTCGCCGCTGCATATATATTCCATTGTTCTTTTTATGTTAACTTGTAAGTAAAAGATAGTGAATGGGAGGTCATCCACCTGAGTCGACGTAAAGGGAAGCTGCATTTTCCTAATCCTCCGCAAATCATGCGCAAGGTTAAAATTCAAAATCGCTTAACCGTCATTTTCTTAATCGTTTCTGTGATCCCAATCATCTTTATAGGTTTCTACTCCTACACCATTTACTCCAAATCCATTAACAATAAATTAAGTAAATCCACATTTCAGGCTTTAACGCTGCTTAATCGAACGATGTTAAGTGAACTTAACAACTATCAATATCTTGCAGGCTCTGTTTCTACCAATAGTATTATTCAGGAGCGTTTATCGGCAGCACCAAATGAACCCGCTCCTAGCAATGCTGCCATTAATCATGCCATGGACAATTTATATAGAACCATCTACCCCGGATATGTCCAGAACGTTCGGGTCATCGACGCCAAGAACCAACCTATCTATGAATTAGGCTACGACGGCATCCCCAATCCTAAGTATGAAGAAATTATGAAACAAGTAGAGCTGAATGCCCCTTATGACAGTCTTAACTACGTAAAAAGCTATCGCGCTTACAATACCATTGTCCTGGGCCGGAAAATTTTTGATCAAGATGACATTGGCGTTCCCTTAGGTCATGTGTTTGTTTTTATTGGTGGGGAGTTATTTTCAAAAGTCATTCTTTCCAGTGTGGATTTAGGTACAGGTTCCAGTCTCCTTATTATGAATAGGGAGGGAAAAGTAATGTCCTCGAATCAAAAGGATACTCCGCTAGGAGAACCCTATTATAAAGATGAGCTTTTTAAGCAAATCAAGACACAAGAGGCAAAGAAAAACCATTCCTTCCAAGGCATGGTCAATGGAAAAATGCAGCAAATCTCTTATATTAACAATAATCAATTAGGCTGGTACATGATTTCTACCGTCCCCTTCTCTTATATCAATTCAGAGACAAGTAAAATCACCACTGGACTACTTATTGTTGTCAGCATCATTGTAGTCGTGTGTATTCTAATTATTATCGTATTGTATAAAAGCATCCTGAAACCAATCAAACAAATCATCGTCTTCTGCAACCAAATTTTTTATGGTGATCTATCGAGTCGGATCGAAGATCACAGCAACGATGAAATGGGCGTGTTGGCCAATAGAATTAACAGCATGGTCAGTAGAATGGAACAGCTGATGAAGGATCAAAAGAAAGATCTGAAAAGAAGACGTTCGCTCGAATTGCAAATGCTGCAATCGCAAATTAATCCTCACTTTCTTTTTAATACACTTAACTCCTTACGATGGCTGGCGATGATTAACCAGGTTCCCGTCCTTAGCGACGGCATCTCCTCACTAGCTGAATTGCTGCGTAGTACCATTATCGATCAAGATGAGCAAATCACCATCAAGCAGGAGCTGAACAATCTGGATCATTATTTTGCCATTCAAAAAATACGTTATGCCGACAGGTTTGACATTGAATATGACTTGGATGAGTCTTTATTACAGAGCATGATCCCCAAGCTCATCCTGCAGCCGATCGCAGAGAACGCGATTCTTCATGGGGTTACAGATATAGGAGGAAAAGTTCTAATCCAAATTAAGGTATACGCAAAAAATGAATATACCCTTATTATTGAAATCATCGATAACGGAAAAGGGTTTGACACCACCAAATCAGAAAAGGCTGACAATCTGTCGGGTATCGGAATTTCAAATGTGGCCGATCGCATTAAACTTCAATACGGTGAGAGTTACGGGCTGTTCATCACAAGCTCAATGGGTCATGGAACCTGCTGCCGCCTGATTATCCCTATACAAACATACGAACTTAAGGGGTGATACTATGTATCCTATGTATAATGTAATGCTAGTGGATGACGAACCTATTGTTAAAGTTGCGCTCAGAACCATGATTCCATGGGAAGAGCTTGGATACATGATCTGTGCTACTGCCTCTGACGGAGTTGAAGCCTTAACACTTGTAGACAAGTTTAATCCCCATATCATCATTACAGATCTCAAAATGCCTAATATGGATGGTCTGCAGCTGATAAAAGAACTGAATAACAGAGGGTTTGCAGGAAAAATTCTGGTGGCGAGCAACCACGGGGAGTATGAGTTAGTTCGTGAAGCCCTAGTGCTTGGTGCTGTAGATTATATGCTGAAGATTAGTATGAAAACGGGGGATTTGATCCATTTGCTGGAGAAATCTACGAAGCTAATTCAAGAGCAGCTTCAATCTAGGCAGCAGCAGGAGACCCAAACACAGTTATTACAACATAACTTAAAAAGCGTGAAAAATGCGCTTCTAAAAGATTATTTCACCGATCCTTATTACGATGTGCAGCAGCTTGATCAACATGAGGCTATAACGTTTGCTTTCAGCGAAAGCAGCTGTTATTTATTCTACATTACTTTTGAGCAGAATAACGCCACCCATAACGAAAGACAAAATCACATCTCCGTATCCTTTATTGAAAACATCATCTTAGATATCTTGGAGACCGTAGATCAGTTGGAAATTATTCAGCTTGAATCTAATGGGCTGCTGCTTCTAATCTCCTGTGATACCTTAGACGATCATCAAATTATCCGCACAGACTTTATCCAGAGGGTCATTCGGTTAATCAAAATGTATATTTCTATCACCCCTACCATTGTTTTTTCTGATCCTGTACGGGGATATGCTGAAGCAAAACGAACCCTAGAACGATGTAAAGAATCCTTGCTAATTCAATTTTACAACGAAATAACGATTATAGATCCAAAGGATGTCCATTTAAAGGATACGCTGGACTTCGAGGATGTACATGATTTCTCAACGCAATTAATTCAGAACTGGAAGCTTTCAGGGGTTGAAGCCGTTACTCAAGCAACTCAGCAATTTCTTGACATCTGTAAATCCAAGCAAATTAATCCTGCTGAAACCAAAAAGTTCATTGTAAATTGTCTGCATTATCTTCCCTTATGCGATGCCCATCTCATTGTCGAGGATCCAAAGCTTTTGAAGAACTATATAGAAAATATCGCCAGCAGTAAACGTACCACTGACGTTCTATCTATAATGGAGCTTGTGTTCCAATTATTCTCCCATCAAAAGCAACAGATCGTAACTACACACAATAGAGATGTTAAACAAGCGATTGACTATATCAACACACATTATCAGAAGAAGCTGACCTTATCTCTGATTGCCAAGCATGTCAACTTAAGTGAGAACTATCTGTCCAGAATCTTCAAAGAAGAAGTGGGGCAAAGCATCATTCACTACATTAATACTGTGAAAATGGAAAAAGCCGCAGATTTAATACTTAAAGGGAATCCATACATTAAAGAAATTTCCACGCAAATCGGTATACACGATCAATTTTATTTCACCCGGTTATTCAAAAAACACTTTGGTGTTAATCCTAGTGAATATAAGAATCACGTTCAGGTCACGCTTGGCTCAGGAAATTAAGACCATTCCAACTCTTTTTATTGGAACGCGGTTCCTGATTTTATGATCCTTTTACAACCTGGATGTTATTAATGAACCCTTCTTTAGGTGCAAATATGGAATTAAACAACAATTCTTTTGTTTAACCGCTCCAGCTGCAGAAGATGATGACGATAGTGCATTTCAATAAGTAGGAACCATTCCTCCGCGCATAGTCCACCGAATCGCGGGTGAGATACGGTATTTTGTTTGGACGCTTTTTCAAGAGAGGGTTCGATCTCTCTCATTCTTTGGATGACTGTACGTAACCCTTGAATTAATTGTTCTTTGCTCTCCGGCTGCTCCGGCGTATATTGGGCGGAAGGCGGAACCTGAATACGAATGGGCGGAAAGCTTCCTCGCGCAAATATAGCCGCACCATCCTCAGTTTTCCCCACATGAGCTACTAAGGGATCTTGGTCGAGCACAAGGCATTGATCAATATTACGAAGCTGCATATACAGCGCCGAGTTAATGAGATGCTGAAACATCTGTCCGATGGACCACTCGTTTTCACTCGGCTTTTGCTTCAACTGCTCCAGATTGAATCGCTCCAATTCTTGAATATAGTATGTCGCAGTTTCTTCAAATCGTTGTAAGGCTTCTTTTGTTGTAATCATCATATATCAGCTCCTGTAGTCATTGATTATCCAAGTATACAAAAACGCTACTGACAGCGTTATGTCAGTAGCGTTTTAACATTATTTCTATTTCATTTCTAACCTGATCACGGAAAGATTCGGGCTCCAGCACAACCATACCGCCTCCCCAGCCAAGCACCCATTGCAGCAATTCCCCTGGCTCGCGAACGCGAAAAGTAACAAGTAACCCCTCCGCATGCTCCTCAATAGTTTCCATATAGAAATTATTTGATTCCCTTACCTTATCGGCTATGTCAGCTTGGACTAAGATAAGCACATGAACGTTGCGATCATCAGGAGGTTGGTATACCTCCAGATGAAAATCTGCTGGCAGTATAAATTCATCTTCCAGATTAATAAGCTCCCTCATTCGGGATAACCGGAAATGACGGATGTCTTGACGTAATTCACACCAGGCGATGAGTACCCATGACCCGTGATGAAGTACAAGTCCATAAGGAGCAACCGTACGAATACTTTGACGGTTCCCATCGGCTTCGGCGATTCTTTTGGAATAACGAAATCTTATTTTCCTTCCCTCCAATATCGCTCCACGAATGGCTTCCAAACATGCCTTCTCTTGTATGGGTGCTATATCTTCTACGGATGCAAATAAACGAAAACTTTTGCGAATCTGTGATGCTTCACTGCGGATAGCTTCCGGCAGGATAGCTTCTATCTTTGCTTTAGAACTTCTAGCCTTATTACCATAGTGTGCATCAAACCGCTGCTCGATAAAATCAGTTCCGATAAGCAATGTCACTGCTTCATCCAGCGTGAAACTAACGGGTGGCAGGAAATACCCCTCGATTAAGGAGTAACCCTGCCCTGGCGCTCCTATAATGGATACGCCCGCTTCACTCAGTGCCTGAATATCCCGATAGATCGTTCTTACGCTCGTTTCAAACCTAGCAGCCAAATCCTCCGCCCGCAACATTTTGTTACGCTGCAGTTCAAGCACTATAGCTAACAACCGGTCCATTTTGTTCATACGACTCCCCCTCCCCGAACAATCTCATCAACAGCTCGTCGATACCCACCCGAGTTCCGAAACGATTCACTGATATTGGAGACAGCTTTTTTATAAGATAAATCGCTTAATACATGATCTACGGCTTCTCGTAGGTGATTTGCAGTTAAACTTTGCATTTGTAACTTAATGCCTGCTCCGACATGGACGACTTGCTTCGCAATTATTGGCTGATCCGCACTTTGTGGAATTACAATTAGCGGAACCCCGTAATAAAGCCCTTCATTGATACTGTTCATTCCACCATGTGTAATAAATAACTTTGTGTATTGCAGTATATCCGTTTGTGGAACATAATTTTTCACGAAAAAGTTTTGCGGAATTTCCCCTAAATCAGTGATTTGGACTTTATCTCCAATTGACATCACAATAGTGTGCTCCGTGTTCCCCAATGCTTCAAAACAAAGTTTATAGTATTCAATGGCTTGGTTAAAAACTGTGCCGAGTGAAATGTAAATTAGACTTTTCCCCTTAATTGCCATGAGATCGAATTTTTCTGGAGCTAATGTTGAAGAGATGGAGGGTCCTACAAAGATATAAGACGGGTCAAAAGCTTCTCCCTCAGGTTGAAACTCCCTAGTTGTATAAACGATAGTAAGTGGGGCAGGATTACAAAACACTTCATAAGGGGATTGGATGTCCACATCATATTTGCCCTTCACCATTTGCGTCAAGCTTTGGAATTTATCCTTTATAGGATTAGTTACTTCTGCAGGGACTGTAGTATAAAATCGTTCTAACATGTCATCGAATGCTGCTTTTGTCTGCGCAAAAGAAGTACAGGAGCTAATGGCCGGAAGCTTAAGAATTTGAGCTAGCAAACGTCCACAACCAAACATAGAATCATGGACGATGTAATCAAAATGCTCCCCTTTGATCTGTTCAAGAACGCTTGGAATAACTATATCTGCCGTAAGTAAAAGGCCGTTGATTCTTTCCAGTACATAATTTCTTCCACCTGAGATAAAAGCTTGTATAAATTTCTGATCGTCAAATGTTCGTACTGTAGCCCCCGTCATTTCCATACGCTCTCTGTAAGCTTCTATACAAAAGTACACTACCTCTTCGCCACGCGAAATAAGCTCTTCCACAACGCCAATCGTGGGATTGATATGTCCCTCTGATCCACCATTAATAAATAACACACGCGCCAATTGTAATCCTCCTTAACTATAAATCATTTTTATATTAGATATTATAAACATTAATTTTACTTATATCGCTCTAAAAGGGTATAGTAATATAGGCTTTAAAACCATTTTAATAATATAGAGTATACCCTTATTAGAGGAGAGATCATATTGGAAAGAGTAGTTGGAACAGTTGTACGTGGACTTCGCGGACCTATCATTAACAATGGGGATAACATTGAAGAAATCGTAGTTCAGACGGTATTGAATGCAGCAACAGTCGAGGGTTTTTCGATCGAAGATCGTGACATTGTGACCGTAACTGAATCCATTGTTGCTCGGGCACAAGGAAACTATGCGACGATTGACAATATTGCTGCTGATATAAAGGGGAAATTCGGCGAAGAAACCGTAGGTGTTATTTTTCCAATCCTTAGCCGTAACCGGTTTGCTAACTGCTTACGCGGTATTGCCAAAGGGGCACAAAAAGTAGTCCTAATGTTAAGCTATCCAGCTGATGAAGTAGGCAACCACCTTGTAGACATCGACGAACTAGATGCTAAAGGTATCAATCCATGGACGGATGTATTAACAGAAGCTCAGTTCCGTGAGTTTTTCGGCTATATTAAGCACCCATTCACAGGGGTTGACTATATTGAATATTATAAAGGTTTAATTGAAGCTGAAGGTGTGGCTTGTGAAGTCATCTTCTCCAACAACCCAAAAACCATTTTAAACTATACAAAAAATGTATTAACTTGCGATATTCACACTCGCTTCAGAACCAAACGTATTCTCACAAACAACGGTGCTGAAAAAGTATTTGGCTTGGATGATATTCTTACACAATCAATCGATGGCAGCGGCTTTAACGAAGCCTATGGTCTGCTAGGATCAAATAAAGCAACAGAAGAAAGTGTAAAGCTATTTCCAAATAACTGCCAGCCTATCGTGGATGGTATCCAAGCAAAAATCAAAGAAATGACAGGTAAAACTGTAGAAGTTATGGTTTATGGCGATGGAGCATTCAAAGATCCAGTCGGAAAAATCTGGGAGCTGGCAGATCCAGTTGTCTCCCCTGCTTACACCGCCGGACTTGATGGAACCCCAAATGAAGTAAAATTGAAATACTTGGCCGATAACAACTTCTCTCATCTTCGTGGCGAAGAGTTAAAACAAGCCATTTCTAAATACATCCAGAATAAAAATGATGATCTAGTTGGTGCGATGGAAGCCCAAGGGACTACACCTCGTAGATTAACTGACCTGATTGGATCATTATCTGATTTGACTTCTGGTAGTGGCGATAAAGGAACACCAATGATTTATATCCAAGGTTATTTCGATAACTACACAAAATAAGAGTAGTACAACAAAGGGAGTCTCTAAACGAGGCTCTCTTTTTTACTTTCTGGGTTATAATAAAAGCAAACAGCGGCATGCGGAGGATACTATGAACATAAGAAGGATTAAATATTTTATAGATCTCGTGGAATGCAGAAATTTTACGGAAACAGCTAAAAAGAACTATGTATCGCAGACCACCATTAGCCAACAAATCGCCGCGCTTGAAGAGGAATTCAACATTCAATTGATTGACAGAAAGCAGATCCCTATTGAGCCAACCAAAGCCGGATGGCTTTTCTATGGCGAAGCCCTCATCCTCTGGAAGCAATATAACCATATGAAGATGAGCATGGAAAACTTTCAAAAGTATAATACGCAATCCTTGAGTATCGAATATGCGGCGATGACGGATATCCAAAGTTTGTTGAAATTGATTCCCTCGTTTCAGGATCATCATCCGAATATTAAGCTGGAACTGAATAAAGTATTGCTAAAAGATATTGCAGAATACTTGCTAAAAGGGATTTACGACGTGGCTATTGCCTTTGATTCCGAGTTTCAGGGAAAAGAGGACATTGTAACCTATCCCTTATATAAGGGACGTTATTGTGCGGCTGTGAGTCATCACCATCCCCTGTTTCATCATGAATCGATCGCCAAAGAGGAGTTATATGAACATCCGCTAGTCATGCTGAATCCAACAGCTATTGGAAACTCTTATCATCTAATGATCCAGCATGCGATTGAAGACGGCTATCAGCCGAACATTCTTCGAACCGCAGACGATGTGGAGACAGAATTGTTTTATATCATCACGGAGAATTTAATTGGCTTTTTCCCGGATAACTATCAGCTCGCTTATCTTCAAGATGAAATCCGGCTAATTCCCTTAGATGATTCACACCATACCTTTGCAATCGAAGCAGGTTATCTCAAAAAGAATACAAACCCGGCCTTGCCTTCCTTCCTGCAACAAATCCAAATTGGATTTAGCAATCGACCATAAGTTTTATGTGTTAGACTATGTTACTTTTTTCACATACTATAAGGGTATAATTCATTTCAACAAGGAGTGACAACGATCATGGGTAAATTATTGTTGACTGGTGTCGATGGAAATCTAGGGAAGCAAGCTGCGGAATATTTGTTGGAGCTGGTAGATAAAGACCAAATCATTTTTTGCGCTTACGATCCAGCATGTTTGAAAGAATATGCGGAACAAGGGATTGAAACACATGTGACCAACTTTAATAACAAGGACGGCCTTGCCGAAGCTTTTGCTCATGCCGATAAACTCGCTCTAATCTCCATGCCTTTTGTTGGAGAAAAACGCCAAAATGCACAAAAACATGTGGTCGATGCTGCCAAAGAAGCTGGAGTCAAACAGATCATTTATACTTCTCTAGTAAACGCAGCCGATGAAAGCAATCCAAGCGTAGAAAAAATCGACCATGTGTATACCGAACGTTATATTCAAAGCGTTGGGCTAGATTATATCTTCCTTCGGAATTCCCAATACGCGGAAGCCATGATTACCAATTACTTCACGTATGTGAAGGGTGACGGGGTATTAACAAACAATCAAGGTGACGGTAAAATGGCTTATATCTCGCGGAAGGATTGCGCAAAAGCCGTTGCGTATGCCCTAGCCTCCAATAATTATCAGGAAGCGATTCTAAATATAAACGGACTTGAATTGATGACAATTACCGATTTCATTAAGATTGGTAATGAAGTAACGGGCAATCATATCACCTACAAAGAAAACACGGATGAAGAAAATTATGCCGTATTCGAAGCAATGGGCGTGCCTAGAACCACCGACGGTGCATTTAAAGAAGGCTCCGAAGCACCCTTTTCTTCAGAAGGTATGGTTACTTTCGGACAAGCTATTCGTGAAGGAAAAATGGATGTTTATACGAACGACTTCAAACAACTTACTGGTCAAGACCCTCTGACCGTGAAATATATGTTTGAACATGCCGATGAATTCCAGGTTGGCGAAAGACACTCTAAAGACAATTAAAAGCTGACACTCTTACTTCTTAGGCTAAATCACCCCCGTTTATTAAACGGGGGTGATTTCTTTTATACTGAGCGTGGCAAAAAAACTCCGTAAAGCTCAATCATATGCTCGCCCTGGAGATAATTAGGGAATTCCTCCCTTATTACCAGAGGATTCTGGTCATCAGACTAATAATCAGGGAATTCTTCCCTGAAATTTAACTGATTTGGCGGTAATTCTTGATATTGCTCTGTTTTTTAGGGAGTTATTCCCTAATTTCATTCATTTAGAGCAATTATCGGCTTTTATTAGGGAGGTTTTCCCTAATCCTCCGTCACGGTATAGATAGAACTAGCCAAGTATATCGATATGCTCACTGTAGAACAAAATACACCTTTAACCGAACGGATGAACATCCGAATCTAAAGGTGTATTATCTTTATCTTTATCTCTGTCTACTTTTTAATTAGAGTTAGTTCCAGATCTCTTCAGCAATTTCTTTAATATAAGCAAGCTTACGCCATTGCTGCTCTTCTGTCAGGTGGTTGCCTTCTTCCGTGGAAGCAAAGCCACATTGCGGGCTAAGGCAAATCCGGTTTAGATCAACGTATTGCTTCGCTTCCTCAATACGCTTCAGAATATCTTCCTTGCTTTCAAGCTCACCAAATTTGGATGAGAACAGACCTAACACAACCTGCTGATTGTCTTTCAAGAAACGCAATGGCTTGAAGTCACCTGCACGTTCGGTATCAAACTCCAGATAATAACCCGAGTAGTTATTGATATTAAGAAGCGTTTGCGCGATAGGCTCGTAGCCTCCACCTACTCCAGCATAAGTCGAAACATAATTGCCCCGGCATACATGGGTCGTTACAACAAGATCTTCCGGCAGACCAGTTACAACTTCCTCATTCAATTTTGCAAGTTCGCTTGCATATTCAGCTACGTTAACGCCAATCTGATTCATAAATGCTATAAACTGTTCGTCGCAAAGCGCTCCCCACGTACAATCGTCGATCTGAATACTGCGGCAGCCCGCTGCATAGAAGGCCAGAATCGATGCTTTGTATGCTTTGGCAATATCCGAGATAAGCTCTTCGCGATTCGGGTATAATTCATTTGTGCTTTCCTTGTTTTCCGCCCGATCTAGCTCGAACAGGAATTGTGCAGCCGCAGGAATCGATTGACGCGTAACAACGTCCTCACCAGCAGCACCTTTTAAAAATTCATAATGCGAAACAAAAGGATGGCTGCTGTAGCTTATTTTCCCGGTCAGTCGGGCTGTTTCTGGTCTGGACTCTGCACCGTTAAATTGGTAACCTTGGTCAATAATTGTCCGATCTACACCGTCAAGTCCCCAGAAGAAGTCGAGGTGCCACCAAGAGCGGCGGAATTCGCCATCGGTTACTGCTTGAAGACCCACCTCTTTTTGTTTCTGCACGAGCTTAACGATTTCGTCGTTCTCTACTTCCTTCAACTGCTCGGCAGTAATTTCACCATTCTTGAATTTTAATCTAGCCTCTTTCAACGCTTGGGGGCGCAGGAAGCTGCCCACGATATCATATCGAAATGGAGTAACGGTTCGTTTTTGGGGTACGGTTTGAATGCTCATATATTAATCTCCTCGTAAACAAATTATTAGAATAAATATAGCATAACCGACTGACTAAACCGATCTACCAATGAGCTATGACAGGTTATAAGTATTAACTATAGCTAGATTCAGCGTGATAATTAGAAGGGCATGATAAAAAAAGAAGAGGCGCATGAGTAGCGCCTCTTTCTTAATAAATCATATCGACGGATATTACATAGTAATTAGACTCCGCAGTCACCTCAAACCCAATCGACTGATAGAGGGATAATGCCTTTCTATTTTGAGTGACCACGCCAAGACGAATCTGGAAATCCCTCTGATCTCGCAAGATTTTAACTACCTCTGAAAGAATTTCACGTCCGTATCCTCTGCCTTGACACGAAGGAAGCACACAAAAATCATGTATAACCGCTGTATTTGTATATAAATAATTGACTCTGATCATCCCAACCGGAATCATGTTGTCCACAGCAATGTAAGTAATCCGTGCCGGTTCTCTTGTACGAGTTAAATAATTCCTAGTCCAGGACTCTGAATCACCAAAAGCTTGTGATGAACATTTAACCATGAACTCTAAATCCTGATCTTCTTCTAATCGCACAGCTAAACCGGAGTGGCTTGATCCAGCGATTTGTGCCCGATTAAAAACCATGAGGAATTCAGACGGTGCAGCACTTGCCCCTAAATACCGTATATAATCCATCCCTGATTCAGAATTAGAAGGTATCCTAAAACGGCAAGTTTGTATGCCTTGCATTTGCATATCTGATCCGGCACTTTTCAGTAAGCTGTGGAATACACCTTGGCGACGAAAGTCCGGGTGAACCATTCCGTTAATATTAGCTTCGATGCCATCCGAAGTATACCAACTGAGAAATCCGACTAATTGGTTATCGATCTGGCACAAGAATGCCTCATCTCCGTCTATCTCCTTAAGGCTTTCTATACCCACCCTCAAACTTGACCTGTCGGACGTCTTGCAAAGATGTTCTAATATGCGGATTTGATCAATCGATTGCTTTGAATAGTCTTTCATTGTACTAATTTTATATTCTTGCATCTAGTACCCTCATTAAGAAGGAAATACGCAGTTTATGGACGAGTAGGCGTTATCCTTCTAAATTCTGTCCACCTAATGATAGTTACCAATGGAACCGCCTCCTAAAAGTCAATGTCTTCACTCTAAACCAGGGTAATCATAAAACAAACCTTATAACTAAAAAAATGATAGCAATTATAGCCACAACGATCAACAGATTGGTTACCTCACTCCAGAATCCTGGAACGCCTTCAGTATGATATTTTTGCGCATTTACATCATGGTTTGCTTTATGGCCTGCAGGGTCCGACAAATTGGGATTAGGTCCTGAATTAAAAAAGTCAGACATAAATACAACTCCTTCCCATGAATATAAACCATATTATACCAGTTCATTGCCATTTTAACGACAACTTAATGCCACCTTCAATATATCGTTTGTCGGAGGCTCTTAGGGAGATTTTTGACAACCATATCGTAAGAATGATCAATCATTAAATAGATATCCGACTCTGGTAAGGAGCCATCCAAAACAATCGTATTCCAGTGTTTTTTGTTCATGTGGTATCCTGGCCGAACGCTCTCATGCTGCTCTCGAAAGTTCCCTGCAATCACCGGATCACATTTTAGATTTATGTAAGCATAATTCCCCTTATTCTCAAATATAAGCGCGAACATTTTACCGGCAATTTTGATCACCATTGGATCGAAGCCGAAAGGAAAATCCTTTGTTGCTCCATTCTTTTGTAAACAGTATTCGATAATATTATGGGTCAAAATCAGTCCCTCACCTTCTTCATTAAAACGAATCCTGTATACCTTATATCAAATATTATAACTGAAATAAACCTAACACTCTTGCCCTTGGCAAAATGAACTCGTGAGTAATCCTTTCAAGTGCACGAAACCTGAATAACCTTAAATACGTTAAAGTAATATACAAATCTACAGGAGGTTTTTATAATGAGATACAGTGCTGCAGGCGCACCAATAACCTGTCCTTGCTGTCAAAACGATACCTTTGATCTGGATTATAAACTGCTTAACACAAGCGGCGCATCATTTTTAGGCTTTGACTGGGCGAACAAAAACGCTGCCATCCTTATTTGTAAGCGATGCACCCATATTTCATGGTTTATGAAAGAACCAACATCTGATTAGTGTTTGGTAAAAATAAAGTATTAGACTGGATCCATTAAAACAAGCAGCGGCGGACCAAGACTTGATAAATAAAGTCTTAGACTGCCGCTGTTGTCGTTCCAATAACGTTCCCCGTGAGCGTAATCACCTTAAGTGACAAGGTCATCTTACCGTCTGGTAAACGAGACCTATGGCTCCAGAATCAAAGGTCTTGTTTTCGATTAGCTTAAGATTTCTCTTCTCCTTGAGACCTTGGAATAATGGCAATCCCTTACCGATCAGGACGGGAGAAACCGTAATTTTATACTCATCAATTAAATCAAGCTGCATAAGGTGGTGTGCGAATCTAGGACTGCCGAGGATGACCATATCCTTGCCGGGCTGCTGTTTGAGGTTATTGATCTCTTCCTCGACAGCTTCTTTCACGAGTCTGGAATTATTCCATTCGACTTTCTCCAGCGTCGTGGAAAAAACGATCTTAGCTGCCTTTTCGATCCACTCGGCATGATTCCGTTCATGCTGCGAAGCTGATGGGTTCGAAGGGACAGATGGCCAGTAACTGTGCATCATCTGATAAGTCCCACGTCCCCAAATGACAGTGTCGGCAGTACTCAGAATTTCTTTCGCATGGTTCTCCAAATCAGCATCGTAGGAAACCCAGCCAATGTCCATTTCACCATTCGGCCCTTCTACAAAACCGTCAAGCGATGCGTGAAGAAATAGAACGAGTTTTCTCATTTTCAGTTCTCCTTTGTTCATGAGGGATATCTACATTAGACATTAACTACATTTTAGCAGAATTCAACTTGGGTTGTTTCTTATGGATTGCTAATCTCAAACGCTCTTTTCTTCACTTTGGTATTTTTATCCACATCAACATTTTAGCAAACATACGTTCGTTTGTAAATGCACCTTTTTCTAATTTTCAAATCATCTTTCATTTCTTTAGAGCCGGCATTTTTCTGTGTTTCGTTTGTTGTTCGAATGCAAATGCAATCCGAATGAGTGTCGGTTCACTAAATGCCGTTCCTGCAAATGTGATCCCAAAGGCTCTTCCATTCTCTTGAAAGCCTGCGGGCACTGCTATAGTTGGATAACCTGCTCTAGCACTTAAATCAGCTCCGACATAAGCAGGAAACAGGATTGCATCCAATCCATACTTTTCTAAAGCATGATCGATCCCTATATTTTGCGAATAATATAAGTCAGAGATAGACTCTACAATATATTCCGAATGATTCAACGGTTTATCTAGCTGTGATCGATAGTTCAGCATATCTTGTCCATATTTCAAAGCCTTTTCCGAATCCCGCTCGTTCCATTCAATCAATTCATTTAGGTTATGGACAGGAAGTTGAGCCGGAAGGTTATATAAGTAATTTTCAACGGAATGCTTAAATTCAAGATTCATTTTGTTATATTTCCACTCTCTATGGAACGATGGAATATCTATATCTTCTATTATGTTGGCTCCAGAATCTTTTAATTTAGCCACAGCATCATTAAATAAATGTTCATCATATTCACCCATGTCACAATAATTCTTAGGTAGAGCATTTCTAAAAACGCCTATGGTCGCTTTATTTAATCCGTCTTTATCCAAAAATGCTGTGTATTCCATAGTAGAATATTCATTTTTCCAAGTAGCAGGATCACTTTCATCTTTTCCCGTAAGTGCATTTAATAAGATCGCAACATCTGTCACATTCCTTGCCATAGGTCCAGCTGTATCCTGAGAATATGACCATGGAATTATGCCTGATCTACTTATTAGACCTACAGTTGGCTTTAAACCAACAATCGCGTTTTGCACAGCTGGACTTAAAATAGAGCCAGACGTCTCTGTCCCCACGGCTACTGTTGAAAAATTGGCTGCAACAGAAGCGGCAGAACCCGTACTGGAACCCCCCGGAAAATGATCCCCGTATGGATTTTTGGTTTGTCCTCCTATTGAGCTATACCCAGCCCACATGGATGATGACATCCCATTTGCCCATTCCGTCATATTTGTTTTTGCAAGTATAATTGCCCCAGCATCCCTTAGTTTTTGGACAAGAAAAGCATCGTTTGAGCTAACATGGTTTTCCAAAGCTAATGCGCCAGCAGTTGTATGCATTTTATCATTCGTTTCAATATTTCCTTTCAATAATACAGGCACACCATGTAAAAGACTTCGTGCTCCGCTTAATTTTCTCTCCTGATCTAATGCCTCGGCAATAAAAATCGCATCTGGATTCATTTCCATAATAGAGTTTATCATGGGACCACTCTGGTCAAACGTTGCTATCCGATACATGTAATACATAACAAGTTCCCTAGAACTAACATCCCCTCTATCCATTGCATCCTGCAGTTCGAGTATCGTTATTTCTTCACTCTTTATTTTTGCTAATTCGAAGATATGTTCCATGATAACTCCTGCTTTCCATTTGGGTCATTTATGTAATAGTGTCATGTTCATATATTTTGGTGGGCCGTCCCCACTCGAAGTTATCCAGACCTATCTCCTTAAATCCATATTTCTCATAATAAAGAATATGATCCGTCGCCAAGTAGACTTTTGTATAACCTAGTTGTCCAGCTATTTTTCTGGCATGCTCCAACAAAACGGCTCCTAGTGCTTTGCCTCTCTCACTTTCGTCAATAAACAATGGCGCAATCCAAGGTGATAAATCTTTTCGAGTTATAAATTCCTGCTCAATTAATTGATAAAACCCGATGATTACATCATGTTTCAACAGCAAAAATGTAAAAGGAAACTCCTCATCTTTTGAGATTAAACTTTCTTGTATATTGGGGAGCACAACTTGTTGTACTTTTGGCCACCGTTTTTTGACATACTTAATAAGCTCATTTTGACGAAGAGGACATTCTTGTAAGGATTTAATATCTAGCATCTAACCATCCCTTCTTGTAAAAAGAAATTCCTATACCCATGTCTGCTCTCACAATAGTCATCCACCAGCTCTCAAAATGCATAGCAGCAAGCCCCGAGTGGGGCTTGCTGTAGGTTGTAAATACTAAAGTAGGTTATAACGCTGGTTCACTTCATTACTTAGAAACCGGTGTATAGATCAGGCAGCGCAGCGTCTTCTCGGGATAGCGCAGCTCTGCCGTGTAGGTGCTACCGTCTTTCAGTTTGACCAAGACCGCTACCACTCCGCTTTTGTCATATGCACTGTCTTTAATGATAGAGGAGCTGGTTATCGCACGGGTCTCGCCCTGCTTGTCCACCACAATGGATTTAGCGGCTTGAAGCCAGCTGGAATCCTGGCTAATCTTTTTATTTATAGCTGCTGTAATCGGAGTTCTCTTATAGGACAGATCCACTATCGTGGTATCCAGTACGGTCCCGCTCTTTGCATCCACGAACGTATTATACATGAAATAGGACTTATCCTGAGCCCGCAGTGTCTCTGCCCGGTAAGGTAGAAAATTAACGAACCATTGCCCTTTCGAATCAGGAAAAGGCTTATGATATGAGGTCTGAGCCTGCAACTTAGAGAGATCCACACCGAATAGACGGCTTACGCTCTCTTTTGCTCTGCGTAGGGCTTCATCCTGACTGATGTCCTTCTTATCTGGCTGTGCCACGACAAGATTGAGGCTTACCACATAATTAAAACGGTAATTCCAGTCGATCAATTGCAGCATTTCTTCATCGGTCAGTTCGCGCTTAGGAAATACATAGGTAAATTTGCTTTGATCCAGATAAAATTCGGAGCTCCCTGATTTCAAAGGTAGCTTCTGCTTGGGCCGTAAACCATCGTACTTGTATTGATCATCCAATAACATCCGCCGCTTATTCTCCTGATCCGTAAATTGCCGCGTAAGCTGTTCATCCTTGCCGGTGAGCCTGGCCTTCTCTGCATACTCATTAATCTGCTTAATTTCTTCAGCGGTGACTGTGCGCTCAAAATACGACTTGATCGTCGAGACTGGTGTTTTGGTTGCAACCTTAAGTACCGGGATCTGGCTGCTCGCCAGTTGAACAGCAGGCTTCTGGTTGAGTTCTTGCGTGTAGGAAACGTTCGCTTGAGACACATTCTGGTTCACTGTAGTGTAAGCGACGATTTTGGGCACTGCCAAAGCAGTCAGGGCCAGCAGACCACCGGATATCGCGATCACCCCAAGGGCTGATTTCACATCTTTACTCTTCATTTCTCATAACCTCCATAGTGTAAGTGGGCTTGACTTACATGTACTTTAAGTTACGAATGTTATAAAGTACGAAGCCCCTTGTTATGAAGTTGTAAAATCAGTTACAGACTCGTTCTAAATATTGGAGCCAAGCAACAGATCAAGGATTGGGAAGCATACACTGCCCATGTTGACATAGTCACAATTACTCATAACAGAAATAGCGATTTTTTCATCGGGAAGCAGGAACAGATTGCTTAAGAATCCAGTATCCCAGCCGGAATGTGAGAGAATACGAGAACCTTTATATTCTCCTAGAAACCAGCCCAATCCTATCTGTGCATTTTCCGGATCATAGCCCGTTTGTGCATGAGGTTTCCACATTTCATCATAGCTACCTGGCTGGAGGATTTCATTGCCGTTCCCGGCTGTTCCACCGTTTAGATGAATCAGCAGATATTGGCACATATCTTCGGCATGGGTATATAAAGTGGAGCTAGGTGCATGGGCCCTGTTATATGGAAAAACACTACTAACGCAGCCACCACATTCATGGGTAGCTCCAAGCACATGAGGTGCAGCAATATAAGCTTCAACCTCCTGTTTAAGAAAAGAACTGGACTGCATTCCTGTTGGTTCAAGAATATTTTTTTCCATATACTGCTCGAAGCTCATATCGCTGACTTTTGCTATCATATCTCCCAAGATCTCATATCCTATATTACTATAGGCAAATTTCTCTCCCGGTTGGCTTAACAGCTTGTGGTGACCTATCCCTTTTACATATCGTTCAAGACTTTGTTCGTCGTATTCAGGGCGATCCCACGCGTAATCTTCCTCATCAGGCATACCGGAGGTATGATTCATAAGCTGTCTTATTGTTATATTTTGATACCGCTCATCCTCTAACTTAAAATATGACAGGTATTTAGTGATGGGGACATCCAATTCTACCTTACCACGCTCAACTAATTGCATAATGGCGGTTGCTACGAAGGTTTTGGAGACAGAGGCTTGGTGAAACAAATTGCCACGAACTACAGGATCACCCGTCGATAAATTTGCCGTCCCATATTCACCAGTAAACAGAACTCGGTTGTCCTTTACGATTCCGGCCGCTAATCCCGGAAACTTTTCATTTTCCACAAACTTGATTAGCATTTCATGCAAGATATCCTCTATCTTCTGATTCGTGTACATTTTGTCCTCCCCAATGACAATAAAGCACCATTTTCAATAAATTCACCCATACAAATAATAACATCTTATCGACCCTTTATCTGGTAATAAATAATTATAATCAAATAAACAGTCGCTTACTTGAAAAGGCAGCAATTCATTTTCCGAGCTTCCGAGCCAGCCTCCAATTAGAGGACCCACAACGCGTGGTCTTTCTACCTTGCTAATAATATCCATGAATCGTCTTCGCCTGCCCTTCAACAACCATAGATTTTACGGCTGAAACAGACGGCTGCCGCAGCTTGATAACCTCTAAAGCCTCAGTAACGATAGCATCCGCGGCTGATTTCCGGGAAAAGTTCTTCATATCCTGCACCTTTCCATCCCTGTACCCCAGATGCTCCAATCTCTGAAGCTGCTCTACTAACTGCTCCTCGTTTCGGGCAATCTCTATTAAATTGTGCTCAGACAACCATTCTGCATTGCCTGCCTCCTGACCGGGGAGCGGACGATAGACAATTACAGGAAGTGCTAGAGCCATCGCCTCAGTCAAGGTAATCCCCCCTGCTTTGGTCAACAGACAGGAGGATATGCACATTAGCTCCTGCATTTCTTCTGTATAACCCCGTATGTGAACCCGAGGATTCTCTTGAAAAAGCTCTTCCGTAGCCATCTGGAGCTTATGATTATTCCCGCACAATACCATTACATCGAAGTTTGATTGCTGCAGCGCCCTTATTATTAAATGGTTAATATCACTCAACACGCCGTAAGCCCCTGCCGCAAGTAATAGATAATGTCGATTTCCATCTAGTCCATGCTTACGTAAAAGGCCTTCACGTTCCTGAGTCTGTTCAAAAGCTTCACGAATCGGAATCCCGCTAACCACAAGCTTTTCTTCAGCAATACCTAATGACATCAGTTCTGCTTTCATACTTTCCGTAGCAATAAAATACTTCGAGGTTTGTGGATGAAGCCACCTGCCATGAACCACATAATCCGTCATGACAGTGAAAAGGGGGATTCGTCTTCCCTTTGTTGATGCAAGCTCAGCAGCGGCCAAATAGGGAAAGGTATGAATGATAATATCCGGTCCAATCTCGTCGATGATCCTTTGCACTTTCCGCTTGCCCATAGAATGAATCCATTTACCCATGAACTGGTCTGGTTTAATCTTGCTCGTCAACTTGTACACTAATCCATAAAATTCTTGAGTATAACCTGTGCTGTTCAGATAGAATCTGCGGGACAGCTCATTCAGACTAGGGTAGACTGCAGCGAAAAGATCCAAGGTAACAATCCGGCTGATCCCTCTACGTCTAAAAGAATGATCAATTGCTTCTGCTACTTTGATATGCCCGTCTCCAAATGCCGAAGTTACAATAAGTACTTTAGGATCTGTGTTCATGAGAAAGCTCCTTTTTCGCTTGGCCTTCTCTAACTCTAACTCTGAATCGTAAACAGATAGTGATGAGATCCTCAACTGAATATTAACTTCATGATTTTCTATAGAGCGAAGCAAACGAAGAAATCCGCAGAAAAAAACACAGTGCATCAACCTCCAGTAACGATAGGATTAATGTTCTGTGTTTAGTTAAAGGCAAACTGTGTCCGAAAGCATCTTCGAACGTGTAATATGATCAAATTAAATGAAAGTTGGTGTCTGAGTAAATAAAGTTTTAGACTGCCGCTGGTTTATTGAACTAACGTGTCCCGTTAGCTCAATTGATTACCTTTGAAAAGTGAGTCTGTATTTGATATATATCCATAAATGAAAAATGTATTATTTTCTTCTCTATACGGAATTCTTAATTCATGTAAAATCGAAAGAAATTCTTTACTTATGTCAATTAATTCAGGAGGAAGCAGATTCCCCTTGTGCTTCTGATACCTTGGTCTAACCCGTATCCATTCTACAGAAAAAAAAGGTGAAAGTCCTTCTATCCAATCCCCTAAATACCAGACGTCGTTTTCGAAGTTCTCTGGATAAAGTATATCGTCTAATACATACTTAGCTTGATATGGAGGGGTAAAAGGTAGTTTATTTAGTACATCACTTTGTAAGTTTCCCCACTTAGTGTCATTCATAACTGAACATAATTGTTTCTGTGTAATAACTTCATGTACCCTTTTTTTAAAATCCTGTTCAAAACCCACAATTAAAAATCCTCCTGAATAACAACATAAATCCCACGCTGACCTGCCCGTGTGTCGTTATTGAGTTATCGTTATCCGTTAACTTAATACAAAATGGCTGCTCGGCTATTACATATTCAAAATTAGTCAAGTTTAATAATCTTATCAAAGCAGTATGAATCTTTGTCATAGCCATTATGCACATAGAAAGCATGGGCGTCGGTTCGCTTAAATCCGCTACATAAAATAATACTTGATATTTCCATTTCTTTAGCGTAATTTTCAGTGTATCTTAGTAGTTCTGTACCTATCCCATTATGCTGTAATTCCTTTTTAACAGCAAGCCCTTGAATATGTAGATAACCATTCGAAGACCCTACGGATAACGCCTGAACTATAGTGACAAAACCAACCACATCATTTTCAAATAATGCAACGAATGTTTTGTAATTTCCAGCCTTATTCATGTTTTCCATAGTAACTCGAAAGTTTTCAATATTAACATTGCGAACGCCAAGTACATCATTCCATAAAAAAACAACTTCAGTATAATCATTTGCTACAACTTCTCGTATTTTAATTTCCATCCCCCCCTTTATAGAAATATTCAAGCAAAGGATTCGACAATTGATGAAGCAATCCTGCCCGTAACTTTAACAAATAAAAGAGGAGCATTGTCATGGCAATGCTCCTCAGCTATCGTTTCCCGTAAGCTTTATAGATTGCCTCTTTTTCAGCCTGCAATCATTAGAATCCATTCTCTCATTAGTTTGTTGTTTTATAATATTCTGATAAAATGCCCTCTAAAACTTGCTTATAATCATTTTTATTATAAGAAGAGTTATCAACTTTTATCTTGGTAATGTTTAATCTGTTAAAAATTTCTTCTTCCAGTTCCCTTCTTGCTTTAAGAACCTGCAGTGTTCCATCTAACCCTTTATAATTTTGTTCTTTTCCATACCCTTGGTTCGTGTAATATTCAATAAATCCCTCTGACCATTCCTGAGGTCTTTCCTTTACAGCCTTTCTGAAAGAATGATCAAGATCATTCTGCTGTACATATATCAACAATGGATTCAATCGCTCTACAATTGTTGCCAGTTCAATAACATAACTTATAACGTCTTCCTTCTTCGCACCATGTTTAATCATGCCTATAGTTACAGGGTTTTGTATAAAACAACAATCAAAAACAAAGGTGTCTGCGCCATACAAAACACGATCCGCAAACTTCTTCCATCTTTCTGTTATCAGTTTCCTATTTTGATCTAGCGGCAATTCATAAATATCATGTTTAAAAACTGCGTGATGCAATTCATCTGGAAAACTTGACCAGACTTCATTTTTTATTTTCCGATATTCCAGGAAGTAATCGTTACCTTGTTTAATCATTAGATTACTCAACAAATCTTTAAACTTTTTATGGGTATTCAATAATTCATCGCATTCGGTTTTCTTAAAGAAAGCGACTCCATCATAATCAGCAGGATGTTCCAGATTTCCTTCTAAAAAAAGCTGGGATGTAATGTTCACTTCCGTAAGAATTTCATGAACTTGCTGAGCAGTTGTTGTTTTACCAGATCCTGGAATTCCCTCAATCAAGACTAACTTCGATCGCATAACAAAGTTCCTCCACTCGCTAGTAGAAGGATAAACAGGTAGGAATCAATAGAGATGCTGTTATGCTGTTTCCCACGAATAAAAGCGGATACCATCAGGTATCCGCAGGATGGGTATATGATACACCTTTTCCTGCATACCCTATAAGATTAAAGAAAAGCATACCTAATAAATAGTGTAGTCACTATTTCAGGCATCCTTTCAAATTGTTAATCTTTACAGAGTATTCCACATGATAAGTTTATGCTCCTTTGTTTGCATCTCTATTGTTTAGATTAACAGTAAGCATAGGTAAATACAATCAGGGACTTTCTAAACAATCCTGCCTGTTAGCTTAATAAAAAGAGCAGGATACCGAAGCACCTGCTTATCAAAGTAATGTATTATTCAACTATCGTTCTCCGTTAGTTGAATCCACCCGTGGAATGTAAAACTTGGCCGGTAATCCACTCCCCATCATCGCTGGCTAAGAATGCAACCAGACGAGCTGCATCCTTAGGCAATCCTACTCTACCTGTTACAAATTGCTTAGATAACTGCTGTCGTAGGTCAGGAGTCATCCAGCCGGTGTCTGTGGGTCCAGGATTTATCGCATTTACGGTGATGCCTTTCGGTCCCACCTCTGCTGCAAAAGTTCGTGTGAAAGCATCTATTGCCCCTTTCGTTGTGGCATAAGAGATTTCCCCAGCCATGGGACCTAGTGATTGGCCCGATGTCATATTAATAACTCGACCACCTGCCGATTGCGTAAACCGTCTAGCGAATTCCACACTAAGCATAGTTACCGCCCTAACATTAATTGCGTAGTGTGCATCCAAAGACTCTGGGGTAATCGTGGTTAAGTCATCGTTAACCGAATAACAAGCATTGTTAACAAGAATGGAAGGTTCTCCCAGCTTCTGCTCAACGTTATTTAATAAATCCACAAAGCTTTCAGGTACAGAAAGATCCATCATTAGGTGTTCGCAACGAACGCCCATGGAACGTATTTCCTCACAAAGTTGCTTTTGCTCCTCGTTATTGCTACCCCAGGGCATCTGTTGATCGTAACTAACCCAGTGTGTAAAAAATACATCAGCGCCTAGATAGGCCAACTCTTTGCATACTGCAGCACCGATTCCTGTGCTGCGACTTGCACCTGTTACTATTGCGATTCGACCTGTTAATCTGCCAAGTGTAGTATTCATGGGTCTTTTCTCTCCTTTTTATTTTGAAGTTGCATTAAACTGCGGTGACTATTGTGCAAATCTGCCCGTTACTTCAATGAAAACAGCAGGCTACCGTAGCGCCTGCTCATTAACGTGTATTATTCAACTAAAGTTCCCGTTAGCTCAATAGTCATATGTTTTAATTAGAGTCGCTGCTTATAGTTGTGAGGCTTGCCAAACACCTAACGCAGTGACGTCCCGACGGGCTTAGGGGGCTGGATGTGGTCACTCGCTTCTCAGAGTGACCCGGAGCGTCAATATGGTGTTAGCCGAAGGAAGTTCTGGAAGCAGCCATTGCATTTAAGACGTTCTCAAAATAGCTACATACTTCATCTGCAATTCCCAGAAACTCTTCAACAAGTACATTACTATCCAAGTAACAAGCATACAGATAATCAACTAAAGCGGAGTCAATCTCACAATAGTTTAATAGGGCATTCTTCATCTTAATAATGTCATCTTGCCATACACCTGTATCTTCTAAAACCAAAGAGTATAATGCACGAATTAATCTCTTAGAGTAACCTTTAATATATCTAGTTTTCATTGTGTTATCACTAGCATTAGAAAGTAAACTATGTATACGATCTATTTCCTCCTTGGTCTCTGTATTTAAGTCTAAAATGAACTCTGGAGAAATAATTATCGGTGGTACTTTTTCACCAACGTCATGACCATATATGCAAACACAAATTATCTTTACCCAAAAACCCCACTCATTTGGTTTACTTAATACATCGTCAATCGAGCAAATTATCGTATCAATCTTAGTTACTATTGGATATTCTTCCAAAAGCCTGTCTTTAATATTTGACAATCTTTCGTAATCAATATCTTTGGGATTTACACATACAATAGTAAAGTCTGCATCTGACTTAAAAGGTTTAGCAGTTCCTTTTGGAATCGAGCCACACATATAAATGCTATGAATCTTACCTTTGAATTCGGTAAGTATATTATCTATATACTTATCAACAAAATCCTTATATTCACTTTGTATTTCAATTCTATTTATAACTTTTTCTAATATCATATAGACTCCTCCTAAACTAAGAACTTCTTTCGGCTAACGCCTTTTTGCGAACTTCGTAAATTCGTCATGACTTAAGTTATTCGCGAAATCATTCAACTATCCTGCCCGTTAGCTTTAATGAAAAAGCAGCCGGTTGTTTGAGCGGCTGCTTACATGTTTTTATTAAATTAACGTTTCCCGTTAGTTTAATACCTTGGTGTATAAACATGGTCTGTATCTGTATCAATTACGAAATCAATCCCAATCCCTTCTTTGTATGCTTCATGAATTAATTCAAATTCAAATAGTCTGCAAAAGATGGCTGAAATATCATTTATGTTTGTGCAATGACTTTTGGCAATAATGTACATATTTCTTAATTCTATAATTGAACATGTTTTGCCTTTAAGCAGTACATTCTCAAAGTAAC
The DNA here is from genome assembly GCF_037974255.1 of Paenibacillus sp. FSL R5-0636. NCBI lineage: Bacteria > Bacillati > Bacillota > Bacilli > Caryophanales > Paenibacillaceae > Paenibacillus > Paenibacillus sp. FSL R5-0636. Next base: position 5,092,623 of record NZ_CP150232.1, read on the forward strand.
CATCAATTTCGATTATCACATCAATCACTGCTGGTTTCTAACCAGCCTATAAGCTCATAGTTTTTTACTTTCATCGGCTGTACTTAGATTCCGAAGTGAATAATCAATTGGTTATTGGCTGAAGCTTTGGCAGCCAAGTCAATTAATACTTCTAATTCACTTTGCATTGTTTCTCGTTTCAACCAATTTCTCGTCTGTTCCCAGTAGCCCTCTTCATTCTCTTCTTCTTTCCAATAGTATCTCCCCTTAAACTAAAAGTGTCTGGGGCTTCTCCGATTAGTTCAAGCCATTTATCTAATATCTTTATTAGCTTCTCTGCTCCAAGCTTATTAATAACGGTTACGCCATAGTAATTTAACCCTTTGTGACTTACTTTTGTTTCAGGGTTATATGAAGGTAACCAGTTCAAAAAATCCGTCATGTATTGAATAGTCTCATCTAATACTACAGACTTCTCAGCCCATGTATACCGATTATTTCTGTACCATTCATATCTGTTATTCAAATCAAAATCAACGTTAAGAAGAAAAAATTCGTGGGTTAAACTCATACAAATCACCTGGGATGACCCGTGTTAATTTATTGGTCTTACATAAACTATATTAGCACATATCAGAACTAAACTACCCGTTAGTTCAATGAAAAAAGCAGGATACCTTAGCTCCTGCTCATCAATTTGTATTATTCAACTATCGTGTCCCGTTAGCTTAATGAATTTTACCGAATGTCCCGATGCGTTATTATGGTGTTATGTGTGTTCCTACCTTCTAAAGAATATACATAATCTATATGTTTTCTAACAAAACCCTCAACTTTTCTTTTTTGATGTATTTTGAATCCAACACTCTCATACATTTTTTGAGCAGGTATAAAGTCGATATTAGTAGTTACAACAATTTTCCTAACATCATTTTTTATGATTCTATTAACAGCTTCTTGGAGTTGCATTTTACCATAACCATTGCTTTTTTGTTTTGTAGCAATACAATTATGTCCGATTTCCACATAATCAGGTACATTTCTTGGGTCCCATGAAACAAAACCAATTGCTTCATCGTTTAATGTAGTAATAAACCCACTTTCATCTGCAATCTGTAAATTATCAAAGAAGAAATTATCAAATTCCTGCCAATCTGAACTACAATTTTGTTCATATCTGCAATCAAATAAATAAGCATCTGTCAACAATTCAAAGATTAACCCACGGTTAAAATCACTTACTTTTCTAAATTTTATACTCATACATTAATCTCCTTTTCTTTGCTTAGATGTAAATTTCAATTTCTTGTCAATATATTTTCGAAATATTTTAGCTTGTATGTCGTATAACGTTTATTACACGATACCGAGTGGCTTAAAGTGATGTAAAAAGATAAGTGAAGGCATAACGTTATATTCACGGAGTTCGTAAATTACTCCATCTCAAAAAGAATTCGAGAAACGATTGAACTATCCTGCCTGTTAGCTTAATAAAAAGAGCAGAATACCGAAGCACCTGCTTATCAATGTAATGTATTATTCAACTATCGTTTCCCGATAGTTGAATGCTCAAAAAAAGGGTTCTTTTTCAAATAAAAGACGGTCAATTTCTCGCTGGTTCAGTTTCTCCTTTAGCTCAGGTAAAGTGACATCGCGGAATTGTTTTTGTTCCTCTTGTTGTCTCATACCAGCGTATAGGTGGCTTTTGTATAGCTAAAACCAAGCCGTTCAGCATTCTAGGGATTCCTTTTAGGGTATATTTCTCGCCGAACTCGCGAAGGACCCATGCACGAACGTCCAAGTGCATTTCGCTTCGAATCTAGCATCCACCGTTCTTTGCTTGGCAATGGTCTCCTTCAGCCGTTCTTCTTGTTCGTCAGGAAGTTTTCGGATTCCTCCAGGATACACACCAAATTCAAGGCCCTGAAGTCCCAGCTTGCGTTAAGCGTTCCAAAATACCCGCTGAGGGCAGGAAATAATTTGTCCAAAATGTCTACAATTTCGGTTAACGCATGTCTTTCCAAATGCCACCGGAAATACATAGAGAAGAATTGGAGATTTAATGCATAAGGAAATTAACATTATCGTAAAATGATGTTCACATGTACTTTAAAAGGTATTATTATAAAATTAGGAAAATAGAACATTTTATAGTGGGATCTTTTCCTTTACGAACCTTATCGATTCGTTCAACATTTTTGTGAATATAATGTTTTAAAGTAGGACATATTTACTGGTAAAGAAAGGTTGGGGATAGTATGTTTAAAAAAATAGGCTTAATAGCCTTTGCAGTGACTATTATTTCAGGAGTGGTGTTAATATCCAATTCAAAAGCAGACACCTATCCAGAAATGGTAACCGTAAATAAGACAGATGAACATCCTGTTAACACTAATTTTTCAACAAATAACGTGGAATCCGTAGAATCTGTAAAAGAATCCGTAGAATCAAAAATCGCAAAAGGGTATTATAGTCAACTATATACACCTCATGGCATGTTCTTGCGAGCAGATAAACAAAGTATCTTTAAGGAATCGGAGATAGCAAGAAATTTAGATCAAATCGGACCTAATACGAATCAACTAATTTTTGAAGGCAAGTTTTTTTTAAAAGTAGATGAATCAACATTTTCGAAATTTTATCCCAATTCGTTACTCATAAATGAAACAAATGAAAACCCGACTGATGCTGATATTCCAACAAGTTCATCAAAATAGCAAGTCATAAAGAAGGAGCCGTTGTTTTTCGACAATGGCTCCTTCTTCGCTTTCATGTTTTACTTAATTATTGATAGATCCATAACCACTAACATCCGTATTCCCAATATTTTATATTTGCGTCTCTCTTCCCTTATAAAATATTTTCAAGTTCAATATATATAGCTATATTTAAAAGCTCCGTTTCAGTCACGTCCATATCTATTTTCCTACGTTAATCTGCCCGTTAGCTTAACGGAACTTCGATATTATTGTTATTATCTGATTTAGGATGAAGACGATTTTCTATTACAAAAAAATGATTGAAAATACCTACTACTCGTATTTTATTATCTGCCTCTCCAAAAATTTTTGTTTCTGCTGTCATAAAAATAATCTGATGTGTGAGACTTGATGATTTCAAGTCATTAATAGTATGAAAGCAATTTGAGCTTTCGGAACTGTCACATTTAAGACCATGAACCTTATGGAGGTAATTATCATAATATTGACTACTTGGTTTTGTATAAGCCATCACAAATAATAATATGGAAACGATTAGAAAAGCATATTTCTTCTTGATAAAGGCACCTCATCTCTTATGGATAATCGTACCATATAATACCGCATTTAACTGCCGAATAGTGCTTTTGAATACACTTATATCCACGTTTGAAACGATTTATTGACCATCTTAACATTGTTCATTTTTGCCCAACTCTTTAAATCCGAGATACCTCTATCTTCATCCTTTAAATACCTAAATGCCATATCCAATGGGACGATCTTCCTCCTGTAAGGTAATATCCCAATAACAGGTTTAAAGTACCCCCTGGTCATTATCACTTTAATATCCTTTGAATTAATAATATTTCCATTTAATAAAATTTGCTCATTGGATAGGCATAACTCCGTTGGTTTCTTAAAAAATGTTCTGTACAATGCGAGTAACAATAAAACTAAACACAAAAGAACCACAGTTAACGAAGCGTAGAATACCCCCCTCTGATTCCATAATCTCAATACAAGAATAGATTGACTCGATATAATAGCAATCATGCCTATAATAGTTCCAATTCTTGATGGATTCTTAACTGGATATTTTATTTCCGTCAACATGGCTCCCCCCTGTTCAAATCCCATACCTTAGAATACCACATATTGGAAGTATCCTGCCCGTTAGTTGAACATAGGCAGCCGATCCATTGACCGACTGCCTGTGTGTCGTTATTGAGTTATCGTTTCACGTTAGCGTAAAGTTAAGGTAATGAATCGACATGTGATTCGACTTCAAAAATAAATTCTTCGAGGTTATCGCAGTCAAACCAACCACTTTTTTCATTAATTTCATATAGCCCTTGAAAACCATGATAGGCAATTAATTCTATCCACCCGGCTCTCGAAATCATCAGCAGTTCGATCCATTTCTTATTTAATAGCCATAGTAGTTTTAGTCCTACTGCTCATTTTTTTAAATAGTAAGATGGCAAGAAGTAAAGCTATGCATACAGCGGCAAAACCCAGCCAATTCAAATATAGGACAGATGTACGACTGATAACTAACCCGCCTAATCCAGATCCCAGTGCAAAGCCAAATTGGATGAACGAAGTATTTACACTAAGAGCAATGTCCGGATTTCTAGGCGCCAGAGTAACCAGATATAGTTGCTGGGCCGGGGAAATACTCCACGTTGCTAACATAAAAATCATTAAAACCAAGATTAATACCAAGAGATTCACTCCGGCTAGAGCGAATAAAAGCAAAGTCGCCCCTTGTAACAGGAGCCCGAGACAAATGGTAAATTTCGATCCTTTTGCATCTGCCAATTGTCCGCCTAATCTGGATCCGACAAAGCTGCAAATGCCCGCCAAGAACAGAACACCGCTGATTTCGGTCATGGAAAGAGAGGAGGTTGCTTGCAAGAAAGGCGTAATATAAGTAAACAGTGTAGAATAGCCGCCGACATAAAATAACGTAATAACCAAGGCCATCAGAATGGTTGGATTTTTTAAAATAGAGAGCTGCATTCTGAGAGTAACCTTTTCCTCTTCTTTGATTGCCGGAACCTTTTTATAGATGATAAGTAATGGAAGAATACTTAATAATCCTATTAAAACAAATAGCACTCTCCATCCAAACATCTCACTAAAAAATGTGCCCACAGGAACACCAAGCACTAGCGAACTGCTAAGCCCCATCAAAATGATACCGATGGCATTGCCCCTTTTTTCTTTTTCAACGAGTCGGGTCGCTATTGCCATGGCTACAACGGTAGCGATTCCTCCGCTAGTCCCTTGGATAATACGTATCCATAGTACTGTCTCATAAGCAAGATCTACAAACATAAGTCCGTTGCTGGCAATAAACACACCTAGGGTGGTCATTAGTAGTTTTTTGCGATCTGCATTGATCGTTAATGCAATCAAAACCGGAGCGACAATGGCTGCGGAGAGGGCAAACACAGTCACCAATAATCCAACTTCTGAAGTAGATACTCCCAAGTCCACAGCGATCATCTCAATAACTCCCGTAATAATATATTCAATGGTTCCAATCAGAAAAACAGCCAGTGCCAGAACATAAATGATCCGTTTATTTTTCAATTTCCCCCACTCCACCTTCTTCAGTTATCTATTTATAATGGGAATTTGTATTTCTATGAATTGTGCATCTCGTTCTGGAGATAACGGTAAATATAACTCCCTGCCCGGTTCGTTCTCCTTGATCTGATAGTTGTTTTTCTCAATCCATTTAGCTAAATGAACACAGGCCGCACAATCAAAATTAGTATTTGAATGAAAAGCCATTGTGGCCATCATCGGTTCAGGAGGAAGAGTCCGTAGCTGAAACGGTTCTGGGAATGATCGCAGCTCACAGGTTAAAAAATACCCGACTTCAAACTCAAACTCATCCTCTTTTCCTTCGACTTCTTTCCACAAAACAACCTGAGGACCTTGAATTAATTGACGATTTTCCGTCGTTATAAACTGATCAAATTGACGAAGCAAATCCGGAATGTCCTCTTCTTTCCCGCATGCTTTCTGATAAAGAAACAATTGAGCACCCTCTGCTTTGACTCTGATTTCTTGACCCGTTTCGAATTGCCCCTCTTTTTCTATAAGCTGCATACGCTCCTCAATCCTGACGAGTTTAGCTTGTTCCGTATCGATGATATGCTGGATTTCGCTTCTTTTCAGCTTAAACATGCCTTGAATATTTTCTAATGAAATATTTTCCTGAAGCAGCTGTTTAATTTGGGGCAATGTAAAACCCAATTCCTTATAGATTAAAATTCGGTTGAGCTCAAGAAGCTGATCTGCGGAATAGTAACGGTAGCACGTATCCTGATCCACTTTTTTCGGCCTAAGTATGCCAATCTGGTCGTAATAACGCAGTGTTTTTAAGGATACCTTGCTTAGCCTAGAAAATGCACTGATTTTGAACAAAATATCATCTCCAATCTATAACATAATGTGAGTATACAGCTTCCCGTGCAGGGGAAAGTCAAGGATGCTTTTATTTATTTAAGAAATTACTCTTAGATGAACAAAAGCAGCTGATCGTGTTGATCGGCTGCCTTCTTGTTTATATTATGCTTCTTTCCAATGTTTAATTGGTGCGTAATAAGCCAATAAACGTTTTCACCTTTGCCCATCCTTAAATTATCGCACGGAGTAGCTAGGTTGGGCTATAGGTAGCTAATTCCGCGCACGGTGTAGATAGCTTGAGCTATAGACGGCTAGTTTAAGCACTGGGTAGCACGTTTAGGAGCAAATTTGGCAGGCGGCGTTCTTTTCACCAACTGTTCGGACTCAGTTGCTCTTATTTCCATAATTCAGCTCGTTTTGCCACACTATCGGACTCAGTTGCAGCTATTCGCTCAAATGTACTTCTTTTCTGCGCAAATCAAGGGCAATAAGAGCTATACAGTCCGAAACCTTCGCAATATGAACTCATATGCTGGAATAGCTGCAATACGGTCCGATACGATCAAGATCGAGCAAAAGGCAGCCGACCACGCAGCTGCCTGATCGTGATTCTTGAGCCATCGTTTCCCGTTAATTAAACAAACTACTCCCAGTAAGGAGTCCCACTGAAGAGAAATTCTTCTTTATTTACATATAACTTAAATTCCCGACTTGCTAATTTACTAATATGACTGGGCAACCACTCATTAGAATCAGGCAACCCAAGCCAAAAATTCATTGTTTCGAGTTGGGCCGCCACAAAGAATCCTTCTAACTGTTGAACATAGTTATGAGGCAGGTCGAATTGTTTTGCGTATGATTCTAGCAACTGGCTTCTGAAAACTGGATGGATATAAGAAAGTGTCCAACCTAAATCGAATAAATAATATCCGAACCCGCAAGCTCCAAAATCAATGGCTCTAGCTTCTTGTTTATGAAACACATAATTACTTGGAATCAAGTCTGCGTGAATTACCCCCCAGTTGCTAGGTGTTCTTTCTATATCGTTCATCATTAAAATTGCACGCTCTCCTGCCAATTGCAGAATTGCCACATCATTTTTATTGAGCTCACCACCGTCAGCAAGCTGTTTGAGCTTTTCTAATGATTGTGAAATTCTTGTATTATCAAAGGATGGTCTAGTAAATGATTGCGGAACCTTCCAAATAGATGATTGTTTATGAAGCTTTCCGATCAATTTGCCTACGTACTCGGCATCATTGACTGTTGGAACAAATTGTTTTTGCTCACCCTCTACCCATTTTACCAATGTACAGTTCATGTCAGCTATCTTAGTAACATATTCACCAATGTTATTTTTTATAGGTGACGGTAACACCAAATCAGTATCATTTATTAATGATTCCAGCCAAATCATTTCTGAATGAATGACTTTTTCCTCAGACCAAATCCTTTCCATCGAATCATTTTTTGATAGATGTATCCGCAAACTATAGCAGTTACTTTCTTCATCTGTCACTTTATAGATAGTGTTTGCATTTTGACCAATATGATCTATTGATTGATAAGTAATTGAATAACAAGTTAATGCTTCTATTGCAACATCATGAGTATTTAACATGTTCTCCTCACTCCCCCTGAAACAACCGAATAAGGACATCGTACCATGACTTTTTCTAATAGTTCGGGAGAGAACTCTTATATTTATATTTTATCCACCACCTAGTTTATTAAGGTAACTTGCCCGTTAGTTGAATAAAGGCAGCCGATCACATTTACTGACGGGCTGCCTTTATCGTGTTTATTGAACTAGCGTATGATGTTAGCTTAACGCCATTGCCTATGCATCACCAATCTCCGATATACGTGTCTACTTTACTTTATTTAATAAGTTTGTCACCATTCTGCTCAATGTCCCTTGATCGACGAAAGGAGCAAGGCTTGCCAGCAGATCTGGGCTAAGATGTTCAGCTTCGACTCCACTAATTAACTTCTCGAGATTTTCCCTGTCCAGAAAAGGTACGAGGCTAATGATCTGGTTCGCATCAATAGTGCCATCTGCAACCCGGTCTACCAAGCGGCTTAACGTTTCTCTGCTAATAAAGGGTGCCAACCCTTGAACGGAATTCCAGCTCAAGCTACCCTCTTCTGCTTGTTGTACCAACCGATCTACATGTTCTTTTTCAAGAAATGGGGCAATTCCAACAAGATTGTGCACTTCTAAGGAACCGTCAATTGATTTATCTACCAGTCGGCTTAATGTGTCGCTGCTGACGAACGGAGCGAGTCCAGTAATGGTATTCCACACAATTTCGCCCTCTTCTGCCTGACGAACCAGTTCATCCAATGTATCTGTTCCAAGGAACGGAGCCAGCCGCATGATCACGTCTAACTTAAGGACGCTGCTGTCTAATCGTTCTGTAACCTTATGCAGAGCACTCGCTTTTACAAACGGCGCTACTTCTACAAGCTCTTCCACCTCCACCTCACCGGTATTGACCATCTCTGCAACTTGGTCCGGCCTGTTCTCTGCGATCTCCTCAACGATCGTTCCTAGGTGCGGGTGCTCCCGATTTTCTGCGTTGTCTCCTGCATTTAAAATGTCGTCTACCGTTTTGCCGAATAACCTCGCAAACTGCGGAAGCGTTCCGATATCCGGTAGCGAGTCGCCCCGTTCCCATTTCGATACCGCTTGATGACTTACATTCAGTTGGTCGGCAAGTTCTAATTGGGTCAAATCCTGGTCTTTGCGAAGCTTTGAAATATAAGCTCCAATTTTACGCAAGTCGAGCATTGTATACCTCCAATAAAACAAAATGTACAGTGCGCACTGTCGAAAACAGCATAGCATTTCCTCAAACGCAATCCTATCAAGCGGTGGTTGAATTTTCACAGGCGCTTTATTCAACTGCCGGTAGAATTGTCCACTTTTGTCACTTTCATTTATAGGTTTTTTTCTACAAATCATTTCCATTATCCTACCAACTAGTTGAATTACACCCAGGCCTTTGGTCAGTACCGAAGTCTTAAATATGTTGCTCTCTCGTCCAATTAATGCAGAAACCCTGAGGCTCATCAGCGCTCATCGTTTATACATAATATAATCATCACTCTAACTCATCGCTGTTAACAACACGGCAATCGTATTAAACACACCGTGAACGATCATACCAGGCACGACCGATCCCGTACGTTCATAGGTCCATGCAAGGACAACTCCACTAATAAAATTCACGGGCATGGCATTCATAGTGGGAAAATGTGCAAGCGTAAAGATTAGCGAACTAATCACAATCGCCCAGCTCATACTAACACGAGTCCGTAACCAACGATATACAAATCCACGGTAAAATATCTCCTCATAAAATGGTGACACGATCCCTGCCGACACAATACCAATAATTATAGTAAATAGAGTGACATTTTGCTTCAGACTCTCTGTTTTGCTATTGTCCACCGTATTCCCAAGAAAACTAGTAAGATAGAGAGTCACCACACTGAATACGATAAGAATAAGTGTCCACAGCGCAATCCTCCACCAATCTTTCGCAGAAAATCTCTTTACTCCTACCTCAGTCCAAGGCATTTTCTTCGGTCGTAAAGCAATAAAATATAACCCTAACAAAAGTACAATTGCTATGGTAAGCCCTGTAAGAGTCCCTGAATAAAGAGTATTCCCCAACCATTGCTCATACATTGACTGTACCGCATATTTGATAACGAATATAACGAATACAAATTCAAGCGCAAGTAAAGCAGTAAACTCACGCCATGTCCACTGATCCATCTTCTTCCACATTTCCGTGCTGGTCATCCTTAATCCCTCAATCCTCTGTGATATAATTTAATGATAATAGGTGACGTTACGTCACCTGCAAGCATTATTTTTGGGAGGAAAAAGAACCATGAATAGATGGACAACAGGACAAATATCCAAACAGCGGAACATTTCGGTTCGAACCCTACGTTATTACGATCAGATCGGTCTACTTACACCGAGTTATAAGGAAGATAACGGCCGCCGTTATTATTCAGAAGAAGATTTATTCACTCTCGAAAAGATAACGTTGCTTAAATCACTATCACTACCGCTTGAAGACATTCAAAATGTAATGGACAAGCTATCCTTTCGTCATATTCTAATCGCACATCATAATCATCTTCAGGAGCAGCTTGCTTCTCTTCAGGGCAGTATTGCAAATACTACTTCTTTGATCAACATGATTGATCTAGAAGGTACACTCTCCTGGGATCGGGTTTCTCATCTGGTCCAGAACGTACAACCCATTTCTAAACAATGGATCGATTACTTCAACGATGACGAAAGTACCTTTCTACAAAATGCACTACCCAATCTCAGCAGTAATGACCAGACCACTCAGCAATATGCCTCTTTGCTGCGCCGGATTGAGTGGTGCATACAACAATCTGTTCCACCTGAATCTGATGAAGGTTATTCCATTGCCTGTGAGTTAATAAAGCTATCACACGAAACCTTTAATGGAGACGAGGAATTGATGGAGAAGTTTTGGGAAGTGAGGAAGCTCCCTACATCAGAGTCAGGACTATATCCCGTTTCCGACGAAGCGCTGAACTTTGTGGAGCTTAGCATTGCTCACGCTCTAGAAAAAGAGACGGAACAGAAATAGGAGATTTCATCATATTGATAGATTTCTTTATACACCAGGTTGCGGTTTATCATAACTCGCTGGAGAACTTTTTTTTATTTCCTATAGCCATTTGAACGATAATCTGAAGCACGATGATTACAGCCAATCCATAAAATGCTTGAACGAAGCTGCCTGTTGCATCGTGCAGCCAGCCAATGGCTAGCGGCCCAAGCGCTCCGAGAATGTAGCCACCAGATTGGGTCATTGCGGACCAGCTACTGGCTTCTTGAGCACTGCTTGTTTCATCAATGGGCAACATCAGTGCAATCGGGAACAGCCCACCCGCTCCAATACCGAGCGGAATCGCCGCGAGCCAGGGGCTAACGGTTAGGTTCAGCATCAGGACACCCATCAACTCCAATAATGCACACCCGACAAGCCAGAATACACGTCTTTGGTAACGATGTACAAGCATGGGAATGAACAACGTAGAGGGCAGCGATATCAATGTAAATAAAGTTTGGATTTTGCCGGCCGTCTCTTGACTATACCCCTGGCTTTGGATTGCTGGTGCAAGCCAAGCGGTCAATGAATAGAAGATCGCTGCCATCAGCCCGAAGAATAATGTCAGCACCCAGGCACGTTTGTTGTTCACCGGAAGTGGTGCATTAAGTACACTGGAGATTTTACCGGATTGTCGATCTGCGTGCGCAGACCAGGCTAATCTCAACCATATCGGCAATGCAATGGCTGCGAGTAATGCCCATACAGCCAACGAGCCTCTCCACGAACCACCCAGCGTATGCTGTAGCGGAACCGATAGTCCCACACTAATGCTGGCCCCCATCACCATCGCTGTAGAGTAAATACCCACCATGGATGCCACTCGGTCAGGGAAGTACTGCTTGATGAAGCTGGACAACAGCGGCCCTGCCAATGCAATCCCTACACCGGACAGAAAAGAAGTGAACATCATCAAAGGAGTTGTACCAACAAACCATCGTAATCCCGTACCTAACCCAATGAGGATTAAAGCCAGAACAATTGCACCCTCATTTCCCCACCTTCTGCTTAATCGTACGGAGAACGGAGCAAATATACCCATACATAATACCGGAAGTGTGGTTAACAGACTGGCGGTAATCCCGCTTATACCCAGATCATTCTGAATGGTGCTCATTAGAGGAGAAATGGATGTAATGGGTGGCCGTAAATTCAGTGAAGCCAGAATAAGCGCCAAGACGATATAAAAAAGTTTCATTATGAATCACCTCATGGTAGTAGTATCGATGCATTCACCCATGATCCTATTTGTTAATAACAGATCTTTGGATGGTGCACGATTAAGTATAGAATCATTAGAATGATTGAACAATACTATAGTTTCTATTAAAATGATTACAAAAACCAATGATTAGAGGTCATTCATATGGAGATTCGTCAGATGGAAAACTTCATTGCTGTGTGTGAGGAGCTTCATTTTACACGAGCAGCTGAGAAGCTTGGCATATCTCAGCCTACGTTGAGTCAACAAATACGCGCGCTCGAGGATGAACTCGGAGTTCCCTTATTTGACCGAGTCGGCAAAAAGATTGTGATGACTCAGGCCGGAAATCTCTTTCTGGAGCACTGTGTACAGATGATTCGGCATTTACAGAATACCCAGGATGCGTTAGCTGAATTACGCAATGATCAACGAGGGCGGTTGGTAATTGGTGTTCTCCCTTCCGATCTGGACTATCGGCTTACCCCATTATTCGTGAATTTTCATACGCGATTCCCTAAGGTGCAGCTGAAGGTTATCTCTTCGATCTACGTCTTGAATCAAGTACTGGATAATGAAGTAGACATCGGGATCGAGATCATTTCCGCTCCTGATGACCGGCTTGTACGCATTCCTTTGTGCAGTGAAGAATATGTACTTGTCGTTTCCGAGAAACATGATTGGGCTGAACGAAGCACAATTGGAATCCAGGAACTGCGTAATATCCAAACTGTAATGTTCCCCGAAGGATTTACAGGCAGAGAATTGGTTGATGGCTATTGCCGTAAATATGGCTTCAGCTTAAATACGATCATGGAGACCAGTTCGGCAACTTCCATTATTAGCTTGGTTAAAGCCAACGTCGGAGGAACATTGCTGCCTTATCCTCTGATCCAAGCGATGAATGAACCAACACTACACTGCATCCGAATTACAGACGATCCGCCATATCGTCACTTTGAGATCATTCATCGTTCCGACCGTTTTCTGACAAAATCGGCCAAGGCATTTATTGAGAAAACTATCGAGTATTTCAATTAAAGGTGAGTTGCGAAAGAGATCGCTTCTGCTGCCAGAAGTAGAGTATAGTAGGAATAGTTGAAAATATATTAGGAGGCTACAGCCATGTCACAGGAGATTTGGATTAACCTGCCAGTCAAAGATGTTGAGAGGTCAACTGCCTTTTTCAATGAGATTGGATTCCAAGCGGTGAGTGTTGGTAACGAGAGAGCCAAGCTTGTTATAGGCCAAACAACAATTCTGCTGTTTCCGGATGCGGCGTTTGAGAAATTCACAGGTTCAAAGACCGCAGATACTTCCCATAGCGCTGAAGTAATATTCTCCATTGGTGCTGAAAGCAGAGAAGAAGTAGATGCCTTTATCCAAAAAGCAGAGTCTGCCGGAGGAAACATCTTTGGCAAGCCAAGTGAAACTGACGGCTGGATGTACGGCGCAGGATTTGCCGACCTGGACGGTCACCGCTGGAATCTGCTGTATATGGATGAGAGCAAAATGCCAAAACGCTAATATAAAAACGCAGGTCACCTGCATATTTGAACTAACCTTCCGTTAGCTAAACAAAGGCAGCCGCTTCATTGACTGGCTGCCTTTGTGTCGTAATTGAGTTTTTTAGGAGTGAAATTTGAAGCGAAAAGCCAACACCGACAAATCCAAGATATGGTGTGAAAATTTTGCTTATACGTTGATGAAAAGAGCTGGGAACGGAATGAATAAAGAAAATAGGGACTTCGCTGAACGAGTTCGATGATTTAGCTGGTCAACTGTACCTGAACGTTGAATCAAAGTGGACTATATTTGATTCAGTTCCCTCTCAATACCCTAGTAATGAAAGTCAAATAATAAAGCTGAGACGTGAAAAAATTACAGATATAAAATTGGGAGACGTTACTCCACATTTAATTATAAACTTGGAATCAGGAAGCATATTATTTGTTAATGGTTTTCATGAGAAGTATGAATGTTGGCAGGTGGGAGTAGAATTTGATAATTGGCTGGTTGTTGCATGTCCAATGAATGGAATTGCTACATGGACCTCAAATAAATTTGAATAACAAAAAACACTCCATTGTCAGGAGTGTTTTTTGCTTTATATACTGATATACATTTTGTGGTCAAACTGTACTTTGTATTTGGAAGCATTACGGTGAACCGTATTATATATTCAAATTTCATGGCTACGCGATTACACTTTCGGAGGAAACATACCTTTATGGACCCTCAACCACATGTACCTGCACTGTAAGCTTACTATCTACGGTTGCCAAGATGACATTGTTCAATAAGTGGGGCTGTATTACCGTTTCCAGCCATTCGCGGTTTTTGCCGATTTCGCGTAACAGTGCATGTTCAATGTGGCCATCCACAATAATCGGTTTGGTCAGGTTAAATGGTTGTGTGGCCAACTTCAGATCAGCCGGAGTTACAGGCTGATAAGCCGTATTTACGAAGACAGAAAGAGTACCGCCTGGCTCCCATGAAGCAAAGGCAACCTTCGAGATATCCTCTACACTCGACTTTCTCAGCTCTGCATACAAAAAATCAATAGGTAACTTTGCCTTCGATAGGTTCCGGTAATTAAGCTTCCCTTCCTGAATAAGAGTAATCGCTGGAGGATCGAAAAATTGTTTTAACAGTGGGATCTTTAAACTGAGCCAGATCGCGACTATGTATAGGATCACGAGCGAAAGAGTCGTAATCATGGAACCCTTCAGGCCAAGTTGCTCGTCCGACAGTGGATGCGCAATAATATTTCCCAGCGTCAACGCGATGATGAAATCAAGAAACCTAAGCTGCGATATTGAACGCTGACCCATCATTTTGGCAGCAATTATAAGGAATACAAATCCGACAATCGAGCGTAAAATCCACCCTATTGCCGACAATGACTCTTGGCTCTTAAAAAAATCCACGCGCTCTTTTCCTCCGTTATCTTATTTTCCATTAATTAGGTTGCCCTATCTCTACCCAAGACATACAATTCGTAGCAACACTTTATGTAATGTTAGTTTTTTGTATCAGCGACATTACGCTCTACTGCCCGTTAGTTGAACAAAGGCAGCCGATCCCCTGACCGGCTGCCCCTATGTCATCATTTAGCTATCGCTATTCGACAGTTTAACAATCAAGATTTCTGCACGCCGTGACCACTCTTCTAATGTCTATGTGCAAGGATATTAATAAGTTTGCCAAACGGGTCGCGGACATAGAATCGCCGAACGCCCCAAGGCTCATCAACAGGCCCATATTCTATCGGAAATCCAGCTTTCTTCATGCTTTCAAATGTAGCATCGACATCATCGACTTCAATTGATAGATCAGGCGTAGGCGTTTCTGAGCCACCCTGTGAGGCAAAACTAATCTGAATGCTCATCTCCTCGTCTAAACCATAAGTTCTAATCCAACCATGATCCATCATTAAATCAAGACCGAGCACATCCTCATAGAAGCATTTAGCTGCCGTGATATCCTTCGTGTTTATATTGGCGACGATTCGTTTGACCTTCATTTCAAACCTCCCAGACATAAGTAGATTAATCTTGAATATAGAATACATTCAACATATAACAGTTAATTCTAGCATCGACGTTCCTAACCTTAATTTATCCATAATAAGCTGCGAGGCTCACCGAGCAGAAAACACCCGAAGAGTTGGCATTAAGTCTGGTTACGAAATCTCCGTACTAACCATCTCAACACAAGAAGCACCACGATTCCGCAAATGGTATAACTGATTGGGCGAATAAATTGCTCCACGATACCCCAGTTGTCACCTAAGCGGTATCCCAGATAGATCAAAGCTAAGTTCCACGGGATACAGCCGAGTGCTGTAAATGTTATGAATCTCCAAGCTTTCATTCCAGCAATCCCTGCGGGCAGTGAGATAAAAGTACGAATAAAGGGCAACATACGAGTAAAAAATACGGTACTCTCGCCATAACGCTCGAACCAACGCTCCGATTGCTCCAGATGATGCTCATTCAGGAGAATATATTTTCCGTATTTCTCTAATAACCGGCGTCCACCAGCCTTACCAATATAATAGGCAATGATGGAACCCAGTAGGTTTCCGAATATCCCAGCAACAGCAACTTCCATAAAAGTAAGCGAGCCTTGCGCAATCAGCCAGCCACCGCTGAGCATAATCACTTCACTGGGAATGGGGATACAGGCACTCTCTAGAATCATCCCTAACCATATACCCCAAATGCCCATAGAATTGACAAGGTGAAGCGCGGATTCAGATATCCACGTAAATAGTTGATGCATGAGTGTTCACTCCGCTTCATAAATTTTCTATTATATAAGAAAGGAAACAAAATAATGGTGAAATTCAATATACACAAACTTTTGTACGGCATATTCGTTATAGCCGCTATCTTGCTGATGTTCCCTAAATTTTCTTACAATGATCCCGATACCTTCTGGCATATAGAGCTAGGACAATATATGATCGAGCACGGACAAGTTCTACATCATGCCATACATACTTTTTACGGAGATAAGCTGCCCTACGTCCCTCATGAATTCGGATTCCAGCTGCTCGTTGCCCCGCTTTATGCAGCTTTTGGATGGCCGGGTGTGTATATTTTGACCGCTGTATGCTTGTTCTTTTTAGTGCTCGGATTGCTTCGGCTGGGTAAGGTTTCACGCAAAGAACTGGGACTTCAGGAAGACCATGTTCTCCTGCTCCCTTTTGTGCTGCTAATTTCTTGCTGGATTTATTATAATTATTTCAAAGGCCGTCCACAGATGATCTCTTCGTTTATGATTGTCTGGTTTTTCGTATATTTACGTGAATATCAAATGAGTTCTCAAAAGAATTATGCCGCTGCGATGATTGCCCTTTCTATTGCCATTGCCAATTTCCATGCAGGAGTATGGCTTGTAATTGCTGTATTTACAGGGATGGCCTTGCTTGAATCATTGATCCAAAAAACGCTGAATGAGCGTAAAATTATAGTCTTCGGTCTCATCTGGTTAGTTGGCATTCTAAATCCAGGCGGCGTAAAAAGCCTCTTGTTTATTTTGACAGTAACGAAAAAGAACTTTAACCTGCTGATTAATGAATGGCAGCCGATTCGGTTCAATAGCTTGGATAATTTGCCCATTCTACTGTTGCTTATGTTCTTTGCCTGCACACTTCCTTTTGCACTCCAGCGTAAACCGTTCCGTTTTTTTCTTATGCTTGGGATTCTATACCTCGGTGTATCAAACTTCAAGCAAAACCTGTTTATGTGGCTGTTCATTCCCTATTTTGCGGCTGTATTTTTTGATGTGCTTCCTGAGTTCACCAAAACAGGTATTCTAGTCCGACAAAGTACATTACGAGGGTTACTGGCAGTTGGTCTGCTGCTAAACATTGCTTATCTGTTCCTTGTACCACCAGTTATTGACGCTAAAAAATATCCTGTAGATGAAATGGACTATATTCTGCAGCATACACCTGAAGGTACACGTCCCAAAGTTCTCGCCCACTACGGTTCATCCGGCTATGTCATGTTTCGAGGGGGAGATGTGTTATGTGATGGCAGACAAGATCCCTTCGTGACAAAAGATTCTCTTGGCGTATTGGGTTGGACTGCTTTTGAACGCTCGATGCACGGATTCTCTGAATACCTTCCCGAGATCGTTAATTACGATCATCCCGATTATGTAATTACGAGCAAAAAGGTCTCATATAAGCTACTCAAGGAATGGACACAAAAATTCGGTCAGCCCATATTTACAGGGACCTATGGCAGTGTCTTCTCGTTTATCCCAGAGTGATGATCCGGCTCGTTAATTCCTCACTCTGTAGAACGCAAAAAAACGCTGACCTGAGGCAATCTAGCCAATAGTCACCGATCCGCAATTAAGTATTCTGATTAATAACATCCACATGGTAAGGATATACATAATTACGACAAATAAGAAAAATAAGTTAGTAAAATATCAAATCTAGCGTTGATTGTTCCGAAATTGTATAGTATTTTATGGAAGAAAGGTAATTTAAAAGAAGGGAGGAATTAAAAATGGACAAGATGTGTATGGAAATGATGATGAACATGTGTATGGATGATATGATGTCTAAGATGAACTGTATGAAGATGGGCATGGAAAAAATGTCTGAAATGGGCATGATGGATATGAACATGGATATGATGATGAAAAAAATGCAGGACTGCGATGAAATGATGACTATGTGTATGACAATGATGCGCGAAGGAATGCAAATGTCTAAGTAGCCTATAGACCATCGTAAGTTTGGCAGAGCAGACTAACTGCATGCCTTTTTTTATTTTCTTTTTTATCACAATGTGGGCTTAAATTATATCCTGATATATCTACTCTGAATCTTCTTCGATAGATTAATCCGTTCCTGCTTTAACTCCCAGATTTTCTCTTTCCACCGATACTGCTCTACTGGATCCACACTTTCTCTCAGCTTATTAAATAAATCCATTAATATTGCATTTATATCGTCGAATTGAATCCACAGCTCGTTCACACTTTGTTCTGTTGTCTCAGCATGAGAAGCCTTACTCAGCTTATTCAAACGGTCTATGATGTCAGCTTGCCACTGTCCATCGTTAATTGCTTTGGCGTAGTTTAGAAGATCCAGATAATCATCGACAGACATTTTCACCGACTCCTTATTCTGTGTATACCCAGTATTATACTCGGCATTATAGAAATTGCAATAGTCTATCAGCAGAAAAGGCATCTTCTCAGATGCCCCCGCAATGTTATTCCTAATCTGTTACTGGATTTTCCCGCCTTCAACAACAAGCTCATCGGTATATCCTTCACCGTAAATTTCATTTAAGGTTTCTTTATAGGCTTGATGGATAAATTGTTCTTTACCAAGGGTATCAAGTTCTGTATTAATCCAGTCCAATAATTCCTTATTCCCCTTTGCCACTGCTGGAGCAATTGTATCCTGACCCCCGAAAGCAGGAATGCTGACCGTAAATCCAGGATTCGATTTAGCCCAGGCAATGAGTTCTGTATTATCGTTAGCAATTGCCGCCCCCCGACCATCTTTAAGCGCTGCAAAAATCTCTGTGTACTGATCGAATTTGAGCAATTCAATATCCGGATATTCTTTGGTAAAATAGGTTTCCGCTGTCGTACCTTTAGCTACAATGAGCTTTTGCTTGTTCCCTTTTAATTGATCAATGGAAGTGATTGGAGCACTGTCTGGGGATACGATCCCAAAGGACAATTTCATATACGGATTTGCAAAGTCCACTTTTTCTTTTCTTTCCTCGGTGACCGTAAAGTTAGCCATAATGATATCAACCTTACCCGATTCAAGATAAGCCACGCGGCTGGCAGCATCAACTAACACAAATTCAACCTTCGATTCATCCCCCAGCAGATCCTTGGCAAACCGTTTGGCAATATACACATCAAACCCTTGGTTTTTACCCTCAGCGTCCACATAACCAAAAGGTGGTTTGTCTGCAAATACGCCGATCTTAATCTTCCCTTTCTTCTTTAGCTGTTCAATAGAAGTGAATTTAGAAGATGCTGAGTTTCCGTTGTTATCCGAACTATTGCCGCAAGCAGCCAATCCCATCAATAATATACTTACACCTACCAGCATCGTTAGCCATTTCAAACTTTTCTTCATTTCTCTTCCTCTCCTATTTCTATAATTTTTCGTACTGAAATATATCCAGAAAATGCTGGGCACGTTCTGTCGCAGGGTGGGTAAAAAATTGTTGCGGGGCAGCGATCTCACATATCTTGCCTTGATCCACAAACACGATCCGATCCCCAACCGATCTGGCAAACCCCATTTCATGAGTCACGATGATCATCGTCATTCCTTGCTGAGCAAGCCCTAAGATCACATCAAGCACTTCCCGAACCATTTCCGGATCCAAGGATGCCGTCACTTCATCAAATAACATAATCTCCGGATTCATACATAAAGCTCTTACTATAGCTATTCTCTGCTTTTGTCCACCGGAAAGCTGCCGTGGATAGTCAAGTTTACGCTCAAGCAGCCCAACCCGCTCTAAGAGCTGTTCCGCTTGCTGCGTTGCTTCTTTGAGCTCTCTCTTTTGTACTTTCAGAGGACCTAAAAGAATGTTATCCATAACCGTCATATGCGGGAATAACTCATAATTTTGAAAGACCATTCCGATATGCTGCCTAACTTCACGCCAATCTACAGCAGCCCCCGCAAGGTTCTGCCCACGATATTGTATCGCCCCTTCCTGAACCGGCTCCAAACCGTTAAGACAACGCAGGAACGTACTTTTTCCACAGCCAGAGGGACCGAGAATAACGATTACTTCTCCTTTTGCCACCTGCAATTCAATGCCGTCCAGAACCTTTCGCTCTCCAAAATATTTGTGTAATTGTGTAACCTCCAGCAGGAGTTCTCCGGAATCTGCCATTACAACCGTTCCTTCCTAAGCCCTAATTTTGCCATCTGCTTTCAACTTTTTTCGAAAGTCTGGATAACGGAAAACATACAGAAAAATATAATATAAAGATAAAGCCGTATACCCAGAAGGAAGCGGTGGGCGCTTTTATCACGCCGAGTTCAATAATCTGCTGCCCGATCTTTACCACCTCAATCACTCCAATCAGCACCACCAGTGATGTTGTCTTGATCATTCGTGTGGCAAGATTAATCATTCCCGGCAGCATTCTGCGTACAGCCTGCGGAATCAAAATATGCCGATAAAGTTGACTGCTGCTCAGACCTAGCGCCCTGGCAGATTCCACCTGATGTTTTGGCATAGATTGCAAAGCTCCACGAACAAGATCCCCAATCTCCGCAGCTCCCCATAAGCTGAACACCAATATAGAGGTAGCCTCCCCGCTGATATCGATATGAAGTAATGGAGAGAAACTGAAATGTACTACATACAGCCACACTAGAATCGGAATAATTCTAAAGGTCTCCAAATAAAGACGTAATATAAACCTTAAAGGCCTCGATCCCAGCGTCCGGAGCAATCCCATAAGGATACCTAATAACGTACCGATTCCAATAGAGAGGAATGAAATTTCAATCGTTACAAGTAAGCCCCCTAATAATCGTTCGAAATTAGAACCTTCAAAAAGCACCTCAATCCCCGAATTCTGCATATCTCACCTTCCTTTCCACCCAAGTCAATAAAAGCGATAAGGGCAGGACTAACACCAAATAGGCGAGTACCAGAAGGAGCAGAGACTCCGCTGTTTTATAATGCATGCCGATCAAGTCTTTTGCCACATTCATCAAATCCATTAAAGCAATGGCACCTACAATAGAGGTCTCCTTCAGAAGAAAGATCGCATTTGCCCCTAAAGAAGGAATACTTATCGCAAAGGCTTGGGGAAAAATAACATATCTGACCAGCTGCAGCTTAGACAGTCCAATGCTCTGACCTGATTCAATCTGCGATTGGCTAACTGCCTCGAACCCACCACGAAAAGACTCTGTCATATAGCTCCCGCCCAAAAATGTCATGCCTACAATCGCACAGGTCATCTCACTAAAGTGAATTCCGATCTTAGGTAAGCCATAGTAAAGAAAAAAGAGCTGCACAAGTAAAGGGGTGTTCCGTGAAAGCTCAATGTAGATCTTAATAACATCACTGACGATTTTGACCTTATAGTACAAGACGATACTGAACAGTAATCCAATAAGGAGTGAAAATACAATAGCTAACAACGCTAGCTTCACTGTCAGCCACATCGCCTCACCATAAAGCGGCAAACTCTCGTAGATAAACTCCCAGTCTAAATTCATATCTGAGTAACCCGATCCCCTTTTCTTAATTTCTAATAATTATCAAAATCTTACATTAAACCTTACGTGTGGTGATATGATTTTATTCATACTATTCCAAGTAAATAACTACGTTTTAAAATTCTTGTATAGTAGCCACAAAAAAAAAGAAAACCGCTAAGAGATTAGTCTTAGCAGTTTCCTTTTTCTATAGGCTAAACCTTTCCACATTCTAACATCTCACTACCAATAGCCTCGGATGCCAGTCTGCAAGCGGATCAACGCTTCCAAATAATAATAATCTCCCCAAATCATATGACCATCAGGCACACGTCCACCTCTCACATGATAAGAACCATGCTTTAGAAGTCCCTCTGCTTCCGGATTTCCAGATGTCGCATAATGTTCCACTAGGGATTTCATGCTACGGTGTAAAGCAACTTCATAAATGGCCCGGTCCGGATCATCTACACCTAGGTGATCGAGCAGTTCCAAAAGACCGGCTGCAGCAATCGCCGAAGCCGAGCTGTCGCGAGGGGTGTCCGCTCCCACTGGCACATCGAAATCCCAATAAGCCACACCGTCCTCCGGTAGATGACTGATAAAATAATCCGCTAGGCTCTTAGAGGTCTTAAGAAAATCCTCATTCTGCGTATAGCGATACGCCAGAGCAAAACCGTATATTCCCCAAGCTTGACCCCGTGTCCAGGTCGATCCGTCCTCATAACCTTGATGTGTTCCCCCACGAATTGCATTTCCGGTAGCCGGATCAAAATAAAAAGTATGGTAAGAGGAGGCATCCCCACGCACAAGAAATTTCCGGCTCTTAAACGCATGTTCGAGCGCTATTTCATAATAGCGCTTATCTCCTGTTTCCTCCGCTGCCCAGAACAATAGAGGTAAATTCATCAAGCAGTCAATAATGATACGTCCCGCATTCTCCGGGTCACTCTCCAGTCCCCAGGCTTGAAGAATCCCTGCTGGTTCACGCCAGCGCTTGCACAGCGTGTCCGCAGCTTGCAGGCCGACAGCTCGCGCAGCTTCGCTGCCCGTTATTTTCCACTCCGCTACTGCAGTCAGTGTATACAAGAAACCAATATCATGATGGTCCAGGGCGATGTGCTGATCCAGACGATGCTTGAAGTCCCCTAACCAAGAGGCTGCCGCCTCCTTATAGCATGAATCCTTACTATATTCATAAGCAAGCCACATCATCCCAACATAGAAACCCTCTATCCAGTCGTCGTTGTCTCCCCATTCGTACTGTTGCCCCTCAGCGATATGAGGCAGTTTGCCCGGATGGTTAGCCATATTGCTCCCAACTTTGTGAATCGCATCCTCAATAGCCTTATTCCACATCTTTGTTTCTCCCTTCCCTTAAATCAACAGTATGCAAAAGTGTATCGTTACCAGGTTCGTATACAGCAACCCTTCCGTCCGAGTGCCATTGAATAAGCGGTGGTGAAGCAAGACTTGCCTGGTTCTCCGGAGTATTCGTCGCTCCGAAGACAGCAGATAACAATACTTGATCTCCCGGTTCCAGTCTGGAGCACAAGCTCGGAAGAAGTGTCCGCGGCTTCAGCAGATTGGTATTCGGCTCGGGATGTACGCACTCTCCCCGATCAAAGCCGCTTAGCCTATGTATGGCACTGATTCCCCAGGGCAGCTGCACCGAAACAGCAGTGTTTGATACCTTAATGGTTTCCCGTTCACTGTGCGAGAAGCCAGCTGACTGGCCAATGGCAAATCCACCCTCCGCTACATCCAGCCGCCGGGCAGTATGAATGCTGTGAACACGAACATGCCATAGACCTGCCGGAATAATCCATGTCTCCACATGTACATCACTCCAGGGATGCCAGCGGGAATATACATAGCTGTCTCCGATTTCCCAGGTCTCGCAGAATCTGCGTACCCGATAGTGTTCATCACATTCGCATAGTGCGAGTGTAGAATCGTAAGCGCCTTGAACCAACCCGTAACCCGCTTTCGGGACACTAAAGCCAAACAGAGTGGAATATGCAAATTTAGAATATTTGGCTGCGCTATGGGCCATATCAAAGTTAGCCATCTGGCCAGAGGTATAGGCAATAACATGCCGATTTCCTTCCGGGCGACTCACTAGCATACGCGCCTCTTGGAGAGCCCGTACCTCTTTCAAAATAGGCAGCGGCTCTTCCTCCGCCTGCCAAAAAGGATGATCATCTGGCAAGGCAAGAATAAGCATAGCTTTAAAAGCCCAATACGGAGATCCGGGGGCGTTGTAGCTCTCTGTCATAACTAGATTCGGATAAGCATATCCGATGCTAAGCAGTCCGTCTAATCCCATAATAGGTTGTTCAAACCACCATCGAAAATGGCGCATAATGATTCCTTTAAGAACGCCATATGAAAAAGGAACCACTTCTGCATACACCAGCGCACTCCAGAAAGAAACCTGTGCAAAACGATAGGTCAGGCTACGACCAAAAGGAAGTGCACTTCCGTCCTCAGCGAACCAATAAATGAAATCCTCGGCAAATCGTGCGGATCTTTCCCGATAAACAGCAGCTCTCTGAGGATCATCATCCGCCATCAACTTAGCGTATATCAGCGTATAATAATGCATAGCAAAAGCAATATAATAATCCCTCTGATCGGTCAATCCATCGGAATACCAACCGTCACCAAGATAGTAATTATCGATCTTCGCTAGATAATCATCCATTATGCTCTGATCATAAGGCAATCCGACTTTCTTGAAGCCCACATTCACAAGAACCGTGAACATCAGCCAGTTATTCGGATTGGAACGATCCACATGATTAATCTGATTCAGCCAGTTATATACATTCATTTTCTGCGTGTCGCTCAGCGGCTCCCACATTTTATGTGGTGCAAGAGCAAGCCCCAATCCCAACACGGCCTGCTCTACCATACGCTGATCTTTGGTAGTAAATTGCCCCCAATATTCTTCATGCTCCGGGTCTGTTCCGTTGATGATCCCTTCCAGAAACATCGGCCAGAGTGCACTTTCCCCTCCACCGCTGGCATGAGGAACAAGGCCCCATAAAGGACGTGCGAAAGCTTCCATAAGCGCTGTAGCTTCATTGTAAATCGATCCTGTAGCGCCCATATTAATTCCTGCACAACCAGAAGTAAATCTGCTCTCCAGTGGAGTATATAGTTCATTTAGGAACATCTGTAATTCATTTTTAGTGCCCTTTATTTCCACAGCAATGTTTCCTCCTGTCCACACTCAATGCCAAGCCGCATATTCACTAGGCCTCATGCCCATTTCCCGTTTAAACAGCTTGATGAAATAACTTTTGTTGGCATATCCCAAATACTCGGAGATCTCTTCCACTGTCTTTTCAGATTGGTTAAGCAGCTCCTTTGCCTTCTGAAGCTTTAGCATATTTACATATTCAATGAAGTTCTGGTTTGTTTCCCGTTTGAATAAGCGGCTGAAATAACTGGCATTTAAGTTAAGGCGGCCTGCCATGTCCTCCAGCGTTATTTTCTCCGTCACATGACTAATCACGAACTGCTGGGCTTTGATGACTTCACTCCGTTTAGACTTGATGGAGAACATACTTATTTTCCGCGCTAATTCCTCCAAGTACTGCACCAGCCATTGTTCCAAATGCTCCAGAGTTTCAATGTCACCAACCACGCTAAATAGCTTTTCTTCGGTTATAGGCAATGGAGATTGCAGAAGCTGTTTCGTCTTCATCTGCAAGTCCATCAGCAAGCGAAGCACACATTCCTTGACTTCATTCGGATGGAATTTTTGCGAGGCCACCCATTCCCTCCATTCCTTTACATGAACGCGAAGCTCCGTGTTCCTGTTCAAGGCAATATCATCATTGATAACAGCGTACAAGGTTCCATATTCAGCATAAATATCTTCTCCGGAAAAGCAGACTTCTTCAAAACGGTGAATTCCCGCCGCAGGGAGATAAAAGCGCTGTATTTTCTCCTTCAGCATCCGCTGCAATGTTCCGCGAATTTCCTCAGGACTGCGCGCCTCAGCGCCAAATAAGCAAGAGACAGAAAGTTTAAGATATTTCTGAACCGCAGAGGCTGCATTTTGAATGGAGTGATAGATTGCCTGGTGATCTTTGGAAGGCTGGTCGCTACAAAAGAGAATGACTATCTCCTTATGGCTGTATCTCGAAATAAACAGACTGTGATCAGCCTCAAGCACTTCCTGCATAATATTCTCAACCGCAAAAGAAATCGTATATTCACTCATCCGTCGCACCCTTGAAGCTTCCTCTGGACGGTCAATTACAATAACCAGCGGGATATAGTTTTTGGCATGGATCATAATTCCGTTTGATCGGGCCTGCTCGATCCAAGCCCCCTTGTCCCAGGATTGATACAAGGTATCTTTTAGAAACTTTTCCTTCAGCGCGGCGCGATTTTGAGACTGCTTTTGCTTATAAACCAGCATCTCCGTATGCTGCTGCCTATTCAGTCCCACTTCCGCCACAAGGGTTCTAATCGCTTGCTGTAACTGCTCAATATCCAGTGATTCCTTTAAAATATATTCTCCTACGTTTAATTTCAGCGCTTGCTGGGCGTATTTGAATTCGTTGTGGCAGGAGAGAATAATCGCACGGATTCCGGGCTGCACAGCTCTGAATAGCTCCAGCATCTCCAGCCCGTTCATCTTGGGCATGCCAATATCGGTAATAATGAGATCTGGTGGACTCTGCTGTGCTTTTTCCCAAGCCTCGAGACCGCTATAATAACAACCGATGAGTTCAATACCGAGCTCACTCCAAGGTACGGCCTGCGACAAATAACGGATAACCGGATAGTCATCATCCACCAATATTGCCGTCAGCATTCTCCACACCCACCTTTCCGTAATCCAGAGGAAACTCCAGACAAATCTCCGTGCCCACATCAGGTTCACTTTGAATATTCAGCTTAAAAGAAGCGCCATAAATCATACTGAGGCGTTGGGCCACATTGCGTAAACCTATGCCGGAGAACCCTTTTCTGTCCTCCTCTGTAATTTGTTCGCTGCTGTATGCGGTTTCACGAAGTCTTGTTAAAGTTTCCGGTGACATCCCGATCCCATTATCCTTAATGGTGATAACCAAGCTTCCCGTAGTTGCAACAATACGAGCTTCAATAAAAATCTCGCCACCAAACTGCTCGAAGCCATGGATGATGGCATTCTCGATCATGGGTTGAATCATAAATCGAGGCACCAGTGCTTCAGCGCTCCCGTCCGCTAAATTCATTTCCAGCCTGACCTGATTGGCATGGCGGAAATTCATTAAAGTGACATAATGCGATATCGTATCTGTCTCCTCACGAAGCGGGATAAACTCATTGTCCCTGTTAAAGGTCATACGGAGCAAAGACGACAGCGAACCAATCAACTCAGCATTCTCCCGATCGCCTTGCATCAGAATATTTAAGCGAATCGAATTCAGCAGATTAAACATAAAATGTGGATTGATCTGCGCTTGTAGCATCTCTAGTTCGGCTTTTCTTTTTCCCGTCTGTTCATAAGTGATTTGTTCAATCATAGACTCGATCCGATCTAGCATCTGGTCAATGGTGCGGGCGAGCTGTGCTGCCTCATTATTCCCTCGAATGAACGAACGTTCATCTAACTGACCACGACCTATTCGCTTTACAAAAGCGCTTAATTTTACGATAGGCTGAGTCAGCTTTGAGATTAGAACGGTTAAGAGAACGGAAAACAAAGTAAAGAAAAGAATCTGCACCGCCAGGCTGATAAATAAAATCTGCTTATTTTTTGACAAGGCTGCCTTCAGCGGGATAATGCTGACCATCCGCCATTTGTTGCTGCTCAGCTCCTGATCAACATATAAAAACTTCTCTCCGTCGATTTCCACAGTGTCAAGCTCGCCATCCTTTTTCAACCACGTCATCGTCTCTCCGATTCGGGCCTTATCAGCATGGGAAACTACAGTTCCCTTGTCATCCAAAAGCATCATCTCTTTATCATTATCGTTATTTAGATAAGGACGGAGCTTGCGCTCATTGATATTAATAATTAAATATCCGATGGTACTGCTAGAGGTCGATTGAATCGGCCTTGCAATGGTTACCCAATCAGCTGAGCCTTTATCAGAATAATTGTAGTACGTATCGTGCTCCGCTCTCCAATAAGTCGAGATGGGTTGAATTTGTTTCAGCAACGATGTCCAATTCTTGTTGTAGAAATTACTCGGATTAAAGTCACTGTAAGGATAGCTGGTATAAATAAGACCATTTTTTCCGATTAACGTCACCTTCAAATATTCTGTTAAAACAAACATATCATCCAGCATCCGCGACATACGGTTATACTGAATGATCTGCTTTGGTGCACGGAGCGACTCTGAATCGGCAGACATCATCTGCCTGATCTCGCTGTTCTGGAGCACAAAGTTGGACTGTTCCAGTGTCTGTTCAAATATGGCATTCATATTGGCGCTGGCTGCATTTAAAGATTCTCTTGCGCTACCAACCGCTTTCTCCAGAATGAGATCCCGGGTCAAATAATCAGTAACCATGTAAATGCAGATCAGCGGGATCAGGACGCAGATCAGCGATGACCAGACAAGTTTCTTACGGAGGGATAGATGCTTTCTAAACACGGATTACAGGCCCCACATCTGTTTGAATTTGGAGCAGGAGGCAGAAATGCTTTCCTGCCCCCACATTATAAGCCCCCTTTGAAAAGCGTACAATCAGCCTCCGCTTACTTTCCGCTATTGTTCTGAACAACTTCCGTTATTTTTTTATCGATATTGGCAACTGTGACATCCAGATCCTGTTGGCCTAGGAGATACATCTCCGCTTCTGGAATAACGTTGTTCTTAGCTTCATCCGCATATTTAGCCGGAACCTGCGTTGCACCAGGTGTCGAGTTCTCCATCGTATATTTCAGAGAATCGACGTCAATCTTAGAGGCATCCTTAGAACCACTCACAATTGTATCCACTAATTTGTTCGTATCCGATTTGGCCCAGCCAGAGAAAACGCGTCCACCGATTTCCAGTCCTTCTGAGGTATACCAGCGCACAAAGGTATAGGCAGCTTCCTTATGCTTGGATTTAGCGGCTATTCCCATGTAGGTCGGCTGTACGGGCGAGTAGTGTTTGCTCTCACTGTCAAGTCGGGGAATCGGCGCAAACGCGGTAACAAAGGTTGCCGGAATGGCATCCGTTCCACCCGATTCCGCAACCATCCAGTCGCCCATCGGAAGCATCGCTGCTAAACCGTTAAAATACTGATTCCGGTAGGCTAGTTTTTGCGAAATAATATCCTCATAAGGAGTGGCACTCTTATCTTCGTACATCATTTTCTTCATCATCTGCAGATTAGCCTTAAATTGCGGGTCAAGTGCATTGGAGGTTCCATCAGCTTTTAGAAAAGTATTATCCGTAGACTTGCTCATCAGCTGGAGCTGGAAATAATCCGGCCAATTATGCAGATATGCGCCAAAACGTTTCGTTGCGCCCTCACCCTTGGTCAATTTCTTGGCATACTCTTCGAAATCCGCCCATGTCCAGTCGGTCGGAACCGGAAGGCCCGCCTCATCTAACATTTCTTTGTTAAGGAGCACGAACCAGCGCTGCATGGAAGACGGTAATGCATAGATTTTGCCATTGACCGTAGTGTCCACCAGATATTCATCTGCGAGCTTATAACCTTCCTTCTGAATATAGTCATCCATCGGTTCCAACAAACCGATATCTGCACGCTGTGAATAGTTGGTATAAGGCAGTTCGACAATATCCAGCGGATCGCTCGCAGCCGCCATCAAATCCAGCTTCTGCATAGAGGCTACCGAATCACCTTTTTCATTCAGCAAATCTACTTCCACATGAATATCGGGATGCGTCTTCTCAAACTCCGCGATAATCGTGCTCCATTTCGCTTTGGCTTCTGTCTGCCAGGTGCTCAGCTTCAGGGTAACCTTCTCTGCTGCAGGCTTTGAATTTCCACCAGCATCGGGTGCATTAGTCGCTTCTGCATTATTGGTTTTCGCATTTCCGCCGCAAGCGGCCAATGATAACGCCATCGATGTGATGATGAATGCAGATAATAATTTCTTTTTCATATAGACCCTCCTATAAATGTGTTGGGCATTACTCGCTTAATAACCAGCTACTATGTAACTGCTTACAAGAACATCCTAACATGCAGGATTGACGAGGAAAGTTCTCATATTCTACCGAAGAGAAACTATTTTGACTTTTATTATCCTTTCACACCTCCGAGGGCAATTCCCTCAATAACCTGCTTCTGCCCGAGAGCAAAAATGATCAGCAACGGCAGAATTGCAGATACCGCACCAGCCATCATGAGTGAATAGACATCCCCGTATTGGTCCCCGAACAACCGGATCCCCAGCTGAATCGTGAACAGCTCCTTGGACTTCAAAAAAATGAGTGGATATTGATAGTCGTTCCAGGTCCAAATAAAGCGCAAAATAGCATAAGTAGCTACAGCGGGACGGATCAGCGGAAAGGCAATCTGTAGAAAAGAGCGAAAATGCCCTGCTCCATCCATCCGCGCCGATTCAAGATACTCGTTGTTTACCCCCATAAAAAATTGCTTGAGCATAAACGCTCCAATAATACTAAAGCTGTTAATCAGGATCAATCCCAAATGTGTGTCAATTAAATTCAGCCAGTTAAACAGTAGAAACTGTGGAACCAACGAAGCCTGCGGAGGAACCATATAAAGTGCCAATACAACTATAAACATCGCATCCCTGCCCGGAAAACGCAGCTTGGAGAACCCATAAGCAGCAAGTGCGCATATCAGCACATTAATTATAGTCGTAGCCAGCGTAATATAAATGGAATTTCCATAATAGCGAGCGAAATCACCCGACCATACCTGTTTATAATTTTCTATGAGGTTCCACTGCTGTGGCAACCATTGAATCGGAAAGTTAAACACATCTTTCTCCAGCTTAAAGGAAGTGGATAACATCCATAGGAACGGTAAAAGAAATGCAATCCCTAGCAGTCCCATGGCGATGGTCCAGAAGGTTCTGGATAGAAGCTCTTTTTTCACTGTAATTTCTCCTTTCTGCCTTTAATAGTTGACCCATTTTTTTTGCGCCAACATCTGCAAGGCTGTAATGATCAGGCAAATAAGGAACAGAACGAGTGCCATGCTAGAGGCGTAACCTGTCTTCAGCTGATTGAAGGCTGTATCATATAACTCGTAGACGATAACGGTCGTGGAGTTAGCCGGTCCACCCTGGGTCAATACTTGTATCAGATCAAAGATTTTAAATGAGCCGATAACCCCTGTTACCAGCAGGAAAAAGGTAGTTGGCGAAATGCAGGGAACCGTGATGTTGCGGAATTTGCGCCAGACGTTGGCACCATCAATATCAGCTGCTTCATAAAGATCCTTTGGAATACTCTGTAAACCTGCAATAAAAATAATAATGTTGTAACCGAGCTGAATCCAGACTTGAATCAACATCAGCGACGGCAGAGCATAATGGATATCAGCTAACCATTTGGGTGGGTTGTTCCACCCCAGTGACATCAGGAATTGATTGACGGGTCCCAGCGAAGGGTGAAACATAACCTGCCAAACCATAGCGATGGCTACTACACTGGAAATGTACGGAAGGAAATAAATTACTTTAAACAAATCCTTCAGAAAAACCTGTTTATCAATCAGGATAGCCAGCAGCAGGGCAACGATGATCGTAACCGGTACTGTGATAATAAAGAGCAAATTGTTCAGCAAGCTTTTCATAAAAGCATCATCATGAAACAGCCTGATGAAATTATCCACGCCCGCGAACTTAATCCCCCCTAACCCAGCCACAAAGTTCCAGTCCGTGAAGCTTAACAGCAGTGAGCCCAGCACCGGGATCAACGTCAAGATGATCAGCCCAAGCATAAGCGGAGCAACGAATAAATATCCCGCCATCGCTTCGCGCGTGTCCATGTTAAGATGAAACCTTTTTTTGCGTATCATAGTTCTCCTCCTTTACTTATCCATAATTGTAGAAAAAGTAAGCAGTCATCATAAGAACTAGAATTGTTCATTTTGGAACGAATTTTACCGATCCAGCAGTTTTATATTCCTTTTGCACAACGCAAAAAAAGCGCGAGCTAAGCTCCCGCAGCAAACAAAATCCATATTGAGTTTTACATAAAGCAATCGCGTTATCCCGACGTAACCTCTACAGCGCCTTTTCCATCCCCGCCCGCACTATTCAGTTTTTTCCGAAAAATCATAAACAAAACCACACCCATCACACTCGTTATTACCTCAGTCACAGTCATCGACCAAATCACACCGTGCAGGCCAAAAATAGAATGCAATACGATAATCATCGGTATAAATAATACACCTTGGCTTATCGCCATAATAGTAGTGGGTGTGCCTTGCCCTGTTGCTTGAAAAATGCTCATAAATAATCCGGTAAATCCATTAAATAAAGCGGAGATCAGCATAGCTGCCAAAATATAAGTTCCCATGCTTAGCACAGAAGGATCGCCTGAAAACCAATGAAGAATCGTTCCTCTAAACACATATACTAGACTCACAAAAATAACTGCAATGCTGCCTATATATGCAAAAGCGTATTTGATGCTGGATTTAAGTCTCTCCGTATTTTTACTAGCAAAGTTAAAAGCAAATAGCGGAATCAATCCCAAAAATAAACCCATCGATAAAAATTCTGGAATCTGCACAATTCTTAAAGCCACACCAAATCCGGCGACCACACTCTCCCCATATTGAATGGAATAGTTATTTAACAAAAGCGTGCTGACAATTAAAAAACTGGCTTGCAATAGCTCCGCTGTACCTATTTTATAAACCTCAAGCTGATCTCGTACAGATATCTTGAAATGCTTCAAAAATCCTCTTAAATGCTCACTTTTCGTTTCCAAAAAGTAAATATAATAAATGGCAGAGCCCAAATTTGCTAAAACCATAGCCAAAGCAGCTCCGGCAACATGCCAATTCAGCACGAGAATAAATAAAGGATCAAAAATCAAACTTAAAGCCGTACTGATAAAAATACCATACATTGATTCCTTCGAGGCCCCTTCCGAACGGACCAGTTGTTCCAATGCAAAATTAAGCACAACAGCAAATCCGCCTGCAAAAAGAGTGAGCGCGTAAGACTTCGTAAAGTCTAAGGTAGCAGCATCTGCACCAAGCATTCGCGTGATCGGATTAATAGCTAACCAAGCGATGAGCGCGATAAGAAGCCCCACTACAATACTCCCGTAAAAAGTATATCCGGCAACCTTTTTCCCTTTTTCCGTCTCTTTTTGCCCCGCCAAGCGGGTTACAAACGTTCCTCCGCCTACCCCCAATACATTTCCAAAAGCCATTAAAACGGTAAAAATAGGCAGGCCCAGCGTGATTGCGGTCAGCATACTTGTATTGTGCAATAAGCCGATGAAGTAAGCATTGATTACATTATAAATAGTACCCACAGACATCCCAATCATCATGGGAATCGATAAATGAGCGATCGCTTTTTTCATGGGCGCCGACTCTAAATAATATTGATTTGAGAACTCATTTGTCATAAGTGAACCTCCGAACGTTTATAAACTCGAACTAACTTTTTGAAGTAAAGACTTTAGGGTTGCAGTTTCTTCCGGACTAAGCGCCTTAGTAATGCTTGCTTCTACCTCAGAGAAAATCTCATTGAACTCTTCCACTAAAAGAGCACCTTTTTCCAATACAAAAATACTCTTTTGACGTTCATCATTTTCAGGAGTGACACGCTGGATATACCCTTTCTTCTCCAACCCCTGAAGCATACTGGTGATGCTCGCCCCCTTCCTGTTAAAGACCTCCGCTAAATCCTTCTGAATAACCCCTTCTGCTTGATTCTCAAAAATATAGCCGATCATGCGGCCTTGTTGTGAGTTCAGACCTAACTCATTTAACCTGGTGTCAGCTTTACCTTTTATTTTTATCCCAATCTCTCGTATTAAATTAGAAAATGGTGTGTCTACAACGGGTTTGTTCATTGTTATTTCCTCCTCTTGCGGATTAGTTAGAACTCTAAGTAACATCATTATCATAATAGTTAGAACTCTAACTGTCAAGGTTCTAACTAAATACAAAAAAACTCCTCTCCAGCACTTGTCGGCAGACAGGTACTGAAGAGGAGTTTTTAGAGAAAATTACATCACTAGTTCTTCTAGGTTTCCGAATAAGACTTTTTTCGATTCCAACTTGGAGGCATTGCCGACAACTGTGAAATAATTTTGTTCCGTCACAGCCTTAAGCAAATCGGCATACTGTCTGATGTCTTCCGGTGTGGTCGACAAGATTTCATCCCGTTCCTGCTGCAGCTCGGCCCCGGTTACCTGCTCAAAATAATGCCGGTCCGCCCGCCGTCCCTGAGCGCTTGGGCTCAGCGGCTGGTCCAGCATGGACAGGGTGCCGATAACTGCTTTGGTCATCTCGTCGGCATCCGCTTCATATCCTTCGGTGAATCGGTACGCCTGATCATAAACCTCCAGCGTCTCCTGCAAATTGGGATCACGGTAGGAAGTGAACATCAATATCCCATCTCTGCGCAGCATCAGGCTTCCGCCATAAGCTCCGCCCTTCACGCGCACGGCATTCCACAGATAGGTGAGGCTCATGATTTTTTTGAGCACCTGCATTTTGCCGGAATACGTAAATCCCAGCTTGTTGAAGTCGTAGCCTTTAACCACATATTGCACCTGGCTGGAAGACATAAAACCTTCATTATCCGCATGCCCCTGCGCCGTAATCTTAGGTTTATTCACCACTGGCCGATCCTGAATATCCAGCTTCGCTACATTAGCGGCAAATTCTTCATACAAATCAGGGGTACCCGTCACGCTGATGATTAAATTCTGTTTATTGAATAAAACCGCACAGATATCCTTCAGCGTGTCTGCCACCTCAGCTCCCTGCTGATCGATCTTCTCGGCAAGCTCACGGATAAAGCGGTAATAGGCCACACCACCCTGTTGTTCCTGATACGCTCCCATGTCCGAAAAATAAGACATCAGGCGGCTGGCCGCGATTTCATTGCCTTTTTGGTTCAGAACCGATTCCATCTGCGAAGCTTCCCGGCGCACGATTTCCTGT
The DNA here is from genome assembly GCF_037974255.1 of Paenibacillus sp. FSL R5-0636. NCBI lineage: Bacteria > Bacillati > Bacillota > Bacilli > Caryophanales > Paenibacillaceae > Paenibacillus > Paenibacillus sp. FSL R5-0636. Next base: position 5,127,432 of record NZ_CP150232.1, read on the forward strand.
AGCTTCGTCAGGTTATCGAGCGCGCTGGTATAGAGCAGCTCGCGCAGCAGATCCAGCGATTCGCCAATATGCCCCGCCATCACCTTAACCTGCGCAGTGAATTTAGGCTGATAACTGGCTCCAGTATCTTTTGCAGCGCCAAAGATCTCATTTTTGAAATGAATGCCTCCGGTTTTCATCCCAATTTCACTAGTGAGCTCTTCAATGCTGTAAGAAGCTGTCTCCATTTGGCCCAATACCTCTGCCAGCAGCACAAGATAAGGAATTTGCTCAGGAGCCACAACACTCGTATCCCAATAAAACTTGCAATACGCAATCTTTTGAGTAGATACGTCATGATGGATCAGCTTTAGACCCTCAAGGTTATATTCATGGGATGGCACCTGAGGTTCAGCACTGCGGTTAATGTGCTGTAGAGATAAACTTGGCAGCTTCTGCAAATCCTCGGCAGCATCTGCACGGCCTTGCCGCGCCAGAAGATGTTGTGTACTCTGCACAAGCTGCTCCAGCTGGTCTGGTTGCTGTGATGATTTGTATTCACTTAATTGACGCTGGGTGCTCGCTTCCTTGTCGGCTGCAATCGTCTTGGACGGGTTCAGCACCACCAGACTGCAATGATCACTATTCAGTAAGTAGACCTCAATCAGCTTCTCAAAATAACGATCCGTTATTTTTTCCCGAATGGTAGTGAATACCTCTTCATAAAGCATATGAGTAGACGGCTGACCGTCATAGAGCCAGGACTTCATCACTTCGATATTGTAAGTAAGTCCCTTTGGATATCGGCTAAAGTCCGCTTCCCGCAGTTCAAATTCCTTGCTGTTGACCGCCGCCAGCACCAGCTTCTCATCCAGCCCGTTCTTAACCAAGCTGCTTAATGTGGTCTTCACCAGCTCCACGAAGGCATCTTTGGCGGAGGCGTTCGAATGTGTCAGGGTAATACCAAGCAGCGGCTGAACCATACTGTCGGAATAAAAAGCAAAGGCATCTTTACCCAGACCGCTTTCCAGCAGGACTTGCTTAAGCGGAGCTGCGTTGCTGTCCATTAGCATGCTTTTCAAAATATCAAAAGCCAGATTCAGTTCCCGATCCGTAGAGGTTCCAATTACATAGTTCAGACTCAAATAAGTTTTGTCGTCGGCCGTTTCTGCTTCCAGAATCGGATAATCCGCTACCAGCTCCGTCATTCCGGTAGGCTGTTGTAGGGGAATGAAGGTATCAAAGCTGTTTTTTTCATAACGGCTAAGGTATTCCTGGTCTATAAATTGCAGCTTCTCTTCAATAGAGACGTCTCCGTACAGATAAAAATAACTGTTGGACGGATGATAATAGTTGCTGTGCGCCTTAAGGAATTGCTCATACGTAAGCGCAGGAATCTCCTGCGGATCTCCACCTGAAGAATGGCGGTAAATCGTGTCTGGATATAACGACTTTTTGATCCTGTCCATCAGCACTGTAAACGGCGAGGAATAGGAACCCTTCATCTCGTTGTAAACCACGCCTTTATAGATCAACTCGTCTTCTGTTTGCTGAAGCTCGTAATGCCAGCCCTCTTGCTCAAAAATCTCCTTTTGCTTATAAATATTCGGCTGAAAGACACTATCCAGGTAGACCTCCATCAGATTGGAGAAATCCTGCTCATTCCGGCTCGCCACCGGATACATCGTCTTATCCCCGAACGTAAATGCGTTCAGGAATGTCTGCATCGAACCCTTTAGCAATTCTACAAAAGGTTCCTTCACCGGATATTTCTCCGAACCACATAATACAGAATGCTCCAAAATATGAAAGACCCCTGTACTATCTTCAGGCGGGGTCCTGAAGCTCACGCTGAATACCTTGTTGTCATCCTGATTCTGCACGAAAAGCAGCCTGGCGCCGCTCTTCAGATGTTCCATCGTGAATACGGCGGAATCGATCTCCCGGATAAATTCCTCATTAACGACCTGAAATCCATAATATATGTTGCCTGTGATCAAGCGGCTCATAGATTTGCCTCCTCTGCACTGGATGTGATAACTCTATCTGAAGCTTATCATATCCCTGGACGTTTATTCCATTAATAGAAGGCTTCCGGGATTAATTTCTGCAGTCTGACTAAAATTGCCGCTGCCTGCTCACGCACCAGAATCTGCTTAGGATCGAAACGGCCCCCGCTGCCGGTCATTACTTCATGTTCATTCACGGCCTGAATCGCCTGGCAGCTCGCCTCTGACAAACTGGAAGTATCGGCAAACTTCACACGGTCCGGGCTGCCGTACGTAGACAACCGGGCAGCTTTGGTTACCATATCCGCCGCTTCTTCCCGCGTAATACCGCGGTCCGGTTCGAACTTGCCGGCTGAAGAGCTGATAATGCCCAGCTCCTCAGCCTTGGCGATGGTACCGCTGTACCATTTGTCCGCCGGAACATCCTTAAAGCTAGAAGTGGCCTTGGCATCGGGGAACTCATGCAATAGCCGCAACAGCAGGGTCAGAAATTCAGCCCGGGTCAGCTTCTGCTTAGGAGCCAGCACATTTCCGCTGGCACTCACGCCCTGAATATATCCGCTGCTGAGCGCTGTTGCGATATCCAAACGTGCCCAAGCTGCGACTTTATTGGCATCCGTAAAGCTGGCCAATTCCGGGGAAGAGACATGCAGCGCAAACGTCCGTTTGGAAAGTGCTGGAGCAGCATCTTTACGGTATTTGGTGACTTGCACAGGATAGACACCGGGCTTCATGCCGGCAAAAGACACCTTTCCCGTGCTGTCTGCCACTACGCTTTTTCCTTGAAGTGTCACAGTAGCACCGAAAGCCGGAAGACCGCCCAGCTGACCGTTTGACTTGGTGATATGGAGGGAAAACGGCATATTGGCGCTTGCGTATCCACCCATTTCCTGGCCGTTTTTATCTTTCCATTTCACTTCCATCCGGTCAAGCAGTTCTGTATCATCCGCGTAGTAAACAAGCAGCTGATCCCCATTGCCTATTGTCAGTCTGTACGGGCTATTCTCAGGATACATCCATGCACTACCCCCGCTGAATACAGCAATCTTCCATTCTCCGCGTCCATTGTATCGCCCGTTCTGAATCCCTTCTATAGCTGTGAAGGCCGGTTTAGCTGCATCCGCATTCAGCTTATACGCCAGACCCTTCGCCTGTAAAAAAGCTGCCGCTGCCTTCACAGCATCTCCGCCAACAATATGCCCCCCGGCAAGGGTGCCACCGGGTCCTTCGACCTGAATCGTTGCCCGGTCAAGTCCAGCATGATGTAGTCCGCTATACAGCATGCCAGCCTGCTTGGAAAGCAGCTTATAGGAAGTCAGGGCAAGGTAGGCTTGCACAGTAGCGGGACTATCGTTTCCGCCGCCTGCTGTCTGCGCAAAGCCGCCACCCGGAAGCTTCTGCGCCAGCAAATGGTCCAGCAACGAGGCTCCGCCTTCCTTGGTGAAATCTGCTGCATCAACTCCCTGCGAGGATAAAGCAACAATCACCTGCGCTGTCGTCGTAGTTTTACCATCGAATCCTCCGTCTAGCTGCTGCATGCTCTTAAGCCACTGCAAAGCCTTCTCAATCGGCTGCGCAGTTTGTTCTGAACTCACTTCCGAAGCAAGTGCCGTCAGTACCCAGGCAGTAGCTACCAGATCTCCTTGCTTCTGCCCGGCCAGCGGCCAGCTGCCATCCGCTAGCTGCATATCAAGCAGCTGATAAAACAGCAAATCGGGGTAACGGTTTGTCCGCTCCAATGAATTTGAAATGGAGTTCTTCGAGGTAATATAGGCGGCTGCTACCGCTGCTGCCCCTTCCGAATCAATTCCGTCATGATTCATCAGGAATGGATAAAGATCAATACCCGCGATGTTGTTGATGTTGCCCCCCGCAGCACTGTAAGCCAACGCTGTTCGAGTTAGCTCTGCCACCTTGGTGAACTTGCCCCGCTGTTCCAGAATCTTATCGGCAGTCTGCTCCAGATATCCCTTGGGCAGACTGCGCCCATTCTTGAAGAAACCTACGGCTGCTTCGTCCGGGAATGGCTGTATCGTCAGCAGCACATTCTGCGCCTCTTCCAAGGTACTCTGCATCTCCGCTGTGAATACCGCGGTTGTCTTTTGTGCCGGAGACGGCTCCGCCATTACCCTGCCACTCAGCAATACAAGCAAAATACATAATGCGGTAAGTGTAACCTTCCTTATCATCCTGTTTATGGGTGTTGCTCTCATATTCATTCTCCTCCAATGTAGTTTGCTAGGACTTTATAAGGTTAGACGCAGCAAAATGGGATTTTGTTCCTGACTATGTTTCAATATACATTTTTATCCAGATAGGAATAACAAAAGACCGCACAGCTACCCGCTTACACGGTAGCCGTACGATCTTTTCAAAACCTTTATTCAGCCTGGCCAAACCCCAGCTCACGGTATAATGTCTGCTCCAGATAATCGTGAAGATAGAACCGGGATTTCACAAAATGCTCCGCCATATCGGATGGCTGGTAACGCTCCAAAACCGCTTTCATGCGAGGCAAAACGTTCTCACGTCCACGGCGATTTCTCATGTAATTGTTCAGCAGCGAATGCCATTCCGCATCGTCTCCCGGATAGAGCTCCCAGCGGTAGACATATTTGTGGATCGCCCGCGAACGGTCCGTCGCCGCTTCAAAATCATGCATAATGGCAATCAGCTCTGCTTCATCCTTGTGATCCTTCACCTTGTCCAGCAGCTTCCAGATAACATCATAATAATCTTCCAGCTGATAATTCCCGAGCTGAGCATGACCTGTTCTAGGATCAATGCCATGAAACCGCTCCATGAATCGATCGATAAATGTTGAGGCGTCCGCTTTGCGGTTCCAGGCCAAATCGGCGTGCAGCAGCATCGGATACCACGTCGTCTCGAAGATACCATAAGGAACGCCAAGGCTGAACGGCCCCGTCCAGTTCGTGGCGACGATGCAACCGAGGTCCAGCTTATCCGCTGTCTCCGCCCATTGGAGCAGATTATCCGTCCGGTTCAATAGTACCGGATAATTCTGATGTTCAGCCCAGTCAAAGCTGCGAACCGCCGGCGCTCCCATAACCTCGATACCTAGTGACCTGAATTTATCCGCAAGAGAAGAAACCTCAGCTTCAATATTACGTCCGTTGTATATCCAGATCATCGCCGCACTCCGCTTATCCAGCTTTGCCAGTTCCTCCGGCGGGCATTTGTCCAGCATGTCATGCCAGAAAATCACTTTTTTACCACGGCTGGCTGTAAATTCAATCAAAGTGTTCAAAAAAGCGATAAACGCCCGCTCCCGTACCCCTCCGAACAACGTTTTACAGCGTTCGCATTCACATAAGCTGTACACCTCGTCGCAGCCGAGGTGAATATAACGGGAATCCGGATGAGCATCCATCATCTCCTGTAACAGATCGGTAATCAGCTCGAAGGATTCCGGATGCGATGGACAGATCTCCCCGAGGGATAACTCCGTTTCGCGCAAGTGCCGCCAAGCGTCGTGGCGGAGTACATACTCCAGATGCCCGAAACTCTGCTGCAGCGGAATGATCTCAATAAAATATTCATGGGCTGTGCGTTTCAGCTCCTCTAGCTGTGTGAGGCTTAACGATTGCTGAGGATGCACGAATTCCGGGTACTTCTGGAACGGGAATTTATCTTCGTATTCAATCAGAACCGCATTCGTTTTATACCTGGCAAAATCCGCCAAATACGATAGCAGTAGCTCTGGCTTGGAAAATGTCTGGCGAAGATCAAAGTTCATCGCCCGCAAGGTAGTGTCAGGCCAGTCCGTGATAGACACGGCAGGAACTTCCCCTACTGACTTACGCAGTTGTAGTACCGTTTGCAGCCCGTAAAACAGACCCGGCGCATCCAGTGCACGGATTACCACCCGGCGCTCCGACACCTCCAGCCTGTACCCTTCCGCCCGGCCGTTAAGCAATTTTAGATCCACTTCATCTGGCTGTGCTCCTTTCGTTTCTGGCTGCGAGAGACTCTGAAGAATAAGTGAATATCCTTTTCCCGAGATAACATGTGTACATTCCAGCTCCGGAAACGAGCGGCGGCAATGAACCACCAGTCTCGGATCATGCTGCTCCATGTAGAGGCTCAGGCTTACATCCTCGCTGAACTGAAAAGCTTCTCCCTCTTTCACTTGGATCTGCTTCGGTTGCGGTATCAAGCTCTGCATCGTTCTCCTCCTAATCTTTGCTGTAATTCATTACTGCAAGCCCTGCTATGACCCTTTTTCCAGCATTCCAGCACGGTAAGTGTCCTGTCTTCATAGCAGAAGCTCACGAGATCGGCAGGCGCTCCAGCCCTAAGCCCTGCCGCCTGCTCCAGCCCCAGCAAAGTAGCCGGATGAACAGAAGCACAATCCCAGGCTTCATCCAGCCGGGCTAATCCAGCCTCCGCAAGATAGGCTACCTGATCTGGAAGCATCATGGCGGAGCCTGCCAGCAGCTGCGGATTACCGGCCAGATGCAGCCGTCCTTCTGCTGTTAATACAACCTCTCCACCGATGTGCAGGTGGTAAGTTCCCGGCAGCATTCCGCTCAGTGATACAGCATCGCTGACCAAGATGGTGCGGCTGCGCTTCATCCGCAGAATTACTTTCAACAGAGCAGGCGGCAAATGTTGGCCATCTGCAATCATACAGCCGTATAGTTCATCCGCCGCCAGCTGCTCCCACAAATAGTTGGGATGACGGGGCAGCGTCAGATGTGTGCCATTGCCGAGATGCGTAGACATCACCGCTCCTGCGGCAACCGCCTCCCTAATCTGCTCGGAGGAAGCTGCTGTATGCCCTATGGAAACAAGGATGCCTGATTCACTGCACCGGGCGATAAATGCAGCGGCGTTTGGCCATTCCGGGGAAACGGTGAGGATACGGATAAGCCCTTCAGCCGCTTCTTGCCAGCGGCATAACCTATCCCAATCCGGCGGGCCAATATGTTCCCTTGGATGGGCGCCGCGTGGCCCCTCTTCTGGTGACAGAAAAGGACCTTCCAGATGAATTCCTACAATCCCCCCAGCATCTTCCGGATACAGCGAAGCGGCTTCCGCAATGGCGGAGACCGCTTGAGCCAGCGCTTCTTTGCCATTAGTAATCAGAGTTGGACAATAGCTGGTTACCCCGTTTCCTAGCAAAAGTCCGGATAGTTCCAATACCGTGGAAGGCTGTAAAGGCAGCGTATTGAGATCCAGCCCCCAGCCCCCGTTCACTTGCAGATCCACCAACCCGGGTGCCAGCCAGGGCCAATCAGCCCTGGCTGGACTCTCCGCAAGTTCGGTGACCGAAGTGATTCGCCCCTGCTCGACACTTACCTCAACCGGCCGCCCAGTTTTATAGTGCTTTCCCTTAATTGGCGCGTTCATAGGCCGAAGGCAGCCCGATCCGTGAACATCGTGATCTCCGGATGGGTGCGCAGAATAGTAGCTGGACATGCCGTGCTGATCGAATCATGAAGTGCCGCGTGTAAAGCCTTGCGTTTGGACACTCCCGGTACAATTCCGTACAGGTGACGGCCAGCCAGCAAGGCTGGTACCGTAAGCGTCAGCGCATGGGTTGGCACCTCGTCCAGCGAGGTAAAACAACCGTCATTCACCTGCTGGCGGCGGCAGGCTTCCTCCAGTTCGACCGCTTTGACCAGCTGCGGGTCGGTAAAATTAGCGACTGGCGGATCATTAAACGCGATATGCCCGTTTTCCCCGATCCCGAGGCAAACGATATCAATAGGCTCCTCGCTCAACAAAGCCGAATATCTCTGGCATTCCTGCACCACATCAGCGGCGAGACCATCCAGCAGTTCTACCCGGCCAGGGTTAACCCGACTGTATAGCCGATCTGTCAAAAAACGGCCGAAACGCTGGGGAGCCGAAGCCGCAAGGCCAATGTATTCATCCATATGAAAAGCATTGACCCGGGACCAATCCATCCCCTGCTCCCGCACCAGCCCCTCGTACAGTTCATTTTGCGAAGGTGCGGCAGCAAACACAATTCGGACCTGACGCGCAGAATCTTGAAGCAAAGCTCTAATTTTCTGCGCAACCTGAGATGCCGCCGCAGCGCCCATCAGGTTACGATCTTCATAAACCTGAACGGACATCTGCTCTACTCTGTGTGTCTCTAAAGGCTTAATGATGTCATTCATCCCGCTCATCCTTTCCGGGCAACTATTGTCCTTGGCACCAGACAGATTAATTCCCGTTTAACTGAATGTTCTGAACACGGTCGTAAGCTTCCTTATAAGTAGCCAGCAGCTTATCCACGCCGAGATTGTTCATCTCCTCCACATATTTGTCCCAGTCGGCCAGCTTTCGGGAGCCGGTAACAAACTTGGCAAAGCTTTCATCGCGGTGTTTTTGGATCGCCTGGCCGGTTATCGCAATAATTTCATTCTCTTTCTCCGTAAATGCAGGCCGTGGCTGCATCATGGACGGATCATATTTCGTCGCTTCTTCAAAGGCATACTTCAAATTGTCTGAGAACAACGACAGATGTGCACCAAAGTCGATCCAGGTGTACGTTCCGCTAGTCTGAAGTCCTGTCTGCTTCCGCATTTCGATCACATCGTTGTACTCTGGTTTGAACTTAATCGTGTCGCCTTCCTTCACATACGTCTCGCCCTCCACGCCCCAGCTGCTGAGCGTACGTCCCTCTTCGGAATAGAAAAAGTCCATATAGCTCATCACATCATCGATGTTCTTTGAGGTTGATGCCACGGTTAGGCCACCTTCCATATAATGAAAATACGGGTTCAGTTGCTTGCCGCCGGCAATGCCCGCTGGAGGAGCCATGAACTGCATGTTGAACTCCGGATTTTCCTGCTGCATCGAATTGTTGAAAAAATCGATCCGGCTGATGTAATCAATGGTCACAAACGATTTGCCCGTGGACACCATGTCCTGCCATTGCTTAGTTTGCAGAGATAGAAAGTCAGGCGGAATCAGCCCTTCGTCATAAAATATTTTCCACATGCCAACCATTTCCTTGTAACTATCTTCCGTAGGCCCAAAAAGCCACTCTTTTTTATCAAAATCATAATAAGCCCCTTCACCTGTCCCGTAATTCACAGTCATATTGGCATTCATTTCATCAGGAATTTGACCGTAACGGATCGAGAGCGGATAGCTGTCCGGATATTTCGCCTTCAAGGTTTTTAGAGCTGTATGCAGCTCCTCATATGTGGCTGGTGCCTGGATTCCTTCTTTGTCAAAAATGTCTTTACGGTATAACCAGATCATGCGATTCGTCTCGCCAAAGCCCTGATTCGGGAACATATACATTTTGCCATCAGCAGACAGTGCAGCCTTCGCTTCCTCTGGATACTGCTTTACCCAGGCGGTCAGATTCGGCATTTTGTCCATATACTCCATCAAATCCACCAACGCACCCTGTTGCCCGAATTTATTCGATTCTTTGCGGTTAGGCATATACATCAGATCCGGCATTGCCTTCGAGGCAATCGCCAGGTTCAAGCTCTCTTCAAGCTTCCCTGAAGGGGTCTGCACCTCGAGTGTGACACCGGTTTTCTCCTTCAGCCAGCTCCAAATGGGCCAGCTTTTCGAATAAGGGAACGTAGCATTGTTGTCTAAGAGCGCAGTGAAGGTTTTTTCCGTTTTGGACGAATCAGTAGGTGAAGCGGTACTGCTGCCCTGAGTATTACTCTGCGGCGAGGTGTCATTGCCCCCTCCGCTGCAGCCAGTTACTACGGTTGCTGCAATCACCAGTGGCAGCAGTACAGATTTCCATTTGTTCATTACGATCTCTCCCTTATTCTGAATTTGTGACGGTACCACCCGCCTCAGCCTTTAACTGCGCCAATCATGGCCCCCTTAACGAAATACTTCTGTACAAATGGATACACAATCAGAATCGGAAGCGTCGAGACCATAATCGTCGCGTACTTCAGCGATTCTTCTATAACCATGTTGTCACCTCCAATGCTAGTAACATCTCCCGAGCTAGCACTGCCAGCCAGCACCAGATTGCGCAGCAGCACTTGCAGCGGGAACAAATCCGGTGAGCGCAGGTAGAGCAGCGGGTAAATAAAGTTATTCCACATGCCAACCGCGTAAAAGAGTGCTATGGTGGCGAAGGAAGCCTTGGAAAGCGGAACAATAATACGGATAAATATGCCGATATCATTCAGTCCGTCGATGCGGCCTGACTCCTCCAGCTCTTTAGGAATGCCGGAGAAAAAGGTCCGCATCAGAATCAGATTCCAAGTGCTAACTGCACCCGGCAGCACCATGCCCCATACGGTATCGACCAGATCCAGGGAGCGAACCACGAGGAACGTAGGAATCATCCCTCCGCTGAAAAACATCGTCACCACAATCAACAGGGTGAAGCTCTTGCGCAGCGCCATATCACTGCGTGAGAGTGCATAGGCACCCGTGGAGGTGACCACCAGCGAGATAAGGGTGCCAAGCACGGTGTAAATGAGTGTATTTTTGTAAGCCACCCAGATTTGCGAATCTCCGAGTACAAGCTTATACATATTCAGGTTAAAACCCTTAGGCCAGAAAGAAACTGTATTCTTCATGACATGCACATCACTACTGAGAGAGACAGCGAGCATATGCAGGAACGGATAAAGCGTGACCACCACAACCACGAGAAGGATAAAAGTGCTCACGACATTAAACCAGGATAAACGGGGTGATCTCATCACCACACCTCTTTTCTACCATAAACTTGTCTCGCTTACACGACGGCTGATGTAATTTGCTGTATAGATGAAGATCAAGCTAATCACGCCCATGAAGAGATCAATAGAAGCGCCATAGCTGAAGTTCCCCTGCACCATACCCACCCTATAGACATAAGTACTGATAATATCCGCTGTGTCGTAGATCGCCGGGTTCTGCATCAGGAACACCTTCTCGAAGCCAATCTCGAGCACTTTACCGATATTAAGAATCAAGGTGATCACGATGGCGGGTGAAATGCCGGGCAAGGTGACATGCCATATTTTACGCATGCGGCTGGCTCCGTCCATATCAGCGGCTTCATACAGCTGCGGGTCGATAGCGGTCAACGCGGCCAAGTAGATAATAGTCTCCCAACCGATATGCTGCCAGATTTCCGACAGGACATAAATACCGCGGAACAATCCAGGTTCATTCATGAAATTGATCGGTCCAATCCCTATGGCACCAAGCAGATTATTAATCAGCCCTCCGGTTGGGGATAAAAACATAATCACCATACTGGCTACAATGACATTTGAGATAAAATGCGGAAGATAGCTGACGGTCTGCACAACACGTTTGAAAGCAGCCTTGCGCACCTCATTAAGCAGAATCGCCAGTAGAATTGGTGCCGGGAAGCCGAAAAACAGCTTATATAAACCAAGCAGAAAAGTATTTTTCATCAGCGGCCAAAAATCGGGATTCTCAATAAACATCCTGTAATATTTGAGTCCCACCCAATCGCTGGCCCAAATTCCTTTAAAGAGATTGTAATCCTTGAAAGTGATAACTAATCCAAACATCGGCGCATAGCGGAAGATCAAATAATACAACAGGCACGGCAGGAACAGCAGCCAGAGCGCCTTGTTTTTATTCCAAGTTCTAAGGATTCCCGTTTTGTGGCGTTGGGGTCGCCGGTGCACTTTCTTTCGCATTTTGTCCTGCACTACGCTAGCTTGAGCCATATGCATGTCTCCTCTTGTTAAAATGATCATAAATCATATAGATGTCAGATTACTTCCCCCTTTTTTCTGGGATTTGTCTCCGAATTATAGCTGCATTTCTTTGGAAAGCGCTATCTACATGTTATATAACATTTCGCCTTAACTGCGGATTTCCATAGAATAGCGTACAAATCAGCAAAATTGCATATTGTTGGTGTTAGCTTTTTGCCGCTATGATAGAATTAATCCAATTCATTTACGGGTGCATCCAAAGGGGGATACATATGAAGGGATCCGTTACAGGCAAATTTGCGCTGAATGCCCTGTTCGTTAAGCTGATGCTAAGCTTCCTCAGTGTCATCTTGATTTTGGCATCATTTAATCTGTTCTCCCATCTGTATTTAAGCGGAAAAATCTATAAGGAGATGATCCGTCAAAATGAGCTTGGACTCGCACAAACGGTCGAAGGCTACGAAAATCATTTCCGGTTGACCCAGAACATGATTCTTGCCCTCACCCAATCCGATTCATGGACTGCCAATCTGGGCATTTTAAGCCACCTCAAAGAGAACCGTCGATATGATATCCCGGCAGAAGTGACATCGGATCTCTCAACTTTGTATGCTAATCCTTTTCTGCATATCGAAAATTTCATTCTTTATTTTAAAAAGGAAAATTATGTACTGGAGAGGGAGGGCCTAAGCAGCGCCGCAGATATGTTCGGTAAATACTACTTCAGTGCAGAATACCCTCCGGAGTACTGGAGCCGGCAAACGATGGACAATCAATTTTTAAAAGTCATGCCCGCCGTAACCTTTACCGAGAAAACTATACATTCCACCCGTACGCTCGGAAGGTTAATGCCAGTGCTGGTCAAAGCGATTCCTTATGAGGAAGTGTATGGGATTGTCATGCTGAATCCGCAGCTGATGCAGGATACCTACGGTGATGCCGGCAATACCCCATTCTATATTCTGGATGCACAAGAAAATTTATTGTTCTCTACATCAGATGTTAAACTGCAAACAAGCCAGCTTCCGGAAAGTAGCAATGCCCATGAGCGGGTCGGAGATCAATATTACTTCTATGAAAAAGGTAAACAAACCGGATTCACCTATATCCGAGTGACCGAGGTAGCGGCTATTGCCGCAGAAATGCGTGGTATGCAGCTATTGCTGGCTGTATTACTCTCTGCGGCAGTACTGATCAGTGTTCTCTCATCCCTGATCTTCAGCCATCGGCTTAACCAGCCGCTCCAGCGCCTGATTGGTGCCTTGGACCGTAAAGCGGGCAGCCGGCCAGAAAAATTGAGCAGTGTGAAGGAATTCGCCATTATCGGCGACCGCCTGAGCTCCATTTTGGAGAATAACCGATTCATCCAGACCGATCTTGATCATAAGAACTCACTGGTACGCCAATATGCCTACACTCATAAAGTGAAAAATATCCCGCTGAGTAAAAGTCTTGCGGAGCTTGAAGATGTCCGGCAATCCGAACTACCCTATGCCTCCATTCTGTTCAAGGTCAGCTTCAAAACCTTGCCGGACGAATTTGAGAAACACACACTGATGTTATGGAAACTAATCCAAACCTTGATCACCGGAGGTGAAAGCGACAGCGTCGCACTCCAGCCGGAGCAGGATCAGCTCTTGCTGCTCCTGTTCAACCCCGGACCGCAGAGCAGTTTTCTGCAGGCTCTTGATACACTGAAAGAACTGCTGGATTCGGAGACATCCTTATACCTGACTATTGCTGTAAGTCCGGTATATTCAGGCGAAACCTCATTTACCGATGCCTACAATAATCTATCGATGTTGTTAAATGAGCGTAGATTGAACGGGGAAACACAAATTATCGTAGAACCTAGAGCCTCGTCCGCCAAATCCTTTCATTTAAAGGTGACCCATGGAGAGGAGCTGCACAATCTGCTGCAGTCTGGCAATGAGGAGGCTGTATTCGCTTGGCTGGATCGTCAGCTGGAGCAGCTGCAGCACAAGGACGCAGCGGCGGCGGATTTTCGGGCATTTGCCTTGGGAGCAGCGGAACAGACGAGCAAAACGGTGACGAAGCTGAATCTGCCCCAAGCGGAAGCGGAGCGTCTCTTACCACCCCGACTAGAGCCATTTAACGCTTTCCACTCAATGGATCAATACAAGGAATGGCTGCGTGATCTGGTTCGTCCTGTGCTCGTGGTCATCAGTAACCGCTCGGAGTCGCGCGACCCCATTATCAGCTTTGTGCTGGATTACTTAGACAAACATTACGGCGAGGACATCAACCTCAACCTAGTAGCAGACAAGTTGAATTTAACTCCAGGTTACCTGTCCAGCATTTTTAAAGAGAAAACAAACATCAACTTCAGTGAATATCTGAACAATCTGCGGATTGAGCGGGCCAAAGAGCTGCTAATGAATCTGGAACTGCGGATTCAGGATATCGCGCTTCAGGTTGGTTATCAGAACGTAAATTCCTTCATCCGTATGTTCAAACGTTGTGCCGGAATAACTCCGGGGGAATACCGCAAGCGCTATTCCCGTGATGATTCACTCCCCTCCTCCGGCCTTGGCTTATAAAGGGGCTACATTGCAGAGGAGAGGACAAAAAAGGCCCCATTGGCTAGGGGCCTTTTTGTTGTAAAGATTTGCAATCAGAATCCCGTTTTCGGAATCTCTATTGGCACAATATTATAGGGTGCTGTCCTCCCCGTCCGCACCTGATACATCTGGTCATGGGCCTTTTTCGCTGCTTGCACGAAAGGTTCATATGGACGGTTGCAGACATCCACTACGCCGATTTGATAGTTTTCTCCGTCATAACGTCCAAGCACAGGCTGATCATTCCATTGAAAATAATGAACTCCGATCAGCTGCGGGATGGCTGCCCCCTGCTCTACATAATAACGGTAAGCTTCACCGCGCTCCTTCTGAGTTGCCACCGCACGGATCCCATAAGCCAACATGCCGCCTTCAGCCGCACCAAAATGATATTCCCCAATCATGACTGGTTTGTTCAGTCGTCCGCTGATCTGGGCGATCTGTTCCTTGTCAGGACTGAACTGATAGCAATTCATAGAGAATACATCAAACCATTCGCAGCCCTCCAGCACTTCATCACTGCCAACCCAGGCATAACGCATTCCCAAATTCAGATGATTCGGATCCGTCTGCTTGCAAAGACAGGCTGGCACTTCTACATACCGCCGGATCATGATCCGGTTGAACAGGTTATAATCCACTTCTCGGGCAGAAGTGAGATTATCCCCGGTTACATTCACATTCGATACATCGTATAAATCCTCGAACTCTTCAAAAACGCTATCCCACGCCATGTTTAATTGCTCCACTGTTTTGTACTTTCCTGCAAGCCAGCGAATGAATTCCTTCTTACTGGCATAACGGACCGGAGATTTCAGCATCTGCCCGGTCAAATTCAACCCATCCACGAATGCCCAATGCGGCTCATTGCGCATGAAATAACCGACCATTCTCTGGTCTTCCCTTAATGGAAGAAGCTGCTCCGCAAAGCTCCCGGCATTCCGCTCATACTCCGGGCTAAACACATCCGGGAAATCCCGGAAAATAGTTTGCTCCGTCATAGGAAAGTCCACTAGAGGATAAACATACGGAAGCTGTGATCCACTGATAAATCGATCATTGGACCAGTTGCCGATGGTGTTGAATCCCCATTGTTGTAAGCGGAAATTCGTCATAGCCACCCAGTTAGAGCGCCACTCCGCCCCAAAAGCAGTGATCAGATTAGCAATCTCGAAGCTGAATTCCTCGCCATCCTGTGACCAAGCTTCTTGATAGATTCCTTCCCGCTCCGGCAATGAGGGTATCAAGTGCTCCATGCCAGTTACATGCATAGAACAAGCCGGACCCACACAGTCCATCCCCGTACTGAACAGGGCATAACCCTCTGGGTCAACGAACCACCAGCGGCTGCCGTCAAACTCCGTGCGGAAATATCCAGTTGCCGCGAATCTCAGCGCCTTCCAACCTCCGTACCTGCTGAGGTCACCTCCATTGTGATCAGCTTGTGCCGCAAGTTGCCGCTCTGTGCGCAGCCGATCCGTCAACGCTTCTGCATCAACCGTTTTCCCTGGCCAATCCCTTCCCTTTAATTGGCCCAGATCATCTATATATGGTTGCTGTTCATACTCAAAGACGGGCTCAGTTAGACTTAGAGCCAAGTCACTAATTTGCACAGCTCTACTTGTTGTTGAAGGGAGAGTAGCGATAGAGAATCGGGTGATATGCTTGCGATCGATGCCTGCATCTCCCCTCAGTACTGTCTGCATCACACCCGGATAACGGGGAAGGAACAGCTTCTCACCATTTAAATGAATCAAGGGTAAACAAATTTCGGTGCGCACACCAGGTAAAATTCCTACATGATAAGTAATGACGCGATGATCCCGATCATAAAAACTGAATAACAGCACCAGAACGTCATGGCTTTCATGGTAAACCTCAGCATTAACGAAACCATAATCGCACCAAGCGGCGGATTCCAGCTGCCCTGGCTGAAGCTCAAATCCACCACCTTCTGGTGTAGTGATGAACTGAAACGCCTCAGAGGAAGTCGCAGTAAGTTGTGTATGGGGGTCACTTTTAAACCATTCCATAGGGAAGGAGACAGATAAACTCATCGGTATACCTCTTTTCTCTAAACTGTTTACCTTACTGAAATCAGTTGAAAAAGCTGCGGGTCTGCACCTAGACGGGGATCATGGCAGCGTGTGGATTCAAGAAACACACAACCCCAGCCCCCACGCTGTTCTCCTGCTACGGTAAGAACTCTTCCGTCATTGCTCCCAATAGTCAGTGAACCTGCTTCTGTCTCTGTAAGCAACCATATAAACTGATCTTCGTTGTCCCGAATAGGCTCCAGCAGCAAGGAATTCAACGGGCCAATAGATAAGACCTTTACATTGTTTCGAATTCTTGCCCTGCCCTTCTCCCCGTATTCAACCGTCCATCTCTGCTGCTGATCTTCATACGAAAGCGTACGGACTTCGACGTTCAGGGTCTCCTCATGTTCAATAGATTGATTTCCCGCCGCCAGATAAAGCCCCATTCCTAAGCTTTTCAATCTGAACAGACCACTACCAGAGCCGCATTCCACAGCTACGATTCCCTTCCTAAGGTCAATCACGGTTCGCTCTGCCCAGTCAAGCTTCATTTCCCGGTCAGAAGGAAAGCTGAGCGGCAGAAATACATAGGAAGAGGCATAATAATCCGCAGGGTCCCAGCGATCCCCAACATACAGGTAAGAGCACTGGTCATTGTCTGTTCCTACAATAGGAACTATAAAAGCAGGCTGGCTGTCGTATGTAGTGATGTCGCCCAAAGGCAGCAAGGGTGACCAACGACCAAATAATTCCTTGGACCAGGCATAGGTTCCTTGGTTAGGCAACCAGCCCGTACAGGCGGACGAGATGAGGAAATATACACCCTGACGTTTCATTAATGCAGGTGCTTCACGCGCTTGTCCGGGCCACAAGGTCTTGACCTGTTCTTCTATGCTGAGGTAATCAGGTGACAGACGATACATAATAAGATCAGCATTTTCCCTTGCCGCGGAGATAAAATAAGCCGTCCCATCGTCATCCTGGAACAAGGTGCAGTCACGAGACATGTTACCTATCGGATTAAAGCTGCCCCGGTAAACATAATCCCCATCTACCGTCCCGCAATCAGCAATCGCGCAGCGCGCATCAGAGTAGTCGCGTCCATTTTCCCAATGCATCCACATAACAAATCTCCCTGTAAGTTTGTTGTAGAGTACTTTTGGGCGCTCAATTACCGCACCCGTTGGGCGCCCCTCCCTGTCCAAGGGTTCAAGCTCTAATGTGGTGCGATGATAAATCGGCTGTACCGGTGAATCGAGTGTGAGCACATCATTGCGCCATTCCCAATTCACTAGATCCACAGATCGGTAGCAGTTCACTCTCCGCCGATCCATCCGGTTCTCACCAAACCAGTAATAATATCCATCCTTATAGAGCATATGTCCACCATGTGCATGTACAGGGTTCCCGCTCATATCCAGAAGCGGAGCGCTATTTAATAGGGTGACTATATTCGCGTTTTCGTCCATGATTATCCTCCAGAGGATCAGATTTTTATACAAAAAAGCAGGTTCGGCCAAGGATGACCTTAACTGAACCTGCTGTTCTTGCGAACTTATTTCAATCCCATCTGAGACATCACATCCACCTTGCTAGCATTGTTATACCATTCGTTGATTTCTTCGGAAATTTTCGTACCGCCTTTGTCATGCCATTGCTTCACGAAGTCATCGTACGCAGTTAGCGGCTCTTTACTGTAAATAATTTTGGTGAAGGTTTCCTTTTCCATCGTATTCAGTTGCTCCCAGGTTGTCTGCATGGTCTTGGTAGGCGGACCGTTAAATGCATTTGGAAGCAGCGACTCTCTATTCTCATAGGAAATCACATATCCCTCTTTGGCTGTTTCATCATTTGATGCCGATCTGATCAAGACCCCATTCTCTGCTTTTGCACCTTTGGAAAGATCATAAAAAGATTTACCTGGGCCATCAACACTTGGTGTATTTTTGGTAAAAGCCATTTTCCCTACACCTTGAGCGGCATCCAAAGGAGTGTTGAATTTTTTTGAATCGAATACCACTTCATCGCCTACGATGTCATAATCATATCCCTGAGCATAACCATATTTGAAATCTCCGGTACCAAATGCCGCATCGTAAAGCTTGTCATAATACAAGAAGAAAGCTTCCATATTGTTAAAGTCTTTATTAAACATAAAGACACCATCGTTCTGTTGACCGGATTGGTAGGTTCGATCCCCACTTACACCGTTGATTGTTGGGTAAGCTTTGATTTTAGCCCCTTTTACGTTAGTTTCCACATCTTTAACACTGCCGTACAGCCAAGGACGGCCAATAATAATCCCTGCTTTACCTTCAGTGAAATCCGCAAGTGCATCCCATGCACCCTGTGTAGCCAATTCCTTATTTAAATACCCTTTGGAGTACCAATCGCGAAGTTTAGCTAACGCATCTTTTGTCCCATCAGCGACGGAACCGTAAGTGAGTTTACCTTTGTCGTTATACCATTGGCCGGGGAGACTCTTGCCTGTATAAGCACTAAAAATCATTACAGAGTCACTCACCCAACCCGTGTTGTAAGAATCTTTTCCCGAGAAATCAAATCCATAAGTATCATTTTTTCCGTTACCGTCCGGATCATCATTCGTAAAGGCAGCGATAACCTGTTCAAATTCATCTATATTTGTTGGCGCTTTTAAATTTAATTTATCTAACCAATCTTGACGGATAAGCATAACTTCACCTTCAGTGAGATTGGGCGAAATCGCCATCCCATAAACCTTGCCATTCTGGATAACCGGGTTGAACGTTGTTGGATATTGTTTATATATTTCTTTCAGACGCTCAGGCATGTATTTGTTTATGTCTTCCGCAATATCTTTTACAAGTCCTGATTGAATCAAATCATTTTCTAGTGAGGTGTCATACACTGGCAAAACATCCGGGAGCTTCTCGGAACCAGTGAGCGCTAAACGAAGTTTCGTATTATATTGGGAGGCATCACCGCCCAAAAGAGTAGTTTGGATGTTAATCCCTAGATTCTCGACACCCCAGCGGGTCAACACATTATCATTTAAGCTCTCCCCGTTGATATATTTACCGGCATTCTCATCTTGTTGCTTGGCGATGTTGATAGTAATAGGAGGATCGTATTTGCCGTCTTTGAGAACCGCTTCTGCCGCATTAGATTCTTTACCGTTTGAGCCGCAGCCCGCTAGCAATCCTGCCATCAATACAGTAGTCGTTATTAAGGCCCCTGTTTTTTTCATCAATAAGCTCCTTTGAATTAAAGTTTTTATATGTTGGTCACGTTATTCTTTTACAGCACCCAGAACGATGCCTTTGACAAAATACTTCTGTAGAAACGGGTACACAAGGATAATGGGCAGTGTGCTAATAAAAATTTGCGCAGCTTTGATACTCTGTTCTGACAACGCGGCTGCTTCTGATTGACTAAGTGCCATACTCTGCGCTGAACCTTGCACAACTACAGTCTGTAAGAATGAAGCTAACGGATAGTCCGTTGTATTCGACATATACAAAATCCCATCAAACCATGCGTTCCAGCTCCCTACCATGATAAACAATCCGACGGTTGCCAGACCGGGAAGGGAAAGCGGAAGATAGATTTTCCGGAAAATGACGAAGAACGAAGCCCCATCGATAAATGCCGCCTCTTCAAGCGCCTTAGGGATTGTTTTAAAGAAATTCATAATCAGAATCAAATTGTAAGCTCCGAAGGCACCGGGAAGAACGAGCGACCAGATCGTATCCTTGAGCCCAAGTTTCGTAACCAATATATAAGAAGGAATCAATCCACCGGAAAACAACATCGTGAAAATAAAAATCCACATTAAAGCATTACGCCCACGGAAATCTTTGGACAAGGCATACCCTGCCGTTGTAATAATAAACATGCTAATTAACGTCCCCAGCACCGTCCGAACCACTGAGATTCTCATGGAGCCTGTAAAATTCGTGTTTTTAAAAGTTTTCACATAGGCTTCGATATTAAAATCGACCGGCCAAAAGGATACTAAATTCCCATTTACCGCTGACTTACTACTAAATGATTGTGCTAGCAAATGAAGCATAGGCAATAAACACGATAAGGCTACTAGAATCAGGAGGATATGATTGAAAATCGAAAATATCCTATATCCCTTGGATTTATAATACACTCCCATTCCTCCTAACTGTTTTGAAGGCTTAACAACTTCGACTTAAAATATTTTGTAGTTAGCTACCTTGTAAGCAATTCGATAGGAAATTACGATTAAAATGAAGCTGATGCCAGATTTAAACAACCCAACAGCGGTACCAAAACCGTATTGGCCATTCAATAAGGATGACCGGTAAACATAAGTATCGATGATATCTCCCGTACTATATACGAGTGGATTGTATAAGTTAAAGATTTGGTCAAATCCTGCATCCAAAATATTTCCAAGGCTTAACGTCGCAATTACGATGATCATCGGCATCATACTCGGTAAGGTAACATGGCGTATTTGTTGGCGGCGTGACGCGCCGTCTATCTCGGCGGCCTCATAATAAGAAGGGTCGATCCCTGTGATCACCGCTAAGTAAACAATCATGCCAAATCCGAAGTTTTTCCATAAATCACTGATGATGATCGTCGGTCTGAACAGCGTAGGATCACCCAAAAAGAAAATGGGTTTTAGTCCGAGGAAATTCGTAAGAAAATGATTTATGCCCCCGTCAAGACCCAGGATATCAATCATGATTCCGGCAACGGTTACCCAAGAGAGGAAATGCGGTAAATAGACCAAGGTTTGAATACTCTTTTTAATCCCCATGTTTCTAATCTCGCTTAGCAGAATCGCCATAAAGATAGGAACGATAATTCCGACTATAATTTTGATTACAGCAATAATGAGGGTGTTGATAATAGATTGTGTCGCCTCTTTATATTGAAAGATTCTTGCGAAGTTATCCCAACCAATCCAAGTTGAACCTGTAATTCCAAGCCAGGGCTTGTAATCCTGAAAGGCCATCACTAATCCGACCATAGGACCGTAGGCAAAAATTAGAACGAATACCAAAGCTGGGATACATAAAACATACAATGGCCAATTTTTTTTAATTTCCTTTTTCCAAGGATTTTTCCTGTTTTTTTTAACGTTGGCTTTCTCACTCCATTTGAGCTGGGTATTCATTATCTGTGCTATTGTGCTTACCCCCTTTTACATTCTTGGCTGCTAATTTCTTTCTGGTTTAATGTTAACAAAAGCGCTTTCATTCGAAAATGTCTCAAATTAAATATCATAACCACTCGCTAAACATCTTTATAAACGCTTTCATTTTGCGAGAGCTCTTCCCTTTTTCTTTTGGAATATATGGCTTATGATGAATTCACACGAGTCCTAGCGACAGGAGTAATGCTTATGATTAAAAAAGTAAATATGAAACGATTCATATATTTTTTCGTTTTTTTCCTTTTACTTACCTTAAGTTTGTTTTTCATAATGAACTCCCTAGGTTCCAAAACCATTCAAGAGAGCTTGGTTAACTCCTCCAAAAATCAGCTAGCTTATACGGAAAGCATACTGGATGGCATCATCTCTGAGGCAAGTTTGTATGGCATCCAATATACAGCCGACACCTCCGTACGTTTCTATCAAAGCAAAATACAAGAGATGAACAATTACGATGCCCAGATGAAAAAAAACGATATCTATGACCGCATATCAGCACCACTTCTCTCCAGTCAGGCGATTGAATCTATCGGTATCTACTGGAAATCGGACGGCACTTTTATTTTTACGGGTCATGATTCGCTTGCCAAACAGCCCTTTCAGAAGGTCACGCAGCGAGGCTGGCAGATTGTTAATAATAATTTGTATTATTTTTCAATCTACCCTTATATTCATGAGCCTAAGAACCCTGCAAATATTCAATACATTGTGGGCGTTAAGCTGAAAAAGGAGTATTTAACAAGTCTTTTAGAAAAAGCAGTGAGTGGCGGTGAGAGCTCCAATGCCTTTTTGCTTGTGAACAAGAGTTTGATGATTAGCAATAAAGCGGTGGATATTCGAATCGAGGAAAAAGCCAAGGAGACGATAACACCCAATGCACATGAAATTCTAAAGTTTGACTATCATATCAACGATGACGATTATTATGTTTTATCGAAGTATATTGAGCCGATTGATACGTATCTAGTTACCTATACGCGAATGAGTGATTTTTTGAATCCGCTTAACCGGAATAAACAGGTGTTTTTTGTCAGCATCTTAATGATCTTGATCATTGGCCTTATCGTGATTTTTATGTTCTATCGAAACTATTATCGCAATGTATATCTGCTCGACAAGAAATTCTACCAAGTGGAACAAGGGAATTACAGCACCAGAATTAGTGAGAACCCGGACAATCAATTTTATAGTCTATTTAAAAGCTTTAACCACATGGTCGCCAAAATACAGGCTTTATTCGCTTCATTAAAAATAGAAACCGAGCTGCGCAGAAACGCGGAAGTGAAACAGCTGCAGGCTCAGATCAATCCACATTTTCTTTACAATAATCTGTTTTTCATTATGGCTGTGGCAAAAACTTCACCGGAAGCCGTAATGCAGATGAGCAAACATTTAGCAGAGTACTATCGTTATTTAACAAAAATGAATTCAGATAATGTTACGTTGGCTTCTGAATTGCAGCTTGCCGATCATTTTTTATCCATCATGTCACTTTCCAAAAAAATAAATTATGAAATCAACCTGCCCCCTGAACTGGGAGAGCATCTGATTATGCCACTGATTATCCAGCCTATGGTCGAGAACGCGATTCAGCATGGGATTGAAGAACAGCAAGGGGCTTATCGCGTTACTATAGATGTAAAAGCACTTGATACTGGAGCGTTAATTATTGTAGCCGATGATGGTAAGGGGCTTACTGCTGAGGAAATACACCAGCTAATGGCCAGGCTTGAGAATGAATCCCCTCCTGAAGGATCAAGAGGAATTGGTCTTTGGAACATTCATCATCGCCTCAAAAATGCGTATGGTGAATTAAGCGGACTGCGTTTCTTCATTAATGACTGGGGCGGTTTATCCGTGCTGGCATTCATAGATTTCTCGCTGGATGAAGGAGGTCAATATGCGATTATTGATAGTTGATGACGGGCATTACATCGTTGAATATTTAAAACACCTGCTGGATTGGAACAAATTTGGGATTGAGCATATTGAGACGACAACAAATTCGATTGAAGCCAAGGAGCTATTGAATCAGAATCATATAGATATTCTTATTACAGATATTCGTATGCCCGAGGTATCCGGCATTGATTTACTGCATCATGTTCATGAAAAAAAGCTCAAAACCAAGGTGATTTTTCTTTCCGGTTATTCTCAATTTGATTATGCACAGCAAGCCATCCGTCTGGGCGCTTTGGATTATTTACTCAAGCCGGTAGATAAAGAGGATATGGAAAAAGCCATGAGTCAAGTTATTAAGAGTATCGCTGAGAAACCCTCAAAAACCCCAGTGGCAGAGAAAAAGATAGATGGGCTAGGTTACCTGCTTTCTGTTATTAGCGAATTTTCCCCAATACGTAATGATTACAGTACATTCGATTCTACCTTCCGGAATGAGCATTTTTGCTTTTTTCATGTCTCAGGGGCTAGTGGGAAAGATGAAATGATGTTAAAAGATCATAATGGTGAACGAGACTTTATTTGGATCACTCCATCAGCCATTACTGGAATTATTCCAGAATCCAATACCGAAACTGTGGCAAACAGTATCGATTCCATTTCTTTTTCCGAGCCGTTTGAATTTTCTCAGAAGCATGCTGTTCGGCATATTTTTTATCATTTCTTTTTTAATGAAAATGTTGGGACCAATGACTTTACTATGCTGAGTACCTCTAGTGCTCTCCCTAAATTAGAGCTTGGAGAATGGGAACAAACCAGAAAAAACATTTTAAAAAACTTTGCCAAGCTCACTGCAAAAAAACAAAAGCTCCTCTATCTGCTCGAATTCATTAATTTGCTATATTCCACAACCGATAAAATCCAATCAGCTGAGGCCGCAGACTGGATTTTCAATCAATTATCAGAGCCAAATACGGCTCTTCAATCCATCTTGCAAAGCCTCACCCAATTAGATAGAAGCGCTAAATTTTCCAATCAAAATATTGTTCATACCATTCAAGCCTATATCTCCAATCATATTAGTGAATGCTTGAGCCTGGAGGATTTAGGGAAAATTGTTCACCTCCATCCTGTTTACCTGTCCAAATTTTATAAGCAGGAGACGGGCGAAAATTTATCGAGCTACATTTCTTCTAAACGCTTAGAAAAGGCCTCCAAGTTATTGATCGATTCCAACTTACATGTGCTCGATATTTCACATCTAGTCGGCTACAAAAAGCCACAATATTTCATTAAGCTGTTCAAAGATCAGTATGGCATTACGCCTTATCAATATCGAAGACAGCAGATTAAATGAAACAAAAATTGAACAGATCAACAAAAAAGTTTACACTTTGTATGAATAACGAACCATGGAAAGGAAATCTGCTAATGTTGCGCTCCTCCTACACCATTCGCTCGGAAGAACAAGCTTCTATGCTTTTGTTTGATTCTATTGGCTGGGAACAAGCCGAGACTCCGGCATATTCATTCAACGGCCAGAACCGGACGGAGAGAAGTTGTGTTATTTTTCAGTACACCTTATCTGGAGAGGGTAGAATTGAAATAGACGGGGTTGTTCACCCATTAACAAAGGGCAAAGCTTTCCTAGTGACTGTCCCCAGTATACACAGATATTATTATCCGGAGGAAGGTACAGAGCCCTGGGAATTCATTTGGCTGAATGTACGAGGACCTCTAGCTATTTCACTCTGGAACCAGCTGATCGGACATGGCGGTCCCATTATAGAACTCCCTCAGGAATCGGTTCCGATGGATTTGTTGTGGAGTATGTTCAAGGACATCCAGGTTGATGAAGAAAGAGATTTGCATTTTCTAACGGGGAAAGCCTTTCAGTGGATATTGTCCATGGAGAAATACCTCAAGAAACCGAGTTTGTTAACCACCTATATAAAAAATGACAAACTTCATGCTGCTATACAATTTATGAAAAATGATCTGCACAATAATAACCTTAGCTTAGACGATGTCGCCGCACATGTTGGAATTTCCAAACATCATCTTTGCAGACTATTTCAAAAAAACATCAATCTCTCACCTTTTGAGTATTTAAGAAGGAGACGGATCGAGCTGGCAGCATCTATGCTGAAAACAACAGATCAGACGATCTACCAGATCGCTGTGGACACCGGGTTTGACAATGCCAGCTATTTTGGCAAAGTCTTTCGTTCCTACTTTGGAGTTAGCCCCTCTACTTACCGCGAGCAGGATCTGGAGTTCCTGTCCAAACATGTGTTTTTTGAAAATTGATGTTGCTCGGCATAACCATTCGGCTTTGATAGAGCTGAGTGGCATGCGTGGCGTGCTAATTCGGGGCCGGTGGATGCAAGTAGTAACCATTCAGATTTGGTGGCGCCAACTCAAAACCATCCCCCACCGCTTTCGGACTCAGATGACGCTATTTGCTAATTTTTCGCCTTTTAAGCACAGTTTCGGACTCCAGTGCAGCTATTCCTTCGAAAGAGGTGCTTATTTGGTACTTTTCGAGCCAATAGCGACTATGCGGTCCGATAAAACTCCAAATGTGTGGAAAGGCTGCGGTTAGCGGCATTTGAGTCCGATAGCACTGTGTTGGCTGAGTAAGTAACTTGCAAGGCGTACCAATTCGCGTCCAGCAGTCCCCGGCTAGGTAAGCATCTTGTTAAACACCCTAATTCGCGTACGGCAGCACCGAGTCACACCCATCCCTCGTCGCTTTCGGACTCAGATGACGCTATTTGCCAATTTTTCGCCTTTTAAGCACAGTTTCGGACTCCAGTGCAGCTATTCCTTCGAAAGTTGTGCATGTTAGGTACTTTTCGAGCCAATAGCGACTATGCGGTCCGATAAAACTCCAAATGTGTGAAAAGACTGCAGTTAGCGGCAGTTGAGTCCGATAGCACTGTGTTGGCTGGGTAAGCAACTTACATGGTGCACCAATTTGAGCCCGCCGGCTTCAGTATAAACAATCAGCTCCAGTGGCGCCAAGCTACTTGCAAGTCGCACTAATTCGCGTCTGGTAGTCCCCGGCCAAGTAAGCATCTCGCAAAGCGCCCCATCCAATAACAGCTTCGGGCGCGCAGCTAGTCACAAAAGAACTCAAAAAAGGAGAAAAAAAAGGAAGGTGCCCAGCAGCCAATGGCTTTTGGGCACCCTCCTTTTTTGATTAAACTTCTCTAAGCACGAAAAGTAGGCTTCTGAAATCGCCCTCGAGCTGTGGAATCGTGAGTCCGAAGTGCATCAGCTCATCCCCTCTGTATACTCCGCCGTTAAGCTCAAGCTTATACGATTTTGCAGGGTCGAGTCCTTTCAGACGTAATCTGCGCAACGGTGGATTAGGCCCGGCCAGAACTTGGAAGTAGGTGGCGAAGGCTTCTTTTTTATCAGCGGAAACAAACATCCATGCCGTCTCGTTTCCTTCAAAAGGACTAAGCAGTCGATAGAAATCACCGTACTGAATCAGCATTCTCAGTTCCTTGTACTCCGAAACCTGCTTGCGGATATCCTCGCGTTCAGCTTCAGTAAGCTTGGTCAAATCCAGCTCGTAGCCGAAATTACCCGACATCGCGACATGACCACGTGTCTCCAAAGGAGTAATACGATGCACCTGATGGTTAGGAACAGCCGACACATGGGCACCCATTGAACTCGCTGGATACACAATACTTGTTCCGTATTGGATCTTTAATCTTTCCACTGCATCCGTATCATCGCTAGTCCAGGTCTGTGGCATATAATACAGCATCCCCGGATCAAATCGTCCGCCACCACCAGAGCAGCTTTCGAACAAAATATGAGGGAAACGGGAAACGATACGTTCCAGCACATCATAAAGTCCAAGGATATAACGGTGTGCCGTTTCGCGTTGACGTTCGGCTGGAAGAAGCGCTGATCCAATCTCCGTCATATTCCGGTTCATATCCCATTTCACATAAGTAATCGGAGCGGATGATAATACCGAGCTAACTGACTCGACGATATAATCACATACATCCTTGCGGGATAAATCCAGCACTAGCTGCTGGCGGGCTAATGAACTTTTATGCCCAGGTACATGGAGACACCAGTCTGGATGTTCACGGTAAAGATCACTTTCAGGCGATACCATTTCTGGCTCGAACCATAATCCGAATTCCATGCCCATTGCCGTGATATCTTCGCCTAGCTTTCCAAGACCTTCAGGCAGCTTGCGACGATCCTCTACCCAATCTCCCAGGGAGCTGTCGTCGTTATCACGTTTGCCGAACCAGCCGTCATCCAGCACGAACAGCTCCAGGCCTAGCTCTTTGCCTGCTTTAGCAATTTCTTTGATTTTATCCGCATTAAAATTAAAATAAGTCGCTTCCCAGTTGTTGATCAGAATAGGACGCTTGCTATCGCGGAATTCACCTCTGCATAATCGGGTCCGATACAGACGGTGATAGGTTCTCGATAATCCACCAAGCCCTTCACTGGATCTTACCAATACGGCTTCTGGAGCCTGAAAGGATTCGCCCGGTTCAAGCAACCACTGAAAGTTGAAAGGTTGAATACCGATCCCTACTCTGGAAATTCCGTATTGATCCACTTCTGCTTGGGCAAGGAAACTTCCGCTATACACAAGGCTGAACCCGTAAACTTCGCCATGATCCTCTGTTGCATCTTTTGCAAGCAAGGCCATAAAAGGATTCTGCTGATGGCTGCTGGAGCCGCGTTTGCTGTCAATCCGCTGGATGCCAGGAACGAGTGGTCTTTTGTGAATATGGCGTTCTCTAGTCCAAGTACCGGATAATTGCAGCATGTCATAGTCAGAATCATGGAAGTCAACATTCGCGCTTAATACTCTTTTCAGAACCAGATTGTCCTTACCCAGATTCTCAATCCGCACGGAACGTGTTATAACATCCTGATTGTTAAATACGGTATAGCTCAAGGCAGCGATCAATCCTGTTTTATCATCTTGCAGTATAATTTCCAGGGTCTCTGCTTCTTCTTCACTTTCAACATAAGTAGCAGGCAGACCCTTGAGTGCAGGTTTTCCTTTATTAATGGTGTGGCTCTTATAACGGAAATCCGTTACGGTCGTGCCATCTACTAGGTGAACCTCAAGTGCCGGCTCGCGGAAATCACCGTTTCCATAAGAAGGGAATTCACTTGGCAAGGTGTCGAGGGAGATATTTTTATCCTCCTGCAAATAAGTTGGACTAAAAGAGCAACGTTCCACCAAATTCAACGGATGTTGAAATTCTCTCCCTGCCAATTTTGGGCCCCAGTAGACATGCGCTGGAATAACACCTTTGATCATTTCAATAATATAGCTGGATTTCTCAGACTGTAAATGAAACACCTTGCGGTTGTCATCATAATAAATACCCATAATATGTTTGCACTCTCCTTAAGGTAGCTCAATAGAACGTTTATAGTTTGTAATTAATGCTTCTTCGAAGTCTATTTTAGAGTGAAATGGAAGGGTATACAATCTTAATATCTATACCTATTATAGTAAAATATTGATCTATCTATACGCAGAGTCTAAACCACTAGAATATATATCATCAAACTGTCATTTGGAGATTGGTAGCCTAGGATATAGTAGGAAAATAACCTTTTTCTTAAATATCAAAGACGGAACGTACAGTAAGCTGGGCACGCAGTTCCTCAGCCGTAGCTGGTTTATCGAGATCTTTTTTAGCAACCGTAACGGTTCTTGAAACGCCAGCTGATAGGTCGAAATAGTTATCACTGAAGATCGCATCTCTTTCCTTGAAATCAAGTCCGACGAAACGGGCATATGCTTTTGACTTCACAGTAATAACGAATTGTTCTGCTTCCTCAGTGAGTACGGCTTCAAGCTCAGGATCAACAAAGCTGAAGTGTTTCGGCTTAACGAACAAGACGGTTCCCCCGCTTATCGTTTCCCCCTCTACCTCAAATACATATTCCAGATAGGCTTCACGTTTCTTCTCTTTTGTATCCAAGACATGACCAAAATCAAGCCGATCGAACTCGGCACTGCTTAAAGCCTCAATCTTCACCGACTTCGCACCTTCCATTAGAACCTCTGATGTCGGAGTAAGCAGTCTCCATCTTAATTCACCGCTCACCTTCTCTCTGCTCTCATTAGAGACATGCAGGGAAACTACGGTTCCTTCGTCATGTGCAGAAGCAAGAACTGGAGCAAAAAAACGTCTAGCTGTATAATGCATTGCTTTCCACCGGCCATAATAATCGATGCTAGACCAGGAAGCAACCGGCCAACAATCGTTCAACTGCCAATACAATGCGCCCATGCAGCGCCCTCTATGTCTACGCCAATGCTCTACGCCACAGCGCATGCCTTCGGCTTGGATAAGCTGGGACGCATAGAGAATAGATTCAAAATCCTTCGGATATTTGTAGGTCTCGCCGATATAATAGAGAATTTTCTCATTTCCGGTATTGTTCTTCTGGTGGGACTCCATGACATAGGAGAAAATATTGCGATCCTCCGGCAGCGTAAAGGATTCAATCGTCTTCAAGCTTGGGAAGGATTGCAGGCCAAACTCAGACATATAACGCGGATAGAGCTTCCGATAATCGGTAAAAGGCTCCTTGCCATGCCAAACGCCCCAGTAATGCATGTCTCCATAGTTCTCGTCATTCGGTTTATCAAAGCTTCCTTTAGAGGAAGGAGAGGCACGCCAGTAGAAGGTATTGGGATCAACTTCCTTAGCGATAGCCGGCAGAAGCACTTCATACTGCTTGATATAGTCGGCCTTTAGCTGGAGCGAATAATGATTCTCCCAATCCCAATCGACCCAAGCCATCTCCTGTTCGTTGTTACCGCACCACAAGCCTAACGATGCGTGATGGCGTAAGCGCTTCATGTTGTCCATCGTCTCATGTGTGATATTGTCCTCAAAAGATTCTGTCAGTGCATAGATCCCGCAGGCATACAGATGATCCTGCCAGACGATAAGCCCATATTCATCGCATAGATCATAAAAATAATCGTCAGGATAATAACCGCCACCCCATACACGAATGGTATTAAAGTTAGCAGCCACGCAGCTTTGGAGCAGGCGATCCGTGCGCTCCTTAGTCACGCGAGGTAGAAGATTATCTTCCAGAATATAATCGGCACCTGTAGAAAAGATAAGTACGCCGTTGATTTCAAAAGCGAATGATTGTCCCCACTGGTCCTCTTCCTGCTTCACAGAAATCGTTCTTAATCCAATCCGCAGTTCTCGACGATCCAGCTCCTGTCCCTTCTGCAACAGTACGACCTCGACGTTATACAGGGGTTGTGCACCCAGATTATTCGGCCACCACAGCTCTGGCTCCATAATTTCCAGTGTAATATGATGATCTTCTCCGGCAGTTTCGGACACACGACGTTCAACGGCCACACCTGCTGGAGTGTGAACGCTGACTACGATTTCCCGTTCAACCTCCTGCCAACTCTCTGTTCTTACCCGAACATCCAGAGTAACCTTATCCGGCTCGTGAAATTGTGTAATATAAACATCGTCAACACGGGCACTGTCATACCCCTGAATGGAGAGACTTCTCCAGATTCCAAGATCGGGCAGCTTCGGACCCCAGTCCCAGCCGAACATGGAATGTGCTTTGCGCAGATGGGATATTCCCTCCACTGCATCAGCACAACTGCTAAGCGGCAGCTCCGCTTGCTTCCGCAGAGCAAATTCCACTGGGGAACGAAAAATCGCGTGAATGGTGTTATCGCCTTGCTTCAACACTGACTTAATGTCCACTTCATACGTCCGGTGCATATTATCACTGTTCAGAATGTTAGTTCCATTCACAAAAAGCTCGCATAACGTATCCAGCCCCTCACACAGCAGAAATACGCGGTCATGCTGTAACACTTCAGCTTCCACTTGAAAGCAACGCTGATATTCGTAATCGTAATTGGATAATTCCAGAACCTCATATTCCTGCTCACGATAGAACGGATCCGGCATTTCTCCGGCATTCAATAAATCGTGATAGACAGAACCTGGCACACTAGCCTCCAGCCAGCTCGGCTCATGCAGACGTCTCATTTTCCATTTTCCATTTAGATCTACAAGATGCATTTTCTCCCGCCTCCAAAATGTGCTATTTTGCCTTCTTATAGATCAAGTCTATCAATAATATCTTTATATTTCTTGTGTTGTGTTCTCGAGAATCATGTGCTATTTTAACATCATTAATACACTGGAGGACGAACATGCTCAAATACACCGAGGCAAGCCATATGAATCCTGAACTACTAGCAGACCCTTTCTGGGTGGAGTCCTTAAGTCAGGTATCTCCAGAACATACGCATGATTTCTATGAATTTTTCATTCTCACAGAAGGCAGATGTCAGCATATTGTTAACGGGACAGCGCAGCTGCTTCAGACTGGCTGCCTTGTCTTTATTCGGCCCAGTGATACCCACAGATATGAAGCAGATGGTGATAGCGATTGCCGTTTCCTGAACATTCCCTGCCGCAAAAGCCTCATTGAAGATGCTTTAACTTATCTGAATGAAGAGGAGTTTTTGCACGGATTGCTGAACACGCCTCTCCCCCGAATCGCCATGTTATCTCAGCTGGAAATGGCTAGTTTCGTCCGTTCTATGGAACGCATTCGCATCCTATCAACCCTAGACAAGGTTAAGTCCCGGATTTTTCTAAAAGGCCTGCTCGTCGATACACTCACCCAGCATTTTTTCTCCGCAGAGACAGTCGCTCAACCAGAATTCCCGCTCTGGCTAGAGCATGCCATAACCAAAATGCATTTAAAGGATAATTTGCACCGTGGACTTCATGCCTTGTACGAGCTGTCAGGGAGAAGCGCCGGCCATGTGAACCGCGCCTTCCGGCAATACTTGAACCAGACGCCTACGGAATATATCAACCAGCTAAAGCTCAATGTAGCCCGCAACCTACTGCTCACTACCGAGCTGCGTGTGGTCGATATCGCTTTGGAATCCGGCTTCGAGAATGTCAGTCATTTCTATCATCAATTCAAAAAATTCTATCATCAAGCCCCGCTTGATTTCCGCAGGAATGCACATGTTAATCGGCTGGTTTAGCTTTTTTATACAACAAAAAGCTTCCCTCTGCTGAAATGCAGAGAGGAAGCTTTTACATAGATAAATATATTATTTTGAGTTCCACAATTCCATACGTTCGCTATACTTCTGATTGAAGATTTCTTCTACTTTTTCATCCCCAGCTTTTTTCATATCCGCAAGCATCTTGTCGAATGTAGAATTGGCTTCGGCTTCAGAAGGAGCGATGATTACTCTCGTAATGCTTTGGTCCATAATATCTTTTACTTTTTGCGCTGTCAGCGCTTCAGGCGTTCCGCCGTCAGGGCCTAAGTTATCAAATTCTGCTGTATCCCATACGGAATCTCCAAGGCTCTTAATGGCCATTTCGTCAATTTCACTACGTTGGTATTTAACGGCCATATCGTATGGCTGTTCATTGGCATCCAGACCATTTTTAACAAACCACAACCATTTACGAACACCGCTCTTCTTCACAGCATCGTCCCAGTTATCCTTGAAGCTTTGCAGGAATGCAGGGTCTGGTTGTCTCTTTCCATCCACCATGGTGTACTGCTCGCCTTCCTTACCCCATAGCAGCAAATGTTGTCCTTCGTCACTCGCTAGGTAGTTGAACAGCTTGATAGTTTCTTCAGGGTGTTTGTTATTTTTCGTAATGGCAATAGCATCCCATCCAAGTGAGCTTCTTGGTCCGAATGTTGTTTGGGAGGTCTCTGTGCCTGGTGCTACAACCTTGTACGGGAAGAACTGATTATCATCTCCGCCATCCTTCTTCAGAGTACCATTTGCATTACCTGGGTCCCAGTATGCGCCTGGTGTGGAGAACACTGCGCCGGTAGCCAGCTTTTGAATCCAGGTTTGCGTTTTGCTGATGGCAAACTCTTTTTCGATTAGACCTTCTCTATACAGACTGTTCACATAAAGCAGCATCTCGCGATACTTTGGATCCTTAACATCATATTGTAATGTTCCATTATTATCATAGTAGGTTCTCAGACCCCACATCCCTTTAAATGTACCGAGGTTGGCGCCCATATTCTCACCGTTCATCGTCATTGGAACAGTTTCTTTTCCATCAATTGTCTTGTTTTTCTCTTTAAAATTCTTTAAAAGTGCTTCATACTCATCCGTTGTGAGTGGGGTGGAGCCATCTGCCTTATCTGGAGCTAGGTCCGCAACCAGATTTTTTCTCATCAGCATACCGAAAACAGGATCACTATCCAGGCCATACCAGTTAGCTAGGTAATAGTTTTTCCCATCCTTATAACGTGTTTTGATCAATGTGTCGCCGTACATTTCTTTAATGTCTGGTCCACTTTTCTCAATTAACTCATCGAGCGCTATAAATGCGCCACTTGTAATGTATTTATCGAGAGAAGCATCGCCCCGGCTCATTACAACTACATCTGGATAGTCACCGCTGGCTAGCATCAAGCTCAGCTTTTCCGTAGGATTACCCGTTGGCTGCTGAATTGAGATCGAAATGCCCGTTTTTTTGGTGATTTCCTGCGCAATAGCATCAGTGAAAGGTTCTCCCTTGGTATTTGAATCAAACCAGGTCAATGTAATCGGCTCTTGTTTTTTATCGTCTCCGGCCGTTTGGTTTGTATTGTTTTTTCCATCATTTGAAGCACAACCCGCTAATACACCAACGGCTAATGCGGCAGTAATACTCACGTTCAACCATTTGTTTTTCTTTATCATAGACACCCTAATTCCTCCCATTAAGTAAGTTACTTCATAAGTCTATCAAGCAACCAAGCAAGTCTGCCCGTTCACCCCCCTTCAGGGCCGCTATTTATTTAATCATATTAACTCTTAACCGCTCCCAAAGTCATACCCTTAACAAAGTACTTTTGCAGGAATGGGTATACCAGTACGATAGGCAATGTTGCCACCATCGTCGCTGCCATCCGGATAGTATCACTTGAAACCGCATTCCGCTTAGCCGAGTTAGCTAGCATTTGCGATTGCGATACCATACCTCCGGTCTGGAATTGGCTTAATATTTTCACGAGTACGGCTTGCAAGGTCTTTAAGTCAGAACTATAGGTAAACGCATAGGAGTCAAACCACGAATTCCAATGTGAGATTGCCTGAAAAAGTCCTACAGTCGCAAGCACGGGTGTGGTCAACGGTAGAACAATCCGGAAGAAAATCATCAGGTCATTCGCCCCGTCTACCTTCGCCGACTCCTCGATCTCACCAGGCAGTCCCTCCATAAAAGTACGGACAATAATCATATAGAAGACATTCATCAGCCCTGGCAAAATAAATACGGAAAACGTGTCAATCATATTCAGCGCTTTAAGCACCATGTAATAAGGAATCAGTCCGCCTCCAAAATACATTGTGAAGACAAAATATAGATTCCATCCTTTACGTCCCATCAAATTCCGGCGGCTTAGCGGATAAGCAAGCATCGTAATGACAAGGACAGATAGCGGCGCGCCAATTACGGTACGTTTGACAGTAACCCATAAGCCATTCAAAATCTCGCTATCTTTTAAGATTTGACTGTAGCTATCAAAGGTGAGGACTCTGGGCCATAAATAGACGCCACCACGTACGGTATCCTCAGCAGCATTTAATGAAAGAACGAGAATATTCCAAAAAGGGAGAAAGGTAACTAGCAACACAAGTATAAGAATGAAATAAACTATAAATTTAAAAATATGATCCCCGTATCTATTCGAAATCATCACAAGCGCTCCTCTCTTTTTCGGGTTTAGAACAACGCTTGGTCGTTCACTTTTCTAGAAATTCGATTCACAATTACAACAAGTATGAAGGCAATCACGGATTTAAATACCCCAACGGCCGCCCCGTAGGAGAACATGCTGTTTTGTAGCCCGTATTTATATGCATAAATATCGATAACCTCTGAATACTCAAGCACGGTATTATTTTGCAGCAGGTATTGTTGTTCAAAGCCCGCATTCAAAATGCCTCCGACGGCAAGAATCCCTAAAATAACAATGGTTGGACGCAAGGCTGGCAACGTAATATGCCACATTTGCCGGAAGCGACTGGCTCCATCCACTCTAGCTGCTTCGTAGAGCTCTGGATTAATAGCGGAAATTGCAGCAAGATACATAATGGCGCTGAAGCCCATTTCCTTCCACATATTGGACAAAGCGATAATCCACCAGAATAGTGGTCCATTTTGTAGAAAAGCAACCGGTTCCTGAACAATGCCCAACGTCACCAGTAAATTGTTAAACATCCCATCGGAAGCCAGCAGTGTAATCACGATGTTTGCAGCGATAACCCATGAGATAAAATGCGGCAGATAAGAAACCGTCTGTACAAATCTTTTGAAAAATCCCTGTCTAGCTTCATTCAGTACAAGTGCGAGGATGATCGGTGCTGGAAATCCGAATAACAAGGTCAGCAAGCTTGTAGCGAGCGTATTGCGCATTACACGGTAGAAGTCTCCGGTAGTAAAGAAATACTCAAACCACTTAAAGCCTACAAACTCTGCATGGAAAAATTGTTGAAAAAATGTTCCTCCGCCCGGCTGATAATTCGTAAACGCCATATACATCCCAAACATAGGACCATAAGAAAATAGCAATGTCGCAATTAAGGCAGGCAGCATCAGCAAAAATAACCATTTCTGCTCTTTTAATCTGTACCACAGATTATTGCCTCTGACTGTTTTGATAGCGCTTGCTTTATGCATCAAATACCCTCCCTTTTTATTTAGTGCAGCATGTCGAGCCACATCTCGATTCAACTTCTCTCCTATTCATCTTAAGTCCGCAACAGGTGGCTTTCTATACTTCAATCCTCCGAATGATAGCGCTTTTTAAAGGAGTTTCGGCAGATTCGAGCATTGGATTTCGATATTCAGTCTGCTATGATGAACATGGCAAACAGCGAATTTACAGTAAAGAAGGGACTTCTTCTATGCGCCATATATATAGGAAATATATTTATATGCCTTTTATCGATTTGAGCTTTCGCTCCAAGCTGTTCAGCGTATTTGTGCTAGTGACCATTGTTCCGATGATGCTTTTCGCCTACCTTTCCTACGAATTAACAAAATCAAAATTAACGGATCAGATTTACAGCAATATGATGAATTCAACAGCTCAGATTAATAAAAATTTGGAAAACAAGCTGGACAGCTATGAACATATTTCAGCTTCCATCTACCTGGATAACAGACTTGCCAGCTACCTCACGAGTGAATACCAGGATGATCCTTCTTATCTGGATGTCTATCAATACATAGGCAACCGCATGGACACGATAATGACTGCCTATCCTGATTTTGATAGCGTTTTCATTTATTCGGACAATGAATCACTGCCCAAAGATGATTACTATATCAAGCCGGTGACAGCTGAGGTTAAAGAGACCGAGCTGTTCAAGCAGCTTCAGCAGTCACATGGGAATATCATTCATCTATCCTCACCGCAGACCGAAGATAGTCCGGCCATGTTTACCTTAGCAAGATTTTTGAACAATAACCGCAATCAATATCCCTACGGTATTCTGGTCTTCAGAATCTCCGAATCGGTCATCTATTCTTTAATGGAGGAAGAAGCGGGCGGGAAAGATATTTTTATTATTAATGACAAAGGGCTTATTCTCTCAGCAGCAGACAAGCACTTATTAAATACGAGCCTGCCGGAATTGCTTGATCAGAAATTCGATGAGTCACCATCGGGCAGATTTGATACAACTTACAAAGGGGTAAAGGCATTCGCGGTCTACAACACGCTCAAAAATGGATGGAAAACTGTATCTATCTTCCCCTATGACAGCATCATTCAGGACGCTAAATCACTCTCAGATCTGATTATCAAAATCTCACTGGGCTTTATTGGTGTGGCCCTCCTGCTGATTTACATTACGGCGTCGCTGTTCAGCAAGCGTATCCGTACTTTAATCCGGATGATCCGCCGCCTGGAACGGGGCGATTTCAATCATAGTACAGAAGAACATTTGGGGAATGATGAGATTGGCCAGCTGCATTTTGCCTTCAAGCAAATGACCACCCGGCTCAAAAGTCTCATTACCGAGGTGTATCAGAAGGAGCTGCAGAGTAAGGAGGCCGAGCTTGACCTGCTGCAAGCGCAAATCAACCCTCATTTTCTGTACAACACGCTGGGCTCCATCTCGTCGCTTGCCCTAAAACATCAAGATACGCGTATACAAGATTTGGTGCTTCATCTAGCCAAGTTTTATCGAATCTCCTTGAATAAAGGGAAAAGTATATTGACCATCCACGAGGAATTAAAGCTGACCCAGAGCTACAACGCCATTCAGCTAATCCGCTTTAAAGGCCAACTGAACATTACCTACACAGTAGATGAAGCGATCCTGCCCTACTCTACTGTCAAGCTTGCCTTACAGCCTTTTGTGGAGAATGCAGTGCTGCATGCCGTGTGGAGCCAAGAAAGTCCGCTGAACATTCATATCAAAGGTGTCATGGAAGCAAACGATATTATCTTGTCGGTAATCGATGATGGCATGGGGATGAGCCGCGAGACCCTCAGCTCTTTGCTTGAGGATAAGCCTGGACGAGGGTACGGAATCACTAACGTTGATCGCCGCATCAAACTAAAATATGGTGAGCACTACGGCGTTAAAGTGTTTAGCAGACTAGGAATAGGCACCACCGTGCAGATTCGTTTACCGCAAAAAGAGGTGTAGGAGCGGTGACGAGGGGATTCTCCATTGCGAGAATCCTTTGGCTTGCTTCTCCTTGGATTTGATGGGATCGATGGGATCGATGGGATCGTTGGGATCGTTCGGCACTATTTGCTCCCTCCTCATTCGTATCGGACCGAGGAGACCTTATTTCGATGATTCGGGGCATTTTGCTCGACTATCGGACTCAGATGCAGCTATTTACTCGTTTGTACACTAATTCTGGACAATTTTATAGCAATAAGAGCTATACAGTCCGAAATCTTTGTAAAATGCCTCAAATACCCGAAATAGCTGCAATACGGTCCGATGTGTTCTACTTCGCGCGGGATTCTACTTTGCTGGGGTGTGTTCGACTTTTGCGCGGAATTCTACTTTGCTGGGGAATGTTCGACTTTTGCGCGGAATTCTACTTTGCTGGGGTGTGTTCTACTTATACTCCTTCCTCTTACGCATCGGACCGAGGAGACCTTATTTCGATGAGTCGGGGCATTTTGCTCGGCTATCGGACTCAGATGCAGCTATTGACTCATTTGCACAGTAATTCTGGACATTTTTATAGCAATAAGAGCTATACAGTCCGAAATCTTTGTAAAATGACTCAAATATCCAAAATAGCTGCAATACAGTCCGATGTGTTCTACTTCGCGCGGGATTCTACTTTGCTGGGGTGTGCTAGACTTTTGTGCGGGATTCTACTTTGCCAGAGTGTCTTAGTGTGTTCCAACTTATACTCCTTCCTCTTACGCATCGGACCGAGGAGACCTTATTTCGATGAGTCGGGGCATTTAGCTCGACTATCGGACTCAGATGCAGCTATTGACTCTTTTGCACACTAATTCTGGACCATTTTATAGCAATAAGAGCTATACAGTCCGAAATCTTTGTAAAAAGACTCAAATATCCGAAATAGCTGCAATACGGTCCGATGTGTTCTACTTTGCGCGAGAGATTCTACTTTGCTGGGGTGTGCTAGACTTTTGTGCGGGATTCTACTTTGCCAGAGTGTCTTAGTGTGTTCCAACTTATA
The DNA here is from genome assembly GCF_037974255.1 of Paenibacillus sp. FSL R5-0636. Lineage (NCBI taxonomy): Bacteria > Bacillati > Bacillota > Bacilli > Caryophanales > Paenibacillaceae > Paenibacillus > Paenibacillus sp. FSL R5-0636. The sequence goes on from NZ_CP150232.1 coordinate 5,166,524, forward strand.
CTCCTTCCTCCTACGCATCGGACCGAGGAGACCTTATTTCGATGATTCAGGGCATTTTGCTCGGCTATCGAACTCAGATGCAGCTATTGACTCATTTACATACTAATTCTGGACAATTTTATAGCAATAAGAGCTATACAGTCCGAAGTCTTAGTAAAATGACTCATATATCCGAAATAGCTGCAATACGGTCCGATGTGTTCTAACTATGATCTATTTTGTCGGGGTGTGTTCTACTTTTGCGCGAGATTCTAATTTGCTGAGACCGGAGTGTGTTCGACTTTTGCACGGGATTCTACTTTGCTGGGGTGTGCTCGACTTTTGCACGGGATTCTACTTCGCTGGAGTAAGGTCCGATAGATAGTAAAGTGCGGTACTAATAACTGCCGAACAGTAATGTACCTAATAATAATGTAGTACCTATTAGTAAAGTTCGATAAAGTAGCTAATTTCATCAAGTGATCTATCAAAAAAAGCGACTCTCCGGTTAATGGAGAGTCGCTTTTTTGTAGTGATTTCAGCTTACTTCAAAATCAAATTATAGATCACTTGAGCTGCTTCTGCGCGCGAAGTGATTCCTTTTGGTGCAAACCGTTCATGACTTTGACCTTGAATCAGTCCTAGATTGGCCGCTTCATTAACAGAAGCAGTGGCCCAAGCAGACACCTGATTCATGTCGGTGAACGCTGCGGCAGTTGCGCCGTTTGTTGTTGCGCCGTTAGTTGTTGCACCGTTGGTTGTTTCACCATTGGTTGTTTCACCATTGGTTGTTGCGCCGTTGGTTGTTGCACCATTGGCTGTTACGCCGTTGTTCAGCTCGTAAGCCTTCATTAGCATCACCGTGATTTCTTCACGGGTGATTTGTGCTCCCGGCTCAAACTTGGACGCACTTCTACCACTCACGATTCCCGCCTTGTAAGCGATTGAGATAGGCTCCGCATACCAGGCAGATGGAGCAACATCAGCAAAGCTTTCTTTTCCTGTCGCGGTCAGTCCAAGGGCATGAACAAGCATCGAAGTGAACTCGGCACGTGTAACTGCCCGGCTTGGTTCAAACTTTTCTTTGCTTGTGCCCTGCACATATAGCTTGGACGACAGCTCTTGGATTACTGGGTTAGCCCAGTGATTGGCCGGCACATCGACAAAGATGCGGTTCAACTCCAGCACAGCATATTTGCTGAAGTGGCTGACCTCAGCTTTTAATACACCGTTAGCATAATCAGCTTGAATATATTCCAGCCTGCCATTGTCCGCGATATAATAAACACCGCCTCGTTTAGCATTGAAGCCTTCTGCCACTGGCATGATGAGTGTTATCGGCTTATCAAATGTAGCGAGTGTGTCTGTAATGCCTGACTTGGTGGTAATAGAAAGACTAAATTCATAGATGTCTCCCTTTAGTACAACAGCCGCATTAGTAGAACTAGCCACTGTAGCAACTAACTCATCGGCCTTGCTGCTGAGGTTCACCATCTTCAGGGCAATCGTGCTATCTTCCCGCTGTCCCTCTGGCAGCTTGTTTTGTAGCTGGTGAATTAGCTCCGCTGGTACCTGCAAGGAGAGCTTACCCGCATTCAAAACTAGGGTGTGGTTCGCCAACTGTCGGACTATAGCAGAGGATAACTGAACTTGTTGGATGTCCCCTTTAATCTCAACCACTACCTGACCAGAAGCACTGTCCACTTTCAGCATATCTGGCGTTAGAATCAAGGTTCCAATAGCATTCTCCAAGCCCGAAGTACTGTCAGAGATACCGCCATTGTTTCCTGGATTCCCAGGATTACTCGGTTCTCCCGGATTTCCTGGATTCCCAGGATTACTAGGCTCTCCTGGATTGCTCGGTTCTCCCGGATTGCTCGGTTCTCCCGGACTGCTCGGTTCTCCTGGATTGCTAGGCTCTCCTGTAGAGTCCTCTTTGACCGTGATTTCTGCCGATGCTTTGAACCCACCGTCTACCGTTTCCACAGTAATGGTGGCCTTTCCAGCTTCTACAGCGGTTACTGTTCCGTAGACTACGGTAGCTACAGAGGTATCGCTCGAAGTCCAGAGGACTGCTTTATCCGTCGCATCTTCCGGCGATACCGTAGCCGTCAACTTGCCGGTTTCACCTGCGGTCAACGAAAGCTCTGTCTTATCCAGTGTTATACCGGTTACTTTCTTAGGTGCAGCCGTCAATTTTACCAATATCGACTCTGTCGGCTGCAAGGACAATTTCATAGTTCCTGTGACAGAGGAAACTTCTCCTGTCCAGAGATCTAGCGTAGTATAAGTCTCTGCAGCATCCAGTCCAGCGCGGCCAAGATCAACTTGCTTATCTGCCGAAGCAGATGCACTGTAATTGAATACGGCCAGATAATAATCATTGCCATCCTTCATAACAAAAGTATCAGCGGCATTAGCGTTTGTATTTCCTTCAAGTGGTTTGAACACTTTTCCTTTTAAAGCTAAATCGAGAACATCCTTGTTGTTGAACAAAGCGGTCATGTACTCCTGTGCTTTTGAGTCGTTAACATTGTCAGAGCCAAGCAGTACTGTTCCAGCGATAACGCCAGAGTTCATACGGCTACGCGCTTCAGTCAAGCTGGTAGCACGGGCCAATGCCAAATGATCAGGATCGGTGTAGGTGTAGATCGTGCCATTTTGCCAAAAGCCATAGGTTAATGAGTTCAGCATATATTCGGTTTCATTGATCTTGCCGTATGTGTCGCAGGAAATTCGTCGGCTATGCGCATATTGGCTCGGGAAAATAGGCGCAATTGATGCGCTAATGAACATTTTTCCATCCAGACGTTCTTTCACATAACGCATTCCTTCATTATAAGCTTGGATTCCTGTCGTTATAGTTGGATCGAAATGTTGCCCCTCAAGCGAACCATGCGTTAAAAAATCTAATTTGATGAAGGTGAAGCCCAGACCTTTAAATTTGTCCAAAAAATAGTTCATGCGCAATTGGGCACCAGGATGTGTTACATCCAAAGGAAAAGCCCCGTCCAGAGTTGGCAGCGGTTGACCCGCGGCATCCTTAAGGACAATATCGCCGTAAGTATATTTATTGTCAGTTCCCTCTACAATCTGGTTCATATTGTTGCCCCAGTATACAAACGGTGCCCAATAAATACCCGCATGCTGGCCATTGCCTTTAATTACCGATACGGCGTCAGCCAGCTGCTTATCATTCAGATTATCCCAATAAGAATCCATGTTAATAAATACATTGCCGTTATTATTGAAATTTTGCAGATTCTCTTTATAGTAATTGGAGACATCCACTACATCCTGATAGGAAAGCGTACCCTCGTAAGCTCCCCAGCTATTAAAACCAACCGGTACGCCTTGTGGCAGCTCGGGGTTTAGCTCAAGTGCAGGTGTAATGATCGCATTAGCTTTACCATACTCCTCAAGCCCTGTACGGTAATCACTGAATGCCCCTACCATGATCATAGGTGAGGACAAGTCTGTTCCACTTAAGCTGCCATGAGGCTGGGTATCGCGGGTGACATCACTAGCTGCACCGCCATATACGACCAGCTCATTTAGCCGATTGGCGGAACCTTTCCAGTCGATGCCTGTCTTCCAGGTATCATGAGTTACAGAGCCAAGCACAAGGCCGCTGCGTGTCGAGTTGTTAAACACAGTAGTCACCTCATAGCTGGTATCTGCACGGTTCATAGATTGAGATTTATAACGAATCCAAGCATCGTTGTCAAAAGGAACTGTAAGCACACGATTATCCGCACTAGCTCCGATATCCACACCACCTGTACGTTTTACGGTAATAGGTGACATATAGTTGGTCTTGACTGCTGTATCGCTGGCCGCATCCAGACGGGTCAGAAAATACTTTTGGTCGTCATAAAACTTGTAGACCTGCTTTAACGTCGGTTTTCCTGTGGAAGTGTGGACAAAAGTTAGCTCCACGCCTTTGCCGAAACCATCCTGAATGTCTACCGGAGCACCAACAATTGTATGACTCTCATAGCTTGTAGTCTCAACGAGCGTATCGCCGATTTTGATACTGCTATAGATCCCATGCAGCTTCTGTCCGTCAGCCCAGTTATAGCTTGCATATCCAGACTTGGTATTATAGGACACTTCATATTGGCCATTTGATACAAGCAGTCCGTAAGTATATTCGGTAACTGTGATAGCTCCGTAGTTCTTCGAAGCGCCCGGTGTTCCTAAATCACCGTCTTCCTCCACTGGGGGATTAGGATCCACACCCATGGCTGGCTCAACTATAATTCGGTCCAGATCTGGCGCATACCAGTTGCCATCTGTAAATTTGATTGTATTCTCGCCTTCGTTCAGTGGCAGTGTAAGTTCATACATTCCAACCGTATCCCAGTCCGGTGTCTTGGGCAGCTCATAATACTGTTCTGCACCACCATTCGCACTAACGTAGAAGCTGCGTGGGTCACCTGAAATGTAGGCGACTGTGATTCGGTAATCACCAGTCATAGGGGCTGTAATCTTGTTGAAGGTTATGGAACTGCCGCTATTCAAGTACCCTACCTTCTGGCCACCCGAAGCATTCGGGCTTTCGGAAACTTGGGCCTCACCTGTCAAAACATTGAGCGGAGATTCTGCTTCATAGCTGAGGGTATAAGGAATAATTTCTATCCGGTCGAAATCTGGAGAATACCAATCATGATCTGAGAAGGTGATAGTATTCAAACCCTCTACCAAAGAGGCCTCCACATCATAGGTTCCCACGGTGCTCCAGCTTGCCGTCTTTGGCAGGTCGATCATTTCATCCATTCCATCGTTAACCTGCATATAGACAGGACGTTGATCGCCGGAAATATAGGAGATGCGGATTAAATACGTTCCCGCTGCTGGTACTGCAACATTTGTAAACTGTAAGGAACTGTTTTTGTTCAGATCCGTTACGATTTTACCGCCAGAGCCCACACTGCTGTCCGCCACTTTGGCGTTGCCTGTAAGCATATTCTCAGTAGCCTCGGCTTCCATGATCACACCATGCAGCTTCTCCTTCCAGTCACCTCCGGGTCCTTCACCTGGATCGCTGTCGTCTAGTCCACGGATTACGATCTTATCGATGTCTGGAGAATACCAGTTGTTGTCATCGATCAAGATGTTATTAGCACCCGCGTTCAGCGGAAGCGTCACATCATAAGTGCCTACCGTATCCCAGTCCACAGTCTTGGACGGTTCTTCAAATTGCTTGTCACCGCCATTGGCACTGATATTAAACGGGCGCGAATCGCCAGAAATATAATACACTGTAATTTTATAATTCCCCGGCTCGTTTACGGTCACATTATTGAACAACAAGGAGCTGCCTTGATACATGCCGCCAATTTTTTTCCCTCCGGAAGCCGCTGGGTGGTCAGAAATTGACGCATTACCCGTCAGAATATTCCCATCCGCTTCAGCTTCATAGCTATTTGTATCCTCGGCGTAAACCTTGCCGGCAAACTGACCACCGCTGCCTAACACTAAGCTGATCATAAGAAAGAACAAGAACCCTCTTTTCATTACACGTCCAAACATTTAATCCCTCCATTTAACTTTCTGATATAAGAAAAGCCTTCCGGTTGCAATTCATCAGTTGTTCCTTTTTCCAAATAACGTCTTCAGAACTCCTCTCCTTGTTGTAAGTAACGTCATGTAAGGAATGTACGGCCCGTACCGATTACTCTCTCAAGAATGCTGTATCCAACTATTGCCGTCTGGATTTCTTGAAAGCGCTATCGCAATTAGATTTGTAAAAAAGCTTCCTTTAATCGCAATAATGAATCAAGCCCCTCACATGTGCTGAGTTGTAATACATGCTTATTGTAAAAAGCAAAGGGGCATCTTTCCATATCGCAAGTTTACAATTCATAGAGGAAAGCGACTTTTCTTTCTATTCAGTAAGCAGAAGTGCGGAAGGTTAAATATTTTTCCTATACTCGTTAGGTGTGACCCCAAGGTTCTTCAGAAATAGAGAAATAAAATAAGACGTGCTTTCGTACCCCACTCTCTGGGCAATATCTTGAATCTTCAGTGACCCGTCTGCGAGCAGCTCCTTAGCCTTATCAAGCCGAATACGGGTTAAATAATCGTGGATCGTGATGCCTGTTTTATCCTTAAAAATAGATCTTAAGTAGTTCGGTGACAGATAAACCTGATCAGACAGACTATTAATCGTAATCGGCTGATCGTAATTTTGTTCAATCACGGTGCGAACCTTGTGGACCAGCTTTGTATTTTTATCCATAAGTCGCTCACCTAGCATGCTCACGGCATCACCCGCAGTGCCCAGGATTAAATCCTCGATCTCATGTAAAGTCAGCGCATTATAGATGGAATGATAGAGCTCCGCCCGCTTAAAGCCCTCGGGAACCGACTGATGCAGCTGCTCTAGCAGTTCATCAACAAGATCAATCGCCCAATTACAGATGATTTTTTTCTTGATTCTCAGCGTGGCCAATCCCACGAAATATTGATGCAGCTTTTGTGCGGCCTGCTCGAAGTCCAGCTGATTGATAGCTTCAAACCACTCTTTTCTCTCAAAAGGTGGCATATGTTCACTGTCGAACTGATTCGAAATAGCCGCGGCATGAATAATTAAGCCCGTGCCTTTATAAAAACGTTCATTTAAAATCACACGCGTCTGCTTATACAGATTATGGACCAGCGCTAATTCTGCTGCCTGCGCCCCGACTGCTGCCGTCACCGTAAAATCCAGTGCACTACGAATAGCCACTGCTAAATCCTCCCAAGTATAATAGCCAGGCTGTTGAGTCGCTTCCATAAACACACCTGTCTCGCCATCCTTGTAAGGAACAAAAACAACCTCTATATTTTTCGCCTTAAAAAAGTGATCCAGATAAGAGATCAGCCTACTCATACACTCTTCCAGACTCTGCTGCTCACCCTCCGCCTCCTTGGGATCGATGCTAAACAGTGCCATGGTATAACGATTACTCTCTGGGAGACGGGTCAGCCTATTGAAGTTATTTGCCAGCTCTGCGGCTTGCTCCGCATTTTTTTCAAAAGAAAGCTCCTTAAGAATTTTTGTTTTAGCAGCCTCCATAGAACGTTGTTTCATCTGAACCTCTTCGCAGCGTGCTTTAACCTTTTCGATAACGCTTTCAATTTCAGTCAAATCTAGCGGCTTCAGTAAATATCCGACAGCTCCTACATTAAGGGCTGATTTAACATAGTGGAATTCATCATGTCCGGTGAGGAACATAATTTGCATCTGGTCATAACATTCATGTATTTTTTTAGCCAACTCAATTCCATTCATTATCGGCATCTGAACATCTGTAAGAATAATATCCGGTTGAAAAGCCTCTATTTTCTCCAAAGCTTCTCTACCATTGCTCGCTGTTCCAACGACATAGATGCCCATCTCTTCCCAGCGGATATAATCTCTCATCATCTCAAGACCCATTTCTTCATCATCTACCAGAAAAATACTATACACCTGAGGTTTCCTCCTTCTTGTTGTCTGTATTTGCTCCTATTATATTCTTTTCCCCTTAGGCGATCATCGACCAAATTAATGTAAGTCATTTTCAGGCATGAATCGTTACTTTGTAAGATCTAATCCCAACGTGCTTGTAAAAAGGCTATCGGGTCCTAAGCAGACCAGATAGCTCTTCGATACCTACTCATCATTATTCGGACGCATAATGAAAACGGAGGCTCATCGCCCCCGCCGAATTATTATAACAGCTCCAATTGGCTGTTGAAATAGTAGCTTCCTCCTGTTTCTGCTTGGAAGGTATTTCTCTGATCTCCCCATCGAAGGGTCACCGTTCCCGGTGAGTAGGTGCGAAGCGTAGCTTCCGTCAACTGCCCCTTCTCCCAAACTATGTCTACCTCTACCTTTCCTTTGGCTCGTAATCCAGACACCGATCCTGTATTCCAGGCTTGCGGGAGCGCTGGCAACAGATGAATTTCATCCGCGTGGCTTTGCAGCAGCATCTCTGCAATGGTAGCCGTCCCGCCAAAGTTGCCATCCACGACAAAGATATTGCACTCTGCCCCACCAATCCCTGATTTGGAGAAACTGAACAGATTATCAAAGCACAGTCCGCTAATCAAATGAGAGATATGCTTATACGCCTTCTCCCCGTCATATAGTCTGGCAAAACTAAGGCCGAATAAGGCGGCGGTGAACTCTACATCCTCCAGTTCTTCCTGAGCCATCCGGTTCTCCAGCGTTACCCTTGCTGCCGCACTTAACTCCGGTGTTCTGTCCGGTGTAATCTGGTTGCTTGGATACAAAGCGAACAAATGAGCCAAGTGTCGATGCTCAGGTTGCGCTTCTTCATAATCTTCAAGCCACTCCTGCAGCTGACCTCTTTTGCCAATCTGTAGCGGGGGTAACTTAGCAATAGCTTCCTTTAGCTTCAGCTGAAGCTCCACATCTGTATCGAGCAACACCGCAGACTTCAGGCAGAACTCGAAAAGATCCTGTACGAGCACTTGATCCATGGTAGAGCCCATAGACAGCTGCTGTGCACCCTCGCTGCTATCTGCGGGATAGAAGCTGTTCTCTGGCGAGTTCGAAGGACCCGTCACCAGCCAGCCATATTTCGGATGAATCGTCATATAGTCGAGGAAGAATTCTGCGGCTTCTTTTAGAACAGGATATGCCTGGCGCTCTAGAAATACACGATCCTGACTATATTCATAATGCTCCATCAGATGGGTTGCAATCCATAATCCGCCTGTGACATTGAGCCCCCATGAGGTTTCCCAGCCCGGAGCTGTAAAACCCCAGACGTTAGAGAATACATGCGCCACCCATCCTTTGCTGCCATATAAATCGCGTGCAGTTGATCTTCCCGCCTGAGATAAATCTTCAATATATCGCATCAATGGAAGGTGGCTGTCCCCAAGGTTCACGACTTCTGTCGGATAATAATTCATCTGTGTATTAATATCGAGATGATAGTCGCAGCTCCAGCCCATACGACAAGCCTCACCGTCATTCCAGATTCCCTGCAAGTGCAGTGGAAGAGGTGAATCTTCCCGTGATCCGGCAATGGTCAGGTAGCGGCCATACTGGAGGAACAATGCGAACAAATGAGGGTCCTCCACCTGATCCTGTGCCAGCAACCTAATCCGCTGATCGGTAGGCAGACTTTCTTTCCCGGAGCTTCCCAATTGAATATCCACCTTTTCATATTCCTGACGGTAATCTTGAATATGATCTTCTTTTAACTGTGCATAACCTTTGGTTAAAGCCTGCCGTAGGTTGCTGTAGCTCTCCGTCTCCCAATCCTGGTTGCTCCGGCGATAATCGGTACTGACCCCAAAATAAATCCGGGCCTCATTAGCTCCGGAAACTCTTAATCGGCCATCCCCCCTGTAGATCGTACCGCCGGATAGACTTACTTTGAGCTGCCCTTTTGCCCATACCCCGCATTTACCATTACTATGCACCTTTTCTGTAGCTTGCCCCTTGAATTCAATGGTGTCGCCATCCACAACCTCAGTCGTAAACGATTCTGTCCCACCTTCGATGGCAAGCGTAAAGGATACACCTCCAGGCTTATCGCTCCAAATTCTTGAAACTAACAGATCATCGGCATGTGAAGCGAAGACCTCTCGATGGATGGTTGTTTCGCCGCTCTCATAGACCGCCCCAGCCACTGCACTTGTCAATTCCAGCTCCCGCCGAAACACACCGCCTGATTTAACATCCGCATCCTGGGCAAAATCAATAACAACCTCGCATAATCCCAGGTTCGTACCGAAATTTTGTTTTTTAGGCTGTAAATACTGTTTGGCTAAACGATCACCGCTGTCATAATCGCCGGCAAAAAAGTGACTTCGCGCCTCTTCAAGCGCAGTTCTACCTCCGGCAGGAGCAGGGTCGGGATCCTTTTGCCCAGACCAATAGGTCACCTCGCTCATGCTCCAAACCTCACGATGCGGCGCCGCCATTATAACAGCACCTATTCTTCCGTTGCCCAATGGCAAACCTTGCAACCAGCTTGTTGCAGGGGTTGAATACCACAATTTAAAATCGCTCATTAGATCGTCTCCTGTCTGTAATAGACCTCAAAGTGTTGTTAATTAATTCGCTTATTTCTTTATTAGCATTGTCTATTTATCGCATTTATCGTAACATTGTCGGTATTAATAGTCTTTGTTGACTCGTTCATTCATTTGACAATTTATCCGTTATCCCAAACATTTAACTACAGGCCAGAATTAAGAAATGCTGCTAGAAAAGGGGTATAGTATGAACAAACTATCTGAAATCACACCGTATGTTGGAGCAATCATGCCTTATCTGTACGACGGCAGCAGCAATGAGCATCTGCGCGTCGGCAATGCCTACGCTTTTCATCTGTTTACCGATGGCCCCGGTGAGATGGAAATCGACGGAATTCGTTATCCGATTGAGCGTAGAACACTGGTGTTTCTCCGTCCCGGCCAGCCACATGCCTTTCATATTTCCCCTTCTCATCCACTCTCGTCCTACAATGTCTATTTTGATTTGTGGGACAAGCAGTCGCCTATGTCTACTAATCTTTCTTTTATCCATGCGCCTGAACCCTTAAGGCTTGAGAAAAAGGCCACCGAAGTCCCCTGCGCCGAGCTGAACGAATTGCCTTGCGTCTTCCCGCTAGCTAAATATCCACAGCTATACGATAGTCTTGTGATGATTGCCAAAATATACAATGAAGCGATATTCTACCGGAATGAAGCGGTCCATAGCTTGTTATACGGTTGGATATTAAGCTGGTATAATGCCCTCCATCAGCATCAGCCAAGCGATTATCGGATTGTCCGCCTGTTGGAGTATTTGAACACTCATCCCGAACGTGGTAAATCTATCGAAGACTGGGCACATCTCTGCGGACTCAAGCGAACCTATTTTCATGAGCTGTTTCTGCGAGAAACCGGGATGACGCCGCGCGCTTATCATCATAATCTCGTTATGCGACGGGCGGCAGGTCTGCTTCTGGAGAGCGAGCTAAGTGTTACTGCCATTGCTGAGAAATTAGGCTATCCTTCGATCCATCCCTTTTCCAGACATTTCAGTGCCTGTTACGGCATAAATCCCACACAATACCGCCTTAATCCGCTAAGCCGAATACAAATATAGGTTATAAAAAAAATACGCGCTATCCGCAAGAAGCAGAGGGCGCGTATTCTTTTTTATTTTGCTGTCAATTTGAAGATTTTAGATTCTGCGGGTTCAAGCGTAACTTCCAGCTCTCCTGAGGTTTCCCCTTCTACACCTTCCCATAGGTCCAGCAGCTGGTAAGCACCTTGAGCATTCAGCCCTGCACGTTCTAATGAGATAGATCTAGGAGCGGATTTCACGGCATCGTAATTGAAGACGGCTATATAAAAAGCATTTTCTTCTGCAGATTCGAGCACAAAAGTATCACAGGATTGCTTGCCGAGGTCCCCTTCTATCGGTCTGAAGGTTTTGCCAAGACGAGCAACATCCATAATGTCCTTATTGCTCAGCCAAGCTTTGGCCCGGGCGGCGGCTTCCTCTTTTCGGAAGTCATCCCCTAGCAGCAGCACCGTTCCCGCGATCACCGAAGCGGTTAGCCGGCTGCGACCTTCATGCCAGCCCGTGGCTTCCTGGTTATGGCTCTTGTACAGTACGGAATGGTCAGGATCATTGTAACGGTACAATGAATCGCTCATCCACCAGCCATGGGTTAAAGAGTTGAGCATGTATTCTGTATCCTGCAGCGTGCCAAAAACATCACAAGAGACACGCCGGCTATGTGCAAATGCATAAGGGAACAACGGTGCGATGGACAGATTAATAAAGAACGGTCGACCAATTACCTCTAGAGACAGCTTGTTCTGCAAGTAGGACATACCGTAGTGATACGCCGCAATGCCCGTCGTAATCTCCGGATTGTGATGCTGCCCTTCCAGTGCGCCATGTGCTAAGAAATCCAGCTTGATATACTCGAATCCTTCCGAGATGAATTTATTTGTATACCAATCCATTCTTTGCAGGTTCCCCGGATGTGTGGGGTCAATGGCTAGCCCTCCATCAACATCCGGCAGAATCTCTCCTTCGCTGTCCCGAAGCAGGATATCGCCATAGGTGTATTTACCGTTCGTACCCTCCACGACATCTCCGAACTGAGAAGGACTTCCCCAGAAAGCGAAAGGGGTCCAGTAGGTTCCCGGTCTATGACCATTCTTCCGCACTAGCTCAAGTGCATTTTTCATCTCTTCTGCTGTGAAATTATCCCAAAAAGCGTCAAAGTTGATGTACAGCGTATCCTCATTCTGGAATCCTAACGGCTGCACTTCTTTTTTCAAAAACTCACTGGTCGACGTATACAAATCATAATCGAGTTCAGCCATTGCTGCAGACCAGCTATTCCAGCCAACAGGAACGCCACCCTCCCAAGCCAGCGGAGCTTCAATCCATGTATTGGCCCGGCCGTAAGCTTCAAGACCTTCTCTGTAATCGTCATAAAAACCTACGAATACGAGCGGTGACTCCACTCTTTTGCCTTTTACATAACCGTGCGGCTGAAAGTCGCGGGTTAATTCACTCACAGCCCCACCGTAAAGATCCAGCTCCTCGATCTGGCCGCTTCGCTCGCTTTTGATACGGATACCCGTTTTCCACACCTTATGAGTTATGGAACCCATGATAATCCCTCGCCGGCTATCCGGCGCGAACACTGCTGTTACCTCGTAGCTCTCTGTATCCATAGGTGGCTTCACCACTGTATATCTGACCCATTTATCGTTGTCGTAAGGCACACGCAGGATGCTTGGTTCATCCGGTTGACCTGACTCGCCGCCGAGTGATACCGATTTGCTCTGAATGACCGCCATGCGGTTCGCTTTGATATCCTCATCGCTTGCGATCGCACTTTGCATCAGCACATATGAGGATGACTCATAAATATAAAAATGCTGCTCCAGCTGTGGCAGCAGGGATGTTTCATGCACAATCACTAGATGAACACCTTTGCCAAAACCTTCACGAACAACCTCTTCCTGCAACTTCAGCACGTGGCTCTGATAGTGCTCAGTATTATATTCCCGGCCCTGCCAGCGAAAGGCGCTGCGAATCCCCTTTACATGTGCAGAAGTCCCGCCGACAACGGATGACTCACCTGTTCCGAGATCAATCTCCAGATTCACCAGGCCATTGGTTACACGGATAAGAGACGTTGTGTCTGTATTCACGTTTACGGTTGTATTACTGTCAGTTAGCATAATTTGCCTCCTTGTTGCTGCATTTTGGACCTTGAAGGCGGTAGTCTCAGTAGCTGTATCCCCCAAGTATGACCTCATTATAAAGAGCGGATAAAGCGTTTTCTATACAACGATCTTCCGATCCATACCGCGATCTAACACATCTTACCTAAACACTGCTGGTCCTGAAGATTCATGCAGCAATACAAAAAACAGCAGCAGGACCAAACGTTCAGGTCCTACTGCTGTTCATACGCTTATTAAACGGATTATTGCTGGTCATCAATGATAAGCTTGTAGGATTGTCCCGCGGTTGTAGCGAAGCTTACCCTTCCTTCGGCAGAATGTTCACACTGTAAATCGTGGCTGCCACAGGTTACCTTAAGTAGAGTATCCATGCGGATCACACATTCTGTGCCCAGCAGCGAAGTGATCTGCGCTTCCACTAGCTTGCCGTTGTCCCACTGAATGCTGACTTCAAAGCCACCGCGGGCACGTAAACCTGCAACGCTTCCCTCCTGCCATTCATTTGGCAATGCAGGCAGTAGTTCGAGATAGCCGCGGTGAGATTGCAGCAGCATTTCGGCAATCCCGGCGGAGGCTGCGAAGTTGCCATCAATCTGGAACGGCGGATGCGCGCCGAGCAGATTGGCATAAACTCCGCCGTGATTATACTGCTCCGACTCCCCGTCCTTCACCAGCCGCAGCATGTTGGAGAGCAGACGCAGGGAACGGTTTCCATCCCGGAAGCGGCTCCATAAAGCGACTCTCCAGCCCAGACTCCAGCCTGTGCTTTCATCCCCGCGCCGCTCCAGCGAGGTTCTTGCCGCAGCAAATAGCTCAGGGGTCTCTTCTTCTGACAACTGGCGGCCCGGATAAATACCAACCAGATGCGAGGTATGTCTGTGATACATGTCCTCATCCTCAAAATCAGAGGACCATTCCTGCAGTTGCCCGTACTTGCCAACCTGCAGTGGCAATAGACGCTCACGGGTACTTTTCAGCTCTTCACGCAAAGCTTCATCCGTTCCAAGAATCACAGATGCCTCGATACAGTTCGTGAACAACTCCCAGATCAGCGATATATCCATTGTGGCACCCGGGCTGACCGCAGCCACACCTTCCGCTGTCCGGAATTTATGCTCTGGTGAAGTGGACGGGGAGGTCACAAGATTGCCTTTGCCATCGTCAATTAGCCAATCCAATGCGAACAGAGCCGCCTCTTTCATGACAGGATAAGCCGAAGCCCGCAAGTATTCAGTGTCTCCGCCAAAAGCATAATGTTCCCAAAGATGCTGAGTCAGCCAGATACCCCCCATTGGCCAATAAGCCCAGCTTGGATCTCCATCGCCATAATCACCTACCGGTGCAGTGTGTGCCCAAAGATCCGAGTTATGATGAGCTACCCAGCCCCGGGTGCCATAGTTGGTCCGAGCGGTATCCGCCCCTCTCTTCGCCAGATTGCCGACGAAATCCAAAAGTGGCTCATGACATTCTGCCAGATTGCAAATCTCAGCGGGCCAATAGTTCATTTCTGTATTGATATTCAGTGTATAATTACTGCTCCAAGGCGGACGAGTAGAGGCATTCCATATTCCCTGAAGATTGGCAGCCTGCGTTCCGGGGCGCGAGCTTGCGATCAGCAAATAACGTCCGAAATGGAACAGCAGCTCAACTAGACCCGGATCTTGCGCGGAGTAAGTCGTAATCCGCTGCTCGGTTGACATTCCTTCCGGCGCCAGCGGCTTGCCCAGCCGAAGCTTCACCCGATCGAAAAGTGCCCGGTAATCAGTGATATGGGCTTGAAGCAGGCTGGTGTAAGACTTGCCTTGAGCACTTGCCAAGAAAGAAGCTGCAATGGTGGAGGCATCTTTTCCTTCAATTCCCGGGATTAGGTCATACCCTTTAAAACTTGTAGCCGCACTGAAATAAAAGGTTGCCGCTGTCGCACCCAGCAAATGAATCCCACTGCCATCAACCGTTACTTGGCCGTCATCCGCCGTCACGGAGAGTTGTCCTTCGAAAGCCATTCCCTTGCTGCTGCCTGATTCACCGTATCGGATGGGATTGTCGCTCCCGAAATAGCTTGGATCTACATGCTCCGGTGCCGTTCCCGATAGTACAAAGCTGTCGCCTTGCGAATAAAGGTTGTGCCGGAGCGGACTTTCCAGCGTAGCATGCACATTCAATGCGCCTGGCACACTTGCGGTCAAACGAAGTACAAGCAACTGATCAGGATGAGAAGCGAACATCTCACGGGTATAAGTAACATTGCCAATCTGATATTCAATGCGATGCAGCGCATTTTCCACATCCAGTGTACGCTGATAAGAATGATAGACGTTGCCATGCTCAAAACGAAGCAATAGATCACCAAAAGGTAAATAAGATTGAGTATACGGCCCCATCATTTCTCTAGTCAGCGTGTCCGCCTCAACATAGCGGCCTTCTTGAATCAGCTGTCGCACCTTTGGCAGAACGTTTTTAGCACCGGGATTGTTACCCTCTTTTGGGTATCCTGACCAAAGCGTATCCTCGTTCAGACTAATTTTCTCCTGTTCCACACCACCGAAGATCATACCGCCCAGACGTCCATTCCCAATTGGAAGACCTTCCGTCCATACATATGCTGGCTTGTCATATTGAAGTTTCATACGCGCTCTCCTCACCATCTGTCATTTAATAAATTATCAGCAATTTCAACCTCACTGCAGCATTTAATTCAATCGCATCATCAAGATTCGAAAGACTCGCCTCACCACTGCCTGCCGGAATTCCATTGCACTTAAAGACCAGTCCGCAGGTGCTCTTGGTACTAAGGGCCAACGCATCAATACTCTCAAACTTGGATTAGTGACATCCCGGTTCTCTTCCTCGCTGGCAGTATTCGAGATAAAATAAGGTTTCCGGATGGCCTCGTCCGGATAGAAATGATAGCAGCCCTTCGGCAATCCAGTAGTCCCGGGCCGGGAATTTCAGCGACAGCCTGAATAGCCCGAACCATGGCTGGCTGCGCGTCTAAACCAGAATCCGGCAGTACTCCATAATCCGTCAGGCGGATTACAGTAGGAGTAGTTAAGGCATTATTCTCGGCAGAAGTGATCATCGGCACCGCCTTTCTTTTTTGTAAACGCTTAATATTTGGCAGTATAATATCTCCGCTTTAAATAATCAATTGTGCAGCAGTTTCAGAATACGCAGGCTGGTACCTTTACTCTGTTCGTCCTTCAGCCCCGTAATGCGTACTGTAACCCGCAGTTCTTGACGTTGTTCCTGGATCGGAAACATGGCGATAATAGGCCGAAAGGCAAGCGGACACCATTCATCGAATAAGTTCACAGCTTTATAAGAACTGCCATTAAGCGAATATTCAAAAATCCCGCTGTCCGGTCCGTAGAGCAGCATCAAGCCTGCGCTTTGCCCGGTTACGGTAAAAGAAAACATAGCCTCCTTGCTATGGGTATACAGATGCTCTGTTCCAAAACGCCAGTTCATCAGCGGATCTCCTGCAGACAGTTCGCGAAGTTCGTAACCGTTCACATGATCAGCCGCGCGGAAATCAAGCAAACTGCCATATTCATAATTTTGCACCGCCAAGGGTGGAATATCTAAAGAGCTTTCGCTGCTCAAATTCGTCTTGCCAGGAACAAGCGCTGTCTCCAGATACTCTCGCAAAAAAGAAGCATACAGCGCATGACCGTCATCATTGGGATGATATCCATCCGGTGCCAGCTTAGTCCACTCCATTTGTCCCGCCTCTAGCTGCGCATAGACTCTAGCTGCAAAATTAACAGAGGGAAGCTTATAATGCTCAGCTACTTCTTCATGGACAGCGATATTAAAGGGATTGCTCCCGGAGAGATTCTTCTCTGCTGCCGTATACAAAAAGCAAATATCAGTGCCCGGTGACAACCGTCTGCATTGGCGGACAATGCCCTCCATCCCTCTAATGGATTCTTCCCGGTCACTGCCGTCATTGACGCTAAATTCAACGAATAACAAATCAATTGTGCCCTGCTGCAGGACATGCTCCTGTAATCGATGAGCACCTAAAGTTGAGTTCGTTCCTCCCACTCCTGCGTTGATGAAGCGGAACTCCTGATCCGCAAACCGTTCCTGAAGATACTTACCGGTGAGCGCTCTCCAGCTATATGTGTCTGCTTCGGAAGCACCTGCCCCCTCCGTAATTGAGCCGCCTAAAAAGGCAACGGTCACAGTCCCTTTTTCCGTAAGCCTGCCTTTAATTTGAGGTAGTCCACGGCGCGGAACTACAAATGAATGATTGCAATGTTTCTCGTCTGTCATAACTCAACCTCCATCCATAAAAAACCATATTTCTCCTTGAAATCAAGAAATCAGGTGCGGGGTCTATCATACAGCACCTGATTCTGATTTCAATATTTATTTTTTTGAAGTATCATAAGCCTTTTGTAAAATTTCGAGATAACGGTCAAGCTTCAAGTTCTGCAATCCCTTTACATAAGCGTCCCAGTCCTTGTTCAGATCCTTGTTGCCTGTGATGAATTGCAGCTCATTTTGTTCGATGTAATTTTTCAAATTTGTCTGCAGCAAGCTGGCTTCATCAATCTCACTTGGATCAATCCAGATCGACCAGATAGGGAACAACTCTTTAGGCTCATGACCTTCGTATAGCAGAGTCGCATCATACAATCTACGTTCGTAACCATCAGAAGCAAAGATGTCGGTACCTTGAACGTAAGTATCACGGTATTCTTTAGGCTCATAGAAGTGAGCCATACCACTCCAGCCCGCATTACGTGGTGCTGCGCCTTCTTCACCTGGAATTAATTTGATCATCGGTTTAACATCTTTACCCAACGCCACATCGCCTTCAACCGGATCGGTCCAATCGGTTCCCTTCAGGCCAGCTGCGCCATTCGTTTGGCCTTCTGGTGTGAACATATAATCCACCATCTTGATCAGTGTAATTTGCGCTTCTTCACTTGCTTTGTTTGTGATCACGAATTTTGCACCCGGGACTACGCCGCCTCCATCATGAGTCGCATAAGAAATTCCTGAAGGTCCCGAAATCGGAGGAAGCGGGTTGTAATGTGCTGAGCGGGTATTCCCCGGGTCGATGTTTACGAAGATCGCTGGGTGCATACCTGCACCTGCGCCTAGAATTTCTACATCAGCATTTTCACCGATTTTCTTAAAAGCTTCCGCGTTTTGTGTAAAGGCACCCGGATCAATTAACCCTTCGTCAAACAGGGATTTAATATAGGTCAATCCTTCTTTCCACTCCGGAGTAATGGCAGCAGATTGCACCTTTCCATCCTTCATGTTCAGGTAATTACGATCATCATCATAAACAAATGCGTTCATCAAGAAAGGAACGATCCGTACGCCGAACTCCTCGATGGAACCGCTTAGCGGCACTTCATCCGCTTTGCCGTTGCCGTTCGGGTCTTGCGTTTTAAAGGCTTTCAGTACATTTTTAAATTCCTCAGTGGTCTTCGGCATCTCCAAGTTAAGCTTTTTCATCCACTCAGTATTCAGCCACATTTTGCTAGGATAGGAACAGTGGAAGCATTCTGTATAAGCTACAAGTCCGTAAATGTTGCCATCAGGTGCAGTATTAAACGTTCTTAGGTCAGAGTTCTTTTCCATGGCTGCTTTAATATTAGGAGCATATTTATCAATCAGATCATTTAGCGGAATGAGTACACCTTGCTTGCCGTATTTCAGTAGATCGGCCTGTGAGAATTGATCAATATAGTGAGTAAGCAGGTAGGCATCTGGATAGTCGCCACTCGCCAGTGAGATCTGGCGTTTTTCCTGAGCACCATCCGATGGATTGATCTGCCAGTTGAATTTGAAATTAAATTTCTCTTCTACATGTTTTGTGAATTTATTGGTCGAAAGGTCGATGCCGGATTCCTGAACTGAGAACACGCTGATCTCAACCGGCTTGCCAGACGAACCCGAACCAGAGCCCTGCTGCGTGCTGGATGCGTTACCTGTATTTTTATTTGCACATCCGCTAATTACAACCGTAAATGCCATGACCAGAATTAGTAAAGTTATCAAGCTTTGCTTCTTCAAATATTATCACTCCCTTTTGTAATTTAGCAGGTGATACGATGATACCTTAAGTGTGTACTCCGGGCATACCTCCTTTCCAAAAAAAGAGATTCCTAAGATCAACCCTTGACGGAACCAACAAGCATCCCCTGTACAAAATAACGCTGTACGAAAGGATAGATAACAAGTACCGGCAAGGTGGCAATCACAATTAAGGAATACTTCAGCAGCTCGGAAAGCTGTTGTTTCTCGACCAGTTTCCCCACGTCCATAGCCCCACCAGCGCTGTTGTTCTGAATGATGATGCTTCGCAGGACAAGCTGTAAGGGGAACAAATCTGCTGATTTCAGATAAATCAACGCATCGAAATAGGCATTCCATTGACCTACCGCGTACATAAGCACCAACACTGCGAGAATCGGTTTGGATAACGGGAGTACCACGCTCCAGATGAATCTCATATCACTACAGCCGTCGATTTCACTAGCTTCCAAAAGCTCCTCCGGAATCGAGGATTGAAAGAAGGAGCGGGCAATAATGACCTGCCAGACCCAAATGGCGTTCGGAATCAACAGCGCCCAGCGAGTGTCGATCAGATGCATCTCCTTCACAACCAAATAGGTGGGAATTAGCCCCCCACTGAAGATCATGGTGAAGGTAATGATCATCATCAGTGTATTTCGTCCGAAAAAACCTTTTCGAGACAGTGGATAAGCAATCATAACCGTTAAAGTTATACTAATCAGCGTTCCCGCTGCGGTGTAGAAAATTGAGTTTCCATAACCAGTGATAATCTCAGGCGTATTCAGCAATACTTTAAAACCTTTGAAAGATATATCCACAGGCCAGAGCCAGACACGACCAGAGGTCACGGCTGCCGGACTACTGATTGAGCTGCTGATGATAAAAATAAGCGGATAAAGTACAGCGATTACCACAAGAGTGAGCACAATATAGATTGTGATCAGGAACGCTTTGTCGCCGACGGATTCTTTAATCTTTTTTTGAACTGCTGCTGCCATAGATGAGCTCCTTTCCTACCAGATGCTGTTCTTCGTGATTCTTTTCGCCAGACCGTTTACTGTAAATAAGAGAACCAGGTTGATGATGGAGTTGAACAGGCCCACCGCAGTTGCAAAGCTGTAATTGGCATTCAACAGACCGACCCGGTAGACATAAGTGGCAATGATCTCAGAATTAACGAGGTTAAGCGGGTTCTGTAGCAGGTAGACTTTTTCAAAGCCGATCGCCATTACATTCCCCACATTCAGAATCAAAATGATAACAATGGTTGGCACAATCCCTGGCAAATCGACGTGACGGATTTTTTGAAACCGCGAGGCTCCATCAACTTTGGCAGCTTCATAAAGTGTTGGATCTATCCCTGCAAGCGCTGCCAAATATACGACTGCACTGTAGCCCGCTGTCTGCCAAATATCAGTCCACACATAAATCGAACGGAACATGCCGGGTTCACCTAGGAAGTTAATAGAATCCAGTCCGAAGAAGTTGAGTGCAATGTTGGCAAAACCGAGCCGTGGGGCCAGAAATAGCATAACGATTGACACCATGACAACCGTCGAGATGAAATAAGGAGCAAACGATACAAGCTGAACGAATTTCTTAAACCTTCCTCCCCGTACCTCATTAATCATGAGCGCAAGAATAATCGGGATTGGAAAACCCGCCAGCAACTGATAGCCACTAAGCATAATAGTATTCTTGAGCAGCGTCCAAAACTGCGGATTCTCAAAGAAGAGCTGGAAGTTTTTAAATCCGACCCATGGACTTCCCCATATCCCTTTTATGACGTTATAGTCCTTAAAGGCTAGGACAGTGTTCAGCATCGGATAATACTTGAAGATGATAAAAAACAGCAAAGGCGGAATCACAAGCAGATGTAACTGCCAGTGCTTTTTTATGCTTTTGCGAGCATTTTGTAAGAATGCGGGGCCTTTGCTTTTCGGCAACGACTTGCGATGTAATACTATTTCTTTCTCCAGAACAATTCCCCCTAAGCAGATGTCTGTGATTTTTGATAGCGCTTTCTACGGATTGATCATAGATGACTTTTATCTCCAAAAGAAAGGTACACTTGGGGACTTCAGCGTACAAATCGCCTTATCTGAGGAGCACAAAATAGCAGTAGAACGGCCATTTTTCCAAATTGCAGGGTTGAAATCAGAAAAAAGACTGCATCGTCCAAAGTGGACAGTGCAGCCGTATGTTATGGCATATTTTTTTATTCATCCACAGATTGTCTATAGGTACTCGGGGAGACACCCATCAACCTTTTAAATGCGCGTCTGAAGGAATGTGAACTGTTGTAGCCCACCCGCACGGCAATCTCATCCACCGTTAATCCATTCTCTTTGAGCAGGATAATGGCTTGATCCATTCTGACTTTTATCAAATGGTCGGAGAAGTTGACACCCGTTACCTCTTTAAACAGCTGGGAAATGTATTTTTCCGGCCGCTCCACCTGTTCCGCCACCCGGTAGAGGGTCAGTTCCGTATCCGAATAGTTTTTTGCTGTGTAGTCCTTAATCTGCTTGATGATCTGAATATGAATATCTTTCTTTTTATTCGCAATGAGTCCGCACAGCTCTTCCATAATGTCAAAAAATTCGTTCTGGATCGTCTCAAGCGACTCTGATGAGCCAATGTCTATGACCCGCCGTTTGACACTCTCGATCTCTGAATATTCGGTAAATGCCTTTTGATCCAATAGCTTGAGAAAAGTCCCCTTCATTTCCCCGACAAGCTGGTGCTTCATTTCGATGGATAATTCTCGCTGCTCCATATTCTGGGCGATAATCGCACGCACAATCCGTTCGGCTTCTTCTAGCTCTCCGGCTCGAATCGTGCTGATTAACCGTTGCTCCGAATCCAGCGGATAATAATAAGTTGTATTCTCGATCTGAGCTTCGCTACTCCAGATAATTCCTTTCTTATTCATGTAAACTGCATATTCCAGCGCCTGCTTCGCTTGATCATACGAAAGGCTAACCTCCGTTACCTCTGTGAATAGATCCCCGAAGCCCGCCAGAATGGTAATGCGGTACTCATTAAAGACATTTTGAGCGAGCTCCTCCATCGTCTGGGTGATATTCGCTGCTTCCTGTTCCTTGTCAGCTCCTTTTTCCCTAGAAAAGAACAGCGTTACAACTTTATCAGAGCCCATATCCGTCATCAAGACATCCACGCCAAGATCAGCCAAGGTCTGTTTCAGCAGCAGCCGGGAAGCGCTCAGCTCGTTCAGAATTTCAACACTGTCCATACCCGCATAACCGTTAATTTGAACAATTCCTACGTAGCCAGTATCCTGATTCATGCTGATATCCGCCTGCTTGGCTGCAGAGATAATTTCATCCCGCGTCTTGAATTCACCGGCAATCAGCCGTTTCAGGAAGGCATCTCGGACCAGAGGAAGCTGGCGGTTAAGCTCGGACTCGAGCAGCTTATTTTTGGTAATCATATCGGCAATATTTCCGCTCAAAAAGTCAAATTCATTCCTCTCCGAGGCTTCTTCTTTACCGAATTGCTCCTTCATGACACTGAGCATACGATTGATTGGCGCGCTGTTACGGTAAGCTAATACCAGTCCGGCAATCAAACCGATAATTAGAGTGCCTCCCGTAATTTGTATGGAGATTCTTTTGATCTTGTTAGCATTCTCCATCAAAATATCTTGAGGAATCCCGGTCTGATACACCCAGCCATTGGAATCGGAACGGGTAGTAACCACCAGATCATCCTTGTAGAACTGACTGACCTTATTCTTATCAAAAGCTGGATCGTCGAGCATTTTGGCCATTTTCTGCTCATCGCTTCCTTGCAGAACAATCGTATTCCCTTTAGCGTCACTAATATGCACCCAGCCCCCGTATCGCTCGGTCAGGCCTGAGAGCAAGCTGGAAATATTTTTTTCATCAATAATCACGACTGCGACAGCCGGCGAGGAATCATTAAAGCTATCCAAGGGGAGTGACTGCATATAGGTAATGACCGAGGTTTGCATCCCCCTGCTGACAAAATCACTAAGTGGCTTGATCTCGCTGCGGTGGGTTGTCTCAAGCACTTCTTTTCTCCAATCCTGTAACGAAAGACCCTTATAGTTGAAATTAGAGTAGTAATGCTCCGGACGATAGGTCGAACCTGGGGTTAGGATAAGATTATAGTTAGCGAGGTAAATATAATAGTTTTGCAAAAAATCATTAGTCTGGCCGAAAGTCAAAACATTCCGCATCGTTTTCCAAATCCCATACACATTCGTCTCATTTTCACTTTCATTCATAAGAACATTTAGCTCCTGGTTGACCGCCAATTGCCTGGTAAAGCCTTCAACCTCCGCCATACGGCGCTCCAATATCTCCTGACTTTTCTGAAGCTGAGTGACTCCATTCTCAATCGAGATGGACTGTGTCACGGAGATTGAGGTTAGATAGGACATGTACCCGCCAATGCTGGGTATGACCAAAATGACCACATAAGAGATTAGAAATTTACGAAAGATATTGGAATATTTCAGCGTAGTTAGCCTCCCTCAATATGACATTTCGATAGCGCTATCATTACCATAGATTAAAACATTTTGCTTCATAGTCAAGGGTTCGAACTCACTTCACCCTCCTGCACCTCTTCAGAAATGGAAAAAAAACAGCGATCTACGCCGTTATCACTGCCTTTTATCGGCAATTCCGATATTTTATCTATAGTGTGTCAGCTGTTTCGATGTGTGACCCTTACATGGCCCTCCTGTCATTTAGAAAAAAGGGGCCAGTAACGGCCCCCTTCATCATTGCTTTGGCTAGACAATCAGTTCTTCTTCTGATCTCTGGCCTCTAATCCAGATGTAAAGACATGATCCGTCGAAGCTTCTTCAATGTCGCCGAAGGCCCAATGTGTTGCCGGAACATCTGCCCACTGTGGATTCGTTACATTGATTAGGGGACCTCTGCCTAAAGCTCTATTCATAGCCACAACAGCTTCGGCACGAGTAAGCTTGGCATTAGGACGGAAAGTCCCGTCATTATAACCAGTGAAAATGCCAGTACCTTGGGCTTGCAAAATCGCCGCCTGTGCCCAATGTCCATTGATGTCAAAGAAACCGGAACCCTTCTGCGTCGAATCCGTTCTAAGCAGGGTCACCAGAGTGGCCATTTCTGCACGCGTCAACGTTTGATTAGGTTTAAAGGTGCCATCGCTGTAACCCTTTATTAGTCCCATCTTCGCTACTTTAGTTATGGCATCAGCACCCCAGTAACCAGAAGGCACATCACTGAACACGACACCTGCTCCAGTAGCCCCCTTCTCAGAAACATTGGCAAGAATCGTTGCCATCTCAGCACGCGTAATTTCGTGCTCCGGCTGGAAGAACCCACCCGGATAACCTTTGATATATGCGGTATGACGGATCGTATCAGACTCGCCATTCCCTGCAGATCCATCCTCGTTTCCAGTTGCCGGAGTTGGCGTCGGAGTCAAGGCAGGTGTGGAAGAAGGCTTAGCTGGAATGTACGAGCCACCCGAATCCGTTGATGTTGGTGTTGGTGTTGGTGTCGGTGTAGAAGTTGATGTTGGTGTCGGACTTGGCGTTGGTGTCGGAGATACAACAGGAATCGTTGAAACTGTGAATTTCAATTGATCCGTCAGCATGAAATCACCAGATTTCTTCACAGCTTTAAGCGTGTGTATCCCGCCTTCCAATCCCGAAATACTATAAATTTCCTGACGGCTCAGGCGGCTCTGACTATACGCATTCACGGTTTGGACCCGTTGTCCATCCACATAAATATCCATATCACCTTGCTCTGGACCAATAGGTGTAATCAGGCTGATTCCGGTACCCTTGAAGGTATATTCAAAGGAATCACCGTCCACTGATGTAGAGTGAACATCATTAAGATAATCTCCCCCTACAGTAAACTTAAGGTTCAGCGTGCCCACTGGCTGTGCAGCAAGATAAGATTTATTCAGTGTAACACGGTTACCTGCTACTGAATAATCAGTCCCCAGAACCAGATCATATGATCCGTTAGTAATGCCGGCAAAGCTTTCCGCTTGCTGCAGTAATGTCACCTCAATATCTTCCTGAGCGGAAGCAGCTTTATCAAAGCTGGCAGCGATCGGATTAATCATATTCGGAATTTCTACCTTGAGCATATCAAGAAGCATAAATCTGCCTGATTTCTTCACAACCTTGAGCGTGTGCATACCATCCGGTAAGCCAGAAATGCTGTAAAGGTTCTGAAGTGACATTTGTCCATGATGATAGGCACTGACTGTTTCCTTAAATCGATCGTCAACATAAATATCCATATCACCCTGTGACTCATCTACCTCTGTGAACAGCTGAATCCCCGTTCCTCTGAAGGTATATTCAAAAGAATCACCATTCTGCTCCGTATATTGCACATCGTCTTTATAGTCGCCCAATCCTCTGCCACTGCTGCGGTTCCAAGTGCCATTGTACTTAACTGTCGAATCATCGTTATTAATCATCACATAACGAATGCCTGTAGAATCGCTAATTTGTATCGACAGGGTCTGTGGATCACCAGCGTTAAAAATGAAAATCAAGTCGGTTGTGCCTGCCGGCTGCTGCGCAAGGTATTGCTTATGGATGGTCAACTTGTCATTCGTCACCGTAAAATCGACTTCCGAAAGTGCCTCGCCATTATTTTCAATACTGCTCAGTATATTACCATTCAAATTCAGGGTGACAGTAACATCCTCTTGTTGTTCTGTTACTTGTTCAAATCTAGCAGATGTCGGAGTAATGGTACTATTCTGTCCTCCTGCTGGAGTTTCTGTAGTCACCTTAAATGCGTCAAGCAGCATAAAATCACCTGAGCTTTTGGCCACTTTAAGCGTGTGAGAGCCGTTAGCCAGTCCCGAGACACTGTACAGATTTTGCTGTACCTCTCTTGATCCCGTTTTATAAGCACTAACGGTCTGTGCAGCCTCATGGTCCAGCGTAATAATCATATCTCCCTGAGATTCATGCTTTTCGGTCAGCAGGTCAATGCCAGTGCCCGTAAAGGTGTACTCAAAGGAATCACCGTTCTTCTCGGCATAATGCACATCGTCTTTATAATCACCCAATCCTCTAGATGAGCTTACCTGCCATGCGCCATTATATTTAATGCCGCTGTCATTATCATTAATGTATACTACATTAGTGACCGTTGCCTTGTTCGCAGCAGACGAATTCTCAGACGGGTCAGTCCCATAGTTCGTAACATCCGATTGTGAAGCCATCGACGGCGCAGACGAGGAATCCTTGATCGTAATGCTCAAATCTTGCTTTCCTTCTAGCAGCTCTTTGCCGCCATTACGCTTCCAATCCCCGCTGTAGCGCATACCTGTATCATCATCATTGACTGTAGAGGTACCACCTAATGCTGTAACTTTAAGCATCCGTGACGCATGAGGTTCAAGTATCCCTCCGCTAAATTCCTTCTCAAAGTCTCCCAGCTCAGTGTGACTCCATAAATCGCGAACGGAAGCCGGGCCCTCAAGGCCGAGATCACTCCATTTGACTTTCACCTCCGCACTCCGACTGCCCAAATTGAACAGAGCTACGCTGTAAGTGCCATCTCCATTATTGGCATACCAAACCTGCTGCTGGGTATCCATAGATACCGGATGGCCTGGACGTCCTGCCTGATTTACGGCAATTACCTCATCATTGGTAAGCAGTTCTAGACCATAGCTGTCCAGCCTAGTCATGTCATTACCTGTATACAATGGCACGGAAGAGATTGACCAGAATGTCATCGCGGATTTCCGCTCGTCTTTGGTCAGACCATCCATAGATCCGTTACCAACGTTCAGAGAATCAAAATCATTCCAACCCCCAGGACCTGCATCCCTCCACCAAAGTGCTGCTTTGGGGAACAAGCGGGAAATACTCGGCCAGGCTGTCAGCCCACTGCCATCGTAAGCTTCAACATCCCAGTCAATTCGCCAACCGTTGGCATACTTTTTCCAGAAATCCACGTAATTGTGATCGAGCGCCCAGGACAGCTCAAACCAGATGTTATTTCTGTCAAAAGCCTTAGACCATGCCTCTACATCGCCGCGCGCATCACGGCTCAAGTTGTCAATCCCCGAGCCAGGAGTCACGCTGTCAAATTTGACGAAATCAATGCCCCACTCGCCAATCATATCCGTAATAGAATCCACATACTTCTGGGCACATGGATTCGTGAAATCAATTTTATAAGTGTAGGAATTCCAATAATCCATAATGGTAAGCGGTTTGGCTGTAATGTCCTGTATACGGCATTGGCCACCCGTTCCGTAAATCTCTAGATTCTGATTATAGGCATCGATGGATACCCCCGGAATCATATAGATTCCAATTCTCTGTCCATTATTATGAACATAGTCGATGACCTCTTGAAATCCGTTAGGATATAAGGTCTCACTTGGAATCGGTCTGCCGTATTCATCCATGCTGCCATTCCAGCCCGCATCAATATTGATGTATTCATACCCATGGGCTTGCAAATTCTCATGCATAACATCCGATTGTTTTTTGATGCTTTCGGCCGAGGTCCAGTTGCCTGCACCGTCGTACACCTGCATGCTGTAACTGCTCCAGCCCATATAGG
Source organism: Paenibacillus sp. FSL R5-0636 (assembly GCF_037974255.1). NCBI lineage: Bacteria > Bacillati > Bacillota > Bacilli > Caryophanales > Paenibacillaceae > Paenibacillus > Paenibacillus sp. FSL R5-0636. Next base: position 5,194,360 of record NZ_CP150232.1, read on the forward strand.
GCTTTTGCGCCATACTCTTCTCAGCTGCTAGTGCCACATTGCCCTTCGTTCCTGTGAAACCGAACTGCGCTGCTGCAATTATAAATACCAACAGGCTCATTCCCAGCTTTTTTCCCATTCGCTTCAAATCATCCTTACCCCCTCATAAAATGTGGTTAAAATTTATTTGATAGCGCTTTCTTTACGGGATGATCATAAAGGAAGAACGAGTTCCACGATAGGTACATTTCCGCATTTTACGTACAAATAACCCAAAAACAAGGGGACAAATGAACAACAGAACAAACATTATTCCTCCAACAATAGAAACTTAAGGAAGATAATATGGGCTGGATCTATTTTGAAAATTATTAATAAAGACCCTTTTAACCTTATGTAACGTGATGGAAATCACATGATTTAATGTAAAATAAATGAATAATTTAGAAATGAAATACAATTATCTTAATCGATGCATGATATGCTCTAGAAAGGGAGATAGGATTGAAGTTGGATTTGGAAGGGTTGAATGTGGATTCCTTGATTCAGATGCTTAAGGCATCATTTTCATTTGAAAATTGGGATGCCATGATTGAAATTGCAGACAAGCTACATGAACAAATTTCCGTCATATATGAAAACAATAGTAACCTCATAAGAGGTCCTAAACTGAAACGGAGTATCCCCTATTATTTTGGATATAGCTCATGCGCAAAAGGTATAGCACTACAAAAATCCGGTAAGTTTGACGAGGCAAAAATATGTATTCAGAAGTATGCTGACCTGGGCTGGATAGTAGGTTTAGATGAAGAGGGTATTAATGAAGTCGAATATTACCGCAATATAGCAAAAGCCAATTCATACGTTATCGATCTGTTGGAAGGCAAAATGGGAGTCCTACATAAATACGTTGAGTTTATTAGAAAAAGTGATGATGAAGAGTTATTGCCGGGACTCATTACAATCTTAGAATCTTCGATAATACATGATTATTCCGTTGATTGGATTCTGAAGGAATTCAAAATCAATGTTGATGACATAGGAGAACATGAGACTATTGTGAATATCAGATACCATGAGGATTACATTTATCTGCTGGCGATGTATTACTATAAACAAGAGAATATGTACGATACAATCAACACTATTCTAGAAATCTTATTATTAAGCATCAAGCTAGACGATGATACAGGCTTCAAAAAATCAGCAGCGCTCTTTGAACTCCTTAGAGACCACGCCGATCAATCACAACTCAAAGTACATCACAATATCATGAAAACAATAATCGAAAAAGAGTTTACTAGGTCCTTCAGCTCGCGAATCGAGTTCAGCAATTTACACAGTTAACGATCACGGAGGTCGTCGTTGATTGGATTATAAAGTTGGCTATAAAAAAGGAGTGGTTCTCCGGTTAATGGGCGGAATCACTCCTTTAAGGTGTATTGATCCGGACCGGTCCGCTCGATCCTTTGCTTTCTGCGGGATTTATGCCGTTTATTTCGCCACATTCGCTCGATCCGCTGCATTCTGCGGGATTTTTACCGCTCATTTCACCGTATTCGCCCGATCGACTGCATTCTGCGGGATTTATGCCGCTCATTTCTCCGCATCCGCTCGATCCGCTGCTTTCTGCGGGATTTATACCGCTCATTTCGCCACATTCGCTCGATCAGCCGCATTCTGCGGGATTTATCCCGTTCATTTCCCCGTATTCGCTCGATCCGGTACATTCTGCGGGATTTATACCGTAGATTTCACCGTATTCGCTCGATCCGATATATTCTGCGGGATTTATCCCGTTCATTTCCCCGTATTCGCCCGATCCGGTACATTCTGCGGAATTTATCCCGTAGAATTCTCCGTATATGCTCGATCCGGTACATTCTGCGGGATTTATACCGTAGAGTTCTCCGTATATGCTCGATCCGGTACATTCTGCGGGATTTATACCGTAGATTTCTCCGTATATGCTCGATCAGCTGCATTCTACGGGATTTATACCGTAGATTTCTCCGTATGCTCGATCCGTTGCATTCTGCGGGATTTATACCGTTCTTTTCGCCACATTCGCTCGATCAGCTGCATTCTGCGGGATTTATCCCGTTCATTTCGCCACATCACGCTCGATCAGCTGCATTCTGCGGGATTTATCCTGTTCATTTCTCCACATCTGCTCCATCCGCTGCATTCTAAAGCATTTATCCCGTAGATTTCTCCGTATTCACCCAATCAGCTGCATTCTGCGGGATTTATACCGTTCATTTCGCCGCTTCTACTTTGCCGGCCTTTCTGCCCGCCTCACAACATAGTGTTGAACCCCCTCAAAATTCGTCGCTCAGTTGACGAACACCGGTTATTCGCCATGTTTTTAGTTTAACTTTCGTTCTTCTCATTTTACATAAGATTCTTTTCACACTTTGTTTGGATTTTTTAAAATCATACAAAAAAAGCCCCGATTGATTACCTCGGGACTTTTTTTTGCTTTATTTTCTCCTATATTAAAACAAATCTACTTAACTGCCTAGCTTTCACTTCAAATAGTTCTCTAATGTTCTCCGTACCGCTCCTGGGCCTGCCATCATTTCCTGGAACATAACCTCAATCTTATCGCCTAGACCAATTGCGTACAACGGAACCCCAAAAAGTCGCTCATCTTCAAGAATGGGGCGCACACTTGCGGTTTGGTCTCCAAGCGAAACTCCTTGCAGGTAACCCTGCAGTGTTTCTAGTAACGGATCTGAACTCAATGTGAAGACCTCTCCAGCATCATTCACTCCTAGTAAGTAACGACACCACACCGCGATAGCCAGTGGAATCGCTGTTAGCTGCGCTGGATCGAGCTCCTCCCGTCGAATATAGGATTTAATAGTTTCACCGAACCGTATACCCACCTTCTGCGAAGTGTCTGTAGCAATCCGCTGTGGAGTATCGGGGATAAATGGATTGGCAAAACGCTCCGTAAGGACTTCGTCCAGGAACTGCTTTGGACTGAGAATCCCCGGGTCCACTACGACGGGCAGACCTTCTTTGTAACCGATTATCTCCACAAACCTCCGCAAAGTATCGTCCTTCATCTCATCCGCGATCAAGGTGTAGCCAAGCAGACAACCGGAAACAGCAAGCGCCGTATGCAGCGGATTAAGGCAGGTCGTTACTTTCATCGTCTCCACCTTGTTGACTGTCTCCCGGTCCGTAAAAATAATTCCGGCTTCCTCTAGTGGTGGACGTCCGTTCGTAAAGTTGTCCTCCACTACAAGGTATTCGCTAATCTCGGCATTTACGAAAGGAGCGGTATATGTGTTTTTGGAGGTAATGATTACATCCATATCACCAATTCCCTGTTCCAGAAGCGCGGCCTGTACACTCTCCGAAGGACGTGGTGTGATTTTATCGATCATGGACAATGGAAAGGTTATTAATCGTTCATCTTCCAGATAGCGCACAAAGTCTTCCACAACAAGTCCTCTTTGGGCCCATTCCTTAGCGATGGACACAACACCGTTCTTCAACTTGTCGCCATTGTGTGAGCAGTTGTCCATGCTGACAAAGGTCATCGGATATTGGCCTTTCAGATATCTTCGATAAGCAAGCGAAGCTACAATGCTCATGACATGAACAGGATGCTCCGGTCCGCTCTCGATATCCTTTTTCACAATGCCAAGATATTTATCGTGTGGATCCGTCAACGAGTATCCCTTCTCCGTGATGGTGAAGCTGGCCATTTGCAGGCTCGGATTCTCGAACACCTCGATCAATCGGCGGTACTCCGCTTCACGGTTTTTGTCCGCTGCGATTCCCTCCACAATACTGCTGACTACTCTTTTCTGAAAATCACCACGAGCATTCATCAGCACTAAAAGGGTCAGATTGTCGTAGGGCTTGTAAACTTTATCAATCATTTCGAAATCAAAGGTTTCCACCGCAATAATACCTGTATCCGACTTCCTGCTATCCAGCAGCTTCTGATGAGCATTTGCCACGAATCCCCTGAAAATATTACCTGCACCGAAATGAATCCATTCCGGTTTAAGCTGTGTATTGTTTGCTACCTGCTCATAGTCGAACTGTGGAAGCTCCACTCCAGCAGCTTTCCAAGCTGCTTTTTCCCCTTGGATACTGCTTCTGGTCAGATGCAGCATTTATTTTGCCTCCTTGACGTTGTCCAAGCTATCCCAGACACCAAGCAAATACATGATGCCCATAGCTCTATCATACAAACCATAACCCGGGCGGCAGTTCTTCTCTTCCCCCCAAAGATGACGCCCGTGATCCGGACGTACATAACCAATGTATCCGTTCTCATGATAGGCTTTGACCACCTCGGCCACATCAACGCTTCCGTCACGCCCACGGTGCGACACCTCAATGAAATCACCGTTCTCAAATACCTTCACATTGCGGATATGTGCAAAATGAATACGGTCATGGAACTCGCGGATCATCGCTGGCAGATCGTTATCCGGATTCGTGCCGAGTGACCCTGTGCAGAACGTCAAACCGTTGTACGGGCTGTCCACCAAATCCAGAAAGCGGCGGATCATATCCCGATTGCGGATAATACGCGGCAGTCCAAAGATCGGCCAAGCCGGATCATCCGGATGAATAGCCATCTTGATGTCCACTTCCTCGCATACTGGAATAATGCGTTCCAGGAAATACTGGAGGTTGTCGAACAGTTTATCTTCCGTCACATCCGCATAAGCCGCAAACAGCTCATCTAGCTTCGCCAGCCGCTCCGGCTCCCAGCCCGGCATCGTGAACTGTCCAGCTCCCTTCAGAATCCGGTCCACCATCTCACGCGGATTATCGGTAATGGCAGCCTTTTCATAAAAGAGAGCATTCGAGCCATCAGGCAACTCTTTATACAGCTCTGTGCGGGTCCAATCGAAAACAGGCATAAAATTATAGCAAATCACCTTAACGCCAACCTTGGCGAGTTTACGAATGGTGTCGATATAATTATCGATATATTTATCACGGGTCGGCAAGCCGATTTTGATATCATCATGAACGTTGACGCTTTCTACTACAGCCGTGCTGAAACCCTTACTGGTGATTTGATCCGCCACTTCTTGGATCCGTTCCATTTCCCACACTTCTCCAGCTACTTTCTCGTGCAAAGACCAGACAATCCCCATTACACCCGGAATCTGCCGAATATGATCCAGCGTGATATTGTCATTGCCCTCGCCGTACCATCTCCACGTCATGTTCATTGATAAACCCTCCTGTGAATTCGTTTTCATCTATCTTGTATACAAGATTTACTTGATCATAGAATAAGAACAATTCTTTGTCAATCACAAATTCATCAGGAATTTTATCATAAAAACAAGGAATTTCCACCCTATTTTCATCTCGATAATTTTAATGAACGAACTTATCATGTATACTAGTACTGTATCTGTCATCAACAATTGAAAGCAGGAACAGAAATGTCAATCAAAGCTGAAATTCTAAACACACTGAAGCACGAAATCCTCACGCTGGCGTTAAAGCCAGGTACCATTCTAAGTGAAACAGCCTTGTCTGAGCGGTTTCAGATTTCACGTACGCCGTTGCGTGATGTTCTCAAGCAGCTTGCACTGGAATCTTATACCGATATCTACCCGAAAAAAGGTAATATTGTGTCCTTTATTGATCTAGAATCTGTTGAACAAATCACATACTTGCGTTGCGCACTGGAAAAGGAGATCCTCAAGGATCTTTCTGCACAGCTTTTACTACCCGGGGTGCACGAACTGAAGGAGATTCTTAAGAAACAAAAAGAGGTCATCGGGCAGGAGAATGCTGTAGATTCTTTCCTTAATTTAGACGACGAGTTTCACCGGGCCTTGTACAGGCTTGCTGGACGTGAGTATCTGTGGACTCTGATCCAGCAGTCGAATGTACATTATCTCAGGTACCGCAGACTGCACATGCTCAAGACCGACAAGCTGGAAGAAATCTGGAGCGAACACCAATCCATTCTTGAGCTTATGGTGCAAAAGGAAACCACCAATATCGGTCCGCTAATCCACCACCATCTTCGGGAAGATATTCATTCACTGGACTTTCAGGAGAACTTCTCGGAATACCTAAAAAAATAGTCGGCCAAAAAGCGGCTTGCCCATAAGTTAAGTGCCTTCCCGGATAAAACTTCGTTATAAGAAGAAACTCACAAGCTTCCTATTCCTTATTAAAAAAACAAAAAAACCTTGATTTCTCAAGGTTTTCATAAAAAATGAACAAGGACTATAACACCACACTAATAGCTTAAATCTGCACCGTTAGAGGTTATGACCTTTTTGTACCAGTAAAAGCTGTCCTTACGCAGACGCAGCAGCGTTCCATTGCCTGCATCATCCTGATCAACATAAATGAAGCCGTACCGCTTGCGCATCTCCGAGGTGGAAGCCGAGATCAGATCAATACAGCCCCAGCTGGTGTAGCCCATTAGCTTCACGCCATCGGCAATGGCTTCCGCCATCTGCTCAATATGCTGTGCCAGATACTCTATCCGGTATGGATCACGGATGGTGCCATCCAGTTCGAGTACATCTGCAGCACCCAGACCATTCTCTACTACAAACAAAGGAAGCTGGTAGCGGTCATGCATCTCCTTGAGCACAAACCGCAGCCCCTTTGGATCGATCTGCCAGCCCCAGTCGGAAGTTTTCAGGAAGGGATTCTTCAGCCCTGAGGACAGGTTACCTTCCGTGGTGGCCGTGATGCTCTCATCCACACTGACTACTGAGGACATGTAGTAACTAAAGGAAAGAAAATCTACAAGATTGTCCCGCAGCAAAGCTTCGTCCCCCGGCAACATGGTTATTGTCACTCCATGCTGCTCCAAATGCCGGCGGATATAAGAAGGATAATAACCTCTAACCTGAACATCGGAGCAGAACATTGCCATTTGGTTCTCCGCTTGCGCTTTCAGTACATCACCGGGATGACAGGAATATGGGTAGAGCAGCTTACGGGCCAGCATGCAGCCGATCTGGAACTGCGGATTGATCTCCCGGCCCCGCTTAATCGCAAGCGCACTGGCTACGAACTGGTGATGCAAAGCCTGAAAAGCAACCTGCTTCTCATTTGACTTGCCATCCAGAATAATCCCTGCGCCCAGAAACGGCGCTTTGAGCGTACAGTTGATTTCGTTGAAAGTCAGCCAATACTTCACCTTATCCCGGTAACGGGTAAACACAGTCTCCGCATAACGGACGAACAGTTCAACCAGTTCTCTGGATTCCCAGCCGTTGTATTTGGTGACTAGGTGCACCGGCATTTCATAATGGGAAATGGTGACCAGCGGCTCGATATTGTATTTGCGCAACTCATCAAAAACATCGTCGTAGAAACGCAATCCTGCCTCGTTAGGTACCTGCTCATCGCCATTCGGATAAATACGTGGCCAGGAGATGGACATACGGAATACCTTAAAACCCATCTCAGCGAACAAGGCGATATCTTCTTTGTAGCGGTGGTAGAAATCAATCCCTCTGCGTTTGGGGTAATTTCCCTGATTATCATCCTGTATGGCCTCTTCTAGCTGTGGGCCGGACATGGACAATAGCTGTTCCAGGCTCTGCCGTTCCTTTGGAGGACAATATTTGACTACATCAGCAGTAGACAAACCCTTCCCGCCCTCATTATACGCGCCTTCGACCTGATTGGCGGCTACCGCACCGCCCCACAGGAAGTTTTCCGGAAATGGATAAGTCATCGGTTGAGTCTCCTTTTATTAATTGGCGGCAGCGGTTGCTGCCGCTTTAGCTTCAGCCTGCTGCTCTTGCTCCAGCGCTTCGGCATCGGCTTTTTTAAAGAATGGATAGTAGATCATGAAGCTTGCACCAATCATAACCAGCTGGAACGCACTTACGCGCCAGCCCCCGTTCATCCAGCCATTAACCAGCACCGGAATGCCCAGCGGCACCTGAATCCCGTGCAGCACAGGAAGGATACCCAGCGTCGTCAGAAGAATCGCCAGACCACTACTCACCAGCGGAGTCAGGATAAACGGAATCATAAACCGAACATTCAGCACCAATGGCATCCCGAAAATCACCGGCTCATTGACACCGATCAGACTTGGGATAATTGCCAGTTTACCAAGTGTCTTATAACGTGTAGATTTGGCGAACAACATCGCAATAATGAGACCTAACGTTGCCCCCGCACCACCGATCAGTACATAAACCGGGAAGAACGGTGAACCAATGATATGCGTACCTTCCACACCTCTTTGGTAAGCGTCCAGATTTTCAAGTCCCAAAGCCACCCAAATCGGGCCGACAACGGAATAGACTACCAAGGTGCCGTGAACTCCAAAGAACCACAGCAGGTGAATTACGAAGATGCAGATCAGCATCGCCCACCAGGTACCCCCCAGACTAGTCAGTGGCAGCTGGATGATCGAGAAGACAAACTCGTGCATATTGCCATATTTCGTTGCGGCGAAAATCGCCGTCAGCACTAACATCAGAACCGCTACGATAAAACCAGGCGTAAGCGCGGCAAAAGATTTCTCAACCGTGGGCGGAACACCCTTCGGCATTTTGATATAGAATTTCTTTTCCAATACAAAGGTATAGATCTTACCTACCAGCAGTGCCAGGATGATTGCCACGAACAAGCCCTTGGCGCCCAACCAGGAGTAACCAAATGCTTTGGTCACACCGTCATCCAGCAGTCCTTTTGGTGTAACTAGCAAGAAACTCATCAGCGCCAAAATCCCTGCCGAGAAGCCTTGCTGCTTATGTTGGGTAGCGAAATTGTAAGCGATGGAGAACACCGCGTAGAGTGCGATCAAATCAGTGGTTACGGTTGCCGGAATCGAAGTATAAGTTTTGAGTCCAGTGCTTTCCAGGAAATTCTGATAAGGATCAAGCTTGAGTGCATTAATCAGGGAAAAAATAGCGCCCAGAATCAAAATTGGCATCAAGGCCATCAGACCGTTGGAAATAGCGCTGATATAGGTGTTTTTTTGGATTTTCGTGCTGACTTTCTGGATCTTGGCTCTCCATTCTGCGCCGCCTGCCATGACTTAAGCCCCCTTCTCCATCAGTTCAAGTGCTGTAGCCAGCACCTTGTCCCCATCCATCATGCCATAGTCCATCATATCGATCGTAGTTACTGGAATGTTCGGATATTCTGCGGCCAGATCGCCTTCGGCGTGTCCCATTTGTGGTCCAAGCATAATGATGTCAAAAGGCTTTTGATCGGCAATATCACTCTCTGCCACCGCATCAATAACCACTTCAACCCCTTGTGTCCGTGCCGATTCTTTCATCCGTTCCACCAGCATACTTGTCGAGAATCCGCCTGCACAGGCGAGCAATATTTTTTTCATCTTAGTTCACCGATCCTTTCAATTCTAGTTCGAGCGCTTTGCGTTCTTTAATTTCTTCGATCAGTTCTACAGCCAGTTCTCTAACCGTCAGGGCATTCATCAAATGATCCTGCGCGTGAATCATCAGCAGCGTAATTTCTGTCTTTTCGCCCCGGCCTTCAGCCTGGATCAGCCCCGTTTGCACTTTGTGTGCTTTGGTCAGGCTGGTCTTGGCGTTCTTAATCATCTCGCCTGCTTCTTCCAGGTTTCCGGCGCGCGCGGTTCTTACCGCTTTTAGGCTAAGGCTTCTAGCCTCTCCGCTGCTGGCAATAATCTGCATAATCGTTTGTTCATAATCCATGGGTTCTCCACTCCGTATCGTCATTTTATTTATAGTAGGTTCTCTATCTCATTCATAAATTGCTCATAACTATTCGTGTTTAGCAGCCGGTTACGGCTGTCTTCCTTCTCCATTAGAACCAGTAGCAGCTTGCTGATCTCTTTGTGCAGGAACAACTGCCCCGGACCCAGATTGATCAGAAAAATCAACTGGACCGGCTTACCCTCATAGATCAGCGGTTTCTTCAACACGGTAACACTTATACAGTCGCGGATCGCGCTCATCCGCATCGGATGCGGGCCGGCCACCCCATTTTTGTAAATGGTGGTGAATTTCTGCTCTCTGAGCAGCACTTGTTCAGGGAAATCGTCAGCTGCATAATGATTGCCCACGATCTCCCGGCAGCGCTGCTTTAACAGCTCCATGTAATCTTCGTCCGAACCAGACAGATGGAACAGCTCCCTGCGGAACAAATCCTTGAAATCCATCAGCTTGTAGGACGGTTCTGTACGATTAATCTGCAAAGACAATATTTCTTTGATCCGCTGAATCTCTTGATCATCCAGCAGCTGTTTGATATGGATCACCGGTTTTTCCTTAATCTCTGTTGCCAGCGGTACAGTAGAGAGAATCAGATCCACAGGCTTGCTGCTGATCTCCTCCACCTCCGTAATGGAGGCTGTGATCACCGACGCTTTGGGGAATACCGCTTCCAGCTTCAGCCGGATTAACTGGGCACTGCCCCCTCCCGTCGAGCAGATCACGGCAATCCGCTTGAACTTCTCCAGATTGCGCTGCTGCATCCGTTCCAGATGGGTGGCAAAATGCAACGCGACATACCCTGCCTCATCGCGCGACATCCGAAACCCGTACTGCTCCTCTACAATCTCAGCGAAACGGAAGGAAATGACGAACACATTGGCATACTGGCTGTAAACATCCTCCACCAATGGGTTGCCGAGCTGAAGATTGTAATACAACCGGTTCAGCAGCGGGAACATATGCAATAGAAGCGCTTCGCGCAGCTCGTGATCTTGAGTGAATCCAGTGAGGAACTCGCGGTCCAAGCGCTCCAGAATAGCCGTGATTCCCTCCCGCAGATGCGATTTGGTCTCTTCCGACATCCGCTCCATAATGGTCTTACCAGAAATGTGCAGCGCCAAATAATCAATCTCATCCGCCGGAAGCTTAATCCGGTAGTGAGAGGAGATAAAATCTGCGATGCTCCTAGCAATATCCTGATACAGCGGCTCAGGTGTTCCCTGCAAGGCTTGACCAGCCACAATGAAATTGTGCTTGGAAACCCGGTATAGAAGAATGAACAGATGGGTCAAGATATTATCTAGAAACACATCTGAGATCTTCAGTTCTTTTTCCTTGAGGATTTGCAGTAGAAATCCCTTAAGCTGCTCAGCATCAAAGTCCTGACTGAAGGCATGAAAATCCTCCGTATGCTGCAGCGTATGACCCGATTGCAAGATAAAGTAAGAAAAGGCTTTGCGGAAGTCTTGCTCTTCCCCCTCGATTTTCATGCCATAATGAGCCCGACGTTTCAAGCTAAGCCGGAAAGCGGCCAGTCGCTGCTCTACTTCCTTCAGATCAGAAATAATGGTAGAACGGCTGACGCCGATTTCTTCCGCCATGTTATCCATAGACTGATAGCCATCATTCTGTAAGAGATAAAATAGCAAATACTGCTGGCGTGACTGCTTATTATCGAGATCCACCTGATCCAGCTGCAGCATTCCTTTTTCCTGGTAGCTACTGAATTTGGCTTCATCACCAATCTCCAGCAGATAACCCTGGCCGCGGATCATGCGGATACCAAAACCATTCGCCTCTCCTGTTTTGTCGAGTGCACGGATTACGTCACGGAGAGTCCGTTCGGACAACCCCACTTCGGCAATCAGCTCACTCATGCGCACAGGACTCTTGCGGGTATATAAAATATTAACAATCGTATATTCTCTCACCTTAAATTCCCTCATTTGTGATACTAGTATCGGATGAAGCACTCAGCTGGTTATGAATACATCATACGTGGAAGCGTTATCTTCTGAACAGTTTGTATTCTGCTGTTTGGAACGGCAGAAACTGACGGATAGGTAAATAACGGATTAAATTCTTAGCATACATTATTTGTGGCCACAAATCAGGAGGAAATATACAACAAAGAGGAGAGTGCCGATTAATTGTTAAAATAAACAAAAATAAATTAGTTAGGAGGACGATTCATTTTCTACAGATGGGATGTGAGGGGAATAGGATTAATATATAGAGTCAAAAATCCCAAGGTCAGTATGACCTTGGGATTTTGATTATCTTCTGCGGGGAATCCCGCATGGCTTTGCAATATTTTTTATCCACTACATGCCTACAGCTGAGGAAACTGCGGCAAAGATTGCCGCCACCAGCCAAAGAATCGGAAACAGCTTGAGAATTACCTTTAACCATTGTCCAAAATTGATCCGGGCGATGGCCAAACCTGCCAGCAGCACACCGCCTGTTGGCGAAATGAGATTCGTTAATCCATTTCCAAATTGGTATGCGGTTACTACTGCTTCGCGGTTAACACCCACAAGATCGCCTAATGGTGCAAGCACAGGCATCGTCAAGGCCGCCTCTCCTGATGAAGAAGGAACCAAGAACGTAATAATATTATGCACGACCAGCATGATGGTGGTGAACAAGTAATTCGGCAAGCCCTCAAGCATAGTAGCCAGCCCATTCAAAATGGTATCGATAATCATCCCGTTCTCTGCAACGACGAGGATCCCCCGGGCCAAACCGATAATCACGGCAGCGTAGATAAATTCTCCGCAACCTTTAACAAAATTCTCGGCAATTTCCTTCTGACTCATCCGGGTGACAATCCCCGAAAAAATCCCAAGTGCAAAGAAAAGCGCTCCGATCTCGGTCATATACCAGCCTTTGCTCAGTATTCCCCAGACAATTAGCCCCAAGGTAAAGATGAAGCCTCCAATAATTAATTTATCCCGGTTCGAGAAACTTACATCTATCCCATCGTTCTCCTTGATGAAGTGTTGGCGGTTTAGAATATCATTTTGGAATACCGCTGATTTCTCCGGATTCTTCTTCACCCGCTGCGCATACCACATCGTAAAACCAATCGATATCGCAGTAAAAACAACCCATTCAATAAATCTGAGCCATAGCTGTGGATTTCCCTGCACCCCTGCTACGCCTTGCGCAATCAATACAGAGAAAGGATTAACGGTTGATCCGACATAGCCGATCTGTGTTCCGAGAAATAGAATGAGAATCGCCGTCATGGAGTCAAAGCCCAAGGCAAACATTAACGGTATAAAAATGGCATAAAGCGGAATGATTTCTTCACTCATTCCAAAGGTTGAACCCCCCAGACTGAAAATCACCATGGCTATCGGAATCAGTAATATCCCTTTACTTTTGAGTCTTCCGGCTAGAGCCATCAGTGCCCGGTCAATCGCCCCAGTCTGCAGAATAATTCCAAAAGCTCCCCCTACAATCAGGACGAAGGCGACGACATCAGCAGCATTGATGATTCCTTCTAACGGCGCACTGGCAATTTGGGCAAATCCTTGTCTCAAATCCCCTTGCTCACTAATTTTGGGAACGGTATGATAGGTTCCCGGGATAATGGCTGTTCTGGAGGAACCATCCACCAGCACTTCCTGACGGTCAAATTGGCCGCTCGGGACAATCCAGGTTAATCCGGCAATAGCCACGATAATCAGAAAAATCAATGTATAACTATGAGGAAGGGACCATTTTATTTTACGTTTAACCGTTTCCATTTCTACCCCTCGTTCCTGGCAGCATCATAGGTGATTTGACCGGCGGTAATTGTCAAAATCACACGTGCATCTCTAATCTCGGTTGCAGCTGTATCCAGAAGATTACGGTCAAATACAGCGATATCAGCAGCTTTTCCAACTTCCAAGGTTCCTGTACTTTCCATACCGCAATGTCTGGCCCCGTTAATCGTCCAGGCCTTTAGGACTTCTGATGCCGGCATCCCCTGCTCGGAATTCCAGCCTCCCGGAGGGGATCCATCAGGGAACAACCGAAAAGAAGCCGCATACAGCGAATCAGGAACACTGGTGAGGAAAAGCGGCAAATCTGTACCTATCGTAATCGGTACATTGGCCTCAAGCATGGACTTGTAATTATAAAACCGGCTTTCATTCTCTTTTCCGGCCACAGCAGCCATATAAGCATCCTCATAAGAAGGATTTAAGAGCAAGATCTGAGCATATACCTCGGCAAAAATCCCGTTCTCCCCCATCCTCTGAATGTCTTCGGGATGTGGATATTCCAAATCGCTGATTGAATGCCTAATCCGCTGTGCTCCCCGGTTACGATTGCAATCTTCGATCATGTCTACTGCCTTACGAATTGCTGCATCCCCCTCAGCCGTTAGACAGCATTTAATTCCATGGCTGTCTGCTGCCCGAAATGCCTCTTCTAACCCTTCGTAGTCAACTGACTGCAGGTTTGTAACACCTGGCATATCCGCATAAGGCTCCAGCATATCTCCCGTATGATCAGCTACCACACCATCCAACATCAGCTTATATCCCTGAAACCGAAGAAATTCTCCTTGATAACGCTCTTTGTACTGCAAACCCGTGGAAATATCAAGCGGCTGCAATACAGGTTCAAGCGCAAAATGGACCCGCAACGGCAGCTCTCCCGTTGCTTCCAGCTCTTCAAGGACCGGCAACAAACCGCTATGCCTGTCAAAGCCTATATCTTTTATCGAAGTGACACCCCGTTTAGCAAGCATTCGGGCAAAGTCCAAAAACTCTTGTCTGACTAATTCCTGATCCTGCATCATGTCATGAAGGAGGAGGGCGCGTGATTCCGCGCTGCATTGGTCAGGGAGAAACTGATACTTATCCTGAGCAAACTTGTTCATCCAACAATAGCTTTTCGTCAGATTAATGGCGATTACAGCCCATTCAGTAAAAGCTTCGTCTAATAAGCTTTGCCCCGGAAGCTCGCCCCAACACTCTTCACTCCACCCGTAAGCGTATACATTTTGCTTTGAGGGTATTTTTTCTGCTTCTTGTTTAAGCAACTCTAAAGCCTCTTGAATTGTAGCGACATTCGTCAGATCCACTCCACGGTGCATGGACATGTAACCGGTAAAAAAAACATGGTTATCATGTATACCAGGCATAATGAACGCATCCTTCAGATGATGAACAAATGTTGCCGGTCCTATCCATTCCTCTGCTTCTGCCGGGATTCCAACCGCGACGATTCGCTCCCCTTGCAGGGCAATAAATGCCGGTGAAGCGCCATCTTCTATTCCTGTAAATACTGCATTAGACAACAGTACCCGATCTGCAAAACCATGTTTAACTGCTTCCATGATTTCAACGCCTTTCTGCCGATTAATAATACGACTTATAACGTTATATCGAAGCTTCTGCTTCCCGCTTACCGCAAGAAGCAGAATGAATTATAAAGTAAATTGATAACGGTCACCGATAATGTACTGCTTGCCTACATGAACCGGCTGACTGTCCTGATCATAAATAATAGTGTTCATATAGAACAAAGGATCGCCAATGGGAATCTCCAGTAATTTTGCTTGCTGTTCATCAGCCAAGGTGATTTGTAATATTGTTTCGCCTGGCTGATTGGGATCAATATGATAACGTTTCCGCAGCAGCTCATATACCGATCCTTCAAGCTTTTCATCCATTAAGAAAGAAAAACGGTCATACGGATAATAGTTATTTTCCAGCATTAGGGGTCTTTCGCCAGCATATCTTTTACGTTGAATATATAACACCGGTTCACCCTGCTGTATTTGCAGCCGCTCCGCGGTTTCCTGATCGGCTTTAAGTTTAGTTCTCTCCGTAACGACGCTGTGTGATGAAACACCATTGGCTTTGCAGGCCGCCGTAAAACTGATGACATGCTCAATCTTGCGGCCGATCTTTTGTGCGTTGACAAAAGTGCCCTTGCCCTGGCGTTTCGTCAGATATCCCTCATTCACCAATTCCTCTATAGCTTTCCTAACAGTAATTCGGCTGACATTATATGTTTCACTAAGCTCAATTTCAGTAGGAATTTTATCTCCTGAATTAAAGGTACCGTTCGCAATGGCGGATTGGACCGCTTTTTTCAATTGAATATATAATGGCTCTGCCTGCTCTGAATTTAACATGATTTACCCTCACTTGTTATATAACGTTATATTACTCTATTGTTAGAGTAACAAACGATCCTCTTTTTCACAAGCAAAGATAAGTACGCATCCGTTGTTAATAAGAAGCCCCGAATCCAAAGGAACCTTCCACCATACAGCTCTTGGCAGCTAATCTGGAGCCTTCCCGCATAGCAGCTTGAATATCACCATCCTTAATCATACTCATTAAAAAGGCAGTAATATAAGAGTCGCCTGCTCCCATCGTATCAACAGCCTCAATAAGCTCAGGGGTCTGATAATAAAAGCTTGCTCCATCATAGGCAATGGATCTGTCTCCCCCGCGTGTTGCCACCAATACTTGGCCTTCTCTTCTGCGTTTAGTCTCAATAAAATTCTGCGTCTCTTCATCCGTCATATGGCTGCAGGAAAAGAAAGCAAAATCCGCATTGCCAATATACCGTTCTACCTGCGCATCCTCGAAGTCATCGGAGAAATCAAAAGAGAGGGGAATTCCCAGTTCATTCAGCTCCGCCAGCAGATGTCCGGTATGACTATAAAGCCCTGTATGGATGATATCAAACCCGCGGATATATTCTCTGTCGGCTTCACTCAACGCTATTGGATTCAGTCTCGTAACCCCGCCTTCGTTGCTGCCCAGAAATACCCGTTCCCCATTCTCTAAGGTTACCCGTGCACATCCGTTCTCTCCGCTATGATGTCTGCAATGTGAGATATCGATTTCCAGCTGCTGCAGCGTATTTTCCACAAGACGTGCCTCGTCATCATCGCCGAAAACACCGAGGAAAGCCGCGTCAGCTCCTTCACCTTTGGCGAAAACACTAAAGTTGAGCGCATTGCCGCCGG
Source organism: Paenibacillus sp. FSL R5-0636 (assembly GCF_037974255.1). Taxonomy (NCBI): domain Bacteria; kingdom Bacillati; phylum Bacillota; class Bacilli; order Caryophanales; family Paenibacillaceae; genus Paenibacillus; species Paenibacillus sp. FSL R5-0636. The sequence goes on from NZ_CP150232.1 coordinate 5,211,022, forward strand.
GATACATCGTACGCTGATGAACATACTTGTCTACCACATTATCGCCAATACCTAGAACTTTCATGGTTTTATCCTCCCGATTAGTAGGCTACTTTCCCCATATAACGGCGGGTTTCTAGCGGATGATTTCTCACCTCGGCAAGAGCCTCGCGATAGACACAAATGATACTGTAGAATAATACCGGATTAAAGAATTCCACAACTTCATCAGCAATTGTACCAATTCCCAGCTCTTTAGCATCAATCACTTCGACTTTCTCTGCATACTGATTCAGGAAAGTCCGTGCCCGTTCATCCAGCTCACGGGTGCGCCCTTCATTAATCATTAGGATGAATGGGGTTTCTTTATCCGTCACTTCAAAAGGACCATGGAAGAATTCACCGGAGTGAATCGCCGCAGCATGCAGCCATTGCATTTCCATCAAAGAACAGATTGCAAATCCATAAGCATGTCCGTACGAAGCTCCACTCGTCAAGATATAATAAAGCTCCTCATTACGGTATTTGTTGGCAAACACACGGGCACGTGGAGCGACCTGCTTTTTACCCTGGTTAATAATGCCATCGATGGCTTCCAATCCTTTTTGAAAAGCTTCAACATGCGCATACCCTTCAGCCGCATCTAACAATTGAGTAGCGAGATCCAGAATGATAGCCATCGGGTTATTTTTCACATTGCTATCATCTCCCCATTCATACAAGAAAGAATAATCAGAGTAATTCAGCAGCGCAGCTTCCTTGTTATGGGTTAGGCCAATGGTGTGCGCTCCATGCTGTTTGGCTACTTGCGCCGCAGCTACCGATTCCGGTGTATTTCCGCCATGGGAACAAACGATTACTACCGATTGTGTGCCCAGACGTTTAGGCAATGCATGAACAAACTCATTCGCCGTATAGAGCCCTGCTACCAGTTTCTTCGCTTCACTATCCAAAAAATATTTCGCGGGATACATATCAACCAGTGAACCCCCACAAGCTACAAAATATACCTCTGAAATCCCCTCTGCCACTTTTTCACGGATACTTTGAACAACCAGATTTGTATTCATTTGATTCTCTCCTTTGATATAACGTTATATAACGTATTGTTTACGAGATAAATATAACCGCTTTCAAAAATGCTGTCAACTATTAATTTATTCAGGTATATTTGAGAAATCAAAGAAACCAGAAGACAAGGATAAGCCATAAGCTAAATGCCGGAGGGTAAATGTTTGTAGGGTTAGAGATCACCAAACCCAATAGATAAGAAGGATTGAGAAGCTGAGTTAGAAGACAAGGAGAAAAACCGCAATAGAGAATCCATGCAATCGCTATGTGCCTAACCTTAGAGGTGAAGATGCACGTGCACAGTTCGTAGTGTACTCACTGCAGACGGAGGGGAAAACGAAGAAGCTACAATTGCGTTTGATAGTCTCGTTCATATCAGCGATTGGAGCAACAGTCCGTTCGCGGAGCGTCTGTCAAATCAACAACTTCAACCCTACTATGAAACAAAGGGTGTCCCAGCCACCATTTGCATGGCTTTTGGGACACCCACTTTCACTTATTACTACTTATTACTACTTATGATTGTTATTCTTTTGAGGATGGTGGTGTTGGCACTGATGTATATTCATTTACTTCAAAAGTAATGATTTTATCGTAAATAATATAGTCTTTACGACTTTTAAAAGGACCTTTGTTATTGGACTGTTTGTCGATTGCAAAGGTTACAGGACCCACGCCTTTACCACGATTCTCATACCATTCCACGAAAGCATTAACTACTGCGATGGACACATCATATTCTTTCTGCTCTCCGGTATTAAGCATAATGAACAGGAGAGCTCTGTCACCATTGTCTTCACCCACATCACCCACGTTAGGCTTAGCGGAAGCTTCATTTGAATTGGCACTCTCCGTTTGTCCGTACAAAGCAGTCACTACATAATAATAGGTTGTTTCGTTCACTACATTGGTATCCAAATAGGTTAGTGTGGTTGAAGGAACAGTAACTAATTTCAAAGAATACGGCCCTCCTGCTGCTGTTCCACGTTTCACAATGTATCCAGTAGCACCATTTACAGCTTCCCACTTTAACGTTACCTGTTTGTTTCCACCTACCGCAGTGAGATTCGTCGGTACTTTCATTTCAAAATTAGGTGTAGCAGAAACCTCATTGGAGAGGCCGCTTTCGCCTGTACCTATTTTCCCTATAACAGTATAATAGTAGGTTTCACCATTTATAACATTACTATCCAAGTAGGTGTAAGTAGTGCCTGTAACGGTTTGGATATCAATGTAAGGACCACCCGCTGTGTCACTTCGTTTTACAATGTAACCTGTAGCATTAGCCACGGCAGCATCCCAATTCAAAGTAACTTTAGCATTCCCAGCAGTCGCAGTAAGATGCGGAATTGGGCTTGCCTCTCCGAAAACGTTGAATTCACGTACATACAAGTTGGCTGTAGTCGTTGATTTGATTACAACGGTATACACACCTGTTAAACGACTCGGAAGTGTTTCAATTACATCATTCGCAGCAGGAGTGTATTCACCGATTTTGATATTATTTTTGTCGTAGAATTGTACGAGTGATTTATAACTACTCGACGCGTTATTTATAATAACCGCTTCAATATCCAGTGGTGCAGAGAACGTATACCAAGCAATGTTGGTACCCATATTTTTTAATGTAGCTGCATTGTTATCTGTTAATTCTCGCACTGTATTAGCTGTCGTACCTACCGATGCGCCTACATTGATTGGCAATCTATCTAATAATCCTCCGGTATATTTCGTTGCATTGGGTTGCGCACTCATCACATTTGAATTTCCGCTTTCACCTGCTTCATTGTTACTAGTGACGACATAGTAATATGTTGTTCCATTTGTAACCGTGGAATCGCTGTAGCTTGTTCCCTTTACATCGGTAGCGATTGTTGCGAATGGTCCAGTAGCTGATGTAGACCGTTTGACGTTATACCATTTTGCTCCAGTCGAAGTCCAAACAATTTCAGTTAATTTATCCCATCCTGCAGAAAAACTAATTGTCGGTGCATAAGGTGCAGCCGTTGGATTTGAGAATAGGTTGAATTCACGTACATATAAGTTGGCAGCAGACGTTGATTTAAGCACAACCGCATATACACCTGTTACAGGACTCGAGAGTGTTTCTACTCCATCATTCGTAACAGGAGTGTACTCACCGATTTTAGTATTATTGTTATCGTAGAATTCTATCTTTGAACTATAGCTGCTCGACGCGTTATTTATAATAACTGCTTCAATATCTTGTGGTGTAGAGAACGTATACCAAGCAATGTTTGTACCCATGTTTTTAACTGTAGCGGCATTGTTATCTGTTAATTCTCGCACTGTATAAGCTGTCGTGCCTACCGATGCGCCTACATTGATTGGCAATTTATCTAATAATCCTCCGGTATATTTCGTTGCATTGGGTTGTACGGCAGCCGATACAGTGGAGTTAACACTTTCACCTGCTTCATTACTAGAGGCGACGACATAATAATATGTTGTACCATTTGCAACTGTAGTATCGCTGTAGCTTGTTCCCTTTACATCGGTAGCAATAGTAGCGAATGGTCCAGTAGCTGATGTAGAGCGTTTGACGTTGTACGCTTTCGCTCCGGTCGAAGTCCAATTAATTTCAGTTACTTTGTCCCATCCTGCAGAAAAACTAATTGTCGGGACATTAGGTACAGCTGTTGGAGTTGTGTATACGTTGAATTCACGTACATATAAGTTGGTAGCAGACGTTGATTTAAGCACAACCGTATACACACCTGTTATGGGATTCGAAAGTGTTTCTACTCCATCATTCGTAACAGGAATGTACTCACCGATTTTAGTATTATTGTTATCGTAGAATTCTATCTTTGAACTATAGCTGCTCGACACGTTATTTATAATAACTGCTTCAATATCTTGTGGTGCAGAGAAAGTATACCAAGCAATACTTGTACCCATGTTTTTAACTGTAGCGGCATTGTTATCTGTTAATTCTGAGACAGTATAGAAAGCACTACCTACACTGACTCCCACATTCATAGGAAGACCATCCAATACTCCCCCTTTGTATGTAGTTACCGCTGCCGAAGCTGATAGCGGTGGAATCAATTGAAACAGCATTGCAAAGACTACAAATAAATAACTAATTTTTTTCAAGCTTGTTTCCCCCTGTATAGTTAAATTTTGGTTATTGCGATCAACTTATATTATAATACTGCAAGGTGGAATAATTGTGAATACTTACACAAACAGTTTATCCCTTCCAAGGAATACTTTGTGAACGTTTATATCCAGTTAGATCCATTAAAGGAAATACATGATTTTATAATTGCCAAAGACTATGGGACCAACATCAATGTGCATTACTTACAAGTAGATAATTGAACCAAAATCATGTTCCATATATGATAGCTTTATCATTTTTTTCAAGAGAGGCTTCAGTTTTGTGACAATATAAATCAATGAACAGATAAGAGCATTGGAGGTGGTGTTGACTGGACTTAGTGGCGAGAAGCTCGGGGTCGCCTCCAGAGAGGAGGCGCTGGCAATGGCCCGTTCGCAAGGAGCATATTTGGTGTGCACCTCGCCGATGAGTAGCCTGCCGCCGTGCAGCCTGATGGCGAAAGACAAGGAAAAGCGGCGGCGTTCAAGGCGGATACCGGACGAATGTCCAGGTGAAACAGTAAAGAGAAGGTCAAGGAACTGCGCTTCACCGCGCATATCGAAGAACATAATGATGACACGAAGCTTTGCCAGGCAGACAAACATCTCCGCTCTGGCAAGCCGGTACAGTTGGTCGTTAGAGCATCGGGCGCAAAGGAAGCCACTGCCTCGAAGGCAGTACTGGAGCGTCTAGTGGCCGATGCGATGTACCTTAATTGAAAGAAAATGTGCGCAAAGAACAGTTAACTAAACCCCAAACTTATGATTTTCATCCCTAGCCGCGAAATATATGTTGGGTTTGTCTACTTATTTGAACCCTCAAATTTCGGAGCGTCACTGCCGGTTTCACGAATATCAACACTGGTGCGGATGTGGGTTGTGCAAATAATTTACCGCAAGGTGGAAAACAATATCTTACTAAACCGAATTCCAGCACCGCATATGGGGCTCAGGCGAGTACTTTCAGCACAATTGAATATGCGCAGATGAGTGTGGTTGACGGATAACTCCTCAAAACCCACCTACTAAGGCGGATTCTTCTAACTGCTCATATGATTCTGTTGAATCAGGGAAATGTTCACAAAGCATTGACGTGCTTGGTGTAATCAAAGATTGTATGTTCATTGAGGTTATTCGCTTTCTTCTAATTGATAAACTGTTTAATGCTCTTCCATTGTTGATAGTGCTGCCTTTAACTTTTGTTAAACGTATAACCATTAAAAAGTCTCCTTTACTGTTTAATCAGATACAGCAAAGGAGACTTATATACTTCTACGCAAATTCTGTATTCCTAAGGTTTTCACTATGATGCCGGGGACGTGGCAAGTACCGCATATTTCGAGCCATTGTTTCAAACATCAGCGACCATCGTCCGGTTTCTTCCCCTGCTCTTGGCCAGGTATAACGCTTGATCCGCCTTCTCCAGCAGCCCCTCCCGCTCCAATGCATGAATAGGATAATGGGCGATTCCTAGAGAGATCGTAACCTGTGTCGGGATTGGCCCCCTGCTTTGTTCCATTGCCCGCCGGACTCTTTCAGCTATGGTGAAGGCTTCCTCGGGTCTAGTGTGGGCTAGCAAGATGATGAACTCTTCACCGCCGTAGCGGTGGCAAACATCGTCTGGACGAAACGAGGTAACTATAACATTGGCTACATGTTTCAGCACTTCGTCGCCGATGAGATGGCCGTAGGTGTCGTTCACGAGTTTGAATTTGTCTACATCCAGCACAATGAGCGAAAACGGTTGTCCTGAGTCAATCCACTGACTCATCGTATACTCTAAGGATCTTCGGTTCATTAAACCGGTCAGAGCATCCGTCGTAGCCTCTTGGGTCAGTTGATCCGTCTGCTTCTGAATATCCGTCACGGCAAGCAACACAGCCTTGGTCAGCAGATCTGCCTCTCGGCTCCATTGCGGCTTCGCTTCTGGCAATTCAATCTTCTCCTTACCCATCCTGCTCACCAGATTTGCCAGGTACACAAAAGGCCGGGCCAGCTTGCGTGCTACGAGAATGACGCCCATCAGGAGTATAATGAACGGAAACAACGAATACCAGAGAATGGTCCGAAGGTGCCCCATCAGTTGATGATGGATGACACTAATCGGCGAAACGACCACAATTCCCCATCCGTTGGCTGGAACGCTGGAGTATCCGGCAAGCATTTCAACGTCACGGGTGTTACGCACTTGCTGTTCCCCACTCTCCCCATTCATGAGTTTCTGCACAACCTTGTTATTGCTAACATCCTCCCCAATGAGCTGCTTATCCGGGTGGTACAACAGATGCCCGCTTGAATCCACAATATAATAATAGGAGCCAGAATCGTCCACGTTATTATCGCCAAAAATCATAGACAAAATATTGTTCTCCTGCAGATAAAATGTGCCGCTCAAAATACCGCGATATATACCATTCTTGCTAAAAATCGGCTGACTCATAAAAACGATTAGTCTATTGGTGGTTTGGGTCATGTAGGGGGAGGATATGTAAGGTTTTTTTAGCGCCAAAGCTTCCAAACCGACCTTAGAAGTTATATGATTTCCTGCTGACCCCAAACTAGTCGGTACTACATTGCGGATCAGACCGTCGGCATTGAGCACGGCGATAGAATTGAAGTAATTGCTACTATTGCGCATCAGTTCCAAATTATCATTCACTTGCTTGGGCGTTAAGGTTTCGTCATCGGAGAGTGTCTCAGCACTGTATTCCAAACTGCTGCGCATGGACTGAAATAAGGAATCCATTGTTTTGGTCATTCGGTCAGCGTTGTAGTAATTCAGATGGAGCGTAGTCTCCATCAATGATTGTTTTTTGGACTCGTAAGAGCCAATCAGAAGAATGCTTGAAGTTAGTAGAACCACCAGCGTAACCAAGCCCGTAAGCAGCGATGTGAGACTGAGCTTTTTACTTTGACGCGGCTCGGCTCTTCTCAGTGTAAGCAAACTTTAACCCTCCTTGGTTCTTGAAAACTAGCTTAATCAATAATACAACAAATTAAGATGTTATTCGACAGTAATCAAAAGGCTCGGATCTCTCATACCACTGTGCTTACCGTTTGATATACGGCGGTTCATGAAATCTTCCATATTAAAAAACTCCTCTCCAGAGCTTGTGATTAGACAAGCACTGAAAAGGAGTGTTATCACCCTGATTCTGTGAGCTCGGATGTGATTCCAAGACACACAGAACCTTTAGTTTTTGACGGAAGCATTACTCAAGAAAAACAAAAAAACCTTGATTTCTCAAGGTTTTCACTGTGATGCCGAGGACGGGGGTCGAACCCGTACGGTACTCACGTACCGCAGGATTTTAAGACATGAGTTTTTATTGATATGATATGGAACTAAACTCAATAACCTAGTCATATCAAGGACTCAACCCGTTCTTATATTGTTCTCATTTGGACTGGTTTCTACTGGTTGACCTAGAGTCTGTCCCCAGTTCGTCCCCAGCCCGTCCCCTGCGATTATTTAACAAAACCTTGTATTATAAAGATAAAAATACCACTTATACTATAACCAGAGTTTTGATCCCTTGCAACAGAAATTAAAATCTGTGCAAGGATTTTTGTTGCTTCTTGGGTTAGTGTCTGGTTAATATCTAATTTGTGTAATTGCATGCCTCACTTCTTTGCTCTCATTAATTTGCATATCTAATAAAAACCTAAATGTAATCTATCAATTACTTGAAACATGCTAAAATATCTTTGGTTACAGAGAAACGCAAAACCCCACCAGTATAATCACTGATGAGGCATATTTTTACAATCGTATCGGTTGGGTGTCTTATGTCTATATTGAGCTAACGTTTCCCGTTAGCGCAACGACTTACTCTGTTGGATTTCGTGTTCCTCAACATAAAGCGGTATCAGAGAAGGCGGATCGTACCTTATCGCGGCCTTTAAACGACAAAATGGTGCCGATAGCCATAGCCCCATAGCCGCAACGAAATAATGAGCCTAATCCGACAGTGCCCGCATGATGTTGGATTTCGCCTCTGCCGCAATTGCTTCGTTCCCGTCATCGACCGCTTGCATTAAGATCAGTATGGGGATGTATACCGCGATTAGCCGCGCCAGCAGCTTCGTTTCCTCGTCCGCTCCTCCGTACGTTTCGAAAAACACGCCGCGAGCGTAAGGTGGTAAAAAGCTATAAGCAACGCTCAAATCGCAAGCCGGATGGCCTACGCTCAGATCGCCCCAATCAATGATGCCGGAAACGATCCCGTTCTCATTCACAAGCATATTTTTGAAATGAAGATCGCCATGTAGCAGTGCATTCACCGCCTCGACACGGTCCTTTTGCAGCCTGCTAATATACGCTTCGATCACACCGGACTCCTCCGGCGACAAGTGTTCAACCACCTTCGATAGAAAGCCCTCCAATTTCACTTTGCGCGATGCTATGTCCGTCAAGTTTCGATGATCTTGCTGAACTCCGCACTTCAGCGCCGCCTGCACCGGAAACTCATGCAATCTCCGCAAAAATTTCGCCAGCGTCTCTGCCGATAAAGCCCGGCGTTCTTCCGTCAAACCGATTGGGAAATCTCCTAGCACGTAGGCATAGCCAAGAAATGGTGCCGGGTATTCGTCACTTGCTTCGCCATAAAACAACGGTTTCGGATAGGGGATGGTTATATATGCCTCCAGCTTTGGCAGCAGCTTCCCTTCCATACGAATCGAGCCAACTGCAATCGTTCTTCTTGGAAACCGGAACACGTACTCGTCACCGATGAGAAAAACCGTATTGTCCCAGCCCCAGCCCAGTCGCTTCACTTGCTTCGATGACAGCTGAGGGAATTGTCTGCCGATCAGCGTCCGCGCCTGCTCTTCGTTAACCTCCCACTCCGCATCCCATACATTCGTTCCTCCCATGAATTGTCTGCCTCCTCGTTCCTTACGTTATTTAGATGTTTACATTCCCTAAAAGTTACGCATAACTGCCCGTTAGCTTAAATGAAAAAGCAGCCGGTTGTTTGAGCGGCTGCTTACATGTTTTTATTAAATTAACGTTTCCCATTAGCTTAATGATCATTTACTGATTCAGTACACAAGGAGCATTTGAAATTCCCCATATATTAGTTATCAAGTATTTTTTCCATTATCGCATTTCCATCATTGTTCTCAACTTCTTTATATTTTAGTTTTTTATATAGATTGTAGGCTGGTTCATTGAAATTAAATACACTAAGTCTGAGTTTTCTAATTCCTTTATCTTTGGCATCCTGCTCTATCAATTTCATAGTTTCAAATCCATATCCCTTATTTCTGTAATTTTGCTTAACCAAAAAATCACAAATGAATCCTGATGTATTCTCTTTTTCATACCAAATAAAACCAATTTTTTCTAAACTATGATTTATCATTACATATAAATAATTATTTTTTGTTGATAAACCCATCGGAAGTAGTTCATTGAATTCTTTTTCAGCACACTTATAAGCATCTTTATCGCTACTCATTTTAGATTTGATTAAATCTTTTGCATAGTCATTAACAGACCACTCTTTAAATTTTTCAAATTCATTTTCTGTCATATTTCGAATCTTTATCATTTATTAACCCCTATTCATTTAAATTTCTCGTTCGTATTTTTTCACAAACACGAGTTGTATAAAAGAAATTCCACTAAATAATCTTTTGCATAAGGCAACAAAATGTTGCGAATGAATTACTTTAAAAGTTTTTTGGGGCCGCTCTTTCAGATAATGTCATATTTACGAACTTCGTAAATAATTCCATATGTAGAGTATTCGCGAATTTATTGAGCCATCCTGCCCGAATCTAATTAGCTTTTCGTTCATCCTCAATTCCAAACAGTACAACAGATGCTTGCCCCACTGGATTTAACTCTATTTTTCACACTTCTTCTGTAAGGCTATTCCAAGCTATTTAACTTATTGATTACATTCTGAAGTCCCTATTTTGTTGACTTCTTGAAACAGAAAATTTCAAATTACTACTCCTAGTTTTGAGAGAATCCGATCCATTTCATCAAAATGTTCTTTGTCGCTTGAAGCAAAAATCAAATTAAAACTATCGTCATTATTCATCACCGTTATTATGCTGTCATCGTAATTCCCATAAAATTCGATGCCAATCCAATGCCGAAAGGAAATATCTTTGTTTTTAAAATTTTCACGAATAAAATCCAAGTCGGTTTGTTCAATGGAATAAAACGATTCACAGCCGTATTCAAGAGCGAATACGGTTTGCAAATAGGCCATCGCATGAAAAAAATCGGTCAATGCTTCAAATTCCATTTTCCATACCTTTTCATCGCAACTCATATAGACAGGGGGATTGGACCTGGATAAATCGTTCCTATGGATTCCCCAGACACAGGCACGCTGATTCTCGCAATAAAAAATTAAATATTCGCTATGCTTGAAGTATTGGAATTGCTCGGGTTTGATCAAACTATCTTGCGTATGATTCAGCCGCTCGTCTTTACCGAGTTCCAAATAATAATCTATAAACACCTGGGGCAATTCACCGAAATTATTTTTAATGGTTTGTATCTCATCATGACTAAACCCGTTTCGTTTCGTAATATGAAACAGCTTTTTAATCATTGTAAAATCAGTCATCCGCATCACACCTTATCCTTGTATAATTTGCTATCGATTGACTTAATTTGTCCAATATTATCATCCTTTGTTAAGGAATTTTTTCCGAAACCAATAAAAAACAAAAAAACCTTGATTTCTCAAGGTTTTCACTGTGATGCCGAGGACGGGGGTCGAACCCGTACGGTACTCACGTACCGCAGGATTTTAAGTCCTGTGCGTCTGCCTGTTCCGCCACCCCGGCATATTAACGATGTTTATCCGAATTTCCTACGCGCTTTATTCGTAACCACGCATGGGATACGTTCCGACAAGCGGAATGCCCTGCGTTTGAAGGCGCGCTTTATTCGTTAACCAACGAATTAGATCATACCATGCGCATGTCCGTACTGTCAACGGTAAATATTATTAATCTTGAAAGCCCGCTAGAACTACGATATAATACGAACATACATTCGCAATTAAAACGGAGGTCCTACGCTATGAAAAATCTACCCGCGCCGCCATCTTCGGATGACCTCGCTCTCATCGCACCGGCCGTCACTCTTCCGTTAGTTATAGCCGCGCTTAAACGTGATCGCCTCGTATTTATGGAGCCCGGTCTCCTAAAAACGCCATCCCCGTATACCGACGTTATCGACACCGCCATTGCTCGCGCGACTGCGGATCTGGACGCAGCTAAACGCGATATCTATCGGCGGGGCTTGCGCGTAGTCTCAACCGAACGTGTTGGCGCAAATTTTGTAGCGCACTATCTCTGCCGCGGTCACAGCGGAGAAGTTACGGTCGATATAAACGGCGGCATGGACGTTATGCGTGCGTATCTTACGCTTTTCGATAACTCCGTTCCCGCGCCTTAATCTCCGCCAACACTTCCGCAATCGGTCGTCCGTACTTCCGCGAGTGTGCCGCCGTGAGAGCTGCGTTATCTACGGACGCATAGCGCTTGCCGACGGGTACTAACGCATCCGCTACGAATGGCGCTTCGTATTCCCCTTCCCGCAGCCAACACGCGATAAACTGATATTGGCGCGTAGCTTCGAAAGCCTGCTGCGGATCATCGAACGTTTTCGAGAGATACGGCATCAAGCGCTTATACGTTTCAACGTGCGTGTTGCGGAATAAATGCCAATTAACGGACGCGGCAAGCAACGTATCAACGAAGCCAGGATATGAGTGGAACGCGCTGAAATCATGGAACGCGATAATCGGCGCTAGTTTATATTTCGGACCCTCGCGTAGCATCCGCTTAGTAAAGTGAACGAGTCCGCGCGACATAAATTGATGCGGTTCGTTAAGTACGAGTAGAGTTCCTGCGCCCTTTCCCGCCTGCGCAAGTTTAATAAGTAGCGTTAGCATTACGATCCAATATCCGAGCATCTCCTTAACGCGCTCAGGCATCGGTACGCCCTCCGGCATTACACATCGGATAATAACGACTTTCCCCTCCGCAACCCAGCGGTATAAATCCATTGCGGGATTATACGTTTGGCAAAACATCGGCTTCAAAAATTCGCTACTCGTTATCTGCGTAATCCGCCGCAGCACCGGTCCGTATATTTGCCCCTGCTTGCCCTCGCTCATCTTATCGAAATCGCGCCACGTATCCATATCGAATACATCGTCTAACTCCGCGATCTTCTGTTTCCGGAATGCCGCCGAAGTAAACATCGCTTTCATATCCGTTAGATCCCCGTTACACACTTTCGCCGCATCACGCGTAAATTCCGACGTCTGGAACTTATCCTCGTCACCGTCCGATAGCAAGAAATCCGTAAGATACTCCGCAATCGCATCGGCGGCTATCCGCTTATCGCTAACGTTATGGAGAACGGTCTGCAGTCCGAGATATGGCGCGTAGGCTGTATCCGCTAAATTAATATCAATAACGTCTTCCGGCGCTAAGTGGTCACGGACCGCGTCTGCCATGCCGCGTTGATTACCTGCGCTATCCTTATTATGTTCGTCGATGAAATCCGGTATTACTGCGCCGATTCCGTGCTTGCGCTTCGCCTCTACAACGAGATTGACTACGTGTTGATCCTTGCCCATACGCGGCGACCCGTTAACAGCGCGTGGCATATACAGTTTATCCGGGCTGTTCGTCGGAATATGAACGCGATGCTCTACACCGCGATCCGTAGCCGTTCCCGCAAGTATTCCGCGCTCATCCAGGAACGCACGCGGCAGCTCGATCTCTACGCGCCGATTTGACGTTAGGACTTCGGAAAACTCCGCTTGTAAATCCGCGGTCGGTAGCTGCGTTAATTTGCCGAGCTCATCTACGCTCATTATATTCGGAGCGATTTCGCGCACTTTCCATTCGCTAATTTCTGCGCGAGCCCTTACGTTAACCTTTACGCATTCCAGCCGATTGTCGCCCGCTAAACCTCCGTATGCGCTCGCTACTGACCGCGCCAACATCTCGCGCTTAATCGGATCGGCGGACGTTACGGCGCAGCGAATAGACGTTTTAAATACGGGTAGATTACGCTTATTCTTCGTCTGTGTAGATAGATCGCCATTAACGAGCAGCTCCGCGCGATCTGGATTAGGTAGCGACTTACGTTCGGACTTAATCGCTGGGCCTGCGCCATGATATAGCGATTTCTCCACGCCAGCCATTACGTCCTCTATCAGCGTTTTGACTTCGTAGAAGATATGCGCGGCGCCCATCGCTAGTGTACGCATTAGCCGCATTGGATCAAATCCGGGTCGGTACGCGAGCCCTCCGCCTTCCCACGTTTCCCACGCATAGTCCGCGAGTTTCTTCCATTTAGAGCGCGATACAGTTTCCGTCCGGATAAACACGCTAACCGCTTCATCTGCGCTTAATTCGTTCGTTACCCCGAGTAATTCGCGGATCGGTGTCGTCTGCTCGTTATAGCGGAAGTCTAACGAAAACATATCGTGGCGGCGGTATTTGAGCGCATATAAATCCGTATCGTCATCGTTCGGAAACGTAAAGTCGTCCGCGATTTCTAGCGTTGCCTTCCGCCATTGTTCGTGATTGCGGAATTTAACGCGGAAGGATTCGGCGAACTCGGCCGGCATAGCGCAATAAAACGTAATAGAGTCCGCAGCCATTTGCGTAATCCACCAAAAGTCCGGAGTCGGCTTCGTAACAATGCGATAACCTTCGCGACGTGGTTTAGTGCGTGCGGAGAATAGTTCGTAGAGTGAGCGTTGGAAGTTACGGGATGCGGAGTTTAGCGCAGACACATGCGGGATGATTTTATAAACGGTGTACATGGCGCTCACCACTTAAAACGCTTAATCATATTTACGCCGAGTGCGTCCGCCTTCTTACGCACATTGTTCGCTTTCTTGAGCGTCTTCTTAACGGACTTAATAGCGGCGGTCTTCTTCGCAGCCTTACGTTTCTTCTCCGCTTCCATTGCGCGTACGGCGGCTTTTCGTTTAGCCTGAGCTTCTTTCTTTTGCTGCGGAACTCCCCGCTTAGTCACGCTCATGTTAACACCCTCCATATCACACCGACCCAAAACGTTAGAAACATGCGCCCCATCCATTTACCGTTATTGCCGACGATCGGCGAGACCATCATTCCGAGCGCACATACGATAATACCGAACGTTATAATTTCCGGAGAGTAAGCGTTTAATGCCGCGATGATTCCGGTCGCTGTCTCACCGAGAACGCGCGATATAAGTCCGGTTATTGTCTCCGTTATATTATCGATTACGCCACCGCCAATGTCCGGAAGTGCTGCGCCATTTATACGTATTATTATTGCGCCCACCTCCTATAACATCCGCAGCCAATTACGGATATCGACCGCATGGCGCACGATAATGTAACCGATGCTGCCGCCCATTAGAAACTCGATCGCCTTCGTACGGTTGCCGAACATCCATGTAATGCCAGCATATACGATGATGCCGACGCAGAGCCAATCGGCGATCCCGAGTACCGTTGAGAACACCGTTACCCACGTTGCTGACCCGGCCGCTACTGACGATGCGAATACGGTTTTAGGAATCAACGCGAGGTGAACGGTGGCGGCCGTTTTAGTTAACGGAGTCGGTACGTGAGGTGCGGTTATCTTTGGCGTGATAATACCGGATTGGAATGCGCCCCATTCGAGCGCAACGGTTTTAGTCATACGTATCATTCCTTTCGGATTGGATATACTAGGCGTAAATTTAACGCAAAGGAGTTGTTACTAATGGCGTTTGTTATCGGATTAATCGTCGGCGGCACTATCGGAGCGATCACGCTTCTGTTTTAATTCAGCGGTCATCGCGGCGTATAATATCGCTTTTACAAATCCGCTAAAGTTATCGCTGCCCCTATCCGTAGCCCATTCGAGTATCTTGCGTTGGTGTTTGTTGTCGACGTTGAAATTAACGCCCTTGCGTACGTACTTACTCACGATGACTACCGTTTCCTATCGGACGCATAGTTACCGGTTGAGTATTCGTTTGATTCGGCGGACTGTCTTCGGGTTTTGATTCCGCTACTAGTGCGGCTGTCTTCTTACGCTTCGAACGATCAACTTTCGGCGCTCCGCTGCGGCTCTTAATCTCCGCCGTCAACGTTTCAATCGCGCCAATTACTTCGAGTACTGCATCGTCAACATCGTCTGCTTCCGTAATGCCTTGCGCAAAGTCTGCGATCATCTCAGCGAGTATACCGACGGATACTTCACCAGCCATACGTTTCAATAACGCTTTGTTTACTAACGCTGCCACATTACCGCCTCCTACGTTTTACGTATGTTTGATGTTATGCGCAGTAGCTCGGTCTATATGTCGTCAAATTTTACGACATTTTTACGGGTAGACAACGAAAAGGAGCGCAGGTCTCCACCGTCGCTCCCAAAGCGCGGATCGCGTAGGCGACCGCTTTACCCCTAGCGTATGACGGCGGGCTTGTACGTTATTCCTACATATGTATTATGTTATTGTTGTAATTTACCAGGCATGATAATATGAGGAAAACGGAGGCGCGGAGGTTGGTTGAGATGTCAAAATTTCTAAGGTTTATAGGTTACGCGGCAATTGTTTGCTCCATTATTTTGGGAATCGTATATGGTATTAGAAAAGATCCGATACTTGAGGCGTTAAACATGGATGATGAGGGGTTTAGATGGATCGTAGCGGTTTATTGGTGGGTTAGTGGCATCATAACAGGGGCGCTCTTTATCGCATTTAGCACAGCGCTTGACTACCTTGAGGAGAATAACTCTTTCCTGCGCGAATTACTTAGCAGAACAGATACTCAAACTAATGAATCGGCCACTAACAAGACCAATGCTTATGCGAATTATACGGCAGAGGTCAGTCGTAAATATGGAGACTCAAAGCCCGCGACTAGCAAGTTAGAAGGGTACCAATTCAAAGCAAACGATTAATACACAAAAAAAAGGCGCAGCCCTAACGGATATACTCCGCTAAGACTGCGCCTCTGTTATTATGTTATTATTTTGTTATTAGTTCGCCGCTCGACGTACGTACAATCAGCGTCTTACACTTCGGACATTTCGCGCTTCCGCCCGGTAACAGAGTCGTACGTCCGCACGTAGGGCAATCGACTTTCTCCGCAGTTGCGGTCTGTTTAATTGCGATAACTATCGCGATGATTATCCCGACTACAACTCCGAGTACGATTACGCCTAAGAACATATACGTTCAGCCTCCGTTAATTTCCGTTATATCTTATTATCGGAGAGTTTCCGCATTTTGTAAATATGCGTATCCTATTCCGTCTTATCTTTGTTCGCTGCGTCAGAAATACCTTCCGCCAGCATATACGCAACGCACGCACCAACCGCTCCAATGACGCCAGTTACGTGAAGCACCGTATTATCTCCCGCGCCCGAAGCCGTAAGTACCGACGTTGCCAACGCAGCCAATAACGCCCAAAACTTCCGCGATGATAATTTGCGTAAGATATCGTTTTTGCTCATCGTATTATTTCGCCTCCTTTACGAATAACCCTGCGCGATCTAACAGCGTCACGAACCGATAGAAATCGTAGCTACCGTCCGCCGTCGTATCGATAAAGCCCGCCAGCTTAGCGTTAACACACGCCTGTGTTGCCCATACCGGAATTGCACCCAACTTTGCCTTGCCTTCGAGAGATTCAATCCGTTTAGCTTGCGCCTGAACAACCGCAGCCTGTTCCTCTACCGTTTTCTGTAACGCGCTAATCTGTTCCGCAATCATTGCGTCATCTCCTTCGATTAATTTCAGTATCGCGTTTATCTGCGCCTGTGTCGGACATTTTCCAGCGCGATATTGCGCCGTGGTTAATCCGAATGTCATTTCGAAATGCGGCAGGTCAAGGAACGTTTTCCAATCGCCGCCCCACGTAAAGCCGAGCGCCTTTGCCAGCGTAACTACTTCGTTCCAATCTGCTTTACCGTTTCGATTTACGTCTAGCTTCGTATCCCAAGATACGGATTTCCCATCGTTCGTAAGTAACGCGAAATCAATCGCTACGCCGAAGTTATGATTCGAATACCCTCCGCGCGCATTCGTTACGATACTTCCCGGCTTCGTGCGGCCCTGTTCGTATAGTGCGTTCTGCTCCGCAAATGTTCGTAGTCCTTGCGTAACAACAATCGGAATACCTAGCGCATATGACCGATCGATAAGCGCTTCGGCTGCCGCTTTGACACACGGAATAAGCCCGACCAACTTAGCGGCGGACTTCGCGCGTACTTGTTTAATTGTTAACGCCATATTTACGCAACATCCTTTCCATTAATACTCGATTTAATTTCGTGAACGTCTTGCGCCAGCCCTTCGTATTGACCTGCGAGCGCTTCGAATCGCGCCGTTAATCCTTCCGCTAACCGCATCAAGCGGTCTTCACGCGCGAGGGACTCCGTGTGCATCCGTTCGCGTTCCGTTTTAGCTTCCGTACTTATGCGTTCTTCACGTGCGCGAGCCTCGTCAGACATTCGGCGCATCTCTTTCCATAGGGTCCACGCGATGACTGCGGCTGCTACCGCAAATATTCCGTTCTTGGCGACCTCCGCCCAAAGTGATCCGTCCATTACGAAGCCGCCTCCGTTTCTGGCGCGAGATACTCCGCAAGTGCGCGGCCGATCTCGTCGTCGAGCGTTTGGAGTACGGATAGGCGGGATTCAGCGTTAGGTAGTGCGGCTAGGACTGCGCTAATCGTTGCGGCGAGTTCTGGCGCTGGGTTAGCGGTATCTATCGTACATTCGAGTAATGCGCGTACTTTCATATAACGTCTCCTCTACGTAAAAAGAGCCCCGCAATGGATGCGAGACTCTTCGTTATTTTGCGTTTATTTATTACCGTCGATTTCGGCGAGTTGCGCCTGTAGCGCTGCCCGTTCCTTTTCCCAAACATCGACCTGCGCCTTAAAGTCTGAATATGTCTCAGCGGCTCTTTTTCCGAGATCACCGTTATTAGCGAGTTCTTCCGCCTGCAATTTATACGTCGGTA
Source organism: Paenibacillus sp. FSL R5-0636 (assembly GCF_037974255.1). Classification (NCBI taxonomy): domain Bacteria; kingdom Bacillati; phylum Bacillota; class Bacilli; order Caryophanales; family Paenibacillaceae; genus Paenibacillus; species Paenibacillus sp. FSL R5-0636. Next base: position 5,229,209 of record NZ_CP150232.1, read on the forward strand.
GGATATCCGCTTTATATCCAGCGATCTGTTTATCATAGCGCGCGATTTCTGATACTATACGATCACGCTCCGTAATGCTATTGCCAGATGACGCAGTAGTCGTTTCGTCCATTATTATTTTCTTCCCCTCCACGGATAGCTTAGTTCCGGTAGCTTCTGAAACTGCACGTATAGGCGCGTACGCCGTGCCGTTAATAACTACAGCCTCCGCTAATTTCGATCCACCTTTTTCTATTACAAAGATACCTTGTACTTTCTGTCCTATTAAACTAGCGGAACCCGCGAAAACCGAAGCACCTGAAAATAAAAGCGCTCCGACGATTATACCGGAAATAAACTTTTTCATATGATGACCTCCGTAATAGTATTTACCTAATAGTACCATTACGTTAGGAGACTGGGAAGGTTCCGCCACCAGATGGAGTAAGAGTCGCACTTCCATGATTATGGTTTTGCAAGGTAACCGTATGCCCGTGTCCGATATTAGACTTTTTATTTAGCTCAGTCCATATTGCTGCTAATTCCTCCGCAAGTGTAGTAGCTCCGTTGTACAACCGCCCCCAACCTGCGATGATCACCTGTCCGGACGACGATGTAGATAATCTGATATTTGTTCCGCTCAGCGTCACGTCGGGATCTCCGCTTATAGTTAGCCCGGATGACGGTGAGTTATATAACGTAGACTGACGACCTCCTCCTGCATTAAATATGATCTTACTTAATCCTCCGTCAAATGCCGGAATCTGAATTCCGCTATCGGCGCTTGCATATACACTGAACGCAACACTTGTCGGATCGATCACTACACGCGGATAAACGGAGGCAGACGTCTGTATCTTAGCGCCCGTTATCGTACCGCCCGTTATGTCCGTACCAGTTATTGACGAGGCGCTTATATGCCCGCTAAAGTTACCGTCAACCGCGCTCATGATCCCGCCACTCGTTACCGTAAACATTCCGTTACCCACGTTAATCGACGAACCAACGATCGCGCCATTCGTAAAGTTGGACGATAAGATATTCGCAGAGTTTGCGGTCAGCTTATTGAGTACGACGTTGCCCGCCATATCCAAACGGAAAGGCGCGGAGTTGAAATCGTCATGCCCTGCGCTAATTCCGTTCGTATTAATCTTGACTACGTTATTACCGCTGCCGATAACCATCGATACGAAACTACCGAGTTGTCCCGCGATTACTTCCGCTGCTATTCCGGTCGCCGTCATCGCTATCCGTGCTGTAGCTCCGGCATCCGTCGTTAAGATAAGTCCGTTTGACGTCAGTATAACTTGATCGGATGGGTCCGTTTTCGACTGCAGGACGATTCCGCGCTCATCGTATTTAATCTCCGTCTTACTCGCGTTGATCTCATTGACCGCCAGCCGCGCGAACTCTTCGAATACTTCCGCACGAATCCGCCCACCGCTAAACACGTTCTCTATCGCACGCCGTCCCGCCTCCAAGTCCGCGAGTATTTGCGTATAGTCGCGTTTCATTACGTTCGCGACCGTAAGTTGCGTATGTTTATCGGGCGCATACGGATACTCCGTCATTTCCGTAATCCGCGCTGTGATGCCCGTTAAGCCGAGCGCAGGATCTACGAGCGTTACCGTATCACCGAGGCCCGGGCGCGCTTCTTGCTTATCGATCTTAAATAAATCCGCAGCGCTAACGGACACTTCTAGCGCCGGGACTTCGCGTTCAGCCAAGCGCAATCTCGCGGCAGCTACGAGCTTTAACGGATCGGTTACGTCTTGCTCCGTTAACAAGTCGTCGTAAAACGGCACACTATCCGAAGCCCACGCGTCAGCATACGGAGATACGAGGTAGTTAACGCGGAGGATTCCGTCAGTGATTGCGCCAGGTATCACGCTAAGCCGCGCCTGTTCCTCCGCGGTTAAAATCGACGCAGGCTGACCGATCCATGTCCGCGAGTCTTTCATTTCCGCATATAATCGCGTACATAATGACGCTGCGCTATCGGTAAAGGATGCCGCGATCAAATTGCGAGTTACTTGGATCCGGTAGTCCGATGCGGGATTACCGATCTTCTTGCGCAAATGTATCGTAAAATTATCCGGCTCAACCTCCGCGCCATATAAGTTAATGACAGCGTTGAGTGCTTCGAGACAGTTACCGCCGCCGAACGCTTTAACGTCCGCGAGGTCGAACGTATCATCGACGGAAATAGAAAAGCGCCCACCGGTTGCCGCCGAGATGAGCGCTGTTAATTGCGTGATATGGATTCCGTAAGCTTCGCGGATATATGAGGCGTACGGAAATTTATAGTCCGCGAGTTTAAAAAGGACATGGCTACATGTCACTTGTGCGGTAAGCTTGCGGTCTTCACGCGATCGTTCGCGCTTGTTAATTACGTAGTATTGACCGCGCTCGTCCATTACGTGACCTTTCAGCGGCAACTTATCGCGGAAATCATCGGACGTCATCGGGACGGCGAAAGTCAGCGTATAATCTGCGTTAATCCTCCGCGTTCGTGTGATATCGTATGCATCGCGTAGGATGCCGATGCGCTTGCGGAAACGGTCGTAAGATTGTAGTGCGTTAATCAAATGCGCGCCTCCTTTAATATAGATAACGGTCACGATGCGTAATGCGCGTTAGGATCTCACGAGCTGCTTCGTTATCCGCGTAGGTGACTTCGTTCAGTCCGAGTCCGAGTTCGAAGAAGTCTCCGTCGAGTAAGTGAATTGCGTTGACTCCGTTCAGCGTAATCGTCTGCTTCTTAACGTCGATGACGAGTTTATCACCGGGATTGAATCCGCCAGTAAACGCGAGCTTATCAACGTGCATATAACGGACTTTAGCGCTAAACTGCGTAGATGACCGGATGCCGGCCGTGTGTAGGCGTTCGCGGATCATTGTCGTGAGCAATTCCGTAGCTGACTCGAATACCGCGGAGGACGGGATGTCGCGCGTTGGGGCTCCGTTAAGTTGCGTCGCCGATTCGTAAACGAGGCCGACCGCGAAGTCAGCGTTTAGGCGCGCGGATACGGACGAGTCAGACGCGATCGTTACGTTAAAGAACGCTTGGATAACGTAGGGTCGATTGAAGGGCGCGCGATTGAATGCGCTGTGAAACGACATAGGCGTGCGTCTCCTTTCGTGTGGAATGCGTTAGCGAACGTAAAAAAGCCCGCGCGTATCAAGCGAAGGGCTTGCGTGAGTGATTGCGCGTTAGTGCGCAGTTTGGTCCTATTGTTCTTCGCTGTGCTTATATTTCGTAGCACCGTAAAGAACAAATATGACAGATAAATACTGCAACTTATGTCTTACAGCTGTGCCTGAGTTACTATCTATTATCGAATTAGCCCCAAGTCCAATTATGCAAAAAATCACAAATGCCCATAATAGGTGTTTGTTTTTAGTAATTTTACCTATCATTTTTCTTTTCCGCAGAACCACCACGGACATTGCCATGAGGAGAAGCCCTTCTATGGCAGATAAGGCTTGTGGTGTATTACTAACATCCCATAGAAAAGGAGAAAACAGAAAATAAATAAATCTCAATGGTAAATATAGTAGCACATCCAGCCATGAAGTATAGTTAAGAGATGTTAAATACGCAGCCCCACCATCAGCCCTATAATTCATTTCTCTAGTTATATAGTCTATGTCTAAATAACTTGAGTATCCCAAAGCATACATGGCCGCTACCGCCCCCAATACCCCAACGATTCCAACCATTATATAAATAGGTTTTAGATACGGATCAGATCTTTTGAAGAGAAAATAAAAAATGATTGGAGCTGCAACGACACTAATAATAACTGCATTTTGGGATCTGATCAAAGTATTGCCAATGATTAAGAGAAGGACATTCAAAAGTAGAGACGCCTTGGGCGTTTTTATCCACTTCAAGAAATTAAGAATAAATAAAACCATCAATAGAACCGCAAGAGAATCTCTCATATTCATTGCAGAAAACATGATGTGTGTGGGCCAAAATGCTATGAACGATGCCGATATAATTGCAGACTTCTTATCAAAAAGCAGATTTGCTATAGAGTATATGACCACTATTGTTAAAGTACCCCATAGTACGTTCAGTAGCATCATGAATATAGGATTATACCCAAATATATAATATACTGCTGTCGCCAAGAATGTATAATACCGAACATTCGGAGACTCTATAAAAGCTCCATCCCAAGAACCGCTATGCCAATTAACTAATAGATGCTGAGCTAACCCATCCCAACCTGAGTCGTACGTATAGGGAAGTATCCCAAAAAAACCAATTGCCATAAGAGTTATCAATCTCACGGCGAACCCCATATAGATTATTTTAGAAATATCTTTGTACCTTCCAGCCGTTAGGCTTATAAAGAAAACAATTAAAGTACACATCACTAAAAAAATAGATAGTGTTTTAATATTTTGGGAGTGCTCCAGGAACACCCCTCCCATATTATATCTCGCAATAAACAAGCCTGAGATACACGCGATCAAAAAACCGAACATAACTACAGTTATCTTTTTCCCTTGAATACTCACTTCATCACCGTCACTATAATTATTTAAATTACATTTTTTCTTACATCATTTTTAATTATAGGACGTTTTGTTTATTATCTCCATCTTTTTCTCCAACAATCACCATTTACAGTAAGTTTCAGTAAGTAATAATTACTCTGCACCGCCTTACCGCATAATAATATAGGCATCGCTAGCAGAGAAATAATTATCCTCTGGATCGCAATAGATGCCCCCCTGCTCTGTATTCATAGTTATTACTGCCAATTTAAATTTGGTCATGAGACTTCGCAACTCTTCCAAGAAAGCTTGTTCACTAATATTTTCACTCATATTTTTATCCTTATTTTGTGAAAAACTATCTTCAATATGAGTGGAAGAGCCACATTTTGTGCAATTTAGTCTAACGCCTGTCTTTAATTCGTCCCCGTCGTATTCATTAATATATTGTTTACAGAATGGGCAATTAACTTGTAGTTTTCTCATGATAAAACATCTCCTTAACAGTCTTCCGCATCTTTAAATTCTTCCAAAGTTCTCAGATATTCATACGCTTGCTTGTCCCACCGTAAAGAGTCATCTTCTGCTGATGGTGTAAATGAATGTAGCGTTTGTCTTATAACCTTTTTACCTTCCTCGCTCGCACTCTTACTCATATATACGTCAAGTTGAAAATAGAGGGCGTCTTTGTTTCCTGTGATATCTCCGATATTCAAATAAGCATTCTCCACTACAACGCCAGTGTCAAAATTTAAAGTCATTTTTAACGCCATCTTTATACCCCATTTCTTAATTAAATATGTTGCGTAACAACACATTGCCAAACTCTTGATGCTGGATCAATAGCGGCAGCAGTTATATTCCCAATACGAATACTGACAGTATCAACATCGCTCACATATGCGCCACCAAATATAAGTCCGTCCTCTGGTTTCCCAATGGGCGAAGCGTCCACCTTATCACCTAACTTAGCGCCCATGACAGTAATTGTCTGCTCAGCTGTGGAATGGGCTGGAATGGAAGGAAAGTCTATGGTTTTAAGTCCGCGCATATGACCAGCAATTGCTGTTCCGTTGTTAATTTTTAAACGCATGACTTCTCGGGTGATGATCCCTGCTCCGTTATGACTATCCTTTATGCTTGATGATGCAGAAGTACCCATCAACTTGTAATTAAGAGAACGGTCAGAACCGTCTACATATTCGTCCCAATATCCGCTTATAGATTGATTTAATCTATAAGTTCGTGATAAAGCGAATGGATCTTTAAAAAAGTAGGGAAGTTCAGAAAGGGCGCTTGTTGAACCCAAAGTAAGATTTGATGTGCCGTTGTTTACAACACCGTCATTGACTACACCGCCACGAGCGCCAAGAATGAGGTTTTGTTTAGAACCTGCATCCATAACAAATTCTCCGCCTATGTTTGCTTCTGTATATTGAGCCACAAACACATTGCTGACAGCTCCTGATAGTAGATGTACACCGGGTCCGTGGTTGTTTTGACATGCAACCCCTAAGAAAGTGTTAGCGTAAGCATTACCGAGCACTAATCCTCCTAACTGGTTTCCTCTTGCGTCTATGCTGAATAATATTCCTGCGTTTGTATCTGCCATTGGATCGTCGCTGTGAACATACATACCGTATCTGCCAGCGTCAAGAGTTATGATATTTGGTACGCGCCAGAGATTTGCGTTAACCCCAATACCTCCTCCAATTCTTAAATTATCTCTCCCCATCGAGTTGATAGATACGTCTATGCAACAGCGCGCTGCTTCAACACAAATACCGTCCCCGCCATTGCCAGGCAAACCGACAACACCAATTTTTTTTATGGATGAACCATTAGCTTTTAGTGTAATTGCATTAAAATCACCATCTTTAAGAATTGAAGAAGATGGATAAGAGCTTGGATTTACCGCATTAGTCGCATATCCCGAACCTTCTAAAGATGTTTGTTTAGTAAATACCAGTGGTGATCTAATCAAAGCTACACCGGGAACAATGATTGCTCCTCCTGCTGCGGGAAGTGCATCGTGTGCTGCCATAATCGCCGGAGCATCGTCAGTGACTCCATCCAGAGCAGCACCAAAAGAACGTATGTTAAGCGCAATATCCGCCAACTGCGCACTAACGCTCACCAATTCCGCGCTATGATCCGCCACATTCTCCCGCAGCGCATCCGCATCGTACGCCGTAAAGTACCGCGCCACTCCTACGCCGACTCCCCACGCCTTTGCCGCCGTCCCGCTAAATCCGCGCGTTACTCCCGTTAGTTCATTTCCGCTTTTACCTTCGTACCTTACCGTTTCCGCGCTCTCATCTACGCCAATCGTCGCAATATTCGGAGCGTCCGGTAATTTCGACGCATCGAGCAACGTAATTGTCGTCTGAATATCCGTAATTGCTGCCGATAGTTCCGTCGCTGGCGAATTTGCTGTGGCAGGAAACATTTCCATTTGCGCCATCTATTCGTTCCCCTCTCGTAATTACTGCGTGAATTTAACGGATGTACTCGATACCGCGAATCTCGGACGGTCGCCTACGAGTAATGTACGCGGATTATCGAGCGGTTTCGTCCACAAAAGACTTCCGCCAGTCGCCGCCGTACGTAATCCGATATGCGTTACGAGTCCCCAATCCGCAGTAGCAACGGGGAACACGACTTCTGCGGTATTTGCTACGGTTTGCTGTCCGCTAACGAGCGTCGGCGCTCCGAATGTAACCGCCTGCCGTGCATATGAGCCTCCGCTTACCTCCGTTCCGGTATCCGCCGCCGTTGGGTCCGATTTATATAGCGCAATGTAAACGGTAGCCGGTCCGGTAAACGCCGTATTGCGTAAAGCTGCGTTAAGTAGCGCCGCGCTCAGATAGTTCGAAATTTGCATCGCCATTATTCGTTTCCTCCTATTATTGCGCTAAGATCGCGCGGTTTGATCAACGCAAAAAAGGCCCGGCATAATTGCCGAACCCTCCGCGTTTCCTTCGTTTAATCTTCGAGCGTATACTCGTTCGTTAGCGTAAATCCGTTAACTGTCGTAACTCCCGTATTCGCCATCGTAATAACTGGTCGCGCCCTCACATCCGCTTCCGACTCGATCGCCACCGCTTGCCATGACGCATCTATCGTATACTCCGTAAGCACTTCGCTTCCGGTCGGCCACGGATCATTCATGCGCAGATTAACGTCAATCAAACGCGATCCTGTTGCACCGAGCGCGAGCGTACCTGCGTAAGTAGCTACGTAGTACTTGCCGGGCATGTCCGCAAACTCTAGCGTAATCTCTCCGCGTTTAGCGTTAAACGTCCGCGCTAGATACGCTAATGTCCGATGAAACTCCGCAGCCGATGACGTAATCTCGAACGTTAGTCCGATCGTACGCGGTCCATAGGAAGCGCCGAAATCAACGACGCCGTCTGTATTCGCGAGCTTGACCGTATTGTCTTCGGTTTCTGGCAAGACAGGTAAGTTACGTTCATATAGCGCGGCTCCGTACTCCGATAACCAAACGCCATTTACCGCTACGTCGTACGAAAAAGACGTAGTCATTACTCCTTCACCCCCATCGATGCTAATCGGCTGACTGCGCGCGCTTTTTCATCATAATACATACCGATATCTGCCTTACCTGTCAGCGTCACATTCTCCGCTCCCATATCAATGTTATTCGTAATATAAGTCGGGGCTGCCGGAGATTGCGCAACCATCCGCGGATTTGATACAGCGTCCCATAACGTAGCTTGCATTGCGGCGGTCAACACCATTTCGCCTCCGTGTACTATCGCAGGAACCGCCTCACCTACCGCGCCTTGGACGATGCCCCCGACCTTAAACGCCTGCAGTTTACCGGTATCTACGCCTATTCCGTACAGATCGCGAATCGCTTGATTCTCCGTTTGCAAACGCGACATCTCCGTTGTATTACCGGACTTCTTCGCCACGTCATATGCGTCCTTATTCGAGTTGTAGCGCGCCAAATCTGCTGCCTTTTTCGACTCCGCATTAATCTGTGTAATCGACGCCATCTTTGCGCGATACTCTGTCAGGAATCCGTCGAGCTCCGTAAGGATCGTATTATTCGCGCTGCCACTTGCGCTAACACGATACGCTGCGATTCCGTCCTCTATCGACTTGATATCGCCTGAGTACGCATCAAATGCCGCCGTTAATGCGTCGTACTGCGCTTCGGCTGCGGTCTTCTCCGCTTCGTACGCTTTCGTCTTCGCATCCTTTTCGTCCTTAAGCGCGTCTTGCTGATCCGCGAGCGTACGGTCGGTTAATTCGCGGTCGTGTTCGAGTTGCATGCGCGCGATCTCTTTAAGAAGTGCGTCACGCTCCGCTATTCCTTCCGGACCGACCGCGCTCGATAATTCCGCTAAGCGCGTTTGCTTCTCCGCTAATTGCGTCGCGTAGTCGGCGTCAACATTAAGCTCTTTGTTGGCGTCACGTAAGCGCTGGATAGCGTCAATCCGCGCGTCATAATCGGCTAACGCGGCGTCCTTACGTTCTTCGATCGCCTTGAGTTCCGCGTCTTTTGCGTCCTTAATTGCGGCTTTCTGCGTCTTAACGAGATCGGTCGCGAGATCCTGCGTCAGCTTCGTAAGAGATTTACGAAGGTTGTAGAGTTGTTCGTCAGCCTGCGCGTAATACTCCGAGTCCTTCGAATACTGTTCGCGTAGCTTTGTCCACTCCTCGATTTTGTATGCTGTGACATCCGCCTCTGCCGCGCCAGAGTCTTCGAGCCTACGTACTTCTTTCGCGATTAAATCCACGCGTTTATCATACGTGTCCTTTGTCTCTTTTACCGTAGCTGACGCGAGGTCCTTACGGGCTTGGCGCGCTTTCTCGTCCGCCTGCTTATAGTACTCGGAGTCCTTTTCGTAGCGTCCACGAACGTTTTGCCACAGGTACAGCTTTTGGTTAGCGATCTCGCGTTCCGTCTTGCCCGCGTCTTCCATACGGCGTGTTTCCTGTTCGATCGCGGTCGTCGAGAATTCAAATCGCGACTGTACGGTGTCTTCTCCGAGCCGCTTAAGTTGGAGAGCTAACGTCCGCGCATCGTCTACGGACTCCTTTAAGAACGTAGCGTGTTTCTTCTTAAGCGCATCATATTTCGCTATCTGTTGATCCGCCGTCATATCGTAGAAATCCGCTTGGAACTGGACGGTCTTTAGTTCTGCTTCGTATGCTGCCTTACGCATTTCAGCAGCGAGTTCCGCCGGAGTTTTACCCGTCTTTTCCTTCTTCTCCTTCGCGGCTTTCGGAGCTTTCGGAGCATCTGGCGTGATGATATCCTTCGTGAACGTTTGGGTTCCCGTTTCAACCTCGGCTGCCAGCTTTTCGAGATCACGAGCTGCGTCGGAATACTTCTGTTGCTCTTTAAGCGCGTCGTCTTGTTGCTTTTCAAGTTCTTTAGATGCTCCGGACCCCACCATCATCTCCAGCGCGCCATTAGTCACGATGTCCATAACGTTGCCCGACTTTTTGCGTTTGTCAGCCTCCGCCTTTGCCGCCATATCTTCCTCAAAAGTTCCTGCCTTTGTACCGGATACGGCTGCCATCGCCTTTATTAGCCGCGTGTAGTTATCAATTTGCGTCTGTATTGATTTCGCTACCGCTTCACTTTCTTTAGCAGAATTACGTATACGCGCCACGCTGTTATCGGCGGCCGTGTCTGTAAAACGCTTGTCCGTCGCAATTTGGTCGATAATTACATCGATGTTACTAGCGCGAATTCTTCCGTCCTCGCCTTGTTGAGCGTTCAATTCCGGATACTGCTCGACTAACTTCTGCGTAATATCAACGAGGCGGCTTTTCTGCGATGCGTCCAGATCCTGCGCTGCGTTAAGCGTTTTAAATTCCGCAGCCATTGCGGACATTTCCTTTAGCGTCTGCTTTTTCGTAGCAAGGGCTGCATACTCCGCTTTATCCTGAGCGGATATCGCGATAACACCTTTATCTATGACCGCGTTCATTTCTCCGAGCTTCTGCGTCGCATTCTCTACGCCAGTGTAACCGAGGTCTTCGAGCTTATCGTCGAGTATACTGATTGCATCGATAATATCGGGAAGTTCCGTATACATTTCCGGAAGTGCTGTGCCTGCCTTTTGAGCCGCCTGAAGCTCGTTTAACCGCTCTTGTAGCCGCGCGCGTTCCGCGAGGACAGGCGTTAGCTCCTCCGTTTTCGCCTTCAACTCTTCGACATCCGCAGCCGTGCGATCAATATCCCGCTTATTTAATACCGCGTTAAGATCTGACTGAGCCTTCGCGAGTTCCTTCGTAGCATTAGCGGCTTCTGATTGCGCAGTCTTTAGGTAGGCGAAACCTCCCGCTAACGCGCCGACGGCTAACGTAATCCAGCCGATAGGTCCCGCCGCAAGCTGCATCTCCTTCAAACCGGCCGCAATGAGCTTGAGAAGTGGCGGTACAGTCGCGAGTATTGCAACGAGTCCTAATACACCGACCGAACTCGCAGCAGCAGCAGAAACAAGCGCTTTGTTCTCGGTGGTAAACTCAGCGAGCGCAATGATTGTCGGAGTCAACGTTTCGAGCACGGTTTTAAACAGTGGTGTGAACGCTTGTCCGAAAGCTACCGTCGCTTCATCCGTGGCAGCAGTAAACCGCGCCTGTGTGCCGGTAAAATCCTGCATCGCTTGGTCCGCATTTCCGGTGAATATCGCGCCCTCGTTGATAAATCCGTTATATGCGGCCTGGATCTTCTGCGCATCGGTCAATCTGCCCGCCGTCGTTCCGATCGTTCGTGCGTATTCCTTTTGCATAACGGATAGATTCTTCGTAACGCCGACCGCATCAGACAGTACCGAGTTACCGTTCTTGATACCATCAAGTGACGCTTGGATAGCGCCGCCCATTGTGTAGAAGGATTGTCTATTGTAGGCTGCTGAATCCGCGAGGGAGTTAATGAGCTTTGTAGACTGCTCCAACCCTAAACCGGTTGACATGGCGGTTTTATACGCTAATACCGATTCGGTCAGAGATAAGAACCCACGCTTGGCTAAATCCTGCGCGGCCTGTTGCGCATCTTTCGTCTGAACTCCGAAGCCCTTTGCCACAGCGTTTAAACCTTGAAAAGCGTTGTACAGCTTCGTAGCTGCGTCAACCGCTTGCTTCATCTCGGAAACGAGCTTCGTAAGGGCCGCGCCTGCACCTATCCCGGCTAACGCGGAAGACATATCGCGCATGCCGTCCGCACCGCGTCTGCTTTGATCTTCGAGTTCCTGTATCCGCCGCCTCGCTTCGTCTAAGTTACGCCGAAACTCCGCTATATCAAGCGTAATCCGCGCCTGAATTTCACCTACGTTTGTACCGCCCGTACTCATCTTAGCGCCCTCCTTACTGCATCCGCGATAAACTGTTTATATATCCGTTCATTCGTTCGGAGTGGTCGCGATAAGAACTTTGGACGAGTGCCGGGCGTTGTCGGATTCTTATACTCGCCCATCTCGTGTACACGTAGCGCATAATTAAAGCGCGCACCAGAGGAACCCGTTTCCGTTGCGGAGTAAAATACCTCACCGTATATCCGACCGTCCCTATTTACGACTTCCTTGCCGGCTGTCATCCGCAATGTGCCAGTATCTAACGGAGCCTCATTACGTGATGCCGCGAGTAGGTGGTCGGTAGCGTCATGTAATCCGACGGTCGCCCCGTCGAGTACTCGCGTTTTCTGACGCTCTAAAAACTGACGTAGCGCCGCCGTTTCCATCCGAAAATCCATCCGTCCGTCACACCCTCCCCGCGCTCATCTGATCGCGTAATAGTTTAAATCCGGCTTCGTCAAACTTCGGCTTGCTCTGCGTCGCGAATCCGGCTTCACGCTGTAATCCCGTCGTAAACTTGCGGAAGCCTTCTACGTCAGTCGAGTGAGCATTTACGTTAACGTTTAGCGCGTCCAACATTTCGCCAGCCTTGTGCCGCTTAACCGCATCCAATACGTCAAGTAAGTCCATAACGTAATAACCGCGCTCGAACTCAACTTGCGTTTTACCGAGGCGAACGGCTGCGTCTATGAAAAACTCATCTATCGTTACTCGGCGCTCGCTTCCGCTGTTCCCGTTTGCAGGTTCGCTAGTTGCAGAGCGCCTTGCACGTTTTTTAAGAGACCGCCGAAATTGTTAACGCGTGCAACGGCTGTAAAATACGCCATCAATTCGTCAGGCGCGACGTTTGCCTCGATCCACTCCGGTTCAAATCCGGTCAATACGCTGACCACTTGAACGACGTCATTTAGCGCGTGCTCGATAAACGCGAATAAGTATGCTGCGCGGTTTTCGGCTGGCGCTGACATAACGCCCATAATCAATTCCGGCAGCATATTAACAGCGGCAAATAATTCGCGCCATTGACCGACCGGAACCTTCCGCACCTTTACCGTTCTGTCTCCGAGCTGGATTACGTTGGGGTCAATTACCGGAACTTCTGGCGCGGGTACTTCCGCTTTATCTGAACGCTTAAAAATCTGCATTATATTCGCTCCTTATAAAGAAATAGAGGCGCAATTAAGCGCCCCTTTCAACGTGATATTTACGGTGTTGCAGTGATTGTTTCGTCACCGAGAATCGCAATAACTCCGTCTTCATCCGGAGTTGACCGGAGTGTTACGTTTGTGATGCGCTCATTTTCGTTGTTGAACGAATAAGATAAATCCGTCTCGCTGTACGCCAGCGGAATCGTAATCCAAAAGTCCGGATCAGTCAGTTTCGCCAATGGCTTAATGACGGCTTGCTTTGCGGTGTCAATCAAGTTAAGGCCTACGCCAGTCTTAACAACAACCTTCGAACCACCTGCGCCTGTTACAACTTCCGCGCCCGCCATAATCTTCGGAATAGTTGGCAGATCATACTCGCCGAACGGTACCGTCACGCTTACATTACGTCCGGTTACGCGCTTACCGACGATGGTCTCACCGGTTTGGTCCGTCTTCTGTTCGCGATAAGTAGTCTCCGTTGTGAAGACGACGCCGCCGATGGTCGTTTCGAATTTGACCGCCGTTAGTCCTGTGCCGTATTCGACTATCGCCGGGCCTACCTCAATCTTGCTAAAGTTTTGTGACATTCTCACATGTCCCCTTATATTTATATTTGTGTACTGTGTAGCACAACAAAAAGAGCCGCCCGATAACGGACAGCCCCACGTTTATAACGATGTTGTTAGCGTAAAATTCACAGAATATAGCGCTCGGCTATTCGCGTCAGGTCCGAGATACCAAGGCGCTGACTGATCCGCCAAGCACTTAACGACGCGTGTAGTCCCGATCATAAATTCCGCCTTACCGTGCAGAGCTTCGAATATAGCGTTAGCCTTCGTTTCAGCCGTTGCGGATGACTTCGCGCGAATCACGACTTGAAATGACGGATAAGCAACGGATGACCATTCGCTCGGTGGTGGTCCGCCCGTTATCCGCGTATAAGCGCAATCGTCCGGATTAGCCGTTGTAAAATCGTTGCCGACTACGGTAACCCCCGGAACGATTAAGCGGATGGTTGCGTTAATATCTGCGACTGTTAAAAGCGCCATTATACGTCCACCTCCGTTATTAGCGGCTTCCCGTTGAGCGCCCGTTTTACGCTGATTGCGATTGGCGTGTACGTTGTCTCCGCTAATAGTTCGTTGGTGTACGTAAGGCGGTCGTCGAGCGATATGTCCGCGAGCTTATCGAAGTAAAACGTGCCGACGCTCACGACTTCCGCGCCGTGTTGATTGCGTACAAGTTTTGCCGCCTCGCTAAAGCGACATTTCTGCGTGTAAGGAGTACCGTATTCCGGCTCGTTATAATCCGGACCATATCCGGTAAACGGCGTAATTGTGACCGTTTGCCTCAGCGGTATGAGCGCCATTACATCGTCACCCACTTCGCGGTCTTACGTCCGAGTTTAACGCCGCCATTCTCTGCGCTAATAAGTTCGAGCGCGATGTCCGGTATCCATGCGTCGAGGCCCGTTTTCGCCCAATCCTTAAACGTAAAATTCGCGACGCCCGTTAATCCGAAGCTCGCTACGCCTTGTTGCTGCAGCGCGTTCGTATCGTTAAACGCGATCGCGAGTTCATTCGCATATTCGTATACAGCCGCGTCTGGTATCGTATATTGAGCGTATTTGTTCGTCAGCGTCCGTCCTGCCACGTTAACTATCCGTAGTTTTTTGGCGTCGTCTGCGTCCGTCCAATCGTCAATACTAATACAGTTCACGTTGATATACGTTGTTGCGTCTTCTACCGAAACCATACGCCCACCTCCCGTTATTTTGCGGAGGTATTCGCAGCCTTTCGCGGCTTAGGCGCTGGCTTAACGGGTTCCTCCGGTACTTCTTCATCCGTCTTAACCGCGTCAACCAAACGGTCGAGTACCGCGATCTCTTCTTGCGTCGTCGCTTCGTATTGACCTGCGCTGAACTTCCGCTCAGTTCCGTCAACATAAAACGAGAGCTCCGCGTACTTTGACGTATACTTTGCCATCGTTAACCTCCGTTATAAATAAGAGCCCGCGCGAGCAGGCTCCGTTGTATTTACGACTAGGCTTACGCCAAGCCTTTAATGCGAGCGTGTGCGGCTTCTTGATGCAATTCGAAGGTGTATTCTCCTACGAGCATACCTTGATAGTAATCGCCTTTCTTGCCGAGGTATTCGTGTTGAAACTCGCGACCATTCAGCGGTTTAATTTGTGCGCGGTTCTTATCTAGGATCAGTGCCTCGTTTGCGGTTAGGTTATCGTTAATAGAAACTGGGAACTCGCCGAAGTCAGTAGTCAGACGGGATACAACGGTACCACGACGATTATCCGCTTGATCAACGCGAACCAGGTCTGCGCCGAATCCGGAAACTACGCGCTTTTGTTTAGCCGGTACGATAATCTCGTAGTTGCCTCCAGACGCGAATCCGCCTTTTTCATAGATAGCTTGCAGCGAGTCGTTAATCATGTTCAACGTCAGGGCCGCGTTTGCTGCATCCTTGACATTAGTCGTGATCAAACTGCGAGCACCAGCCATCTGGCGCGTTGATCCGTTTTCGTATTTGATACCGTTAATCAGCGCCTTTTCCAATTGAAGCGCAAGTTCGAGCTGCTTCTTTGACTGTTCGTACGTATACAGGTCAGAGATGCCATAGTTTGCAACAGCAGCCGCTGTACCCGTAATCTCAACGGTGTCAGTGAAGATTTGCGAGATGTTAGATTTACGCTCGCGCTTTTTGTACCGAGCTGCGATCGCGTCAGCACCTTCTACGCCTTCCGTAAACTGGAACTCAACAACTGCGCCGGTCGTTACGGCTGCGGCGGTAGTACCTGCGTATCCCCGCGCTACGGTCAACGTTTTAGTACCAGTATTAATTGAGGACACTTTTAGCAGTTCTTCGCCGATCTTAACGACGTCGCCAACGCGAAATGGCTCAACGGATGCAACAACGACGGCGGTAGCTCCAATCAGCGCGTCGGCGGTTACGGTCGATTCGGTCGCAAACATCGAATCTTCAAACCAGATGTGCTCTACCTGGCTTACTGGGGACGCAAATCCCAACATTGCGAGCATTGGCGTTTGGTATGGATTGAGCATCAAAATCTGTTCTGTTACCGATTCCGGCTTACCGATAATGTCAGCGTTAAAAATTTTAGTCATGGTTTAAATTCCCCCGTTTATAAGTTTTGTTTAATGCGTTCAAGCGATAAAGTGGATGTGCAAAATAAAAAGACGGCCCAATGGGTCGCCTCTGCTTAACTCGATAACTCACGTTTTATCTTCGTGTAGGCTGCGATCGCCTGCGGTGTCGGATTCTTCTCCGCCATCGCCTTCGCTTCTGCCAATCGCTGATCCTTCGTCTTAATCGCGGGATCTCCGCCACCCGACGGACTTCCTACGGTTTTCGGCTGCGCTGCTTCCGCCAGATACGGATGTTCTGCAATGAGCGTTGTAATTACGTCAGCCAATCCGTTAACATTTCCATCATCATCGACGGTAACAGCGTCGGTATCCGCTAGTTTCAACGCGGCAGCCAATCGGTCCGCCGGAATATTCGCGTCGCGTGCTGCGGTCTTAAATTCAGCGTTGATCAAGCGTTTATTTGCAGCTGTCAAAACGGACGTATTTCGTTCCTCTGCCTCCTGTGCTCGTTTAAGCGCGTCGGCTTTCTCAGCTTCTAACCGCTCGGTTGCAGTCATTTCTGCTTTAGCGCGGTCTTCTTCCGCTTTTTCAAGCGTGGTCAGTTTCGTTTTGATATCGTCGTAATCTTCGCGTCCCTTACGGTCACGTGCGAGACGGTCGGCAACAATGCGGTCTAGCTCCGCCTGTGTGAACGTCTTATCGGGCGTTGGGTCTGGCGCTGGGTTCGGATCGGGATCAGCGTCGCCTTCCGCAAATAACTGCAGATTCAACGGATACCGTGAGCATTTAATTTCGTTTTCCATCGTAATACCTCCCGTACAAGGCCCGTCGGCACTAGTATGTCTGGCCGTCCAGTTTATCGCGTCTTATACGTTTGGGACGCGGAGCCTTATTGCTCCAATAGTTTCGGATCACGTATCGCTGTTACTACGTGTTTACAACACGGATGAAAAATCTCGTTACGTGGTAAGTCGCCTATATAACGGTAATTACCTGGCGCATCCGGCGTAAGTTTAACGATCATTCCTTCGTATTGGCGGCATTTATCTATCGCGTTATGCTTCGATATCACTCCGTAATAAGCACCGCGACCAACCGCCTCATTTATCGTAGACTCGCGCTGTGTCGAGCCCATCTTCGTACGCGTTAGCATCTCGACGTAGGTTTCCGGTCGCCAGCGCCGTCCTGCCGCGTCGATAATTCCGGTATCAACCGCGCTGCCTAGCGTGCTTTTCATGCGCTGCAAAATATCGGCGTTAAGCGTGCGATTACCGTTAATGCCGCGCGTCAGATTTGCGCGCATCGAATCGGCGGTTACCTGGCGGACGACTTGCTTAACGCGGCGGCTTACGTTATTTGTTACCGCAAGTAAATCCGCCTGAGTATCCGCAACGGCTGACGCAACAAACTCGCGATTGATCCGGTTAAACTTAACGATCTTCTGCGCCTCTTCTAACGTTTCCGCAGCGCTGAGTTGGACGATAGCGAGCGCAACGCCATCCGTAGCAGCTAGAGGTATATAGCGGTCAACCCACGCCGCCGATTCCGTATTCAGCCCACGCAAAATAGCCGCAACCTCGGCGAGGGCGGCTTTCGAATTAGCGCGGGACATTGCGGATAAATCTAAGCGTGAAAGTTCGGCGGATATCGCCAATAGTGCGTTTTTATATGCGCGGACGAGAAGGTTGACGCTATAATCGTACGTTGGCTCCGGGGTTAGAGGCGTCATTTGTTAAACACCGTTGACTCGACCGTTCCGAGCGTCCGTTCTTCGTCCGCGTCAATTCTGCGAATGGTTTCTTCCGCTGATGCGTCGTCTACACCGTCTTGATCTTTAATCGCGTCAAGTACCGACCATGTCGCCTTGCCTCCCGTACGAATCTGCGCTACTTCTGCTGCTTCTTTTTCGTCACGTGGGATTCCATCGCGCCAGTTAATCGTCGGATAAATTTCTTCGATTTCTGCGTAACCTTGAACACCCTTATACGCGTAGTTTTCAAGGGCCAACGCCTTCCATAGCGCATTCCTAAAAGCGCGATCAATATGCGAACGAATACGTTTGACCTTCGATAAAATCGGCATGAATCGCGCTTTGATTGCGCCGGCGTCCGTATGTGATGTTCCCGTTCCACCCTTGTCCGCCGCCAGCGTAGTACCAAATAACCACTGCGGCGTTTCACTCATTTGGAATACGAGGCCAAGCAATACATCAAGCTCCTTAAATGCGCCCTCAAGCTGCGAGTTCCACGTCATATAGCCGGGAGTTGCATCGGTCTGATCAAGAGGTATATACCGGCTGCCGAAGCGTACATTCCCGTCTTCACTGTCGTCAATCTCAGGACCATACGCGGTAGGATCGCTATGTTTCCAAAGTATATAATCGATCTGCACCAGACGATCATTAATCGCACTCAATACACTTTCTAACTTTTCGACTGAGCTGATCCCACGCCAATCATCATCCGTTGTCTTGTTCGGAATATGCTCGACAAGCATATAAGTCTGACCGGTCGGTTCAATACGCGTTTTTCCGACTTGCTCACCGATCATATAAATTGGAACGGGTACGTCGTAGTACGTATTGACTCCGCTCGACGTCAGCTTATACCGCTCATATATGATGTATCCAGGAATATGACGTTCAACATTGAGATACGGTTCTTCTGACGTTGGCATTCCCGCCAATAGCGCCATAAATCCGCTAGACCGTTCGACTTCCCATTCGACCCAAGCGATATTAACCGCTTTGAATCGTTTCTTCGAACCGCGCGATAATTCCGGAAACACAATCGACGGATCGACTGGCTCAATTATCGGCTCCTTTACGGCTTCCGGAGGCTTCAATCCGAGCTGTAGCGTTTCTGTAAAGTCATCACGTGAATCAATGCGCGTTTTGATAAACGAGTCGCCTCGATATCCGCCTCCGATTACTATTTCGTGCATCATCTGCGTGAGGTCATTCTCTTGAACAACGGAATCAAGGCGCGTCTGCTCGCGAGAATCCGGTCCTTTGCCACTATCGTAGGTAGGTGGGTCGCCGACCATTAAATCCGCCGGCTTCGTTAGTAATACGTCCATAATGTTAACCGCAATAAAAAGGGTCTTAAGTTGCGGTGCTTGGGGCGTATCTGCGAGTATGGATGAGGCGCGTTCATATATCTCAGCGTGTCGACCTTGGAAGATTGCGCGTCCGCGTTCGTATTTTGCCAAACGTTCGATATCGGCTGCGGGCGGATATTGAGCGCCAGTATAAAAAAGCTTCGTTTCGCTATACGTATAAAACTCCGTCAAATTATCGCCTCCTTTACGGTTACATCCATTTTGGTTTATTGCGTGCTTTCTTTCGTCCCGTCTTCGCAATACTTACGGCCATTTCGAGCGCATCCGGTAAGTCATCGTGAGTACCGGACGGATACATTTCGAATTGTTCGAGTAATAACGCGTGCCTTCGTGAAAATTGAATTTCGCCGCTCTCAACCGCCGGCATAAGCGCCTCAATACGCAAACCCTTCCGCGAACGTTGGTGTATTTCCTTGACGCGTGTTTGCGCTGGATATCCTTCGGCTTTTAGCGCTGTTTTTAGCTGCATAACAAAAAACTCCTGCGCTGCCTGCGCTTCTGCTGCGATCGCGTTCGGTTGGTATCGCAATGCTTTCTCGACGATTACACGCAAAAAAGCGTCCGGCTTTATCCGTTCACCGAACGCGTCAATAACGTATTTTGTTCCCGTCTGTTTATCGCGTGCTATTACGACAATAGCGCTATAGTCTCCGCGTGTTTTGCCCATCGCGAAGTCAACGCCCATATAAATATCGAACAAGTCTGGCGGGCGCGGATATTGCGTGAGGACGTCTTTAAGTGCGCCGCCATCCCAATAAGCAAATGCTTCCGGATTAAATATCATCGACTCTTCGTCAACCGGGTTATTCATATACTCCGTATTAAACGCCTTACTACCGTTATTCCATTTCCACGTCATGAGAGTCCATATCGGCTGCGCTTCCGGCCATAATACGACGGCTCCGCGATCCATTTCGGCGCGATTCAATTCGTATAATGCTTGTGCCTCCTTGACGCGCTGTTCCTTCGGTAGGTCCGGATCTTTATATACGAGTCGGCACGCTTCCCATAAGTCCATACGCTCAGGCCACGTCTTAATTGCTCGATATACGCGGCTCTTAAAGTCCGAACGATTATATAGCACGTCAACGAGCAATGCTTCGTGATGAACCGTTGTTCCCATGTATATGAACGCCGTCTTCTTTCCGCGCGGATCACCGAGTGGTACGACCGTCTGCGCGAACCAGTCCTTGAGTTTGCGCCGGAGTTCCGGAGTTGCAGCGTTAGATTTAATGTCTTCGAGATCATCGCAGATAATTAAATCCGGACGAACACCGTTCCAGTTTCGTCCACGTAGCGCCTGTCCCGTTGATGCCGCTTCGACTTTCGTGAGTAGTTTCTTTGTTCCGTCTTCGCGCGGTTCCCATGCGATAAACTCCGAGCTGTTATCCTTCGGATTTTCTTGCTGCTTCGGTGATAATAACGGTCCAAAGTCCGCCCGCAGCTTCGCATTACTCTTTAACTGTGCCGCGATCCAATCGAGGTTAGCGCTGGATACTGCCGGCGTCTCCGATATGATGATTTCGTATTTACGTTTGCGGTAAACGATCTCGCGTAAGGGTTCCGCCTTCGATAAATACGTTGATTTCGCGTGTGAACGGGGCGCTGCGACCGCTACCTTATCGTTAAGGTTAACGTTAGATATGTCGTCGATTATCTCGGCGATTTCCCGGTGAAATTCAGGCGCTTCCGATATATCTGCGATATCGAATCCGTCCCAGTTACCGTCATTGCCGGGATTGCGCGCTTCCGAGAAATACTCTAATGAAAATTCGAGTAGATTACGTTCGCAACGGTTAATACGCTCTAACCGCTCAAGCTCCGCAACCTGTTCGTCGATTAAACGCTGATCTTCTTCCGAAAGAGACGCGATATCTACGCCAGCCAACGAATCAATGAGTCCGTTAATACCGCTGATTACCGTGTTGCGTGCGTCTCGTCCGTTCCACTTGCCGTCAATCCATGCGATAGATATCGCCTCCCTTCCGCGTAGGCACGAAAAGCCGCGCCTTGAGTTCTTCCGTGATTTTACCGTTGAATTAGCGCTTGAACTACGTGACCCTTCCGCTTATACTCGGAAAGAGGTAGGCGCGCTAATTCGACGGTGATTTAACGGTGAAATTACGTGATGTTGACGATATGATCGCGCAGTTCCGAAACCTCACGCTCGAGATCCGCCAGTTTTCCGCGGACGTCGTGCGTTATATATTCGTGAATGGCGGACTCCTCTGCGCTGTGATACGATTCCAATAAGTCGAGCGCGATCTGACGTAGTTCCTCCAACGCATCCACCTCCGAAAGTCAAACGTTATTTTTGATACGCGGAAATCTGTAGCACCAGAATTCACTTTATTGCTTTGGGGCGTTGGGGCTTTACAGCACTAAAGCGTTGAAGTAAATAAAATAGATTTAATTATGCAACGTTTATGCAAGACATGTGCACAAAATACGTATATGATGCAGATGTCAACGCCGCCAACCCGCACCACTACGCGGTTCGTACACAGTGCATAAACGCCCCGTATGCAACGTATATACATTTACCAGTACCCGCGCAGTAAGAACGCTGTAACCACGAGGCTTAACGCCATTTAACGTAGTATTCCGTTTCCAGTTTATGCAGCGTTAGTTCAGCGCTAATCCCTCCGATTATACAACGCTTATGCAACGTTAAATTCGCTGTACTACGGTGAAGTCCGAAAGTTTCCGGAGGGTGCGCGTCAGGCGACCCGTGCAGACTAAATAGTCGCAGTTCACACGCAATCACACCGTCATCCATCGCGTTCCTTCATTATATGCGCACACCACACGCTATCCTTGTGAGTCCGCGCCATCCTCATCGCCCTTACGCACCTGCAACGCCTTGATCCGTGCTGTCAACGCGGCTACGTCTGTTCCGCTATCAAGCTTCGTCTCCACTTCGAGTTTATCCGTAAGCATTCCGTTAATCTGCAGGACTAACTTCGCTGCTGCTGCGTTACCCTCCCGTATAGCCCAATCCGCCATAGACTCGACTACTTCCGGTAGCTTAGCGCTATTGTTCCGTACAATCGCACGCTTAAGCTCCGCATCGAACGCCTTATCCTTACGCCAATTACCCAGCGTATTAAAGTGTACGCCACATATGTCCGCTATCTCTTCGTACGTCTTACCGCCTTTACCCGGTATAGATAACCACTCGATCGCGATATACTGTTCAGGCGTTAATGTCTTCGCCAATATTACCGTCTCCCTTCCGTTTAATTAGCGTTCTTCTACGCTACCCTAACGCTTATATTTAAGTACTATAAACGCTGCTCCTACGCTCGGGCAGAGCGTAAGAACAACGCTGTCTGTTACGTTATAAATAAGCGTTAGCCCATCCGTCCATAACCTGTCCGATACAACCACGCTTGATAGCGAAGCTGACTCCGAACCACATACGCCATTTACATACGTACACTAATCCGTCCTCCACGTATGTCGTATCGTACTTTAGCGGTAATAACTGTTTAACGTACCACATAGCGTTATCCCTCCGTTTCATACCCATCCGCCAAATCCGTTCCTAAACGCATATATCAGCGCCCAATATAACGGAGGACATACGATAATGAACGTTATAGTAAACGGCTGTATATCACGCTTATACACGCAGATATGATGCGTAATTCCTCCGATACCTAGCGCTATCCATGCGCATATGAATACGATTAACATTACGCTATCCCTCCGCTCACTTAGCGTTCGCTTTGCGATTACTAGCGCTTTAACATCCGCGCTATTCTTTGTGTTGTCTACATGAGATACTTCTTCGATTAAGCTTCATGTATCTATCAGACAAAGGTTTCAGCATAGTGCCTGTTCAGCCAAAAGCGGGCTTCACACCTTGCCGCTGTCGCGTCTTCGGAACATGTTATTTAACTGCGCTCAAGCTTTTATTAAAGATCGGCGAGGTTAGATACTAGTTACACAAGGCAAGGTTTTCGCCGCAGTGTCGGACGTCAGTCCGGTTGTCTAAAGACTAAGAAGTAATTTGACCCCTCAAACGGCGCAAACCCACGCGGCTCTAAGGCGCAAGCCACTTTTTACGTGTTCGCGTTTTTACCGATAGATGGTCGTATTTGTTCGCGTTTTTACCGATAGATTTACGCTGACCTCTTCGCGAAGTTATTCCGGATGGAAAACATCTCGCGCAGAGTCGCGTCCGGCTGTCCGTTCTTGCGGTAGAAAATGAACGGATTGATCTTGTAGTAGCGCGCGTTCCCGTATATCACTTCCGCGAATACGTATTGATCGCCAAAGCGCAGATTACGCAGCTTTGTATAAACGGACTTTTCGGTCACGCCCGTCAGCCTAGCGATATCCTCTTTCGTAAGCGGTAACGTATTCTCTACGTCCCGTTCGTAAGGATTCGCGCATATTGTATTCGTTTCGAGATGAACGTGGCGCAGCAGCTTATACACGAACCCGAGATCCTTCGCATTAACCTCCGAATACAGCGCCTTTACCTTCGCAACGAACGTCTTGATGACCGCCGTGTTATCCGATTTCCCCTGGAAGTGATAGCGCGGATTTAGCCGGTAAGTGTCCGCCTCTTCGGTAATTACGCCGGCCTCCGTCATCTCCTTAAGAAAGTGATGGGCGGTTGTCCGTCCGATTCGCAGCGTCCGCATAATGTCCTCACGACTCATAGCGGTCTTATTCGGATTCTCAAGGATTGCGCTATAGTTGACGAAGCACTGTAAATAAAGAAGGTATCCGCAGTGTTTATCGGATACCTTCTCGATTACCTCGTCAATGTTGCTCATTTGCGTTATCGTAAATTCGGGACCGCGACCGACTTTTTGCAATTGAATGCGCCGGTATTCTTGGCGTTGGGCAGCGCTAGTCACGCGATCACCGTCTTCTAATATGAGAGCCCTATCGTGTGACTCGCCTGTTTCCGGATCAACTAAGCGCTTATATTCGGCCAATTCCCCAACTCCTTCCGGTACTCTTCCTCTATGTCTTCGTCCCAAACTTTTAATAATTCAAACGCAGTCTCGAATGGGATCAAATCTTCATAGAACGCGAGGATTATATCTCGTTGTTTGAAGTTGGACCCACATATATACTCCAGCGCACCATTTTCAATTGCGATTATTTCAGGCATTAGGTCAATCCCGTAATGTTTACCTTTGTGGTAGAGTGATTTACCCGCCTCCAACCAGATATGGACGCAGCCCTCTCCGTATGTCAAATCGCTCATATCCGCACCACCTCATCCGCAATCGAACCGTATAACTCCGGCTGATTACTGACCGCGAACATATCGGCATATTTCGTAGACTTAACGTAGCCTAGCTCGTCAGTATATCCGATGACGGGCGCTAGTATCGCCGTTTCTGCATCCGCAATGATTACGCGATGTTTGGCGCCTTCCCACGTAAGTCGATCGTTAGTTTTAAATACTCCGCCAGTTTCCGTGCTCTCTAAATCCCGCAACGCCTGCGTAGCTTTCTTCGCCTCGCGCTGGATTGCCTTAAGTCCGCGGATCGTTTCCGCGATATTAACGTTCATTTCGCCAATGTTTCCGGCCATGTACAACGCCTCCTATTCGTATGTAAAGCGTAAGGACGTGCGGAGTATACCCGCAACATTCGCATTCCAAACGCCCCTTAAACCTCCGGTTGTAACATATGTACAGCTAACCGCACGTATTATAGGTATCTGCACGTTACTTTTGTAACTTTCCCGCGCATAAAAACGCCACCTCCCCGGAAGGAAACGGCGCTATTTTGTCGAATATTATCCGTATTAACTCACGAAAGGACTACGCACATGAATCGCTTTATGAAGACGCTAACCTCGAACGTTCACTTTTATACCGCGCAACTCGAACGCGCACCGATCGTCATATTCGTAGATAACGAATTAACGGGCAGCGGAGTTATCGAGGAAATTACGGACCTCTCCGTTAAGGTGCGCGGCGAGTATTATATGCGCGCAGCCTGTACGTTTAAATATGCGAGCTAGGTGCGATTAAGCTGCTAACGGAAGAGGCGCAGGATCGGCGGTTACATACGCATAATAAGCGTCAACAATCCGGTCCTGCCAGCCGAAGTCGAACGAACTAACCTCCTCACCCTCCCATGCTATTTCCTTGCCGGCGCCGAGTGTCAACTCGTTCCAGCGGTATGGTCCGTCGGCATACGTGCCCTTAGCGTCTCGATAACCGTCGCAAGTATCGTTAGCGTGCGTGAACATAAACGCGCTGACGTCTTTAACGCTATGCCACGATGGAATGTGCGGGTATAGGTTCGAGCGCATCAAGTAATCGTCAGTAAAGTCCGATAGCAACTCGTCTAGCTGCGTTAATCCGCCGCCCCATCTATCCGTTGAGCGACCGTCTTTATCGTAGCCAATGTCCGTTATCTTCGCGAAGTAGGCCGGCTGCTGGCCCGCGATGAACTTAGCGCCAAACTCCGTTATGTCATCGTAACCGCCACGCCTAAAGTTCGATCCCCAGCGTGTTTCTGCGGAAGGAATCAGCGGCGTTCCTGGCGGCGCTTTACGTACGATGAGTATCTGCGTCTCAATTGTCGTACCTGTTAGCGCAAATGTTTCGCCAGGGAGTACGATCGTAGCTATATGCCAGCACGTTTGATACAGTAACTTGCGGATCGTCTCCGCATAGTTAGCAAACGCGAGTCCCAGCGGCAGCACAAACGCAATGTAACCGCCGGGCTTGACCGCTTTAATCGCGAGCTCAATAAACGCCGATTCCGACTTACCCTTCGCGCGTCCTTTCGCCACTTTCAACGTCTCAAACGCGTCAGGTAAATCCACTGCAGCTACGTCGATACTAACGCCATACGGAGGATTCCCGATAACATAATCGTAGTACTCGCGGCGACTGTGTAGGAACGCGTCTCCCCGGATAACGTTAGCCTGCGGATAGATAAGCGACGTTACTTTAGCTGACGTCTCATCGAGTTCTAGCGCAGTAATTTCCGCGTCTTGCGGTAAATGTTCGATAAACACGCCGCTGCCCGCGCTCGGTTCAAGGAAACGGGAGCCAGGCATAAATGAACCTCCGCACAAGCCCCGCAATGCTTCCGTTATAAACCGCGCTACGTGAGGCGGAGTATAGAACGCCCCGCCAGCGTATGCGTTAGGTAATAACCCGCCGGTTGACGTGTAGTTATCGCGGAGAAACTGAACGTCCTCCTCCGTAATGTCGGCGCGGGGCTTAGCAACTATCGCCATTGAGCGTACATTGCCGTCCCATCTAGCGCGTGATGCTTTGCCCATTAAGCCACCTCCCTTACGTAAATCTCCGCAGATTCCTCCGCGGGTTCTATTACGAGCTCATTAACCACACTCATATCCTCCAGCCACCGCGCTCCAATACCGATGCAATCTACGAACGACTCTGTAAGCTCCCCATTTGTGTCCGCGAGATTGTACTTAGCAGTCGTGACCGTTGTTATATCCCGCACATACTGCGTAGCTCTCGCTTTATTGCGTATTTTTGCGTTTCGGTCAACATACTCATGCTCCCATTTTGACCGCATACGTTTCTTTTTCGGTCGGTAGTCGCGTCCGTCAGTGCCAATAGCCTCCGCTACCCACAATGAAACCTCCTTATCATGGCGGCGCTCAAGTTGCGATTCGGAGAAGAATGGGTACTCGGTGCGCGTCACTTTATCTGGATGATCATCCGTTAGCTCGTCATAAAGTACGATGTTAGCCAAACGGACGAGTAGCGTAGCGTCAGCGGGAACTAACGCGGGGCCTTCACCAGAACCGCCCCGTTCGAAATAGCGCCGCTGTATCTCTGCATTAAACTCGTTATGCGCGATGGTGTACGTGTCTGCGACTTCGGCCACAGCCGCCTGGCGCTGCGTGCGGTCGCGTAAATTGTACGTTTTATATGGAATATGTGCGGAGTAGTCCGCCTTGAATAGCGCCTTCATTTGCGTCTCCATCTCCAGCACTGCTTCCGAAAGTGCCTCGCGATACGTTACATCTGGTTTACTCGTCAAATTACGCCGCCTCCGTTTCGTCTTCGTCTAGTACGTAGCCAACCGTAATCTCCCCGTATTCCCATTTCCGATAAACCGCCGCGATCTTCTCCGCCGCCTCGTCTACGGATTGCTTAACGGTCGGCTGCGAAATCCCCATCGCTTTAGCCGCGTCTGCTTGCGTAAGGTCAACGCCATAAACCCACGCGACGGATTCCGCCTGGCGCTCCGTTAAGCCGGCCGAGCTGATCGCGGAATTTAGGTCAACAAGGACGTCCGATGCGGAAGTGTTACCTTGAAAGCGCGCCTCACCGATATAATGTCGATCTCTAAGTAACTTCTTTACGCCAACACTATCGCTCAAGGTGTACTTAACCGCGTAAGCCCTGCTGTCTTTCTCAGTATCAACCTTAATCGCTCCCATTTAAGCCGCCCCTTTATTAATCAGATTAATAGCCACTCCGTATAAAACCACAGGTATCCAGTCAAAATCCCAGTAACAGATGCGAATTAAGGGAATTCCAGCCTGTGCACACCATTCATCTTTCTTACGGTCGTGCTCTTTTAGCCAACCAAACCGCTCGTGTGCTAGTACCATGTTTTCCCCGCTAAAGTTTACCGGACGAAAATGCTGCTCTCCGTCGTACTCAATGAGACAGGCAATTTCACCTTCGTGCAGTACAGCAAAGTCAAATAACAAAGAGTTTCCCTTAACTCCAACAAGCCCATCAAAAGACTTTTGAGCTTCATAGACTAAGCCAAACTTCTCCAATTGGCGCTGAATGGCCTGCTCTCCCTTGGAAACCCTACAAATAGGACAACCCGTTCCTGCTGTGCGCGAATATACAGTCGTTTCCCATCGGTGCCCACATACTGCCCCTATCCAAGAGGCCCTAAAGTGGCTGCCGGGAGTCACCTCACTCGGTAGAACTCCGCTATTATTACCATGATCCCAATCCGCCGCCATAGCAGGAAATAACTCCACTAGGTTGTTGCCCGCTGCGGCACGTGCAATTGCTACTTTTTTCATCTTGTGTGAGGTGCTACATGCTTTACATATATCCGCGCCATCTATCCGGGCCTTGATGATGTCTTTGAACTTTATTCTCGGCGTCTCTTTTCCGCAAAAGTCACATACTTTGACCACCTCAGTGTGACTCCCTCTATTCAAGTGTTCCGTCTTAACGTTTAACTTTTGCCCCATCTTAAAGGTGTAACCACTTCGCGTTTCTCTTCTCGGTATTCGATATCCGAGTGACTCATAGTATCCTACCGTTCGGGAAGTTATGGTAATCTCTACCCAATCCTCTTTAACTGCTATTTTTACCGCCCCTTTTATACGGAAGCCCTACGCTATATGAACGATGCCGCACGTAGTAACCTCCGCTATTGTGAAATATTCTAACGTTGAAACTTGCGAATACTACTCCGCAATCGTCCGCATTATTCCGAGTTCCTCCGCCACATATCCGTTCTCACAATCGCCTTCGTGCGTGGCGTCTCCGTTCATATACCGTATAAGCTCATCGCCTACGTAAATCTCACCGCCGCAGTACGTACAGTTAGCGGATACGCGCGGTTCAGTCGGAGGCTGAAAGCGTTCGTCTATCGGCGTCCACATATTACGCAGCCTCCCGTAAGTCTTGCGCTAAGACAACGTTAAGTTGCTCCGCCAGCGCGACTCCGATTAGGTAGGAGACGCGCGATGCGACTCCGTTACCGACAATACGATATTGCGCGGACAGCGAGATTGTGTCTGGCAGTACGTACGAATCGGGGGCTGATTGGATGCGGAGGCACTCGCGGACGGTGAAACGGCGGGGCCCATGTAGCGGATGAATCGGCTGACCGCTGTTGTGGTGCGCTGGTATCGTATTACACGGAGCATCCATCGTTTGAACGCGGTTAGCTTGATCGTACGAATACTCACGCCCCGGAGTCCAAAAACGTCCGCAATCCTGCTCGGCGGGCTCCGGCAAATCACCGATTACATCGCGCAATACCTGCGTCCGATAATCCCATACGTATGGCGACGGAAATTCAAACGTAAACGCCAAGTCCTTCCGCACACCTACGATGAACACGCGCTCTCTTTTCTGAGCTACGCCATAATTCCACGCGTTGATTACGCGCCAGGTAACCGCGTAGCCGATCTCGTCAAACTGCGCTAATAAAGCGTCGAATGTCGGGCGGTGCTTCTTCGTAAGGAGACCCTTTACGTTTTCGAATACGAAGGCTTTCGGCTGCTTGTCCGCGATGATACGCAGGTACGTCCATACGAGTTTACCGCGCTCTCCCTCTTCGCCTGCACCCGAACCGGCAACGCTGTAGTCTTGGCACGGCGGTCCGCCTGCGATAATGTCTGCGTCGGGTATTTGCGCCTGTATTAAGTCAGACGTAATATCTCCGCAGATTACGTGATCGCCGATGTTGTAGGCGTACGCTTCTGCCGCACGCTTATCGAAGTCGTTCGCGAAGGTGATATCGTAGCCTGCCGCTTGTAATCCGACCGCCATTAGTCCGCCGCCGCAGAATAACTCAGCTACCGTTAAGCCATTCGCAGGTAATTGCGGTGTTACGTTATAGTTGCGTATGGATATCGTCTCCTCTTCGCTCAATTTTCCGGGATGAAGCGACGCGTCCCGTGCGCTCGTTGGTACCGTATAAGCGGCTTCGTCCCAATTAACAACGCGCTTACGAGATAGGTAGCGCGATGAGTAGCGCCCGTCTTGCGGATTCTTAACGTGATTGCTTATCGTCATCCTGCGCCTCCTCACGTTTCGCCAGCGGAGTCCGATCGTCATAAGGGACCGCACTAATCGCGTCAATGCGTCCGTACATATAACCGGCTTCGTAACCTGCGCGGTAAGCTCCGCCCACTTCATCCGTCGACATCACGCCGCCTCCTTTAGTGTCAGCCCCGCGATAATCTCGTCAATCTGCGCGTAGAGAGCGTCGAGCGTCCCGTCATTCACTACTGTAAAATCCGCAGCATAGCCGTCGAGTGCCGTTTCCGTTCCGTGCGCGAGGTCAGCGTAATTGAACGTGTCGCCCGAGTTGACGGCGCGCTCGATGCGTAGGCCGTCCGGTGCAGTTACGCGGATAAGGACGTATGAACGGGCGGCTAGCGCGTCAGCCTCGTTTAACTGGCGAACGTCGGAGATTACCGCGCGGAAATCGAGGTTTGCGTAGTAAGCGCGCTGAACCTCCGCAAGACACTTGCGTATCCAGACGTCCGCGTCAACGTGTTCGCGCATAAACTGTCCGTGAAACTGGTAGCCGGCGCGCGGTTTAGGATCGCGTGGGATCTCCGGATAGCGGCGGTGAAAATCGCGTTTCAATTCGTCGCCGAACGCGAACTGCGTATATCCGTATTTGGACGCGAGGTAATCGCCGACTAATGACTTTCCTGCGCGAAGCTTGCCAGTAAGTGCGATGTTAGGCAACGTCAGAATAATCAACCCCTTTCGATTTTAGAAATCCGAGCTTTACATCCAGGTTAGTTAAGTCCTCACTGAAAAGCTCAATCAGCAAGTATCCGCGACGTAAGCACAGACTTCTTTTTAACTTCATCCTGTCCGCGTACTCAGGTAGCTTCGGAAGACCAAAGAACTCAATGTAGTAGGGACCGACCTTAAAGTCAGCGATTAACTTCCCAAAGTACGGAACGTGAGCCTGGTAATGGACCCCGTTATCGTACAGCCAATCCGCGACTATAGATTCGGATATGCTGTCGTATAACAACCCGTCTTTCCCATATGTTTTATTTCCGTAAATATTCTCGTTTAGGGGAAGCCCTGCTTTAGTTAAGGCGTTATTCCAGCCCCCAAAGCGCACTTGAAACGTTGCCCACCCGTAAGCGAGTTGGTCCCGAGTAGAAGGGCTCCTGCCTGTTTCTATCCTGAACCTACGCAACTCAGAGAGCAGCTCTTCATCGCTAACTGGACACCAAGTAGGCTTTAGTCCGACGGCTTTAAGGGCGTTTGTCCACGTCCCGAAACGCTTGTTATAAGTACCTTTGCCACACACGCCGGCTCTACCTGTGAGATCGGAGGCGAACGGCGTCCTACCCAGTTCCTCCGCGAGGGCAACAATGTCGGCTAGCATCTCCTCATCCGATTTAGTAGGGGTACTCCTCTTGTTGGTAGGGATACCTAGATAAAGTAGATACTCGTTATAGGACTTTCCTGTCCTCGCTTTGATAGTTTTAATGGACGGCAGTCTGAGCCTCCTAATATCCGAGGAGGACGGCGCCTTACCGTAAACAAGGAAATGCTCGATAAACAGCCCCTCTAAGTCCTCGTCGGATATCCTAAAACCTCCGATGCAGTTACCCAACGCGAACCGCCGCCCAGCATTCGTCTATAATTCTTTCAACGTCAGCCTTCGCACGCTCAACGATTCCGTCGCGGATTTTTTGAGCGGACTTCTTAACATATGACGGTAACGTAGTATCAACGGGACCCTCCGCAACTTTAACGTAAGAAGGCGAGCTGTCCGTTTCGAGCGCGAGGATGCGCTTTTCAAGCGTTAAGGTGCGCTTCTCAAGCGCTTTGATCTCGCCGCTAACGCCCTCTTCGATGAGAACGATATCCTCGCGTGCCACACGTAGGTCGCCCTCTAATTGCGCAATCTTACGTGTGAGCACCGTGATGTTCTCCGCGTATTGATCAGCGATGGGCAGCGCGGATAGGGGCGTCGGAGTCGGCGCTAGTTCCGCGGAGGTTAGCGGTTCGAGTACGCGATAATACGCTTCAAGAACGTTGCCGCGTCCGTCCAGCCCGACCGCAGGAATCCCGTAATCCGTACGCTCAACTACGAACGTTTGACCTGCGCGGAAGTATGCGCGGTCTTCTGTAACAATCACGCGCTCGCCCACCGCAGCCTTACGGTCGACCATTCGGTACGCGCGATTAACTCCGTCCTTATCGTCGATGCGCAGGATATCCGTAGGTTCGAGGACTACGTAGTCCACCTCTTTTACCGCCCACCAGTCGCGCTTATCAAGATACTCCGCAGTATTTACGCTACGGATGCGGACAATCTCGCCGCTAGGGAAATGGTGCCCGCAATTATTATCCGTAATCTTAACGAGTTCACCTACGTTAGCCGTCCGCTTAACCTCGCGATATTCACGTGAGATACCGCCGAGCGATTCGTCGGGGAGGAGCGTAATGCCTACGATGGCTTCGTCCGGGAGAATGCGCAGTCCCTTTTCCGAATAGAGAAATTGTTCACCGTTACGCGCTTGCACGACCCAAATCATAGCGCCGTCATGCACGAAAGTTGATGTAAGCAGCGTCACCGTATCTCCATCGTTTAAGTGGCTGCGCTTGTCACTTCCGTAAACGTATGCTGCTTTCGGGTATCCGTGCTCAGCTGCGAGTGTTACCCAATTCGTATATACCTGCAGTGAGTTCGTGATCTCCGCTTTTCTACCGTCGATAACCTTCGTCATTAGTAACCGTCCCCTTTTCGGATAGTATTCTTATTCGTTATTCCCACCGTTGGCGCGGCGGGTTCTTGCGCATGTGCTGACGGAGCTTTGCCCGTTAACTCCGTAAGACATGCGCTATTTATTGCTCATCCCCGTAATTCTCGTCGATAAATCCCGCTATTAAATCGAATTGCATATGCGTCAGCATTACGGCGCGCTCCGCCATATCAACGCCGTGCCATCCCGTCATAATTGCGTGTGGATCGGCGTTCGGTCCGCTAACTGCGAACATGGCTCCGGTTATTAGGCCGGCGCGTGCCTGCGCTGCTAATGCGTCGAATGCGGCGGCAATTTCGTTCTGTACGCATGGGAACGGGATTATTGTTGCAGTCATTTATAGCGCCTCCTCTACGTTAATATCGTGAATACCCCGTACCAGAACGCCGCGCATCCGATGAGAATAGCGGACCACACCGCGATGAATGCGTAGTTAATCCGTTTCATCCTGCGCTCACTCCCCTTCGATTACTTTGCGCCATCCGTCAATTACCGCCGACACTCCACTCGAGCCGAATCCGCCAGCCCCACGCTCGCTCTCCGCTAATTCCGTGACAACTTCGAAGTTAACGCGCGGATACGGGATGATGAACGCTTGGCAAACGCGATCTCCTTTGCGGATAATGTATGACGCGTTAATCTCGTCCTCACGCGCTAACCGTCCGGTACCATTCACGTAGAATACTAAGTCGTTCGTAACTGGCACATCGTGACCGACCGCGATGTTATCGAACATCATCGCAACCTCTCCGCGATAATCCGCATCAATAACGCCAATTCCGTTCGGCTGCCGGAGCTTCGTATTAAGCGCGATGCCCGACCGCATACATACGAGCATTACGTAGCCCGGCGGAATCTCGAACGCGAGTCCTAACGGAACCTTAACCGTATCGCCTGGCGAAATTACCGCGTCTTCTACCGCGACTAAATCGAAACCCGCCGCTAGTTCCGTTGCATATGCGGGGATTTTGGCGTCCGGATGCAGGCGCTTAATCTTAACGTTGATATCGTTGTTCACACGTTCACCTCTCCGTAATTTATCGAGTAACTCCGTACGCTTACGCTTTCTGTCCGCCATGATCTCGGCTTGCGGGCGGTCGATGATACGTTGCGCTCTCATTCCGCAGGTTCCATCGCCGTTATCCGCATGATTGTTCCGCCACAATGACCGCGACTTCTCTTAGCGGAGGATAACGAATCGTGCGCCTTAATCGACGGCTTCGCGCTGGAACCGCCGCCCTTCGGATATCCCGTAACATTTCCGTTAGAATCAACGTGAGCCAGTACGTATAGCTCCTTCGCGATCTTAGGTTCCGGCGGGGACAGTTCCGCCTTAATCGCGTCGAGCATCCCCGTTAACTGCGCGAAGAGAACAGCGTCCGATTCAGCGTCTGATATACCCGTTGCAAATTCGTCTCCCGCCGCAATCAACTCGTCAATCTCCGCGTCCATTTCCTCCGGAATCTCGAATCCAGCGTCGGACAGCGTTATTGCGTAGGCGCCAAGTGCTACGATCATTGCCGTTAATTTAGCGTTCATCATTCCGCGATCGCCTCCCGTTCCTCAATTACGTAAATCGCGCCGCGCTGTTCGATGATATCGTATTTAACCGCGTCGATAACGCCGCCCGGACGGAGTGTGACTTCGTGGCGGAACGGTTCAGATGCGTTAGCCCAGCCTATCATCGCAAGCACACCGAGGACTCCCGCGATAACAAGCACGCCGGGCTCCGCTAAGATAAACGCTGCGATTAAGAAGAATAGCGCCAGAACTCCGATGATTATCGCAGCTATAATAGCAAGCGTGCTCGTCTCGCCACCATACGTATTCAGTACGTCCATTAGGCAGCAACTCCTTTCGCGGGGACAGCGCTTCCTGCGTCAGCATTATAGTCAACGTCGGTGTCGTCGAGTATAATTCCGCGCTTACCAATAATCGAACCAATATGCGCTGTTTCACCGTGAATTACCGCTAAGTTTGACGGAACGAGTTTCCGCGTTTTCCCTTTGTATCTAACGATCATATTCGCGTTTTTACCACCCGGTTGCGGCGCGTCCGTATATTCGGTAGGCACCGCTAACCCAAGCGCCTTACGCAGCGCGATCGCTTTGCCGATTTCCGCGTGGAATACGTCGGCTGGCGAACACTTTGCGGTGAACTTCGCGTCAGGTACTCGTTCTAGTGACACTCCGTGATTCACCAACGCTGTCACCGTACGTTTATCCCGGTTAACGTGAAAGTTAGCGGCGTAGCAACGGTTGTGGAACGGAGATTCTTTCGGAATGTCCGAGTAGATATCGCGACCAATCCGTAGCAACTCCGCAACGTCAGCGGTCGCCTTCGCGATAACCTGTGCGCGTGTCAACTTCGGAGTGCGTGCGATAACTGCGCCGGAATCTGCGACTGTAAACGGTGCGCCTACGATTCCTCCTACGCTGATGCCCGGCGGATCAATCTCCGGAAGTAGCTTGCGCAATTCATCCGCATTGTCCGCGACGAACTGGCGGAAGGCTGCGTAGAGGGGATCGGATGATAGCGGTGAGGGTGCGATAGACTCCGTGACGGGTTCGAGGACTACGTATTCGCCTACTACGATGCCCACCGCGCTTAGGCGTTCCGCTACTCCGATTACTGCGCCTTCATGTTCAGCGTGTGTTTCCGTTACAGTAAACACATCGCCGTTCTCATAGAGACCGCCAGTAGCCCACGCGTTTACTACCTTAATTCGTTCCCCCACCGCTGCCTTACGTTTAACTTCGCGATATTGTTGCGTTGTCATTACTGAACCGCCTCCTCGTTTATATTGCGCGGCATCTGCGCCTTACATAGATAAAGCCGACGTGCTCGGAAGTCCCGCACACTTTTACGGAAACTTTTTTCGTCGTCCGCGCCTTACATAACGTATGGTGCCGCCGCTCCACACTTCGCACACTTTTAATGAAAAAAACGGAGAGTCGGCGAAATTAATCGCTAACACTCCGTTTAAGGCGGCGCTGAGCCTCCGCCAGTTTCCGTTCATACTTCGCCGCCAGTCCGCGATGCACTTCGACCGCACGTTCAAGTCCCGCGATCTCGGCGAGCTGGGCGCGTTCGAGTTGCGTAGTGAGGCGGTCTGGAATACGCGTCATGTCTGCGTCCAGGCGGTTATTAACGCTGAGAACATAATACGTCCGCGAGGTTCCGTCGATTGCGAGTAATGTACGTCAATGTCGTACCCGCTATTTGCGTAACCGCTCAGCGCTTCGCTAACCGCCGGACCAAAGCGCTCAACTCCCTGCGAAATGTGTGTATATCCAATGTATTCCCTCATGCCGCAATCCCTCCGATTTCATCGATTAGGTTCTCGCGCAGTAAATACGACAGACACACTGCGCATGCGTCCGCGTCATCGTATCCCGTCCGCCACTTAGTATCCGCAGGCAACCGCAGGTACTTCCGCACCGCTTCCGCGACTTCCGGTTTCTCCGCCTTCCCGTTGCCGGTTACGTATTTCTTAACCGACGTTGGGGCAAGCGCGGGCTTTAAGTCCTCCGCGTGGTAACCGTAAGCCGCGAGCGCTCTGTCTGCCGCTGCCCATGCGCTGAATATCGTTTGAGTCGCGCGTTTATTCCGTCCGGACGTAAAGTCTTCGCGAACTACGATATCGAACGGACGATGCTCCCGAACGAAGTGACCGACAAACGTTTCGACCGTGTAGTTGCGTACGGCGTCCGTATCGGCCGTCGAAGTCGCTACGGAGTCACATGCGATAAGGTACGGGGTTCTATTACGGACTTCTACCACAGCGATTCCGGGACTTAGCGATAAGTCGAGTCCGAGAACACGGAAGTTAGGAAGCGCGGGTTTCTTCGTCTGTTTCGTGATCGCTTCCGCCTCCTTCCGATATAAATCCGAGTATGAACGACCAAACGATGAGAAGCGCAGATATAACGCTGACGTACAATAGTCCGCACGTTAATAGCGAGAACCACACCAGGCCGCCGACCATAAGTGCGCCAATAAGTAATACGTAGAGGGTTCCGTTAATAATACGTTTAGTCATTACGCCGCCTCCTTTCCGAATGTGTAAACGGTATTACTCGTAACAACGGAAACTACTCCGTCGCTATCCGCGATCGAACGTACGAATGACGTCCGCAGGATCTTGTTTCCGTCATCGCGGTAACATACGAGCATAGGCGCGCCGACCTCGCAGCGTAAGATTTCTACGCGCTGACCTTTGCGTCGGGCTTCGCGTTCGTGTGTTGTTCCGTCGAGATTGCTTATCGATTCGATTACGTATGATTGCGGTGTCTGCAAATTAGGCGGCCTCCTTCGCTTCTTCCTCGTACCGTATCCGCTGAATCTCCGTGAGCGCTTCGATAGGTCCTCGCTTCTTCCAATCCGGCAGACTCGATCGTGATATCGCGCTTACTTTCCGCTCAATGACCGCGATCTCATCCTCCGTTAATGACAACGCACATGCACGCTTGAAATTGTTGAACGTAAAGTTTTCGATATCAAGGGGCGGCGGTATCTTCGCATTGACCGCGTGAACAATGTCCGCGAAGCCATCGAATACCTCTGCGCGCATCTCGTCCGTAATATACAGGCCGTACGCCTTGATGTCCGGAGTCTTCGCGATGTCCTCTGCGCTCATTTCCCACGCCTTTTTCGCGCAATTAACGTAGAGGATTACGTAATAATCGACTCCGTACATTCGCGAATAGCAGACCGTTTGCTTAACGTGCTTCGCCTCCGGACCATTACGTGTCGAGTATTCGGACGTTTTGGCTGACGTTGTCTGCTTCGATTTAACTTCGAGGCCGACGCGCAGCACCTCGCCGTCATCCGTCCGGTAAAGCATCATTCCGTCGCAGAATCCGAACAGCGAGAAAACAGCGCCGTTATGTGTAATATTCGTAAGGCCGGGCGCAAACTGTTCGAAGCGCGGCTCACCCAGCGCATTACGTTCGAATACAAATCGCGGCTGATCGTAATGTTTCTCTGCGAATAATATATCGCGCTGAATCATATCGCCGACCTGCGTGCCGAGCCTAGTCCAGCGCCCTTTATGCGGAGATTGTACGGATACGTCCTTCTTCGCGCCGAGCGCCTTTTCGTAGAGTGAGCGCGGACATGCGCCTGCAGCTGACGGAGAGAAATACGGAATGTTACGCGGCGGCCATACTTTGCGCGATTTATCCGTGAGGACAGCGGCGTACATTGCGTGAATCTGCGCGTCGAGTGCGTCGTCGTACACTTCTGGTGCGGAATGCCAGGCGTTGAGATAATCCGTGAAGTGCTGTGCGATTTGATTAGCGATTGATTGTGTAATTATGACCGCCTCCTTAGTATGTTTCGTGCGTATACGTGTAGATCCCGAGTTCGCCCGCTTTGGTTACGTAGGCGATCGCGTAACAGTCGATGTCGTAGCCGGGACTATCGAAGCCTCCGCAATATTCGTACATACACGGAATATCAAAGTGCTGCTTAATCGATTCTACCGCATATCTAAGCGCCTCTTCTGCGCCGTTGTCCGGATGAGACTCAGCCTCCTCGATTGCATGCGCTATCTTCGCTTCGACTTGCGCCTTGTCCGCCATTCTTACGCAGCCTCCTTTACGTATTCAAGCGCAGATTCCAACGCGCCTACAATGTCGTCACCGCAGTTATGCAACCAATCGCCCGCCTCCGAGAATCCGTAGTCGCCGCTATCAATACGCGTGAGCACGCGGGCGAGCCTTTCAATGGCGCTATCTACTTCCGCAATTACCTTCGCTTTGTTGGCGCTAGTCATTCCGCGTCATCTCCTTCGTTAATTTGCGCTCTTTCCCACCCGCAAGGGCAGCAGTGATCTCCGTATTCATCCGCTAGTACGCGAACCTGACGGCGGCACTGCGGACATGTGAACGTTGTGGTAGCGCGCTCCATTAGGACGCCATCCGATACGGAAGCACTACGACGTCTATTCCGTTATCCTCATCGCGCAGAACGATCGGACTTAAATTGCCGGTCAATCCGATAGTTACCCGCTGAGATCCCGCGTCTTTGAATACGTTCAACGCGTTAAGCATGTACTCCGCATTAAACGCTACCGCCATGTCCGGCCCGCTTAAGTCCGCGTTAATCCCGGCGCTAAACGATAACGCGGGAGAATCGTTCGTAACGGATAGCGTGGCGGCATCGCCTGCGTAACGAAGTAGCGCGAGGTTACGTTTGTCTCCGGCGGATAGCTTCGCGGCTTCGAGCGCAACCTTTACGCAGGCAATCGCGTCCTTTAAATCCGCCCGCGTAACCGTTTCGATAAGCGTAATCTGTGACGTAAAGTCCTGCGGAATTAAGCGCGATGTGTCCGGATACTGACCGTCAACGGGCGCGCCGGTCTTAGCGTGAGACGTAAATGCCTCCGCAAAGTTATGCGCGCCGCCGATCCGGAGCAACGTGTGGCGATCCGTTGCGACTACGGATCCATCATCGAGGTAACGTACGCCCTCTAGTACGGGAGTGCCTCCACCCGGCTTAACCGTAAACTTCTTCGCGTGCTTCGTGATAAGTTCGAGTTTCTTCGCTTGTGATATCGCCATAATTACGCAGCCTCCTTATTTTTGAACCATTCGTCTGGCGTTACGCCTTTACCCCAGCGCAGCATAATCGCGATATCCGTTCCGTTGGCTACGTTGCCCCACGAATACGACTGCGTCATAATGCGCTCAATAACGGCGATGTCCTCCCGCGTAAATTCCTCCGGAATCTCGAACACCAATTCGTCATGAATCGTTCCCCACAGCGCCCAGCCTTCGCGTTCCTCACACGCTTCGTGCGCTTTAATCATCGTTACTTTCGTTTGAACGGCGGAACTCCCCTGAACGCGAGCATTCGTACCCTGGCGCATAGCCCGGTTAATCTTTCCGTTGTGCTTGCGCCACTCTTCGTACTTCGGATCATTCCACTTACCATACGGAATCTCCTTACGCTTAAGTGTTCCGTCGGGCAAGCGCCGTTTACGTTGCTGCTTATCCGCCCATACGAAACCGTACTTGGCGACGTGCTCCTCGTTAGCCTTGAGCCAGGCGGATAATTTCGGCATCCCACCGAACAGCTCTTCTTTGAACGCGGTCGCTTCCGGTTTCTTTAGCTTGAGCATCTCCGCGAGTGAAAAGTCGCTCATCCCGTACAATGTCGCCAGCCATACGACCTTCATCGCTTTGCGTTCCGGCGTATCTTCCCCGTTCGGCAGCTTATTAACTTCGTGGTACGGGCGCTTGTAGTACATGCTCGCCATGTTAGCGTACGGATCGATGCCCTTTTCGAACGCTTCGATTAGGACGGGTTCGCCCGATAAATAAGCGGTGCAGCGGATCTCTTGCGCCTTAAAGTCCGCCGACACCAGGACCTTACCTTCTGGCGCTAGGAACATCTTGCGCGCTTCCTCCGGCTGATTCTGAACGTTAAATTGATTGGAATCCGCGGCATCTTCGTCCTTGCCGGAGCTAAAGCGCCCGGTAACGGTTCCCATCGGATTAAACCGCGAGTGCCAGCGCTTAGTCGTCGGATTCTGTTTCGTCGGCAGCGCGTCGATGTACGTTCCGCTGAGCTTCGTTATCTTGCGGTATTCGAGTAAGTCCGCGATAACTTCGAACTCACGGCCCATAGGCTTGAGCGTCTTCTTAGCGTCCATATTCGGAATATCGCGGCCGATTTCTTTCGAGAGAACCGCCTTCATCTGCGGCGTAGAATTAAGGTTAAGATCACCGTCCCCTTCGTGATGTTTCGCCAGGACTTCGATAAGCTTCGTACGCAGCTCTTTGGCGCGAGCGCTCAATTGCTCACCGTATTCCTTTGCGAAGTCTAAATCGAGGATATATCCGTTAGCCTCCAAGTCTACGATTACGTAGAGCAACGGAACCTCAACCGTACGGTAATATTCGAGTACCGTCGGCAATGTAGCGAAGTGACCGCGCTGGAATTGATACAAGCGCCAAGTAAGATCGGTATCCTTAGCCGCGTATGCCAGCGCAATATCTAGCGGAATTTCATTGAACGGAGTCTTGCCGAATAGTTCCGAGAACGTATCCGACTCCACTCCGAGATATTTAGGCGCGAGGTCTTTTAAGCGGAACGACGGTTCGTTCTCGTTGAGTAGGTGCATCGCTACCATCGTATCCCACGTAACTCCGCGCAGATCCGAACCATGCCGCCGGAACATCGCGATATCGAATATAGCGTTATGGAGTATCTTGCCGATATCTGTGCTATAAAGGAACCAACGCAATTCCTGCAGTACGTAATCTCGCGATAATTGTTCGCCTTCATCGTGGCTGACCGGAATATAAACGTGCATTCCCTTTTCGGCTAACGGTGGAATGCTAACGGAAGGCAACGTTAATGATAGGCCGACAATCACGTCTGTATAAACGTCAACTCCCGTAGTTTCCGTATCGACCGCCACTTCCGTTTCATTGCGCAGCCTATCGTTGAGTCGCGCCAGTAGCTTCGCGTTATTAATCAAGAAGTAGTTTTTCGGAGTATGCGCGACCATATTACGTAATCTTTCCTCGCGGATCGACTCGCGCAAGTCATCGTAAATCCGCATAGCCTCCGCCTTGCTGAACCGTTTGCCGACGCTGGACGGGTGTCTGCCCGTCACACCCGTATCCATTGCGTCTTTTACCGCGATTAACTTTTCGCGATCGGCATCCGTATTCTTTAGCGCGAGTATGCGAACCCATGCGTCCGCTATCGTCTCCTCCGCCGCTTTCTTCCGTTTGGTGGCGCTGGCTATGCGGTCAGCTACGTCTTCCGGCGCTTCGGCTGCGGTCGGACTACGT
The DNA here is from genome assembly GCF_037974255.1 of Paenibacillus sp. FSL R5-0636. Taxonomy (NCBI): domain Bacteria; kingdom Bacillati; phylum Bacillota; class Bacilli; order Caryophanales; family Paenibacillaceae; genus Paenibacillus; species Paenibacillus sp. FSL R5-0636. The sequence goes on from NZ_CP150232.1 coordinate 5,270,718, forward strand.
AGATTAAGCGTTAATTTAACGTCCATATATCCGCATCACCTCCGTTAATTTAGGCGGCCTGTTCCGTATCGAAGCGCTGTTCTACCGGTACAATTAGTTTAACGCCCTCTTTATCGACGGCGTGGTACTCTCCGTCCGCCGCGCGTAGTCCGAGCAGATCCGTGCCTACGTCCTCAATCTGCGCGGTAACTATTTTCGTGTTTCCGCAGTATTTCGCGGAGGTAACGACATCACCGTGCTTAAACTCGCCGACCTTACGCCCGAGCTTCGCCCATTTAGCGATTTCCTGCGTTTCCTTCTCGATAGCGGCGATCTCCTCTGCGGACAGCTTAACGAGTTGGTCCGGCAGCGCAAATCCGTAGCTAGCAGCGTCTTCAATTCCGATTCTCTTCGATTCCCATTGCGTAGATTTAGGATTAGCGACGGTGTAAATTCCGCCGTCAGTAAACCCGTAAAGTCCGGAATTGTTTGCGCCGCTAATCAACCGCACCTTATCGCCCTTTGCGAAAGCATCGCGCGGGTCTTTCGGCGCAACCGCCGCGTTATACTCAGCCTCCGTAATCTGGCGCAGGGCGTCCGCGTTGCAGTATCCCCGGTTACCGCTAGTTTTCGTCACGACAAGCTTATAACGGCCGTTGAATCCGTCTGATACTACGTTTACGTAATCCCCGGTAGAGAATCCGCCGAGTGCCTGCGATTTACTTACGTCGACGATCTGCGCAAATCCTCCGTCAGCGAACGGACCGACCGCGATTTTACGCTGAGCTTCCGCCCGGGCCGCGCTTACTTCTTCGGCGGTTGCTGGCGTGAGCTGATCCGGCGTAAACCATCCGGCGCGAGTACCGTCGAGTTTCTTCCCGCGATATGGACGGTTCGAGTGGTCCGTTTCCGTAAGCTCTACGATAAGGCCGACGATTGCCGCGCTAGCATAGCTCATATCAAACGCAAGCACCTTCGCGTAGTCTCCGATTTTCAAGCGCACAGGTTCCGCCGGCTTACGTTGCGCAAGGAACTCCGTTTCGGTTGCGGGCTCTACGTTGTACGTTACGAGCCAGTTTCCGCGCTTTCCGTCCACAGTCTCAGCGCGGAATTGTTGGCCGCCGTACCTCGCGTTATCTTTAGTTTCTGTGATCATAACTACGCTGCCCTCCGTATAATCGTGACATACGGAATTGCCCGTAACCTTAACGTAGTCACCCGCGCTGAAACGTTTAGGCTTCGCTTTAACTTGCGTGTTGACCGGTTCGAGTACGACGTATTCGCGGAGATAGGCGCTATTGCGTTCATTAACGGTATCCCTGAAATAAACGTTGCCCTCTTCGTCTATTTCAATTACCGTAAACTCATCGCCCATAACGTAGTCAATCGCAGCTACCGGATTAACGATCTTAATACGCTCACCTACGGCGGCCTTACGTTTGACTTCGCGATATGAAGCCGCCGGAGTCTCTACGCTGACCTTTTCGTACACGTCGAACACGATACCACTCGCGCCCATATCGTAATCATCTCCGTCATCATCCGTAATCTGCGCGCCACCAGCGAAGTCAATCTCGTTGACAAGGTACGCTTTACCTGAGGTAAGGTAGCTACGCGGAGCCTCCGCAAATACGATAACGTCACCTTCGCGGGCCGAGCGGTCGACCTTGCGATACTGTGCGGATTCGAACGTAAGATCAGCGGGAGCATCGGCGGTGCCTGCGGAGACTACTGGCGCGTAGACTTCGTGTTTCCAGCACGAAAGCTGCCGTGAGTCATCCGCACCATCCGCGAAGGAGTAGTCGCCGAGCACGTTATAGAACGCGCCTGCTTCGATATCTTCGCCGCTTTCCGTAACCTTAACGATATCGCCCGCCTGCGCCTTGCGGTCAACTTTGCGGAATTCTACGTTACTGCCGTCGATCTCTACCATTACGTTTACAGCCGGAATTACTACGTTTAATTTCGTCATTTATACGGGTCTCCTTCGTTGGGACTGAGCCTTCGGCGCTTACCGTTAGCTCCTCCGCCCCGATAATGCGTTAATCTTACGTTTAGACAGCGGTCGGTAGTGGTAATTCCTCCGTGATCACAGCGGCCGAAACCGTATAGATATCGCGGTTAAGCGCTAGAGGCAGCTCAACCCAACGCTCAGCTGCACGTGCTTCTCCGCACCAGTACTCCGTAAGGCAGCGGTTCTCGAACATATACACGCGAGGCACTTCGCCCTCGATCACCCATACGCCAATAATGTAATCAGCGTCGGCTAGGTCGTAGATAGTCCCGTTGCCTTTCTTCGCGTAGACTACGAGGTCGCCGCCGCGATCCATACGCTGCCTAATCGTCTTCACTTGAATCCGCGCATAGTCTCCGCTTACGGGATCTTGCGCCAGGACATCGTACGCTTCGTCTGTCTCCGATTGGTGCACAGTCCATCCGTTCGCCAATAACGCTAATCTTGCGGCGAGCTCCGAATACTTACCTACGACTTCCGAAATATGTGCCGTCTGAACCACGTCCTCTCTCGTTAAATTCTCCGCCAGCCAGCGCAACCAACACGCAGACCGGCGGTTTATTACCGTTGTTACCTGATGCTAATTGCGGATGTTCGGGACACGCGATCAAAACGGTAGATCCTCTTCGGAGATATCGATAGGAGCCCCGTCGTCGGCTGGCGGCGGAGTCTGCGTACTAGTTCCCGCGCTCGCTCCGATAGACAATCCGAGTCGTCCGATATCAAATCCCGCAACTACGAGATTCTTCGTTTGCTCAGCGTCATCGGCTACGTATAAGCACGTTTCGAAATCCGCGAGTTCAAACGGAGCCGCCCCGAGCTTAGCGAAGTTAGCGCGTTCTTCTGGCGTGAGGTCTTCGTCCATGTCAATGATCGGAGACAGCGCGACGACGGCGTTTGTGCTCGATCCGGTCTTCGCGAGTTCGAACGCGATTGTTCCGAGCTTCTTCTCGTACTTCTTGATTACGGCCTTGAGCGTTTCCTCTTGCTTCGGACTCAAATCGACTACTACGTCCTTACCGGTCGCTAAGTCGAAGAATGCGCGAAGGAAACGTTTCTTACCGCGATACAAATACGCCTCATCCGTAATCTTCTTAACCGCGTCCTCACTGGCGCCGGCATTCTTCGCTGTGTCCGCCTCTTTATAAAGGAGCGCAGCCGCTTGATCCCATACGGTCGGATTAGCGTCAATATAACCGCGAGCATTACGTGTTGCGGGATTCTTAGGAACGAACGTGTTCACTTTCTTGAAGATGCTGTAACCGTAATACTCCGCTACATCGTTAATCGACTTAACGCCAACCTTTAGCGCTGTTCCGGATTTAAACGAAGTAATCGGACTCTCCTTCGCTCCTCCTTCGTTGTTACCTGCCGCCGCTGCCTCTGCGCCTACCTTCGTAAACATCGACATTCGATCACGTTCCTCTTCATATAATGTACGGTTAAACGCATCGTTACTGCGTAGGTTCCGCCAGACCTCGGACAATCGTGCGTCCGCAGCGCGGCATTAACGGTCACTTCCGCGTTAACACCGTGCGGCCGGCGCAAGATTACGCCGTTATTGATACATAGCCCTCCGCGAAACTCGTTAACTCCCGTTTAGCACGTTTTACCGCCGCCAGTACTTCGCACAATTCCGCTTCAACTTCCGCCAAGCTCGCGGTTAGATTAGCGATGCGCGGCGCAGATTTCGTCCGCAATATAGCGATATTAATATCGATGCGCCGCGTTTCTAGTTGTGCCTTTTTATCCGCGTAGCTGCGTTCGGCTTCGAGCGCTTTGACCTGGCGCTTACGGAGTTCCTTTTCCGCGAGCTCGGCGATACAGTCGGCAGCCATTTGCGTGCGGGATGCGTAACGAACGGATTTAACTATGTCCTCATATAGTGCTGCGAAAAACATAATCTTACCGTTAACAAATAGGCGCGCCTCACTTCCGTCGTCATCTACCGTGTTACAAACGTAGCGAGCTGACGTTAATTTTTCGTTAAACCACGTATTTACGTTGTCATGCGTAATTCCGAATCGTTCAACGGCACGTTTAGCTGCGTGGGTTGATGCGAGCCAAGTCATGCGATGACACGCCCCTTCATAGCGTTGCGGATATCAATATAATCCGCCGTGTCTTCGTAGTTTTCGAAGCCTCCGTTATAGATGCGATCGACCAATCTGTTTGAAACGTGGGGATTGCGTGTATTTATATGAGTAACGTTTTTTATACGATTCATGGCGTTAACCTCCGGTTAATAAATAGTAGGCGCAGTTAAATAAGCGTTGACAACCGCAAATTTTTTGCGTAATATTGAAAACGTGAAGTATTGAATGGATATATTTAGGAAATCCTATACATAAGGTAACTAATACCACCGGAATATCTTTAAATTTTTGTGATATAATTAATACTGGAACGGACATCATGCCCGATAGCCCGTTCCGAAAATCATTTAAACGGCTAAGTATTCGCGGACATCACCGAAGCGATTGGCGTCGTAACGGCGAGCAAGTCTGCGAAGCTTACGTTTAACTGTCTCATGGTGTATCCCAAGTGATCTTGCGATCTCCGTGGGCTTTGCGTCTAGCGGCGCGAACAAATATGCTTCGACGATTGTGGTCGTCGTGGTATCGGTCTTGGCGGACCGAGTGAGAGAATCGATCAGCTCCAACTGGTCGGTTCTTTTTTTACGTACAACTCGCTGAATTACCGCTAGCTCAACGTCCGTATCTTCGTCGCGTACATCTGAGTTTGGCGCCTCAGTATCTACGCTGAGTTCAAAACGTTTACGTCGGCGCTGCTCAGCCTTGAAAAAATCAAGCTGTGCGGCGTTAAGCGCTGTTAGTAATAATGCTCCGAAATTATCCGGTGATTTGGCGATCACCTTAAGGATTACGGAATCTAGTAATTCGTCCGCATCGTTGTTATCACCCATACGGGAAAAGACGATTCGGTTACGATTCATTCGGCGGAATAACGTGATTGCCTCTTCATACATCTCGGAAAAAGTGGCATCCGTTCTATCTACCAAATGGACGGCGGCTAACCTATTCAGTTTTTCAAAGTTCAATACTCAACAACTCCCTACATGATATTTTATAATTTTAATGCTTGTCTGCCTTACATAGATAAAGTCGACATGCTCAAATGCCCCGCACACTTTTACAAGAAAAATATGTTAGAATAATTAAGTTATCATTTCGCAAAGTATCGGAGGCGCTCATAAATGTACGTTGTCGGTGAATGCCGACTTCGGGCGCTACTCAAAGAACGTAAACTATCGCAGGTTGAGCTTAGCCGCAGGACCGGATACTCCCGTTCGCAAATCGGTCATTGGATAAACGACCGGAAACGTGTGGGCGTTATGGGCCTCGACAAAGCGCGGACGATTGCGGAAGTTCTCGGTCTTGACTCCCCGTACGACTTGTACGAATGGGAAGAAGCTCCCGTTAAGGCAACGGACGATTAATTTCGTTCGTACCGACAAAAAGTCGTCAAATTTTACGACATTTCACGTACACAAACGCACGCGAATCGCATCTATCCGTTTTGCTGCCTCGCATGCTTCTCTAGTTGCCGCAATCCCCGCCGCATTAAAATCCTTCGCGCTGTTCGGAATCTCTACGTTGTATAATCGCACGTACCCGCGCATCTTTTTTTCGATCTCCCACCGCAGCTTTTCTCCGGCGGCATCGTTGTCTCCCGCAATCAATAGTTCCTCGATCGGGCTGCGGCGCAGTAGATTCGCCTTTTCCTCGGTAAACTCCGATCCGCCGACCGCTAATCCGAACGTACCCGCCGTACTCGCCGTCATTGCGTCGATCTCGGCCTCACCGATGACCGCGCGTTTGATATTCCGCCGATATGCGATGTCAATTCCGTATATCATCGATTTGACCGGAGCCCCTCCGCGCGCATACCAGAATTGTTTACCGTAAGTTGACCGCCACTTCGCGTTAAGAAACGTTCCGACCGGGCTTGTCCACGGCATAACTACCGCATTATTCGTAACGTCGTAACCGCATCTATAAAGCCGCTGTATTACTGGCGCTATTCCTCGATTAGTTAAGTACCGAATCTCTCGTTGTATGTACGGGGACATATCGATCGGCTTACGTATGGCAGCTTGCGGTTCGGGCGCGTTCAATCGGATACGTAGCGTTGGGCGCTCGTCCACGTCAGCACCAACCGTTAACTCTTCAAACGCTTCCCGGAGCGTAATGTTGCGCAGGAAGCTGTATAGCTTCAACGGGCTTCCACGCGCCCACTCCGGATCTTCCGCCCCCATATCGTTCCATGCGCCGAAAGACTCCGAATCAGTATCGACCACAAGCGAAAATGAAGGAGTGTTATCCGCGCGCGAGCCGAACGGAGATGACGCGATTAGGCGTCCGCGAGCATATGATGAGCTGCGCCAGGGGTAACGTTCGATTGCGGATAAAAACAAATCCGCATTAATTGCGGTAAAAGCGCTCATGGATTTATCACCTCGCAGTACTTAGAGTATGGTCAGATTATTTACGCATATTATCAAGTTCTGCGAAATCCTTTTCAAGCTGTTCTATGGAGTTTCGTACTCTTGTTACCAACCAAAACTCTTCGTCGGTTATGAAATTGTTATAATCACGTGCAAATGTTGTCGTTTCTTTGCATCTTTTAAAAGAGCTTTCACTCATAAGAGCTTCGAGGTCATTCCTCAAAGCAGTATATAACCGTGTCATAGCTATCCCTCTTTCGTATGGGATTTCACCATTTACCATCCCTGTGATAACCCTTTTATTTAGTGGATCCGAACTAGGGATAATTCCTGCGCGATAGTATAGATCATCAGGGTTTACTTCGAGTGCTGATGCAATTTGGTCGAGAGTGGCAATCTTAGGAACGGCCTCGTTTCTTTCAATCTTACTTAATTGAGAAGGACTTATTCCCGACTTTTCTGAAACATCCCTTAGTGTTAGGTTGCGCTTAACTCTTAACTCATTAATATAATTTCCTAGAAGTGGTATGTTGAATTCAAAGTCCATAATTTACCTCCTAATTGGTTATGTTGTTAGGATAACCAACCTTGTCCGTAAAGTCAACATTTTATTTCTAATCAGGAAACAAGAAATTAACACACCAACCTACGCTACAAACTTCGCAGCTTCATCCGCTAAATCCGTCTCCTGCACGATGCCCCAGTTCGGAAGATATACGATCTCAACGCGCGTATCCTCGCCGCCATTACGCCCTTTACCGAGTTCGATTACTCCGCGCCCTTCGTGTGCCAGCGTATCTATACCGAAAATGTTCGCGGCATCCTCAAGTATCGCTTTCGACTTCTTAAGCTCCGCACGTTTTGGCGGCCGCAGCTCGCGTACTCCATCCTCGCCCTTTTCTGACGCATCTTCCTCCGCTTGTGTTACGAGATGAATTACGGTCTTCGTCTGCCCCGCCAGGCGCTTAAGCTTAACGGAGGTCGCCGCCACATCACCACCGGCCACCCGCGACGTGTTCGCTTCGTAATCCATGAGATATATCGGATCGACTACGACTACATCCGCCTCTGTTTCGCGAATGTCCGCCTCTAATTGCGTGATTCCTCGCTCCGTAAAGCCTTCGCTATCTGCAGCGCGGAGTATAATGCGACCCGGAATCAATTCGTTCAGCGTACGGAGGAACGTTTCAAACTGCGTTTCGAACTCGTCCGTTAAGCGCCCCATTAATAGCGCCTTATTTTCGAAGCCTGCCGCGTAATCCACTCCGTCGATGTTCGCATTAAATAGTCCGTTACGTGCGCTGATTGACGAGTAAGCCCGCGCCATCCACTCGAACTCCGACATCTCTAACGCCCATACGAGAACAGTTGCGCCCTGAAACGCAGCTTCGATCGCGCCATCCTCCATTACAAGAACGGATTTACCGCGACCGGATCGCGCATACCACGCGTAAGTGTTGCCGGAGAAATAACCGCCAATTTGATCGTTAATAGATGCGAATTTACTACGCCAGATACGAAATGACGTACCGGCTTTCCGTGCTCGATACTCCGCTAGGAACTTATCCGTCTCACTGGAAACGTCTGTTAATATACGAATGTTTGTTCGTGTTTCCAGTTTAATCCGTTCGAGCTGTTTCGTCAATGATGCGACAAACTCTTCCGTTGTCTTTGTGTCGAAATCGCGCTGCATATTCGGATCACTTAGAAGCTTCGCTGTCGCACGTTTGCCCGCCGCATCCTTTAACTCCCGCGCTAAATAGTCGAAACTATCCGTTACGCCCGGTATATATGCGCACACTTCGTCCGGAAATTCCGCTACGAAAGTCGATAGCGATGGCGCTACTCCGCCGTTATCTGCCGCGTACTTAACAACGAAGTCATGCGCGCGCTGTTCGCCTTCCGTGGCGTAGTCTGTTCGCTTAATGCCGAGCCGCGTTAACGCCAGGACATCGCCGGTGTCTACGATCTTAGATAGTAATTGCTGACCGTGCGCCGCCATAGGTACACCTCCTATTTTACTCTCGCTTAACCTAACACCCAACTCCCATATAAGACGATATTCATTCGACATAGTTGGGATTATTTATAAATTATTGGACGGCATTAGGAAATAATTAAGTACGTTAATGTATTCTCAGTGCGTTATCATAGCGCAATTTGTCGAATATAGCCGCAATTATTACGCTATACCATACGTTCTCCCGAAATCGCATCTTAACGCCTATTTACGCCGTTTTGCGCAGACCTCGCTTACTCTCGCCGACAAATCGTATCTCTACGCACTGTTCGCGTATCCTATCGGCTAACCTCGCGTCGAACACTTGCGCCAGATCCGCGAGCATCACGTTACTCGTGTACACCGTCGGCAATCCGTTAGCCACGCGATGATTAATAACGCTATGCAAGTCCGCGCGGAAGGCTTCGGATGCTGAGCGGACGCCGATATCGTCGAGGACCGCGAACGGAGCCGCCTTCGTACGCTGTTCGATCGCATAGTATTCGGCAGCTAACGGTTCGGCGGTCGCAGGCGGTACATGCGCTCGGTTGAATCCGAGGAATAACGTCTGCCAGGCGTTTACGTCACAAAAGTAAGCCGGACGTTCCAGCGGTTGCCCGTTCCGTTGGATGCTCCCGATATAGTGGCGTATTATCCATTCGTGTAGTAACGCTGCGGCTGTCGTAGTCTTTCCGGTGCCAGGCGACTCGCTATACAAGTAAAGCGATTTAATGCGCTCATCTGACGTATCACCGAATTGCCGCATGAAAGTTCGCGCATAAGGCTCGACTACGCTGTATGCTCGGTACTCCCGCGTTTTGTCCCGCGCTAGGGCTTCGCGTGCTGGCGAATTGGCGAGCGTAATACCTTTGTAGTCCGCAGGCATATTCGCCGCACCTACGCGTCCTCCGAGTCCATTTGCGCCGTGGCAAGCGATGAACGACGGACAGCGCGAGTTACACTTGGCGGTGTCGGCTAGCGAACACGATCCCGCGAGTATACAGTTTTTTGAATGAGCATTGTGTGACATAACGTTCCTCCTTTACGTAACGTACGTATAACTATACGACGCGAATCGTAAATAATGAACTACGTCTTACAAAAAATCCGCAATCTCCTCCGCAGTCATCCCGCCATTTACTACCGCCGTCTCCACCCGTTCCTTACGTTGCCCGTTCGCAAGGACTTGCGGCATAAGGCGGGGCAGTAACCACGTTATCAAAAAGCCCGCCGTTAACTGCGGATACAGCGGTGTTACGCGATGTTCCGCGAAAGCACGTTCGATCGTTTCGCGTAAAGCCCCCGCACCGTACAGCGTGAGCGCACGTTTGATTACGCCTTGTTCGAAGCGATAACCACCTGCAGCCGGAATGTACGTTTCGACTCCGTAGCGCTCACGATTGAGCTCCGTAATCATTACCTGGACGGTCAGCGTATTCCAATCCGCGAGGGGGAGATTACGCCAGTCTTTACGTTGCTCTGCGGTGATACGCGGTTTAGCTGGCGTTTTCTTGCGTGGAGCCATTACGCAACACCTCCGTCGCTGTACGTTTCATGAATCCAGCTAGGTCCGCCATTGACGTGTGCATCGACACTGACGCGCCAGATATTCGCTTAAGCGCTGCTCGATAACGTTGATTCTCCGCCACCAGTTCCTCACGCGTCTTCTCTAACGTTCCGTCCGGCAGTCTGCGCTTAGCTGGCACGTGCTCCGCAATCCGTTTGCGCAACCGCTCCATACCCTCGCGGCTAAGCGGTGGGAACTGCGCATCGAACTCCGCCAAGTCTTCCGGAGTGGCTAAGCGGTGCGACGCAGTTAGCCGTCCGACTTCCGCCTTTAACCGCTCATTCTCCGCAACAACCGGCGAGTACACTTCGCAATAGAAGCAGAACGCGTCCTCTACGTGGCATTGACACGCGCTACTCATTCGTCGGCACCTCCAATAAACTCCGCAGTTTAGCGTTAATGAACGCAGGAGGATACGTCATGGCGACAGCAATGCACGTACGCAAACGCTCAAGCTCCGCCTCTGCGCTAATCGCCCGTTCAATTGCGATCGGCCAACCGGTGCGCGCTTCGTTAATAAACGTCGCATCCGCCGCATGTTCAAGAGTCGCAGCGAGTACGTAATCATCCGCGTCTAGTACGTAGTAGCCGTCCGTAGTATCTGCGGTCTGCCACGGTCCGCTAGTCGCCGCGTTGCAGATCGCTAGGTCAGCGTGTAAATCACGTTTAGTTTCCGTTGTCATCCGGTGACACCTCCGATTATAGATTGATAGATTGCGTTGCGTAAAACGCCAAATCCGGCGATTAGCCACTTTATACACACGTAGAGTTCACGGAGTAGGTTTCGCTACATTACGCTGTATTCGCACAAATTGGTAAATTACGGAATTTATACATCGTAGATTTCGCTGTAGTTGCTATAGTTGCAATTAGCGTAGATTGCACAAATATAGCGTTCTCCCGTTTCCTCTCGTTTTCTACGCCGCACGCACGTTTTCATTTTTACGCTTTTCTTGAAATACCGCGACCGCATCACGCCAGCTTAACGCTTGATAGCGCGGATTATCGTACAACCACAGATTAATCTCGCGGATTTCTTCGTTAGTTAATTGTGTCATTACTTCCGTCCTCCCTTCGTATAATGTTCGATAATATCGTTAACCGTCTTCACTTACGCTGCCTCCTTCTCCGCTTGTAAATACCGCTCGTACGCTTTCCTGGCGCTCGTTGAGCCGGATATTGGCGCCCCTACACGTAGACACTCCGCGATAAACTCGTCGTCTGTATCGGAACACGGAAGCCCTAGCGTATACAAACGCCAATGTACTAACTCGTGTAATAGCGATCCTAGCACGTCCTCAAACGGTCGCTCTGCGTTAACTACCGTAGACATACGTATTTCCTGCATGGTCTTATCCGACTTGCGGTAGTGGAACGCCGCCCATTGACTGCGCCAGTTGTACGTTACCAACGTCAGCGTTCCCGTATAATCCACGCCCCAATGTTTACGTGATAGTTCGTTAGCTATCGTTAGTAGGCGGGATTGTTCCGCGAGTAACTCGGCTTTCCTCATAGCATTATCCTCCGATCGACGCGAGTATTAGCGTAGGCGTCAACATAACGCCCAAACCGACAATCGCAATAGTAAATTTCCGTTTAGATAGCGCGTCCATCATTACAATTCCACCAACAAAATAACAAACCAACGAAGCTACTAGGTAAAATAGAAATAGCGTGATCTCTATAATCATAGCTTCCCGTCCCACGCGTTAAACCGTTCGACTGCTGCCTGTTTACGCAGCTCTTTATCAGCGCGCAAATGGGCACGTTCTGCACCGTACGCAAGCCCCGCGTAGTACTCGCCTATGAATCGTTGGGCGAGCGCCACGTAGTCAATAACTCCGTCCTCCGTTATGTCCGCCAGCTTACCCCGCTCAAACCAGTAACCAGTAATCTTACGGAATCCGAAATGTTTACGCTTAACGTGTAGAAGCGCGCGGATATCGCCGTCTCCGTATATGTCTTCGATCTTAACGCGATACTCCGTCCCGTCCGGCGCAGTTACGGGAAATTTACGCAGACTCATCGGCGGACACCTCCGGTAACTTAACGTTGAAATACTGGCGGAAATTCGTGAAGTCATCCTCGGTGAGCGTGCGCTGTTTATCGCAAGTTGTGCATTGTATCACGAAGAAGGCGTGAAGACGCGGGTCAATTCTTCCCGGTTTCATAAACATATCGTCCAGCCGCCACTCGTGTTCGTGCGCGGGCTTGTGCTTAAACGGCCACATCAGCGGACACCTCCGTCAGTGCCGCGATAATTGACGCGAGCCCAATCGCTTCCGGCGCGGTAGATCCGGCGGCCACTACGAAGGCTACTCCGTTCGCATATGTCTCAACCGTATAGCGCCGCGCACCATTTCGCGAACACGTAAAGGATACGGACATGCCGCCGAACTCCGCGCTTTTATCGACGAGCGCCCACGCTGCGGAAATGTCCGTTGTATACTGCGGAAGTATCGCGTCAATAATTCCGTTGGTACGTTCCCATCCGAACACCGCCTCCGCAATCCACGCGTCCCGTTCCCTTGCGCCTAACTCCGCCCACTTTGCGGTGATTTCTTCGCGTTTCATTACGCAGCACCTCCGTTATTTTTTCTTATCGTCGATAATCGTTGTACTACCGTCCTCTTCGTACTTAACGAGCTGTACGCGATCAACACGTCCGTTCAGATAGTACGCCTTGCGGAAGTACTCGTCCATCTTCTTCCGCGCCTGTTCCTCCGTTTTCCAGAACGTGCTCGACCGGTTGCAACACCAGTGATGCACGACCGCCTCGAACGGTTTCTTCATTCGCTCAATATGTGTTAGCGCCGCCTCCACTTCGCGTAGTTCTTCCTTTAGCGCTCCCTTACGTGTAATCAAGCGTTGTTCCTCCGTCATTTTACCCGTCTCCTCTCCGTCAATTTAGCGTCCTTACCCGTTACCCTTCCGCTAACACTCCGCCCGCCTCAACGTCGCTAATTACGCGCTTCTTCGACGTGTCTAGCGCGTCCTTATGCGCTCTTTCAACGGTAACGTCCGGCCAATACGGAAGCTTCGAATCTAGCGCGGCCTCAATCGCGAATGTCTCCGTATGTAGCGCCGCCATAAATTCGCTAAGTGACGCCGTGTCAGCGCTGACCGCCGCCTTGAAACGTACATAATCGAGTGCCGCACGCAGACCTTCCGTATTTACCGGATAATACGCCACGTCGTCCCATACCTCGCGTTTAGACGGGACTTCGTTACCTTCGACCGCTTTGTATCCGGGAGCCTGCGTAGGGTCTACGGTTCTCCGACGTTTGATGACGAAGTTCTGAGCGTTGGCGTCCGATTGGATTGCGTAATCTGGCGTGAGCTGTGCGTTTAACATTAGGCTGCGCCTCCTTTTTCGTCGTTAATTCCGGGGATTACGATTCCGAGCGTATTAAGCGTAAAGATTAATCCTTCGTCGAATCCGCGGGCAAACATTGACTGCGGAGGGGTCGCGTATATTTCACGAAGTTCCTCATACGCCAGTTCTCGCGCTTCTTCCTCCGTCAGCTCGCGTTCGTATCCGTTGACGAGTGCGGATAGTAGCGTGTCAAACGAGATTGAGCGTATTCCCCTCGTAGATGGCGGAGTTCCGCGACCTTCGCTAACATACACGTCTACGATACGCTCATTACTCAGCGCTGAGCTCCGCAAACCTTCGATTCTGTCCGCAGCCTCGCGCGGAATTGTTACCGGTTTAATCGTTGTCATTACGCGTTCACTCCTTCGATTTTTATTTCGAGCGCTTCGAGTACGTGATGAACTCCGCGCACAAAGCCGCCGTAAGTATCAAACGGGTCAGCCGCCAAATCTACGATACTCTCGTAAGCCTCGCGTATCCTTTCATGCGCTTCCTCTTCGTGTGGCGGTCCGTCAGCCGCTTCGTACGTCTGCGCAAATATCTCCGCCTTACACGGGTAGCGCTCGCCCAAGATCCCGGTAATAATCCAGTCGTCCTCGCTGATTTCGTGGAATCCTTCGAGCGTCTTAATCGCGGGAACTTTGCGGAATGATAACGGTATGTGCGTTGATTTATCGTGATAGCCGACGAATCGGCTGTCGCGGGAACCCCCGTCAATTACGTAACATGCGTAGCCGTCTTCGAGTCCCGGCGTGTACTGGACTGCGTCGACAAGCACGGGCTTCTTGCGGAATTTCATAGCGTAACCTCCTCCATTTATTAAGCGCTGATCTTTTCGTAACGTTCGTAATTCTCGCGGACACGTAATACCGTAGCGCGAACGGATTGGCGCGACATGCCTAGCGCACGACCGACTTCTGACTGCGAATAGTCCGCCATCAACATGCGGATGATCTGCTTAGGCTGCGGCTTTAATCGCGCGAGGAAAGTATCCGCGTCAAGGTACGTATAGTCGTCCGAATGGCCCCGTGTATCCTTTTCCGGCAGCGCATCCGTAGACTTAATCCGTATACAACGGAGAGCCTGGCGCGCTTTATCTGCGGTAATACTGAGTTCCTGCGCTACAACCTCCGGCTGCTCGTCCGTTAAACCTGCGGCGTTTATCTGTTTAATAAGCGGATATAACCACTCCGGTATCTTAATGCCGGTAGTCGGCCGCCGGGATAGCGCGTTTGCGATCTCACCGTAAATGTGCGGAAAGGCGAACGCGCCGAACGGTACAGCCGAATCGTTATAGCGGTCGTAAGCGTTAATGAGACCGATTGAACCTTCGCTGATTGCGTCCGCTAGTGGCGTTCGTGTAGTGGCGCACTGCGAGCGAAAATGGCGATTGACGACCGTATCGACTAGCGGCAAATTATCGGTAATGAAGTCGGCGCGTGATAGCGGACCGAGTAACGGGTTATCGGGAAATCTAGCGTTCATGAGCGTTGATACCTCCGTGTGTGAAATAGTGCAAATTCAATGCGCGATAAGGCCGGGAAATAAGTCGGCGGATAAAATAGGTGTTGACAATGGGCCGGCGTTGTGTTATTTTATAAATCTTTAAAGTACTTAAGATCTAAAGATTTAAGACCTTAAGATCTAGTTTATTAATCACTACCGTTCTTAATAAACTCCGTAACGGGTACAAATCGACCCTTATACGGAACATATAAAGGGAATACGCGCGGATTAACTTGTATTACACATATCTAACTGCGCGGATTTTAAAATATAAGAGATAAAACATGACCGATGCGCCCCGCCGCCGCGATCCTGCCCGCACCCTTCGCTCGCCCTCCGTCATTCCCCCGTTAAATCACCGTTGATTTAGGCGTTTTTATAGCGCGAGGGTAGACTTATCACTCCCGCATATCTCAACCGCTAATTTCACGGTGATTTAACGGTGATACGTAAGGTGGCGATTTGCAGCGCTATTTGAGCGTGATGGATACGGATGTGTAGCGCGCTTGGGTTAACGTTTGTGTGAAATAGTACAAAAAATATCCGTTTACCCTGCGCCATTTGTGCGCCTCCCTCCGCTTACACTAATAAAGCCGACGTCCGATTTAATGCCGCACACTTTTGCGTAAAATAATTCCCGCGTGCCTTATACGTAGATATCCGCAATGACTTAAGGCTCCCGCACCATCTACGGAAAATAAAAAAACGCCGACCTCCGAAGAGATCGACGTTATGCTTGTCCAATTTTTATAAACGTTCCAGCGGTGAAAACTTTGCGTGCTGCTTCGCTACATCCGTTCCAAATAAATTCACGTACATTCTAACAATTTCCAACGAGGTGTGTCCGAGTATCTTCTGCAGACTAAACGAATCACCACCGTTCATTATATACATCTTCGCAAAGGTATGCCGGAACGTATGCGGAGAGACACGGACGCCTTTAATCCGCGCAGCTTGTCCGTAAAGTTGAATTGCTTGCTGAATGCCGCGCACCTGGAACGGCTCATTGTCAATATTGACGAAGATGTGATCCGTATCTATAACGCCGCGCATCTCTGTATACTCGCGTAGATGTTTCTCAAGTGTGCGCGAAAATGGCACGAGTCTTTCCTTACGCCCTTTACCGTAAACTTTCAACGTGCGGTCGCGCCAATCTACGTCCTGCAAGCGTAAGCCTGCGAGCTCACTTACGCGAACGCCCGTATCGAGTAGCGTCATCATTAGTACATAATCACGATATCCTGTAAACGTCGATCGGTTCGGCGCGTCCAGTAGCGTTTTAATCTGCGTATTAGAAAACGTCTCGATAATGCGGCGCTCCGACTTAATAGTACCGATCCCCTTAAATGGGTTCGTATCAATAAAACCTTCGGTGTGTATCCAGTTAAAGAAGGCGCGCCAGCCCCGTATTAATTTATTCATCGTCGCATCCGCGGGAGTAGCCGCGCGCCCGCGTTTAATCTTTTCGCTGCGCTTCGTCTCTAAAGCGTCCATCAAGTGTTCGCGCGTTATGTCCATCGGACGCTCAATTTCTAACGTGGTCAATTGGCGTTCAAGCTCTTTCAGTGTATCGCGGTAATAATCGAGGGTCTTATCGGAGAGATTGCGTATGCGGCAGTAGCGTAAGAAGGCGGCTCTAGCGGCTTCGAAATCCGTAGATTCTGGCGGGAGTTCTGTTGCGGATGAGTTGCGTCCGGCTGCGGCTAAATTAACGCGCCGTTTCCGTTCTGTGGACATAAATAAACGCCTCCAATCGTTCTATTCGTTGGTTGATGACGAATAAAGCGAATGCAGGCGTACAGGTTTCCGTATTTTGCGATTCGTAGGACTAGCGTAATAAATACCGTTTGGGATGCGTAAGGGATACGCACCGACACCGTAATGCTATGCGGATTAACAAACGAGAACACACGTTTTCTTTTAAGTCCTGTGCGTCTGCCTGTTCCGCCACCCCGGCATATTATGTGTTGAAGCTTCATACGTTGTTCACATATAACGCGACAAGAAATATAATATCATGAATATCGATAACGCGCAATCCTTTTTCGAAAAAAAATTATTCACAATAAAAATAACCCGTTCAGCCAGAACCGACACGGGTTATTATTGACGTGGATTATCTGCGCTCGTCACTTCTGCTTCTCATTCCGGCAAGACCCAAAAGTCCAAGCAGACCGAGCCAGCCCCAGTTAGATCCTTTGTTAGTTGCAGCATTCGTTGTTGTACTAGTTGCACGGTATTTGCCGGTCTGTGTGGTGTTGGTTGCCGGGTTGACAGTGCTGTTGGTTCTGTAGTTGTTCCGGGTGTCATTGTAGTTATTGGTGTTGTAGTTGTTAGGTCTGTAATTATCATCGATGCGGATCTTATCTTTCATAATGCTCTCATGCTGATTCAGCGTTCCGGTAGTGCCGTTCATTAGACTGCCTTCCGTGTTCATCATCCGAGTGTGTTCCGCAGTACCATCCATCCCGGTATTCGCGGCTGGGATACCGCCCAACGCTGCTGATCCCACGGCATTTGATGCATAGCTAGCTCCCATTAGACTCATTGATAATACAGTACCGCATGCAAGGCTTGTTATCAGCTTGTTCACAGTGTTATGCCTCCCTTTAAGGTTAGTTATCACTGATAATTTCCCCTTGGACGGCACTATCTATGCATGATGGTTTTACTCTTTTACTACATTAACTGTCTTGGTCACAGCATCATAAGTAACCTTTGCTCCAAGTGCCTCAGCCAGCGCACGTATGGGCACATAGGTCATTCCGGTATCGAGAACGCCATCGGTAAGCTTACGGCCGTTTAGGTTAATGGTCACTGTAACGTCTTTGTTCACCTGATCATCCCCTCCGGTAATCTTTTTTAAAGCCTCTTTGGCTTGGTCCGTCGTTGGACGTTTACCTGCCCGAAGTTGATCTATACTTAAACCGAAAGTCATCTGCAGATGTGAATAGTCTTTAAAAGAAGTCCAGTCTCCGCCCCATTCTAAACCAAGCCGTTTAGCCTCCTGTACAACCTCTTGCCAATCCGCAGTCTTATCTTTATCACCATCACGATTGATATCCCAAGAAAGGCTAGTGCCATTCGGCAGCAAAAGCGCAAAATCAAACGCAAGACCATAATTATGATAGCTGGTACCGCCTTTAGCGTTGGTAACTATCGGCCCCGGTTTGCTTCTACCCTGCGCATACAAAGCATTTTGCTCAGCAATGGTCCGTAGACCCTGAGTAATAACGATAGGGACTCCTCTCGCATGGCTTTGCTGAATCAAAACATTCGCACCTGCCGCCAAGACAGGATGAAGCCCGACCAGACGCGCCGCGGATTTTTCCCTCAATTGCTCCAAAGTCAGCATAGAATCACCCCTTTGGTATATTCAATGATCCCTTTGCCCTATTTGCCTGTACCCCTGTCCCCCTTAGGATGATTTCCACAAAAAAGGACAAAATATTTAACGAAAGGTGGGAGACATATGGATATCCATAGCGATAGCTATAAAGTGGCAGCCCTTAGTGAACAGGAAGAAGCACTGGAAATTATTCGGAATGCTGAAGCTTCCATTGCACATCTGACCGGTAACCCTACAGTTACCTTAATCGCTTATGAGAAAAGCGAAGGCAGCGGTTCTCAGCATTAAACGATGTAGACCTCGACAATATCATCCACATCGATCCACTTCCATTCCTCCGCCCACTGCAGCTTAAACTCACGCGAGTGGGTGTGAATGGAAGTCACAAAACCACTTAACATCGTATTTTCAAAAGGGTCAAAAAGAACAACTGTCACTCGTACATGACTCCGCAACGACAACGCCAGTGTACATTCGATCTCCTCCAGCTTCTGCTCATCCAGAATAGGCTTGATGCGGCGCAGCGTTTCCCGTTCATCTCTTATAATTCTTATCTTATGCTCCGGCAGCATCATGCGGCTGCTTTCCCACAGCCCGTTTTTCTCCAGCTTTTTGCCCATGGTAACCCCTCCTTAATTATATATCTATTCCTCTGAACACGAACGTATGTTTGTATTATATCCGCATCTTCGCATATTAATCAATAATCAGGAAAAAGATACCTTTTTCGGAATCTCTATTTTATCTAGAAGATGTATAATAATGTATATCTATTCAAGCTAAAATTCGCAGCAAAAAGACGCTGACAGATAAACTGCACAGCGCCTGATTTGATTTATTCTTGAACAACATCTCCAGATACCGAGGTAGCTTCACCTTCGGAATCTATAAGTCCAGTTGCTTCTCTTGCCTCATTAAGCTTGGAGATACCGAACAACATCGCTATATCAGCCTTTTGATTCAATTCATTAAATTGCTCAGCCGTAACATTTGCGGAATCTGCGCCCTGAGAAGCCTCTTTTTTTAAAGAATAAGCACTTTCAAAGGAAATTTTAGACTCTTCAAGCAACTTACGAATGTCTTCAGGCAAGCTGGAGGAAATTTTTACTTTCTCGGCTTGATTCGATAAATCAGTTGCGGTACTCTGGAATTGCTTAATTTTCTTCTCCAACTGCTTGTCCGTGAGTTCTCCTGCTGAATAACCCGTAATGGCTTCATTGAACTCCGCTAAAGAAGATTTTCCCGACTCTTCAAGTTTAGACATTTCATTGTAGAAGTTTTGCACGGTCTCCTGCACTTCTTCCTTCGTGGCAGGTGCCGATGAAGTTGAATTATTGCTGCAGGCGCTAAGGATGACAGTCATCATCAGCATTCCTATTAGTAAAGCTTTTTTCATTATTTATCCCTCCACTTAACAGGATAATGTCGGTTTGTGTAAAGCGCAAATGAAATATATGTAAAATGACTGTTATGTTATAATTATTTTAATTGTGATCAGGAAAGGAGAGTATTTATGCCTTATTGCACCACCTGTGGAGCGGAATACAAGCAGGGCGCTAAATTTTGTGGAGAATGTGGAACCAGCCTTAACGGTACCGCTCCAGTGACCGCCCATCGACCAGCAGAAGATAATCATGTCAATCAAGAAGTTGTGCTCTGGAAAGGCAAACCTGCCGGCATCTCAGATCGACTTAAAGGAATTATAGCTCTTAACACAACTTCATATACCATTACAAGTCAGCGCATTATGTTAAAGACCGGACTTATCGGTAAAAATGTTGAAGAAATCGAATTGCTGCGCGTACGCGATTTATCCGTGAAACAGTCAATAATGGACCGGATGCTTGGCATCGGGTCATTAACTGTATTTTCTGATGATGCCTCAGCGCCTCAGCTTCTTTTTCGAA
The DNA here is from genome assembly GCF_037974255.1 of Paenibacillus sp. FSL R5-0636. Taxonomy (NCBI): domain Bacteria; kingdom Bacillati; phylum Bacillota; class Bacilli; order Caryophanales; family Paenibacillaceae; genus Paenibacillus; species Paenibacillus sp. FSL R5-0636. Next base: position 5,290,883 of record NZ_CP150232.1, read on the forward strand.
AAATCCATGATGCCCAAACCGTCAAAGATGTTCTGCGCAAAGCCGTTCGTGACGAGAAGATCGCCAACAACATTAGCTACCGCGAACAAATTTAAGACGCTCATACGTAAAAAGGCCCCGGAAAACCGGGGCTTTTTGCTTGCGCTTGTACACTTGAAGTACTCTTTTTTAAGGAAGATAAAATGCCCCCGCTGGGATAACCCCCTTGATCTGGCTAGGACTCTCCCACTGCAAAACAACCCGGGCGTCGCCCGCATTCTCATAATACTCCACCTTTATTTCATACGGCTTACCTGCAATCAGACTTATGCTTCCTTTTCGTTCCTGGCCGCTCTGATTTACCCAACTATCAATGACTAGCCCGCCATCAATCCATACCCGTATCCCATCATCAGAGTAGGAATAAATCGTATAAATCTCGCTAAAAGCAGCCGTCAGCTTCCCACTCCACCGCACAGAAAACGCATCTACACGAATGGCAGGATCAGGCGAACCTTGTCTCCATGAAAAGTTAATATTGGCATCCGTACGCAAAAGTGCAGGTGTGCCGCTAAGCGTCATGTTATTGTAGTATTGCCCACAGAGTCCACTCTCCAGCACACTATCCCCGATAGCAGCGAAAGCGGCGGCCTCAGCAGCATACTCCTCTCGTGTGAATACCATTTTGTCGTTCATAAAAGCTTTTATCACAGCATCGGTATTCTTCTCATAGAGGAGTTTCCCCCAGGTCAGCTGATAAGACCATTTGGGCTGCGTTTTGGACAACAGTTCAGCAGACGGAAGCTCTCCATTCTCACCAATCGCAATCAGCTTGCCACGACCCAGATCCCATAAATTATCATAATGGCTAATCTTGAAATCCGCGTCATAAATGTCGAGCGCCAGCACATCTACCTTATCACTGCCCGGATAGTATTCTGCCGGCTCATCACACCACTGATTTTTTGCATTTGGACTCCAAACCCACAATAAATTATGCAGCTTATGATAATTGGTAAAACGATCGAACATAAGGTTCCACAATGCAGCGTAATTGCTCTTTTGCCCCCACCAAAACCATCCACCATTCATTTCATGATACGGCCGCCAAAGTACAGGAATCCCTGCGTCATTAAGCTTTTTCAGCGACTGGGCTATCTTATCCAGATCAGCTAACAGCGCATTATACTGGGTGGTACCTGAGGTTATATATTTATCAAAATCAGCATTGCTTAGGCTCGTATTTACATTCCCCCAAGTTGGCGCTGTCCCCGGTAATGCAGCGTGATAACACATCGTTACGATCCCGCCGGCTCTAGACCAGCGTATCGCACTGTTGACGACCCAATTCCGCTGATTGTCAATTAGAGCCTGGGACTGATTATTGATTGCGCCCAGCTCGTAGCCATGAAGCGCAGCATATTGCCCACTGGTATTTTTAAGCTTCTCCATAAGCTCGTCTGCACTTTCCAAATAATCATGTTGGCCGCTTATCACACCCTTTCCCTGCAAGTAATAGAGGGTATTCAGCAATAGCTGAGCCGAGGACGACAGTCCCGAATCCGCCGGAGCCATTTGTAATCTGCGAAAAGCCATCTGCCACTGCACATCGCCCACGAACCTTGATGCTGAATCAACCATCTGACGAATAATCCGCTGCTCCATCTATTCTCACCATCCTTTTAAATCTTTTTAAGTTATAGTATGGGGACAATAGTGACATGAACTCAGCGAATGGACATGAAGTTGTAAAATAAGTTGGGACGATATAAGGAACTGCTGAATAATTTCACGGCTCAACAAAAAAAGGAGCTCAGCGGCTCCTCATTACTTTTTTTCTTATCTCGTGTACCTTAAAGGCAATAGCTCAGTGATTTCATATTTAGCTAATCGGTCATCCTCCGATACAATTATCTTGCAGTCTATTCCGTAATCCGCAATTAACTCTCGGCACATGCCGCAGGGAGAGACTACTTTAATCTCTTTTTCCTCGCTGTCTGGATCAGAATGCCTTACCGCAACAATCGTATCAAATTCCTTATAACCTTCGGATATCGCTTTGCCAATCACCATCGCTTCTGCACAGACTGTAATCCTCCCCATGCTGGCTTCCACATGTACCGCTGTAAAAATCTCTCCTGTTTTAGTACGAAGCGCTGCACCCACATGATGACGCCCCCATTCATAACGTCTGGTAATTATATCTTCGGCAGCCGTAATAAGCGTCTGATCCTCAATGGTAATTATGTACTCCATATCCAGTTACGTCCTCCTTTATTTTACCTAATTATATTAAATCGCACTGAATTATGATATAAGATATACTATTTTAAGTGCCAAAAAAGGAGGAGCAGAATTGAAAGTGAAAAAATGGATCTCCAGTCTCATCATTGTTGCATTACTTGCTTTGGCTAGTTACTGGTTTGAACAAAACGGAGAGCCTACAGACCCCTCGTCTCCATCCAATTCGAGTGTTGTTCAGCTAACCTTCCCATCAGACCGCTATCCTGAGACCGCCAAGCATATTCAGGATGCCATTGCGAAAGGTGAATCCGCCACATGTACGATTAACCGAGAGCAGGCTGAAGAGAACCGCAAAGAGTCCTTAAAAGGGATCCCTACTAAAAAGGGATATGACCGGGATGAATGGCCAATGGCTATGTGTGAGGAAGGCGGCGTTGGTGCCGACATTGAATACATAACGCCAAGCGATAACCGCGGGGCAGGAAGCTGGGTTGGCAATCAGCTGGAGGATTATGCAGACGGAACCCGGGTGGAATTTATGTTTAAATAACGATCTGTCTGACCATCCCCAGGCAACAGAATAGCCCCACCTGGCATTCGCCAGACGGGGCTACACTTCACATCAGCTAACTTAGAATAAGCAAGCTTTAGTGATGATAACCAGCAAGATGAAAAGTACCAGGATTGCTCCTGTAGAAGTCCAAGGACTACACACCGGACCTACTGATGCTGGACTTACTACCGGACCTACGTTACAACCACAACCATGTTCCATACCCATTTTCAATTCCTCCTAATGATTAATGACTACAGCACAAGATATGTAAAAAGGAGATAAGCCGTTTGGGCGAATTGGCAAACAAATGCCAATCACCTAATGAATTGAAGGCGGACAGTCGATAAACAGGATATACACAAAGGAGGTGCAATATGGATATAGCTGCATTATCAATGGCAATGAGCCAAGCATCCTTAGCTCAAAATGTTGGGATACAGGTCATGAATATTGCCAAGAATCAGGCTGAAACCCAGAGCCAAACTATGGTGGAAATGCTGGGCAAAAGCGTTGCTCCGAATTTGGGAAAAACACTTGATATTAGTGTGTAATTGCTTTATGCTAAGGGTACATGAGAACTAACGTTCCTATGTATCCTTAGACTTTTTTTACTCTACATAGCCCTTCGGGCTTTTCTTTTGCGCATTTATGCGAACATACGATCCCATTAGTGATTTATTAGTGATTTTAAACGAGGTGAATAAGTTGGAGAACATGAAATCATATTATCAAATGACTGTGCTTGAGAAATGGACGGAGGATCTATACAAGCGATTAAATCTTCATCAGCCTTCGCAAATTTCAATATCGTATATTGCAGAGCGGCTTAATATCTGGGTTCATTATTTGGATGTGAGAAGCAAGAGCATTGAAGCGTCTGCAGGAATGTACAGCCTGTTTATCGACAACCGCCTTCCAGCCAATCTTCAACGGCTAGAGTTTCTTCATGAACTGTGTCATCTACTTCGCCATGGCAGCGATAATCAGACCTTGATGCCAGAGCATTTCACGCGGGCACAGGAGGACGAATCAGAGCGTTTTATCTTGTATGCGGCGACGCCTTACTCCATGATCTCCCGCATGACATTGCCTGAGCAACGGGAAGATGCCATCTCCTATCTTGCAGCAGAATTCCAAGTACCTGCCGAGCTGGCCTTACAGCGGATTGATCAGATCCAAAGACGTGTGTTCCAAGGGCAATTATTGGCCGTGATGGGAAGAAACGAAGAACGACTGACACATATTCGCAACGGATCACGGAGATAATAAGCTTAGTTGCAATAGTTCTCTGCATATTCATTTATGGTGGAATTTCTCGTGAGGGGGAACGACATGGAAGCCATTAAAGTAATTGAATTATTACTGACTCATCCGGATTATAATGTAGATGCAGTACACCCCGAAATCCCGGATTTTGTGGGCATTGAGACGATTGAGGTGGATCACGAAACGGGGACCTTCTCCATTTTATTGCAAGAACCCAAAGAAGACTAAAAGAGAATCATTATTCTTCATAAGTTAAAAGGCAGCAAATATAGTATGTCCCGGCAATTCTTCATTCGCCTACGCCTGGATTACTATCGGTATTTGCTGCCTTTTTGTATTACACAACCCCAAATTAAAAACCATAAAATTTTCATCCCCGGCAGCCTCGGCCTTGCTTGGTTTTCCAGCACCTTAATTCGCTGCTCCAGCTCCAGTATTTTCTCTTCTTCCTGCGTCATATTCTTACCTCCTTTCTTATTTGTACATTTACAAGATATCTATGAATGACATAATAGTCTCTGTATATTATCTTATACTATATACAAATTATCTATATGGAGGGAATTAATGAAGAAAAATACAAAACTAATCTTCATCGTTCTAATCCTTTTAATCTGTGGAATAACATCCTTAGCCCTCCACTCCTTCCGAAATCATATGAACAGAGAAGTCATTCATTATCTAATAGAGACGAGAAATTATAAGAAGGAAGATTTTTATAAAGTATACACCCAGATTGCCAAAGCTCCCCTCGTAAGTACCACGGTGATTTTCGCAGACGAACCCTACGCAAGATACTTTTATCGAAAAGAAAATGGAAGGATCTATCAATACAGCAGGGCTCCTGTTAAAGGTAATGATCCTAGCTATACATATAAACATATCGAAGAGGATCTCCCGTGAAGGAGTCACTCTATTAAAAAGACGCGTTTGTCCAGCAGTCAGCAATTGGTGCTTGGGCAAATGCGTTTTTTTGATCTCCCCTGTTCTAAATAAGTAACCATCGTTTGCGTAGACAATATTGGCGTGGTGCTTAGCAGCTATCGGACACAGTTGATCTTATGCGTTGCATAACCCTCCATTTCGAAGTGTAACGGACCCCATCGCCTTTATTGGCATGAGAAACACCTTACAAGGCCCACTTTTTAAGGAATAGCGTCACTGGGGTCCGCGAACTTGCTCAAAAGTCTATTTATATGCAAATAACGACTTCTGAGTCCATAACCCTCTGGCGATAATTTATGAATAGGCATTCTCTACTCTCAAACACAAAGAAATTTTCTCAGGAACAAAATGTGACCTAATGCCGTCCTAAATGGTGTTATAGGTAAAGGGGGGCACAGTATCATGCAGCGATCCATGACCCGGCCGGGAAATCATGTGATGAAGAGTTACGAAATCTACGCAGATATGCTGTTCCGGATCGCTTTGGTCCATCTAGGCAGCCGGCAAGATGCCGAAGAAGCCACTCAGGATACCTTCATCAAGCTAATAGAAAAAGCGCCAAAGTTCAAAGATGCCGAACATCAGAAGGCATGGCTGATCCGGGTAATCACCAACCATTGTAAAACACTACTGGGCAGAGGCTGGCGCAAGCGCGAGGTTAAGCTGGAGAGCGCTGAGCCAATTGCGGCAGACAGCCCCGAGGATTGGGCTCTGCTGCAGTTAGTTATGGCGATGCCCATGAAGTATAAAACCGTAATCCATCTTTATTATTACGAGGACTATCCCATCCAGGAGATCAGCAAGATTCTGCAGATTAGCCAGTCTGCTGTGAAGATGAGACTTCAGCGGGGACGGCAACTGTTAAAACTGGAGCTGGAAGGAGTGGAACCACAGTGAAGGAAGATCAGTTTCGAACAACATATAAGAAAGCGGTGGATTCGATGAAACCAGGTGAAGAAATGAAAAAAGAATTGTTCGACAAAATGGAGCAGCGGCAGGAGCGGAAACGTCCGCGCAAGACGGTTTATATCGCGGCAAGTGTCGTGCTCGCCGCAGGAATCGGTCTGGCTGGGCCTAGTATATGGCAGCAGTTGAACAGTCAGGGCTCCCCGGGGCAGGTTGCCCAGGTAACTCCGGGTGCAAGCAATGCTGGCAATTCGGGCACAGCTACATCGGGCAGCATTGTCATTCCCAAGCTGAAACTGCCAGATAAGGAATCTGGCGTGAAGGCAGATATGATCGCCTTGGTCGTGTATAAAAATAATATTTACACACAGTCAGCGACTCGCATCGACGCTGCCGATGCTGCCGCTCTGCGCGGTGACAAGTTAGGACGCACTACAGGCGGCATCAACGAATGGAGCGGTAACGACGAATATATTGAGTTAGCCTCGAACATCGGCGAAACGGATCTCTATTCCGTGAAGGGCTATGACTCCAGCTTCCTGATTATGTCCTATTCGGAAATCAACGGCGAGGTATTCGCTGAACTGTATGAGCACACGAACGGCATCACCATAAACAGCGGCGCCGACCTATTCGGCAAGCTGAATCTTGAAGGCCGAGTTACTTCAGCTCAGTGGGAAAGCTTCAACAGCTGGAACAACGGCCTCCAGCAGCAGGCGCCAATCGCCAATGGCGAGGCGCTTGATGGCTTCCTGACAGCACTCCAAGCGACTAAACCGCTGGCAGCAGAGCCGCTGATCGAGCAAGGCATCTACGACAGCGAAGACCGCAAGATCATCTATCTGCAGCTGGAAGACAACGCCCGAGTAGAGCTGACGCTGTTCGGTCAAGGACTTGTACGCTACGGTCAGGCACCGGTATTCTTCGAGGTCGAATCCGGGGCATTCCAGCAGCTGTGGGACAGCATGAAACTTTAGGGATGTTGGTGGATACCCAGGGCCTGCGGTTGGGACTGCGGTTGGGATTGGGACTGTGATCGGGACTGCGAAATGCGACTAGGAGTGTGATTGGGATTGGGATTGGGATTGCGATCGGGACTGCGACTAGGGCTGTGGTTGGGATCGCGATTGCGATCGGGGCTGCAACTGCGGTTGGGACTGCGGTTGAGATCGCGATTGAGATTGAGATTGCGATTGGGCCAGCGGTCGGAAGCAATTGGGTACATCGTTTCGGTCGCCTTGCTCTCCATTGGAGGAATTTAGCTGACTGCTAACAAAAACGGCGCTGCTTCCAAACCATTTCATGGTTTGGAGCAGTGCCGTTTTGTGCTTTACTGTATGGTTTATGAGCTCGCATACTAGATATGCTGGTTGCAGAGGTGAAACTACTGACTGTTCCTTTATAGGCTACTTCTCATTGTAATTTCTGCAACTACATCTGCGAGGAGCATGGCACTAACGAGCTAACGAACTAACCTCCTTCACCTCGAGCTATCGGACCTAGATGCCGCTATTTGCTGATTTTCAGCCTTTGGAGCATGGTTTCGGACTCAATGGACGCTAATGCCTAGAAAGAGACTCAAATGCGGTACTTTTTATGCCAATAGCGACTATGGAGTCCGTTAGAATTGCAAATGTGGAGAAAAACCTCTTTAAGGGTCAGCTGGGTCCGATAGGAGCCTCATACCAAAAATGCTCCCTAATCAAACGAAGTTTGGTGTTTAGTATAAGTAAGTTTGCAGCAAGAAAGAGTGCCCCAACAGCTATTTTATCGGATACCGGATAACTCTTTCTTTTTTTCTGTCCATAACAAATCTTTCATACTCCAGAGTCCTTATGTTACTAATCCTCAGTCAAATACAATTCAAATTTCCTCACTATTAAACTATTTCACATGGTAAAATAAACCTGATTTAAATAAAAGGAGAGTACATAATATGGGATTTTTCAAAGGAGTATTACAGGGTCTTCTTACAATAATAGAAAATAGAGAATATCAGAAACTTTCGGAATCAAATACTATAAAAATCGATAATAAATTAACTTATACTCCAACAGTAAACAGACAATTCGCCATCATTGAAATTAAAGGTAATAATTATCTGCATAAAGATAGCATATTGAGTATGAAATTGAGTTCAGGATTTTTATCCATTGGAAACGTTATGATAAGTCGTTCATTAGTGTCAGGAAATCTTGATATGCTTAATTTATCGCAAGATGACTTTAACAATGGCGTTAACCTATATGGAATGATTTCTGACGAACGACAGAATGTAACAGAGATAGTATGTTGCTTGAAAAATGATATTTCCTTAATTCAAGGGTACGTTCAAGAAGCGCTCGCTATTAAAAAGAATGAAGCTGAAAGAAAATTCATAATTCAACAAAATGAACAACTTAGGAAAGAAGAGGAAGAAAAACGAAAAAAATCACAAAAAGAATACTTCCAAACGCATATCAAAGAAAAACAAATTATGAAATATGGAATACGTCACACTAAATGCTGGAGATGTCATGCTCCTTTAGGCACTGAGACACACCCTATTCATTATTCTTGTGGTTGGCTCCAGTGTGACTGCGGTGCATGTAAATGCAATTATCACAGATAGTAAAAGAGTATTTTCGTTTTCATCGGTTACTTCTCCTTAGTGGGTACTTGTAAACTCAACCGCGGTGACCGGGGGCTAGAGTTATTGCTGGATTAATTCTTTACGAAGCAATTTGTCCCAAAGGCAAATCAAAAGTACGCAGTATTTAGAGCATGCTTCTACATTGTGCGTTCAGTCATTCGCGAGCATCTCCTGTTGAGCATTATAATCCGACTACTACGACATAAAAAAGGAACGCCCACCATGGACGCTCCTTTTTTTCTTATTCGTCTACAAAATTCTAGCTAGTTACGCATTTACACTTTCCGTTTTTCGATCCTGTCTTGCGTGTAATGTTTTCATCGCAAATCTTGCTATCGGCTGCGCAACCAACAGTTCAATCCAAAATGCTATACCAAAGTTTCTTGGCCAGATGTGAAGGAAATTTTTAAGTGGATCCAGGCTTATTTGTTTCGTCCCAACCCATGTGCCGATAATTGATAGTAAGATAGATAACACCGTGACATTCAATAAAGTATTCAACAGAATCCTTGCATTAAATCCATCTGTTTGTCCCATGAATTTCGGCATCACTTTCCCGACAATCGGTCCTGCAACTAATCGTACAGATAAAACTACGATCATCCACATAAACGGAATAACCTTTAGTGTATCTATATACACTTCCTTACTGAAGCCACGTTCCAACCCCACAATAATAGGGGCAATAGTGTTTACTGAAATGATTGAAATAATGAGTAAAAATAGTATACCTTCTTTTCCGTTTCTGGGCAGTCTTTTGTCTCCATGCATGTTTGTCATCTCCGTGAATAATATTTCAGATGGCAGACGTATCATGAGACATATATTTTTGGCCCAACAAAAAAGACCAATATCTCTACACACTGATTTAATAATTATAACATTTATTTAAAATGAATGTTAGAACTTCTACTGAAATTTATTAAATCCCCCTACTAACAAAGAACAGCTACCTGCATGCGCCTTAACAAGAGCGGCAGTGGCAGAGAAGTAAACTGCCGTACTCTACAAATGACACTAGAAATATTCTAGATTGGCTACAATGATAACCAGTGGTACTTTGCAAGGTTTTTCAGAATATTATTGATGGTCTTAAGGAACGCTATACGCAAATCGGGGCTAAAAAAAAGAATACGAAGACTCATACAAGGAAATTGACTTAGTATGTTGCTACTCTGGTCGGAACTATATAAAGCTAAAGGTAGCTGCTGAACGACTGGGTATGACTCCAGCGATGTTCAACGAATAATACTCACACCTACTCCCAATCATGCAAGAAGAGGCCGTTGATAAAATTGAAGCAGAACTGAATAAATACGCTGAAAAACAGCTCGAAACTGCAGAAAAATAATTCCCGTTAGCAAATCCGTTAGCAAACTCAAAATTCTGTTCTTTATCCATTCTACTTTCTTATATTGCTAAGCTTATAGACAGCAAAAAACCCTTACAAAGTAAGGGTTTTTGATAAGTGGGCCCTGAGGGACTCGAACCCCCGACCAATCGGTTATGAGCCGACCGCTCTAACCAACTGAGCTAAGGGCCCGGATCTAAAAATATCCGAATGTACAATTGCTGTTGTAATAAAATTGGTTGCGGGGGCAGGATTTGAACCTGCGACCTTCGGGTTATGAGCCCGACGAGCTACCGGGCTGCTCCACCCCGCGTCAGAAATAATATTCAAACAGCGACAATAAATAATATACAGTACAAAATGGGTCTACGTCAAGGATGAATTTGTAAAAGTTCTCAAGGCAAAAATCTAACCCCATATCTTCCTTTGCGGGATCGATAAATTTCCACAAAACTTGGGTCATGATAGCCATAAATCCAGCCATCTTGCTCCAACCTTTTTGCTAAACAACCTGCTTGAAATCTCGTTCTGAACAGTTTCGCGAAGTATATCCAATTCATGATGCCCTCTTCTCATTTTTGCAAATTAATCTCACGCTGCTCTGAACTTATCATGCCCAAGTTCCACAAAATAAGCCACCGGAAATCCGGTGGCCGCTACATATTCCAAAACTTAATCCCCTATAGAGTCGAAATAATATGTGGGATCTTTTTCGAGCGTACCCAGCATGGTATTCCCTTGCTTCTCCCAAGCTTTGAGGGCACTCTCCACCGTTCTTTTGCCCTGATAAACTTCTGTGAATAGTTGGCGCCCAACATCGTTAATACGGCTAATTCCAGGCTTCTGTGTTTGTAGGACGTTCATCAAAGGATCATTGGCTGGTAATGGTTTGAGCGTATAGAAGGATTCCAGATTTACTGAAGGTACCTTCGTGGTAATGTAATCCTTACGGGAAGTTAGTTCCCCGCGGGTATGAGCTTTAATTTTGGCTACCTCATTACTGTTGACGAACTTGATCAAATCCCAAGCATCTTCCTTATTAGCAGCCATAGTGTTGATAGCCATCATATTACCTACCCAAGTACCTACAGCCACTCCTGGTTTCTCCTTAAAAGTAGGTACGGTAACGAAACCCCAATCGACGGGATTGTAATTTTTAATTTTTGCTGCATTGCGGCTCACACCTGCAAGCTCATTAAGATAATCGTATTCTCCAATTACCATTGCAGCTTTTCCGGTAAGGAATAGATCCCCTTGGACAGGACTATAGGTGCTCCGTTCTGTTTCTATAAAATCCATACCGTTTAACCCAGGTGTAATTTGCTTTTTCACCAATTGGCTGTAAGTCGTCCAAGCTTGACTCCACTGTGTTTGGTTTACCTCCATCTTATGTCCCTTGTTGTCATACATAGCAAGCTCAAGCGGTGAGACATAGGTCTGCATATCCCAGAAAGGATCGCTCATATAACGGTTCATCGAAAATCCATATATACGCTTATCTTTATTTGTCGATTTCTTGGTCACCTTTTCGGCCAGCGCGAACACTTCATCCCAAGTCATTCCGTCCGTCGGATAACCTACACCAGCAGCATCAAAAATACCTTTGTTAAAATATAACGCACTCGACATAAAGGTCGGTGCTAACGCGTAAAGACTTCCTCCACCCAGCTCACGTACTCCATTTAACATTGTAGGTGCCATATTGCTTAAATCATATTGATCTCGTGCGATAAGCGGCTCCAGCGATTGCACCAGATTATGCTTCACCAAACTCTTCACCAATGTACTATCACCGACGATTACATCAACTGGCTGTGCACCGCCCATAATTGTTCGGATATTCTCCAGATTATCTGGGTTAACCTCTGGATAGGTGCTGTCAAAACGAAGCTCATTCATATTGATGGCTGGAATAATCTCAAGTTTGATTTCAGGATGCTGCAATTCATACATATCTGTAAACTGCTGACGAAAAGAAGAATCGTCTTCTCCAGACCAGAGGCTGCCAATACGTAACACGCGCTGTTCTGTAGATGGCTTAGAAGCCTCTGCCCAGGCTGTATGCCTGCTTTCAGAAATTAAAGGCAATAGCAGTGCAGCACATACTCCAAAGCTTAACCAGCGCCGCCATAGCCTTCTATTATTTATATGATTCATTCTTGAACCCTCCCATAAAATACTCAATCCATCCACCTTATGAATAATTACCCATAATTCTAGTAACAGTATATAGCTTTATTCAGGAGGGGAAGTTACAGGCTGTTTAAAGTTATGCTACGATTTCTTCATATTATTTCTATAAAAAACATTCCGGGAGTTTTCTGAGGATCCTGATATGCCTTTCTACGGCAGGATAATTGCACTTTGTGCGACTATTACAGCTGTGTGTGTTGCGCTTCTCCTTTTAATTGCACTATGTGCAGTTAAAAAACGTTATTAGGAGCTTTCGGCGGATTTCTGGTGGATATAATTGCACAAAGTGCAACTATATCGCCATATCCTCTAAGGAAGGTTAGTTTAAGTGCACGAACTGCAACTATTCTGCGTGTGTGACGACAGCGCGATGGAATCACCGGGGCAGAGTATAGTATTCCAGAGTGTCAGAGCACCTTTTCCTTTTAATTGCACTCGGTGCAGTTAAAAAGAAAAGCCTCCCACCAAAATGTGAGAGGCCCGTCCAATCTATACTCAGGTATTTAGTTTAAACGCCAAATGCGGAAGGATCTTTTCTCCAAGATTTCAGCAGTTCCACATCTGTAGCTGCGATCTCGCCTTGTGTAAGAGCCACATCAATCAATGTGCTGTAGTTGGACAAGCTTTGTAATGGCATTTCAGCGGCAGCAAAAGCATCGACCGCACGATCCAGCTCGTAGCTGAAGATTGCCAATACAGCCAACGCTTCTGCGCCTGCTTCTTGCACAGCTTGAGCTGCTTTGATGGAGCTTCCACCAGTGGAGATCAAGTCCTCGATAACGACTACCTTTTGCCCCGGCTTAATTAGGCCTTCGATCTGATTCTGCTTGCCGTGACCTTTAGCTTTATCGCGGATATAAGCCATTGGCAGATTGAGTTTATCAGCTACCCAAGCTGCGTGAGGAATGCCTGCGGTTGCTGTACCTGCGATCACCTCTGCATCTGGATACTGGCTTTTAATAAGCTCAGCGAAGGCATCAGCAATATAGTTACGTACCTCTGGGTAAGCCATAGTCAGACGGTTATCGCAATAGATCGGGGATTTAATACCAGAGGTCCAGGTAAAAGGCTCCTGCGGTCGCAGTGCCACCGCTCCTATCGTAAGCAGATAACTTGCTACTTGTTCACTTCTATTTAATGTACTCATGCTAGGGTCATCTCCTCAATAATATTTAGTGCTGCTTGACGTGGATCAGCTGCAGTTGTAACAGGACGTCCCACCACCAGGAAGTGGCTGCCTTGCTGAATGGCTTTGCCCGGCGTCATCACCCGGGACTGGTCACCTAGGGATGCACCTGCTGGCCGGATACCAGGTGTAACTGTACAAAATGCGGGCCCACAAGCCTCTGCGATCGCTGAAGACTCTTGCGGTGAAGCCACTACTCCATCCAGACCTGCAGCGGCTGCCAGCTTAGCGTATCTGACTACAGTATCTGCTACGTCTCCTGCGATTCCAATTTCGTTATTCATCACTTCTTGGCTCGTGCTGGTTAGCTGTGTAACTGCGATAATCAAAGGCATTTTAAGCGCAGCATTCGCATTAACTACTGAAGCAGCGCCTTCCCGGGCTGCAGCCATCATCGCTGAGCCTCCTGCGGCATGTACGTTAAACATATCCACACCGAGGTTCGTAAGGCTTTCTGCCCCGCCTTTTACCGTGTTAGGAATATCATGCATTTTGACATCTGCAAATACAGAATACCCCCGAGATTTCAGTTCATTAATGAATTCCGGTCCGGCTGCATAGAAGAGCTGCATTCCCACTTTCATATAACAAGGAATCCCTTCCAGCTTGTCAATCAAGGTTCTTGCCCCAGCAACATCAGGGTAATCTAAGGCGATCATCAAGCGATTCGCCATTTCATTCCACTTTGCATCTCCCTGTCCCATAACCGTTCTCCCATCCAGTGCAGACTTAAATCCACACTCTTCATTTATTAGCCCCTAGGCATAGCGGAACGGTCTGCGTAAACGCAAACCGCCCTATACATCTTTATGAGATTAGTTTAATTGTCCAACAAAAGCAGGCATGGACTGTGACGAGAAGTTGATCGTCTGCAGCATTCTGAGCAGTGCCGTTACTGTATCGAGTGATGTCATACATACGACGCCATTCTCAACCGCTTCACGACGGATACGGAATCCATCACGCTCTGGTGTTTTCCCTTTAGTCAGTGTATTAAAGACGAAGTTGGCTTGCCCACCACGAATCAAGTCGAGAATGTTCGGCGCACCTTCATCCAGCTTGTTCACGTTCATTACGTTGAGACCAGCTTCTTCAAGCGCTTGAGCGGTGCCTCCGGTAGCAATGATCTTGTAACCCAACGAGTGGAAGCCTTTCATAAGCTCTACAGCTTCTGCTTTATCTTTATCTGCCACTGTAACGATGATAGCGCCAGTTGCTGGAATTTTCATTCCTGCTCCGATTAGACCTTTATACAAAGCTTTTGCATATAATTTATCGCGGCCCATAACCTCACCCGTCGATTTCATTTCAGGTCCGAGTGTTGGTTCTACTCTACGCAGCTTGGCAAAAGAGAACACCGGCACTTTAACCGATACATAATCACTTTCCGGCCATAGACCTTCTGTATAACCATCATCTTTCAGCTTGCCGCCGAGAATGATTTTGGTTGCCAGATGCGCCATTGGAATTCCAGTTACTTTACTCAAGAATGGAACCGTACGCGATGAACGCGGATTTACTTCAATTACGTACACTTCATTCTGATAGATGACGAACTGGATGTTGACCAGACCAATCGTTTTCAGTTCCTTAGCAATCTTGATTGTGATCTCAGCAATTTTTGCTTTCAGACCTTCATCCAGATACTGCGGAGGATATACAGCGATGGAGTCACCGGAGTGAACGCCTGCACGCTCAACATGCTCCATGATCCCTGGAATAACTACCGTCTCACCGTCACAAATTGCGTCTACCTCAACCTCTTTACCTAACATGTAACGGTCAATCAATACCGGATGCTCCGGATTCACCTTAACCGCTTCTACCATGTAGCTAAGCAATTCCGCATCATTATATACAATTTCCATTGCGCGTCCACCAAGTACATAGGAAGGACGTACCAGCACCGGATATCCAAGCGATTGTGCAGTTTCTACTGCTTGATCTACGTTGATAACCGTCTTCCCTTTTGGTTGGGCAATATCCAGACGAGCCAGCAAAGCTTCGAATTTCTTCCGGTCTTCAGCTTCGTCAATACTGTCTAGGCTAGTTCCGAGAATCTTAACGCCAGCCGCACTTAATGGTGCAGCAAGGTTAATGGCTGTTTGGCCTCCGAATTGTACGATAACCCCAATCGGATTCTCTTGCGCAATTACGTTCATTACATCTTCAAAGAACAAGGGTTCAAAATACAACCGGTCCGAAGTATTAAAGTCCGTAGATACAGTCTCAGGGTTATTATTGATAATAACCGCTTCATAACCTGCCTTCTGAATCGCCCACACTGCATGCACAGTGGAGTAATCGAACTCAATCCCTTGACCGATCCGGATTGGACCCGATCCAAGTACGATAACCTTTTGTTTATCGGAATGAATGACTTCATTTTCAGTCTCATAAGTAGAGTAGTAGTAAGGTGTAGAAGCTTCGAACTCAGCCGCACAGGTATCTACCATTTTGAATACAGGCGTTAATCCTCGCTCTAAACGAAGCGCGCGTACATCAGCTTCTTTGATGAATTTAACGTTCGCTTGTCCTTCTGCACGAATCTCAGCAATCGCACGGTCTGTAAAACCTCTGCGTTTAGCTTGATACAGGGTTTCTGCTGATAAGCTTTCATCCCCACGGATAACCTCTTCAAAGTTGATCAATCCCTCGATCTTGGACAGGAACCACCAGTCCACGTTAGTGATATCTTGGATCTCTTGCAAGCCAAATCCGCGGCGGAAGGCTTCCGCGATCAAGAACAACCGCTCATCATCAGGTTTTGCCAGACGTTCACGCAGGACGCTTTCTTCCAAATCTTCAGCGCCCGGCAGGCGGAAACGGTGTACACCGATTTCCAGGGAACGAATTGCTTTATGAATGGACTCTTCGAAGGTACGACCGATGGCCATAACTTCTCCAGTTGCTTTCATTTGTGTGCCCAGCTTACGGTTCGCATGAATGAACTTGTCGAACGGCCAGCGTGGGATTTTGCTTACGATATAGTCAAGTGTAGGCTCGAAGCAAGCATAGGTCTGTCCAGTAACTGGATTGACGATTTCATCAAGTGTGTAACCAAGCGCGATTTTGGCAGCCATTTTGGCAATCGGATAACCGGTTGCTTTCGAAGCCAAAGCCGAAGAGCGGCTGACACGTGGATTTACTTCGATTACATAATATTGATAGCTTTGCGGATCCAGTGCGAACTGCACGTTGCAGCCACCCTCGATATTCAGCGCACGAATGATTTTGAGTGAAGCGCTGCGCAGCATTTGATATTCACGATCGGATAACGTTTGGCTAGGTGCCACAACGATACTGTCACCTGTATGCACACCTACCGGGTCGAAGTTCTCCATGTTGCAGACAACGATACAGTTGTCGTTCGCATCACGCATAACCTCGTATTCAACTTCCTTCATGCCGGCAATACTTTTCTCCACCAAACATTGTCCGATCGGGCTATAACGAATACCTGCTTTGACAGTCTCAAGCAGCTCTTCTTCGTTGTCGCAGATCCCGCCGCCGGTGCCGCCAAGCGTATAAGCCGGGCGTACAATTAGAGGGAAACCAATTTCCTCAGCGAATTTCATCGCTTCATCTACTGTGGTAATAATAGTGCTCTCTGGTACAGGCTGTTCCAGTTCGCGCATCAGATCACGGAACAAATCGCGATCCTCTGCTTTTTCGATGGACTCAAGCTGGGTACCTAGAAGCTTAACATTCTCTTGCTCTAGTACTCCTGCACGAGCCAATTCTACAGCCATATTAAGACCTGTCTGTCCTCCCAAAGTTGGCAACAAGCCATCTGGGCGCTCCTGGCGGATGATGCCAGTTACGAATTCAAGGGTAATCGGCTCGATATAAACTTTATCAGCCATATTGGTGTCAGTCATGATAGTCGCCGGGTTACTGTTGATCAGCACAACTTCCACGCCTTCTTCTTTCAGGGCCTGACAGGCCTGCGTTCCGGCATAGTCAAATTCTGCGGCTTGCCCGATAACAATCGGTCCAGAACCGATTACTAATATTTTTTTAAGCTTTTCATTCTTAGGCATGTTATAGAGCTCCTTTCACGGCTTCAAGCTGTTTTACTGTAGGTTTTGGCGCCGTGATTCTGGCGTTTGCCGCAAGCTGCGCCTGGCGCGAGCTTACAGGTGTGTTAGCTTTATGATCAGCGATCATCTGTAAGAAACGATCGAATAAGTAGCTGCTGTCATGAGGTCCCGGTGCTGCTTCTGGATGGTACTGTACTGAAAACGCAGGATAACGGGTATGTTTAAGTCCTTCAACGGTCTTATCATTATTATTAATGTGAGTAACCTCTAGATCCGTGCTCTTCACAGAGTCTTCATTCACTGTGTAGCCATGGTTCTGAGAAGTAATGAAGCAACGTCCGCTCTCCAATTCTTTAACCGGATGGTTACCGCCACGGTGTCCGAATTTCAGCTTCTCTGTATCCGCGCCACAAGCCAGTGCAAACAGCTGGTGACCTAAGCAGATACCGAAGATTGGGTATTCACCAAGCAATTCTGAGATCGTCTTCACTGCATGTGGAACGTCTTTCGGGTCCCCAGGGCCGTTGGACAGCTGGATACCATCTGGATTGAGGCGACGAATCTCATCAGCAGTTACGTCATGAGGTACAACTACAACATCACAACCGCGATTGTTCAACTCGCGTAAGATACCAGCCTTCGCTCCGTAATCTACCAGCACGATGCGTTCTTTAGTTCCCGGGCTATTGTACATGCTTGGAGTAGATGTGCGAGCTACCTGATTGCGCAGTTCTTCAATTGAAGTGTCGCCCATCATTTCCATCAATTCCTCTACCCGTTTGTTAGAGGTAGTCAGGATCGCCTTCATTGTTCCGTAGTGGCGAATAATCCGCGTCAACATCCGGGTATCAATCTCGCTGATTCCAGGAATATCGTATTCTTTCAGCAGGTCGTCCACACTGTATTCTGCGCGCCAGTTACTTGGAACTTCTTCATGACGACGCACTACAAAACCGTGTACGAAAGGTCGAACAGATTCGAAATCATCCCGCGTAATCCCGTAGTTCCCGATCAATGGGTACGTCATGGTAACGATTTGTCCGCAATATGAAGGGTCAGACAGCACCTCTTGATATCCTGTAATTCCTGTGTTAAAAACAACCTCGCCTGTCTTTTCACCTTCAGCGCCAAATGCGGTACCTGTAAATAAAGTTCCGTCTTGAAGCAGCAATCTCGCCTGCATTCCCTTCCACTCCTTCATGTTCTGTAGTCTAATACGTATGCCTTGCATGCCTTCCGGAGTGTACGCGCTCAAATTGCTGATCCGCAAAGATCAGCAATTTCGCCTCACCAGTCCGCTAGTTTTTCTCAGTCCATACGGCTTTGCCGTCCACCCAAGTTTTTACTGGCCAACCCTTAAGCTTCCAGCCGCCAAAAGGTGTGTTGCGTCCTTTGCTTGCGAAGGAACCTGGGTCTACTTCTTTTTCCTGCTCCAGATCGATGAGTGTCAAATCTGCAGGAGCTCCGATCTCCATAACCCCGGTGTTCAATCTGAATACTCGTGCAGGATCGGCAGTCATTCTTTGTACTAGTAAGGATAAATCCCATTTTCCGGTTTCTACAAACGCCGTGTATAAGAGGGGGAAAGCTGTCTCGAATCCAACGATACCAAAAGGTGCCAGCTGCATTCCTTTCGCTTTCTCTTCCTCACTATGTGGCGCATGATCTGTAACAATCATATCTAGTGTGCCATCAAGCAACCCTTCGATACACGCCTCAACATCGCGGCGGGAGCGCAGCGGCGGGTTCATTTTCCAATTGGCGTCAAGGCCTGGAATATCGTCTTCAGCAAGAAGCAAGTGATGCGGACATACCTCAGCAGTTACTTTAATGCCGATCTCTTTTGCTTGGCGAATCAGCCGCACCGACTGTTCAGTACTGACATGGCATACATGGTAATGAACGCCTGTCGCTTCTGCCAGCAAAATATCGCGTCCAACATGGATCGCTTCTGACTCATTCGGAATTCCTTTGAGGCCATGCTTCTTAGCGAACTCACCTTCAGCTACACAGCAGCCCTCAACCAGCGAGTTATCTTCGCAGTGAGCAATGACTGGCATATCGAGCGATGCTGCGATGTTCATTGCATCTTTCATCATTTGAGCACTTTCTACGCCCACACCGTCGTCTGTATAACCAATAGCTCCAGCTTCTTTGAGCGCCGCAAAATCCGTCAACTCACGTCCGAGCTCATTTTTCGTAATGGCTGCATAAGGAAGCACTTTAACTAGTCCTGCTTCACGCGCCTTGTCTTTCACAAATTGCACGATCTCCGGGCTATCTGTCACCGGACGAGTATTTGGCATACATGCAATGGTTGTAAATCCGCCTTTAGCAGCTGAGCGACTTCCGGTTTCCACTGTTTCCTTGTGTTCAAATCCCGGTTCACGCAAGTGCACATGCATATCAATGAGTCCCGGAATGAGCAGCTTACCTTCAGCATCAATGATCTCCGTGGCTTCTCCGATAGCTTCATTTCCGTCGATTATAGCCGAGATCACACCATCCTGTAGTTCGATGTGTTTGCGCTCAAGCAAGCCTTCCTTATTCAATACGCTGGCGTTTCTAATAATCACTGTCATGATTCTACCTTTACCCTCAGATCACAGCTGCGGGCCCTCTCGTTATTATATAATAAAAATTCATCTTTGTGTATATTTATTAGTCTCTATACGTTAGCATTCTGTAAGCTTATAGTAAAGCTCTTTCGAGAACCGCCATCCGAACCGGTACGCCATTAGACATTTGCGGGAAAATCCGCGATTGACTGCACTCTACTACTGCATCATCAATCTCTAGATTCCGGTTAACCGGAGCTGGATGCATAATGATTGTGTCTTTGGCGAGCTTAGCTGCCCGCTCTTCTGTTAGACCATAGTGGCTACGGTAATCTTCAGCAGACAGCTTAATGCCGGAAGTATGGCGCTCAAGCTGTACTCGAAGCATCATTACTACATCCGCTTTAAGAGCTTCTTCCATAGTTACGTAAGGCGCATACTCCATAAGCTCAGGAGCCTTCATATTATCCGGTGCGCAGAACTGCACCTTGGCTCCCATTTTCGTAAGCCCCCAGAGATTAGAACGCGCTACGCGGCTATGCATAATGTCCCCAATGATGGAGACTGTCAGGCCTTTTAGTTCCCCAAAGGTTTTGGTCATGGTGTATAAATCAAGCAGCGCCTGCGTAGGATGTTCATTGTTACCGTCGCCCGCATTGATAAGCGGTATGGACACCTTCTCAGCTAACTGCTGCAGCACACCTGCAGGCTTCAAACGCACAACTCCGGCATCGATCCCCATCGATTCCAGTGTGCGCACTGTATCGTAGATCGACTCCCCTTTTTCTACACTAGAAGCTGCAGCCGTAAAATTAAGTACTTGCGCACCTAGTCGTTTCTCTGCCATCTCGAAAGAGAAGCGTGTGCGTGTGCTGTTCTCAAAAAACATGTTAGAAATAAAATGGGAGTTCAAGATGGGCGTCAGCTTTTCACTTTGATTGTCCCAAAATGCTGTTCTGTCAAGCAGTTGGATAATTTCCGACCGGTCAAGCTCTTTGATTCCCAGCAGACTACGTTCCTTTACCTTGGTAAGTGTCATGATGTTATCGTTCCTCCCGGTTTGAAATAATGTAGACCTCATCTTTGCCGTCGTATTCCTTCAGCGCCACTTCAATCTGCTCGTGCTTTGAGGTAGGTACATTCTTACCGATGTAGTCCGGCCGGATCGGCAGCTCGCGGTGTCCGCGGTCAGCCAGTACTGCCAGTTGAATCATTCGTGGGCGTCCGCAATCCATCAAAGCGTCCATCGCCGCGCGGATGGTGCGTCCGGTGTAAAGTACATCATCGAACAAAATGACTTTCTGATCATGGATGCCAGCACTTCCTGAAGTAATAACGACGTTACTCTTCACTACTGCTTCACTGCCTTCCACTTCACGATCATCCCGGTAATGTGTGATATCCAGCTCACCGTATGGAATCTCGACGCCTTCAATCTCCTTGATGCGCTCAGCGATACGCTGTGCCAGATACACACCTCGTGTCCGAATGCCGACCAGCAGACAATTTTCGATACCTTTGTTCTTCTCCAAAATCTCATGAGCAATACGCGATAAGGCCCGGCGGATCGCCGTTTCATCCATAATGACATTTTTCTCAGTAACCATAATCTTGTCACCCTCCAGCTTGTTCGCCTATTCAAGTTCCCGGAAATCAAAAAAATCCTTGCCTATAACAGGCAAGGAGTGAAATCCGCAGATGAGGAAGATGACGGCCGCGCGCATAAAAAGACAGTTCCGTATTTACACACGGATACCTTTCTAAGAGTCGCGAACCTCGATTCACGTTACCTTGCCAGCCTCACAGGACTGAATTAAAGGCGCTATTCATTTAACAAGAATTATGACAGAACAACCCCCTCATGTCAACTTTCTCTGCCTAAACTTTTGCACTTCTCTTCCTTACTTCTATTAACAACAAGGGGAAAGCGGTACTCAGTATATCTGCATAAAAAACGAGGCTGGTCCCAAATAGCCGTTTCATCACTTTTAGGACAGCCTCGTTTATGTTCTTAACACTACTTGATGTCCAAATGGTTCAAGAGGCGCACCTAGTAATGCTCCAAATGATGCAATCGTTGAGGTACTTATATAGTAATTAGGGAATTCCTCCCTGAAATTCAGAGATTTCTGTTCATCAGACTTGTAATTAGGGAAAACTTCCCTAATTATTGACCGATTCAGTAACTAATATAGAACCCCCCTGATTATTAGGGAGGTTTTCCCTGATTTCGTTCATTTAGAGCGAATATCGGTTAATTTCAGGGAGCTTTTCCCTAATTAGTTTAAAACCCACTCTTTACTTCACACAAACACAGAACGCATATAGCTCACCACACAAGTCCGCCACACAAGTCCACCGCACAAAGTCCACCGTCACAGCTACCACAAATCATCTACTGCAAGCTGTACGAAAATCACACACAGCCATTCATCCACCACCCACCCCAATAGTACAGAACACGACACGCGGCTTATAGTCATAAGGCACAGCAACATCTACAACATTTCCTATTCCATAAAAAAGAAGCTGCCCCAAAGTAGAATTCACTACTTTTGAGACAGCCTCATTAATTTCAATAACAATGCTTAAAATTCAAATTCCACATCGCTAAGACGTCTTTGAATTTCAGAGATGACACGTCTCTCTTCCTCTTCACCTTTAGCAATAAAGGTAACGGAGAAACGAACAAACGGACCTGCATCATCCCAAGGCACAGTGGAGATCAGCTTCTCACGAATCAGGAATTGGGAGAAATCCTCACCGGATTCAAAGCGACGGCCGTCTTTGATTCCCTTAGGTGCAGCGACATACAGGAAGAAGGAACCTTTTGGCTTCTCAGCCTTAAAGCCAAGGCTGTTCAGTGCATCAACTAGCAGGTTGTGACGACGGGAGTATTTATCCGCAATCGCTTCAGTAATCTCCGGATGAGCAAGACCATAAGCCGCTGCTTTTTGAATCGCGATAAATTGGCCGGAATCGTTATTATCCTTCACATCGCTGAAAGCTTTAACCACTAGCGGATTACCAGCCACAAAACCAATTCTCCAGCCCGTCATATTGTAAGACTTAGAAAGAGAATGCAGCTCTACACCCACATCCTTTGCACCTGGAACGGAGAGGAAGCTAAGTGGCTTCAAACCGTCATAAGTCAAGGCAGCATAAGGTGCGTCATGGATAACCACTACATCGTATTTTTTCGCCCATGCAACGACCTCAGCAAAAAACTCAGGAGTGGCACTAGCGCCCGTTGGATTGTTTGGATAGTTTAGATAAAGAAGCTTAGCTTTACGAGCAATGTCTTCTGGAATTTCGTTCAAATCTGGAAGGAATTCATTCTCCTTCTTCAGCTCCACTGTAAATACTTGTCCACCCAAATATTTAGTATGTGTACCCAAGACTGGATAACCCGGCACGGTCATAATCGTGATATCACCTGGATTGATAAAACAAGATGGCAACATAGCCAGCGCAGGCTTCGATCCGATGGAGTGAACTACCTCCGTGTCTGGATCAATTCCTTCCACCCGGAAAACTTCCCGCAAATATTCAGCAGCAGCAGTCTTGAATTCGGCAATTCCGTTGTCCGCATATCCGCGGTTTTCTTCCTTCGCTGCTTCTTCAGCAAGCTTAGCTACGATACCCGCATCCGCCATCTCATCCGGCTCGCCTACGCCCATATCAATTAGTTCAATGTTAGGAAAATCCTGTTTTGCGGATGCTTTAGCACGTTTGATTTTCTCGAATTTATAAATCGAAGTGTCTTTGCCATAATTGGCACCGCCGATGCGGTCTGCAAAATTAGTCTGAATGAAGCTATCTTGGTATTGTTCAATACTCATACTGTCATCTCATCTCCTGAATATCTATTCTACTTTTAAAAGAAACGGCTTCGCCGTCCCTTGGATGGCGTATGTTTCCGGATATCCGTTTCATTATAAAAATAAGGATAAAGAATAAGGCATTACCCTTTCTTTATCCTTATGTTTTTAAATATGCCGTAAAGTAGTGTTCAATACCATAGACTAATTATCACTTCATTTGTACTTATCTGCTGCGTAGTGTGAACAGGACTTCTTCCATGTCCTCCGGAATAGGTCTGCTGAATTCTTTATATTCACCTGTGGTAGGATGAATAAATCCGAGCACCGCCGCATGCAACGCTTGTCCATTCATCGTAGTGCCCTTGCTGCGTCCATATATCGGATCGCCTACAAGTGGATGGCCAATGAACTTCATATGTACCCTGATCTGATGCGTGCGGCCAGTCTCCAGCTGCAGCTCCAGCAGTGTACAATCTCCGAAGCGTTCCATTACTGTAAAATGGGTCACGGATTTTTTGCTGTTCTTTTCGGTTACTGTGTATAGCTTGCGATCATGTGGATCTCTGCCAATCGGTGCGTCAACAGTGCCCTTATCATGCGACAAGTTGCCGTGTACGACTGCAATATATCGGCGCGTAACACTATGCTCTTTAAGCTGTGCGGCAAGTGAGGCATGACTGGCATCATTCTTAGCCACCATGATAAGACCAGAGGTATCCTTATCGATCCGATGTACAATGCCTGGACGAATCTCACCGTTAATGCCGGACAGATCCTTACAGTGATACATCAGCGCATTTACCAAGGTGCCTGCCGGATGTCCCGCAGCTGGGTGCACAACCATGCCCCGGGGTTTATTAATCACAATGACATCGCTGTCTTCATATACAACTTCAAGAGGAATGTTCTCCGCGATCAAATCCGTTACTTCTGCTTCAGGGACAACAACGCTAACCACGTCGCCTTCCGATAGCTTATAGTTGGCTTTCACTGGCTTGCCATTAACCGTAACGTTACCGCCGCTGATCCACAGCTGCACCTGAGAACGGGAAATTTCTTCTTCCCATGATTCCGTAATATATTTATCGATTCGCTCCCGCGCGTTCTCTGCCGAAACGGTCCATTCCGTGACGTCCCTCTCTTCTTCGCTCGTAGATGCCGCTTGGTGATTGACGTCTTTATTCAAATCATTCATTCCCTTCTCTTACTTCCTTTGCTTCTTTTACTTCTTTTATTTCTGTAATTTCTTCGCCGTTTTTAAGGTCACGAAAAGAATCCAGAAGAATCAATCCAACCCCAATGACGATACAAGAATCCGCCACATTAAAAATCGGGAAGCTATAGCTCCCAAAATTGAACAGAAGGAAATCAACAACCTCAC
This sequence comes from Paenibacillus sp. FSL R5-0636, assembly GCF_037974255.1. NCBI lineage: Bacteria > Bacillati > Bacillota > Bacilli > Caryophanales > Paenibacillaceae > Paenibacillus > Paenibacillus sp. FSL R5-0636. The sequence continues at coordinate 5,315,947 of NZ_CP150232.1, forward strand.
CATTGATTATCCGGTCCAGGAAGTTACCGATAGCTCCACCCAGTACAAGCCCTAGGGCAACAGATAACAGCTTCCGCGAGTGTCTAGTCTTGTTCAAATACCAAACGATACCACTAACCACTACAACCGTAACTAGAAAGAAGAACCATTGCTGACCTTCGAGAATCCCAAAAGCAGCCCCGCGATTGCGATGAGAGGTAATCAGGAAAAAATCTCCGATCACAGAAATCTGTTCTCCGATCTCCAGACGTGTAGCAATGAGATACTTTGTCCCTTGATCCACCAAAAATACAATAAGAGCAATCAAATAGTACACCACAGAAGTTGTCACTCCGTTCTTATTTTTCCCGCTAAATGCGGTACGAATACTGTTTAAAGACTTGTATATTGTAGCACAGCCCTTAAAGAATCGTCTATTGCAGGACATCCGCTAAGTTCAATCTTGGGGACTATTTTCCAGCGGTAAAATCCCTGCTCTCCGGTCAACCTAACAGAAGAACCATCCGGTGTTATCCGGCAAGTCGGAATGATTCTTATAAAAGGTACAGAAAGGAGCTTTCTCATTATGACGCACCTGACAGTACAGCAGCTCTCAGAGCTACGTGCACGATTGGAAAAAGATCGGGATACGATTCAGCGCAGGCTTCAGAATAATGAGCATTACGGCTTAGATGAATCCATGCGGGATGGTTCCGGAGAACTTTCCGAGAATGACAACCATCCAGGAGATGCAGCCACCGATTTGTATAATCGCTCCATGGACATTTCACTGTTAGAACGGGACGAGCATGAGCTGGACGATATTGAAGCTGCTTTATCCGCTATGGATAATGGCACTTATGGGATATGCAAGGCTAGTGGTGAGCCGATCCCTTTTGAACGTTTATCTGCCATCCCTTCCACACTTTATTGTAAAGAGCACAACCCGCGGCAAAACGCACCTTTCACTCGTCCAGTGGAAGAGGAACTGTTATCTCCACCTTTTGGACGCACCAGTCTGGATGAGCGCGACGATCAAAACGGTTTTGACGGCGAGGATGCCTGGCAGATTGTTGAAAGCTGGGGTACCTCGAATTCTCCCGCCATGGCGGAGGGCAACAATATTGATTCTTATAATGATATGGAGATTGAAGCCGATGAGCTGGAAGGCTGCGTAGAGCCTTGGGAGAACTTTATCGCCACTGATATCACGGGCAACAATCTGATTGTAGTGCCGGGACGGAGCTACCAGCGTTATTTAGACAGTGACGAGGCAACCCATAGTCTTGATCCTCTCGACGAAGACTAAACACAGATGTCCCCTATACAAAAACATTTAAACAGCGTACTGTTCCAGTTTTGAGGAATGGTTCGCTGTTTTTAATCTTAACGTTTCGATGGCTATTTGAACTCTAGCTGACGCTGTACAATCCGCACAATATCCGCAATATAATCCCCAATGATCGGTAGATTGAGCGCGCCTAGTCCCTGAAGGATATAAATAATCGTTGCCGCAAAAAAAGTAAAACCCAGTGCAATCCCAACTCCCCGAGCTGCTCCAAATAAAATATTTCTCCAAATCAACCGCCAAGGTGAATATAGTAGATCCGTATATTGATAAATTCGGGATTTTTCCAAAATATGAGCCCACTCAAAGGTCAATCGGTACATCGTATTCATTTTTTCTTCCAGCGGAATATCCTCGGGATTACGCGGATCTGCTGTTAGATACTCAGGATTAACTTCAGGAAAAGCCTTATTCTCCTTTCCCTTGTCTGGGTTATTCTTATTGCCGGATGTCTTAATGGAGATTCTCCTCTTGTTTCCCTCCACAGCTACGGCTCCTCTCATATGTCTTTCCTTCGCTACAAAGTAAACGAGCCCGGCCAAAGAGAATTCATCTCCTTAAGCTCGGGACTCGTTAGTTTTGCGCCGAAATATAAAGACTATATTTCCCGCATAAACGGAAGATCTCCGTTTACACTTATGCCGCTAGTATATGCTGTTTTGGGACAGGTAATGCAGAATTATGCTTCGATATGGATACCGATGGATTTATCACCGACTTCTACCGTCTCAAAAGCATGTTCTCCATCAAAATCAACCGTAGTCACAAGTACATTGTCTCGCAGTACATTGTCAAATGCTGTAACAGCTGCTTTTAGCTCATCGTCTAACTTCAAAGTGAGTGCGATCCGTTTCTCGATCGGCAGATCCAGACGTTTACGGTAATCTTGAACCGCACGAATAATCTCACGAACCCAGCCTTCTTGTTCAAGCTCAGGCGTGATTTCGGTATTGAGCGCAACCGTAACTCCATATCCGGAAGCTGCGGCGAAACCTGCTTTGGCTTGTTTTTCAACAAGCAGCTCTTCAGAAGTGATTACAAGCTCTTCACCTTCAGGTGTCGCAATCGCGATTGAGCCGTCTTGCACCGCTTTACGGGTAGAGTCACTATCCATAGCTTTCAGAAAGCCTTGCAGGAAGCCTACGTTTTTACCGTATTTTTTACCGGCAACCTTAAGATTCAGCTTGAGCGTGAAATCAACAAATCCGCTGTCACTGTTCTCCAGCACGATGTTCTTGATGTTGATCTCGTCTTTGATGATCTCTTCATACTCAGACAAATGGAAGTCACGGTTCATCGAAACGATCAGCTCGGACAGCGGTTGACGATTCTTAATGCCTGTTTCGTTACGTACGTTACGCGCCAGCTCGACGATCTGTCTTGCACTTTCCATATCCTCTTCCAGCTCTTTATCGATCAAGTTCTCGTCAGCAACCGGGTAGTCTGCCAAATGCACACTTTCTCCGCCGCCAAGGTTTGTGAAGATATCTTCGGACAACATCGGTGTAAATGGAGCCATCAAAGTCGCTGTTGTCAGAAGCACATGAGTCAACGTACGGTAAGCATCCAATTTATCTTCACCTAGACCACTACCCCAGAAGCGGTCACGGGAACGACGGATATACCAGTTGCTCAGCTCATCCACAAAGTTCTCAATCGCTCTAGACGTATTCACGAAGTCATTTACCGCAAGTCCTTTATCCACCAAAAGAATCAAGCTGTTCAGACGGGACAGGATCCAGCGGTCCAACTTATGTTTTGATACCTTAAAAGGATGATCGGCTGGGTCGTATCCATCGATGCCCGCATAAAGCGTTAAGAAGGCATGTGTATTCACCAGCGTATCCACTACTTTAGATTTTGTCTCACCTACAAGACCACGCGAGAAACGTTTATTATTCCACGGTGCACTGTCGGACAAAATAGCCCAACGGAATGCATCCGTGCCGTAATCGTTCATGATTTCCCAAGGATCAATAACATTGCCTTTGGATTTGGACATTTTTTGACCATTCTCATCGAGGATATGACCGTGAGCGATAACTGCTTTATATGGAGCTTTACCCTTAAACAAGGTGGATACTGCAAGCAAGCTGTAGAACCATCCGCGGGTCTGGTCGATCCCTTCACAGATCATATCTGCCGGGTACTGATCATTCAGCTTATCCTCGTTCTCAAATGGATAATGGCTTTGTGCAAAAGGCATCGAGCCACTGTCGAACCATACGTCGATCACTTCCGATGTGCGAACCATCTCTGCACCTTCGCTAAACGGACTGCGCAGCTTGATCTTATCCACGAAAGGTTTATGCAGCTCGATATCTTCCGGAACATCACCAATCGCCATCGCTCTTAGCTCTTCAATGCTGTGTGGTGCAAACTCTTTGCCCGTTTCTTGACATACCCAGACATTGAGGGGTGTACCCCAATAACGGTTACGGCTGATATTCCAGTCAACCAGTTCATCCAAGAACTTCCCGAAACGACCTTCACGTACATGCTCAGGGTACCAAGCCACACTGTTGTTGTTAGCAATCAGCTGATCTTTGATCGCTGTAGTGTTGATGAACCAGCTGTCTGTTGCGTAATACAAAAGTGGTGTATCACAACGCCAGCAGAACGGATAGCTGTGCTCGTATTTTTCTTTACCGTAAAGCAATCCTTTTTCAGACAAAACCTTAATGATATCCAGATCGCAATCCTTAACAAAACGTCCCGCAAAATCAGAAACTACATCCGTATACTTACCGGAATTATCAACCACATTTACGAAGCTGATGCCATTCTCACGGCAAGTCTTGTAGTCATCTTCACCATGTGCTGGTGCCATGTGTACGATCCCTGTACCACTGGAATCTGTAACGAAAGAAGCACCTACGATAACATTGCTTTTCTCTGCCTTAATATATCCGAATGGAGGTGCGTAAGTTTTACCGATAAACTCGGAACCTTTATGTGTAGAAAGGACTGTGTGCTCGCCTTTCATTACTTCTTCGACCAAGTTTTTAGCAACGATGTACACACCATCTTCTTGTTGCACACGTACATAATCCATGTCCGGATTCATAGCTAGCGCCATATGGGCTGGCAAGGTCCAAGGTGTTGTCGTCCAAGCCAATACGTAGTCTCCGCTGTCATCCAGCTTGAACTTCGCAGTTGCACTGAGATCCTTAACGGTTTTGTAGCCTTGAGCAACTTCATGTGAGCTTAGTGTAGTCTGGCAGCTCGGGCAATACGGGCTAACACGGTGTCCGCGGTAAAGCAACCCGTTCTCATGCACTGTAGCCAAGATGTTCCATACACTTTCGATATAGGTGTTATCCAAGGTTACGTAAGGATTATCTAAATCCGTCCAGTATCCGATTGCTTCTGTAAATTCACGCCATTGCTTCTCATAACCGAAGACGCTGTCTTTACATTCCTGGATGAATTTTTCTACGCCATATTCCTCAATCTCTTGTTTACCGGAGATGCCAAGCTTCTTTTGTACGCCTAGTTCTACTGGCAGACCGTGTGTATCCCAGCCGGCTTTACGTACTACGCGGTAACCTTTCATTGTCTGGTAACGACCGATGAAATCCTTGATTACCCGTCCCAGCACGTGTCCGATATGCGGCGCACCGTTTGCTGTTGGCGGACCTTCATAGAATACATAGTTTGGACGTCCCTCACGGTTCTCCATGGACTTGCGGAACGTATTCTCTTCGTTCCATTTCTTCAATATGCGGACATCTCTTGCCCGCGCCTTTTCTCTGACATCTACTTTTTGCATGTGATGGTCAATCCTTTCATGGATTAGTCTATAAAGCTCTTTTCGATCCTTGGGCGATCCTGGCAGCAGCTGCCACTTCTTTGCCCTGGCACCCGAGCCGCGTTCCCGTAGGGCAGCAATCGCTCGGGGGCTTCGGCGGCATTGCGCAGCAACCGCCCCTTCTTTCCGGGCACCCGAGCCGCGATCCCGTTAGGGCAGCAATCGCTCGGGGTGCCAATGAGCGACCTTGCGCAGCTGGTCGCGCACCGCTCTTGCCCTGGCACCCGAGCCGCGATCCCGTAGGGCAGCAATTGCTCGGGGCGCCAATGAGCGACCTTGCGCAGCTGGTCGCACACCGCTCTTGCCGTTAAGGCCCCGCAGGCGAACCCGCCAGGGGAGCCTAAGAAGGGCCGCTCGTTCAGCCACATGAGTCCGTTCGTTTCCACCACCGTACCTATTTGCACGAGGCTTTACTTTGCGGGTGTCCAGAGGGCGGCAGCCCTTGGGGTCCCCCTTAGAAAGGGGGATTTAGGGGGATGGCCGCCCCGGAACAACAAAATAAGCGTCATCCCACCCCCAAAGGGGCGAGACGACGCTCGCGATACCACCCTAATTCTGCGCATGAGCACATCCTTAAGGGGAGTGTATTCAGCACAATCTCAGTCCTGCGCGTAAATCTTGTGCACAGGTCCGGTGTAACGTCCGGCAGACGGTTAAGCTTACGCACGATCAACGCTTCAGCTTAACTTCTAGGGGAAGATCTTCCGGCAGGGCTCGAACAATCGGCTCTCAGCAATCGCCGACTCTCTGGAGAACGTTACCTTGTCGTACTTGTCCCGTCATCGAATACATATAAACATTATACAGATATGTTCTATTTATAGACTTTTTGAATCTAAATGTCAACAGCCATTCGCCCAATCTAGCTATTAAGGACGTACTTGCGCATGGAGTTCACTTTATTATGGTCTATTTTATCGGAAAATAAAAATAGAGGGAATAGCTCCCTCTATTTAGCCAATTATCGTCTGAAACCTTTAGATGCGATGAAGAACATCATCCTTGAAGGCTACGTTCTCGCTCGCCTCACGACTCTCTAAGGCATTCCAGTCATCCTGTGATAACAGCTCCAGCTGAGCTTCCACTAATGTCCGGAAACGAGTGCGATAGATCGAAGCTTGCTTACGCAATTCTTCAGTCTCAATAGCAACCTTACGGGATTTGGATAACGCTTCGTTAATAATCCGATCGGCGTTTTTCTCCGCTTCCTTGATAATGAGCTGGGATTCCTTCTTGGAGTTGTTCTTCACATCATCCGCCGCTTCCTGAGCGACTAAGATCGTCTTTGATAAACTTTCTTCAATATTCACAAAATGATCCAGACGCTCTTGAATAGACAAGAGCTGATTCTGCAGTTCCTTGTTCTCACGGATGACGCTTTCGTAATCCTTGATCACTTGATCTAGAAATTCGTTGACCTCGTCCTCATCATAACCGCGAAGTCTCCGAGAAAACTCCTTGTTATGTATATCGAGCGGTGTTAATGGCATGCTGTGCACCTCCTAGAAATTTCGGACCTTCTTTATCTCTAAATCGCAACTAAGCGGCAGACAAAGAAGAAAGACTGTACTTCAAGTAAAGGCAGAAGGTGTTTCTGTGTTCCGCCTGCCATTTATGGTCCGCCTCTTCTTTAAAGTATCGGCGTCCAGCTTTAAAAATGTTTGATTCCCTCGAAATAATCAATTTCGACAAGTAAGACCGTATTCCTGCAAGGGATTCACACAAATTTACCAATCTGAACACGGTATCGGCCCTTTTTCGTCAAACTGCCGACCTCTAGCACCTTGAAGCGACCGAAACCTTGAATAGATACCATGTCACCATCCTTAAGACTGCAGGATGGGTCTTCCTCCACTTTCCAGTTTACCCGAACGCGTCCAGCCTTGATGGGAGCAAGAATTTTGCTTCGGCTAAGCCGTGTTACATCTGCGGCAATGCCATCCAATCGCAGGGACGCTACAGTCAAATCCATCACTTCCAGCTTAACCTCACTATTACGCAAGGCGGAAAGGGGTAATACTTCCGTACTTACCTGTATCCGGTGCACTCCAGTTAAATTCATAGCTAAATAATCTGCAATATCAGCAGCGACTACAACATGACAACCATCGTCCAGAACATGAATATCACCGATTTTGCCTCGTTTAACGCCCAGCCCCAGAATAGAACCCATGTAGTCCCCGTGCTCCAAGGCCAGAAACTTCTGCTCCCCTGAGGTTATCGCAAGCACCTTCAGCTCCATGTCTTCCTGATCCAGATCACGATAATCAGGGGCGACAAGCGCTCGCTTCCGCTCTGCCTCAGCATGTCCACCCTCCCATTTAACAATCACGTCAGGATGGCGGTTAACTAAAGTTTGCAGAATAAAACCTTGGCGGGGATCGAGAAATTCAGTTAATTTAGTCTCATGATATTCTCCAGCGTTGGTAACCCATTCAAAGGCCTTGTCCACAAATTGACGTTCATCGGGATGAAAATGCCCGTAAACTTCGTTCTTCATCACAGATGCCTAAAAAATCAAATGCAGGATAGATTTAAGTCCGCCTGCTGCGAATTCCAAGACAAGTAATGCAATGATTGGAGAGATATCAAGTGTACCGAAGAGCGGTGGAATAAACCGTCTGAAAGGTGTTAAATACGGCTCTACGAGTTTGCTTAGCAGTTCTCCAATGAAGTTATCACGAACGTTGGGTAACCAGGACATTAGCACATAGAAAATAATCATGTAAAAATAAATATTAAACAAAATATCGATAATGTAATCAATTTGAAGCAAAGCCCATTCACCTCATTCTGTTATAGTCTTGATCGTCACCTAGGATTTCTGTAATGGAGCCTTGAATTTCAACAGTATCTGGAGTGCACATAAATATATTGCCCCCAATTTTAGAGATTCCTCCCCCAAGGGCATAAACAGTTCCACTGAGAAAATCAATAATTCTCATTGCTTGATCATTGCGAACACGCTGCAGGTTAATTACTACCGTCCGATGCGAACGAAGATGATCAGCAATCTCCTGTGCCTCATCATATGAACGTGGTTCATATAATACAACCTTGACATTTTTTTGCGAATGGATACTGACAACGTTGCCCCTTTGATTTTTGCGGGTTTCTACAGGGGCCGGCTCATACTCATCCTCTTCGTGGATTTGCTCCCGCTCCACAACTTCCTCTTCCTCCTGCAAGCCCAAAAAACTCATAAATCGGTTCATAACGCTCATCACGATCCCTCCTAATGGCCTACTAACACCGTACCCAGGCGTACCCAGGTAGCTCCTTCCTGTATCGCCACTTCAAAATCATTCGACATTCCCATGGACAGCTCCGTAATCGGCTCAGGTGTCAAAGCAAGTTGATTAAGCTCATCGCGCAGCTCACGAAGTCCGCGAAATACAGGACGGGTAAGCTCTGGATCACCTTCTAAAGGTGCCATCGTCATAAGTCCAATTACCTTAACGCGGTCCAAACTAGCGATTTCACGTAAAAATCCAGGTACTGCCTCAGGTGACAGACCGAACTTCGTATCTTCGCCAGAGATATTCACTTGAAGAAACACATTCACTTCCTGATCGGCGGCAAGCGCCTTTTTGTGTAATTCTTGCGCCAGAGACATCCGGTCCAAAGAGTGTATATATTGAAATTTTCCAATAACGTCTTTAACCTTATTGGTTTGCAAATGCCCGATAAAATGCCATGTCCCTTTGTCCCCTAAAACCTTCCATTTGTGCTCAGCATCCTGCCAGCGACTCTCGGCAATATGCTCTAGTCCTGCCTCCAATACGGAGGATACCATTTCCAGAGAAACATATTTCGTCACTGCAATTACCTTGACGTCATTACGATCCCGGCCGCTTGCCGCGCAGGCACGTGCTACACGTTCCTCTACCTCAGCAATTCTCTCCTGCAGTGTTAAAGACAACTTTCAACTCTCCTTTATTCCGATCCAGCTCGTCATTCTGCCTGTAATACCGTTTTCTTTGCGATATGAAAAAAACAAATCACGATTACAGCTTGTACACCATGTTGTACATTCGATATGAGTCGGCAATATTCCTGCTTTTATCATAATGCGTCGATTCATTTCTTTCAAGTTTAGCAAGTATTTACTCTGATCAGTCTCTGAGGCTCTGTAAAGCTCCACAGCATCGAAAGTTTCTATACCCTCATTCAAGCTGCCCTCCAACTGGCGAACATGCTCCATCACATAATCATCCACCTCATAACAGCAGTCGCCAATGGATGGACCGATCGCTGCCACAATATCATGTGGATTGCTGCCGTATACCGTTTGCAGCTTATTCACCATGGCTGCGGCAATCTGAGCCACCGTCCCTTTCCAGCCTGCATGCGCAAGACCGACGACTCTACGCACGGGATCATAAAAATAAAGGGGCACACAATCCGCATAAAAAGAAGTCAACAAAACCCCGGGCACATCCGTCAGCAGACCGTCCGTGGCTTGAAATGCCGATGCTCTGTCCTGTTGTCCCCGCCCACGGTCTACTTCCCTTACCACAGCTATCTCTGCCCCATGGGTTTGTTCTCCACAGGTCCATGCTTCCGGTTTGAAATCAAGAGCTTCGACAAGCGCTCTCCGATTGCTCAGGACAGCTTCAGGAGCATCCCCAACGTGAAACGCACAATTCAGGCTGTCATAGGGCGCCTTGCTAGCCCCTCCCTGTCTACCAGTAAACCCCGTTGTAATTTCGTTATGCTCCACTCGCCACGGCTCCAGATGGAGCAGCATAAGCATTTCTTTCCCCTGCACAAACGGTTCCATTTCCTCACCTCCGCCTTAGTGTACCACATGTAAATACCCGTACAAAGTGACGCTTAAGCCAGATCGCCTAAATTCTTAAATAAAAAAACAAAAAACGCACCTAATTAATAAGTGCGCCGTTCGCTGCGATCTCCCCGCTCCAGATACATCGTTTCCCGCTCTTCCTGTCCCGGAGACATCCGTGACTCTTCAATCTTCACGAGCACTACATCGGACCCGATCTTGACTATATTCCGCCATGGAATAATCAGATCTGTCCCGCCTCCGAACAATCCCATAAACCGAGTGTATCCGGGTATAACGATGGCATCTATGACACCACGGCGCAAATCAAGCTCCAGATCACTAATCTGCCCCAGCCGCTTGCCATCTACAATGTTGATAACATCCTTCGTCTGAAAATCAGAGATTTTCATTTTTTTGGCAGACCCTTGATAATCCTCGTTCATCTCACCACCCCTGTACAATCCGACCTATAGTCCAATATATGATACGGAAGCTTGTCTACATTCATTAAAAAGAGGAGATCGCCCAAAATCCTTAACCCGGATTCTGGAATATCTCCTCATGGCTACTGCTCTAAGATTTCACGTGTTTTTGCATTTGCTGAATCGCAGATTTCTCCAAACGTGAGACCTGTGCCTGTGAAATGCCAATCTCGTCTGCGACCTCCATCTGTGTTTTCCCTTCGAAAAACCGCATGGATAAAATTCGTTTCTCCCTTTGTCCTAACTTACGCATCGCTTCACGTAATGCAATTTCTTCGATCCACGACACATCCTTATTCTTATCGTCGCTAATCTGGTCCATTACATAAATAGGATCGCCGCCGTCATGATAGATCGGCTCGAATAAGGACACTGGATCCTGAATGGCATCAAGAGCAAATACAACATCTTCCTTCGGCACACCCAGCGCTTCTGATATTTCGAATATCGTCGGTTCCCGCGAGTTCTGATTGGTCAGACTATCACGTACCTGGAGCGCCTTGTAGGCGATATCTCTGAGAGAACGTGATACCCGAATCGGGTTGTTATCACGCAGGTAACGCCGAATCTCACCGATAATCATCGGAACTGCATATGTGGAGAATTTAACGTTTTGTGATAAATCGAAATTATCAATGGCTTTCATCAGACCGATGCAACCCACCTGGAACAAATCGTCAACAAATTCTCCCCTATTATTGAACCTCTGGATAACGCTTAGAACAAGTCTAAGATTACCGTTTACCAATTTCTCTCTGGCGGATCGCTCGCCCTGCTGCTGCAGCGAAGTGAACAGTTGCCGCATTTCCACATTCGTTAGAACAGGCAGCTTAGCAGTATCCACACCGCAAATCTCGACTTTATTACGGGTCATGATGATTTACCTCCCAAGGAGAAACATTACTGTACATTATCTCCCGGGCTCGCCATTTTATTCCTTGCTAATTTCACCTTACACCATCTTGTTAAACTCCTTGCGCAGCCGCTTGATAATTCTTTTCTCCAGCCGCGAAATATAAGATTGGGAGATGCCAAGCAGATCGGCCACATCTTTTTGTGTCTTTTCTTCGCCTCCGCGCAGGCCAAATCTCAGCTCCATAATGAGTCTTTCCCGGTCACTCAGCTTTTCCAGTGCCTTTTGCAGCAGCTTGCGATCAACCTGTTCTTCTATGTTCCGATAAATGGTATCATTTTCCGTTCCTAATACGTCAGAAAGCAATAATTCATTGCCATCCCAATCAATATTAAGCGGCTCATCAAAAGAAACCTCACTCCGTGTCTTACTGTTCCGCCGCAGATACATCAAGATTTCATTCTCTATGCAGCGGGATGCATAAGTAGCCAGTTTTATTTTTTTCTCAGGATCAAAAGTGTTCACAGCCTTAATTAAGCCAATAGCGCCAATCGAAACCAGATCCTCGATATTGATGCCGGTATTCTCAAATTTACGAGCGATATATACTACCAAGCGAAGATTGCGCTCAATCAACATCGCACGAACAGCTGCATCGCCGCTAGACAGCCGCTGAAGCAGATATTCTTCTTCTTCCCGTGTCAGCGGTGGAGGAAGTGCCTCACTCCCGCCAATATAATAGATTTCCTGACTCTTCAGCCCTAGTAGAAACAGCATGCGGTAATATTGCAGCTGCAGAGCAATTTTCCATTTGACCATTATTTGTTCCTCCTCCAAGAAGTGCACGGTTCGCGTGTGAAGCTTTCAAATCCCGCTTTCAGCCATCAGAAGTTTGGTTCAGCTAGCTTTAAAGATTAGGAAGGCAGTGCTGCATCAATAGCGCTCTCTTTTTGAGTCAAATCAGGATGTATTACAGCCCGATAGGCTCCATCCCCCGACAATGTCCCACCATCCAGCCCGATCAAGACTCTTTTACAATAAAAGATATCTTCACCAAGCTTTATCGTCACCTGATCAGGCTTCAGTGCAAGCATAAATGATGCCCCCCGGTTAACTCCCCTGTAAGGCACCAGTCGCATCCTGTCCTGCCAAGCAAACGACTGCCCGTCCGTTTCTAGTAAAAGTTTGTCCGCTCCGTCCTGAGTGAGTCTACCTTTCCATGTTTCAGGCAGATGTCCCTCCCAGAGCGAAGATTCCATAACCATCACCGGTATGCGGGTCAAAGGATCACAAAGCCGGTTACCTGTGTCTAGCAGGCCGGGACAGGAAACAGTCACTCCATCAATTTCTACTACCACCTCACCGATATAGGTTTCAAGCTGCTCCCTTCTGATTCGTGAGGAGTGCACTGCCTTGAAGCAGATTAACACCAGGGGAAATACTGCAATTACAAACCAAAAACCAATCTTTAGGCGGTAAGCATGCCCTCCTGAAGCAGTGAACATAATACCATTCCAAATATCACCGGAGCTCTGCAGCAAATAGTGAATACCTACAATCCCACCAGCAGCTGCGAAGTTGATAATATAAAAAGCTCCCATAGTGCGAAGGTAGCTTTGCAGACTCCCAAAACCAAAGGCAATCCATAGCATAACCACCGACAATCCAAACTTAATGAGGAAGGTATACATGAAAGACAACTCCGGCACAAACATCATCACCACATAGAGCGCACCAACCAGAGCTGAGAGGACTAGCCGCCACCATGATATCCTCAGCTTGACCATCCAGCCTGTCAGCCACAATAGAATTCCGTCGATCACTAGATTGGCGGCGAATATCAAGTCAATATAAACAACCAGTGCATTCACCTGCCTACTATGGCGGAATCTATCCTGTAGCCAAAATGGATCAGGCTCTGTTTTTTGGACGATATGATTAGTATAAAAAGTCTCGCTTTCAAAGTCTGTCTAAACTTGGGGGGCATTCTTGAGGTTTTTTTGTCGAGTTATAGCGTGGGAGGGTTTTATTCCTTCTGAACAGCATTTCACATAAAAAAAGCACCGCAGTACCCTAGCTCTATTAGCTGGATAATACGGTGCTTTCATATCTTCTTGATAAAAATATTTAACTAGTCGTTGTTGCTACGATTACGGTTACGCAGGAACGTCGGAATATCCAACTGATCTGACGTGTTCTGATTCCCGAACGGACGCAGATTAGCAGCGTTCTTATCCGGTGCTGCCGCTGGCTCGTTATTCGTCGAGACCGGACGACGTCCTGGAGCTTCAGGCGATGGTTTATGTTCAAAGCCAGTAGCAATTACTGTTACTTTGATATCATCCTTCAGGCCTTCATCAATTATCGCACCAAAGATCATATTCACTTCAGGATCAGAGGCGGATGTAACGATCTCAGCCGCTTCATTGACTTCGTATAGGGAGAGGTTAGATCCTCCCGTAATATTCATGATTACGCCGCGGGCGCCTTCAATAGACGTTTCCAAGAGTGGGCTCATGATGGCTTTACGTGCTGCTTCAGACGCACGGTTCTCACCATTTGCTATACCAATTCCCATAAGCGCTGAACCGCGCTCTGTCATGATCGTCTTTACATCCGCAAAGTCAAGGTTAATCAGACCAGGAACCTTAATTAGGTCAGAGATACCTTGAACAGCCTGCCGGAGAACATTATCTGCTTCACGGAAAGCTTCCAACATCGGTGTTTTCTTATCAACGATCTCAAGCAAACGGTCATTTGGAATGACAATTAGCGTGTCGACTTTTTCTTTCAAAGCTTCGATTCCAAGCATTGCCTGGTTATAACGTTTTCTTCCTTCAAAAGTGAACGGGCGAGTAACTACACCCACAGTCAGGGCTCCACACTCTCTAGCAATTTCAGCTATAACTGGCGCCGCACCTGTACCTGTACCGCCACCCATTCCTGCAGTAACAAATACCATATCTGCACCTTTAAGGGTATTCGAAATCAGATCACGGGATTCCTCCGCTGCTTTCTTACCGACTTCAGGGTTGGCGCCTGCACCCAAACCACGGGTCAGCTTGTCCCCAATCTGCAGCTTGTGCTCCGATTTGGCCATATGCAACGCTTGGGCGTCTGTATTAACCGTAATAAATTCTACACCCTGAACGCCGTTTTCAATCATCCGGTTGACAGCATTACTACCTCCGCCGCCCACGCCGATGACTTTTATTTGCGCCAAGCTCTCCATTTCAAAATCAAATTCTAACATATTGTTCCATCTCCCCCTCAATGTGCTTGGATGGCCGGTCCAAGTATATCTGGACTTACACTTATATAAACTCGCTAAACATATTTTTTAGACGCTCCACAAATCCGGGCTTCTGAACAGTTTCCTGACTCGGAGTGGCGTTCTGCTTGCTCCGGTTGACCGTCTTTTTGTTGCTGCTTCCACCACTGTTTCTTGCTCGGAAACTACGGACAACATTATGCAGAATACCGACACCGCCGGTAAACCCAGGGTCCCGTACACCGATATAATCCGGCACGGCGATGCGTACAGATGCAGCCAGCTCGGTCTGAGCAGCCTTCAATACACCCGGCATCGAGACAGTCCCACCTGTAAGTATATAACCTCCAGGCAGTTCACTGTAACCAAGCCGTTTAACTTCTTGACGAATCAGGTGGAATATTTCTTGCACCCTTGGCTCGATAATTGCCGCCAGATCCTCTTGGTTAAATTCCTTCTCCACGTTACTGCCAATGCGCAATACCTTGAAGACAACGTCTGAGGCTGCATCGTCAATCCATGCGCAACCATATTTAAGTTTTACCTTCTCCGCTTGATCAGTAAGCGTCCGAAGTCCGTAGGCAATATCATTGGTTACGAATTCTCCTCCGATCGGAATCGTGGAGGTTGCACTAAGAGAACCCTCTTCGTATATGGCTATTGTTGTTGAGCCCGCACCAATATCAACCAGAACAGATCCCATCGATTTCTCGTCCTTGGACAGCGCCAATCCACCAGCTCCAAGAGACATCAGCACAAGATCCTTTACCTTCAGCCCTGATTTCTCAACACAGCGTAGTAGATTATGTATTGGCGTCTTAGCACCCGTAATGATTGTTGCCTCAACTTCCAAACGAACACCAATCATTCCGCGCGGGTCTTGAATTCCTTCAAGACCATCGACGATAAATTGTTTGGGAACAACATCAATCACTTCACGCTCCGGAGGCATAGCAATGACTTCCGCAGCTTTAATTACGCGATCGATATCATCATCGCCGATTTCACGATCCTCATTCTGAACGGCCACAACACCGTGGCTGGATTGCAGGCCAATATGATTACCGGAAATGCCTACATAAACCTCTGATATTTGAATACCCACCATCTGCTCTGCATGATCTATAGCACTTTTGATCGATTGCACAGTTTGGTCGATATCTACAATCGCGCCTTTACGTATTCCTTCCGAATCAGCAGATCCAACGCCAATAATATTAAAGGTTCCATTGGTAACTTCCCCAATTATTGCCCGAACTTTGGATGTACCGATGTCCAAACTAACAATGATGTCATTGTTGCTCAAGTCCTATGGCACCTCCTGTTATAATCATAATTAATTGCATTACCTTATCCCGGTCCCGGGAAACTTCTCTGTACATATTCAACATACCTAATCCTTTCCCTCTTTTTTCTACAAATTTTTTGAACGGAATAATATTCCAACATCCCCAAATGTGAATAGTTACTCATATGTTATTGTAAAAATAGCAATTATCACAAGAAATATCGGCCTAATTGGTCATTTCAACCAAATATAGTACTATATCTCAAAAAAATCGAAGAAAAAAGAGGGATATAGCTTCTTGCCCGTAACTCCGATTGTAGCATTTTTTTAACTCTATTAGTAGGGACTATTTACCTCCACACTACTCTTGCGCAACATCTTCTTCATCGCTTTCCACCTGAAAAGGAACATATGAATCGGCTTCTAGCATTTTAATGAGTCCAGGCTGTTCAGTCTCTATAATCTGATTCAAATAGGACACCTTGCTCTTTAGCAAAGAGATGGCTGTAATCACCTCAAAACGGGATCTAGTATAGAGCTTGATCCGGTCTGGAAAAGACAAGGTTGGCGAGGGAACAATCTCAGAGATATCACTTGTCAATTCATTAGGAATGCTTGCTAATGCTTGACATAGCTTAGCCTTATTCGGATCATCCGGGTCCCAGTTCGTTAATATAGGTTTCTCAACAGCAATTCCAGTCTCATTAACAGGCACTGCAGCTCCACTGGACAGAATCGCCTTTAAGAGGCCTCCCTGTTCCAGTTCATAAGCTACCGCAGGGAATTCCTCAATCTTTACTGTGATCACCCCGGGGAAATCCTTCTGCACGCTGACGTCTTTAATCGTCTTAAGCTTCAGCAGAGATTCTTCCACAGCTTTAGTTGATACAGCAAAGAATTGCCCACCTATTTTAATTCCACTTTGTGAGAGTAACTCTTCACTAGTAGAATACTTGCTACCTTGAAAATCTATCACTGTAATATGGCTAATAGACGATCTGAAAAAAATCACAGCAAGAAGCGCAGTGAACAGCAGCAGCAGGATCGCCGTAATCTTACGGCTCATTTTTTTCTTAGGCTTGTCCTCTTTAAGTAGAGGTAATCGGGTTGTAGTCATTCTCATATCTCCGTAATAAGGCCCTGTCTCCTTCTCTGAGAGATCTGGAAGGAGACAGGGAGCTTTAATTGGCCAAATCAAGTGGATCCGTTACAGGCACCTTACGGCTTATTCGCGCGCCAAGCTTCTGAAACAGCTTCTCTATTCCATCATAACCACGGTCAATGTGATGCGCTTGCTCAACGACCGTAGTCCCTTGTGCAGCAAGCCCGGCAATGACCAGAGCTGCACCCGCCCGCAAATCAGTAGCTTCCACAGTAGCACCATACAATCTCTGAACGCCGCGAATAAACGCACGATTCAAATCGATAGAGATGTCAGCACCCATCCGGGCCATTTCTTCCACATGTTTGAACCGTCCCTCAAACACCGTTTCCTTGATCACACTAAAACCATCGGCGAGCGACAGCAGCACCATGACCTGAGATTGCAGATCCGTCGGGAAAGAAGGATAAGGAGAGGTTACAATTCTCTCAACCGCACGCGGACGCCCCATGCAGCTGACATTAATTATATCATTGCATACTGTGATTTGAACACCAGCCCGCTTAAGCACATGAATAAGCGAAGTCAGATGCCCGGCGTTCGTATGTGTCAAGGTCACATTCCCACGTGTAGCTGCCGCAGCAATCATTACAGTTCCAGCCACTATCCGGTCTGGGATTACCTCGTACGTACAGGGATATAAGTTTTTGACACCCTGGATCGTAATGGTATCGGTGCCTGCACCGATAATCTGAGCACCCATACTATTCAAAAATTGCTGTAGATCCTGTATTTCCGGCTCTCTTGCTGCTCCCGATATCGTCGTTGTCCCCTCTGCCTTGGCGGCAGCCATCATAATATTCTCCGTGGCTCCAACACTTGGATAGTCGAGATGAATATCACTCCCTACAAGCTTTGAGCCCCGACAGGATATTCGTCCGTTGCTTTCCTCGATCTCCGCCCCCAGTGCTTTAAGACCCTGCAAATGAAGATCGATTTTACGCTCCCCGATCGCACAGCCACCAGGCTGATAGATCGTTACCTCACCAAATCTGGATAACAGCGGTCCCATTAAAAAAATGGAAGATCTCATCTGCCGCATCAAATCCTCAGGTACATGAGATGTCCCCACGGCTGACGTATCTATCGTCACCGTATCCTCTTGATGCACGCACCTGCAGCCCAGCCGATCCAAGATGTCTAGCATAGTCTCGATGTCCAGCAGCTTCGGCACATTATGCAGTGAGTGAACTCCTTCGGCCAGCAGGCTTGCCGCTAGAATCGGCAGCGCCGCATTTTTTGCTCCATGGATACGAATGGTGCCTGACAGGGGACTTCCACCCTCAATCACCAATTTGTCCAATGTATCACCTCCGAGATTACCGCTCACCCACCACAAACACTTCCGATACAAGGTCATATGAAATGTACAAGATTATCCTGCACTACCTTTCAGGTTAGGAAGTGTTCTGGGTGATTGTCACGATTATAGGATTATCCTATGTTCGTTCCTCCAAGTGTGTGACAGAGAGCTGCCAATAAGGAAAATACCTCTCAAAGGTAAATGGCTTAAGGCTGTTTACCGGCTAGTCTTCGGAGTTCGTTAGTGACAATGGCAGCAGAATCCCTTTTGCCCAGTCGTTTGGAAGCCTCGGACATTTTTTGGCGTACAGCTTCAGTTCCAATGATTGCTTGCACAGCTTCATAAAGCGCCTTACCATTCAAATCCTTCTCAAGCAGCACCACAGCGGCCCCTTCGCGTTCCAGCTGTCTTGCATTCGCCTCTTGGTGATTGTTCGTCACATTAGGAGAAGGGATAAGTACAGAAGGAATACCCAGCGCTGTAATCTCAGCGAGAAAAGATGCCCCCGCCCGATTTACGATTAAGGAGGTACAAGCCAAGACCTCCGGCATATTGTGAACATAAGGTAGGACATGCAGCCAGTTCGGTGTGCTACCCAGCTTCTGACGCAATTCAGCACGGGTATCCTCAAAATAAGGCTCACCTGTAACGTAAACATAATGAACACCATTACCCTTACCCACAAATGGGGCCATTTCAATCATGGCTTTATTAATAGCCTTAGCCCCTTGACTGCCGCCAACAACCAAAACAACCGTGCTGTTATCCGGAATGCCCAGCGAGGCAAACCCCCGTTGTGGACTAGCCGTAGTAACCGTCGTTGCCCGAGGATTACCTGTGTAGATTACGTGCTTGCTCCCCGGAAAAGCAGATTCTGTCCCTTCAAAGCTTACGGCCACTGTACTCGCGTAACGACTTAGAAAACGATTTGTCAAACCAGGGATAGCATTTTGCTCATGGATCAAGGTTGGGATACCCAGCCGGGATGCAGCGTAAACGACCGGACCACATACATAACCGCCTGTACCAATTACAACATCAGGCTTAAACTCTCTTAACATTTCTTTGGAAGCCTTAACGCCCTTTAAAAAACGCATCACCGTCTTGACGTTGTCCATGGACAGCTTGCGCCGAAAGCCAGTGATGTCGATAGATTTGAAAGGGATATTCTCTTGGGGAACAAGCTTGCTCTCTAAGCCACGCGTTCCACCAATATACAGGAAGGTAGATTCTCTATCTTCTGCTTCCAGTTGTCTAGCAACAGCGACTGCGGGATAGATATGACCACCCGTGCCTCCGCCGCTTAATACGATACGCATGTCTTTCACCTCGCATAACGGGATAAGTTCAATAGAATGCCCAGGGAGGTTAACATCAGTGTAAGCGAAGAACCTCCATAGCTAATCAGAGGAAGTGTGATGCCTGTTACAGGCATTAGACCGATGACCACACCAATATTAATAATGACTTGCACAGCCACCATACAGACGATGCCAACGGCCAAATAGCTTCCAAAACGGTCAGGCAGACTCATCGCCACCTTCATTCCGCGCCAGATTAGAATAAGAAACAGGATCAACACAGCCAAACCACCGATAAACCCCAGTTCCTCGGCCAATATAGAAAAAATAAAATCGGTCTGCGGCTCAGGTACATAACTGTACTTCTGCCGGCTCATTCCAAGTCCGAGACCCCCAAGCCCTCCAGGGCCAATCGCGTATAGCGACTGAATAATCTGGTAGCCTGCACCGAGGGGATCGGACCAAGGATCAAGAAAAGCGGTTATCCGCTGCAACCGGTAAGGTGCTGCGGCAACCAAAGCAACAAACCCAGCCACGCCAGCTACTCCTAGTGAGAGTAGATGTTTCATTCTTGCCCCAGCTGTAAAGACCATCATCAAGGCTGCGCCAAACATAACGGTACCTGTACCCAGATCCGGCTGGAGCATAATCAGTGCAAAGGCTGATCCGATAAGCGCTAACGGTGGAAGTAAGCCACGAGTGAAGGAGGTGATATCATACTCTTCTTTTCCCAGCCAATTCGCCAGAAATAGAATCATCCCCATCTTCATGAACTCGGAGGGCTGAATCCCGAAGGAGCTGATTCCGAGCCAGCTGCGCGCTCCCCCGCGAACTACACCAATGCCGGGAATAAGCACCATAACGAGCAGGATAAAGCAGACAATCAGTGCCGGCTTAGCCAGCTTTTTTAACACTTTGTAGTCTGTATTCGCTGTAACAAACATTGCAACAAGTCCCAGTCCTGCAAACAAAAGCTGCCTCTTTACAAAGTAAAACGAATCTCCATAATTGCGGAAGCCCAAGACAGATCCGGCGCTGTATACCATCACCATGCCGATTACCAGCAAAGAAAGAATGGGAATCAGCAACCAAATATCGGGAGCATGACGAGTTTTGTTCATCAGGAGCACACCTCTTGCATCCGTAGTAGGGGCTTATCCACCCCCCTACTTAAAGGTTATGCACCGCCTCTTTAAAAATACACCCGCGCTCTTCATAGGATGTAAACATATCCCAACTAGCACATGCAGGAGACAGGAGAACGATATCTCCTTCTTCCGCCAGAGCGGAAGCTTCCCGCACAGCTGCTTGCAGCACGGCGGCGGCGCTCTCCCCATTATCGACGGAGATAATCTGCTTTAATCCTGCCAGCTGTGCTACATTTAATAGCTTGTCCTTGGTTTGTCCTAACGCCACCAAAGCTTTGACGCGTCCGCTCAGGACAGGCAGCAGCTCCATATAATCGGAGCCACGGTCTAATCCGCCAGCGATCAATACCACCGGACGCTGAAACGATGTCAAAGCCGTAATTGTCGCTTTGGAGTTCGTTGCTTTGGAATTGTTGTAATAAGCGGCTCCAGCCTTATCAGCTACATACTCCAGGCGGTGCTCCACACCACGAAAAGAAGAAAGCACTTCGCTTAATAGAGAGGGGTCAGCTCCAGCGGCAATAGCAATTCCACAGGCAGCCAGCGCATTCCCCACATTAAAGCGACCCGGAAGAGCGATGGAATCCACATCCGCGATTATCGTTTCCTTGTCCGCAGATTCGCGATAGATAATGTGGCGCTTCAGCTCATCATCTTGCCCCGTAATATAGGACGGGCTAACAAATACTCCATGAGGCAGCTCCTCAAACAAGGAGAATGGAAGAATCGAAGCCTTCACATAGGGCACAAGTTCCCGGCAGACAGGATCATCCCAGTTCAGCACTGCTGTATCCGTAGCTAATTGATTAGCGAACAGCTTGGTTTTGGAATCCACATAATCTTTCATGCTTCCATGATAATCCAGATGAGTCTCTGCAATATTCAGCAGACAGCCTATCTTTGGCCGGAAGGTCTCCGTACCTTTGAGTTGAAAGCTGCTAAGCTCGACCACCATCCAGTTATCCTCTGTAGCCTCTTGTGCAGCCTGACAAAGAGGCGTACCAATGTTGCCCGCAACTATAGGGTTCATTCCCGCAGCTTCCAGCATATGGCCTACCCAGGTCGTCGTTGTCGTCTTGCCATTGGAGCCTGTGATGCCGATCATCGGCGCTGCACAAAGTCGATAAGCCACCTCTACCTCTGTGACCACTTCAATTCCAAGCTCAATTGCCTTTTGTACAGGGGGCGCAGAATAGGGAATGCCTGGATTTTTGATTACCAGACTTACACCTTCATGAATAAGTCCTTCCGGATGCCCGCCGCATATAACACAAATTCCCAAAGATTCCAATTCGGAAGCTTCGGGACTTTGATCTCTTTCCTTTTTGTCGTTAACCGTAACTATAGCGCCGCGTTCATGCAGCACTTTAGCCACCTGGACACCGCTTTTAGCAAGCCCAAGAACCACAACTTCTTCACCATGATACATATCTGGATGTTTCATTCTCTACAACCCCTTGCTAATAAATAGTCCCACAGCAGCCAACACCAAGCTAACCGCCCAGAACGAAATTACCACACGCCACTCCGACCAGCCACCAAGCTCAAAATGATGGTGAATCGGGCTCATTCTGAATACACGTTTGCCACGGGTTTTAAATGAAACCACTTGAATCACAACGGATAACATTTCAATTACAAAGACACCGCCTATGATGAGAAACAGCAGCTCACTCTTCGTGACAATAGCAATAGCACCTATAGCACCACCAATACCAAACGAACCCGTATCCCCCATAAACACTTTAGCAGGGTGGGCATTGAACACAAGAAAGCCTAATACAGCACCAATCATTGCCGCAGCACATACACCTGCCGCAATAGACGTAGCCTGCATTGCCACCACCGCGTATGCGGCCAAGGCAATGGCACTGACACCAGACAACAGTCCATCGACTCCATCTGTAAAGTTAACGGCATTCGTCACTGCCATCATCATAATAATGATGAATGGATAATAGAACCAGCCACCCCAATCAAAGCTGAAATCAGTACCTGGTACGCTGATACTTGTACTGTGTCCGGCATAAATCAGAAGACCGCACATCAGAGCACCAACCAGCAGCTGTCCAAATAACTTTTGACGTGCTGTGAGCCCTAAGGAACGCTTAAATACAATTTTGATATAGTCATCCAAAAACCCGATCAATCCAAAACCAAGCGTAGCTACGAGCAGTACGTAAAAATCTGTATTCACCACAGAAAATTTCAGATAAGACAAGGTAAAAGCTACGATAATCACGATACCGCCCATAGTCGGCGTTCCCGCTTTCTTCAAATGGGTTTGCGGTCCGTCATCTCGCACCTGCTGTCCGAATTTCATCCTGCGCAGAAGCGGAATGAAGAGCGGAGCGGCAATGACCGCAAGGATAAAGGAAACAGCAATAGTCAATAACAATAGTTGATAATCCATGGGTACACCCCCTCCAATGATTTAGGTCTGTTGAATATCTTTATTTAGGCTCTGAAGCACTTCCTCGAGCTTCATTCCTCTTGATCCTTTAAATAGAACAATATCCTTAGCACTGCATTTCTCTAGAAGGACAGCGGTTAGTTCCGCTTTATCTGTAAAAGCTTTTACGCGCTCTTTGCCGAATTTCTCTTCTGCTGCTTTGGCAATATGAACGGATAATGGTCCGTAAGTACATACAAAATCAGTTAATGAAGGGTCAAGGTAGTAGCCTATTTCTTGATGAAATTCTACTTCCTCCGGCCCAAGTTCCAGCATGTCCCCGAGCACAGCGATTTTATTGCCACTGCATTTCATAGATTGCAGGACATCTATAGCCGCCTTCATAGAAGTAGGGCTGGCATTATAAGCATCGTTTAAAAGCGTAAGTCCGGAGGAAGTCCGAATCACTTCAATCCGCATGCCCGTCAACTTGAGCTTGCTTAGACCGTCCTTCATATTCTGCTCCGTAACCCCATAATGACGAGCAACCGCTAGTGCAGCCAGAGCGTTAACAACGTTATGCTGACCTGGCAGCGGTAATGTAAAAGCATGTTCCTTATGACGGCTTGACGTGAACGTCATGCCACCAGTATGGGACATCATCCCTGTTGGATAATCATCATTATCCTCATTTAGACCAAAACGGAAGGTTCTCATCCCTTCTGGAGCCTTAAAAGTGGACTCTTGCATTACCTCAGTCAGCAGCGGTTCGTCACCGTTATAAATCAGCAGTCCCCCCGGCTTCAGCCCCTCAGCAATCTCCAGCTTGGCGCGGGCTATTTCTTTACGTGACCCCAGCTGCAGTAAATGCGACTCGCCTACATTAGTAATTACCGCTACGTCAGGTTCAGCCAAAGAAGCCAGCAGAGCAATTTCTCCCCGCGAGCTCATCCCCATTTCAAGTACAGCGATCTCTGTATCCTCAGCCATGGATAAAATAGTAAGCGGAAGACCGATATGATTATTGAAATTCCCCGCTGTCTTGTGCACTTTGAACTGCACTTCAAGCAGAGACATAATGATATCTTTTGTTGTTGTTTTCCCGTTGCTGCCCGTAACAGCGACAACCTGCGGAGCCACTTCCTTCAGATAAGCAGCGGACAACTTCTGGAGAGCCTCCAGCGTATCTTCAACAATAATAACTCCGCCACCTTCAGGTACCGGTCCTTTATCGCGTTGCCACAAGGTTGCGCCAGCACCAGCAGCCAGTGCTGCGGCAGCATAGTGGTGACCATCGAATTTGTCTCCAGATAGAGGCACAAACAGGCAGCCGGGTGTGATCTTACGGGAGTCGGTAACGACTCCCGTAAGGGTTGTATTCATAGCTTCGACAGCAGCAGGTTCCCCTGCGCACATGGCAGCAATATTTTCAAGCGTTCTTGTAATCAATAGTTTCGGCCCCTTATAACTTCTTTAGCGACGATGCGGTCATCGAAATCATGAACCACTCCGCCAATCAGTTGATAGGTCTCATGACCTTTCCCCGCAATCAATACTACATCGCCAGGGCTTGCCATTTCAATAGCCTTCCCGATAGCTTCTCGGCGATCAACAATCATATGATACCGGTCAGAGGTGACTCCATCCTCTACTAGTCCTGCTTCTATATCCTTCAAGATTAGTTGAGGATCCTCAGTCCGAGGGTTGTCAGAAGTTACGAATACCATGTCGCTATATCGTGCAGCGATCTTCCCCATTAATGGACGTTTCGTCCGGTCTCTGTCTCCGCCACAGCCAAACACTGTAAGCACTTTGCCGGTAGCAAATTCGCAGACCGTCTTTAATACATTCTCTAGCCCGTCTGGTGTATGTGCGTAGTCAACGATAACAGCAAATTCCTGACCTTCATCCACTGACTCCACCCGTCCAGCTACACCATCGATTGCCTCAAGACTAGTCTTGATATCAGCCAGAGAGACATCTTCCAATAAAGCAGCTGTAATCGCCGCGAGTGCATTGTAGACATTGAACTTTCCAACCATACGGAGCGAAATGTCCGTCTTCCCCTTAAACGTATCAACATGGAAAAAAGTTCCTTTTGCAGTGATCGATATTTGCGAAGCTCGGACATTAGCGTTGTTATCAATGCCATATGTAATCACTTCCGCCGCAGTTTGGGCTGCAAAATAGTGACTTGCTTCATCATCCGCGTTCAACACCGCATATTTGCGTTCTTCCTTCCACGGAGAGATCACATTTCCTAATCTGGAGAAAAAGAGCCCTTTAACCGCCCGATACTCCTCCATTGTATGATGATAATCCAGATGATCTTGGGTTAAGTTCGTAAAAATTGCCGTACGGAAGTCCGCACCCTTCACACGTCCTTGCTGAAGTGCGTGAGAGGATACTTCCATTACGCAACACTCCACACCTTTGGAAGCCATATCATGAAGGGACCGCTGCAGATCTAGCGACTCCGGAGTTGTGCCTGACATAGGGTAGCTTTTGCCGTCATAGCGCATTTGAATCGTTCCAATCAGACCTGTCTTCATATTCTGATCCTGCATAATCCGCTCAATGAGATAAGTCGTTGTTGTTTTGCCGTTTGTGCCCGTCACCCCGATCATTCTCATCCGGCTGCTAGGTGAGCCAAAGAAAGCATTCGACATGACAGACATCGCAAACCGGCAGTCATCCACAACAATCTGCGGGATATCAAGCTCCAGCTTGTGCTCACATACAATAGCCGCCGCTCCGGAGGCTACTGCTTGCGGCGCATATTTGTGCCCGTCCACGGTGTGGCCAGGCAAACAGATGAATAGATCTCCCGGGCCTACACGGCGGGAATCCGTCTGAAGATCAGTAATCTCCACATCTCCATCCCCGTATAGTTGCGAAGTAGCAAGACAAGCAGATAATTCGTTAACTTTCATAGTAATCCCTCACTCTACATTTTCGGATACGAGCTGAAACCTTATACCTTAATCATTATTCACTAGATGCTCCCATATAAATCCTGATGGTTGAGCCCTGTTCTACTCTGGCCCCAGCCTTAGGAGCTTGATTGATGACCGTATTTCCTGTGCCTGAACGTGCAAGATTAAAATTCATATTTAAATCCTCATAGATATCCTGCACCGTTGCTCCGGTAAGATCAGGTACGGTCACTATCGGAGTTTCGCCATACTTATAAGTTTTGGGAAGCTGATCACTGCGCTCCGGAACCTTCATATAGTGCAGTGAGTCTTCCAAAATATTTTGCACGATTGGAGCTGCAACCACACCCCCAAATTGAATCCCTTTCGGATTATCCACGGCAGTGTACACAACGATCTGAGGATCATCCGCTGGCGCAAAGCCAATAAAAGAAACAATGTGCTCTGTTGGAGAATAACGTCCATTTACAACCTTCTGTGCAGTACCCGTCTTGCCACCTACACGATAGCCGTCAATAAAAGCCGGCCGTCCTGTGCCTTTGGCAACCACGCTCTCAAGTGCTGCCCGCACCTTCTTGGATGTTTCCTCCGAAATGACCTGCCGCACAAGCTCTGGCTTCACCTCTGATACAGTCTCTCCCGTAACCGGGTTAACCCATGCTTTTGTTACATGTGGTTTATAGAGATTGCCACCATTGATAGCTGCGGATACCGCAGCTATCTGCTGAATAGGCGTAACCGAAACCCCTTGGCCGAAGGCTGTAGTCGAAAGCTCTACCGGACCTACTTGACTGAGCTTGAACAGAATGCCATTAGCTTCCCCATTCAGATCAATTCCCGTTTTACTGCCAAAACCAAAATCACGAATATATTTGAAAAGTGATTCTTTTCCCAGCCGTTGCCCTAAGGCGACAAACCCAGGGTTACAGGAGTTCTCAACTACCTGTAAAAAGGTTTGACTACCGTGGCCGCCCTTTTTCCAGCAGCGCAGCTTTGCGCCCGCTACCTCGATAAAACCCGGATCATAGAAATGATCGTTCTGAAGATCTACTTTACCTTCCTGCAGCGCAGCAGCCAGAGTAATGATTTTGAACGTTGAACCAGGTTCATAGGTCATCCAGATAGGCAGATTCCGGTTGTAAATCTGCGCATCATATTCCTTGTATGATGCTGGTTCATACCCCGGTCTGCTAGCCATGGCAAGTATCTCCCCATTCTTCGGATTCATAGCTATAGCCCAAGCACCCTGCGCCTGATATTTTACCATAGCCTGATCCAGCTCACGTTCCATAATGGACTGGATCTGTTTATCAATCGTCAGCTCCAGATTAAGTCCGTCTTGAGGGGCAGAATATTTCTCAGATGAGCCAGGCATAAGTCTTCCGCCTGCATCAGACAAATAAGAAATATTGCCGGCTATGCCTTTGAGCAGATTGTCATATATACTCTCTACTCCTGTAATACCCTGGTTATCTATACCTGTAAAGCCTAAAATATGCGCGGCTAAATCGCCGTAAGGGTAATATCTTTTGCTATCCTCAGCGACAACGATGCCCGGCAGCTGCAAATCACGGATGCTCGCGGCAAGATCCATCGTAATTTTGCGGCCGCCGGGCTGAAGTTTCACCGACATTTCTTTTTTGGACAGCAATGTCATCAGCTTCTCCTCAGTCATCCCAAGCAGTGGAGCTAATTGCTGTGCTGTCTTTTGCTTCTCTTTTACCTGCACCGGTACTGCATACACTGTAGGTGTGGTGATATTAGAAACGAGCGGCACACCTTCACGATCCATAATTTCACCACGTTTAGCGGTAAAAGGAATATTGCGGCGCAAGGAATCTTCTACCTTCGCAGTCAATTCCTCGCCTTGAGATAATTGCACATACGCAAGACGCACGACCAGCGAACCGAATAACACTGCCAGTCCCAGCAATGTCCACAGCATTCTCCGCCGTGTTACGACTTTGGAAACCTTCATTCCGTTCTCCCCCACTTTCAACAATAGACATGAGCTCTTATCTTCATGACTATTCGGGACAAACAGGGGTTAGAACAAGCTATGTTCCGCTCTCGGAATCTGTCCCCTCATCAGCAGGCGGGGCCACGGGAATATCTTCGCCATAATCATTTAATGGCTTCATTTTCAAAGTGACCAAGGTCTTGCCATTTTGCGTTCCTACAATCTGTTCTGAGACGTAACCTTCTCCGTCTACCGCAATCTCTACTTTTAGTAGAGTTAGAATTTC
This sequence comes from Paenibacillus sp. FSL R5-0636, assembly GCF_037974255.1. NCBI lineage: Bacteria > Bacillati > Bacillota > Bacilli > Caryophanales > Paenibacillaceae > Paenibacillus > Paenibacillus sp. FSL R5-0636. The sequence continues at coordinate 5,344,256 of NZ_CP150232.1, forward strand.
AAGTGCATCACGCAGGGATTCCCCTTTTAAATCTGGAATGGTAGGCTGAGCCCCCTGCGGACTTAATAAATAGATCCGTTGCCCTGTAGCAAGCTTCGTACCTGCCTCAGGATATTGACTCTCTACAGCAGATCCTTCTCCGACCACTACATAATCGAAGCCTTGATCCAAAAGTGCTTCTCTTGCTTCCTTCATCGTCTTGTCTGTTAGATCTGGTGTAGTCCGAAGTGCGACTGTTTCAGTCTTAGCCGGCTTTTTGCTGCTGCTATCACTAGCCTCAGACGCCAGCTTAGGTACTCCCATGTATTGCAGAGACTGGGATACAATCTCTTTAAATACTGGAGCAGCTGCCTTACCGCCGCCAACCTCAACGTTCGGTTCATCAATAATGACAATAACAGCGATCTTTGGATCATCAACAGGAGCATAACCAATAAAGGAGACAAGTACTTTGGATTTCACATAATCCTTACCTTCAACCTTGATAGCCGTTCCTGTCTTTCCTGCCACGCGATAGCCGTCAATATAAGCGTTGCGGCCTGTTCCTTTTACTTGGTCAGCAACAACCTGCTCCAAATATTCACCCGTTTTCTTGGCGCTTTCCTCATCAATCACCTGACGCACTACACTAGGCTGAGTAACCTTTGTCTCACCAGTGTTAGGGTTTGTGACCTCCTTAACTACATACGGAGTCATCAACTTCCCCCCATTAGCGATAGCAGATACGGCAACTAGCTGTTGAAGTGGGGTTACTAGCACTTTACCGTGTCCATATGCGAGTGTCGCAATTTCTATAGGACGTCCAAGGTTAGGGTTAACGACCCCGCTTACTTCTCCTGGCAGATCGATTCCCGTTTTCTCATTGAAGCCAAAATCATTGATATACTGTAATAGCTTGTCCTGTCCGAGCATTTCATATAGCTTAACGAATAGAACGTTACTAGAACGTTTCACACCTTCAAGAAAACTGATTTGCCCCCATCCAGCATGATTAATATCATGCAGTGCCTTACTATATCCCTTTATCCGGATGGACCCGGACAAAAATGTCGCAACAGGATCAAAAAGCTTCTCTTCTACTGCGGCGGCAAGCGTTACAATTTTGAAAGTGGAACCAGGCTCGTATTTAGATTTAATAGCATGATTATAGAATCCCGCCCCATCGGCCCCGGTCTTCCAAAATTCATTTGGATTATAGGTAGGCATATTGGCTAATCCCAAAATCTCCATCGTGTTCGGATCAGCAGCAATGACACTCATACTTTTTGGCTTATATTGCGCATACGCCTTTTGCATGGCCTCTTCTATATAATGCTGGATCGTACTATCGATTGTAAGCTTGAAATTACTTCCATTTACTACTGGCTTATAGGTATCTTGTGAATCCGGCAATTTTACCCCTTGACCGTCACTTTGATAAAGCAGCTTGCCATCGGCACCCTTAAGCTCCGTATCAAAGTATTTTTCCAGTCCCATGATAGCATTGCCGTCCCTATCTGTATAACCTAAGATATGTGCAGCTAATTCATCTTTTGGATAATATCGTTTCTGCTCTCTAACAAGCCCAATACCGGTCTCTTGAATTTTATGTTCTTTACCTAGGGCTACATAAAATTCTTTCACCTTATCGGCAAGCTCCTGATCAATCTTCCAGCCTTCATTACGTATTTCACGGTTCTTGAGGTAAGCACCCGTCTTTTCGTCCTTGGCTTCAACCAGCTTACGCAGCTCATCCTCTGGTTTGCCGAGCAATTCGTGTAATCCTGTAATGACCTCTTCCCCGATGCCTTGTTGTTGAATCACTTCAGGATTCACCACCACGGTATAAGCAGGGACATCGCTAGCGAGCACACTTCCGTTACGGTCAGAAATCGTACCTCGCTCCGCTTTGATAGTTGAGGTATGCGCCCAAAGTGTGGCGGCCTTTTCCTGCCATTCCTCACCTTGCATAACTTGAATCCAGAACACTCTAACGATCAAAACAAGAAAAAAGAGGGTAATACACCCTCCTATAAACAGCGTGCGAAGTTTTATTCTTTTCAGCATAAGCGAACCTCACAACTTTTTTTATTGCGATCTTGCCAATCGCTCACTAATTATCACCTGGAGTCGTTGCCGAGCTTGCCGGAATATAGATTGTTGCATTCTCATCCGGAGACACATAACCAAGATCCCGTGCTTTTTGGGCGACTTTCTGCTCTAGATTCTGCTTTTCCATCTGATACGTAGAAATCTGCTTCTTGGCTGTTGCAATATCCTGATCTAATTTCTGAGCCTGCAAGTTCAAATCATAAATTTGGACGTAACGTGAAATCAGGGTGATCGCCACCAGAACGCATACTCCTAGCGTCAGCATATACAAAAGTTTCTCTTGCAGCGGAAGTACTCTTCGTCTGGTAACTACTTTTGTCTTCTCGCGGTAAAGGGGGTTTACCTCTTCTTTTCTTTTGGGCTGAACTGCTAAATTGCCGCGGGTATAGGCCATCTCTGACTCTCCTTTATCGTCAATTACAATTTTTCTGCAATGCGCAGCTTAGCTGAGCGGGCTCGGGTATTAAGCTCAAGCTCTTCTTCAGAAGGCACAAGCGGTTTACGATTGATTAACTTAAGCGTGCCTTTCGCGCCGCATACGCAAAACGGAAAGTCAGGCGGGCATGTACATCTGCTTAAATAGCTGCTAAAAATTTGCTTGCAAATTCGGTCTTCGAGCGAATGAAAGGTGATGACGGATACTCTGCCTCCTGGTGCAAGGCAACGTACTGCACTATGTAGCCCTTCTTCAAAAGCACCCAATTCGTCATTCACAGCAATCCTTAATCCTTGAAAGCTACGTTTAGCGGGATGCCCTCCTGTTCTTCGAGCAGCTGCCGGGATACCTTCCTTGATCAGTTCTGCTAATTCTCCTGTGGTCTCAATAGGAGCTTCTTCTCTTCTGTCTACAATTTTTCTAGCGATTCTCCGCGAGAATTTCTCTTCTCCATATTGGAAAAGAACACGGGCAATCTCCTGCTCGGACCATGTATTCACAATTTCAGCAGCCGTCAAAAGTGCTGACTGATCCATGCGCATGTCAAGCGGAGCATCATGATTGTAACTAAAGCCTCGTTCCCCTTCGTCAAACTGGGGAGAGGATACGCCAAGATCAAAGAGCACTCCATCTACTTGGGGAATACCATCTGTTTGTGGCACAAAGGGCACATCCTTAAGTACACTCTCCAGATCACGGAAGTTAGTCTTAATAGTCACAACCTTGTCTCCGTATTCCGCTAATCTTTCTTTTGCGTTCTCCAAAGCCCAATCATCTTGATCCAAACAGATTAAACGGCCTTCGCCGCTAAGCTTGGAAGCGATAAGTGAGCTGTGTCCCGCTCCACCGAGAGTGCAATCTACATAGATTCCGTCTTTTTTGATGTGCAGCCCTTCTGTCGCTTCTTCCTTAAGCACCGTGATGTGGTGAAACAAGCTGCATCCCTCCAGGACAGTATTCGTTATTGTGTTTTATAGATCAAAATTGAAATCCACCAATTTCTCAGCGATTTCGTTGAACGATTCCTCGGACTGTTCGAAGTACTGTTCCCAAAGCTCTTTGTTCCAGATTTCCACCCGGTTCGAAACGCCCAGAATGACACAGTCTTTGTCCAGTTTGGCATACTGCCGTAAATTAGCCGGCAGATTTACCCTTCCCTGCTTATCCCAAACACATTCAGTTGCACCTGAGAAAAAAAAGCGGCTAAATGCGCGGGCATCTGATTTCATCAGCGAAAGGCTTTTAAGCTTTTGTTCCATGATTGCCCATTCTTCCATGGGATAAACAAACAGGCAGGAGTCTAGGCCGCGGGTCGTCACGAAGGAGGTTCCGAGCAATTCACGGAGTTTAGCCGGAATAATGATTCGGCCTTTGTCGTCAATGCTGTGTTGATACTCTCCCATGAACATCCTTTTTCCCACCCCTAATCCCCGAATCCCCACTTTACCCCACTTTTCACCACTTAAGCATAATAGATTCGCCATTAAAAATCAAAAACCTTTTTCTGGCCAAGGAAATTTTTCCTAAATCAGATAGCTCGTTTCCCGAAAAACATTTCTCCACAGAAAAAAGCCATACAATCGGAATCTTGTCCGTTGCATGGCTTTGTTAAAAAAGTTGCTTCAGTTCAAGGTACACTGGTTAATACACTTTATTGTTATGCGTTCAGTTATTAATCGTTCAAATTCCAGCTGTCCAAATAATCCACTTGCGCCGGAGTCAGGCTATCGATGTTAATGCCCAGACTTTCCAGCTTATAACGTGCTACTTGCTCATCCAGCTCATAAGGAACATTTTCAACTTTTACGCCAATGCTCTTATAATTATCATTTACATATTTCAGCGACAGCGCCTGGAGCGCAAAGGTTGTATCCATAATTTCAGCAGGGTGACCATCAGCAGCACCCAGATTTACAAGTCTGCCTTCGGCAAGCAGATATAATTTACGTCCGTCACGAAGCTGGTACTCTTCGATATTTTTGCGAACGGTACGTTGGGATACGGATCTTTCCGACAGCTCAGGCTTATTCACTTCAACGTCGAAATGGCCCGCGTTGCACATGATTGCGCCATCCTTCATCACATCATAATGTTCACCGCGAATTACATAACGGTTACCAGTTACTGTAACGAAGAAATCACCAACCTTAGCTGCTTCCAGCATTGGCATTACTTCAAAACCGTCCATATGTGCTTCAACGGCTTTAATCGCATCAACTTCTGTGACAACCACTTTTGCTCCAAGCCCTTTGGCGCGCATGGCAACACCTTTACCACACCAGCCGTAACCGACAACAACTACTGTTTTACCCGCTACGATAAGGTTGGTTGTGCGAATAATTCCATCCCAAGCCGATTGGCCAGTGCCATAACGGTTATCAAACAAATATTTGCAGTAGGCATCATTAACCGCGACCATTGGGAACTTCAATACGCCTTGCTTTTGCAGAGCTTTTAGACGAATAATCCCGGTAGTTGTTTCTTCAGCACCCCCGCGAATATTCTCCATCAGATCAGGACGCTCCGAATGCAGCAATGTAGCAAAATCCCCACCGTCATCAATAATCAAGTCCGGTTTGCTCTCCAGTGCCTTGATATTAAGGGCTTTAAATTCTTCAGGAGACGGATTGTATTTAGCAAATACAGTGATTCCATCCTCCACAAGCGCTGCACATACATCATCCTGTGTAGAAAGTGGATTCGAACCTGTAATGGTTACATCTGCACCACCAGCTTTGACAACCTTCGCCAAATAAGCGGTTTTAGCTTCCAAATGCAATGTGATCGATACTTTCAGACCTTTAAATGGCTGTTCTGCTTCAAACTGCTCACGAATACGGTTCAGTACCGGCATATGCTGGCGAACCCAGTCGATTTTCAAATGCCCTTCCGGTGCGAGTGACATATCAGCCACGATACTATTTTGTTTAGATGAACTCATTATGAAACCTCCTAAAAGTTTTGTGAGCGTTACTACATTGATCTACTTCGTACAAAACTCACTTCGTAAGCATAAGCTTAGTTTTGTGGAAAGCGATACTTCCATTACATATAAATGATGCGATGTGTTCCACTGTAATCCGGTTCAACCGTCATTAGCTCATCCAGCCAAACAAGCCCGTACCGGTTCAAGTAATACATGATATTGTACACTCTTTCCTGCAGTTTACCCAGTGGCATTAATGACAGCTCGATTCGCTCCCATTGCCGGATTGCAGCTTCGTTCTGTTTTGCCATTGCATCTTGGGCTTTCGCCTGTAAAAAAGTAATCTGATCTAGAATCTTCTCTTTATTGTTATTCCCCAGCTTAAGCAGACCGGCCTGAACCGTTCCAAGCTGCTCAATCAGCGGTTCGTACATGGCGGCAAATGAGGTTTTGGTTTCTTCAAAACGGCGTTCAATCCCGAGCTCATCCTGTGCGGCCAGCCATTCATGTCTTTTATGATCCAGTCCTTGTCTTACATCCTCAAAGCTAAGTTGATATTTGTCCATATGCTTGTGCAGCGTACCTTCTACGACAGTAAAAGACATTCTAGGGATAATTAACGGCATTTCTCCCCCAATGGTCTCAAACGCACGGCGCGGAATGGCCCAGTAAGCAATCTCACCTTGACCCAGCACCGTTGCCAGAACAGGCAGCACATAATCCTGCATAAGTGGACGTGTCAGCACATTGTTGCTAAAGCGTTCCGGATGTGCCTGCACCTCCTCAAGTAATTCATCACGGGTAAAGGATACCTGACCCTTGCGATCCGTAAAGATTCCGTCCTTCTTGTGAAGCAGAAGCCGTGTACCTTCATGAATATAAAAGAGGTTGGCATTGCCAGCTGTAACATCAGCCTGAAGCTCATATCCAGCGCCCACAATATCAGAAGCAGAATTCATATACGCTGTTTCCAGTGCATCATTCTGCATAATTAGCGAAGTGAAAAATGGCTGTTCTAACTTACGTAAGTTGGGATCAGCAGAATCAAGCAGAATCAGACCAAATTTACCAAATAATGAACCCATCAGCTTGGCAAATGCATCCGTCATACTATCAGCTCTAAAAGAAGAAGTGCGAATGAATTCCATGATCTGCGGCTTAAAGTCGCTTTCCTGAAGCAGACCGTCTAACTGTTCTACTACCTGCTGCCAGCTTTCCTCTTCTACACGAATATCACTTACTGAGGAGCGTTTCTCTTCTGACTTTTCTATCTTAATCTTAGTAATCTCCTGCGTACGATTCAGTACATACGTATGATTCACTTCATCCCAGTCATGATCTTCACCTGCAATCCAGAATAAAGGAACTACAGGTCGGCCGAGTTGTTCAGCTGCTTCTTTTGCCGCCATAATGGTAGTTGCAGCTTTATATACCACTAACAGGGGTCCAGTAAATAGTCCGCTTTGCTGCCCACCTGTCACCACTAATGTCCCCGGCTGCTCTAAGAGCGCCAGCGAAGCCATCACCGCATCATGCGAATTATGCTTTTCATTATATTGTCGTAGACACCCAGCAATCTGAGTCCGGTCGGCACGAAGGCTTTCTCTGCTATCTAGCCAATCGGCCCGTCTACTTCTACTTTCTTTATTGCGGAAATCCCCACCGTACAAATGACTAACCTTTTCAAAATGATCTATATAGTCGCGCGAGAGTGCAGATCCACCCTTGAGCGGTTCCGTTACAATATTCATTCGCTAGTGCCTCCAGTTCTACTAAGCAGTTATATGTAAATCCAAGTTCGTAAAAACTCTCTATGATTGTATCCAAAGTCAGGAGCCGCGTCAAAGCAAAACATGTCTTGATATCAGCAACACAGGTACAGCCAACTGTTCAATTATACTATAAAATCATTAAATAATATCCTAAATACATACAAGAGGCGAGAGCATAATGCTCCCGCCTTTGAAAACCTAAGTATAAATTATGCGAATTTTTTGCTGACAAAGTGGCCTTTAGATACTTCTACTAATTCAAAGTCACTGTCATTGGTCTTATCGTTAGCAGAATAAATAGGGCTGCCAAGCTCATCATGCAAGTGAATACGTTTTTTGTTGACTTCAATTTCCGGGTCCGGAACTGGAATAGCCGACAATAGGGATTTAGTATAAGGGTGGATAGGATTTGCATATAGCTCTTCACTTTCCGCCAACTCAACCATTTTACCCAAGTACATAACTGCTACGCGATCACTGATATGTTTAACCATGGACAGATCATGCGCGATGAAAAGATAAGTCAATCCCAGACGATCTTGCAATTCTTTAAGCAAGTTAACGACCTGAGCTTGAATGGATACGTCAAGTGCGGAAATCGGCTCATCACAAACGATGAACTTAGGATTAACCGCTAACGAACGGGCAATCCCGATACGTTGACGTTGTCCACCGGAGAATTCATGCGGATAACGGGTTGCATGGTCATGATTAAGACCAACCATATCCAGCAGTTCTTCAATCCGTTTCTTACGTTCTGCACGGCTGCCAGCCATTCCGTGAATGTCCAGTGCCTCGCCGATGATATCAGAAACCGTAAACCGCGGGTTAAGCGATGCGTACGGATCTTGGAAAATCATTTGCATGTCACGGCGCATAGCCTTCATTTGATTTCCAGGTAATTTATAAATGTCTGTACCATTATATTTCACACTTCCAGCAGTTGGCTCATACAAGCGAAGAATCGTACGTCCAGCAGTAGTCTTACCACAACCGGACTCACCTACCATCCCAAGTGTCTCGCCCTCACGGATCGTGAAGTTAATATTATCAACAGCCTTAAGAACCTTACCTTTACCTACATTAAAATATTTCTTAAGACCTTCTACCTCTATTAGGTTCTTACTCAAGAGTACTGCACCTCCTTGGCCATCGAATGCAGATTCCAGCAACGCGCCATATGCGTTTCGCTGAATTCTGTGGCGCCGGGATCGATTTGTTCGCACACATGCATCGCTTCATTGCAACGAGCAGTGAACGGACAGCCGATCGGCGGCTTGATCAGATCTGGCGGTGTGCCGATGATCGGAATAAGCGGCTCGCCTTTCTTTTGGTCCAGACGCGGCATTGAGCGCAGCAGACCTTTGGTGTATGGATGTTGTGGATTTTTAAAGATTTCCCATCTTGTTCCGGTCTCCACAACCTCACCTGCATACATTACAATCACCCGATCACACATGCCAGCAACTACGCCGAGATCATGTGTAATCAGAATAATGGAGGTACCTAGTTTTTGCTGCATCTCTCTCATAACTTCCATGATCTGCGCCTGAATGGTTACATCTAGAGCCGTTGTAGGCTCATCCGCTATCAGCAAAGCCGGACGGCAAGCTAACGCGATTGCGATCATTACACGCTGGCGCATACCGCCTGAGAATTCGTGGGGATATTGGTTAAAGCGAGCCTCCGCATTTTTGATGCCTACTAATTTCAACATCTCCATACCTTGCTTTTTCGCTTCGGCCGCTGACATTTTCTGATGTTTAATCAAAACTTCAGTGATCTGTTTGCCCACTTTGATGGTTGGGTTCAGAGAAGTCATCGGGTCTTGAAAAATCATGCCAATATCTTTACCGCGAATAGATTCCATTTCTTTCATGCTTTTGTCTAGCAGATTCTGTCCTTGAAAAATAATTTCTCCCTTTTTCACTTTAGAAGGTGGAGAAGGGATCAAACGCATAATCGATTGAGCAGTTACACTCTTACCGCTGCCGGACTCGCCGACGATGGCAACCGTTTCGCCTTTGCCAATTTCAAAATTCATACCACGGACAGCTTGTACTTCTCCGCCCTTAACAAAAAAGGAAATATGCAAATCTTTGACTTGTAAAATAGGTTCCATCCATATTCCTCCTATTTCTTCAGCTTAGGATCAAGCGCGTCACGAAGACCATCACCGAAAATGTTGAAAGAAAGCATTGTTAAGCTGATTAGGATCGCAGGGAACAAGAAGCGCCATGGATAGTACAGCCAGCCGGTGAGTGAGTCATTGATCATCGATCCAAGTGAAGCAACAGGAGCTTGTACACCAAGACCCAAGAAGCTTAGGAAGGCCTCAGCAAAGATAGCATTTGGTACAGACAGTGTAATGGTTACGATAATCGGACCAACCGCGTTCGGCAGAAGGTGCTTGAACAACAGTCTCGCAGAACCAGCACCCATGGAACGGGACGCCAATACGAATTCGCGATTCTTGAGCTGCATAATTTCTCCACGCACAATCCACGACATCGTAATCCAGCCTGTAATGGTTAGAGCTAGGATGATTGTTCCAAGACTTGGCTCAAGAACGACCAAGAGCAAGATTACAACCAGCAAATATGGAATAGAATACAAAATTTCAGAGAATTTATTCATAATATTATCTACACGGCCGCCGAAGAAGCCCATAATGCCTCCGTAGATAACACCGATGAACAAGTCGATGGCTGCCGCAGCAAGACCAACGATCAAGGAGATCCGTGCACCGTACCAAGTACGAACAAAGATATCACGACCAAGATCATCCGTTCCAAACCAGTGATCGGAGGAAGGGGGCTTGTTGGTGCTCATCAAATCATTAGAATAATAGTTATATTTCGAGATAAAAGGTGCAAAAATCGCTGCAAGTACAATCAAACCCAGGATACCGAGCGCAGTCATCGCCATTTTATTTTGACGCAACCGTTGCCAAGAGTCTTTCCAAGCAGAGAGACTCTCACGCTGGATAACTTCGGCTTCTTTTTCATCCACACCGACTTTTTGAAAATCTTCCGGTTTTAGATTTAGCAAGTTATTTTCAGTAGCCACTCTTTAGCCCTCCTTTCCTCCACTTAATTTCATACGTGGGTCAATCAATACATAAGCAATATCAGTAATAAAGCGGGCAACCATGAGTAATACACCATAGAAAATGGTTATCCCCATAATAACGGTATAGTCACGGACACCAATCGCTTCCACGAACTGTTTACCAATACCCCCAACACCAAAGATCTGCTCGATAACAACCGAACCAGTTACGATGTTAGCTGTCATTGGACCCATATAAGTAACAACAGGTAGAATTCCGTTACGAAGTACATGACGGCTCAGAATAGCCATCCAGCTCAATCCCTTTGCTTTAGCCGTTTTGATATAATCCGCATTCAAAACTTCAAGCATGCTTGAACGGGTCAAGCGGGCGATAAAGGCGATCGGCTGTGCCGAGAGCGCGGCCACGGGTAAGAAATAATAGATTGGCCCTTTAAAACCTGAAACCGGTACCCAACCCAGTTTGAAAGCAAATACGTACTGCAGTAATGACGCGACTACAAAGCTCGGAACCGCAATCCCCAGAACTGCCAGCACCATAGCTGCGCTGTCAATAAACTTTCTGTGATAGAGTGCCGCCAACATGCCGAGAAATACTCCGACAATAACCGCCACAACGATTGCGACGAGTCCCAGCTTCAGCGACGCTGAAAAGGTTTGACTGATCAAATGTGATACATCTTGATTTAGGCGTTTCATTGAGACACCTAGGTCACCTTGGATAATATCACCTAAATACTTAAAATACTGATGAGAGAGCGGCTTGTCCAGACCATATTGTTCCATCAGACGTGCTTTAATTTCTGGCGGTACCTTCTTTTCAGAAGTAAACGGATCCCCCGGAATAGCTTTCATCAAGAAAAAGGTAGCTGAAATCAATACAAATAGAGAAACCAACATATAGAAAAACTTATTTGCGACATAACGAACCATCCCCATCACACCTCCTCCGACAATTTTTGATACACATAATAATGATTTTATGAAAAAAACGGATTTTTGTCTATTTTCTATATATGTTATTAATAACATTAATTAACAAATAGACAGGAGTACAAAAAAAAGGGATATATATGGAATTCCACATATATATCCCGAAGTATTCTGCAACTTCAGTCAACTAACTATTCTGTTGTAATTACTAAAGCAATATCTTAGTGCTCAAGCAAGTATCCGCGAGTCAAGTCAATTGCACCACTAAAGTCAAGAGTAACACCTTTAAGGTACTCTTTAGTCAGGGAGTTGTTAGTGTAGTAGTACAAAGGAATCAGAACCATATCTTGCTCGATGAGCAATTTTTCAGCTGCAGCAAACTTTTCTTGACGTACTGCCAAGTCAGTACTTGTTTTAGCTTCGCTGATCAATTTGTCATACTCAGGGTTAGCGTAACCAGTATCATTGTTACCGCCACCTGTTACCCACATATCAAGGAAAGTCATTGGATCATTGTAATCCGCAGTCCAACCAGCACGAGCAACTTGGTAGTTCAGGTTTTGACGGTTTTCAATAAATACAGCCCACTCTTGGTTAACGGTTTGTACGTCGATACCAAGATTGTTTTTCCACATATCAGCAATCGCCAAAGCGATTTTCTTGTGACCTTCACTTGTGTTGTAAGTCAGGGAGAATGTAGGCAGTTTATCCATACCTTCTTCTTTCAGACCTTCAGCAAGCAATGTTTTAGCTTGTTCTAGATCTTCAGTGAAGTAGCTATCTTTAACTGCTGTACGGTATTCACCATCAGCACCAGCGATACCTGGAGGTACAAAACCGAATGCTGGGAATTGTCCACCTTGAACTACATTGTCAATCAAAGCTTGGCGGTTAAGCGCCATTGCAAGAGCTTTACGGATTTTAGCGTTTGTGAATGGTTTTTCAGTGATATTGAATTCGTAGTAGTATACGGAAGCAATACCTTTACGGCTGAATTCGTTAGGAAGTTCTTTTTGTACGATTGGAATTTGTTCTGATGGAATTTCACCAGTTGGTCCGCCCGCACGATCATATTCACCGTTCTTGTAGCTGAGCAGTTCAGTTGCACCGCTGTTTACAAGGGAGAAATCGATAGCGCTAAGTTTAATGGAATCTTTATCCCAGTATTTATCGTTTTTAGTTACAACAAGAGTTTGACCAGTAGTCCACTCAGTAAGAGTGAAAGCACCGTTAACGATCATAGAATCTTTGCTTGTTGCCCATTTAGGATTACTCTCAATGGATTTGTGTACAGGGTAATAAGTGTAGAAGGAAAGCAATCCAAGGAAGTAAGGAGTGGAGGATTCAAGAGTAACTTCAAGAGTTTTCTCATCAATCGCTTTGACACCTACTTGACTGAAATCAGTAATTTCCTTGTTGTAGTACTTTTCAGCATTTTTGATGTAGTACAATTGATAAGCGTAAGGCGCAGCAGATGCAGCAGCAGGATCGAGCACGCGTTTCCAAGCGCGAACGAAATCTTCTGTTGTTACAGGATCGCCGTTACTCCATTGTGAATCACGGAGTTTGAAAGTATATACCAGACCGTCAGCGGAAACTTCCCAGCTTTCAGCAACACCTGGTTCAGCTTGACCTGTTTCATCATTCATGCGAGTCAAACCTTCGTACATTGTTTTCAGGACAGTGTTAGCTTGGCTATCTTGCGCCAATCCTGGGTCAAATGTTGGAGGCTCAGAACTAAGGTTAATTCTCAATGTTTGGTCAGCAGCCAATTTTTCTTCTGTAGCTGCATTACCAGTTGCCGTGTTACCAGTGTTAGCATTGTTACCTTTATTGCCGCTGTTTGCATTGTTTCCGCCGCAGCCAGCAAGCACTGTGCCGATAACAAGTACTAATGCAATCATTAGCAATAGACTTTTACTCTTCTTCATCTAGCAGTTCCCCCTAAATAGAATGTGGTATATGGTTTATGATTATACAACCAGTGGTCAAAAAAATCTAGTGCAATGTTTTCAGAAAATATTTTTTTTTTAAAACTTTAAACTTTTGTGACGTTGACGCTTCACCGAAGCAGTGGAACGTTACATCGCTTGTGATATGTAGGTAATTAGCCCAACAAACATAAATAATAAATATCCGACGCTCATAAAAAAGAACGAAAGTCTCCAAACTGCCCGAAATAACCGCTTCCCATCTACCTTTCCTTTCATCCGATTTTGAGCTCCGCCAATCAGTCCAGCGGATATTAATACAATAATTAGTATAAGGTAAAACCCAAAACCGGAATTAAAGATGTTATTAAACAATGCGGAGACCGACAATAATAAAAAAAATGTGGTCACGTCCATAGCGAGCATAAAAGTTTTCTTTTTATCTTTTTTTAAGCCTTTTCCAATGAAAAAAACAATCAAAAACGGCACAATCGGAATAACGCTTAAAGTAATAACCGAATCCATCAGCAGTCCCATAGCTTCACCTCTCCCCAGAGATCATACCCCAATACCTTCTACTAATTGGCAGAGCCAGCGATTTAATGGTGCCGACACTCCAGATCGTTCTGCCATTTCTACAAGACTTCCATTGATCCAACGAATTTCTGTGGTTCTTGAAGCAAGTACATCTGCCAGCATAGATGAAATATTGCCAGACGTTAACCGGCACACCTGAAGGATGTTATCCCAAGCATCCTTATCATAAGTAATTTCACAGAAATCATACACCATTGTTGCTTCTTCAAAAACTTCCTTCATTAATTGGAGGCGTTGCTCTGAAGACAGCAGCTTCCCATTTGGAATACGCCAAATCGCCGTGAGTGGATTAATAACGGCATTGATCAAGAGCTTCCGGTAAATCATGGTATCCACTTCATTCGACAAAAAGGCTGCGAATCCTGCCATTATGAGAACTTCTATTAAATTATTCGCTTTTAAATCATTATGTATGCTATGAGCTTGTCCATCCCCTGAGCTCCATTTTCCTATCCACACCTCCCCTGCTCCTGCATGAATGACCTCAGTTAATGATTTGCGCTTCGCAGCCTCCGTAGTCACAGCTACATATAAATTGGCGTCCGGCAACAAGCCCCCCAACATCTCCATATGTCCTGTACCATTCTGAAAACATATCATATGTACTTGCTCTTCCTTAAGTAGGGATAGAAATTCAGGCAAATCATTATGTAGAGTATTCTGTTTAACCGTCACCACGATCCAATCACTCGGCTCTTCTAGATAAGCACCAGCGAACTCCCCTATTGGCGCGGATACAAACTGATCTTCCGAAATTGTTATCGGCTCGCGTTCATCCTCGTAGGTAACCGTTAAGCCATCACGCCCTAATCGTTGGCATTGTTCTACCCCTCGGCACCACAGTCTCACATCATTCCCGGCTTGGATCAATCTCCCTGCCAGCAGCAGCCCGAGTGAACCTGCACCAATTATATCAATTTTCATATAACCCTCCTGCTGATCTTAAGCACAATTTTTCTAAGTATACCAAAAACCCCGCAAGTGGTGCTTAAAAAGCAGACCACTTGCGGGATTGTTAGTTAACCTATCGTTTATTCAATGCGTTCTAAATTTCCGTTACCATCCATTTTGAAACGAGTCTTCATTTCTTCTTCTTCTTCATTTAAGAAAGCAAGCCTGCGAGCACGATCCATAATCTGAATTAAAGCTTTGTAATCATCGTTGACTACCCGGTAGTCGCTTTGAGCAAGATTAACCTCTTTAGACAACCGCTCATTCTCAGATCGTAATTCTGTTAATTCATCTTCCTTCTCGCGCAGATCTCTTTCCAGCATTTTCAGCTGACGTCCTGCTTCCTGGATCGTACCCTTCCATTGTCTTAAGAAACGAATGACCGCATCAATGGATAATGTGTTTTCACTTAATCCCTCACCGCGCCCAAATTCCTCATCGACATCACCCAGAATCAGACCAGCTACTTGCGCTCCTCTTACTGACGGCTGCTTTTTCAGGTAGCTACGCTTTTGACGCTGCCCTTTAGCAATACCGATTGCACCTTCATAACTTTTCCGAACACAACTGTTCCAGCGGAATCCGCAAGCGGCCGAAGTTCTGCCGATTTTTTCACCCACCTCTTCAAAAGCGGCAAGCTGTGTGCTGCCCTCCCGAATGTGTCGCAAAGTTACTTCTGCCAATATTAGATCATCTTCTGCACTCCAAGCGTCCTGTCTAACGGCTGTCATAAAGCCAAACCTCCTAACAACGTCATGAAATAACCATCTCCATAACCGGCAGTTCTGCCGGGTAGTGAATAGGGATAAAAGCTGCTTACTCCATTTCTATGCTTCTCATAGAGTTCATAGAATCTATTTGATACTAATTTGTATTTCCATTATCTGCGTACATCATACGCATAAAACTATAAATTCTCTTTTTTAAAGCGCTAATCACTCAGGTCAATTATAAAAATCACATTTTTTGAAGATTAGTGCATTTTTTTCAATGAATTCGTTTACACATAATTATGTTGAGGGTATAATAAATCGAAGGAATATTCGTGAGATACATACTGGAAGGGGGACTCTCTCTTGGACCGCATGTTTCGGGTATTAGGTTTTTTCACATTAGCTATTGGATTGATGGCTTTCGCCGGAGGTCTAACAGAAATGGCCTTGCTTTTCTTTTTGCAAACAGCATTTTTCGTAATACTTGGCTATATGAAATTTACTGAAAAAACTTATGTTCTTCTCTTCTGGGCATACATGATTCTGACTTTCACCGGATTTAGTTATTGGACGATCTTTCAAATGGGTCTTCCACTATAAATTGCAGTACTCTTTTGGAGCGGATGAGGTCCTTATCTTATAAGGATCACTTCCGTTTTTTTGTTTGTATGCTATTTTAGAAGGGTTAAACATATTATTAGTACATACATATATCATTTCAAAAAAAGGTGGTGGTGTGGTGCGCTCCCGCAATTTACAAAGCCGCATGATTGCAACCATACTAATTCTCTTCTGCTGTACTTTGTTTCCGTTACAACCTGTGAAGTACTTGTCTGCCGATCCTAGCGGTGATTTTTTCAACTCTGCTATACCAGATAATGAAGAAACCCGTAAACTACTTGAACAGACCTTGTCTTCTGCAGAAATTGAACGTGAAATCATCAAGATTACAGCCGAACAAAAAGCGCTTGAACAAAAGGTAGAAAGCTTGAACAGACAAGCTACCCAGAAAAAAACAGCCATTGCGGACCAACAGGAACGGGCAGGTGCAGTTGTGCGTTCTTATTATATGGGGGATAGAGATAATCTTCTGGTCGCGTTTTTTTCAGCAAAAAGTATCAGCAGATTCCTGGCTCTGTTCGATTATTATGAGATTATTATTGGGAATGACCGCGATATTCTCTCACAATATGAAGAACAATATAAGGATTTGAAGGATACCATTCAGACTGCGAAGCGAAACTCGGAAGAGCTCGCCCGGCTGCGCACGGCTCTGGAGGAACAGCAAGTTCGGGTAAACGCGCTCAACAAGGAAATTGAGGGTGGGATTAAAAATAGCAGCGATCCTGAAAATATGAGTACTCTACTTAAAGAATTCACATTATATTGGGAGAATATCGGCCTGCACGAGGTAAAAACATATTTCAAGGCGTTATCCTCCGCAATGAATAAACTACCACAGTTTGTTCAGAATCGAGAGGGTGTACTGACTCGAAAGGGAATGACTTATGAGCTAAACCTGAAGGAAGAGGATTTGAATGAATTTTTGCAATCACAGAATTCGCTGTTTAAAGACTTCGCCTTTCATTTCAATGACGGTTCAATTACTGCCACTGGAAAAAGCGGAGCGCTAGCTCTTTCACTGACCGGTCACTACACCATTCAGGAAGAACCGATCAACGGCCTTATATTCCAAGTCGATCATATTGTATTTAATGGTCTTGAATTGCCTGACACGACAAGAAAAACGTTGGAAGAAGAATTTGACTTAGGCTTTTATCCTGGAAAAATAGTATCTTTCCTTCGTGCCACGGCAGTAGATAGCCAAGAGGGCGTCTTGCATGTTAAGCTTTCCATTTCATTTTAGGCCTTCTTTTAGATATTCTTTGTAGCCTTCCGCATCTATCTGCCCTGTTAATAGTAATGATACAGCTTCAACAACCTTACTCCAGCCGCCCTGTGACTCATCCTCCGGGGCGGTTTCTTCTGTCAGCAATAGCTCAACATCGAAAGGAAGTTTGTATTTAAAAGCATGCTCCGAACGATAAAGAACATCAAGCGCCGGCAAGCTCCCCGTATTCTCCAACCAATCCAACTGAGCATCCTCTGAGGTGATAAAAGTCAGCCAATTCACAGCTTCCTTTGGACTTTGAGATTGAGCTGGAAGGGCAAAAGATCGACTGTAACAGGATTCAAACCCACCTCCGTTATTGGCAGTCAGCGCCGGAACAGCAGCAAGGGATGAATTACCATGCTTCTGCCACTCGGATAACGGTAAAGAAGCAACCGCGACACTACCTCCTTGTAGCATATCCCAGACATCTTTATTGTAGCGGCTGGTGAGATAAAAATAACTGCGGGCGTTCTGAGTCCAATTCAACACTTCTTGGTTATCTGCTAACAAGCTGCTATTCATGCTCTCCATTACCGCTGACAATCCATAAGGATTACGGGTATCCATCGCGAGTAAATATTTTCCTTGCTCTTTAAGCACATTCTGAAGCAGGATATTCCACTCTTCGAGGCTTTTGGGTAATGCATTAAAACCCAGCTCCGCCAGCCGTTGTGGGGAATAAACGAGCACGTAAGGATCTATATCTAACGGGACTCCCCAATTATATCCATTCCACTGCATCAAGGGGATCAACTGTGTTAACGGTGCACTCCCCGGAACGCTCTGATACACATCCATCGGCAATAAATATCCACGTGTGGCCCAGTCCAGTATGCTTCGTCCATCTGCCATGACTATATCCGGGCTGTCCCCGATCGTTAAATCATGCTTCAATACCTCATCGGCATCCTCAATATCCACATTGCTTAAAATAACCTTTACTCCACTTTCTAAGGTATAACGGTTGCTAAGGAGCTCCAGTTCACTAAATTCTTCGCTATTTAACGATACTCTTATATGTAAGCTATCTATAGTTCCCTCATCTCCGGAAGAGGGATTGGTCGACTGACTTTGCGGTCTTTTCATAGGACGTGGATCGTTACTGGTACTCAATTCCATACTGGGCGACAGGCTTGTCAGCGATAGTAGTAAAATTGCAAAAAGCAGCCAATAATTTTTGCGTTTCAGCACGATTTCCCACCTTCCCTTTTGATTGGTCTCCCCTATTTTACCAAACCCTCCGGTGCTTGTCTTTAGTTTGTGAAACCGTTCTCTTTCTATTATATGGGTGAAACGCTCTAAAACCTCCTAAATTCCTCTGCCGTTTCCGGGCGGGCAGGAAAAAGCCGGGAGTGTTTGCTTCTCCCGGCTGAAAATTGGATTCATGAACGGCTAGAGTAGATCCGCGGCCAATTGCGCCAAGCGGGAACGTTCACCTTTTTCCAAAGTAATATGTCCGCTAATCCCTTGCTGCTTAAACTTCTCGACGATATAGCTCAGTCCGTTGCTCGCAGCATCCAGATATGGATGATCGATTTGCTCCGGATCGCCCATTAGAATGACTTTACTTCCTTCTCCCGCTCTGGAGACAATGGTCTTCACCTCATGACGGGAAAGGTTCTGCGCCTCATCAATAATAATGAACTGTGATGGGATTGAACGGCCGCGAATATAGGTTAAGGCTTCTACCTGTATACTGCCTAACCCCATTAAGATTTTATCGATATCGCCAGCTTTTTTGGTATCGAACAGGAATTCCAGATTATCATAAATAGGCTGCATCCAGGGTCTAAGCTTCTCATCCTTCTCACCGGGCAAGTAACCAATGTCCTTACCCATAGGAACAACCGGACGGGCGATAAGCAATTTTTTGTATTTATGTTCATCCTCCACTTTGAATAGTCCGGCTGCAAGCGCCAATAACGTCTTCCCTGTCCCAGCCTTACCCGTGATCGTTACGAGCGGGATTTCATCATTTAGCAGCAGCTCCAGTGCCATTCGTTGTTGAGCATTACGGGCGCTGATCCCCCAAACCGAATCATTGCCCAGATAGAGTGGCTCCAGACGTGTGGCATCACTATTCACTTTTAGAAGAGCTGATTTGCCAGTGCCAATCTCATCCTTGAGAATCACAAATTCATGAGGGTACAACGGATACGACAACGCGAGCTGTTTTACCGTCAGAGAGCGGTGACTATAATATTCATCAATCAATGCGGGATGCACCTGCAGAGATTGGTAACCAGTGTATAGTTCATTTAAGTCTCCAGTACGATCTGACAAATAATCCTCTGGCGTAATTCCAAGTACATCCGCTTTAATACGAACCAGTACATCCTTGCTCACAAGCACAACGGGACGCGGATCAGGCTTCTCATTCTCTTCATTCAAATAATTGAGCGCAACAGCCAAAATCCGATTGTCGTTAGACACCTCACCAAACATTTCCTGTACCTTCACAAAACTGCGATGGTTAAGTTCTACCTTCAGCTTGCCTCCATGCTCCAGTTCCACACCGCTATGCAGATGACCTAGTTCCCGGAGTCCATCGAGCAATCGGGATACCGTACGGGCATTCCGACCGATTTCGTCAGCATTGCGCTTCTTGGAGTCGATTTCTTCCAGCACAACAGCCGGAATAACCACCTCATGCTCCTTGAAAGAGAAAATTGATTTGGGGTCGTGCAAAAGCACGTTGGTATCTAGCACAAATATCTTGTTCATATTATCCCCTCCACAGCGCCTGGTTTGATTGATCATACATAACTCTTTCCGCCAAGGGAAAAGATAAGGTACAGAAACGATTCATTGGCTGAAAGGAGTAATCACATATGAGAAAATCAATATGTCTGTTGCTGGTACTGCTGCTACTGACAAGCTGCGGTATCGCTAATAAAAAGACATCACCCTCTCCTCAGAATAAACAATCTGCGAATGCTGTAAAGGGTACGGGGAACCATGAGGTTCGGCAATTGTCCAATGATGGTGCGACTAATCCTAAAGCCACCTCAAAAGCTGGTCAAGCCGTCAATGTTAATGGAGAAAATGAAATTGCACTTAAGGATCATTTTGAACAGTTGGCCAAAAGAGTTCCCGGTGTAAATGGCGCACACTGTGTAGTCATGAACAAAGTTGCCATTGTTGGTCTTGATGTAGAAGGTTCTCTAGGCCGCTCACGTGTAGGAAGCATCAAATATTCTGTAGCAGAAGCTATCCGCAAAGACCCAAGAAGTGTACGGGCGCTTGTCACAGCGGATATGGATCTCTCCAGCAGATTAGCGGAAATGAGCCGCCATATCTCCAAGGGACATCCGATTTCCGGATTCTCATCCGAGCTGGCTGATATTATCGGACGAATCATGCCACAGCTGCCAGAGGATACCAAGCCGCAAAGAAATGCACAGTAGTGGATAAAGGACAAAAGAAGTCCTTAGAATTCAAAAAAAGCCCAGTGATATTTTCACTAGGCTTTTTTCATGGCAGCAAATACTTGTCCGTCCAACTTCTCAGCGGCACGTCCATCATAAACTTTCGCATATCTTGGGGCGGAGTCAAGCTGCGCGCCGTAAAAAAGCGCGTTGCGGACCGCTTTAATTTCAACATCAAAACAGCACATCTTAAAGGGAACATCCTCTAGCGGGTCCTGCCTTACAGCAGCACTACCGTTTATGGCATAAACAGTTCCTTCACCAAACACAGTTATAGTTATTAATGGATTAACCTTCATATTATTCACAAGTCTTGAACGATGATCAATAGCCAAACGCACAGTACTAGGACTAACAGCATAAAGCCACGAAATAGCTGTGGATGTTGGACCGCCTGTCTCCGCATCAACTGTGTTTAGAAGAACAAAGGTTTCCGATTGCAGCATCGATAGCAAAGTTTCATTCAGCTGAGCAACGGCTTCGGACATAAGTACTGGCCCCCTATGCGACGTTAATTCATTCGATTTATTATATTATAGCACAGGCTGAAACTTGCATTCAATTTTAGCTATGGAAGATATTAAGGTCCTCAAGGCGCCTCAGCAGTTGTCGAATCAGCTCCAGTGGAAATTCCTGCAATTCGATCCTGCAAGCTTTTCTTAGCGGCCTCCAACTCCTCATCATTAATATATACATATGGACTTCGCCACGTTCCAGTAACCGGCTTGAATTCGATATTCTCTTTGGAAATCTTCCAATACGTCGCAATCATATCTTTGATTTGCGAATTTTCGATATCTGTCTTCATGTTACTGTCCACTGCATCAAGCACCTTGCCGATTTTCAATACGCCACCAAGCGATTGCATCTGATCCACCAGACTGTTCAGGACTTCGTTCTGGCGTTTGTTGCGATCAAAATCATCTGAAGCGTTAGTCTTAGGCTTGCAATTGGATTTACGATACCGCACATAGTCCAATGCATTTTTTCCATCCAGCTCTGCCGGACCCTTTTTCAGATTGATATTCGTGCCGTCCACAGTGTCTGTATAACACATATTTTCACTAATATTTACTTCGACTCCCCCAAGCTCGTCCACCACATCCCGGAAGCCCTGAAAATCAAGAATCGTTGTATAATCTACATCAATGTCCAAATACTTACCCATCATCGTCTTCATCTCGTCTTCAGCCAGTAGACCGGAGGATTTCTCCTTACCCTTGAAGCGAGCATAAAATTCATTAATCTTCGTTTTCTTATAGCCGCTTAGCTCCACATAGGTATCACGAGGAAGCGAAACTATGGTCGCTGATTTGGTCTTAGGATTAAGTGCTGCAACCATGATTACGTCAGTCAAATAAGACTCGTGTTTAGGTCTGTTATCCGTTCCCAGTATAAGCATCGTCAGTGGCTTTTCTGAAGCGGATTGCCCTGGAGCAACCGTACCCTCAACCCCTGCATTAAATACGCCATGCTCAAGCTTCCAATACAGATAACCGCCATAACCCAGCACGCCGAGGATCGCAATAATTAGCAAAGTTAACAATACTCTAACTAATCTGCCAAAAAAACCTCTCTTTTTCACTTTCTTTTTCGTTTTTTTCTTAGAAACACCCTTCACAGGCTGTTTTCTATTAGTAGGTTGTTGCCCGTTTGCTCTTGGAGGTAAACCGCTGTTTCTTGTACTCATAATAGAATAAAGTCCTTTTCATTTCATTTAGAATTAGAATTGCTACATTAATTAGACGATCCTTAAGGTACAAAAGTTGCGATTACGATCTCTTCGCTGCTGCTGCGGCCTTTCTCTTCTGTCGAGCTTCTACTATATAACGTATCCGTACCATCAGCATTAATCCGACAGCAACCAACAGACATTGGATAATCGGAAGCTTATCATGTTGGAAAATGAGGAGCATGCCAGAGCCAATCGCCATCATTATGTAGAGCATGATTTCCTTGCCAATCGATAACTTTTGATTCACACGAAAGACTTGATTATAAACAAAAGTAAGCAATATAAAGATAACAATATAAGCGACGATTGGATGCTCAGCGAACCACACCTGCATAGATAACCGCACTCCTCCCAAATTTAAGATACGTTTACATTATATCATCAGTAGGGGAATTTTTTGTTTCTTATATTAAAAAAAGCCGCCGGATGCAATAATCCGGCGGTCTTATTCAAAAGCATGTGTTTACGCGTTGGCTTGTGCTGTTTTACGTTGTTTCTCTACACGTTCGCGTTCGCCTTTGTTCAGAATCTTTTTACGCAAACGAATGGATTTAGGTGTAATTTCACAATATTCATCATCGTTCAAATATTCAAGTGCGCCTTCCAAAGAGAAAGTGCGTGGTGTCTTCATTTTTACAGTATCATCTTTACCTGAGGTACGCATGTTGGTAAGTGCTTTTTCTTTACAGATGTTAACGATAATATCGTTATCACGGGTATGCTCGCCTACGATCATACCTTCATAAATTTCTGTACCTGCATCCAAGAAGAGAATACCACGATCCTCAACACCCACGATTCCGTATTGTGTTGTTGATCCAGTCTCACTTGCTACAAGCACACCTTGATGACGTCCGCCAACTTGACCAGCAACCAGTGGAGCGTAGCTGTCAAAAGCATGGTTCATAACGCCGTAACCGCGTGTCAAAGTCAAGAAGTAAGTGTTGTAACCAATCAAACCACGTGCAGGAATCAGGAACTCCAGACGTACTTGACCCGTACCGTTGTTAATCATATTGACCATTTCGGCTTTACGAGTACCCAGACTCTCCATAACAGAGCCCATGCTTTCTTCTGGAATATCAATCATTAGACGCTCAAGCGGCTCCATTTTGACACCGTCGATTTCTTTAATGATTACTTGTGGTTTAGAAACTTGCATTTCATAACCTTCACGACGCATATTCTCGATCAGAATACCAAGGTGAAGCTCACCGCGTCCAGAAACGATAAATGCATCAGGACTATCAGTTTCTTCCACACGCAAGCTCACATCTGTTTCAAGTTCTTTAAAGAGACGCTCACGTAGTTTACGGGAAGTTACCCATTTACCTTCTTTACCAGCAAAAGGACTGTTATTCACTAGGAATGTCATTTGCATGGTTGGCTCGTCAATCTTCAGAACCGGAAGTGCTTCAGGGTTTGCAGGATCAGCAATGGTCTCACCAATGTTGATGTCCTTGATCCCTGCAATAGCAACGATATCCCCTGCGCCCGCTTGCTCTGTTTCAATACGTTTCAAACCTTGGAAGCCGAACAATTTCTCGATACGTGCAGTTTTGCTCTTACCATCACGCATAATAACTGTTACAGATTGACCTTGTTTGATCACACCGCGGTTAACACGTCCAATCGCAATACGACCCAAGTATTCGTTATAATCCATCAACGTTACGAGGAATTGAAGCGGTTCTTCAACACTTTCGGTTGGAGCTGGAATATGTTCAACGATGGTTTCGTAGAGCGAAAGCATCGTTTCATCTTGTTTCTCAGGATCCATGCTTGATGTACCATTAAGAGCAGATGCATAAACAACCGGGAATTCCAATTGTTCGTCATTTGCTTCAAGTTCGATGAACAAATCGAGCACTTCATCAATAACTTCCTTAGGACGAGCAGCTGGACGGTCAATCTTGTTCACGACAACGATCGGTGTAAGTTTTTGTTCCAATGCTTTACGCAGAACGAATTTCGTTTGCGGCATGCAGCCTTCATAAGCATCAACAACCAGCAATACACCGTCAACCATTTTCATGATCCGTTCTACTTCGCCACCGAAGTCAGCATGTCCAGGTGTATCCACAATGTTGATCAAAAACTCTTTATAAGTAATTGCTGTATTTTTAGCTAGGATTGTAATTCCACGTTCCCGCTCGATATCATTAGAGTCCATAGCACGTTCTTGCAAGTGCTCATGGGCGCTGAAGATCCCCGATTGTTGAAGGAGCTGATCGACGAGTGTTGTTTTGCCATGGTCAACGTGGGCAATGATCGCAATGTTGCGAATATCTTTTCTTGAATGCATGATTTGTATCCAAATCCTCTCATTTATCAAATTAAAACTGTTAAAATTCATAGCATGTCACGGCAGTCTCACAAAAGAAGCGCCAGGCAGAAAGCCGACGCTTCAACATAACATTAATATTATAGTGAAAGTACCATGAAAAGCAAGTCTTTTTATGAAAAAACAGTTACCAATTTCCGTTTTTTTTCACAAGATCCTACAGCAATTAACTTCGGTACCATCTATTCCGGCCACGTGCTCTGCCTCGACCGGTAATCAGCCAAATTCCTGCAGCTATTAATACAATCCCGATCAGGTAGATCGCGCCGGTGCCCATAAGGCTGAAAATACAAAGTACAAGGCTTAGTAAGCCTAATGTTACAGCAATTGCTGACAGTCCACCCGTCCGTCTTGGTTCATAGATAGAATATTCATACAAGCCCACGGCAAGACCAAGCAACAGCACAGGCCATAAGTTACTCATAAGCCCCCATCCCCAAATATTGCAAAGGCCAAACAACAAACCGTACACCGTTAATATCCCAGCAGGAACCAATACCGAGGCCGAAGCACGACGGCTGAAAAATAACATGTGCAGCACTATTCCTGGAATTAAAATCACTAGAGGCCAAAGCGCGCGGCCCAAAAATCCGAAGACGCCCAGCTTACCTAATAAAATCACGATGCCAGCAGCAACAATAAAAATTCCTAGCTGTATATCTTTCTTTGAAGACATCCTTCACCCATCCCTTCAATTTCACGTCTACCTCATTTCCTCATCACCTTATAGCCTGAAAGCGACAGGATTCTTACTCATATATTATCCGAAACATACACAAAATGCCATCACTCCCTGTGATTAATCAGTGTCTATAAGCACTTCTGATCGCGCAAAAAAAACGGACAATTCCAATTTATGGAGATGTCCGTTTAGTATTGCCTTTTATTGCAGTTTATTAACCTGCAGATGTTTTTCTGCGTTTAATTGCTCCCGTAACCACAACTAATATGCCTAAGGCAATGGGCAAAAAGGAATGTAAGGAGGGGAATAAAAAGGAGAGCATCGTCCCTAATTTTGCATCCTGAAGCAACATATCCCCTGCTGTAAACGCCAATATATAAGCACCGATAAATACGAGCACTGGAAACCGGTGCAGCCAGCCTACAATGATGCCGCTTCCCCACACTACTATCGGAATGCTAAGGGCAATCCCGATGACAATTAAAGCCAAATCTCCTTTAGCTACTCCTGCAATGGCTAGTACATTATCCAGACTCATAATGAAGTCTGCTACAAGAATCGTTCGGATTGCTTTCCAGACTGAGGATGATTCCCTTACTCTGAGATCCTCCTCTTCCTCCAACAGCAGCTTGAACGCTATCCATAGCAGCAGCATCCCCCCTCCAGCCTGAATATAAGGGATTTTTAATAGCAATACCGCAACAAAAGTAAGCAAACACCGCAGAACAACTGCGCCTGCTGAGCCCCACCATACCGCAGTCTTTCGGTGCTTCGCCGAAAGATCCTTGCTGGCCATTGCGATAACCATTGCATTATCTCCGCTCAGCACCAGATTGATCATCAATATTTCACCAAGGAGCAATAATGAATCCATTCGCACTTACCTCCCCGAGTCACATGTAACTACTTGTATGTTCGGAAATGACAAGCTATGCTTCCTGTCCAACTTTTTTTGAGCGTGAACGCATGTTGGCTCCTTTTTTTGCGTATACAAAACTAAGCATATTTTGCAGCTCAATCTAACAAAACTTGGGAGTGACTTCGCTTTGAATACATCCATCTGGGAGTTTATATTATCGCTGCTCAACATTATTTTTCTAGATCTTATTCTGGCGGGAGATAATGCCATTGTGATCGGACTTGCAGCGCGTAATTTACCGTCCGACACGCAAAAAAAGGCTATCGTATTTGGAACAGCAGGCGCTGTAGTGTTGCGGATCTTCGCAACGATTCTGGTCGTATGGCTGTTGAAAATCCCCTGGTTACTGCTTGCCGGAGGGATTTTACTCATTCTGATTGCCTATAAGCTGTTAACCAGTGAGAACACTTCAACAGATATCAAGGCAGGTCAAAGCTTGTGGTCCGCTGTAGGTACAATCATTTTAGCTGATGCTGCCATGGGCCTTGATAATGTGATCGCCATTGCCGGAGCTGCCAAGCATAATATCTCACTGGTTATCATAGGACTGCTGATCAGTGTCCCCATCGTTGTGTGGGGAAGTACCCTTTTTATTAAATTAATCAACAAATATCCATGGATCATTTATATTGGTTCTGCTGTCTTAGGTTTTACTGCTTCAAGTATGATGACGGATGAACATCAGCTTGCGCCATTTTTTGATCATCATCCGCTGCTCAAATATCTGTTTATAATCGTGATCATTATAGGTATCTTGGCAGCGGGACATTGGAAACGCCAATCAAAACCAGAAGAGCCTCAGGAGGGCACAATCGTCTAAACCACAAAAAAACTGCCTCAGAACGTAGATTTCACTACGCTCCAAGGCAGTTTTTTGGTTTATTATTTTAGAACCATTCTTCCTGTAATCCAGCCTCAACACTTACAACATCACTAGGCTTCTCATCTCCATAGGGAGTGATTAACACGGTCTCTGTGGCTTCAATCGCTGCTTCCAGAAGTTCAGAATATCCCGGAAGCGTAGCCTCTATCTTATCCACAATCCGTAAATTCGGATTTGTTGTAGGTGATTTTGGAACAAATAAAGTACAACAATCCTCATAAGGAAGGATAGACAAATCATAGGTACCGATGTTCTTCGACAGGTCCACGATATCACTTTTGTCCATCATTACCAGCGGACGCAGAAGGGGGAGGGTTGTCGCCCGGCCAATCACGTTCATGCTTGGCAAGGTCTGGCTAGCGACTTGTCCCAGACTATCCCCGGTTACAATCGCCAATGCACCTTCGCGCTCAGCAAGCCGGGTAGTAATTCTCAGCATTGCCCGCCGCATCAGTGTAATAATCAGATTATCCTGGCCGATGCCGGTAAAGGAAGTCTGCACTTCTGTAAAGGGTACCAGATGCAGCTTGATTACACCCGCATAACGTGACAATACCCGCGCAAGATCCACAACCTTTTGTCTAGCAAGCTCGCTTGTATAAGGATAACTGTAGAAATGCACGCACTCCACTTCAAGTCCGCGCCGCATGGATGACCAGCCTGCTACGGGACTATCAATGCCACCGGACAGCAATAACATCGCTTTTCCGTTAGTGCCTAATGGAAATCCACCTACACCGGCAATATTTTCACAGAAAATATAAGTATGTCCCTGACGAATTTCGACCCTCAGCTCTAATTCAGGCGATTTAACGTCTACGGTGAGGCCAGGATATCCTTGCAATAGTGGTGTCGCGATCAGTTTATTCATCTCAATGGAGCCGTAAGGGAACTCTTTCCATACCCGCCGAGCATTAACCTTAAATCTGGTGCCCGGAGCAGGCGCGATTATCTCCAAAAATTGACGGCTTACCGCTACAATATCCTCAAGCTCTGACTTAGAAACCTTCACTGGACTGACAGAAGCAATGCCAAAGACATTCTTCAGTGCTTGTACCAATTCAATCGCAGATTCCCCGTTCAGTTCCACGTAAATTCTTCCGAATTCCTTGCTCAGAACTACGTTTGGATAAGGCTTAATCAATTCCTTCACATGACGCAGTACGGTTTTTTCAAATCGGGTACGATTTTTGCCCTTTAAAGTAAACTCCCCAAAACGCAGGAGCAGCATATCAGCGTATTCTATACTATGGGCTCTGCCTTCTGCAGATTCCTTGTTCATCATGCTCATTTGTTACTTCATTCCTCCTTCAGCAATCTTTAAAGCTTGTACCGCAGTGGTTAATGCTTGCTCAAGCGCAGAGACATCCTCATTTGTATGACTGTCGCCAAGGCTAATACGAATCCCACCTAAAGCACTGGAGACATCTTTACCCATAGACAATAACACACGACTAGGCTCAGCCAGTCGTGAGGAGCAGGCCGAGCGGGTGGAGACTACCATCCCCAGTTCCTCCAGCTTGCGGGCGAATACCTCTCCCTTCATGCCAGGGTAAGAGAAATGCACAATATGGGGAGCTCCATCCTCTCTGCTGTTTATAACAAATTCAGGAACGGTGCGCAAGAAGCGTAATAATCGATCTCGGAGTGGAACCAACTGGGCAACGAAGGTTTCGCGCTGCTCACCACTCATGCGGATAGCTTTGGAGGATGCGACAATCGCAGGTACATTTTCAGTTCCAGCGCGTTGTCCTTCTTCATGAGAGCCCCCTGTAAGCAATGGGAATAGCTTAATTCCATCTTTGATATACAGTAATCCCACTCCACGTGGGCCTCGAAGCTTATGAGGAGACAGGCTATAAAGATCCACCTGCCAATCCTTTAGATCAACTGCAAGCTTACCATATCCCTGAACACCATCTACATGAAATAAGGTTCGCGGATTCACAGCTTTAATCAGCTTACCCATCTCTTTAAGCGGTTGTATCGTTCCAATCTCGTTATTGACATGCATCACACTAACAAGCACTGTGTCGCGCCGGACAGCAGCAGCTACGCGCTCAGGATCAACAACGCCAGTGCTATCGGGTGCTACAAAAGTAACCTCCCAGCCCATTCGCTGCAATTGCAGGAAACTCTCATATACAGAGGGATGCTCTATTTCTGTAGTTACCAAATGGCGGCCTCTAGACTGATATTGCAGAGCAGCGCCTTTTATCGCCAAATTATTGCTTTCCGTTGCACCAGAAGTAAATAGAATCTCCTGCGGTTGTACAGATAAAGCAGCAGCGCATACTTCACGCGACCGTCTGATCAGCTTACCCGCTTCACTGCCCGCACGGTGCAAAGAGGAAGGGTTCGCATAATGCAGCTTCATAATTTGTTCCATCGTCTGCACCACTTCTTCATAGGGCGGTGTAGCGGCGGCATAATCCCAGTAAAGCATATGTCAAATGTCTCCTTTACTTCGTTGAGTGAACTTATTATCGAAAAAGGATCAAACGGTGTTTCCCGTTTGATCCTTTTTATTATACCGCGTATTGAGCGCGAGCGCGTTCTATTTTGAAGATATAAGACTGTGTCTCTTTTGGAAGCAGACTAAGTTTCTCCAATAATTCCTGATCATTGGTTACTCCAAGATCTGTTACCCGTCCCGGCCCTGCGTTGTACGCTGCAAGTGCCATCTTTTCCTCTCCGCCAAAGCGTTTCAGTTGATAAGATAAATAACGTACGCCGCCATCAATGTTTTGCGCCGGATCGAACGAATCAGTAACCCCTAAGCCGCTCGCGGTGCCATCCATAAGCTGCATTAAACCTTTAGCCCCTGCCGAAGAGACCACATTAGGATTAAACGAAGATTCAGTATCAATCACTGCTTTGATCAGATCAATCGGCACGCCATATTTAGCACTCGCCTTCTGGATGAGATCATCATAGCTTGTAGGTGTGGAACCCGTTATTTCCCCGGAAATTATGTTATTGAAGGTTTCTGTTGTCCCACCTATCTGCTGCCATAACAAGCTGCTGACAGAAGTTGCATCCGGGAGAGAGGTCAAATAGCTTGAACTTTCACTACTCGTTGACATTGCCTGAAGCATTGTCGCAAATCCAGAAGCGGAAACTCCCGTTGACCGTTCATTTCCATTCGCGGAGCTAGTTTTTTCGGTTGTAGCCTTAAGGTTGATCCATTTAAGCTGCCCTAACCCGTCGGTTACAGCGGGATTGATCTGCATGCTGGCGCACTCCTTTTTTTGTCCTACTCGAATCATATATAAGGTTTCGCGTTGAAATTTCGATGAATTACGGCTTAATCTTACATTTTATCTGAGATTATTGCTATATGTTGGAATGAAAAAACAGACTTCAGACCCTGATATTTAGGTCTAAAAGCCTGTTTAGATCAAATCCATTCAGTTCTTTTTAGCGCGCAAAGGGAATCATCACGAAGTAGCTTAGTGTCGCAACAATCCCTAAGCCCATTGCCCATGCCCCAAGCGTTTTTTGCTCTTTGACATAGGAATAATAACCAACTACGGCAGCGATGGGTCCGAGAATAAAGGACCAGATGAACAATGAGGCGATTCCCATCCCCAGTCCAACATACCCCATTACCCGGCTTCCACTATATTCCGCTTCACTGTCCTTGCGCTCTTCCACTATACGCGGGGCATCCCGTACCTGCATTGGAACCGGATTTACCTCAGCAGCGTATTCTTCGCGATGCTCTCTGTCCCGACGAGGATAGTCCACTCTCCGCGGACGAAGAATGACTTTTCTCGGACCGGATTGTTCCCGTGATGAGCTTGATTCATTATCCTTTTCTGTGTCCATTCTGGCGGCCTCCTAAGCGTTCGGCTTAAACGTCAGACAACATGTTGCAGATGATGTACTGGCATGATCGCGGTGACCTTCATTCGTCATTTCTTCAGCATATTCTTCCTTATAACCATTGCCTACGTGCTTATCGATCTCAATGACAATTTCTTCAGCCCGGCATAAATTATGCTCGCCCCAATAATGACAATTGCTCACGCTACATTTTACTAATGGTTTTTCACTCGACATAATTATCACCTCGGCTTCATTATGTCCGCTCCATTTACCCGCTATTCGACAGAGTGGTTTCCAGTTGATGTATCGAGACAGGCTTTCAATCCACGCAAAAAAGGACCAGCTCATCGTCATTACAAAATGACAAAGTGCTGATCCCTTTAGATCACTATTTAGAAGTTAAACCTGATTTTGCATACGTTTCTCGGTCAAATAGTCGTTCTCATAATAAATGAGATCATCGCGAAGATCTTCATACGTTTTGGTGATTTCTAGGATGATATCACGTGCGGGACGTACTGGCTTTTTGCGGAAACGGATTGCATCCTGACCAGTATACGCGTAACGGCCATCTTCAGAATAGCTTTCATTTTTCGGATAAAAGAAGTTGTTCACGCCATAGTGATATACATTATAAAGCGCTTTCTGTGCAAAAGATTCATCGAATGTCGCACGACGCAGCGCAACGCCTAATTTCTCATATGACATTTCTGAGAACACTAATAGATGACGAAGATCGGACAGAAAACCTTGGTAAAATTGTACAGTTTCCTCATCTCCCTCAACTACAAGCTGAGGCAATGCATGCTCATTTAGAAATACTTCCATTTTGTCGATTACCACTTTAAGTTTATCTCTCGTCGATTCACATAATTTCTGCACATTGGCTGCTGACATAGCGGTTGCTCCTCCTTATTATTCCCTGCTCTTGTAGTCAATAAAGTTAATCCTCTGAAAGAAACCGCCCTAAGGACGTATCTCTTTATTCTTGCAATATCAGGATGTGAACACAGAGAAGTCTAACCTTCTGAACAATTATTAAGAACAACATCTAATGAGGTATCTCTTACAAAATCAAGAAGACAATTCGAGATACTTATTCTCTCTGATATTATCATAAAAAACGTTAGGAAGGTATCCTTTTCTAAGATGCATAAAAGATACGCTCTCTTCTAAACCTATAGACATTACATTGCATAGAGGAGCGGAAATCATGTCACGAAAAAATCTAACAGTTGCAGGTTTGGTTACAGCAGCTTTTACAGTTGGGTTACTTACCTTTGCCCTGCGGCCTGCCACTAATGGGACGACCAGAGATGCCGCTAAAGTCGCTGTTCAGAATCCGGTTCCAACTTCAGCTTTGCATTCACCTCCAAATCCCTCTCAGGAAAAAACATTAAAGAAAACCTCCTTAGGCCAGGATGTGGAGGCGACAGATCATCTGAATAGAGTCGATGTCAGTAGACATTTAACTAAACTCCTGTCTGAAACAGACGGGATGTCTTCGATTCATGATAAATCAGTGTATGCGAAACGATTGCAGCAAGACCACGGGTTTATCTCCATGCTGATGTGGATCGATTTTCGCACACAAAAGACTGAGACCTTTAAGTCATCTTTTCCAAAAGGAACCGAACAGGAGAACAAGCAGCTTCAAAAATATCTCAATACGGCAAAATCAGCAATCCACGGTCATCAATCCTATGAATCTCCAACGTTTACAATCGGTAAAGAAAAATATTACTTTATCGCTCAGCGGAACAAAGAAAAAAATGTAGGGATTATTGCTCTTATCAACCAAAAGGTGCTTGGGCGTGTGGCAGACCATCAGCTGAAGAACCTGCGTCTCATTCCATATCCTAAGGAAGGCAAATACCATGTGGAATCAGTCCATACCGATAACTTAAAGGACATTACGGTAAAGACCGGCCATGATAACGAAAATGCCAGCCATTTTTATGAGAATGAAATTGTAGTCCGTTTTCAGGGAAATGCTCCGACTCAGGGACAGCTCCAGACGATAACCGCCGATATCCACTGTAAGCAGCCACGCAAGCTGGGATATGCCTATATCTTTCGCTCTGAGAAGATGACCTATTATCAGCTGAAATCCTATTTCACCAACAAATGGCATCCCGAGTATACGGAACCTCACTATATGTATTTAACCAATGATACCATCACTAAAAACGCTGAAGGAACTGTCACTCCTAACGACATGTTATTCTCCACTTACCAATGGAACCTCCCGGCGATTGAAACCGAGCTAGGGTGGAATCTTTCCAAAGGCAGCAAAGAAGTGGTTGTGGCCGTGGTGGATACGGGAGTACAGATTAATCATCCTGATTTACAAGGTAAGCTTTTAACTGGTTATAATGCCATTACCAATGGTTTCACACCCGAGGATGATGTAGGTCACGGTACACATGTATCTGGAATCATTGGCGCACTTGTTAACAACGGGGAAGGTGTAGCTGGCATCAGCTGGTACAATAAGATCCTCCCTGTAAAAGCGCTAGATAACTCAGGTGCCGGAACGACTTATTCCGTAGCAGAAGGTATCATATGGGCAGCTGACAATGGTGCAAAGGTTATTAACTTAAGTTTAGGGAATTATGCCGACTCTCAGTTCCTTCATGATGCGATTAAATACGCCTATGACCGGGACATCGTGCTTGTGTCTGCAGCAGGCAATGATAATACAGAGCGGCCTGGATACCCTGCAGCTTATCCCGAAGTGATTGCAGTGGCTGCTACAAATGCTTCAGGGGAAAAAGCCTCCTTCTCCAACTACGGCGATTATATTGATGTCGCTGCACCCGGAGAAAGCATCGCAAGCACCTATCCGGACAGTCAATATGCCGCTTTATCCGGCACGTCAATGGCCAGTCCCCATGTCGCTGCGCTGGCGGGTCTGGTACGTTCACTAAATCCTAATCTGACGAATAAGGAAGTTATGGACCTTATGACCAAAAACGCTGTGGATCTGGGAACTTCCGGCCATGATAAATATTTTGGCTGGGGTCAGGTCGATATTTATAAAACGCTACAAGCGGCAAGCGGCAATCAAGTCCCATTGCAGCTTTTCCCTCAACATGTACGCCAGCAAATGAATCAATTAAAACAAAGAACAAATAACACCCCTTAACCGTGTCATTGCAAAAACCGGCCAAGTAAGTGAAGAAACCGCTGCAACCCTTCCTCCATCTCCGGTTCCTTCATTTGAGAATAGCAAAGACGGATGTGGCGGGAAGGCGTTTCCGCAGAGTAACAGACATCACCGGGTAAAAAAGAAATGCTCTCCTGTTCCGCCAAGTCATGCAGGCTTGCGATATCAGGAGAAGGGGGCAGCTCCAGCCAGAGATTAAGTCCTCCCTCTGGTAGCATATAGTTCACTCCAGGCGGCGCGTACAGCTTCAGAAGCTTCGCCGCCTTTTCCATACGACCACGCAGTGTAATTCGTAGCTGTGCTGCGTAGGCGTCGTATTTTTCAGCGATGAAGGGTAATACGGCCTTCTGTGTCAGCAAGGGACTTCCTAGGTCACTCGCAGATTTAGCGGCGATCAGCCGGGACAGAATATTTCCTTCTGCTGCTACACAGGCGATTCGGCAACCAGGAGCAAGTACTTTGCTAAAGCTTTTCATATAGACTACATGTCCATCGGGATCCATTGATTTAATCGCCCTAGGTGGAGGTGCATGGAAATATAAATCACTAAATGGGTCATCCTCAACAATGAGGCAACGGTAGCTGCGCGCTAATTCCAGCAGTCGTTGCCTTCTTGTGATGCTCATAGTTACGCCGCTTGGATTTTGAAAAGTAGGGATGGTATAAATTAGCTTTGGGGGTCTTTGATCACACATTTTTGTAAGAACATCCACCCGCATCCCTTCACTATCCGTAGGTACAAAAATCATCTCTGCACCTCGTCCCGCAAATACATCAATAGCACCAGTATAGCTAGGCGCCTCAAGATAGACTGTATCTCCAGGACCAACAAATGTACGAGCCACCAGATCAATGCCTTGCTGGGTCCCGCTGGTTATCATCAAATCGGAAGAAGTGAGTGAAACCCCACGCGATTTCAAATGTTCTCTCATGACATTCCGCAGCTCAAGATCTCCCTGAAAATTCCCGTAGGTTGCCATAAGCTCCGGTTGCTCTTTGACCAAGGAGGTGTAGGTGTCACCGATATCGTGAAGCGGCAGCAGCTCACTGTGGATGGCGGCTAAATGAAAGGGATATTTCACTTCCGAAACATCAAAATTCCGCCAAAGCTGAGCCCGCGGCAAATAATCATCATATAAATCCTGCCAGCAACCCTCTTCGTGACGTCTATTATGGGTTGGATCGGCTACAAAGCAGCCTTTGCCCTGTCTGCAGTAAATAAGTCCTCGTCTCTCAAGCATATCGTAAGCCTTGCTTACTGTAACCTGACTCACGTTCAATGTTATAGCTAGACTTCTAACGGAGGGCAGCCGGACACCTTGCTGAAGCAGTCCTGATGAGATCCGCTGACTGAGGGTTTCACTGATTTGATGGGGCAGAGTTTTGCTGCCGCTGCGATTCAAATCGATATGCATGAACCCTTCACCTCCACTGTTATATTCAACGCTTTACTGTTATACAGCGCTCCTATTATGATAGCATCAAATCGAAAGGTGGAGAACTAATTTATGGATATCAAATACTCAACGGCAGCCAATCATCTAGGGTCATCAGCAGTTCGGGAGATTCTAAAAGTTACACAGGGCAATGACATCATTTCACTTGCAGGCGGGCTGCCTGGGGAGGATTTGTTTCCCTTGGAGGCCGTACGCGATGCCTATAATCGTGTGCTCTCCAGCGATACCTCAGCGCTTCAATATGGGCTAACCGAGGGTTTTACTCCACTACGTGACAAAATCGCTGAAAGACTTACCCGGCAAGGCATCCCGGTTACATCCTCTGAGATGGTGCTGACTACAGGCTCACAGCAAGCTATAGATCTGTTATGCAAAATATTGCTGGATCCCGGCGATGCAGTTTTTGTGGAAGCGCCCACCTATCTGGCAGCACTACAGGTACTCGGTTCTTACCGGGCTGCTATTCATACGATACCAAACGACGAACATGGCATTCTGCCAGATCAATTGGAGGAGCAGATTCGGGTACATCGGCCAAAACTGCTCTACGCAGTTCCGACCTTCAACAATCCGTCTGGAGCAACCTGGAGTAAAGAGCGCCGCGAGCAGGTGGTTGAAATCTGCCGCCGTTACAGTGTTCTTATTCTAGAGGACAATCCCTATGGAGAAATAACCTTTGATGAAGATAAAACTCTATATCCCCCCTCACTAGCCTCCATCGATAGAAGCTTCGGCGGGGATTATTGTGTAGTCTACACAGGGACCTTCTCCAAAATCGTCGCCCCTGCCCTGCGCACGGGTTGGATTATCGGCGATTCCGAACTAATCAAGACCATCGCCAAGGCGAAGCAAGCAGCCGATCTGCATTCCAGCACCATCGACCAGCGTGCTTTAGATGAACTGCTGTTACATTTTGATATTGAGCAGCATATCCGCCTCATCTCAAGAGAGTATCATTCGCGTATGAAGCTCCTGTCCGCGGAGCTCAGATCACATAACTGGGAAGGAGCATATTTCCTTGAACCAAGAGGCGGCATGTTCCTATGGCTTACACTTTCCGAAGAGATTAACACTAAGGAATTACTCCCGCTGGCAGTGGAAAACGGAGTAGCGTTTGTTCCAGGAGAGGTATTCTATTCAGCGGAGCCTCACAAAAGCAAAATGCGCCTTAACTTCACGCATACGCCACCCGAACTAGTTCCTGTTGCTGTTCAACGTCTAGAGAAAGCATTGGTTCAATGGCAGCAAAATCAAAACATCGTTCGGTCGTGAATAACTGCTCATAATCAATAGCCACGATAGCTAATTAAAACGGCTTCTCCATCCTTTATTGGCCGGAGAAGCCATTTTTTGTGAGCAGATTTCTGCGTTTTCACTTTTGCGCATTTGCAGAATGTTACCTTTACGCATTTCTGCAAATCAAATTTTCGCATTTCTACTTTTAGCATTTTTGCAAATCTCATTTCGCAATTCCACATTGAGCGTTTCTGCTCAGCTTATTTCGTATCTTCACATTTCACATTCAGCGATTTTCACACGTCATATTTCTGATTTCCACATTTCAGCGCCTCTACAGATCACATTTTCCTATTTCCACATTCAGCAATTTTTGCTCGTCATATATCGCATTCCACATTTCAGCCTCTCTACACATCTCATTTTCGTATTTCCCCATTCAGCAATTTTTACACATCACATATCGCATTCCCACATTTCGCCGTCGGCATCACCAAACATCCTTTAGTTACTCAACACATCTGCCATTCAACTAATCCGATTTCACAGCGAAGTTACAGCCAGAGGTTACAATTGATATTTTGCTACTAACTCCAATCTTCCCGCAGAAGATTAGCCAAGCTCCGCATTGCGCAGTTTGCTAGCTACTAATCTAATTCTGGCGTCAAAGTAACTATGGAGTTCTGGAGTTCTGGAGTTCTGGAGTTCTGGAGTTCTGGAGTTCTGGAGTTCTGAGTTCGGGAGTTCGGGAGGTTCGTATCGGACCCCAGCGCTCTTATTTGCATCAATTCCGCTCATTTAGTTTGCTATCGGACTCCATAGTCACTATTGGATTCAAAACGCCCGATATCCACCCTGTTTATGCCGAATAACGGCTCTCCAGTCCGAAACTCCTCCAAAAAGGCATAAAATACACAAATAGCTGCATCTCGGTCCGTTAGCATATCAGCCCATCAACCATCTGCCATCTGCCATCAGTCATCAACCATCAACCATCAACCATCAACCATCAGCTCATCAACCACCAGTCATCAGCCCATCAGCTCATCAACCATCTGCCATCTGCCATCTGCCATCTGCCATCAGTCATCAACCATCAGCCATCAGCTCATCAACCATCAGCTCATCAACCATCAGCCATCAGCCCATCTGCGGCTAGCAATTCTTTTAAAAAATCCAATTTCTGCATATCACGTTACTAAACACCTGCATTTTCACGCATTCACTGCTTTATATATTTGCCTTATCCGCATTTGTTTGCAACAAAAAAGGCGACGTAGCCGGGTTACCGGGATACGTCGCCGTTTGTATGGTGTTGTTATTATAACGTTGCAGTTAGGAAAGTTTGCCGTAAGCCGGGTTCTGTGCTCGTCGTGGTTCGATCGGGAACTACCCTCCCACCATAAGCGACAATCATCTATCTAGGCCATACATTACTGCACAGCTCCAGCGACCAACCTAGACGCGCCTCAGGCTAAGGCTGCTTATTCAGCTGCGTCTCATTAGGTCTTGCTCCAGATGGGGTTTACCAGGAACGAAGTCACCAGCGTTCCTCGGGGTCTCTTACACCTCGGTTCCATCCTTGCCTGTGCCGCCCTAAGGCGGCCATCGGCGGTCCATTTCTGTGGCACTATCCTTCAGCTCGCGCCGACTGGACGTTATCCAGCATCCTGCCTTATGGAGCCCGGACTTTCCTCCCGTGACGTCTTCACGTCACCGGCGATTGTCTGTCAAACTTTCCGAACAACATTATATATTATACAGACATCACATGTCTGGCACAAGCATTATTAAATGGCAATTTTATAGGAACTTAAATGGCTCCGTATTCACCTGCGAAGCATGTACAGCTGTATCATACTTATGCTCGGCCAATTTTCCAGCCATCCACTCCGCTACTTTCTCTTTCATGATCTTCTCCGCATTATGTCCCGGATCAATCAGAGTGATTCCGGCGAGCGCAGCATCCTGAACTGTATGATAATCCAGATCCCCAGTAACCAGGACATCCGCACCACGGAAAATAGCACTGTTATAATACTTTCCACCCGAGCCACCGAGAACAGCGGCTTTACGAATCGGACGGTCCAAATCACCAACAACCCGTACATGGTCTACCTTCAGACCTTTTTTTACCGTCTCCACGAATTGTCCAAGGGTTGTAGGCTCTTTGAGCTTTCCTACCCGCCCAAGTCCTAAGCTGCGGCCCTTAAGATCCATTGAATATAAATCATAGGCAACCTCTTCATAAGGATGGGCCTTAAGCATAGCCTGCACCACTTTATTGCGGATGGAGTGCGGGACGATCGTCTCAATACGAATTTCCTCGGCACGTTCCATCTTACCTTTTTCCCCGATATAAGGATCCGTGCCTTCTCCTGGAATAAAAGTACCGTATCCCTCGATATTGAAGCTGCAATGACTATAGTTGCCAATTGCACCGGCTCCAGCATTCAGAATAGCATCCAGAACCTTCTGATGATGATCCTTCGGCACAAATACTACCAGCTTTGATAATTGCTCTGAATGAATGTCTTTGATGGGTACTCCGTTTTCTATGCCAAGAGCTTCAGCCATCCAATCATTCATTCCACCCTCGGTAACATCCAGATTCGTGTGGCTGATGTACACCGCAATGTCATTCTTGATTAATTTTTCATACATTTTGCCCGTCGGTGTGTCTGTCTGGATTCCTTGCAATGGACGGAAAATAATCGCATGATGCGCAATAATCAAATTGCAGCCTAGACGAATCGCTTCTTCAACTACCTCATCATTCACATCTAAAGCAACTAATACATTAGTTATTTCTTTTTGCAGCGTGCCCAGTTGAAGGCCAATTTTGTCCCAATCCTCAGCTAAATGCTTAGGAGCCAGTTGCTCCATATACTGAATTACTGTTTGTCCCTTGGCAAACATTGTAGCACCTCCGTAATTTCCCTGATCTGACCTTGAATCTGTTTCCGTTTATTCTCAGCAGATTCTAGTTCTGAACGTGACAACGATGTTAAAATGCCTTCCAATTTCTGAATCTCACCCTGCCACTTAGCAAAAAACACAGCATTTGGCGCTTGAAGCAGCCATGGTCCCATTTGCAGCAAGGCCTCTTGCCCAAGGACCTTAGTGGAATCCCCCAGGGTTAAGTCACGATATACACTTTCATTTGTAATTCCAGCGTCCGTATTTTCTGGTACAGCCGTCAATACTTCATATAACTTCCCGTCTTCTTCCAAAATTCTCTCAGCTACGAGTACCCATTTATTATTTAATAACCAGCGGCGCAAAATATCCTCGCCTACATTCGGCTGAAGCAAAAGGGTTGTAACATCCTTTAGCTTACCTTGGCTTTGACCCCGGTCCAGAATCGCGGCAATTAATGCGCCTCCCATGCCAGCAATCGTGATACAATTGACTTCACCAGGTTCCAGAACCTCAAGGCCGTCTCCTCGGCGCACCGAGATCACCTTCCCTAGTCCAGCCTCTGCAACGCCCTTACAAGCAGCATCAAAGGGACCCGGGTTTACTTCACCTGCAATTGCAAACACAGCCTTACCGCTTTCGACAGCGGCCACAGGAAGCAAGGCATGATCGGAACCGATATCTGCTAATCTGCTTCCTTGCGGAATTTGCTCCAGCAATTGCTGAAGCCGATCTGATAATTTCACATTGTTCATGTTGCCACCCACGTTATCCATTTTTTTCGAAACCCAAACAACAAAGCTAACCCTGCTGCAATCTTTAGGATCAGCATCAATGAAATCCACTGCGGATAATCCTGTCTTAATAAAAGAGCGTCAAGCTCTGGCATGATCCAAAGCGATACTCCCACTGCAAAATAAACACTGGCAACACCCCTTACCTTATGATGCAAAAGCCAGCTTAACCATACCATCAGCACACACAATGGCAGCCATAGGAACTCCAGTTCAAATATAGAGGCTTCCGGGCTTCTTCCACCGAAGAACCCTGCATACAGTAATGCCCAAAAAGCAAAACCACAGTACTGCAACAAACCTATCCGGAGTAAAAATCCCAAAATACACCATAACAAGCCGCAGCACCCAATTAGAATAGGCCTCCAGAGCTGAGGATCCAGATCATGCAAATCAATCAGCCATAGCCCAAAACCAAGCGTTAAAACACTGCCCAGCCCCGCTAGGATAAGACTGATAACATTGTTCCGGTCCTTATAAACGGCGGAGTATCCATAACAAATAATTA
This sequence comes from Paenibacillus sp. FSL R5-0636, assembly GCF_037974255.1. Classification (NCBI taxonomy): domain Bacteria; kingdom Bacillati; phylum Bacillota; class Bacilli; order Caryophanales; family Paenibacillaceae; genus Paenibacillus; species Paenibacillus sp. FSL R5-0636. Next base: position 5,385,477 of record NZ_CP150232.1, read on the forward strand.
ATACAGATAGTGCGGTTGCAAGTTGCAAAGGCCAAGGAAAAACGCTAAAATAAAGACTAATCAAGAAAATCAAGGAAATAATTCCAAAAGAAAACAGCCAAATTTTGATGCTTCCCTGCTGTAAATTTCTCAGCGAAATTGGATTGTTATCCTTATTCGCATCCTCATCGTCATACAGATTGGTTAAGAAATCGCAATACTGCTCTGGCAGCAACCGGCTTTTTCTCCAATACTGAATCTCTTTTATAATGATGTCGCGTTTTTCCAAATTCACTGGCTCATCCTTCTTTCCAGATACACAAGGTCAACACATTTTTTACCAGCGTAAATTCAAATAAAAGAACCTCCTGCCACTGAGCAGCAGAAGGTCCAGTTCATGAAATACTATTCAAGGAAATCCTTAAGCCGTTTACTGCGGCTAGGGTGACGAAGTTTGCGCAATGCTTTGGCTTCGATCTGGCGAATCCGTTCCCGGGTAACACCAAACACCTTGCCGACTTCTTCAAGCGTTCTTGTCCGTCCATCATCAAGGCCAAAACGCAGGCGAAGTACATTCTCTTCACGCTCCGTGAGCGTGTCCAGCACATCCTCCAGTTGTTCCTTCAGGAGTTCATAAGCCGCTGCATCCGCAGGAGCCAATGCTTCCTGATCCTCAATGAAATCTCCCAGATGAGAGTCATCTTCTTCACCAATTGGTGTTTCCAAGGATACAGGTTCTTGGGCAATCTTCATGATCTCTCTAACTTTCTCAACCGTCAGTTCCATCTCAGCCGCAATTTCCTCTGGGGAAGGTTCACGTCCCAGTTCTTGCAGCAATTGGCGAGAAACCCGAATCAGCTTGTTGATCGTTTCCACCATGTGTACAGGAATACGAATGGTACGCGCCTGATCCGCAATCGCACGAGTGATGGCCTGGCGAATCCACCAAGTAGCATACGTACTAAATTTGAATCCCTTATTATGGTCAAATTTCTCTACTGCTTTGATCAGACCCATATTACCTTCCTGAATCAGATCCAGGAACAGCATACCGCGTCCGACATAACGTTTCGCGATACTTACTACGAGACGCAGGTTCGCTTCTGCAAGACGGCGTTTAGCTTCTTCATCGCCATTCTTAATCCGCATAGCAAGCTCAACTTCATCGTCAGCCGACAACAAAGGAACGCGTCCGATTTCTTTTAGATACATACGGACAGGGTCATTAATCTTTATCCCTGGTGGCAGTGACAGATCGTCATCAAAGCTGAAATCATCGCTGTCTTTATCCTCATTATCCTCGCTTGGTCGGAGGCTGTTAACCTCTTCATCGTTCTCGTTTACAACCTCAATTCCCAAATCACTGAGTTGCTCGTAGAACTCCTCCATTTGCTCGGGGTCTTGATCAAACGGCGATAATTTCTCCATAATATCTTTGTAATTTAATGATGATCTTTTCTTACCTTGCTCAATGAGCTGATCCTTCACCTGATCCAAAGTAAATTCTGCTTCCAATTCAGTATGCTGATCGTTCGCCATAATTCGACTCCCTCCTCCCTAGGTACATCCTGTCAACATGTCATTGTCTCTCTAGGGCTATAATCTCACTTGCTATTTGTGCCGCACGCAAAAAGTCACCTGACTTTTCAGCCTGAATCATCTCTTCACGCTTCTGTTCCATTTTGCGTTGCAGTGGGTATTTCCGCACTTCACGAATACAATCATCTAGAACCTGCATATTCCAGTCCGGAGGGGTATCCATCATGGATATTGATGTCGCAGTTTTCTCCAGACGATCATCCTGAAGTGATGATAGAAACCGACTAATGCCGGGTGGTTTGCCTTGCGCGTAATAGGCATATAGATAAGCAGCAATTGCCGCATGATCAACGATGTTGAAATCTTCTCCGAGGCGTTCGCCCACATACGTGGCGGCTTCCGGGTCCTGAATCATAAAGGACAATAGACGCCGTTCCGCGACATGATAAGCGGGTAGTAAGGTCGGTGTCTGCACCTGCCCTTTTTTATGCCTACCATTATTCCACCTTTTGTCGTTATTATCCCCTTCAGGGATGTTTTTTTGCATCGATGCCCTAAGTAAATTACAATCCTGCTTCAAACTATCATATGAAAGTTCGAGTTCAGCAGCGATTTCCTTCAGATAAACCTCTCGCTCTGTTGAGGAATGCAGTGAAGCAATAACTTCTAAGGCTTCCTTGACATAGGCGATTTTGCCATCTTCCTCTAGGAGTATATGGTTTTTTTTCAGATATATAAGCTTAAATTTTATGGATGAAACTGCTGAATCAATAACCTGATCTTTAAATCTTTCTCCTCCATGCTTGGAGATAAATTCATCCGGATCCACCCCGCTTGGCAGTAAGGCGATCTTTACACGCAGGCCGCTGCCTTCAAGCATCGGAATGGCCTTCATGGCTGCTGCTTGTCCCGCCCGGTCACCGTCGTAAGACAGTATAATTTCATCAGCCAGGCTCTTCATAAGTGCCACATGACCCTCCGTCAAGGACGTTCCCATCGTTGCTACGCCGTTATGCACACCCGCTTCCCAGGATGAGATGACATCTCCGTATCCTTCAAACAGGACGATTTGTCGAGTTTTGCGAATGGATGCTTTGGACTGGTGCAAATTGTACAATATCCGGCTTTTGTTAAACAATCTACTCTCCGGAGAATTTAAATACTTAGGTTGACCCTCTCCAAGTATTCTTCCGGCGAATGCGATTACCTTGCCTGTACGGTTGGCAATCGGAAAAATAATCCGGCCACGGAAACGATCCAAATAGCCTTTGCCCTCACCGCGGGCTGACAGAAGTCCGCCTTTCTCCATTTCCGCAAGGTCAAAATTTCGTTTCTCCAAAAACTGCAGCAAAGTATCCCAGCGGTCCGGAGCATATCCGATCTGAAACTGGTCAATCATTTTATCACTGAAGTTCCGGCCTCTTAAATAGTCCATAGCGGCTTTGCCGTGTTCCGTATTCTTCAGCAAGTAATGATAGAACTTTGCCGACCATTCATAAGCTTGAATCAACCGGTCGCGTTCCGGATCAGGGGGAGACATCATACCTCCCTTACCTTCTGGAACGGGAATATCACTTTCTTCAGCCATTATTCTGACAGCTTCGGGGAAGGTTAATCCTTCGATTTCCATCCTAAATTTGATGGCATTTCCACCCATACCGCAGCCAAAGCAATGAAATACTCCCCGGTCGGGGGTAACAGTAAAGGAAGGGGTTTTCTCCGAATGGAACGGGCAGAGGCCCCATAAATATTTCCCCTGCTTGGACAAATGAACAACCTTACCGACTGTATCGACTATATCATGACGCGCAAGCACGCTTTCGATAACCTCTTCCGGAATATTGCCGTGTCCGCTAGCCACTTCAACCACCTTCATCTCTTAACAAATAAATATAATTCGCTATTGCTACACATTCTCCTGCAAAAGTATTAAAAGTTTTGTCAGTTTATGTTGAAAATAAGTTTTTTCTTCTGCCGTTATGGGTTTTGGACCCTTGGAATAATGTCCCCGTCTTCGTTCCACGGCCCTGGCATGTCTTCCCTCCAACATAAAATCCATCTTGGAATTGTCGTATTCCTGACCACGAAATGAAAGCACACTGCATCGTTTACCTAGTGCAAGTGCCGCAAGACCATAATCTTGAGTCAGTACCACATCTCCTGCAGTAATATGATTGGCAATATATAGATCGGCACTCTGATCTCCTCGATCCACCTGCACAACCGTTACACCCTCTTCAGCTTTCAGTGCATGGTCATAAGAAGATACCATAAGTACCGGAACACCAAAGGTGCGACCTACCTCAGCGATCTCTTTTTTGACCGGACAAGCATCCCCATCCACCACTATCGTTCTAGACTGGGACTTCTCCATGATCATCACCAATTTCCCGTGTAATATATATACGCCCTCTCCGCAAGAAATCCTTCTTTCTAAGCATAAATACGGAACGGATGTCAAATGACGCATTGGCACCGTTCCGTATATTTATACCCCAAACCAACATTCTATACCATAAGATTCAAATTTTCTTGATTAAAATTACCAGACAAGCTTCGCGAAATCAGCGAACGACTTGGAGTCAGCATCAATACCAGCAAGCAGAGCCAAACGGTTAGCACGCACTTGCTCGTCCTCAGCCATAACCATAACGGAATCAAAAAATGTTGTAACGGCGTCTTTTAGACCCGAAAGAATCCGAAGTGCTTCTTCGGCATTTTTTGCCGCCATAGCTTTCAGGTAAGGTGTGTGAAGCTCCTGCCATGTATTGAAAAGCTGCAATTCAGCATCTTCTTTAAGTAAAGCAGAATCAATCACTTCACCGGTTGCTTTACTTGCCAAATTACTGACACGAGTAAGCGAATCTACGGTAATCTTGAAATCTGCTTGGTCGGACACAGCAGCCATAAGAGCACGACTTCTGCCCACAACATCTACCACGTCGTCAAAACCAGCCGCTGTTACAGCGTCCACAACATCATAGCGTACATTGTCAGATAAAAGACGTTTTACACGCAGACCGAAGAACTCGTACAGGTTTATACGTAGTTCATCTCCAGAATGTTTCGTATTTCCTGAATTTTCATGAATTTCAATCGCCGCTTCAAAAATTTCGCGCAGCGTAATTGGCAATTTATGCTCAAGCACAATTTGGACAATTCCTGCAGCCTGACGGCGCAGCGCATATGGATCCTGAGATCCTGTCGGGATGATGCCGATGGAGAAGCAGCCAACAATCGTATCGATTTTGTCCGCTATGCTGACAACTGAACCGGCTTCTGTTGAAGGTACAGCATCTCCTGCAAATCGTGGCTGATAATGCTCGAAGATCGCTTTTGCCACAGTTTCAGGCTCGCCTGCTTTACGTGCATAATCTTCACCCATTGTTCCTTGCAGCTCAGGAAATTCATAAACCATTTGAGTTACAAGATCAAATTTACAAATATCCGCAGTGCGACTTACTTCGGACACAGCAGTAGCTGACAGTCCAAGCTTCACAGCCAGACGATCAGAGATTTGGCGAATACGGCGCACCTTATCCCCTACGCTTCCCAAATCTTCATGGTAAACAATGTTCTCAAGCTTGGCTAACGCATCGTCAATCTTCATCTTTTGATCTTCTTGATAGAAGAATTTGGCATCTGATAGACGAGCACGAAGCACTTTTTCATTTCCCTTAGCGATAACATCCAAGGATTCTGCATTCCCGTTACGTACCGTTACGAAGAATGGCAGCAGTTTGCCAGCTGCATCAAAAACAGGGAAATAACGCTGATGCTCACGCATCGAGGTAATCAGCACATCCTGAGGAATCTCTAAGAAAGATGGATCAAAGGTTCCAAAGAGCACGGTTGGTGTTTCTACCAAGAACAGTACTTCTTCCAAAAGATCTTCTTTAATCGCAATTGTCCAGCTTTTCTCTTCAGCCAATTTGTTGATTTGATCCAGGATGAGCGTTTCCCGTTCCTTCACATCCACAAGTACATGCTGCGCACGCATGCTCTCCACATATTGTGCAGGCTCCGAGATTACAGTCTCTGTACCCAGAAAACGATGTCCACGGCTCACATTACCCGCTTTTACATCCGTAATCTCCAAATCAATGATCTCTTTACCAAAAAGAGCAACCATCCAGCGAATCGGACGAACGAATTTAAAATCGTAAGCTCCCCAGCGCATGTTTTTCGGGAAAGTCATCGCATTTACAATACCCAGAAGTCCTTCTGTGAGCAAAGAAGCAGTCTCTACACCCGCACTATTTTTTGTGGCATAAATATATTCCACGCCAGCTAGCTCTTTAAACGTAAATTGCTCTGGAGATACACCCTGACTGCGGGCAAATCCTAGTGCAGCTTTACTCCAGTCGCCGTTAGCATCCAGCGCGATTTTGCGTGAAGGTCCTTTGACCTCTTCACTAATATCCTCTTGCTTCTCAGCCGCATCCTTAACAAATACAGCGAGACGACGCGGCGTAGCATATGCAGTAACTCCAGCATGGTTTATACGTGCAGAATCCAACCACTTGGACATTCTATCTTGCAGCTGTTCCATCGCAGCACGGATAAAACGTGCAGGAATTTCCTCCAGACCGATCTCAAACAGGATATCTTTAGACACGGTCAGCACCTTCTTTCTTCAGCAGCGGGAAGCCAAGCTTCTCGCGTTCCTCAAGATATGTTGCCGCTACGGAGCGGGCAAGATTACGCACTCGGGTAATAAATCCAGTCCGTTCAGTTACACTAATTGCTCCACGTGCATCGAGTAGATTAAAGCTATGTGAGCATTTCAACACATAATCGTAGGCTGGGAACACAAGATGCTTCTCCATCGCTCTACGCGCTTCCTCTTCATACATGTTGAACAGCGAGAATAACATTTTTACATCCGATACTTCAAAAGTGTAGGTAGAATGCTCAAACTCCGGCTGATGAAAAACATCACCATAAGTCATACCGCTTACCCATTCAAGATCGAACACATTTTCTTTATCCTGAATGTAAGAGGCTAAGCGCTCCATACCGTAAGTGATTTCTACAGCAACAGGGTTCGCTTCGATGCCACCTACCTGCTGGAAGTAAGTAAATTGAGTGATCTCCATACCGTCCAGCCATACTTCCCATCCCAGACCTGCACAGCCCAGTGACGGATTCTCCCAGTTATCCTCTACAAAACGGATGTCATGCAAGAGCGGATCAATACCGAGTGCTTTCAAGCTATCCAAATAGATCTCTTGAATGTTATCTGGTGAGGGTTTGATGATTACTTGGAATTGGTGATGCTGATACAGACGGTTCGGGTTCTCTCCATAACGACCATCGGAGGGACGACGTGAAGGCTCTACGTAAGCCACTCTCCAAGGCTCAGGACCTAGCGAGCGTAAAAAAGTCATAGGGTTCATCGTGCCGGCGCCTTTTTCTGTGTCATAAGGCTGTACGATGATACAGTTCTGTTCAGCCCAGAACTGCTGCAGTGTCAAAATCATCTGCTGGAAGTTCATAATACCGTCTCCTTCGCTTTACAAGTTTTTTACAACAGCTTGCCTAAAACTTTCTACCATGGAGGCGGCACTTTTAGCTCCTGACAGCAACAAAAAGCCCCCGCCCCCATGCCTGATTAACAGACATAGGGACGAGAGCTTAACTTATTCTCCCGCGGTTCCACCCTACTTGATTTCATCCCTTGTATGAGCAAGTTTGCTGCCAAGACAAGAACGAAATCCACTTTCACTCGCCGCATCCGTACTCCCGGGTGCCATGTTCATGAACGTTGTCCCGCCAGGCTTCCACTGCCCCCAGCTCGCTGAATAACGACAATACAGTCCACTACTTTCCCGATCAATGCACGCCTCTCCCCAATTGGAGCATAACGACGATCATATAATAAACTGATCCTATAGTAACGGAAAAATCAGTTTTCGTCAAATCTTGTACTTGTCGAGCTGGTCTAGGAAACTTTGTGACTTCAGCTTTAATCCGAGTTGCACATCCATAAAGGCGCGCATAATTTTTTTCAGCTCATCCCGGCTGCTTTCCTTTACATCCACATTGCCTAGTCTAGTTAGGTCAAGTCTGGCGAATAATCGCAGCAGCTTCAACGCACGAGCAGAGACCTCCATGGCTGGAGGGTCATTATGTTTACAACTGCGGCACAGTGCTCCACCAAGGCGAGGGCTGACCAGCAGTTGATCATCCGGCTTCTCGGCACCACAAATTACACAAGAATCGAATTCAGGACCATAACCGGCTGCCTGTAAGATTTTCATTTCAAAGACATTTATGATAACGCCGGGTTCCTTGTCCTCTTCAAGTGCATTAAGACAGGCCGTAAGCTGGCGAAACCAGAAGCTTCCCGTTTCCTCATCATGCAGAACACGATCAAGCAGTTCACACGCATAAGACGCATAAGCAGCTTTGATCAAATCCTCACGCAGCGGATGGTGAGACTTCGTAATTTCGCCAGAATTCAGTGTCCCAAGTCCTCCGTTATTTCTAAAAAAAACAAATTCCCCAACGGTGAACAGTTGGATCAATGCAGCATGGCGGCTTTTGACCTTCTTTGCGCCACGCACCAGAACCCCTACTTTTCCCGCGTTCTCGGTGCAAAGCGTAATAATTGCGTTCCCCTCGCCGTAGTCCATGCTGCGGATGACGATCCCTTCCACCCTGTGTAGCATGCCTCTTCCCCCAACCATTCGGCAAGCAACCAGTCCTTATTGCGCTTCTTCATCACAGGCCTTCTCTTCCTCCACTAGCTGTAATCCACTATCTTCAAGCGGATGGCCAGCTTCCTTATACAGCAGGTAAGCATCGACGTCTCCTGTCATTGCAAAATACTTCCACGAAAAGTTTCGCATTCGTATTCATCCTTTCTTGGGAAAGACGATGTCTCTTATCAAGAATTAGGATGGTGCGATGGAGCAGGTTCTATCCTTGCAATTCCTACCAAACGAGGAATAACGGAATTAACTTAAAGGTCTTTATGGAAGCCCAAATCCCGCAGAACGCGGTCCTGATTGCGCCAATCTTTTTTCACTTTTACCCATAGCTCCAGAAAAATCTTCGAACCCAGCAGGTTCTCAATATCTGTCCGAGCCCGTCTGCCGACCTCTTTCAGCATTGCCCCTTGCTTGCCGATAATAATTCCCTTTTGGGAATCACGCTCAACAAAAATAACAGCTGAAACATGTACTACTCCATTAGGCTCAACCTTCATATCTTCGATGGCTACAGCAATAGAGTGCGGCACTTCTTCACGAGTCAAATGCAGAATTTTCTCCCGGATTAATTCCGCGCAGACAAATTGCTCGGGGTGATCCGTGATTTGATCTTCCGGATAATACTGAGGGCCTTCCGGCAAGTACTTGGCAACCTGCTCTAACAGCGTGTTAACATTGCTGCCCATCTTCGCAGAAATCGGAATAATTTCGGCAAAATCATGCAGCTTGTTATATTGGGCCATAAGCGGGAGCAGAGCTTCCGGCTCTATTTTATCGATCTTGTTGAGCACCAGAATCACCGGTGTCTTCAGACCATTTAATTGCTCGGCAATGTAACGGTCTCCACCGCCCAAGCCCTCTGACGCATCCACAAGGAATAACACAGCTTCTACTTCACCCAGTGTACTCATTGCAGTCTGGTTCATGTAGTCGCCTAGCTTGGACTGTCTTTTATGAATCCCCGGTGTGTCCAGGAATACGATTTGTGAAGTGTTTGTTGTGTAAACACCATGGATTTTGTTTCTGGTTGTCTGTGGCTTATCCGACATGATGGCAATCTTCTGGCCAATGACCTGGTTCATGAGTGTTGATTTACCTACGTTCGGTCTGCCGATAATTGCGACAAAGCCTGATTTGAATTTCATATTATCTTCCTTCCATACTTACCTTCTAGTTCAATCTTTTTCAATCATTCAATCTTTTTTTAAAAGCTTTTTCGCTCCCCCTGAATCTCCCTCAGCCAAGGGGGACCCCAAGGGCCGCGACCCTCTGGACACCCGAAAATAGGCGTACCCGCAACGTTCGACGGGATTAGAGGGACGGTTGTGCATGAGCGCTTTTGTCCCCTGTTGGGGACACGCTTCACTGTCGCTTATTAACACGGTTCGCATTAAGCTCACCATGGAGAAAAATTACTGAGATGCAGCTTACAAGCAGGGTTTCAAGTTACGATGGGCAAAGAATCGCTGGCGGCTTTTGCCGCGGCGCTTACCTCGTAATATTACTCTAATAACACATAGTTTGCACCAGTTTAGCCTAACTTGGTAGAACTAGAACATTTTTAATTGTATTTTGTACAACTAATTTTAGTTTGAGTTTATGTTTTGGTGCTTTAGTTGTATTCTGTGCAATTAAATCCTGTCTTAAGAGCCTAATATGGACTTTATCATAAATTTAATTGTACTATCTGCAACTAAATTCATTTTTGTGGGAAAGAGTAGCAATTTAACTGTACATTGTGCAATTAAAGTAGCAACCTTCGTCTAACTATGCCTAATTTGCCTTTATACGGGCACAGGCATTAAATCAAAACCTCATTTTATTCTGAAGCTTGTCCTTGCTTTAGATCTACGGGACCAAAAGCGCCTGGAAGCAATTCTCCCACCGTAGTCTCAACGATATCACCCTTCATGTTTCCAAGAATAACCTTCATATCTGGTGAACACAACTCAATCATTACTTGCCGGCACACACCGCAAGGTGAAACGGGGCCGTCAGAGTCAGCTACTACGGCAATTGCTTTAAAAGAACCAACAGCATGTCCATCCGCAATCGCACGGAATAATGCTGTCCGTTCCGCACAGTTGGTTGGGCCAAAAGCAGCATTTTCCACATTACAGCCGTGGTGAATATGACCATCCTGATCAAGAAGGGCAGCTCCCACTCCGAATCGGGAATATGGAATGTAAGCTTTAGCTCGTGCTTTAATCGCCTCTTGCATAAGAAGAGTAGAATCCATATTTTGTCCTCCTAAAGTTTTGTGAGTATTGACTTCGTTGATTTTTCTTCGCACAAAACTCACTTCGTAAGCATACGCTCTGTTTTGTTTAGCGTTACTTCCTGTTATTACTTCAACAAAACTCACTTCGTAAGCATCTAATTAGTTTCGTTTATCGTTATTTTCTCAGCATGCACTAAATTTTATCAGCGTACTTCATGAGATATATTCGGGTACATAACTCACTTCAAAATTATTCAGTAACGAAAGAGGCGGAATCGCAAAACGCGGGTCCGCCTCTCCCCTGAATTGATTTTGTATCCTGATTATGACATAAGTCCGCTAATCCAGTCCATCACAGGCTGGTAAAAAACATAGATCCCGACTAAGACAGCAAACACCGCCGTGAGAAGCACAGCTCCTGCGGCGGTATCTTTTGCTCTCTTAGCCAGTGGATGAATCTCTGGCGAGATCAGATCAACCGTCGCTTCAATTGCCGTATTGAGCAGTTCGGCAGTTAGGACAAGCGTGATCGAGAACAGCAGCAACATCCAACTGGCCAGCGGAAGTCTGAACACGGCAGCGGCAACTAGCACAACCACCGCTAAACAGCAATGCACCTTCATGTTAAGCTCGGATTTGAATGCCGACACTAAGCCTTGCGATGCAAACCGAAAAGAGTGCCAGAACTTCTTGTGCCCTACCGCCGTGTTCTTCACCATTAGCGCGTCAACCCAACCTGAGATAGTACTTTTTCTTGCTTGGACATCATTTCTGCTTCTGAGGCTTCATCCTGATGATCATATCCTAACAAATGCAGAAATCCGTGAACAAAAAGAAAACCAAGCTCTCGTTCCAGTGAATGACCGTATTCCAGCGCCTGCTCCTGCGCACGAGTTACGGAAATGATTATATCCCCAAGTACGTCTGGGACATCTTCCAGCGCCTCGCCTTCCTCTACCTCGTATATAATGTCCAGCTCGTCCTCTCCGCTTTCATTCATAGCAAAAGAAAGCACGTCCGTCGGACGGTCAATTCCCCGATATTCTAAATTCAACTCATGTATACGAGCGTTATCGACAAAAGTAAGAGCTACCTCGCCCCGATCGATCCCTTCCGCTTCACCTGCTTTTTGCAAAATACTCTCCAGCAGCGTAATGAGATCGTCCTTTATCTCGTATTCTTCTTGCTCGTTATCCCAAACGATCTCCAAACTCATGGGTTAGGTGCCCCTTCCTCTTTTTTCGGCTTACGCACATCTTCTGGGTATTCGATCCGTGAATGGAAAATTCCCATAACCGTCTCCTTCAGAGTCCGTGCAATAATATCCAATTCTTTAATCGTCAAATCACATTCGTCAAACTGATGATCATCCAGTCGACTTTTAATAATCTTCTCAATCATCGTTTCCACCTGCAGAACAGTTGGCTTACGCAATGATCTCACTGCAGCCTCGACACTGTCGGCAATCCCCACAACGGCTGCTTCCTTCGACTGGGCTTTCGGTCCAGGATAACGGAAATCTTCCTCGGTAAAATCAGCCTCGACACCTTTTTCTTCAGCCAGCTTCAGTGCCTTATGGTAAAAATAATGCAGGAACGTTGTTCCATGATGCTGCTCCGCAATGTCACGGATTGGTTTTGGCAGCTTATATTCTCGTTGCATTTCCACCCCGTCACGGGCGTGGGCAACGATGATAGATTTACTAAGCTTCGGTTCAATAGAGTCATGTGGGTTTTCCATATTATTCTGATTCTCGATAAAATAAAACGGACGTTTTGTTTTGCCGATATCATGATAATACGATCCTACCCGGCACAATAAACCATCTGCTCCAATCGCTTCCGCGGCAGCCTCCGACAGGTTACCTACCATTACACTATGGTGATAGGTTCCCGGGGTTTCGGTAAGCAGCTTGCGCAGCAGCGGGTGGTTTGGATTAGACAATTCTACCAGCTTCAATGCTGATAGAATACCAAAGGTTGCTTCGAAGAAAGGCATTAGCCCAATCACAAGCACAGCCGTCAATAGCCCCCCTGCAAAAGCAAAACCAACCGAATACAAGGTACCTACCTCTTTCCATGCCCCTCCACCTAGCAGTATCTGCATAAAGACTGTCAGACAGCCAAAAAGCGATACCATAATCCCGCCTTTAAGGAGCGTGGAGCGTTGACCCGCACGGTGAGTCGCAAAGATAGCCACGTAAGAAACCACAATGGCAAAGAAACCAAAGTTAAAATCAAAGATTGAGTTCTGCTGCACATTCAAAATAACACTTGCCAGTACACTGAATAGAATGGAGCAGAAATAGGCCAAAGGCATGTCCAGAAGCATTGCAATTAACATTGCGCCAATCGCCACCGGTGCCAGGAATCCGATATAAGATCGGACATCGGTCTGCAAAACAGCGGCCAACCGCATAGAGATAATAGTTATAACAAATACAAGCACCAGCATCAATAGCTGAGAATTGTTGTACTTAAAGCCTGAGGTACCGCCAGAATAACGAATGAACGCAAGCAAACCGACGGAGAGCATCGCAGAGAGAATCAATAGGCCTAATTGTGGCCAGTAATTCACCTCATTGCTTAGTAGACCATTCTCATCCAAAAGAGTGTAGAGCTCTGGAGTAATTAGCTGCCCCTTAGCAACAAGCGTGTCCCCTTGCTCGATGAATACATCAGGTGTGTTCTCCCGAGCTTGTACCTTCGCTTCCTTGGTAGCATCCTCATCGTAGAACTTGTTACTTGTGATCACAAGACGTACAAGCTCCTGAACAACCTCACGCGCTGTACGCTGGCTTAGAGAACTAATACTGACCTGTTCCGCTACCTTGGCGCGAGCAGTCTGCGCATCCGTAATCTGATCATTCATCAGCCTAGTTACAATATCTCGGGCGACAGGCTTCATCTCGATAATGTCCTGAGAGGTCAGGCGCGGAATCTTAATGTAAGTCTCTTCCGGAATGACATAGGTCTGCTCTTTGATGACAGATTGCATTTCATCCAGAAGGTGATCTGAATAAGTAGCGCTGCCTCGATTGGAAGCTACGAAATTCAAGATGAAGTCGCTGGCTCTCTGCGGAATCTCATCACGATAAATCCCCGTCTTATCGCTTTGCGAAATCAGATCATCCTGATTGAGGCGATCTATCCGATCCAGCAGTGAGGTCACAAGGTTGTCCGCCCTCATCGGGATAATTTTGTACTTGGGAGATACGCTTTCAGCCGCTTCCTCAGCCGCCTTTAACGTAGCTTTGGTGTCCTTAATTTGTTTCGGTGCCGTTATTTCCTTTGCACTGTAAGTATTCTCTTTAATATCATATTTCTTAGGTAGCAATTCTGGCGACAAGCTGAAGTAGAACACTAGTCCGAGTAACAGGAAAAGAGCATAGCGTGTCACTGCGCTATACTTCCATCCGTTGTTCGTATATACAAATCCGCTTAATTTAGATGGTTGCTTTGAAGCCATGAAGACAATCCCCTTTATTGGAGGTTTTCGGCAGAGCGGTCATAGGCAACGATAATTTTCTGCACCAGGGAATGCCGTACAACATCCTGTTCCGCGAAGTAGACAAAGCCAAGTTCTTCTATGCCGGATAAAATCGCTTTGGCTTCAATCAAACCGGATTTCTTGCCGCGGGGCAGGTCAATCTGGGTAACGTCACCTGTAATCACCATTTTGGACCCGAAGCCGAGTCGAGTCAGGAACATTTTCATTTGCTCAGGTGTGGTATTCTGTGCTTCATCCAGGATGATAAATGAATCATCCAGTGTACGTCCGCGCATATAAGCCAGCGGAGCAATCTCAATCAATCCCCGTTCAAGCGCCTTAGCCACCTGATCGGGTCCCATAACGTCGTATAACGCATCATAAAGCGGACGCAGATATGGATCTACCTTTTCTTGCAAATCCCCTGGAAGGAATCCTAGACTCTCTCCTGCTTCTACTGCGGGACGCGTAAGAACAATACGCTTAACCGAACCCTCTTTCAGTGCCGTAACTGCAAGCACCACTGCCAAGTAGGTCTTCCCCGTTCCTGCAGGACCGATTCCGAATACAATATCACGCTTCTTGATCGTTGTCACATAATGCTTCTGGCCGACCGTTTTGACACGGATAGGCTTTCCGCGAAAAGTTGTAGTAATTTCTCCTTTGAACAAATCGAGCAATTGATCAGCACGAAAATCTTTCGCCAGTTCCACAGCGTACTGCACATCACGTTCAGTAAGTATGTAACCGCTACGAATGAGGGACAGTAGCACATTAAACAATTGCCCCAGCATGTCTACTTCCCGCTCAGCTCCACGAATCGTTAGCTCAGCTTCACGCGAATCAATAATGGCGGGAATTTCACTCTCGATGATTTTTAAGAATCCATCCTGCGGGCCAAACAGCGATTGCGCTTCTCCCGCATTTTGCAAAGATATACGAATGCTTGCAGTCTGTTCTGACAAGTAGCCTCATTCTCCTCAATTGTTTACTATTGGCAGTTCTTCGGAAATTTTTTCTTCTACTTCAAAGATCACTTTCATATAAACTTTACCATTCTCTTTCTTCTCATGCAAAACTTTTTGACTTTTGATGACGCTATCAACACCATATCGAGCTAAAATATCATTCTTAGCCCGCTCAATTCCCCTCGCAACTCCGGCTTCTGGAGTTATCGTATCCTTTGTTTCATTGATCTCCATTTCTTTCTCAGTCATCAGGCCCAGCGGCAGCTCAATAGAGCGCCAAGACAGCGGATCATGCTCTGTGAGCGTCTTTGAATTCTCAAAGGCCGATTTGCCATAACCCCACAGCTGAATAGCCCATTTCCCCAACACAAGATAAGTGCGATCCTTACGCTCCCCAGTATAGGTGCTATTTGTTGTTTTAAGAGGGACCTCGATATTGTACTCATGCCAAACCAAGCCCTTAACCTCACCCTTGGCTACCACATACTCTACATTTTCTTCGTCTCCAAGAGCACCGGAAATCAGGATATCTCCTTTTTTCACACGCGAATTACGCGCAACTACCGGTCTGCCCTGTTCCGCATATATTTCTGTTACCACCGCATCTGTTCGGCTAATTAAATGGCGCTGGCTAAGCAAAGGTTTGATGTCGGGCTGTTTAGCCTCTACAACCTGAATTTTGATGCTCGTCCCCGTCCGTTGCAGCCCTATCCAAGAAACACCCGGTAAATGGGCCAGCAGCCCCTTAGAGAGCTTGTCCGGCTCCTCCAGACGCCATATCCACTGAAAAGGGTACACCCCCTCCTGGCGAGCAGCACCCAATATATCCTCAGAGGCAATCTTTTCATTTCCTTCGACTCTAATACTCCATACCATCGTAGATAACATAAAAAGTGTAATTCCAAACATTAAAATACCTATGCCAAAAAATTTCCTTTTCCACAGCCGTGCCATAAGAAATGGAAGTCCGCTTCTACCGGTAACGTGCATACGACAGCCTGTCTTTTTTAAAATCGGCCGGAGGACATAAAAATCATCCAGAAGCAGCTTAAGGGAAGCGCCGCCCTCAGCGGGCCTCACATCCCAAATCATGATTCCTGCTTCAGAAATGAAATTAATAAATCGCTCCACCTGAGGTCCCGTCACATGCAGTGTAACGAACCCCCGCAGTGATGACAGAGGTGGCTCCTTCATGATCTCTCCTCGCTTTCGTTATATCTGATCTCCCCGATAACGCCTTCTACAGCCAATTCCTGGCCTAGAATATTTCGGATGACAAGTCCCTCGCCTGTGATTTCAAGCGATCCTTTAGCTAACGCGAGCTTAAGCTGACCAGAGGAAAAATGCAGCACGCCGCGATGGTTCTCAATATGCAGTTCCTTATTGCCGATCAGGGTGATCCGGGGCATTTCCTGTAATAAGTCCTGTGGTAGATCCAGTACCCCGTTTGTCCATCCCCGCAGCCTGCGGCCAATACGGGTCATAAGTAGACGTTCCCCCTTCCTGCCTTCTGTACACCTTATGCGGCAACGCTTTTTTTTATGAGAAGAAGTAACAAAGGAGGACCCTTCTAGTGTGAAAAAAGAAAAAAAAGCCCCGGCAACCTATCGTAAAGATAGGAAACCGAGGCTTTATTGTTACTATGATCCGTAAATATTATCTTCGGGTGGAATGCGGCTGGCGAGAACGCGGTGGTCCCAGAATCTCTGCCCAGACTACACCATTGCGCAGGTCGTCACGACTCCCTGTTCCATGTGTCTGGTCTGCCGCAGAGGGTGAGTTTGTGTTCTTAGTCTTATTTGATCTTTTGGAATCTGCACCCGCTATCCCGTCAAAAGCAGATTGAAGGCGCCGCACCTCTTCTTGCATTCTTTGTGTGCGTAATTCAACTCCGTCATCGGCATGCTCCAAAGACATTCCTTCTCCAGTAGAATAATCTGGAGTTGGTATATACGCAGGTTCTGGAAAGGCAGGAGAGGCATCATACTCCCGGTTATCCTCTGACATCGACTGCCGGGAAGAGGTGTTAACAGGAGCAGGAAATCCACTGCCAGACTCCGCTTGGCGCCCTCCATCGATATCCGGGCGCTTTACCCGGCGGAGCGGAGAATCCTCTCCGCCCCCAAAAGTGGGCATCCCCCCGCGAGGAGCTCCTTTGGGCTTGTTTTTAGTTGCTTTATTCACATTGGATACGATCGCGAATATAATAACCGCAATAATATAGATCCAGCTCATGGAGATTCACATCCCCTTTTATTTATTATTGTTAGGACGGTTATTGTCGTCCTGATCATTCATTTTGCCGAGAGATCCCCGCATTTGGGTATCTGCCTCGATGTTTTTGATATTCATATAATCCATCACGCCGATTTGGCCATTTCTGAGCGCCTCAGCCATCGCCATAGGCACCTGAGATTCAGCTTCTACAACAAGAGCCTTCATCTCTACTACGCGCGCCTTCATCTCTTGCTCGTGAGCGACAGCCATCGCTCTGCGTTCTTCCGCCTTGGCTTGGGCAATACGTTTGTCCGCTTCTGCTTGCTCAGTTTGTAGATAAGCACCGATGTTCTTGCCTACATCGATATCCGCAATATCAATGGAGAGGATCTCAAAAGCAGTACCTGAATCCAGACCTTTGGACAATACCGTCCGCGAAATCAAATCCGGGTTCTCAAGGACATCTTTGTGGGAATCACTCGAACCTACTGTCGTTACAATCCCTTCACCAACACGGGCAATAATCGTTTCTTCACCCGCACCACCCACGAGACGGTCGATATTGGCACGAACAGTTACGCGCGCTTTTACCTTAACTTCAATCCCGTTCTTAGCAACAGCCGCAACAACCGGTGTCTCAATTACACGAGGGTTAACGCTCATTTGCACAGCCTGCAGCACATCACGTCCTGCAAGATCAATGGCTGCTGCGCGAGTAAATTCCAGAGGAATATCTGCACGTTGTGCTGCAATAAGCGCATTAACCACCCGGTCTACGTTACCACCTGCGAGATAGTGACTCTCCAGTTGATTAATGTTCAGTCCAAGACCTGCCTTGGTCGCTTTAATCATTGGGTTAACGATACGACTTGGGGTTACACGACGCAGTCTCATCGCCACCAGTGTAATAATACTGATTCTAACGCCCGACGCTAATGCAGAAATCCAGAGCATAACCGGGAAGAAACTTAAAAACACGCTTAATACAATAATCACCACTACCGCGATAAACAGAATAGGAATCAAAGATGCTTCACCCATACTATATAACCTCCGTAAATTTATTCTAGAACTGTTATTGGTTCCAGTGTTTACCTTATTCCTTGATTTCTTTCACAACAATCCGTCCGCCCTCTACTTTAATAATAGAGACCGGTGCATTAGCACTAATAAAACTACCTTCTGTAACAACATCCACACGTTCGCCGCCTATCATAGCCGTTCCTGATGGACGAAGCGGAGTAATACTGGTTCCTGTAGCGCCTAATAAGCTAAGCTTCTCTTCTACGGGCACAAATCCCTGATCTTTAGTAAGGCTTTCCTTCAAAATAAATCTGTTCCAGATCCCTCGTTCTTTAAAAATGACCGCAACAATTACTACAACTATAGTCGCAGCTACGAAAGAGATACCTAGACTGAGAAGTGCATGCTTATAGCTGTAAGCAGCTCGTACGACACCCGCTACAAGGCTAACAGAGCCGAGCAGCCCCAATATTCCGAAGCTAGGCACAAAGAGCTCCAGCACAAGCATGACAAGCCCAATGATAAACAAGAGCCAAGTTTCCGCTCCGGCGAATCCTGCAACATAGTTGCCGAAGAAATATAACACAAAAGCCAATGTCCCGATAATTCCTGGCGCACCAAAGCCTGGAACAATCAGTTCAATTACAACGCCTGTAATCCCAATGAACAGCAGAATCGTCATAATAATCGGATTGGTCAGAAATTGCGACATTTTTTCCGCACCGGTATGCTCTACGCGAAAGATGTCGTCTGTAGTATATCCAAGCCAATGAATTGCTTCTTCAGGGGTATCTGTAATTTGATCAGCGTAACCAGCTTTTAAAGCTTCTTCACTAGACAAGGCAATGATTTCTCCCTGTGTCTTAGTCACACCAAGCTCTGGCTTATCCACGACCAAATTACTATCCACCATACCAGCGGCAATGTCTGGATCACGATCATTCAGAGCAGCAGCGCCAATCATTTTAGATCTCCAGTAGGATATCATTTTGGCATCATCGACTTTTTGACCATTCATGTCTACCAAAGAAGCAGAACCGATCATACTGCCCGGCTTCATGATTATTGCACCTGCATTAAGTGCTATGTAACTGCCTGCAGAAGCGGCATCACCTTTAATATAGGCAGCTGTTGGTATTTCACTCTCTCTTACCATCGTCCCAATCTCTTCTGCCGATTTCACCAGCCCTCCAGGTGTATCGACCTCTAGTAGAATAAGGACTGCTCCATAATTAGCGGCTTCTTCAAATCCTCTTTCCAAAAAGCTTTGCAAACCCCGTTCAATCTTTTGATCTACCGGAATAATAAACACGGGACCTTTTTTCAGCTCACTGTTCGTAACCCCCGGTGTTTTCGGGGCTGCCCCGTCAGCGCTTACATTCGTTGCAAAGGGTGTCAGGAGGAGTAACAGCAGGACCACAGGAATGCTAGCTAACAGTATTTTCTGTAATCTTCTCAATGATTTTACCTCCCTTCTTTAGCTTGACCCAGAACTCATAACCCTTAATACGCTGAAATTGGATTTACGTTTCATAACATAGAAAAGCACCCCTTTTGCAAGGGGTGCTAGTGCTATATTATTGCAGAAATTGCAGAACCGCCTGGTTCACGAGTTTACCATCAGCGCGACCTTTGACCTTAGGCATCAGTGCGCTCATGACCTTCCCCATTTCGCTCTTCGAAGAAGCACCGGTTTCCTGGATGGTCTGCTGTACAATTACTTTAATTTCTTCTTCGGAAAGTTGCTCGGGAAGATATTTAATAATAATCTCGATTTCTGCTTTTGTACTCGCGGCAAGCTCGTCGCGACCCGCTGATTCAAATTCTTGGAGGGCATCTTTGCGCTGTTTGATTTCACGACTAAGGATATCAAGCACTTCGTTGTCGTCCAATGTTCTCTTCAGATCTATTTCAAGATACTTTATTGTAGAACGAACCATTCGAATCGTGGAGAGCGTGAACTTGTCCTTACTCTTCATCGCTTGCTTCATATCTTCGTTCAATCTCTCGCTAAGATTCATGCGTGGGTAATCCTCCTAAAACTTTCTCTTACGAGCAGCCTCAGACTTCAGCTTTTTCTTAACGCTCGGCTTTTCGTAATGTTTGCGTTTCTTCACCTCAGCCAAGACACCATCTTTTGCGATGGAACGTTTAAAGCGACGAAGTGCAGCATCAATTGTCTCGTTTTTGCGAACTTTCGTTTCAGACACAGGTTTCCCCTCCCTCCGACCATACCGTCCAAGAGCATAACACGGTTTATCAAACTCCATTATAGGTCAAACGGAAATAACGTGTCAACCTTCGTGCTATTCTTTTTTCTGGCAAGTTCTTCAACATTAAATGATTATGCTATGCGTGGGAAGCTGAGTTTCCAGTGAGCGCACCCAGCTTGGCTCCACCCAGCAGGTGATAATGAAGATGAGGCACAGCTTGTCCACTATCAGGCCCGCAATTATTGATTAAACGATAACCAGACTCAGCAATCCCAAGGTCTTTGGCGATCTGTTGGGCCACACTGTGGATTTCAGCAATTAGCGGAAGATCCTCAGGTGTAACATCATTCATTGAAGCAATGAACTTCTTGGGAATGATCAACACATGTACCGGTGCAGCCGGCTCGATGTCGTAAAATGCAAGAATACGTTCATTCTCAAATACTTTTTTGGAAGGAATAGTACCCTCAATAATTTTGCTAAACACGGTCTCCATAGAGTGCTTGCCTCCTAAAAATTGGTGAAATTCCACTTCATCATAAGATAATCATACAGGATAATCATCAATTACGAAAGCAGCAAGCAAACTCAGTATAATCAGCACCAAACTGTATCTGTTACAGAATGAACCATTAAATAAATATATCAACACCGTTAGGCCTAAAAAAGACAAAAAAAAGAGAAACACCCTTCACAGCTTATAAAGCTGATTCGGCGGCGGACGTATGAAAAGGAGTTCATTCCCTGCCATACGTCCGCCGAGGTGTTTCTAAAGTAATGTCGGCTTAGCTGTATTATAACAGCGCGTTGATACTGTATCTGTGATAAGAATCACACACATTGTAGATCTTCACATTTTTTCCAAAAGGATCCGAGATCCCCCTCCACCCTGTTCAGCAGGTACTACTACCAGCTTGCGTGGCAGTCGTGCCCGAAGCTCTGGAACATGGCTGATAATGCCGACAGACAGTTGGTCGTTATGCAGTCTTTCCAGTGAGGTAATTACCGTATCGAGCAATTCCGGATCCAGCGTACCAAAACCTTCGTCCAAAAAGAAAAATTGCAATGGATACTGCCCCCGCAGCTGAATCTGTGCCGAAAGAGCAAGTGCAAGTGACAAGGAAGTTAAGAACGTCTCTCCGCCGGAAAGCGTGGAGACCGGTCTTCTTACACCACCGTTTCCATCATCACGGATTACAAAGCCACCGCCCGAATCAACCTCCAGTGCATAACGCTGTTTGCTCAGAAAACGAAGCCGCTGAGAAGCAGACTGGCACACCTGCATCAATTGTTCCTCCGCAATATACTCAACAAAAGCATTTCCACGTAAAACCGTCTGCAATTTGGACAAATGATCCTGTAGGGAAGCATGTTCTAGCCGCTGGGCTTCAAGCTCCATCCAGCGAATATGCCGATGCCGCAGATCCTCTAGATCTCGCTCTGCACGCGCTCTTGCTTGCAGAGACATTTCATCCTCTGACTTACACGCGCTTAAGCTCTCCTGGCTAACTTGCCATTCCTCTTCACTTAAGCTGGCTCCGTCAAGCTTCTCTTCAATATTGCGCAGCTGCAATGAGACTTCAGCTTCTTCAGCACGATGGGCACGTACCCGAGAAGATGAAATTTCCCGCTCTTCAGGTGCGAGAGCTGCTCCTTCAACCTCAGCGGCCGAACTAAACGGTGAAGAGGTTAAGCTTTGCTCCCACAGATGGCTTGAAGTCACATAATGCTCTCGAGCAGATTCTGCAGCCTGGCGGGTAATCGCTGCCTCCTTGATCTCATGCTGCGCTTTTTCCGCTGCCGTGAGATGTAATCGTTGGCTGGTCTCCACAGCTGCTAACAATTCCTGCAGACGACGCTCACACTCTGCTAGAAGTGGGGCAGCAGCGCGGCCATTAGTCCACTCTAGAAGACGCCGTTCTTTTTCACGCTGCAATTCTTCTTTGCCTTCCATCTGTGTATTCCACTGAGTAAGCTCTTTATCGAGTCCGGTGATAGTTTCCTGAAGATTCTGTACCGAAGCGCCTTTCTCATCCAGAAACTTGACACTGATTTCCAGTCGGGATCTAATTTCCTCAGCTTGAGCATCCTTGGCTAACAGCTCACGATAAGCTTTTTCTACCTCTTCCGGTGCCAAATCAGGGAACTGCTGTACCCAGTTCTGCCGCAAAGCGGTTAGTTGGCCACTCAGTTCCTTGGCTTTGGCGGTAAGACCTTCTACCCAGCTTCGCTCACCTTGGGCACCTGCTGCTTCTTTGAGGCATAGCTGCTGAACTTCCTGCATCGATTGCTGCCACTGTATCGCTGTACGACGCAGTTCTCCAGACTGGCTTTTTAATGCTAAAAATGCAGCATCAAGTTCTGCCAAAGCTTTTTCATCTGGGATGGACATATCGGTAGAGGAAACCTCTGTAGTACTGACTTCTGAACCTGCCGCCGCAGGATGATTTACCGTATCAAAAGCTCCATCACCAAACACCTGCTCCAGCCAAACCAGGTCCTGCTCCCTTAAACCACGGAACATATGGCGTGCTTCCAAAGCACGTCTGGACAACACCCGAGCCTGTTGAAGCTTTGACTCCAGTTCCTGTTGCTCTAGGTTATCCTGCAATACAGCAGGGGCCGGGTGGTGTTCGCTGCCACATACAGGGCAAGGTTGTCCTGCTTCCAATTCTTTAGCCAATCCAAGCGACAGTCTGTGCAACTCATGCCCCTTGAGGGCTGCTTCCAAAGAACTGATATGTTGCTCCAGGCTTTCTGCTGCGGTGCGCGCAGCTTCTTCTGTCGCTAGCAGCTTCTCTTGATGCAGCGCCGCCTCGCGGATCAGCTGCCCGCGAGAAGCTTCCTGCTGCTCGCGACGGCCCTCGGCCTCCGCGAGTCGCGCCTGCGCAGCCGCGAGTGCAGCGGCACGCTCGCGGCGCTCCTTCTCCGCCTTATCCCACTGGGATTCGGCGGAGTGCAGCCCTTGCAGTCTCTGCATCGCTTCTTGCAGAGACTGCCGCTCCTGGGAGCGGACACCGAGCGGCTGCAAGCTCTGCTGCAGCTCTTGCTGGCGCTTTTGGCCCTTGGCCAAAAGCTCACGCTCCCGGGCCATGCCCTCCCGCAGTTCCGCCAGCTTGCGGGAGGCCTCTTCGCGGCGCTCGCGCAGAGCCGCGAGTTCGCGCCGCAGGGCGCCGAGCTCGGACTCGAGCTCGAGCGCGCGGCGGTAGGTGTCGGCCCCCTGCCGGAGGGCCGGCTCTTCCGCCGCAAGCGCGGCCTGCGCAGCAGCCGCGGCCGCAGCGGCACGCGCCGCCTCCTGCTCGGCAGCGGCGGCCAGCACCTCTTGACCCTCCGCGCGGGTCAATCGGCTCTTGAAGGCATCTTCCGCGCTTCGCCATGCTTTCAGCGCGGGAAGCCTAGCCTCGGCCTCGTCAGCTTGGCCGAGCTTCCGTTCAAGGAGGAGAATCTCCTCCTCCTTGGAAAGCAGTCCCTGCCGCTGCAATTCGCGGCGGGTCCGTTCCTCTTGCAGCTCGCGAATGCGCGTGAAACGCTCCGCGACCTGCAGCGCCGCCTCCAGCTTGCGGCGGCATTCCGCAGCATGTTGGGCTGCTTGTTCGAGGCGCTCTGCCGCTGCCTCTACATCCTCTTTGCCTGCGCTGCCAAGCCCCTGCTGCTCCGCTTCGAGCGCGCGGAGCGCAGCCTCATTCTCCTTCACCCGTCGGCTAAGCTTCAACGCAAGCTGATCACCATACTGTTCCAAATGGAACAGGCGCTGCAGCATTTGTCGGCGGTCTACGCCCCGAAGCGATAAGAATTCGGCGAATTTCCCCTGCGGCAATACAACTGCTCGCGTGAAGTCATCCATTTTGAGTCCAATATGCTCTTCCACACAACGTGTAACATCTGCGAGTTTATCCGCCATAACGTTATCCCCGTCAGGTGTGACTTCAATGAAACGGCTAATGGTGTTGCTGACTGTTTGCTCACCAGTCCGCTTGAACTTACGTTCAACACGATAACGATGTACCCCAGCGGAAGAAGTGAGCTCAAAGGTAAACGCCACGCTGAGTGAATCCTCAGAGTGATTCATAATCCCCTGTGTCCCGTTAACGGCGCGCTCTACTTTCCCGTACATCGCCAAAGTAATAGCATCCAGCAAACTGGACTTGCCGCTGCCCGTAGGTCCAAAAATCCCAAACAGCCCAGTCTCACACAGACTTTCAAAATCTATTTCCTGCATTTCTCTATAACTCTGCAATCCTGCTACTTTTAATAAAATAGGCTTCACCTTAGTTCTCCTCTCCTTCCTCCGGCTGCTGCCGTTCTTCTTCGGTTAGCTGTAAGAACAGCTCAATCAAACGATCCTCCGGCTCCGCCCCGCCCGTCTGGCGCTGATAGAATTTACGGAACAATTCCTGTACAGGCATACGTGAACGGGAAATTTGTTCAAGCTCCAGCTCCATTTGCGGATAAATCGGACGAATATGAATGATCCCCTCACGTGATTTACGCAGGCGCTGAATATCATTCATCGACATAGCTTCACTGAGCCGAATCTCCAAATCTATAAAAGCAGAAGCATCTCTACCTTCATCCAACCAGTTATATACCTCTTGCAATCCACCCGTAGAGCTCCATCTTACAAGTGGGCGCCCACAGCGAAGATAGATTTCTTCGAAGGTCGGCTCACCGCCCGGCGCAACATCAATCAGCGTCACCGACTTGGCTTGTCCTGCTTCAGAAAAGCTATATGCCAACGGGGATCCGCTATAACGGATCATCCCTTCCCCTTTAACACGCTGAGCGCGATGAAGATGGCCTAGGGCAGTATATTGCGCTCCACAGGATAAAGCAGAAGGATCTACAGTGTAAGCCCCGCCCACTTGAATCGGGCGTTCCGAATCACTCTCTACACCACCCAGCACATAAATATGGCTCATCGCCAAATTTACGGTTTGTCGGGTAAATTCCCTTCCCAACAGCTGCATGAGTTTGCCTACCCGTGCGCTGTAAGCCAGTCGAAGCTCCTCTTCCCCGCTGTCCCCAGCAAGCAGCTCACCAAGACGTGCCTCTGAGGGATAGGGAAGGGCTGCGATTTTGGCAATCTCACCCGTGCGCGCAGCATGAACTGTCACTGGCTCTGAGGTTGGAAGTCCTACCAAGGTAATCCCCTGCCTTAATACAAGCGGGGAGACTGAAGATACGCGCTCCGGTTGGTCATGATTGCCGGCAATCACCACAAGGGGCCTGCCCCCTGAAGATAGCCTGGCAGCAGCCTCATAGAATAATTGCTCCGAAGCCGCTGGTGGATTAACGGAATCGTACACATCTCCCGCCATCATAATCAAATCCACCTTATGAAAATCGGCGATCTCCACCAATTCATCTATGAACTGCTCTTGCTCCTTCTGGCGGCTTCTTCCCTCCAGCGTACGGCCCAAGTGCCAATCCCCCGTATGCAATATCCGCATCTTCGTCCTCTTTCCCCGCTCCTATGCGGCAATGAATAATTTATAATTTCACAGCATGATCGCCGTCAAAAAAGTACAGCCAAATCTCGCTGATCGGTTCTCCCAAAATATCATGTAATGCCTTGCTGTATAACTCTAGCTGAAAACGATATTTTTCCTTAAGTGCTTCTAGGCCGCCCTGATGTTCTAATACAGAGTCCGTCTTATAGTCTAGCAGAATAATCCGGTCCTCTTCTCGGAACAGGCAGTCAATGACCCCTTGAATTAGCACAGCCTCACTAAAGCCTTCCTTATTGTTCTCAGGGGTAAGCTCCGAGACGGCTTCATTCATATAATCGAGCCCTCGATAAGCCTCACCTGCGGGAACCATATAACTGAATGGCATTTCTCTAAGCTTCCAAGAAGAAGCTATTAATCTACGTCCAAGTTCATTAGTATAAAAAGCTTCTATCTGATCGGGAGCTACAGCCTCCACCTGCTCAGCAGTTAGAATAGCCACTCTCTGAAGCCGGGCTAAGGTTTCTTCCACAACCATAGGATCAACTGAACCCTCCAGCGGAATATGCTGCATGACTGTATGGTATGCTGTCCCGCGTTCCGCTGGGGTCAGACTGCGTTTTTCCATAAATTTCGGACGCCGCAAATGAAGACTGTCCGCACCTGCAACACTTGGACGTTTATCGTTTTCTATTGAGGTTGTAGAATTGCCTTCTTCCAGCAGATCAAAAGAGGGCTGCTCCTGTAATGACAACAACGCTTTTAACTCCGTAACAGAAGTTTTAGCCGGAATACCTGAGGCTGCCGCATACGGATAATTCCATTCCAGTCTTCTAGCAATTTCATCGCTAGTCTCTGTTTCATATATATTTACAGATTCACCCTTATGCAGTGCTTCGAGTACAGCTTGCCGTTCCTCTACCTTATCTTCAGTCTGATCCGTTGGCAGGAACGCCCCAGAATTAAGTTCGGAAGCATTTTGCACACTGATGCTCCAGTTGGAGACATCGTTGTGCAGCACCGTGGAGACGGTACCTTCTGAACCGCCCAGCTTACGAAGAATCGCCGCAGCAGGGTGCCGGATCAATGCCGGTCCAACCCAATCCAAATAGCTGCGCCCTCGGGCCAGCAGATGGTCTGCAAGCAGCAGCTCATCCCGGTTCTGTACGCTGCTCCAGCTAGCGATTTTGCGTGGCAAATCTCTTACGGTGCCCACTAGAATCATTTTATCTCTCGGACGAGTTAACGCCACATATAATACACGCATTTCCTCAGCTAATAACTCAAGCCGTGTACGCCGGTTAATAGCCAGATAAGGAAGTGTTGGGTAACTAACTCGCGTTTCCCGTTCCACAAAACGTGGCCCAAAGCCAAGCTCTTTGTGCATAAGAAATGGCGAATGCAAATCTTGTCGATTGAACTGTTTTGCCATCCCGGCTACAAAAACAACAGGGAACTCCAGACCTTTGGATTTATGGATGGTCATGATTCTGACGCCATTGCCTTCTTCACCGCCACCGCCAGCTACACCCAGATCTCCGCCATTCTCACGAAGCCGTGAAATGAACACCAGAAAACGGAACAATCCGCGTGCTGCGGTGTCATTCTCAAATTGCACAGCCCGATCATACAAAGCTTTAAGATTGTTCTGGCGCTGCGAGCCTCCAGGCAGTCCTCCAACCCATTCCAGATAGCCGCTCTCCCCATAGATACGCCAGATCAGCTCACTGAGACTACCTTGTCTAGCCGCATTTCTCCAGCTTTCCAGCTGTTCTAGGAAATGTTTAAGCTTGCGCTTCAGTTCTGGACTGATCTGCGGCAGATCTTTATCAGGTAAAACATTATTTTCGACGGTGCTTGCGGATTCAATCACATGAGCCGAGAAGAGGTCATACTCTTCTTCAGCCTCTTTTGCATCTTGCATATCCACCGCCATCTGTACTGCTTGAAAAAAAGGACCCTGACTACACATACGCACCGTAGCCAATTCTTCTTCCGTTAATCCGACCACAGGTGAACGAAGTACGCCAGCCAGCGGAATGTCCTGCTGAGGATTATCAACTATTTTTAAGAGGGAAAGTGCAATTTCCACTTCTGTAGCTTCAAAATAACCTTTATTCAGATCACCATAAGCAGGGATTCCTTCCATCCGAAGCTCTTCGATGATTAGAGGGGTCCAGATTCTTGCCGAGCGAAGCAGGATCACGATATCACCGTAAATAACCGGACGCATAATCTTGAGTCCTTTATCGTAGATAAGCAGTGGCGATCCACCGGTCATCCCCGTCATTTGTGAAATACGCCGGGCAATTGCCCGTGCTTCCAGCTGCGCCGTCTCGCTCTCAATGGCTTCACTCTCCTGAAGTGGCGCCTCACCGTCTTCAGAAGTCTCTTCCGACTTCCCTGCTGCCGAACCACGATCAATCAATAATAACTCCGGTGCAAAAAAGATATCAGGCCCCTTCTCTGCTGCACCTGGGAAATTCGCTCCGTAAACAAGCTCAGCGCGTTCATCATAATTAATCTCCGCTACCGTCTCATTCATAATCTGCCGGAAGATCATATTCACGGCATTTACAACCTCCATGCGACTGCGAAAATTACGGGCCAGATCGATGACCGAACCGCTAGATGATTCATTAGTAATTTCAGATAGATCATCGAATTGGTGTGAGCCAAAGCTGCGGTATTTATCCAGGAATAGCCCCGGCTCCGCCAGACGGAATCGATAGATACTTTGCTTCATATCTCCGACCATAAACCGGTTACCGGGTGTTTCACGGGATATTAGCCGCACAATCTCCTCTTGCACACTATTCGTATCCTGATACTCATCCAGCAGAACCTCATCGAATTGAGCACGGTATTCCATAGCTGCATCAGAAGGTAGGGAATGACCGGGCGTAGAGTCCGAATGGCGTAGAATTTGCAGACAATAATGCTCCAAATCACTGAAGTCGACTAGACCTCTTCCGGCTTTTTCAATTCTATAACGTTCACCGAATGCTATCACTGTCTCTGCAAGCTCTGCCATCAGTGGAGCCGCTTCGTTCAGCTCTTTCAAAAAAACCTCAGGCGGACGGCCAAACAATGCTTTCTGAAGATCTAAAATACTCTTCTTCACACTGTCGCGCAGTTCCTTCACCATTTCCTGCAGTCCAGGATCTGTCGAATCCTTCTTACAAGCCTTTAATTTCCCAAAATATACTTCCATGAAAATATCATATAATTCTGCCCAAGGTCGTTCGTTTACGGCATCCTGCAGTGCATTTACCATCTCAAGATCAGCGGTTAAATTCTCAGCATAGGGTGCCGGACCGCCCGGCTGCAGTGCAATCTCCCGGCCTTGAATCAGCTGACTGGCTGCGCCCGCAAGTGTCAGCTTCGCTTCTTCAAGAATGCTCAGCACCCATGGCGTTCCACCCAGACTTTCGGTGTCTGGCAATGAGAAATCAGCTGCAGTATTACGGAGCCATTGCGCAGGCCAAGGATGGCTGCGGGCATAATCATGCAATCGCTGTATGAGCGCATGCACTGCATCATCACTGCGTTCACCACTGAACCAATCAGCGAGCTGCACAAATATACTATCCTCGCCATCCGCACCTGCTTCACCGTACTTTTCCTCCAGCAACTCTTCGAGCAGCTCCTGCCGCATCATCTCCGCTTCATGCTCATTTAATATGCGGAAACCCGGATCAATCGGAATCATTTGATAATAACGCCGGATCACTTCCAGACAGAAGGAGTGCAACGTTGTAATCGAAGCTTTGCCCAGCAGGGATAGCTGACGGCGCAAATGGTCGTTCTCCCCATTCTCCTCCAGCTCCCGATCAAGGGCTTCCCTGATCCGCTGCCGCATTTCGGCAGCCGCAGCTTTGGTAAACGTAGCTACTAATAGCCTGTCTACACTGAAGCCGTTCTCTTCCTTACTGATTTTTCGAATAATCCGTTCTACCAGCACCGCCGTCTTACCGGAACCTGCTGCCGCAGCAACGAGGATGTCATCACCGCTCTCCGCAATGGCGCGCCACTGGTCATCACTCCATATACTTCCTTCCGGTTTCGCTTCTATTTCAGCCTTCATACTCAAGGTGTAGTTCCTCCTTTGCGGGACAGCAGATCCCATATAACGTCCTTCCCTGGCTTACCCAGATTGTTATAGCTGTTGCCTTCCACAGCTTCATCGAACTGGCAGACAGGTCTAAAGGAACAGAATGTGCAGGCGGTCTCCTGCCCAATTCGGTACGGCTCAATCGCCACATCACCTTCTGTAATCCGTGTCCCGATATCCGAAATTGTCCCTCTAACGGAGGATAATAGATGACCCCACTGCTCTGGTGTAGCTACTGAAGCACTGCTATAAAAGCTGCCGTCAGCTTTTACTGCTACAGGCACGATAGAAGAATACCCTTTGTCTAAAGTGGTATCCATCAGGGAGACAACCTCACGATCTGCTGTAAGTAGTCCTTTCATCTTGAAGCGTTTCAACAGCTCTTGCTCAGCCTGTTCCTTGTTCATCCCATTGGATGAGGTCAACAACGGATCATGCACATGGAAATAAAGTGTGCCGGCTGGAAGTGCCGGCTGCCCCAGCCATTGCTCCGAATATGTTAGCAGCACATCCAAATAAGTCAGCATTTGCAGCGATAATCCATAATACACCTCATGCAGCTTGAGATCCTTTTGGCTCGATTTATAATCAATTACCCGCAGAAGAATTCCGTTCTCTCCACGGGCCATATCTACACGGTCAATCCGGCCAACAACCTCCATCACGCAGCCATTTGGCAGCGTAATCCTTAAAGGCGGCAACTCCTTATCCGGTCCAAAGTCCAGCTCCAGCCCTACTGGCTCAAAGCTGCCCCGGCGGGCGTGCTCGCCCAGAATCACAGAAGCACGTCCAACAATATTCTTAAGCTTACGGGAGATGTACCCGTAACGTTTGGAGCTCATTAGGATTTCACCCTGCAACATCGGAGATAGCCGCTCTACTGTCTCACTGGCCTCACGCCGACATTCATCCGGAGACAAGCTGCCCCAGCCCCGTCCCTCTTGTTTCAGTCTTATCGCCATATCACTTAACGCAGCATGGAACAGCTGTCCAATATCAGGTGCTTGCAGCTTATATAGCTGACGCTCCTTCAGTCTTAGTCCGTAGGACGCAAAATGGGAAAATGAGCACGCAACAAATTTCTCCATCCGGGACACACTGCCCCGCAGTGTTGAGCCACCATACAATCTGAGGCTTGTGCCACGCTTTAGCTTCGTTCCCTCATTACGATAGAACAGTGAGCTTAGCAAACGTTCCAGTTGAAATTTACGATCTTCGTTCTTAGTAAACCAGTTATACACATCCCACCATAGCTCCGGAATTTCTGTCCCCTGGCGCCACTGCCGCAGCTGCATAATCAATGCGCGAAGACTCTGTTCTGGTTGACCAATGAAACCGAGATGAATAGGATTTCCGACTTCTGCCGGTAGTCCCGCAGGGGGAAGTGCTGACAAGCTATGCTCTTGAACCCTTGGGAACATTCTATGCAAATGCCGGATAACCTCAGAGGGAAGGAGAGCTTTGCCCTCATCATCCGCTGTAGCGTAGCTAATCCAGAGCTTTTGGCTTCCTGTCGTTAGCGCATTATAGATCAGAAACCGCTCGTCCAGTAGTTTACGAGAAGCGCCGGGAGCAAGCTCCATTCCAGCATTCTCTAGTACGGAGCGTTCACCTTCCGAGAGAATTCCATCTTCCTTAAACTGCGCAGGCACAACACCTTCATTAAATCCAAGCAAAAAAGCGTATTTAACCCCTGTTGGGCGAGTCCGATCCATATTGCCGACCAATACTTGATCCAGTGCGGGCGGAACTAGTCCCATTTTAAGCTCAGCAAGTCCTGTCTCTAGAACTCCGGTGAACACTTCAAACTCAAGTCTTTCATTGCCCATCATTTCTACTATCTGATCTAGCAGATCAAGTACCGCACCCCACAACTGGCTATGTTCCCTAGCCTTCTCGGGTTGGCCCTTCTCCATAGACTTAACACTGAGTTTCTCCAGCTTTCGTGCAACATCCGTCTCTTCAAGCAGCTTGTACATTGCCGTACATAGTTCAAGGCCGCTTCGGCTTTTCTGGATTCGTTTCTCAAAAGCAAATAAAGGACCTGTTATACTAGCACGGCATCGTTCCATAGTAGCAAGCAGTTCATCATCCATCTGTCTGCCGCCTTCCAGCGACAAGCTAGGAATACCTTTCCATGAGCGGCCATCCGTCCAGCGATACCCTTGAATCCCACAAGCCAGCACATAGTTTTCTAAAGCATCCATATCCTCACGTGTAATACTACCGTCTAGCGGAAGCAAAAGCTCCGTCTTTACGCAACGGAATACATCCTCGTAACGCCAGCGACGACGCACTACATCCAGCGCGGAACGTATAAATTCCACTAGCGGATGATGCAGCTCATTTACCTTCTGGTCCAGAAAAAATGGCACTCCGTAATCTTGGAACAACGGTTGGATCAGCTGCTCGTAATCGCCAATATTGCGCATCAATACAGCCATTTCGCCATATTTTGCACCTTCATCACGCGCCAGTCTAGTCATTTCGCGCAGTGCTCCCTCAACCTCTGCTCTGTGCGAAACTGCGGCGCCTATGGATATAGCCTCTCTTGCCAGTTCATCCGCACCTATCCAGGCCTTCCGGCGATCATATCCCCGTTCAAGGTGAGCAAGTACTGGACTTTCTTCAAAACGTGGAAGAACCGTTGGCTCCAGCAGCTCGTCCCACACATCAATGCCCAGCTCTTCAGCTATTCCACGCAGTTTAATGTAAGTAACCGCAGTGGGGTGAAACAATTCAAGCTCATTCAACTGATCTCCATATGGGTAAGGACGATCAATTGTAAGCGAAACGGTCAGCTGCGAAGCTTGCTGCATCAATTCTCGAAGCACTACGAATTCCTGCGGAGTAAATCCATGGAATCCATCTACCCAAATCTCCGCCCCGCGAATATAGGAGGAATCAGGAATATGCTCAGCCAGTTCTGCTAAACGATCCTCTTCATCGATATAGAGACGTGACATTTCCTTCTCTAAATCGCTGAATACCAGCTGCAAATCATCCAGCTTACCCTCAAGAATAGGACTTCTTGCAATAGCTCCTCGCATAGCGGACAACTGCTCTTCTAAATCAGTGGAACCCAAACAGCAACGCTTCATCTCCGTGTGCAGTTGGTTCAGACGTTCCACAAAACCCGGTCTGTCTGCTGAGGCACCGAACAATTTCAGTTCCTCTTTGCGACGACTGATGATTTTGTAAATTAACATTTTCTTACCTTCATCACTGATTGGCAGACTTGCACTGCCACCAGTTTCCTGCTTCACACGATAGGCAAGCCGCGAAAAACTCAGTGTCTGCGCCCGAAGGCTTCCCTTCACATTCCCTACGGTCAGAAGCCCCCGTTCTGCTCCAAAAGAACCTTGCTCTGGCACAAGAATAATAATCGGCGCACCAAGCGGTTCCTTCTCTAAGGAAGAAGAGATAGATTCCCATATTTTTGTTGTCTTGCCACTGCCCGAGCGGCCTAGTAAAAAGGTTACCGACATAAATGATAGACTCCTTCCGTAACGGAGAAAATATATAAATTACAAGGTGAAATATCCACCTATTGATTACACTCCAATTAAAAAAGTTCAGTGATTCCTCGTCCCTTCAGTATATCATAACCACACTAATCGGAACATGTGTTTGCTAGTATTTTCTAATGTTTTACAAAGGATAACAGCTACGAGTACAAATAAAAAAAAGCAAACCTCCGGATTTTGGCGGCTTGCTTTTTAGAGTGTTTAGTTTGTTTTTAATGCCAGATGTGCAACGTTAGATAGGAGCTGCCAATGTCAGAGCATAGGGTCAATGTTAGACTGTTCGGCGTTCAGTGCTCAGCGTTCAGCGTTCAATACTCAACACTCAACACTCAACACTCAACACTCAACACTCAACACTCAACATTAGCACTCTACGCCTATCGTTTTGTAATCCGCATTCCGCATATCATAATTCAATAAGCATCATTCGTTGTTTACCATTTAGTATTCAGCGTTCAAATTGCACATTTTGGGCTAGGCTTGTTTCATTAATTACTTACGGACCCAGGAGCCGTTATTCGTGGATTCAGTGCTGTTTTGGCAACTTTTCGGACCCCATTGACGCTATTCTTCGAAAATGTGTTGCATTACGGGTGTTTTAAGAGCAATAGCGCCTTTGGGGTCTGTAAGAATTCAATAATAGGCTGTTTACGCTAAATAGAGTCATCTGAGTCCGTTGGCAACTACTTGCCTTACAGTCGACTCACGGCCACCCTACGTCCCGCCCTTTTATCCTATTTGTTACTTGGCACTGTAAACCTTTTTGACCTTCAGGCTTATTTTTTACTCCGCACTTCAAAAATCGCAAACTTCAGATAGTGTCCTTCGTTAACGCCAAGTATTTGTGGGTGGTCTTTGCCTGCGGCCCGCCATTCCACAAGTCTCAACACCTTGCCAGCATCTTTAGCTGCATCGGCAATCGTTTCGAGGAACAGATCTGGCTGCATATGGTAAGAACAGCTTGCGGTAACCAAATAGCCGCCTTCGTTCACCAGCTTCATCCCGTGCAGATTGATATCCTTGTAACCACGGCAAGCGCCAGCTACTGCACTTTTGGTTTTGGCAAACGCCGGAGGGTCCAGGATGACTACATCCCAAGTTCTTCCTCCACCTGCCGTCATCGGCTTGGATGTGTCGGTTTTGGCTGTTTTGCCTCCGGATTTAGGATTTGTAGCAGCTGCTGCCGTCTCTGTTCCACTTGCAACTGTCGCCCGTTCAGAACGTTCCTCTAGTCCTTTAACCTGATTCCGTAAATATGCAAAAGCATCATCCACTACGAATTCAACACGATCGCTAAAGCCGTTCAGCTCCACATTCACTTTGGCACTCTCAATGGCATGCGCTGAAACATCGAGGCAGGTTACTTTTTTCGCGCCATACTTGCAGGCATGCAGCGTGAAGCTGCCCGTATGTGAGAAGCATTCCAGCACTGTCGCACCGTCCCAATAAGGGAACGTTACATGTTTACCGCTCTTATTAACTGGCAAGGTCTGTAGCGAACCCTCCTCAGTTTCGATTTCCTGCAGCGTAATGCCGCTTCGTCCCCCCCAGCCTTTCATGAGCGGAGCAATAGAAGCTCTATTCTCACGTTGGTCAAAGAAGTAGCCAGTCTTCTGGCCTTCTTCAATATCAACGACCAGCTTCAGGCCATTCTCACTCACAGTTACATGCCGTGGACACTCCCCATACAGCAAACCCGTTGTCTGCTCCATACCTTCAAGCTCGCGCACACTAACATCACTGCGCTCATAGATTCCGCGCGGTGCCATAACCTGCACCAATGCTTCGACGATTTCTGCACGCCGCTTGTCCATTCCGAGCGTAAGCAGCTGCACAACCAAAATATCTCCGAATCGATCTACAATAAGCCCCGGCAAAAAGTCCGCTTCACCATAAACCAAGCGATAAGCATCCGCACCCGGAAGGAACCGATTTCTGTGTTGCAGACAATTCGCAAAACGTTCTGCAAAAAAGGCTGTATCCATGATCGCAAGGGGTCCCTGTGATACAATTCTTACCCGAATCTGTGACGCTGGATTGTAATATCCCACGGCCAAAAATCGGCCCTGATGATTAAGGACATCTACTAATCCCCCCGCTTCCGGATTTCCTTCTACCGATGCGACTTCACCTGCATAGACCCATGGATGGCCCTGTTCCAGTCTTTTTTTGCGATTGCGTTCTAAAATAACCGATGGCAATGACTTCAACTCCCTGTTTTTCTAAAAATGTTTTTATACATGTCCCATGCAATACATTCATATATTGGTGTACAACCCTCGTCCAAAGGAGTATGCCCTATGTTCAGTGATTTGCTGTTCCCTATCATATATGGTCTTGTTATCTTTCTAGCCGGCATGAAGCTGATGGAAACGGCGTTGTCCAAGCTAGCAGGCCCTCTATTAACTACAAGTCTAAATAGAGCTACCTCAACACCTATTAAAGGAATGATTTCCAGCAGCCTGTTGTCCGCCTTACTCCAGAGCAGTACTGCTGTAACGGTGTTGACTATCGGCATGGTCAATGCCGGCCTGCTCACCTATGCCCGCACACTTGGCATTATCTTGGGCAGCAACATCGGCACCACATTAACTACAGAATTGATCGGACTTCAGATCAATACCATGGCCACGCCCTTGCTGGCAGCCTCGCTCAGTCTGTGGGCAGCGGCAGTTATTGCAGGCGAACTGCCGCCTACATCGCGAGTGGCAGAGCTCTGCCACAAAATATCCCCGCCACTGCAATTTATCAGTCTGGCTGTATCAGGCTTCGCCCTCGTCCTATGGGGGATCGCTGTCATGCAGTCTATCGGCGGAATACTTCAGGAAAGTGGCTTATTCCTCTGGTTCCTAAACCATGCCGCTACAAGTGCCCTATGGGGGCTCGCCGCTGGAGCGTGCCTAACAGCCCTGCTCCATAGCAGCGCTGCTGTCATAGCTATGGCTATGAGCATTGCCGCCTCGGGTGCCATGCCGCCTGAGCTAGGTATAGCCATAGTGCTAGGCGCCAACGTAGGCACCTGTGTCACAGCGGTCATTGCTTCCATCGGCGGCACGCCATCCGGCGTCTTCGTCGCTTGGTCCCATGTTGCGCTTAATGTAGGCGGTGCACTACTATTCTTGCCCATGATCGGGCTGCTACAAGCAAGTGCAGCATGGATTGGTGGAGGACCTGCTTCACAAATCGCCCACGCCCAGACCATTTTCAACGTAGTCTGCTCACTTCTAGCACTGCCATTATGTTACCTGCCTATATGGACAAAACTGGAAAAACGTCTTCAGTCTTAGCTTAAAGGTACCGTTTTTTTATACCCCAGCTTTCCACAACTGTACTATTATACTTCAATCGAAAATATTATAAAACCGCGAACCGTCGTAAAAAGTGATCACCGTCGAGAAAATTCCAATCAGCGCAAACAAAGCCAATGCAAAATAATCGTCTCTCGTGAACGGGCGACTGCTATACCAAGTTCGTTTTGTCTCAGTGCCAAAGCCGCGCAGCTCCATAGCGGTACTGATATTTTCAATTCGCTCGATACTAGTCAAAATTAGGGGCATCAGAATCGAAATGATATTTTTTAGCCGCTTAGGCAGCTTTTCTTTTCTGGAAATATCTATTCCCCTTGCTTGAGCAGAAAACGATATATTCTCATAATCTCGTTGAATATCCGGAATGTACCGCAGAGCCAGCGATACAGAATATGCAATTTTATAGTTCACTCCAACTCTGTTTAAGGATGCTGCAAATTCACTGGGATGGGTCGTTAGAAGAAACAATAGTGCCATTGGAATGACCACTGCATATTTGAGGGCAATATTGAATTGATAGAATAGCTGCTCCCAAGTTACCGTATACCGGCCTGCAATGTGCATAATATCATGACGTGTACCGTAAACACGTACGCCCTCCAAAGGAGAAAAGATAAAGATAGCTATATGATTAAGCAAAAAGAAAATCAAGATGAAATATAATACGAAAGCATAATCCTGAAATTGGACTTTGGAAATTCTAAAGGCAAGCAAACTAAATAACAGCATCACAATTAGACATCTTGTATCATATGTAATCATCCCCGTCACAGACCACACTACAAATAAAATCAACTTAGTAGCGCCGGTAAGACGGTGAATAGGTGAATCCTGCTTCGTAAAAGTTAACATTTTGGCCTTCATCCGCCTCGGCTCCTCCTATCATACGCAATGAACCTTCTAACGAACTCCTCTGGTTGTTTCAGTTCAGCTTTTACAGCTAGGGCAAAAAGCGAGGTTTCTTTCAAGTTCGCTTTTTTTACCACATCAGTATTCGTTAATATTCGCTCAGGGCTATCATCCGCAAGCTTCACGCCATCAGCTAACACTATAGCTCTATCGGCATATTCCAGCATCAAGTGCATATCATGCGTGATCATAATGACCGTCATCCCCTGCCCCCGCAGCGTCAAGAGAAATTCCATCATTTCGTTATAATGCCTGTAATCCTGAGCAGCAGTCGGCTCATCCAAAATGATCACTTCCGGCTCCAGTACCAGAATAGCGGCAATCGTAACCCGTTTCTTCTGGCCATAACTAAGCGCCGAAATAGGCCAGCTGCGAAAAACATAAAGTCCGCACACCTTCAAGACTTGATGGACACGTTCACGAACGAGCTCCTCAGAGCAACCTCGGAGTCTAAGTCCTAGAGCGACCTCGTCATATAAAAGTGTCTTAGAAATCATATGGTTGGGATTTTGCATGACAAAACCGATCCGCTCTGCCCGCTCCTTAATCGTGTCCTGAGCAATATCGCGCCCATGCATCCGTATCGATCCGGAAGTAGGTTTATAGAAGCCACAAATAAGCTTGGAAACTGTAGATTTTCCAGCTCCATTTCGCCCCGCTATACAGACCATCTCTCCTTTATGAACACAGAGATTGAGCTTATCCAGCACCTGCTGATTTTTTTCGTATCCAAAAGAAATATCGCTAAGCTCAAGGATGGGTGGGCTATCCAGCTTATCCTGGCGTGACTGATTGCACTCATACCAGATCTTTAGTTTATTAGAACACGCCTCCAACTCTATATCGTTCACATGCTGCGGATTCATATTTGCTGTAATCGAACATCCGGCATACTTTAAAGCCGTTAAATAGAGAGGTTCCCGAATGCCAACTTCTGAAAGCAACGTTGTGCTCAACAGTTCTGCAGCCGGCATATCCGACACAATACGTCCTTCATGGATCACAATAATACGATCCACTGCCCGATGCAGCACCTCTTCAAGACGATGCTCGATCATAATAACGGTTTTACCTGTCTCTTTATGCACTCGATCAATAAGCTCAATCGCTTTTATACCGGTATAAGGATCTAAGCTTGCCAGCGGTTCATCAAAGAGCAGGATGTCCACATCACCTACCAGAACACCTGCCAAGGTCGTTTTTTGCTTTTGTCCACCCGATAACTCCTGAGGAGAAGACGCCAGAAATTCGTGGATATCCACCGCTCTTGCGGCAGCCGCCACTTTACTCTTCATTTCTGTCTGCTGAACCACATGGTTCTCTAGACTGAAGGCGATATCCTCACCAACCGTTAATCCTACAAATTGTCCATCCGGGTCCTGCAATACGGTACCCACCTGATTGGACAGCTCTGCGATACTCAGATCCTTCTGCTCCTGGCCCATAATCCGTAATGAACCTGATATTTCCCCACTGTAAGCAAAAGGAATGAGACCATTAATACAATGAGCAAGTGTACTTTTCCCAGAACCTGAAGGCCCCACGATAAGCACCTTTTCCCCTTCAACAATCGTTAAGTTGATCCCCTGCAGTGTGGGTTCCTGCTGTGCCCGATATTGAAAGCTGAAATCCTTAAATTCAATCATTACTTTTTTCATCCGAGACCTTCCTCTGGGTTAATGTGAAGAGAAAAAAGCCGGTGATTTCCACCGGCTTTTTTAGCTTGGATTTGTATTCCACTCAAGCTTCTCTAGTTAAGCTGCCCTGTTTCGTTCTTGTCTTAGCATACGCAATGGCTAGTAAAGATCCGATCACTGCCACCGAAGCTATATTTAATGCACCTGCGGTCAGTCCTTGCGTAAATACTTTATTTACGGGTTCTGCATAGATCAGAATATCCAACACCGGGGCTACAAGGAACCATGCTACAGCATTCGCTGCAATCTGAGCCAGATTAAAGCGTATTATTTCCTTTCGTCCGAATTCCCCGTCATGAATAGCGATTCTAGCTACTAACAAGCCAATAACCAGCCCTACAATGCCAGATGATATGACCCAACTGAACCATGGCGATCCATAAGATATCGTATCCTTCAGGGTATGCCCGATCAGGCCTATAAATAATCCGGCAAACGGACCGTACAATAGGGAGAACAATGCCAGTAATGCGTATGTAGTCTCGATGTTAGTGTTTGGAATACCCGAAGGAATCGAGCCGAATCTCCCCAATATAACGAATAAAGCAGAACCAATACCAATCGCTACAATCGTCTTGATCGACAACACCTTTTGTTTTGCCATGTTCTCATCTCCCCCAACGCATCTATTATGTTTTATGTGATTATACATCGGAATAGTCGGAATTACTATAGAATCCAAATAAAAAAATCTGCAAAGCAACATAATGTTGGCTTTGCAGATTCATAGTTGATTATTCAGATCCTATTTTCTATTACTTCACTGTCACTGATACCGTAACTGTCTTGCCGCCTAGCTTTCCTTTAATGGATGTCGTTCCTTTACTCACAGCTACAATCTGACCGCTAGCAGATACTCTCGCTACAGAAGGCTTGGAGCTGGTCCATACCGCACTTCCAGTAACAACAGCAGTCTTACCAGTATCATACTGTGCAGTCACGACTACATTCTGAACGGCTCCCGGAGCCATTTTCAGTCTGCTTTCATTAACGGTTAGCTTTGTCAGTTTAGGAACTACAGTAATTTTGACACTAGCAGCAATCCCTTGGTAAGATCCTGTCAGCGTAGCAGTACCTTCTGTTACTGCTTTAACGGATGTAGCTTTAACCGTAGCAACCGCCTCATTCGAGGACTGCCAATTCATACTGCTGGAGACATTCCCCGTTTTACCATTAGAATAATAAGCCGTTACCTTTATCGCTTTAGAGCCTTTAATGTTCATTTCGATAGCAGTAGGTTCTACAACAAGCTTAGTAACCTTTTGTTCAATGGTAACTGGGATACTGATGGTTTTATTGGCGTAAGTTCCCTTTAAAGTAGCAGAACCCTTCACCAGTCCTTTGATTACCTTACCGGAAGTTGTTGTCTTGATAATTGCATTCGTACCGGTAAGCTCCCATTCCATAGTTCCAGTAGCATCAAGTTCACTGCCGTTTTCCATCACAGCTTTCACTTCAGGAACAGCCTTCTCTTCACCAGTAACAATCACCAGATTTTCTTCTGGTCCAAGCAAGACAAGGACTTTATCTTTCACTGTAACCTTTACTTCAACACTTTTTTCTCTTACAGCTGTTTTTGAAGTCGTTGGGTTTTCTGATTTTATTTTACCGATAACCTTCACAATACCTGCCGATTCAGCTACAATTTTACCGTCTTTAATGGTGGCAATCTCATCATCCGCAGAGGTCCACTCGATATCACTGCTAAGATCTAGCTTTGTTCCGTCAAGCTTTGTACCGTTTACTTTTGGAAGGCTTACGGTGTCATCTGTGTAAAGCTCCAGTTCCGTCTTGTCGGCTTCCAGTTCTGTAATCGTAGGATAAACTGTCAGCTTAAAGCTTTTATTAATTCCTCTGTACTCTGCTTTAATAACCGAAGTTCCCACTGCTTTAGCAGTCACTGCCGCGGTATCGCTACCAGGCGTAACGGTTGCCGCCAATTGGTTATCCGAAGTCCATACTGCGCTGCCTGAAATATTCGGAGTAGAATTCGCAGCATCGCGAACCTCAGCCTTAACGTTCAGGGTTTCACCCATAAACAGGAATTGATCTCCTGTAGGAGTAAGTAGTAGCGCTTCATAAGGAGCACGTACATATACGTCTACAGTTTGTGTAATCCCCAGATAGGATACTGTAATTACAGCTTTACCAGCAGACAACACTTTGATCTCGCCTTTGTCTACTGTAGCTACACTAGCACTAGAAGAGGACCATTCCGCTTTCGCTGAAATATCATTTGCGCTGGATTTTGTAGTTTCTTTAGTCTCTGCAACCAATTTCAAAGGTGCATCTCCAACTAGCATCTCTAGTTCTTTAACGATTTTGTCGTCATGTTTAAGCTCAATTTCAGAATAAGGCAATTTCACTACAGCCTTAAAGGTTGCT
Organism: Paenibacillus sp. FSL R5-0636; assembly: GCF_037974255.1. NCBI lineage: Bacteria > Bacillati > Bacillota > Bacilli > Caryophanales > Paenibacillaceae > Paenibacillus > Paenibacillus sp. FSL R5-0636. The sequence continues at coordinate 5,427,229 of NZ_CP150232.1, forward strand.
GTTAAGGTCTTGTATTTGGCAGTGATCGTTGCTGTACCTTCACCAGCCAAAGTGATCTTACCTTCTGCAATGGTCAATACGCTTGTGTTCGAGCTGCTCCAAGTAGTATCAGCCGTTACATCCTTAGCAGAAGTCGCTGTTTCTCCACCAATCGCATTGGCTTTGACCAGCAGTTTATCCTCATCATCACCCAATTTGTAGTTCCCTTCAGAACTATATTCGAGCTTCAGTTCTTTAACAGGATGTGCTACCTCAACTTCAATGGTAGCAAGTGCATGATTATAAGTCGCTGTAATAATAGCTTTTCCACTGTCTATCGGAGTCAGCAGGCCATTTACTACCTTTACAGCGTTTGTGTTAGAAGAATTCCATACCACTGCACCTGTCACATCTCTTTTAGATGAGGACCCTTCCACATTCGCATATACCTTAAGTTGCTTTGGCGTTTGTCCAACCGTAAGCTCTACTTTAGCTGAGCTTTCGAATTCAATCGAGTTGATATCGCCGGTCGCTGCAAAGACACTTACCGGAAAAACCGCAGTAGCTAACAATATCATGATGAGGAGCATTTTCGTCATTTTCCTGTACACAGTCATTTGTTCTCTCCCTTAGGCTATAATGTCGTTCGGTGGTTTATCCCCACACTCTTTTACTTATATCGACAATTGTACCCTAAGTGTTTACCCCCTGGCTCTATAAAGCGAAATTCGGGACTTTCAGACTAGATAATACGGTAAAGGTTGATCAAAATATTAGGAAGTAATATGCTAACTACTAAATTCTTTCTTGAAACAAGGGGGCTACGATGAGTGCAGAGAACGTCCAACTAGAAGCAATCCCGTCTCCTAAACAGGAAGATAGCTTCCTTAAAGGGGTAAAAGATTGTATTCCCACACTACTAGGCTACTTAAGCATCGGACTTGCAGCAGGCGTTGTTCAAAAGACAGCCGGACTCAGCATTGCTGAGATTGCCTTAATCAGCTTGATTCTTTACGCGGGCTCCGCTCAGTTTATAGCTGCTGGAATGATAGCCGTTAGCAGCTCGCCTGCGGCCATTATCATTACGATATTTATCGTGAATCTTCGCCATATTTTGCTTAGTGCAGCTCTTTCTCCTTATTTCCGCCATCTTTCCCCACTGAGAAATATGCTGGTTGGTTCTTTATTGACTGATGAGACCTTTGGAGTTGCCATCAATCAAGCTTTGAATAAGCAGCAAATCAGTGAAAAATGGATGCACGGTCTAAATCTCACAGCATATTTAAATTGGTTTCTTGCGAATGTAGCGGGAGCTTTTTTAGCCCAGTGGATCTCAGACCCTGATCAATTCGGTTTGCAGTTTGCCTTACCTGCGATGTTTATTGGCATTCTTGTAATTTCCATGATTGACCGTAATAAAATCAAACTAGATTTGGTTGTCGCAATCCTTGCCGTAATCATAGCAGTAGGAAGCTCTTTCCTATTCTCCAGTAGTGTTGGAGTGATTATCGCTACAGTTATTGCGTCAACGATAGGGATGGTGTTTGAAAAATGGAAGTGAGATGGGATGTATTTCTGATCATTCTAGGAGCAGCTTTTGTGACCTTTATTCCCAGGGTGGTTCCGCTTATGATCCTTAGCCGGTTTGAATTGCCAGAATGGGGAATGCGCTGGTTAAATTATGTTCCTATCTCTGTTATGGCGGCATTAATAGGTCAGGAGATATTTTTGAATGATGGAAAATTTTCGTCTTTAGCTAATAACATTGAGCTTTTTGCGGCATTGCCTACTTTTTTGGTTGCGATAAAAACCCGGAGCTTGCTAGGCACTGTACTGGCGGGGATTGTTTCAATCATGATCCTACGGATGTTTTTTTGATCCACTTCTACGCGTATGAAGTCGCTATCGGACCCAGTTGACCTTATTCACAGCTTTATCCCACTTTTGGAACACTAACGGACACCATTGTCGCTATTGTCATGAAAAACACCTATTATGAACCACTTTCTGAGGAATAGCTGCACTGGGGTCCGAAACTAAGCATAAAAGGCAAAAAAATTGCAAATAACGCCATCTGGGTCCGAAAGCATCAGGAGATTGTTATGAATTGGTGGTCTAGGCAGCAGCAACTAAAAAACAGAGCAGCCCTTCCCCATTAACGGGAAAATGACTGCTCTGTTTTCTTTTTACTACTATCTATTTAACGGATATTTATTGCTTAACGAACAGCCTGCTGAAGCCCAGTCTGACTAACCCCGATCAACTCGCCGCGGCATTCGTTCACGCCAGCTTCCGTTATCTTCACCTGACAAAGTTCTCCTTGGAGTGAATCTTCACCATCGAAGAACACCTGCAAATAGTTGTCGCTAAACCCATGCTGGATATTGCGGCCCGGAGCCCCTTTTGCGGCTCTTTCCGGAATAACACTTAATGTCTGGCCTACAAATTTACGAGCATAAGCTATTTGCATTTCTTCTGAAAGATCAATCAGTTCCTGCACGCGTACATTTTTGATTTCTTCGTCGATCTGATTCTCCATCCGCGCTGCTGGAGTGCCCGTCCGCTTGGAGTAAGGGAATACATGCATCTCAGAGTAATTAATAGCCTTCATGAAATCGTAGCCGGCACGGAACATTTCATCGGTCTCCCCCGGGAATCCAACGATAACATCCGTAGTAATCCCGACATCTGGCATCGCCTGACGGATCAGCTGCATTTTGGCGTAATATTCTTCTGTCGTATATTTACGGCGCATTGCTTTCAGCACATCATTATGTCCGGCTTGCAGCGGGATATGCAGATGACGGCACATTTTAGAGGAACGGTTCAGCACCTCCAGCAGCTTCTCATCGATCTGGCTGGCTTCGATAGAACTGATACGTACCCGCTCCAATCCATCCACCTTATCTAGATCCCACAGCAAATCGGCTAGACGGTAATTATCAAGATCATCACCGTAACCACCGGTATGAATACCCGTGAGAACAAATTCTTTATACCCTGCTTCTACTAATTGATGCGCCTGGGTTACGATGCTTTTGGGATCACGACTGCGGGAAAGTCCACGTGACCATGGAATGATGCAGAATGTGCAGAAGTTGTTGCAGCCATCCTGAATCTTCATAAAAGCACGCGTCCGATCCGCAAAGCCAGGTACATCCATCTCTTCGAATTCACGTGTCTTCATAATATTACGAACAGCGTTGACTGGCTGACGTGAGGCTTCAATGTTCTTCACATGCGTCATGATCTGATCGCGGTCCTGGTTACCAATAACAAGATCGACACCAGGAATATCAAGAATCTCACCAGGAGAGGTCTGTGCATAGCAGCCAGTAACCGCCACGATAGCCTCCGGATTGCGGCGAACGGCACGACGAATCATTTGACGGCTTTTTTTGTCACCTGTATTAGTTACAGTACAAGTATTAATCAGATATACATCGGCAGGTCCCTCGAAATCGACCTGCTCGTAACCTTCATTTTTGAATAGCTGCCAGATGGCTTCGGTGTCATAAAAATTCACTTTACAACCTAAAGTATAAAATGCTACGGATGGCATCTCTTAAGCTCCTCCCATTTCTCCAGATTCATATAAAATACAAGCAGCGGCAACCATGCCCGCTGTCTCACAGCGCAGAATACGCCGTCCTAGTCCTACGGAAACTGCACCAGCTTCTTCTGCCTTTTGGCATTCCTCTGGTGTAAAGCCCCCTTCAGGACCTACCACAATCAATACCTTCCCACCAGCCTGCGGTGAAAGCGAGGATAACCAAGGGGCAACACTGCTGCGAAGCTGCAAGCCTTCTTCTTTTTCATAACAGAAATAAATTGCATCATACTCACTAAAAGTCTGTAGCAGCTGCTTCCAGGATAACGGTGAGCCTACAGCCGGAACGATGTTCCGGTGTGCCTGCTCGGCAGCTTCTTTACAAATTTTACGCCAGCGGTCCAGCCGCTTACTTTCCTTGCGTTCATCGTATTGTACAATCGTGCGCTCCGACAGAAAAGGAATAAAACCAACGGCTCCAATTTCTGTACACTTTTGAATGACAGTTTCCATCTTATCAGCCTTGGGTAAGCTCTGAGCCACTGTGATTTTTATCCGCGGTTCATGCGTCATCTCCAGGGTTTCCAGGATGTTCACTGTCACTTCTCCTATTTCGATCTGAGCAATCTCCACTAACGCTTCACGGGAGACGCCATCGCTGACAATAAGCTTGTCCCCAGCCTTACCGCGCATCACTTTGGCAATATGCCTTGCATCTTCTCCGTCAATTCTAACGTTATCCGTACCAAACTGCTCCGGTGTAACAAAATATCGCTGCATCTCTTCATCATCCTGTTCATGAATTCAGTAAGAAGAAACGGTAAAGACGCCTTAATTAAGACGTCACCCGTTTCTTAGAGAAATATAACTATGGATCAGGCGAAATTTAACTATCCTATTTTTCAACAAATTACATAATACAATGTTTAAGCAGGGTTGACCAGACTTCAGTCCCTACCTTAGCTGCCAAACATTCTTAGGAATAGCTGCACAAATGTTCTCGACATTTCACTAGCCCAGTGGCCAAGAGGATCAATGGTATAGGTTCGTAACCCTGGAATAAACAGAATTAATAAAAAGATAAATACAGCCCATTGCTCAAATTGCTGTAATTTGCCCCGAATAGAGCGAGGGGCAATATCCTCCACAATCCGGTAGCCATCCAGCGGAGGCAATGGAATCAGATTGAATAAGAATAGAAAGAAGTTCCATTGAATAAAGGTGCCAAAGAACAAATACACTGCCTCTAATACGCGGTCATTGGAGATCGACTCTAATACACCAGTTGCCGCAAGCACCCCATATATTAAAGCACCAATAATCCCTAGTAACAGGTTACTGATTGGGCCCGCAGCAGACACAATGACTCCCATCAGACGGGGGCGGCTAAAGTTATCGCGGTTTACAGGAACCGGACGCGCCCACCCGAAACCAGCAACCAGCAGCAGTAAAATACCAAAAAAATCGAAGTGTACAGCAGGGTTAAGCGTCATGCGTCCTAATAATCTAGCGGTAGGGTCACCGAACTTATTGGCGAAATAAGCATGACTGAATTCATGTACTGTAAAAGCAATTAAAATCGTAATGAGCAGAAAAGGAAGCTGATCCAGATCTACACGTATTATACTTTGCAATATATCCATTTTTACCTCTTTCCGGCTGTAAATGCCACCCAATCTTCTTCACGGGATACTTCCATAATCTCAAAGCCGGACTCTTGTAGTGCGTTAGCCACAAGTCCTTCTTTATCCTTGTAAATACCAGAGGTAATATACAAGCCTCCTGGCTGAAGTGCACGATACACGTCATCCGTAAACAATACGATGATTTCTGCCAAAATATTCGCAACTACAATCTTCACTGGGAGTGTAACGCCAAGACTATCCTCTGTTACTTGCTCAGCAGGTGTTCCCTCAAGAGTGTGACCCGGTCTAGCGGATGGCCACATTTCTCCAGCAGCTGTGTCAGCTACGCCTTCACCGCCTAGCAAGGAGAGCAGGTCGCTTTCTTTTACCGTAATGAACTTCTCAAGTTTGTTCAGTGCTACATTCTCGCGCGCACTTTCAACAGCTACCGGGTCCAAATCTAACGCCAGCACGGATTTCGCACCAAGCAGCATCGCACCTACAGCCAATATTCCTGACCCCGTACCGACATCGATCACTTCTTCGCCGCCGCTAATATTCTTTTCAAGCGCACGCAGGCACAAAGCAGTTGTAGGGTGAGTCCCTGTACCAAATGCCATACCAGGGTCCAGCTCAATGATTGCTTCATCTGGGCGCTCAGGCGTATATTCCTCCCAAGTTGGTTTAATCGTGAGACGCTCCGATACCCTGAGCGGTTTAAAATATTGCTTCCAAGCATGCGCCCATTCGTCTTCATCTACGGTTTTCCAAGAAATCAGCGATTTGCCCGGATCAATACCGTACTCACGCAATTCTGCTACCCGTGGAGTCAGTTCTTCTATAACAGCATCCATATCCGTGGAATCGGCATAATAACCTTTGATTACCGCTTCCCCTTCTGGGATATCATTCAAGGGTTGGTCGTATAATTCACCGTAACGCGTATTCCGCTCTTTACTGAGTGTTCCGGATTCTTCAATAGAAACCCCACCCGCTCCTGCTTCATATAAAAAATTCGAAATCATTTCTTGTGCATCTTCTGTTGTATGTATCGTCACTTCATGCCATAACATCTTTATGTGATCCTCCTAAAGTTTTGTGAGCGTTAGCTTCATTGATTGACTTCGTGCAAAACTGGCTTCGTAAGCATAGACTTAGTTTTGTGAGCATTCGCTTCATAGTATAACATTTCTTCTTGGGGTAACGCCAAACTACAGATCAACGCTCTGCCATGCCCGTGCTGCTCCTGCAAAAGCAATCGAGCGAATGATCATCTACCATCCCCGATGCCTGCATAAAAGCATAACATATGGTAGAGCCGACAAACTTCATGCCTCGCTTTTTTAATGCTTTACTCATTGCGTCAGACTGAGCCGTCGAAGCAGGGACATCCGCACGTGTCTTCCAATGGTTAATCGCAGGTGCGCCCCCCACAAAACTCCAGAGATAATTTGCAAAGCTGCCTGTTTCCGCACTAATTTGCAAATATACGCTTGCATTACGAATGATAGAATCAATCTTTAAGCGATTTCTAATAATCCCGGGATCATTCATCAGCTCAGCAATTTTCGGCTCATCATAATGCACAATCTTTTCCGGATCAAATCCATCAAATACCTCTTTGTAATGTGCCCGCTTTTTTAAGACGGTGTACCAGCTTAACCCTGCCTGCATGCCTTCGAGCATAAGTAACTCAAACAGCTTCCGGTCATCATACAGAGGTTTGCCCCACTCTTCATCATGGTAGGCGATATATAAAGGATCCTCATTAACCCAAGCACAGCGAGTGATTTCCATCCTGTTCTCTCCTTTACGCTAATCCTCGCTGAGTCCACTCAGCATCTACTCACTGTAAACGAAAAAAAGGGAAGAACACAAGGTTCCTCCCTAAAAAAGATTTTCTATGGCCGCAGCTGCACTCTTGTTTCTTTATCCGGATCGTCAGTTGTATAGAAGAATATATAAATAGAAGCTTCTGTACCTTTGAAACCCTTGTAAACATCAATGGCCTTATTGTTTCCATCCCCCGTGAAATTAACGGTCAGAGGTTTACCTAAAATACGCTCTTTCCCTATTCCGATATGGGTCTGGTTAATTCCACCGAAGCGAGCATCTTCACTTTCAGTCTCTACATAAAGATCGGCACCCTGCATATAGTACGTCCATTTTACCGGATAACCACTAAGCTGCTGGATAAGCGTCTGTTTCTTATCAGATATATTCGTCAACAGAAGTGGTGTTTTTTCGTCCTTGTTAATTTTATAGCTGCCGTGCTGAGTCACCTTGTATTTAGCAACAAAGGTAATTGGCGTCTCTTCTGTGATTTCAAGGTCAACTGGCCGCTCAAAACGAAGCACTGTTAATTCCGGCTCACCTTCTGGAGATCTCCAGAAATTGCCCTCCAGCGTCTTGCCTGCTACTTCAAGAGTAGACTTTTGATACGGGAAATTGGTGCCTTTCTCTTTACTTCTAATAGCGATTCGAATTTGAGTAGGCGTCACTACCATTTTCTCCAGCGTGTAATTAGGTTCGCCCTCTTCTAGCGGCAGATTCAATGAAGTATTTATGGTTCCGCTCTCCATCTGCTTTTTGCTTAATTGAAGATCAAAAGCTAGTGGCCCCTCAACCTTTTTCTCTTGTTTCATGTACTGCAGCTTGTAATTCACTTCTCCGCTGGAAATATCAGCCGCCTTAAAATATTGCTGGGACGTATATTCCCCGTTTTCTCCCGGTGTACCGAAAGCACCTCCTGCCAGCGAATTTATGAGCGTTCCGTTTTTGTAAGCGACTATATTTGGAAAGGCCCATTCTTTTGTTTCTGGCTGATCAAAAATGATCGCTGAAGAGAATAATATTTTTTCTTGTCCTTGGGTAAAAGGTTTCACCTCTATGCTGCGCATCCCTTCCTGTCCAATAGGAAACTTTTGTGTCTCCTGCGATTGGATATCCAGCGGTAAATCTAACTCCTGTGTGCTAAAGGCTTGCAGATTATCTGCAACTAGTTGCACATTCACAGTATCCTTTTTCGGTGTCCAATCACTCTCGAAATATCCGTTGTAATGTTGATTTTTCTCATCCCATAACACATAACTGAACTCACTGGGACCATTCGCCCCATCTGCGCCCTTCAAAGTCATTCCTTTAACATTCCAATTTTCATTTTCCAAGCGTTTTCCTACATCCAAAGTGAATAAGATAACCGTCCGATTCTCATCCACAATCGCTGTATGTAGCTTCAGAGTTACTCCATCCTGTGTCACCGACTGGTTCAGTTGTTGTCCGAGATTTTGGGCCAGCGCTGCTTGAACGCCTCCTCTCCCATGGAGCAAATTATCCCAATCATAATGCACTGCCGCATATACGGGTGCCGCTGCAATAAGTACTGAGAATGAAGCAACCACAGCTATTTTACTCCAGTTTCTCCCTCTGTTCCCGCTACCATTGGCCATACGAAGTTGTAGGGGAGTCATTGTACTGTTTTCTTGCTCTAAACGTCCCCACATGCGTTCAAAATCTGGATAAGGCACGCCTTTATCTTCATTTAAACGATGCTCCAGCATATTTTCTAACTTTTTCAAAAGCTTCGCCCTCCTTTAGTTCAATTTGAACCCCAGCCTCCTGCAGGATTCTCCTCATTACCGTTAGTCCTTTATGCAGCCTAGATTTGGTCGTTCCAAGTGGAATGGACAGCAGATCCGAAATTTCAGCCAGACTGAAATCATGCATATACCTAAGTGTGAGCACCATCCTAAGTTTGATAGGGACCTGGCTCATATATTGCGCCCACTCGACCTCCGTCTCACGCTGCTCAATCTGCTGCTCCACAGCTGTTTCTGCCGTTTTATTAAAGAAATGAAGGTTGTCCGTTATCTTCTGTTGCAAGGTTCGTTTTCGTTTCAAATGATTGAGGCAATGGTTGACCGTTATTTTCATAATCCAAGCCTTGATATGCTCCACGTGCTCACGATTGCTGCGAAATACTGTAATAAAGACATCCTGAGTCAAATCCTCTGCATCCGCCGCGTCATGCACCATATAGTAGCAAGTCCGGTATACATCTTTATTGTAGGTTTCAAATAACTCCCGGTTACTCTCCAAATCTTGCGCCCTCCTTTCTTGACTGAGATATCTATATGACAACCAATCCTTGGAAAAGGTTCGTTTTTCTGAGCATAAACTATCGCTACTCTTAAAGACATAGGGAAAATCAAACGGGCTTAATAATCTGAATGAAGCAAATGGAGGAAGGACAATGACTCTTTTAACTACTGGTCCGATAGAAAACAATGTTAACTCAGAAAACAACACAAGACTTACACAACAGGTCACGGTCAAATTCGCTAATGGGAGCGGTCAGATTGCTTCTACAGTTCTGATTGAAGGCTACTACATGAATGAAGAAAGAATTCAATATGTATGCGATCTGCTAGATGTGATACCAAATCAGGTAATAACTAAAAATTATTTTGCTGATTTTGATACTTTTGATTTTTTTTCACAACTGCTAGTTTGCCAGATCATCCAATCCAAATATCATTTTGGGGTAAAGATCGTGCAGAAAAATTAGTTGCCCCGCATCGACTAGTTACAGCAAAATTACTTGGATATGATGGGGCAACTGGCGCGACAGGCGCTACTGGGATGATGGGGCTAAAGGTGGGACTGGCTCTGATGGGGCGATTGGGGACACGGGAGTTACTGGAGTGACGGGAGCTACGGGCGCGACTGGAGTCACTGGCACGACTGGTGCTTCTGGTAACACCGGAGTTAACGGAGTCATCATAAATCATAGATATATGATTCCTACCTTGATTGTTAACAAAATCGGATAATACCAACAATTAAAAGGGTCTATCTCTCGCAAGTAGGAGACCGACCCTTTTTTGCTGATATTCAATCTATCAACATACATACTGCTGCTAGAGAATATCCATAACTTCACGCGCTTGTGTGTCGAGATTTTGTGCAGATGAAGCAATCTTCGAAAAATCCTCCAACGCCACCAGAACCTGCTGCTGACTATCTTCTATATTTTCTTGCACTTGATTTGTACCTATAGAGATCTTTCCAATTTCCAGCGTGATCGCATCCACACTATCCCGTACCTTTATGATCGAATCTTGTACCATGGAAGATAACTTTCTTACTTCTTTTGCCACCACGTCAAAACCTCGGCCATACTCCCCGGCATGCGCTGCCTTAATAGCAGCATTTAGGGCTAATAATTGCGTTTGCGAAGCAATATCGCGAATCGTTTGCACGATGCTATGAATCGATACAGCTTGCTTTTCAAGATTAGCTAGAGTATGTGTATTTTCTATCGATACTTCGGCGATTTTGTTGATGCTTCGTAATAATTCTTGACTGCGCTCAATACCTAAATCTGCTCTTTGATTCAAGCTATCTGCCATCTCTTGCATCCGTAGTACAACATTACTCATGTTGCTTTGTCTTTGGGTGATATTAGTTGCTATTTTAGATACTCCGATGACTTGTTCATTGCTTTCATCAAACACTGGCATGTAGGTGGCTTCAAGCCAAACCGCATTTCCTTTCGAATCCATTCGTTCGATCTTATCCTGAAAACTCTTCCCTGTAAAAAGATCCTGCCAAAACCGTTCGTAACCTGGGCTATCTGCGAAATGTGGAAAACAGAACTCTTTATGATGCATTCCGTACATTTCATCTTTTTTATATCCCATGGAATTTGCAAAAACCTCATTCACATAAGCAACTCGGCGATCAAGGTCAAACCGGATAATGGCTAAATTTCTTTCTAAAGATCTAACAACAAGCTCATCAGTAACTCCTTGAGAGTGTACCAGCCCCATTCTAATTCCCCCTGAAAAAATTCAATACTTGATTGGTCGTAGTTAGTATATTCGAACAATTATACATCCTTAATTTGTAGTGTGATATTAGCTATTTTACTTAAAATATTTATAACATCTGCAGACGTTAATATAATTGAAAATAATGATAATTAGGGAAAACTTCCCTAATGATGTGCAAGATTCGAAGGTTGAACTATCTTTTAGGGAAATACTCCACCAAAAACTCATGAAATCAGGCTTTTTCTATCTTTTCGAGCGTTTTTCAGGGAGGTTTTCCCTAATTAATCATTTTCCAACCTCAATCATGCCGAAAATTATATCCAATTCCAACAGAAATGCATCTACAGCTACGTCGACTATGAGACGCCCAAATTCTTCTTAGCGGTAGCCTTACTTATAAGCTAAAAGCTTGCCCTAATTTAGTTCATTTTTCTGATCTCATAACAAAAAAAACCAGCTGCAAATATCAGCTAGGGTTCAACTCTCAATTTCATTTTCAAATTCTATCATTCTCAATCCCGTTACTAATTTCAATTTTCAGATTCCAACCACAAATCAACTTTATTTTACCACTATTTCAGTCGTTCCCTCGTTACGAGCACGCAGCAAAATATGGCAGTTCATCCGAATCAAATGCACTCCAGCCAGGCTGCGGTGCAGTAAGCTACGTCTACCTTCGCTTCATGCAGCAGTTGTCTGCGACCTGTGCGAATATATTCCTTCTCCCATTGTACGTACAGTCAAAAGTATCTTATTAATTGGATTTATAATCTTTTATTTTAATCCCCAAAACCATATCCTTCTGATATGCGTCAGCTTGCTTCAAACCAATAATCCTTGGGTCTGAAGGGTAGTGACGTTCAAGATATAACAAAAATGCGTGATGAAACCTAATTTCAGCATCCAATTTATTCAGTTCGTTCGGATGATTCTCTAGTTCGGTTAATTCTGCTTCCCATCGATACAAATCGCTCGCCTCAGAGCGCTCCATACGAACCTTCTCTGTCAGCTCCCGCAACTCACAATAGGCCCGTTTTACTTTTGGAGAGTACAACTGCTTCTGGTTCAAATAGGTTAATAGTGCGATCAATAAGGCTAATCCTGTCCACAAAATAACGTTATCCATCTTCTCCCCCCACACTTAAGCTCTTCGCCCTAATTATACATGCCCAAACACAAAAATACCCCACAAAGTGAGGTATCCGCCTTAGCTTTTTTAGCTGCTATTCTTTCTTCATAATCTCATTCAGCTGACGTTTGTCCGCTTCTTGTGCGCGATCCTGAGCTTCAATATCATCAAGATCGGCTTCCGCCGCCGAGAATTCTACATCCTCTGCTTTAGCTTCGTATAACATTTTCAATTTCTCCGTCTTGGAGAAGATTTGTGAGTTTTCTCTATCCATTGTTCGTCTCCTTTCTTCTTATTAATGAAGTGCCGATCAGACCATCCCGCCTGCTTCTTCAATTAAGCGCAGAGCCTGATCGTAGGACTCCGTATGCACAATAACCGTAAGCAAAATATCTCTCCCCGTTGGACCTCCGTTACCACCATGACTCATTCCGCTAGAGCTGGTGTCCGCAGCTGCAAGTATGCCTGTGTGTGCGTGCTCAGCAGTCATGGAGTCCATTCTGGCCACATTGCCTGTCACCGGATTTACCCCTGAGCTAAAGCTGGTACCTCCATATCTACTGAAGCGATCAATGGAAACTTCAATGGCCCGAAGTGCACGAAGCTTGCGCGCGACGCCTTCGGCTTCCTCTGGACTTTTAAAATATGCCAAAATATATCTTTCCGACATCTTATCCCCGCTCTCGCTTGAAATTCAGATATCTGTTGCATTCATTTATATTGTCTTAATTTCACTTGTTTTATGCTCTGATTTTCTTATATTCCACTTATCTACTGGGAATTCGACATTTTCCTCAACGCTTCGCTGCAATATGGTACTAAAGTTGTATATTCGATTTGAAGTTATAGCTGTAGAATAAATTTAATTTTCATAATTTTTTACATTTTATATGGAGGAGGAGAACCACAGACACACAATGCAATACAAAAAATTCATTTGGGAGGATGAACTTATTTGAAACGTACCTTTAAACACTCTATTCAAAGATTTGGTATTGGAGCGGCAAGCTTCGGACTGGCTGTGTCTGTTCTTTTTCCATCAGCTGCATTTGCGAACTCATCCCTTGAATCTTCAACCCTGGTTACGGATGTACAGTCTCAAAGTGTGACCCCTCATAACTATGCTGGAGTACTCAAAGGTTCAGCACCAGTTTCAGTGATTGTGGAATTGACTAATAAACCAGTCAGTGTGTATGTAAATGAGGCAAAAACTTATTCTTTACGATCCTCAGTCTCCTCACAACGCAGTAAAATTATCTCAGAGCATAAAAGCTTTATTTCCTCAACACAGAAAATCGATGCCGATATCGGTTTTGAATACAGTGAGATTTTTAACGGGTATTCCATTACACTGCCAGCCAATCAAGTAAACAAGCTGTTAGAGCTTCCAGGCGTTGCGGCTATCTATCCAAATGAAGAAGTACATGCACTAGCAGACAGTGTTGAAGTGGCGACATTACCTGTTACACGTTCCTATTCAGACAGCGGTAAGCTAATAGGCGCGGACAAACTACATGATTTAGGTTACACAGGCAAAGATGTACAGGTAGCTGTTGTCGATACTGGTATTGATAAGAATCACCCTTTGCTAAAAGATAATTATAAAGGCGGCTATGATGTATATGATCAGGATGACGATCCGGCTGAAACAGCCCCTGATGCTAACTTCCCTCCAAGAGCAGGTACTCCTTACGAAACCTCGCATGGTACACACGTTGCCGGGACAATTTTAGATGTGGCACCTGAGGTAGAATTGTATGCATATCGCGTACTTGGTCCCTATGGATCTGGTTCCACAGCAGATGTAATTGCGGGTATTGAGAAAGCGGTCGATGACGGAGCAGATGTTATTAACCTTTCTCTAGGCTCTAGTGTCAACCAAAGCTATTCCGCGAGTTCAATCGCGATAGACAATACCGTAAAATCGGGCGTGAATGTTATTGTTGCCGCCGGTAACGCTGGACCGGATGCAGGAACACTGGGCGAACCCGCTGGTGCCCAACTCGCGCTTAGTGTTGGAGCTTCTACTACTCCGATAAATACCCCTTTCTTTGATATTGGCGATGTTAAAAAGATTCCCGGGACATTAGCCAGTTACTCCCCAGATTTAATCGATAATATTGCTGGCAGTAAGATCGTTTTCGCTGGTCTTGGGAGTCCTTCCGATTACAAAAATCTGGATGTCAAAGATAAGGTAGTGCTTGTTGATCGGGGCTCGCTGAGCTTCTCAGACAAATCTCTTAATGCCAAAGTTGCTGGTGCGAAGCTTTTGCTGATTGCCAATAATGAGCCTGGTGAAATCAGCCCCACCCTTGGTGCGCCTGGGGATTACATTCCTACCTACGGAATCAGTCAAGCCGATGGCAAAAAAATAAAAACTCAGATGGCTGCGGCTAAAGATATAATCAGTTACTATATAGCGCTTGAAGTAAATCAGTTAGCAAACTTCAGTTCTATGGGTCCGGGGATGCCCGATTATCTAATAAAACCTGATGTTGTAGCGCCCGGAGTCAATATCAACTCGACGATCCCTAGCTGGGATGGGAACTATGACCAAGCTTTCGGCTTAAAAAATGGCACTAGCATGGCAACTCCACACGTTGTAGGAGCTGTGGCTTTGTTACTGAGTAAAAACTCTGATCTGAAGCCAAATGAAATTAAAGCCCTGCTGATGAACAATGCTGATCCTATTTTTAAACGTGATGGGAATTCTTACTCCTTGTACCAACAAGGTGCAGGTTTAATTAATCTGGAGAAGTCGATAAACGCTAAATCCATTGCTAAAGTCGGTGAGATCCTTAACAGCGGTCTTCCGGGTACTGTTGAAATCCCTTATTACACAGGTTCCTTATCCTTCGGCTTACAGCCAAAGGGTGTTACCGTAACGAAAGCTGTCTATGTAGAGGACTTTAAAGGGAATGGAGAAACATACACCCTGTCCACCAAATGGCTGACAGAAGTGCCTAGTGATATTAGTATTGATTTTGCACCACACAGCGTTACTTCAGGGGTAAATCAATATGCACAATTTACACTCAATGTATCTAAAATAGCAAAAGAGGGCGCATATGAAGGCATCCTGTTACTTACCTCTGATACAGAAACCCTTCGTCTGCCATTTAACGTTGTTGTAGGTGACCAATTTAATGTAGCACCTATTAATCAGCTTTCTTTTGAAAGTCCACAAATTTCACCTAATGGTGATGGTCGCTCAGACGACACCACCTTTACCTTTTCTGTTAATGAAGAGCTGGAAAGCATAAGTTTCGTTGCCTCTTCAAAAGATGCTCCTGCAACAGTCTTAGGTGAAGTTTATGCGATCGATGAGAAGATCTATCGTGGTGTATACGAAGTTCCAAATTGGGATGGAACATTAACAGACCTGGAGACCTCCGCCAAGTCTACTTTAGCAGACGGTCACTACTACATCATTCCCGTGCTTCCCAATGGGCAACTGCTCGAGAAACAAAAGGCCGAGTTCACAATTGATACCGAGAAGCCGCTAGTTTCCGGCATCACCATTGAGGAGTATGAACGTGAAGCGCCAACCGATCCTGGCGTGGCACAAATTAGTGGTTTCATTGATGATGACCTAATGGCCTATTATATTTCTAATACAAACCCTATTGGAAACTGGTTTACCGTATATGCCGAAGGCAAACACTATGATGGGAATGCTTATAAATTTGGCGGTGTGATTGCAAATAACGGTGCCTTTACCATTGATGTTCCTGTTAACGAGGGGCTAAATGAGTACAAAGTCCATGTGGTCGATAAAGTGGGGAATGGTGCAGACGACGATGATTACGTTCAGCGGCTGCTTTATAGCACAGGGGACGGTACTTTCACAGTAACTCCGGCTCTTTCTGCATCCACCATTGAAGTAGGACAATCTGTGACCGTTGATTTAGATTATTCCGTGACAGACGAGGTTTATGGCGTCTATGGGGCTTCATTCGGTGTCATATACGATAATTCCCTTGAAACACCGGTAATCCAGCCAAGCGTACAGCTGGTTACGTATCAAGAGGAGCATTTCTCTAGTGTTCCACTTACAGAATATTCACAAACGTATGACCTTGGAGACGGCCACAAACTGACACAATATAGTGTCAATCTGTCAGGAGGTGCTTATCACGGCTCTGGCTCACTAGCCCAAATAACCTTCGAACCAGCAACAGCAGGAGATTATTCCTTTGAGCTATATGATGTCCAGATTTGGAATGATGCCACAACATCAACTATCCCATCTGGTTTGAGAACAGTAAGTGTAACTGTAAGCACACCTGAAAAACCGACACCGACACCAACGCCAACACCGACACCGACACCGACACCATCAGCAACGCCATCAGCAACGCCAGACCCAACAGAAACGCCAACACCGACACCATCACCTACGTCTTCTCCATCTTCTGAGACCTATGTATCTACAGCAACCAGCACTCCCACTCCTGGCCCTTCTTTGAAATCCGGGAAGCTAGTAGAGACAGCCGATCCAGCTGGTGGTAAACCTTCAACGGTGTTTAACATCTTAGATGCTGCATTAACAAATTCGATCCAGAATGCAAAAGATAAGACTTCTGTACTTGATCTTAGCGATGTGAATTTCAATAAGTATAGCCAAGTCGTTATTACTCTTACCCCGGCGCAAGCCGAACAGTTGAAGAAATCGGAGAATGCACTCAGCCTTAACGGTAGTGGGTTCAATGTTCTTATTCCAGCGGCAACCCTTCCGGATTTCATTAGCAGCAGTGGTTTGTTGCTTACGATAAGTCTGGCTGATGCTAGCGATACAGCAGTCTTATCAGGAAGCTCAGCTGCGATCAATATTGGTTCTTCCATTCTGACCATTAAAAATGGTTGGACAACCGGAAAGCCGATTACCCTTCAGCTTAATCTAAAAGACAGCAGTCTACGTGATGCTCGAAAAACTGCCGCCTATGCAGAAACAAAGGATCATAAATGGTCCTATCTGCAACCTGGATCTTTCTCTAAAGAAGGTATTCTACAGTTTACAGTTACTGGCGACGGCTCTTATAGCGTTGCATTCCGTAATGTAAGCTTCAAGGATATCGGCACTCACTGGGCTAAAGGCGATATCGAAGTTCTTGCTGCTCATGGTATCATTGCCGGCAAAGGAACCGATGGCAGCTTCAAGCCTACTGACACCTTAAATCAAGCGGAGCTACTAACGCTCTTCGACCGTCTACTTGGAAAAGGTGACACTTGGAATACTCGTATCAAACAAAGTGGTTCACGTGATGTGCTGACTCGCGAAGAAGCAGCTCTTATCATTGCTGAAGCTCTAGGTGCTGATCTTACAGTAGCTAAGACTCCTTTGAGCTTTAAGGATGCCGACAACATCGCTGCAGAAGCACGTAACGCCGTAGCCTATGCGGTAAGCAAAGGTTATCTCAAGGGCGTTGGCGCGGACAACTTCAATCCACAAGGTACTCTGACTCGGGCACAGGCAGCAACGATTCTGAGCCGCGTGTTCGAGGACCTACGTTCTTAAACAGTATCTAGTTGAACTCTCAAAGAAAGCCCCAGCAGCCAGATGGCTGCTGGGGCTTTCTCGCTTTAGGTCACATCTGCGGCGCATACGAGGCAACTATCGGACACAGTTGCACTTAAATGCTGGATTATGCGACATTTGCCATGCTAACGGACCCCATAGTCGCTATTAGCATGAAAAACATCAAATATGAGCGCTTTTCTGGACAATAGCTGCACTGGAGTCCGAAACTTCGCTCAAAAGGCGATAAATTTTCAAACAGCGTCAACTGGGTCCGTATGCCTCCAGCGTCTTCTGGGTCCTATCCACTCAGATGATTATTCTCAGCGCTATCGGACACAGTTGCACTTAAATGCTGGATTATGCGACATTTGCCATGCCAACGGACCCCATAGTCGCTATTAGCAGGAAAAACATCAAATATGAGCGCTTTTCTGGACAATAGCTGCACTGGAGTCCGAAACTTCGCTCAAAAGGCGATAAATGTGTAAATAGCGACAGCTGAGTCCGCAAGCCTCCAGCGTCTTCTGGGTCCTATCCACTCAGATGATTATTCTCAGCGCTATCGGACACAGTTGCACTTAAACGCTGAATTATGCGACATTTGCCATGCCAACCGGACCCCATACTCGCTATTAGCACGAAAAACACCAAATATGAGCGCTTTTCTGAGCAATAGATGCACTGGAGTCCGAAACTTCGCAAAAAAGCCGATAAATCTGGAAATAGCGTCAAATGGGTCCGTATGCCTCCAGCGTCTTCTGGGTCCTATCCACTCAGATGATTACACTCAACGCTATCGGACTCAGTTGCACTTAAACGCTGAATTATGCGACATTTGCCATGCTAACGGACCCCATAGTCGCTATTAGCATGAAAACATCAATTATGAGCGTGTTTCTGAGCAATAGCTGCACTGGAGTCCGAAACTTCGCTCAAAAGGCGATAAATTTGAAAATAGCGTCAACTGGGTCCGTAAGCCCACGTAGATAATTCAAAACAGATAGTGTGTTAAAAAAAGATGGAGACCAGTCGGGGGTTTCAAGGTTACAGGGTTCGCGGTTCGCGGTTCGCGGTTCGCGGTTCGCGGTTCGCGGTTCGCGGTTCGCGGTTCGCGGTTCGCGGTTCAGGGTTCGCGGTTCAGGGTTCGGGGACGGGATTCGGGTTCTGAGGTTCGGCGGGGTTTACCGGAGTTACCGGAGTTACCGGGCTTGCCGAGTTCACCACGAGCTGCCAGGCTTTTCCGAGTTAGCCAAGCTCGCAAAATTCCCCAGGTTCCAGCATTACAGCTCAACCAAAGAATTGCATGGGGTCAGTTAACTGGCCCTGCTATAAACTCATGCTAAATAAAAACACAGAGCAGCGATCCCCCAATAACGGGAGGACCGCTGCTCTGCTGTCTTTTTTCTATTCATTTACTGAATGAATGAGTTAGGATATCAGTCCCCGCGAAACGCACGTTTCACACGATCAAAGAAGGACTGTTCGTGTTCATGTGTGTTTTCTCCGTTCAGAGAAGCGAACTGGCGTAGCAATTCTTTTTGCTCTTCATTGAGCTTGCTAGGTGTCACAACAATTACTCGTACATGCTGATCACCTTGGCCAGATCCGCGCAGACGCGGAACACCTTTACCTTTGAGGCGGAAGAAAGTGCCTGTTTGCGTTCCGGCAGGAATCTTCAGCTTCACTTTTTCGGTTAAGGTTGGAATTTCAATCTCATCACCAAGTGCTGCCTGTGCAAACGTAAGTGGAACCTCGCACATAATATCATCGTTCTCACGCACGAAGAAATCATGCGATTTAACACGGATAACAATATACAAGTCTCCAGCAGGACCACCGCGTAAGCCGCCTTCACCTTCGCCAGTCATGCGCAGCTGTGCACCGTCGTCAACACCAGCAGGAATGCGCACATGGATCTTGCGTTGCTTTTTAACTTTACCCTGTCCGCTGCAAGTTGTACATTTTTCCTTAATAATCTTACCTGTACCACTGCAATGTGAACAAGGACGACGATTACGCATCTGTCCAAGCGGTGTATTCTGTACGAATTCCTGTTGTCCACTACCATGACATACGGAACAAGTCTCTGGTTTAGTGCCCGGTTTAGCCCCGGAGCCGTAGCAGGTATCGCAAGTTTCTGTACGTGGAATAGTAATATCGGTTTCTTTGCCGAATACTGCTTCCTTGAATTCAATGGTCATGGTATACTGCAAATCCCCACCGCGCTGCGGTGCGTTAGGATCACGGCGTCCGCCGCCTCCGAAGAACATATCAAAGATATCACCAAGTCCTCCGAAGTCGCCACCACCGCCGCCTCCGAAGCCGCCCATACCTTGGTTAGGGTCAATATGGCCATATTGGTCATATCTAGCTCGCTGTTGTCCATCACTAAGAACATCATAAGCTTCTTTTACTTCCTTAAACTTAGCTTCAGCGTCATCTGCTTTATTCACGTCTGGGTGATATTGGCGCGCCAATTTCCGGTACGCTTTTTTCACCTCATCGTCTGAAGCATCTCTACTTAGGCCAAGCACTTCATAATAATCGCGTTTATCTGCCACTGCTTTCACCTCCGTGCATACATACTCAAATTCCTTATTACCTGTCAAACAAACCATTATACGATAAAACCTCAGGATCTGACCATCCAGATTCAGCGATGTTTATTCTTACAATATCAGAAGGCGCATTCGCAAAGAGTGTGCAATCTGATATTACAAAAGGAAAGTCAAAACACGGGATGACCCGGTTTTGACCTTCCCTTCTTAACTATATAAGAATTTATCAGTTTCCTATTTACACTTATCGTATAAGGTTACCCTTGATTCTTATCTTCGTCAACAACCTCATAGTCAGCGTCAACTACATTATCTTTTTTAGGAGCGCCTTCAGCGGCTCCAGCGCCACCTTCAGCACCTTGCTCAGCTTGAGCAGCTTGTTCGTACAGCTTCATGGACAACTGTTGTACAATCTCAGTCAATGCTTCTGTAGCTGCATTGATTTCTTCAAGATTGTCAGTTTCAAGTGCTGCTTTAACTTTATCTTTAGCTTCATTTGCTTTTTCAACATCAGAAGCATCAGCTTTATCGCCAAGATCTTTAATTACTTTTTCAGTAGAATACACGAGTTGGTCAGCACCGTTCTTCGCTTCTACCAGTTCTTTACGCTTACGGTCTTCCTCAGCGTGAAGCTCGGCATCCTTCATCATTTGTTCTACTTCTGCATCGCTCAGGCCGCTGGAAGAAGTGATAGTGATTTTTTGGCTCTTGTTCGTGCCTTTATCTGTTGCAGATACATTTACGATACCGTTGGCATCAATATCGAAAGAAACTTCGATTTGTGGCACGCCACGTGGTGCTGGTGGAATCTCGTTCAGCATGAAGCGTCCCAGTGTCTTGTTGCCATTTGCCATTTGACGCTCACCTTGCAGCACGTGAATCTCTACGCTAGGCTGATTGTCAGCAAAGGTTGAGAATACTTGGGATTTGCTTGTAGGAATCGTAGTATTACGCTCGATCATCTTCGTGAACACGCCACCTGCAGTTTCAATACCCAGGGAAAGCGGAGTTACGTCAAGCAATACAACGTCTTTAACATCACCAGTCAATACACCCGCTTGAACAGCAGCACCAAGAGCTACTACTTCATCCGGATTCACACCTTTGTGTGGTTCTTTGCCAGTAAGCTTTTTGATAGCATCTTGTACAGCTGGGATACGTGTAGAACCACCAACCAGAACGATTCTAGTAAGGTCTGCAGGTGTCATACCAGCATCAGACAATGCTTGACGAGTTGGTCCCAAAGTACGTTCTACCAGACCAGCAGTCAGTTCATCAAATTTCGCACGAGTCAAGTTGATCTCTAAGTGCTGAGGTACGCCGTCAACCACAGTGATGAACGGAAGCGATACAGTTGTTGTCAGTACGCCTGACAATTCTTTTTTCGCTTTTTCAGCTGCATCTTTCAAACGTTGTACAGCAGATTTATCTTTGCTCAGATCAATGCCTTGCTCTTTTTTGAATTCGGATACCAGGTAATCCATAACCACTTGGTCAAAGTCGTCGCCACCCAGCTTGTTGTCGCCGCTTGTAGCTTTTACTTCGAAGAAGCCATCACCAAGTTCAAGGATGGATACGTCAAAAGTACCGCCACCAAGGTCATAGACTAGAATGGTTTGATCTTCGGATTTCTCCAGACCATATGCCAAAGCTGCTGCTGTTGGCTCGTTCACAATACGCAGAACTTCCAAACCTGCAATTTTACCTGCATCTTTGGTAGCTTGACGTTGGCTGTCATTAAAATAAGCAGGAACAGTGATAACTGCTTGAGTAACAGTTTGGCCAAGATAAGCCTCTGCATCGGATTTCAGTTTTTGCAGAATCATTGCCGAAATTTCTTGTGGGGAGTAGTCTTTACCATCAATGCTTTCTTTGTGGTTAGTACCCATGTGACGTTTAACAGAGCTGATCGTACGATCAGGGTTAGTAATCGCTTGGCGTTTAGCCGTTTCACCGACGATACGCTCGCCGTCTTTCTTAAAGCCTACAACCGAAGGGGTTGTACGCGCGCCTTCTGGGTTTGGAATTACTACGGCTTCGCCGCCTTCCATAACGGCAACGCAAGAGTTCGTGGTTCCTAAGTCAATACCGATAACTTTACTCACAATAATTTGCCTCCTCTAAAGTTATATGGAGCCTAAGCTCAATAAATTTATAAAAATATCAAAAAAATTCGATTGATAATAAAACTATCCGGGCAACAGCCTGCAATCGGATAAATAGTAGGCAAAAGCACTGCTGCTTTATGGCGAGCAGAAACTGCCCGTCCTATATAGACAGACTACATGCTGACTTTGACCATGGCCGGACGAAGAACTCTATCTTTCAGAAGATATCCTTTTTGAACCTCTTCTGTAACGATACCCTCTTCGTACTCCTCGCTCTCAACCTGCATAATAGCCTGATGGTATTCAGGATTAAAAGGCTGTCCTACTGTTTCCATAGCTGTAAGCCCCTCAGCCTTCAATACTCCATCCAGCTGACGGAAAATCATATTAACGCCCTTCGCGAAAGCTTCGGATTCAGGATTAGCTGGAGTAGTGACTAACGCACGCTCGAAATTGTCCAGCACGGAAAGCAATTCCGTCAGGAGCTTGGAGGTAGCATATTGAGCCAACTCTTCTTTTTCCTTCTGGGTACGACGACGGAAGTTATCAAAATCAGCTTGTGCACGCAGTGCACGACCTTGATATTCATCAGCAAGATCCTGTAGGCGTTTCACCTCAGCACCTGTATCTGAAGCACCTTCACTAACGTTTTCAGCTGTAAATGAGTCGGCATCTGAGACTACTTCAGCCACAGGCTCCTCATTGATCAATTCCTCTTTGAATTCATTAGAATCTTGAACTTGTTCCTTTTTCAAGTTGTCTTCACCTCCTTAAAATCATTCACGAAATCATGTTGACTCTGTTCACTTATACCAGTGCGCCAGCATCGCTGTCAAATCTCGGGATAAAATGCCCAAGATCCCCATCACTCTTGCATATTCCATACGGGTCGGCCCAAGGATTCCAATGCTTCCTAGTGCCTGCCCATCAAGTGAATAAGTGGCGGTGATCAGACTACAGTTAGCGAACGCTTCGTGATTGTTTTCTGTTCCTATTCGTACTTGAATACCTGTGCCACCCACTGTAGGGGCCAGCATTTTGAGCAGTGTCGGTGTCTCTTCCAGCAGATCAAGAATACTCTTCACCTTGTCTACGTCTTTGAACTCAGGCTGTGTCAGCATATTCGTTGCTCCGCTGAGATAGATGCGCTGCTCTTGATCGCTTTCCAGCGCGGTGTCCAGCACCTGCATTAATTCTTCATAATGTGAGATGTGACGCTGCATTTCTTCGCCAAGCTCGGAATAAAGCCGAGTCTTCAGCTTATAGAGTGGTACATTGACCAGTTTACTATTCAGTAGGTTAACCACTTTCTCCATCTCGGAAACAGAAATCTCCGGCGGAATGTTCACCGTACGATTCTCAACTTGCCCCGTACTTGTGACGATAATGGCCACAGCGGTTGTATCATCTAGTGGTAACAACTGAAAATGACGCAATGAAGTATGAAAAACCTCCGGTCCCAGCAGGATGGAAGTATAATTCGTCATATTGGAAAGAATCATCGCCGCATGTTGGATTACCTGCTCCATTGCATTTAGCTTCTCGGCAAAAAAAGCGCGGATCGTGCCCATTTCTGCCGTTTCGGCGGAATTCCACGGTACCAAATGATCCACATAATATCGGTATCCTTTATGGGAAGGAATTCTTCCCGCCGATGTATGAGGCTGCTCGAGATAACCTAAATCCTCCAGGTCAGCCATTTCATTTCGAATCGTAGCCGGACTGTATCCTACATCTCCCCGTTTAGAAATGCTGCGAGATCCTACTGGCTCTGCCGATGAAATATAATCATCCACAATTGCATTTAGTATCATTCTCTGGCGATCAGTTAACATGTTATTCCCTCCTATCGGCTGTGGCTCCGATTCGTTAGCACTCGACTCAGATGAGTGCTAACCACTAATACAAAAATACCAAACTGACATTGACGTTGTCAAGTCAGTTCAGTATCTTAAGCACTGCTATTTCATCGCAGGCATGCTGCTTTTTACAATTCACGCAATCTGTCCATACCTTTTCGGGGAAAATCTCTTTCTGGACGACTTCAAATCCATTTCTAAGAAAAAAATCAACAGCATAGGTTAGTGCCATTACCTTTGGGATTTTCTGGTTCCTAGCTTCTTCGACCAGCTTCGCCAATATCATGGAGCCTACGCCTTTACCCTTACCTTCATCATTCAAGCCAATCGAACGAATCTCTACGAGATCATTCCCGAGCTTGAAAAGTGAACCACAGCCTACGAATCTGCCTTCGATTTCAGCAACTACGAATTGATCGATCTGGCGTGTCAGCGCCTGCCGGGAACGGGGCAACATGATGCCGCGCTGTGCATACTCTTCTATCATTAGATACAATGGCTCAACGTCTTCTACCACAGCATTTCTACAAATCACCTGTGCGTCTCCCGCTGGAGACGAATGGCGAATCATTTCCGTCTTGGCAAGCACTTTGGTTCACCCCTCTGTTGATAATATGAATAAATATACAACAGAGTGAATTACAATTCAAGGGGTATTTTAAAATTAAACTTCTGTCAGGGCGCCTACAAATTCAGCAAAAACATCGTTCCCAAACAAGATTCCTTGCTTGCTGAGTCGGTAAACCCCTGCTTCTTGTTCCAACAGCCCTGCATGCAGCATTTTATGCAAGGATTTCTCGAATACTTCCTCTATTGAACGCCCGAATTGCGCCTGAAAAGCTTCATTAGAGACGCCCTCATGCATACGCAATCCGACCATCATAAAGTCTTCCATCGCTTCTGCTTCTGAGATTGGGTATGCATCCAATCGTGGCAGCCCTTTACGTGTTGCTTCTACATATGGATTTACGCCCTTAACATTAATATGCCGCTGACGCCCCACATATCCATGCGCTCCTGCTCCTAGACCATAATAATCTTCATTACGCCAGTAGGTGATATTATGGCGGCTCTCCATTCCCGGTTTCGCGAAGTTACTGATCTCGTATTGATTGTAACCAGCTTCCTTCATAGAGGACATCAACAGGAGGTACATTTGCAATTCATCTTCTTCATTAGGAAGAGGAAGTTTGTTCTTATTAAACAGCGTGTGAAAAAGAGTATTCTCCTCCACCTTCAAGCTGTAAATAGAATAGTGGGGTAAATCAAGCTCCAAGGCCTTACGAATACTTTCGCCCAGCATCTCTACAGTTTGGTTCGGCAAACCAAACATAAGGTCAACCGACAGGTTGTTAAGACCAACTGCACGTGCATTCTCTAGGCTCCGGTATACATCATCTACATTATGAATCCGGCCGATGCCTGTGAGCAGCTCGTTCTGAAATGCTTGAACGCCAAAGCTCACCCGGTTCACGCCGCCTTCTTTCATAACCGTCAGCTTGTCCAGATCCGTTGTTCCAGGGTTAGCTTCCATAGAGAACTCAATATCTTTATCCCAGTTTGGGAAATGCGTGCGAACAGACTTTAAGAAATAAGCCATTTCATCAGGTTTTAAAACAGTGGGCGTGCCTCCGCCGACGAAGATCGTTTTGATAACACCCGGAGGGGTGTTCTTGACGGTCTGCTCCATCTCTCGATCCAAAGCTTCGAGATAATCCATAACTGGCTGATCCTTGAGTACATAGGAATTAAAATCACAATAAAAGCACTTATTGGTACAAAAAGGGATATGAATGTATACAGCCTCAGGGGGACGGCCATTAGTCTTCGTTGTCATTAGCTGTCTCCTTTATATAAAAATATCGTCTGAATAGTGTAATCTAAAAAACAAGAAAAGGGAAGCCTGACGGCTTCCCTTCCCTTCGAGGGAGTTCATTTATAAATGCACTCTATTTTAAAATACATGAAAGTATAAGTTTTACGTTATCCTATATATTTTGTATTTCCAGCAGAAACGGATACCGTACCTATAAGGACGGCAAAACCGTTGCTTCTTGATAAATCCGCATTTCCACAAGTTCGGCATGTACTCCACCGTTAGTTTCATGAATAACGATCCGGACAGCATCTGTAAGGACAGGCGTCTCTAATCGATGAACATTCTTCCGGCGATGGTTGTCTTTGACACGGAGCATGACTTGCCACGCGCCATCAATGAGCAGCTCTACATCATAGTTCTTTACCAGTTCAGGAATCACTAGAAATGGCGTTTCATGGTGATGTAAGTTGATGAGATCTTCATTGACATCATCATTAAAGGTGAAATGAATTTCGGAGACTGGGGCAGCATCCGGGAGACGCGCCTCTACCCACTCCGATCTACCCGCGGTCATCGGCTCAGAAACCCAGCTATGCGGTCCCGCGAAAGGTCGAACATATCCATCAATGACTTTAGATGCAGCATATGCCGATGTTTCTACTGCAAAGCAGAAATGCCTGCGTACAAGTTGTTTCATGCTCCACTCTATCACCGGCTGATCTGGCTGATGATCCTCCAGCGCTGAATCAACAACGGATTTAGCACCTCGCTCAAATGTAATGACACCAGTGATTGGGGTTTCTGAAATATGCAATTGAAGGTGTTCATTAGCTCGAATAATAGCGAAGATATTACATTCGCCGATTGGACTACATTTCTCCTCTTGTATCGGAACTTCAATCCATTGCTGCTCTCCAGCCTGTACTGTTATAACATCAACCTGTTTGCACTCCGCCGGCACGTAATTTTCCGCGCGTCCAGTCGTCCAGATCTCCACGGTCAGCTGCGTCTGAATACTTGCTGACACAAGCAGCCTTAACCCACGGATACTTCCTTCAACCGGAAACAAAATCCCTACATCATGAGAAAGCTCATAAGCTTCGGCTGGGCGATCCAGCAGGATACCATTCATCGTGCTGGATGCATGAATCTCGCTTTTTCTGGCGAGGTCCAGTGGATCTTCGTTACGTAATCCAATAATCGAAGCATCTTGCTTTAACATCACCTGTTGCAATTCATGCATATGCTGCTCGCGAATTTCACGTGGGGTCACACCTTTGATGACGGATAAAGATGCACCTGCTCCAGCTGCTTCACCCATGATCGCACAGGTTGCCATAACGCGTGTTGTTCCAAAAGCCACATGAGATGCACTGATATTACGACCCGCGAAGAATAGATTCCGCACATTCTTCGAATATAGCGAACCAAATGGAATATGGTAGATCCCGTCCGCATGCAGATGCTTGGAGCCACTCTCTTGTGCGTACATCCCCTGTGGTGGATGTAGATCAATCGACCAGCCACCAAATCCAATACGGTCTGCAAATTCACGCTGCGCGAGAATATCATTTTGCGTTAGAATCGTATCGCCAACAAACCGTCTGTATTCACGTTTACCCGGAATCGAGCCAACCCACTCAAGCGTCATATTCTCGGCATCAAAATGGCCTGAGTTTTTGATATAATCCCAAATTCCATAAATAACAGAGGATAGTTCATCACGTATACGTTCATTCTCATCCACCGTATCAAGTTCGCCGCCCCACTCAATCCACCAGTAGTGACAGCCTGAATCCCCACTCCGAATGACCCGGCGGATCGGGATAGACGTTGTTGTAATATCCTTCGCGAATGAGGGTGCTACATAACGTACCGGTTTTCCAGTATCCTGTGTATAGAATAATAATGTACTGCCTAATGTAATATTATCAGGCACTTCTGGTGCCCATTCCTCATTAAATTCATGACGGGCTTCACGTCCTAATCGGAAATCCGCTCCTGCTAGGAAGCCAACTAAACCATCACCCGTACAATCGATGAAAGCATCGCTCTCGAACGTGATTAACCGCTCAGATCCCATCATCCAGCCGGTCACACTCTGAATCGTACGCTCCTCTGCCTCACCTTCCGCTTCCACTTCACGTACATCGGTATTTAGGAACAAGCTGATATTCGATTCTGCCTTCACCGCTTCGAGCAAGGTTAGATCCCATAGATATGGATTCCCTTCCGGGTTCCGGTATTGATTCTCGATGAATAGCTCACCCATAATGCCTGTCTCACGTGCATAGCGATTTACACCATGTCCTGTTGCACCACATACCCAAACCCGAACTTCTGAACTCGAGTTACCACCAAGTACAGGACGATTCTGTACCAGTGCTACCTTTAACCCAAGACGTGCTGCAGCAATCGCCGCGTTCATCCCTGCAAGTCCACCCCCGACCACTGTCACATCGGATTTAACCGTTTCTGTTCTCATGTCAGTATCCCTCCTATAGTTAGCCTTTCACAGCCGAGCTAGAAATCCCTTGAATAATATATTTCTGACCTATGAAGAAGATAACAATCATTGGAATGATCGCAGCCGACGAAGCGGCCATCATCCCGTTGTAATCCACATTGTTCTCAAGAATAAAATTCTGCAATCCAAGCGGAATGGTATATAGCTTAGGGCTCTGCAAAAATACAAGCGCATTCTCATAATCATTCCATTGCCAGGAGAAATCAAGAATAGCAAACGTAGCGATTGCCGGCTTCGCTAATGGCAGAATTAAGCGGAAAAATATTCTGTAATGCCCGGCTCCATCCAGAAAAGCAGATTCCGTGATTTCCTTAGGAATGCCCATGAAGAACTGCCGAAGCATAAATACACCGAAGATCGAGAACATGGCTGGAAGGATTAGGGCCAAGTGCGTATTGTAAATCCCAATCCAGTTAAACATGATAAACTTAGGAACAAAAAGTACCTGTGGTGGAACCATCATCATGGATAGATATATGACAAATAGGCCATCCCGCCCTTTAAACGAAGTACGTGAAAATCCGTAAGCGGCAAGGGCAGATAGAAACACAGCTCCCGCAGTTCCAATAATCGATATCTTAAGTGAATTTAAATAATACGGAACAAAATCATAACTTCCTGTCCACACCCGAATATGATTGCTCCAGTTGAGAGATGAAGGCAGCCATTCGTTAAACACCTCGGCAGGTGTCTGAAAAGACGTGCTGAGCATCCATAGAAAAGGCACAATCATAAATAGTCCTAGAACAAACATGATGATCGTTACTGGCAGCTTCACCTTCATGTTTCCTGCTTTTTCATTCATACCGCCTGCTCCTTTAATTTATGGTTTCGGGGCCTCCCGCAAAGCTCCACTTTGTGGATTCATTTAGTAATGAACCCAGCGCTTTTGGCCGATCCACTGAATGACTGTAATAACGAGAATGACGGCGAACAAGAACCATGAAATAACTGAAGCGTATCCCATATCGTAATAACTGAATGCTGTTTTATAAACGAATAGTGATAAGACCGTCGTACTTCCGCTAGGTCCTCCAGCCGTAATGGCTTGAATAATCGAGAACGATTTCATCGTCATAATTAATCCGGTAATCATTAATAAAAAAGTTGTTGGACTAACAAGAGGCCATACAATTTTCCATGTTGTTTTGAATGTGCTTGCACCATCGATCCGGGCAGCTTCTAGTTGTTCTGTCGAAATTTCCTGTAGTGCTGCTAAATATATGATCATATTGTAGCCAAGCATCAGCCAGATCTGTACGATATCAATGGCATACATTGCGGTTTCCGTATCTGCAAACCATCCTGGCGGCGATGTTATGCCAATCCAGCGAAGCAGTTCATTGATGGGTCCCTGTGAAGGCTGAAATAGCAGCATCCAGACAAATGCAACGGCTACTCCACTAGAGATATACGGTAAGAAAAACATTCCACGTAATACGCCTTTAAGATACACACTGCGGTTTAGAAATAGCGCCACAATAAAAGCGAGCACCATCGATACTGGAACCGATATCAGGAATATCACCGTATATTTGATCGAGGCATAGAAATTATCGTCATGGAACAACCGTTTGAGATTATCCAGCCCGGTAAATTGCCAATTCGGATTTGAAAATTGATAATTCGTAAACATCAGGACAAAGGAAAAGATTGCAGGAATCACAAAGAATAAGAGAATACCAATCATATTCGGGAGAATAAAAGTCATGCCGATCCAGCCTTGTCTGTCCATCCAGCTTCTCCGCTTCACGGTATCGCCGCCTTTCGTATGCTGAAAAATGGGTACACGAAAGAGAAGAACGAAGAATTCTTCCTCCTTCTCTTTAGTGCTAGCTATTTCTTTATTTCATTAACTCTTGCGAACGGGTTTGCATATTTTTCATCGTGGTATCAATATCTTGCTTATTTAAGAAGTATTTTTCATACTCTTCTTTACGTGCATCAATGGCTTGTTGAGGTACATTTAGCTGGAAGGATGGGAATTTGCCGAATACAATATTATTCATTGAATCTGTATCATATTTGTCTTCTACACCATTCAAGAGAAGGCTCATCGCTTCCTTACTGTCTACACTCTTAGAGGCTGGAATACGACCCCCGCTTGCCATTGGCAGCATACCGCCATCCGCATACCATTTTGCGAACTCCCAAGCTGCATCCAGGTTCTTGGACTTTGCATTAAGAGCAAGCATGTCACCCACACCGCCCGAATATTTATAATCCTTTTGATCTTTATTCACTTTTGGAATAGCGGCGAACGCGGTTTTGAAATCATGCGGATAGTCCTTCAAGTTGTTCGCATTTCTAAAAATAAATTCACCGGCTGCCAGCATTGCCGCTTTGCCTTGCAGGAACATGGTATCAACCGGCATTTTACTGGTCAGCTGCTCCCCATATTCCGGTGTGGATTTGTCCACGAACATCATGTTATGCAATATTTCCAGGTGTTGTTTCCAGAGATCATTCCCAAAGTTTGAGGTACCATCCGCCTGTTTCACACCCATTCCAGCCAGCGTACCGTCCATCGTTGTTGAGAAGGAGGAATCTGCCTGCAATAATCCGTACACACCAGGCTTCGTTAGCTTCTTCGCATACTCCTCAAGATCTGACCAAGTCCAGTCCACCGCAGGAATCGGTAATCCTGCTGCATCCAGCATATCTTTGTTCAACCATACAAACGCCATGTTTTTCTTTGTAGGAATCCCATAGTACTTATCATTGATTTTCCACATTGCTGCGTCCTCGCCGATCTGGCTGTCGATGTCATAATCTGTTTTCGTGCTTAGATCCAAGGCAACGCCTGCATCCATACGTTTCTGTAAATGAGCAAGATCGTAGTTCATGAAAAGGTCTATGTTTTGATTGGTCATTAAGGCAGTGTCCAGCTTTAAGTTGCCTGCATCGTCATTTACATTACGGATATACTCGACCTGAATGTCTGGATGATCTTTATTCCAGTTATCAATTACAGCTTGAGGCCCGGCTTCTGCAGGAACTGCCCCCCACATAGTGAGCTTTATTTTCTCCTTTGCTGTTTCTCCATTTGCACTGCCCTGAGCCTCATTACTTCCACCACTCCCACAACCAGCCAGCATCGTACCTGCTAATAAGACAGAAAGCACTGCAGGATACCACTTTTTCTTCATAGATAGCTTCCCCCTTGGAAGGATTATGTGTTGTGCTCTACATCTATAACTTTATCATCAGAGCGGATTTTGGGGGATGAACTACATTTGGGAACTTATAGAACGTTTTTTGGTTCTTTACGGAATTCATTTGGCGTGACACCACACCACTTTTTGAAGATTTTTATAAAATAATTATCGTTCTCAAAGCCTACCTGCTGCCCAATCTCGCTAATCGTTAGCTTCGTTTCTGCAAGCAGCATTTTCCCAGCCTGAATCCGACGCTCTTGAATATAATTGGTCAACGTTTTCCCTGTCTTTTTCTTGAATAAGTCACTTATATAGCTGGCATCCATCCGGATCAACTCTGACATGGATTTGAGCGAGATGTCCTCAGCATAATGTTCTTCAATATAAGCTATAATTTTGTTCATCTCCACATGATCTGTCGGTCCCGTTTGTTGCTTCTCCGGAAACCATTTATCGGCTTTCTTCATCTTCACCATTCGCTCCAGCTCGGCCTGAACCTTACCCATGGTCTGCTTCAAACCTTGGAGATCTAAAGATAACTTCAAAATGTAATCCGAAGCCCCAAATACGAGCGCCTGGCGGGCGTATTCAAATTCACTCAATGCGGTCAACATTACAAACCGGCATTCGAAGCCTTCCTCTCGCGCAATTTGAAGAAGCTTCACCCCATCCATCACCGGCATATTGATATCCGTCACTACCACATCAGGCTGAAGCTCACGAATCATTTGCAAGCCTACTTCTCCATTCTCCGCCTCACCTATAATTTCAAACGGGATTCCAGCCTTTAAGAATAGCTTCCGTATACTTTTAACCGCAGGTTGTTCATCATCCACAATTAACGTTCTCCACATGTGAGCTTACCTCCATCGTAAGGTTTTGAAATAAGGAATGGAAAATGGATGATCACTTCAGTTCCTGTATCCGAAGATACAATGTCCATACCTGTCCGTTGATTCTTGAACAACAGCTCTAAGCTCTCCCTAATATTCTGAACACCGATTCCTTTACGTTTCCGTGTAGCCTTATTCAGCTGTGCTCTTTCTATCCCCATGCCGTTATCTCTAACCTGCAGGTACAGCTGTTGTCCAGTCACCTTAGCGGAGATATCAATTCTCCCTTGTTTTACTGACTGACCGAAGCCGTGAATCAAGCTATTTTCAATTAAGGGCTGCAGACAAAATTTAGGGATTAACGCGTATTGCAGCTCCTCGTTGATATCATATTGAATTTCAATCCCATGTCCAAAACGTTGCCGCTGTATCTCCATGTAAGATTCTATTAGTACGATTTCATCCTTTAACAGGATCAAATCCACTTCAGTATTTAAGGTTGTCTCCAATATTTTTCCTAGTG
Source organism: Paenibacillus sp. FSL R5-0636 (assembly GCF_037974255.1). Lineage (NCBI taxonomy): Bacteria > Bacillati > Bacillota > Bacilli > Caryophanales > Paenibacillaceae > Paenibacillus > Paenibacillus sp. FSL R5-0636. The sequence continues at coordinate 5,460,252 of NZ_CP150232.1, forward strand.
CAACACAAATTCCATAAATTTCATCATCATCTTTATCTAAGGCAATGCTCTTTATCGTATTCAATGTATTTAGTAGAAAATGCGGGTTCATCTGCGAAAGTAATACCTGAAATCGAACGAATTGCTTCTGTTTTTCTTCAAGCTGAAGACGCTGCAACAGCTCATTTAAATCATGAATCATTATATTGAAACTCTGAGTCAGGGCAAGAATCTCTCCCCGCCCTTGCTCGGGTAATTTCATTTTGAGATTCGTCTTAGCGGTCATTTCCATCTTCTTCTGTAGCTTCTTAAGCGGCACTGTAATCGTCGATGATATGAAATAAGTTAATAGAACAAATAGCAGCAGAATGATTCCAAATCCACCAAAAAACCGTCGTTTCTGCTTGTCTACTTCAAGAAAAAGCTGTGCTAGCTGCACCTTTTTAACAACATAGCCATTTAACTCCTCGATGTAGCTGTAGGTGTATAAGCTTTCCTCCTTCGGGTTGACAATGGATGCAGCACGCCCCGTCTGCCGCTGGTTGGCACTCTTCACAATACTCTGCGCAATATCAGAGGAAAAAGCCTCATCCTTAAGGGGATTAAGCATCACTCCCCCCAAGGCATCGAGTAGAAATAAAGCCCCTTCCTGTTTACTCCCTAACGTTGATCTAGTAAACCACTCCTCATAATCGATACTTAATCTTGCATAGGCATAAATATTCAAATCATTATCACGCATAACCTCATAGAGACTAAGCATTTTCTTACTTGTTGTACTTTCCCGGACCACATTATTCTTGTCATTCGGATTCCATATATATCGATTCGTTCCTTCTCGCTTCAATGCTTGAACCCAATCCTCCGATTGGATTTCGTCGTAGCTCAAAGTTTCCTTTGGCATAAAGGAAGTGTATGCGTTTCCATGAAGGTCGATTAAAGTATAATACACCGTCGCTCCACTCATGAAGAATGTATTTTCAATCGCTCCAAACTTGTTTTCAACGAGTTTTTTTCTCGTGATTTCATCAGATTGCTCGGGATTCTTCATTATCGATAAAATCGTCGTATCTTGTTCGAGTAATGACCCTGTTTTCATCACGAGACTCATGAGATCAACAAAACCATTCTTAATACCAATAAGCTGCTCTATGTTCTTCGTTTCCGCATTATCCTGCAGCATTCGTTCTGTCTCTTTAAAGTTATATAGAACGAGTATGGCAATGGGTGTTAGTACCAACAGCAAGAAAGCTAACAAAATCCGATTCTTAAAGGTACTTGGCGTAAGTTTCAAATATAATCGCTTCACGAGGACTCCCCTCACTTTGTATGTGCTTACAATCCTTCCCCCTATTGTAATCTGCTCCTGCTCAAAAAAATAGAGCCGGGATATTCTCCCGGCTCTACCTATTTTTTACTCGTCGATCTTCAGTACTGCCATAAACGCTTCTTGTGGTACTTCTACACTACCCACTTGCTTCATGCGTTTCTTACCTTCTTTTTGCTTCTCAAGCAGCTTCCGTTTACGGGAAATATCACCGCCGTAACATTTAGCAAGTACGTTTTTGCGCATCGCCTTAACGGTTTCACGCGCAACTACCTTCGTACCCACAGAGGCTTGAATTGGCACTTCGAACATTTGACGAGGGATAATCCCACGTAATTTCTCACAAATGATACGTCCGCGGTTGTAGGCACGATCGCGGTGAACGATAAAGGACAAGGCATCGACCTGCTCATTGTTAAGCAAGATATCCATCTTGACCAGATTCGAACGACGGTATCCGCAAATTTCATAGTCGTAAGAAGCATATCCTTTCGTACCGGATTTCAACTGATCAAAGAAATCATAAACGATCTCTGACAGCGGAATCTCGTACGTAATCGTTACACGATTAGTATCTAGATATTCCATATTTACGAACTCGCCGCGTTTGTTCTGGCACAGCTCCATTACAGTACCCACGAAGTCGTTAGGCACAATGATCGCTGCTTTAACATACGGCTCTTCAATGTAGTCAATCGTACCGATCTCCGGATAATGTGACGGGTTGTCGATTTGGATCATTTCGCCATTGGTCAGCATAATTCGGTAAATAACACTCGGCGCTGTTGTGATTAGCGGCAGATTGAACTCGCGCTCAATCCGCTCTTGAATGATCTCCATATGCAAGAGTCCAAGGAAACCGCAACGGAAACCAAATCCAAGCGCGCTTGAGCTTTCCGGCTCAAAGCTTAGCGAAGCATCATTTAGCTGGAGTTTCTCCAAAGCCTCACGAAGATCGTTATAATCGGAGGTCTCAATCGGATACAACCCGCAATATACCATCGGGTTGATCTTACGGTAACCCGGAAGCGGCTCAGCAGTAGGATTCTTTGCGTCAGTGACAGTATCACCGACACGGGTATCTCCAACATGCTTGATCCCAGCTACGATAAAGCCAACATCACCGATGTTCAATTCATCGACAATGGTCATACGCGGCATAAATGCGCCAACTTCAATGACCTCGAAGGTCTTCTCAGTTGCCATCATCTTAATCTTCGAACCCGCACGGATCTTCCCGTCCATTACGCGCACATAGACGATAACGCCTTTGTAAGGATCGTAGTGAGAGTCAAAGATCAATGCTTTAAGCGGCTCTTCTGAATTACCGGATGGCGCAGGAACCTGCTTCACCACCTGCTCCAGAATTTCCTTGATTCCGATACCGGCTTTGGCAGATGCCATAACCGCTTCACTGGTATCCAGCCCGATAACATCCTCAATCTCCTGCTTTACCCGGTCAGGGTCAGCGTTTGGCAAATCAATTTTGTTGAGCACAGGTAGGATTTCCAAGTTGTTATCCAGTGCTAAATACACATTGGCCAGCGTCTGTGCTTCAATTCCTTGAGCCGCATCCACGACCAGCAGTGCGCCTTCACATGCTGCAAGACTGCGGGAAACTTCATAGGTGAAATCGACGTGCCCCGGTGTATCAATCAAGTTGAGATAATACTCTACACCATCGTCTGCACGATAGGTTAAACGCACGGCTTGCAGCTTTATTGTGATACCACGTTCGCGCTCCAGATCCATCTGATCGAGTACCTGTTCCTGCATTTCACGCGTGGTTAGTGCCCCCGTGTATTCCAAAATGCGGTCAGCTAGTGTCGATTTACCATGGTCTATATGTGCAATAATCGAGAAATTGCGAATTTGTTGTTGTCTTTTCTGAACGTCAGTCATTCCTTACCCCCACAGACAGCCTGATATTAATCCACTTATTATAACAGTACAAGCTTACTCCATCAATCCCGCGCTGGCCCAAAACAAAAGAAACAGCTATACACGATCCCGTGAAATAACCGTTTCTTCTAAATTTGCTGTTAATTTTCTGCCGAAGCGAACAATGAAACTACCCAGCGGATTCCCTTCTGGGAAGCCTGCTGCAAGAGACCTGCCGTCTTATCTGCCAGAACATCGACTGTAGGCTTTTGCTCCTCAGGAATTAGAATTTGCTCCGGAGATTTCGTACTATAATCATCCACAACTTGCTGAGGAGGATCTGCGGCTGGCGTTGTATTGCTATTTTGAGGCAAAGGAGAAACAGCCGTATATGCACCTGTGACAGGATCGATTACCATTGGCACATATACATAAGTCTGCCCACCCTGTGTCACACCATTCTTTTGCAGTTGTGGCTGTGGCTGCATGCCTGTTACTTGACTGGTCTGCGTAGTCGGGCTGGCATTCCAGCCGGGTAGAATCTTAGAGACTGTTGACCCACCGCTTCCGCCGAACTGCATCCCTAAGAGGATGCCAATCCCTGCCCAAATCCCAACCATAACCAGTTTTTTTCCAAAACGCGACATGTACACCACTCCTTTTTGATCCTTGGTAATTTATTTTACGAAGCTCCGTTTGATTTCTTTGGTGTTGTAGTGGGATTCGCCACTTTTTCAGGTGCGTTCACCTTCTGAGCGTCATGACTGCTCCAGTACACATCAGCGATAGCATCTGCCAAAATATCAGCCGTCCGCTTTAATTCCTCAGCCGAGTTATCAATTCCGCCCACTTCAATCAAAACACTATTGGGAGACAGGGTCTGATTGTACTCTCCGTTGTTGCCTTTACCCGCAGCTTTTCCCCATATCCCACGAGATATTCCCGGGTAATTCTTTTCAAGCTGTTGATGAATCTTATTGGCAAACTCTTCGTTCTTCTTCCAGTCTTTATTTGCATGTCCAATGATAAAATAGACCTGTGCATAGCTTTTCCCGTCAATAACAGCTGTTGTTTTGCTATGACGCTGCGAATCACGGTGAATGTCGATAAAACTATCCATTTCCTCATTTGCGCTGAGTGCTGATTTAACCAAGATCCGGGAATATTTATAGGAAAAGTTCCAGTTATAGTCGGTGACTTTGGTCGGAAAATCTTCTTTGGCATGAACCGTACCAATCCCGAGCTGTTCCAGTCTTTTCGTAATATATGATCCTACCAGCATTACATTTTTAGTTGAAACTCCGGAGCTGGGATTTTCATTTGCTGCCCCTAACAGAGGATTGTAGGCTTCTCTAGGATGTGAATGATAGATTAGAATCCGTTTGATCGAGGTATCCTTAGTGCTGTCTGTACCGCTTTGCGGATTACTCTTATCCGTCCCTTCCTCCGCCGCTGATGGATCAGGAGATGGTGCAACCGTCGCTTCAGGCTGCTGTGTTGTAACATCTTCTTGCTTGTCCCCTTCGTCCGGAACAGAAGTTTCCGCATCTCTACTACCCTCAGCCAGCTCATCAGTCCCAGGATGATAATCCACTGGTGCTCCTGTAGATCCACCTGAACCTTTCCGCAAAAGAAATGGATCATCCGCCGCCATCCCCGGCACTTCACGAGAGACTAGACTCTTAGGGTCGCCTGGATTCACGCTGGTCAGCAACTGAAATACGAAAGAAGTTACCTTTTCACCTGAAAAAGCGGATGGCTCTTTACCCTGCGGTAAATGCGGCACCTCCATCCCCAGCAGCTCCATGAAAAAACCACTAGACAGGGAGGCGGCAAGCCCCTTCATTGAAGGAATGGGTGAAGAGCTAAGCTTCTGTCCGGCCAATCCACCGGCTCCAAGCAGCATAAAAAATACTAGTGAACCTCCGGCCAACAGCAGCATCGTTCTCCCCAGCGATAAAACATCCAGCATTTTTCCCCTTAAACGGCCGATGTTCCAAAGCTGAAACCATTTTTTATTCATTGTAGTTATGTCCTCCTCCAGCCCTCTGTAATCTCTTATACTCCAAATCTATGAGTGCAAGAGCAATACTAGAACCGAAAATGAGAGAATAGACATAAAGCCCGTACAGGATACCTTAATTCAGCATCCCGCCGGGCTTAACAAACCATAATTCAGTTAGTGGGTATACGCGCCAACATTCTCAGGATCAACCGCATCATGTAAAGCCGCATTCAAACCACTGGCCACGATATTCGCGATCCCTTCAATAAATTCATCGATTTCCTTGGGAGTGACGATCAAATCGTGCCCCAGGGGTTCAAGCACTTCCTTCACTAATGACAAGCGTTCCTGCTCAGAGATATCGTCCAGCATTCCCATGATTTCCTTAGTATGGTTTGCTCCTTGCCCGAAGTGATTTTTCATCATCTCCAGCACATTATTCACAATAGTTGATGCATAGCAGACAGTGGGCACTCCGATTGCGATACAAGGAACACCCAGAATTTCTTGGGTCAATCCACGTCGCTTGTTGCCAATCCCCGAACCGGGATGGATCCCAATGTCGGCAATTTGAATCGTCGTATTGATACGCTCCAGTGACCGGGATGCCAACGCATCTATGGCGATAATAAGCTCAGGTTTCGTGCGATCCACGATTCCCTGCACGACCTCACTCGACTCAATTCCAGTCAGCCCAAGCACTCCAGGAGCAATAGCGCTCACCTTACGATAACCAGGGGAGATCTGATCCGGAACCAGCTCATAGAACTGCCGTGTAATGAGTGAGTTCTCCACCACTAAAGGACCCAGTGAATCCGGTGTAACATTCCAGTTACCAAGACCAACAATCAACACAGATGCATCCTTGCCAATCCCAATTCTGATCAAAAAGTCCTCAAATTCGCGGGCAAAAACTTCTGCCACCTTTTGCTGCAAGCCTGTATCTCCGCCACGCAGAGCGGGTACCTCAAGGGTTACATAGTTGCCAATTGCGCGTCCTATTGCCTGTGATCCGGCAGCATTAGCTACACCAAGACGGGTCACTTTAATCCCATCAGACTCTTCCACTTCTTCGTTCACACCAGGGATTGGCGTTCGTTGTGGGCCTTGAGCCATTTCCTTTGCCTCTAACGCCAAATCGGTGCGCACAGAATATAGCTGCAGATCCGGTTCCATTGTGTACCAGCCTCCTAAAAGTTTTGTAAGCATACACTTCCATGAATTACTTCGAACAAAACTCACTTCGAAAGCAGCTGCTTAGTTTTGTAAGCATACACTTCCATGAGTTCATCCTCATTTGGCAAGCTTCTGCCTATGCTCTTTTGTCGATAGTGTGCGAGAGAAAGCCAATGTTTATGCAGGATACGGAGGTTTAATTTGAAAGCTTTAAGTATTGCTTTTTGCTACCGGTCATGCTAAACTATTTTAAGTTGTGAATCATTTGATAATGATTTCGAATGTCTTACAGGAGGTGAATGCAATGCCAAATATTAAATCCGCGGTTAAACGCGTAAACACGAACGAAAAACGCCGTGCACTGAATGCTTCCCAAAAATCCGCGCTTCGTACAGCTGTGAAAACTGCTGATGTAGCTCTGACTGGTACGGAAGTAGAAACTGCTCAAGCTGCTTTCCTAGCTGCTTCCAAAAAGCTGGACAAGGCCGTAAGTAAAGGTCTGGTTCATAAAAATGCGGCTGCCCGCAAAAAATCCCGCTTGGCGAAGAAATTGAACGCTCTTACGGCTCAAGCCTAAGACGACATTCATAATGAGCAATTGAAGAACCTGACCGCTATGCTTCATACGGTTAGGTTTTTTTGTGTCTATTAATTAATAATAAGTAGTGTTAGTTACTTTTAAGCGATGTGTGTTAAATGAAAGAAGACCACCTTAGAGAGGCGGTCTTCTTTTATTTATTTTTTCTTTTTTTCATTTCATAATAGTTACCATCCCATAAGAAAATCATCGTTTGATCGTCTTTAACAATAAAACTGCTGCCGGGATTCGTCCAATTATTTATAGATACCGTCTTAACCGATTCCGTTTCGATCCCAAGGTCACTTAATTCATTTCTGTATTCGTTAAAAAAGTCATCCTTAGTGATGTTCTCTTCCTTATATTCAGGGCTCATAATTTCATCTTTATCAAAAGATGCTTTTTCTATCGAATAAGTTACTCGCATTCCAATAAGCTTTTCATCCTCCGCTGCCGAGACAGGTGTAGAACCTACTATACTTTGTACACTCCATTCACCAAAATAAGAAGGTGCATCTGCAGAGGTATTCGTATTCGTATTCGTATTCGTATTCGCAGGCGACTCAGAGGCAGATCCTGACGATGAATTAGTATCCGTTTTGCCACAGGAACTAATTAGTAGAACGAGTAAAAGCAGTGCCGAATAATGAAATATTCTTTTCATAGTCAGATCATCTCCAATACTCTTTCCCTTCTTAGCTCAGACACCTAAACGCAGCATGAACAGCTCCAGCCCTAGCACTTTGTCTATAGCCCCTGTTTTCATTTTATAATCCAGATCCGCCAATGCACTTAAGATTTGCCGCAACCGTTCACTGGAGAACTTATGGGCCTGCTCCCCAGCAAGCTTAACCGCATAAGGATGCAATCCGATCTGTGACGCAATCTGTCCCTGCGAATAACTATGTGCTGATAAATCCTTAACCTGCAAAATAATGCGGAACTGCCGCGCAACCAGCGCTGCGATCTTGATCGGTTCCTCACGCTGCTTCAGTAGCTCATATAATGTATCAAGCGCCTTATCTAGACGCAGATTAGCGATATCCTCAACAAGCGTAAACACATTTTGTTCTGTTCCACGATGTACCAGACTCTCTACGGCCCCCGCATCCACAGTGCCGCCCTTACCAGCGAATAAACAAAGCTTGTCCATCTCTGCAGATAAACCTTGCAAGCCGGTGCCTGCATTCGTTATAAGAATTTCTGCAGTGCCAGGTGCCATTACACAACCACGCTCACGAATTCCTTTTTCCACCCAGCGCAGCAGCTCTTCTGCTCCCAGCGGATTAAAGGCTAATACTGTGCCCACTGATTTGACAGTCTTCACAATTTTTTTACGCTCATCCAGCTTATCATTATTCACCATAAAGACGATCACACTGAAGTCTACAGGATGCTGCAAATAGTCACTTAAAAGATCTATACGATGCTCCAGTTTGGCATTTTCTTTGCCCGCTGTAAATAACGAGGCATCCCGCACCAGCAATAGTTTACGTTCTACCATAAATGGCACAGTCTCCGCTTCTTCTACCACAGCCTGCACCGGCGTCTCAGAGAGATCAAAGGGAATAACTGCGAAATCACGATCCTCTTTAGCAATCAGCTGTTCTTCCAGCAGTGCCGTGAATTCATTCATTCGAAATTTCTCACTGCCATATAAAACATACAACGGTGAGATCTTCCCTTGTTTGATTTCTTTTATCGCCGTTTTGGCATCCATCCCGCCACTTCCTTTTCCATTCATCTAGCCCATTTTGTCCAGAGTTCTATTGTAGCAAAAAAAACTACAAAAATGCATGCAAAAACGGAGAAACTCTGGCAGCCATGGCCAAAGCCTCTCCGTTTAAGCGGCGCATCTATATAAACGACGGAGTGCGAAGCTCTAGAAACTCCACATCCGGCGGTCATACCGATGTTCTGCAAAACCTATACTTTCTAGTTCCTGTCCTGTTGATATAGTATATTCAGAAACTTCGAAAAAAGTTCCAACCCCACTTTAATTTGTTGAAGATGAGGTTGGAGTGTTCGTTGGGGTCGCTCCAGGGGATGCAGCCGGACTTGAAGAAGCAGTAGCTGCTTCCTGTACAGTGAACACCTTGGTTACATTCACACCATCTTTTTCAGTCACGTACGTAAACTTCGAGCTGTCCGCGGACCATTCACCAGAAATCCAATTTCCTTCGAGCGGATAAGAGTTTACGGCTAACCGTTCTTCCGCTGAGCCCTCTGGCGACTTCTTATAAATTACAAGCTGCAACCCAACAAATTCTATAGCATACTGACCATCAGGAGAAGTCCAAGTCTGCACATTAGGATCTTCAGAACTGCTTAAGCTCATAACTTCCCGTCCGTAGTCATAAGGAATCTTTAAAGAATCCTCCATCAGCGGAGCAGAATCGGCTGCGCTGTCTGAATTCATATCAGCAGTTTGCTCCTTATTATCCACCTTTAGCTGATTGCTACTGGCGTTGCTAGAATCTGAATTTTGAGATTTCGTGGCGACATCCTGCCTTGGCGGAGCAATCTTCTCTGTCGGTTTAGGATCTGCGCTTTGAGGCGGTTCAGTGATCGACCGCCCTCCAGCTCCCGCTCCCGCATCAGCTGCATCCGCCGGTGCACTTGGCATCGAGGCAGGGTCCACTGGTCCCGTCGCTCTATCTAAAGCGGCGTTATCTTCGTTCATCTCCGGTGCATCCGTCTTAAACTGCGCAGCGCCCTCGTTCTCTCCACCAGCGGCAGGAGAAGCTCCATCAGAGTTAGCAGTAATAGAAGCTTGCGATTCCATTGCTGTATCCTTAGTATCATCGCTGGCTGTTTTAGCACTATCCTGCATCCTTTGTTCTACTTCTGCCCCAGGCATTTTATCGGGCATATTAAATATTGCGATCCCTAATAGAACGGCAGCTGCAATAGCTCCAATGCCTGTCCGTGTTGCTATAGAGGTTCCCTTGGCAGGTTTACCGCGGGAGCTTTCACGTGAAAATGGGACAACAACCGGATCCTCAGATCTCACAGCACTCTGTTCACGACTGCTTCGATCCAATTCTGCAAGCTGAGGTAAAATAGAGTCAACCAGACTAAACGGGGGTTTCACGTCTGGCAACTGCTCCAATTCATTGGAGAGAAGTGTCAGGCGCTCAAAGACTTCCGCGCAGGAAGGACAATTATCGATATGACGGAACATCTCAACAATCTCATCTTGACTCAAATCTTTGTCTAAATAGCGGTGCATCCATTCCATCACCTCCGCGCATTTCATCCCGATACACCACCTTTCTGGTACTCCTGAAGTCTATTCTGCAGTTGCTGTCTAGCCCGAAATAAGTATGATTTCACTGTATTCAAGGGCAAATCCAGACAATCTGCAATCTCGTTGTAAGAAAAATCCTGTAAATAGCGCAGGACAATGACTGTCCGATGATGCTCGGGCAATTGATCAATTGCTTCACGTATATCCTCAGCTAAATAAGAGGATAGAACCTCACGTTCCACATTGTGTTTATCCTGAAACACCATTTCATGTTCATCAATAGAAACTGTAGGTTTAGTTCTTCTGAATTTATCAATGCAAATGTTAGTGACGATTCGCTGAACCCACGTTTTGAACTGGGCCTTCTCCTCATATGAGCCGATTTTTGTATAAACCCGGATCAAGGCTTCCTGAGATGCATCTAACGCATCTTGTTCATTATGCAAAATGTAGAAGGCCGTTTTATATACATGTCCTTCAATTTCTCGCAATAGGGTGATTAGAGCGTCGCGATCGCCCGCTTGAGCGGCTCTGATGAGTCCCTGCTCCACCACGAAGGTTCCCCCTCTCTATGCAATCTTACTGACGCGCAAGACTGCGAATTTGTTGCAACCGTGTAATTAATATTTTTAGAATACCAAACTTTTCTTAGAACGTCATGTTAAGCCAGCCGTTACAACGCGCTATCCCGCATTGCACAGCCAATAATTCCTACTAAGCATACAGGGGAAACAACAATCATTCAAATACTCTTTTTCACTATCTTAGTAACAAAAATGACATCAAAAGAAACGGCCTATCCCCTTGTCGGAAATGAAGCCGTCTGTCTTAAATATTACCCTCCGGAATCGAGCAAGAAACTCTATTTATAGAGCGCAATTTTGCAGAGCATGAAGACCGCGTAGTTTTCCCTAGTCTCATCATCCACCACATAGGCTTCTCCATTCTCAAATAATTGAGGGTTATTGTAATTGCGCTCTAATCTGTAGATCTGCCCTTCCGTCACCTTACAACCATGGAATGCCGACTCAATTTCTACGTACTCAGCATCATCTTCATCCGCTGCTTGATACAGCTTTTTGTCATTATAAGCAGGCATATACTCACTCCCGGCTGGATAATAGATCCTGACGTTCAGTCCATGTATCACTACTCTTCTATTATATAGTTTATTATCTTTATCCCGATTCTATACTTTCTAAAAAGCATAGAATAAAAGGAATATGGACAGCTCAAAGAAAATCAACATAAAAAGGCTGCATGGCCAACATCTGTCAGCCACACAGCCTATAAATAAAAACGCGAATCTGGATTTCAATCTTCGTTCGAACTATACATTAAATCCCTTTTATCTCTTTAAACTTCGCCACATATTGGGCAGCAAGATCGGTAATCTGATCGTATCGGCCATTCTTCGCCGGTGCAGTCAAATTCCCCCCAATGCCCACAGCCATGCAGCCGTTTGCAATCCACTTCTCCATATTGTTCAAATCCACACCACCGGTCGGCATAATATTCACATGTGGCATAGGACCTTTAACCGCTTTTACATAATCCGGACCGAAAGCACTGCCAGGGAACAGTTTAAGCACATCCACGCCGTACTTCAACGCTTCCTTCATTTCATTTAATGTCATGCAACCAGGCATATAGGGAATGCCGTAAAGATTACACATCTTAGCTGTCTCCACTTCAAAAGAGGGACTAACGACAAACTCTGAACCTGCAAGAATGGCTATTCTAGCTGTTAATGGGTCCAAGACAGTTCCGGCGCCAATCACCGCACGACTCCCGTACTCTGCAACCAATCTCTTAATCGCCACGTCCGCGTCTGGTGTAGTAAAAGTTACCTCAATATTATTTAGACCGCCTTCTATACAAGCAACGGACATCTTAAAAGCTTCCTCAGCACTATCTGCTCGAATAACCGCTACAACCCCGACGGATGCCACATTCTGTAATACTTTCATTTTCTTCATCAGTAGACTCCCTTTCTCTTGGTACGATCATAGATAAACAGGAAATACTTTTTTAGATAAACTTTTTTATTAAATTTACTAATTATTGCGTTTTGTTCTATAAGGAAATAGTAATAACAATACGATTAACAGTCAATACATTTTTACTACATCAGGTGGAAATAATCAATAAAATCTAATAAAAACCTTTATAAAACAAGGGTTTATGGAAACATTATTTTCTTTTTACGAAAAAAGTTTTTTGGTTAAAAATCATTCTTTTATTGTACAAAACCGATTTATGTGATAATTTCAAATTACAAATCATTATACTGGGATAAAATCATTACCCTAGGAGGAACTAAAAATGAGTAAACAGCTGGATGCCGTCACTTTCGGGGAGCCGATGGCGATGTTTTATGCGAATGAGGCCGGTCCTCTGCATGAAGTATTTTCGTTCTCCAAAGCATTAGCAGGTGCAGAAAGCAACGTGGTTACAGGCTTGTCGCGTTTGAATCATCCTACAGGTTATGTTACGAAGCTTGGCGAAGATAACTTTGGCACATTCATTGCTCAGGCGATGAAGAATGAGAACATTAATACGGACAATATTACTTTTACTAAAGAGTATTCAACAGGTATGCTTATCAAATCGAAAGTGGTTACCGGCGATCCAAAGGTCGAATACTTCCGCAAAAACTCCGCGGCCTCCACGCTTAGTCTGGAGGATTTTGACGAGGCCTACTTCAATTCCGCAGGACATCTGCATGTTACAAGTATCTCCGCCGCTTTGTCCAAGAACTGTCTTGAATTTTCTATTCACGCTATGGAATTTATGAAGAGTAAAGGAAAGACGATCTCTCTGGATCCTAATCTGCGTCCTAGCTTATGGCCGGATACAGAAACAATGGTGAGTACCATCAATGATCTGGCTACACGCTGCGACTGGTTCCTGCCGGGACTCGGTGAAGGTAAAATCCTTACCGGACTGAGCACACCCGAAGAGATTGCTGACTATTACCTGGAGCGTGGCGTAAGCTTAGTCGTCATCAAGCTTGGCCCTGAAGGCGCTTACTATAAATCCTCTGCTGGGGAAGGTTACGTGGACGGATTCAAGGTGGAGCAGGTTGTTGATACGGTGGGTGCAGGTGATGGATTTGCGGTTGGCGTAATCAGTGCGATGCTGGAAAAGCTTCCGATTGCTGAGGCCGTCAAACGCGGCAATGCGATCGGTGCGTTAGCCGTCATGTCGCCAGGCGATATGGACGGACTTCCCACCCGTGAGGAACTTGCGAAGTTTATGCAACAAGAAGTCTAATAATCGCAAAAGAGCAGCGATTCTCCGTTATTGGAGGAGCGCTGCTCTGCTTTTTGGGTCGCTGATTGGCTGCTATGGCTATACTATGGTGCTATGGCTATGCTATTGCTATTGCTATTGCTATGCTTCAGCAGTGTAATCACGTACCCCTGGGGCTTTCGGACCCAGAAGACGCTATTTGCGATTTTTTTACCTTTGCGGCGTAGTTTCGGACTCCAGTGACGCTATTCCTTATGAAAAAGGGCATTTAGCATGTTTTCCATGCCGATAACTGCGATGGGGTCCGATAGTACTCCAAATATGGGATTATACTGCTTATAAGATCAGCTGAGTCCGATAGCGACTTCCTGCTCGAAAATATTACTCAATCAAACCCAAGTTTAGTTTTTAGATAAAGTTAGGTCCAATAAAAGGGGGAGTGCTCAACAAGCTAAGAAATAGCTGCTGGGCACTCCCCTTTTTATAGTTCGAACTTATTTGTAAGACTTCACCGACTGCCCTTGCTGCAAGGTCGGCGGGAAACGATATGTAATTGGAACAGAAGCTCCCTTATCCTCGATACAAGAGAGTATAATCTTGGCAGCCTGCATCCCCATCTCGTAAGCAGGCTGTCGGATTGTCGTAATGACCGGATTATATATTTGCGCGAATTCCGCATCATCTATCCCGATGACCGACAACTGTTCTGGAATAGAGATGGCATTTCGATTCGCATATTTCAAAATCTCCGCTAGCGTGATGTCGTTCGTAGCAAGCAACGCGGTCGGCGGCTCCGGCAGTGCTAATAAGTGTTCCAGCCCCGAAGCTAATTCCTCTTTGGATACACTGCAAATATACTCCTCACGCAGCGTTATGCCCGCTTCTTCCATCGCTTTTTTGTAGCCACTAATCCGCTCTTTCCGAGGGGTAATCGCATGCTCCCCAATTGGGAGGGACACCAGAGCAATCCGCTCATGACCTTGCTGTATTAGCTGCCCTACGCCTATCTTTGCCGCCATTTCATTGTCCAGCAATAGACTCTGCGTGGTGATTCCATCTACCAGACGATCCATAAAGACTAGCGGAAAATCAGCCTCTATCAGCTTGCTATAGGCAGACGGGTTATTCCCTGTAGGAAAAATAATCAGCCCGTCCACCTGACGTGCGATTAAGGTTTCTACATACTTGCTTTCTTTCTCCGCATTCTCATCCGCGTTGCATATGATCACTTGGATTCCGTGATGCTGCAGCTCATTCTCAATCGCCCGGATACATTGGATTGACAGCGTATAGTCAATATTGGCTACGATGATCCCGACCATATGCGTCCGATTCTGCTTCAGACTGCGCGCCAGACCATTCGGCTGATAATTAAGCTCCTCAATTACTGCCTCAATCCGGTTTTTCGTCGCTTCACTCATATATTTAAAACGTTTGTTCAAAAATTGGGAGACCGTACTTTTCGAAACTCCCGCTTTTTGAGCCACATCATCAATCGTTAACTTCTTCATCGCTTCGGCTCCACTCTTCTCAAAAGAAAATACTTTATCAAAAAGTATAGCTTTTATTTAGTGATTTATCTACTAGGGAGTATTGTTCATATAATCCATATAAAGCTTATTTTGTTGCTCTTCGGATAAAAAAGCCCAATTCTCATCCAGCCACCCCAATCCAGCTTTCGTAAGAATATCCGCTTTACGTTGTTCCCCACCCACTTTATAATCCATAATTAATGTTTCTCCCTTAATCTCTTTAAAACCAATTGCTGTAGCAGGTGTTGGAATGCTCATGGTCTCCATATCATAAAGTACGGTTTTCTCTTTGTACTTTTTATCCCCTGCATGTTCTAAGTAACTAAGTACGAGTTGTCCATGCTCCTTATCAACAGCGATTAATGACTTGTATTCTAAAAGTGTATTATCGAAGGATGCAAGCGCTATTGGAACTACAGATTCTCCCGCCGCTGCTTTTTTAACATTAAGCATTGAAAATTTAACATCCTCATACATTCCTACACCAAGAGTCATTTTGAAGGAAATTAACAGGACGTAATCGCCTGCCCCAAAAAATCCACTCAAATATTGATACGTACTTGCCCCTCCCCCATAAAGAGGAAAAGTATAAATCCTAGTAGCCGAAGAAGCCGATAGCTCCGTCTGGTCCTTAGAGCTCAGGTAAAGAGTGAACGGTTCTGTAGGATGTGTGTACTTTGGCTTCTTGTAGTCAACCATCGGGGGTGGCGGCGACCAAAGAATTCCCGCTGTTGTCTCAACGGCATACGCTTTGCTCTTATCTCTGTTCATTGGCAAAGGCATGTAGTATTTCTTTCCGCTAATCTCAAATTCTACTGGACTTGTCGGAGGCTCTAACGCTTTATCATTAGTTGCAGAACTAGAAGAAGGCAGTATGCCTGCGCCTTGTGACTGAACGGATGGCGAATGGATTGGCCCTGTGTTTTTCCATACACCCATAGGCAAGGTAAGCGCACCTATCAACAAAACCGTAGCCAGACTGGTTAGAAGCACATTTTTATTCATCCAATAACGTTTGTAACCTGAACTTTTATTCACAGCAGCCTGTTCGATCCGCATCATTAACTCAGGCGTGAAGCCATCTTCAATGAAAGGTCTTTTGCCTGCTTCCGCATACCAATCCGTCTGCCCGATCATCACTGGATTACTATCATCCGCGTTGCGTTTCATTCCCTCTCCTCCTTCTGGATAGCCTCTTTAACCTTCTCTCTCGCCCGCGCGAGCCGAGATTTCACGGTTCCTTGTGCTACATTCAGCAAATCTGACATTTCGGCAATGGATAATCCATGTTGAATATCTAGCACAAGCACCTCTCTGTTCTTCTCTGGAAGGGTCATAATAATTTCCCAGATACGGTTCGCATACTGATTGCCGAGAGCTTCTTTTTCCGCAGAAGGAGCATTAACAGTAGTAGGTTGATCGCCCAAAGCTATGAATCTGCGCCAAAAGCTATTTTTGCTCCAACTGAAGGCCGTATTTCTGGTAATTGTAAGCAGCCAGGTTTTCATCGAAGATTGACCCCGGTATTTCCCAACATTCTTATACGCCTTCAAAAATACTTCTTGGCTGATATCATTTGCCTGCTCTCGACTTCTAGTTAAGAAAAAAGCATAATTCCACACATCCGAGCCATACGCCTCCATCATTTCCCGCAAACTCATTGCGGGCGCGTACGCAACTGTATATGGTATATCTTCGCTTAGCATGTTTCGCCTCACCCCTTGCCTAATAAGACTTTCCAAACTTGAAAAAGTTCCCTCTAAAATAAAAAAATAGGTCATTCATTAAAAAACACCACCGATGAACGTTTTAAGCGTTCACTAGTGGTGTGCGGATATTTTAAAGAGAGCTGAATTTCTCCTCCAGCCGCCGTGCAAGCTCATCGTCCGGTAACGGATTACGATGCGTATTTTCCAGATAGATATGCTTTTCAGTCTCGGGCATCAAATATTCCTTATACCATAAAAACATATCCGGACTATCCCCCTGAATCCGCAAAAATTTGCGGGCTGTTTCTACATGATCTATAGTGTTGGCAATATTGGTCAACCAATCAGCCCGATAAAAATGCTTCCACTGACCGATCTCTGCCCGTAAAAGAGCCTGCTGGCCCTCCTTATAATCCCAAACCGCATGTGAAGCTTCGATAAACGCCTCTGGAAATCGCTCTTCTTGGTAACACATATACGCCTGGCAAAGAGAGGATAACCCTCTGCACCCGCTCCAATGCAGCTCAATTTGAACTAGCAGTTGAACATGCAGCCTGTTTCGCTCTTTTTCGGGTAAAAGTTCCATCACCTCTAGGCACTGCTTTCGCAGCAGATACCAGACTAGTACAACTCGCTCAGCTCGATCCCTGAACCATCGAACCTGCTCTACAAAAGGAACATCCCCTGCGGCCCAGCACAGACGTTCATCGCTCTCCGTCTTATTTTGCAGCCAATGCCCTATAATCTGCCTTGCCGGATGATGATAGAATTCATCGCCTGCGCGGTCGTCAGCATTAGGACCATATACTATGGTGTTTTTGAAGTAGCTTTTGTACAATTGGGCAATTCGCCCCTGCTGCGCTGTGTAGAAACGGTTAACGAAGGTCTGAAGCTGTTCATCAGCATCTGCTGTTCCATCCATCCACAACTTTGCTGTCAGATCTAATGTATAGAGATGAGGCAAAATATTCCCTGAATTCACCAGCAGATATTCACTAGCCCCTGCCGCAAATGCACCCTGTAATTCCTCCACTATAAAGGACGGATCCGTAGGGAATTGTGTTAGATGATTGGAGGCCTGCAAATCGTGGAAGGTGACGTGGTAATATACCCCGTTTTTGCCTTGATCACCTGCCTCGGGTAGAGCAGGCACGCGCAGATTCAGATGGCCATGTCGTCGCGACACCATTTTGCCGTATCCGTTATCCGCCCATATTTTAATAACACCTTCTGGAACTTCGATCTTTCCCTGTTTATACAGCTCCGCAATTTCTCCGTACATCGCCATACAGCACACAGGCTGGTCCACATATTCACAGATCATATCGTATTGCTTGCGAACCACAAATGAGATCAAATCGCCCCGTTTCTCCGGAGTATCAAAAGAGGGGTCATTCTCCCAAAAAGGTTTATCGCCCTGTCCGCGGAAGGAGAGCACCCAGAGTGTTTTTTCACCTTTTTGCCGCTCGATGGCTTCTCTCCACAGCTGTTCAAACAATTCTGGATATTCTTTATAGCTAGCCTGCTTGCCCGGAAAAGCACGCAGGAACATTTGCGCGCCAAGCGGCTCCGCATGATGATGTGTGATCCACAGTCCCATATCTACCGCAAGCTGATGATGAACTCCGTCTCTCGGCAAATCCGTCCCCGGGATTACCATATTTCCACCACAGCGCAGCAGCGCTTCAAAAACAGGCTCCCATACCTCCGCCGTCGGAGGATAATCCTCCTTCCAGCCAATAAGACACACTTCATCATTCACGAACCAACCTCGGTAACGTACCTTTGGCTGAATGCTGTTGTAGTCAGAAACAGGCAGATTGATCGCATCTTTCTTAGCAGGAGGAAGCTCCGCCCAGAACCAGAAGGGATCGACACCAAGCACGTGGCGGCTGTAATGAAGCATCCCATAAATAATGCCCAATTCATCACGGCCGATAATATGCAGGACCCGATCCTCTTCACTACCTGCAAAACGCAAACAAAAACCCTCTGCCCATTCCGGGCAGCCATCATCCTGTGTTGCATAACGAATAATTACAGTAGCTGCTGCTCCTTGTAACGGAGCTTTTCCGAACACCTGCTCATGATCTCTGGCGATCATTCGCCAAGTATGTCCAATTGGATTACTACATTCCACTTGAACATCGTATACACTTTCCGCTGTGACTC
Source organism: Paenibacillus sp. FSL R5-0636 (assembly GCF_037974255.1). Classification (NCBI taxonomy): domain Bacteria; kingdom Bacillati; phylum Bacillota; class Bacilli; order Caryophanales; family Paenibacillaceae; genus Paenibacillus; species Paenibacillus sp. FSL R5-0636. Next base: position 5,479,115 of record NZ_CP150232.1, read on the forward strand.
TAAATTCTGCATATGTATTCACTATCGCTTCATCTCCTAATTCGCTACAAAACACGGAGGACATAAGCTTCTCACCACCGGGCTTTGAAACATAGTTTAAATAGGCATAGAGTTTACCAGAATCTTCTATCTCTATTATAAAGCGTTTACATAGATTGTGCATGCACGCGTAATAATTGGACGGCGGTTACTGGAGCTGGAGCTACTGTATTAGAGCAGTTGGTGCTAGACAGGACAACAGTTACAACAGTTACTGCAATAGAGCAGCTGGTGCTAGACAGGGACTACAGTTACTGCATTAGAGCAGCTGGTGCTAGAACAAATGGACTGGATCATCAGCAAGTAATCGGAATTTGGGTGGAAGTTAACATCGTTACAACGATAATATGTAACAGAGGCGCTTTGGTATGTTCATATGGAGCGTTCTATTGCACTTTGTGCAACTAAAAAAGATCTTTCCAGCTCATAAAGTGATTTAGTTGCACTTCATGCAACTATTTCTGTTCAAAATTAGAGAAATAGGCATTTTTCCAGATTCCAAGTGTACAAAGTGCAACTAAATGAAGATCCAGCTACTTTAAAGTGCGATCTATTGCACAAAGTGCAACTAAACGAGTTTTTAGGTTCTATGGTGTCTATGGGGAAGAATGCAACGGAAAGAGCTACATAGATTCTGCGATATTGATACATGATGACCTACTCTGCACTAACGCGACAGAAGGAGCTACTTGAGCTGTCTACTACCTAAATTAATTCGGATAGGAGCAACTTTGCCCGCTTACACAAACCGCAACAGTAGAAGTCCGTGTGCACTCACAAATCCCTCTTTCATACCCCAGCACTCAATCACATTACTCTACTACCTTCCTTAATCCGCTCCCTCCGCCAACTTATGACGCACCATAATCCCGTCGGCCCGCACACGCATCTGAATCTCCCCCTGCCGATCCGTTCTAAAAATAGCAGCATGATTAACTTCCAAACGTTCCAATACCTCAGCTTTCGGATGACCATATAGATTATTTACTCCCGCAGAAATCACCGCAGCCGATGGATGCCAGAACTGCAGCCAAGACTCGCCTGTTGAAGTTTTGCTCCCATGGTGAGCTACTTTTAAAACGTCAATGGCAGGTCCTGCATTAATACCCTTTTGCAGTGCTTGCTGCACAATCTCCTCCTCGGCTTCCAGATCCATATCTCCGGTAAATAGAAAATTCCTTCCGTTCATCTCTAAACGAAAAACTACAGAATCGTGGTTCTGATCCTCTAGCATTGGGATGCCATTCAGCATAGAAGAACCTGACGCTGCTCCCTCTCTATCTTGTTCCTCCGGCCATAAAAAGGACAGCTTTGTCTTATCATCCGGGGAAAGCCTCATTCCCTGATGCACGGCATACAGTTGAACATTGTTCTCCAGCGCAGTCCGCATCATCTCCATATAAGATTCACGGTCAGCGAGTGTGCCATTAAAAAGCAGTGCCGAAACCGGAATCGCCTCCATAACGGCTTGGAGTCCCCCGGCATGATCCTGATCCCCATGAGTCAAAATAATCGCGTCCAGACGGTGGATCCCACGTTTTTTAAGCAAAGGCACCAACACTTTAGCCCCTACCTCGAACGGGCTGCGGCGAATGCGCCATTCTTCTTTTTGCCCAAAATTTAACGTTCCTCCACCATCTACAAGAATATGAGCTCCTTTTGGTGTAGTGATGAGGATACTGTCGCCTTGCCCGATATCCAGATAACTAATCGTCCCTTTACCTTCCATTCTTTCTGACTGATAACCCTTGTACAGCATTAGGCCCAGTCCAACCGCAGATAGTAGAACAATCGCTCCGCTCCAACGTACAAACATAGGCGCATCCAAAAAATACTGTGCGCTCCCCGCTCCCCCAAACCCGCCGTGCTTGTTCACAGCTAAACCAATCTCAGCTAACGGCCTCGTCTCATCCTCCATATACTGCGGTGTTGCGCGGGCTTCCATTCTTAGCTTGGCAGCATACAACAGCCCGTACAACAAGACATAATACACTCCGATCCACAGCAGTGAAGGCGAGCGCCAAATCAAAACTCCACCAGCAAAACCATTGATCCATTCAACCGCATAAAAAGTAACGTTATTCAGCAGCTCCGTAATATGTGCCAAAAAAATTGCAGCATCTCCCCACAATCGTCCAAGCAGTAGCGCCAGCGTTCCTAAAGGCAATACAATAAAAGTAATAAAGGGCACAAAAACCAGATTAGCCACTAAAGACAGCAGCGAAAATTGATTAAAATAATAGATCGTCAATGGAAATGAGACCAACTGGGCAACTAGAGTCACAGAGACGGCGCTTTTAAGCCAGCGTGGCAGTGCCCTCAGCAGAGGGTCCATAAGCGGAACGTAGACCATTAATCCTAAGGTCACCAGAAATGACAACTGGAAACTGACACTGAGCAGCATGTAAGGATTCCAAATCAGCATAACCAGTGCCGCTGCAGCCAAAATATTCAGTCCATCCTTCAGCATGCCAACTCGTGCAGCGAGCAATGCAATCATACTCATTAATCCCGCACGTACGATAGACGGACCCGCACCTGTCAAAAGGACGTATATGGGAACGAGCACTAAGGTGACTGTTAGCGTGGTCTCTTTTGTCATCCGTAAGCGCCTGAATATAAATAAAAGAACACCAACATACACTGCAACATGCATGCCTGAAATGGCGAGGATATGTGTCAACCCAAGTTGTGAGAACTGCTTAAAGGTATCCGGATCGAGATCATCCTGCATCCCAATCACCAAACCCTTCATATATCCAGAGTGGCGCTCTTGAAACAGCCGATCCGTCTCTGCTCCAAGAACTGCCCGCGCTTTATCATTCCAGCGTAAGATCATTAACGGACGCCATGAATCTGGAGCCGTTGCTTGCACGTTCTCTGCCCCCTGACCCTTTAGAAGCCAGTGGATCTTCTGCGTATGTAAATAGGCTCGATAATCAAACCCTCCGTAATTCCGCGCTGTCGCTGGCTCTTCAAGTACGCCGTTTAGCGATACCTGATCCCCTCTGCGCCACTCCGCGGCAATAGCGATTTCTTGCTCGGCAAGAAGTTTGATCTGCACCATAATTAACTCCCCATGCCCCCTTTTATCTTGTTCGTCCCGCGGATCAGGCGAAGCGGCCTCTTCCTCAGTAATCAACGATAACTCTGAGAGCTTCATCGTAAAATCAACCCGGTCCCCGTCCCGTTCCACAACGGAAATAATCGTCCCCTTAGCCTCCACGGCAGTCTCATTCAACTCCGAAAATAATTTCCCCAGCACTTCAGGCAGGTGACTTACATTGCGGCCTTCATTCCATTCCCAATATCCAGCGGATATAATAATCGCCAAACAAAATACCGCCAGCTGTTTCCAGCTCATGTTCACCCAAACTCTCATACTAACCAGTAACAATAGTAATCCAGCCCACGCCAACCACAAGCCAATCCCTGAGTATAAACATGCTGCTGCACTTCCAGTCACCCAACACACTGTAAAACTTAATAAGGGTCTCTCCTTCACGTCTCCATTCTCCTCCTTTCGCAAGATAAAAAAAGAACCTCTGCATACGCCATAAAGGCGTACGAGAGGTTCTTCCTCAAGTCATCTTATTCAATTAGGGTTGTACAATACAGCTAATCCGCTACTTTAATCATCGTTTCACTTGGTGGCTCATAATTTTCCAATTGGCGAAATACGATGCCTTTGGCAGCCATCATTGCCTCTACCTTTTCCATATCCTTACGGTAAGGACGATAATACACAATCTCCACAATACCGCTATTAGCCAGCATATTTGCACAGGTCCAGCAAGGCTCATCCGTCACATAGACGGTGCTGCCTTCCCGGTCAATCCGGTCTGTGAATAGCAAAAGATTCTGTTCCGCATGAATCGTGCGAATGCAGCGCTGTTTCTTCACCATAGTCTCTACGCCATCCACGATCTCCATCTCATATTGCTCCGAGAGCATACAACCTGCCTCTGAGCAATCAGGTACGCCCATTGGCGCCCCATTGTACGCGGTACCAAGCAGCTTTTTACCTTGCACCAGCACAGCACCTACATGTCGTCGTGAGCAGCGTGAACGAGTTGAGACCATACAGGCAATGTCCATGAAATAAGTATCCCAGTCTTTACGATAGGCAGTAGTCATAATCAATCTCCATATCCTTCTAAATAGTTGTTAACTATTGTAGCACATCCCCGCAAGTTTTCACTAGGACAACGGTTGTGGCACTTCCAACGATCTTCATTTCCTATTTATCTTCAAAATATTACTAAAGCTTTTAACTTCTCCAGCATTTTAGGTCCTATCCCCTTTACCTTCCCCAGATCAGATAGGCTGCGAAAGGTCCCTACACGGTTGCGGTAATCCATAATTGCCTGAGCCTTCTTTTCTCCGATGCCCGGAAGATCCATCAGCTCCTTAACACCCGCAGTATTCACATTTACTTTACCTTCCTGTGAAGCTGCTGATGCGGAAAGCTCAGTCGCCTCCTTAGCCGCAACAGCTTTATCCCCTGCCGACGTTTGCTTCCCTGCAATGTTTGGCGTTTGAACTTCTGCCCCTGTTGGTGTTTGACCTTCTGCCGTTGGTGTTTGGCCCGCTCCTTTTGCTCGCTCCCCCGCAGCGGCTGCCGTAGCTTTTTCATCTGCCGAAGTTTGGACAGCTTGTTCTGCTTGTTCTGCTTGCGCAGCCTCCTTAACCTTCTCACCGTCTTCAACATTCCCAGCAGCTTCAGCCTGCCCTGCATCTTTCTCTAAATGTTGCTTATTTCCTTTCGTCTGATGACCTCCCTCACTGCCCCCAGCAGCTGGAGCGTCACCAGACTCAGCGATTCCAACAGCTTGCTCCATACCAACATTCAAAGTCTCCCACCCGGCAATCCCGGAATCGCCCTTGCTTCCCGCCGCCCAGAATAGCCCACTTCCTATTACAGCAGCAGCCACTCCGAGCACGATACTCCCTTTATTCATATCACTTTCCTCCTCACAAAAATTCTTCTTATGCCTTTTTGTGAATCTTCATACATTCCTGCGGCTGGAAACTCCTTTAATAATTCATACAAAACCTGTCATCTGTCCAAGTCTATCCTGCATACATATAACGAAGAGCATTCATGTCAGTTAGTAAAAAAGCAACGCTAGAAAGGAGGAACCACAGGTGAAAGTAGGATTTATCGGAACAGGCAGCATGGGCAGCCTGCTGATTGACGCCTTTCTTTCTTCCGGAGCCCTGAATCCGTGCGATGTACTCGCCAGCAACCGCAGTCTGAATAAACTGCTGGAGCTAGAAGATCGTCATCCCGGCATAAACTTATGCGGAAGCAATAGTGAAACAGCGACTGGAAGTGACATTGTTTTTTTATGTGTAAAACCGCTGGAATTCAAAACCTTAACAGATGAGATTGGCCCTTATCTCCGCAGCGATCAAATCGTCGTATCCATTACAAGTCCCGTTCAATTGCAACATCTGGAATCCGCTTTGCCGTCCAAAATAGCCAAGATCATCCCCAGCATTACACACTGTGTCAAAAGTGGGACATCACTGTGCATATTTGGCAGCAGGCTTAATAAAGAAGACAGGCTTGTGCTGCTGCAGCTGTTGTCTTTCATAGGTGTTCCTTTGGAAATTCAAGAGGCCCATACCCGAATCGCTTCTGATTTCTCCAGCTGCGGACCTGCGTTCTTGAGCTATTTCATTGAACGCTGGATTGAAGCTGCGGTGGAAGTTACCGGGATTGAAGAGACGTTAATCAGCCGGCTTGCAGGTGAAATGCTGCTTGGAACAGGCAAGCTGCTAACAGAAGGAGAATTCACCCCGCAAGAGCTCCAAGAACGTGTAGCTGTCCGTGGCGGGATTACCGCAGAGGCACTGAACCATCTTCGCATTAGCCTTGAGGGCGTATTCGAACGTCTCATCATGACTACGCATGATAAATACGATGAGGATGTCACCAAGCTGGATGCGCTATTTGGGCATGACGGTATTATTCAAAGTCCTGTAGACCGTTAGAAAACAATAAAACCCGCAGCACGGAATTCTCCGTTGCTGCGGGCATTATTGCGTTCTTCGCTTAACCCACTACGATATTTACAAGCTTGCCAGGAACCGCAATGATCTTGCGTACGGTTTTACCTTCTACTGCTGCACTCACATTCGGGAGTGACAACGCATGAGCTTGCATCTCTTCTTGACCCATATCCTGCGGGATCAACGCGCGTTGTACGATTTTACCATTTACCTGAATAACGATTTCAACCTCAGCATCCACCGTCCATGCTTCATCATACGTTGGCCAAGCCACGTAGCTGATACTTCCTTCGTGACCGAGCAGCTGCCACAGCTCTTCAGCGATGTGAGGCGCCAGTGGTGACAACATTTGTACGAAGTGTTCAGCAGCTTCTTGGGACAAAGTTTCTTGCTTATAAGCATCGTTAATAAAAATCATCAACTGGCTAATTGAGGTATTGAAACGCAGATGCTCGAAATCATCAGTGACCTTCTTAATGGTCTTGTGCCAAGTGCGTTTGAACTCGTCAGTGCCACCGTCTGCTGTGATTTTGGTGCTCAGCTTACCATCTTCACTCACGAACAGGCGCCATACACGGGACAAGAAACGGTGAACTCCTTCTACACCCTTTTCATTCCAAGGTTTGGTTGCTTCCAGAGGGCCCATAAACATTTCATACACACGTAGTGTATCTGCACCAAAAGCTTCCACAATCTCATCCGGGTTGATGACATTTCCGCGTGATTTACTCATTTTTTCATTATTATTTCCAAGAATCATACCTTGGTTAACCAGCTTATGGAAAGGTTCTTTTGTTTCAACAACGCCGAGATCATAAAGCACCTTGTGCCAAAAACGTGCATAGAGCAAGTGAAGCACGGCATGCTCCGCTCCACCAATATACAGATCTACTGGAAGCCATGCTTTTTGCTTCTCAGGGGAGCACAGCTCTTGATCGTTTTTCGGATCAATATAACGCAGGTAATACCAGCAGCTGCCCGCCCATTGCGGCATGGTGTTCGTCTCGCGGCGAGCCTTCATGCCAGTCTCAGGATCAATAGTTTCCACCCACTCTGTTACATTCGCAAGTGGAGATTCCCCTGTACCCGAAGGTTTGATCGCATCTACATCCGGCAGTACCAGCGGCAGCTGATCAACCGGAACAGTCTTCATTGTGCCGTCTTCCAAATGCAGAATTGGAATGGGCTCTCCCCAGTAGCGTTGGCGGCTAAACAGCCAGTCACGCAGACGATAGGTTACTTTGCCTTTACCTACGCCCTTTTCTTCCAACCAAGCAATCATCTTCGCAATCGCTTCTTCATTCTTGAGTCCATTCAGGAAATCAGAATTGACATGCGGACCATCTCCGGAATAAGCCTCTTCTTCAACGTTGCCGCCTTGAACGACTTCCACGATATTCAGGCCGAATTGTTTAGCAAATTCCCAGTCGCGTGTATCGTGACCCGGAACTGCCATGATTGCTCCCGTTCCGTAACCAGCAAGCACATAATCTGCAATCCAGATTGGCGCCTTCGCACCATTCACAGGATTAATTGCATATGCGCCTGTGAAGACACCACTCTTCTCTTTTGCCAAATCCGTACGCTCCAGATCGCTCTTACGAGAAGCTTTTTCACGATATTCTGCCACAGCAGCACGCTGTGCTTCAGTTGTAATCACATCAACAAGCTCATGCTCTGGTGCCAGTACGCAGTAACTTGCTCCGAACAGTGTATCTGGACGTGTAGTAAACACGGTCAGGTTAGCCTCGTGACCTTCAATGTTAAAGTTCACTTCTGCACCTGTTGATTTCCCGATCCAGTTGCGCTGCATATCCTTGATGCTTTCGGACCAATCCAGCTCTTCCAGATCCTCCAGCAAACGCTCAGCGTACTCTGTAATTCTCAGAATCCATTGACGCATCGGTTTGCGCACGACCGGGTGACCGCCGCGCTCACTTTTACCATCGATAACCTCTTCGTTGGCAAGTACCGTACCCAATGCCTCACACCAGTTAACAGGTACTTCTGCTACATAAGCCAGGCCTTTGTTATACAACTGGATAAAAATCCATTGTGTCCATTTATAATAATCCGGATCTGTCGTGCTGATCTCGCGGTCCCAATCGTAGGAGAAACCCAGCGATTTGATCTGACGGCGGAAATTATCGATGTTCTTATCGGTAAAATCACGTGGATGCTGGCCGGTATCCATCGCATACTGCTCTGCCGGAAGTCCAAAAGCATCCCAGCCCATCGGATGCAATACATTGAAACCGCGCATCCGCTTGTAGCGAGAAACGATATCCGTTGCTGTGTAACCCTCTGGATGACCTACGTGCAGTCCTGCACCTGAAGGATACGGAAACATATCCAGTGCATAAAAATTGGGTTTTTCAGGATCTTCTCCTGTCTTAAAGCTTTTGTTCTCATCCCAGAACTTTTGCCATTTCGGCTCAATAGTCTGCGCCCGGTAACCACCAGCGGGTGTGCTATTTGTTTGATTGTCGCTCATTGTCTGCTCCTCCTTGGAGTGTTACTTCTTAGATTTCTTATTTCTTAACCAAGCATATACACCTTCGGTGTCCTTATAAGGACGGTAAGCGTTTATGCGGGAAATATAAGACATGAAGTATTGCGTAAAACGTATACTCTCTTATATTTACAAAAAAACCTCCCATCCCTAGCGTATTATCGCTAGGGACGAGAGGTTATAATTCCCGTGGTACCACCCTAGTTAGCGGCGAATATACTTTATTCTGCCACTCACTTTGCACCCTTTAGCGGGGGTGAGGCGACGGCGGTTCATTCATGACATCCATTATCTCTTATGGATATCCTGTAAACTTGCACCGTTACTCCGAGGTGAGTTCACTCTGTTCCGTTAACCGACTCGCACCTTAGTGTCGGCTCTCTGCAATAACGGTATAGAATTAATACTCCTCATCATCGAACAACTATATACTGAGTCATCAGTAATATTCCCCAACATTATATACAAAACTGTTATCAATAGTCAATGATTATCCCTTTATACGGGCTTTCGTTTGATTAAAAACGCCATAAAGTGTTGAATTACGACTTTTGCAGCTGCAAAGAACGGTACAGCAAGGATAAGTCCAATCATCCCTGCCAGTTCACCACCTACCAGCAATGCGAAGATAATAAGCAGCGGATGCAAATGTAGCGTCCTGCCTACGACCTGTGGAGAAATAATATTGCTCTCCACAATTTGGCATAAAGTGTTTACCACAGCAACCAGTAGAACTAATCGAAAAGAGACGGTCGAAGCCATCACAATGGCAGGTGCAGCCCCTAGAAAAGGACCCATATACGGAACAATATTAAATACTGCCACCACACTGGCGAACAGTAAGGCATAAGGCATTCCGACGATGGCATAGCCGATATAGGCAAGCACACCTATAATGATGCAGACCAGAAATTGTCCGCGAATGTAATTGCCGAGCGCAGCATCGATATCTTTTAACAAAGTAACAATAGACTTGCGGCGTGCGCGGGGCAGACAAGAGACCACCGTCCGTTCAAATACGTCAAAATCCTTCAAAATATAGAACACCAGAAACGGCACGATAAAAGCATTGAACAGCAAGTTAATCGTTGTCCCTATATTATCGAGAAAATGCGAAATCCCTTCGGCCAGACGATTCTCCAGTTGAAAAAACCAGTTGTTCATCCCCATTTCAACCCCAGGCGGTATTAGCCTTGTATTCATATGGCTCATCAGCCCCTGGGCTTGCAGTGTGATCTCAGGCAGATGTTCATTTAATTCTTCAAGCTGCTCAATAAACATCGGGATAAGGTTGATGGCGATCACGGTAATCGCCGTTAGAAACACTGCATATATAAGTAGAACAGCTACGCTACGCGGCATCTTCCGTCCGGCCAGCATACTAACCACGGGATTCAGCACATAGGAAATAATCATAGCTGCCAGAAATGGAGCGAGGATTGCCTTTAAAAATACAAAAATCCCCTGCAGCATCGGACGAAGCAACCAAACAAAATACAAAATGATCAGGGATAGCAGCACTCCGATCATCCAGCGGAACCATTTACTTTGGGACCATTGTTCCATGAGAGTACCCTCCTGCGGTAGAGCCTGGACTAGCTTCGTAAATAAGTATATGTATGGCCGCAGCAAAATAACCATCAAACACACAAAAAAGCGTCAATAACCTTACAACTGATTTCAGCTGAAAGGAAATTGACGCTTAAGTACATAGAGCAGTCTTGCTTACAAAGCAAGATTCATAGTTAAGACGACGCATGAATTTGCGGGAAATCCTGAGTCATATCATCCCCGGAGAACAGGTCGTCCAGCGAGCTTAGTGTGCCGTCTTCTTCAACTTGATAAACCGACATTTTTTCGCCATTTACCGTCAATTCGATGAAACAGCCCCAGCAATAAAACTGGTGGGAACCGATCTTTCCGATATCTTTGGAGTTGCAGTTTGGACACTTCATATAATACATTCCACCTATCCGTTAACAATATTAATGGCTTTTTGTAGCCGTTCTTCGCTCATCGCAGGAACCATTAATGCATTCTCACCAATGGACATCTCGTCAGAACAAGGCAGCCATTTGCGGCCTTCGATCAAATCAGTGACAAGCCCGTCACTAATTTCCAGCGCTCCTATTGTGTTTCCCAACTTTTGGTCAAAATAAACATCAGATATTCGTCCGAGTATAGTTCCAGTTGTAGTTAGCACTTTCAAATCCTTAAGTTTGTTCTTTCCAAGTAGAAAAGTACAAGGTATATGATCGGCATCTATCTTATCAATCGACTCTTTATTACGAATCATGACAGCATCCTCGCCGTAGGCCACAATATCTTCCCATGCCACAAATTTCACATGGCCACCAAAAAAAGATTTGCTTTCCAGTTCAATACCCGTAATATTCCAGTTTGAATCGAGCAAAATATCGACAATTTTGCCGATTGCGTTACCCTCTTCAACTTCATATACAGCCAAGCCGATCAGATCTTGAAGTTTCATGGCTGCTCGGTCTCCTCACTTTGAGTGTAATTACGAGTTCTCAAAAAGTGAAAGCCCGAATGATCAGGATACCTACCATAGCCTAGAAGTAACTAGTCTCTGATACGCAGCCGATTCAGAATGGTTTCAACTTTTCGAGCAACGTACTCAATTTCTTCAGTAGTATTACCCAAACCCATGCTAAATCGAATCGCTGACCCTAAAATATTTTCTGGAAGCTCCATTGCTCTCAGAACATGGGATATTTCCAGTGATCCTGACGTGCAGGCTGAACCGCTTGCTGCCGCAATCCCGTCCATATCCAGGTTCATCAGCATAACATCTGTTCTAGCTCCCGGGAAGCTCAAATTCAGTATACTTGGCAAAAAATGCTCGGTATTGCCGTTAATTGAATAACTTTCCCGTCCAATCAGCGCATCCAGCTCTTCAAGTAGTCTATTGCGCAGGAGCTGCACTTTTTGTCGACGTTCTGATAGACCTGTAACTGCTATTTCAACAGCCTTGGCAAATCCAGCAGTACCTGCTAAATTTTCTGTTCCGGCTCGTCTGCCGCGCTCCTGAAGGCCACCGTGGAGTCTTGGATGCAGCGGTGCTCCACTCCGCACATAAAGGCCACCGATCCCCCCAGGTCCATTGATTTTGTGAGCTGTAAAGCTCATGTAATCTACCGGAAGCTCCCGCAGTGTGATCGGTAAGGCTCCAAGAGCTTGTACAGCATCAACATGGAACAGAATACCCCGCTCTCTGGCAAACTGGCCAATTTCCTGAATCGGCTGAACGGTTCCTACCTCATTGTTGGCATACATTACACTGATTAGCACTGTGTCTTCCTGCACCGCTGCTTCTACATCTGCAACGGATACTCGGCCTGTAGAATCCACAGGAAGATAAGTAACCTTAAAGCCTTCCTTCTCCAGCTCTTCGCAGGTATGTAGCACTGCATGATGCTCTATCGCAGAGGTGATAATATGATTGCCTTTCTGGGCAACAGCAGCGACAGCTCCATAGAGTGCTAGATTGTCACTTTCGGTTCCGCCGCCAGTGAACACCCACTCTTCCGGCGAGCAGCCTAAAAAGGCGGCGATAGTATCGCGCGCCCCATTTAATATTTTCTTGGCTGAACGTCCGAACTGATGTACACTGGACGCATTTCCATATTGTTCTGTCATTATATTCAGCATGACCTTGGCCACCTCCGGATGAACCGGGGTTGATGCGGCGTGGTCCAAATAGATGGTTTTCATCATTCATTTCTCCACTTCTAGGGTATAGGAAAACAGTTCGTTTTTAAGAACTATTAAATTATACCGCGCGAGAAGTTAGTTTTCCACAAACTAAAGAACACAATATTGTAATCAATTCCCTGCACAGGCTAAGGTAATGACAGCCAATTCTCTTCAGAGGTAACTTCTATGCCGTTTTTTCTAAGTAAAGCTGCAGTCACGCCGTTCCCAGCGATCTTCTTCCCTTTGAACTCTCCGTTATAAATCATGGTGCTGCCGCAAGAAGGACTGTTTTCCTTGAGGACTACCATCGTAGCTGAAACTTCTTGAGCTTTCTCAAGCGTAATATAAGCCCCTTTTAAATATAGTTCTGTTACATCTATGCCCGATCGGTCCACTACTTTAGCCGTTCCTGCAAGCACAGCCTCACCATCCCCGCCGACAATTTCAGCTGGCTCTCTAGGCGTAGAGAATCCCCCTAATAATTCCGGACACACAGCAATAGCTTGATTGTCATTCAAAAGCTTCTGAATTTTCTCATCCAAACAATCTGTGCCATTATATCTTACCTTCATACCAGCTAAACAAGAGCTTACCAAAATCACCTATATGCACCGCTTTCTTCATTCATTGTGCTTCGTTTATAATAAGATACAACCCTCAACAGCCGTTCAAGCTAAGAAATATTTCGAGCATAACATGCTGCTTACAAGCTGTAAACAAATCCAGCCTCAAAAACGACCGAATGGGAAGTGTATAAAATGTGCGGACGATATACGATAACCGTCACCATGGAAGAGCTGATGGTCAGATATTTTGCGAATGATTCAACCATTATCCACTATGCTCCAACATATAACGCAGCACCCATGCAGCAAATTCCGGCAGTCATTAACACAGGATCCAGCAATAAACTTGGGGAACTGCGCTGGGGTCTGGTTCCTTCATGGGCCAAAGATGACAAAATCGGCAGTAAAATGATCAATGCCCGGGCAGAGTCACTCCTTGAGAAGCCTTCTTTCAAGCGATTAGTAAGCTCCCGCCGCTGCATCATTCCATCTGATGGCTTCTATGAATGGAAGGTTCAGGGCAATAGCAAACAACCCATGCGAATCGTGATGCGCGATGGGGGTATTTTTTCAATGGCCGGATTGTATGATATTTGGATGGACCCTGAAGGTAATAAATTAAGTACCTGCACGATTATAACGACTACCCCAAATGAACTTATGGCTGAAATCCATAACCGTATGCCAGTTATTTTGAAGCCTGAGGATGAGCCAGAATGGCTGAGCCGGGACAATCAGGACGCAACTTCGTTAATAAAGCTTCTTAAACCCTATGATCAGCATCAAATGAGAGCCTACCCGGTTTCTACTGCAGTGGGAAATGTTCGGAATAATACGAAGGAATTAATCAATGAGATATAGAAAACAATATTATTCAAATGGTAGGAATGATTATCACCCTTTTATTGACACTAATTCTGACCTCGTTGTTTATCCATGAAAAAACATCTTAACCCTGCGGATTAACCGCAGAGTTAAGACCAGCGCCGCTCAATATGAATTCTGCGTCCCATCAATTGATGATACATCTGTAGAAATCTGTCTGCATACAGCTCAGAGGATAGGTTAGTCCGGATATGCCATTCTCCATTCATCCTGATTCTGGCCCGTAGTTCTGGATCATTCATTAAGGATAGAGCAGCAACCACAGCTTCATCCAGCTGCCCTCTAGTGTATATTTTTCCAGTGTGATTGTTAATGACGAGTCTTCGAACGCCGTCTGAATCTGTAGTAAGTACAGGACAACGGCACAACATCGCCTCAGCAACCGCGTATCCAAACCCTTCCAAAATAGAGGTAGAAAGGAGCAAACCTCCCGAATCACCAATAATACTCATATAATCTGCCATTTGCTCATGAGGAATATTGGAATACGAAATCAACCGTGAAGAAATCCCCGTCTCAGCTACAAATTGATCAAAGCTTTCTTTTTGCTCTGGATCAAACAAAGTATCATCCTGAAAAATCCATAAATAAAGTTCGGGATGGATCGCCAGCAGCCTTTGCCCGATTTGCAGAAATTCCCGCCAATTCTTATTCGTTTGAATGCGTCCTACCCAGCCGAGGATAGGGAAACTTTTCGCGGGATAATTGGTATATCCAAACTGATCGCAATCGATCGGATCATCAAAACAATATTGTGGAATGGTTGGAAATCCGCCTTTGAAAAGCGCCTGCAAATGGGTTGTTTCTGGATACAGCAGTGCATCGGTGAGCCTGTAAATGCGCTCTGTAAAATTATTAACGACCTGCTCAGCTTCATCTAAGGTGCCTAAACCCTGCACTTCAAAAACAAGCGGCCCTTTATACCCGAACCCTCGAATCCGCTCTGCTAAGTTAATATCCGTACACACTACAATTAAGTCAAAAGCTTCACGAGCAAGCATTGCCCTGATCTCGTCATCGCTATTGGTAATATGCGTTTGAATGTTACGGATATTCTGCTGTCCTTTTCCATGGTGTGTATACAGTAAATGGCACTCTACACCGCGAGCATGTAACGCTTGGCAGCGAACTCGGTTCAGGGTTTGCATACCTCCACTCGGGTTATAAAAAGTGAACAAAATCTTCATTATGATCACTCATTCGCAAATTATTTTTAGGTAAAAGAGGTCTTCAACAAATCATACAGATCTGCGCTGCGAAACAGCTCATTATAATAGTGGCCTTTGGTCGATGGGACATGTCTGTGTCGAAATCCAATCAGGCTATGATCATCCGTATAGTAATTGGAAATCGTATCCCCGCCCGTAGTTACCAAAGCTTCCAGCATGTACTCAATATCGAGCGCTCCTATAAAAACTTTTGGACCTAAAACTATCGTGAATGGAGTGGATAGTTGTTCTATAGCACTGCAAATCGCGTGTGACTCCACAGCTCCAGGCAGCCAGGCGAACGCTGTCGCAGGATGAGGTATGGTTTCCAATAGAGCCGATGGCTGACGCGTAGTTGATAAATCCAACACCCGGCATTCATAATTGCTATACGTTTGTTCGTACAGATTCTCTATCCGCGTTATTTCATCCGCACAAGCATTCACTACAGGATATAGAACGGTAATCATCGCCGGAATTCCTCTGCGAAACCGTGCCTGATGGCGGGTCAAATGATAGGCATATCTCCATCTACGATGATTTTCAACCGAATGTAATTGGGCAGATACACTAAAGGTAGAATCCACACGATAATTCACCAGTTCCACCGGTATAAAGCGAATTTCACAATGTTCAGCCAGTCTCAGCCAGTAATCATAATCCTCCACCGGTTCCATTCCATAAGCTCCAACAAGCTTCGCAATCTGTGCTTTGTACATAAAAGAAACGCCAATAAGCGAGTAATCCAGCAATCTCTCTTTAGGCTGTGACTGATAATTACGCTGAGTAGCTAATTGATGTTCGTTATGAAGAAACCTTCCCTCGTTATCGATGCTTTGAAAAGAACTGTACACGATGCCTAACTCCTGTGGACCTCTAACTAGCGCCCCCCGAAGGATTTCGAGGAAACGGGGTTCATAAACATTGTCGCTGGAAACCCAACTTAGATATTGAATACTAGGCTCACTATACAAAAGATCAAAGCCGGTATTCAGTGCATGTGCTATACCCCTGTTCTGTACGTAAGAGATAACCGTTACCCTTGGATCTTCGACAATAATGGATCTCACGAGCGGTTCCATTTCTGGTGCACCATCGATCACAACAACCAGCCGAAAATTGGTAAAAGATTGGTGTAGAACAGACTGCAGAGCTTGCCGTAAGAACTCCGGCTTTTGGGTATACACAGGCATAACTACTCCTACATCCGCCATGATTTTTTACCTCTCTCTACATTGGAGTATAAAATCAGTATATTTTGATTCCTCCCATCTGACTGTGTGAATGCCCTTAAAATACTTTATTACGCCTAAAAAAGCAGCAATCGCCCTATTTCTTTCAGCGACTGCTGCTTAATGGTCTAAATATTACTATTATACAGGTATAGAAAGGGCGGTAATCTCCGTCATTTCAGATTGAAGCACCCGCTGATCGGTAACTAGATTTCCGAACTCATCCAGCCCATAAACAGAGGTGACTACTTCTGCCAAAGGATAAGGACTACTAATTTGCACCTCGTAAGCCAGATTCCCCCCAATGAAAAACTCTCTAATATCAGAACTCTTTGCAGGAACGAAATAACCTGTGACATAAAGCGGGGTAAGAGCTGGCAAGGAATATGGAACACCGAAGACTTCGACAATCATCATTGCACTCGCATTACTTGTGTTACGAACACTGACCACTACATTACTCGCTGCAGTACCAGTTGCTCTCGTATTCGTAATAAGACCTGTTGTATAAGGCATTTTCTCACTCCTCCTCTTGGTTTCTATCAACTTATTCAACAGCTAGCTTATAGTTGTGAGGCAAGAGGAGGGGTTAACACGTGGAATAATAGCCAAATAGACAGGTATACAGTTCCTTTCCCGCTTTTTTCATAACATAGATTAAAGATGAAAAAGGAGAGGTGACAATGACCAATTTCAATTTTCAGGTCACTACAGGTTTGCCACCAAAGTTTGAACCCTATGTTGCTGTGAATCTGCTTATTCCCGGGATCATGATTGCTGTAGCTGTAGACACTACAACCGGAGTTCCATTAATAGGGATGTATCGCTCGTTAGATGGCGGTGCCAACTGGTCACAAGCTTTACTGCCTCTGCCTCCAGGATTTACAGGGGCCGAAGCACCTGCTGTTGCGTACTCCTTTCCGAATACATTTGCCATTTCTGCACATGCTTTTCCAGGCGCTTCAGACGGAACAACTATATTCTATATTTCCACCAACAATGGTACTAATTTCAGCAGCCCTGTAATTGTAAGTAGCGGGTATGGAACCTACATTAATAATGACGAAACAAATATCACAATCGATGTAGGACAATCTAGCCCATATTTAGGAAATATCTATGTTTCTTACAATCATCAGTTCAATGTAGCTAACGGAGGTAACTCGACAGCTTTTCTTAGTCGATCTCGTGATAATGGAGCCACATGGGACACTCCCATCCTGCTTTCCAGTGAAGCTAATCAGGTAGAACGTCCCGATGTGGCTGTGGATTTGATAGGCAGCGTGTATGGAGCATGGATTACGACAAATCCGGAATTCCGATTTGTGATCAGAACTTCTTTGGATGGTGGAACAACGTTTGGCGCCCCTGTTCTTGTGTCCACGATCGTACCTGTGCCCATAGTCCTGCCCGTTCCCGGCTATGCTTTTCGGGTCTTAACATTTGCGAATATTTCAACCGATCGATCAGTCGGACCCTTTACCAACCGTGTGTATACCATCTGGCAGGATTTCCGCCAAGGGTACTCTGATGTATTCATGTCCATTTCAAACGACAGGGGCATGACTTGGAGCACTCCCGTTAGTATTACCGGTGCACCCGCGGGATCTCAGAACTTTTTTCCTGCGATCGATGTCGACCCTTTGACGGGCGTAGTAAATGTGATCTATTACAGCAATCAGGTTAACGGATTTTTGCTAGATGTATATGTTGCGCGATCCATTAACGGTGGACAGACATTTACCAACACTAGAATAACTAACGTTTCCTTCGATCCGAATGCTGGAGGTACAGGACCTGTAACCTTAATAGGGGATTATATTGATATCACTTCCGTTCCGCCTGGAGGATATATCGGCGTATGGACAGATACTAGTCCGGGAACACAGACTATTTTTGCGGGATATTCCGATGTAGTTATTACTTGATTGGGGCTGGCTGCCCACATCATAAAAAGTCTATTGCCGGGGATTAGGCGATAGGCTTTTTAGTGCAGGTAATGAAAAAGAAAATATTTTCATGAACTTGAACGCTGTTACGCTGAGCTTTCGCATCCGCATCATCGCCGATTCCCACTCTGGCAAGATCCATAGCATACTGGGCTTTGATATTACATATGTTCGATTTTTCAGTTAAAAAACCTTCTCTAATAAAGATCCAAAAGCATAACCAAATTCATATGTATTTCTTACCAGACTCTCCATTCCCTGAACCAATAACGTGACGCCCTTAAGCATTAGAGTAAAAATAAATATCACACCAAACATTCGAAATACTCCCATTCCTTTCTCGTGCCTCCAACGATAATTCTTGCCCATTTTAAAACACCTCATTTTGAGTATTATTATGTTAACTACGTCTCATAACGAGCTCCTATGTATTTTACATCATCCGTATAAAATCTTCTTACTAGAATACTAGATTTGGAACATTATGTATACCAATGCAGAGGTCATCGGGTGATTTCTGCCTTCTCATAAGTAAATAAGCACAAATGTTCGCATATAAAGAATAATAGTGTTAAAATAAAGTTATACTATTCCTAAACTAAAGCCTAAGGAGTCTTGCCAAATGAGTCAAAGAGTTGCCTACAATGAAGTTGCACCTGAGGGTATGAAAATCATGATGGATATGGAGATGTACACCAAAAAATCTACGATTAATCGGACTACAAGAGAACTTATCAAAATCAGAGTTTCTCAAATTAACGGATGTGCTTTCTGCATAGATATGCATACATCCGAAGCTCGTAAAATGGGTGAAACCGAACAACGAATTTATTGTTTAAATGTTTGGGAGGAATGTACTTTTTATACACCTGAAGAGAAGGTTGCTCTCGAACTATCTGAGCATATTACGCTAATCCCTTCCAAAAGAGTTCCTGATGAGCTATATAAACGAGTACGTGAACAATACGATGAGAAGCAATATATTGATCTTGTACTGGTCATTAATCAAATCAACAGTTGGAACAGAATTTCTATTGCAATGGGAAATACACCCGCAGAACAATAATTACCCTCAAAGAACACCTTAGGGTGTTTTTTTTATTCTCCGCTCCGCACGTTCCACGGCTCCGTTGATATATAGATCATCACATTAACATGCCCTGCCAGTATTATCACTAGCAAGGCATTTTTTCATGCGATCGCGTTGGGTTAGTTCAATAACAATTGCTGATTTTAGTACTCTCTTTTATTTCCCTTCTTTACGTATTCCCACTCAACCTCAACATTTTTCCTAACCCTTTGCAAGAGTTGAAACAATACTTCCGTTTCTTTTTCAGATAATCCTGCTAACGCAACCAAATCGGTATGGTCCCCTTCTCTCTTCAGAAAAGAATAGGCTTGTTTACCTTTTTCAGTTGTGAATAACCTTTTTATTTTTTTGTTGGTTTCATCGTCTTTCTTTTCAATAAAACCTTGGATTTCAAGTTTCTGAATCGCACGCGCTGCTGTTGTTCGGTCCACCTTTATCATTTCCGACAGCTTTTCTTGAATAATACCTGGATTCTCATATATCCGGACCAGATATAAATACTGCCCCTTTGTAAGCTCTAATTCCTTGAACTCTATATTACTTATGGAATCTAATGCCCTCGCTATCATTCCAACTTCACGAAGTATCTCCTTCATTCAATCACCTACCAGTTCCAATAATGTTGTATTTACAACAATATTGATTATATATATACTTATAATTGTCGTTAATTCATTATGACGTTTTTCCTAAAAAAAACAAATACAGAATGGAGTAAGCAAGAATGAATCTTAAAAGAATTACACTAATCGAGGAACTTGAAGCTGCATTTTCAATAAGAAAAAAAGTATTTGTTGAGGAACAAGGCATACCCCTTAATGATGAATTTGATGAATTCGATACGCTGAATGGAGAATGTGAGCATGTTCTCGCCTATTATGATGGGCAACCAGTTGCCACAGGAAGGATCCGCTTTCTTGATGGATTAGGTAAGTTAGAGCGTATTTGCATCCTAGAACCTTATCGTAAATTTGGAATTGGGAAAAAAATCATTTCTGCATTAGAAGAGATCGTGGTTGAAAAGGGGCATCAAAAGGTTAAATTGCACGGGCAAACTCAGGCAGAGGGGTTCTATAAGAAACTTGGTTATCGGGCTTCATCTACTGAATTTATGGAGGATGGCATCCCTCATCTTTTAATGATTAAAGATCTTTCTGCTTCAATAGAATGAAGAAGTTTAGTGTAACTACGTTTTCCATTTTCACTTGCGGAATTTTCATCTTAACCCTAGGCGTTTCACTAACAATAATCTCCGATCTTGGAGCGTCACCTTTTGATGCACTTTTAGTCGGTCTATCCCAAAATGTCGGTCTTACAGTAGGCAGTTGGGAAGTGCTGATCGCATGCCTATTGATTGGATGTAATTCATGTTTATCCAAGCAAAGACCAGAATTATTAGGGTTGGTAACTGCATTTATAGCAGGCATTGGTATCGATATGTGGCTTTTTTTGTTAAACAATCTGATCGAGCCTAATCTGTGGATCAGTAAAATCGCCTTTTATGGTTTAGGCTTAATCGCAATTGGATTAGGTACATCCATTTATTTGTACGCAAATTTCGCACCGATTCCAGTGGACCGACTAACATTAGTACTGCAAACGATAACTAGGCTTAGTATACTATTTACTAGAACAATCATTTATCTGGTTTTCTTATTTGCCGCCATTATTTTCAATGGGCCTATTGGGATTGGCACTCTACTTACCATTTGTTTAGGCGGCTTAATTCTTAATTACTTTATGCCACTTATACAGAAAGCCTTGGACCGATTGCTACAACATACAACAGCGGACTCCGCTAAAGAAATATGATATATAGAGCAAACCATAATCTTATCATTGGGAGTGAATAATATGGAGATTAAAATCGATAACTTAACCGGAACCGAAATCATAGCACTGATCAGTGAACATCTGCAGAGCATGTTTGAGCAATCCCCGCCAGAGAGTGTACATGCGTTGAATTTAGATAAATTAAAAACACCTGAAATCACCTTCTGGAGTGCCTGGGAGCAGGGCGAACTCTTAGGTTGCGGTGCTCTTAAAGACCTGGGTAGCCATCATGGTGAAATCAAATCTATGCGTACTTCTACCAAGCATCTTAGGAAGGGTATTGCATCTAAAATGCTTGCCCATATCATTAAGGAAGCTAAGCAACAAGGCTATCGGCGGCTGAGCTTAGAAACCGGATCCACTGAAGGGTTCGAAGCAGCTAGAAAATTATATGAACAATATGGATTTGAATACTGCAGTCCGTTTGCAGATTACATTGAAGACCCCTATAGTGTTTTTATGACAAAAGAATTATAAGCACTATGGAGGTGCTAACTTGACTACTAATCAATGGATACCGATTCTCGCAGCGTTCATCGGAGCCTCTTGCTGCTGGATCGCGCTCTTTAATAAGCGTAAGAACAAATAGAATCGCAGATAAAAAAAGACTCCCAAATGGGAGCCTAAACGTTGACACATTATTTTTTTGGAATATCTTTCATTCGAGGACTAAATATAAAACATGTAATTGTCAGCCAAACTCTCTTCTTTGTAGTTAATCAAATCATAAAGTGTTGTGGAATCCAGCACATCGGCAATGCTGTCACGAATACGCAACCATAAATCCCGTTTCGCTGCATCGTCCTCTTCCGTGAAGTCTACAGGAGAGATAGGGCCCTCCAGCACACGGATGATATCACCGGCAGTGATAGCGTTCGCCTCACGCGACAAAATGTATCCGCCATATGCTCCACGAATACTTTTTACAAGCCCTGCATTGCGCAGAGGAGCAATTAGTTGCTCCAGATAATGCTCGGAAAGACCATTTTTCTCAGCGATACTCTTAAGTGAAGTTGGTCCTTCACCAAATTTCAGTGCAAGCTCCATCATAATTGTTAGTCCGTAACGACCTTTGGTTGATATTTTCAAAGGGGCACCTCTTTCAGTTTAATGTCTGATTATTGTATACTATTGATTCGGCAAGTCATTTTGATTGTCATATCAAGGTATTCCGATAATTACTCTCAGTTTATGTTATCATATCCGAAGTCACAAATGAAATGGTAAACGAAACATTTTACGAGAATGTTCACCCCAGGTGGACATTTTGTTGTTTCCAGTCTCTTATTTCAGAGGTTTAGAGTAGACAGGTATGTTATAATACATTTTGAGCCGGGTGTTCCATGAATGACCGGTATTTTGGGTACAGAAATGGTGATTACGATGACAAAAGCAAAACAAGACACCCGTGTCGTCGTCGGCATGTCCGGAGGGGTCGATTCCTCCGTCACGGCGCTTCTGCTCAAGCAGCAGGGCTATGACGTCATCGGCATCTTCATGAAGAACTGGGACGATACCGACGAATTCGGAGTATGTACGGCCGAAAGCGATGCAGAGGATGTTCGCCGCGTATGCGAGCAGATTGATATTCCTTACTATACCGTTAATTTCGAGAAGGAATACTTTGATAAGGTATTTTCTTATTTTCTCGATGAATATAAGGCCGGCCGGACGCCAAATCCTGACGTCATGTGCAACCGCGAGATTAAGTTTGGAGAATTTTTGAACAAAGCTCTTCAGCTTGGTGCCGATTATGTCGCAACTGGACATTACGCACGTGTTATAGAAGAAGATGGTGTGTACAAGCTGCTCCGCGGCGTAGACAACAATAAGGATCAAACCTATTTCCTGAATGCACTGGGGCAACATCAACTCTCTAAAACAATGTTCCCTATTGGACATCTGCCGAAACCTGAAGTGCGGAGAATTGCTGAAGAAGCAGGACTTTACACTGCCAAGAAAAAAGATAGCACAGGCGTCTGCTTTATCGGCGAGCGCAACTTCCGCGAATTCCTCAGTCAATATCTCCCGGCACAAGCTGGCGATATGGTTGACATAGTAACTGGAGAGATCAAAGGCCGCCACGACGGACTTATGTATTACACGTTAGGCCAACGCCAAGGCCTTGGTATTGGTGGCTCTGGCAACGGCGAACCGTGGTTTGTAGCTGAGAAAGACCTTAGCCGCAACATTCTTTATGTAGTACAAGGAGACAAGCACCATAGCCTGTACTCCACTAGCCTGATTGCTTCCGGTGTTAACTGGATTGACGGTCAAGAGCTTGGGCAAGAGCCGCTGAAATGCACCGCCAAATTCCGGTATCGCCAGCCAGATCAAGGCGTGACCCTTACAGCGCGTGAAGATGGAACAATAACTGTAGCCTTTGATGTTCCACAAAAAGCTATCACACCTGGTCAAGCCGTTGTCTTCTATCTCGGCGAACAATGTCTCGGCGGCGGAACGATAGAATATGCGGAGAAGGTTGTTCCTTCAGCACAAGTGTGAATTTAAACCAAGCTTCTATAAAAGCTTGATCTACAAGTAATCGTAGTAACTCACAATATCTAACAAACGTACCAAAGCACGAAATAGTTGTATTTAATACAGCTATTTCGTGCTTTTTTATTTCTTTTTGGGTTTTAGTTGTATATTGTACAGTTAAACTGAGCTTATACCTCAATAAATACCCATATACTGATAAATAGTTGTATGAAGTGCAACTAAATTACGTTGGCGCGGCTAGGGTGTATTTTAGTTGTAAAAAATACAATTAAAATGGATATGAAGCCACATTTAGTCGCAGTCGCTAACTAGCCAATTACTAAAAAAAGCCCCAGCCAAATGGCTAGGGCTTCCCTTATTTAGACTTTAAGGCTCAAGTCCCCATGCTAGATCACCATTCAAATACAATGGCACATGATTCCATTCCGTGTACGATGTTTTGGCAGGATCATAAGAGTAGTCTCCAACCTCGTTGTAATTGCTCCAATCCGTTTTGTTGACCCGGATCTGGATATCACCCGTGTTGGCTCCCGGTGCAAGACTGCCTGCACCTGCGCCGAAGGAGATTTCTAAATAATAATCCGCTCCAGTTTTGGCAGGGTCCACCTTCACGAATGTTCCCTGTATATTACTTCCACCGATGTTAGCATAGTCAACATTAAATTGTTGAGGTTTATCGCCATCAATCGTGTAATAATACCGCAGCTTTACATCGCTAAGCGCTACAGCCGTATCCCCATTGTTAACAATTTGCAGCTGCGGGCGGAACTGATTATCTCCCGGATTGGTATCACTTGTCCGGTATTTCACCAGCAAATCTCCTTGTACCGGAATCGGCACATCAATAGGCTTGGCGTGAACCTCAAGCGAATTTGGGCTCTCTCCAACCACGTTGGAAGCACTAACTACGTAGTAGTAATCCGTACCGTTAACCACTGAAGCGTCATTGTAAGTCGCCTGAGTGACAACAGCCACATCGCTGTAAGGGCCACCAGTTGTCGCAGCTCTTTTCACAGTGTAGCTAGTAGCTCCAGTTACGTTGTTCCAACTAAGATCTACAACTTTGTTACCAGCGACCACACTTGGTTTGGAAGGTGCTTTTGGAGCTACTGGCTCAGTAGGCACACTGCTGTTGATCAGTCGATCGTATTCAGCATAAGCAGTTGCCATATCTACTTGCGACCAGAAGCGATGGTAGGTAAATTCAGGGGCTCCATTGTCCCAAGTTTTAGTCACTTTATTAAAAGAAGTATTGTATTTGTCCAGCAAATATTGCCACTTGGAGTCATTCACGATATTTGGACGGATATCGGTATAGCTTGCGTATACCCCGTTTCCGCCTTTAGCTGGATCGGAAGGCACTGTAGATGAACCAGGGATCGTATTTCCTTGGCCGAATGTACCTGTCCAACCGCTTGGAAAATAGACTTCTTTAGTGAAATAGCGAGAATAATCTCCACGGCTTTCGGTAGTTGCAATACCAATTCCATCGTTATAACCCCATGCCGTGTCTAACAAAGATTTAGCCAGTACCTGAGCCTCTCCTCCCAGACTACTGTAGCTGCCATGTTCAGCTTTGGTGCCAGCCGCATAGAAGGTAAGTGCCTTAATATAGCTGCCCAGTACACCTGTATCTTGGCTTGGACTCTTAGTTACGGCTTTCAGGTTACTGTTTGCTGCAGAACCACTGAAGCCATTCCACGTATTAGGTTGTCCTGTCCATTCCACATTACCTGGAATCCAGAACTCTCCTGGTGCAGAGACTGTTGCCACTTGTGGGTTGTCTCCTCCAAGAATTCGATTACCTTGACTGTTCAGGTAGTAACCTTCAGCATCCGTAACTGGACGTTTGTTGGCAAAGGCATAATCTTTAGACCAATCTACCCAATTTTCTATAACTTGTTTTGCCATTTGAAAGTTTTCAGATGTAGTGTCTCCGTTAGAAGCAAGGATATAGTACAGCTCTGCTACCCGCTCCACACTCCATGCCTGCATCCCGAACCAGTTATTGGATGGAGGATCGTGGTAGACTGGAGCTTCGTCATATGCCATGCCATAAAAAGTACTGGTTCCGGCTGGATAAGCCTTGTAGGCGCCTTGATAACTATTGGTCGCTCCTCCGGCAATTGCCCCTTCAGAGGACTGCAGCCAAGTATAGAATTCCAATTGACGTTTCAGAGAATTTTCCCAATCCTGTCCAGCTGTAGCTGATGACGGGATCAGACCACCATCCGAATCAGAAAGTGCATAGGCAGCCACGACATTCTGATACCCTTGGTGGGCATGGCTCGCCCCGATTCTCCAAGCCCAGTTTCCTGTAGCTCCAAGTCCACCGCCCCATGCGGTATACCAAGCCAGAAGATATTGATTGGAATCTTTGCCAGTCCCGGCATCAGGTGTGCCGTCAGTAGCTGCACTTCCTACTTTTTGGAAGTATTTATCATACATACCGTACCGCAGGAAATCGCCCATTTTCTTAGCTTTATTCAAATACACTGTATTGTTGTAGCCGAGCTCTTTAGCCCAGTACATTGCTTGTACTGCCCGTGCATCGGCATCTGTAGCATTCGTGTAACGCCATTGAGCGGAAGGCACGTTAGCTTCTTTTGTGAACAGGCTCATGAAGCCTTCGTTTGCTTTTCCGAACGTTTTGTCATCTTGAGACGGGTGAGGGACCGCCTCCCAAACGGACTCTTGTTCACCCCGTTGGAATGTATTCACATAAGCGGCTGTATGCGTAGGATTCAGCAAGTTGCCGAAGCCGTACCAGTTGTCCACGTCTACCAGCCAGTGCATCAAGTAGGTCTGGTTGTTGCCATACGTCGCCTTCAATTCAGCATCTAGCGGATCTTTACCTGCTGTATACTGGCCACCTAGCTGACTTGGATACTGATCCGGCTGAGCATGCTCCGCTGCATACGTAGCCGGGCTGTTCGGATTGTAATAACTCATGGTTGGCTGTTCTTCCTTGCCATCACCTTCGTTAATAGGGATGATATACTTCTCCATGTTGTCCCAAGCTGATTCCAGCTTAGTCCAGTCCCCTGTGTGATAACCATAGAGTACCTCAAGCCACATCCAATAACTGTAAGCTTCTGAGGTCGTCATATGTCCGTAATCAGGGGCTTCACTCATCAAGGTCTCTACCGCATGATAAGGTACTCCTTCAGCAGAGAAATAACCATTTGCGGGGTCTTTTAGCTGCGCATATAATTGCAGAAATCGCGTCTGCTCCGTAGTAGAAGCGTGAGCAGTCTGAGGTCTAAAATTAAATAGACCGGTCATGAGTGAGAGAAACAGGACTGCGGCCATCATTACAGAAACAGGCTTCTTTATTAAGCTCAATTTCATCATCTTAGGCAAGCTCCCTCTCTTGGATATATTTATGGTTCTAAGCCCCATACAAGTGTTTCACCTTGATAAAGTGTAACTTTATTCCAATCGGCAAATGTCTGCTGAACCGCGCTGTAGGAATAATCATCCGTTTCATTGTAAGCCGTCCAGTCCGTCTTATTGGTGCGAGCCTGAATCTCGCCGCTATCTCCACCAGGCGCTACGCTTCCAGCCTCTGCACCAAAAGAAATCTCCAGATAATAATCCGCGCCCGTACTGGCGGGATTCAGCTTAACAAAACTGCCGCTTAAATTACCACTGCCCACTACAGCATAATCACAATGAAACTGTTGTGGTTTATCCCCATCCACAGTGAAATAATAACGCAGCTTCAAGCCGCTAAGTGCCACAGACTCGGTTCCTGTATTCATAATTCGGAACTGAGGGCGCAGCTGTCCATCACTGGCATTCGTATCATTCGTACGATATTGCACCTTCAAATTCCCCGTTGTGGGCTGTGTTGTTTCTTGGGGTTTGGCACTAACCTGTATAGATGGCAAGCTCTCCCCTACACTATTCGTGGCAGTGATCACATAATAATAACTGGTTCCGTTCACCCGTCCACTATCCATGTAATCCGTTCCCATGACATTCTCAAGCACCGTATACGGGCCTCCACTCACTTCACTGCGTTTAACGGTATATTCACTAACCCCGCTAATGGCATTCCAAGTCAAATGGACAGTCCCATTACCTGCTACTGCCTGAACATTAGTCGGACGTGCAGGGACTTGAGGTTCTCCAGGTTGTCCACCACCCGCTGGAAGTTCTCCATACATGTGCACACCTGCATCAAACACCGGAATGTTCGCTGTTTTAACAGGAGTTGCTCCTTGAGCTGCCACACCTTGGAATGAAAAATCATTAGCATTATTCCAGAAGTTAGTGTTCAGCGGGGCTGCAATTCGGAATTGAATCTCCTTACGATGAGCAGATTGTCCACCCGGATAAATTAAAGTACCTGTAAAATCAACCTTAGTATAGTAGATATGGTTAGCTGCATCGTAAGGCTGAAGTGCAGACACCGTTCCACCCTGATTGTAGCCTCCCGCCGTAACCGTAATATCCTCAGGAGCATAACCAGCCGCTATCGCTTCACTAAGATCCACATAGTAGTTAAAAGACATCTCTTTACTGGCCCGTGCCGGCCAGCCCGTACGGTTATTCAGCAATGCTCGAATCTCTACGAAGTTGCTGCCACTAGCATTCACAGAGGCTTCGACAAACATCTCATCTTCACGTGTCTCTGCAGGTGGAAATTGTGCAAGCGGCTGTTGCCCTTGTCCATGCAGCAGCACCACTTTTGCAATAGCTCCTGTAAAAGCTGCATTGTAATCGGTTGCAACTTCATTCGAGACATAATCGTTAATGGAGTCGGTGTAGCTGTCTGTTTTGGACGGGCCTCCAACTAGCGCTCCGTACAAGACATGGCGATGATTTACCGGAACGGTCTGACTATCATTCCATGATCCATGTGAGGTTCGATGATGGGGATGCTGAGGAGAATTATTACCATAACCGATAACATAACTGCTGTTTCGTGGATTGTCGCCAAGCATATACGTAATTTGTCTCTCCGCGAAAGAACGCGCCGTATCTTTCTTCACCGGATCGCTCACCCAGTCCGAGTAAACGAAGGCCATAAAAGCCTGATTGGCTGCATAACGCAATGCGCCCCATTGATCCAGATGGGCTAGTCCGCCAGGTGTATAGGCAACACGGTCACTTGTTCCACCCACTCCAGTCGTCCAATACTGCATATTCCGTTCAGTGGATTGAATGAACTTGGTCTGCCCGGTGATTCGTGCCAACAGTAATTGAGCGCCATAATGCTTGTCGTCCCAAGACTGCGTCCACTGATAACCCCAGTTTCCAGCCTGATTCGTTCCCCATTGATCACTTGCTGCAATAGCCTTATTGAGATACTGCTGATCGTTAGTCGCCAAATACAACCAGACAGCCCCCCAGCTCAATTCATCCGCATAACCGCTCCAAGAATTATAATATTGTTTGGCATCGGTAATGCTATCGGAATAGGAGCCGCGGTAAGTGTCAGCAAAATTATAAAGCTGTTTAGCATGCAGCAGCAGCTTGTCCGCATATACGGCATCCGTATCCCTGAAAATAATGGATGCTGAAGCTAACGCTGCAGCTGTTTCTGCGGCAAGATCTGATCCGGGATGAGTGGCATCAATTTTGTAGGAAGGTCTCTGCATCTGCATGACTTCTGCGGGTCCCCACCAATTATGATCGGTTGTTCCGTTACCAACTTGTCCCCACAGCTCGTTAGGAGCAGTATGAGCTTTTACAAAATAATCGGTTGCCCAGCGAATATTGTCTAATATTTCCTCCAGCTGCCCAGACCCCTCATATCCTTGCTTGTACTCATAAACCGACCACGCCAGCATTGTCGTAGAATAAGCCATAGGCAGACCGAATTTAACGTGATCACCGGCATCATACCAACCACCAGTCAGATCATGTCCCACATCCGCCCCGTCCAAAAGACCGGAATCGCCCCGCCATTCCACCCGATTGTTATCTGGCAATTCACCAGACCGCTGGGTTTCGTAGAAATAAATAGATTTTTGAAGAACCTCCGCATAGTTGTAGTCTCCGGCCGCCGCCTCTGCTATCGCCGGTTGAAATGCAGCATTTGAACAAAATGTAAGCGTAAACAACAAACTGAACACCAGTCCTTGTTTCCTATACCTCTTGATCATTTCTACTGCCCCTCTCTTCAGTGAATGCCACAAGAAAGATTACACCTCAGTCCCGTAACACCTCCCTCACTTGAATCAGGTACCCGTCATTGCGATCATCCACTCACCTCTCTCTAAGAGCTATATTTAAGCGAAAGTTTCGCTCTCACCCAAAATATACCATATCTTTCATTAAAACACTATATTTTTACAGTAAATAATGCACAAAATATAGGAATTATTGTTAATTTAATGAAAAATAAAAAACAGCAGCTCAGGATCTCTCCTTGAACTGCTGTTCATTAATACCCTCTTACTGAGCTACCGCAGCTTTATCTGCAGAAACCGCAATGTCGTTATAATAGATTTCAACTCCATCACCAACAGCCCAATAATTCAGGACGCGGTTATTAACTGGCACTATTACAGCACGATAAAGTGTTGGGAATACTGGAATCTCATCAACCATAAATTGTTGCCACTCTTTATAGATTTCTTTACGTTTGTCTACATCAAATGCAGCCTCGGAGATCCCTTCGGCGAGCAAACGATCGTTCTCTGCACTCGAGTAACGCGGGAAGTTATAGATTGCATCTTTGCCATACAGACCTGATGGGTCAACGTCAATCCCTACACCCCAAGCGCCTTGGTACACATCAACAGTAGGATCATCCTCACCATTTTGACCTATGCGATCATAGAAGGTATTAAACTCTACCATTTCCAAAGTTACATTCAGACCAATCGCTTTCCAGGATTGTACATAATATTGAGCCAGCGGCTCAGCAATGTCTCCACCAGTCATCGAAATGAAATTAATCTTCAGCTCGCTGCCATCTGGATTCGTTCTAAATTCACCGTTTAGTTTGTAACCAGCGTCATCCAGGATCTTCTTAGCTGCTTCTGGATCATAAGCTACACCTGGATTGGAAGCATCATGGAATTCAGGATGGGAAGGTGGGATCAACGTAGTCGCATTCCAGCGAAGTCCATTATAAAACTTCTTACCGACAGTATCATTATCTACGGCAGCCCACATGGCTTTACGCAGATTTACATCCGCCATTTTAGCTTTAGGATCTGTTGCAACAACCTTTTTCTCTGCATCCCATTTACCAAGCTTAAAGCCTATATACGTATAAGCACGATCAACCGCACCCAGGAATTCAACGTTTGACATCTTTGCATTATCCGGGAATTGATCAATAGGGAAGGAATCCACCAAGTCAACTCCGCCAGATTTCAGTTCTTGTACAATCGTTGTTGGGTTGATAACCTTCAAAATTACTTTATCCAGTTTTGGGGCTCCGCGCCAGTAATCTTCATTCTTAACAAATACTACAGACTCACCAGGAACGATGCTCTCTACTTTAAAAGCTCCGAAGCCAATTGGCTTTTGGCGGACTTCAGGGGAAGAGGAGATTTTGGCAACATCCATGCCGCCAAAGATATGTTTGGCTAATGGATAAATCCATACGCTACCCGTTAACAAGGAAGGTGTAGATTGCTTATAAGTAATCTGCAGTTTCTTATCACCCAGCACTTTAATCCCGGATATGGTCTTGGCTTTACCGGAATGGTACTCATCCATGCCTTCAATATTAGTGAAGTCAGAACCATAACGAGGACCATCATAAGCAGGATTACCAATAACTTCATGGGCGAACAACCAGTCTTCAGCCGTTACTGGCTTACCATCCTGCCAGTTTACATTGTCGCGAATCGTAAAGGTAAAGGTCCGTCCATCTTCTGCAACTTCATAAGTAGCCGCACCATCATTAGTATATACATAGTCTTTATCCCAAGTTAACAAACCTTCATCAAACCAGTTCAGAACTTGAGCATCTGGATCTCCAGAATAGAAGTTCCAGTTCAAAGTACCTTCAAATGGACTATCGGAAACAAGTCCAAATGTAATTGTCCCTCCGTCAATAGCTTCACCTTGGTTAGTCTTAACGTTACTAAAATCTTTAATGTTATAAAGTCCGTCTTCTGCCTCAGGCGCGGCCGTTGCTTCTGCAGTTGCCGCAGGTGCGCTGGCGCTAGGAGCTGCTGTTGATTCAGCCGCTTCGTTGTTGTTCTTGGAGCCGCAAGCCGCAAGAGCGAACAACATTACAAACATTAATGAAACTAGTAAAGCTTTTGAACGAATGGCTTTTCTCATTTAATCATTTCCTCCCTTATTATCCTTTTCTTTGTCTTGCGTCGGTCGCACGTTTAAGCGCTTGACCCACATTATTTATACTCAACATCAATACCAGGATCAGCAATGATGCGGGTAACCAGATCCACCATCTGAACTCAAGGGTCTGCGGATTTCTCGCATAGCTTACTAGAGTACCCAGACTGGGTGTACTTTCTGGAAAACCAAAACCTAGAAAGGATAGGCCTGATTCCAATCCAATATTAGCTGCCAGATTCAAGGTCATCGTTACGATAATGATAGAGCTTAAGTTCGGCAGAACTTGCGTGAACATAATTTTTAGATTGGAGGAGCCTAGGGTCTTAGATGCCTGAACATAATCCAATTCCTTCTCTTGCAATGTCTTGGAACGAATTAGCCTGGCAATCCCCATCCAAAGAAATGCTGTCATGATAAAGGAGAAGGTCAATGTATTGTACTTAGGCACTGCGCTGACAAAAGCTATAACAATCATTAGAAAAGGTAGAATCATGAAGAAATCCACAATACGCATCGCGACATTATCTACCGTTCCCCCAAAGTAACCTGAGACTAAACCTACCAGAATACCGATAATTCCCGTAAAAAAAGTAACCATAAAGGCAATAGACATGGAATTTCGTGTTCCTATAATTAATTGACCGAATACATCCCGTCCTCCATAATCAGTCCCCAGCCAATGCACAGCCGAAGGCTTCTCATATAGGGCGAACAAGTCAACCGTGACAATTTCTTTCTGATCTAAAAATAAGGAGATCCCATATACAGCAGCAATAATCGTAAATAGGAAAATCAATGAGATCAGTGCCAGCTTATCCCGCACCATCTCCCGCCAAACAATTTTGAAGCCCGATGGACTTTTATCAGTTTCCTGCAGCAGAGCTATCTCTGCGCTCGTCTTTGCCATTTCATTCACCCCAAAGTGTTCATCTTCTTATTTAATCCGGATACGAGGATCTACGATACTTAAAATAATGTCTGATAACAACGCACCGACGATGGAAGCAACCCCATACAGAAGAACAAGAGCTGTTACCACGCTGAAATCCCGAATCGTTATCGAACTTAGAAACAGCAAACCCATTCCTGGATAGCTGAAGATCGTTTCAACGAACACCGTACCACCGATTAGCCCAGTGATCTCATATCCAAAAAATGCAGCGATCGGCAGCAAGGAGTTTCTCAAAATATGACGATTGTATACGCGTGACTCCGAAGCCCCTTTAGCTCTAGCAGTGAGAATGAAATCTTTTTGCTTCGTATCAATGATCTCATTTCTCAGATATTGTACGGTCCCAACCGTTGCAATTAGCGCCATAGATAGCGCAGGCAGAAGCAGATGGTAGAATTTACTCCAGAAGTGACTTAGTGTACCTGGAACTTCCCCGGGACTGACACTGCCGCTGGTAGGAAACCAATGAAAATGAAATCCGAAAACCCATACCATTAAGAGTGCAAAAATAAACAACGGTGCAGCAAATCCAATATAGGTATAGCCAGTTATCAAGCGATCCAGCCACGAATCGTTATAACGTCCGCTGGTAATACCAAGCGGGATAGCAATAAGGTATGTAAGAATCAGCGTAACAATGGCCAGCCAAAGGGTATTCATCAGGCGTTGACCGATTAGCTCTGAGACCGGCATTTTGAAACGGAAGGACTGGCCGAAATCCCCTTGTATCGCTTTAGTGATCCAATCCCAGTACTGGATGTACCATGGATCATTTAAACCGAGCTTTTCTCTCATCGCATCAATGGCCGCCGGGTCAATATTCGGATCAAGCATTCCTGAAAGTGCGTCACCAGGCATCGCCTTCGCCATAAGAAAAACAAGAATACTTAATAGAACTACTTGAGGGATCATTATAAGAATTCTACGAACGATAATCTTCCACATATTCTCAACCTTTCTCAGGCAAGGCTACCAGATGAGTCTCGGAAATTGATTTTAAAGGATAAGCCATGCCTTCTTCATCAAAATAATTCCGGTGCGCTTGTTCATATTCCTTGCTTACTGATTTTCTAAACTCCGTCTGCTTTTCTCTCTGTTTCGGATCAATATCAGGAATGGCGGCAATGAGTCGTTTGGTATAAATATGCTGAGGATTGTCAAAAATATCTTTAGCAGTCCCTTGCTCCACATGTCGTCCTTTATACATAATCCCTATGTGATCGCACATATGCCTGATGATCCCGAGATCATGACTGATAAATAGAAAAGTAAGATTCAGCTCTTTTTGAATGTCCTGCATGAAGTTAAGCACTTGTGCCTGTACTGAGACATCTAGCGCAGATACCGGCTCGTCAGCAATAATAAGCTTTGGCTTGAGTGCAATTGCTCTGGCAATTCCGATCCGCTGCCGCTGGCCGCCAGAAAATTCATGCGGATATTTCAGGATGTTCTCAGGACTTAAGCCTACCTGTAAAAGCAATTCCTGCACCCGGCGTTTTTCTTCCCCTGGAGACATTTTTTCGAAATTACGCAACGGTTCTGCAATAATATCGAGTACACGCTTCTTAGGATTTAAGGAAGAGTACGGATCCTGAAAGATCATCTGAATGTCTTTGCGGACATTTCTTTGCTTACGTACACCCCTCAAGGCCAAATCTTGCCCTTCAAAAATCACGCTGCCGCTAGTAATAGAATTAAGACCTATAATCGCGCGACCCGTTGTCGTCTTTCCGGAACCAGATTCACCAACCAGACCATAGGTTTGCCCAGCTTCAATGGTAAAATTAACATTATCGACAGCCTTAACTACGCCAACTTCCCTTCGAAAAACACCGCCGTGGATCGGAAAATGTACTGCTAAATTTTTAACCTCAAGAAGTCCCATTGTGGATTGCCTCCTCGTTAGTATCAGGGAAATGGAAATTGTTATAACAGGTGCAGCGAACGAAATGTCCGGGTGCGACTTCATGCAGCTGTGGGTTCTCCTCATGCTCCGATTCAGGAATCCAAGGCGTCCGTGCCGAGAAACGGCAGCCCTTACGCGGAAGGTTTTGCAGTGGTGGAACAATCCCCTGAATCACATGCAATCTGGATTTCTCTTCTTTTGCCGTTGGAATGGAGTTTAATAAGGATCTCGTATACGGATGTTTCGGATTAGACGTCAACGTAAAAATATCTGCGATTTCGACGATTTGTCCGGCATACATCACCGCAACACGGTCAGCCATTTCGCTTACAACCCCTAAGTCATGAGTGATTAAGATAATGCCTGCTTCCATATCGTTTTTTAATTTTTTAATAAGTTCAAGGATTTGTAATTGGATAGTCACATCTAGTGCTGTAGTAGGTTCGTCGGCGATCAAAAGCTTGGGTCCATTGGCTATCGCAATGGCGATAACCACCCGCTGCCTCATGCCACCGGATAATTCGTGGGGGTACTGCTGATATGTATGCTCGGGACGGGAAATTCCAACCTTGGTCAAAAGATCAATGACCTTCTCTTTTCTCTGTTTCTTAGAAAGCTTGGAATCGTGTAGGATAAGTACTTCTTCAATCTGTGAGCCGATGATCATTAGCGGGTTTAAAGCGGATAAAGGATCTTGAAAAATCATAGACATTTCTTGGCCGCGCAGCTTGTTTAGTGCAGCAGGAGACATGGTAACGATGTCCTGGCCCTTGTATTTGATTTGTCCGTCAATTTTGGCTCTGGTGTGCAGCCCCATAATTGAAAAGGCGAGCGCACTTTTTCCTGAACCAGACTCTCCAACGATAGCCAGAATTTCATTTTTGCGAACAGACAGGGTAACATCATCAACCGCAGCATAATAGTCGTCTGCAATTCTGAACGATGTCGACAAATTTTTGATTTCTAGTAGTTCTTCGCCCATATTCATCACCCTAACGACAAGGATTTCAAAATTAACACAATGAAAATATTATGTAAATTTTGATATAAATAGTGTTGATTTTCATGAAACATTTTGAAATAACCAATGTGATGATAATTAACACCATTAAGAATACTACCAGTAGTTCAATCGGAAATAAAAATGAACATCTCGTAACTTTGTAGTTCATTTTAATTAACTTATGGTAAATTATCAATCTTTTCCTATAAAAAATTTTCAATCGATGTGATTAAAAGTAACGTAGGCAACAAAAAAACGGCTCTAGGCCGCCTTTTTTTGGGAATTATTTAGTTCGTCTGAAAGTTAAAATCTTTTGCTTTCCAGCATGAAATTGGAAGGTATTACAGTCGCTAGCTGGGTTACTGCTCCCGCCGAAGCTTTTGATTATGACGAATCTTAATCTCGTTGCCTTGCTCAGTTGCTTGATAAAAAACACGCTGAGAAATCTCCTTAGGCAAATACTCCTGCTTTACATAATGCCCCGGAAAATTGTGCGGATATTGATATCCTTCATGCCCTAACGCAGTTGCGCCTTTATAGTGCGTATCACGCAGATGCAGCGGTACCTCCGCTGATTTGATCTCATCCATACTTGCCATTGCATTGGAAATAGCCATAACCACAGCATTAGACTTCGGACTCTCCACGGCAAAAAGAATAGCTTGGGCAATGTTCAGCTTCGCCTCTGGCCAACCATTATTTCGATAAGCATCCAGCGCACTCACCGCTTGAACCATAGCTTGGGGATTAGCCAGGCCGATATCCTCACTGCTGGCTGCAATCAGGCGCCGAATAAAAGTCATAGGGTCCATTCCAAGCTTTTCTACCGCATACAGAAACCAGAACAACGCGGCGTCGCTGGAACCGCGAATACTTTTATGAAAAGCAGAAAGCACATCATACTGCGTCGATTCATCAGCCTTCACAATGGGGCGCCGAATGGATTCTTCCGCCACCTCCAGCGTGATATGAACACTTCCATCAACTTGCGGCGCGGTAGTCAGGGCTGCCAGCTCCAGCGCGTTTAGTGCTCGCCGGATGTCTCCATTAGCCATTGTTGCAATATGCAACAATGCCTCCTCATCGACCTGAAGCTCCATAAATCCAAGACCTTTATCTTTGTCCGCCAAGGCTCTGCGCATCGCGATCAAGCTGTGTTCACTCGTTAATGCCTCCAGCTGAAATAAGGTGGAGCGGCTCATAAGCGCTCCATTAACATAATGGAACGGGTTCTCTGTAGTCGCTCCAATGAAGGTGATGGTCCCTTT
Source organism: Paenibacillus sp. FSL R5-0636 (assembly GCF_037974255.1). Lineage (NCBI taxonomy): Bacteria > Bacillati > Bacillota > Bacilli > Caryophanales > Paenibacillaceae > Paenibacillus > Paenibacillus sp. FSL R5-0636. The sequence goes on from NZ_CP150232.1 coordinate 5,516,072, forward strand.
TTCTACCGCTGGCAAAAGCGCATCCTGGCGTGAGCTATTAAATCGATGCACCTCGTCCAGGAACAGGATCGTCTTAGTGCCGTACAATGTTTGATTGTTCTGAGCTCGCTCAATAACCTCCCGTACATCCTTCACGGTAGCTTCCACCGCATTCAGACGTACGAACTCTCCTTGCGTGTGATGAGAAATAATATGCGCGAGTGTCGTCTTGCCGCATCCCGGGGGACCATAGAGCAAAATCGAAGAGACTTGATCCGCCTCAATCGCTCTTCGCAGCAGCTTCCCCCGACCTATGATATGCTCTTGACCAATATATTCATCAAGATTCTCCGGTCTCATCCGGTCCGCAAGCAGCCGTCCGCCCCCGGTGTCCTCTCCGAAAGAAAATAAATCCATAACTCCACTTCCTTGCTATATTCTTGTAAAAGCTCAATATAAATCCCTCTCTATCATACCATATCACAGGGAAGGATTAGGATGTCCTGCCGGTTCAAGGTAACAGTATCAGCATAGACTTATTTTACGCCAAAATAAAAAGAGCATGATCTCGTCTTAGAAAGGCGGGAGCCATGCTCTTTTTTCAAAATATAAGAAAGTATAGGTTTCACGCTACACTTTATCCTTATGATTTCTCGCATAACGCTTACCGTCCTTATAAGGACACCAGAGGCGTTTATGCTTGAATTGCAAGCTAGCAATTTACTGCCAGCCGCATTTTTGATATGATTTTACGAATGCTTTCTTCCGATAGATGGTACTTCTTCTGAAGTTCCGCTACGGAATCACCGCTTCGATGACAACTGAAAATTTCCTTGTTCCGGTTCGCTATTTCTTTCCTCGAACCGCTGTTCTCGCCCCATCGAACCCGCTCTTCCGTCCTCTTTGGGATGTAGAGCAGTTCACCTTGGATGTATCCCTGAAGCTCTTCGAGCAAGCCAGGGGGGAGCACATCCTTCCCATTTACATAACTCAACTTGCATTTCCTCCTTCAACAGGTGTGTCCCTATGCGTCGGTCAACTAAGTTTTTAGTTATAATCACGTCACCTGCCTCCTTTCTTCTCCTCATATTTGGAAAAATCCGTAATTTCATTATATAAAAACCTTTTGGTAGCGTCTACATTCGATTTCATAAATTTCGTTCTTATGGATAAGTGTGGTACTTCTTATGTTAGTAATAAGGAGGCCATAAGGCCTCCTCGCTTTAAGCAGGTTTCCGTCTTAAACGGAAACCACCTCGTATACTGAAATCATTTCAATCAGCCTCCTTCCAGAAGTGTTCTTGCCCGGCCGGACACTTATTATTAAGCCATACCTATGGGGGAGTTACAAGACCAAGAACAGTTATAACCATTCTCCACCAGTCTTACTCCCCCTCAGAATCGCTTCCAGCCGCCGTTTGCACATAGGAAGGAACTTCCCCATTATGGAGCAGCCACAGCTCATGGAGAGCACGTGTACAGCCGACATACATCAGCTTCGCGTCCCAAGCCGTCGCCCCGTAATGGTCTTGATCGGCATCTGCTAAGATCACTGCATCGAACTCCAAACCTTTTGATAAATAGACAGGCAGCACCGATAGCCCACCCTGATATTGGGTCATACTGCCATCAATCAGATGAATATCTTCAAAATGCTGTGCCAGCTCCGCATATAGTTCTGCAGCCTCATGAAGATTTCTTGTTAGGACAGCCACCGTACGGTATTCCCTTCCTGACAGAGACTTCAGTGCAGAGGTTATTGTCCGCAAGCGAGCTTGCTCATCAGCCACCAGTTCCCCGTTATCCTCACCGTAGGCGATCATACGCACGGGATCTCCACTACGAAACACAGGAACAGCCAGCAATGAGCTCTCCACACCTGAAGATAGAATTCCATTAGCGAAGTCTATAATTTCCATAGTAGAACGATAGCTGCGTGTCAGCGCGTGATAAGCCGTGTTCTCAGGGGCAAACAACGTCTGCATCTCTTCCCACGCGTGTACGCCTTTATAGGCATGTATACCCTGCGAGAGGTCACCCAGGATCGTAAAGGAATGGCCTCGCACATATAAATCCAGAACGGCAATTTGGAAAGGTGAAAAATCCTGAGCCTCATCGATTACTACATGGTCAAAGCGAGTAACGCCCTCATCACCGTTCAAAAGATAATGGATATACAGCAGCGGAGGTAAATCCTCTTCACGTATGATGCCTTTTTTCAGCTCTTTTGCCGTTTCCTTCAGTACAGCTGCCGGAATTTCCTCAGGCGGTTCAATCGGCCAATCCTCAGGAAGTTTAGCTGCTCGGAAAATTTGCTTATAGATCGTTAATGGATCATATTTAGGCCATTTGGCACTATAAGCCTTCTCTCTCTGCGCGCCTTTTTTCTTGCGATCCTTCATAGCAGCAGCTGAAGGGCTCTTCTTCAGTTCCATCTCAATCCAGCGATGAATCCGCGCCATTACCCGTTCCTTGCGCTTAGCTGGAGGATAGGGAGCATACTCCTCATTATGCCAGCGCAAAATCATAGAACGGCGTAGCACCGCACCCTCCCACGGGCTAAAATCACCCTCAGGTACGGAGCTGCTTTCCAATAGCTTGATGCTGGACTCTATGATTCCCATCAGCACCGTGGAACCCTTGAAGCGCCCTGGTGTCTCTTCTGTAATTACCGGCATGCCGCCAGGGGTTTCGAACCAGCGGTTCATCGTCTCCGTCGCATCCTGTTCCGGCAATTCCAGTCCTAGTACATTAGCTGCCCAATCCGGAAATGTACTTTGAGCAATATTACCTACCCCGAGCTCAGGCAATACATCCGAGATGTAATCCAAAAACATCCGGTTTGGTGCAAAAATGATCATTTTTTCCGCAGAAACCTGATCCTTGTATTGATACAGCAGAAAAGCAAGCCTGTGCAGTGCAACGGTTGTTTTACCGCTTCCTGCCACGCCCTGAATGATCAGCGCTGTATTCTTGGCAGCACGGATAATCTTGTCCTGCTCCTCTTGTATGGTCGATACGATATCCCGTAGGCGATTATCCTTATTCTCCCCAAGTCGATAGACGAGAAACTCATCTGATACTATCGGTGCATCGCTTTCCCGATTGTACGTATCCGCGACCCGCTCCAGAATTTGCTTCCGAATCACGACGTTGCGTTTGAGGTATACCAGCCCCTCTATCAATCCCTCAGGAGCTTCATAGGAGGCTGGCTCGGTACCGCCGGTAAACGAATAGAACAGGCTTGCTACCGGTGCGCGCCAGTCGATGACTAGCGGACGGTCGCTTACCTGCTCACGGTCTACGCCGATTTTGCCTATATAGAGTGCCTTCCGTTCATTCTCATCATTGCCTTGAAAATCAAGCCGTCCGAAATAAGGCTCCTGCCTAAGCTTGGCAAGATCTTTGCGCTTCTGATCACGGTTCGCTTCCAGCACCTGTTCCGTATAGTCATGTCCCGTGTACACTGGTGTCTGCTGGAGCTTCTCCAGCAAAGTGTCAATTTCAGTAAGCGCTTGATTCAGCCTGTCTTCTTCCTCTTGATAGGCACTTTGAAAGTTGTCTTCCAATTTCAGTTACCTCCTAAAAGTTTATCGAGCTTAAATTTTCATGCTCCTACGTCCATTTCTCACGCAAAAGGATACCCATTGTAGCACAATCAGCACTTAAATACCAAATCTTTCAAATGATTTGACTAAACTTATAAGTTCTCCAACCTAAAACCCTTTGGTGCTCCTTAGCTCGCACAAGCGTCGAATATTTAGGACACACCAAAGGTGTTTTTGCCTTTGATTTCGGCGCTTACATACATTTAGCACGGATCAAAGGCATTTTTGCCTTTGGTTTCGGCGTACACGCACATTTAGCTCCAATCAACGGTGTTTATACCTTTGATTTCGACGTCTATGCGCTTTTAGCTCGAATCTACGGTATTTATACCTTTGATTTCGGCGTCTACGCGCATTGAGCTCGAATCTACGGTATTTATACCTTTGATTTCGACTTCTACGCGCATTTGGCTCGAATCTACGGTATTTATACCTTTGATCTCGACGTCTACGCGTATTCGGCTCGAATCTACGGTATTTATACCTTTGATTTCGTCGTCTACGCGCATTTAGCTCCAATCAACGGTATTTATACCTTTGATTTTGACATCTACGCGTATTCGGCTCGAATCAACGGTATTTATACCTTTGATTTCGTCGTCTATGCGCTTTTAGCTCCAATCAACGGTATTTATACCTTTGATTTCGTCGTCTACGCGCTTTTAGCTCCAATCAACGGTATCTATACCTTTGATTTCGACATCTACGCGTATTCGGCTCGAATCAACGGTATTTATACCTTTAATTTCGGCGTCTTCGCGTATTTAGCTCCAATCTACGGTATTTATACCTTTGATTTCGACGTCTACGCGCATTTAGCTCCAATCAACGGTATTTATACCTTTGATTTCGTCGTCTACGCGCATTTAGCTCCAATCTACGGTATTTATACCTTTAATTTCGGCGTTCGCACGCATTTGGCTCCAATCAACGGTATTTATACCTTTGATTTCAACGCTGGCTAATAGAGCTGATTAGTGAACAACAGTTCCCTCGCAATTAAAGAAATTGAATGCCGCACTATAGCACAGCCTGCAAAATAAAGTTAGCTACAAACAAACCAGCAATCCCATACAGCGCAGGTGGCACTTCCTTCCCTTTGCCCAGCGCCAGCTTCACAATTGGGTAGGTAATAAAACCAAAAGCCATACCATCCACAATGCTATAGGTGAATGGAATCATAACCATGATTAGAAAAGACGGGAACAGCTCAGTCAAATCACTCAAGTCCATCTCACGCACATTCTGTACCATAAGTCCGCCGATCACAATCAGGATCGGTGCGATCGCACTATCGGGAATATAGGATAACAACGGAAGGAATAAGAAGGTCGCCCCGAATAGAAGCCCTGCCACCAGCGAGGTGAGACCCGAACGCCCGCCCGCAGCTATTCCTGCATTGGATTCTGCAGCGGCCACGACTGGACTGCTTCCGAAAAGACCCGCGGCGATATTGGCAAGCGAGAGCGCACGCAGGCTGCTTTTGAAGCGTTCTGGACGGCCTGCCATCATCGTCTGTGAGGCTACAAGACCGATATTTTCAAATACAACGATTAACAATAACAGGAATACAGCAATCCAGAACACAAGGCTCACAATACCGCTCCAGTCCATTCCGAAAAATAGGCCGCCATAACCTGAGAATACATGCCCTGAAGCTTGTTTTTCCGGTGCATGTGCAGCTCCCAGAAGATAGGCTAGTCCTGTACCAACCAGCATACTTATCAGCAGGCCGCCGTTAGTTCCCCGGATAAATAACACTAAAGCCAGCAATAAAGTCACACAGGATGTAATAACTGCAGGATCACTAAAATGTCCTATGGCAACAAAAGTAGTCTGATGGGCAATCACTATCCCGCTCTTTTGCAGCCCTATAAAAGTCAGAAACAGCCCTATACCGACTGTAATGGCATGCTGCAGGTTTTGGGGAATTGCCTCACTAAGAATACGATAAAGTGATGTAAAGGCCACGATAGCGAATAACACGCCTGTTATAACGACTACAGTAAGCGCCTCTCTCCAGTCCAGCTTCATGGAATGAACAAGCGTATAAGTGAAAAATGCGTTAATCCCCATCCCGGGAACCACGATGATAGGCGTCTTCCCGCCAAAAGCCATCAGCAGACAGCCGGTAATAGCAGTCAACAGTGTAGCCACCATTGCAGGTCTAAGCGGCATCCCCGCGTCATGGAGAATCGTCGCATTCACCATAACAATATAAACTGAAGCAAAATAGGAGAGAATCCCTGCAGCCCATTCCCGTTTCCAGTCATTCTCAGGCGCAAGCCCCACACTATTTCGCCAAAAATTCGATTTCATGTACAAAAACCTCCACTGATATTAAGTTCCGCAGGCGGATATTACCCGGATTATAAATCTAATAATCAGCCGTTCATCCCGGTTCAGCTATTATGCCTATTTGTGGCCTGCTTCTTGCAGAACCCGCCTGTTTAACGACAACAAAAGGGCGTACGCAGCCGGATTCCAGCTACTCGCCCTTTTGTCCATTACTCTAATCCTATATCTATAATTGAAACAGCCTCAGCTCAGCGATTCACTTACAAGCTGACGCCTCCAGCCTCAAGCAAATCACGCACGGCAACGCTGACCATGATTAGGCCGGCTACCGGTGGAACAAATGAATTGCTGGCTGGCGGTTGTTTCGCTTTACGTCGATCCGGCGCATTCTCCGGAACAATCTTGTCCGTAACATCCTGACGTGGCTTCATTGGCGGCTCCGTAGAGAAGACCACCTTCACGCCTTTCTTAATCCCATCCTTACGCAGCTTCTGGCGAATGACACGGGCAATCGGATCATACGTTGTCTTGGAAATGTCCGCTACCTGGAATCTTGTAGGATCCATTTTGTTGGCAGCGCCCATGCTTGAGATCATAGGAATTCCACGTGACAGACATTCTTTAATCAAATGGACCTTGTAGATAATCGTATCCGAGGCATCAATCACATAATCCGGTTTCAGCTTGAACAGTTCCTCATAGGTTTCTTCCGTATAGAACATGTTCAGCGCAATCGCTTCACATTCCGGATTAATCAGCTTCACGCGATCCACCATCAGTTCGGCCTTCTTTTGCCCAACCGTAGTAGTAAGTGCGTGAATCTGCCGATTCACATTGGTAATGTCGACAGAATCCTTATCAATCAGAATCAGTCTGCCGATCCCGCTACGAGCCAATGCCTCAACAGCCATACCGCCAACACCGCCGATACCAAGTACCGCTACTGTGCTGTTCTTCATAATCTCCAGACCTTCCGGTCCGATCGCCAGTTCCGTACGTGAGAACTGATGCAGCATGAGGTCAGCCTCCTTCAAAAGCTATGGCGAAGCAGAAATCTGCCTCGCCCGCTTTATTTAATTATTCTTTTTCTTTTTCTTTCTTTGGTTTAAGGGCCAGCTTAATGTGCAGTTGCTCCAATTGTGAACCGTCTACTGGTGCAGGTGCATCCATAAGCAGGTCCGTTGCACTTGCCGTTTTCGGGAATGCGATGGTTTCGCGCAGATTTGTACGACCCGCCAGCAGCATGATTAGACGATCTAAACCGAAGGCGATACCACCGTGTGGAGGTGTACCATATTCGAACGCATCCATCAGGTAACCGAACTTCTCGTAAGCAACCTCTTCTGTGAAGCCGAGAGCTTGGAACATTTTTTCCTGTACTTCACGTTTGTAAATCCGCATGGAGCCGCCGCCTACTTCATAACCGTTCAGAACGATATCGTAGGCTTGTGCACGAATTGCACCTGGATCTGTGTCAAACAGATGCAGATCCTCTTCACGCGGACGAGTGAACGGATGGTGTTCTGCTACATAACGTTTCTGATCTTCATCATAACCAAGCAATGGGAAGTCAGTCACCCAAGCGAACTTGAACACGTTATCGTCGATCAGACCCAGCTGACGTCCGATTTTGACACGAAGGGCGCCTAGAACGTCCGCTACAACCTTTTTGGTATCAGCGGAGAACAACAGTAGGTCGCCTTCTTCAGCGCCTGTACGCTCCTTCACAGCGGCAATTTCTTCTTCAGTGAAGAATTTGACAATCGGTCCTTTGAACTCGCCGTCTTTCACTTGAATCCAAGCCAAACCTTTCGCACCATAACGCGCAGCATAAGGTCCGAGATCATCGATTTCTTTACGAGTCCAAGTCCCGCAGCCTTTAGCATTTAGACATTTCACTTCTCCGCCCTTTTCGATCACAGAAGCAAATACCTTTACGCCACTTGTGGCAACAATATCGTTCATTTCTACAAGCTCTAATCCAAAACGCAGGTCAGGTTTGTCTGAACCGTATTTGCCCATTGCCTCAGCATAAGTCAAACGTTGGAATGGAAGCTGAATATCCGCTCCTACAGTTTCTTTGAACAAACGCTGCATTAGGTTCTCCATCATGCCAAGCAACTCATCTTGAGACAGGAATGAAGTCTCGATGTCCACTTGTGTAAATTCCGGCTGGCGGTCAGCACGCAAATCTTCATCACGGAAACAACGAGCAATTTGATAATAGCGTTCAACGCCACCCACCATCAAAAGCTGCTTGTAGATTTGTGGAGATTGAGGCAATGCGAAAAACTCGCCTTCATGCACACGGCTTGGCACCAAATAATCACGCGCACCTTCCGGTGAGCTCTTAGTTAGGATTGGTGTCTCTACGTCAATAAATCCTTCACTGTCAAGGAAATCGCGAAAAATCTTAGAAGCTTTCGAGCGTAGCAACAATGTTTTTTGCATTTCTGGACGACGCAGATCCAGGTAACGATATTTCAGACGAAGAGATTCGTCTACTTCCACTCCATCTTCGATGAAGAATGGAGGAGTCTTAGCAGCGTTCAGCACTTCGATATCTGTAATTTGAACTTCAATCTCACCTGTTGGCAGATTGCGGTTAATAGTTTCTTCATCACGTTTAACCACTTTTCCTTTGACAGCCAAAACATACTCACTGCGAACCTTATCCGCAATTTGAAGTGCTTCGCCGGAGTAGTCCGGGTTGAATACAACTTGCACAATACCGCTTCTGTCACGCAGGTCAATAAAAAGTACGCCCCCAAGGTCGCGGCGGGTCTGGACCCATCCGTTTAAGGTTACCGTTTGTCCAATATGTTCTGGTGTTAATTGCCCACAGTTATGACTTCTTTGCATAATTCACCATTCCCCTTTTTATTTAAAAATACATTTCTACTTAAAAAGTCTTCTTCTATACCAACGCCTGAGCCAGCTCTTCGAGCTTCACAGTCTGCTGTTCCCCTGTGCTCATCGACTTCAGCGCAATTACACCATTCTTCAGCTCGTCTTCGCCAAGAATCGCAGTATAACGTGCCGACATACGGTCAGCTGACTTCATCTGCGCCTTCATCTTCCGGCCGAGGTAGTCGCGTTCTGCCGAGAACCCTTGGCTACGCAGAAAGTATAGCTGCTTGGAGATTTCAATGTCAGCCTCTTCGCCAAGAGCTACAAAATACACATCCAGTGGCTTCGCAGTCTCCAGTTCTACCTTCTGATCTTCCAGAATAAGAAGAATACGCTCCAGTCCGATCCCAAAACCAATACCCGGTTGATCCGGTCCACCGATTTCTTCAACCAAACCATTGTACCGGCCTCCGCCGCCTACGGTATCAATAGAGCCAATGCCAGCTGCTTTATATTCAAACGCAGTATGCGTGTAATAATCCAAACCACGTACAAGACGAGGATTAATCGTGAACTCTACACCCATAATGTCGAGATGCATCTTAACCTTCTCAAAATGAGTTATGCATTCATCATCCAAACTGTCCAAAATAGAAGGGGCATCTGTAAATTTATCCTGATCCACCTTGCAATCCAGCACACGAAGCGGATTACGCTCGATTCGACGCTGACAGTCACTACAGAGGTTATCCTTCATCGGTCTAAGGAATCCCAGCAGCTTCTCCCGGTAAGCCGCACGGCTTGGTGCATTACCCACGGAATTAAGCTCCACTCTTACATCCTTAAGACCTAGATCCTTATAGAACTGATAGCCCATAGAGATTACTTCTGCATCAATAGCCGGATCCACGGCCCCAAACGCCTCAATCCCAAACTGATGGAACTGGCGATATCTTCCGGCCTGCGGACGCTCATAACGGAACATAGGTCCGATATAATACAGCTTGCTTACATCAGGTTCACCGTATAGCTTGTTCTGAACGTAAGCTCGCACGACACCAGCCGTTCCTTCTGGACGAAGAGCCAAATCACGGTCGCCTTTGTCCTTGAACGTATACATTTCGCCTTCCACAATATCCGTTGTTTCGCCTACTCCACGTTCGAATAACCCTGTGTGCTCAAACATAGGTGTGCGAATTTCCCGGTAGTTAAAACGGCGGCATAAATCTCTGGCCTTCCCCTCAATATACTGCCATTTCTCCACAGCACCCGGAAGCACGTCCTGCGTTCCTGTTGGTTTCTCGAATCTTTCTTTAGCCACAGTCTATCCCTCCTAAAAAATAACCCCTCTAAAGCTGTTCTCTTCATCTGTTTCTATTGCAGAAAAAGCAAAAAATCCCTCGCCCTGTTTTATAAAAAAACAGGGACGAGGGATTATCATAACCAATAATACACCACGTGGTACCACCCACATTCCGGATCAGTAAAAATATACTGAAGCCGCTCAAAGCGGTTAACGCCCGCCTACGCGTAAACGGCTACTGATCGCGGCAATCAACACTGCCCACTTTCGCCGTACGTTCTCGGGGAGGTCATTCATTCGCTCATCAACAGAATCCTTGCAGCCAAGCGATACCGGTTCATCATCCACTTAAGTAGATGTCATCCGAATCGACAAGGGATTCTTCTCTGGAGTTGTGGGTTCTCGAATTACTTGGTCCCGTCATCAAAACCATATGATAAAATCGTATATTGTTAATATTCTACTGAACTACTGCATTAAAGTCAAGGTAGTAAAAAGGATGCCTAGTATAAATTTTGACAGCTTCCGAGTTTTTTATTCAGCAATTATATTGTAACAAAAAAATGACCTGCAGCCGAATGCTGCAGGTCCATCATCATATATTATTAAAAAGGGGGTCATGCCTTTATTATAAACACGCTATATTAAGGAATCATGTACGTAATATTACGATTATATTACATTCCATGAAAGCGGTTTATTTTTAATAGAATACTATTCGAATTGTTCAACATAAGCTCCTTTGCCCCGGAGGATTTCCACAACTTCATTATAATTCTCTTCTGCTATACTTAGCTCCATCACATAACGAAGTTCACTTAAATCCCCATCTTCGAGATCTCCTTCTGCCACGTTCGCACTAACCTGATCTTCATTCACACTATAATGCGTTTCAGGGTCAGCCCGAGTGTCGGAGGCGGCAATGCCAGGAACCAGCATAGCTCCAGCTGCAGGTGTGCTAGCCGTTCCAAGCGTTCCAGTTGTGCCTGCGACTACAGATGCACTATCCAGTGGAATGATTGGAAACAGAATATTACGATCATTGCCGATAGGGTCCGTGAGTGGCCAAACCTCCAAGCCATCCACCTTATAGCTAATCAATGCTGTTTTTGCGCCTTCTGCTTCATTTTCAGTTCTGAAATACGCTTGGATTTTTCTGCTCATTGCCATTACCTCCTTGGATTATAAGACTCTTATTTAAATATTGCTTATTTATTTCAGGACCTTCAATATTTCACGAACAAATGCAGGCTCATCTTTTGGTGTACGCGAAGTAATGTAATTGCGATCAACCACTACTTCCTCATCCTTAAACTCCGCGCCGGCATTCACAACATCATCCTTCAGCGGAGGATAAGAGGTAATGGTGCGTCCCTTAAGCAAGTCTGCACTGATCAGAATTTGCGGTCCGTGGCAAATAGAGGCGATAGGTTTGCCTGCTTCATTTGCTTCTTTTACAAACTTCAAAATATCGGCATTTTGCCGTAAATTCTCGGGGGAAGAACCACCCGGGATAACAATCGCGTCATAATCACTTGCTTGAACCTCGGCGATCGCCTTGTCTGCTGCGTAGGAGACTTCTTTCTTTTTACCCAGCAGGGTCTCCCCTTTTTTCAAACCAATAATGTCAGCTTGATGTCCTGCCTTTATAATTTCATCATAAGGAACCTTCATTTCAGAATCTTCAAAATCATTAGCCAGTAAGAAAGCAACGTTATTCATGTAATAGTTTCTCCTCTCTGTCTTTAGCAATTAATGATGTTCTAATTATTCTTTCTTGTGGTCTATTACCCTTATGAGGATGCTTTCTAACCTTTAATCGGAAAAAAGGCTTCCTTCACAACACCGAAAAAGCCGCATTTTCCACCCGCTTCAGGTACGCGGCAAGAGATTGCGGCTTCTTCCTTTGATCACTAGTGGTTCGGTCTCGCCTTCTAGCTTTTTGGCTAATGCACAGGCTTCCATAGGACTCCCAGTCGGTAGTGCCGGGATACTTCTCCATACCCATGCCTTCTGTGATTGTCTCATTCTTAAACTCCTGCCTTATGCGTGATATCTGCCTGCATTTAGTTTATCCAGCCCGAAGAAGCTCTATCCGCATAAAAAAAAGATGTCGAAAGTTAGCTCCGGCCAGAAGCAATCTTCGACATCCTCTATTTCGTTAGCTGCGGCTATCCAGAATGAGAGTAACTGGGCCCCAATTGGTCAGCGACACATCCATCATCGCTCCAAATATGCCCGTCTCCACCTGAAGACCTCCAGCTCTAAGCTCTTGATTAAAATAATCATAAAGACGCTCGGCCTCCACAGGAGCTGCAGCTCCCATGAAATTCGGCCGTCTTCCCTTACGGCAATCTCCGTATAAAGTAAACTGGGACACTGAAAGAATAGCTCCGTTAGTATCCGTGACACTATAGTTCATTTTGCCAGCATCATCTTCAAAAATACGCAGTCCAGCTATTTTATCCGCTAAATATTTGGCATCCTTCTCTGTATCTTCATGGGTAACGCCGACAAGCAGCATCAGGCCATTGCCAATCGCTCCGGTCACTGTCTCATCCACGGTTACTTTGGCGTCCTTGCAACGCTGTACTACAACTCTCATCGCACTACTTCGCTCCTTGCCTTATTGCATGATCCGATTCACTGTATATACATCTTTGACTCGTTTCACTTTATCTACAACGGATTGCAGATGCTCCGTATTACGAATAAGGATGGTCATATGAATCATTGCCATCTTATTCTTGTCAGAGCGCCCAGTGACCGCTGAAATGTTCGTTTTGCTCTCGGACACTGCCTGCAGTACTTCATTGAGCAGTCCATTGCGATCATGGCCTGTAATCTCAATATCCACACTGTAGTTTGCTTCCATCGTGCCTTCCCATTCCACTTCAATCACTCTAGCTGCTTCTTCTCCGTCACCTTCACCCGGAATGTTAGGACAATCCTGGCGGTGTACAGATACGCCCCGGCCCCGTGTAACATAACCTACAATGTCGTCACCCGGAACCGGGTTGCAACATCGTGCAAAACGAACAAGTAAGTTTTCAATTCCTTTTACACTAACACCATTGGTAGGTTGATTACGTCTCTCGCCGGAAGACTTGATCTCCTTCATCTCTGAAGTAAGCTCCAAGTGATTAGCAGCTTCTTCCTGCTCCTTGCGCAGCTTCTCCGTCAAGCGGGAGGCAATTTGCGAAGCGGTAATCCCACCAAAACCAACGGCAGACAACATATCCTCTACATCATTAAAGGCAAATTTTTTCGCAGCTTCCAATAGTTTTTCATCAGAAATCCACTCGGAAACTTCGACATTCAGGCGCTTCAGCTCACGTTCAATCGCTTCGCGACCTTTTTCGACATTTTCCTCACGTTTTTCTTTTTTGAACCATTGCTTAATTTTGCTTCTTGCGTGAGAGGATTGTGCAATTTTGAGCCAGTCACGGCTAGGTCCGTAAGAATGCTTAGACGTCAAAATCTCAACAATATCGCCCGTCTTCAGCTTGTGATCAAGCGGCACGATCCGCCCGTTCACCTTGGAACCAATTGTACGATTGCCCACTTCTGTATGAATGCGGAACGCGAAGTCAAGAGGCACAGAACCCGCAGGAAGCTCAATAACCTCACCTTTAGGAGTAAATACAAACACCAGGTCTGAGAAAAAATCCATTTTCAGTGATTTTACGAACTCTTCGGCATCCTTAGCTTCATGCTGCAGCTCCAATATTTCGCGAAAGAAAGGCATCCGATTCTCCGGATTAGCATTATTACTGCTGCCTTCTTTGTATGCCCAGTGTGCGGCTATCCCGTATTCTGCCGTGCGGTGCATTTCCCAGGTGCGAATTTGCACCTCAGTAGGCTCTCCGCCTGGTCCTACCACAGTAGTATGCAGAGATTGATACATATTGGCTTTTGGCATAGCTATATAATCTTTAAAACGCCCCGGCATTGGCTTCCATAAGGTGTGAATAATTCCAAGGGTTGCATAACAGTCCTTGATATTATCCACAATGATACGAATGGCCAGCAGGTCATAAATTTCATTAAACTGCTTGTTTTTTGTGCTCATTTTGTTATAAACACTGTAAATATGCTTCGGGCGGCCGGAAAGATCACCTTCAATGCCCATTTCATCCAGCTTGGCACGAATACGGCCAATTACGCTGTCGATAAATTGCTCACGCTCGGCCCGCTTCTTATGCACCAGATTAGCAATCCGGTAATACTGCTGCGGGTTCAAGTAACGAAGCGCAATATCCTCCATCTCCCACTTAATCGCGGAAATCCCCAGCCGGTCAGCTACAGGACAGAAAATCTCCAACGTCTCATAAGAAATACGGCGCTGGCTCTCTTCAGATTGGTATTTTAACGTTCGCATATTATGCAGACGGTCCGCCAGTTTAATGACAATGACCCGGATATCCTGAGCCATAGCAATAAACATTTTGCGGTAATTCTCGTTCTGCTGCTCTTCCTTTGAGCGAAAGCGAATGCGTTCCAGCTTCGTTAAGCCGTCAACAAGCATTGCGCAGGTATCGCCAAATTTAGCGCGGATTTGTTCCAGTGAGACCGTCGTATCTTCCACCACATCATGCAAAAGCGCTGCAACAATAGATATAACATCCATTTGCATATTGACGACAATATCTGCCACCGCCAGCGGATGCAGAATGTATGGCTCCCCCGACTTGCGGATCTGCCCGTGATGAGCCTGATCGGCAAATTCATAAGCTTCCCGGATGCGGAGAAGATCTTTATCTTTTATATAGGCGCCAGCCTTATCAATTAATCGCTCAATGCCCATTCTCGTCGTATCCGATTCCTTTCTATAATAAAATGAACCCGCAACTGTTCAAAAATCTGCAGGTTCCAATCATTTCATTTGTCCAAGCTTACTTACGCCCTTATTCAAAGTTGTCTATAATTATGAGGCTTAAGGAGGATTACGTCAACACTTGCCATCTCATGGAATTCCAGAAGTAAAAGTAATTAAATTCGGACAAATTAATAACACTTGTGAAAATGTTGTTGTAAAAAAGCCAAGTTCTATTTAATCTAGTAAAGGCGGATTTTCGCCGGACAACATAATATCAGATAAGAAAGAGGAGTGAACTCCATTGCAACGCGAAATTCAAGTTAACGAAAAACTTCCATGGGGCCCAGGCTTTCTATTAAGTCTCCAGCATTTGTTTGCCATGTTTGGCAGTACAGTGCTAGTGCCTAACTTGTTCGGGGTCGACCCTGGAATGATTTTGCTTATGAATGGTATCGGTACATTGCTGTACATTTGGATCTGTCGCGGTAAAATCCCTGCGTACCTTGGTTCCAGCTTTGCCTTTATTGCACCGGTATTATCAGTACTCAGTCGTTACCCAAATGATCACATGAAAGGATACTCGCTTGCTTTGGGTGCTTTTATCGTCACTGGTATTATATTCGTGCTCGTGGCATTGATCATTCGTTATGCAGGAACCAAATGGATTGATGTTGTTTTCCCTCCAGCAGTAATGGGAGCTATCGTAGCTACGATCGGACTTGAACTTGTACCTGTTGCCGCACGAATGGCAGGACTTATTGCTCCTGAAGGCGTTGCAGTTGCAGACTGGACGCCAGATGGCAAAACAATCGCACTTTCTATGGTGACGCTTGGTGTAACTGTAATTGGAGCTGTACTCTTCCGCGGTTTTCCAAAAATCATTCACATCCTTATTGGTATCGTCACTGGTTATGGTTTAGCATATATTTTGAAAATGGTGGATACCGCTGCTATCTCTAATGCAAAATTTTTAGCGCATCCTTCCATTGTTACTCCTTCATTTGATTGGAATGTAATATTCACTATTATCCCGGTATCATTAGTTGTTATCGTTGAGCATATTGGACATTTACTTGTAACAAGCAATATTGTTGGCAGAGACTTGGCTAAAGATCCTGGACTTGATCGCTCCCTGATGGGGAACGGGATATCTACAATTATCTCCGGTTTTATCGGTTCTACTCCAAATACAACCTACGGTGAAAATATCGGGGTTATGGCGTTGACTAAAGTATATTCGGTATATGTAATCGGCGGCGCAGCGGTGATTGCTATTCTGCTTTCATTCTCTGGTACTTTCTCCTCCGTTATCGCTAATATTCCAACCCCTGTAATGGGTGGTGTATCCTTGTTGCTGTTTGGTGTAATTGCGGCTTCCGGATTACGTATTTTCGTTGAGCAAAAAGTTGATTTTTCCAAAGCTACGAACATGATCATGGCTACGTTGGTACTCGTTGTCGGAATCAGTGGTACAACCCTTACTATGGGCAACGTTAAACTTAGTGGTATGGCGCTGGCTACAATTGTTGGTATCGTATTGGCACTGTTCTTCAAACTCATTGAAGTGCTTGGACTGTCTAATGATGGCGGAGAAAGTGATAAAACTGCCCATTAATCGGTTGAAAAAATAGAATTTTAAAAAAGCTGCTCCAACATCCATTTATGGACTTGGGCAGCTTTTTTTATTGACTCAGATACAAAACAGCAACTCTCCGCCAAAAGGCAGACAGCTGCTGTTATTATCTTACATTTTCCAATTACTGTTTAACTTCCACCCTTTTCGTCACGCGCTAATCTTTGCACTTTTCAGCATAATTCGAGAGCCGAATCCCCGTTTATTTCCCGGGAAAAGACAAACTTCACAAGATTAATCCTCGTAATTCACCAAGGAAAGAACTTCAACTCCAGAAAGCTTATTACGCCCAGCAAGCTCAACCAGTTCAATCAGAAAAGCAGCACCTACCACTTTACCGCCAAGCTGTTCTACAAGGTTAACCGAAGTAGCAATGGTTCCACCAGTTGCCAATAAATCATCAGCGATCAATACTTTTTGACCAGGCTTGATAGCATCCGTGTGAACAGCAAGTGTGTCCTTTCCATACTCAAGATCATAACCTACCTCTATAGTCTCATATGGAAGCTTGCCGCTTTTACGAATCGGCACAAAACCTACTCCCATCGCATAAGCAAGAGGTGCTCCAACTACGAAGCCACGTGCTTCTGGTCCAGCGATAACGTCGATTTCCAAGTGCGCTACGAGAGCTTTCAACGCGTCAATCGCTTGGCGGTAAGCCTCCCCGTCTTTAAGCAATGTGGTGATATCTTTAAAACTAATACCTTCTTTAGGGAAATCAGGAATCACACGAATACTATCTTTAAAATCCAAATTTATCATCTCCTATAAGTTTTGTTAGCATAGCTGCTTTGATTCAGATCGACAAAACTTGCTTCGTAAGCATACGTTTTGTTATATTGAGCGTTGCATTTTTATACACCGTTGGGTACGCTCAGCAGCTCATATTTGCATGGATTATGATACGCCTAAACGACGCGATAACATCCAGTCCTGTAACTCTGACAGGCTGCCCTCCATGAAGTATTGCTCCATTTCCGCCATCTGTCCCAGTCGGACAAAATGACTCGATGCTGTCAGACTTTTAGCTACTGGCTGAGTAATAAACGCCACACTTCCCTGACTTCTTTTAATAAAATCAAGCTCCTCAAACACATCAAGCATGTTGTTAAGCATGCGGATACTTAACGAGGACTGGCGGCTTAACCGCAGCAAAACTTCGTTCTCAGGTGTTGCAACTGAGGTGATCGAAGCCAACAGTTTATATAGTATTTTGAAATGATCCCGTGTCGGAGTAATAAGTCGTTCTCGGCCATCCTTGATAGAATGCAATAACGCAATATTATCAGCATTAGGGAAGGTTTCGAGCAGCGCATCCAGTTGTTCAGGAGTCTCCGGCATATCCAGTAAGCATAACAGGGAGACATGCCCTGATTCCTGAAGGGGCTCATCCTTAACAGCAGCGCTAATGCCAGCTTCTTTATCATATACCCATAAAGACATTCCTATCAATTCACTTGCAGGCGTACTACGTCCGTTCTGAAACACTGCAGCAGCTCGATACGGACCCGCACCACTATAAGGAAGAAGTAGTTCTCTAATATGTGCGGCTTGCCGTACGGCGTCAGCAGCACCACGAAGATCGAATAACTGAGCATCCTGCACAGATAAATCCTGCAGCATCAGCTGTGATTTGCGTGAGCCATTCCATTCATTGATCGACAGCTCAGCTAACACGTTGATCGTAGTACCCGCCGGTAGCAGCCTGGATAAAGCGCCTTTACCAAACGCCAAGGCTTCAATGCTGTTTTTCCCCTGCTGCAATACAATCTTCAGGTGTTTTCCATCTTGGCCCATTGTACGTGTCTCTTTCACGGTAGCCCCACGAATAATAAACTTCGGCAACGGATTAGACATTCCGAATGGTGCAAGCCTTTCCAATTCTAACGCGGTCTGCAGTGATAAATCTGAGATTGACACCTCTGCATCAGCGGAAGCAACAGGAACGAAATGCTCTGGCGTTAACACCCCGGACGCATATTCGTTTAATGCTGCAGCAAAGGCTTCTAATCCATCCCGATGCAGGCTCATTCCCGCAGCGGCTGGATGACCTCCAAAATGATCCATTAAATCAGAACAAGAAGAAAGTGCAGCGTAGATGTCAAGTCCAGGAATGGAGCGAGCAGAACCTTTGCACATTCCGGTCTCTGGATGTATATCCAGAATGATCACAGGCCGATAATAACGCTCCAGCAGTTTGGAAGCCACTATACCTACCACACCTACATTCCAGCCATGATCAGCAAGAACAATGATGTCTGGGATTTCGCCACCCTGTGTCATCTGCTCCAGCTTGGCAGTAGCCTCAACAACAATTCTTTCTACCACCAATTGGCGTTCTTTGTTAAGCAGGTCCAGCTCTCCAGCTAGCTGCTCTGCCTCAGCCGCATGCTCGGTAGTGAGGAGGGACACAGCCCGTCCAGCATGGTCCAGGCGACCACTGGCATTAATGCGCGGCGCCATGCCAAAAGCGATATTGACCGCACTCACAGTGCTCATGTTCACACCGCTGACAGCGAGTAAGGCACGAATCCCCGGGAAACTTGAATGCCGCATACTTTCCAAGCCATTTCTAACAATCTCACGGTTTTCGCCAAGCAGCGGCATTAAATCCGCAACCGTTCCTATCGCTGCAATCTCTGCCCATTCTGTGGGAGTTTCTTCCCCTAGAATAGCCTGAGCAAGCTTATAAGCCACACCTACACCCGCTAATCCTTTGAACGGATAAGGGCAGTCTGGCAGCTTGGGATTAATAAGCGTATAGGCCTCTGGCAAAAGCTCAGGGGGTTCATGGTGATCCGTAACGATCACATCGATCCCCAGTTCATTAGCGTAAGCAACCTGATGATAAGCGCTAATGCCAGTATCTACTGTAATGATTAAGGAGACACCTTGCTGTAAAGCCCAATCCAGGGCATGATTATGCAGCCCATAACCCTCATTAGAGCGGTGTGGGATATAAATATCAAAGGAAGCGCCTAAATAGCGCAGCAGATGAATCATAAGTGCTGTGCTGGACACCCCGTCGGCATCATAATCGCCATAAATAAGAATATGTTCTTCATCTTTTAAAGCCTTTCTAATTCTAGGAACCGCTTCAGCCATTCCTTTGAGTAGGAACGGATCATGCTGTTCTTCCTCACTGCCATCCATGAAGCTTAGAGCTTCATGAGGCGTGTTCATTCCTCTATTTACTAATAGTGAGGATAAGAGTGGAGAAATAGAAAGGCTCCGGGCCATATCCCTAACTGTGTCGGGATTGGCTGCCGGAGATTGCCATCTTGTTTTTGAATAAAGCAATAGAACTCACCTTTCTCTCACCTTGCAAACTACTGAAGCAACGTAGGAATATCATTATCCGGCAATTCATAATTGCTTTTGTACGGATAGCCGGGATCATAAGGAACAACGTCCATATGCACCTCACCGACATGAACAAACCGGTGCTGCAGCAGCTTCCTAGCGCATTCCGAAATATCCTGTGCTTCCATCACCGTAATCCGCGGATTCACACTGATCTTCACTTGAAGATTCACATAATTCCCTTGCTCAAGTGCCTTCAGATGTTCTACGCGAATGACGCCATGAACACGTTGCACCGTTTCAATAAAATTAGCGGCTTCCTCCGAAGGAAGCTCCTGCGCATTTTTAGTGTTAATAGAGCTAGCAATGAGTGAATAACCTTTACGAAGAATTAAAACTCCGGTTAAGAGTGCGGCAATAGGATCCATATAAGATAGAGGATGCCAATAGGTGCCACCCATGGATAACGAAATTCCGACTAATACTGTGATAGATGTATATAAGCTGAAACGATGACTATTAACATATGCAGCGTGACTGCCATCACCTATTTTTTTAAAGTAGCGATATTGATATTGAAATACAGCTTCTTTAAAAACAATAGATACTAAGACGGTAACAAACGCCAGCTGTCCGTGTGTAGATGATTTTCCATCCGTTAAGTCGCGGATTGCAGAGAATGCGATCTGCAGTCCCCCCATAAGAATAAATACCGAAAAAAGTATAGCCAACAGCGGCTCCTTAGTGCCCCGCCGTTCTTCGATCCGTTGCTTACTCTTTCTCCCTTGCTCAGAGCGCCACGGAAGAATATCCGCCAGTTTGGCTGCTGCGTCTGCTCCGGAATACAAAGCATCCCCCATTAATGCCTTGCTCCCTGAAATATAGCCAAAACTCCCCTTAGCTACTGCCAAAGTAACATCGCTAATGATCCCTGTCCAAGCAACCGTCTCGCTTTGCGGTGATCGTTCTTTATTCATACGAGGCCCTCCTTACCAATAGCAAGTAATCTCATGATGATTCAATACACATGACATGACCCTAAAGATTTCGAAAGCCGCGTCGCATTTGACGCGGCTTTCTTAAACGTATAAGAAAAGTAGAACTTCGATGCTAATTTCTTCTAACCTTTATTCGGGCTGCTCTTCACTTTAACCTTCTCACGCTTTTTAAGCACTAACCAGAGTGGACTGGCAATAAAGATGGAAGAGTAAGCTCCGAAGAGCAAGCCGATTACCATCGCAAGCGAGAACATCTTAATCGACTCGCCTCCGAACAATAACAGGAAGAACGCCGCAATGAATACGGTAAATGCGGTATAGAGAGAACGCATAAGCGTTTGAGCCACACTTTTATTCACAAGGTGTTTCAAGTCTTCATAAGTTTTCTGTTTACCAAAACGTAAATTCTCACGGATACGGTCAAAAATAACGATCGTATCATTAATGGAATAACCGATAATCGTAAGCACCGCTACAATGAAAGTCAAATCCACTTCCAAACGGAAGATAGAGAAGAGCGCGACTACGATAAAGGCATCATGGAGCAAGGCCACAATCGATGCCACGGCGAAACGCCATTCAAAACGAATACTTACATAAATAATAATCCCCAGACAAGAAATCAGAACTGCATAAATAGCATTACGTGCCAATTCTTTAGCCATTTCAGTGTCCACGGTGTTAATCTCAAACGATGCTTTGTCATCCAGCTTAAGGATTTCAGCTTTTAGAGCCTCATCTTGAGCCTCATCAAGAACTTCGTCATAGCGAATATTCACACGCTGATCACCAAACGAAATCGTTGGTTCATGATCGACATCGATTGCACTAGTTGCAGTCTTAACCTGATCCAAGTTCAAATTCTTGGATAGGGAGATGTCCACATTAGATCCAGCTTTGAAGTCAACGCTGTAATTCAGGCCAAATGTCGCCAGGAATATCAATCCTGCTACTGTCAATGCGATAGAGAAAATATAGAAATATTTACTCAAATGTACGAAATCAAGCTCTTTCTTAAAGCGCACGGATTTCACTCTCCTTAACACCGAAGCTCTTCGGTTTGTTCAGCTTACCCGCTTTGACAAGCTGGCTAAGCAACCAGTGGGAGAAATAAAGATTCGTGGCGATACTCAGCACGATTTCTACAATCAGCACCAATGCAAAGCCTTTGACCGCACCTGTACCGAAGGCAAACATAACTGCTGCCACAATAATAGTAGTCACATTGGAGTCCATTACTGTCCGGAAAGAGGATTTATTCCCTGCTTTAACGGAGGACAGTATACTTTTTCCACTGCGCATTTCTTCCCGTATCCGTTCGTTGGTAATGATATTGGCATCGACCGCCATACCTATACCCAGAATAAATGCGGCTATACCAGGCAGTGTCAAGGTAAAGTCTGCGAAGACGAAGACCGCAATTAGCGCCCATGTATGCAAGAGCAATGCAAAACTAGCCAAAAGACCTGGCAAACGATACATTCCGATCATAAAAATAAGGATAATCACAGAAGCCAGCAGACCTGCTCGAATCGTTTGATCAAGCGATTGCTTACCCAGGGTAGCACCCACACTTTGGGAATATTTCTCCGTCAGCTTCAGTGGCAATGCACCTAGGTTAATGGTGTCTGCAAGTTCACGTGCTTCCTTAATTGTATAGTTACCCGAAATAGAAGCACTGCCATCGGTAAGTACAGCTTGTACCGTAGGGTCAGATAGTTTGTTCTCATCCAAGTAAATCGCGAGATTCTTTCCTAAGAGACGTTTAGTAATCTCTGCAAATTTGTCCTTGTCCTTAATCTTGATGCTGATGATTGGCTGATTCAGGTTATCCCGTCCAACTTCTGCAGCACCTTCAACAAAATCACTACCTACCAGTTCGATTTTGCTGTAAGTTCCCTCAGCGTCACCTTCAGCAGCACTACGGAAAGTCAGAACTGCAGGTTCCTTCATTTTTTTACGAACCTCGGCTTCATCCGTTACGCCCGCAATTTTCAAACGGATACGGTCCGTACCTTCAGTAGTTACCTCTGGTTCACTTGTTCCGAGCGCATTCGCCCGTTTTTCTAAGCTTTCCGCTGTCTTCAGCAGAGAAGCTCGGGACAATGCTGCTCCCGCTTCCATAGGCTCAGCATGATACAAAATCTCAAATCCGCCTTTCAGGTCAAGACCAAGTCTAACCTTGTCCAGCAGTCCAGGAGTAGTAAATGCCATAACGCCTGTCAAAACGAGCACGGTAATAAAAAAGCCCATTAGTCTCTTCATGCTCTAGCTAGTTCCCCTTTCATTAACTCAATATTCCTATTATAGCTACACGCGAAATGACCGTCAATTCACAGCATTGATAGAGCTATACTCACACAAAGAAACGGCCGCCCCTGCTTAAATCAGCAAGACATCCGTTTTAATAGGAGATGTGGAGTTATTATTCTCTTACTTTACTGCTTTATCAGGCAGTTCGCAAAAAGAAATATGTGGTTTATTGTTCAGTTCAACCCCCGATAGGCCGCAATAGTCAAATAATTCATGTAACTATTGGCTTTCAAGGAATAAATGTCGTTTACCAGCTTATGTAGGGGAGGCAAGCCTTCCTTATCATAATTACGGCTGATGCAATCCCAGATATCCTTGCTGGTTACATACTCATAGCCGAGGAGCCGGAATTCTTCAGCTTTGCTGCGGCACATGGCTTCGATTTCTTCACTATGTTGATCATGATTCCACTGTTCCGATTCCACGTGTTGACACCTCCAAAGATCGCTCATGTTCGTATGCTCACCATAGATATTCGACTCTTGTTCTTCGCTTTCCTTCTTCCGTCACAAAAAGTTAAAGCTACTAAAACAAGGCATGCCGAGATAGGGGTATAGCATATCCATAAGAATAGACAAGTTCGCCAGCGTTTTATTTCATTTTGGGAAGAAGGCGTGACCTTTGAAGAAACAGAGCTTTATACAAGGAACTTTAATCTTGCTAGCCGCCGGCATCATTAATCGGATGCTTGGATTTATTCCCCGGATTGCTTTACCACGTATTATCGGAGCAGAAGGTGTGGGACTGTATCAGCTCACATATCCTTTTTTTCTCGTGCTGGTTACTGTGATTACAGGCGGGATTCCACTGGCGATAGCCAAGATGGTAGCGGAAGCAGAAGGAGAGAATCGGCCAGAAAAATCACGGCTGATTTTACGTACTGGACTTGCCCTTAGTGTTGGACTTGCAATCTTCTTTACATTGGTTGCTATGATAAGCGCCTCATGGGTCTCTAATGTTATCTTAACAGACCATAGAGTTTATTATACGTTTATTGCCATGATCCCAATGATTGGGATCGTCGCCGTATCTGCAATCTACCGTGGTTATTTCCAAGGAAAGCAGAACATGATTCCATCGGCGCTCTCCTCCATCTTCGAATCTTTAGTGCGAATATTCTTTATGCTATGGTTCTCCTGGTTGTTGCTTCCTAAGGGTATTGCTATGGCGGCGGCTGGAGCGATGTTAGGTGTGACGGTAGGAGAAATTGGCGGAATGTTAGCGATTCTGTGGCAATATTATGTCATTACTAAAAAAGATAAAAAGCAGACAAATCCGACTCCAGAGCACCCCGCTCTCGAGCCGGAGGTTATCTCATCTGATACACAAGGTGTGAAAGCCAACTCCCCCATATTACGGCGGTTACTAGGCATATCCATTCCCGTTACGGCAAGTCGGCTTGTCGGCTCTTTTTCGTATCTGCTGGAATCTATTATTACTGTGCGCAGTCTCGCCTTGGCAGGTATAGCCGCTGCTGCCGCTACAGCTCAGTACGGGTCTTTACAAGGGATGGTTATTCCTTTATTGCTGCTGCCCGGGGCATTAACCTCTTCACTTGCTGTGTCTCTGGTTCCTTCCATATCAGAAGCTGCCGCAAGAAAGGACTTGCCCACCATTCACAAGCGTATGCATCAAGCGTTGCGGCTTGCGCTGGTAACAGGTGCCCCATTTGCTGTTCTTATGTATATCCTGGCGGTCCCGCTTTGCAATTTGTTATATGGCAACGCGGATACAGCCCCTATGCTGAAGCTTATGGCTCCGTTCGCCTTGTTCATCTATGTTCAAGCTCCCTTACAAGCTGCGCTGCAAGCTATGGATCGACCGGGCAGGGCACTCATCAACACCTTGATTGGAGCAGTAGTCAAAATCATTCTGATTGTAATATTGGCATCCCAACCTGAATATGGAATTTACGGCGCTATCATAGCCATTATTGTGAACAGCATTTTGGTTACGTTACTACACGGATACAGTGTAGTCAGTCTCATTTCATTATCTTTAAGAGTAACCGAAACCATTAAAACCTTATGTGCAATGCTCATTATGGGAGCGGGCGTGCATTATGTATACACTTCCATTCCCATTGCAGATGTACAATGGATTCAATTTTTATTTGCCTCTGCGATAGGAATGGTCCTGTATTTTGGAATCAGTCTGTTAGCTGGCCTTATCTCACTGCGTGATTTGGACCGTCTGCCGTTTATCAAACGCAGGCTCTAAAAGGTTATCTGTTGTCCAAACGGTCGACATAAATTCTGCCCTTATGATCTATGGAGCATAGAAATACATCTTTGAAATCAGATACTCCCTTTTGGCGAATTTGAGTTCTTAGCCAAAATCTGGTTTTTCCAATCATCTCTAAATTCTGATCCTGCACCTTTCCATCCATAATCAGAGGGATTGGAAGTCCTTCATACCTGATCTTATTCTTCGGCAGTTCTATCTTACGGTTCTTGTTCCCTTTATTATCGTCACTCTTTTTATGCTCAGCAGCTGCACTGCTATTGCCTGATTGGTTAGAGGATGAACTCCCCTTCTCTTTCTCGAATACGGTTAGCTGTCCACTAGGCTCCAGGATCGCAAATTCCACGTCAGCAGGACTGGCGATGTTCTGTCCACGCAATTGCTGCAGCAGATCATCAATATTATATCTCTGCCTACGCATTTCGCCCCGGTGCAGCTTGCCTCCAGAAATGAGTATGCTCGGTTTGCCGTCCATTAAAAGTCTGAGCTTTCTGCTCTTAAGACTGAGTTGAGCCACAATTACCTGTATCAACACCAATGTTGCCATCGGAACGACTCCTTCATAGATCGGCCGATTGATATCCTCAAGCACAAAAACAGCAATCTCGGCAATCATGATGGAGATCGTTAAATCAAATACAGACAGCTTACCTATTTCCCTCTTCCCCATGATGCGCATACACAGGAATATGAAGAAATACATCAGCACGGTCAAGAAAATATGGGTAGAGATATGCTGGAACATATAGCTTCGCTCCCCTCCATTCTCACCCGCAGACTTGTTTCCTCGGGTGGATTAATGTAACCCTATTCTGACCGCTCTGTGCAGGGAACATTCGGAAGCCGGCATATTAATTAATGGTAAAAAGGCTGCAATGCCCTTTCTTGTACTATTGGGGCAAGCCATCCCATACAATGAATAATAACTATGTTGATTCTTTTTTCTCAAAAAAACTTTAGGAGGTTGTACCATGTATTTAATCCGGCGCATGTTCTCGTGGAGAATAGCCAATCCTGTGTTATCTGGCCTATGTCGATCATTCCTTTGGATGCTGATGGGTGCGTTTGTCCTCTCTCTTTTGTTATGGGGCAGCAGTCTGAAGGAGCAGGATCTCTCAATGTACACATACATTGTACACGGCATAGCTGCAGCATTCGGAGGACTAACCGCCGGTCGCAGAGCCACGAGCAAAGGCTGGTATCAAGGAAGTCTTACAGGAGCATTTTATGGGATTATCGTTCTGTTAATCGGTTTTTTGGCACTGGATAGCGCACCATCTGGCGTAGATCTGCTATGGGTTCTCGCAGCTGCAGCAATTGGCGCTCTCGGCGGAATGTTTGGCGTTAATTTACAAAAAAGCTAAAATTATAATTCCATTAAATTCGAAACATTCCTTGAAAATATGTTAAACTGTGATCATCTGACTTCATTAAGAGATCAAGGAGGCTTCGATTGCTTTGTTTTACCAATCAATGAACCATATTGTTTTGTACACAGTTGCATTAGTAGTGATATTAGTATGGATTGGCTCTAAACGTAAT
The DNA here is from genome assembly GCF_037974255.1 of Paenibacillus sp. FSL R5-0636. Taxonomy (NCBI): domain Bacteria; kingdom Bacillati; phylum Bacillota; class Bacilli; order Caryophanales; family Paenibacillaceae; genus Paenibacillus; species Paenibacillus sp. FSL R5-0636. The sequence goes on from NZ_CP150232.1 coordinate 5,542,962, forward strand.
CCAATCATGGCATTGGTTGAAATTGGGAAAGAGATGCTGCGATCTTATAAGTTTTTGTTGCTGATTGCAGGAATGTTTGGCGTATTAGCCATAAATAAATATGAACTGCAAATTGAACAAAAAATGCATCTTACCTCTGATTATACGCCATTTATATTTGGCCTAGAGGGTCATTTTGTCCAAGCCGTTCAGGATATATTCTACAGTCCATGGTTAACACCGATCATCGTCTTTTTCTACATTTTCATGCTTCAATCCGTTCTAGCAGCTTCATTAGGGGTCTATTTGTTAGATAAAAACCGGGTGATGTTATACGCAACCTGTTATGCTATTATTATCAACTATGCCTTGGCGATTCCATTCTATCTTTACTTCCCGGTAAACGAGGTATGGTCCTATCTGCCGGCAGGCGTCAAATTTACTATGCTGGATGTATTTCCGAAATTCGAACAGGAATATAGACCGCTATCCGGTCTCAATAACTGCTTCCCGAGTCTACATACGTCCATATCTGTTACAATGGCACTTCTGGCCTTCCGTTCAGGGAACCGCCGCTGGATGGTCATCACTAGCATTTCTGCAGTTGTAATCGTCTTTGGAATCTTCTATCTGGGCATTCATTGGCTTACAGATATGATTGGTGGAACCTTGCTAGCTGTGCTAGCCTCTACAGTTGGCGTTCAACTCGCCAAATTAACTTTGCGGGGACGTGAAGAATCGCTTACCGTTCCGAGCCGCGTAACAAATGTACGTTAAAGTTAAACTGCTAAATCGTAATAACCTTAAAGATGAAAAAAGCGGTGTCCTCTCCAATGAGAAGACACCGCTTTTTATGTACTTAAATAACAAGTCTATACTTTCTCTTCGACATCCGTCGCCACAGCGTGGCTGATGGAACCGCGATCAAAAGTCAGCTTAGTTACATCGTTGACCCGCAGAACCACAATATCATCGGAAATCTCCATGATCGTACCGTGAAGTCCTCCAATAGTAACGATTTTATCGCCCTTTTTCAGAGCTTTCAACATTGCGTTACGAGTTTTGGTCTTCTTTTGTTGCGGACGAATCAGCAAGAAGTAGAATACTACAAACATAAGGACAAAGGGACCTACCAGGCCTAGTATGCTACCTCCACCACCTGCGCCAGTTGCATATTGAAACGATTGAATCATATTTCTCCCCCCTTTCAAAGTACATTAAAGCATAACTCATAAATCAAACCCTAAAAGCCTTTAAGATTATCATATAATCCGTATTTGGCAAAAAACTCATCGCGAAAATCAAGCAGCCGATCTTCCTTGATGGCTTCACGCACTTTACGCATTAAATCCAACAAGAAGTGCAAATTGTGGTATGTCGTCAATCTAAGTCCGAAGGTTTCATCGGCTTTGATTAGATGGCGCAAATAAGCGCGGGAATAATTCCGGCATGTATAGCAATTGCACTCCGGATCAAGCGGCCCAAAATCACGGGCATACTTAGCGTTGCGTACAACGAGTCTTCCCTGACTGGTCATCGTTGTTCCATTACGGGCAATACGAGTAGGCAAGACACAGTCGAACATGTCCACTCCTCGGATTGATCCTTCCAGCAGCGCATCCGGTGAACCCACGCCCATCAAATAGCGAGGTTTGCCTTGTGGCAGCAGGGGAACTGTATAATCCAGCACTTCATACATTAGCTGCTTGGACTCTCCGACGCTGAGCCCCCCAATAGCATACCCCGGGAAATCCATGGAAGTCAAATCAGCCGCGCTCTGACGGCGCAGATCTTCATACATGCCCCCTTGCACGATAGCAAAAAGACCCTGATCGTTAGGACGAGCATGACTTTTCAGGCAACGTTCTGCCCAGCGCGTGGTGCGCTCCAGTGATTTTTTCACATAATCATACTCAGCCGGGAATGGAGGACATTCATCAAATGCCATCATTATATCTGAACCCAGGGAGTTCTGAACCTCCATCGCTACTTCCGGAGACAGGAATTTCTTATCCCCATTTAGATGGGAACGGAAATGAACTCCTTCTTCCGTAATCTTGCGCATGTCGCTTAACGAGAATACTTGAAACCCGCCGCTGTCTGTCAGAATCGGACGATCCCAGTTCATGAACTTGTGCAGTCCACCAGCTTCACGAACAATATCATGGCCTGGTCTTAGAAACAGATGGTAAGTATTGCTCAAAATAATATGGGCATCCATCTCTTTCAGCTCTTCAGGACTCATAGTCTTGACTGTAGCTTGTGTGCCGACTGGCATAAATGCTGGTGTCTCAATCACACCATGTGGAGTGTGGACTCTTCCAAGTCTGGCTCCGGATTGTTTGCACGTTTTGATGTGCTCATAAGTAATTGCTGCCATAAGTTAACCCATCCTCTTACCTTAATAAATAAACATTGCATCTCCAAAGCTAAAGAATCGGTACTTCTGCTCTATCGCTTCTTCATAAGCAGCTAGAATATGTTCCCGACCTGCCAAAGCGCTAACCAACATAACCAAAGTAGACTTTGGCAGGTGGAAATTGGTAATTAGCGCATTTACTACACTGAACTTATACCCTGGATAGATAAAAATATCCGTCCAGCCACTGCATTCCACAAGCGGCCCACCCTCACATTGTCTTCCGACCGTTTCAAGTGTCCGACAAGACGTTGTGCCAACTGCAATAATACGGCCGCCTCGTGCCTTTGTAGCATTTATGGTATCTGCCGTCTCTTGAGACATTACGAAGTACTCAGAATGCATAACATGCTCTTCAACCTTCTCTACAGACATCGGACGAAAAGTACCGAGACCTACATGAAGGGTGATATAAGCGATATTTACACCCTTAGCCTCAATCTGTTCCAGCAATTCTTGGGTAAAATGAAGCCCTGCGGTAGGCGCAGCGGCCGATCCCTCATGCCGAGCATACACAGTCTGATATCGTTCACGATCATCCAGTGTTTCCTTAATATAAGGTGGCAACGGCATCGTTCCCAGCCTGTCCAGAATCTCCTGAAAAATACCCTGATATATGAAACGAAGCGTACGGCCGCCCATATCAGCTTCGTCCTCGATAACGGCACGAAGCTCATCGCTAAAGATGATCACCGCGCCTGTCTTGAGCTTTTTCCCTGGCTTTACAAGTGCTTCCCAGCGATCATCCCCAAGATTCTTCAGGAGGAGCACTTCCGCCTTAGCACCAGTATCTTCTTTAACTCCAAACAATCTCGCTGGAATGACTCTCGTATCATTTAGAACAAGCGTGTCTCCGGGATTAAAATAATCAATAATATCGGTAAAATGCCGGTGAGCCAGCTCTCCATCCTCCTTATTCACTAGAAGCAGTCTAGAAGCACTGCGATCAGCGAGAGGTGTCTGGGCAATCAATTCTTCCGGCAAATGAAAATCATAAGCATCTACATTCATGGTCTGTCTTCATTCCTTAACTATAGTAACGTTCTTATAATAGTGTTGCAATATTTGCTTGTAATCATACCCGCTGTCCGCCATGCCTTTCACGCCCCACTGCGACATGCCTAGACCATGGCCGTTGCCTTGCCCAATGAACAGAAAGCCCGAGCTGTTAGTGATCACTCTGGCCGCAGAATCTCCACCCATCACTACAGTTCCACTGCCATTCACATTAACCTTCCCCGATGCGGAAAGCACACCAGCACTCTGCGAGCTGCTAATTGTGGCGGTAGCGCCGTCAGCGCCTAATACAGTATAACTTCCGGGTGCCACAATATCAAACAAAGTACTAGGTAATCCATTAAACGCGGAGCGGAACATATCAGGATATTTCACATTTAGAGCCTGACCATTAGCTTTCACCTGAATCGCTCTTCCAGAAGGACCGCGCTGGGTGACCTGCAGGTTAGAGATACTGGAAGGGAGCGTGCTTGTTGTTTTGCCCTGCAAGCTTTTTAGAAGTTCAGCAGAGGTATACGGCCCTTTGATCCAGCTATAGCTGCCAGACTCATATACTTTATCCAGAGCCACAGCGTTCTCACCCGGATTCAGCTTTCCGACTGCACTAACACTGCTCTCAATAACTGGCAGAGGACGTATATTCACATCTTTGGTTGTAGCGGTAACTATATCAAGTCCGGCAGCGGTTTTGCTGCCGGTTAATTTAATATTATCTTCACGTGCATAACCAGAGGTACCATTCGCAAGCAGAACATAATACCACTTCTTAGCAGCCGCCGCCGAAACATCTTCAACGCTTGGAACGCTAGCAAATACATCGCCACCATTCGCCCAAACCTCTGAAGGGTCAGCTGTCACACCACCACTATTGGAAGAAAATACAGCCTCAACAACTTTACCACCGCTCATCAGCACTTCACCAGCAGTAGTATCTACAGCTTTGATAATGGAGGGAGCTTCAGACCCGATTCCGTTATATACCTGACTAAGAGTAGTATCTACTACATTCGCTACATCAAAACGGTTGCCTTGCGACAGCGCATAGCTGCGGGCGGCGACAGCCTGAGCTTTTAGCGCTTCTTCCGGCCAGCTGGAGGAAACCTCTCCTCCCACTACGGCATACAAGTATTGCTCCAGCGGCACTACATTAATTACAGCCAGCGATCCGCTCAAATTGCTCAGTTCCAAATTTCCGCGATATGTACGCTTGGATCTTTCCACTAACTGAATCCCAGCCTCGCTGCCTGCCGCAAGAAATTTAGCATTGCTTCCAGAAACCAGATAATGATCGGCTTGAGTTTCACTGCTAAAATCCAGCCCGGCATCCTTACGCAGTATTAATCCGGGCGAGGTGGCCACAGAAACCGTAAATTGTGGTGCCGCCGTAGACACAGCGGCCTGAACAGCTGTTAAATCACTATCGTTGGCAGCTTCGCCTACCCATACCTCTACTTGTGCACTGCCGTCGTTTCCTGCCAGAAACACCTTCCAAGCATCTAAACCAGCTGCAGTGAGGCTATTAAGCGCCACATCTGCTTCCTGCTCCGAAGAATAGCGGCCAGCTGATAAATGTTTATTGCCTTTCACCGCTGGGGTTTGGTCAGCAGGAATGCTCAGCCCTGCTTTGACTACACGGGTAAGCCCATCCTTGGCAGCTGCTTCACTAGCATAGACGCCCGTGTACAACTGATACACAGTCGCTCCATTTCTGGAGATTGCAAAAATCTGCGGTTTATCGGAGGTGGATTGGAGCTTTTTAGCTGCATCCGCTGCTGTCTGCCAGCTTGAAGCCTCCATCACCTTAACTCTATATCCGTCCAGACTTATACGAATTTGCTTCTGTCCTGGGACAGATACCAAAGGAGCACTTCCTGCTTGATCCGACAGCAAAGTAAAGCTTTGCGTTGATTGCAGTGTTACTGCTGGCACAGTGGATTTATATTTACTTCCAATATCAGCATAAAGAGCAACTCGTATCGTGCTATTAGAATCGGCATGACTGGCACCCGCAGGGATCAGGAAACTTCCTACAGCAAGCGCAGCCGCAAGCAATCCTTTGCTTAGCGGGGCGACCCCTCTCCATTTCCTCTTCGTATGCTTCATCCAGCATCCTCCTTTATAATTGTAGTGACGAACTAGTGCTGCTCCGGAGGGAGCGGAAGCCCTAAATGATGATAAGCGGCCGGGGTTACAATTCTTCCACGCGGACTCCGCTGCAAGAAACCTATCTGCAGCAGGTACGGCTCATATACGTCCTCAATCGTCTGACTTTCCTCACCAATCGTAGCTGCAATCGTATCCAGTCCTACAGGACCGCCGCGAAAGCTTGAAATCATAGCACTTAACATCTTGTGGTCAATACTGTCCAGCCCACGCGGGTCCACCTGAAGCATCTTCAATGCTTCCCCAGAAATTTCAGGAGTTATAATTCCATCTCCGCGCACTTGAGCAAAATCACGGACCCGCTTCAATAAGCGGTTGGCAATCCGCGGCGTTCCCCGCGAACGAAGTGCAATCTCTTCTGCTGCATCGCCAACAATCTCAATGCCTAGAAGATCCGCATTTCGAGATACAATGTAACTCAGCTCATCTATGTTATAGAATTCCAGGCGACTGACCACTCCGAAACGATCACGCAATGGCGCAGACAATAGTCCTGCCCGGGTTGTGGCACCTATCAGTGTGAACGGCGGCAAATCCAATCGTACCGAACGGGCACTTGGTCCTTTGCCGATCATGATATCCAGCGCGAAATCCTCCATCGCAGGATACATAACCTCCTCGACCGTGCGGTGCAAACGGTGAATCTCATCGATGAAAAGCACGTCTCCTTCCTGCAGATTCGTCAGCAGAGCGGCAAGGTCGCCTGGACGCTCTATCGCAGGGCCGGAAGTTGTTCGCAGGTTCACACCCAGCTCATTGGCGATAATATTAGCGAGCGTTGTTTTGCCGAGACCCGGAGGTCCGTACAGCAGCACATGATCCAGCGCTTCGCTTCTCATTTTGGCCGCTTCTATATATACTTTCAGGTTTTCTTTCACCTGAGTCTGGCCGATATATTCTCCCAGATAACGAGGGCGCAAGCTTAGTTCTACCGCCTGCTCGTCCATCATCAAATTCGCGGATATAATCCGGTCATCCATTTCCTATCGCTCCCTTTCTTTAGGATGTGTACGGCTTTACTTAGCTATATATAGCAGCCCTAGTGCTTTCTTCATCAGCACATCTACAGTTCCTGTTTCTGCTCCCTCTTTCTTCAAAGCGAGCCACACGCGGTCCAATTCGCTTTCGGTATAACCCAGCCCCTTAAGCGCATCCCGCGCCTCTTGCCAGGCCAATCCGTCCGTTGCCTCTTCCGTTGGCACTGCAAACAATCCCGTTTGCATTGAAGCCATACTGAGTCCGTCCAGCTTGTCCTTCAAATCAAGGATCATACGCTGTGCTGTCTTTTTGCCAATGCCCGGCAATTTCGTTAAGAACGTTATATTCTCTTGATAAATCGCTGAAATTAACTGATCCGGTGTTCCACCTGTCAGGATTCCAAGCGCAACCCTAGGACCGATGCCTGATACCTCTATCAGCTTGCGGAACAATTTTTGTTCCTCACGAGTCGGGAACCCAAATAATAGCGTAGCGTCCTCACGTGTTTGGTAATGAATATAGATCGTTACAGGTCCTTCTACTTTGGCAAAAGCATAAGGATTCGGGCAGAACACCCGGTATCCTACTCCCTGCACATCCAGCACCACATATTCCGACTCCAAATGAACAACGGGTCCTCTTAAGAAATCTATCATTTTCGCAATACCTCATTTAATTTAGAATTAAGACTGCTCGAATGGGCATGGCATACCGCTACCGCCAGCGCATCCGCCACATCATCGGGTTTCGGAATCGCCGATAGCTTCAGCAACAGCTTCACCATTTCCTGGACCTGCCGTTTCTCAGCCTTACCATAACCCACAACAGCCTGCTTTACCATCATAGGTGTATATTCCGAGACGGGGAGACCCCGCTGTACTGCAGCTAATATAGTCACACCGCGGGCCTGCGCCACTGGCAATGCTGTAGTAACGTTGCGAGCGAAAAACAGCTTTTCTATCGCCACAGCATCGGGTTTATATTTATCAATGAGCTGACCCATGCCTTCATAGACATGCAGCAGTCGTTCTTCTTCAGGCGTATGAGCCTCAGTCTGAATACAACCATATTGGACGGGGGTCAGTTTATGTCCTTCCTTATCTACAAAGCCAAAGCCGACGATCGCCAGCCCCGGATCAATTCCCAAAATACGCAAACATGATCTCTCCTCTATAACAGGCAGATTATTCCACCGTTTTCATCCATTCCTCCGCCATGAAGCGAACATATGTATTCCTTCTAACCATTATAGCAAAAATCCCCCTTGCGGGAGAAAAAAAGTTTACCGTTTGCAGCGAAATGGCAACTTTAGGCCTACAGCTTAGACTCTTCCCCGTTTCATTTCACACAAAAAAGCTGCCCTCAGCCATTAATAATGACTTTTGGACAGCTTATCAAATCTATTGCTTGTTCTGCATGACATGCTCAGCAGCTTCGCGGGCATAATCACTGAAGGTAGACAGCACACTGTTGTACTCTTCAATATCCTGAACACGAATCCCCTCGTGAAGCTCTTTCCAAATATTTTCCGGCAATGAGGATTTCAGGGAACCCATATCCATTTGAAAAAAAGTCTTCAGTACCTTTTCCTGAACTGGCGGACCTTTAAACAAGGTCAAATTCCCAAACGCATCTACACCAATATAAGCTTCATTTTTTATCATTGTCGATAAATCATTCACTTTTTGTTCCAGCCACAAATCCCCTTCTGAACTAATCCAACCGCTCCATTCAGGGTGTTCATTGATTATAGTCTTCAGCTGAAGCGGGTTCTTTACGCCCGGCAACGTCTGAATCTCTTCTCCGGACACATAGGTTGTTTTTAAATGAACGGTTCTGCTGAGCCCACTTTGGGAGATGGTTTGCAGCAGTTGTTCGTTATTTAAAGTGCCCTTCTCTTTTGCACCATCACTGTCCTCGCCTACTTTAAAGACAGCTGCGGCTAACTCACTATCGGCACTATCCGCCCAGCTAGAATTCGTCAGCAGTCCACTGATTTCCTCAGGTACCTGCATACTGCGCCAAGCCAGTACAGTAAAAGCTATACAAGCAGCTCCTACCCAAAGCGCCTTTTTCCAACGTCTCCATCGCCGCCAAAGTTGTTTTTTTAAGCGAAACGCGTTCACGTTAATCCCTTCATTCTGGTTTTTCCCTATTGTGACCTAAGAAGGGAGTATTTATGCGCTTTTCTGTGAATAATCGACATTTCTCCAAAAATACAAGGTTGACCTTGCAGTATGGTTCAAGGTTTATGGTGTAAGTCTGGAAGGGCGATTCTGGGGAGAGGTTTCACATACCGGCCTTAGGTGATACCTATTTCATGACGATCGACCATTTTTTCCACCAAAACTTTTGCTTTGCCAATAGACTATTTAGTTCTTAGTGTGCTATGCCATTGAATTGGGCGTTTGGGATGGTAGCGATGTAGGCGTTCTGCGTTTGCGTGATGGGGGGATGCGTTCTACGTTTGCGCGTTGTGCGGAGTGGATCTAAAACTAATTAGGGAAAAACTCCCTGAAAATAGCATATATTCGCTCTAAATGAACGAAATCAGGGAATTACTCCCTAATAAATAAGCTGTTTTCCTTAATTCCCGGGAATCAGACATATATTAGGGAGTTTTTCCCCCATTATATGTCTGACGACCAGAATCCTAAGAATTTCAGGGAGAAATTCCCTAATCGCTCTATAAGTGTTTTACTTTTGCTTCATTTAAAGCTTAAGTTCGTTCTTCACTTATTATTTTACCTAGGCCTCACTCGGTGCTCACTCGGTAAGCCACTTGAAGCATCATTGGTCATCAAATGCTGCCTCAGCTTCAAGTGGTAATTTCTTTTACCTTTGTTCAGCATCTTCTTCGTATTAAAGTCATATTTAAGCGTTAGGAACCACCGGCAGCTTCACATGGCTCGGATACTCACGATTATGGTAAACGGTCTGCAGCACAGTAATCGCTTCTGAATCTTCATATGGATTATTACCTGTATTTGTATTAGGGAAAGCAACGAATTTGCTGGACGAAGTAACCGAGAACCGAATTCGGTGTCCAACAGCAAATCTATGGGCTATATTCGGCATGAAAATATCATATTTCTCCACCTGCCCAGGAATCAGCAGCTCAGGTGCTTCCAATCCATGACGGTATTTAGCTCTGACAATATAATTCGATAACCGAATGGAGTCCCCTTGTCCATTCACATCACTAAGCGTAACTACCCAATCCGTATCCTTGCCAGTGCTGGCAGCGTAGATAACAGCAGACAGTTCTCCGGCCACAGTCAGCTCTTCCGTCAGAATATCACTAGTGTAGACAAGGATATCATTGCGCAGCTCGTATTTCCGCAAATTTTCAGGCTCTCGTTCACCGCTATCATTCATAGGATCATGAGGATTATAGACATAAGTATCTTCAGGAGAATGTTCCTCAGGCGCTGCGAGCAGTTGCCCATCCCCATGTCCTGAATTCGCTCGCCCACCGCTGGAAAGGTAGAAGGAAGAAACTGTGGCTTCGGCAGGTGTCCAATCCGCGGACGTTCTCCACTGATTTTCACCAACAACATAATAAGAGGCTCTAGGCTCCTGATCTATTCCATTTGGAATGCCTTTGAGGAAGCGGTCGAACCAGCGCAGCACAGAAACATCGTAATCATAGACTACGGCATCATTGCCGAAGCTCACACCTTCATAGTCTCTGGCTCTGTTCGGCCCGTGCTCCCAAGCGCCCAGACGGATTTTGCGATTAGGCACATCATGTTCTGTCAGCATTCTCCAAGTCTCCGATACGCCGGCGCTGTCGCCGTCATACCAGCCTGAGATGACATACATAGGCACCTGCACCTGATCTCCGCGCTCGGTAAAAGTACAGTTTTTCCAGAAATCATCATACTCGGGATGCTGGCTCCACAGATCCCATGGACCTGATGTTTTGCCAATCATTTGCTGAGGGATCTCTTTAATCGGTCTTGCATCAACGGCTGCTTCCGGATTCACCGTAATGCCTCCAAAGATATCAAAATCCGTCCGAGTACCCACAGATTGAGCAAGAGTCCAAGAGAGCAACGGCCAAGAACAAAGAGTTCCCCCTTTGCGAACGGTATCAACAAATGGAGAGCCTACATTCACTTCATCCACAACCGCCTTCAGATTCGGGTGCCCACTGGTGGCCGCCGCCACAACAACAAAACCTAGATAGGATGCGCCCCACATGCCGACGTTGCCATCCGACCATTCCTGAGCAATAATCCAATCAATCGTATCATAGCCGTCATCCCGTTCATTATAAAAAGGAATCAGTTCTCCTTCCGAATCCGCCCGCCCCCTAACATCCTGCGATACTACTGCATAACCTTTATTGGCCCATCTCATAAAAATCTCTTTTTTTCCGTTGCGGTCATAACATGTTCTTACGAGAATTGTTGGCAGCTTGGTTCCCGGCTTAATGCCCTCTGGTAAAAAAACATCTGTCGCCAGCCTCACTCCATCACGCATCGGAATCAGATCAGTGCCCAGATCGTTTACACCATATTCTGCCTTAGATAGAAGAGGATCATCGTAGACCACTAACGGAGTCAGCTTCTCATAACCCGCTTTAACCATAAGCTCAATACCATACCGATTCGGTGTAAGAAAAGCGATAATCTCCCCATCCAAAGTCACAATGTCCAGAGCCGTCTCTTTGCGCAGCGCCCATACTTGTGAGGTCAGTTCGCGGCCTTCAATCTGCGCCTGATACTGGATATGCTTTTGATAGATATCGCCATTACTCAGCACAACCTCATAATCTACCCACTCCGCTTTAGCATAAGCGTCTAAATGTTTGTGGATTTTTTGAAGTGGAAGCACAGTTTTGAACTGTCCATCCAGCACATTGTCTTGCATTTGCGTTCTTCTGCGCGGATCGACCTTAGCGAGCATGATCTGTTGCTCTGTAAAATGAATTTTGCCTGTATAAACACCAGAAAAGTAGACGTTAAATGTAGTTGTGTGTAAGTAGGTTGTCATCTGTTTATCCCCTATCCGCAAATTTCTTCAAATACGCGCAGCCAGTTGCCGCCCATGATCTTAGCAATATCTGCATCCGCATAACCGCGGGCAACCAAACCTCTAGTAAAGTTAATAAAATAACTATATTTCTCAAGTCCAGCAACGGTTTCTGTAGAAGGTCCGTCTCCTTTGGCGAATCCAAGCTTGGGTGCGACATGTTCTTTAAAATAAACCAATGACCAGAGCACATCGCTCATCGGCCAATCCGTTCCAATTCCGACATGATCCACACCTACAAGCCGGATTACATATTCGATATGATCCAGCACATGGTCAATAGTTGTATGTTTAGGGTCTTCATGAACAAACCAAGGCATAGCAAAAATACCAATGACTCCACCCGTCTTGGCTATCGCGATAATCTCCTCATCACTTTTACAGCGCATATGCGGATAGATCGCCTCTACACCCGTATGTGAAGCAATCACCGGAGTTGTGGAATAAGCGCAGGCATCTAACGTAGTCTGTTTCCCGCAATGCCCCGTATCTACAATGATCCCCAGCTTGTTCAAGCGCGTAATGAATCTTTTTCCAAAATTAGTGACACCGGCGTTCGATTGTTCTGCGCAGCCCGCCCCAATCTGGTTCTGATTGTTGTAGGTCAATTGTAGAATTCTTAAACCGAAGTTATAAAGTACATCTACTTGATCGAGATTCGTACCCAGACCATCCGTTTCTTGTGCTGTGATAATGCCCGCTTTATGACCATTACGCTTGGCAGCACGTATGTCTTCGGCAGTTAAGGCTTTGATTAACCAATCTGCGGAATCGAACTGCAGTTGCACCTCTGCCATGCTTGTAATGATGCTGTCTAAGGATTCTAAATGAAGTTCGCGGTTCCCTGCTGTAATTCCGGACTTGTACCACTCTTCCTTATACTCGGGAATCTCTCCGCTCGCAGATAGCTTTGTGATGATTTTTGCAGGCATACTGCTGTATACCATTGGCTCATCTTTATAAGGCTCACATAATTCTTTGATTCTGTCAGAGATAGAGTCTGGAATCGCGCTTGGAGATAAGGGGCCTTGAAACAGCAAATCGATAATAATGTTCTGCTCATGCAAGCGTTTAGCCCGCTCCTCCTCTTGCTCCGTCAACTTGAAATCATACAGACCTTCATAAGTGCTCATCGTGTAGTCGCTCCTTAGAATGCAATTTCAGTGCCTTTATGTAATCTAACAGCTTCATTATATATAAAATTAGCTGCTGCTAAATCCTCTATGGCCAGCCCTAATCCTTTAAAAAGAGTAATTTCAGCCGCGGACCTTCTACCCTCGATAGTGCCGCTGATCAGCTCACCAATCTCCCCGACAATATGATCTGCTGTGATTTTGCCTTCGTTCAGAGGAATTAAATAATCCCCAGATTCATTCTGAGCGGATTCCAGCCGATCCACATATAACTTAGCTAATTGGACGGTCTCCGAATCCAGCTCACGGTCATTGGGTCTACATGCGCCGACTGCATTGATATGTACACCCGGTTTCAGCCATTCTCCCTTGAGCACAGGTTCGGTGGATGCTGTCACGGTACAAATGATATCCGCTGCGCTGACTGCCGCTTGAACTGTCTCAGCAACAATGATCTGTACATTATATTTTTGGCTCATCTCCGTTTGGAAATCCTGCGCCTTTGCGAGTGTTCTGCCCCATACTTTTACCTCACGGATGGGTCGAACCCGCAACATCGCTTCCAGATGACTTTTTGCTTGTTCCCCAGTTCCAAGAAGAGCAAGGATTTCGGCATCCTCTCTGGCCAGATATCGGGTTGCTGCTGCACTGACTGCCGCCGTACGAATGGCTGTAATCTTTTGTCCATCCACTATAGCTTTCAGAACACCCGTAGATGAATCGAATAGAGTAACAAGACCTTGATGAGAAGGCAGGCCTGAACCGTGATTGCTGGGAAATACACTGATGATTTTGGCACCAGCTACCTCTTCATGCTGCAAATATCCCGGCATTAAGCCGAGCAGATTGCTCTTTTGTAAAGGAAGCACTTGTCTCAAGCTTTGCACGGCTTGTCCAGCAGACAGATCCTTCAAAACAGACTCCATAACAGAGATGCAAGATTCCATAGCTAATAGTTCAGCCACTTCATTTTGATTAATGACTAGCATAAGACGGACCTCCTTCTCCTCATCATGATTGCACGAACGCGAATATAAAATTTTCTTACTATCATAACTTATCCGGTTTAAATATTCATGTATAAAGCTGGAAGGCGAAAATTTGTCCTGACCTCAGTTATTCTCTATACTTAATATAGTACGTATTATATTTTAAGGAGCTGACTATTGATTATGGCTAATATAATAACTTTAGGAAAAACCAATCTGCAGGTTCTCCCACTGGGTCTGGGTGCCAATGCTGTTGGCGGGCATAATTTATTTCCGGGTTTAAATGATGAAACCGGCAGAAATATCGTGCGCAGCGCTCTGGATCATGGGATTAATTTTATTGATTCCGCCTTTATTTATGGACCAGGAAGATCCGAGGAACTGATTGGCGAAGTGCTGAAGGAAAGAGGCGTCCGCGACAATGTGGTCATTGCTACTAAAGGCGCTCACGTGATTACCGGTGACAAGATTACACTCGACAACTCTCCAGCTTTTCTAAGACAGTCTGTGGAAGACAGCTTGAAACGCCTCCAGACCGATTATATTGATCTTTACTATATTCATTTCCCTGATGAAAACACACCTAAGGACGAAGCTGTAGGTGAACTTAAGAAGCTGAAGGATGAAGGAAAGATTAGAGCCATCGGGGTGTCTAACTTCTCCATTGATCAGCTGAAAGAAGCCAACAAAGACGGTCATGTGGATGTTCTTCAATCCCACTACAATCTGCTGCATCGTGATGCGGAACAAGATTTGCTGCCTTATACGCAGGAGCATGGCATTTCTTTCGTGCCCTATTTCCCACTTGCGTCGGGCCTGCTGGGCGGCAAATATAAGCAAGGCGATACATTCAGCGACATTAGAAAAAATGACCCGCTATTTCAAGGGGAGACCTTTGCCAAGAATCTGGAGAAGGTGGACAAGGTCCGCCAGATTGCCAATGCTAAAGGTGTCGAAGTCGCACATGTCGTACTTGCCTGGTATTTGACCGTACCTTCCATCGATGTGCTTATTCCGGGCGCCAAACGTCCTGAGCAGATCGTTTCCAACTTAGAGACGCTGAAGGTGCAGCTGACCCCAGAAGAGATCAAAACTATAGATTCTATATTTAAGGTGTAATCTAGCCTCATTAGATTAAGGGGTTGTCCCATGGCCACGAAATGGCTGCTGGGGCAGCCCCTTTTGTGCTTTGGTTCATCCGATGATTCAGGTTAGATAGTTCGATTGCCATGATTCGTAAGATTCGTCATTCGTTCGTTTTATTTCCTTCGTACGTTCGTTCGATCGACCTATCACAGCTCCCCGCACAATGCCCTATCGGACACAGTTGACCCGTAACGCAGTATTATTGCACATTTGGAATTCCAACGGACCTCATATCCTCTATTGGCACAAAATACACCTAATATGAACCTTTTTCTAAGCAATAACGTCTCTGGGGTCCGAAACCCTGCTGAAAAGGCGATAAATTTGCATATAACGTCATCTGGGTCCGTAAGCGGCAGCGGATGGCAGTCGATCGTAGTGGAGAGCAGTCATTCTGGACCTCTGTCAAGAAAGTGGACAGTCACGCAACAGACATTCTAGTCAATTGCTCAGCAAAACGAACTGGAGAAAGATACCCCAGCGCGCCATGCATTCGCTTGCGGTTATAATAAAACTCAATATATTGAAAAAGTGTCTGGTAGGCTTGCTCCTTAGTTTTGAATCGTGGATTACAATAAATGAGCTCCTTTTTCAAAATGCTGTGCCACGACTCGATACAGGCGTTATCATAACAGTTACCTCTGCGGCTCATGCTGGACTCCATGCCATACGCTTTCAACTGCTTCGTATATTCATGAGAAGTATATTGAGAACCTCTATCGGAGTGATGTAATAGACCCTTTTCCGGTTGTTTAGCTTCGTAAGCATCTTGTAAGGCGCCCGAAATTAAGCTAGTTTCCATATGGTCCTCCAAGCGCCACCCCACGATTTCACGCGTGCAAAGGTCCATCACACTAGCCAGGTACAAGCGCCCTCCCCGGCAAGGAATGTACGTAATGTCGGTAACCCATACTGAATTGGGTTTGAGTATTTTAAATTGCTGGTTCAGCGTATTCGGGGCAATCGGATGGTCATGATTGGAGTCGGTGGTCTGTACGCGATACGTTTTGGAGACAATGGAGCGAAGCTTCATATGTCGCATGTACACACTCACCGTGCGTTCGGTAACGGTATAACCTTCTTGATGCAACAGGCGAGTGATCTTCGGACTCCCATACCGCTTTTGATGGTCTGCAAAATGATACTGAATTCGCTTCATTATCGCAGCCTTACGAAGCATATGCGTACTGTTTTTTTCTGTCCGCCACTTGTAGTACCCGCTCCGTGACACATGTAGGGTCATGCACATCTTCTCCAAGAGAAACTCGGAGCGATGTTTTTCAATAAACTGGAATCTCAGTTCCTTGGTTTGCTGAAGATGTGCACTGCTTTTTTTACGATCGCTAATTCCTCTTCCACATCAGCAATCTTGTTATCTTTTTCTTGAAGTTGACGGCTCATTTCTTTCAACTGTGCCTCGAGTTCCCGTACTCGATCCACGCTAGCTGCCGGTTCATTCTTTAGTTCTCGATACTGGCTCATCCATTGATGCAGGGTACTTTTTGGGATGTTGAGCTCTTCCGCCAAGTCGCCCACTGTCTTTGTTTGCTCTTGAATGAACTGCACTGTCTGTTTTTTAAATTCTTCGTTGTACCGTTGTCGATGTTCTCCCATGTGAACACACCTCCGTGGACTCATTATCGCCAGTCTGTTAACTACTGTCCACTTTTTATTCTAGCTTCATTCTTCTCCAATATCCTAAATTCTTTGTATTAGTAAATATTGTTTGCTATACTTTCTCTGAAGTAACATTGGACTTTAATTATTATAAAAAGGGGAATTCCTTGATGATTATTCAACCTAAAACTCGCGGATTTATATGTACAACAGCCCATCCAGAGGGATGCGCCAAACAAATACAACAACAAATTGAATATGTAAAAGCACAAAAGAAAATTGAGGGACCCGCTAATGTACTAGTCATTGGTGCTTCTACCGGATACGGACTAGCTTCCAGAATTTCAGCCGCTTTCGGTGCTGGAGCCAACACTATTGGTGTTTTCTTTGATAAAGCTGCTGAAGGTCAACGTACAGCTTCTGCTGGCTGGTACAACTCCGCAGCTTTTGAACAACAAGCAGCGCAGCTTGGACTTAAATCTCACAGCATAGTTGGCGATGCCTTCTCCGATGCTATCAAAGAGAAGACCATTGAATTGATTAAAGCTGAATATGGCACAGTTGATTTAGTTGTCTATAGTGTCGCTTCACCACGCCGCACTCATCCGGTAACAGGAGAAACCTTCTCTTCCGTCATTAAACCGGTGGGAACCGCTTATTCGAACAAAACCTTGAACTTCCACACAGGTGAAGTTTCCATGACCACTATTGAGCCTGCCTCAGAAGAGGAAGTACGTCAGACCATCGCAGTTATGGGCGGCGAAGACTGGAGAATGTGGATCGATCAGCTTCAAGCAGCTGGCGTGCTTGCCGATGGAGCTACAACCGTTGCTTACTCCTACATCGGGCCTGAAATCACTCACCCTATCTATCGCGACGGAACGATTGGTCAAGCCAAACATGATCTGGAACAAACAGCGATCCAATTGAATGATCGCCTGTCCACTCAAGGTGGACGTGCTTTTGTTTCCGTGAACAAAGCTCTGGTAACCCAATCCAGCTCCGCAATTCCTGTAGTCCCGCTTTATATCTCTGCATTGTATGAAGTTATGAAGGAAAAAGGGCTGCACGAGAACTGTATTGAACAAATGTACCGTTTATTCTCTGAGCATCTTTACAGTGGGGGCGAAGCTACTGCTGACGGGGGCTGCTTGATCCGAATTGATGACTGGGAAATGCGTGAGGATGTTCAGACTGAGGTTATGAAACGTTGGGACGAGCTGACAACCGACAATGCAGGTGAGCTTGCTGATCTTGAAGGCTACCGCCAAGATTTCTTTAACCTGTTTGGTTTTAGAACAGAGGGTGTAGATTACGAAGCTGACATTGATCCTAATGTCGACATTCCAAATATGTATTAATAACTGACCTATAGACAAATGAGGTTGTCTCTGAAGTAGTGAATTCTACTGATGAGATAACCTCTTTCTCTTTTAGACAGACATTGGCTTACCTCCCCTCTTTATGATATGGTTTGATTGAATACTGCATGTTCTACTAACATTCAAAGGAGTGAGTCACTTTTGGTTAAAAAAATTAGTGTAGCAAACGGCGCACTTGAGGTGTCACAAATTTCGCTTGGCTGTATGCGGATTGCTGATCTATCTGCAAAAGAAGCAGATACACATGTACATAGTGCCCTAGAGCTCGGAATAGACTTTTTTGACCACGCTGACATCTACGCAGCTGGCAAAGCCGAAGAAGTATTCGCAGGTGTACTGGAGAACAATCCGGGTATGCGTGATAAAATGATGATCCAAACCAAATGCGGAATCCGCAACGGTTTTTTTGATTTCTCCAAGGAACATATCCTGCAATCCGTTGAAGGCAGCCTTAAGCGCTTGAAAACAGACTATATCGACGTCCTACTGCTTCACCGGCCTGATACGCTGTTCGAGCCAGAAGAAGTCGCTGAGGCTTTTGATATTCTGGAAAGCAAAGGTATGGTCAAACACTTTGGTGTCAGCAACCAGAACCCGTTGCAAATCGAGCTGCTGAAGAAAAATGTAAAGCAACCGCTGCTGTTCAACCAGCTGCAATTGAGCATTATGGTCACTGGCATGATTGATACAGGTTTCAATGTGAATATGACTAACTCCGGTTCAGTTGTCCATGATGGCGGGATTTTGGAGTACAGTCGCCTGCATGACATGACCATTCAGCCTTGGTCGCCTTTCCAATATGGCTTCTTTGAAGGCGTATTCTTAGATAACGATAAGTTCCCTGAATTGAACGAGGTCATTAACCGCTTAGCAGCTGAAAAAGACGTAACCAATACAGCTATTGCCATCGCATGGATTCTCAGACATCCGGCAAATATGCAGCCTGTCGTTGGCACAACTAATACACAGCGCTTGCGTGATATTGCCAAAGCTTCCGATATAACTCTCACTCGGCAAGAATGGTATGAAATCTACCGTGCTGCCGGCAATGTCCTTCCATAAACACTTAAAGCCACGAGGTACGTTATTAACGTACGCCGTGGCTTTTTTGCCAGAGAGCGATTCAATCCTCACGTTCTAGCTAAACTAGATAGACAGCGTCAAGATATTCGTATACTCACAAAAAGAACACAAAAAATAATAACTACTACCGAAATACTTAAGATCATAGTGATTCTTTTGTTATGCTTTTTCATAATCCATCCTTCCTCTCTATAGATGCACATCTCTCTTTTCAAAAGAAATTAAAGCAACGCTCAAGCAAACTCCTATGATTACAACAGGGATTAGGATCATACGAACACTCTCGTTTAGGGTATATATTTCATGTGAATTTACAGCAGAGAATTTAAAAATTTGCGTCGTTAGCGTATTTTCAGAAATCACTCGCAGATATACATACGAAGAGTCTTTAAGATAACCACTGAGCAGAAAATCGCCAAATACAAAAACAAAAGTGGCAATTACAGCGGTAGCCGATTTTTTCATCAATACTCCTAACAACAGTACGACAGCGGAATAAGCTGCGAGATACAAAATATTGAATCCAATAGCCCCCATAGCAACGATAAACTTCCCCTCTAAGCTTTCATTTCCGATATGGGAACCCGTAACAAACGCTGCCAGCATATACAATACATAAAAAATACCAAAGAATTGAATTACCCACCATACTACAACTTTTAATTCGGTTAGATATTTTCCCAGCAAATATAATGACCTGCGCTGACCCGAAGCGATAATGGTTTGGACCGACCCATACTCAAATCCCTCGGTAGCAAAAAAACAAACGTAAATCGGAATGATGAAATACAGAAAAAAAGATAACTGAATGCTAGTGATTAAAGGCTCTAAAGGACCATCTATATCAAATCCTACTTGTACCCCCATCCAAACCAGTAATAAGGCACTTCCAAACAGCAAAAGAAGACTTATCCCCTTGAACATAGGATCTTTGGTTACATAATAAGCTTCAGCCTTAAGAAAATTCCTCATTCGTTACCTCCAGCAATTAGATCCATATAATAGTTCTCAAGATTTGGAGCCGACAGGTTAATCCCTTCAATATGGATGCCCTGCGTCAGAAAAAGAGACATCAGCTCTTCCAGATTTGTACTCTCTTTAGGAATTTGAATTTCTCCAGCTTCGGTGATCGTAATGGTTTCTAGTTGGAGTTCACTTTTTAAAATCTGAAGTGTCGCTGCGGGATCAGCCGTTCGAATACAGATCTTTGTTTCCGCCGTATGTAAGAGTTCCTCCGCAGAAGCTTCTTTGATTAACCTTCCTTTATGAATAAAACCGTATTGGGTCGCTAGTAGCTGCAACTCACTTAAAATATGACTGGAGATCAGTATAGTCACTCCTTGTTCTTTGGAAAGCTTCTCCAGGATCTTTCGCACTTCTACAATGCCTGACGGATCAAGACCATTAATAGGCTCGTCCAATACCAGAAATTTGGGATCGTTAAGTAGAGCAATAGCCAGACCTAAACGTTGTTTCATCCCAAGGGAGTATTCTGAGGTTAGCTTAGAACCGGCATCTGCCAGAGAAACTGCCTGCAATACTTCCGCAATTCTGCTCTTATCCTTAATCCCAAACGCACGGCAATAAAACGTAAGATTTTGCTTGGCATTTAGATTAGGATAAAGCGCTGGCCTTTCAATTAGAAATCCAACCTTTCGCCTCGCCTCGTGAACAGCTTTTTTGTCCTTTTTTTCAAAAAGAGAGATTTCACCATGTGTCGGATGTACCAATCCGCCTATAATTTTCATTAATGTAGTTTTACCTGCCCCATTTTCGCCAACAAACCCATAAATATCTCCTACCCCAATCGTCATATAGACATCCTGAAGCGCAAAAGACTCTCCGTATTGTTTGCTTAAACCTCTGGCCTCAAAGATCGTTTGCGTCAAATCAAACACTCCTCTTTTCACTTTTCCACATCCTATCATGTTGCCATGGACACTACATTCAAACTGTAACAATCAAGTTAGTTAATGTAATTATTAAGAAGGATTTGTATAATGTGACTTATATGGTCGACAAATTCCCGGATATTTTGGACAATTCTTGTCGAAAGGAATGATAAAGTGATACGTATTGCTGTCTGTGATGATGACTTTCCCACTACTGAATTAATAGAGAGACTTATTCTGGAGACTCAAAGGAATTTCACAAGGAAAATAGAGGTGTCAATCTTTTATTCCGGAGAAAGCTTCACTAAGGCCATTCAAGAGGCCTGCGCGTTTGATATTATTTTTATGGACATTGAAATGGCGGATATGGATGGAATAAAAGCTGGGTATGTACTGCGGGGAAATGATGAAAATGATCTAGTGCAGCTTATCTATGTCTCTAGTCATGATGAATATCATCTGCAACTCTTCGATGTTCAGCCTTCGGGATTTATCAAGAAACCTATCGATTCAGAGATATTTAAGCAAAAACTGATTTCTACGATTGAAAAAGTAATTCGCAAGCTGCAGCAGGGCAAAAAAAACTTCTTATCACTACAACAAAAAGGAAAAGAAATTCTAATCCCCTATCGAAATATCATCTATCTGGAAAGCAACCGGCGGAGAATTATTCTTTATTCCTGCAACGATCAACATGACTACTACAGTACACTAAACGAGGAAGAGCAGAAGCTTCCTGTGAGCGATTTTGTCCGAATCCATCAATCCTACATCGTTAACTTTTACTTTATTAAAGAAATCAGTAACCAGGGAGTAATTCTCCTAAATGGCGAAGCCTTACCCATTAGTGCAAAATACAGTGCCGATTTTAAGAAAAAATATCTGAAATTCAGGGGGAGTCTTGTTGGATAATATCTTTCTGGAGGAGTTATTTTATCTAGTAACGCTTCCACTTTTACCTATCATTATTCATTACTTCTACAGCCATTGTTTCGTTAGCCGACTTACCACCAAAGCCAATCTTGTTATCGTGTACTCCCTATATTTCCTCTGTATTGTCTTTCTGCACTATAGCTCACTGCCAGGCTCAATCCTACTCACACTCAATATTGGCCTGATTGCTCTCTTATCTTTTTTTTACAATGGAAATATCAAATGGCGGATCGTTGCCGCTCTTTTTCTGGTTGCGCTTATTACGCTTAGTGAGTTATCACTGCCCCTATTTTACTCGACAAAGGGATATATTCTGAACCAGTTTCTTTCCAAGCTGCTGATGTTTATATTAGCTTTTGTGTCCGTGCGCGTAGCTAAAGCCTTTGGAAATGGCGGGTTATCTAAATGGTATTGGGTTCTATTATTTATTTGCCCTTCTATAAGCACACTAGGGATCTACAGCTTCGCATCCAGCCTTTATATGCAGTCCTTCCCTACCCTTGTTCCAATCCTGTCCACAGGACTACTCATTATAAATTTATTGATATTTATCTTATGCGACCGTATGTTAGTTATCCAATCTGCGCAGAACCAAAGTTACTTACTTGAGCAACAAAATTCTTACTATGTAAATCAATATCTTTTGACAAAAGAAATACAGGAAGAATCTTTTAAGTTCCAGCATGATATTAAAAATATTCTCATAGGTTTACGCGCAAAGGTACAATCCGGTGAAGCTGCCAATCTGAATGAGTTGGACAACTTACTGGGGCAAATAGACAATCCAATAGGCGTTAGTAATAGCGGGAATACGATTATTGATTCCATTATCAACTACAAGCAACAGGCCGCTGAGAAGCATCAAATCCCCTTCAAGTTAGACTTGAACATCCCTGCACAGCTGACGCTCGACACCACAGTTATCAGTGTGATTTTAGGAAATGCACTGGACAATGCCATTGAAGCTTGTTGCGATAAAAGAAATGAAGAGTGCTATATAACCATACATATGCATTATCTTAATGAAAGCTTGTTCATCCAGATTCAGAATCCTTATGTGAATGAAATTCATACGAATCGTTTTGGCGACATCTGCTCCACAAAAACTAATAAATCCGGTCATGGTATAGGCTTAAAAAGTATCCAGAAGGTCGTAGAGGATAGTAATGGCTTAGTAGATATTTCATATAACAATAATCTATTTCAAGTCGAAATTGTTCTTTTTATGGTCGCCTGTAAAAAAAGGAACAGCCTATCGTAAGTACAATAGGTTGTTCTTTTTTAGTTAACAGTGAGATGAATCGAACCTCCACAGTTGGACATTAGAAAGAGAACGAAATGCACTAGGAGAAAACCAACTCTCCCCTAACAAACTTAAGCGAAATTTAATAAAAATCTCAATAAAAATGCAGATCTGTTCTTCTTTTTCTAAATTAGATTTATAAATATGCTAGTTACTCCTCAAACAATGAATCTAGCACGGTTGTACCTCATATCCAACTAAAGTCAATTGCCTCTTTTATATCTACTAATTTATTCCCCCAAGAACTTGTGAACTATTTCTCATATACTATTTTAGGTTGGCGCCAATCTTTCTCATAGAGGTCTTATGAATGCAGTTTAAAGAAATCTATCTAATAATTTGAAAGAAGGAAACCACATTGGTACTGGGTTGTGATACTGCAACAAACGTTACTTCAGCAAGATTGATGACACTTCAAAATAATAACTTTACATTTGTTGGACGATACCTGAACCGTGTAGAAGGTTCTCATGACGGACTTACAGATGCTGAGATTACACGAATTTCTAATGCTGGGCTGTTCATAGTATCCCTTTATGAAAACAAAGGTGGAACAACTGTCAGTTACTTTACGAATGCACAGGGTGTTAGTGATGCGAAAGATGCTGTGGAATTGGCAAATGACTTCGGACAAACGAATGCCACTCCGATTTATTTCGCCGTGGATCGCGATATGACCACTACTCAAATTACTGGAAATGTTGTGCCTTATTTCCAAGGGATAATGTCAGTTCTAAACAGCAGCACTCAAAATCCTAACGGTTATAAAGTGGGAATCTACGGTTCAAGAGCTGTTTGTGCCTACATCCGCGGCTCCTTCTCAGCTACGACACGTTATACTTTTATCGTCGATAATAGCTGGGCAGGGACTTTCAATGATTGGAACTTACGTCAATATAATTTTAACACCACGCTTGGCTCAGGCAACGGTCAGATTAAGATTGATTACGTAGAGTCATCTTCTCATGGAGGAGGGGGTTGGAAATAGTAACCTATTTTATTCAAATTGAGAAACAAATAGAAGGGATCCTTTAGCCTCCGAATTTTCTCACTGCTGCATGTACCGCTTGATACCCTATAATATCCTATAAGAAGTTGCATCTGTAATACAACATATTAATTCATTGGATTCATGTTATTTTTTAATCAATGAACGTTGCAAAATTGGATCCCTTACAATTCGCTAATACTCTTTTCGAATATTTCTCTCATAGGCTTCTATCCTTAGGCATACTTTAGGATAGAAGCCTTTTTGACTTTAGTTCGGGAATTAGTATTCATCGTATCTATTTTTCCATTATCTGAGATCCCATTGGACAATCAAAAAGCGGCCATTCCAATGGCCGCTTTTTTTAAGGATTTAGAAGCTTATCATAAGCTTCATCATAAACCCAAGTGATTCCTTCATCTTTACTGGTAAGATATATAGTTCCTGCCACACCGGTATCTTGATCAATTAACGAGATAGGGAACAGTCCTTCCTTTCTATTAAAGATAGGAGAAAGGGGATTTTTTTTATATTTATCAAACTTTTCTGGAAGCGATACAGCAAGCCTTTCCCAAGTTTGCCCCTGATCTTTGGTCCAATAAATTACAGGACCCTCATCCATATAATATCTGTACCCTAAAAACCCGATATCCGAACTAGAAAATCCCACGCCGGTCAAATGTTCCGAATAAATATCATTTGGATTGCCTATCTCTTTCCACGTCTTACCTCCGTCAGAGGTTTGATATACATAATTCAGCGCACTCCCAACTCCTTGTGAAGCACCACTGACCAGCCAACCATCATTTTTATTCGTGAAACCGATAAATTTTGTTTCATATCCCATTGCTCCAGGAATAGGATAGTCATTCCATGTCTGTCCCTTATCATTACTGATTAAAACATGCAGCGGCAATGATTTTCCATCTGCAAAACCATAAACAATAGCTGTTTTATCCTCGGATATAAAATAACCGGTGTTCTCTTGCCCCATTCCCAGAACCCCTCCGGTCGTATCCAATTTTAATGGCACATTTGCTTTAACATCTCCATTCCGATATGAAACAGAAACATTCCCCTCTGCATCTATGGAGTACGAATTGCCAGCATCATTAACAACAACTTGCTCCCCATCAAAGCCAATGGAATAGATCGTGCCGGGTTTGATGAATTCGGTGCCTTTTATATTAGTGCACGACGCCAACACGCTGATTACCCCGATCAAAAGCAGGACGGTATAAAATAGAGTGATGCCGTTTCGTTTTTTCTTCGTATTAAGAATAGATATAAATCGCTCTTTCATAGAAATTCCCCCTCCTGAAAAGTTAGTTGATAAAGCCAAAAAGCGGGGATCCGAATTCTGTATGACAGATAAGATAGCCTCACAATATTTTTTACGGTAAGATAAGCTTCGTGTACCCACTACCGTCTCATCACAGTAAATTTCAATTTCACGTCCTGCTTGGCGTACCATGAACCACACGAAAGGATTAAACCAATGAATTGCATGTACAATTAAGAGGAGTATCTTATATATAATGTCATGTCTCTTATAATGAACTAACTCATGCTTGAAGATAAATTCAAGCTCTTCATCGTTATATTGATCATGCGGCAAGAAGAGAATCGGCTTGTAAAAACCAACTAACATTGGATTTGGAACCTTTTCACTAATTAAAACGGTGATGGATAATTTTATTTTCATTTCTTTATAAACTTGGTTTATTTTCAATACCATCTGGTCACTTAAAAGAGAATTACTCCAACGAAGAGACTGTTTTCTGAAAAAGTAGTAACTGGTAAAATGATAAAGCAAAAAAAGTACGAACCCGGAAAACCAGAGCCAAGTTAAGATGTCCATAAGAGATGGTATATGATTTAACGATGCGGCCTGCTGAACAGGATGAGAAATCCCTGACACATCAATTTGTATGCTGTTGGAGGGAATGTCTTGAAACACTGTACTTATCTTTGAGCTATCAGGAAGCGGAATCCGTACGACATTATTGGCAAACGAAATGTTAAATGGAAGTAGCAAGCGTATAGTCAAAATCATCCATATCCAATATTTCCATTTTGCCGAATAGTTTTTGCTTAACCATGGAGACAAGAACATTAAAATGAAAATCATTAGACTTGTCGTTACTGAAATTATTAAAAAATCCAAAAAAAGGCTGGTCATTATCAGGAATCCTCTCTTTCTACCCGGTCAAGCATTTCACGCAGTTCTGCAAGATCATTTTTATCGATAGCCTTGCCATTGTACAGCGACATCACCATATCTTGAATAGAATTACCGAATAGTTTTTCAAGAGTAGATTTCCCTTCACATTCCTTATAATCCGTTTCTGAGATGGCTGCACGATAACTATTGCTCCGTCCCTCCTTTTCACAATACAGAAATCCTTTATCAACGAGTCGCGAAAGTACCGTCATTAAAGTAGCCAAAGCCCAATTTCGTTTATTACGTAATTGATTCGATATGTAGGAAGAACTCACTGGATTCCCAGTTTTCCAAATGACAAGCATAATTTCTAACTCTGCATCAGGTAGCTTCTTAATTTCATTAATCATGAA
The DNA here is from genome assembly GCF_037974255.1 of Paenibacillus sp. FSL R5-0636. Lineage (NCBI taxonomy): Bacteria > Bacillati > Bacillota > Bacilli > Caryophanales > Paenibacillaceae > Paenibacillus > Paenibacillus sp. FSL R5-0636. Next base: position 5,569,601 of record NZ_CP150232.1, read on the forward strand.
TCAACCTCCATATTATACAGTTGTATAACTGCTTCTATTATACAACTGTATAAATAAAATGCAAGTCATCTTTTCTTTTGTTTCTATAAATTAGAGACGTTGAAAAGTAGGAAAAGGTTTGCACTTTATAGTATCAATGCTAAATCATCGAATGCGAAGCTAACGGTATACACTAGAACTTTGGAAATAGGGTAATTCAGAAGTAGTAGTAGAGGAAAACCTAATGCTCCTATTAGAAATTCAATAAGCTCTGAAAATGAAAAAGGTCTATAAAATCGCTTATTAAGCAATTTTATAGACCTTTTTAGTATACCGGTGAGAGGAATGGAACCTATCGATATTTATTTTGAACGCATCAATAGATATAGGAAGTAAGGCACACTCAGCATTGTTACAATAATTCCTGCGGGAATATCTGACTTAAAGCTGACCGTTCGAGCAATCGTATCCGCTACAAGCAGCAATAGCGCACCAATAAGCGCTGAAGTAGGTAGAAGAACTTTGTAGTCGTGACCTACCAGCTTGCGAGCCACATGCGGACTAATCAATCCAATAAAGAAGATCGAGCCCCCGAGCGCTACACAGCCAGAAGCTATGCCTACAGCCGCAATTGCCAAGCGCAAAAATTTCTTCTTTACAGCGACTCCTAATCCTATCGAAATTTCGTTGCCTAGCACCAAGACGTTCAATGTCCTGAAATTAGAAAGAATATATGCGAATAGCAGCAATACCCAAGGTGCCAACAAGCTGATATAAGACCACTTGTCCCCCCATAAATATCCTGCTTGCCAACGCTGCGCAAACTCATACTTCTGGTCATCAAGCTTTAAAGTCAGGAATAGCGACAGCGCACTAAACCCCATATTGATTGCAACACCAGTCAAGACAAGTCGTGTAGAAGAAATCATACGACGTTTTCTATAGGCTAGAACATAGATCAGAGCTGCTGCCAGCAGACCGCCTAAGAATGCCATAGACGGCAGTAATAATGTTATAGCGGCGCCTTGAATGCTTACCGTTGAGATAATCAGCAACACCATAAGACCTGAACCTGAGCTAATACCAAGCATGCCGGGATCAGCCAGATCATTGCGCAGCAAAGCCTGCATAACTGCACCTGCCAGTGCCATCCCAAATCCAACAAGTATCGCTAATACGATCCGAGGAAGACGAAACTTATAAACAACGAGATTATGCTCCTCTGGACCTTGTCCAAGCAATACTTGAAATACTTCAAGTGGATTGAGGGACACCTTTCCCATATTAAGACTAAGAATAGCTCCTGCAATAAGCAGTATTAAAAGAGATAGAATCCATATTGTAGCCTTATGCGATTTAACAACATTCATTTGAAGGCTCTCCTCTCTTTGCTCGCAATTAGCAAGAAGAAAGGAACACCAATCATTGCAAAAATAATGCCCAGTGCTGTCTCTGCCGGACGATTAATCAGCCTTCCAGCGATATCCGCTACAACCATAAGTGCGCCGCCGTAAATGGCTGATGCCGGAATAATATAACGATAATCTACACCTACAAAAAAACGCATAATATGCGGAATAATTAACCCTACAAAGCCGATTGGCCCTACAAGTGCAACAGCTACACCCGCTAGTAAAAGGACCGCAAGCGTAGCTATCATCTTAACGAGAACGATCCGTTGCCCGAAGCCTTTCGCGATCTCTTCCCCCAAGTTTAAAATAGTGATAGAGCGTGCAATGAATAGTGACAAAGCCAGTCCACCTAAGAACCAAGGTATAACTAGCCTAATTTCCACCCATGTTGCTCCAGCCACACTACCCGAAGTCCAATAAGCAAGGGCACGACCAATTCCATAGTTTAATGAGATAAATGACCCCACAGCTCCAAATAGCATTGTAATTGATATTCCAGCTAGCACCAGTCGTTGAGGTGTCATTCCTGAACGATTCAATGAAGCGGCAAGATACGTTAATCCTGCTCCAAGTCCTGCGCCAATAAAGCTAACCAGCAGGGTTGTTGTCTGCAGTTGCCCTGGAAGAAAAACCAGTGTAACGGCCATTGCAAGAGCTGCTCCTGCATTCACTCCCATTAATCCGGAATCTGCTAAGGGATTTCGCGTATAGCCCTGCATAACCGCTCCTGCTACCGCGAGACACATCCCCGCAATAATATCAGCTGCTGTACGCGGAATACGAAGGGCATGAATAATCTGATGCTCGGTCAGTTCAGGATCAAAATTAAAAATCGCTGTCCATGCCATCTTCAGGCTCATGGAAGCAGAGCCAAATGAGATAGAAGCTGCTACTGAAAGCAGCAGCAGCAGTATCCCTAGGAGTAGAAACAGACCGAAATACGATTTCCCTCTTAAATCAGGGATAACGGTTGTTCTATCATCTAGCCTTCTATTTTTTTTCATACGCTGACACTAGCTTCTCTACTACAAAATCTAGTTGCTTATCAAGAGAGTAGATATCGGAATAATATGAAAAATCAAACCCAATTTCGATCAATCTACCTTCTTTAATTGCTGGAATGCTGTTCCAAATTGGATTGTCCGACAAATCATCAGCACCATCCCATACAGAGCGGAACACGAAGTCTCCTATATACTCTGGTAACACCTCTAAGGAAACAAACCCTCCAGTAGCCTTCTCTCTGCCATCAATCTTTTTCTGAAGAATCTCTGGTGCTTTTAGCCCTAAATATTCATAAATGATCTGAGAGCCCCTTCCATAAAGCTTGCTATCGATCACCGCCATCTCTTTTTTTCCGCCTTCGATAATGGTTACTGTCTTATCCAAAATTCCAAGTTCATCAAGCTGCTGCTTGCTCTTCTCCAACTTCTCGTGGAAATTATCTAATAGAGCTTGTGCCTCCTGCTCCTTGCCAAATACCTCGCCAATCTTCATTACACGTTCATCCGTCGCCATTTTTTCATAGGGAATTGGAACGGTCGGTGCAATATCCTTAAGGATTTCGTAAGTTTCTTCAGAAGCAGCTATGATCAAGTCCGGCTTTACTGCCATAATAGCCTCTGGATTAGGCTCATACCATGAACCTAGATCTTCAATCCCCCCCAGCTCTTCTGCAAAGGCCGCTCCTTCAAAAACACTCGAAGTACCTACTGGCTTAATGCCGAGGGCCACAAGATCCCCTTGAAGGTATAACACGACAACCCTCTTTGGATTAGCTGGAACAACAATATCTCCCTTTATTGTAGAGATAGTTCTTGTCTGAGCCTCCTTATTGACATTGTCAGCTGCAATTGAATTATTTGCTGGTGATGATGTAACTTCAGAAGCTTTGGATCCATTAGAATTTGTGGCATTAGAACCAACGCTTGCAGATCCACATGCACTTAAAAGCAAGGTAAAGCTAAGCAGCATCGCTACAATAAAACTTGACGTCTTTGTTAATCTCATAGGTGAAGACCCTCCGGTTATTTCATTTTGGTAATAGTAATGATAATGATTATCATACTCAATAACATTATATCGGGAGGATATGTGCTCGCCAATGGAGAATTTGGCGGTGGTAAATGGACGATTGTCCGATGAACTCACCTGCCTGCTTTCCTTGCGGAACCGGATGGGAGATTGACCATTGTATTTACTGAACATACGACTGAAGTAATATACATCGCTATATCCAACTTCTTCTGCAATATCGCGAAGTGGAGCATCGGTACATCGTAATAGCTCTTCTGCATGTTTAAGCCGGAATCGTATCAAATATTCAATCAAGCTAAACCCCGTCTCCCCTTTAAAGCGGGTTGATAAATGACGAGGGCTGTAATTAAATTGCTCCGCTATAGATTCTAGTGATAAATTATGACGATAATGCTCCTCAATATAACGGACAACCTGCCCAATGACATCCGGTTGCCTGAGGTTAATTCCATCCTTTGTGAACTGCTTTAATAATTCATGTATAAACTGATAGAACAAGCCTTTAACTTGAATTCTTTCCAATTGGCTTCCTTGTGCCCAAAGTTGTTCCATTGCCATTAGTTGATAGTGCAGTGGTAATGGCTCCAAAGACTCGAAGCTATACTGCATCCGAAATGGATTGCTGCGTTCTAAAAGTCTTGCTAAATCCTTTCTTCCTGGCAAGGAGGCTCTATAGAATAATAAATAGTATTCAAACAACTTCCCTGTCTCTATACTTAGTCTCATGCCCTTGCCACCATGCACAATAAAGTGACGGTCTGCGTCGTAATCTATGCCGTTGAGATTCAAGCTGGCCGTACCCCGCACACAGTAGATAAATCCGCATGCTGGTAATATATAGCCTTGCAGATTGTCCCCAGGCTCCATCACAGCATGTCGAATATCAAGTACTTTAACAGCAGCATAATTCCATGCGAAAATATGATCTTCCAGCTTCATCTTTGCCATACACTCCGATCTGCTCCACAATCTATTTGAATTAATTATATTCCACAACAATGATAATGATTATCAATTAGTATTAGGTAGTTCCTCTATTTTGTCAATCGCTGTTTAGTATCATGCTTGCTTATAGCTTCGAAGTGGAGCTTCCTCAGGAATGCCTCTATCTCATTCACATATCCTCTTACATTAATCATTCTCGGTACAACTAAGTCCAATTTCTTATTCACAACTGAAGGATGTATCAAAAGTTTTCCGGCACAGGCATGAACGGAATTGTAAAAAAACAAACAAAAAAGTTCATCAGATATAGTATCTAATGAACTTTGAGTTGATTTAGTTGGTACCGGTGAGAGGACTCGAACCTCCACGGTTTCCCTCTCGATTTTGAGTCGAGCGCGTCTGCCATTCCGCCACACCGGCAAAGTATTAAGTTAAAATATGGCGCGCCCTGAGAGATTCGAACTCCCGGCCTTTTGATTCGTAGTCAAACGCTCTATCCAGCTGAGCTAAGGGCGCAAAATTTATATGGAGCGGACGACGGGAATCGAACCCGCGACCCTCGCCTTGGCAAGGCGATGCTCTACCGCTGAGCCACGTCCGCACACGGTATGTATTGATGTCCGACTCACTAAAGAAGTGAGCCATGAAGGACTCGAACCTTCGACACCCTGATTAAAAGTCAGGTGCTCTACCAACTGAGCTAATGGCTCATAAAGCAAGAAAATGGCGGAACCGACGGGATTCGAACCCGCGGTCTCCTGCGTGACAGGCAGGCATGTTAGGCCAACTACACCACGGTTCCAGAAGAATAATTGCTTAATGAAAATTGGTTGCGGGGGCAGGATTTGAACCTGCGACCTTCGGGTTATGAGCCCGACGAGCTACCGGGCTGCTCCACCCCGCGTCAGTAAAAAAGTATTACTTTCCTTTGATTCCCCGGAAAGTATCCGGAATCCTCAGTGAAGCATTAACTTCACTTTTGGGGATATGTTATGGTGGAGGCTGAGGGGATCGAACCCCCGACCCTCTGCTTGTAAGGCAGATGCTCTCCCAGCTGAGCTAAGCCTCCATGTAAAGAAGCAACTTAATTATCATAACATAATCAAATCTGTAATGCAACCATTTTTTCTAGAAGTCTAATGCCGTTTCAAGAAGAAATGGTGACCCGTATGGGATTCGAACCCATGTTACCTCCGTGAAAGGGAGGTGTCTTAACCCCTTGACCAACGGGCCGTTTTAAAAATAAATTGTTTTGACAACAAAAAAGATTATATCATGTATTATTAAGTATAGCAATACCTAAACTAATTATTCTTCTTTCTACTCTTCACTAGGTAATAGATTGATATGAAGCTTTTGAGCTATTATCTCAACAATTCCACCCGTAGTTCTATCATTCGTGTCTAGATGCTGCTTAAACACCTCGTGATCAAGCCCTGTGATGCACCTGTCGATCTGCTGAGCAGCCCAAGAGTCTTTTCCTTCACCTCTAACGCTTAATCTCTTAAGCAAGGTCTCTCGGGAGGCACACAAACTAAAATGATAAAGCTCTATACCTCCATCCATTAACTTGCCGATGATTTCCCTGCAATAATCCGAATTCATTAGGGTCATAGGCACGATAATTATTCCATCATATTCGCTAGCTATGTTTTTCTTCGATACATTTCATATGCGGTTTGTGTCTTCCCTGAACCAAAAGCACCATTGATCCATATATCATGATCATTTGCCTCCGTGAACTAATTTTCATTCGAAGAAATCACTCACAATGATTGCCTATCCTTATAATAAGCGGATAAATATCATACAACAAAAAGACCACTGTCGATAACTCAACAGTGGTCTTGCGTGCTTGGCAACGTCCTACTCTCCCAGGACCCTTCGGTCCAAGTACCATCGGCGCTGGAGGGCTTAACGGTCGTGTTCGGGATGGGTACGTGTGGAACCCCTCCGCTATCGCCACCAAACGGGCATTTGCGGTACAAATGCATTATTCAGGTCTCAGCATCGCCAAATGCTGAAAACAAATTCATTATCAAACAGTCACTTGGACTATATAAATCTGAGCTTGATTCCTGAAAACTGAATCCGAAACGAATTTGCATTCTAAGTATAGGATAAGCCCTCGACCGATTAGTATTGGTCAGCTCCATGCATTGCTGCACTTCCACCTCCAACCTATCTACCTCGTCGTCTTCAAGGGGTCTTACTAATTGGGAAATCTCATCTTGAGGGGGGCTTCACGCTTAGATGCTTTCAGCGCTTATCCCGTCCGTACGTAGCTACCCAGCCATGCTCCTGGCGGAACAACTGGTGCACCAGCGGTACGTCCATCCCGGTCCTCTCGTACTAAGGACAGCTCCTCTCAAATTTCCTGCGCCCACGACAGATAGGGACCGAACTGTCTCACGACGTTCTGAACCCAGCTCGCGTACCGCTTTAATGGGCGAACAGCCCAACCCTTGGGACCTACTTCAGCCCCAGGATGCGATGAGCCGACATCGAGGTGCCAAACCTCCCCGTCGATGTGGACTCTTGGGGGAGATAAGCCTGTTATCCCCAGGGTAGCTTTTATCCGTTGAGCGATGGCCCTTCCATGCGGTACCACCGGATCACTAAGTCCGACTTTCGTCCCTGCTCGACTTGTAGGTCTCGCAGTCAAGCTCCCTTATGCCTTTGCACTCTGCGAATGATTTCCAACCATTCTGAGGGAACCTTGGAACGCCTCCGTTACTCTTTAGGAGGCGACCGCCCCAGTCAAACTGCCCGCCTGACACGGTCCCCGTACCCGATTAGGGTACTAGGTTAGAACCTAGATACGATCAGGGTGGTATCCCAACGGCGCCTCCACCGAAGCTTGCGCTCCGATTTCTACGGCTCCCACCTATCCTGTACAGATCGTACCCAAATTCAATATCAAGCTGCAGTAAAGCTCCATGGGGTCTTTCCGTCTTGTCGCGGGTAACCTGCATCTTCACAGGTATTAAAATTTCACCGGATCTCTCGTTGAGACAGCGCCCAAGTCGTTACGCCATTCGTGCGGGTCAGAATTTACCTGACAAGGAATTTCGCTACCTTAGGACCGTTATAGTTACGGCCGCCGTTTACTGGGGCTTCGGTTCATAGCTTCGGGTTACCCCTAACCACTCCCCTTAACCTTCCAGCACCGGGCAGGCGTCAGCCCGTATACTTCGCCTTGCGGCTTCGCACAGACCTGTGTTTTTGCTAAACAGTCGCTTGGGCCTTTTCACTGCGGCCCCCTCGTGCTATTCACACTACCGGGGCACCCCTTCTCCCGAAGTTACGGGGTCATTTTGCCGAGTTCCTTAACGAGAGTTCTTCCGCGCGCCTTAGAATTCTCTTCTCGCCTACCTGTGTCGGTTTGCGGTACGGGCACCTTCTCCTGGCTAGAGGCTTTTCTTGGCAGTGTGAGATCATGACCTTCGCTACTACAATTTTCGCTCCCCATCACAGCCCAGCCTTATCGATGTGCGGATTTGCCTACACATCAGCCTCACTGCTTAGACGGACATCCATCAGTCCGCGTCACTACCCTCCTGCGTCACCCCATCGCTCATAGCGGATTACGGTGGTACAGTAATTTCAAACTGTTGTCCTTCGACTACGCCTTTCGGCCTCGCCTTAGGTCCCGACTTACCCTGAGCGGACGAGCCTTCCTCAGGAAACCTTGGGCTTTCGGCGGATCAGATTCTCACTGATCTTTTCGTTACTCATACCGGCATTCTCACTTGTGTAGTGTCCAGCGCTCTTTTCAGTACACCTTCAACCCCTACACAACGCTCCCCTACCCCAGATACATACGTATCTAGCCATAGCTTCGGTGGTGTGTTTAGCCCCGTTACATTTTCGGCGCAGAGTCACTCGACCAGTGAGCTATTACGCACTCTTTCAATGGTGGCTGCTTCTAAGCCAACATCCTGGTTGTCTGTGCAACTCCACATCCTTTCCCACTTAACACACACTTGGGGACCTTAGCTGATGGTCTGGGCTGTTTCCCTTTTGACAATGGATCTTAGCACTCACTGTCTGACTCCCGGCAATAAGTATATGGCATTCGGAGTTTGACTGAGCTTGGTAATCCTTGCGGACCCCGCACCCAATCAGTGCTCTACCTCCACTACTCTTATACCGAGGCTAGCCCTAAAGCTATTTCGGGGAGAACCAGCTATCTCCGAGTTCGATTGGAATTTCTCCGCTACCCCCACCTCATCCCCGCACTTTTCAACGTACGTGGGTTCGGGCCTCCAGTGCGTGTTACCGCACCTTCACCCTGGACAGGGGTAGATCACACGGTTTCGGGTCTACGTCCACATACTCAATCGCCCTATTCAGACTCGCTTTCGCTGCGGCTCCACCTTCTCGGCTTAACCTTGCATGTTAAACGTAACTCGCCGGTTCATTCTACAAAAGGCACGCCATCACCCATAGATCGGGCTCTGACTTTTTGTAAGCACACGGTTTCAGGTTCTATTTCACTCCCCTTCCGGGGTGCTTTTCACCTTTCCCTCACGGTACTGTTTCACTATCGGTCGCCAGGTAGTATTTAGCCTTAGCAGATGGTCCTGCTGGATTCATACGGGGTTTCACGTGCCCCGCACTACTCGGGATCCGTCTCGGAGAGAACACAGTTTAGGTTACAGGGCTTTTACCTCTATCGCGGGCCTTTCCAGACCTCTTCACCTACCATATTCCTTTGTAACTCCATGTGAGACGTCCCACAACCCCAAGAGGCAAGCCCCTTGGTTTAGGCTGTTCCGCGTTCGCTCGCCGCTACTGACGGAATCACTATTGTTTTCTCTTCCTCAGGGTACTTAGATGTTTCAGTTCCCCTGGTCTGCCTCTACACACCCTATGTATTCAGGTATGAGTAACTGCGAATTACCACAGCTGGGTTTCCCCATTCGGACACCCCCGGATCAAAGCTTGCTTACAGCTCCCCGAGGCAGTTTCGTTGTTCGCCACGTCCTTCGTCGGCTCCTGGCGCCTAGGCATCCTCCGTGTGCTCTTATTAGCTTAACCTTGATTCTTCCGCAGGAAAATATCATACGATGACATTCTCTTTTGGAATCATCTCACTAATAACATTTACTTGTTTACACAAGTTGCTAAAAGATGTTCTAAAACGCAAATTCGTTTCGGTATCCAGTTTTCAAGGATCAAGTCTTACTTGAGAGCTTAAACTCTCAAAACTGAGCAACGAGTGAGTAACAGGCCTAAACCTGAGTTTGGAAGCTTAGCTTCCGATTTGAATGTCTTCATTGCAGAAGACGATTCTCCATAGAAAGGAGGTGATCCAGCCGCACCTTCCGATACGGCTACCTTGTTACGACTTCACCCCAATCATCTACCCCACCTTCGGCGGCTGGCTCCCTTGCGGGTTACCCCACCGACTTCGGGTGTTGTAAACTCTCGTGGTGTGACGGGCGGTGTGTACAAGACCCGGGAACGTATTCACCGCGGCATGCTGATCCGCGATTACTAGCAATTCCGACTTCATGCAGGCGAGTTGCAGCCTGCAATCCGAACTGAGACCGGCTTTGATGGGATTGGCTCCACCTCGCGGCTTCGCTTCCCGTTGTACCGGCCATTGTAGTACGTGTGTAGCCCAGGTCATAAGGGGCATGATGATTTGACGTCATCCCCACCTTCCTCCGGTTTGTCACCGGCAGTCACTCTAGAGTGCCCAGCATTACCTGCTGGCAACTAAAGTTAAGGGTTGCGCTCGTTGCGGGACTTAACCCAACATCTCACGACACGAGCTGACGACAACCATGCACCACCTGTCTCCTCTGTCCCGAAGGCCGCTGCTATCTCTAGCAGATTCAGAGGGATGTCAAGACCTGGTAAGGTTCTTCGCGTTGCTTCGAATTAAACCACATACTCCACTGCTTGTGCGGGTCCCCGTCAATTCCTTTGAGTTTCAGTCTTGCGACCGTACTCCCCAGGCGGAGTGCTTACTGTGTTAACTTCGGCACCAAGGGTATCGAAACCCCTAACACCTAGCACTCATCGTTTACGGCGTGGACTACCAGGGTATCTAATCCTGTTTGCTCCCCACGCTTTCGCGCCTCAGCGTCAGTTACAGCCCAGAAAGTCGCCTTCGCCACTGGTGTTCCTCCACATATCTACGCATTTCACCGCTACACGTGGAATTCCACTTTCCTCTTCTGTACTCAAGCCACCCAGTTTCCAGTGCGACCTCAGGTTGAGCCCAAGGTTTAAACACCAGACTTAAATAGCCGCCTGCGCGCGCTTTACGCCCAATAATTCCGGACAACGCTTGCCCCCTACGTATTACCGCGGCTGCTGGCACGTAGTTAGCCGGGGCTTTCTTCTCAGGTACCGTCACTCCGGTAGCAGTTACTCTACCGGACGTTCTTCCCTGGCAACAGAGCTTTACGATCCGAAAACCTTCATCACTCACGCGGCGTTGCTCCGTCAGGCTTTCGCCCATTGCGGAAGATTCCCTACTGCTGCCTCCCGTAGGAGTCTGGGCCGTGTCTCAGTCCCAGTGTGGCCGTTCACCCTCTCAGGTCGGCTACGCATCGTCGCCTTGGTGGGCCGTTACCCCACCAACTAGCTAATGCGCCGCAGGCCCATCCCTCAGTGACAGATTGCTCCGTCTTTCATTCTTCTCTCAGGAGAAAAAAGAAATTATCCGGTATTAGCTACCGTTTCCGGTAGTTATCCCAGTCTGAAGGGCAGGTTGCCTACGTGTTACTCACCCGTCCGCCGCTAAGTTATTTTGAAAGCAAGCTTTCAAAATAACTCCGCTCGACTTGCATGTATTAGGCACGCCGCCAGCGTTCGTCCTGAGCCAGGATCAAACTCTCCAATTAGTATTGAAAAGAGCGATATGCTCATTTTGAAACATCTGACGAGAAAATTAATTCTCTAATTTTGGATATCACTTACGTGATTTCCTACTCACTCGTTGTTCAGTTTTCAAAGATCAAGTTCTCGTTGGCGCCGTTTAATGTCTCAGCAGCAACTCTTATAATATATCATGCTTTCTGATTTATTGCAACTCTTTTTTTCAAAGTTTTTTTGCAATCTAATTCAGATTAACATTCACCAACCGAAAGCTTTATAGTTCCTCTTTGCGACTGGATTTATAATGTACCATATATCCCTATATAAAAACAATACTTAAAAATTTATATTTTATAAATAAGTGCTTTTGCCCCACTTAATTTAACATCTTTTATCCCTATCTACCTATAAAAAACGTGTAGATTCTAAGGATACAGAATCTACACGTGAGTCCGGACAGCGGCTTGTTTTATAAATTTATTAGTTTGAAATCCAAGGATTTCTACGTTTTTTAGTACTCGCTGCTGAACCTTGAGATTTCGTAGCAGCTTTGCTTTTCTTGCTGCTAGGTTGACCTGAGGTCTTTGCTTTTTTGCCTGTTGCTGTTTCCTTTACTACACTCCCCTTATTCTTGAGAGAAGCGTTAGAAGTTGACTCATCAGTCTCTGTTCTAGCCGCTTCAGGAGATTCCTGCACGAACGCTTCAGGTTCTTGAATTTCCGGCACCCGATTATGCTGCGAATAATTACCTATCCCTGGATACTGCGGATTGGATGGAATATTAGAGTTATCCTGTCCGCCAAATGCTCCAAGCGTAGAAGTAGGAACCATTCCCTGATTAGGCATTCCTGCTCCATATGCAGAAAAAGCGTTTGGATTCCCATATTCAGGATAGGTGTTGTATACAGGCATGTCATATGAATAAGTTTGCACTGGTTGAATATGCACGCCTCCGCACCCACAAGTTGGCCAAGGAAGATTCGGCGTCTGTCCTCCATATTGAGGAACAGCATACGGGGAGAAATCCCCGCCTACGTTCATGCCAGCAACATTAGCCTCCATCGGATTCCACTGTCCTGGAGGGGCAGCATTGGGACTCCATTGTTCTGGGCTTATGTTAGGCGCTGCATTTGGATTCCATTGCTCTGGGCTTATGTTAGGCGCGGCATTGGGATTCCACTGTTCCGGGCTTATATTAGGCGCGGGATTGGGATTCCACTGTTCTGGGCTCATATTAGAATACATATTGCCCGAAAAATAACATGGGGAAATACATTCTGGTGCATAAGCCATTGGCTGAACATAACTTGGTGCCCAGTTCATGTTCATATTAGGGCTATTTTGATATGAATCATAGAGATAAGGATTTCCTCCCAAGCCCGGGTATCCGTTGGAATTATCCCATGAGCAATCATTGTCTGCTTTCTTCTCAGCTTTAGGTGCTTCTTGTTGAGCAACCGGTTCTTGATTTGGAACCGTAATCTGAACAAATAAACTCTGCATTTCAATTTCTTGCACTGGAGCAACTTCCATTTGCATATTAGGCGCAGGATTTGGTGCAATATTTTGTGTATTAATAGGGGCGATGTTTAGCGATGGGTGTGGTGCAGAATTAGATTCAGGTGAGATATTTGTCACTGGTTTAGGTGCTGGTTTAGGTGCTGGTTTAGCTTCTGGCTTTATTTCTGGTTTGGTCTCTGGTTTGGTCTCTGGTTTAGTTTCCGGTTTAGGTGCAGGCACTACTTCAGCAGCAGGCTGTTCTTTGGGACCTGTATATTCCTTGCCACCCACTTGTGTTTTCTCTGAGGCGTTAGAAGGTGTATACCCGGGCTGTGTGGGTGAGGTATTGGATACTTTTTTAGGAATATTAACTACTTCCCCTAGCATAAGTACATTTGGATTCTTTAATTGGGGATTGGCCTCAACCATATCCTTTAAAGGAATTCCCCAGGCTTTAGATAATTTCCACAAGGTATCTCCTTGTTTAACGGTGTGCTTGTAGTAAACTTCACTGTTCTCCGGTACGGATACTGGGGCCGTAGGTATTTTTACTTTGTCTCCAATCGCTAATACGTTCGGATTACTGATCTGCGGGTTAGCTTCAATAAGTTTTTGTAACGGCACTCCGTACTTTTGCGATAATGCATACAAACTATCGCCTTGTTTGACAATGTGTATTTTCACGTAGCATTAACCTCCTAAAAGTTTTGTGGAGTATTGCTTTCTTTACAGCTACACAGCAAAACTGACTTCGAAAGCAAACACCCTTTTCATGGAACATTGCTCTCTTACAAAGTTATATGCGGTACAGCCGCCTCCTTCGTTACTACATCTTATGCAGCCCATGGGCGAATGACATCCCCGAAATAAAAAAAATCCTTTCATGATCCATGAAAAGATTAACCGGAGACTCCCGTTTTCTTCTGCATGTATGCATAAAAGGACTTCTGATGCGTATTCAATGCTATTTACGTTGTATGATTAGTCTTTATTCCCAAACCTTATAGCCATCTTTATCAACCACATTACGGAACTCTTCGAGCAGCTTCAAAGTGATTGGACCCGCTTGTCCCTCACCAATGATCCGGCCGTCAATTTCACGTGCAGCAATAACCTCAGCAGCTGTGCCAGTGAAGAACACCTCGTCCGCTATATAAACATCATGCATTGTGAACGGTTCTTCTTTCAGTTTAATACCTAATTTCTCGCAGAGCTCAATGATCGCCAGACGGGTAATTCCTTCAAGGGCTCCCAAGTAACATGGAGGAGTGAAAACTACACCATTTTTGATGATGAAAATGTTATCGCCCGATCCCTCAGTAACATAACCTTGAGCGTTCATCATGATTGCTTCGTCGGCTTCTGCCAAGTTGGATTGGATTTTTACTAGGATATTGTTTAGGTAATTAAGCGATTTGATCTTTGGATTGAGTGCATCCGGAATATTACGGCGCTGGGATACAGAAACTGCACGAAGTCCGTTCAAATACGCTTGTTCTGGGTAAATAGCCAGTTGTTCAACGATAATAATTACACTAGCTTTTGGACAACGGCGCGGATCAAGACCTAAGTTCCCTGGTCCCCGGGAGACGATCAGTCGAATATAGCCGTTACGCATGTCGTTAAGACGAATCGTTTCAGCCATAGCTTCCAGCATCTCATCATACGTTAGCGGAATGTCCAGCATGATCGATTTTGCCGAATCATACAGTCTGTCCAAATGCTCTTTACATTTAAAAATATTGCCGTTATAGATACGGATACCTTCAAAAATACCGTCTCCATACAAAAAACCGTGATCAAAAACGGATACCTTTGCATTTTCCTTCGTTACGTGTTGTCCATCCAAATAGATCCATTGCTCAGCCATGAATTTACTGCACCTCCGCTTTCTCTTCCTCATAGGTGTATGTGGGATACGAGCCCAGAATCCTTACCTGACAGCCTAAAGCACTAATTTCTTCAATAGCCCCTGGCAGCAGAACAGATTCTATCGGTTCCAGCACATCAATATAAAAATAATAAGTACCCAGCTTCTTCTTCGTTGGTCGTGATTCAATCCGCGATAAATTCAGTTTCCGCCAGGAAAAAGCAGCAAGCACCTGATGCAAGGCACCTGGAAAATCCTCTGGCAGCGTTACTAGAACACTCGTCTTTACTCCGGTGCTGCTCCGCGGAAGATTTATCTTCTGTGGGCCGACCAGGACAAACCGTGTGTAGTTGTTGTTGTGATCTGTAATTTGCCGATCTACAATCTCCAGCCCATGCGTAGCGGCGCCAAGAGCGGTACCGATAGCAGCCCAGCCCTTGCCGGGATTGTTTTTGACGATTTCCACAGCTTCAGAGGTGCTTCCGACCGACTCCAGTTCAGCCCAAGGGGCATGCTTACGAACAAATTGCATGCATTGTGCCATTGCTACGGGATGCGAAAGGATTTTTACCATCTTGGTGAAATCCTTGTTGCCGTCTGTATCTGTGAATTCCCTTGGGTTACCGATAAGATTCTGTATCGATGGAAAAATCCATTCCGTCTGCATTGGCAGATCCACTTCATTGATGAGCCAATCGATGTGAAGACTAACTGAGCCTTCAATGGTATTTTCAATCGGAATCACGCTGTAATCGGTGGTTCCACCCGCCGTAGAGAGAAATACATCGGAAATTAACTTGTGATGCACAAGCTTTACAGGTTCACCGTTAAACAAATGCAGCAGCGCTTCGTGGGATACCGAGCCCTGCGGCAATACCGCTATTGATTTCATGACCGTACTCCTTTTATCATATCCAAAAATGATACGTTTTGCATCTCGTTTATTTCGAGCAGCTCTGTAGTCACTCCAGAAGCACAAGGTGTTAACCAGCAGGTCCGAGCGGAAATGCCATGTTCCTGCATCGTATTCTTCAAGAAGGCCTCAAGCTCACTCTTGCGGGTCTCTTGGCGATCCACTAAACATAGCAGAGTCGGTCCAGCACCGCTAAGTGCGATCCCTAAAGCACCGTGTTCAGGAGCTTCTGCAAGCAGCTTCTCCATGCCCGGTATAAGCGGTGCACGATACGGCTGATGCAGGCGATCCTGCATCGCTCTGCTAAGCAGATCAAGCCGACCTGATGCCAGCGAAGCCGTCAATAGAGAGGTTCTGCTGATGTTGTACACAGCATCACTAACTGAGATTTCTGTTGGAAGCAATCCCCGCGCTTTTGTGGTTTCCAGTTCGAATTCAGGAATAACCACCAGCACCTCAAGATTTTGTGGTGGTTCTAGCCGAACATAATCCGCATGTTCACCATCCCACACAGCAGTAATAATGCCGCCAAACAAGGAGGCACCCACATTATCGGGATGTTTCTCAAGCTGGGTAGCCATATCAAATAGCTTGCCATTATCCAGCGGAGAGCCAATCATTGTGTTCGCCGCAGCCATGCCGCCAATAATAGCTGAGGCACTGCTGCCGAGTCCGCGCGTAAGGGGAATCTCCGAGTACATCGATATCGATAATTCAGGCACCGTAACGCCTGCCTCTGCAAATACCATTTGAGCGACCTTATAGAGTAAATTGCTCTTATCCTGAGCCACTCCATTCATCTCATCACCATATAGATGAAAAACAGTCTCCTCTGCTTCCTCCATCTCAATCCAGGCATATAGCGGCAAAGCCATACCTAGAGTATCGAAGCCCGGACCAAGATTGGCAGTACTAGCAGGCACTTTAACCCTAGCTCTTCCGTAAATACTCATAACAGGTACAATCTCCTTACTATGTTTTGAAATATGAAAGTATTAGTTCAGTGACGTGGTTAACCTTCCACTCGATAATGGCTCTTGATCCGGCGGATGACTTTCAGCTCCTCGAAATGGCGCAGCACTTTGTTCATGCTTGCTTTACTAGCGTTATGAGTGACAATAATGATCTCCGCATCAGGATTATTGGGATTGGCTTGCTGAACTACTGAATCCAAACTTACATCATATTCGGCAAACACTTGAGTAATCTTAGCCAATACCCCTGCTTTATCATCAACATGCAGAAGTAAAAAGTTTTTATAAAAGATAGCTTCATCACTCTTAAGCTTTTTCTGCTTGTAAGGTACTTTTTGCTTCAATCCATTAACACCTAGTTTAAGGTTCTTAATGACAGCTACCAAATCAGCTACCACTGAGGTTGCAGTTGGCATAGCGCCCGCACCCGCACCGTAGAACATAGTCTCTCCCACTGCTTCCCCGTATACGTAAACTGCGTTGAACACGCCATTGACGGAAGCCAAGGGATGACTAGCCCGAATCAAGGTTGGCTGAACACTGATGCTGAATTCTTCATCCTGACGTTCAGCGATGCCTAACAGCTTAATTTCATATCCGAGACGTTTCGCAAAGGCGATATCCGCCTTACTCACCTGAGAAATCCCACTCACACTTACATCATGCAGCTCCACGTTAGTACGGAAACCTAAGGTTCCGAGAATCGCCATTTTGCGGGCTGCATCCAGTCCTTCCACATCCGAGGTTGGATCAGACTCTGCGTATCCCAGATCCTGCGCTTCTTTTAACACATCATTATAGGATGCGCCTTCTTGGCTCATTTTGGTTAGTATGTAATTAGTCGTTCCATTCACGATACCTATAATTTTCATAATCTTATCCGAGGAAAAGCCCTCGATAAGTGTGCGGATAATCGGAATGCCTCCTGCAACGCTAGCCTCATAAAAGACATCACATTGCTTCTCCTGCGCCTTAGCAAGAATCTCTGATCCGTGCAGCGCCATCAAATCCTTGTTCGCAGTTACGACATGTTTACCGCGTTCCAAAGCTTCAAGAATATATTCTTTGGTTCCCGCGATTCCACCCATAACTTCAACGATGACATCAATTTCAGGATCACGAATCACATCCCATGGATCTGTCGTTATTTTAGCAGGATCAACCTCGATTTCGCGTGGTTTATTAGAATTATTCACAGCTATACGTTCAATGACAATTGAAGAGCCTACCTGGCTGCTTAAATCCTCTTGATTCCCTTCCACGATACGAACTACACCTGTGCCTACTGTTCCCAGGCCCAGCAACCCCACTTTAACCGGCTTCATCTGTCTCCTCCTAAAAGTTTACGAATATAGTTCCTATCCCTGTCCAACGATTAAAGCTCGCTTCACTCCTGGAATCTCTTTCAGACTATCCAGCATCTCCCCGAGTTCCTCATTTAAGTGTGAAATTTCTACGGAGATCACCACATTTGCCCGCCCTTGCAGCGGAATACTCTGGTGAATCGTCAACACATTAGCCCCATGTCCCGCTACAGAGCCTAGTACCTTGGAAAGCATTCCAGATTCGTGCTCCAAATCCATGGAAATCGTAACGATCCGCTCCCGTTCGAGCTGATGGATCAAATGAATTCCATCCTTGTATTTATAAAAAGCGCTTCGGCTTAATCCCACCTGCTCTACACCTTCATTTACGGTCTTCGCATCCCCGGCCTCAAGCAATTGTTTAACCTGCATAGTCTTAAGTACAGCATCAGGTAATATGTCCTCCCGGACCAAATAATAGCGTTCTTTCACGAACGTCCTCACCTCAAAGACTTTTGTGTTTTCTTAGTGGACATTATATCGGAAAAAGCCTGTAAATTGCAATAACTTTATCTGGATACTCTGAGGTCGGGGAGTTAGACGCAATAAAACCCCCGGATTCCCGGGGGCAGTTGGCAATCGTATGTACACTAACTGTATGGAATCGTCGTCCCGCAATAGTCACAGATTTTATCCTGCCCTGGAAGTACTCTACTCTTAGCACCGCAACTCGGACAAATGATGGATTTGGGCAGTTGGACAGGTGGTTTAGGCCTATTCTCCGGCAATGACTGCCGCCCAGATGATGGCTGGTTCTCTGATGCCGCGGAGGGCTGTGCCCGGTCAGGATGCACAAGATTGGGCGGTTGTTTATCTAAGAGCTTAACACGTCCTTCATAATAGACAAGATCAGAAGCAAGTAACCCCCATCTCACTAAATACCGTAGGTCTCTACGTACATCATCTTCACTTTGTTTCGTGATATCAGCTAAATTACCGATATGTCTAACATCATCCACTATGATCAGCATGAGATACTTCTTGCACAGAAAATCAAAGTTTTCTGTTGCGAAGGTAGCCCTCCCTGCAAAGCTGTCCGCCGGAATTATAAAGATCAAGTAGAGGACCACCAGAATGATCAATAAAGTGAACCACTTAAAATCCCCTTTGTAGGTCCCCACGGCGAAGAGGACGGCAAGTTCCATAAAAGCTCCCATACATACATGATAGAGCAATTTATAGTTAAATGATTTCCGCTCATTCTTATAATGAGTGCTTACAAAACGAAGCATCGCAAGTACAAACCCAAGCGGAGCAAACAAATAGGCAATCGCCATGATGATTCGATCAAACACTGTCCGGTCTCGCTTGTTACGATAGCGAAGGTTATTCTCAGGCGCACGCACCAGTGCTTGTGCCCGTTTAGAATAAATAAGCTTCGGCGGCAATTTTACAAATGGGTTATCTACACGTCCTTCATAATAAACAATATCTGGAGAAAGTACTCCCTGATCTTTTAAATATTCCAAAACCTCGCGGACGTTCTCTTCACTGAATCCGCGAATATCGGATAGGCTGCCGATATGCCTTATGCCGTCCACAAGAACCAATGCGATATAGTCATTGCAAAGATAGGTGAATCCCTCTCTCCATCCTACGGCTCTAACGGATAATTTGATGGCGGGAATCCTAAACAATGCGTAGATAATCACCAGCCTGATCAAGAGTGCGACATAATCGATTTGACCGAGTAGCTTGCTAATAATGAAATAGATCGCCAATTCTACAAAGGCACCCATACACGCATGATAAAACAGGTTAATATTGCTTGCTTTGCGCTGTCTCTTGGAATGTGTAGATAATAACCGAATGGCAGCCAATATAAAGCCAACCGGAGCAAATACATACGCAAACACAATAGTCGTATAATCAAACGCCGTCCGCTCATATTCATGCTTGTACACGGGTTTTCCCGATGTCGGCGGCTGTCTGCGTATATCCAATCCACTCATTTTGTCTTTAATCCCCTTATTTATGTAATCCTATATGCGATGCAGCTAATCTATTGGTTGACGGCATTAATTGTACGGGATCTTCGTTCCACAGTAATCACAGCTTTTAGATTGGCTTGGGAGCACAGTATTCTGGGCTCCGCACCCCGGACAACGGATAGACTTAGGCAGTTGCGGTGGAGACTGAGGCTGCGCAGGTATCTGCTGCCCCGATGCTTGGGTTCTCCCCGTTCCTTCGAAGCCCGAAGTACTTCCAGGGTAACCTTGATTAGCTGCTGATGACTCTGGCGTCTGGCGCCCTTCGGATAACGAGATATCAATATCAAGCAGTCCTTTATCCTTCAGATACTGGACATCTCTTCGTACATCACTTTCACTTTGGCCTATTCGTTCAGATATACTGCCAATATGCCGGATATTCTTATTTTGAATCAGCTCTATATAAGAAGTGTTAAGCTTAGAAAGGGTATATTTAGCTTTCGCTGTCACACTGGCCAGTATAAAAGCTGGAGTCAAAAACATGATTGCAATTAAAATAAGCGTTGATACTAATTCAGAAGTTCCAAATTCCCCATTGAGCGCACTAGAAAACATGGCAATAGAAAGTTCAACAAACCCACCAATAAATACATGCATCAGCAGGTTGAGGTTAGTCGGTCTGCGGTAATTTTTGTAATGCGTTGTCATCAAACGTAACAAGGCAAGCACAAGTCCAACGGGCATCAGCAGATAAGCCGCCGCGAGAATAACATAATCAAACCCGGTACGTTCGTATTTAAGCCGGGGAACGGCTGCATTTCCTCTCGGGAGCGGTGACGGCTCTTGTAGGTTCAAACTGTTCATGTAGTAAACTCCTCCTATTTAAGTGCCGCTAATTCACGGTTACGCCGCTGAAGTGTAGACTTTATGCTCTCTGACATCTCATTTATTTCTACCTGCCAGCCCTCATGTGGCTCTTGGGTCGCCAGCAGTAGCTTCACGTGATCATGTAACAAGGAAATCTGCTGCTGCAGAATATCCTCTGTAGCATATAAAGACGGTTCTGATATCGGATCACTGTACTTAAATTTTTCCTCCAACATATCTAGCACGTTCACTAGCTGCCCAGATTCGGAATTCTTCCAGCTACTAGCCAGCTCACTCATTTCAGTTAATTCGTTCTGATACCGCCGAAACTTTTGTAAAGACTTATTAGCTTGCTGTTCCCCTGCCCCGGCATTCCACCCGTAAAGCCCTATCGCGGCCAAAGTGATCGCCCCTAACACAAGAATCAGCAGTTGTTCGGCTGCGTACCACAAGGCGGGTAACTCCAGCAGCCAATCGAATAATAAGGCCGATACAAATACGATCGCTGCATAGATTCCCGTAATGATTGCACCGCTGATAAGAACAGGCGGAGTCTGCTGAATGCTACTTGCAGTTCGGAGCCAAAAAATACAATAGCCATAGATTACACTCTCTGCTAGCAGAACCGCGGATAAAGAAATTATGAACCGAAACAGTGAGTCGGAGAAACCTAATCCAATAAACGAGAACACTGTCAGTACTATAGCTACCGCATAAATGACGGTAATAATGTATATATATCTCCTGCTTTTGTTCATTAGGTCCTCCTTAGCCTGCTTTTGTTCCGCACTCTGCACAGAATTTTTGTCCAGCTTTCAGCTCATGTCCACAGCCGCTGCATTTAATCACCATGCTGTCTCCACAATGAGGACAGAATTTCACCCCTGGCGCTACCATAGTCCCACATTTACCGCAAGCTTTAGGCATTTCTTTTCCACAGGAGACACAAGAAGCCGCTCCCTCAGGATTATCTGCTTTACAGGATGGGCAAGCACGATAAGGATTTCCGCAACCTGGACAGAACTTAGCTCCCGCATTTAGTTCATGCCCACATTCAAAACATTTGATCTTGTTCGCAGACGGAGAACCTTGCGGGTTGCCTCCAAGCGCCTGCCCACAACCGCTGCAGAACCGTCCCTCTACTGGATTCATAACTCCACACTTAGAGCAGGAACGCTGCTCTTGACGTATAACTGTAGTCCCTGAATCCAAATTCATCCCTCTAGTCATACGGTTCACCATATCCATAGCCGGTCCAGCAAATCCCATTCCAAGTCCAAGCCCCATCCCGGTGTTCATCATGCCCACTCCAAGATTGCCGGGATTACCTGCCGCTTCTTCCATCGTGTCAAAACCACGCTCCTGCTGATAGGTGAATCCGATGATATCCATTTCTGCTTTTTTAGCCAAAGCTTCCTTCAAACGAATCGTTGCCGGATCATCCTCTGGAATATTGATCGAATCAATATAGAAATTATTCAGCTCAATGCCATTATCCAAGAAAGCCGAGGCTAGTCGGCCCTGAATATGTTTGGAGATCTCTGCAACATAAGCATTAATCTCCAGTATGCTGATTTGCTTGTGCACAAGGTAAGAAGAAATAAGTTCATTTATATTCGACATCAGCAGTCCGCGGAAATAACTGATAAGCGTTTCATGATCAAACTGCGGGAGTGTCCCTACGAGCTTCAGCAAGAATTTTCGCGGATCATCGATTTTTACACCAAACTGCCCAAAAGAGCGAACAGAAATCATGATTTTGTATTTAGGATCCTGAAGCTGTAAAGGCGAGCTTGTTCCCCATTTGACATTCATCGAATTCGTCTTATTCACATACCATACTTCAGCCGTAAATGGTGATTTTCCACCAAAAGGAAGATTAACGATATTGGATAAAATAGGTATATTAGCGGTGCTAAGGGTGTGCCGCCCAGCTGTAAAGGAATCAAGCGCTTGTCCGCCCTTGAATAGAATCGCTTCCTGGGATTCATTAACGATTAGTTGTGTCCATGTTCCCAGCTCCTGGTTAGGATATTTCCATGCAAATATACCTGGAGGACCGTCATACTTCACCACTTCTATAATTGCCATCTGCTATTCCTTCTTTCATTATCTTATATATAAATAACGTGTATGCTCCCAAATGGGAATTAGTGTATTTCGATATTTATTGTATACGATATATATCGTGTTTTGGGTTCTTTTATTGAAAAAAATTACTGATCTCCTCACAAAAAAAGCGCCAACTATGCCATCCCTTTACAGGAAAACCATAGTTGGCGCTTCATAGTCAGCTAAATATTAATAGTAGCTGCTGTTCTCAACGAATTCGAATTCGAAATCAGCGATACGGACAATTGTTCCTTCTACAGCACCGCGTTTACGAAGCTCTGCATCTACACCCATATGACGCAAAGTCCGTGCCAGCTTGAGAATCGCATCATGTGTGCTAAGCTGCATGCGCTTCAGCATACGTTCGATACGTGGGCTTGTGACCACAAATGCCTCGTTATCACGTGTAATAGTAAACGAATTATCCTCTTCTGCTTCCAGCTTATACACCTTACGTTCAGTAGTTTCAGCAACTTCCTCAACCACCGGAGCAACCGGAATACTGTCGAGAATATCCGTTGCACGATATAAGAGCTCCTGAACACCCTGACGGGTAAGGGATGAAATTGGCATGATTTCTAAATCCGGCCGCACCTCAGCTACGCGTTCACGGAAAGAAATAAGATTCTCTTCTGATTCAGGCATATCCATCTTATTCGCCGCCACAATCTGCGGACGATCGATTAGACTAGCATTGTACTGCTTCAGCTCATCATTAATTAGAACCCAATCCTCGAAGGGATCACGACCCTCAGAGCCAGACATATCAACTACATGAATGATGATACGCGTACGTTCAACGTGACGCAGGAATTCGTGACCCAGACCTATGCCTTCACTAGCTCCCTCGATTAATCCTGGCAGATCCGCCATCACAAAGCTTCGGCCATCCCCAACATCCACTACCCCTAAATTCGGTGTAATTGTTGTGAAATGGTAAGCTCCGATTTTGGGCTGAGCTGCGGACACAACCGACAGCAACGTAGATTTACCCACACTCGGGAAGCCTACAAGCCCTACATCAGCCATTACCTTAAGTTCCATAACCACATAACGCTCTTGGCCTTCTTCACCGTTCTCCGCAAGCTCTGGTGCTGTATTATTAGCTGTGGCAAAACGGGTGTTACCCCGGCCTCCACGGCCTCCACGTGCAACTACAACCTGTTGTCCATGACGCGTCATATCGGCAATGATCTCTTGCGTATCATCGTCAATCAGAATGGTTCCTGGCGGAATACGAACGATCATATGATCCGCATTCGCTCCATGTTGGCTTTTGTTCCGTCCTTTAATCCCTTTGTCAGCTTTGAAGTGGCGCTGATATCGGAAATCCATCAACGTGCGCAGTCCCTCATCTACACGGAAAATAACGTCGCCTCCACGGCCTCCGTCACCACCGGCAGGACCACCCTCCGGTACATATTTCTCCCGGCGAAATGCAACGAGACCATCCCCGCCGTCACCGCCTTTAACATAAATCTTAGCTTTATCTACGAACATAAATGTTCACCTTCCTCACATTTCAAGCGGTAATCGCAGCTCTACATAAGCCCTGCTAGGCTTAAACTGCTCTGCTTTCATGATTTTTCCTTGTACTATATTATAAATTTGCCCTTTGAGCAGCTCGGGATTGCCATGCTCCCCCTCGCCTTCGAAGGAGATAAGAATGTCTCCTCCATCCTGAAAAAAGCCAAGGCGCAGCTTGCGCGTCTCCCCCTGAGGAGCCAGCCCGTTGTACTGATAAGCCCGTATGGTCTGCATAATCACTGAAGTCAGCTCATCTCCTGCTTCTGGATTTAGCTTGTCCTCTAGCTGCAACCCTTCCTCCACCTGAACTTCCAATTCCAGACTAGACCTGTTAGTTCGGAAGGATTGGATATAGAAAACCAATGAAGGAATGCCCAACTTAGCGATACGACTATCAAGTGCTATGCGTTCCTTTATTCTTTCCACACACTCCACGGATTTATTAGGCTTTCCAAGCTGAATATATCCGTATAGAATCTGCAAATCGTTCATCCAATCATGTCGATGATGATTCAGTGTCCGAATCGCCGCCTGTTGCAGAGTGTTCTCTTGTATACGCAGCTCCCGTTCATAATGACGCTAGCTCCAGATAAAACTGAAAGCAACGATTGCCACTACCCAGATTCCGAGTAATAGACACGTCAGAAGAGAAGTATGCCAATACAAAAGACCTAAAGGAAGCATTACGGATAACATGACTGCCCAGATTGCACTTTTCCAGGATTTCATTCTTTCTCCCCGTCCCTCAGTTCGCAAAATTCATGACTTCGTTTAGATTATTTGTTTTGTTAGTATCATTTACCATTTCCTAGTATAACACACGCGTTCACTGTAGTTCACCAGAGATAATAACGAGATTTTCACATCTATCTAACCCTTCCAACTTTGCAACACAAATAATTATGAATATTCTACAAAAAAGCCTCCGGCACTCATGCCGGAGGCTTCTACTTGCTCATATGGTCCGTAAGCTTACGCTTCCAGTGCCGCTGCTACCGGAGCGACATCAACTGGGTACACGCTCACTTTTTTGCGATCGCGGCCCCAACGTTCGAACTTCACTACGCCATCCACCATTGCGAACAAAGTATCATCTTTACCGATGCCTACGTTAGTTCCTGGGTGAATTTTTGTTCCGCGTTGACGAACCAAGATGTTACCGCCGGTTACTGCTTGACCGTCAGCACGTTTCACGCCAAGACGTTTGGAATGGGAATCCCGTCCGTTTTTTGTGGAACCTACACCTTTTTTCGATGCGAACAATTGAAGATTCAATTTCAACATGTTGTCAACCTCCTTCTTTAAATATTTACTTGCTGTATTTGAATATACTTCCCGTATGATTCTGCGATATCATTCAGCATCACGACCATGGATTCAAGCAGCAATTGTACCTTCGCGGAAGTATCGAAATCTTCAACAGAACTTAATGTTCCACTTAAAAATCCGTTCTTCATGGACGTGTCCATGGAGATTCCGGTCAAGGTCTCAATCGAATTGACGGTTCCAACTGTTACAGCGGATACCCCGGCACATACGATATCTTCGCCACGCTTCGCATAACCCGCATGCCCCTTAACCTCAAAGCCAACGATAGTTCCTAGATCCGATAATCGTGTAATCCGCACGCTAATCATTAACGCACCTTCTTACGCTTGAATCTTCTCGATAGTTACTTTCGTGTACGGTTGACGATGACCTTGTTTCTTGTGGTAGTTCTTCTTAGGTTTGTATTTGTAAACTACAACCTTAGCGCCTTTACCATGTTTCTCGACTTTAGCTGTTACAGACGCGCCGCTTACTAGCGGAGTTCCTGCAGTCAGACCACCATCGTTAGAAACAGCCAATACACGGTCAAAAGTTACACTTGCGCCGTCTTCAGCTTCCAACTTTTCAATGAACAAAACGTCGCCCTCTTGGACTTTGTATTGTTTACCACCAGTTTCGATAATTGCATACATTTTACTTGCACCTCCTCATGTCTCAGACTCGCCTAGTCTAGGTGGCAGAATTCCCGTAGGAACTGCACTTATGTACCCGATCGGAGCGGTTACAGCATGTGCAGGATCAACTGCATCAAACACATACTTGAAGATAGTATCATACTTATGACTTATCGTCAACTCATTCCAGCCATTCTCCAACTTTTCCGGTTCCCCCGCAGCACTGGCAAATCACAGGCGCAAAGCTGGCTGAATCATGCCTTGCCTTCTTTCTGGTCATCTCGAGCAGCCCGAGTCTTGTCCACCCCAAAATATGTGTTTTGGTGCGATCCTTGCAGATCACTTCCTCTAATCGCTCTGTGACCATCTTGCGGTGAAGCTCTTGTTCCATATCAATAAAATCGACAATAATGATTCCACCAGTATCGCGTAACCGGATCAAACGACCGATCTCCTCAGCTGCGAGCAAATTCGTATTGGTAACCGTTTCTTCAAGCGATGCTCCGCCAATGTATTGAGCGGTGTTGACATCAATTACGGTTAACGCCTCTGTCTCATCCCAGATCATTGTTGCTCCACCCTCCAGCGTGATTTTGCGGCTGAAGCTCTTAAGCAATTGATCCTGAATACCATAAGCAGCGAAAATAGACTCCGCTCCATTATAAAGACAGACTGGCTTGTACCCTTCAGGAGCCATGTCGTCCAGAAAGGCTGTTGCTTCTCTAGCTGCGGCAGATGAATCAATAATCAACTGATCCCGTTGCGGATTAAAGGCATCTCTTATAAAGCGTTGGACAATACTAAGATCACGATGTAGTAAAGCCGGAGCCTCTACCGTTTGTGCTTTACGTGTAATATTCTCCCATTGGGCACGCAGAAAGGAAAGATCGCCCTCCACAGCTTCATGTGGCTCGTCCTGAGAAACCGTCCGCATGATAAGCCCTTCTTCTTTCATTCGCAGACGTTCTCCGATTCCTTTGAGACGGCTGCGCTCTGCTTCCCGGCTTATTTTTTTGGAGACACCGACGTATTCTGCAAAGGGCATGTACACCATCCAGCGCCCGGGCAACGTATAATGAGTCGTTACACGCGCGCCTTTTCCGCCGCTTGGCTCTTTCCGCACTTGAACAACAATATCCTGTCCCGGCTGCAAAAGCGTCTCGATAGAGGGCTTCACATCAGGCTGTTTATCCAAATTAGGATGCAATACATCATCAACATATAAAAAAGCATTCTTCTTCTGTCCGATATCAACAAAAGCAGCCTGCATACCTGGAAGTACGTTAATCACACGGCCTTTGTAATAACTGCCGACCAACCCTTGCTGCTGATCGCGTTCAGCCGCGTACTCCACCAGCCTTCCGTTTTCCAGAAGAGCCATTCGGGTAATGTGCTGCGTGCAGTGAACGATCATCTGTTTCATGGCTTCACCTCTGGTTTCGTTCGTTCATTCCTTCACATTCTCTGCATAAATACACTATATTCCGAAGTAGGTTGATATTAAGCGCTGTTCCGGCACAACAGCAACAACATTTCCTTTACCGTTTAACACATAGATAAAATGATATTGATTACGTTTAAATAGACGCAATATATCATCTAAAGGTTTCGCAGATAATGCAACTATTGGACGAGCTACGCTTCCTGTTCGCAAATGATACTCATAAACAGCCTCCCGATTCATCAAAAAAGCAACAAACCGGTACGGTAAATTACGATGGTCGGTAAAATTCGAATACAGCAAAAAAGCTCCGATCATGACCATATTCAGCCTAAGGCCTCCACCCGCTCCAAGAGGCAGCAGCGCATATATAATCACGAGGACACTTGCGGCTACACTCACCCGTCCAGTCCATAACAAAGTGTAGTAATAAGGAAGCACTAAACTAATAGTGGCCTGAAGCACTTTACCTCCGTCAAGCGGCAGCACTGGCACTAGATTAAAAAGTCCAATCATGGCATTGGCATGAATAAAATAGGTCAGAAATTCCTGATTGCCATAACCGGCTTGTTGAAGTCCCAAAGCAATTACAATCATAATTCCATTTTGCAGTGGACCGGCAAGGGCAATTCCGATCTCACGACTGGCTGTAAGCCGCCCATGATCTTCAATAACAGCCACTCCGCCAAACGGAAGAAGCTGAACCGACTTAACTGTAACACCAGCCATAAGAGCCGCAACGACATGTCCCATTTCATGAATGAAGACAATCGTAAATAAGGTGAGCAGCTCTAGAAATTGTCCCGTGATCACGGAGAATAACATAATGATCACGAACAGTGGATGTAGTGACAGTTCGATACCAAAGATCCTAATCAAACGATACCACTTCTGTAGGATCAATATAAGTCTTGTCTTTCATCACTGCGAAAAATAGTGTTGAAGCTGAGGATACGTCCTTCTCCATCATCCAACCGAGCGAATCCCCGCTCTGCACCCAGTCATCAACCTCCAGCTTGGTGCCGCTCAAATGTCCGTATTCTGCAGTGACACCGCCTGAATGCTGAACAGCAATTCGAATGCCCCCTTCCAGCTCTTTAGAGATGGAGAGAATACGTCCCATGTCTATACTTTTCACCGTCACATTTAAGGTTGAATCGATTTGAGGCATAATTTCCACCCCTTTTAGCGTAGATGCAAAAGGCTGGACAACGCTCCCAGCTATCGGGGCAGTGAGTTGATGATGAGCGGCCACTTTTTGAGCAGGCTCATCTTTATCCCCAAATATCGGAATGAACGCTGGAGCTCCGTTAAAGTTCTCCTCATACCAAACTCTCACAGCCGTGAAATCCATGTCATTGCTTAACGCATCACTAATAAAAGCTTGCATCTTATACGACCATGGCTGATGTACCGCAAAGACCCCCCACACTGCTCCAAACACAAGAACACTAGCAACAAAGCGCCGAATAAAACCGGCAGTAAAATTCGAGCCTCCACCACCGTCATCCTCCCAGCCTCCACGACTCTTTTTCCACATCACCTCTGGATCGGGCTCTACAGAGGATT
Organism: Paenibacillus sp. FSL R5-0636; assembly: GCF_037974255.1. Lineage (NCBI taxonomy): Bacteria > Bacillati > Bacillota > Bacilli > Caryophanales > Paenibacillaceae > Paenibacillus > Paenibacillus sp. FSL R5-0636. Next base: position 5,598,822 of record NZ_CP150232.1, read on the forward strand.
GATCCGCATTCTTAAATCCTGTTCCCCATTCCTTAAAGCTCGTACTCTTATCCGGCATAATAAATGAAGGGGGAGCCTCCGCTATTTCTAGTTCTTGAACTTCCGAAACTCCTGAGACTGCTGAGACTTCCGGGAGTTCCTCCAATAAACTACGAATACGCTCCTTGCGGCGATTCTTGATATCTGATTTCTGATCCATATTTATCCCTCCGGACGGGCTTGTTTTACTTCCATTTTATGAAGCACGGAAGTCTCTTTAGAACAAGCCCCTCCAAGACAGACCATTTAAATCCCGGAAATGCCATACATTCATATTTATTCAAAAAAAATAAGCCCCACCATAGATTTCTCTACTCGTGGGACCCGTGTATGCTTCTTATAATAGGATTGCTTAGTAAAAATTAAGCCATACCGAAAAATTTCTTAAGCTTCTTAAATGCTCCCGGTTTGCGGTCAAGCTGCATCAGGGGTACAGCATCACCTAAAATTCGGCGTGCAATATTGCGATAGGCAATAGCTGCTGACGAATCGGGATTCATAACTGTAGGTTCTCCGTTATTTGCGGCTTTAATAACTAGCTCATCATCCGGAACAATTCCGATAAGATCAATGTTCAGCACCTGTAATATATCCTCAATATCAAGCATATCCCCAGACTTCACAAGACCTGGGCGAATACGGTTTACCACCAATTTCGGCGATTCCACACTCGACTGTTCTAATAGTCCGATAATACGATCGGCATCCCGCACAGCGGCATGCTCTGGTGTGGTAACCACAATCGCTTTATCCGCACCGGCAATCGCATTGCGGAAGCCGTGCTCGATTCCTGCCGGACAATCGATCAGAACATACTCATATTCCTTCTTTAGTTCAAGAATGATATCTCTTACTTGTTCAGGAGAGACAGCCGTTTTATCCTTTGTTTGAGCTGCAGGCAGCATATACAATTCATCAAAGCGCTTGTCTTTAACGAGCGCTTGATTAAGGCGGCAACGTCCTTCCGCTACATCCACAAGATCATAAATAATACGATTCTCAAGCCCCATAACTACATCCAGATTACGCAGTCCAATGTCGGTATCGACGAGACATACTTTTTTGCCCTGCAGTGCAAGTGCGGTTCCAATGTTGGCTGTTGTGGTTGTTTTGCCAACTCCGCCTTTGCCCGAGGTTACGACTATCGCTTCTCCCATGGAGGCTACACCCCTTTAAACACATTTAAATCCTGACGTAATTTGACCAAATTATGAATCTTATCGATCTGCATAGCTCCGTTTGTTAAATATGCAAATTCCATACTGCTTTCACGGGTTTCCCATTCATCGGGCGGACGACTAATAATATCGGCAATTCGCAGCTGTGTTGGAGACATTAAAGAAGCAGCTATAATCGCTTCCTCATTCCCGTCTACTCCAGCATGCGCCATCCCTCTTAGCGAACCTAGTATATAAATATCGCCTGAACAGGTTATGGTCCCCCCAGGGTTCACATCCCCCAGATATAGAAGATTTCCGTTATGGTGCAGCACCTGACCGGAACGTAGAATTCCACTCATCAAAAACAATGCGTCATTATCCTCACTGCCGGGCGCTGGAAGCGCCTCTATAGATCGAATCAACAGATTTCCCTGTCCCTTAAGAATCTCCAGCACAGCTTCCTTGTCTTCCTCAGTTACGGTACGATTGCCCAGCTTTATGTCCACATGTACAATCGGTCCAGTTAAAATATTTTGATGGCTGTGCTCCAGCTTATAGCGAAGCTCGCTCAGAAGATCTTCAAAGGGACATTTGTCGTCTAGCAGGAATATCAGGCCATCCTTGATGCCCTTAATCCTTACATGCTTGGATTTTACTGTCATATGCCTGGCCCCCTATCCTCATTCATTCGTGCCGGGCCCCTTAAATTCCTGCTTTGTATAGAAAGAAAATAGAAGCTCTTTAAGCCGCTTCTTCCTTATTCGTTTCTTTCTTGATTAGCTCAAGCTGGCGCCGAACCGGTATGTAGAAGAGTAGCCCGATGGCAAAATGAAAAAGCATCGTCGGCAGCATGTGATTCAAAATCGCCCAGCTATAAGGTTCTTGATTAAGATTAAATACACTATAGATACCAAATAGTATACTATCCTCAAGTAGACTTCCAAGCAGAACCACAGTCATCATAAGGGGCAGCGGAGCACGTGGAATCTGAAATAAAAGGCCGATTAAATAAGCCGACAATCCCATCGCAAAAGAGTGTGCTCCAAGAATTCTGCCGTAAAAAACGACATCATGCAGCATTCCAAAACATAATCCCAATATAAGTGCTGTATGCCGATGATGATATATAGTCACGAACAATAACACTACAAAAACCAGATTCGGAATGATTCGCATCTGCCAAACATCTGGAATCAGCCAAGGTAAAATGGTTCCCTCCACAATAAATAAGAGGAACAGTAACAGAACAAGAACTGATCTGCGCATATTCACTATTCAGCACGCTCCTCCGTAAACACAACAATCAACTGCTTCCAGTCCTGAAATTCTGCTGAAGGCTTAATCACTGCTGTGGAGGTTAATCCAAATTCACCAACATCGACGCTTTCAACTGTGCCTATTGTCAATCCCCTTGGATACAATCCTCCAATACCGGAAGACAGAATAGTATCCTTCGCTGCAATAGGATCACCCGGTGGAATCTTAGTCATCAGCAGTCTGTTCGTCTCTGGATTATAACTCTCAATCATCCCAAAGGATTTACCCTCTTTATTTAAGGCAGTTGCCGCAATAGGCGGCTGGGAATTAGGATCATTGGTGTCCATCATTGTCATCAGCTTCACTGTGGAGGTGAAATTGCTCACCTTACTGATAACACCGACTAGACCATCCACTGAAATCACGGACATATTAGGTCTAACCCCATCTTTGGAGCCCAAATCGATAACAATCGTACTATTGCTTGGCTCTGTTGTCTGGCTAATTACCTGTGCAATACGATATTCATATTTATACAAATTTTTCTGTTCTTCAGTGAAATTCCAATTTCTCTCCAACTCGTCATTCCGCGCCTTGACGAAATTATACTGGGCTTTATCACGTGCATACTGGGCAGCCATAATTTTAAGCTGTTCATTTTCTTTAGCAAGATCACTCAGATTTCCAATATCTTCAAACAAGCCCGCTACATATCCAGCGGGCTTGTAGAACATTTTTTGCACGAAACCAGTCGAATCTCTGAGAAAGTTCTCCGGCCAGGACAAGCCTTTCCTTGTTGCCAAGCTGAAGCCCATTACCACAATGAACAGCACCAGTGTAATCAACAGAATAAACAGACGTTTATTGCTTAAGAGTTTAAACAGTTTCAACACCCTCTAACAACAGTATTTCTCCCATAACAGGGGTTGACTTACACAAGTGGTAGAACATCATCTTATCTCTTCGAACGAAGACTGGATCCGCTGCGGCTCTTGAACAAATGAATGTTCTCAAGTGCCTTACCGGTTCCAATAGCTACACAGTCCAGTGGATTCTCAGCAACAATAACCGGCATTCCCGTCTCACGTGCAAGCAGCTTATCCAAGTTGCGAAGCAAGGCTCCCCCACCTGTCAAAACAATTCCACGATCCATAATATCTGCTGCAAGCTCTGGCGGACATTTTTCCAATGTTACTTTAACAGCTTCAATAATAGCATTCACTGTGTCAGACAAAGCTTCACAGATTTCATCAGAAGTAATTGTAAGTGTTTTTGGCAGACCTGTTACGAGATCACGGCCGCGAATTTCCATGGTTTCAGCCTTTTCAAGAGGAAGGGCCGAGCCAACATCCATTTTGAGCTGCTCCGAAGTACGTTCACCGATCATCAGATTGTATTGACGTTTGATGTATTGAATGATGGACTCATCCGCTTCATCACCTGCAACACGCACTGAACGGCTAGTAACAATACCGCCGAGCGAGATTACGGCAACTTCAGTTGTACCTCCACCGATATCTACAACCATACTACCTGTAGGCTCCCATACTGGCAGATCCGCACCGATAGCAGCAGCAAAAGGCTCTTCGATAATGTAAGCTTCTCGAGCGCCAGCTTGTTTGGTAGCATCTTCTACCGCACGTTGCTCTACAGCAGTAATACCAGATGGCACGCAGACCATTACATTAGGGTGACGCTGGAACATAGAACGCTGTTTCTGTGCTTGACGAATAAAATATTTAATCATCGTAGCCGTTGTATCAAAATCAGCGATAACGCCATCTTTCATCGGGCGGATCGCACGGATATTTCCAGGAGTACGACCGATCATTTTTTTGGCGGATTCACCCACGGCTTCAATCGTCTTAGTATCAGTGTTAATGGCTACAACGGAAGGCTCTCTTACAACAACGCCCTTACCGCGTACGTAGACAAGCGTATTCGCTGTCCCCAAGTCAATTCCTAAATCTTTTGTGAAACCACCCAACATGCTAATTTCTCCTTTTCCTAAGTAAATCTACATTTATATTACATATGTCCTTTTTCTTTCAAGCTTACGAAACTGCTATCTCCGATAATTAGATGGTCCAGCACATCTATTCCGATAATCTCACCTGCCTGAAGCAATCTAGCGGTTAGGGAAATATCTTCTGGACTAGGTGTTGGATCACCACTAGGATGATTGTGCGCGCATATAATAGAGGCGCTACTGCATTTTATAGCTGCTCTGAATACCTCACGAGGATGAACGATCGAAGCATTCAGGCTGCCCATGGACAATGTTTCTTGTCCAATCACATGATTCTTCGTGTTCAGAAACAGACAGACAAAATGCTCCTTTTGCAAATAACGCAATTGCTCAGTCAGAATCTCTGCAGCGTCCCTAGGACAGCGGATAATGACCGGCATATTGAACCTGGAATTCGCAAGGCGCCTTCCCAGTTCGATGCCTGCTTTTAGTTGTACGGCCTTGGCAGGACCGATACCGTTGATTTTGGTCAGTTCTTCGATGCTAAGGTCAACTAGCCCACGCAGGCCACCGATCTTCCCCAGCATCTGCTGTGCAATATGAATAGCCGACTCGCGGCGTGTTCCCGTACGCAGCAGAATGGCTAACAACTCCGCTTGACTTAATGATTCCGCCCCATAATGCATCATGCGCTCTCTAGGTCGTTCTTCATGGGGGAGGTCCCGCAGCATAATTGGTTGCGACTCCATCCCTATCCCTCTTTCCCCAGGCTTCCTACCGGCTCAATACAGTTATACCGAACTCGGATAGCATTTCGCCAAGAAGCGACAAAGGCAATCCGACTACATTGAAATAACAGCCTTCAATTCGTTCCACCAAAATGGACCCAAGCCCTTGTATCGCATATGAGCCAGCCTTATCAGCAGGCTCTCCCGTAGCTATATAAGCAGCAATTTCCTCTTCAGTCATTGCCCTCATCGTTACGGAAGTAACACGGTGCTCCACTATAGTCTTCCCATTCGGGAGTCCGAGGCAGGCTACACCCGTGTATACCTTATGAGTTCGGCCCTGAAGTCTGGTAAGCATCGCTTTGCTGTCCAGCTTGTCCACCGGTTTGCCTAGCACAGTATTATCTAATACAACAATTGTGTCGCTTCCTATAATGACTGCGTTACGCTCTCCGGCTGCAGCTACTACGGCTTCTGCTTTTCGCAAAGCTAGACTGCGCACGATTCTCTCCGGCGTCCAATCCGGCGGTGTGCTCTCATCAGCTTCGCTGGTAATGACCTCAAAGGGCAAACCCAGTAAGGATAACAGCTCACGTCGACGCGGTGAACCTGAGGCTAGAATAATGAGTGGTGAGTTGTCCACGTTGTAAACGTCCCTTCTTGCTCAGTAACGAGAGTTACAGTCTGCGGTACAGCCATACAGCTGTAATAATACCGGCGAGACTAAGCATGCACAATTTCAAATGAATAGTGATGTCATAGGTTATGATGTCTAAATCGGCTCGCGGAGACCATTTGAGCACAGTCGATGTTGTTAGAAAAGACAGAGCCTTTACGGGCTGCAGCAGCTTGGCGATCCAGGCTCCAGCCAGCCAGCCTAGAATTAGAAATAACAGCAGTGTTCCTACATTTTTCTTCTTCATCTCAGTCTTCCCTCGCCATTTTTTGACACCCTAATTATTATACGGTGAAACGGTGATCAATACAAACGTAAAATCCCCTACGGTAATGTTTACCACCTTTTGCCCTAAAAGTTGCGGAACGATACCCCTCTCCAAAAAAAACAACAAGCCCCCAATTCCCCGGAGACTTGTTGTTTTTTGAATCCGCAATCCAAGCATTCAATTCATAGCAGACAGCAGCTGTTTTTGGCTGGTCAAGAAGCTCAGCATGGACTCCTGCACTTCCCAAAGCAGGGCTTGCGCCTTGTTCTTGTTATATTCACTCAGTGCTGAAATTCCTTGGCTCATAGATTTCTCTAGCGCTGCGCAAATGCTTTTGGCTTCAGGCGTTATGCCTTGCTCCAGAGCTTTAACAGCTTCACTCCATTGGAGATGAAGATCACTCACAGCTGAGGTATTAGCTGCCGCATCCGTTTGTCCTCCGCTGAGTAAAGAAGCGGATTGACTGCTTAGTTCACTGAGCAGCTGTCCACTCACCGCAAAATAACTATTCACAGCCTCCGCATTTCCGGCAAATCCTAATCGTTCCACTCCGGGAAGCTCCACCTCTCTTACATAAAGCTCAATCCCTTGATTCTTCAGACCACTGCTGAGCAACTTAGCTTGTTCACGGTCAGAGGACATTCCGGCATATACACGATTTCCGTCAGCAGGGTCCAAGCCCGCAGCCAAGCCAGCGTCCAACAGCTCTTGTCTAGCTTGTTCCGCGCCTGCCGGCGTACTGAATACGCCATACTGCAGCAGGTAGTAGCTTTGCGCAGCCACTTGAACAGGAATAGTGTTTTTGCCGGTATCATCTGTGCCCGTAACCGGCAATCCCGAGGTTCCTACACCTGCTGGATCATTAGCTCCGGAAGTCTGCCCTGAAGTAGCCAACGTATCTGTTATCCCGGTTCCTGAACTACTGTCCATGTTTCCTCCATAAAAAAAGGAAAGTGCCGCATATCCTAATAGTAGACCCGTGCCGATCGCCCCCACCACAGACAGGGATAATTTCCACCAATACGATGGACGACGAGTATGGTATGAGCCCCCATAACCTCCCGTGTAAACCTCTGCTGATTTATCTCTGTCATCCAGTACCAAATCTGAAAGCAGATACGATTGCTGCGTATTTCTGAAATCTCTATCCTGTTCGTCCCATTCTTGCTGGCGTGGATCTACAGTTCCTGAGTAGTAGTCGTAAGCATCCTCCGGTGGTGCCTCACGCATAGAGCGTAAATCAGGTTCATGCACCCAAGTATGCTGCTGTGCTGGACCGACCTCCTTGCGCAACTCCTCTGCATATTCTTCAGCTGTGCCCAGTCCGCCACTGGACCAGCGCTCCACTACCTGCGGTTTTGGCTTAGGCTCGTCCTTATTCACGTCAAATCGGAATGTCATTCTTCCGTTATTCAACAGTAACACCTCACCTCATCTAATCTATATGGAAATATATGATAGACAATAGAGAGATATGCTATTTTTATAGCCAAATGAATAATGAAAGTTATACGGATTCAGTTTACATTACATGTAACTTTTATATACTATATAAAAAGAGCTAAAAGTGTGCACTATACTAGTTAAGCTAGAAATAGGATTTTAGTTCATTACAGTTTAGGAGGGCTTTTTCTGAAACAAAAAATTCAAGCAGCAATTGTGGGCTACGGTAATTTAGGAAAAGGTGTACGTAAGGCTATTAACCAAAGTGAAGATATCGAGCTGGTTGCGATCTTTACGCGCAGAGAGCCTGGACAACTGGAAGCCGGTGAAACCGGTGTGAAATTCGAGCATATCTCTGCCGTCGAACAATATAAGGGAAAAGTGGATGTTATGATTCTGTGCGGAGGATCGGCTACCGACCTGCCAGAACAGACACCAGCTATTGCCCGGATGTTTAATACCGTGGACAGCTTTGACACTCACGCCAAAATCCCTGAGTTCTTTGCGACCGTTGATGCCGCAGCTAAACAAGGCGGAACACTCAGCGTAATTTCTACGGGCTGGGATCCAGGCCTGTTCTCCATGAACCGTCTGCTAGCTGAAGCTATTCTTCCACAAGGTAAAGAATATACTTTCTGGGGTAAAGGCGTCAGCCAAGGTCACTCCGATGCCATTCGCAGAGTAGAAGGCGTTAAAGGCGGCGTACAATATACGGTTCCAGTACAAGAGGTTATCGAGGCTATCCGTGCGGGTGAAACACCAGAACTTACTACTCGTGAAAAACATCTTAGAGAGTGTTTTGTAGTAGCTGAGGCAGGTGCAGATCAAGAGCGCATTCGCGAAGAAATCGTGAATATGCCGAACTATTTTGCAGATTATGATACTACGGTTACTTTCATCACTGAAGAAGAACTAGCAGCTCAGCATAGCGGTATTCCGCACGGCGGGTTTGTTATTCGCAGTGGTGTAACAGGAGAAGGCACGAAACAAATCGTTGAATTCGGCCTGAAGCTGGAAAGCAATCCTGAATTTACGGCTAGTGTGCTTGTGGCTTATGCCAGAGCTGCTCAGCGTATGAGTCAAGAAGGTCAAAGCGGAGCGCGTACTGTATTCGATATTCCACTTGGAACGTTGTCTCCGAAATCACCAGAAGAACTGCGCCGCAACTTGCTCTAAAATCCTGTCAACAAATAACCCGCGTAGGACTTTTAATGGTCCTCGCGGGTTATTTGTTGTCCAGAGCAGCAAGCATCTTGTCAGACAACCTTCTATACAAGACTAAGAATCTTACTCTTAACATGATTCATTTCATAATTCTTTAATAAAGTCTCATGCGCACGATCCGCAATAATAGCGCCAAGCTCAGGATTTTTCAGTAAATTCAATACACTTCCAACAACCTCAACCGAGGTATTAGCCAGCAAAATATTTCGGTTATGCTCACAATTCAGCTTCTCACACATGATAGAGCTAGTAACCACCGGCGTTTTAAGCGCCCAGGATTCCAGTATATTTCTAGAAACTTCGCAGCCTTCAAGGATAGGCACCAGAACAGCTTTAGACCGTCGTATGTATTCAGTAGAGGAATTTACTGGTCCAGTGACTATGACCGATTCATCTTCCTTAATCAAAGTCATGACCTCCGGGTGAACCTCTGAGCTGATAATATAACTACTGATATCTGGCACTTGCTCCTTAATCATGGGATAGGTTTTTTTAAAGAATACTCGGGCTGCATCTATTCCCAGTCTCATATTCATATTCCAGTGCAGCACAATTGAATTTTCTTTAGTCACAGGCTCTGCAAAAGTCTCATACTCATTCATCTTGATGAAATGGGGGACAACATGAACCTTACGGGCATCTGCAAATGATAGAGATTTGAACGCTAGTGCATCCCATTCCGAGGTTGCTAAAAGCAGACCCGTTTTATTCATTAATCGCCGTTTATTCCTACGATCCCATGCAGCATTGAGTTTATTATAAGGATTCTTCCTGCTTAACTTCCCTGTCTCTCCGGAAGATCCTCCGCTTCCGTTTGCAAAACTATAGGTATCTGTGATCACACTGGCTTCTGGAAGCAAGTTCCTCACCATATCAATACATTTTCCCAATAGGACATGCGATATAAATACATGCTTATAATTATTGGAACGGCAAAGCTCCAAAATAGTGTTTTTCATATCTTTATCTATATGACTTAAATTTGAGAAATTCCGCAGTTTATGTAAGGGGCGCAACATTGGCCTCCAGGTCGTATAATCTTCGTTAATGTTATGAACCGTAAGTGCCGTCCGCTCATTAATAGACACGGTTTGGTTGGCACTTCCGTACGTCAGCAAATCTATATCAAATTTCCCAAGCAAAATCTCGAGAATACTCCCTGTTCTCATTTCTCCTTCTAGATCCTCTGCGCTTTGATTTTGGGCTGATAGGAACAGCATTCTTTCTCGCATGACTCTGGCTCCTTGTATTTTGTAATAAAAACCCCCATCTACCAACTGAAACTTTAGATGCAGTTCAATAGTAACTCATTTCACTTAAAAGTTTTGTCGATTTATAGGGGAAGTCTAAATTTTTTTAAGTTTTTTTCTGGTTCCTCAGAATTCTATTACAATTTCCCCTTATAAACCGCCGCTTTTTCTAAAAAACAGACTAACCCCCCTTTTTTCACGACATACATAATCATGAATTGCTCTATTAATAGAAGTTGTAATCGTTAGGTATTATGTACTAATCCTCTTTGCATACAAAAAAAGCGTCTCCCTCGTATAATGTCGAAAGGAAGACACTTTAGTTGTCGTAGCTTCTAACTACACAGTTCCGGCCCTTTTTCTTAGCCTGATACAATGCAATGTCACTAAGTTTGTAAAGAGTGCTCAATGAGTATCGTTCACCTGAATCCACCGTGATGACTCCAATACTTATCGTGTAATGCAGAGGTACACCATGAATGATCGCCCCTGTAACCGCTGTGCGCATCCGCTCTGCAATCATATCACTGTTTTGTTCATCGGCTCTATGCAGCAGCACAGTGAACTCCTCACCGCCGAATCTTCCGAACAGATCGCCATTGCCAAGCTGCTGTTTTATTTTATGAGCCAGATCCTTCAGAACGTGGTCGCCGGTATTGTGGCCGTAGGTATCGTTTATACGTTTAAAGTGATCAACATCCAGCAGTAAAAAAGAATATGGCAGCTTCTTCATCGCTGAGGCAGCTATTAAAGGTCGGACACGCTGAACAAAGGATCTGCGATTCAAAATACCTGTCAGCACATCATAAGTGGCCACCCGCTCCAATTCTGTAAAGGAATCCTCTCTATATAGCAGCATGATTCCCGCAGTTCCTAAAAACATAAGCAAATAAATCCCCAGATAAAAAAATATCTGCAGCCAGTGAGAGGTCAGTGCATTCAGTCCTAACATCGAATAAAACGGTTCAAGTCCCTTGCCAACCAGCGTTAAAATTACAACACCGTACAACAATCCCATGGTTTGCTGGAGAGAGGTCTCTCTAATCTTCACAGCTAATATGTAAGCAGGTAAAGCTATGATCATAATCCCAAATAGACAAGTTGCAGCCATAACGAACCGCTCATCTGGCATAATTAAATGCAGTAGGACTACAACGACAATGGACACTCCGAACAGGATCGTATAATATCGTTCAACCCAGCTCTCAAAAACCCTGAGAAGCATCAGAAGCGCTAAGCTTTCCAGCGTACCTCCAGCTAAAGCAAGCAGCATACTGATTGGAATGGGAAGTCGCGAGTCTGTGAAATCGTTCAGCAAAAGGAGAATTAAAGCTGCCAGCTGCAAATATTTTGCCGTGACAAACAAGGTAGAAGTCCGTTCCTGCGCGTAACGCAAACGATAGACAACAATAAGCAATACCGTGAATGATTGCCACATAAAGAGGCAGACCAGCAGTGTCTTGAGATCCAGATGCATGTTAGTGAATTTCACCCCCTGTATTCTCTAAGCTCAATAAATATAATTGTATCTGACCACTCGGTTTCTTCCTTCTTGTTTGGCTTGGTATAACGCTTTATCGCTCAGCTTGTACAGCTTATTTATCCAGATCTCCTGATCCGGCATGATCGTAATTACACCTATACTAACTGTATAACCTTGTGAGAGTTTTTGTGTGGACGTCTTCATTACTGCCTCTCGTAACGCTTCAGCTTTCCGGTCACAGCTAGCTTCATCAAGCCCGCAAAGTATAACTGCAAATTCCTCGCCGCCAAGCCTGCCGAATAAATCGCTGTTTTCGAGGTTGTCCTTAATCGTCAATGCGAATTCTTCCAGAACAACATCACCGGTATCATGGCCGTATGTATCATTGATTTCTTTGAAGTGATCCAAATCCAGCAGCATAAACGAAAAGTACTCCTGCTCAGCAACTGCCTTCTCAAGCCGTACCTCAGCTTCCTGAAGAAATGCTCCACGGTTAAGGATTCCAGTCAGATCATCGTAGCTAGCGATTCGTTTCAGTTTTACAAAGGAATGCTCGTTAGAAAGTAGAATAAAGCCTGCGGCTCCCACAATCAATAATAAATACATCCCCAGGTAATATAAATACTGCGAAAGATTAGTTGTGAACACGTTCATCTCTGGCTCCCAGATCAGTGCAACAATCGCGCGGAGCAGCATAATCCCTGCAAAAGCGTAAAATAATATTCCGAGTATCTTCTGAAGAGGGGTGCCTTTGGGGTTCACCGTGAGGTGGTAAGCTGGATAGACAATAAAAAGTATCGACCATAGTGAGGTGCAGGCTATGCGCCAGCTGGAATGATGAAAGAAGACGGCAACAATACTAAAAGTAATCGAACTAAGTATGGAAAGCGTTATGTAATACAACTTTATCCGCTGCCCAAGGATGCCCATCATCAGCAGTAAAGCAATAATCTCCAGACAGCAGCCTAGAAGAATCAAAGCGTTGCTAAGTGGAATGGATAAAGCGCGGGGAATATGGCCCCATAATAATAATGAACACCAGAAGAGCAGTTGCACCGCCTTAGAGCGTATGAATAAGGTGGATGCCCTGTCTTTAGGAGCGCTCCTCCGGTAGTTGGTTATCAGCACCAATATAAATAGGTTTCCAAAAATAAATAAATACACTAACGTTTTGATATCAAGCTGGGAGTCCATGAGTCACCACCTACACGGAAAAATTGATCCTCTACTGACAGCACTATAGCACTCAATGGCCGGTTCAGCAAATACCCTATTTATTTCATTTTTTAGAATGTACATACACCGCTTAAGTATACAAAAAAGCACTTCCCCCTGCACGGAGCTCGGGGGAAGTGCTATGGTCAAGAGAATATGAATATTCTCGTGTAGGCCTGTGTTTGTATTAACGCTTCTTCAAGCCGTCCGCCAATGCGTATCCAACCTTCCAGATATCGCCTGCGCCCATCGTAATCACCAGGTCACCTGGGGCAATACGAGGTTTCAGATCAGCAAGCACATCTTCTTTGGTTGGCAGATGTCTTGCACCGGCGTTACTGTTCTGCACAATAAGCTCAACCAGCTTCGCAGATGTAACCCCCTCAATCTGCTTCTCACCTGCCGGAGAGTAGATGTCGGTAATAATCACTTCATCTGCTTCGCTAAAGGCGCGGCTGAAGGCATCTAGCAGGAAGAACGTACGTGTATACCGCTGAGGCTGGAATACGGCAATAATCCGTTTCCCCGTTGCCTTAGCAGCACTGATTGTCGCCTGAATTTCAGTTGGGTGATGCGCATAATCATCGATGACCAGAATGTCATCGACTTCTCCGAGCACTTGAAAACGGCGCTTCGCACCATGGAATTTCACAATCGCTTCAGCGATTTTCTCAAAAGAGATTCCTGATTTCAGACAAGCGATAACCGCAGCCATTGAGTTATACAGATTGTACTGACCTGGCACGGACAGTTCAATTTGTCCCAATACTACGCCATTATGGTTCATCATATACGAAACCTGACGGTCGCCAAGAACGATGTCTGTTGCAATATAATCTGCTGTCTTCGACTTGATGCCGTAAGTAATCACCTTACCTGACACTTCAGGCAATAAAGAAATCACGTTCTCGTCATCTGCACACACAATCGCAGTGCCGTCTTCACGTGTCTGGTTCATAAACTGTACGTAAGCAGCCTTGAGACGGTTAAAATCTCCGCCGTAATTCTCCAAGTGATCTGCTTCCACATTCGTGACAATTCCAAGCCAAGGATGATAGTGCAAGAAAGAGCCATCGCTCTCATCCGCTTCCGCCACTACATAATCGCCTTGTCCTGCCTTTGCATTCGTACCGACATTCATAATCTCTCCGCCGATAATATACGTAGGATCAACTTCACACTCTTCCATTACAAGCGCGATCATGGAGGAGGTAGTTGTTTTACCATGCGCTCCGGCAACGGCTACCCCTTTACGTTCGTTCAATAAACGGGCTAACATTTGTGAGCGGTGCAGAATTGGAATCTTAAGACGCTCTGCTTCCACCCATTCCACATTATCGCTGGACAAAGCCGTAGAGTACACGACCAGATCCGCACCTTTTACTTGTTCTGCTGTATGCCCAATATAAATCTTGGCACCTTTAGCAATCAATTTATCCGTCAATTCTTGGGCAGCCACATCGGAGCCCGTAACCGTATATCCCATTTCTAGCATTACTCGGGCAATCGCGCTCATACCGTAGCCGCCGATCCCTATAAAATGCACACGTTCAGTAGTATCCAACAGTCGTCACCAGCCTTTTTCAGTATCGGGTTGCTGCAAAAGTGTACCGCGCACGTCAGAAATCAAATACAGCGTACCAGATACGACGGCAAGGTCATCCTCCGCTGTAATCGACTTCAGTTGTTGCAGCGCTTTTCCCCAATTATGTTCTACTATGATTACCAAGTTTTCCTTGGCATATTTATCCCGCAGACTTTCTGCGATAACCTGCAGATGCTCCGCGTCCATTTTGTTCTGGAAATCCGGTTCGGTCAGGATGAGCGTATCCACTATAGGCAGTATATGCTTAAAGTAGGATTCATGATGCTTATTTGCCATCATTCCCATAAGTAAATTTAATTTACCGTATTTATAGAGCTGTGGCAGGCTTTTGGCAAGGCTCTCCGCGCCTTCCGGATTATGTGCTCCATCCAGTACGATCCTCGGAGATTTACTTACCTCTTCCAGCCTTCCAGCCCAAAATGCATGACGCAATCCTTCCAGAACATCTTCATCCTCTAACATGAACGCCATATACTGGCGCAAAACTTCAAGAACCATCATGGCTCCTGCCGCATTGCTAATCTGGTGTTCGCCTTTCATCACAATCCCAAGTTCAAGCGAACGGAAGGGACCCTTAAAGTTAAAGGTCTGCACATCCGCATGGATTCCAGTAGCTTCATAGCTAAAATCTTCTCCGGCAAGATAAAGAGTAGAGCGGCAAGCCGCCGCTTTCTCCTTGAGTACAGCCACGACTTCCGGTTGATTTACGCAGCTAACAACAGGTACACCGGGTTTGATAATTCCGGCTTTCTCCATTGCAACCTTCTCAAGCGTATCTCCCAAAATATCCATATGGTCATGGCCGACATTTGTAATCACCGACACGATCGGAGTAACGATGTTCGTTACATCCAGCCTTCCCCCAAGCCCAGTCTCCCATACGACAACATCCGGACAAGAAACACCCGCAAAAAATAGAATGGCCACAGCTGTAGTTACCTCAAACATCGTTGGTGAGCCAAATTCCGTTTCTGCAATCTCATCTACCAAAGGACGAAGGGTATTCACTAGCTCAAGAAGAGTTTCTTCAGGAATGTCCGTATTATTATATTGGAACCTGTTCGTGAACTTCGTAATATACGGAGACGTGAAGGTGCCGACAGAATAGCCGCTTTGCAAAAGTGCGCTTGTCAAAAAAGCACAGGTGGAGCCTTTGCCGTTGGTACCCGCCACATGAATAAATTTCAGCCGACGGTGCGGGTTTCCCAGCTTGTCCATCAACATCTCAATTCTGTCTAAACCTGGCCGGATTCCAAAAGGAATCAAGCCCTTGATCCAGTTAACCGCTTCGGTATATGTCGCAAGAGGGGCGGTGCTCCCGCCCCGATTTAGGTCATCCATGTCTCTTATCCTCTCAGCTCTGCTATGCGGGCAAGTACTTTCTCACGTTTGGCAGAATAATCTGCCTGCTTCGCCTGCTCCTCTTCGATAACTTTTGCGGGAGCTTTGGCCACGAAGCCCTGATTGCTCAATTTTTTCTCTACGCGTTCTACTTCGCTGTTCAGCGTCTGCACTTCTTTTTCCAGACGAGCGATTTCTTGTTCAATATCAATCAGCCCCGACAAAGGCAGAAGCAGTTCCGCTCCCGTTACTACAGCGGACATTACCTTGTCTGGCGTTTCCGGATTCAGGCCAGCTTCGAAAGAAGAGGTATTGCAGAAACGTCCGATGTAGTTGTCGTTACGAGTAATGATGCTCAGCGTTTCCTCATTGCTCGCTTTAATAATCAAATCAACCTTTTTGCTCATCGGTACATTTACTTCAGCACGGATATTACGAACGGCCCGGATTACATCCATCAGCAGGTTCATTTCCGCTACCGCTTGCGGGTTCTCCAGAGCAGCATCATACTCAGGCCAAGCAGCCAAAGTAATTGTCTCTCCTTCATGCGGCAGATGCTGCCAGATTTCCTCCGAAATAAACGGCATAAACGGATGGATCAAGCGCATCGTGCGGTCGAGTACATAAGCAAGTACGGACTGTGTCTTCGCTTTGGCTGCGGCATCCGTTCCGTAAAGCGACAGCTTCGCGAACTCAATATACCAGTCACACAAATCGTCCCAAATGAAGTTGTACAGCTGGCGGCCAGTCTCGCCGAACTCGTACGAGTCAATTAGACGCGTAATTTCACGAGAAGTTTCGTTCAGGCGGTGTAAAATCCAACGGTCAGCCGTAGTTAGCTCACCAGTAATGTCAATATTCTCGAAGCTAACCCCTTCAAGATTCATGAGGGCGAAGCGTGACGCATTCCAGATCTTATTAGCGAAATTACGCGCCTGCTCTACCTTTTCCCAGCGGAAGCGTAAATCCTGACCCGCTGTGCTGCCGGTAGAAATCATATAACGCATAGCATCTGCGCCGTACTTCTCGATAACCTCAAGCGGATCTACACCGTTGCCGAGTGATTTGGACATTTTTTGTCCCTCAGCATCCCGTACCAAACCATGCATCAATACGTCGGAGAATGGTTTCTCTCCCGTGAATTCCAGTGCCGAGAAGATCATCCGCGCTACCCAGAAATAAATAATATCGTAGCCCGTTACGAGCACATCGTTCGGATAGTAACGTTTGAAATCTGCGCTGTCTTCATTCGGCCAGCCTAGGGTTGCAAACGGCCAGAGGTTGGAGCTAAACCAAGTATCCAGAACATCCTCGTCCTGTTTCAAGTCGGTTAGGCCGCTGATCCGGCGCGCTTCTTCCTCATCATTCGCCACAACCAGCTCACCGGTAGATTCAGAATACCAAGCCGGAATACGATGTCCCCACCAAAGCTGACGGGAAATACACCAGTCGCGTACGTTTTCAATCCAGTTCAGGTAGGTTCTTTCGAACCGTTCAGGTACAAAGTTAACCCCATTACCATCCTTCTGTGCATTGATGGCAGCTTCGGCGAGCGGCTGCATCTTCACGAACCATTGTGTGGACAGGTACGGCTCAACAACCGCTCCTGAACGTTCACTGTGTCCAACTTGATGCACATGATCTTCAATAGAGATCAGAACGCCTTGCTCCTTCAGATCCGCTGTGATGGCCTTACGGCATTCACTCCGGTCTTGACCTTGGTAAGGTCCTGCTTCTTCGTTCATTGTGCCGCTCTCATCCATTACGTTGATCTGCGGCAGATTATGACGTTGACCTACCTCGAAGTCATTTGGATCATGAGCTGGCGTGATCTTAACCGCACCGCTGCCAAACTCTTTATCTACATACTCGTCAGCGATAATTGGAATCTCCCGGCCGATAATCGGCAGGATCAGCGTTTTGCCAATCAGATCTTTATAACGATCATCCTCAGGATGAACAGCAACTGCCGTATCACCCAACATCGTCTCCGGACGTGTGGTCGCTACAGTGATATGTCCGCTGCCATCTTTAAGTGGGTAACGCAGATGGTACAGATGACCGTTAACTTCCTTATATTCAACCTCGATATCCGACAACGCCGTACGAGCCGCCGGGTCCCAGTTGATGATACGTTTACCGCGGTAGATCAAGCCTTTATTATAAAGCTTAACAAATACCTCGCGAACTCCCTTCGACAAACCCTCATCGAGGGTAAAACGCTCGCGGGAGTAGTCAAGGGAAAGTCCCATTTTAGCCCACTGCTCATGAATGGTGTTCGCGTATTTGTCTTTCCAATCCCACACCTGCTCCAGGAACTTCTCACGTCCGAGGTCATGTCTGGAAATCCCCTGCTCGCGCAGCTTCTGCTCTACCTTCGTTTGTGTTGCAATACCTGCGTGGTCCGTACCTGGCAACCAAAGCGTATCGAAGCCCTGCATCCGTTTAGTACGAATCAGGATATCCTGTAATGTGAAATCGAGCGCATGCCCGATGTGCAGCATTCCTGTTACGTTTGGCGGCGGGATCACAATGCTATAGGCTTGAGCATCCGGACGCTGGCCTGCACGGAAATATCCGCCCTCTGTCCAGTAGGAATACCATTTCTGTTCTGCTGCCTTCGGATCATACGTTGTTGGCATCTCGTTTTTAGATTCATTCGTAGCGGCAGCATCTGCCGCTGTTAGATGGTTTTGGTCAGCCATTCTCTGATACCTCCACTAGTTTACTTGTAGTTGCTTATAGTTGTTAATAAAGTTGCTGTATAGAGCGCACAGGTCTCTGAAAAAAACAAAAAGACCCCTCGTCTCAAAGGACGAAAGGTCATTCTTTCGCGGTACCACCTTTGTTTCGCGCCAATGAAAAATAAAACTACACTTCTTACCCTACGGGTACGGAAGCTTAGCGCGACACTCGTACAGATAACGGCTGCTACCGGCCACAACCTAACTTATCCTTCATAGATATGAAGATAAGCTCAGAAGGGCGACTCCGGGGCGACTTCGGGGGCTGTTTCCTACGGAATGTCACAGCACTTGCAATTCCGCTCTCTGAAGGGCTGACCGCCTACTCTTCCCGTTCCCAGTCTTTACTTAGATATTGCTTACTCCATAATACATTTTGAGTCCCCCCTAGTCAACCTGGATACGCCTTTGCAGCGGGACTTTAGGCTGAATTTCGACTTATTTCTTCTGAAGCATTCATTCCAACAATGAAACAGCAAAAATCCCGACCCTAATACCTGATCGGGATTCACCTATTCATTTGTGTACGCATCACGATTCGATTACGGGATGTACAACACTTGGCCTTCCTCTACACTCTGCCCGGACAAGCGATTATACATCACCAGCTCCCGCGCACTTAGCTGATACTTCTCTGCAATGGTATCCAGTGTTTCTTCACGCTGTACAATACACAGCCGAACTTTGCGGAACATGTTAGCTCCGTCCGCGCTGGCAATGAATCTGCTCTTCCATTCCGTATTATTACCAACCTCTGGAACGTCCACTGCTGCAGATGTGTTTCCTTCCGACTGCAGAGCTTCCTGCTCTTTACGGACACGACTGGAGCTTAGTAAAGAGGAGAAGGTGAGATGTTCTTTTTCCGGAACCTCTGCTTCTTTTTTACTGCCCAAGGCGATCTTAAGATCTTGTTTCTCCTCATGAGAAACCACACTCTCTTGTGAAACAAAAACTTCGTTCGCATTCTCATGGATGGGTTCAGCATTCTCATCCTGTTCATGAAGCTCATGATTAGCCTCACTCTCAGAAGCAAATACAGGTATATCTTGATTCGCTTCTGCACTAGCCGTTGGAACAACGGTCTCTCTAGAAGCAAAAGAATATTCCTCTTCCGGCTGCTGCTTCTCTTCGCTCACATAACTTGCTTGATTCAGCTGGGACACTTCAGCTTCCTTGATCTGTGGCTCGGCTTTAAACCAGTAATCGGATAAACCCGCTTTGGCATCCTCTGCTTGTGACTCTAGACTATGTGTCCGGGCTTTTGCGCCCTTGTCCTTCTCCTGAGCGGATGAGAAATTGACTACAGGGGACGTATGAGCCGCTCCGCTTGAGACTAGTAACTCCTGTGCGTCCTCAGCCGCATCGGCCTGTTCATGTTCTTCTACAGCAACCTGTGATGCATCTTCACCAAAGGTCCACTGTGAATTTTCATAAAGGGTATCATTTTCGTGTTCTTGGTGCTCAGCAGTTGCTTCTATCACCCTGTCATCATTAACAGGAGAATAGGCGACTGTATACTCCTCTTGCTGCCAGGCCGGTTGAGGTTGAGGATCCGTACTACCGATCCCCCGCAGCGATAGTACGCCTGTTATATTCACAGTGCGCATCGTGAGCAGATCAATATCAAAATTCTCGATCTCCACCCCAATATCTTCAATCGAGCTGACGCGTGTAAGCGGAACAGTGATTTCGACGGGAATGGCATGCTCCAGACGTTGTGTTCGGTCATCTTCACTCCGGTAAAGCCCGGTAAGCAACAGCTGACCATATAACTCGGCCCGATCCTCCCGCTGAATCACCTGAATTTCCGGAAGTAGTTCAACCTCCTCCAGCTCAGCTATTCCCGGAAGCTCTTCCGAAAGGTGAATGCGTTCGTAAATATCAAACCGCAAGCCGTGGGACTGATCAAACACGGGATATGTCCTCCTTCTTGGCATAATCTAACCCTGAGACAGGCCCAGAGCATAAGCCCAAAATGTTACTCCCCACATGTATATGCTTCAAACAGAGAGGCATGACAACTTTGGTAGTACTAACCGGACAGGATGCTAATAAATTTCATGAATTTAAGAGCTCATCAAACCTTCAGCCTGCTGATAGATGCACTACTTCGTAAGAACAAAGTATTATATGCTGCTTTTATTAATAAGACATGGATAGATGTTTTTTTTCTGAAAAAAATAGAAAAAGAACAGCAGAACCAGCCTTTGCTGATTCTACTGTTCTTTAGTTGCTTACGTATCCGTCAGGGTGCTTCAGACAGCAGCTCTCGCAGCTGCAGCATATCCTCCGGCCACGGATCGCTGACTTCCAGCTGTTCTCCGCTCCAAGGATGGCGGAAGGACAACGACTCGCCATGCAGGGCATGGCGGCCGGCAGCGCTGGAAGCCCAAACCGGGCCGCCATATAGTTCATCCCCATACAAGGGATGACCCATATGGCTGAGATGGACGCGAATCTGATGCGTCCGCCCGGTCTCCAGCTGCACATGCACCAGGCTTCCGCCATGCAGTGCCTCGCGCTCGATGATTCGCGTCGCGGCAGATTGTCCGCCGGGCGAGACCCGTCTGCGCGCAGCGTGATGCCGATCGCGCCCAATCGGGGCATCGATCACCTTAAGCACAGGCGGCACTGTGCCTTCGACGATCGCGGCGTAGTGCCGTGATATGCTTTTTTCACGCATATTCTCGTCCAGAACTAACTGTGCGAACTCATTTTTTGCATACATCACCGGACCCGTTGTATCTTTGTCCAAGCGGTGAATATGGCGCACAGCCACACTCTCGCCGGAAGTGATATAATGCGCAGCTACGAGGTGATCCAGAGTTACACCTGTTCCACTGCCATCTGGATGAACCGCCATCCCAGCTGGTTTATGAGCTACCAGGCAAAAATCATCCTCGTACAGCACCTCAAGCTCTTCCCATATCGGTTCAATCCCCGCTTCACGATCGGGAAAAAGTGCCAGCCGAAGCCGGTCACCTTTCCACTGAATACCTCCCTCGCGGCGTAACCGCAGATGAAGTTTCTCGGGCATGCCCACAGTTTCTAGCAGCCACTTATCAATCGTCGCCTGCGTATCCTCAGCTCCAGTAATGATTTTGCCGGGTGTTACCTCCAGCCATTCTCCACGCCGAGTCCAAGCGCCACCACCGGTTGTTTCTCCGGCTCCGATGCTCAAAGGGCCTTCAGGGCATTATAATGGCCCTCAATGGTATCATCAATATCCTGCTCACTATGTGCAGCCGATACGAACATACCCTCAAACTGTGAAGGTGGCACACTGATGCCTTGGCTCACCATATGACCAAAATAACGACGGAAAAGATCCGTGTCACTCGTCTTAGCCGTTTCAAAATTGATTACAGGTCCTTCAGTGAAGAATGGACAAACCATTGATCCTACCCGGTTGATCGTGAGCGGAATGCCAGTCTCGATTGAATTCTTTCTCAAACCCGCTTCCAGACGTGCACCCAACTGTTCCAGTCGGTCATATACTTCCGGTGTCAACAGCTTGAGCGTAGTATATCCGGCTGCCATCGCTAATGGATTACCACTTAGTGTGCCCGCCTGATAAATCGGTCCAGTAGGAGCGATTTGCTCCATGATCTCTCTTTTCCCGCCATAAGCACCCACTGGAAGTCCGCCGCCGATAACTTTGCCAAAACAAGTAATATCCGGAGTAATCCCGAACAAGCCTTGAGCACAGCCGCGATTAACACGGAAGCCTGTCATAACCTCATCAAAAATAAGCAGCGAACCATTGTCAGAAGTTAATTTACGCAGCCCTTCCAGGAAGCCTGGAAGCGGTGGAACAACGCCCATGTTGCCGGCAATCGGCTCTACGATCACTGCCGCAATCTCATTGCCAAAACGTTCGAAAGCAATCTGAGTGGACTCCAAATCATTGTAAGGAACCGTAATGGTATTCATTGCAACGCCTTCTGGGACACCCGGGCTATCCGGCAATCCCAATGTAGCTACACCAGAGCCAGCCTTAATAAGCAAACTATCCGCGTGACCGTGGTAGGAGCCTTCGAACTTCAAGATCTTGCTGCGTCCAGTGTAACCACGTGCCAAACGAATCGCGCTCATCGTAGCTTCCGTTCCGGAGTTAACCATGCGCACGATATCTACAGATGCCACACGTTCAACAACGGTTTTTGCCATTTCCGTTTCGAGTAGCGTTGGGGCGCCAAAGCTTGTCCCT
Organism: Paenibacillus sp. FSL R5-0636; assembly: GCF_037974255.1. Taxonomy (NCBI): domain Bacteria; kingdom Bacillati; phylum Bacillota; class Bacilli; order Caryophanales; family Paenibacillaceae; genus Paenibacillus; species Paenibacillus sp. FSL R5-0636. The sequence continues at coordinate 5,621,435 of NZ_CP150232.1, forward strand.
TTTACCGCCGTCTCCTGCAATGCCTTCACAACCTCAGGATGCGCATGACCCATAATCAGCGGACCCCATGAGAGCACATAGTCGATAAAGCTGTTGCCGTCGATATCAAAAATACGCGAACCGATCCCATGATCCACATAAATCGGAGTCAGACCTACGGATTTAAACGCCCGTACAGGGCTGTTCACCCCGCCGGGAATATATTGTTTTGCTTCATCAAAAGCCTTCCGGGACGCTTCCTCTTTACGCGCCATTGGCACATTACTCATGTATCTTCACTCCTATTCTCTTCTTGGTTACACAAGCTTGTACAAACATATATTAGCTGCCGCGATGTCGGTGTGATGAAGATTAGCCTCGCAGCCAGCGGGCTGCATCTTTTGCAAAATAAGTAATAATAATGTCCGCACCAGCGCGTTTCATGCCCGTCAGCATTTCCAGCACAACGGCTTGCTCGTCGATCCAGCCTTGTAATGCCGCTGCTTTTACCATGGAATATTCTCCACTCACATTATAAGCCACCAAAGGAAGATCAAACTGATCACGAATCGTACGAATCACATCTAGGTAAGCCAGGGCTGGCTTCACCATTAACATATCCGCGCCTTCCAACACATCGGATTCTGCTTCACGGAGCGCTTCGCGCAGATTGGCAGGGTCCATTTGATACGTTTTGCGATTCCCGAATTGTGGCGCTGAATCCGCTGCTTCGCGGAAAGGGCCATAAAATGCCGAAGCATATTTGACCGAATACGACATAATCGGCACATGCTCAAAACCGTTCTCATCAAGTCCCGCACGAATCGCGTGAACGAATCCATCCATCATGTTGGAAGGGGCGATAATATCTGCTCCAGCTTTTGCTTGGGATACCGCCGTACGAGTCAAAAGCTCCAGCGAAGCATCGTTGATAACATCGCCATGTACCACACCATTCACCGTATGCGTATGCACCATTCCACAATGTCCGTGATCCGTAAATTCACAAAGGCAGGTATCTGCAACGACCAACAGCTCTGGGTACCAGTGCTTGATCAAGCGAGTAGCCTCTTGCACAATTCCATCCTCTGCAAAACCGGAAGAACCGATAGCATCCTTCGTCTCAGGAATCCCGAACAACAATACAGCCGGGATGCCTAGTGCGGCGATCTCGTCCACTTCTGCTTTTAACGTATCCAGCGAAAAATGATACACGCCCGGCATCGAGCTAATCTCATTCTTCACACCTGTTCCATAAGTCACAAAAATAGGCTGTACCATATCCAGCACATTCAGTATCGTCTCCCGCACCATGCCACGAATTCCAGCAGAACCGCGCAAACGGCGGTGACGTGTAATTGGAAAGCTCATTTGTTCATCCTCCTGAAAAATAAAATATAAAACCAATTTATGTGTTTGGCAGCAAACCACAACTAGCCGCAGCCAAGTCCAAATTAGCCGCAACCAAACCGCCGACCACTGGCTAACTGCGTATAGTTGTAGTTTGTGCAACTATCTCGATGTTTTGTCCTAATTGTAAGCTTTAGTTGCATTCTCTACAGTTATTTATTACAAAAGAGCGAAGATTCCTCATTTAGCGGATATTTAATTGTACATACTACAACTAAACTCGACTTTAGCTGATATATAGGAAATTTAATTGTATGAAGTACAACTAAAACTAAAATTCAAGCAGATCTGATCACATTAACCTACTGCATATTCTCTACATACCAGTTAGTTTACAACCAAATATTATACTCCGAACTCCATAAGTAACTACTTTCGGAGTTCAATTTATATGTTACTTGAAGGTTGCGATGTGGCACTTTTGAGCGTAGATATAACGGCGAGCAAACCAACACATGCAATTAGTAAATGTAAGCGCAGACTCAACTACCAATTCACACGTAAACCCAACTATTTAGCAACTACCAGCTCACATATAACCACGAACTATTTAGTAACTACGAACTCACATGTAACCACCAACTATTTAGTAACTACGAACTCACATGTAACCACCAACTATTTAGTAACTACGAACTCACATGTAACCACCAACTATTTAGTAACTACCAACTCACATGTAACTACGAACTATTTAGTAACTACGAACAAAACTCTAGCCTGTAATGTAACTAATTATAAGCTGAGCGCTATATTTCTAAGCAGGCACTGCCTTTCTCCGTTGAACAGCTACTACTCTCCCCGCAGAGTAATCAGCTTCTACCTTCCCACCAGAAAGTAAGCTAAACAAGCCAAGCTCACCAGTAAACTATTGCTTCGTTCTATCCTCGATCCGAGCGCTACTGCAGCTGAGTCTCCGCATTCCAGCGGCAGAGCTCCTGCACCAAACCATCTATGGTTGCCTCTTCAGGCAAGAGTCCCGGTGTCAGTCCCGCGTCTACCGCAGTCTGCTCCGTTAACGGGCCGATGCAGGCGATTTTCACGTTTGCAAGTAGCGGGAGCGGATCTTCAAGTCCCATCCGTTTCAGGATGTGTATGAAATTACGCACGGTTGACGAGCTGGTGAAGGTTACCGCGTGTACGCGACCTTCCTCTAGCAGCTTCAACAACTCGTCGTCATCCTCACCAGTGACAACCGTCTCATAAGTATCCACGTCTGTCACCTGAAGGCCAAGCTCTCTCAGCTTGTCCGGCAGCCAGTCCCGCGCCAGATCGCCGCGCGGCAAAAGCACGTTCTGCCCCGGCAGCAGCTGGGGACCGAACGTCTCAATCAGACCTTCCGCCTGAAACTTCGCCGGAAGTTCCTCAGCGATCACCCCGCGCTGCGCCAGCGCGGCGGCTGTGCCTGGCCCCACCGCTGCAATACGCGCGCGGTGTAGCCCGCGAATGTCCGCCCCCAGCTCCGCCAAGTGGCGCCAAAAAAACTCCACGCCGTTCGGGCTAGTGAAGAATACCCAGTCGTACGATTCCAGCGCGCCAAACGCCGCTGCAATCTTCGCCTTCTTCTCTGCCCCTTCCGGCATGATCGTCTCGATCACCGGGAACTCGTAGGGTTCCCCGCCGAGTTCTTCAATTCTATCCACCAGCTCGCTTGCTTGGCTGCGAGCCCGTGTCACCACGATGCGTTTGCCGAATAACGGCATCGCCTCGACCCACTTCAGCTGCTCACGCTGCAGCACCACGTCGCCGACGACGATGACTGCCGGCGGCTGAAAATCCGCCGCCTTCACCTTCGCCTCAATATCGGCGAGGGTTCCCGTCAGCGTCTCCTGATCCGCGCGGGTGCCCCAGCGCACAAGTGCCACTGGTGTTTCTGGCGGCCGCCCGTGCTTGATCAGCTGAGCGCTGATATAACCTATTTTAGCTACGCCCATCAGAAACACTAACGTGCCTGTGGCGTTCGTTACTTTATCCCAATGTATGGAATGATCCAGTTTATCCGGACTCTCATGCCCGGTGATAATCGACAGGGAAGAGGCATGATCGCGGTGCGTAACAGGTATACCCGCATAGGCAGGTACACTGATCGCTGACGTGATGCCTGGTACGATTTCGTAATAGATCCCATTTTTGCGCAGCAGCTCCGCTTCTTCACCCACTCGGCCAAAAATCGTAGGGTCCCCACCCTTAAGCCGCACCACTGTTTTCCCCTGTAAAGCCAAATCAACTAACAATTGATTAATCTGTTCTTGCTTCATCGTGTGGCGATCCGGCAGCTTGCCTACATAAATCTTCTCCCCGCCGGGTTTCATGCATTTCAGCAATCTAGGACTTGCCAAGCGATCATACACCAGTACGTCGCTTTTTTGGATACACTCGAGGCCTTTCACAGTAATCAGCTTTGCGTCCCCGGGACCTGCACCTACCAAATAAACCTTCCCCGTCAATTCACTCATCCCCTAACGTCTGACAGTATCTTCTCCGCTCCTCTTGCAATCAGCTTTTTAGCGACTTCTTCGCCGAGCTGTACCGGGTCAACCCCCGTGCAAGTTTCTTTCAAAATCGTTGAACCGTCCGGTGTTCCCACCATCCCCGTTAACGAGATTACTTTGTGCTCAGCGGTAGCAGCTTTGGCGGCTGCGTCAAGCACCGCATGAGCACCAATCGGCACTTGGCAGCCGCCATTCAGCACGCCAAGGAACGTGCGCTCCGCCGCTACCGTCAACGCCGTATCGGCATCGTTGTATAATGCCAGCAGCTTCCGCAGGTCAGCGTCATCTGCACGGCACTCGATGCCGAGTGCGCCCTGCCCTACAGCGGGCAGGCAAACCTCCGGCGGCAGGTAGGCGCTCACGCGATCCTGCCAGCCCATGCGCGACAGCCCCGCCGCTGCCAGCAGGATTGCGTCGTATTCGCCGCTCTCCAGCTTGCGCAGCCGCGAGTCAATGTTGCCGCGCACGGGCTCAATGACCAGATCAGGCCGCAGCGCAGCAAGCTGGCTGGATCGGCGTAGGCTGCTTGTGCCTACGCGTGCACCCTGAGGCAGCTCGTCTAGCGAGATACCTCCGTTAGAGATCAAAACATCACGCGGATCGACACGCTTCGGCACAGCACCATTGACCAACCCATCCGGTAACTCGGATGGCATATCCTTCATGCTGTGCACCGCCATGTCGATTTCTTTTTCGAGCATGGCTTGCTCGATTTCCTTCACGAACAACCCTTTGCCGCCTACCTTGGATAAAGTAACGTCAAGAATGCGGTCACCTTTGGTGACGATCTTTTTCACTTCAAAAGTAAATCCAAAACCATGCTCTTCGCTAAGTCGCTCCAAATCAGCAATCACATGTCCCGTTTGCGTCAACGCAAGCGCGCTCTGTCTACTCCCCACTATAACCTTTCGCATTGTCCATTCCTCCTGGTAACGTTCGCCTCTTACTCTTCACCACAGAACCTTGCACTAGAAATCCAAACCCAAACTAACCAATTAACTACTCTCACTCTAAAAAAGGCATTATTGCCTTTGAATTCGCTACTTCGGATGATTTCCACCAACCTGAGGCATTCTTGCCTTTCATTTGGCTCCTTCGGCGACTGTGGCTCGTTTAGAGGGCATTGTTACCGTTCATTCCGCCATCACAGCTACTTAAGTCCAATTCAACGGGATTTATACCGTTCATTCCACCCTCTAAGCCACTTCAGCCGAATTCAACAGTATTTATACCGTTCATTTCACCAAACTAGCTACTTCAACCCAATTCAACGGGATTTATACCGTTCATTTCACCATTCCAGTTACTTCAGCCCAATTCAACGGGATTTATACCGTTAATTTCACCAATCCAGTTACTTCAACCCAGTTCAACGGGATTTATACCGTACATTCCGCCATCCTAGCCACTACGAGCCAATTCAACGGGATTTATACCGTTCATTTCGCCATTCCAGCTACTTCAAACCAATTCAACGGGATTTATACCGTTCATTCCACCCTCTAAGCCACTTCAGCCGAATTCAACAGTATTTATACCGTTCATTTCACCAAACTAGCTACTTCAACCCAATTTAACGGGATTTATACCGTTCATTTCGCCATTCCAGCTACTTCAACCCAATTCAACGGGATTTATACCGTACAATTCACCATTCTAGCTACTTCAACCCAATTCAACGGGATTTATACCGTAGATTCCACCATTCTAGCTACTTCAACCCATTTCAGCGGGATTTTTACCGTACATTCCGCCATTCCAGCTACTTCATCCCAATTCAACGGGATTTATACCGTTCATTTCACCATTCCAGCTACTTCAACCCAATTCAACAGTACTTATACCGTACATTCCGCCATCCTAGCCACTTCAACCCAATTCAACGGGATTTATACCGTACATTCCACCATTCCATCCACTACGAGCCAATTCAGCCATTCATTATGGTTACCCAAACAACCGCTCATCACTTCATATCTTAATCTAACCCAATTTTCTAATCTTTACAGTGTCCACGCGCACTTTTACTCCACCCGTTGCTGAGCAATCCAAGCGTCCATATCCTCCGGACTCCACGCTATGAAGGTACCCTTACTCATCTCGTTCAACACATCCAGCGCGCCTAGCTTCCGCAAAAGCCTTCCACGAACTTCAGCAGAAGGTTCTTTTTCCTTAATCCGGGTACGCATGGCATGCACAAAATCCAAATATGGTTCATACGTCGCATCCAGCGCTTTTTCAAGCACATTTTTGATCTTCGTTGCCGCAAGCGGGCCAGCACCCGAAGTAGATACGGCTACCGTCAAACGTCCCCTCCGAACCACTCCAGGCGTGATAAAGTTTCCCGCTTCGGCATGGCTGGCCACATTTACATGAATTCCAAGCCGTCTAGACTCCCGCGCAACCTCTTCATTAACCGCCCTATCGTTAGTGGCTGCATATACGAGAAAGGCCCCACGGAGATCTCCGGGAGCATAAGTACGGTCCATCCAGATCAGGAGACCTTTTTCAGCTAGAGAATCAAGCGAATCTGTCAAAGAAGGACTAATCACCTTAACCGCCGCTCCAGCTTCCAACAGCCCGCTCACCTTACGTTCAGCCACGACACCACCGCCAATAACCACACAGTGCTGCCCTTCACAATCCAGCATTATGGGTAAATAACGCTTCATGCCCCTCACTCCCCGCTCCAACCGTGAAAATCAGACCAAGAATTCAACAGAAAATTTAAGATAATAAAAGCATATCCTAAAATCGCCCAGCGAGCCATACTTACTCCACTTTTCCGCCCGGACTTCTTAAAGATAATATAAAATATGTAAATCCCAAGACCGATAAGAGTCGTTAATACTTTTAAATCTTTCAATAAAAGCGTCCGTCCCTCAGATACTATAGATAAACCAGCCACTACCAGTGATATTCCCAGCAAAGGAGTGCCCACCAAAATAGCGGTGTAAGAGTATTTATCTGTAGTCTCCAGGTTCGGCAAACGACGGATCCGGTCGCTCCATTTCTTGCTTTTGAGTCTGGTGTGCAGGAACAAGTACAATATTGCAAAAACCGTCCCTAACGTCAGTGCTGCAAAACTCATATTTGCCAAAATCACATGCATCGTCAGCCAGCCATACACCGCACTCCAAGTCTCAAGCGTATGCCCACCCGCCGTCAGCCACACCCGATTAAGCAGAAAAACACTAAACCCGGCCATACTGAGCAGCAAAATCGTAAACTCGCCTCCACGTGTAAAAGCCACCGCAAGCGAAGTCAGCACAATACTAAACGCAAACCAAAACAAGAAATCATAAGGTGTGAAAATAGGCAGGCCTTTCTCCTGAGAGAAACGAATTCCAAGTCCTGCAACTTGCAAAAGACCTACAACAACAAGAAGCCCCGTGCCTAGCCGCTTCCCACCCGGACTCCTTTTAAGGCAATCCGAGAAAACAAACAGCAGGCTCAGGGCATAGACCAGCAGAGCGGCATCATATATTCCGTTCAGCAGTTGCATATTATTCACCCACCCAGCAAGCCTGCCGGAGCAAGCGCCGTTTTAGGCACAGAAAAATCAGCGCTGCCAGCCGTACGTTCTCCAGAACTAGACTGCTTAACCGGGGCAATGTCTCCATCATCTGAATCGGATTTGAGCTGTTCCTGCAACGCAAAGATTTTGGAAAAATAATCAAGAGCTTCATTTCCCTGCTTACCGCCGGACAGCTCTTTAATTACATTGATCGGATCATGCATCATCTGGTTCACGATACTTTTAGTCAGACGGCGGATTACTTTCCGCTGATGCTCGTCCAGCTCGGGCAGCTTATTGAACAGACTCTCCATCGTTTCTTCATGAATCGTATTCGATTTATCCTGGAGTGCCCGGATCACCGGTCTTACCCCAAGCGTCTTGAGCCACAGCTGGAACTCATCCATTTCCTCGCTAATCATCACTTCAATCTTCGCAGCTTCACTTCGGCGCATTTCCAGATTATTCTCCACAATGCCCTCCAGATCGTCAATATCATACAAAAAAACATCCGGCACATTTGCCGCCGCAGGATCAATATCACGTGGTACAGCAATATCAATCATAAAAAGCGGCCTCGAAGGGCGGCGTTTCATAGCATGCGCTACCTTATCAGCCGTAAGCACATACCCATCTGCTCCTGTTGAGCTGATCACGATATCTACTTCATTTAGAGTTGTTAACGCATCTTCAATCGTACTCGGCTTACCCGAGAACTTCTCCGCCAATTCAATCGCACGCGACAGCGTACGGTTAGCGACAATCACTTCTGCCGCACCACTACTGTATAGATGCTTCACGGTAAGCTCGCTCATTTTTCCGGCGCCGAGAATCAGTACTTTTTTCCCAGTGAACATGCCAAAAATCCGCTTGCCCAGCTCCACAGCCGCATAACTGACAGATACTGCACTCTCGCCGATTGACGTTTCACTATGTGCTCTTTTGCCCAGCGTCACCGCTTGCTTGAACAACCGATTGAACCAAGTTCCAGTTACACCCTCAGCCTGAGCTGTGAGAAAAGAACTCCGCACCTGTCCCAGGATCTGCGTCTCCCCAATCACCATGGAATCCAGACCGCAGGTCACGCGGAACAAATGCGCAATCGCCTGTTCGTCTTCATAAATATACATATGCTGAGTAAATTGCTCGCTTTTCACACCAAACCATTGCTCCATAAAGCCGCGGATGAAATAACCAGCCATATGAAGGCGGTCCATCACCACATAAATTTCCGTACGGTTGCAAGTAGCTACTAAGACCCCTTCTAGCACACCCTTCGTCTTCATCAGTTGATGGAGCGCTGCCGGAAGGTCACTTTCCGCAAAAGCAAACTGTTCCCGAACCTCCACGGGAGCCGTACGATAATTCAGGCCAACGACGACGATGTGCATCGATAGTTCACCATCCTAGTCTCTATAAGTTACTGAAATCCAGTTATATAAATTAATATCTTACATACCGTTCACTTTCACAACATCTCAAAACACTGTGTTAAGTATATCACACGAAAATAAGACTTTTTACAGATTTTTTGAACGCTTTATGAAATCCAGATAATAATTATTATAAATAAAAAACCGTAGGTTCGCTACGGTTAGGATGAGTTATTTTTAGCTAATTTATAAGGTTGTGGAAGTGAGAATGAAATATTATGGCCTACTAGTTCTTAAAATCGTCAAAAAGTCCGTTCTCCAAAAAAAATAAGTCACTGCTAAGTGACTTAAAACTTCTCAGGTTTCTTAACTTTTATCGACGCTACTTCTCCACACCTTTTGCAAAATGTGAAGATAACTGGTGAGCCAAAAGAGAAGGTTTTCCCAATAGGCATGACGTTAGCATATCCGTTGCTCATTTCGCCTTTAACGAATGTAGTTCAGAAGTCGCCGATGCTTAGACCAAACTTTAACCCAAACACGATTTTCATCATCTAGATAAAAACGAATATTCACTAATTTTAAAGGCGTCCATATTTCTTTAAAATAGTAATTTGGCATTTGGCGTCTCTCCCACGAGAATAATATTGATATAGTTATAAGTATAAAACTATTAAACAATATTGTTTGTCGTAATGCGCCTTAAGCCAAGATAAGAAAAAAAATGTTTTTGTCGGATTATAGTGTGAACGTTCTACAGCAGATTAGCGAAACCAGTTCTTAATCTGATCAAGAGTACTTTTTGCCTCCGGACCATTGTAACCAAAGGTGTTGCCGATCATTTTCACATATTCGTTGAACGTTGTTTCTCTACTTTTTCGGTCACTCCACCAGCGTTTAGCGTTATATCCTGATGCAGAACCCACATATGTCAGCTCGATCTCCGATTTTTTGTACACACGACCAAAAAGAAATTTCACCCTCCGCATGTGAAAGTCAGAGGAAACAACAATCGCAGATTTAAAACCGTATTCTTTCATTATAGGAAGAGTGTACTCGGCATTCTGATAAGTGCTATCCGCCGCGTTCTCGGTATAAATAACGTCCTGTGGTATGCCTAAAGCTAGGGCGGTTTGGATCATATCACCCGATTTACTCGTTGACTCTTTAGCATTGGAAAGAATTATATAAGGAGCATAGCCTGCTTTATATAACTCAGCTGCCTGCTCCACACGACCTTGGCCTCCGCTTAGGACGATGATGACATCTGATTGTTTGGGAGGTTCAGATAGTGCTAAGAAGCGGCCTGCACTGAATAAACCAGTAATTAACAATAGCAAGCAAACGAAAAGGACCAATCTTTTATTCATTAAATTACCTTTTCTTTTCTTAACCGTTAAGTCGTGCATAAATCACTTATGCGATTCGTTACTAAGGATTTGTTGCCACCATTCAGCATTATCAATATACCATTGGATCGTCTGCGCAATTCCAGTCTCAAAAGTATAAGTTGGCTTCCAACCTAAATTCTCAAGTTTCGTTGGATCAATGGCGTAGCGTTTATCATGTCCTAATCTATCTGTTACAAATTCAATCAAATCTTCAGATTTCCCCAAGGTACTGATAATCGTCTTAACTACTTCAAGATTAGTTCTCTCATTATGACCACCTACATTATAAACTTCACCGCTTACTCCTTGGTGCACGACAAGGTCAATGGCCGCACAGTGATCCCAGACATGGAGCCAGTCGCGAATATTTTTTCCATCTCCGTATACAGGAACCTTCTCTTCGTTTAATACTCTTGAGATGGTTAGTGGAATCAGTTTTTCAGGAAAATGATACGGGCCGTAATTATTCGAGCAGCGTGTTATGTTCATTGGTAAACCAAAGGTCTCATAATACGCACGAACTAACAAATCAGACGCTGTTTTACTAGCACTATAAGGACTGTTAGGCTGCAAAGGTGTTTCTTCGGTAAAAAATACAGTAGGATCAAAATCGAGTTCGCCATACACTTCATCCGTAGAGACATGGAGGAATTTAGTAATGCCGAATTTTTTAGCTGCATCCAGTAGTACTTGTGTCCCCATAACATTCGTACGAACGAATATCGCAGGATCAGTAATTGAGCGATCCACATGACTCTCCGCAGCGAAATGAACAACATAATCGAATTTTTCCAACTCAAAAAGAGACAATATTGCCTCCCGGTCAGCAATGTCAGCTTGAACAAACCGATAATTGGATTTGGACTCAATATCCTTATGCTTCGTTAGATCACCCGCATAAGTTAACAAATCCAAATTCACAATATCATAATGCGGATATTTATCTACCATATACTGTACAAAGTTGCCTCCAATAAATCCGGCACCACCCGTAACCAGCATCTTTTGCTTACTCAATGAACGCACTCCCGATCTATTATCTTTATTAGTTATTGTAAAAAAAATTCAAATTAGCCTCTTTTAATAAAGGCGCCTTCTCATCTTTGGCAGATAATACCGGTGTAATATGAAGAGGCCATTCGATGCCAATAGAAGGATCATTCCACAGAATACCCCCATCACATTCCGGGGCATAAAGCTCATCGCACTTATACTGAACCTCTACGTCTTCTGTTAGCGTCATGAATCCATGGGCGAATCCTTTTGGGATCAGCAGTTGCTTTTTGTTCTCAGCATTCAGTTCAATGCCGAACCATTTACTATAGGTAGGACTACCTTTTCTGATATCTACGGCTACATCAAAAATAGCACCACGTGTACAACGAACCAATTTCGTCTGTGCCTTGGGATGTAATTGATAGTGCAAACCACGTAATGTTCCTTTAGTCGCAGAGTAGGATTGGTTATCTTGTACAAACTCCATATCTATTCCATGCTCTTTAAACTTAGCTCCGCTATACGTCTCCATAAACCAACCGCGGTGGTCCCCAAAAACAGCTGGTTCAACGACTAATACGCCTTGCAATAAGGTTCCTGTAATTTTCATCGCTGCCACACTTTCAGTTATTAGTATTGTATTTTACCTGTAGCTACTTTCATCAAATACTGACCATACCCCGTCTTACTTAACTTCTCCCCGCAATTCCACAAGTGTTCTTTAGTAATCCATCCATTAATATATGCAATTTCCTCCGGAGCGGCGATCTTGATTCCTTGATGATCTTCAATAGTCCGAACAAAGTTAGTTGCGTCGACAAGACTTTGATGAGTTCCTGTATCTAACCAGGTGAATCCCCGACCTAGAAGTTCCACATCAAGCTCACCAAGATTTAAATAAGCTTCATTAATGGAGGTAATCTCCAATTCCCCACGTGAAGAGACCTCAACATTCTTAGCAATCTCAATCACTCTGTTATCATAAAAATATAGACCAGTAATTGCATAGTTAGATTTTGGCTGTGTTGGTTTTTCTTCTACGCTCAATACTTTACCTTCTTCATTAAACTCTACCACACCGAAGCGCTCTGGATCTTGCACGTGATATCCGAACACCGTTGCTCCTTGTTGTTTAGAAGAAGCACGTTGCAACATCTTCCGCATTCCATTTCCATAGTAGATATTATCTCCAAGGATCATAGCCACTGAATCATCACCTATAAAAGATTCACCCAAAATAAAAGCCTGCGCTAAACCATCAGGACTTGGTTGAACTTTGTATTGTAATGAGATGCCAAATTGAGAACCGTCACCTAATAAACTTTCAAATCTAGGCGTGTCCTCTGGAGTTGAAATAATAAGAATTTCTTTAATGCCCGCTAGCATTAATGTGGATAGTGGATAGTAGATCATTGGCTTGTCGTAAATGGGTAAAAGCTGCTTACTTGTGACCATTGTTAATGGGTATAGGCGTGTACCGCTGCCACCTGCTAGGATAATGCCTTTCATAATGTCGTAACTCCTCTTCGTATTATTTCTCTTTATAATAATCTACATACCAATTAGCAAATCTCTGTAAACCTTCTTCAATGGAAGTTTTTGGCTTAAACCCTACAGCTTGTTGTAATAAATCCGTTGATGCATATGTTGCTGGTACATCCCCTGGTTTAATAGGTTCAAATACTTTATTAAATATCACTTCTCTACCAGTAGCCTTGCTTAAACACTTTTCTAATGTTTCAATGAATACCATTAACTTTTCCGGGCTGTTATTTCCTATATTAAACACCTTATGCGGAATCGCTTCTGTCGGTGCTTTACTTAGAAGTCTCTCAATACCCTCTACAATGTCATCTACGTAAGTAAAGTCCCGATAAAGATCGTTTTTAAAATCACCATTATTAAATATTTTAATAGATTCACCAGCAAAATACTTCTGAGTAAATCCGAAATACGCCATATCTGGACGACCCATTGGACCGTAAACAGTAAAGAAACGTAGACCAGTAGTCGGTATCTTATACAGATGACTATAAGTGTGCGCCATTAGCTCATTCGACTTTTTCGTAGCTGCATAAAGCGATTCAGGATGATCCACAACATCTGATTCTTCAAAAGGAACCTTTTTATTAGATCCATAAACTGAGCTAGATGAAGCATATACAAGATGTTCAACAGGATAATTTCTACAAGCTTCAAGAATGTTAAAGAAACCTACAATATTGCTTTGAATATACACATCTGGGTTCTCTATAGAGTAACGTACTCCAGCCTGCGCTGCAAGATTCACCACAATATTCGGTTTATATTCTTCAAAGATCTTTGTAATCATGTCCTTATCTGATATATCAACTTTTACGAATTCAAAACGGCTAAATAACTTTAGTTGCTCTAAGCGAACGTGTTTGAGGTTGACATCATAATAGTCATTTATATTATCAACACCGATCACTCGGCTCCCTTGCTCCAATAACCTTTTAGATAAATAAAATCCTATAAAACCAACTGCTCCAGTAATTAGATATGTTTTCGTGTGATCTACAGGTATATCGTTCAAATAGCTCGCCCCTTCAACTATCTTCCGATGGAATAATACTCCACACCAGCTTCTTTCATATCTTGAACCCCATACAAATTCCTGCCGTCATACACCAACGGCGTTCTCATTAAATCTTTATAAACTTCCGGCTCTATTGCTTTAATTTCTCCCCACTCAGTAAATACAAAACAGACATTCGCACCTTCAAGAGCTTCTTTTATGCTCTCAACATATTTGATACTGCCCTTACCATTCCTACCTTCTGGATACTCCTTAGAAAAATTCACTTTTCCTACAGGATCAAAAGCATAGATTTCTGCTCCCTGATTTAATAACAAAGGTATATTTTCTAGCGAAGCAGCTTCTCTCAAGTCATCGGTCCCAGGTTTAAATGTCAGTCCTAGCACCGCTACTTTTAGACCGTTAAAGGTAATAAGTCTTTTAGATGCTTTTTTAAAAAGAATTGTCTTTTGGCTAGTATTGACATCAATAGCTGCTTTAACGGTTTTAAGCTCATATCCATTTTGTCTCGCTAAGTACTCTAGTGCCTTCGTATCCTTAGGAAAACAGCTACCTCCATAACCAATACCTGCATTTAAGAACTTGCTTCCAATGCGTTCATCAAACGACATTCCCCTTGATACATCTTGAATATCTGCTCCTACCAATTCGCAAAGATTAGCAATATCGTTCATGTAAGATATTTTCAGAGCAAGAAAATCGTTAGATGCATATTTGATCATCTCTGCAGATCTTCTTTTAACAGATACAACTGGGATATTAAACGGCTCATAGATTTTCATAAGAATATCTTCTGCCCATTTGCTCTCAGTTCCAATTATGATTCTTGCTGCTTGCAAAGTATCTCTAACAGCTGTTCCTTGCGCTAAAAACTCTGGATTAGATGCTACTTCAACTCTGATGTCTCTACCTACTCCATTACCGTTACCAACAAGTTTTTCTCCTTCACGAGGTAGAAAATCATGTATAAACTGCTGCACCTTATCATTTGTTCCTACAGGAACAGTAGATTTAACCACAACAAGGCAATCTTTTTCTATTGTTTCTGCTATTTGTCTTGCAACTGTAGCTATGTATGAAAGATTAGCCGATCCATCAGGCTGCTCAGGAGTTCCAACACCAATAAATATCGCATCTGCTTCTTTATAAGCTGATTTATAATCAGTAGTATATTCAAGTCTACCTGCTGCATAATTCTTTTGCATAAGTTCTTCTAAATCTGCTTCATAGATTGGTGACACACCAGATTTCATCAACTCAACTTTGTTTTCATCGATGTCCACACAGGTTACTTGATGACCTACTTCAGCAAAGCATACGCCGGCTACAAGGCCGACGTAACCAGTTCCGGCTACGGCGATTTTGAACATCAATATCCTCCTAAAGTAATTCAGATAATGTACATTTCGGGTCATGCTCTTCCATCTCTCATTAGCAAGCTTATTTCTCTTATTGTTCTTACTACATCATATCTTTTTATTAGGATGTAACATCCATAGAGTAATATCTGTAGAAGGAATGACAGCCATGAATTGATGAACCACGCTGAAAGGATAAAGCTAACTATAACCGTCAATTCTAAAATAACATCTCTAAGAAAGGATACTTTAAGAGTTTTTGACAATAATATCTCCGCAAGTACAGATCTAAACCCTAATACAATAATAATTGATAAAACTGCAAGATCTAGGCTTTTAAACATTAAAGAGGATATCAAAGTACAAAGTACGCTTACAATTAGCGCAACAATATTAATTTTCAGAATTAGATTTTCTAATCTCAATGTTCTTAAATATGTATTAATTAAGAATGACATCTTCCCTTCAAACATAATCATTGGAAATAAAATAGCCATATAGATTAAACTATCAGCGTAATTTGGTAACCATGAGGATAAAATTATTTTCAATGGGTAATATGCAACTAACAAACCTAATATTATTATTGAAAATAAGTTCCTCATTGTAACATATACCCTTGGTATCTTAGTTTCTTCAATCCTTCTTAATACAGGAAACAATATCATTCCTAAAGCATTAATAAATATCATTAATAAGTTTGAGATACTTAATGTTAGAGAAATCTTACCAAATGTTGTTACATCCCAAGATCGTTCAATACCAAACCTGACTGTTCCAATTATTAAAAGACTAGCAATATTGGAGAGCATTAACTTTGCACCAACGCAAATATTAACCATCGTTTCTTTTATTTGAAATGAAAAATCTGAAAATCTACGGTATACAATTTCTTTACAATAATAGGCAGAAAATATAAGAGCAATGAATTTGGCCACTAAATCACTAAATATCATGAACTTAAACTCTCTTATGCCGAATCCTAAAAATACAATAAGTAGACCTAAGTACAACACTCTATCTAGAGTTATAATTACCGAGTACTCTTTAATTCTATTTGTAGATTGCAATATGTATAATAACATCAGTCGTGAATTCACAATTATCATACAAATAATAGTCATCTGGACGATGAAAAATCTTTCATTATTCAAGAGAATACGGTTGGAAATTATAACAATTGAAATTGCTACAATAATTTGAGAGAAAACCAACATCCAGAATTGTGAAAAAAAACGATGTTTATCTAGGTCCTTGTACTCTTTTCCTCCGTATCGCAAATAAATTCCATCATTCCATCCGAAATGTAGAAAACCTACATAAGAGGTATAGAACATGTACAATTGCCAATAACCATATTCCTGCACTCCAATTAGTTTAGGAATAACGATAATTACTAACGAGGAAGTAATTAATGTAATGAAATTTGACATCATAGCATAAGAAAAACCTTTCATAAAATCCGCAAATTTTGCACTCAATCAAAAAACCTTCTCTTCTTTTTCGAAATTATGGATATGACTATAAATTTCATGTCTATTTCTTAAACAACATATATGCATATGATACACTGTACTTGAGAAAATTTAGTTTATAATACCTTATTTACTTATTTTTATTACTCATATCATCTGAGTTTATAATTTCATGGCTTTAAACTTTTGGAACATACTATACATCTTCATTTCAAATATCACATAATTAAAGAAAAGTTTTATTGTGATAAGTTTCGCCCCCCTAACTCCTCTATATTTTGTAAAAAACAATATTTCGCTATTCAATAATAGTTTTTTAGTCGCGACAATTGATTTTATACTTTTTTTAACAGAGGTTGAATGTTCGTGTTCATACACTTCATTAAGTAGAATCTTAGATTTATAACTGTTCTGAATCAATTTATGGGCTAAGATGATCTCTTCAAAATATAAAAACACTTCCTCATCATACATTCCATATTTCAACATAATATCTGTATTTACCATCAATAAAGAACCGCTGATGATATCCACGTAACATTTATCTTTATTAAGAAAATAGTTCTCATTATATTTTGTTAACTTATTTCCAAACACTTTTGAGAGCAGTAGACTTGCGGAAAGCACTATTTTAATAGTCGATTCCAACCGCCATGCTACAATCTTATTTTTATTTAACTGTGTCGGTGCAATAATTGCGCAATCACTAGAATTCGAAAATTCTTTTTTTAATGCTTTCACAGTATGTTCAGTAAAATAGACATCTGGATTAGCAATTAATATGTATTTAGATTGAAATTTTTCATGAATATATTTAATCCCGAAGTTATTCCCATAACCATAACCACCGTTTTTATCTGAAGATATTACGTGAACTTTATCAGATTCATATGGTTTTAATCTCTGTAATGAACCATCTGTAGATTTGTTGTCAACAACAGTAATATAATCAATTGAATTATAATTGATTATATTTTCTATTAATTTTATTGTAGTTTCGCTATCGTTATAATTTAAAATTAGACAAGCTACTTTCATTTATAATGAAACCTCCCTTCATTGACCAAACTTAATTTTATTATACAAACAAGCTGAAATTTTATATATCATAGGCATCTTCATTATCAGGTTTAATTCGATTCTCTTTTGTTTAGGTAAATCACGCTTGAACTTTGTTTCAAATTTAATTAATTCTTCTAAAATTTCATTTAATTCTTTCGCAAATATTATCCTAGCATTCTTTTTTATATATATCCTTCTAAACATGTTAATATTCTCGATATAAGAATTTAATTTGGCGATATCAATTAAATGAGGAAATTTTTCAGATATAATATCTTCCATTTTTTTAGAAAAATATAAAATATCAAAGGTTTTCTCACTAAAACCACTTGTAGTAGCAGAATTTTCTCTTTTATAATAAAAATATTTATTTTCATCTTCAAAAACTATAGTTTTACTATTTAATAATGCCTGAAAAAAATAAAACTTGTCTTCTCCAATTTTTCTACCCTTTTCGAACAAAAGATCTTTTAGTATTTTTCTTTTAGCTAATTTCGTCCACATTCCAGAATTTAAGACACGCCCCTGTAAAAGATACTTTATTGCTTCTTCTTGATTGAGTATATATTTTTCACCAGTCGTCTTATTACTATCAGATTTACCGTTTAAATATATTGTTCTAACTCCACAGATTGATATATCTGCATTATTCTCTTCTAGATTTCTTACCAACAGTTCATACATGTCACTACATAAGTAATCATCGGCATCCACAAAGCTTATATATTCCCCCTTCGCATGAGTAAATCCAAAATTTCTTGCAACGCTAACACCTTCATTCTTTTTATTAAATACTCGTACTCTGCTGTCACTTTTGCGAAGTTCTTCACAGATTTTTTCACTAGAATCTGTAGATCCATCATTGATTAATAATACCTCGAGATCATGTTCAGTTTGATTCAATATACTATTAATAGAATCATATAAATACTTTTCAGAGTTGTATATTGGCACAATAACGCTTATTTTCATTTTTCGGAATTCCTTTCAGAAAAGTATAATTCACAAGAAGGAATGGTACAAACAGAAGAAGATTAGCTCCAAAAATAGAATCCCCTCCAATATTCATCACTAACATAAGAATCCATAATCCTCTATTAGCAGCATTTGTTCCACGGAATAATTGGATATAAATTACCAACATCAAACAAACTCCTATTATACCAAAATAGTAAAATAGCCTAACAAATCCAGGCATATACACTTGCATTTCATCGATCATACCATTCCCAAATATCATCTGAATTAAAGAGTTACTATTTAAAGAATTAAGCATAATTGTGTAACTGCCGAATCTATTTATCGTTGATGTTCCAAATTCAGAATTCGACATGAATCTATCTAGAAATATATTGAAATCCGATGAATTTATTAAAAAACTTATTACCAGAGGAATAGAAAAAATATAAGTTATCGTTGGTAATAACTTAGCTTTCTTTATATTTACAATTAAATGGTACATCCACAACAGTAGACATAATATAATTCCTGTCGAAGATTTCGAAATTAAAATTCCAAATGATAGAAACAGTGGAATCAAGTATTCTTTTCTTCCATCTTTTTTTTCACTCAAATTTAGTGCTAAAAAAACCAAGACATATTGGGCATAATGCGCAGGTTCTGGAAATATCGATCTTGGTCGAACAGCAAAGCTCGTTATATACGATGCAGTTTCGTTAAATTTCATTATTTCTGGGTTGAGTAATTTAATACCAGGTATATGACCAGTTAAATAAACTCCAGTTAATTTTAGTAAAATCTCTTGAATAATTATATACACAGTGGAAAAAACACTTATATTTTTGAATAATCTGTAACCTATAATAGGATTAAAAAATTTTTTTATAAGAACTATTAATATCAATAAATAAAACACATAATGAAAAGTATTGATAATTGAAGCATAAATATAGTTTTCACCTTTGAAAAAAGCATAGATTGAAAAGTGAATTATAATAAAAATCAAATATTTTATAAACGGCTTATAAGTATGTCCATCATTTCCTAGATATTTTTTTCTCGGATTCAAAAAAAATAATAAGATAACAATAATTAGAATGAAATCACCGAATGGCATGAGATTAATGGGTGATGAGTAAACATTTATTATTGGGAGTAATAATATTACAAATGTAAAAATATTTACTAATTTATTTTTTTTCATAGTGAAAGGCCATCCTATAATTTATTTAAATTTACTTCAAACTCATCTTTTCCTTTTCCTTGATTCAATGTAATGCTACAGAAGCATCTCGTGCATTTAGTTCTATTTTATGTAATTTTAAAAATTGTTAAATTCAACAAACTTTGTAGAAAAGAGCCAACACTACTACAATCGCCTCTAAATTTGAAACAAGGCAAAAAAATATCAAGTTACTCACTAATACTTGTGTAAGTGTTTATACTTTTATCTGGGCTAAAAAACAGGCGAAGCAATAAATTAACAGATATCTTTTCATTCAAACTCACTGAAATGCGAAGTTTCATACTATTTCTTGCTGCTCTAAATTTAATATTTATTATTAAAACCGAACTAAATAATTTGCAGTATAGATAGAAATTAAAAAATAGAAGCTAGGAACTTCATGAGATCTTACATCCATCTCATGTTTCCAACCACAAATCCATAAATCCCTAGCAGTTACGAGTAACCCTTTACTCAAATTTTCAGTTTAACCCTAAATAGTTTTTAGCAATTACTCACATAATCGCATAAAATTCTTCTAGAAATTCACTAGTTTCTTCAATATCATAACCACTCATTTTTACTTTTTCATAATTGTTTATCCGACTAAGTCCTTTCGGATCATTTGAGATTCTCTCTGCCCAAATCTGTTCTGATGTATCCAAAGATATTATTTCTATCAACTCTTCTGAAATGAACGCTTCATTTGGAATATTATCCGAAACAACACATTTTAATCCAGAAGCTTGAGCTTCAATAACAACCATTCCTAAACCTTCAGCTTGAGAAGGAAAAACGAAAACATCCATTGCTTGCATAAGTTCGTGAACGTTACTTATTGCGCCTGTAAAAACAACCTTATCTTCTAAATTCATTTTTTTTATTTTTTTGGCTATAATATTTTGAAGTTCACCGTCTCCAATCAACAGAAGAACAGCATCTTCTCTCATTTTTGATACTACATTGAACACATCAATTAAAAATTCATGATTTTTCAGAGGATGAAATCGTCCAACATGCCCAATAATATATTTATCGTTCAAATGATAAAAATCCCTAATAAATGATCTTTTTTCCATATCAAATTTATACTTATTAATATCAATAGCATTTTTAATGAGTTTAAATTTGTTGCTTTTTACCGCTTCTTCACCAAATAACCATTTACCAGCTTCTAAAGAACACGCAAATAAATAATCTGCTTTAAACCTTATTGGAATTTGCAGTATATTTTTTACCAAGGCTGAAAATCCACTACCCGATGAAACGCTATGACTATGTGCAATTGTTCTCAAACCAAATTTCTTAGCTATAGAAAGATAAATTGAAGCCGTACTCCGTACATGGCCATGAATAATTTTGTACTCCGAATGATTTTCAAACATTTTGTTCCATGCATTTATATATTGAAAAAAGTTACTACCCTTGAATTTGGGAACTGTGAATATTTTCCCACCAAATGATTTAATTTCATTGAAATAATCACATTCTTTATCTGTATGAACTACAAAATCAAACTGAATTTTAGATCGATCTATGTTCCGATAAATATTCATTATCATAGTTTCAGCGCCACCTCTGTTTAAGCCACCAAACACATGTAGCACTCTTATCATATAATTACCTCCATTCTTAGTTGTAATTAACTGACTCTATTTTTCTAATGTACGCTTCTATAACTATTTTTCGATCAAAATCTCGTTCAACCCTCAGGCGTGAGTTCATTCCCATCTCTCTCTTATTTGAATAAGATAAATTCAAAAATCTCTCAATTTGTTGAGCCAACAACAATGTTTCTTTTGGAGTAAAGATAAATCCATTCTCGTCTACTGAGACAGTTTCTCGACAACCCGGAATATCTGATGCTATCAATACTCGTCCAGTAGCAGCTGTTTCTAATAACACATTAGACAACCCTTCGCCACCATGCGAGGCTTGAATTAAACAGTGAGACTGCTCAATAAAGGGTTTAACATCTGTTTGATAACCTAAATACTTTATGTAACCTTTTTCTTCATAATCTCTTATTAAATCCGCATAGTGTTGATGAGTCGATTCTATAAAACCTATTACATTAAAAACAGTTTCCGGATATTTCTCCTTTATGATCTTCGCTGATTCTAAGTACTGATCAATTCCTTTATCCTGCATGATTCTGCCGATAAAGATAAATGACACGGGTTGATCTTCTTCAGGAAAAGGTTTCAACGAGAACTCTTGCAGATTAACACCTGAACCTGGGATGAGTTCATGATTTCCTTTAATTATCCCTTTTTTTAACAGAGTCGCTTGATCTTCTGTGTTTTGGAAGAATACGCAATGAGATTTCTTTAAGCTCACTTTATATAGTATGGTTAGAAAGCTCTTGAGTATAGGGTTATGACCAAATCCACTGCCTAAGCCCGTGATATTGTTAATGCATGGAATGCCAAGCAATCGACAAGCCAGTCCTCCATAGAGGTTAGGTTTGATCGTGTAAGAAAGAACCACATCGGGTTTAACAGATTTAAGTATCTTTAAATAATGTCCAATAAGTTTCAAATCTGTTATTGGATTGGTACCTCTACGATCCACTTTAGTCTCAATAAACTTACATCCCCACCCAATCATTATTTCAACTTTTTCATCTTTGGGTAGAGAAATGTATAATTCATAATTTTGTTGAAGTAGTTCTTGAATAAGTTCCTTTCGGAAGTTATAAATCGCAAAGCCATGATTACCTAACAAAAGAACTTTTTTCTTTTTCATGGAGGTCACCTTATCTGTTACTTTTTATTATTGATTTCTCAAATTCTACAGCAGTATATTAAAATAACGGCCTTGTCGTATCATCATAAACTTTATTCCCGAATGATTGTTGACGATGTCTATATTATTTGAGAACAGTCTTAGCGTTGGATAGAAAAAGCTTGTTAAGTTTATTTTTCTATTAAATGAACGAGCCATGATCATAATGATATCCAGAGTACTTACGTACATGTCATTTTGCGGGTGAATCCCCCACAATCTTCACATGCCAGCAACATGGAGTACTTCATCATAAATTGAAAAATCATGTTCCTTCCATTCCGTACCTCTAACCGATAGCTCCACAACTTCGTATTGATCTGGCCATTGTTCCAGCCACTTTATCAAATTTGTTCCCACATAACTACCTTTACCAGTTATTAATATCTTTCGTTTGCTCATCTTATAAGGTTACCCCTTTAGTAGAAGACACTTCCTGTTTTGTTGTTCCTTCTTTTACACCATCAGACTTCAAAACACTTAGAATCGTCATAAAAAATACCTTTATATCAAACTTAATAGAAAGATTTGCAACATACTCCCCATCCAGACTTGCCTTCTTCTCAATGGGCAATTCATCTCGACCATTAATCTGAGCCCATCCAGTCAACCCAGGTTTAATATCATTAGCTCCATATTTATCACGTTCAGAAATCAAATCATATTGATTCCACAATGCAGGGCGAGGTCCCACGATACTCATTTCACCTTTTAGGATATTGATAATCTGAGGTAATTCATCCAAGCTTGTTTTTCTTAGGAAATTGCCTACTTTAGTAATAAAGAAATCAGGATCTTCAAGTAGATGCGTTGGCATGTCTTGCGGAGTATCTGTTCGCATCGTTCTAAATTTCAGAATATAAAATCCTGATTTATTTTTACCTAATCGTTTTTGTTTAAATAATATAGGGCCTTTGGAGGTCGTCTTAATTGCGATCGCAATAATCAAAAAAACTGGCCATAATACTAGCATCCCGATTAATGCTAATAAAAAATCAATGGTTTGTTTCACGTAAACATAAGGTCTCATAAATTCACCTGATCCTTTAAGTTACTATTTCTTCATATATGTAGATCATCTCTATGCTAAATGAGCATAGAGATGATATTTTACTTCTCTCTTAATCCGCCATTTTCGCAGCCAGATCTTTTCCCAACTGAAGCTGTGATTCAAATTCACTTTTATATTGACTAATAATTTCTGCACTGTACCCATTGCTGTTCAGTTTTTGTTCAGCATCAGCAACTATACTATTGAAGCTAGCAGTGAATGCGGCTAGTTGTTGTACCCCTTTAGCTTTAATACTTTTCTTACTCGCCTCATCTGTTGCTCCAACATACTCAAATGCAATACTCATTAATGTAGATTGGCTTTGATTTTGAAGCGCCGAAAGCTTAGCTTCTGTGTCACTAGTGATAGTTTCATATGAAACCTTTCCAGTTCCTGCAGAACCACCACCTGTTGCACCTGTACCACCTTGTGCACCTGTTGTATCCGTTGGCACTGGTGTCGCTACTGGAGATGGGTCCTTAACATTGTCATTGTTTGTCGATCCATTAGTGGCTTGTTCCTGATAAGCCTTGGAAGCTGCAGTAATGGTCTTCGTCTTCTGATCCCAGCTAATGTTATGACCTACAGATTCCGATAAAAAACGTAGGGGTACATATAAGGAACCATTCAGAATAAAGCTAGATTGGTCTGTAGGCAAAGCCTTGGTTGCACCGTTAAATACATAACT
Organism: Paenibacillus sp. FSL R5-0636; assembly: GCF_037974255.1. Classification (NCBI taxonomy): domain Bacteria; kingdom Bacillati; phylum Bacillota; class Bacilli; order Caryophanales; family Paenibacillaceae; genus Paenibacillus; species Paenibacillus sp. FSL R5-0636. The sequence continues at coordinate 5,645,759 of NZ_CP150232.1, forward strand.
TGCCTTAACTTGATTGAGGGCAATATTCTTCGCTGCTGCTGCTGAAGTACTATTCCCGTTCGTTGCATTCATTAGGTATTCTTTAATCACAACTAGCTCTGAGCTGCTAGGCTCTGCCACGGTAACTTTAACGTTCTTAGCATCCCAAGCTACACTCTTTTGCAAGGCATATGACATAAACCGCAATGGAACATAAGTTGTATTGTTGTACATGAATACATACTGGCCTGCGGGTGGCTGAATACTCACGCCGTCAAAAATCAAATTCACGTTCATACTTTGCACTTTAATCGTATTATTTGCAGCCTTAGTCGTTGCACTTGGTACCGCCGCAGCTGCCGATACAGATATAGGTGCGGATGCTGTTAAGGGTGCTAAACCAATTGAAGCAATTAATGATAAAGCCACGACTGATAGTGTTGCTTTAGACATATTTATTCACTTCCCTTTTCTTTCGCTTTTAATTGTTCTTCTTCGGCAATGATTTGGTCATGTGTTTTCCCTTGGCTAACGCCATACTTCTTAGCAATCTGCGAAAGCTCATTGTATTGCTCTTCGGATACTTTACCAAGAATTATGCTACGTGCTTCCCGCTTTTCATCAAGTGTTAAGCCACCCTTTGCCAAATCTTTAAGACGATTAATATCCGATACGCTAAGTTGACCAAGTACAATAGAAGCGACATCTGCTTTGTCTTTAATCGTTACATTTTCTTGAATTTGCTTAGCTTTATCCGTGGAGACCTGTGCTGTATAACCATCTGAAGAGCCATCTTTTTGTTCTGATGATGGAGCTTTGGTCGGTTCACTAGTAGTAGAAGCTGTAATTTCACCATTAGGTTTATCGTTATTTTTACTACTTTGATTACTACTTCCCTCATTATTTACTGGTGTAGTAGTAGGTGCCGCGGACTCTACAGGTTCGACATTACTATCATCAACTGTATCAGTTGGTGCCGTTCCTTGATCTTGACCTCCACCAAAATTATCCTCAGACTCCAGATCAAAACCATCTGCCATAGAATTCATTAACTTATCGACAGCATAATTCGCGGCGAACAAACCGCCAACACCCAGTACTACAATAACTGACAGCATCCATAAAAGGATCTTTTTCCATCGTTTGTTGAACACTTTATATCCCCCTTTATGAAATAGTTAGCTAATAGCAACTTGGGCAACGGGCTGCATCGGTACAATCTGATTGATTATTTCGCGTATAACTTCTGGTTCCTCAGCGAGAACACGTTCCAAACGTTTAAACTCCAGCTCTAACTGGTTCAGACTTATTACATTAGGTCTACCAATGAAAATTCTTCCATGATCTGTAGAACCTAGATTTTCTTCATCTGTAAGCAACTCTTCATATAACTTCTCACCCTCACGAATACCGGAGAAATGAATATCAATATCCTTATAAGGTTCATATCCAGAGAGCGTAATTAAGTCTTCCGCCAACGTTAGAATCTTAACCGGCTCTCCCATATCCAGAATGAACACTTCTCCTCCTTTGGCAAAAGAACCAGATTGGATGACAAGCTGAACAGCTTCTGGAATCGTCATGAAATAACGCACCATTTCTGGATGAGTAACAGTGACTGGACCTCCGGCAGCGATCTGCTGCTTAAAGGCTGGAATCACACTACCACGACTTCCAAGAACATTCCCAAAACGCACAGCAGAGAACTTTGTTTGACTTGTGGTGTGTAGGCTCTGCACATACATTTCCGCAATCCGTTTAGTAGCACCCATTACACTGGTTGGGTTAACCGCCTTATCAGAAGAGATCATTACAAATCTCTCCGCACCATATTTATCTGCACAATCTGCAATATTTTTGGTGCCAAAAACATTATTTTTAATGGCTTCCGAAGGATTACGCTCCATTAAAGGAACGTGTTTATGTGCTGCTGCGTGAAAGACTACATGCGGTCTATGACCACTGAATATGTCCATCATCCGACTGCGATCCTGCACATCTGCTATCACGGTCACAATGTTCAACTCCGGAAAACTCTTACGAAGCTCCATTTCAATCGTGTAGATACTGTTCTCACCGTGTCCAAGTAACATTAGCTTGTCCGGACCAAAAGGAGCAATCTGCCGGCATAACTCTGAACCAATAGAGCCGCCAGCCCCCGTTACTAACACCGTCTTATGATGTACATAACCTAAAATACTGTTCAAATCAGCTACGATCGGCTCACGACCTAATAAATCTTCTACGCTAACATCCCGAAGTTTCTTAACTGATATTTTCCCAGTGATCAGATCATTAAGAGCCGGTATAATCTTCAGCTTTGCTCCAGTCTTTTTGGCAAGATTAATAATTTCAGAAATCTCAGTACGTGAAACAGAGGGCATTGCGATGATAATCTCATGAATTTCTCTTTCTTTCACAATAGCTGGGATTGCATAACGATTTCCAATTACAGGAACACCCATAATATACATATGGTACTTATTCGCATTATCATCAATGAAACCGACTAATTTGGTATGCGCAAAAGAGGGTCCCATCATTTCCCGAGCAATTAATATCCCACAGTCACCAGCACCTACAATTAGTGTATGGGTCTTAGTGTCTTTGTAATTGATTCGGTCATTATGAAGTACTCTCCACAAAAATCGGACTCCACCTACTAATAAAAGAATAGTCTCCATCGACCGAACTTCTATGGCAAGAGGTACTCTATCCGGCAAAATTAGATACGCCAGTGCAAATGAAAATAAAGACCCTACTACAATAGCTTTAGAAACCGATATAATTTCACCGATACTGGCATATTGCCACATTCTTCGGTAAAGACCGAAGTATATCAAGCTTCCACCGAATGCAAATGTTGCAATCAAACCAAATTGCAGCATCTGTACAACGTATTCCTGAAGAGCATGGTTAGGGTACCGAAACAAATAAGATGTCACAATACTGAACCAAATGATCGCAAGATCAATGAAGAATAAAAGAATCACTCTAGATTTCGCTGTCATTTTCAGTGCCTCCAAAAATAACATTTTTAATTATGAATAAATCAATTTCCATAGTAGTAGTAATAGTACCCTTCACTAGCTTTACGTTTTACATTATTGAGAACAACGCCGAGCATTTTTGCACCCACGCGATCCAGATTAGCTTTAGCTTTTACTGCGATATCGCGTTTCACCTTACCATAACTGACAACCATAATAACGCCATCACTCTTCGAGGCCACAATTTGTGCATCCGTTACCGCTAATAATGGTGGAGTATCAATAAGAATGACATCATACCGCTGACGCAAATCCTGTAAAAGAGTGCTCATCCGATTAGATGCCATCATTTCCGCCGGGTTGGGCGGGATTGGTCCAGAGGTCATGATTGAAAGATTATTAACACCAGAATCTTGGACAGTGTCCTCAAGAACTGCCTGCTGAGACAGTAGGGAGGATAAACCAAAACGGTTACTTAGTGTAAAAGTCTTATGTGCCGTTGGCTTCCGCAAATCGGCATCAATCAACAATACTCTTTTATCTGCTTGTGCGTAAGCTGCCGCCAGGTTAGCAGATACCGTAGATTTACCTTCTTCCGGTCCGGATGAAGTGACCATAATCACTTGAATAGTCTGATCTACAGAAGAAAAATCAATATTCGTGCGCAATGCGCGAAACGCTTCAGAGACAGGAGAGCGTGGGTTCGTAACGGTGATCAGATGGCGTTGTTTATTTGGAAGCTGTGACATGTTCGAGGTCCCCCGCCTTTCTGGATGATTGTTTTTGTGTTTGTGCGGCACCTTGCTTGCTTTCATCTTGACCCAATCTTGTAATCATAGCTATGGTAGGCAAACCAAGATACTTCTCAATATCAGCTTCTGTCTTCAGGGTGTCATCCATATATTCCAACAGGAAGGCAATCCCTAATCCAATCATCAAAGAGACGATAAAAGCAATAGCCATGTTCAGTAAAACATTTGGTTCTACCGGCCGTGGCTCAACAGTTGGATTCACTTTAGCTTCATTCAGAATCGATACATTTTCCACATTAAATAGACTTGGAATTTCTTCCTTGAACACAAGTGAAATGGCATTCACGATTTCAGCAGCCCGCTGATAAGAATTATCTCGAACGACAAGTGTCATCACCTGCGTATTATTTACGGAACTCACATTAACCTTTTTTAATAGCTCTTCCGCAGTGATATTGAATTGCGGATAATCCTTTGTAACAATATCAAGGATGGCCGGAGTCTTAATAATTTCCTTATACGTATTAATTAATTGAATATTGGTATTAATCTGGTTTAAATCAAGCTGCCCCACCGCTGACTGCGTTGGTGTTTGGTTAACGATAATCTTCGTGGATGCCTCATATACCGGGTTTTTAATATACAGACTATATACACCAGCAATACCGCACACCAATACAACTATGCTGAAAATGAGCCATAGTCTCTTCCTGACGATCTGAAAATAATCGCGAAGATCCAATTCTTGTGATGACAAGTGAAATTACCCCCAAGCTATTTCTGAAATATTTCGATGCCTGTTCAAATCTTCCCTATTTGCAAAAAAATCGCCTCCTCTCACCTACATGAGAGGAGGCTGTATACTATAAGTTTTATTTACTTGAAGTTAATAGTACGGTAGATAATTACTGCTGCTTCAGCACGGGTAGCTGTATCGTTCGGGTTGAACTTGCCAGCATTTCCGATAACCAGGTTGTGGCTTGCTGCAAACGCTACGCCATCTCTTAGGGATGCACTGATCTTAGCAACATCAGAGAATTTGCTGATTGCAGTAGAATCGGTTTTTGCATCAGGATTGATAGATTTCAACGCACGGGAGATCATTGTTGCCATTTCTGCACGTGTAATAGTTGCATTAGGATCAAATTTGGCCGCACTGCGTCCAGTAATAATCCCTTTTTCTGCTGCAACTGCTACATATGGTGCATACCAAGCAGTTGAACTTACATCGCTAAAGCTTTGTACAGCAGAGTTGTTTTCCAGGTTAAGCGCACGAATCAGCATTTTGGAGAACTCAGCACGAGTTACGTTGCTCTTCGGTGCAAATTTACCTGCTCCGACTCCTTCAATCGCACCTTTAGCAGCTACGACTTGAATTTGTCTACCAGCCCATGCTTGTACAGCAGCAATATCATTAAAGGAGACTTTATTCTCAAGTACTGCGTAAGAAGAGAATGTATCACGTGGTTCTACGATGAAATCTCCATCAAGAACTCCACCTTGGAATTGCAGGTCGCCGTATACAAGTTTACCAACGGAAAGCAATTCTTTATCAAGACCATCAGTATTCTTAAGTGGCAGTTTGATAGTAATTGGTTGTTTAAATGTGCTTTGTACTACACCGTTCACACTAAGTGTGAATTCATACACATCCGAAGCCAATTTCAGCTTGGTAACGGAAGTTACAACTTCTGGTTTAGCTGTAGTTACTGTCAATGAAATCGCTGTGCTGAATTGGCTTACAGGAATCGTTACAGTTACACCGTTGAAAGTAACGGCGATATTCGCAATACCTTTAGCTTTTGCAGCTTCAATAATGGCTTGGGAAAGTGGAACTTCAACTGTAGTAGCGTTTACTGTTCCCAGATTCAGGGTCAAAGTAAGACCAGTTTTACCAGGGTTCGCTGCAACTAGTTTATCAAATTCTTTAATAACATCAGCGTCAACCAATTTCAAGGTTGCTTTACCGTCAACAATGCTTACGAGCTTAGATACGTCATAGATTCCTGGAGTTTGAACAGGAGCTACAGGCGTTGTAACACTTCCATTCCCGCTTCCACTACTACCATTACCATTGCCGTTGCCATTACCGTTGCCATTATCGCCTATTCCGTAGGCTTTAATATAAGCAAATGCAAGTGATTTCGCCGCAGGTTTCGCGGATTTAATATTATTGTTCAGGTTTTTCAGTGTTTCTTTCACATCAATAGCAGTAACTCCAAGCTTGTCCAACGCTTGACTTACTGTGAGTGCTCCTGTTCCTGTTGTATGGCTCAATACTTTCGCAATAGCTTCATTCAGCAAAGTATCGTAACCGGATTCGGATGTGAGAATTGCCAACAAATCTGAAGTGGACTTGCTGCTTACCAAATCACGAAGTTCTGTTTCAATACTGCTCAAGAATTCAGCAACACTATCAACAGTAAGTCCAGACACACCCGCTTTAGCTGCAATTTTGCTTACCAAAGCAATGTTTTTGTCATCGTTACGGATCACTTGGATTCCGGAGAAGTCATTTCCATAGACATCGTAGACTACACTAGTAACGCTTTGGAACAATTTAAGTGATGTTTTTGTTTCTTCTCCATCCAGTGAAAGCTTGTTCAGTACTGGAGCAAAAATTTCTGTAAATTCTTTCTCACTCAGTGCTGCAACCTCAGTCTTTAAATTGTAGAGATAAACTGCATCTGTTGCGGTCAATTGTTTATAAACAGCAAGAACCTTATCCTTAACTGCTGCACTGCTACTAACTGTAGCCGCAGATGCTGTGCCTACTGCTCCAAGGCTTCCCAACGGAAGACCCGCTACGGATGCTGCTACCATACTTGCTGCTAATGTTGATACTACTAGTTTCTTTTTCAAAGTCACTAAATATCCACCTCTTCTTATGTATTAAAATACTGTACTACCATAGACCTAGAACAATTCGCCCAAATGCTACGCTATTACGTATAGCATTAAATCACCCAATAAAACCCATTCTACCACTATTAGGTAGATTAGTCAGCCCTTTCGGAAAAAAAATCCAAACAATTTTTGTCGGTTTCCCCTTGTTTGTACGTGTTTTCCATGAATAACCTCGCCATTAGTCATAATTTGCTGAGCATTGCCGCGAACATAGTCACGCAGCTCAGGGCCTAATTCTTTCTCCATAACCACATAAGCAGCGTTTAATCCAAAAGGACGATGAACACTGTCATGTGCATCAGAGGCCAACACATGTACTGCATTTCTACGGCATAGCTCCAGTGACAGCTTCTGTAGCTTATTCCCGAAAACGCCTGCAAGACTCTGTGCGGTTACCTGCCCAAGTGATCCTAGCTCTATCAATCTTTCTAGTTTAGAAGGATCGGCAGCTATTTCAGCATTGCGCTCCGGATGGGCGATGACCGGAACGAAACCCTGAATGATCAGCTCGTGGCAGATTTCTTCCATGTTACGTGGTACTCGTGAAGAAGGCATTTCCAGTAAAATATACCGCGAATCTGCAAGACTCAGCAGTTCCCCCCGCTCCAGATCATTCAGCAGTTCCCCGTAGATACGGATCTCTTGACCTGGAAGAACAAGCAGTGGATTACCAGCCTGACGAAGTCTCTCATTCATCAACTCCACAGCTTCTTTAATCTTGGGGGCGTTATTCATATATTGACCGTTGGCATGATGTGGCGTGGCGATGACTGAAGTAATCCCTTCTCTGTGGGCGTCTTGCGCCATGGCAAGAGCAGCTTCCCAATCAGAGGCTCCGTCATCCAAAAAGGGTAAGATGTGGCAGTGAATATCTATCATATGTTATCTATCGGTCCTTTTCCATAGAAATTTTAGTTTTATCAACAAAAAAATACAACCATTCCCACCAGGAATGGTTGCTTGATTGTAAATGAGTTCATATCTTACGCTTCGGTTGACTCCTCTTGCTGAGATTCATTTGCTATCATTTCAGCATCCTCTGAATCCGGAGATTCATTCTCAGAAGGGCGAATATACCCATCGATTAAGCCCCAAAGCTCGTCTTTGCCGAGACCAATTTCCGAGGAGAATGGAATAAAATTATCCCCTGGAAGCACGCCCAGCTCCTGCTTCATGGTCTTGATATGCTTTTGCCAGCGTGTCTTAGGAATTTTATCCGCTTTGGTCGCTACAACACACATAGGAAGATCATAATGCTTCAACCAGTCGAACATCATCTTATCATTGCTGGTAGGCGAATGCCGCAGGTCCACAATAAGCAGAACCAGCTTTAACGTATCGCGCTCAGAGAGGTATTTTTCAACCATTTTACCCCACACCGCGCGTTGTGTCTTGGAGACTTTGGCATATCCGTAACCTGGAAAGTCAACAAAATACATGCTGTCTTCATTGATACGGTAATAGTTCATGTGTTGTGTCTTACCAGGCGTGGAGCTAGTCCGAGCCAGATTCTTACGGTTAATCATTCGGTTAATGAGGGAAGACTTCCCCACATTGGAACGCCCTGCCAGAGCAACCTCTGGCAAGGAATCATCAGGGTACTGATCAGGGCCTACGGCACTGATAATAAATTCGGCAATATTAACTTTCATAGGACTTCCTTTCTAATGCACACTACTCGGTGGCTCACTGCTAATTTCATTATGATGCTCAACTAACGCATGATGCAAGACCTGATCCATATTAGATACCGGTACGAACTCAACATCATTACGTACGCTCTCAGGAATATCTTTCAAATCCCGTTCATTGTCTTTAGGAAGAAGGATCTTTTTATATCCAGCTCGGTGAGCGGCAAGAGACTTCTCTTTCAATCCACCAATGGGCAATACACGTCCTCGCAAGGTGATTTCACCCGTCATCGCCACATCCTTGGAAACATACCTTTTCGTGAGTGCGGAGATCAATGCGGTTGCAATCGTAATCCCTGCTGACGGACCATCTTTCGGAATTGCACCTTCCGGAATATGGATATGAATATCAATCTTCTCATAAAAATCGGGCTGGAGTCCCAGCTCCTCCGCCTTCGAACGAGTATAGCTGAATGCGGCCTGTGCCGACTCCTTCATTACATCGCCCAGCTGTCCAGTAAGAGTTAGTTTACCTGTTCCCTGCACAACCGTAACTTCGATCAGCAGTGTATCCCCACCGACCTCAGTCCAAGCCAGCCCAGTGACCGTACCGATCTGATCTTCAAGCTCGGCCATACCGTAACGATATTTAGAAGCCCCAAGATAATCCTTGATGTCGTCAGGAAGAATGATCACTTTCTCTTTTTCCTCAGACACGATTTGTTTCGCAGCTTTGCGGCATAATGCTGCAATCTGCTGCTCCAAATTACGCACACCGGATTCACGGGTATATTCGCGGACAATGCGTAATAAGCTATCGTCTTCGATAATCAGTTGATCTTCTGCAAGACCGTGGTTTTTCTTCTGCTTAGGCAATAGATAACGGCTGCCGATTTGCAGTTTCTCCAGTTCCGTATAACCTGGAATGAACAGCATTTCCATCCGATCCAGCAAAGGACGCGGAATATTATGCACTACGTTCGCTGTTGTTACAAACATTACGTTCGACAAGTCGAACGGCAGCTCTACAAAATGATCACTAAACGTGTTGTTTTGTTCTGGATCCAGTACCTCAAGCAGCGCTGAAGATGGATCTCCACGGAAATCCGCAGCCATCTTATCGATTTCATCCAATAGGATAACCGGATTAATCGTACCCGCCGTCTTCATGCCTTGGATAATCCGACCCGGCATCGCACCTACATAAGTCCGGCGATGACCTCGAATCTCCGCCTCATCACGTACACCGCCTAACGAGATACGGACGAACTTGCGGTTGAGCGAACGGGCGATGGAACGAGCCAGTGAGGTTTTGCCCACACCTGGAGGACCTACAAGACATAGAATAGGACCCTTAAGCTTCTTAACCAGCTGCTGAACGGCCAAATATTCCAATACCCGTTCCTTTGGTTTTTCCAAACCGTAGTGATCCTCATCAAGTACCTGCTCGGCCTTTTTGATGTCAAGATCATCCTCTGTCTGTTCACTCCAAGGGAGACTGAGCAGCCAATCTACATAGTTGCGAATGACGCCGCCTTCCGCAGAGCTGACTGGCATTTTTTCCAGACGATCGATTTCTTTCTCCATCTTTTCCTTCACACGTTCTGGAACATTTTTCTCTTCCATTAGCGTCCGCAGCTCTTCTGCTTCTCCTACCCGGCCTTCCTTCTCGCCGAGCTCTTTCTGGATCGCTTTCATTTGCTCACGCAAATAATATTCCTTCTGCGTCTTTTCCATTTGTTTTTTGACACGTTGATTGATCTTACGTTCAAGCTCCAGCACTTCACGCTCGTTATTCAGAATATCAAGAAGCTTCTCCAGCCGTTTACTAACATCAATCGTCTCAAGAATTTCTTGCTTATCCTTAATTTTTAGCGATAAATGACTCGTAATGACATCCGCAAGTCGACCAGGCTCTTCTATATCGGATACAGCAGCGAGGGTCTCTGGGGTCACTTTTTTGGATAACGTAATATAGTGTTCGAACTGATTGAGTACTGTACGCATCAGCGCGTCACATTCTTGATCGCTATCTACATCTTCCGGCAGCTCACGCGCCATAACCTCATAGTACTCATCATTATCGATATAATTAATAATTTCGGCCCGTTCTACACCTTCAACCAGTACACGTATCGTACCGTTTGGAAGCTTCAACATTTGCCGCACATTGGCGACAGTACCGACCCGAAAAATATCGTCCTGACCTGGCTCTTCAATATTCACTTCCGACTGGGAACAAAGAAGAATCAAATTATCTTCAACCATAGCTTTCTCTAACGCCCGAACTGACTTCTCACGGCCCACATCCAAGTGAAGAACCATGCTTGGGTACACAAGAAGCCCTCTTAGCGGCAATAAAGGAAAACGACGACCTTTTGTTTTATTTGTCATCATCGCTTTCGCACCTCCCATGGCTCTCAATTAATCTCATATGCATTCATTCTAACAAAAGCAGCCCCAAAACACCAACAGAGTCCTTAGATTTCAAGAAGAACCGACTTGCTTTTCCTTAAATAGAGACAACGTTTCTTGTAGCATTTAAAAAGGAAGCAGCAGAATTGCCTGCAGCCTCCTTTATTTTACAGCGACAAATCTCACCTTATTCTTCGAATTAGGGATCAATTTAGTTTAACCCTTTGCAGATTCACCAGCGGCATCGGCCTTTAGGAGTGAAGGTGCTGCGGAGAACAGCTCTCCAGCAACTGCAGGCAGCCTTACATCTGCTGTATCGGCACCGAACAGGTGACGGAACACCTCTTCTACTGTTTCCATTGGAATAACGCGTAATGGCGCGAGGTCAGCGAAGAGAGACTGCCAGTTTTCTTTTGGAATAAGCACTGTAGTGGCTCCAGCTTGAAAAGCAGCTTCTACTTTGGCAATTACACCACCCACTGGCTTAACTCGACCATGGATGCCTATCTCGCCTGTGATCGCTACCGTGTTATCCACGGGAAGTCCACGAATAGCAGAGACGATTGCTACTGCCATCGCCACCCCTGCCGAAGGTCCGTCAATCGGAGTACCACCTGGGAAATTCACATGTAGATCATAACGATCGGGCTCCAGATTCATCGTACGTAGTACAGTCAATACATTCTCAACCGAACCCTTTGCCATACTTTTTCGCCGAATCGTGCGGGAGCCTCCACCGATCTCTTCTTCATCCACCACACCTGTCACGTTCAATCTGCCCTGGCCGTTCACAGCAGGCGCTGCGGAAACTTCGATTTCGAGCAGAGTACCCATCCCTGGCCCATACACGGCAAGACCATTGACTAATCCAATCTGCGGTGCCGAAGGAATCTTGCGTTCCGTACGCAGCGGAAGCTGGCTGCTGCCCGCTACCCATTCCACATCAGCAGCATTTAGTGTATCTCTCTGTTCAGTTAAAGCTAAACCGGCAGCCAGTTGAATCATATTAACTGCTTCCCGGCCGTTGGTTGCATATTGCTGCACCACAGTGACAGCTTCCGGACTTGGTTTAAGCCCGATTTTCTGTATCGCGTCACGCGCGATGACGGCAATCTCATCCGGCAGCAGCGGGCGGAAATAAATCTCCATGCAGCGCGAACGCAATGCAGGTGAAATCTCATCCGGAGAACGCGTAGTAGCGCCAACTAGCCGGAAATCAGCAGGCAATCCATTTTGAAAAATATCATGAATATAAGCCGGAGTATTATTATCCTCCGAATTATAATAAGCGCTCTCTAGCAGTACCTTCCGGTCCTCAAGCACTTTAAGCAGCTTATTCATCTGAATGGGGTGAAGTTCTCCTATCTCATCCAGAAAAAGAATCCCGCCATGCGCCTTAGTCACCGCTCCCGGTTTCGGCTGCGGCACGCCCGCCACCCCCATGGCTCCTGCACCCTGATAAATAGGATCATGCACGGATCCGATCAACGGGTCAGCAATACCACGCTCATCAAAACGAGCGGTTGTGGCATCAATCTCTGTGAATTTAGCGTCACTTTTAAAAGGAGAAAGCACATTCTTTTTCGCCTCTTCCATGACAACACGCGCTGCCGCAGTCTTGCCGACTCCCGGCGGACCATAAATAATCACATGCTGCGGATTAGCGCTACAAAGTGCAGCTTTCAGGGCGCGCAGCCCATCCTTTTGCCCGACAATATCTCCAATAGAAGCCGGACGTGTTTTCTCCGACAATGGTTTAGTTAATGTAATCATCCGCATTTTCCGTAACTTGTCCAGTTCCTTGCGCGACTCTCGTTCCACCGCTGTCTTATTTGTCTTCTGACCCCGCAGCAGATTCCAAAAGTATACGCCGATAACCAGCGCGAAAAAGAGCTGCACGATCATCACAACTATACTTAATTCCATAGGTCATCCTCCTGTTTCGTTCAGTCTACCTTTCCACCCTTGGCTACTATTAGGTAGTATAGCCGTTTCGGTAATTAGTAAACGCGAATTTGAGGATTTGTTGAATTGTTGCAGTAGGATAGACTCTGATAATTAACTATAAGGGCAATAATGAGTGTGGGGAGTTTCCTGTAGATGTTAGTTAGTTGAGTTCGTTGAGGTACTTTTAGAAGCTGAGTTACTCTAGAAACTAAGTCAGCTGGGCACGGTGAGCTACTTCTAGAGGCTAAGTCAGCTGGGCACGGTGAGTTACTTCTAGAGGCTGAGTTAGTTAAGTTCGGGGGACTACCTCTAAGACGCAGAGTTAACTTAGTTTGCTGAAAGTATGAGTTTGTATCTTCTATGTTCGTAAAAACAACCTATTTAGTACAAAATCTAAGTATCATTGGTACCCAGCCAAATAATTAGGGAAATACTCCCTATTTATCAGTGATTCACGACCTTTCAACTGCTAATTAGGGAAATACTCCCTGATTATCGGTCAAATCACACATAAATGAGGGAAATGCTCCTTTTATTAGGGAGTTTTTCCCTAAAAAGCATGATTTCGAGCCATAATCGGCTTATTTCAGGGAGAATTTCCCTAATTGTTGCGTTTTACTTCATAACGGACTTCACATCAAGCTCCTTCACATACCTTCTTTTCAAATTCCCACCTTCAGCAAAAGTCATGGCCAACATTGTTACGCCTATATGATCAGCTCCATCAAACCACTTCTGCTACACCTGCTCCATCAGCCACTTTAACAACTTTATCCACTTCACAACATTAGCTACGTCATCTACACCAGTTACATCAGCTACAATAGCACCAACAACTCCATAAGTTCCACCAGATACATCAATTACATAGGCTAAACTGTTACATTAATTACTCCTACATAAACTACTTCAATAATATAGCCTCCATCAGCCATTAGCCACCAGCCACCAACCACCAACCACCAACCACCAACCACCAACCACCAACCACCAACCACCAACCACCAACCACCAACCACCAACCACCAACCACCAACCACCAACCACCAACCACCAACCACCAACCACCAGCCACCAGCCACCAGCCACCAGCCTTTACAATTATCAATCCCAGTAATAAAGAACATCACGAGCCAGCTTATACTCAACATTTTTGACGCCTATCCCCCTTCTTATAGGGGTTAGCCAGCCTTTTTCACAGAGATTCTTTAGCATCATGCGTACTGTTTTGGGATCTAGCGTGAAATAATCAGCGACTTCTTTAGGGCGTATCACCCCAGCTTGACGCACCACTAAACGCATGATTTCCTTCTCAGCGATTAGCAGTCTGTCACGTGGCGCATCTAAAATTTGGTAGCGGCTTAACGCCAAACGCAGCAGTGTAACACATAACTCAGGGCGCTGTTCAACATCATCATAGGCAAATGAAATTACTTGATAACCCATTCCGTACAGAAAAGTTTCACGATTTAGCTCATTACAATACTTCAGCCTATCCATGTCTCTTACATGAGCTGCATACCCTTTAATCTCAAACAAGAGCTTGATCGGCCCCGGCAAAAAAGCAAAATCAGCAAAATAAGCCCGTCTCTGTAAATCCAGCACCTCATACTCCGGATGAAGATCATTGAAGTCACCACGAAGCGGCCACCAGACGTTCTGCAAAAATAATTTTTCTGCGTGGCCATGACCTCTCTCCAGCCTCCCCCGCCGTTCGCCCGTTCTGTTTGCAAGATGATGCGCAATAAATTTTTCATGGGCTTGTTCATAGTTCATGTTTACTCATCCCTTCCTCCAAAATAAGAATAAACGCAAAAAAAACGCCCCATGGGCCCCGGATTTACCGGAGCTGCACAGGGCGTTCTTCGCCACGTATTATTAACGAATTATATATTCGTAAAAGACCAAGTTACTTCGACTGCACCGGAGGTGCAAGGTTAGCGTGGGCGCGGCCTGGGATTTCGCCTGTTGCCTCGTAAGCCACCACGATCGCATCGATTTCCTTCTTCAGCTCGTTTACGAGTTCTGCTTCAGGCACTTTACGGATCATTTGTCCGTAACGGAAAAGCAAACCTTCCCCACGAGCGCCAGCAATACCGATATCTGCTTCACGTGCCTCACCAGGACCATTAACAGCACAGCCAAGGACAGAAACTTTAATAGGCACCTTAAGCTTCGAAATGTATTCTTCCACCTCATTAGCGATGGAGAAAAGATCGATATCCAGTCGTCCGCAAGTCGGACAAGAGATCAGCGTCGCTGCGTTAGAGATCAGACCAAACGTCTTCAGCAGCTCACGCGCCACCTTAACCTCTTCAACCGGATCGGCACTAAGCGAGATACGCAGGGTGCTGCCGATGCCCATTGAGAGCAGTGCACCGATACCTGCGGAGCTTTTCACTGTACCAGCAAACAACGTGCCGGATTCTGTAATCCCCAGGTGCAGTGGATAAGGAATAACTTCCGCAGCCTGACGGTAAGCTTCGATAGCCATTGGCACATCTGATGCTTTCAGAGAGACGATAATGTCGTGGAAGTCCAGTTCCTCCAGAATACCAATATGGTATAACGCACTTTCTACCATAGCTTCTGGGGTTGGGTATCCGTATTTTTCTAAAAGGTGATTCTCCAAAGAACCAGCATTTACACCAATACGAATCGGAATCCCTTTTTCTTTACATGCTTTAACTACCGCTTCTACCTTTTCGCGGCGACCAATGTTCCCCGGATTAATCCGTACCTTATCGATGCCGTTCTCAATAGCCATCAACGCTAGCTTATAGTTGAAATGAATATCCGCTACGAGTGGGATATGAATCTGTTTCTTGATCTCCTTGATTGCGGCAGCCGCCTCTTCATTGTTGACAGTTACGCGTACCAGCTGGCAGCCTGCTTCCTCAAGCCGCAATATTTCAGCTACAGTAGCCTCCACATCAGCGGTTTTGGTTGTACACATGCTTTGAATCGCAACCTCGTTGTTTCCCCCAATAATGAGCCCGCCAACATTGACAGGACGGGTTTGGTGTCTCAAGAACATGATTTTTCTCCCCCATAACGCCAAAGCTCCACCCCTTCGCTCCCGCTAATGTGAAGCGGGATAAGCGGAAGAAAGGTGGAGACTGTGACATGTATTGTTAAGGAAAAGCGGCTTACGCGCTTTCCTCTTTCTTCTTGTCTTTCTTAAGGTTGAGCTCAGGCAAAGCTTTCTCCTGAACGACCTGTTCCGTGATCACACAATCTTTAATATCATCGCGTGAAGGAACTTCATACATCACATCGAGCATGATGCTCTCAATAATCGCGCGCAGTCCACGGGCTCCCGTATTACGTTTGATCGCTTCCTTGGCAATTGCTTCGAGTGCCAATGGTTCGAATTTCAACGCTACGTTGTCCATTTCCAGCAGCTTGATATATTGTTTAGTGAGTGCATTCTTAGGCTCGGAAAGGATACGTACAAGCGTATTCTCATCAAGCGGCTCTAAAGTCGAGATGACTGGCAGACGGCCTACAAATTCAGGAATAAGACCGAATTTGAGCAAATCTTCAGGCAATACCATCGACAAATATTCGCCAGGCTTAAGATCCTTTTGTCCTTCAACTGCTGCGTTGAAGCCAATGATTTTTTTACCGATACGGCGTTTAATCATTTGCTCCAGACCGTCAAAGGCACCGCCAACGATGAACAGGATGTTCGTCGTGTCGATCTGAATAAACTCCTGGTGAGGGTGCTTACGTCCGCCCTGCGGAGGCACAGAAGCAACAGTTCCTTCCAGAATCTTCAGAAGCGCCTGCTGTACACCTTCGCCGGAAACGTCACGAGTTATGGACGGATTCTCGGATTTACGTGCTACTTTATCAATTTCATCAATATAGATAATGCCGCGTTCGGCTTTCTCCACATCGTAATCTGCAGCTTGAATGAGTTTGAGCAGAATGTTCTCAACATCCTCGCCGACATAACCAGCTTCCGTCAGGGAAGTAGCGTCTGCAATAGCAAAAGGAACGTTGATAATCTTCGCCATCGTTTGTGCTAACAAGGTTTTACCAGAACCTGTTGGACCAAGCAAAAGGATATTACTCTTCGTCAGTTCAACATCTTCGATCTTGCTTTGGCTGTTCACACGCTTGTAGTGGTTATAAACCGCTACCGAAAGAGATTTCTTCGCTTGCTCTTGACCGATTACATATTGATCCAAAATATCGCGAATTTCCTTTGGTTTTGGAATATCCTTCAGATCAAGCTCTTCCTCATGACCGAGCTCTTCTTCCACAATTTCCGTGCAAAGCTCGATACATTCGTCACATATATAAACGCCCGGTCCTGCTACAAGCTTACGAACCTGCTCTTGTGATTTACCGCAAAAAGAACATTTCAATTGCCCTTTTTCATCATTAAATTTAAACATCTAACCACCCCTTTAAGATTTCATCGGTGAAGAAAGAACTTGGTCAATAAGCCCGTATTCCTTGGCTTCTTCCGCGCTCATGAAGTTATCGCGGTCTGTGTCCCGTTCGATTTTTTCAAGGGGCTGACCTGTGCGATCTACATAGATTTGATTCAGCTTCTGTTTCGTCTTAAGGATCCAGTCAGTGTGAATCCAAATATCAGACGCTTGACCCTGAACACCGCCGAGCGGTTGATGAATCATAACTTCGCTGTTGGTCAGCGCATATCTTTTGCCCGGAGCCCCAGCTGTTAGAAGGAGCGATCCCATGCTTGCTGCCATCCCTACACAAATGGTTGAAACATCCGGTTTGATATATTGCATCGTATCGTATATACCCATACCGGCTGTTACTGAACCACCGGGTGAGTTGAGGTACAAGTGAATGTCCTTCTCGGGATCATCTGCTGCCAAAAACAGCAATTGAGCAATAACCAGATTGGCGACATCATCGTCAATCGCACTGCTTAAGAAAATGATGCGATCCTTGAGCAATCTGGAATAGATATCGTATGAACGTTCTCCACGACTTGTTGATTCCACAACCATTGGTACCAGACTCATGCCACCAACCTCTTTTCTCTGTACAGATTAGTCTTATCGTTTCAGAAATATTTTAACACGTTCAAGGCGCGATGTCATTTTTTCACTACAGTCGACTGTCTGCTGCTTGTGAATTGTGACGTTACTACCCCTATTACCTTATTGCCATACATTCATACGGATACCTATGTAGTCACATATATTTGCGGCCGAGGATAAAAATAAGGCACGTAACGAAACTTACGTGCCTTATCATATCTGTATGGAGGCCGTGTAACTTGGCCGTTCTAGGTAGTGTCAAGCTAAAACGCCTTCGGCGTCCTTTTAAGGACGGTAAGCGTTTATGCGAGAATTATAAGAATAAAGTATAAAGTGAAACTTATACCTTCTTATAATTTTAAAATATCCTACTCAGCTTTAGTGTCTTCAGCAGCTGGTGCTTCTTCTACTGCTTCAACTTCTACACTATTGCTAACAAGGAAATCAATGGTTTTACGCAACGAAAGCTCTTCGCTCAAGCTGCCCAGTGAACCGTTAGCTGCCAAGATGCTGCGGATTTCTTCTGGAGTACGTTTGTAAGCTTCAGCCATAGTAGCCAACTCTTCGTTAACTTCTTCTTCGGAAACTTCAATGTTCTCTTGTTTTGCGATAACTTCCAATACCAGGTTGTTGCGAACGCGTTTTTCAGCATCGCCTTTCATTTGGTTCTGCAAGTCTTCACGAGTTTGGCCGGAGAAGCTAAGGAACATATCCATGTTCATGCCTTGTTGACGAAGACGAGTGTCGAAGTCACGAACCATGTTCTCAACTTCACTGTTGATCATAGCTTCAGGGATTTCAACTTCAGCGTTAGCTGCTGCTTTATCAACAACTGCATTCTCACGAAGGCCTTTCAGTTCTTCCTCTTTACGGGATTCGAGCTGAGCTTTCAGATCTGCTTTGTACTCATCCAAAGTTTCGAATTCACTTACATCTTTAGCGAACTCATCATCGAGTGCAGGAAGTTGTTTGCGTTTGATTTCGTGCAGCTTCACTTTGAATACTGCTTTTTTACCCGCAAGGTTCTCTGCATGGTATTCATCAGGGAAAGTAACTTCAACATCTTTGAAATCTCCAGTAGCCATTCCTACCACTTGCTCTTCGAATCCAGGAATGAAGGAGTTGCTGCCAAGCTCAAGAGAGTGACGCTCAGCTTTTCCGCCTTCAAACGGTACATCATCTACATATCCGTCAAAATCGATTACAGCGATGTCGCCGTTAGCTGCTGCTTCTTCTTCAACTACTACAAGCTCAGCATGACGTTCTTGCAGACGAGCAAGTTCAGCACTCAACTCTTCTTCAGTCACTTCAGCTTTTTGTACTGGAACTTCCAGACCTTTGTAATCGCCGAGCTTCACTTCAGGTTTAACCGTGATCTTCGCTTTGAAGATAAAGGATTGGCCTTTAGCGAATTGCTCAATATCAACTTCAGGACGGTCTACAGGGAAGATGTCAGTTTGTTCAACTGCTTCACCGTAAGCTTCAGGAAGAAGAATGTCGATTGCATCTTGGTACAAGCTTTCTACACCAAAACGGGATTCAAAGATCGGCCGAGGTACTTTACCTTTACGGAAGCCTGGTACGTTAGCTTTTTTAACGACTTTGTTAAAAGCTTTATCAAGTGCTGCTGTTACGCGTTCTGCGTCTACTTCTACTTCAAGAACTCCAAGGTTCTTCTCTATTTTTTCCCATGTTGCTTTCATATTATACTTTTCCCTCCAAAATATAGGTTCACAAGTTTACTTCAAATAATGATACAATCCACGCACAGAATAACCATTATATTATATACAACATTACTTTATTTATCAAGTAGAGAAGTCTTTACAAAACCCTTGAGAGCACGATAAGCTCCCTCAAATTGAAAGCGCATGCCGTCTGTGATGCCATACATTCCACGTGTCTCTTCCTCTTGTCGGGAGCCGTTTAAACTTTCAGAAACAAATTGGTGCAAAGCTCCTGCCCAAATATCCAGCAAAACGTCTTCGCCTTCCAGCAATTTCCGATATTCGTCCGACCCATAAATCGACATGATGAACTGACCCCAGAGCTCTTGTGCAAAATAATACAGCGTAGGCTCATGCACCTCAGCCTGCTCGGCTACCCGCTCCAGCACATGACTCACCTCCGGAGGAAAATCCTCCGTCTGCAGTGGCACGCTCTCGATCTCTACGAGTACCGTTTCATGTCCGCGAATCAGCTTCACTGTTCCCTGCATCCCACGCCGCTTAAGCGTCTGCAAGGTCCGAAATTGTAGCAGTGGATGAACATTATCCCCCTGCAACCAAGTGGTCAGCTCCTCGTCAACGCCGCCACCTTCCAGATAGGATAGCTGCTCTAGTGCAAGTATTGTCGCCTCAGACAGAGGTTCATTCATCACCCGCTGCAGCAGCTTTTTGGGATACCCCGCATCCTCGTTCATTTTGGATTTGGCCAAAAAGCGGGCCATATCCTCTTCCCTTAAATCTTCGTCTTCGGGGTGAACAGCTCCCTCCGCATCTCCATTCTGGGACGCGTAAGGAAATGCAGTTTCGAGCCATTCCAGCAGGGACTGCCATTCCTCGTAATTTCGCTCTTCCTGTCCTTGACACTGCAGCAAAAAACGAAGCAGCTCCATCGCTTCCCCGTAGCGTTCACTTTCCAGCATCACCGTCAGCTGGATTTGATAATAGTCCAGTGTCTTGGGGAACAGGACAATATTCTCTTTGGTGGCGGGGGAATCCGAATGTTTAATGAGGGCACCTCCTTATGTCTACTTATGTGAATGGAATCCTAACCATTATAAAAGTTATTAATACCTTAAGCTTCTTCCGAAACTTAATAATTGTAGATTATAGCATACCCCGTACTCTTTTTAAAAAACAGCTTGAAAAAGATCATCCCATATGATATGATAATTCCTGCTTGCTTTTCTGCCAGCAACCATGTCCCGGTAGCTCAGCTGGATAGAGCATGCGCCTTCTAAGCGCACGGTCGGGGGTTCGAATCCCTTCCGGGACGTCATATAGAAACAGCCTTCCTTCGGGAAGGCTGTTTCTATATTCAGGGGAAGGGTTGGGCGGAGCTCAGGGAGTCACTACTGGGACGAATAGACGACTGAACGACTGAGCTTAAGATTCGCGGCTCTGGATTACCCGAGTTTCAGGGATTCATGGAGCTTGGATTCGAAGCTCAGAACCTGATGAAAACTTAGCCTCGTCGGAGCTCAGGGTCCGATAAAGCTTAGCATTCGAAACTTAGAATTTGGTGAAAACCTGGGCCTCGTCGGGCTATGAGTCGATGGAGCTTAACTTTTGATGCTCGCTCGGACTTGGTCACACTTAGATCTCGTTGGGGCTCAGGGTTCTGTGAAGCTTAGCAATCGATGATCAGTTTCTATGAGTCAGTACCACATCATACCCCGCCGCATTAGAACATTACGGCTGCTCTTCCGTAGAAACGCAGCTACATGCTATCTAATTGCATTTTCTGCAACTAAAAGTACCCTTTTACCTCCAAAACTAGCTTTAGTTGCATTTCATACACTTATATTCTCAGATTTACGCCTAGAATGGTCTTTTCACCATTTTTAACTGCACAAAGTACAATTAAACCCAAACAAACCTATCACCATCAAAAATAAGTGCATAAAGTGCAATTAAAAACCACTCTTATCACCACTACTCATCACTTATTACTTATTACTCACCAACCACCAATCATTACACACTACTCACTACTCACTACTCACTACTCACTACTCATTACTCATTACACACCACACATTACTCACTACTCATCGAATATTAATCTTCACATTCCATTTCTGATTTTTAAATATGGGAACATTTTTAGCTCTCTATAAGCGTGGCCAATCTAATTACTCAAAAGACACGCGCATTAGCAATATTATCGAAGGATGAGACTATCCTGCTTATTTAATCGAGAATAAAAAAACTGTTCACGGCGTTTTCTTCCGCCGAGAGACAGTTTTTTATGCATGTTCTTCCTTTATAAGCGAATCAGCGCCCTTTGCGGCGATTTCCAAGCCAGAGCGGAAAACGGAAAGCAAAGTTAATAAACAAAACTACAAATACTAGTACTGCCGCTGATTTGTCAGCGATTTGCCGCGCATCTTCTACAATTGCCTCAGATTGTACATACCAAAGGTGTACGGCCAGGGTTTCTCCCGGCGAGAACAGATTAAAGTCCCACATTTCGCCCGAGGTACTGAGACCAGCGGTAAGGATAATAACCGCAGACTCCCCGAAGGCGCGTCCAGCAACGAGACAAATCCCAGTAACAATGGCAGACATTGCAACGGGTAGGACAACTGTGCGGATCACGTGGAATTTAGTCATGCCCAGTGCATATCCAGCTTCACGCATCTCCCCAGGAACAGCACGGACCGCTTCCTCCGTCACACGTGCAAGCATAGGCAGATTCAAAAGCGCCAAGCTTACCCCACCGCCAAGAATCGTCAGGCCGATCCCAAAATATTCAGCAAATATCGCAAGACCAAGCATACCGAATACAATCGAGGGAACCGAAGAGAGCGCCTCTACACATATACGTAGCCCGCCTGTAAAAGCATTATCCGGAGCGTATTCCGCCATATAAATCCCCGCTCCTAAACCGATAGGGACGGAAATAAGCAGCGAGATGAACAAAATATAAAAAGAGTTGAAAAGTACAGGACCGATCCCGCCACCAACGTCAATCTCTTCAGGCTGTTTGATCAGGAAGTCAGGCCGCAGCGCTGGCAGACCTTTACTAAGAATCGTGAAGAGCAGCCAGAAGATTAGCAGCATGACTAAAGCCCCAAGCGTATAAAACCCAATAGTCGCGAGCTTATTGCGTCTCTGAGCACGCGCTGTATGCTTTGTACTTGCGAATCCGTTCACGCTGCATCCCTCCTTTTTCTACCCAGCACGCGGATGATCAGAATCAGTACAAAGGAAATCACCAGCAGAAGAAAGGCCATCATATGTAGGGCATAATTCCAGGTTGACTCAAACTCTACATTCGAGATTTGCATAACGATGTTACTAGTCAAGACCGAAGCAGGTGTAAATAAGGTTTTCGCCAACTGTGGTGTGTTTCCGATAACCATAACCACAGCCATTGTCTCCCCCACCGCACGAGTCATCCCGAGGATGACTGCAGAGATAATCCCTCTGCTAGCCGCAGGCAAAACAACACGCATAATGACTTGCAGACGGGTAGATCCAAGAGCGTACGCAGCATCCCGATATTTGCGTGGAACAGCGACAATAGCATCATCACTGATTCGGCAAATTGTTGGCAGGACCATTAATGCGAGTACGAGGGCCGCAGCCAGCAAACCATCACCCAAGCTCTCCCCACTAACTCTACGCAGGAAAGGAAGTAATACCGTTAAGCCTAAATAACCATATACTATAGAAGGAATACCAACGAGCAGATCGAGCACCGGGCGAATGAAGGTCTTCATCCACTTCGGAGCAATCTCCGCACAGAGCACGGCCATGCCTACCGAAATAGGAACTGCGATCAGCAGGGTCAAAGCCGTCAGTGAAAGTGTATTTACAATGAAGGCAGCAGCCCCAAAGGAGTCCTCTTCAGGCGTCCAGTTAAAAGAAAAGAAAAAGTCCGCAGGCGAGAGATGACCAAACAGAAGCAGCGCCGTTTTGCCGATAAATAGGATTACAAGTCCAAGCACGAAACAAAGTGCAAGAATGCTGAATAAGAAATAAAAGCGGAATAATCGGTTGCTAAACATATGTCTACTGTGACGTTTGGAGTTGGCGCTAACTTCTGTAACGCCCTCCTTAACCTTAGTTGCCAGGTTGTGGACTGGTGCCCCCATACTTTCCCTCCTGTAAGCGGCCAACCCCGTATCAAAATCGGGGCTGGCCGCTGTTACCATTCAATATGATCTTCAGATGTTATTAACCCTTCATTGCTGCGATCGGAATGAATTTAAGCTTTTTCAGAGAACCTTGTTGGAACTTTTTACTTTGTACGTATTCGATAAATTCTTTAGTTGCGCCAGTAGGCTGGCCTTTAGTCATGTAGTAACCATAAGCCCAAATCTTATAAGAACCGTTGATTACGTTGTCTGTAGTAGCTGCGATACCGTTGTGTTTCACTGCTTTTACGTCGCCACTTACATAAACAAGGTCGATATAACCGATGGAGTTAGGAGTTGTTCCTACTGCTGTTTTCATGTCGCCGGATGAACCTGTTTCTTTGTAGTTCTTAGCTTTTTTAACGATATCTCCGCCGTCCAAAGCTTTAGCCTGATAGTTAACGCGGGTACCAGAACCGAATGAGCGAGTGATGACAACGATATCTGCATCTGCGCCGCCTACTTCTTTCCAGTTGGTGATTTTACCAGCGAAAATACCTTTAAGCTGTTCTGTTGTAAGGTTATCTACACCCACATTTTTGTTCACGATCGTGGCAAAAGGAATGACAGCCACTTTGTTCGCTACCTGTCCGTCAAATGCTTTGAAACCTGGTACGTCGATGCTAGCATCCCAGTCGCAAGCGCCGATATCAGCGATGCCTTTTTTTACAGCTTGTGGTCCAGTTACAGAGCCTTTACCAGATGCTGCGATTTTCACTTTAGGATGCAGCTTTTGGAATTCTTTTGCCGCTTGCAACGTCAATGGAAGAAGTGCGGTCGAACCGTTAACGGTGATTTTGCCACTAAGTGAATCTGCTGCTGCTGCAATCCCTGCAAAAGATGCGGTTACCGCGATTACGGCTGTTAAAGCCGTTACTGTTAATTTCTTGAAGATTTTCATTGTACTATTTTCTCCTCTCGGCTCTAGGCCGTTAAAATATGTTTGAAATAATAATTATTTAGTCAGTTGCAGCCCTTTACCGCCTTGGATAACCCATACACTGTCGCCGCTCACAATCGCAAGCTTGCTTCCGTCTTTAGATACAGATACTTCAGATACTTCTTCAGCCGTACGGAACAGTTCGGGCTTTGCACCACTACCATCGATAGAATAGATCACTGTGCTTCCGTCTGCCGTAGTACCTGCCACTACCAAACCATTGCTAACGCCAGTGGACCAATTCACTTCGATATCAAGTGCAATATTAGTGCTGGTTGCGTCCGCTTTTACAAGCTTCAGGGTATTCTTCGCATTGCCGTCTGCATCTGCGCTCAGGTATGCCACATTTCCATCAGCCAAAATCTCTGGGTAAAGCTTGTTATCTGCTGTAGTTGTTAGTGCAGCTGGTTTAGCATCTTTTGTAGCCAAATCAAGCTTGTAAAGCTGCTCTCCTGCCGAGCTAAAGTCAACCGTAAGAGAATCTTCTGTGCTGTCTGCATCATTTTTAGCAACACCCGTCAAATTAACGATATAAACGGCGCTTTTTTCGTCAGCAGAAATACGCAGTTCGGATTTATTCTCAACCTTGTCAGCCAATACGGATTTAACATCACCAGTCTCTACTGAGATTTTAGCGATTTTTTCTTGCTTGTCTCCTTGGATGAAATAAATGCTTTTCCCATCTTTGGACCAAACCAGATCTGTCTTCACACTATTGTCGGTGCCTAGTGTTTTAACAGCTCCGCTAGACAAATTAATCAGATTCAGCAAACCTTTCTCATCATTAAAAGCTCCCCACTGTTGATCCGGCGATACTGCAAAGTCTACTGCACTGTCATTTGACGAAAACACTTCATAGTTACCTGGTTCTGTACTGAATTTGATAAGCTGAGTAGTTTCAGCATCACTTTTGTTCGCAATCAGGTTGCCAGCTGCCGTCCAGTGCAAAGTATCAAACAAACCTTCAGGACGTGCAAAGCTCAAAATCGCGCTAGCATCAGCGTCCAGCTCTCCACCTAATGCAGTAACTAACTTAGTAAGCTCTACATAGGTTTTACCGTTATAAAATACTGGAGCAACTGTGAACGATTGGGAATTACCATCTACTTGATAGCTCTTTGAGCCTGTTTTGAGTTGAACATTATGTAGTCCTTTGCTGTCATTAAGTTCAAACCCGCTTGTTCCCAGTACTACCTTAGCCCCAATTTCTCCAGCTACCTGAGTCAGCGAGTAAAGCTTGTAACCACTGCTGTTAATGGTGTTAAACACAATCGGCGTTCCGTTTACATTCCAAGTAGTTGTACCTTCTTTAACTGCTGTTGCAGCAGCGACTTGATTGGTAGCTACAGATTTTACATTACTGCCGGTGCTAGCTGCAGATACACTTCCAACGCCTACTGTTGCAAGAAGTGCTGAAGCCAACGTTGCGCTAATCCATTTACTGTTTTTCAATTAGATTCACCCTTTTCGTATAGGTAACTGCTAATGTCATTTTCGTCTACAATTGTCAATTCTGTTGCAGAGGAATGTAATGGAAATATTAACTAGTATTCTTTTTTTAAAAAAACCAGGTAACCAAATGAACTAAGCAACAAAAAACAGCCTCTTTTCGTAAAAAGGTGCTCGGTGCAGCTGCCTTATTTAGTTGGAGAATTGTTTGAGACTTTGGGGTGACGTAGGGACTAATTTGATATTGCAGGCGCGTGGAGGGAACTTGTTGCTGAGGTGGATGGAGTATATTGCGGAGTTCGCTTGGAGTGTGGGGAACGTATTACGGTGGTCGCTTGGCGCGTGGGGGAAGCTTGTTGCTGGGGTCGATGGGCACGTGGAGTATATTGCGGAGGTCGCTTGGGTGCGTGGGGGAAGCTTATTGAGGAGGTCGATGGGCACGTGGAGTATATTTCGGAGGTCGCTTGGAGTGTGGGGAACGTATTACGGTGGTCGCTTGGCGCGTGGGGGAAGCTTGTTGCTGAGGTCGATGGGCACGTGGAGTATATTTCGGAGGTCGCTTGGTGCGTGGGAGAGCCTTGTTGCTGAGATCGATGGGCACATGGAGTATATTGCGGAGGTCGCTTGGAGTGTGGGGAACGTATTACGGTGGTCGCTTGGCGCGTGGGGGAAGCTTGTTATGTGGCTGCTGCTTACAATTTAAAAACTAACTGGTCTGTTGTGGCGCATTCTGCGTAAGGATCATCGTAGGAGATTCGGCTGATTGTACGGGATTTATACCGTTCTTTTGCTGATTTTAGCGGGATTGAGCTCATCGTACGGGATTTATACCGCTCTTTTGCTATCTTTTGCTAGATTGGGTACATTGTGCGGGATTTATACCGTTCTTTTGCTAACTTCAGTAGGATTGGGCTCATTGTGCGGGATTTATACCGTTCTTTTGCTAACTTTAGCGGGATTGAGCTCATTGTGCGGGATTTATACCGTTCTTTTGCTAACTTTAGCGGGATTGGGCTCATTGTACGGGATTTATACCGTTCTTTAACTGACTTCAGTCGGATTGAGCTCATTGTGCGGGATTTATACCGTTCTTTTACTCATTTTAGCGAGATTGAGCTCATTGTACGGGATTTATACCGTTCTTTTACTAACTTTAGCGGGATTGAGCTCATTGTACGGGATTTATACCGTTCTTTTGCTAACTTTAGCGGGGTTGAGCTCATTGTACGGGATTTATACCTTTCTTTTGCTAACTTCATCGGGATTGAGCTCATTGTACGGGATTTATACCTTAGCGAAATTGAGCTCACTGTACGGGATTTATACCGTTCTTTTGCTTGATTTATTTAGACCATCCTTATTTAGTGGCATTTATGCCCTTCTTTTGTCTGGTTTAGGTAAACCCGTGCTATTTTGAGGCATTTATGCCTTTCTTTTAGCTGATTTAACTGGATCGACGCCATTTAAGGGCA
The DNA here is from genome assembly GCF_037974255.1 of Paenibacillus sp. FSL R5-0636. Taxonomy (NCBI): domain Bacteria; kingdom Bacillati; phylum Bacillota; class Bacilli; order Caryophanales; family Paenibacillaceae; genus Paenibacillus; species Paenibacillus sp. FSL R5-0636. The sequence continues at coordinate 5,673,137 of NZ_CP150232.1, forward strand.
TTTATGCCTTTCTTTTAGCTGATTTAACTGGATCGGCGCCATTTAAGGGCATTTATGCCTTTCTATTACCTAGTTTAGGCGGACTGACGCTATTTAGTGGCACTTTTGCCTTTCATTCAAATCATCTCTATATACATAGTAAAAGGACAAGTTGAATTAACAAACCTCAATTGGGATTAAGCTAATACTGTGGGATACATTTGTATAAAATATATGGTTTACAATTCCTAACTTTTGATGCAGAGTAATGAGTGAGTACTCACTCATTATGTACTTAGAGTGTTTAACGCGATGCAGTTCACCATCACCATCACCATCACCATCACCATCACCATCACCATCACCATCACCATCACCATCACCATCACCACCACCTTATCAGCAACATCTTCAACTCAAGCAAGTATCCCAGAACATTCAGAATCGAGGAGATAAACATGGGTTCAGAGGTTCCAGTTATTTCAGTGAGCCATGTCGGGAAAGCGTTTGGAGAGAAACAGGTGCTCGAGGATATTTCGCTTCAAGTGGAACGTGCGGAAACCTTTGGCATACTAGGGCCATCCGGCTCAGGAAAAACAACATTAGTGAAGCTGCTTACAGGTATCGATGAGGCAACCTCCGGCGAGGTGAAAATACTTGGCGTGACGATGCCGAAGCTGACTATGCTGCAACAGATTGGGTATATGGCCCAGTCTGATGCCTTGTACACGGAGCTTAGCGCGAAGGAGAATCTGGAGTTTTTTGCAGCGCTATATGGACTAAAGGGGGAGCAACGCTCCAAACGCATCACAGCCGTAATGGAGATCGTTAATTTACAAGATCATTTGCGAAAAAGAGTAGACCAATACTCCGGCGGGATGAAACGCCGCTTATCATTGGCGATCGCGCTGCTGCATGAACCGCCGTTGCTTATTCTTGATGAACCTACAGTTGGTATAGACCCGGTGCTGCGGCTATCCATCTGGAAGGAACTAAAAGCGCTGAACCAGAAAGGCACCACCATTGTGCTGACCACGCATGTCATGGATGAGGCTGAAAAATGTGACCGGCTCGGAATGATCCGTGATGGCAAGCTACTTGCCGCCGACACGCCTGCCGGACTACTGCAAGCCACCGGTTCAGCTTCTATTGAAGAAGCCTTTTTATATTATGGAGGTGTGCGTTCATGAGAATCCGAGCGATCACCTTAAGGATTTTGCGGCAATTTATTCATGATAAAAGAACGATGGCATTAATGTTCATTGCACCGCTCCTCGTTCTAAGCTTAATGAGCTTGGTCTTCAACGGTGACGCCTATGAACCAAAAATCGGTGTGTCCGGTGTACCTCTAAATATGTCAGCTGCGTTAAAAGAACAAAATGCCACCATCAAAGAATATGCCAGCGCAGAGCTGGGAAAAGGCGCTTTAGTAGAAGGAAAAATTGACGCTTTGATCACTTTGAACGGAACCGCCGGAGATTCGCAAGTTACGCCTCAAGTGCTGTTAGAAGGTAGCAACCCTACAGCCAACAAGGCAGTAATCATGACGCTTCAACAAATCTCCCAGAAGCTTCTTCCAAGCACAAAGGAACAATTACAGCCGCAGATCAGCTATCTTTACGGTTCTGAGAATATGAAGACGATCGACCGTTTCGGTCCCATTATGATTGGCGTATTTGTTTTCTTTTTCGTATTCTTGATTGCAGGTGTATCCTTCTTAAGGGAACGAACCACAGGCACTCTTGAACGCCTACTTTCGACTCCATTAAAAAGATGGGAGATTGTGCTCGGGTATGTATGTGGTTTCGGCATATTTACCGTTTTTCAGGCGCTATTGATCTCATGGTATTCCATACAGATTCTTGGCATTATGATGACAGGCAGCTTTGGTTACGTATTGCTGATCACATTGCTCCTATCGATGACAGCGCTGACGTTGGGCACACTGCTGTCGGCTTTTGCAGCCAATGAGTTGCAGATGATTCAGTTCATTCCGCTCATTATAGTGCCACAAATCTTCCTCAGTGGATTATTCCCGCTCGATACCCTTCCACTGTGGCTCCAGCGCGTTGGCCTCGCTACACCGATCTATTACGGATCAGAAGCTCTGATGGACATTATGGTCCGTGGCAAAGGATGGAGCGCAATTGCACTGGATGTCTATGTACTAATAGGATTTTCGCTGCTATTTATGCTGCTGAATGTATTGGCACTGCGCAAACATCGCAAAATGTAATTTCACAAAAGCTATTATCATTGAAACAAAATGAATCAAGCATGGAGGGTTATTGTAATGAAAGAGCAAGTTTCTACGGAACAAAATATAGAAGAGCAGTGGATAGAAGAGCTGCTGACCCTTGGCAAAGACGAGAAACTGACACCGAAGCAGATTTCTATTCTACAAGCGGCGATTGAGGTATTTTCCGAAAAAGGATACTCTGCGACTTCAACGAGTGAAATTTCTCAGAAAGCGGGCGTGGCGGAGGGAACGATTTTTCGCTATTACAAGACTAAAAATGATCTGCTGCTTGCCATAGTAGGTCCTACCATGAGTCGCATGCTTGCGCCTTTTGTGCTGCGGAATTTCAACGGCGTGCTCGATATGCCCTACGACAGCTTCGAAGAGTTCCTGAGGGCATTTATGATCAATCGGCTGGATTTCGCCCGCAAGAATTTTAAAATTCTTAAGATTCTTATTCAGGAGATTCCTTTTCAGCCAACAGTTAGAGCTCAGTTTGTAGAGAATATTCTTAGCAAAATACTGGAGCGCGTGATTGATATTGTTGAACATTTTAAAGAAAAGGGTGAAATCATCGAGGTCCCTACACCCACACTTATACGCTTCACACTCTCATCTGTCGTAGGTTATTTGATGAATCGCTTGCTGCTGCAGCCAGATAAGGACTGGAATGATGAGGAAGAAATCAACCTGACGATCGCTTTTATCATGCATGGAATAAGTAAAACAACACCCCCTATTTGATGCGCACGCCCGTTCTGTTATCATAAGTACTATATTAAATTCGGACTTTTCAAGATCAAGTTATGAGGAAGGAATTATGTTATGGGCTTTAGTGTATCAGAACGGGTAATCAAACTGCTGTGCGGCAAGTCTATTTTTGAAAAAGGATTAGCTTATTACCAAACTGAAAGTGTCGATATAATTAAAGTTGAAGAATACAATGTCTCCATTCCAGATTTGCCCCGCTCTCGATATGAAGCCATAGTTCAGGGGGCGATCGACTATGAAGTTATGGTGGTCATTGATATTGATGGGGATGTCCAGGCAGAGTGTAATTGTCCAGCCTACTCCCATGGGGGGCCATTCTGTAAACATATCGCGGCTGTGCTAATCAACGTTGACGCCCTTAAAAATGGCCGAGATCGTTCAGAGCTTACCGGAGCTTCGCACCTGTCTTCTATAGAAGATACTGAGATTCTAACCCCACGTATTTTTACAGATACTGTGCGAGACAACGGGGGAAAGTCCAGAGATCAACAGCTCGTGAGCAGCCTACTGGGAATGTTCGGCAACCATACACCGCGTCCTAGCGGTACGGGGGCTTTTGTAGATAACAGACTTCCTCTAAATATAGAGTTTACATGCAAGCCCTTTACTTATAGTTACAGTCACACCATGCTTGGTATAGAAATGAAAGTCGGTCCAAAACGTCTATATATTGTTCAGAAAATAAGGGGATTTCTAGAAAGCGTACACCGCGGAGAATCCTTTGAGTTCTCGAAACATTTTATCTATAATCCTGCCATTTACAGCTTTCGGAAGGAAGATAATGTTGTTCTACAGAAGCTGATTGATATTGTATTAAATGAAAAAATGTACCGCGATAACGTCACTCCCTACTCACCTTATGGGGGGAGTATTGGGGGAGATCGGTTGCTGGCCGTCCCTCCTTTTTTCTGGGAGTCGCTTCAGCCTGCGCTTTCAGAGGTCTCTTCGGTATTTTTGCAACAAGAAGAGATGCTGTACGAAGGCATCCATGTGTCTAATGAGGCACCTCCACTCAGCTTTGAATTTGAACAGGCAGAAGAGGATGGATATCATCTAGATATTCAAGGACTTGAGCAGATTTCGGTCTTAGAAGATTACGGGATGGTACTATCGGAAGGTAAGCTGCTGAAGCTATCCCCTCAAGAATGCATACGCCTTGCTGAAATGAAAAAAATGCTGGATTCCTCCCGCCGAAATGGCATCGATATTGCCCATGAGCAAATGGAGTCTTTTATGGACAAGGTTATTCCTGGTCTGAAAAAGCTGGGCAACGTCCATATCGCCGACTCCATTGCGGATCGGATTGTTCAACATAGGCTTATCGCGAGACTTTATCTGGATCGTGTAAGAGATCGGCTGCTCGCCGGACTAGAATTCCAATATGGTGACATTGTGATCAATCCTTTAGATGAAAAAGCCCATGTTCGCGGGACGAATTTGATTCTTTTACGAGACGGGGAGGGAGAAGCTCGCATTCTGGAGCTGATGGAACACGAATCCTTCGCTAAAACCGAGGGCGGATATATTATGACAGACGAAGAGGGCGAATACGATTTTTTGTACCATACCATTCCACTGCTGGAACCGCTGCTTTCGGTCTATGCGACATCCGCAGTCAAAGCAAGACTGTTCACGAGCACTACACCCCCTAAGGTGAGCATTAGTTGGAATGAAAAGACGGACTGGCTTGATTTTAAATTCGATATGGGGGGGATTCCAGAAGCTGAGATTGTTATGGTTCTGAAATCCCTGCAGGAAAAACGCAGATATTACCGCTTGCCTGATGGGGCCCTGCTACCGCTGGAGAGCGAGGAGCTTCAAGAAATCATTACCTTTATGAATGATGTAGGCATCCGTGAGGGTGAGATCAAAGGGGTGGAATTTTCTCTGCCTGTTGTTCGCGGGTTACATTTGACCTCCACGGATGCTAAGAGTGACTCCATCAAGCTTGGCAGATCCTTTAAAAGGTTACTTGCGAACATGCGGAATCCGGAGAATCTTGATTTTCCTATACCTGACAGTCTGGTTCCTGTGCTAAGGGATTATCAACAGTATGGGTTTCAGTGGCTGAAGACGTTGGCCCATTACCGTTTTGGTGGTATTTTGGCGGATGATATGGGGTTAGGCAAAACGCTGCAAAGTATCGCTTTTCTACTGTCAGAACTTCCAGAGATCCGCCAGAATGGGCTGCCTGCCCTAATTGTCGCTCCTGCGTCTCTCACTTATAACTGGCTTAATGAGCTTAAAAAATTCACGCCAGAGATCAAAGCTGTCATTGCAGACGGTAGTCTAATTGAGCGCGGGCGGATTTTAAAAAATACAGCAAAAGCTGATGTAATCATCACCTCTTATCCGTTGCTCCGCAGAGATGTTCAGCTGTATGCTAAAAAGTCTTTTCATACCCTGATTCTCGATGAAGCACAAACTATAAAAAACCATACTACACAGACAGCCCAAGCTGTAATGGCGCTTCAAGCCCGGCACCGTTTTGCACTTACGGGTACTCCCGTGGAGAATGCGTTGGAAGATTTATGGTCCATTTTCGGCACTGTGTTCCCTGGGTTGTTTCCAGGCAAAAAAGCTTTTCATGATTTACCAAGAGAAACGGTTGCAAAGCGGGCGCGTCCCTTTTTGCTGCGGCGCTTAAAGAGTGATGTGTTAAAGGAACTTCCGGACAAAATTGAGTCCGTACAAGCATGTGAACTGCTGCCGGAGCAAAAAAAGTTATATGTAGCTTATCTCGCCCGTTTGAAAAAAGAGGCACTAAAGCATTTGACCCAAGATAGTTTCGGCAATAATAATCGGATCAAAGTTCTGGCTGGACTAACTCGTCTGCGCCAGTTGTGCTGCCATCCTGCTCTTTTTGTCGATGGATATGAAGGAAGCTCTGCTAAATTCGAGCAGCTGCTCGAAATCATAGAAGAATGTCGCAGTTCGGGTAAACGTATGTTAGTATTCTCACAATTCACAGAGATGCTCGGCCTGATTGGGCGTGAACTAGGATATCAGGGCATTCCATACTTTTATTTAGATGGTCAAACGCCTGTTTCTCAACGAGTAGATTTATGTAATAAATTTAATGAAGGAGAGCGGGATATTTTCTTAATCTCCTTAAAGGCCGGCGGGACCGGGCTCAACTTAACTGGGGCAGATACTGTAATCCTTTACGATTTATGGTGGAACCCTGCCGTCGAGCAGCAAGCAGCGGATCGGGCTCACCGGATCGGACAGAAAAATGTAGTACAAGTAATTCGTCTCGTCACCCAAGGCACCGTAGAGGACAAGATGTATGAGCTGCAGCAGAAGAAAAAGAACTTGATCGATGAGGTCATCCAGCCAGGTCAGGAAAGCTTGTCTACCCTCACAGAGCAAGACATCCGGGAGATTCTGATGATCTAAATAACAATGTTTGAGAAAAAATCAGGGATATCCTGCAGCCTCTATGGCTATCGGGATATCCCTTTTCTTCAGATTATGCAATTGTAACTCCTGCACTAGCGTAGCCAGCAACAGTAGTTGCAACGTCAATGCCAGCCGTGACCGTCGAAGTGAAGACCAACAACAAGCGTTCTCCCACAGTTACAGGAATGCTTAAGCCTGTGGTATTACCACTGCTAATAGTTCCAAGAGCAATTAATCCTGTAAGCGGAGGACTTAACGTAACTAAAGCCCCAGGTACTGCTGTGAAGGTATTGTTAGGTGTAGTAGATCTGTATAATTGAGCCGTGATTGTTACCGTAGAACTCACCAAACTAACGGAAGATGTCGCACTGAAATAGGCTGCCATAGACGTAAGCGTTCCTGTTCTAGGAACCGAGAACGCAAAGTTCAGCAAGGTTCCAGCCGCTCCAGTAAGATCTATAGTACCGCCTGTAATACTGATATTGGTCGCACTGCTACCAAAACCAACTGCACTTGAAGTATTCAAAAGACCCCCTAATACAGTGGTCATAGCAACTGGAAGTCCAGAAGAATATGGAATGATTGCGCCTGCGCCAGCAGCACCTGTGGCTCCGGTTACACCAGCACTTCCTGTCGCTCCCGTTACGCCAGCACCTGTCGCTCCCGTTACGCCAGCACTTCCTGTCGCTCCCGTTGCTCCAGCGCTTCCTGTTGCTCCCGTTGCTCCAGCGGTTCCTGTCGCTCCGGTTACACCAGCAGTTCCTGTTGCTCCCGTTACGCCAGCACTTCCTGTCGCTCCCGTTGCTCCAGCGGTTCCTGTTGCTCCCGTTGCTCCTGCACTTCCTGTCGCTCCCGTTGCCCCTGCACTTCCTGTCGCTCCCGTTGCTCCAGCAGTTCCTGTTGCTCCAGCAGTTCCTGTTGCTCCGGTTGCTCCAGCGGTTCCTGTCGCTCCGGTTACACCAGCACTTCCTGTCGCTCCCGTTACGCCGGCAGTTCCTGTTGCTCCCGTTGCTCCAGCGGTTCCTGTTGCTCCGGCTGCACCAGCGGCTCCTGTTGCTCCAGTACTTCCTGTCGCTCCCGTTACGCCAGCACCTGTGGCTCCCGTTGCTCCAGCACTTCCTGTCGCTCCCGTTGCTCCAGCGGTTCCTGTTGCTCCCGTTGCTCCGACGCTTCCTGTCGCTCCGGTTACGCCAGCACCTGTGGCTCCCGTTGCACCAACGCTTCCTGTAGCCCCAGTAGCACCTGTAATTCCTATATTTTCTCCATATAATTCAGAGTAGACAAGGCGATGAGCAGTCACTAGTTGGCCTGTGCTGCTTTTTCCCCAAACTGAAATTTGAATGGGATCATCAATCATAGTAGGTGTTGTGAATAAAAATTCAAATGAATCAAAGTTTGCATAATAGTCATTAGTAATTACTTGATTAGGAGCTACATTAACCAGCTCACTTACATATAAAGTTCTTGTCCCATTCATATAATAACCTTCGACTTGAACCGTTGACGGAGTGTCATCGCTCTGATTAACAATTTTAAGAGTAATAAGCTGAGTAGGTCTTACGCCGCCTACCAGATTATTTTCTATGGGACCAGTAGATAGTTGACTCAATTTTCAACACCTCATTTTTTATGAAATTATAATACTCGTATTATTTGAATTTCGAAAATCAACTCACCTGAACAAAACTATCCTCAAGAGTTTCGTATAAACTAGGTTTTTATCTATAATCATTCCTCCCACCTGCTCTAAGTTGATAATCTATGAGCCTACAAATCAGTTCATATTTTTTGGCTCTTTATAGTATTATTCTTATTTTGAATTAAGGTGTGGACATCCATTTAAAAACTACCAATATATTTTAGAAACATTGAAGTCGCTTGAATTTTCATAGTGGTAGTACAGTAAGATATAATTCTAAAAAACATTTTTTCGCTCCAGTCGACTCGCGACATATCCTTAACAAAAATAGAGATAACCCGGAAAGCCATACTAATAGCTACCGAGTTACCCCTATTTTATACATCTAACTTAGAGATAATTTAAGTTAATTCATGAATAGACCATACAATCCCTGATGTGTTGGCACCACCCAGATTCAAATTTAAGGTCAAGCCATTCGCTACATAGAACAATCCAATAACATCCCCAGCCGTCAGTGAAAATTCTCCAGCTAGCGTTACTGTTCCGCTTCCTAATATTGCTCTTAAACTCAATACAAGCGCAACATTCACGTCCAGTATAGGGAACAAACCAGTTATTAAGTTTGTTGCTATAGGGGTAGTTCTCTGAACTACGAAAGCAGGATTGACTCCTGCCCCAAGACTTATCGAAAGCGCAGCCGTTGTGGAATAGTTGATGGTCGCTTCAATAGAATATCTGCCTGTTGTTGGAACTGTGTAATTACCCGAAACTGGATTGAAGGACGGACTAGTAAAAGAAGGAGAAGTCACAGTCCATCCCGTAAGTTGAGAAGAAGCAGCAACTGCCAAAGATGACAGACGTGCAGAAAATCCCTCAGCTTGAACGTTCGGTCCGGTTGCTCCTGTTGCTCCTGCTATCCCCGTTGCTCCAGTTTCTCCAGTTACACCTGTTACCCCGGTCACTCCAGCTACTCCTGTTGCTCCGGTTACTCCGGTTGCCCCAGCTACCCCAGTTGCTCCAGTCGCACCTGTTACTCCAGCCGCTCCGGTGGCTCCCGTTGCTCCATTTGCTCCTGTAGCACCCGTTGCGCCAGTTGCTCCATCTGCTCCGGTCGCTCCTGTTACCCCCGTTGCTCCGGTCTCTCCTGCTCCGGTCGCCCCTGTTGCACCTGTTACTCCATCGGCTCCTGTTGCTCCAGTCACTCCTGCCCCGGTTGCTCCCCTTGCTCCATCTGCTCCTGTTGCTCCAGTCGCACCTGTTACTCCAGCCGCTCCCGTTGCTCCAGCCGCTCCCGTTGCTCCAGCCGCTCCCGTTGCTCCAGTCACTCCTGCCCCGGTTGCTCCTGTTGCCCCCGTTACACCTGTTACTCCGGCCGCTCCCGTTACTCCGGCCGCTCCTGTTGCTCCAGTCTCTCCTGCTCCAGTCGCTCCCGTTGCACCAGTCGCGCCAGTTGCTCCATCTGCTCCTGTTGCCCCTGTCTCTCCTGCCCCGGTCGCTCCCGTTACTCCATCCGCTCCAGTCGCTCCAGTTGCTCCAGTCCCACCAGTTGCTCCGTCTGCTCCTGTAGCTCCAGTCACTCCTGCCCCGGTCGCTCCCGTTGCTCCATCCGCTCCAGTTGCTCCAGTCCCACCAGTTGCTCCATCTGCTCCTGTTGCTCCAGCCGCTCCTGTTGCTCCAGTCGCACCAGTTGCTCCAGTCACTCCTGCTCCGGTGGCTCCTGTAGCACCCGTTGCTCCAGTTGCTCCATCTGCTCCTGTAGCTCCGGTCTCTCCTGCTCCAGTCACACCTGTTACTCCAGCCGCTCCCGTTGCTCCAGTCGCTCCAGTTGCTCCATCTGCTCCTGTAGCTCCGGTCTCTCCTGCTCCTGTAGCACCCGTTACTCCATCCGCTCCAGTTGCACCAGTCGCACCTGTTACTCCATCGGCTCCAGTTGCTCCAGTCACTCCTGCCCCGGTAGCTCCCCTTGCTCCATCCGCTCCCGTTGCTCCAGTCGCCCCAGTTGCTCCATCTACTCCTGTCGCGCCAGTTATACCTTGCGTTGCACCAAGTAACTCTGTATGCACAAGTCGATGAGCAGTCACGATTTGGCCAACGCTATTTTTTCCCCAGACTGAGATTTGAATCGGATCATCTACCAGACTTGTAGTTGTAAAAATAAATTCGAACGCATCAAAATCGGCATAATAATCACGTGTTATGACTTCATTAGGTGCTACATTTACCAGCTCACTTACATATAAAGTTCTTGTCCCATCCATATAGTATCCTTGAACAAGAGCCATTGATGAATCAACGTCACTTCGGTTATCAATTTTGACAGTAACATGTTGAGTAGGTCTTACACCCCCTACCATACTATTGTCTATCGGTCCGGTAGATAAATAACTCAATTCCTCATCACTCCTTTAACGTTAACTGTTTCACTAAAAAAATTATTAAATTAATACTGCCTGCTTCTCCCATGCAACTATGCGATGAGGATCTACCAATGCTCCGGAATTCTGTTTTCCCCAGACTGAAATCCCAATCTCTGCTTCAACTTCTTCTACTGTTGTAAACACAAATTCAAATGCGTCTAAGTCGGCAAAATAGTTCTTAGTTAAGACTTGATTGGGTGCTAGATTTACTGTTTCATTCACATACATCGTTCTTACTACATCTAATACAAAACCTTGAATTACAAGGTTATAAGGATTGATAGCATCGCGATTTACTATGTTCACTGTTACGATTTGTGTCTCTCTAACTCCCATAAAAGAACTGTTATCTATAGGTCCTGTTGTATATATTGCCATCTTTTTTGTTCCTCCCCTCTATTACAAATTGAAAGTTTAGTACGGCAACATTAGTTCTATGATTCGAAATGATTAGCTATATACTGCTCTATACAGCTCTATACAGAAATATTCGTAGCTTAAAGTTACGTGTGGACGTTTTTACATAGAATTGTCAGATTTTTTTATTGAAGAACTCATTTCCTATACCCGCAATCTACTAAACTGTTAATTTACATGCTGTATACATTAGACAAGCAAGCTCAAAATCCACTGTTATTGTATCGCTATCCTTACAACGTTGCCGGAAGAAAGCAGCGCTGTTAAGATATACTGACTTTTGCAATCAATCAAAAGATGTGCCTTATAGCTAAACCAGAACATGTCTTCAGAGCTATTCTTCACTTATATTAATTTTCATGTCACAAAAATCCTCAGACGGAATAGAATAATTAGATAAATTCTTTTGAAGTACATCTTTCCAAAAAACTTCTAAAAAATGTGTAGCTCACCTATAAAAAGGTGTACTGCTCAGGTTGGTGAAGCTAGACAGGTTGTACAACAATTGTCTGGATCATGAGGGGGTAAATAATGATTAACAGGAATAGTTTGTTTCAAAGAATTATGGAAATACAAACTGATTCTTCCTTACATGATTTTGGAGGGGGGAGCCCTCTAAATAAATGTTATGTTATGGCATACTTAATCAAGAAATTCGACCTTAAGAATTATGTGGAGATTGGTGTTTATAAAGGAAGAAGTATCTTTTCTGTATCACAAGCTATTAAAGATAATACTGGAACTGCTTATGGAATAGACCCCTATGAGCTCAGTGAAGCCATGCAATACAATATTGATGAAAACTTAAGAGATCAAGTAAATCACTTTGTTGAAAAATTAAATTTCGAAGATCTATATATAAATTTTATTTTAAAGCGAGAAGCATTTGGACTTAAAAATGTAATTGAATTAATCAGAAAAACCTCATCCGAAGCTGTTATAGATTTACAACATATCGAAATTGATATGCTCCATATAGATGGCAATCATGAATATAAGCATGTTCTTGAGGATCTCACCAATTATGCTCCGCTTATTAAAGACGGGGGATTCATTGTTTTTGATGATATCCATTGGGATTCAGTAAGACAATGCTATGACGATATTAAACAGGATTATATTGTTTTATTCGAAACGATGTATTATGGAATTCTAATGAAAAAAGAAAAAACTCAAAAAAATGTAGACCTTGCAAATTTAACCTCAAAAAAGCTAAAAAGTCTTTATACTAAGCTTCGTAATATTGAACAACAAATACAAAAAAAGAAACCTACGGTTAACGTAGGTGTTCTTGCATATAACCATGAAAAATATATTCTACAATGTCTTCAATCTATAGTGACTCAAAAAGGTGACTTTAATTTAAAAATCGTTATCTGTGACGATAAATCGACAGACAAAACAGCCGAGTATATCGAGTCGTTTATTAAAAGCTCTCCGATTCCTAATGGAGTAAACCTTGTATTCTTAAAGGGTGAAGAAAATGTGGGAATGGTTAAGAATTTACAACGCCTATTGGAAGCTTGCCACGGGAGTGACTTTTTAGCATTAATCGATGGTGATGATTATTGGAATGAAGAACATAGGCTGCAAGAGCACATAGACTTCTTAGGAAGCCATCCAGAATGTGCACTTTCGTTTGATAGTATTAATTTATATTGGGAGAACCAAGGTGTATTTGGACCTCATCCCTTACAGTACGCTAAAACTAAAGAGATTTATACTACTGTAGATATCATTCAGTCTAATATAATCGGAAATATCTCCTGTTGTTTTTACGATGCGAGCCACCTGAATCAAATCCCAGATGATCTATTTACCTCCTCCTTTGTTGGGGATTGGATATTAAATATATTCTATTCTCAGTTTGGAGACATCGGTTATATTAATAAACCTATGACCGTTTATAGAAAGCACGATGATGGGATTTGGACTGGAAATAAGACATTTAATCAATTTGAGAAGAAGAAATATCTAATTGAAAGTGTAGATAAATGTAACCAGCTTTTAGATTTTCTTTATGATGAAGAGTTTACTAAAGTGAAAAATCAACTACCAAGATATCTTTGAATCTACCTAACACTTTAAACCAGTGATATGACCATAGGCATATCTCAAATCTAAGAGATATGCCTATGAAACACATTCAGGTGCACATCACCGGATCGATTGTATCGTGAGAAATTTGTCCGAGAAGCTCAAACGCCCCTAAGGTTCATAATAAGTTGAGTTAAATCTTTTCTTAACGACTGCAGGGATACCAGCAGCCAAAGTAAAATCGGGAACGTCGTCTTTGACAAACGCTCCTCCACCAATCGTAGACCAACAACCAATATGGCGTTTCTCACGGACCGAAGCAGCGATACCAATATAAGCGCCTTCATCAATGGTTACATTACCGGCTACATTAACACCAGGAGATATAGTTACGAAATCACTAATTATTACATCATGACTGAGACTAACGCCTTGGTTAATAATAACATGCTGGCCGATCCTGATATTTCCAGATAAGATAGCCCCTTGAAAGATCATACTTCCTTCTCCGATGATGTTACTTTGAGAGATTCGAACATGGGGATGTATCAAAGGGGATGCAATACGGAATCCTGATTGGATGGTTTCATGAACGAATCTTTTTTTCAAACTCGTATCACCCACCCCGGCGCATACTAGCTCTACCTCGTTTTTTAATAGCTCAATATCAACCAAAGTTCCCAGAACGGGAACGCCATCGACAATCCGGCCTTTGAACTCAGGTCGTTCGTCTAAAAATCCCATTACCTGAACGTCTAATTCTTCGCATAACCAGTTAATCTCTCTGGCATGACCACCAGATCCCCAAATGACTAGTTTTCTCATCGGTTAGCTTCTCCCAAGTTTCCAAGAAATTTAGTAATTCTTCGAATCTTAACCTCATCCAGTTCCTCCCACAAGGGTAAGCTGACAATGTGTTTGGCGGTATATTCGGTAACCTTCACGGATGCTCTGGGATAACCTTGGAATTGCTTATGTTGATGACATGCCGGAGAAAAGTAGGTTCTGGCTTCAATGGAGTTAGAGGATAACCTTTCGACTACTTCACTGTTGCTTTGGGACTCCGGACTGAGGATAGAAATAAATTGATGAACAACAGATCCTTGTGATTTATGCATGGACCAGCCTTGTTCAAATAAACCTTCTTTGTCCAGTTCTTGAAGATACATTTCATAAATTGCCTTTCGATTCTCCTGTATGGAGGGGAATTGATCTAGAGTAGCTAAGGCAATAGCTGCGGTGTACTCCGACATCTTACTGTTTAACCCTTGGATAACGGACTCTCTGTTGCTGGAGAAGCCAAAATTCCCTGCTTGACGTATTCGCTTAATAAGCTCCTGGTCCATACTGTAGACCAATCCACCTTCTCCAATTCCGAATGATTTGGTGGCATGAAAGCTGAACACTACCGCTCCTCCGAAGCCTTTGCCAAAATGAGTGGCCTCCTCTAAGGTTTTAGTGCCAAAACTAGAAGCAGCATCAATAACTACTGGAACACCTTGCTGCATTAGCCTATTATATAACGATAAATCTATGGCTGTACCAAATGTGGCATAAGGAACAATAACCGCAACCTCATCTCCAAGCTGTTTGACGGTATGTTCTAATTGCTCCCTATTCATTTGTAAATTGTCCGGTTCAATGTCTAGGAAATAAGGTTCAAGTCCACACCATTGTGCGGCAAGGGGGGTGGCAGCAAAAGTGAAGCTTGGCATAATTGCATATTTTCCTTTGGAGCGCTTGGATTGAGAAATTGCTACCATAAGTCCGACAGTAGCATTATGAACGGTCACAGCCGAACCGGTTCCTCCGAACATTTCCGTAATGACACGTTCTTCAAATAGGTCGTTTAAGGGTCCATAATTAGAATAGATTCGGGTTGCCTCAATTTTCTCATAGTAAGTAAGAAATTGTTCTTTTTTTACTAAGTTAGGTCGTAAAAAGGGGATTTCAAACATGAACGGACCCTCCTTCATTTGTAACAATTAAATCTAACTATAAGGTGGTTAATATCATTTCAATTCGCTTGATATCATTAAAAAATTGATGATGATCTTTTACACGATTAAGATAAGAATGGAGTGCAGCTTTATATAAATCTTTTGTCTCTAGAAATCCATCATCTCTAGCGGCGATAATAATATCCAACCATTCAGAGAATACATTAGGACCAAGTGTTTGATTATTTTGATTAGGATGTATGCGGAAATAGCTTAGAGGTTCTGGAATATACACTGCTTTTCCTTTGGATAGTAAGTTTAACCAAGAGGCTAAATCATTGAGAAGAGAATACTGTTTTCCTGAATACACTCCAAATCGATCGATAAGATCGGCTTTTTTGAATAATACCGTTGTAGGTTCACCTATTACATTTAAGCAACGACTTAATGCAATATTTGCAAGCTGCTTACCGTCCATGATCCTTGTTTCTTGATATAACCTATTCGTTGCATAGAGAGGAGGGATAATTACACCTGATTCATTAATCGTTTGTCGGTATGAGGTAACCAGCGTAATGTTTTCAAATTCTCGAAAATAGCAGATCATCTTTGCAATTTTTTCTTTATGAAATACATCATCATCCATTAAGTAATTGATATATTCCCCGGATGCCAAGTTATAGCACTTATGCCAATTTTCAAGAAAAAGATTTTGTTCATTTTTGAAATATTTTATTTGAGGAAACGCATTTAAATAGGGAACTAGCATCTCTTGTACATTATTATTCGAGCTATCATCACAGATGACGATTTCTATATTCGGATAGGTCTGTTCGAGTACACTATCAATGGCGATTTGAAGCGTATGCGGTCGGTTATAAGCAGGTATTACTACACTCACTAAAGGGTATTTCACATGAATCCACCTTTCTAATTCGGCAATGTGGATTTTTTTCATTTGCTAACATACACATAAACACTCCCATATATATATTAATGAGGCATCGAAATGATGATAAAAATGTCTTCACAACTAGTAAAGGGGAATGTTCATGTCACTCGATTTCACTCCATTATTGACAGCTCATCTTTTTGTAGCTGATACGGTGTTAAAGAAAGAGCTTGAAAGGTTTGTAGAGAGAATGGAAGAAAGCCATATTACCGTAAATCAGTATGCAGCAGGCCATCCTTTACAAGAGACTTTTTTCCAAGGACCTCACATCTATATTTCTTTGGGTGAGGGTTGGGGCGCGTTTAGTGCTCTTATTGAATTGCCTAAGCATGAAAAAAAACGCTGGTTGCACTTTCATTCACCTAACGAAATTCAGCCTGAACATTTATTTTTCTGCTGGCTCAAAGCTACAGACCCTCTCCCAGAGAATCGGATGATTCCTCCAACTCGTTTTTCATCAGGCACACCCTTAATATCCGTATTTACTGCCGCCTACAGATCCAAAGAGAAAATTGATCGGCCTTATCAATCCTTATTGAAACAGACATATACAAATTGGGAATGGGTAATCGTAGATGATTCCGGTGATGATGATGAGACATATAGACAATATTTACTTCCACTAAATGACTATCGTGTTCGCAGATATCGTCAAGACTCACGTAATGGTTATATCGGGGCAAATAAAAGGTATGCTGCAGGGCTATGCAGAGGAGAAATATTAGTAGAAGTCGATCATGATGATGAGCTGACAGCTGAATGCCTTGAGAAAATCGTCAGTGCGTTTAAGCAAAATCCAGATTGTGGGTTTGTATATGGGGATTGTGCCGAGGTGTTTGCAGAAAGTAACTATGCGCATTGGTACGGTTGGGACTGCGGCTTTGGTTACAGTATTCATTACCGGGTCTGGCTGCATGACATGAACCGGTGGCAAAATGCTCAGAAACATACAACTATTAACGGGAAGACTATTTCTCACCTTGTCGGTTTGCCTAATCACCCTCGTGCTTGGACAAGAGATTGCTACCATCTAATCGGAGGACATCGAGATGAATTATTGGTAGCAGATGATTACGACATGCTGGTACGTACATTTCTTTGTACTAAAATTGTACAGATCCCTGATTTGTTATACATCCAATATCGCAATGAACATGGGAATAATACCACTTTTTTAAGGAATAAACAGATTCAAATTCTGGTTCGGCAATTAATGAGAGCATACAATCAAAGAATTACAATGAGATTAATCGAGCTTGATTTACCGGAAAAAATACCGTATAACCGCATATGGGAGACCTCCGTTAATGATCCTGCCCGGAAATCTGCGCATGTGATTCATGAGGATTCTTCCCGTTACTCAATACTGTTTCCGATTCCATATAGTTGTCCTAAAGAGCACATCCAATTAATGAAAACACTCCAAAGGGCTGTTGAAAACAATTTTAAGAACACAGAGATAGTGGTTGTTGGAAGAATTCCGGAGGAAGTTGAAATCTATGCCTCTAAAGCTCCTACCGGTGCCATACGATGGTGGCCGATGCAGCAAAAGGATTCACTCGAAACTTGTATACAATATGCCAAATACATTGCTTCGTGTAAGGAAAAGGTGGTTGTATTACCGTAAGCCGGAGCCTGTGTTTGGCGATATAAAGAATAACCGTGGTTTTAAGAGATTCCTACTTCGTCGCTTACCAAAAGTAAGTATAGAAGTCGGGTGGCTTTCTCTTGCCCACAATCTACTAAAGAAGGCTTCAGTGAACGCAAAAAAAACACGAAGGAGCTAAGCATCTACAAACCGCTTAGCTCCTTCGTCCATTCGTATTTCAGTAATGTTTGGCACTTAGGTTATTCCAAAGATACTTTTGGGACAGCCCCATTAAAGTACACCATTAACTTGAATCCCTCAGGATCTATTATAACACTGTAGGTCCTTGAGGTCCTTGATCTCCTTGTGGTCCTTGTACGCCTTGAGGTCCTTGATCACCCTGTGGTCCTTGTACGCCTTGTGGTCCTTGATCTCCTTGTGGTCCTTGTACGCCTTGAGGTCCTTGATCACCTTGCGGTCCTTGTACGCCTTGAGGTCCTTGATCACCTTGCGGTCCTTGATCACCTTGCGGTCCTTGATCTCCCTGTGGTCCTTGATCTCCCTGTGGTCCTTGAACACCCTGTGGTCCTTGATCTCCCTGTGGTCCTTGATCACCTTGCGGTCCTTGTACGCCTTGAGGTCCTTGATCTCCTTGCGGTCCTTGTACGCCTTGAGGCCCTTGATCACCTTGTGGTCCTTGTACGCCTTGAGGTCCTTGATCACCTTGTGGTCCTTGATCACCTTGTGGTCCTTGATCACCTTGCGGTCCTTGTACGCCTTGAGGACCTTGATCACCTTGTGGTCCTTGATCACCTTGCGGTCCTTGTACGCCTTGAGGTCCTTGATCACCTTGTGGTCCTTGATCACCTTGCGGTCCTTGTACGCCTTGAGGACCTTGATCACCTTGCGGTCCTTGATCACCTTGTGGTCCTTGATCACCTTGCGGTCCTTGTCCTTGTCCTTGATCACCTTGTGGTCCTTGATCACCTTGCGGTCCTTGTACGCCTTGAGGACCTTGGTCCTTGATCACCTTGTGGTCCTTGATCTCCCTGTGGTCCTTGAACACCCTGTGGTCCTTGATCACCTTGTGGTCCTTGATCACCTTGTGGTCCTTGATCACCTTGTGGTCCTTGTACGCCTTGAGGCCCTTGATCACCTTGTGGTCCTTGATCACCCTGTGGTCCTTGATCTCCCTGTGGTCCTTGAACACCCTGTGGTCCTTGATCACCTTGTGGTCCTTGTACGCCTTGAGGTCCTTGATCACCTTGTGGTCCTTGATCACCTTGTACGCCTTGAGGTCCTTGATCACCTTGCGGTCCTTGTACGCCTTGAGGTCCTTGATCACCTTGTGGTCCTTGTACGCCTTGAGGTCCTTGATCACCTTGTGGTCCTTGTACGCCTTGAGGTCCTTGATCACCCTGTGGTCCTTGATCACCCTGTGGTCCTTGATCACCTTGCGGTCCTTGTACGCCTTGAGGTCCTTGATCACCTTGTGGTCCTTGGTCCCCTTGAGGTCCAGTATCACCCTGAGGGCCTTGAACACCTTGCGGCCCTTGAACGCCTTGAACTCCTTGAAGTCCCTGAACGCCTTGAGGTCCTTGGTCCCCTTGAGGTCCTTGTACACCTTGCGGTCCTTGGTCTCCTTGCGGTCCTTGGTCCCCTTGAAGTCCTTGGTCACCTTGCGGTCCTTGATCACCTTGCGGTCCTTGTACGCCTTGAGGTCCTTGATCACCTTGCGGTCCTTGGTCCCCTTGAGGCCCTTGAGGTCCTTGGTCTCCTTGCGGTCCAGTATCACCCTGAGGGCCTGCGATCTCGGTTCCTAAAAGTTCATCAGAGACTAATCGATGGGCAGGCACGAATTCCCCAGCAGCATTTTTACCCCATACAGAAATTTGTGTTTCATTCTCAGCTGGTCCACTTATGGTAAAGACAAACTCTATTGCATCGAAATTAGCGAAATAGCTTCTAGATAATACTTCATTAGGACCTATGGTTACTAATTCTTGTACATATAATATTCTGGTACCATTTAAATGAAAGCCCTCGATAACAACATTAGAAAAATTCACAGGATCACGATTATCCAGTTTGATTAAAACGGTTTGAGTAGGCCTAACACCACTAACCGGATCATTAGCAATAGGTCCTGTTGATAGTACTGCCATTACGGCACTCCCTCCTTTCTGGAAAATACAGTTAATCAAGATTTCTTGTTAAACTGCTCTTTTTTATAATATGTTTCAACTATCTATTAAGAATGTGGTTATTACCCTGCATATATGTTGAATTTATGTTTCTGACTGCTCCTCTGCAACAACTCGTTGAACATCGATAATTGCACCACTTTCATTTCTCCCCCAAACTGAAACCTCAGTGCTTATTTCAGCAAAACCGTCTGTGGTGAACACGAATTCATATGCATCAAAGTCTGCTCCAAAATTTCTCGTAATAACTTCATTGGGTGCAATAGATATTTCTTCTAGTACGTAGAGTGTTCTGAGACTGTTTAATTTGTAACCTTGAATATGAACAGAAGAAAAATTGATAGAATCACGGTTTACAATTTTGATAATAACCGTTTTAATTGTTCTGACACCACTAACAGGATCATTTGCAATGGGTCCTGTTGATAATACTGCCATTGAGCTATTCCCTCCTTTATTAAGTATTTTTCAAAAATTCAGATTAAAAAAATACAAAATTTAAAATTGGGAAAAGGTTAATAATTCCCCTTGTATTGTATTAATGATTGGTTTCATTTGATTGTTTGAATGCCCAAAAATTTTATATTGATTTAGCTATGATTTGATAGTTTTTGAGACTTCTAAATCCCTGCAAGATGCTCAAGGAAATTGGGATTAGCTCCACCACCCTTGCTTTTTTCGAAATATTAGTTATACTGATAAAAATTATTCAAGCATCGATGAGCGGGAGAGTAGTTAACGAGATCTAGTCCTCAGCGAGCCGGGAGAGTGTAAGCCGGTACAGATTTCTTTAATGAAGCGCACCCGTGAGATGGACTTCTGAATCTTAGTAGGAAGTCCCGGCTGAAGGCCGTTATCCCGTAAGGTGGCTGAACAACTTGTTCAGCAACGAGAGTGGTACCGCGAGCGCTAAAGCCCTCGTCTCTTTTGAGACGAGGGCTTTTTTGTATTTTCAAAGGAGGGTATACCATGTTAAATCAAATCATCAAAGACGGAATCGAGCACAGTGTACACCGTGTATTCAATACTTTAGGAGCTGACTATCCAGAGGACATTGCCATTCTGATCGAACAGCCAGCAAATCTAGAACATGGTGATTATTCATGTAATATCGCTATGCAGCTAGCCAAAACTCTACGTAAATCCCCAATGGTCATAGCAGAATTAGTGAAAGCAGAACTTCAATTCAAAGGGCGTTTCGCCGGTCTATTGCAAAAAGTTGAAGTCGCTGCTCCCGGATTTATCAATTTGTATATGAATTGGCAAAGCTGGGCTGAACATTCCTTTGAACTGCCTGCCAGCACTGGGGAAAAAGTCATCATCGAGCACACTTCTATCAACCCCAACAAAGCCGCTCATGTAGGTCATCTAAGAAACGCCTGTATTGGCGATACTCTAGTCAGAATTATGAAAAGAACTGGGTATAACGTAGAGGTCCATAACTACATTGATGATCTCGGCAATCAGCTGGCGGATACAGTTGTTGGATTATTAAATATACCTTTAGAAGGGGAACATCAACGTTTCGGTGATTTTTGCTGGGATCTTTATGCCAAAGTGAACAAAGAATATGCGCTGAACCCTGAGATGACACACAAGCGCACAGATATACTGCACTCCCTTGAACAAGGTGGCGGCAATGAAGCCTGGCTGGGCAACCTTGTAGCTGAACGTATCGTTAGAGAGCATGTAGAGGAAATGAAACATTTTGGGATTTATTATGATTTGCTGGTATGGGAGAGCAGTATTTTAAAAGAGGGATTTTGGGCAGCCGCAGCTGAGCTACTGAAGCAGACAGCCGTTTTTGTACAAGAGACTGAAGGTAAACTCGCAGGCTGCTGGGTGCTGAAGCAAGGAACAGAGGCTAACATTGGAGCGGATTCAGAGGAGCATCATCTCGATAAGGTGCTGGTGCGTTCGAATGGGATTTTAACGTATACAGCCAAAGATATTGCCTATCATCTCTGGAAATTTGGTCTTTTAACCAAAGATTTCTCCTATAGCGAATTCTCGTCCGGTTTATGGACAACAGGATTAACTGGAACCCAAGAGTCTTATGGGCAGGCGGACAGAGTCATCAATGTGATTGATTACAGACAGGAATATCCACAACAGATGGTTAAGCAAGCCTTAGGGGCACTAGGTTATAACGAGCAAGCAGACAAACTCCATCATGTGAGTTATGGTGTTGTATCTCTTAGTCCCGCCTCGGCTGCCGAGCTGGGTATAGATATTTCAGAAGGCAAATCTTCTTATGCTATGTCCGGACGACAGGGAATCGGGATTAAGGTAAGCGATCTGGTGGAACTCATGGAACAGAACATCGAACACTCACGTTCCGATAAAGACGGCCTCTCCAGCCGAATGATTGCCACTGCTGCGATTCGCTACTATCTGCTACGGTTTAATTTAGGAACGGAAATCGTGTTTGATTTCAAACAGGCTACCGAAATATCCGGCAATACCGGAGTTTATCTGATGTATACTTTTGCGCGTGCGACAAGCGTTTTGAGTAAAGCTACGATCCCAATCCTTACAGCTGCCGCACAGCTTCAGTTCCCTTCCAAATTGGAAAAAGCAGAGCTTGCGCTGCTAAGACAGCTAAGCCTCTGGCCGGAGATATTACATTCAGCAAGTATAGAGTTAACGCCAAATACGCTCTGCACTTACGCCCATACCCTAGCTACCCTGTTCAACAACTTCTATTCTGTATGTCCAATTCTAAAAGGCGATTCAGCCACGATCGAATTCCGCCTCTGGCTCACTTCAAGATTCAAGGACATCTTGGGAGATGTGCTCGAAGTGCTTGGGTTACCGACACCGAGCCGAATGTAAAAAACACAAAAAAAGGGCAATCTCCGCGTTAACGCGGAGATTGCCCTTCTATATATAATGTTACTTATAAATCTCTATCACATTTCCAGCTTCCGTGCTGAGACGGTCAAAGTCCGCACGCTTGATGCGAACACCACCGCTACGATAGCGGTTAGGTGTACCTTCTGTTTGCACTTCCGTACCGTTG
Source organism: Paenibacillus sp. FSL R5-0636 (assembly GCF_037974255.1). Classification (NCBI taxonomy): domain Bacteria; kingdom Bacillati; phylum Bacillota; class Bacilli; order Caryophanales; family Paenibacillaceae; genus Paenibacillus; species Paenibacillus sp. FSL R5-0636. Next base: position 5,695,747 of record NZ_CP150232.1, read on the forward strand.
ATAGTAATTCGACTGATCTCACGACCTGTAAGATGATAGATAAAATCTACCTTAGTGCCTGCATATTCAAAGCTAAAGTGCATTCCATCCAGCGATTCCGGCAGAATCGGGTCAACAATTAAGTCTCCACCTTCCGTACGGATCCCCAGTGCATTCGAGATTAACTGGTTCATATAGATCCCAGGACCGCTGGAATAGATTCTCCAGCCACCTTTAACAGCTACGTCACCATTGCGCAGTTTATCGAAATTCTCCTGTGCCTCATAACGGGTGTTAAATTTACCATCCGAGCTACTGAAATAGGAGTTAGCTTGACGTAGTTCAGCGTTTGGCACCACATCGCGGATTCCGATCGGATTAATCGCTGCCAGACCCTTCCAGACCTGATCGGTTTTACCGAGCTTGGCCATAGCCTCTACATAACGGATATGTGCATGCACATACTGAAGTCCAATTTCCCGGCCAAAGTTAGCCGCTTGCTCCGCACGTTTGAAATGAGTGCTGACCCCGCCAACATATTGAGCTGGACGATTCATCAGACGTACACCGTCAGGGCAGAATAGTTTATCCTGAATGACATCATAGTGTGCTTCGGCCTGTTCCGGAGTAAGCAGCTCACTGATCATACTGCGCGTCATTGGCAGCAGACGGTACTGGATACCTGTTTCTGTGTCACTTGGGTGCACCATAAGCTTAATCTGCTCAGGGTCCTCCATATACAGGAAGCCAGGAATCACTTCGGATTGAAGCATATGAGTATGGAAATCCTTACGGATTCCTTCCACCATCGCCTTCAGTTCCTCTGCCTCAGCTTGATCAACTGAACGAAGTACCTCTGAGAACTGATTAAGTGTCTGATAGGTAAGCGCCACTGTCCAGCTGCTAACCATATACTGCTTCAGCTGTGGATTTGCAGGCTGGAGTGTATCATCCCAGTCTCCATCACCGTAAGAAGACAGATGTGTGTCATGCAGGAAATGATCCTTAATATAAGCAATTTCCTTCCGCGCATGATCCAGCAACGTCGCTTTTTCTTCTGTAAAGTCAAAGCTGTGCTTACGGGTATACGGCACTGTTGCTCCCAAGATGCTGTAATCCTGAGTTACTGCCAAGTAGTCTCCAAGCACCTTAAGCGGCCACACAATAATATCTCCATGGCTCTCTTCTTGTTGTATCTTCGTGTATTTATCAAACATGAACCATTGTGGCCAGTTGCCATCATCTTCATATTGATGACTATACAGCGTCAGCAAAATTTCACGAACCTGTTCGTATTTTTGCGTAGCCATGAAATATTCCACAGGTCCCTGACATACATCCCGTGTTCCCCAAGCAGCGCCACCATATTGCTCTAAACCATGTGGAACCGAATAGTGAACCAGCATGTTATGTGTGTACCACCAAGTCAGAGCATTAACCTTAAACAGTTCACCTTCTGTTCCGTCCCCAAGCGTCAGGCGGAAGCCATTCATCACACCAGCATAAAATGCGCGATAAGCAGAAATCTCTTCCTCAGCTGAACGATTTCTTGGAGCAAGTGACTTACCATCCAGAAGGCCTTGAATATTCAAGGTCCATTCACTGCTGGCAGACAGCTCCAGTACTGCTAACGGTGCTTCAGTTGGTTGAACAGGAGAGACAAGTCTACCTTCATCCTGCAGAGTTAACTCCGCACCCTGTACCTGTAATTTATACTGTAAGTCAGGATATTCACCAGCACTTAGTGCGCTTCTGTCAGCCGAGAAGATTACTGCTCCACCTTCTTGCTTAGATTGATATGGAAGCTCGTATTCATTAACGTTCATGGTGATTTGATTAGTGACTAAATAACGATAAGCTCGTCCGCTTTCCGAACGCACATTCAGGAAGATCTCTGGCGAATCTTCGGTGGTGTAGTTCGTAATAATGAAGCATTCACCATCTGTTCTGTAATACCAACGAGCATAGTTGAAACCAACCTCAAATAGAGAAGGCATGGTCAGCAAACGATATTCACTGTTCCACTCTACATAAATGCGTTGTCCTGAAGCTTTTGGAATGTTAAGCGCATTTCTTGGATTGGACATTAGCTTGTTGAAATTGGTATTTCCAATTACCACTTGGGAGTTAAAGATCCCGTACATATAAGAAGTTGTTGTGATGACCTTATCATTAAGTCGAGCGTTATCCCCACTCATCAGGATATGGCCGTGTGGCCGTTCTACGCGCATTTCTTTCTCTTTTAATACTACGTGCTCATAATTCTCCGTGAAAAAGGAAAGTAGTGTGTCTCCTTCTCTCTCCTCCTGATAACGAACCGGAAACAAGACCTCGATCTCTTTCTCTGTCAGCGAATCTGCAGCCAGCGGTGCCCCCAGCTCCTTCGAGAAGAAAGAACGTTCAAGTGCCGCTTCAGCTTCTAAAGGTAAATCTTTAACAGCATCCCAAGCCGCAGCAATATCATTAGCAAATTCTAGCGCAGTGATCGCTTCTGGATGATCTTGCTTAAACAATCCGTAGAACACAAACCGTGTTTCCCCGCTCAGCTTCACCCGTTCCGATTGCAGCGCAGTATATGCGAATTCATATTGATAGATTTCATTACTTAATTGCTCACGACCCAAGCTCTCTGGTTGGTTGGTTTCTTTATAGGACAGTCCAAAGAATTGAAAACCATCTGTTGAGAAGCTCGTTGCCTTGGTAAGTGAACCCTGTTGCAGATATGGGAATTTCCCGCCCTGTGGCTGATTCTGTCTAGAGCAAACAACGTACCCTTTGGATTGATCCTCAAATACCGCATGATCGATATACTGTGACAGGTAAGCTTCATTACTGCGGACAGCGGCGATATCAGCAATCCCTACATCCTGTCCGTACACGAGATCTACCTCTGCATTTTGTCCAGTAAGCTTCACATCCCAGAACCAAGTTCCTCCTGCAGTAGGGGTGAAAATAACTTGATATTCTATATTTTCCGCAGTACCTTCCCAAACCAAACGGTTTCCAGCCTTACGTACAGTGCTTGAAGAATGAATGCCAAGCAAAGGAATGGCTTGAATGTTTCCATCATTGTGCACTCGCAAAAATAGATTGGATAATGAGCCGTCCACAATGCTTGGCAGCAATTGATTGATCATTGTCCGTTCGTAAAGGACTTGGAACAAGTCCCCGCTGTTTGTAAAAGTGAAGGATAGATCCCCGGCGTTTAAACGGATGTTAGTATTCAAATTAGTAGTCATATTTTACACTTCCTCCATTACGGCGTTACTGCCGTATATATTCTACTTATGCTAATGTTAAGCAAAAATCCCGTTCTTTAACCTCATTGCTGTTCGAACCGACGAATAATTTAAATCGTCCCGGATCACTGCTAAAGCTTAGATCGCTATGATAATAACGAAGCTGCTGTTCGGTAAGGGTAAAGGTCACTTCACGACTTTCCCCTGGTGAGAGGTTGATTTTGGCAAAATCCTTCAGTTCCTTCATTGGTCTGACGACCTCTCCGGAAATGTCTCGGATATACAGCTGCACTACCTCTTCCCCATCTACTTCTCCAGTATTGGTCACCGTAACTTTTATTTCAATAGGCTGATTTTCAGTCATGATATCACCGGACAGAATTGGTTCACTATAGCTAAATGTCGTATAGCTTAGTCCAAAACCAAATGGCAAAAGCGGCTCATTAGGAATATCCAGATATTGCGAGACATAACGTTTGTCGGCACCCGGAGCATGAAGTGGGCGTCCAGTGTTGAAATGATTGTAATAGACTGGAATCTGCCCAACGGATACCGGGAAAGACATCGTTAATCTTCCTGAAGGATTCTCATCTCCATAAAGTAGACTGGCAATTGCCGCTCCGCCTTCACTGCCTGGGAACCAGGCTTCCAGAATAGCATCTGCATGCTCGTACACACCGGCCAAGTCTAGTGGACGTCCATTAAACAACACCACCACGATAGGCTTATTCAGCTGTTTCAGACGTTGTAAAAGCTCAAGCTGCGCTTCCGGCAAACGGATATCTGAACGGCTGCCCGCTTCTCCACTCATCTCTGAATGTTCACCAAGCGCCAGTACAATCACATCAGCTTGCTTAGCAGCCGCTTCCGCCTCCAGCCACTGTTCCTCTGTAAAGCTATCGACTCCAGAACCTTCTGCAACAGTAATCTTACCCGCACCTGCGCGAGCTTGAAGTGCCGGTGCAAGACGGCTTGCCTCTTCCGTTGAACCCAACCAGGACCACGGTCCAAGAATATCTCCGCTAGTAGCAAACGGTCCAATTAGCGCAATCCGTTGCTCTGCAGCGAGCGGCAGAACCTGATCATTCTTGAGCAGTACGCAGGATTTAGCCGCCAACTCACGCGCCGCATTTCGATGATCTTCACAGAAGATTACCTCACGCTCTTTCTCGACGTCAGCTCCGCGGAACGGATGCTCGAACAAGCCCAATCTTTGCTTCAATTTCAAAATACGAAGCACAGCTTCATCAATAATCTTCTCATCTACTTGCCCATCTGCAACAAGCGCCGGAAGCTGATGAATGTAACAAGCCGTCATCATCTCGATGTCTACACCAGCTTTGATGGCTTTAAGTGCTGCCTCAGCCTCATCCTCGGCGACACCATGTGGGATCAGTTCCTTCACTGCACCCCAATCCGAAATCAATACGCCATCAAATCCCCATTCTTCACGAAGCAGCTGGCGAAGGAGTTTGACATTGCCGCTTATCGGAATCCCATCAATCGTATTAAATGAAGTCATGACCATTTCTGCACCTTCATCCAGCGCTGCACGATAGGCCGGCAGATAATATTCACGCAGCTGTCGTTCCGATAAATCCACCGTATTATAATCGCGGCCGCCTTCGGATAGACCATAGGCAGCAAAGTGCTTAATACAAGCCGCCAGACGATCTACATCACCAGTCAAGTCACTTCCTTGAAATCCGCGCACAAACGCACGGGCAAACCTACCATTCAAATATGGATCTTCTCCTGTAGACTCCATTACTCTTCCCCAACGCGGGTCCCGTACAAGATCCGCCATTGGCGCATAAGTAACGTGCACACCGGAGACTGCCGCTTCTTTTGCCGCAATCTCGGCGCTCAGCTCTGCGCGATCCATATCCCAAGAGCAGCCAATTGCCAGCGGGACCGGAAAAATCGTCTTGAAGCCATGCACAATATCCGCCATCATCAGCAAGGGAATGCCCAATCTATTTTTGCGTAAATGGGCTTCCTGAACCGCAATGACTTGCGCTGCACCTGATAGACCAAGTACAGAGCCGCTGCTCTCGATCATGTGGTCCGTAATTCCCATGGATGCCATAGGGCCAGTGATTTGTCCTCCATCCTCTGCCCCTTCATAGAAATTAGCGGCTAGCTGCTGCAATTGTGCAATCTTTTCTTCAAGCGTCATCTGGTTCAACAAGGTAGTCAGTTGCTGCTCATTCATTTCAAATCCTCCATTGTTCAATTCTGCCGATGCCTATGAATGGAAAAACCCGTGTGCAAGAATTGCACGCGGGTCCTGTAGGTTCATTCCTACATGCATAGGGCGAAAGCTATTTTTTTAGATTGTTTAGTTCATCTAGAACCGGCTGAACGAGGGATTGTTTGCTCTTAACCCATTCTTTCCAGTTCGTCTCTAGATCGCCTGGTTTCAAAATCAGGTTAGTGTATTCTGTAGCATAGTCAAAGGAAGCCTGATTTTTAGCCTTGGAATCATACAACTGGTAATCCCAGTCATATTCAGCCGTTGCTTTGTCTTTTAAAGCAAGCTCAGCTTTTTCTTTGAACAGTTCTACAGAACGATCGCGATATTCTTTTTTGATCGCAGGGTTCACGATACTAAAGTCATCCGCCAAGACATACAGTCCTTCAAAACGGTTCGGATATTTCTTATCCAATGTTGTTCCTTCAGGGAGTAAGCTGATTAATTCGCCATTTTCGCCTTTTTTCCAATCTGTTCCTTCAAAGCCCAAGTTAACGGTCAATTGACCTTCTTTACTTGTTGTGTATTCCATGAAGTCCATAATCCGTTCAAACTTCTCTTTGCTGATATCTGGCGAGAAGATTACAGCAGACCAGAAGTTAACTTGATCGAGGTTACGATATTTACCGTCATCGCCAAGTACAATAGCTGTGTGCACTAGGTCATCACTATTTACACCTAGGTTATCTTTCATTTTAACGTCCATGTCTTTTCTGTAAGAAGCCAAACCACCTAGACTCGTAATACCGGAAACACCGTTAACTGTGAACTTTTGGCCAGATTCGCCATTTTTCCAAGTATAAAACTCAGGGTGCAGTAATCCTTCTTTATAAGTAGTTTGAAGTTCTTTCAGTGCCGCTAACGTTTCATCGTTGGCTGGACCCCATTGGTATTTGCCATCTGCATCTTTATAGAATGCCGACTCTACTCTGGAATGCACGCTATTAGCCATTACAATATTAGTCAAAGCATCGTTGATGTCATAAGAAATAGGAATGAGTTTATCTCCTACCTTGCCAGGGTCTTTCTCTTTAAGCAATCTAGCAAATTCCATCAGTTCTGTAGTAGTGTAGGCATCTTTCAATTCAAAACCAACGGCTTTAGCCCAGTCAGAACGCAGAGCAATTACTCCGATTTGGTTAATGAGCGGATCTGCCGGCTTGTTCTCAAAGTATACCGGTCTTGGCAGAACATAAGTGCCACCTACCGCTTTCTCCAATTCATCGCCAAGTCCTGTCAGCTTATAAGCGGCTGCCACATTCGGCCAACGTTCTTTCCAGTCATCTGGCAGCTTGTACAGCAGCCCTTGATCAATGTAATTAAGCGCATCACCGTGAACATAGTTCCAGCTTGCTACGTCAGGAAGATCACCGGAGTTAATCCACAGGCGCAGCTTCTCAGCCCATGAATCCCATTCAATATAGTTGTAATCCCATTTAATATTGAACTTATCCGTAAAATATTTATGATACACGTTGTCAAAATCAGATTCTGTTGTCTTAATGGTGCTGGCTAACGAAATCTTCAACTCATCTTTATATCCATCTGTTGGATTGCCTGAATTTACGCTATTAGCATTATTGTCTGAGCTTGAGCATGCTGCCAACATGATTGGAGTAAGACATAAAACACCGGCAAGGATTGACTTTACAGATTTTCTTTTTAAAATATTCATTTTGTCCTCCTTAAATTGTGTGACTGACCCTCTTTTATATGGATAAATCATAAATCCCTAGGTCTTGATAGCCCCTGTCAGTACTCCTTTGGCAAAGTGCTTTTGGAGCATTGGGAAGAAACACATAATAGGAACCATGGTAACGAACACTGCCGCCATTTTCATACCCATGGAGAATGATTGTTTACCCACTGCGTCAACACTTGTGGCATTCGATGCATTCACTTGGGCTTCCATAATGATAGATCGCAACACGTTCTGCAGTGGCATCTGATCCGCTTTCCGTAGGAAGATCATGGCGTCATACCATCCATTCCAGAAGGCTACTCCGTAGAACAGTGTGATGGTAGCTACGATTGGAGCAGATAATGGCAGGACTACAGAGAACAGGATTCTCCATTCCCCAGCACCATCAAGTCGCGCAGATTCCATCAGGGACTCAGGCAGACTGCTAAAATAGTTCGACATCAGAATCAGGTTAAACGCACTGAAGCTTCCAGCCAGAATAACTGACCAAAGGTTGCCTGTCAGATGCAGATCCTTCATCACCAGATACAAAGGTACAATCCCGCCATTAAAAATCATTGTGAACAGGACAAGCATAAAAATCAGCTTTTTACCCGGGAATTTATTGCGGCTAAGGCCGTAAGCCATACTTGTCGTTAAGAACAAGCTAAGCGGGAGTCCTAAGATTAAGATCTTAAAGGTATTCCAATACCCTGTCCCGATCCGCCCATCAGCAAAGAGTGCCCGATAGGATTCCAGTGTTGGGTTCTTCGGAAATAACATCATAGGGTTATCAGCGTATTCTTTTTGCGTAGAAAAAGAAATCATAATGACATTCCAGAATGGAATAAGAATGGCCAAAGCGCCCACACTCAGAATTACGAAAATCACATAATCCATAGCGGTCATTTTTTTATGGTCTTGCATAATTGTCAGCTTTTTTTTACTCATACATTTGCACTCCTTTCTTACCGGAATAAACCGTCTCCGCCCATAAGTTTGGCAGCTCTATCTGCCAGAATCAGCAGAATCATATTAACAAGTGAACGGAACAAACTGACTGCAGTGGAGAATGAAAAGTCTGTTGAAGACTGGAACGTGATTCGGTAGATATACACATCTAGTACTTCTGAGACGTTTTTCGTTGCAGCGTTGCTCAAGTTAAAGATTTGGTCAAATCCAGATGACATCAGGCCACCGACGGAAAGGATAAACATGATCGTAATCGTCGGAAGAATGTTAGGCAGAGTAATGCGGAACATTTGCTGCAAGCGTGTGGCACCATCAATCTGTGCGGATTCATATTGGTCTGTATCAATACCAGAGATAGCGGCCATAAAGATAATGGCTCCCCAACCTGCTGATTTCCAGATATCCGTAAGATACAACATCGGAACGAACATTTTTTCAGAACCTAGGAAGTTAATGCCTGTCCCGCCAAACATTTGAATGAGGCTGTTGACCAGACCATCATAGGAAAGCACATTGATAACAACCCCGGATACTACGATCCATGACAGGAAGTTCGGAAATGTAAACACCGTCTGTAAAGCTTTTTTGTAACGATTCATGCGCAGTTCATTCAGCAGCAATGCCAATATGATTGGAAAAGGGAACTGAATAATCAGCTTACCGATGTTAATGGTTAACGTTCTCCATACGGCGTCAATAAAAGCTGGGTCACGGAACACATAGGTGAAATTCTCGAATCCGCTCCATGGGCTGCCCCAAATTCCTAAATTCGCTTTAAAATCTTTAAAAGCCAGAGATAGACCACCCATCGGCAGATAAGCGAATAGGAAAAGCCACACTAGTCCAGGAAGCACCAGAGTATAGACCATTCTGTTCTTCCAGACTTCTCTTAGGAACAGTTGGAATCTGCTGTCGTTCATTTTTTTAGCCGGTATTGCAACTTCGGATTTCAATTTGCATCTCCTCACTCTGCTTATGTCTTTTAGTTGTACAAGAAATCAAAGGTTGTCTTCAGATGTTCCTCCCAGAATCGCCATTCATGAGTTCCAGGGGTCTCAACATACTGAAATTCATAAGGGGTCGTCTCCAGGTAAGCTGCGAATTCCCGATTCATCTCCACAAACGGATCTTCCGAACCACAGCAAGTCAGAATCGAAGGCAGGTTACGTCTATCGTCGACCAATTTAGTGGCTAAAGCGTACAGATCCTGATCCGGCTTAATTTGTAAGCGTTTTCCAAAAGTACCCGCCATCTCCCTCGCCATGTCCTTGGACATTTGCGGATCGTTTAATCGTTTCTGAAGATCGGTAACCCCTGATAACGAAACCACTTTGCTGTAACGCTCGGGATAGGTAAGTCCACATTTCAGAGCGCCATACCCGCCCATCGATAAACCAGCGATATACGTCTTCTGCGGATTATCATCCAACCTCATCATTCGACCACAAAGCTCGGGAAGCTCATGGGTCACATAGTGGAAGTAGTCCAGTCCGTACTCCATGTCTGTATAATAGCTCCTGTTTACTTGCGGCATTATGACTGTACAACCATATTGACTTGCATACTGCTCAATAGTAGTCATCCTGTGCCAAGTACTGGCGTTATCACCAGCACCATGCAGCAGGTAGAGCGTTCCTCCAGACATGTTGCCTGAATCGACGGGGGAGATAATACTGATGGTCGTTGTCATTCTCAAAGTAGGAGAGCCTGTCTCAACTGTTAATAATGCCATGAGTTATCTCCTTTTCGTTCTTATTCATTTGTTTATTTTCTTGCAAGATCCCCGCTTAACCAGTACGGATTCGAATACCATATGTTTGTTTTGCGAATCACCTGTGATCAGGTCAAACAAAATTTCAACACTGGCCTTCGCCATATCCACTCCGGGTTGGCTGATCGTATCCAGAGATGGATGATAATATTCTGCCATTTCAATCCCGTCGAATCCGATAATCGAAACATCATTTGGAATTGATAAGCCCAAAGACAATAACGCCTTAGCAGCCCCAATGGCAATCGTATCTGATGCAGCAAAAACAGCAGTGATATCTTTTTTCTTATTGAGCAGACGTTTGGTAGCTGTAAAGCCAGAGCTTGGACTATATTCACAATCCTCTACCATTGAAGGGTCGTACTCAATTCCATGCTCCTCAAGCGCTTTGATATATCCCATAAGCCGCCGGTTGCCTGTCGTATTTTGTACCAGAGGAAATCTGGCCAAAAAGCAGATATTGCGATGTCCTAATGAGATTAAATAGCTGACAGCCTTATAAGATTCCTGAAGATCATCAATGATCACGCTTGAAAAAACAGCAGGATCGACTTCTTTTGTAGTCGTGATGGTAGTCAGAACAAATGGAACTTTTAATTGTTTGAATTTATCTTCGGAATGATCATACGTTCCGCCCATAAAAATTACGCCATATAGATTTTTTTCTTTTACAAGCTGTAGAGCGATATCGATCTCATCTACTCCATCTTCTACATGCTGGATCATAAGCGGACATCCCCGCAAGTTCACCTGGCGTTCAACTTCCTTGATCATGTCTGCAAAAAACGGGTTTGAGATCCCTTTTACCATTAGCGCTATGGTATTAGATCGCGTCTTTTTCAAGTTGCTCGCATTACCATTTGGAATATAGTTATGTTCTCTAACAACCGCCATTACTTTAGCTCTAGTTGTATCGCTTACAACACCGCTATTATTGATTACTCTGGAGACTGTGGCGATACCCACGCCTGATAGCCTTGCAATATCTTTGATATTCATATATTTACCTTGCTCCACTCCTATGATGAGTCCCCCCTTCACCCGATGAAAATCAGGTTGTGGAAACGCATGAAATGATGGGAAACGTTTCCCACGACATCATTTTGAGTCCTTAGCGTGTTTTTTCCGCTTACTTCGTCCATTATGAACAGGTAATTTTTATAAGTCAACTAAAAACACAAAAAAAATTGTGATTCATCACTTTTTATTTGGTTAAAATTACAATAAGTCTATAGTTACTCAATCTATAAATTAGAAATAAGTGGTATTTATATATCAATCAATAGTTTTTCTTGCTTTATTGACTTTGAAACAAGAATGGAATACCATCAATTTAGCGATTTTTATCGTTTTTACAGAAAACGTTTCCACTCATTTTTCTAGTTTTTCTTTTTGTCACTTCGCTATCCTAGCTAGGAATATCAAGAGAAAGAAGGACTCTTTTTATGTTGAACATGGCTCAATTCGCAGCTAAGGCTCGTGAACGAAACCTGAATATCTTCAATGTTCGTGTGCTTCAAAACGGAAACCTTGTGGGAAAACTGGATCTCACGGAGGATATTCGGCGCTTGCAGCATTCCGTCAGCAAGTCTTTTACTTCTATGGCAGTAGGTCTTGCCATTGATAAAGGGAAGCTGACACTGGAAACAACGCTTAAAGATGTTTTTCCGGAGTATGTCTCTCCTCTTAAACAAACACCTCCTTCCATGCAGCCCGGAGATATAACTTTGTTCGATTTACTGCGAATGAGTACAGGGCACGACTCCCCTCCATTTTGGGCTGAAGAGAGATTAGCCTTGAAGGATAAAAATTGGGTGCAGCATTATTTATCTCTGACTTTAGACAGAGCTCCCGGAGAGAAATTTACATACAGCAGCGGAGATACCATTATGATCTCTGCAATGGTGCAAGCCCGCGTCGGGCAAACCGTAAAGGATTATCTGGTACCTCGTTTGTTTGCACCTCTGGGTATAAACAATGTGGATTGGGAAACAACACCTCAAGGGGTAACCCTTGGCTGTGCCGGACTTCAGATTAACACGGAAGAGTTAAGCCGGTTTGGACAGCTGCTTTTACAGCAAGGAAAGTGGCAGGGCCAGCAACTGATCCCCGCAGCATGGATCGATTTTGTTACACAAAAACAGATCGACAATGATGGAATCGGCGACTGGGGAGAAGGATACGGCTGCCAATTCTGGCTCTGCTCCCACGACGCTTACCGTGCCGATGGCGCTCATGGACAATTCTGTCTTGTGGTGCCGGACGCTCAAGCAGTCATTGCAATTAACAGCATGGAAGATAACATGCAGGGCATCCTGGATATCGTCTGGGAGGAAATCTGGCCGCTTCTTTAGGAGCGGTCTTTTTTATGGCTTGAGGTTAGCGTGCGCATAATGGGTAATTTACATTCTTCGGCGATTAGTACATAACACCGCCAAGTAACCAGCGCTGTCGCAGGCTGAGGAAGCTTGCGGACTCAGATGACGTTATTTACTCATTTATCGCCTTTTGAGCAACGTTTCGGACTCCAGCGCAGCTATTGCTGAGAAAGTGGCTCTTTTGGGGCACGTTTGATACCAATAGCGACGATGGAGTCCGATAACATCGCAAATTCCGCACTTTTCAGCATTTAAGGTCATCTGGGTCCGATAGCAGCTGGGTATGTGCAAATATGGTCTAGATGTTCGAAGTTTGATGTTCAACGATGATTAGTAGCTAAACACGCCCAAGCGTTCACACCAATCGATGCTCAAACCGTAAGTCCCCACCATCAAACTCGCCATGCAGTCAACAACAATAGATGCACAACACCAAGTAACCAGCATTACTCAGACCGAGGAGGCTCGCGGACTCAGATGACCTTATTTGCTCATTTATCGCCTTTTGAGCAACGTTTCGGACTCCAGTGCAGCTATTCCTGAGAAAGCGGCTCTTTTGGGGCACGTTTGATACCAATAGCGACGATGGAGTCCGATAACATCGAAAATTCCGCACTTTTCTGCATTTAAGGTCCTCTGGGTCCGATAGCTGCTGCATATGTGCAAAATAAGTAACTCATCACACCAAGTAACCATTTACTTTCTGAGGCTGAGGAAGCTTGCGGACTCAGATGACCTTATTTGCTCATTTATCGCCTTTTGAGCAACGTTTCGGACTCCAGTGCAGCTATTCCTGAGAAAGCGGCTCTTTTGGGGCACGTTTGGCATCAATAGCGACTATGGAGTCCGATAACATCGAAAATCCCACACTTTTCAGCATTTAAGGTCATCTGGGTCCGATAGCAGCTGGGTATGTGCAAATGTGATCTAGTCGTTCGAAGTTTAATGTTCAACGATGATTAGTAGCTAAACACGCCCAAGCGTTCACACCAATCGATGCTCAAACCGTAAGTCCCCACCATCAAACTCGCCATGCAGTCAACAACAATAGATGCACAACACCAAGTAACCAGCATTACTCAGACCGAGGAGACTCGCGGACTCAGATGACCTTATTTGCTCATTTATCGCCTTTTGAGCAACGTTTCGGACTCCAGTGCAGCTATTCCTGAGAAAGCGGCTCTTTTGGGGCACGTTTGATACCAATAGCGATAATGGAGTCCGATAACATCGAAAATCCCGCACTTTTCAGCATTTAAGGTCCTCTGAGTCCGATAGCTGCTGCGTATGTACAAATGTGATCTAGTCGTTTGAAGTTTAATGTTCAACGATGACTCGAATTTCGACGTTTAGTTCAAGAAGGAAGACAAAGGTATCCCGTGTGTGACCTCGAACTAAAACTCGCGCACGCAAAAACAGCCTTCCCGAAGGAAGGCTGTTAATTGACGTCCCGGAAGGGATTCGAACCCCTGACCGTGCGCTTAGAAGGCGCATGCTCTATCCAGCTGAGCTACCGGGACATATAAGAAATAAATACTATGTATTGACGCAACGATATTTATTATACCTTATTCAGCGGATTTTTCAAGTCAAAACAACTTAGAAAAATAATAAAAGAGTTTTCGGTGCGGGTTTTTCACACGTCAGCGTAACCACAGGAAATGAAAAGAACGGCATTTCTGCCGTCCTTTTCAGCGATTCCAGTGTACACTTTACAAGCCTTCGTTATTTACTCCAGCTTTCGAAAACGCTTCTCCAGCTGCTTTTTCAAATCCCCAAAAGTGAGTAATTCTCTTTGAAACTTTGAATGCTCATCTTCTGGCGACATGAAGTTGCTGCCTGTAAATGCACTCGAGGTCACATCTTGAAAAGCGTCATGCATATTGTTATCAAACCAATCGGTAGAGGTATCAGCATCATTAGTCAGAATACGGACAATCTCATATCCCTCTTCACGCCGATCCTCAACGATATACACCAAAAGCGCAGGATCACTAACAGCACCCGGCAAAACACCCACTTCTGCACAAGGCGCACCATCGTACTCCATCATTCTGCGAATTTTGGCGTCTTTAATATAATACACCTGTCATCCTTCCCTCCTGGCAAATTCCCCTCTCCCCTAGTGTTCGGATAAGGACATACATTTTATGCCTTCCTTCGGCATATATCTGTATTACTTGGCAAAAAAGTAAGGACAACAATCGCACAAAAGAGAGGATGAACCATCATGTGCGGAATAACCGGATTTATCCAGTGGCGCGGAGATCTCACTCAGCACTCGCAGCTGCTGGTCAAAATGACTGAAACTTTAGCAAACCGCGGCCCCGATGCAGCCGGAACCTGGATCTCAGGCCCCTGTGCTTTCGGTCACCGCAGACTTAGCGTTATCGATCCGGAGAACGGTGCCCAGCCCATGATCACCCGCCATGAGGAACAGGTATACGCGATTGTTTACAACGGCGAATTATATAACGCCCTCGAACTCAAACAAGAACTTAAACAGCGAGGGCATCAATTCCGCACCCAGTGCGATACAGAAGTGCTACTGCATTCCTATATCGAATGGGGGCCGGATTGCGCAGAGAAGCTAAATGGAATCTTTGCTTTTGCAGTATGGGACGGTCTTCGCGACCAAGTCTTTTTTGCACGTGACCGTTTAGGTGTGAAACCCCTGTTCTATAGCAAGGTTGATGATGTGCTAGTTTTTGGCTCAGAGCCTAAAGCGTTGCTGCAGCATCCTAAGGTACAACCAATCGTGGGTCCTGAAGGTCTCGCAGAAATCTTCATCATCGGTCCAGCGCGTACACCGGGTCATGGTGTTTATAAGGATATGCAAGAGCTTCGTCCAGGTCATGCTATGATCTACAGCCGTGAAGGTTTGCGCAGTTATGCCTATTGGAAGCTGGAGAGCGCAAAGCATACTGACAATGAAGCAGAGACAGCCGCTAAGGTGCGTGAACTGCTCCAAGATACACTCGAACGCCAACTGGTCTCAGACGTCCCTGTTTGCTCTCTTTTGTCGGGAGGGCTGGATTCCAGTGCGCTGACGGCACTTGCAGTGGATTACTACAACCGGAATGGTCAGGGACAAGTGGATACTTATTCCGTAGACTATGTAGATAACGACAAACATTTCAAAAGTCATACTTTCCAGCCGGGAGCAGATGGGCCGTGGATTAAACGAATGGTCGATGAATTGAATACAAACCACCACTACATCTCGTTCGATACCCCGGAGCTTGTAGAAGCGCTGGATAATGCTTTGTACACTAGGGATTTACCAGGGATGACCGATGTAGACTCTTCTTTGTACTTATTTTGCCGGGAGATTAAAAAGAACGCGACAGTAGCTATTTCCGGTGAAGCTGCGGATGAGATTTTTGGCGGATACCCTTGGTTCCACCGTGAGGAAATGCTCTCCTCAGGCACTTTTCCTTGGTCAGTTGCTCCGAAAATGCGTGCAAGTCTACTTTCCCCAGAAATTAACGAGTGGATCCGTCCACTGGAATATTTGGGTGACAGATATAGCGATGCGGTGGCTGAAGTTCCGAAGTTGGATGGAGAAACGGGAAAACAAGCACAAATGCGCGTAATGTCCTATCTGAATATCACCCGCTTCATGCCTACTCTGCTAGACCGTAAAGACCGAATGAGCATGGGCGCAGGGCTAGAGGTACGCGTTCCTTATTGTGATCACCGACTCGTTCAATATGTATTTAATATTCCGTGGGAAATCAAGAATCTGGGGGGCCGTGAAAAAGGGATTTTACGTAAATCTCTTGAAGGCATTCTTCCAGACGATGTGCTCTACCGCAAAAAAAGCCCTTACCCCAAAACTCATAATCCTGCCTATTTAAATGCGGTACGAACTCAGGTATTAAACATTCTGGATGACTCCACTTCACCCCTACTTCCGTTAATTGATGCTGCCAAAATCCGTGAGGTCGCCGCTTCCCCGGAATCCTCAACCAATCTGCCTTGGTTCGGCCAGCTCATGTCCGGTCCTCAGCTGTTTGCTTACCTCGCCCAAGTGGATCTCTGGCTGCGTAAATATAACGTCTCCATCCAATAAGCGCGTAGAGAACTGAGATAATCGACAAGCCAAACAGCAAGTCACCGGATACGGGGACTTGCTGTTTGGCTTGTATTTGCAATAATTCTCTACGATCTTATCTGAACGATCCTTAAAAGTTAAAGTTGTCCGGGTCTGGGCCAAATCGATGGTCTTTGTTCAAGCCCTCGATAGCTTTGACATCCTCATCACTAAGCGTAAAGTCAAAGAACCCCGCATTCTCCTTGATTCGATCCGCATGTACGGATTTAGGTATCGTAATGACACCTTGCTGCAAATCCCAGCGAAGTACAATTTGAGCAGGGGTCTTGCCATACTTCTCAGCCAGCTCGTTTAAGAGCGGTAGATCAAGATTCCCTTGCATTAATGGACTCCATGCTTCAAGCTGAATGCTCTGTTCATTGGCATATTTCAGCAGCTCACGCTGAGTCAACAGCGGATGGAATTCCACCTGATTCACCACTGGTACCACTCCGGTATCCTCGATGATATCTTTCAGATGATGAACCTGAAAATTGCTCACGCCGATAGATTTGATGAGGCCCTCTTTTTGCAGATGAATTAAGGCCTTCCATGTCTCACGATATTTTCCTGCCACCGGCCAGTGTATGAGATACAGATCTAGATAGTCCAGACCTAGCTTGCGCCGGCTATCCTCGAACGCTTTTAGCGTAGACTCATAACCTTGATCAGGATTTCGTACTTTAGTCGTAATAAACAGCTCATCCCGGGCCACTCCACAATCACGAATAGCTTGTCCTACGCCTTCTTCGTTATTGTATCCGGCTGCCGTATCAATACTTCGATATCCTAATTCCACTGCGGTTTTGACCGCATGAATAACCTCTTCGCCATCTTTAGTCTTATACACGCCAAGACCCAGCCACGGCATGGTCACCCCATCATTTAAAGTAGGACCACCCGAGAACGGTGCATTCAATTCACTCATCACTTAACCCTCCAAGCTTATTGTTATTTCGTTAAACATACTTAACCTTTTTACCCACTTAAGAAGCAAACGCTACCATAAAAAGTATAGCAGATGGCTTCATCATTCCCCAAATCCTTATAAAAAAACGGAGGCGTAAGCGCCCCCGCTCTTCTTTATTTCTCAATTAGTTTGAAATCATCAAAATGGAATTCAGGAGAAACAATACAGGATACCAGCGTCGGCTCTTTGCCTAACGAACGCGCGGCCTGCCATACTCCCGCTGGAACAACCACTTGTGGCTGCTGGCCTGCAGCAATATCGAGACCCAGAATAACTTCCTGCACATCCTCAGGCTTATCTCCATTACCTCCGAGACTAAGCACGATTGGACTACCGGAATGCCACAACCAAACTTCATCGGACAATACAGTATGCCAATCAGATTGTTCGCCTTCGTGAAGCAGAAAATAAATTGAAGATGCCGAATGACGTGATCCAGAATAGCTATCGCCTAACACTTCCTGCGAAATTTCAAATTCCGAATTCCAAAGTCTTTTGTACCAACCACCCTCAACGTGAGGCTGTAATCCAAGCAGTTCAACTAGCGGTGAAATTTCTTTTTGCGTCACAGTAGCTTCTCTCCTTCAAAGTTAGCATGAACAACAATAGCTTCATATGCATAAGGTTGTTTTTGCTTTTTACTTTAACGGAATAAGCTCGAATTGTAAAATCTATTTACTGTCCTTGCTCGCTTTGAAGACTTCCGCAATCGCTCCAAGACTTCCCAGCGTTTCAACAGCGCTAGTTGGCAAGAACACTTTATTAGCAGGGCCTTTGGCAATCTCAGCCAGAGCCTCGAAGGAACGATAAGCCAGCACCTGCTCATCCAGACCTGCTGAACGAATCAGCTCAATGCGTGATTTTTCTGCTTCTGCCACGGCTTGAATCGCTTTAGCCTCACCGTGTGCTTCCAGTTCCTGCGCCTGCCGTGAACCCTCAGCTTGACGGATACGCGCTTCTTTATCGCCTTCTGCTTTTAGAATCTTACTCTGTTTATCCCCTTCAGCGCGCAGGATCATATCCTGCTTGGCAGCTTCCGCTTCCAAAACAATGGCACGTTTGCTCCGCTCTGCTTTCATCTGCTTATCCATCGCTTCCTGAATATCCAACGGCGGTTTGATATCGATAACTTCCACACGCTCGATCCGTACGCCCCACTTCTCAGTAGCTTCATCGAGAGCAAGACGGATATCCGTCGAAATCTTTTCCCGTCCAGACAAGGTCTCATCCAATTCCAGCTTACCGATGATTTGCCGCATCGTTGCCGTCGAAATGTTTCTTACCCCATAGACATAATCAGAAATACCATAAGTAGCTTCCTCTGGTCCAACCACCTGGTAGAAAATAATCGTATCAATCTGCACCTGCACGTTATCCTTTGTAATTACCGTTTGCGGAGGTACATTTGCTTGTTGAATCCGTAAATCATGGTAGGTGCGCACCTGATCAATTACAGGAATCAGAATGTTCAGCCCCGGTGTCAGCAGACGATTAAATTTACCGAGCCTTTCCACTACACCTACCCGCTGCTGTGGTACGATTTTGACTGTTAATGCCACAAAAACTACGACCACTACAATAATAATTGCGATAATTGCCCATTGCATTAGTTCATTTCCCCCCATCGTTCTACTTCGATAATCGTCGTGCCTCTTTTCACTACTCTTACAACCTCATCCTTGCCCAGAGACTGTTCAGAGGTCGCGCTCCACGTATCTCCGCCTACCTTCACTTGCCCGTAACGTCCCTGCTCTATCGGCTCAACAACTACTCCTTGCCTACCGATGATTTCTGTACCTGTATCCTTGAACCCACGTGAATGGCGAAATCTAGAAACCAGTGGTTTCGAGAATATAGTCAGACCAAGTGCGACCAGTGATCCAAGGACCACCTGAAACAAAATGGCTTCGGGAACAATCAGCGACACCAAACCTGCGGCCAAAGCACCAATACTAAGCCACAATAAATAAAAAGTAAGCGTCATCATCTCTACAACAAACAGGACACCGGCTGCGATCAGCCAAAACACCCACACAACCATCGGTGAGCCCACCACCTTCCGTATGATACTACTATAACGAAAAGAAACATCGATGCGTTGCATAGTTCCATAAAAAAATATTTCAGGCATGTATATAATTTATATTCATTACATCGGTGGTTATGTGTTTCTTCATGAGTTTCTTGATAAAAGGCGAGTATACAAATCCAAAAGGGTTCACTTTTTGACGAGTCACTATAAATTAGAAAATTCTCCCCCTATATCACCTGATTTTATCCCTAGCGCAATTGCAAGCTATGCTTGAGAATAAGAGTTACCATCACCCATTTATATCTAATTCATCCTAATTATCCAACTTCCAAACATCCTCCTCTATTCATTCAAACCATACACAGCATGTTACATCTTTTAAAATCAATGAAACAGCAGCACACAAAAAGCATAAAAGAAAGCGCTTACTGATTGGGTAAGGCTTGATTTGGACCGCTGCTTTTTTGCTGCTGAATCTACGAATTGAACTTCAATAGAATGATAGGGACGCCAAGGGTGATGGTGCACTACAACCGACGGGAGGTGAAGGTCAGGACATCTTGCCGAAAAGAATTTCGAACTACACTTTGAATCTAGGAGGTAGAAATTCAATGATCTTCACGAAAAAAGCTTCACGCAAAACCTTTGCAATTGCGATGATCGCCGCGCTTGTTCTGACACTCTTTTCCACCCTGGGTGGCAGTCCCAAAACAGCCAACGCCGCACAGGATTACAAACTGGTTGGTTATTACGCTTCATGGGCCGCTTACGGGCGTGCTTACAATGTAACAGATATCGATCCTACCAAAATGAATGTCATTAACTACGCTTTTGCGGATATTTGTTGGAATGGCATTCATGGCAATCCCGACCCCACTGGCCCTAATCCGGTGACCTGGTCTTGCCAGAATGAACAAGGCCAAGCCATCAGCGTTCCGAACGGTACGATTGTTCTTGGTGACCCTTGGATTGACACTGGAAAAAGCTTCGGGGATGACAAATGGGATGATCCCATCAAAGGTAACCTGAAGCAGCTATGGAAGCTGAAGGAAAAGAACCCGAACCTGAAGACCCTAATCTCCGTTGGGGGCTGGACCTGGTCGAACCGTTTCTCGGATGTAGCTGCGACAGCTGCGACCCGTGAGGTTTTTGCCAATTCCGCGGTTGATTTTATTCAAAAATACAAGATGGACGGCGTGGATCTCGACTGGGAATATCCAGTAAGTGGTGGACTCGCAGGCAATAGCTACCGTCCTGAAGATAAAGAAAACTATGTACTGCTGCTGCAAAAAGTTCGCGAAAAGCTAAATGCAGCCGGCGCGGCGGATGGAAAAACCTATCTGCTGACCATTGCTTCCGGGGCAGGCCCAACGTATATCAACAACAATAACCTGGCCGGCATTGCTTCCGTTGTCGACTGGATCAATATTATGACCTATGACTTTAATGGGAGCTGGAACACCACCACCGGACATAATGCTCCGTTGTACTATGATCCCGCAGCTTCCGCTTCGGGCTTAACCGAACCGCAAAATTTTAACATCGATAAAGCGGTAACCTCCTATCTTGCGAATGGTGTACCTGCGAACAAGCTTGTACTTGGCATGGCTTTTTACGGTCGTGGTTGGGGCGGAGCTCCTGCTTCAGGAAACGGCCAATATCAGGTATCCGCTGGCATCTCACCAACAGGAACATGGGAAAAAGGCAGCTATGATTTCTATGATCTCGAAGCTAATTATATCAACAAAAACGGCTATACCCGCTATTGGAATGATACATCCAAAGTGCCTTATCTCTATAATCCAACAAATCAAACCTTTATCAGCTATGACGACGTAGAATCCTTTGGCCACAAGATCAGCTACCTGAAGTCCAAGGGTCTTGCAGGTGCTATGTTCTGGGAAACAAGTGGTGACCGGAACAAAACACTAACCAATAAACTAAACGCCGATCTTGGTGGCGGAGTGGTGCAGCCGACACCGACACCATCCACATCACCAACACCTACACCTACGGCAACTCCAACTCCTACGGCAACAGCAACGCCAACGCCAACTGCAACCGTGACGCCAACCCCAACGCCTACACCGGGACAATGTTCGGCAGCGACCTGGGGTGCAACAACCGTATACACTGGCGGACAGCGTGTCTCCTACAATGGCTCAGTCTATGAAGCCAAGTGGTGGACGCAAGGGGATCGTCCTGATCTTAGCGGACCTGATGGGGTCTGGAAATTCATCAGCGTATGCGGAACAGCGACACCAACGCCAACTGCAACTGTGGTCCCAACTTTAACACCTACGGTAGCACCAACGCCTACCGAAACCGTTGCACCTACGCCTACTGTCGCGCCAACGCCAACTGCAACCGTTGCACCTACGCCAACTCCTTTGCCTACCGCTACACCTACTTCGGAAGGGTCTATCTGGGGAACAGGCGTTGCGTACAAAACAGGTGATGTCGTCGCCTACAACGGAAAAACATATACCTGCTTGCAGCCCCACACTTCACTTCAGGGCTGGGAGCCAGCCACCACACCTGCTCTTTGGAAGCTCAATTAAAGTCATGCAGGAAGCAGCGTTCCCTAAATAACATTATCCCCCCTTGGAGGTATATTAAATATGATTGCAAAAGCACGTGCTAAGCGCAAAATATCCATAAGTTACCTTGCTGCGCTAATGAGCCTAATCGTTCTGGTTCCACTTTACACCGGGACAGGTGCATCCTTACCAGTGGCCCATGCAACGGAAACAACACCTTCCGCTCCCGCTCCAGCAGCTGACCATCCTCGCAAAATCGTTGCTTACTTCCCAGAGTGGGGCGATCAGGAGAACAAAGGATTTTACACCGTAGACAAAATTCCGTGGGATAAAATTACCCATATTAACTACGCCTTCGCCAAGGTAAATCCTCAAACAAACAAGATTGATCTCATGGACCGTACAGCTGCAATCGAAAAAGACTATCCCGGTCAGCTGACTACCCTGCCTTTTAAGGGGCATTTTAACCAACTGATCAAGTACAAACAGCTCTATCCTGATGTACGCACCCTAATTTCTGTTGGCGGCTGGTCGGGTTCCGGAGGATTCTTCAACATGGCGAATTCGGAAGCCGGGCGAGAAGCTTTTGCCAATAGTGTTGTGGATTTTCTGCGTACCTATCAGTTCAACGGAGTGGACATCGATTGGGAGTACCCTTCTGGCACTGGGCAGTCCGGTAATCCTAACGATTTTGCCGTGGCAGAACCGCTGCGTACAGTTAATTACAACAACTACGTTCTTCTTATGAAAAAACTTCGCGAAAAACTCGATCTGGCAGGTTCACAAGACAATCAGAAATATGACCTGACTATTGCGGCCACCGCCTCTTCCTGGATTCTTGGGGGCATGAAGCTTGGGGAAGCCAATCAGTATTTAGACTGGGCGAACCTTATGACCTATGATTTCCATGGTGCGTGGAATGGTTATGTAGGGCCGCATTCTGCACTGTACCCGGATTCCCGCGATACTGAAACTGCTGCGCTGGGTACTCCGGTTCTGAATACCGACTGGGCGGTCCGATACTATCTCGGTACGCTTCCTCCGGAAAAAATCGTGATCGGAGTTCCTTATTATTCACGAGGCTGGAAAAATGTGAATGGAGGCATCAACAATACCGGCCTTTACGGCACAGCTCCGACAACCGGTGGGGGAGCAGATGGCCAATACGGCATCTGGAATGATCCCGCACCAGAGCAGCCTGCTGGTGCAAATCCGATCTGGCATGTGCTAAATCTGCTCAAAGATCCAGCGAATAAACGTTACTTCGATCCTGTTACCAAAACACCGTACTTGTTCAACGCAGACAAGAAGGTTTTTCTTACGTATGAAGATAAGGAATCTCTAGGCTACAAGCTGGATTACATTAAACAAAAAGGCTTGGGAGGCATGATGTTCTGGGAATTAACGGGCGATTACTCTGAGCAGAGCGATGGCACTTATACGTACGGCAATTCTCTGACCGATTTTGCCTATGATCAGCTGAAGACAGCCTCGCCGCCGGGCGGAGCTCCTAAGCCGCAGTTGCCTGAACCTAAAAACTTCAACCTCAGCTTCAGCGGCGCTTATGATCATCCGAACTATACCTATTCATTAAAAATAACGAACAACACCGGTGCGGATATTCCCGGTGGCTGGAAGCTGGAATTCGACCTGCCAACAACTACAACCCTAACCTCGGCATGGGGAGCCGGTAGCGTTGAGCAAATCTCCACGGCCTGGGATTTCAACCGCTACCGTATTACAGGTACAGCTACTCAAACCATTGCAAACGGAGCTTCACTTGAAATTCCGGGTATGATGAAGCTGAATTTTTCAGGCGGTCCACAGCGAATCACCCTGAACGGAAACTCGTCTCAACAGGAATACGATAAACTGTACGGTGGCATTACGCCAACACCAACACCGTCTGCATCACCGACAGCAACACCTACTCCGACGACTACACCAACAGCAACACCAACGGCAACACCTACAACAACACCGACTCCGACGGCAACCGTGACGCCAACGCCAACTGTAGCGCCAACACCTACTCCTACGCCGGGACAATGCTCGGCAGCGACCTGGAATGCGGCAACCGCATATACTGGCGGACAACGCGTTTCCTACAACGGTTCACTCTATGAAGCCAAGTGGTGGACACAAGGCGATCGTCCCGATCTTAGCGGACCGGACGGTGTCTGGAAATACATCAGCGTATGTGAAACAGCAACGTCTACACCAACGGCAACTGTAGCTCCAACGGTAACACCGACTTTGACACCAACGGTGGCACCGACGCCTACAGCAACCGTAACACCCACGCAAACTCCATTACCGACTGCTACACCTACTTCGGGAGGGTCTAGCTGGGTAACAGGAGTTGCTTATAAAGTAGGTGATGTCGTTGCCTACAGTGGAAAAACGTATACCTGCTTGCAGCCTCACACTTCACTTCAGGGGTGGGAGCCAGCTTCTACACCTGCTCTTTGGAAGCTGATATAATCGGGTGCTCTCTTTGATTCCAACAAGAAGATTGTCCCATTACAAGAAGAACATCCCATTATTAGTGCAGAGTCATACTCATTCTCTGGGGCTTACGTTAAGGACCCAGTTGACGTTATTTACAAATTTCAAGCCTTTGGAGCTATGTTTCGGACTCCAGTGCTGCTATTCCTTATGAAATGCTTCTTTTGGGGTGTTTTTCGTGCCCATAGCGACTTTGGGGTCCAGTAGAATCTCAATTATCGGAAATAGCTACGTTTAAGGTCAGCTGTGTCCGGGTGGCAGCTTCATACGGGTAAATGTGTTAGAATCGAACGAAGTTTGAGGCTTAGTTCAAAGGGAAGGTATAAAAAACGGGGGTGCCCAGCAGCCATTTCGCGGCTTTTGGACACCCCCACTTTTATAAAAAACTCTATTCCGGCGATAGGCCGCCTTCAGCCGCCAGTTTCTTCTCCAGCTTCGCCGTCAGCAGTCGCAGTGCAGTTCCTCGATGGCTGATCTGCTGCTTCTCTTCCAGCGTAAGCTCGGCCATAGTTTTTTCATGTTCCGACAGGTAGAATAGCGGGTCGTAACCGAAACCACCGGCACCTGATGGTTCTGAAGTAATCCAACCTTCGACCGCACCTTCTGCGGTTAGCTCCTGCTTGGAAACTGGATCGTACAGCGATAAAGTACAGACGAACCTAGCCGTGCTCAGCAAAGGCTGATCTGTGTCTTCCCCCTGTTTCAATCTCTCTAGCTCGCTAAGCAGCTTTAGGTTATTTTCCCCATCCGTAGCATCTTCACCTGCAAAACGTGCAGAGTACACACCAGGTCTGCCATCCAAAGCATCTACACAAAGACCCGAATCATCAGCGAGTACCGGAATTCCAAGTGCGTCACCTACGGCTTTGGATTTTTTAAAAGCGTTTTCTGCAAAAGTAGCTCCGTCTTCTACCACATCGGGCAGATGCGGATAGTCATACATACTCTTAACTGTCAGGCCCAGCGGGGCAAAAGCGTGCTCGAATTCGCGCACCTTCCCCTTATTCTTCGTAGCGACAATGAGAATATTGCCCGTGGAATTCATGTTACACCTCTTGGCCCGGCTGGCCGGAAGGGATTTTCAGAGCAATCGCTCCGAGCGCTTCTTTTTGTGCGGCAATCAGTTCATAAATCCCTTTCTCACCTAGACCCAACAAAAGATCCAGCTCTTGACGCGAGAATGGTCTTTCTTCGCCAGTTCCTTGTACCTCAACAAAAGCACCGCCGCCGGTCATGACTACATTCATATCCACTTTGGCTTTGGAATCCTCTTCATAATTCAGATCGAGCAGTGTTTTATCCCCTACAACACCTACACTAATTGCTCCCAAAAAGTCTGTTATAGGAAAAACAGCCAGCTTGTGCTGTAGTGCAATTTTATTAATAGCAAATGCCATGGCAACAAAAGCGCCTGTTATCGAAGCCGTCCGAGTTCCCCCATCCGCCTGAATCACATCACAATCCAGCGTAATGCTGCGTTCACCTAACGCTTGTAAATTCACCACGGAGCGAAGCGCACGGCCGATCAGCCGTTGGATCTCCATTGTACGTCCGGTAAGTTTACCGCGTGCAGCTTCACGTTGATTACGGGACTGGGTGGCCCGTGGAAGCATCGAATATTCGGCAGTTACCCAGCCTTTTCCTTGTCCTTTAAGAAACGGAGGCACTTTTTCCTCTACAGTAGCCGTACAAATGACTTTGGTGTCTCCCATCTCAATGATCACGGAGCCCTCAGCATATTTATTCGTTTGGGTCGTTATTGTCAGCGGCCGTAATTGGTCGTCAGTTCGCCCGTTTGATCTCATCTTTTCTGCCTCCTACATCGTATAGCTAATAGTTTAGTGTGAGTCCCGTTTCCCTGTTGTTCATTGCGGCAGTTCACCGTTCGGGACGTTACGTCTTTTTGAGCAACTTTTATTCTACCAAAGAGGAGGCACAAAAGCATCTTTTAAACCTTAGAAGGTCATTCTATAACGAGAGCTCGTTCAAAAATTCAGGTGCAGAAACAGGTTTGCTATAATCCACATTGTCAGTGTCAGTAATCGATTGTTTGCCGTTCAAACGAATTTGAACCAGAGCATCTTCCGTATTTTGCGCAACAGTCAGAACAACCGATTCCAGCAATTCGGCAGGAACTTCCTTCCCATCTGCGAACATATCGTCAGTCAAGGATACAGTAACAACACCGTTTTGTCCGGCTTCAACCGAATCAAGTGATGTGCCCTGTGTCATAACCATTTCCAGACCGTCTCCGGATTCAGGTCCCGCAATCAGTTCATTGATAGCAGCAGTCAGCTGTTCTTGCCCTGCGGGTACAAAGCGCGTAACCGGAACATAATATTGGATACCGTCAGGAGATGTTGTGGAAAAATAAACAGTAACCGCACTAGAGTTCATCAAAGATGGACCTTGTTTAGGCAGGTTAATGCCCATTGTGCGGGACAGCGGGCGATCCAGCGGAGTACCTTGAAGCGGCATTTCCGTAAGCTTTTTACCATCTACCCAGAACTGTACACCTTTAATGTCATCTTGACCGGTCAGCGTCCAAGTGATCGCTTCAAGGATTTTGCGTTCATCCGCAGCATCGTAGTTGTTAAATTCCGAATTGAACTCAACAACTGCCAGATTCGACTTGTCTACCGTAATGCTTTGCACCTCAGTTCCAGCTGGTAGAATGCCTTGGAAGCCTTCTGGCAATGAGGACGCATATTCTCCCTTATTCACTAATGCCATTAAAGAGTTCTTGAGCGTGCTGGAATCTTTGCTTTTTGGCAGATTTAGCGACACTGGAGCGAGTAAGCCGTTTCCATCTTCCAAATATACGGTCGTCCGGTCACCGGAAGCCGTTGTTTTATCCGTTGCTTTAGCGGTTTTGGTGCTGTCCTTAACAGCTGTTTGTGCATCATCCTGAGCCACTGGACCAAATACACCTGAATCCAAAGTGTTATTTCCCTCTGTCTGTAGCATCTGCGCTTCAACCTCAGGTGGCGGAGCATCAATCGATGCTGATTCCGAACCGAACAAGCCACAACCGGACAGTGCCAGTGGAACTGCGAGTAGGCAGACCGCGGAAATCCCGCGGATTTGTTGCATTGTTTTCATCATTTATTACCCCTTTCAAGGTTAGATAGCATTTGTACTGCTATGTATACGAGACCTTTGTCCAAAAAATAACAACTGCTTATCCTAAATTGTTGGAAAAGCCTGTGTACTTTATTTTCAGGTTGGGTTGGATCTAGATTTTAATTCACATAGACTCCGCTTTCTGGACAAATACTTCTTCTAAACGTACAATCTGAGATAACACCAGCGCTTAACATCATGCTAACGAACGTTGTAATGCAAAGACTTAACTTACGAGGTGACTAATCATGGCTGATGAACCAATCGCAAAAATACCTTACAGTCTGAACAGCAAGGCAGTCGCAGATGCGACCAAAGTGTGGTTGAATAAGCGTGGAGTGAATCTGCAGGAAATCGCAGAGCTCGTTATGTTTCTGCAAAAAAAATATTATCCAAACTTAACAATGGAAGAGTGTGTCCATAACGTTGAGATGGTACTCAGCAAACGGGAAGTGCAAAATGCAGTACTTACGGGCATTCAATTGGACATGCTCGCGGAGGAGGGGAAGTTGTTTCCGCCGCTTCAGGATATGATCGAAAATGATGAGGGATTATACGGAGTGGATGAGATTCTGGCTTTCTCCATCGTAAATGTATACGGCAGCATTGGCTTCACCAACTATGGTTATGTGGACAAGCTTAAGCCAGGCGTTCTTGAACGGTTGAACGACAAAAACACCGGGCAGATCCACACCTTTCTCGACGATATCGTCGGAGCTGTAGCCGCTGCAGCTAGTAGCCGAATCGCACACCGTAAGCAAGCGGAGCGTGAGATAGACCTCGAACTTCCGCATTCACCTGAGGATCGCGAAGAAGCTGCGAGGAAACTTGCAGAACATGAAAAACAACCGGAGTAACCGGTGTTTTGGGTACACTCTGAGAATTAAAAAGCGATTGTTTCGTAGCCCTTGCGGGTTATGAGACAATCGCTTTTTTTGAGGTTGAGTTGGGTTGGGTTGGGTTGGGTTGGGTTGGGTTGGCTTGGGTTGGCTTGGGTTGGCTTGGGACCGTTTTAGGGAAAAACTCCCTAATAAATACCGAAAATCGTTCAAAACCTAAGGTATTAGGGAATTCTTCCCTAATAACTCTACGAAAACCTTAATTTATAGCTACATTCGTAGAATATTAGGGAGAAATTCCCTAATATCCACTCTACACCTCAACAATCCTCAAAAAACAGGGAGGAATTCCCCAATTAGTCAATACCAACACTTAGTTACTCGGCAAGATGTGTTTCTACCCACGAATAGCGGCATCTGAGTCCGAATGATCTGTGTGACGCATGAGTTAAGTAATCAAATGTTAGTTTGGTAATGCGTTCGGACTCAGGTGACACTATACTCACAATCCCCTTAGATTTGGACACTTTCGGACTCCAGAGTCGCTATTCACTCAAAAATGACCAATAACTACCCTCTGCACTAGCAATAACGCCTCTCCGGTCCGATACTAACCTCAAAAGTCCCAAAACCCACGAATAGCGGCATCTGAGTCCGAATGATCTGTGTGACGCATGAGTAAAGTAATCAAATGTTAGTCCGAATGTTCAGCCTGACGCATGAGTTAAGTAATCAAATGTTAGTTTGGTAATGCGTTCGGACTCAGGTGACACTATACTCACATATCCCCTTTGATTTGGACACTTTCGGACTCCAGAGTCGCTATTCACTCAAAAATGACCAATAACTACCCTCTGCACTAGCAATAACGCCTCTCCGGTCCGATACTAACCTCAAAAGCCCCAAAACCCACGAATAGCGGCATCTGAGTCCGAATGATCTGTGTGACGCATGAGTAAAGTAATCAAATGTTAGTTTGGTAATGCGTTCGGACTCAGGTGACACTATTTCCATAAAACACCCTTGATTTAGTCACTTTCGGACTCCAGAGTCGCTATTCACTCAAAAATGACCAATAACTCCCCTCTGCACTAGCAATAACGCCTCCCCGGTCCGATACTAACCTCAAAAGTCCCAAAATCCACGAATAGCTGCATCTATGTCCGAATGATCTGTGTGACGCATAAGTAAAGTAATCAAATGTTAGTCCGAATGTTCAGCCTGACGCATGAGTTAAGTAATCAAATGTTAGTTTGGTAATGCGATCGGACTCAGGTGACCCTATTTCCATAAAACACCCTTGATTTAGTCACTTTCGGACTCCAGAGTCGCTATTCACTCAAAAATGACCAATAACTACCCTCTGCACTAGCAATAACGCCTCTCCGGTCCGATACTAACCTCAAAAGCCCCAAAACTCACGAATAGCTGCATCTGAGTCCGAATGACCTGTGTAACGCGTAAGCAAAGTAATCAAATGTTAGTCCAAATGATCAGCCTAACGCATGAGTATGTAATCAAAGGTTAGTTTGGTATGCGATCGGACTGAGGAGCTCAATATTCATATAAATAGCACCGAATTATACTCTCTCCTTAGTCACTAAAACCAAAACCCAAAAAAAGAGCAGTCCCAATAACACAGGACTGCTCTGTACCTCTACTCGATCATTACCTTCACATCTCAATTCATTTCATCAATCATCATTCATCACTCATCACTCATCACTCTTCGAGCCCGCTAGAAACTCTAACTAACATGGTCTCCAGCACTTTGAGATGCTGCAAACAATATAGCACCGTCCGCCTCTATCATCACAGCCCGCTCCCGGCGCATCAGCTCCGCTAAATGCGCCAGTGTCTCACTCATCGCAAAGCGCATCTGGTGAACGGTGGTTACCCGGCTGCGAAACAGAATTTCGCAGACTGCGAAGCCGCTCAGCGGGCCGTTTGCGAGCAAGGCTGCCGTGGTATCCAGCCGCTCCTCATGATGAGCGAGCAGGCTGCTGACCCGGTGCGCAAAACCCGTGAACGGTTCCCGATGGCCCGGGAACGCCATGCTGACCGGATAGCTGCCCAGCTCCCGCAGCCCCTGAAGAAACGTCTGCAGCGGCTGTGGATCGCTGCCTGGAAGCAGGCTGACATTGGGCGAAATCTGCGGCAGCACAGCATCGCCGCAGATCATTTGCCCGCTGTCCGCATGATAAAAGCTCACATGTCCCGGTGCATGTCCGCCAGTTACAATCAATTGCCATTCACGGCCCCCCATCCCGAAAGGCTCTACCTCATTCAGATAAGTTACAACCGGCTGCGGCTCCACTTGAGCGTCAAAGCTCTCCAAATGCGTTTTTATTCCACTCGACCATTCTTCCGACATTCCGTGTCCGATGAAATATAACGGCAAAACTTCATTGATATCCGTGTCACTGCCCCACATCAACATCGCTTCGGCATGAGCACGTTCAGTCATCCATACCTTACATCCGGTCTGTAACTGCAACCATCCCGCCAATCCATAATGATCGGGATGATGATGTGTTACGACGATATCCCGCACGTCCTTCCACGACAATCCCAGCTCCTGCAGGATCGCCTGCCAGCATTTTTCTGTCTCCGGGCTACGCGGACCGGGATCAATAATAGTAATTCTGCCATCCTCATCGGGCAGAATATAGCTGTTCACTTGACGAAGCGGCGAGTCCATGGGCACCGAGACCTGAAGAATGTTCTCGTCCCATGAAGTGATATCCGCCTTAGACATGGTGCGATCACCGCCTTTGAATCTTTTTCCTGATACCATTACGATCGAATTCCACTAAAAATCATCCGCGTGGAGCTTTCTGCATTATAAACCTCATCTTCATAGCTGCCATGCACAGCTTCGAGCTGTAAACCCGCTTCCTCGATCATCCCGCTGAATTTCTCCAAGGAATACAGCTTCACACGTTCATGATATTGGCGAGGTGTAGAATCATTTTTAGAGGTTAAAATGATGTCCTTCTTCACGTACCCATCTTCGATCCGCCGCGACTCATCAATCAGATTTTTTCCATCCTCGCGGGTAGAATGCGGCACCAGATGACGAATCACATACGCAGGATTCAGATAATCAATAACAAACTTGCCACCCGGCTTCAACATCCGATAGATTTCACGCAAAACCTTTACCTGCTCCTCATCCTCTTCAAAATAACCAAAGGAAGTGAATAGATTAACCACAGCATCGAAACCTCCAGTTAACGGTAGGTCACGCATGTCAGAACGCAGCCAAGTTACCTGCTCCGCTCCTGTTTGAGATCTTGCCTCACGCAGCAATACCTCTGATAAGTCCACTCCAGTTACCTCGTACCCTGCTTCCGCAAGCGCCAGTGAATGACGTCCCATCCCACAACATAAATCCAGCACTTTGGAGCCTGGCGGTAGTCCCAGCCACGAGATCATTCGTTCAACTTCTTTACGAGCTCCACCAAAGTCTCGATGTTTGTATACGACCAGATAATCCTCTCCGAAGCTCTTTTCATACCATTCAGTCATGTTGTCTCTCCTCCCACAGGCGTCTTCCTGTAACTCCACTCTATGTATGTTAATGTATCGCCATTGTACAGTCTTTTACTCACAAACTCAAAGAAGAGTTGTCACAGTGAGCGTTCAGCCCCTTCATGACAACTCATTCCTACAGCTTCCTTTACACAAGCTGCTGCAAATATACTCGTGCTTCATAAGGTCGAAGTTTAAGCGGTTGGATCTGCTCATCTTTTTCCACGGAATAATTAGAAATTAACAGCTCTATATTTTCTGGTTGGAACTCTGCTGGCCATTCGAATACAGGCTCTCCATCATAAAAATTCAGAATAACCAGCAGCCGCTGATCTTCCAATGTCCGGGTATACGCATATATCTCTGTATGCTCTGCAAGCAACAGCTCGTAGGCTCCATAAACGATGACTTTATGTTTTTTTCTCAGGGCAATCAGCTGTTTATAGTAGTTGTAGATGGAATCGGGATCTTTAATCGCGTTGCCAGCGTTGATTTCCATATAGTTGGAATTCACTTCAATCCAAGGTGTCCCCGTCGTAAAACCACCTGCGTGACCATCGTCCCACTGCATCGGGGTGCGGGCATTATCCCGGCTTTTATGATGAATGGCAGACATAATCTGCTCTTCTGGAACGCCGTTTTTTCGCTTTTCTTCATAATAATTAAGCGTCTCTACATCCCGGTAATCATCAATGGATTCGAAACAGACATTCGTCATTCCAATTTCTTCGCCTTGATAAATATAAGGTGTGCCTTCCAGCATGTGAATGAAGGTCGCCAGCATTTTGGCCGAAGGAATCCGGTAAAAAAGGTCGTTTCCGAACCGGGAAACCGCACGCGGCTGGTCATGGTTGCAGAGATAATTCGCATTCCAGCCTTTGTCATGCAGAACCGTCTGCCAATTACTCATAATCTTTTTCAGCTCCAGTAGACTCCATGGGACGACATCCCATTTTCCACTACCTGCCGAAGCGGCATCCAGAAACATATGCTCAAACTGAAAAGTCATATTCAGCTCCCGGCGACCATCACCTACATAATCTAGCGCCTGCTCCGGTCCAAGTCCTGAGGTCTCTCCTACCGTCATAATATCGTAGAAATACAGCACTTTATCATATAAATTCTGTAGCAGGGTATGCACATCTGCCAGATTGGAGAACATTCCATAAGCCCGTACGGTAGGTGTTCCACCTGGATTATCCGCATCCGGGTAACCTTTCGTCTTCACGATATGTGCAATGGCATCAAAGCGAAATCCGTCCACACCCTTCTTCAGCCACCATTCCACCATCTCATGCAGCTTATCAATGACCACCGGATTCTCCCAGTTCAGATCAGGCTGATATTTGGAATAGAGGTGAAGGTAATATTCATCGGTCCGCGGATCAAGCTCCCACACCGAACCACTGAAATAAGACTCCCAGTTATTCGGGGGACCTCCATTTTTTCCTTTTCGCCAAATATAGTAGTCCCGTTTCGGATTATCCTTCGACGATCTGGATTCAACAAACCATGGGTGCTCATGTGACGTATGGTTCAGAACCAAATCCATCATCAGCTTCATCCCACGTGAGTGCATCTCCCTCAGCAAATGGTCAAAATCATCCATCGTGCCAAATTCCTTCATAATGTCACAGTAATCACTGATATCATAACCGTTATCATGGTTTGGCGATTTATAAATAGGGCAGACCCAAATCACGTCTACACCTAAATCCTGCAAATAATCCAGTCTGGATATGATTCCTTGCAAGTCTCCAATCCCATCTCCGTTACTATCCATGAAGCTAATCGGATAAATTTGGTACACGACACTTTCTTTCCACCATTTCGGGTTCATTTCTCGGTTACCTCCTATTTAGCTATATGTAGAGTTTAACCACACAAAGCCTAGTAGATAACAATTTGCTCCTACTTCCCTAGTCCCTTTTGATATTGTGAGGGCGTAAGTCCGGTCCATTTCTTAAAAGTAGCACTGAAGTGGCGTTCTTCCCCGTAGCCTACTAACTTTGCAACAGCGTACATTTTTAAGTTTTGGCGGAGCAGCTTTTTTGCCTCTTCTACCCGGTATTGATGCAAATAATCGAGAAAATTCACACCCAGCTCCTGGCGGAACAGTGAACTTAAATAAGTATTAGATACATAAGCTTCCTTCGCAACATATTCCAGAGACAGATTGGTATTATATTTGTTACGGATGATCTCGAGCGCTGTAACTACTGTTCGATGCAGAGGGCGATGTTTAGAAAAAGCCTCCACCACATTCTGCATGATCTTATTCAGGATCGTAGACAATTCTTCCAGCGTCTCGATCTGTGGTGCCTGCTCCATCCAATTGACCAAATGCTGCTTCCATTCGAATCCAGCTACTTGTTTTTCCTGCGCAAGCCTCTTAAGGCGAACGACAAAAGCTGTTGCCCGAATATTCACCTCCTGCTTGAGGCATCCGGGGTTTCCGCGAAAACGTTCCAGCCATTGCTCCAGCAGATCGAGGGCAAGCTCATTACTTCCTGCACCGACTGCCACAAGCATCTCATCCTCCAGCACATTTAATTCAGGATCATCTAAAATCCCGATCTCCTGTGCGCCACCCCCAATAACTCCCGAGCCTTCTGTATAAAAATAAACGCCGCCTTTCCCGTTCAGAAAGCGGGATTCCATGGCCTGAAGCGCTTCTTTATAAGACAGGTGAGCTTCCGAAATATCCGCACGACAGGAGCCTACAGCAATACTGATTGACAGCTTGAGGTATTTCTCCAGATTGCTTTGCAGCATCCCGATCTGCTCTTTTAAATAGATGGGGGTTCGGTAAGACTTGCGGGAATCCGTTCCAGCTAAACCACTGCCGATCCAGAGCAGGAGATTGCCATCATGAAAGGTCTCGATTTTTCCTTTATAGATAGGAGACAAGGTTTCACTAATAATATTTAGGGCCGCGTAACGCAAAAGTACAAAATCCTGCCCAGACCCACCAGCAGAGGGAGGATCAAAATCAAAGCTGACCAGCCCAATCTGCGGACCTTCGTGGCTAATAGCCATAGCTAACTCACCGATCAGCTCCTGCCGCCGCTCCAGCGGAACCGGAGGATGATGAATCCATTGGGACAGCACTTGGCTTTTGACAAGCGGTGCATTTTTATGCCAGGAACGATCTCTTTTTAGCTGCTCATTCTCCTGGCAACGCTGCCTTTCAATTAGCTCCTTAGCCTTGAGTACCGTCTTCAGAATTTCTTCCGGCCGGCACGGCTTCAGCACATAATCGACAACCCCCAGCGCAATCGCTTGTTTCGCATAAGAGAACTCATTGTATCCAGATAAAATAATCGAGCGAAAGTCGTAACCGCGACGCCGTCCAGCTTCGATTAGCTCCAGACCATTCATCTGCGGCATGCGGATATCCGTTAACAATAAATCCGGCTGTTCAGACTCCATCAGAGCCAGCGCTTCACTTCCGTTCCCCGCCTCGCCCATTACCTCAATCTGATGCGAATTCCAGTCAATCATATTGACGATACCCTCACGGATGGTGTCTTCGTCTTCAGCAATCAGCAGCTTCAGCTTCATCATTTAGGGACCCTCCACAGTGATATGAATGATAATACGTGTGCCTGCTCCTTCTACACTCTCTACTTGCAATGAGGCTCCGGCAAAAAACAAAGCTAAACGTTCCTGTACATTCGAGAGTGCAAACCCTGAACGTCCAGCATTCTCCTCTTCCTCCGAAATAGAGCTTCCTCTCGCTAAATGCTGATGTAGCTCCTGAAGTCTTTCCGGCGTGATTCCCACCCCGTTATCTTGAACTTCGAGTACAATAGTTCTATCTTTGCGGAAGGCGCGAATCGAGATTAGCCCACTTCCAGCCAGTGGCTCGATCCCATGAATCACTGCATTTTCCGCCAGTGGCTGGAGCAGCAGCTTCGGAACTGTGAAATCCTTGATACTCTCATCCAAGGCAATTTCGAACTCAAAACGTTCTCGAAACCGATTTTTTTGCAGGAACAAATAATTCGTCACAAGCTCTACTTCCTGTTCCAATGTAAACGTATCCCGCCCATCATTTAAGCTCAGCCGGAATACTTGAGAAAGCGAATAGACCATATCCGCTATTTCTTTGTCGCCCTTCTTCTCAGCTTCCCAACAAATCGTATTCAGCGTGTTATATAAAAAGTGCGGCCTGATCTGCGCCTGAAGCGTTTTCAATTCTGCTTCCTGCTGCTTCAGTTTGGAGGCATATACATCATTGATGAGCGATTTGATCCGCTGCACCATTAGATTATAACCATGGCCCAAGAGACCAATCTCATCATTTCCTTCAAAAAATACGCGCTGCGTGAAATCCCCTGTCTGGAATCTGCGCATGGAGCGGGAAAGCTTTTTCAGCGGTTTGGTTATTGAAGCGGCGGCGAGCCAGGTAACCATTAAGCTAACTGCTAAGCACAGAAAAGCGATCGTCACCGTGACCTGTGAAATCTGTCCCAGCTCTTTGACAAGCTGCCGTTTGGAATGCACCACCACTACATACCAACCCGTCGTTTCTGACTGCAGATGCGAGACAATCCACTGTTTGTGATCCGCTGTAGACTCCAGTCTCTCCTTTAGGCTCAACTTAGGATCGCTGTCCGCAAAATACGGAAGATCAAGATCTCTTTTGCCGATCCAGCTCCGGTTAGAAGCCGTAATGATGAGCCCGTCTCGATCTACCACAAACATATCTACATCATCTTCAGAGTTGTCTAGATATTGGCTTCCAATCTTACCAGCATCGACCCCGATCACCGCAAGCCCTGCCGGTTTTAAAGTATATACATTCTTGATAATTCTGGAAAGTACAATCTTATGATAATGATCACCAACAAATATGCCATCCGTGGGTCTGGACAATCCAAAGGTTGGACTACCTGCGGCTTCAACGGCTTCCTTGTAGTACGAGGTTTGGATAAAGTTAGAGAACTTCATGCCAGTTGTCAATCCGGCTTGGTTCGCAGCAAAAGGCTCCGCCCCGTTATTCTGGTCTTCCAAAGAGTATAGAATCAGTGATTGAATCGAGTTGCCAGCGACCATCAGGTTGGTGACCGTTTTAAATACGGAATTACGTTCTGTTTGTGCTTCTGACGACACTAAGAGCCGCTGCACACTTTCATCCAGAAAGAGTGTATTGGAAAAAGAAATCATTCCCCTCACCATCTCATCAATCTGCTCTGCTGTTTTTCGGGTCAGGTGATCCTGTGACTGTTTCATTTTCTCCACCACCTGCTGCGAAGAGATCTGATAGGAGTTCCACCCCATAGCGAATATAGTCACGAGAAGCAGCGGCACAAACCATAATAACAGCTTAAACTGGAGCGGAAGATGGCGATAACGGCTTAATAAGCGGATGTTTCGATTCATGAGAACCACCTTCATGTATAATCAATAAATGTGTAAACCAAGTATAACTGAAATCATTAAACCCTGAACCAGCTTTTTACAATCACTGAAAAATGCCTACATAGTTCTTAAATATGGACCATGTTTCTATCGGTCATAAACTCTTAAGATGGGGATGCAAGAAGAAACGACATCGTCATCCTCGTTTGATGACAGCCGTTCTCGTGGAAATATATCTCATAAAAAAGGTGGGTTTTTGATGAAAGGTAAAGGAATAAAGCTAGCACTTATGAGTCTAATGCTACCAGCTCTGCTGGCAGGCTGCGGTGGCGGGAATAACAATGCGAAAGCTACTAATGCACCTACAAATGACAAGGCCGAAGCTACTGCCGAAGCAACAGCTAGTGCAGGGGAAAACACACCCGCCGAAAAAATCACACTGAAGTTCTTCACCGCGCTCGCGGATCGGGCAAATGGTTCAGGTAAGGTAGAGCAAGACATTATCGATGCTTACATGAAAGAGAACCCTAACGTCAAGATTGAAGTGGAAGCGCTTCAAGATGAACCTTACAAATCAAAAATCAAAGTGTATGCCTCCAGCAATCAGCTGCCTGATATCATTCAAGCCTGGGGTCAGCCCTCCTTCCTGAGTCCCCTGCTGGATAACGATCTGCTGCTTGAACTGAACAGCGCTGACTTCGAAGGTAATCAGTTTGTGTCCGGATCCATGGACGGCTTCAGTAAAGATGGTAAACTTTACGGCTTGCCGCGTGGTGCCGACTACATGGTCATGTACTATAACAAAAAAATATTCGCTGACAACGGCATCGAGGTTCCAAAAACCACAGATGATTTGCTTGCCGCCGTCAAAACACTTCGTGCCAAGAAAATTAACCCGATCGCTATGAATGGTATGGACGCTTGGACACTGCCTATCTGGTATGAATTTGTAGCCCAACGTCAGACTGGCGATTTCAATACAATGGATGAAGCTGTTGCGCGTAAAATATCCTTTACAGATCCTAGTCTCGTTGCAGCCGCAACTGAAATGCAGCAATTTGCCGATGCTAAAGGTTTTGCCGATGGCTGGCTGACTGCCGATTACGGTGCTGCACGCAACTTGTTCGGACAAGGGCAAGCTGCCATGTTCTTTATGGGCGCTTGGGAGTCGGGTCTGGCAACAGACGAGAACTTCTCTGAAGAATTCCGCAATAACGTAGGTGCTTTCGCTTTCCCAGCTTCAGATAAAGGTAAAGCAACCGATGATGCCGCTTGGTATGGTGGCGGATATGCAGTCAGCAAAAATTCCAAACATGCTGAAGCCGCTGTTGATTTTTTGAAATATTTCTTCGCTCCAGAGCATTGGTCTAAAATGCTATGGCAAGCCGGCGCGGGTACACCTGCGCAGCAATTCGATCAATTCCTAACGGGTAACGAAACCCAGCTGCAAAAAGAATTGATTGAAGTATTCAGCTCCATGACCTCTTCCAGCGGTACTCCACTGCAGGATGTGGGTGACGATGAGTTCAAGCAAAAGGTAATGGAGGCGCATCAAAGCCTGCTTTCTGATGCAATTACCCCTGAGGAATTCGCCAAAGCACTGGATGCTGCATCCGATAAATTCGCTGGTAAATAAACCAGAGAACTACAAAAAACATGAACCTTAGCGCTCCTGAAGTAACCTAATAGATGGCAGTGCGCAAACCCCGGCTTCCCCCAGAGGCCGGGGTTTTGTTTTCGAAAAAATGTATACACCGATCTGAAATTTACGGCATGTTCCGGTGCCTGGCTTCCCGTTACGATGGTAATAGATAGATTACTCTTTAAAAGGACGGAGATTTCCATGCACAGAGTGTTAAGCGACAAAAAAGCGATATTCTTACTCATCGCACCTGGACTGTTCCTATTTGCTTTTATGATCTGCATCCCTATCTTCATGAGCGCTTATTACGGTTCTACGGATTGGGGCGGAATCGGCAAATACAATTTCATCGGCTTTGATAACTACCGTGAAATTCTATTTCATGACAAAGTGTTCTGGAGATCGCTAGTCAATGCCCTGCTCCTGACCGCCGCCACTGTATTTTTACAACATCCCTTTGCCATTCTCATGGGGATATTCCTAACCAATTCCGGCAAATACGAAAAAATATTCCGGACGATCTTTTTTATCCCCGCTGTAATTTCCGTCGTCGTTACAGCCAAGCTGTGGACCGGAATTTTCCATCCAAACTACGGACTGCTCAACAAGCTGCTAAGCGGAGTTGGATTGGATGCACTTACGCATGATTGGCTCGGTGATCCAAAGACGGCCATCTGGTGCATCATCATTGTTGTTATGTGGCAAGGCTTTGGGTATGCACTGCTGCTGTATTATTCAGGTCTGCAAGGCATTCCGGAAGATTTAAGCGAAGCCGCAAGAATCGACGGCGCCAACAACTTCACCCTCTACACGCGTATCATCATTCCGCTGCTTTCGCCGATGATGCGGGTTGCCATCATCATTGCCGTCACCACCTGCCTTAAGCAAATGGAAACCGTATTCTTAATGACCAACGGTGGCCCTGCAAATAGCACACAGTTCCTAGGGAACTATCTGTACAAAACTGCCTTCTCATCATCGCTATACGGTTATGGTAATGCCATTTCGATTCTGTTTATTGTGTTCTGCCTGATCCTAACCGTTATCCTCAACAAGATTTTAAAGAAAGATATCGGAGAATTTTAAAGAAACCCTGTAACCGGAGGAAATCCTATGAATAATTCCTTATCGCCTGCCGCTTCACCCCCTAAGCTAAACCTTCACAAACAAGAACGCAGAAAGCCTACAACGGGCAAAATCCTAATGATGGTGTTCCTGTGTATCATGGCGTTGATTCAGTTATTTCCGCTTATTTGGTTGATCGATTATTCCCTGCTCAAGAGCGGTGAGTTCTTTGGAAGCTCATTTCTGAAATGGCCCTCTCCACCCCAGTGGGAGAACTATCGAAACGCTTTTACCTACGGGCGTGTGCCACGTTATTTTGCCAACAGTCTTATCATTACAGTGATTACTGTTATGCTCTCTGCGCTGGTGTCCCTGATGATGGGATATGCGTTTACCCGGATGAAATGGAAGCTAAGTGGCATCGTCCTCTCTCTAATCATGTTAGGCATGATCATTCCCATTCACGCCACATTGCTGCCAAACTTCATTCTGTTTAACAAGCTTGGGATGCTGAACAATATGTACACATTGATTTTGCCTTACTCAGCCATTGTCATCCCCATGAGTGTGCTGATTATGACCGGGTTCCTGGAGACCATCCCACGGGCTATTGAAGAGTCCGCCGTTATTGATGGCAGTGGCATTTACGGGTTAATCTTCCGTATCATCCTGCCCATCACCAAACCGGCGCTGGCAACCATCTGTGTGCTCAACTTCATCAGCACGTGGAATGAATTCA
Source organism: Paenibacillus sp. FSL R5-0636 (assembly GCF_037974255.1). Classification (NCBI taxonomy): domain Bacteria; kingdom Bacillati; phylum Bacillota; class Bacilli; order Caryophanales; family Paenibacillaceae; genus Paenibacillus; species Paenibacillus sp. FSL R5-0636. The sequence continues at coordinate 5,736,476 of NZ_CP150232.1, forward strand.
TTATGGCGAACACCTTCCTCACCTCGGAAGATCTTAAGACGATTCCCTTCTCCATTATGAAATTCACTGGTGAGTATTCATCCAACTATGGTGCACAGTTCGCGGTTATGACGATCATCGCTATCCCAACCATCCTGATCTACCTGCTCTTTACAGAACAGATGACCAAGGGAATTACCGCTGGAGCGGTTAAGGGGTAACACAATAAACTTAATCATAACAACATAAAAAAGCTGACAAGACAGGTTTCGTACCCGTCTTGTCAGCCTTTATTCATTCTTATTATATCCCTTACGGTCGTTGCCAATCCTCCCTCAGCCATTCAACCAAGAGGAGCTCTGGCACATTCACTTTATTAACTTCGGCATAGTCTCTCACCCGTTCAAGCAAACGTCCCGCGGTTCCCGCACTAACCTCTAAACCATGTGCGTTCAGAACATGCATGATTCCACCACTTCCGGAATGTTTACCTAACACAAAATGATGTGCTCTCCCCACCTCAGTGGGATCAAAGGTCTGGTAGGTGGCTGTTTCTTTCAACAAACCGTCAACATGTATCCCAGATTCATGTGTGAAGGCGAGTGATCCGACGATTGGTTTGGCATCGCCGACACTTCGGCCCGAGGCTGCGATCACCCTATCCGCCACCCCCTTCAGACACTCTGGACGCACGCTGCTCTCCCCGCCATAAAGATAACGCCAAGCCATCACTACTTCTTCCAATGCTGCATTCCCGGTGCGTTCACCAATCCCTGCCACCGTAGTGCTTGCCCAGACCGCACCCGCGGCAATACCGCTAAGTGTGTTTGCAGCCGCAAGACCAAAATCATTGTGGCAGTGTACCTCAAGCTCTACATCTGCAGGAACAGCACTAAGTAATGTGCTTACCCGCTCTGCCATTTGACCCGGATGATGAGCAGATACCGTATCTGCATAACGGAACCAACGAATGCCTTCTTTATATAATGTATTTACCAGTTCAACCAAGTACTCCATACTCGCCCTTGAAGAGTCCTCCATCCCCACCGACACAGTCATTCCTAGCCGTTGACCATATTCCGTCGCATGCAGTAATCTTGTCAGACCTTTGGCAGGTGTTAAACCTAGCTTACCTTGTAATTGAATTTCCGAGACAGGGATCGATACATGACTCCAGTTCACACCCGTCGCCCATGCTTTGTCGATATCACTTTCCAAGGCCCGATTCCAGGTCATCATCTTCATAGGAAGACCTAAATCAGCGATAGCCGCAATATCTTCTTGCTCTTGCTTGCCCATGGCAGGAATTCCTACCTCTGCTTGCTCCACTCCGCATTCCGACAGCAACCTTGCGATTTCCAGCTTTTCTTCCCTCGTGAATGAAACTCCAGCCGCCTGTTCACCATCCCTAAGTGTCGTGTCACATAGCCTGAGACTTTTCACGGTTTACCTTCCTCTCCGCAGCAAGTGCAATTCGGATTACGGGTAATATGGACGCTGTAACAGGCGAAGTCGAGTGAATTGAAGCGATGCATTACGCCCGCATAAGTCGTCCCTACCCTTGTAACCCATTTTACGGCTTCCAACGCAGCCAGACAACCCGCAATTCCGGAGGTTGCTCCCAATACTGGAAAGCCAAACGGTTCCCATTCTGGATTAACATCCGGATAAAGACACTCTAAGCAAGGGGTTTCACCAGGTATAACCGTTGTTAGTGAAATCTCAAATCCATACATCGCCGCCTCTATCATTGGCGTGCCGGTTTCTACACATAGGCGGTTCAACGTATATCTTTCCGGAAAATCATACCGTGCATCAATCACTATATTAGCTTGCTCTACCCAAGGTTTTGCCATATTGTATTCAATCTTCGAATTATATCCTTCAATTTCAACATTTGGATTCAGACGTTTTAGCTGCTGAATTGCTGTGCTCATCCTTTCCATACCCAAATGATCACTGTCCATCAAAATCTGTCGATTTAAATCTGGAGGCACAATGTTTCCTTCATGCGCCAAGATCAGCTTGCCGATTCCGGCAGCAGCTAAATAAAGTGCGGCAGTGCCTCCAAGCCCACCAATTCCAGCAATCATCACTGTAGCTTCTTTTAGCGCTTTCTGCCCGCCTTCTCCAAGCAGCTTCAATTGGCGTGCGTATCGTTCCAGTTCGGTGCCGCCTACAAGCTGCTCCATTTTGCTCCCTCCCTGTGGCTGAGCTGCATCATTGGAATCTAACCCTCCAGACCATCCGTTCCATAGAGAGCTGTCATTTCATTAAATTTATCCATAAAGGCCAGCCCTTCTTCTACACAAGCAACGCCGTAGCGAATTACTTTATCCTCCGAGGTAAAAGGAAACGGAAAACCTGCTCTCAAGCTTTTTAACACAAGAATAATCCGATCACTATATAAAAGAGCACGCCCAAATCCTTCCCCATTTATTTCAGAAGAGCTCTGAACCAGAACCCCACTTTTCTCCTCGATCACGCCCGCCACCGCCTGAAACAAGAGAGGAACCTGCAAACGGACCTTTGGAGAAACCGCGCAGTTAAAATCAGATTTGTTCTTGTCTTCAGGGGAAGCGAGAAACAATCGTTCGATCTTCTTCTGTGGTGAAAGAGAATCATGCCTTCCAAAAAAGTCTTCTGTATCAAGCAATTGACACAACCGGCGTATGAGCATCTCTGCTATATCTTTATCCAGCTTTTTCTCCGTGGTTCGACAACGACGTTTTAATACTGCCGCTTCCGGAGCAACCCGGCCCATTAATGCAGAACTCTCATTAGCTATGGGATCCATCTACACTCGCCCCTTCCGCTTCATTTTCAGCATGTAATACCTTGGCTAGCCACATCGGTGGTTTGCCCTGTAGCATTTCAACAATCCGCTTCACTTGCTCATCAATAGGACTGCCTGGCGGAACCTTTACCGGCATAATTTTACGACGTGTGACTCTTGCCGCTGCTGAGGCTCCAATCTGCATGATGAATATTAGCGTGCAATCCTCTACCACCTCCAGACGACTCTCTATTTTGCCTGCTTCATCCTGATTGAGAATCGTTGGCAGTTTACGAAGACCTATAAGCTCCCCGCCACCTTTGGTAACTTTATAAATTGCGAACATCGGACTCTGCCCAAAATGGGCATTCACTCTAATTCCATCCTCTGTAGCGAATGCTACTTTCACGATGTTCCTCCTCCCTTCGCATTAACAGATTCGCCGCTTTATTCGTCCACTCCATCGCTCCCCGATACCCTACAGAGGTGGCCATATAAGCACCAAGCTCATTCCAAACGGGAAATCCAGCCGCCATAAATGCTGCATCTAACCGCGCCGCTCCATTTATCCCATGTGAGTTACCGATCCATAAATCTGCACCTTTACCCAAAAACTCAACATCATCCAGATCACCGACCCATACCTCTCGTTCCATCTCAACCACCAAAGGAGTTTCATAGGAGGTGACCAGGGCCTTTTGCTCCACCCCCAGCTCTTCGAGCCAAGAAGATACGGTATACAAATGATCTGGCTCCAGCGCGACAAGTGCAGACATCCCCGCAAATTGAAAATGAGCATCCAGCATGCTATCCAATAAATTCTCCCGTTGCCAGCAATAACGAAGCTGTACCGGCTCCCCGCTAATTTGATGCAGGAATTGCAAAATATCATCCGTTGCTTTAAGCCCCATCGCACTCTCGAATACTTTGTAGGGAGTTCCCAGCGCATTATGCAGTCTTCTAGCTGGACGCTCCATACTTCCGCCGATGGCAATGGTTAGACCCGAATGCAAGCTTTGCAGCATCGAATCCAGAGGCACCCCACCTCTTGTCAGCGGTGAAAATCCTGTCAGCAGATGCCCAGACAAAGAGGTCGAAATATCAGGTACAGCGATTACCTCAAAACCGAAGGAGGATATCATTTCTTTCAGCTCCATCACATCACCCGGCGTCAGAAACGATCCCGGCAAGAGGGTAATCTGACGTGTATTTACACTCCTTGAACCCCGATGGCCTACCTGCTGGATCATCTCATCAAGCATCGCCTCCACGGTAGAGCTGAACCCCGATTCCAATGAACCACGAAAGTCTGGTAAGGTGACGGAAAAAGCAAGCCCACCCCGCATGTTCCGCTCCCTTTTATAGGTCTTGAGCATGGATTGATAATCCACTCCTGCCACATCCGTCAGCTCAGTCCCAATAATGCCTATAATGTCTGGTCGGTGTTTACTGAGTATGGTATTTAGAGCTTCCTCTAAATTACGATTCGCATCAAAGATTACATCCATCTCCTGCAAAGCAGAGGTCTGTACGGCTATAGGCTCACGAAAATGCCGGGTAAGCAGCGCCTTCGGAAATGCGGAACAACCTTGCGCACCATGCACAATAGGCAATGCCTTGTAGCAACCCTGAAATGCCAGTACGGAACCAAGGGATTGGCCTATTTTCATTGGATTAACCGAAGTCGGTTTACTCCTTTTGTTAACGGTCATAGGAAGGTTCCCCCTTATCCCAGGGAGCGGCACTGGCAGCCAGCTTCCAGATTGGATTAGCAAGAGAATACGTCAGCTCCTTTGCCAGCCTTAGTAAACCTTCGTAACCAGCATAGGCCTTGTGTCTTTCTTGATTAATATCGATAAACGGAATCTGCTCTTTCATTGCCACATACATATTCCGTCCGCCAGCAATCATAATATCTGCCTTACGATCCCGGACGGTTTTGATAATTCGGCTTGCCCCGCCCTCCGGGATATATTCGGTGTCATCACCAACACGATCCGCTATACGCCGTACATCATCTTCCGTGCTTTTGTTCGTGCCTACACCTACCACCTGAACGCCTAACTCCTTCAGTGCGGAAATAATCGACCAGCTTTTTACTCCACCCGTATAGAGAACTGCTTTCTTTCCTTTAAGCAGCTTGCGGTAGGGCCGCAGCTCCTGAATCAGTCTGTTTTCCTCTCGTTCCGTCAACCGATCCACACGCCGCTCCATCTCACGGTCATTCAGCAAATAAGCCATTTGACGTAAGGAATAAGTTGTCTCTTTGGCCCCATAGAAGGAGCCTTCGAAATAGGGAATGTGGTATCTTGCCTCCATTTCTTTTGCCAGACCTAACAATGCACGGCTGCACACAACCATATTCACTTTTGCATGATGTGCCCATGTAATTTCCTTATATCTTGCATCCCCTGTAATTCTGGACATTAGCGTAATTCCAACACTCTTCATTAATTTCTCGATATCCCACATTTCACCCGCGATATTGTACTCTCCAATCAAATTCACACCTAAAGGAATCTCAATCTCTGGTTCACCTGTGCCAATGACATATTGTAGCAGCGCTTCACCAGCCAGCCGATTTCCAAGATTCTTACTGCCTACGAATCCAGGGCTGTTCACGGGGATCACAGGAAGCCCCAATCTGCCTGCCGCTTCCTTGCATACCGCATCCAAATCCTCGCCAATCAATGCTGTCACACAGGTCGCATATACAAATATTGCCGGAGGCATAAAGCGCCCGGCAATATAGTCAATGCTATCTTTAAGTTTCTTTTCTCCGCCAAAAATAATGTCGTTATCGTTGAGATCTGTAGTAAATCCGTATTGTGAAAGTGATGGCCCGCTTGACAAAGCCCCTCTACTTTCCCAGCTATTCCCGGCACAAGCAGCCGGCCCATGGACGAGATGCGCAGCATCCATGATCGGCAGCAGCGTGATTTGGGCTCCGTCGAAGGAGCAGCCCCCAGCCGCTTCGCCCGGCTTGGGGCGTGGACATGGCTTCGATTTCGGAGTTAAGCTCCCGCAAGCTTGCGCGTCGAATACATCGTTTCTGATGGACTCCATCGTACCACCTCCCGTAACTGAATACTCCTTACTCTTAAAATGCTCAATTATTCAGTGTCACTACGATAAATATTGGACTAACGAACAAGATCGTGGTTGAAGCCAGATGAATCCTCATCCAACCCCTGCAGGATTGTATTTACTATAGTAGTTAACAAGTTCAAGGCACCTTGATAACCGATAATCGGATAACGATGCAGATGATGGCGATCAAAGACAGGGAAGCCTACACGGATCAAAGGAACGTCGGCATCTTTGGCAGCAAATTTAAGATGAGAGCTTCCAATGGCCAGATCCACAGGATCATCAATCAGCAGCGAGCGCATATGCCACAAATCATTTCCGATATGAACCGTTGTTTCTGCTCCGTAGGGACTGGCAGCAAGCAGAGCTTTCGCTTCTTCTTTAAATCCGTTTTCCCCATTGGAGCACACAATATGAATAGGCTCTATACCGACTTCCAGACAGAATTCAATCAGGCCGATCAGCAAATCCGGATCGCCAACTAAAGCCACTCGTTTGCCATGCAGATAAGGGTGGCTATCGAGCAAAGCATCCACTACCCGGCCACGTTCTTCCACAAGCTCAGGCGGAATGGGCAATCCCGTTAATTCACTGATAGACTCTATTAGCCGATCTGTGGCATGAATGCCCAGCGGAGTCGACATCGCAACGGTCTGTTGTTTCCATGTGCCGCTGATGTATTCCAACGTTTTTTTGACAGAATATTTCTGAAGAGAAAGAGTTCCCAACGCATTAGCTGCCTTCGGCACATCTGCCAGCTTCGTTCCCCCATAATAATAGGAATATTCTCCTGTAGCCGGGGAATCAAAATTGCCGCTGTGGTCACCAAGGAAGGTGTAGCCTGTATCAAACGCGGCAAGGATTTTTCGAATTTCCGCAAAATTCCCCGTATAAGGCTCAAACCCTAAAATGACATTCAGCTTCTCTCCAGTTCCCTCTCCACTGCCAGGGGTAGCTTCAATCCCAGAGCGGATGAACAAGGTACTGAGGATGGACTTTAACATGGAATCGTAACCTGTAATATGTGATCCGGAAAAACTTGGCGTGTTGGCGTAGGGCACTGGAATTTCGTTCGAAATTGCACCCTTCTGGCGGGCATTGGATATAAAAGCCTGCAGATCATCCCCTATAACCTCAGCCATACATGTAGTGGATACAGCTATCATCTCTGGCTTATAGAGCGCCACACTATTTTCAAGACCATCAATAAGATTGTTCATCCCTCCGAACACCGCACCATCTTCTGTCATAGAGGAAGAAACCGCGGGGGTTGGCTCCTTGAAATGACGGCTCAAATGACTACGAAAATACGCAGTGCAGCCTTGGGAGCCATGTATAAACGGCAGAGTTTTTTCGAATCCCAGCGCAGCCATCAAGGCTCCTAGGGGCTGGCATGCTTTATGAGGATTAACTACCAGTGAGGTGCGAGCAAAATTCTTATCCTTATATTCAGACGACTTCGAGTAGGCTAATGCTTCTGCTGTCTCTTGCTCACTGCAGGGTGCCTCGAATGCTTTTTTCCCTTCACGTTGCTTCACATAGGGTTCAGTTTGAAATAATGTATTGTAATCCGAGATCTCCAGTTTGTCCTTCATACGCCCGCCTCCTTTTTAGGGAGTGATCCTGTTTTCCCTGAATTGATCAAGCTCCACACTGGGCTGTTAATGGTCATGTCCATGTCCTTAGCAAAAATCTTAAACCCGTCATAGCCATGGTAAGGACCACTATAATCCCAAGAGTGCATTTGCCGGAAAGGAATACCCATCTTGTGATACACATATTTCTCCTTCACACCCGAGCCCATCAGATCAATATCAAGTCTTTGCGCAAGCTCTTCCAGCTCGTAAGCGGTTGGATCATCGTAGATAATAGTGCCTTCCGGCAGTTCAGGGAATGTTTTCTCGTAATCATCCTTGTGAGCGAACTCATAACCTGTGCCCACTACCTCCATACCCAGATCCTCATAAGCCCCCAGTGTATGGCGGGCACGTAATCCGCCTACCAGCAGCATGACCTTTTTACCTTCCAGCCGGGGTTTAAATTTAGAGATAATCGCCTCCATTTGTGGCGTGTATTTAGCGATGACTTTCTCGCAATTTTCCTGAATATACTCATCAAACCTTGCGGCGATGGCTCGAAGGCTTTCAGCTGTTTTGGTCGGCCCGAAAAAGTTGTATTCCAGCCAAGGAATCCCATATGCTTTCTCCATCGTCGTTACCATATAGTTCATGGAGCGATGACAGTGAATCAAATTGAGCTTCGCCTTATGCGCGATCGCCAATTCATTGATGGTTCCATCCCCAGACCACTGCGCAATAACACGCAGCCCCATTTCCTCCAGTAAAATGCGTGAAGCCCAAGCGTCCCCGCCGATGTTATAATCTCCGATAATATTAATATCGTAAGGACCACATTCCGCAAGCTCCTTCTTCCCCATCAGAAAATCACGGATCGCATCGTTAGCAATATGATGACCCAAGGATTGGCTAACCCCACGGAACCCTTCACAACGAACGGGAATGATCGGGATACCTAGCTCGATAGACATTTTTTTGGACACCGCTTCAATATCGTCTCCGATTAGCCCCACAGGACACTCTGATTGGATCGAAATTCCTTTAGCCAGTGGGAACATTTCTTTAATTTCACGGCAAATGACTTCAAGCTTCTTGTCACCGCCAAATACAATATCTGTCTCCTGAAAATCACTCGTCACCTGCATAGCCGTAAAATTATCAATGCCCAGTGTTCCATTGGCATAATTCCGTCTTGTTCCCCAGCTATATTGTCCACAACCTACAGGACCATGGCTGATATGCACCATATCCTTGATCGGGCCCCAGACCACGCCCTTCGAACCGGCATAAGCACATCCTCTTTGGGTCATAACCCCCGGACGGGACTTCATATTCGATTTGATGGCGCATTTGCCACAGTTTATTAACTCTTCATTATTGATTTCAAAATGCTTCTGACGATCCTTCCGTGCCTTTTCCGGGTAAACCTCAAGAATCTCTTCGAGCATCTTTTGGTTATCTTCGATATTTAGCCCCATTCTGAATCCTCCTCATCCCTTAGAGTGATCCGGTGAACAGCCGTCTCTCCACTCCTGTTCACCGGACGAACCTAATTATTGGCCAGATGCCTTCAGCTTTTTCAGCGCGGTCTCTTCATCCTCAATCACACCAAATTCCATGAGTAAATCCTCCAGCTCTTCCATAGAAATCGGGGTCGGGATTGTCATCATATTGTTATTCAGAATCTTTTCTGCCAAAATCTCATATTCTCTAGCTTGCTGATGATGAGGATTATATTGGGCTACGGTCATTCTTCTCAGCTCTGCATGCTGAACCACATTATTCCGCGGGACAAAATGGATCATTTGTGTATTCAAACGGCGTGCCAGCTCCATAATGAGCTCATCCTCACGGTCCGTATTACGACTGTTGCAGATCAGACCGCCCAATCTTACGCCACCGCTGTTGGCATACTTTAGAATTCCGCGCGCAATGTTATTGGCCGCATACATAGCCATCATTTCCCCGGAGCATACGATATAAATTTCCTGTGCTTTATTCTCACGGATCGGCATTGCAAATCCACCACATACCACGTCACCAAGTACGTCATAGGATACAAAATCCAATCCTTCATAAGCCCCTTGCTGCTCCAAAAAATTAATCGCTGTAATAATCCCGCGGCCGGCACACCCCACACCCGGTTCAGGTCCACCGCACTCCACATTAAGAATGTCGCCATATCCCAACTGAACTACATCCTCAAGCTCCAAATCCTCAACCGTTCCTCTTTCAGCTGCCAATTGGAGCACTGAATTCTGAGCTTTGGTGTTCAGAATCAACCGTGTGGAGTCCGCTTTAGGATCACAGCCTACGATCATTGTTTTTTGACCAAATTTAGTGGCGAGCTGCGCCAAAGTGTTCTGCGAAGTTGTGGATTTACCGATACCGCCCTTACCGTAAAAAGCAATTTGTCTCATCATTCATCATCCCTTCGAAATCGATATATTTTCAAAATAAGAGCTGATCTTCACACTTTCGAGAATCACATCCTGTATTTCACCTTTACGCACCAGAGGCAATACTCCGGCTTTATTTAAGCTGGCGCGAGGGACATCGCCAATGCCAGAGCAGAGCAATATTTGACAGTCCTTTAATATAGAAATAATTTCTTGTAGCGTGGCATTCTTATCCCCATTACAATCCGCTTTACCGTGGCAATAGGCCTGAATCTTTCGGACACCTAGCAGCTTCACGCTTACTCCATCTGTTTCATAAACCATGAACTCTGTCGCGTGGCCAAAATGTTGATTGACCTTATCCCCACCGCGTGTAGCAACAGCGACTTTGGTGGTGTGCTGCCCTTGCTGGAAAGAGTTCTGCCTTAGCTCTTTGGCTTTGACACGCTGACGGATTTTGGCATCAAGTTCACGTTGAAAAAGCGCTCTAGCTTGCTCATTTATAACTGGATTTGCATCCATCTTTTCTAATATAAAATCCTGATTACGATCCTGACCCAGCAGCCCAATGGCATCAGCACGGCATTGCCGACAATGGCGCATGACCTTCATTCCTTCGCGCCCAAGCACTTCCTGCAGGTTGTGCAGTTCTTTAGGACGCGGCGCCTTGCGCCCATCCCGTTCATACTGACTTCCCGGTGCGATAATTAAAGGCGTCACATTATGCAGAGTTGCCCCGAGCGCTTTAACTGTTCGCGATACTTCAGGGAGATGATGATCATTGACCCCTGGAATCATAACGGAATTAACTTTAACAAGAATACCTTGCTGTGCCAGCAGCTCCAAACCTTGAAGCTGGCGGCTGATCAGCAGCTCCGCTGCTTCTTGTCCTTCGTACCGGACCCCTTCGTCAACAACCCATGGATAAATTTCACGGCCCACATTGGGATCAATGGCATTGATGGTGATCGTGACATGACGGATACCTAGCGCTAGTATGGCGTCTACATGCCTGTAAAGGGTCAATCCATTAGTACTCAGGCAAAGGGTAACATCAGGGATCTGCCGCTTGACTCGTTCGAACGTGTCAAAGGTTCGTTCTGGATTCGCCAGTGGATCACCCGGACCTGCAATCCCAACTACCGACAGTTGCATCAGCTGTGCGGCTACACCTTTCACTTTTCTTTCAGCTTGCTCTGGAGTTAGCACTTCACTAACTACACCAGGCCTGCTTTCATTTACACAATCGAATTTTCGGTTGCAGTAATTACATTGGATGTTACAGGCGGGAGCAACCGGGATGTGCATCCTAGCAAAAAAACGATGAGCTTCCTCGCTGTAGCAGGGATGGCGGCTGAGCTCCTCCTCTGCTTCAATGGATAACCTCGATGACGTCTGCGGCATTTCCCCACCTCCTAAAAGTTTTATGCAGCATGAACTTCTAGTACTTCTTCGCAGTAAAACTCACTTCAACAGAACAACTGATGTAATTTTAGTTAACACAAATCATGTTCGATTGCTTTGATTAGTTTCATCATATTTTCATCAACCTACATCGTCAATCGAGTTTTTCCTTTTTAAGTCCTGTTTTTCCTTATGTTTGCAGTTTCGTCATATTAAATGTTAGTTTATATAACCTGAATGTATCATGTTTCCGTTTCCATTTTTATTCAATCTCTGTTGATTTCCGTCATCATGTCATGTTTCTGGCCATTTTAATGATTCTTAAAAGATAGAATCCATTTATTTCTGCAACTTTTATTGACAATGACTTTCATCTCGTATATGATCTCTTTAGGCAAGAACACATTGAATAATCTTAAAAATTTAATATATCCCGTAAAGGGGAGTAGCTGTTAAATAAAGTCGTCAATACGAGAATATGAGGATATTCTCCGGCTTTATTGGCAATTCACATTGTTAGCGAGACCTTTACCAATCAGGTTAGACCTTTATTCCAAAGGCTAATCTGTTTGGTAAAGGTCTTTTTTATATAAATTTGGTTAAAATGGTAGGGTAGATATCTTTTGGTAGATATTTGCATTCGAAAAGGGAGGACAACAGTAATGGATTGGGGATTATTATTAGAGTACGGTTGGGTATTGCTTGTTCTGGTAGCACTAGAGGGACTACTCGCCGCAGATAACGCATTGGTATTGGCAATTATGGTTAAGCACCTTCCTGATGAGGAAAGAAAAAAAGCGCTGTTTTACGGATTAGCGGGGGCCTTCGTGTTCCGATTCGGTTCGCTATTTGTCATCTCCTATCTGGTCGATATCTGGCAAGTACAAGCCATCGGCGCGATTTATTTATTATTTATCGCGGGTAATCATATTTTCCGAAAACTGTTGTTTAAGAAGCCCGTCACAGATGAAGCTGCTGAAAGCGGCACTGACGGTGCGGTCAATAAAAAGAAATCCAGCTTTTGGTTTACTGTTCTGAAGGTAGAAGTCGCTGACATCGCCTTCGCGGTCGATTCCATCCTAGCCGCAGTTGCACTCGCGGTTGCTCTTCCTGCAAGTGGTCTTCCAAAAATCGGAGGCCTCGATGGCGGACAATTCCTCGTCATCTTTGCCGGTGGATTTATCGGTCTGGTCATTATGCGTTTCGCAGCTTCCTTCTTCGTTAAGCTGCTGCATTCCCGTCCAGGACTTGAAATTGCAGCCTTCTTTATCGTAGGTTGGGTGGGTGTTAAGCTCTCAGTCATTACATTGGCGCACCCTTCACTTGGTGTTCTGTCCGAAGATTTCGCTCATAGTACCTGGTGGAAAGCCACCTTCTACGTTGTGCTTGTACTCATCGCTGTAATCGGCTGGTTTATGAGTAGCCACAAGGTTGAAGAGAATGTTGGCGAGAATCCGGTTAGAGAAGTAGACAAACAACTCGGTAAATAATCGTTAAAATACAGCCACAAACAATACCCCGTAAGATGCACCTTCTGAACAGGTGTACGTCTTTCGGGGTATTGTTATTTATCCTCGTTTTTGCTCTCGATATTCCTGCGGCGTACAGCCAACGGTTTTTTTGAAGAATCGAAAAAAATAGTGCTGATCACTAAACCCGAGCTGGCCGGAGATCTCGTGCATTTTTAGAGCAGTTCCAAGCAGCAGCTCCTTACTTAGCTCCACTTTTTTCTCCAGAATATAATCAGAAATCCCCTTCCCTGTCGTTCTTTTATACCAGCGTGACAGATAGGACGGATTAAGTGAGACTTCCTGCGCAATCCGGGTTAAGGACAAATCATCGGCCAGATGGGATTTAATATATTGGTGGATCATGGACAGGATATTCGATTCATCATGTTTATAGGTTGCGCTTCTGTTCGAGATAATCCATTCAAAAAACGTGTGATAAAAAGAGATGACATCCGACCAGTGTGTATTGATATTAAAATATAACATGCGTGATAAATTCATACCGCTATGGGCTTTTTCCGTTAAACCTAACTCTTGTAAAGTCTGCAGCAGGGTATTACTGATCCCCGACATTAATCTTAATCTCAAAAAAGGATCCTCCGGCCCACCTTCCCCCGAGATCTCCACCCATTTGCGAAAAGATGTGCCCCAATCGAGATCACCTTCAAGCAGCCGTTGTTTTAAATAGTCGAGCAGCAGTTCCGCTGTTGCATTTCGATTATGCATAGAACCTGGACTTGGGCTCAGTTCCTTGGTATTTATCCTCAGCAGCTTTTCCATCCCAAGTCCGGGGCTATCAAAAATGGCTAATCGTAAACGGTTCAAGGCATAGTTCAGCTCATGCCAATGCACTTCCTGATCACTGGCGATAATAGACACAGATAGTTGCAGACATTTGCCACAGGCTTGCTGAACGGATTCCATTGTTCCGTGGACGAAACGGAGCGTTTTTAACCAGAGCTCTTCTTCCTTGATTGAGGATACATTCTCGATTTTAGGCTGAACAAAACAAGCTATCGTCCCCGGATCCAGATCCACAGCCTTAACTTCAACTTTGTCGCTGAGCAGCTCCTCCGCAATATTGGCTACCGCATAACGAATTAAGCTCCGGTCTGAAGCCGTTTCATAATTTCGCCAAGCCTCCATCCGCAGAATAATAGGCAGGACGGGTCCATCCGCTTTGAACAGGAGCTGAATGGCGTCAAATTCAACCTGTAAGCTCTGCCGGTCTATCCGTTCAGTGCGTCTTAGAATATCGTGTAATAATTGCTGCTGTAACTGGGGCAGAGCACGCGGGAGCTTATCGCGAAGCCATTGGCTTTTATAGAAATAATCCTCTTCTGAAGATATTTTCTCCAAAGTCAGCTCCACAGCGGCACGAATTTTATCCATCCCCTCTGTCTTCAATAAATAGTCAACTACACATGGATTTCGGATTGCCTGATGGGCAAAATCAAATTCATTATGTCCTGTCAGCAGAATTACTTTACAACGCGGCCAGCGGTCGACAATTTCCTGAATTAACGCCATCCCATCCATACCTGGCATACAGATGTCACTAAGCACAATATCTATTTTTACGGTATTAAGCCAATCTATGGCATGATCCGCTGAATGAACCTTTATGATCTCTAAATCTTTAAAATCTGCCTTTACAAAAAATTCGTACAGCCCATCCAAAATATTAGGCTCATCATCAACTATCATCATTCGTTGCATCCTGCACATCCCCTTTAAGCGGTAAATTGACTCTTACACAAAGCCCGCCCAAACAACTTCTCTCTGCCTGCAAGCCATAAGGAGAACCAAATTTGATCCTCAATCTCTGATTCACATTTAATAAACCCGTGATTTCCCCCTGAATAGCATTCTGCTCGGAGAACTGGCGCTGCAAGAGATTTAACTTGTCCTCACTAAGCGAGTCACCGTTATCTTCTATTATAATAGTCAGCGTATGCTCAACTTTTTCATAACTCATTTTTAATAGGCCATTGCTGCTTTTTTGCTTAAGCCCATGCTCGAATACATTTTCAATAATGGGCTGCAGGAGGACCCGTGGGACTTTGATGTCCCGGCAATCCGCTGCAATCTCATCTACTTCAGCTCTAATTCTCGCGCCAAAACGAATCCGTTGTATAGCCAGATAGACCAAAGCATGCTCCTGCTCTTGCTGCAAAGTAACCTCCTGGGCGGAATCCCGGGTCATGTACCGAAAATATTGCCCTAAATAATCAGAGAACTCCTTGATCAGCTCTACATTTTCCACCTCAGCCATCTGTTTTATGCTAAATAGACTGTTGTAGAGAAAATGAGGCGTGATCTGCGATTGTAAATGTTTAAGCTCCGCTTCCCCTGTCCGGATACGCTGCACGTAGTTCTCATCAATTAGTGTATTTAAATGCTTAAGCATCTCATTGAAACGAGAATATAGATACCCAAACTCATCCCTGCGGGAGTGAGTAATAAAGATCCCCGTCTGCCCCTGCTCCGCTTTCTTAAATCCTCTGATAAGAATAGACATCGGTCGATGAATCATCCTGTACGTCCATAAAGAGAACAAGATAATGATCACTATCGAGACAACGAACAACAGCCACAGCAGCAATGAGTACACATGAATCGGCTTCATGAGCACCGTGTTGGGAATATTTGCGGTCAGCCTAAAGTTATTGCTGTGATCGTAGAGCGAATAATAAAAAGAGTCATCATAACGATACCGCTGCACACTTACAGTATCTTCACTATTTAGCGGTTTCTCTACTGGGAATAACCTGGGCTTCTGGTCAGAAGTTGATATCACATAATCGTTATTGCCGAAGGCCAACGTAATATCGCTCCCCCCTGATACAGCAAATTCTTTCAAACGCAACTCAAGCTCAGGCGACGAAAGCTTCACTCCCAGCAAAAAATTAGGTGAAAGATTGCGATCCAGGTTATAGGGATTACTGCGCAGTAAATACAACTCGTCTTCGTATTTAGATAAAGCGCCCTTCAGATTGCCCATAGTGGCCAGCAGACTTTGCCATTCCTCATTGGTGACATCCCTAACCCCCACCGCAGCGCTAACCCGCTTATTAATTTCCGGTACATAATACACAACATCACTAATATAAGGACTGGTTTCTTTGATTTGTTTTAGCTTGGTGTATATATTGTTCAGATTAGAATCCACTTCGTATCGGCTCATAATTGGAATACGGGTACTGAAGGTAGCCAGCGTTTCATCCTGAGAGTACTCCGTGACTAAGCCCGTTATCCGTTGCAGCTCAAATTCAAGATGGCTATAGTAAAAATGAACCTTCGATTCGTTCGCCCTCTCCACTTCAGCTTGCATTTGGTTGGAGCTATAGTAGGTAATAGATATACTCAGCGCACAGAGTGGAAGCATGACCAATAGGAAAGCTCCGATCAGCTTGATCACAATGGAATCGGGGTTCCACCCGATGGAGAATGATTTCATTGGAATTTTCTCCCTCTTCTATCGAATAATAATAAAGAAGGAGCCATGTTCAGGCTCCTTCTTATATTTAGGTCCAGTCCAGTTTACCCCTTTACACTACCCACGACTAGTCCATGCACAAAATATCTTTGCAGGAACGGATAAATCGCCAGGATCGGAATGATAGACAAGAAGATCTGGGAGGCTTGCGTTGTACGGTCTGAGATTTGATTTAATAACGCAGCTTGTTCAAAAGTAATATTTTCAGTCTGGATCGATACCTGCTGAAGTATGGATTGTAAATAGGTGGCCAGCGGATAATGTTCCGGGCTTCTCATATAAATCATGCCATCGAACCATGCATTCCAGTGACCCACCAAAGCGAACAACGTAATGGTCGCAATACTTGGCATAGATACCGGCAGATACACACTCCATAACGTACGTAAGTGTCCTGCGCCATCCATCCATGCGGCTTCCTCCAATTCTTTTGGCAAACCTCTGAAGAAATTGAGCATAAGCAGAACATTAAAGATCGGCACCGCGCCCGGTATAACAAGCGCCCAGATGCTATCCAGCAGCCCCATTTCTTTTACAATTAAATAGCCAGGAATCAGACCCCCACTGAAGAGCATCGTGAACACAAAAACCCAGGCATACACGGTCCGTGAGCGGAAGGACTTTGCCTCTTTAGACAATGGATAAGCTACTAGAATCGTAAACAACAGGTTAACGGATACGCCAAGCACTACCCGGAGCAGACTAGTTCCGAAGGAGTGAATGAACTGGTTGTTCTGAAGGATATATTTATAGGAAGAAAGTGTGAAATCCACAGGCCAGAAGGTTACGCTACCCGCGTTAACAGCTGCGCTGGAGCTAAAGGAGATCGCCAGAATGTTCACGATCGGAAAAAGACAAAGCACTGCGAGCAAAGTCAGAAATACATAATTGCAGCGGAGAAACCAACGATAAGCAGTTGAAGTATGGTGCATTTAGTCCACTCCTTTCTCTCTAAAAAATCCGATATTTAGCAAAACGATACGCCAGATAGTAACCCAGCCCGATAAATACGAAGGAAACTACAGATTTTATCAATCCTAATGCGGTCGATACAGAGTACTGAGCATCCTGAAGACCAATTCGGTAAATCATCGTGTCCAAAATATCGCCTGATTCATACACTAGCGGATTGTACAGATTGAACACTTGGTCAAATCCCCCGTTCAGGACGTTGCCAAGGCTGAGCGTCAGCATCAGGATCATAATCGGGCGAATGCCCGGAAGCGTAATATGCCAGGTCTGCTTCCATCTTCCGGCACCATCGATTACAGCAGCTTCATAAAGGGAGGTGTCAATGCTGGTTAAAGCCGCCAAATAAATGATCGTCCCGAATCCAAACTCCTTCCATTGATCTGTGATCACTAGTACGTATGGGAACCAGCTATTGTCCGCTAGAAATTGAATAGGCTGCATGCCTAATGCTTTTAAAAGCATGTTGACAATCCCGCTGCTCGGAGACAGTACATCTACGATAATCCCGCCCAAGATAACCCATGAGAAAAAGTGCGGCATATAAATAATCGTCTGAATCGAACGTTTGAAGCCGTTTACACGAACCTCATTAAGCAATAAAGCCGCTATAACTGGCACGGTCAGCCCAGCAATAATTTTCATGACGGAGATAAATACAGTATTCCATACGACCTGACCAAAACCGGGAAGCTCAAACAAATAACGAAAGTTTTCGAGCCCTGTCCAGTTCATATTCTTAAACCCTGAAATCGGGGAAAAATTCTGGAAGGCAATTACAAGGCCAGCCATCGGAATATAACTGAAAATAATGATTACTATTAAGGCAGGTAAAATCATTAAATGGAGCGGAATATTACGTAGAAATTGCTTAGTATTAAAGTGCATATGCTTTCTCCTCCTTGTATCTCAATTATAGAGCAGCCCCAAATTGCCTTAATAGTGTAGCGTATTGACTTTAAGTATCTTTTGTTGACCTGGTTATCGAACCGAATAGCTGCTCAGCCAAAAAAAGAACTGCCCGTTTGTCATTATCATGACTAGGGGCAGTCCTCTTCTGCGTAGTTTTTACTAGTTTGCTTTTACGATATCATTTACTTCTTTCGTTATTTGATCTCCACCGAGCTTTTTCCAGTTGGCTACGAATTTGTCGAATTCATCGATAGGAAGACTTCCGTAAATGATTTTGACAAAGGTCTCTGCACGCAGTTTATCCAAGGTAGCCGCTTTGCTGTTCATCGTTTTGGTTGGGGCATAAATGAACTCATTCATCAACACCAAGTCATTGTCGCGGTAGTGTTTGATAACCGATTGTGAGCTAAGCGGCCCAAAGATCCGTTCCATATGCCATTTATCAAGATCTCCACCGCGGTAGCTTTGAATATCATCATAGAATAATTTAGCTTCAAGGCCCATGTTTGAGGTATCTCCCGATTCAAGGGCTTTTTCCACTTCATCCTGTGCCTTTACATTTTTGTTCGGTGGCAGGTTGGATACAACCGCGTTTTGGAAGCCCAGACCTGTGTCCCCGTTCAAATATTTTGCCCGTTCTGTTTTAGCGGACTCCCCAAACATTTTCTCTGCTTGGAAGTTAAGCAGCTTGATCAATGCCTCCGGATGCTCGTAGCCCTTACGGACCGCGAATACGCCACCAATTGTAAGATGGTTTTGAGTTTTGGCAGGTTGGTCATCAATAGATTGTACTGGATAAGGCACCCAGTTAACATTTTGATCTTTTTTAATCATGTCCTTTACTTGGAAAGGGGCCCATTGCGGCAAAAATAACATACCGGATTTACCAGCATTCACATCCTCCATCGCTTTGGCAAAGTCTTTTACCCCAAACTCTGGATCAATGACTCCTTCTTTATACAATCTTTGCAGCTCCGCAAGTCCAGCTTTTACCTCCGGTTGAATCGTACCATTCACAACCTCGCCATCGGCATTTTTGATCCAAGTTTCCAGGTAGGCATGGTACCCGAGAAGAAACGCATTGATTGGCAAGTCCTTGTTCAACGAAATGCCGTAAGTATCCTGTTTGCCATTTCCGTCTGGATCTTTAAATGTAAAGTCTTCTGCAATCTTAATAATATCCTGCATGGATGTTGGTTCTGCCAGACCCAGCTTGTCCATCCAGTCTTTTCGAATCCATATCATATCAGAGGAATCCAGCGAACCCGGGAAGCTTACCATCGCCATCAGTTTTCCATCTTTCGTAACCGGCTTTAGTCCTGCTCCGTCTTCTTCAGCGTAATATTCTTTGACAAGATCCGAAGCATATTTATCAAACACCCCGGTCAAATCCTCCAACATGCCAGCTTCATAAAGCTGCTCGAATTGCACCGTGGACACCTTTAACAAATCAGGCAAATCCCCGCTCGCCAAGGTAACGTTCATTTTATCGTTATAGTTGGCATCAGCCACAATCCAGTCATAGGACACTTTAATCCCAAGTTCTTCCTCGTATCCTCTGGTCCAGATGTTATTGGAATGTGTATCGCCCTGCGCCAACGTCTCTTTGCCTGTTTCGTTCATCGTGGAGCGAAGTTTGATCGGCGGATCATATTTGGTTAAAGGGCCGCCTTCCATTTCCGTTTGCGCACTAGTGTTTCCCTCTGCGGAACTACTACTGCTTCCACTATTATTGCTGGAGCAACCACTGAAAACTAATGATAAAACTATGGCCGATGCCATTAAAGGCAAGCCTTTAATCTTTCTTTTCATCTATTGAACCTCCCTTATTTTCTATATCCTAATTGTAAGAAGAAAGCGTTAACACAGCGAGTGTGAACCGTTTACATTCGGTATCTTTTCTTTACCTATTCATGTTCGCCTAACAAAGCTCCGCTTTAGGATCACTCTGATTATCATAATACTGTGAGATTGTAAGTGTCTATGTATTGGTAATTAATTACACAAAAAGAGGCTGATCCTTATGCTATCCCTTAAGAATCTTAGCCATCTAGATTACCTATAATGAGCCGGCGGTGCATAGTGTAGGAAGATTGCGCTGAGGATCGCGTTGAGGATCGCGCTGAGGATTAAATTAAGCATTGAATTACGCGGCATTACGCGTTTAATTGTATTTAGTACACTTATAATGCATCAAATCACTCGGCCAAAGGATATAAGTGTATTTCGTACACTTATATCCTTGCTTTTCTCGCCGATAGGTGAATTCTCTAGTTTTTAGTTGCAGAGAATGCAATTAAAGATTCACATTCACCTTTTGCACAAGAAATAGCTGTATAGAATACAGTTATTTTCCGGATTCCAGCAAGAATCGGCGCACAAAAATTGCTGGGTGGAGACCGAAAACTGCAGCTGCCAGATAGAGATGCTTCAGTCACTCCGCCGCGCTGCAAACTAAAAAACCAGGCAGCGCTTCTCCAATCGTCGGAGAATCGCTGCCTGGCTGTCTTTTTAACACTTATTGGCCTATGATCTGATCAGTCTTTCCTTGCAGCTCCACTAGCTTCATGATCACCGAAGCCGCCAGCGCTTTTGTTACATTCTGCTGCGGATTAAACTTGCCGTTGTCATCCTTTAAGAGTCCCAATTTCACAACAAGAGCCACCGCCCCCTTATTGTTTATAGCTGAGCTATCACTAAACTGACTTACAGTCACATCTTTATCAAGATAAGCTGTGAGTTTATTATATTTCAAGAAATTAGCCAGATGAACAGCAAGCTGTTCCCGGGTTAACTTACTCTCTACTTGCAGGCTTTCATCCTTATTGATCCATTTACGATCCGCTGCAAAAATAACAGCATCATAATATGAATTCTCTGGCTTCACGCCTGCTACAGTTTTCCGTTCATTATTATTATAATAATTGGTGAAATTTGGGCTAGAAGCTTTGGCAAGATAGGTTAACCAATCACCGACAGTTATTTCTTGATCCGGGTTCACTTTGCCATCGGCATCCGGTGTAATCACATGGTGGTTTACCAATTCTGATAATTCCCGCTCTGCTGTATGGCCTTTGATATCCGTTGCAGATAGTTGAGCATCCTGCTGACCGAGATAATCATAGACCGCAATCCATTTTCCAGTGACTGCATCCAAAACCTGATTCAATCCGTTAGATTCATCAAAGGTTGTATCATATACCAGCTTCACCTTCGGTGCGACATAGTTTCTATAAGTATTGTATCCACCAACCTGAGTATACTTCAGCTTAGTCTGATATTTAGGTTTATAACTTTCGAGCGCTTCTTTCTTGGAAATTGTTGCATCAGGCGATAATGTGATTTCATCGATACTGCTTATCCGATTCCCCATATAAGAAGTCAGTCTGCCGTAAAGATCCAAGCTTACCGTAATGGTGCTGCCACTCACAGGAATTCCTTGATGATATCTAATAAACTGATATCCATATCCTGATCCGTCTGAAGTCAAACTCGAATTATCCCCGTATTCTACCAGCTTTAGCTTCTGGCTCGCCTGAGGATATAGACTATTAATTATACTAAGCGCTTTCACCTTCGCTTCAGCCTCACTAAGCTTCTTACCTCCAGCAGGTGCTGGCTCTTCCTTCTTCTTATCCTGAATAGCACCATAAGCTTGAACCTGGTACTGCAATACTTCACCGGTCTTTGCATCGATCTCGGCAGAGGATTGTTCTGGAAAGCCAGCACCAATGTAACGATCATTTCCATTACTGCCCCAGTATAGCTGCCAGATTTTTCGATCTGAATCCTGATAGTCATTTCTCAAGGTTTGCGAGATCAATTTACGATCTGCTGGAATATAAGCAACCTTCTCTACAAGTTGTGCTGCTTCTTTTGCAGAAAGCTCTGTACTAGAACTTCTTGCCTGAAAAACATCCTTACTCTTCGCTACTTCTGAATACACGACTGAGGTGGATACGGATTCTTTTCCTTCATAATCTATCCGCTTGCCCGTTAATGCATCGATAGGATATAGAGACTGATCTATTGGACGCCAGCCTAGAATCCAGTTGTTAGGTTTTCCGTTCTTATAAATAGGAATGTAAAATAGGCCCACATCAAACTGTTCCGCAAATTGCTTCTGTGCTTGCTCCAAGGTAATCTTGGGCTGTGCAGACGGGTACTCAAGCCCTTGAGAAGACTTAGAGAATTGCGTTACATTTCCGTTACCATCCACAACTATGTTAATGCTGTCCGATCCAGAAGGAATACCATTCTTCAGAATACTGAAGTTATACCCATATTGAACAGGACCGAATAATGATTCCGAAAAATAACTATAACCGACATTCTCATTTAATTGCAGCTCACTGCTCTTAACTGATGAGGCTGCCTTAGCCACAAAAGTCTTGGCGATCTCCAATGCCTGAGTCTGCGATACTTTCGGTGGATAATAGGACTCGTTCTTTTCCTGCGAGAATGAGAGATAGGTATTGATGATATCACCATTAATGGCGTCTACCTCACTGCTAAAACCATATCCCATATTCCCTTCTTGAACCTGCCACTGAATATGCCAGATCATTTGATTTGCTGGTGCTGGGTAGCTTTGGTTAGATCCCAGTTGAACATTGTTTACAGTTGCATCTTTTAGGGATGGGAATAGTTCTTTTAACTTTGCAATGGCTTGCTCCTGCGTGAATTTCACTTTTGTAGGATCAGCCTCAGAGTTCGTAGTCGTAGCTGGAGCCGCTGATTGCGTACTAACCTGCGTTACGGAAGTATTGCTGCTAACAGATATAGAATCGGCTGCGGCTAAGCCAGGGGGTAAGAGTAACGCGAGTGCAACTGAAGTGATCAATACCGTTTTAGCCGTTTGATGAACAAAAAGAGTACTATTGCTTTTCAAAAGAATTCATCCTCCTCTAACACGTGATTCATATTATTATACAGATATTTTCTTGTATTTTCCATAATTATTTAACGACAGGAAATTACGACATTTTGGTGATGTGAGCTATAATGGTAAACAGTTGCAGCAATAATTCATCTAGAAAGGGGGTCACCGACATTACTGACTGGAACCTTCAGCCGCTTATTGACGGTATTACTAGCCTAGACATTCGCAGTTGTCTAATCGTTCAACATGGAGAAACCATACTGGAGCATTACCGTGATCCACAAATCGCTGGAGAGCTTGGCAAAATCAACTCGTGCACCAAAAGCGTACTTTCTGCCTTAGTTTGCATAGCCATAGATAAACTAATCATTCCACCTCCAGACACACCTATTTCTTTATTTTTTCCTTCATTAAAAGAAGATCGTGACCCACGTAAAAAAGAGATCACTATCGAACACTTATTAACGATGACCGGTGGCTTTAACTGGACAGAGTTCGGCGGGCAGAATTCTTTTCCGGCCATGACTAAAACCGCAGACTGGATAAAATTTGTGCTTGCACAGCCCTTAGCTCATACACCAGGAACCGTGATGACTTATAACTCAGGCTCCTCTCAGCTCTTGTCCGCAATCCTGCGTGATTGTTCTGGACAGGCGGTTGCGGAATTTGCCGAAGATCAGCTGTTTCAACCGCTTAGCATTCAAAGCTATCACTGGGAGAGCGATCCGCAAGGCATACATACCGGTGGGTTCGGACTTCATCTGAAGCCGGAGGATATGCTGAAATTCGGCTTACTTTATTTGCAGGAGGGACGCTGGAAGGATCAGCAGATCCTTTTTTCAGATACAATTCAGCAATCTACTCGCCCTTACGTTGAAGCCAATCATCCGCAAAAAGGATTCTATGGCTGGCATTGGTGGGTATCCCAATTCAATGCAGGTTCAGAGCAACAGCCGAACGAGATCCCTTATTATTTTGCACTCGGCTTTAAAGGGCAGCATATCATTGTAGTTCCTGCTTACGAGCTGGTTGCCGTTATCACCGCGGATAAGTACAAAAAAGGCTCTCCTGCAAATGTTTTCGGCCGATTTATTGTGCCAGCTCTTCTAGGGCAGTAAGAACCAGAAATCACATGCAGTTCTATGTGTGGGTACCACACAATCCATAAAGCAGCCGCAGCCATAGACTGATAAAGTCTTGGCAGTCGCTGTTAGATTTGTACAAATGATCGCTCTTAATTTTTCTTCAACTCGTTTGCTGCAAGCTTAAATGACACCAAATTTCTTTAATGCGTAGGCTATCCCGCCTTCACTTGCTTTTTTTGTAACAAAATCGGCTTTTTGTTTTAACTGTTCCGCACCGTTTCCCATCGCAATGCCCAATCCCACATACTCCAACATGTCGATATCATTTCCACCGTCACCAAACGCGATAGCTTCTGACTTGCAAATATTCAGATAATCCAGCACTTGTTTAATCGCCGTTGATTTAGAAACTTTTGTTTCTTCAAGCACATTCATAACGTATCCGTGAAAACGTTCGAACCGTAATTCAGAAAATCTATCTTGGAATTTTTGCGCTTCATTTTCGTCCGCATACAAGCATATACAGTAAACCTCCTCTGGCAGAGCGCTCATTTTTTCGGGATATTGTGTAAGACTCAAAGTCTCCTTTAATGCCTTCATAACGCGCTCATCCTCGGAACCCATTCCGTTCATGGTTATAAGTTCGGTGAAATAGGACATGCCATGTCCGTTCAACTCAGCAAAAGCCGAGAGTTCCCGCACGGTTTCTGTTGAAAGCGTTGATTTATAGATAACGTTATCCTTACATTTGACAAGCGCACCGTTAGCAGAAATAAAGGTATCAATGCCCATAGACTTGAACTCTTCACATAAGTTATGCGGTCTCCCTGTTGCAACTACGACTTTAATTCCTCTCTCTAACAACTTCTCAATTGCTTCTAGCGTGCTAAGCGGAATGCTTCTATCAATTTCACTTACTAGAGTACCGTCCACATCAAAAAATACAATCTTATACATGTTATGAAATAAGCCTCCCCGTTCGAACGTAACTAGATAGATTATATTTCATGGGATCTAAAACAAGAAGGAAGCCGATCACACGGATCGGCTTCCTTCTTGTTTTCATTATTCAGCTTCGGCACAACAAGCTTACGTCGTTAATTTTGCATATACCACAAAAAATAACATCATTTCACCAATGATCAGGTAATTAGGTATAAGGAACAACAAATCTACTGCGAAAAAAACACCAAGTAAACCTAATAATAACGTCAAATGAAATATCCCTAACCGTTGCTGTATATGTCTATATTTATGGAAGACCAGTGAGGTAGAGAAGAAGTAGAGCAGGACCGATCCAAAAACAAAACACACCATAAATGTATAATTTAATTGATCTAAAAATAACAGTTGGATCGAAGCTGCAATCATACTCAAGGATACATAAATAAATAAATGCCCGTAAATTATGGTTTGTCCGGCAGTCTCTATAGTCTTGTCCACTTTCTTTTCAACATTATCAAAATATTGCCACCACATAGCTATGATTAATAGAAAAGTTAATAATGCAAATACAATAGATTGCCACGTCCAGTGGCTAGACTGTAAGACCGCAAGGATACTGACCACTGATTCGCCAAGCAGAATAAGCGTAAACAACGAGAAGCGTTCCAATAAATGATGAGTATTGATCGGACTTTTCACCAAGTATTTCCGGCCTACTAATGGAAGCAGAATGTCTACAGTAATTCCCGCATACAAAACTACATAACGCATCCAAGAGTCAAAGAAAAGTGATAAAGAAGAAATCACTAATCCAATCCAAAATCTGCTTCCCAAATACCGGGCAGTGCCCTTTCTATCAGCCGCTTCATTCTTATTTATCGTAAGATATTGAATGGCTGTCATAGCTCTCAAACCAACATAACCAATTAAGAATGGCATATAATATTGATCAAAGTTAACCGACAAGCTCGCCGTCATTATTAATACAAAAAATAATTGTAGAATCAAGAATATCCGATGTGAAAAGATGTCTTGACCAAACCGATTTACAAAAAGCGATTGCCCTACCCAAGCCCACCAGATCGGAATAAATATTAAGATGAATTTGGATAAGTATTCAAGTGGGATTGTACCCGCCTGTACATGCAATAGGACATGGCTCGCTTTTGAAACTGCTGCTACAAAAAGCAGATCATAAAATAGCTCCAGCCAAGTAACTTTCTTCTCAGCAATGGATGCTGTACTGTGCTCAAATCCCGATGTGCGTTTATTCATCGTCTGACTCCCTTGGTTTGGATGTGTATTTCTAATACAGTTTATCGAATACTTATCCATCTTAACCGAATTGATATACTAATTTGAAGCCCCTTTGCCTAAAATAAAACCAGCAAGCCCCCACATACGGGAGGCTTGCTGGTTTTTTCTGACTAGAGCTTTGTTCTTATTCCCCGGCAATACCGGAGCGTTCCACACTTTCTACGAAATGACGCTGTACGAACAAATACAGAATCAGAATTGGCAGAATAGTTAGAATACACGCCGCCATAACCTGATTCAGTCCAGTTGGGGCCATCCCAATAGAACCCGAAGTCATTTGCGACATCGTCTCCGCTGCCTGATTATTGGAACCATAAAACATCGCTAATCGCTGCGACAGATTATAGAAATCCGGTGTTGTTAAATAGGTATTCGGTTCAAAGCTGTCATTCCAGTGCCATACCACAGAGAATAAGAATACGATCAGCATTGCCGGCTTGGCGATAGGAAACATGATTTTCCAGTACGTTCTGAATGCGCCCGCACCGTCGATACGTGCTGCTTCCTCCAACACTTTAGGCATTCCGCGGTAGAACTGAATAAAGATCAGTACGAATAATGCCCCCTTCAACCCGTGCCCAAACATAGAAGGAACCACAAACGGCAAATGTGTATTAATCCACCCCAAGTCACTAAAGAACAAATACAGTGGCACAACAATCGTCTGCGGTGGAACTAGAAAAGTAAACAACAGCAGAACGAAACACACTGCGTAGCCTGGAAAACGGTATCTGGCAAAGCCATAACCGATTAAGGAACAGCTTAAGATCTGCAGAACCGCACTCCCGAAGGAAATAATCGCACTATTTGCGAACCCGGCCCAGAATTTTAGCGAATCCCATGCCAGAAAATAGTTGCCAAAACTAATCTTTTTCGGAAGCCATTGCACTGTGGCATCGGCCACGTCTGTTACTTGCATCATGGATTTGGATACCATGTATAACAAGGGATATAGGAATACGAACGTTAAGCTGAGAATAACCAAGTAATAAAAAGCGATATTCAGCACCTGAAGCGAACGTTTTACGACTCTGTCCAGCTTGCCGCTTGCTTTTAAACGAGTTGTCAGATGTTCCATGTTCGTTGTCCGAACCTGCTTTACGGATTCCTTCAACATCTTCTACTTCCTCCCTTCGGTGGCACCGAGCGACTTGCTGAATAACAGGAAGACCAAACCCAGAACCAAGAAAATAAACACAAAATAAATCCAACCCATCGCTGAGCCATATCCAAAATCATTATTCTTAAAGACGACATTCAAAATATGACTCATGATTTGATTATCTGTTTTCGTGAATGAGCTGACGATACTAAACAATGTGTTTACGAGCATCATCGGCATAATCATCGGGAAGGTGATTTTCCAAAAGCTTTCCCACGCGGTTGCTCCATCACATTTGGCCGCTTCATACAGTGAAACAGAAATCGTCTGTAACCCCGCTAGAAAAATCAAAATTTGCACGCCAGAATCCCACATCACCAGCGTTAAAGATTCTGCATATTTCAGCAACGACTTCAAAATGTCGCCGGGGATAAAGTTATGGAGCTTATCATATAAATCCTGATTATAAAAAATCGGTAAATTTGCGGCACCCTGATCCATCAATTTGCCCAGGATCGCCCCTGAAGCAATGATGACCGGCAAAAAGAACACGCCACGAAAAAAGGTTTTTCCTACGAGTCCTCGATTTAGCAGAATCGCACAAAAGAGCGAAAAGATAAGAATTAACGGAACCTGAGTCACCGTCGACACCATCGTCGATTTGAGCAGTGGCAAGAAATTAACATCTGTAGTAAAAGCGGCGCGATAATGCTCCATCCCAACAAAAGTGGCCAGTAAGCCGCTTTTGCTCACTTGGAGATCCTGAAAGGAATAATACAAGGAACGGCCCAGCGGAACAGCCATAAACACCAGAAATCCGACCAGCCACAGGCCGATGAAGGAATATCCTTCAACGAAATAACGCGCTCGCATCGATAGCTTTGATTTTTTCACTTCATCATCCTCCTGTTACCGCATAGCTGAATGCCTCGACGGTCTGACCAGACACGTCAACAGACTGCTCATTATAGTTGACTATAATGCTCACACCGTTTGCATAAGTCGTCCGAAAGACCTTACTTTGCAGCTGCTCATGATTCGTCATTTGCTGGTTACTAATGCTGTCATAGACCTCTTTCAATGCGAGATAATTCTGTACAGAAGGTGCCAGCCAGTTCTCAAGACTAGAACTGAACAGCCGGTCTGCCATGGTTCTCTGAAGATCGCTAGTCGGAGCATAAGTTAATTCATAACTTGGAAGGGCTCCATATTCCAGCGCCCGTAAGGTTTGGTTACGGGAATCATCGTACAGATTAACCGGGCTTGCTGTATAAGGCACTAAGCCGTGTAACACTAGTTGATAGAAAGGAATCGCCCGATCTGTATAGACAAATTGACTGGAGTCGAGCGGCACTTGATCAATCCGGTTCACATGTCCTAATGTATAGGCAAAACCATAATCTACTGCCGTGTTAAGCTCACCCTTACGGAAGTTATCCAATGCATTAACATAAGTATCTTCTGTAAGCTGGCGGTCCGTATTGGATTTATTATCCTCATCGGAGTATAGCAAGCTTCCAAAGTGTTCAAACTGTACACCCTTTACACCCAAATACTGGAACTTGCTCAGCTCAGCATTACTGCGTTTTGCGATAACACTAGGTTTCATTAAATAGAAATAATCATCCGTATTCCACCGGGTAGAGAGATAATAAACGTACTGCTTCAAGACTTCACGATTAATGCCGCGCACAGCATCTCTGCTTGCCTTCACGCTGTTGCTATCTTGGTAAGGTTTCACGTAGTTAGCTTTCAAATAAAGATTTACGCCCTTGCCTGCGGCATATTCCTGAAGCTCTTTAAGTCCCTTTTTACCTCCCAGCTTCTTTTCAACCGGAAATTGTTCTGGCTGGTTTCCGTATAAACCATTTTTGGACCATCCCTCGATCGTAATCTCTAGCTGAGTAACACCCTCTGCCTGATATTGATCAATCATGTCCTTGATTTGTTTAAACGTAGCTGCTTCTATAAAAGTTGAACCGATGACTTCATCACGAGAAATCCCACCGAGCACTTGAAGATACAATGGCGTGTTCTCAAGAACTACTTCCTTGACCTTTTTCTCTTCCATTAAGTAATTACGGTATTCCTTCGCCATCCCAACGTAGTTAGCTTCCTCGCCTTGGAGCAGAACATAACGTACGCTACGATCGGTTTTGATCATCTCACCCTGATAATAAGGAATTTGGCCGGAATTGCCGACAAAAATAACATCATCCTTGCGCAGGGTAAATTCACTTGATGCTCTATAAAGCGAAATAGCGCGAATGCCTGATGGAACACCGTTTATTTTAGCGTCGGTATCTCCCTTAGTAACAATTGCTAAATATCCGGTGTCTCCCTGATAGATCCCAAACACTGGCAAAGCGATAGCTTTTTTAAGAGGTGCCGCCTTTTGCCAAGAGTTATCCGTAATTTCATGATTTTGTTTCACGAAGGTTTCGTCCCCGCCGTAAATGTACTCAGAATAACCTTTCAAATAAACGGGATGTTCTTTACGAAACTCCAGCAATGCCCCTGAACCATCTGGAAGCATCATTGCCCCCTCTGCATCTTCTCTAGCCGCATGAAAAAATGGCAGAACCTCCAGACTCGTGAATTTCGCATTCCCCTCTTCCTTCAAATACTCCTGTGGAATGGAAGCCTCAAATCCATTAGCCGTCAGTCTGTACTCCAGAGCAAAAGAAAGCTTCAGGCTAATAAAAGCAAACTCCGCGCGGACGACATCTTGCTCAATCGTTACGGTAACCGTGGAGTCCTCATCTTTAAGTGGGTAGACCTGTGTAATGTCAGCCCCCTGTGTGTATCTTGCATAAATCGGCGCGGTTGTGTATTTCTTAATATTTGGCATGGCTGTTCGCTCCAGCTGTGGAGATCCAAGCCACTCCTTGTTTGTGATTTTGTCTGTGATGCGAAGATTTCCCGATTTCTCATCTACATACAAAATATAGCGTTCGTTCTCCAGTGCTTTTGTTCCAGGCGTGACCGGCTGCAGCTCAACCTTCTGAACAGGTGCTGCTACGACGGCTGGAGTCTGCTCTTCTGCAGGAACCGCAGTCTCCTTTTCTTTCACAGCAGTGGCCTGCCCTTCAACTGGTTCAGTCACCACCGATGTTTGCTCTTGCCCAACCTCTTTGCTTTCTTCAGTCTGAACAGACTGCGCAGCGGTGGACGGATCGGCGGAACTGTGTAGGGGTTGAACATTTATCACTGCGAACAGCATCATCACAACAATACAGAGAATGCCCCGCACTTTAACTTTTTTTCTCATCGTGTTACCTTTCCCTCCTTACGCGCGCAATCTCAATTCTTTGAGCAGATCGACAATAAATGAAACAAATTGATTGGAAATACCAAACAGCAAAATACCTACGAACCAGATAATGGCGATTCCTATTACACTGATTATGGTGATAAAAATAACCTTGCGAATCTCAAAATCATGCAGGATCTTCACCTTCATTAAAATCAACCAAGCCACCCAAAGAATCACAAACTTGTGCAGCAGATTGAAGGTTGAAGCCTCATCCAGCGAAAGGACCAACGTTAACAGTGTGACTGGAAGGATAAAGAGCATGTATGGAACAAGGGCAAAGGCACTGCCCACAAAAATCTCTTTGAATTTCCCCTCACCATCCATAATCGTACTGACACCCCAGTTCGAGACACACCAGGTCAACCAAGGAACGATAAGCCAAATAAACTCATGAAACATGGAGATTTCATGCGGCTCTCTTGTTTGAAAAGCATACCCTGTAATCAGAATCGAGATCATTCGTGCCACAAAGGTCAGTAGAACGATGGCAATCCCCTGTATCCAGCGGATACGTTGCTTTCCTTGAATATCGTTATAGAACTGATAAGGATGAACTACAACCTGATGAATCATTCGCAAAGTGTTCATCCAATCTCCCCCTTTGCCGGATCCAATACTGCCTTGTTTCCTCTATACAGCCAGGTATGGAATCTCCGGTATAATCTCGGCACACTCCAGAGCAGTACTAAGAACAGTCCAATTCCGCCGGCGAAGAAATAAGTAAAGTGCTCCCGGATATACAATTTACGATATTCGCGGAAAGCAGATGAATAGTCAGCTTTGGAATTTGAAAGCTTGAAGTAGCTCATAGATTCCTTATATTGCTCTGCTTTATATAGCGCTTTGCCGATAGCTTGATAAGCCATATCATAATTGGCGTTCAATCGCAGCACCTCTTGCCATAAGGATTGCGCTTCGTCATAGCTGCCATCTACATATAGCAAAGATGCCTGATGAACCAAATCCGCAAACGGCGTGTTCCGGAAGCGATCGATTCTGCCCCGTCCTTTATCCACTACATAGATCAGGCCATCAGCGGTTTGATCTACGGCGGAAGGAGTCACGAAGAGTCCATTCTGATCCCCGATCCCGCCGAAGCTGAATAACAAATTCCCCAGCTTGTCATATTGAAAGACTTTACTGGACTGCAAATCCAGCGCGGTTATAAATCCGTTCTTATCAATACTGATCCCCATAAAGGAAGCCATACTGAATGGACCCTCAGAGTAATAATCGCCGTACCAGCGTTTACCAATGTTCAGCGTATCTACGCCTACCGGAGATAACCGTTTGATCTGGTTATACTCTTCGCCCAGGGTTGTGCTGTAGATAAATCCTTCTTCATCCAGATCCACGTTGGAGAACTCAGAAGGTTTAACGGTCGCCAGCTGGTTCTGCTGCTCTTTGGTGGCCACCAGCTTAATTAAGAGTCGTGTCCAGGAGAAGCCTACATGGTTCGCTCCATAGAACCCCTTGAACTTACCGCCTGAGTCAATTTGCAGCAACCCCTGCGTGTTACCATCGCTCACCACATACATATAATCACGCTTATCTACGACTAATTTAGAAGGAGAATAAGAGAAATTAGCACCCAGTAATGGGCTGTCCGGTTTTAGAAACTCTTTTACGAACTTGCCATTTTTATCAAAAATAGCAATACGCGCGTTTTTTGTATCTGCTACATATACCGTTCCATCCTCTTTCACGAATACACCCTTCGGCTCTTGCAGCTTGCCGCTGCCTTCCGTATCGCCGATCAGATTTAGCAGACGACCGTCCTTATCCATATGAACAATACGGCTATTGCCCGTGTCTACTACGTAGAGTGAATCGTCATCACTAATAAAGAGAGATTCCGGATTTTTGAAGGACCCCGTATCTGTTCCTGTTGGATCGATAGAAGAATCGTAGAGATAACCATTAATCGAGCGGACCTCATTGCCGGACTGATTCCACGTATACCCCTCATATGGGGCTTCACCAGCTAGCGCCTGCCCTGGAAGCAGCAGCACTGGCAGTGTCAGCGTCACCATTAGCCCTGTTAGCAGCATTTTTTTCATATTACGTCCTATCATCATGACTCCCCCTATTCCTTCAGCCCCGAATGGGCCATTGTCTGAAGCACCATCCGCTGCGTTAATATAAAGACAAGAATAGTCGGGAGAATCATCAAGAAGCTTGCTGCTGCCAAAGTGCCTACCCTAGCAACGACTCCGGCTCCACCACTGATAGTTTGGATGGCGAGCGGCAATGTCTTCATTTCCTGAACAGTCGTATAGACCATTGAAGGATACGGATCATTCCAAGCAGAAATGAAGCTAAATAAAGCAAAAGTCGAAATCGCCGGCTTAAGCATTGGCATCACAACCACCCAGAATACCTTCCATTCTGAAGCCCCGTCTATGCGGGCCGCCTCTAATAAAGCGTCTGGAAGCTGCCGCAGGAACTGGGTCATAAGAAACATTCCCATGGGTGCAGCCAGATAAGGTAAGATCATTGCAAAATACGAATTCATTAATCCGCTGCGGCTAATCAGCAGATATTGCGGTATTTGCAATACTAAGGGTGAGAACATCAGCGCCGCCACAATCATACTAAAGATAGCGCTTTTAAATGGCATATTGTGCTTGGCAAGCGGATAAGCCGCCATTGCTGAAATTAAGACACCCCCGACCACAATCCCCGATGTAACGACCACGCTATTGAAAATAAACCGTGAGAACGGCACCGCCGAGGTTCCGGTAATTAACAACAAATCACGAAAGTTCACCATTGTCGGATTCACTACGAAAAACCGCGGTGGGAACAGGAATAGTTCGCTTGTTGGTTTTAAAGCAGTCACTGCCATATAGACAAGTGGCAGCAGCATAATTAGGCCAAACACCGTTAAGAACAGATATAAAAAGATGCCGCCATAGTCAATACGCCGTAAATTTATTTTGTGCATCCTAATCCCTCCCCAGCACTTTGAAGATGAGACGGTTGAGCCCAAGCATCAAAGCGAACAGTAATACAGCAATCGCTGACGCATATCCCATCTCAAAGCGGATAAATGCGTAGTCGAACAGATGCGCCATAATCGTATGGCCTGCATAAAGGGGACTCGGAAATCCAACAAGCCGCATACTGACGTCAAATACGGTAAGCGAACCGACCACCTGCATCACCGCACCGAATAACAGCTGCGGTTTGACGCATGGAATCGTAATGTACCAAAGCTCCTGCCAGCGGTACTTGACCCCATCAATTGAGCCAGCTTCATATAAATCTGTCGGTACATTTTGAAGTCCGGCCAGAAAAGCAAGGAAACCTACCCCCATACTCATCCATAAGGAAACTATGATGATAACGGGTACAATGGAATCCACATTTTGCAGAAATAAATAAGGTTCATTGATAATCCCCAGCTGAATGAGCCAGTGATTAAGCAACCCCTTGCGGTCGCCGGCGAACAAATACAACCAAACCACGGACATTGCTACTGCACTTGTAATCGATGGCACATAGTAGCATAGGGTATAGAAAAAGCGGAACTTCTGCGGAATCTGGCTAATCAGCCAGGCCAGCAAGAAGGCCATAATATAACCTATCGGACCTGTAATAATGGCAAATTTCAGCGTAATCCCAACAGCTTTAAGAAAGATATCATCGTCTACAAACAACAGCTTATAGTTAGAGAAGCCAATGAATCTCGGTGTCTCAATAATGTTGTAATAGCTGAAGCTTAGAACGACGGACATGATAATAGGAACAATAGTAAAAACGGTGAACAGAATCAGGAAAGGGGCCAAGAAATAATAGGAAACTTTATTTTTCTTGATATCTAACCAAAGCTGAGTCCATTTCCCGGGAGTTTTCGTCGGCTGCATCTGTACGGCTTCGTTCTGTGCCGGTGTAATTATTTCACTACTCATTTCTGACCTCCTTCCTCTTTGGCGCTTGAAGTCTGGGAAGTTTCAATTCCGAACTCTTCGCGTTTCTTACTAAGCTCTTTATTGATTTCACGTACACCTTGCTCCATCGCCTCCCGCGGGAATTTACCGTTGAGCACAATTTCATTCCAGATGTTGGCGATATGCCGGGTCGTGTAATATCCTCCAAGCACCACTTCGCGCTCTTTAAACCACTCCCACTGTTCCATAATGGCGTCGATATCATCTTGCTGCCACGGCAGACGTTTGAGTGCTTCAACATTGGCTGTATTCCAACGAGCTTCAACACCCAGCAAAGACTCAAGCTCTGAGCCGAAGTTCTCCTGTGCATCCGCACTGGTCCACCATTTCAGGAACTCCCAAGACTCTTCTTTCATCTCCGTATCCTTAAAAATAATTCCTGTCTGTGCAAGCCCGCCTGTAGAACGGTTAATCTGTCCATCGGCTTGTTCAATACCCGGCATTGGTTTCATGCCCCACCAGCCTGTCAATTCAGGTGCGGCAGTAGATAACAGAATGTATGTGGAATAATCAGCAACGCCGATTGGCATCTCTCCAGAACGGAAACGGTTATAGAAATCCGCTTGTTTCTGCAGCTTGTAGTTCGTAAAGAGTCCCGTCCACATTTTCATAGCTGTCAGTGCTTCTGGTGAATCCAGATCAGACAACATCCCATTATTCTTATAGAAATCCCCGCCATACTGGAATAAGAACGGTGCAAACTCATTAATGGCTAGACTCGGGTTGTTCGGGGCATGTGGATAATAGAAGTCCATCCCGTTTTGTTGCAGCACAGGAATCAGTTCCATAACCTCTTGCCACGTATCCGGAATATCCTTATCGCTAATGCCCAGCTGTGCCATAATATCTTTCCGGTAAAAGAGCATCGTGAAGTTCTGATTCTCAGGTAAGGCAAAATCTCCGTTATCATACTTATAAGGAATCAGTGCACCCGCTCTGAAACGTTCAGCAACCTCTTGATAATCTGAGAATTCATTCAGATTCACGAGTGAATTCCGCACCGCAAAGTCAATCGGCACTTCACCCTCAACCCCCAGTGCCACATCGGGAGCAAGTCCGGCAGTATTGGCTAATAACAGAATCTGCTTCTGATCCGCTGCAAGCGTAGGAATAATATTGACGTTCACCTTGATGCCCGTGTTTGGTGTAAAGTCCTCATCCACCATTTGCTTAATGATCTCCGCCCAATCACGTCCACGAGAGATCCAGACATCCAGCACCTTTTCATTTTTGTACGTATTCCCTATGCCGCTGTAATCCTTTGTAAAAGAACTAAAGAAGTCATACGTCATCGTCCCTACACGGGTATACCAAGGAGCCGCGTCTTTAGGCCATGGCTGATCTTCCGACTTCACTTCAATATAGTCCATTACAATACTCTGCTTCATTAATCCGTTGACCCATAAGCCAAGCGATGACTGCAGATCCGTAAATTGCTGAAGACGACCTGGAATACTTGAGGTATCCTTCGCCATTTCCAGGAACCGGTCACGTGCTTCATAAAGCGTACTCAGCTCAGAGCTTCCATCGGCAACGCCAAAAGCATACATATCCTGCACAGCATCATCCAACGTCCGCGCCATCAAATGTAAACGTGGCACAAGATTAGGAATGTTCTGCTCCAGCTGCCAATCCCCGTTTGGATCAGGGTTCGTTCCCGTTACCTGCGTGATTTCACGTCCCAAAAGAGACATTTTATGTGTAGTGTTCAGCACAGCTTCAATCATTCCGCCAACGCCCGATACTTGAACTTCCATCCGCAACGTATGCTTACCTTGTTCTAGATAAAAGAAGTACTCTCCATCCTCATTCCCTAGCTTGTTTACTTGCCATTCCGCTTTGTAAGGGAATTTCAAGGCATTCAGCTCTTGGAACGGTACCTCGCCATCAATCATAATCCGGCGTTCCACCGGTATCCCGTTTAGGAACCACTGGCCGTAACGAATTGCGATATTGTAGAGCCCTGACTCAGGAATCTCGAAATCCCATTCCGCCCATTGTCCACCCGTACGCCACCCGACACCCCCAAAACTATTAAGCACAATAGCATCTTTGTTAAAAGGTTCGGTGAGTGGCTCCCGATCCTCGATCCGCTTCAGCGTTGGATCTGAACGAAGGGAGGATTCTTCTGCCTGAATTTTGATCACTTGATTCTGAACAGGCTTGTAACCCTTATTCTCATACTCCTGCTTCACTTCCGCATAAGTCGGGAGCGGTTCTGGAGAAAATATTCTCAGTTCACTAAGTGCAGCCGGTTCCCGGATGGCTTCCAGCTTCACCGTATGCTCCCCTTTGGTCAGATAAAAGCGAAAGGGATCCGCAGTTCTGGCCTCGGCATCTCGAAACTCCCGATATTGCCAGCCTGTTACCTCTTCCCGCTTGGGATTAAATTCATTCCCTTGATTGTCCAGCCATGGCTCTGCACTTTCCTTCCACATCCGCTGGAATTCCATTTTTTTTACTTGAGAGAATAAATACTCCCCATCAATCTTTACGCTTCGAATGATCGAGGATCGTTTACCAGGAAGGGCATAATACTCCATCCCCATCTGATATAACCCATCTGCCGGAACCGTAAATTTATATTCCACCCAGCTATCCTCTGCTTTAAGCGCTAGTACCTTGCCGGGTCTCCCACCAAGATCCGTCATTACCTCTGTACCTTCAGAACTAATGGCCTTATAATCCGCCGAAGGAATAGCAAGCGTAAAATCCGATGAGTCCTTTGCTCCATCCTGCTGTTTTTCCTCGTAATAGCTTAAGTAAGAGGCTTCGAGTTTTGAATTCACACTATCGCTTTCTAAAATAGAGCTTTCATCAACATCCGCATAAACGGGGATGCCATCCATCGCTGAATTATCAAACCCTCGTGATTGATTCCACCACACTAGGGAGACTCCTAAAAGTACCAGTAACAACAAACTAATCTTATATTTTCGCAGTATGCGTAACACGCATCGGTCTCCTCCCATCTTTACGGGCCTCTCGGACTCAAGTGAATACAAGCAGGGCAGCTCTGGCAATTGCAGGCTGCCCCTCCTGTTATTAGATTCCTTACGGCTGCATTCCCATTGCCTTTTTAAAGCCAGCAATTTCTTTGGAAGCTTGCTTCAATACATCATCGCCAATTTTTTGAATAGCCGTCTTGGAATCTGTGTTCTTAGCAAGCGCATCACCGATCGCCGCTATAAAGATTTCCCAGCCCTTGTTATCTACTGGTGTAAGGTGTTTGACTGGAATATCGTTACTTAATTGTTCATATAGTTTAAATTCCTCTTGCCCACCCAGATATTCATTTTTAGTGTTTGCGTACCAATCAAGACTGGAAATATCCTTGTAACCCGGCTGAATGGAATGTTTTGTCCAAATTTTCCAAGCATTTTCACTTCTCATGCTCCACTGAATGTAAGCCCATGCCGCTTCTTTATTTTTGCTTTGCGAAGGGATAACAAAGCTTGATCCGCCCATTCCCACGTTAATTCCTATTGGCAAACGGGTTACCTTCCATTTTCCGGCAAGCTCAGGGAATGTTTCTTGAAGTCCGCGCGCTCCGAATGAACCCGATACGACACCAACCAAATCACCTTTTAGAACTAGCTGTTTACCTTCGTCTGAGCCATAACCGATATGTGGTGCCCAGCCCAGCTGTTGTCCACGTTTTGTAATATCGAGAACCTTCACCATTTTGTCCGTATTACGTGTCCAGTTCATATCCTTATCAAAGTAACCGACTTCATCTCCTGCCCATACGATCGGGCCATCGCTCCACTCCATAAAATATTTACCGTTAGCTTTCAAAATTTGAGCCAAGTTCAAGAGATTCTCTTCATCTTGCATGTATTCGCCAAGCTCAGCAGGATCACTTGGCAATCCAAGCTCTTCAAAAATGTCTGCACGGTAGTAATAAACCCCCGGGGTCATATCCCAAGGCATACCAAGCAGCTGTGAGCTGTCCGGTGTCATCCAACGTTCCCAGTTATACGGAACAACCAGATCTTTATATTTTCCAGCGTTATAAGGCTCTTCCAAAAGATTCTCCAAAACATTTCCCGCCATATAACGGTTCAACTGGTACATCTCTACTTCTGCTACGTCCGGTGCCCCGCTACCTGCGGCGATTGTGGTTTGCAGCTTGTCATGCAGGTCGCCAAAGGGCATAACTACCGTCTTCAGCTTAATACCAGGATATTCAGCCATAAATGCAGCGCCGACTTCATCAAATACTTTTTCATTAAAGGCCCAAACCGTAACCTCACCTTGAATATCTTTGCTTGGCAGGTCGTTGGCAGGATCTGTTGCTTCCGTGCCCTCTGTAGCTGTTGCATTGGTTGGCTCACTAGCATTATTGGTTTTTTCAGTGTTCGTTTTTACGTTGTTAGATGCATTTTGATTCGTCGTTGAGCTTCCAGCGCTGCTACAGGCTGACAGAATAAGCACAAAAACCATTAACATACATACGACTAAACTGCTCGTTTTTCTTTGCGAAATCATAACCTAACCTCCCTCTTAAATTGAACAAATAAATGCTTGTTTATAGTGAAGGAGTGAACCTCCCTCCGTGACCAGCTATTCCCCCCCTTCCTTTAGTCTTAACACGGTCACGGAATATTTCGGGAATTCAAACTCCAGACTACCTTTGTCTACACTTATCTTTTGAGTTACAGGTGCCACCTTGTCAGGTTCAGCGAAGCTATTCTCAGCATTTAAATCGTCCGACTGAAGTACGGTACCTGTTCCTTCCAGGCTTGATGTGGCAAGTCCGGCAAAAGAAACATCCGTGCGCTGAGCAGTGTCACCTGCATTAACGACTTTAACGATCAGCTCACCTGTGGCAAGATCACGGCTCGCAGTTTGGAACAGCGGCCCTGCCGGACTTTCATCATTCACCTCTTGTATAAGCTTGCCGTCGATATAGAGCCGGATATTAGCACCGGATAATTCAATGCGGATATCGTACAATTTCCCAGTCTCAATCCTTACAGGAACCGTTCTTCCGATGACTGCTCTTGTTCCACCTACTGATTTTTCAATCGCGCTCTGCGTATTTCCCCAGCCGCCAAGATTCCACCAATAGAAGTTGCCTTCATCTTTAGAGCCGAACATAATGAGCATGCCTTCTGCTCCGCCAGTCTTTTTCGCCTTAAGAGAAAGTGTATAGTCACTCCATGAAGCCTCACCGGCAACTGCACGAATATCAATATCATTAGAAGTCTGCTTAAAAGTACCCTTGGATTGTTCCCAGTCCCCATTGTTTAGAGTCCAGGCTCCGGAATCCTTCTTGAAATGATCTTCAAAAAGAACGTCATCACCTTTCGCTACTCGTACATCACTGTACTCTACCTGCGTGGCCCAAGTCCCCAATCCAATTCCACCTTGAATGGATTGCTTACCGGGGGGTTCTTCTTGACCTAGAGCCACAAGTGAGGTTGGAAGAACTACATCCCCCTTATTGCTTCCGAACATCTGCTGCACATGATAAGAAGGTGTTCCGTAGCTAGTCGATGAATCAAATACAATAGCGTCCGGGTTCCAAGTACGATCCTTCGTATTCACAAACAACGGAGCATAGGAGGACATTTTCACGATATCAGAATTCCGTTCCATACCCATCATAAAAGCGGCCTCGCCGATTGCAGCGTTCAGATTGCCTTCTCCGGCACCCTTGGTCACCGCATACTCACCAACATAAATCTCAGGACCACTCCGGTCATAAGTATCGTATCTGTTCGAGTTGCTGAGGAACCATTCAGAGGTTTCATAGTAATGCTCATCAACCATTTCGATAGGCTCACCTTCAACTGCCGCATTGGCAATGAGATGAATCTCTGGATACTGCTCTTTAATTGCCTTATAAAACAGGCCATAACGCTTAATATATTCACTCATCTGGAAATTGTTTTCGTTACCAATCTCTACATATTTCATATTAAAAGGCTCCGGATGACCATTGGCGGCTCTTTGTGCCCCCCATTTGCTAGTAACCGGTCCATTTGCATATTCAATGGCGTCCAGCGCATCTTGTATCCACGGCTGAATTTCACTGACTGGAACGGTATTCTGCTTGGCTATAGGATCTCCGTTATGTGAAATCCCGATATAAGCTACATATAATGGTTCCGCTTTCAGATCTTCGGCCCATTGCAGATATTCGTGGAAGCCCAGCCCATCTGAGGAGCGGTAATCCCAATATCCCTTATGACCGGGACGCGTTTCAATCGGACCAATGGTGTTCTTCCATGGATAAGCATCAGTTGGCGTTTTCCCTTCCACAAAACATCCCCCCGGAAAACGAACGAATGCGGGTTTCATCGCAGCTACCTTTTCAGCCAAATCGATGCGAAGTCCATTCTCCCTGTTGTTCCAAGTCTCAGGAAACAAAGACACCATATCGAGATAAACAGTACCTACATTTGCAGCAGAGATTACAATTCGTGCGTTTGCTACAGTACCTGTAGAAGTCAGTGTGTATGTATATGGGTTCCATCCTTCTTTTAACTTATCAACGGTCTGTTCTGCATATAGCTCTTTGCCATCCGGGCTTTCTAACGTTATACGCAGTGGCATAATGTTCCCTGGCTCTGGCCGCGCATAGAAAGACAACTTGTAACTGGCATCCTTCGTCAAAGCGATCCCCCAGTAACCGTTATTCACAGCAGATACCGAACCGCCCTCGGCAGCAGATGATACTGTTAAAGCCATTGCCTGGGTCTGAGCCTCGTTCAAAAGCTTAGTGCCGGTCAGAGCAAGCTTCCCTTTACTGCCTCCTTTTTCATCAATCCACCAATTGAACAATGTGACCGAACTATCCTCAAAGGAACGATTGGAAATCAGCTCTGCATATAGCCCTCCATCTCCCGCATGATTAATCTCTTCGAAAAAGGCTCCGTACAACATCGGGCTTATCTTAGCTCCCGGATTTTCCGTATCCACGGTCAACGTATACGCGGGTCCACTACTTGTATTAGCTGCTGTCGCCGGTGGAACAGTTTCCTTTCCCGCTTCACCCGTTGCTTCTACGGCAGATTCCTTAGACTGAGACAGTGGCGCGGTGTTTTCTCCCTTAGAAGCCCAATAATACGTCAGACCGCCAACTACAATCACGAAAATCAGCACCGTAAGCCATAGCTTCCGTCCATATTTATTCAAAAATAATTACCCCCAACCTTTTATTAGCGTTTTCATTTTTATGAAGTGAATAGACACTTCCATTCGCATTAACTTAAAATCATTCCACAAAACCTAAATGAATCCGTTTCCATTGATAAAATACCATACTAAAATCTGGTTGTAAATAAATTAAACTAAACCTTTTTATACTTTTATGAATATAATTTCCAATAGATATGCAAGAAATTAAGAGATTTATTAGTTTTTTTAAAATAAATTCCCTCTTTTCATCTCACCATCTTTATATTCCTCTAAAATAAACGGGGGTTTACAGCTATAAGTAAGTTTATTTTTCATTTTTTCCTCCATTTATTTTACTGTTTTATTTTTCCATTCAAATAATAATGAAATTAAAATTAATTTTATTCTCACCAAAAAATCATATAAAAAAAGCTCCCCTTTGCCTAAACTCGGGCAAAGGAAAGCTATAGTTATATCTCAACTAAATTTAATTCCGCCACTTCATAAACTTGTAATCAAGAAAATCAACAAGCAAGAAGAGAATAAAACCGACCAAACTGAACAACATAATTCCCGCATACATCTCCGGATAATCTAATCTTAACCACGCATCCATGATGAAAAAGCCCATGCCGTGCTCTGTTCCATAAATCTCCGTAAAAAACAGTACAGATATCGCTGTCCCTAGCGAAATACGAATCGTACTCAGAATCACTGACAATGCACCCGGCAGTGTCACATGCCAGAACTTCTGCACAGCGCTGGCACCTATACTAGTTAAGACATCATAGGTATTGTCCGGAATAGCCTTAACCCCATCCCTTACAGAGATGATGATCTGAAACAATAGAATCAGCATGATCATTAGGATTTTGGACGTTTCCCCAAGCCCGAAGAACAGCATCACTACTGGAAGCAGGGCAATTTTGGGAACCGGATAGGTCAAGTAAACCACAGGGTCCAGCAGTTTGTTCCAGGTCAACGAACGTCCCATTAGAAGACCTATGAGCAGTCCAATAATTAACGCCAGCACCACACCCGCAAAAATTCTGAACAAGCTATACCCCACATTTATAGCAATATCCTGCGCCCCTAACTGAAACATCGCTTTATATACAGCAAAGGGACTTGGCAAAATCGAATGATTCATAAGTAAAAATGCGATATACCAGACTACATTCATACAGACAAATACAAATAGAAGCCTTACTAGATGATGAAGTCGACGTTTGTTTACCATATCTCCTGCATCACCTTTCTAATCCGCTTAGTCTGCTCAAAGAAATCTACACTGTCCCGCTTATCCTCATGCTTCATATGAAACACCAACTGATTATCAATAATCTCAGGTGTAGTTTCTTTGTTGGAAGGCATGACAATAATCTTTTGCCCCAGCAGAATCGCTTCTTCCACATCATGAGTGACAAATAACGTAGTCGTAGGGTTAGCCAGCCAGTTATCTAAAAAGAGGACCTGCAGCGTTTCCCTTGTTATCGCATCGAGTGCAGAGAATGGCTCGTCCAGCAACAGAATAGTAGGCAAAATGGCAAAAGCTCTGGCAATCGCCACTCTTT
Source organism: Paenibacillus sp. FSL R5-0636 (assembly GCF_037974255.1). NCBI lineage: Bacteria > Bacillati > Bacillota > Bacilli > Caryophanales > Paenibacillaceae > Paenibacillus > Paenibacillus sp. FSL R5-0636. Next base: position 5,779,894 of record NZ_CP150232.1, read on the forward strand.
GCTGCTGGCCTCCACTAAGGGATAAGGGATAACGTTCTGCTAAATCAGAGATCCCCATCGACGAAATCCACTGCTTAATCTGCGTCTCCCGTTCTTGCTTGGATGAACTTGCCGTATGCGTAATCTTCATCGCTATCTGAATATTATCATGTACAGTCTTCCAAGGAAGAAGCCCGTAGTTCTGCGGCACCAGCCCGATTAACGTTTCTTTCTCATGCACAGATTTCTCATTAAAAAGAATGTGTCCCTGATAGCTAGGCAGCAAGCCCGCAATCGCCCGTAATAAAGTTGATTTCCCGCTGCCGGAGGGTCCGATAATGGTGTAAATCCCGTGCTCCGGCAAAGTTAAATCTACCTGACCCAAGGCCAATTGTCCGCTCTTATATTCTACTTTCAGATCCTTTATAACGAGTCCTTTATTTCTTGAATTGGACATCAGAAATCACATCTTCGGCCGAGATATTTTTGCTGAGCAAACCTTTTTCCCGTGCCCAAGCAAATGCGGCCTCTACTTCCTTCACATCCACTTGATAAGCTGGTACATAATCTGGTACCTTGATTTCATCTTTTAATGTTTCCGGATATCCTACTTCTTTGATTACAAGATCGATATATTCGGATTGCTCATGGGATTTCATATAAGCTACTGCTTCATCATATGCAGCATACATACTGCGGATAGCCTCTGCTTTGGCATCAATTGCAGTTTGCGGGAAAGCTAAAACGAACGGATTTACTCCCGCAGTTAGCGTTGAGCTCAGTACACGCAACCCTGAGGTTTTGCCCATAGTTACAAAAGGTTCCGGCAAAATAGCCGCATCCGCCTTATTATTCTTAAGCAATTCTAAACGGGTCGGAATCTGTGGAACCTCTGTGACTGTAATATCATCTTCGGTCAGGCCCGCTTGTTTCAGCATCATTGCCACTGTATATTGTGTGGAGGTATTTTTGGACAAAATCACGGTTTTACCCTTCAAATCCTTCACATCCTGGATGGATTCATTTCCAGTCAGCAAATCAAACTCTCCAAAAGTTGTACTGGCGATCTTCACATCCAGTCCAGCCTCATTGTAAATGGAGATCGCAACCAGGTCAGCGCTTAGACCATCCAGCTTGCCTGCTTGAAAAGCTACATCCCGATCTTTGGCGCTTTTAAATGTTTGGATATCCAGCTCCACACCGTGGTTTTTATCGAAACCTTGTTCATGTGCGATGATAAAAGGAATAGCATCAATCGAGGGCAATAAACCTAGCGACAAGGAGGTAACTTCTTTTGCAGCCTCTGGAGCAGCTCCCTCTGACGATTCTGTATTTGTATTATTTTTCGAACCACAGCCGACTGCAAGTGCAGCGATGACAACAACCATCATAGATAACAACAACATTCTCTTTAGACCTTTATTCTTCATTTAACTCTCCTGCCTCCATTATTCTTTCTATAGTGTAATTCTCTGTAATATTCTTTGCTCACTCATAAATGTGCATGCAAAAAAATCCTTAAGCTCTACAAAAAAAGCTTTAGGCATGTTAAGTTTACCACCAATCTTTATATTTTGTATATTTATAAATTTAGATATAAGTAAATAGAAGCGACGCAAAAAAAGCTGACAGCGGAATGGTTCCGCTACCAGCCTCAATCTCAATGTTATGGAGTTAGTAGATTTGTGTGGATTTTAATGACAGCTTTTTTAATCTGCTGCCCCGGTTGACCCATACCCGGTCTGTGAACATCATGAGGGAAAAAGACCGCGAACATGCCAGGCTTCAAAGATAACAATATTTCATCTGCTGATGGGGGATAAAGCGCATATTCTCCTTGGGCATCGTAAGGCTTAATGGGTTCGATCCCTTCTTGCAGGGTTGCCCAGCCAATCGTTTCTTCACCTTCGATCAGATAATGCACATCAATATAGGCCTCATGCTTCTCTGCGACTTGTTCCTCCAGCGATTTTGCCTCAAGAGCCATAATCGAAGCATACATTTCGTTCCCGCGAATTTCGATTCGTCCAAGATCAGGATCATGTTGTAAGATTACTTTCAATTCCTCGATAGCCTCAACAATGACAGGATTCTCATACTTGATATGCTCTTCCCAAGATGACAAAGAACCTAAGATCATAGCTTTCCATTCCCCTCACATCTTAATGTACTAAACCAGTTTCTCACTGACTGCTGAAGCTGTTGTTTCTTTATTAATTATGGATTGCTCACTAGTCTTCTTGAAATATTCTACATATAAAATATCAAGCAGATAGAGCTGCGATATCTTTGCAGATAATGAACCCCCTTGCAGCGGTCCTTCATTAGCACCACATAGCAGGGTCAGATCGGAGTACGAGGTTAGCGGTGACTTTTCAAACCTAGTAATGGATATTACTTTGGCTCCTCTTTCCTTTGCTTTTCTCGCAACCTCAATGCTATCCTTGGTCGAGCCGGAATAAGAAATCACAACAGCGACATCCCGGTTAGACATCAGTGCTGCCGACATCATCTGCAGATGTGAATCCATTAAACATTCCGTTTTGTTCGTAATGCGCATAAATTTAATTTTGGCTTCCATAGCTGTGACTAGAGAAGAGCCCACACCGAAAAATAATACACGTTCTGCATTAATCAAATACTCAATAGCCTCACTGATCTTCTGTATATCAATTAAATTATAGGTCTCGTTGAGTGCACTTACATTCGTGGTCAGCACTTTAGAAGCAACAGCTTCAATCGTATCATCCATCAGAATTTGATCGGTAAGCTGCGGGATCTCATTCTCCACAGTGATGCTATGTGCCAATGCGATCTTGAACTCTTGATACCCTTTATAACTTAAAGATTTGCAAAATCGAAATATACTTGATTCCCCAACATCACATGCATCTGCAAGATCAGTAATCGACATGTAGACTACACTTCTCGTGTTCTCCAGTACATAGTCCGCTACCTTCTTCTCCGTATTCGTCAAATTATTGTATTTAGAATGAATTGAAGAAAAAATACTGATTGTCCGCAAAAAAGCCCCTCCTTTTCAATAAATTAATGTACGAATAAGGAGGAAGCTCCCAGCAGACCTGCCTTATTCCCTAATGAGGCTTTAACAATTCTCACTCCCGCAAAGCTTTCCATAAGCAAAGACTTCGTTCGTTCTTCTACCCTTCGAACCAAATCTTCTTGTTCCATTACGCCGCCACCAATAATAATCGCGGATGGATTGAAGATATGAGTGATAGAAGCTAAACCAACAGCCACTTCAGTAATCCATAGATCTAAAATACGTTCAAGCTGCTCATTTCCGCTCTGTATTTTATCAAATAAGGCTTTTCCATCCGTGCATTCGGGATCTGCCAGCTGAGCCATCTTCACTAAAGCTGTAGTTGAAGCGTATTTCTCATAATATGGCAGTCCTTCTACTCCGGATGTGGCCGACAATGGGTGAGTAAAGATATGGCCAAATTCAGCCGCTACCCCATTAGCCCCTTTATAGATTTGGCGATTAATGACGATTGCACCGCCAATGCCTGTGCCAAAGGTTAGACATAAGAAATTGTTAAAGCTCTGAGCAGCCCCAAAATAAGCCTCGCCTAATGCTGCTGAATTCACATCGTTCTCTACCATAACAGGTTTATGAAAATGATGGGTGACAATATCCTTAATTTTCATTCCAGTATATCTAGGTATATTTTCGTTAGCATAGACAATAAATCCTTCTTCTGCATTAACTTGGCCCGCGGTGCTTATGGCAATGGCATCAAAATGATCGTATTCTGCAATCTTTTCCAGCATTCTTGAGATTACATGAGGTCCCCCCAAGTAGCTTTCTGTTGCATACTCCTTGAAGTCATGTACATTCCCCTGTTTATCGCATATACACATCTTGGTATTGGTACCGCCAATATCTACGGCTACAATCCTCATTTCCATCTACCCTCTCTGGCGTTCTACTGAATAGCGTTCACAAACCGTTTCGTAATCTCCATCGGTCTCGTGATCGCAGAGCCAACCACTGCTGAATACACACCTAAATCAAACATGGTCTTTAATTCTTCAGGAGTGGAAACCCCACCTTCAGCTATAACGGGAACAGAGAAGTTGTTGACGATTTGTTGAACCAATTCAAAATCTGGCAAGTTGCGCCCTTTAGTAGCCTCTGTATAACCGCTCAAGGTAGTTCCAATCAGATCAAATCCCAGCTCAACAGCCTTCGCAGCTTCCGCAAATGTAGAACAATCCGCCATAAACAGTTGATCTTTGTAAGTCTCTTTTAAAAGTGGAAAAAGTTCAGAAATGGTAGATCCATCCGGGCGAATACGGTCTGTAGCATCCATAGCAATGATATCTACCCCTTCGCGGTACAGCTCATCGACTTCCTTTTGAGTGGGTGTAATAAAGACTTCAGAGCCTTCATACACCTTTTTGATTATCCCAATGATCGGCAGATTCACTTGCTTTTTGATTTCTTGAATATCCGCTACGCTGTTTGCCCGAATTCCAGAAGCCCCGCCTAAGTAAGCAGCATAAGCCATTCTCCCCATAATAAACGGGCTATGCAGCGGTTCTTCTGGTAAGGCTTGACTGGAGACGACTAATTTATGTTTTATTTTTTTAAGTACATTATTTTCAGTATTCATCAGTAACCCACTCCACATTTTTATTTATTCTTTAACTGCTCCTGCCGTAATCCCATTGGTGAAGAACCGTTGGAATAACATGAACACTAGCAACATCGGAATTGCAGCGATGGTAGCTCCGGCCATTTTATAAGCGAAATTAGGATTCAAATCCTGCATTAAGGTCGCAGTACCAACCATTAATGTTTTCATTTTGTTCTCTTGGCCTATAACCAGCTGCCACAAGTAATCATTCCAGACTTGCACGAAATTCAGAATAAATAAGGCTCCAATACCAGGTTTGACAATAGGCAGCATGATGCGTGTGAAGATTCTCCATTCATTTGCACCATCTATTCTCCCGGCTTCTCTTAAGGCATTAGGAGTTAAATCGAAGAATCCCTTTAATAGGAACACTCCAAATGCACCCGCCACGTTCGGCCAAATCATACCGTTATAACTATTTACCATTCCAAATTGTTGGGTGATCCGGAATAAGGGTACAATCATAATTTCTTTAGGAATCATCAAGCTTGATATAAAGATAATGAAGATTATATTTTTACCTTTAAAATTAATCTTTGAGAATGCATAGGCGGCCATAGAGCCTACAACAATAACCAAAATAGTAGAAACACCTGATACATAAATACTATTAAACGTCCATCTTAAAGCCGGCTGGTTCTGAAATACATCCACATAGTTGGAGAATGTAATCGATTTGGGCCACCAGTCTGGAGGCATCTTCACAACATCCGAGCTGTTCTTGAGTGAACTTGTGAATAACCAATATAGTGGAAAAAGATTAAGGAGTGCGAAGAGGATAATGATCACATTCGATATCACATCAAACTTCTCTCTCTTTTTCTTGTTTTTAATCTTCGACATGTTGTATTCCCCCTCACTTCACCTTAATCATGCTTCGTAGCTGTGGCACAGACAATATCAATGTAATCACGAACATGATAACCCCTACCGCAGAAGCTACGCCGAGTTGGTTATATTTAAAGGCATTATTATAAAGGTAGTACATCAGTGTTACGGAGGAATTGTTCGGTCCGCCACCGGTCAGTAACTGAATGACTACAAAGATTTTTAATACGGCAATAATATTGATAATCGTAATATAAGTTGTTGTAGGTCCTACCGAAGGAATCAGGATCTTTGATATCACTTGCCATCTGCTAGCACCGTCGATTTCGGCTGCTTCAAAAAGCTCTTTCGAGACACCAATCATCGCAGCTATATACAGAATAATTGCCTGGCCCACGTTAGTTGCGAAGGTTACAAATATCACGACTGGCAGAACCGTCTTTGGATTTCCCAGCAGATTAATCGTCCCTAGCCCCATATCTTTATATAGATAAGAGATAAGTCCGTTAGCCGGATTCAGCAAAAAGCTCCAGACCATACTCATAACCACCATGGACACCATTACCGGGATATAATAACTTCCTCTAATAAAGGAAACGTACTTAGCATTTTTATCAAATACCGCAGAGGCTACGAACAATGCAAACCCCACTGTAAGTAGAACGATAAATATTACGAACACAACGGTGTTGATGGTAGCCTTAAAAAATACCGGATCATTAAACAATGTGGTGTAATTGGCAAAACCCACAAATTTCTCACTGTCATAATTAATCTGGTATAGACTCAGCCGCATCCCTTCTAAGATCGGATAGACAAGAAAGGCTAAGAATACTATCATCTGAGGTAAAATAAACAGATAACCTGTAATATTCTCTTTTAGGTAATTACTACGTAGTTTCATATCGTTTACCTTTCTAATTAACAGCCCCAGAGTCTCTTCAGACCCTAAAGGCTATCAATCGTGTATTGTTTATCTGGTCTTAGATTATTGGAAAATTACAGAGCCAGCTTTATTGGTCTCAATCACCTTGTTGCCACTTGCCTGATAATCTTGCGCAAACTGTTCCGGTGTCTTAGCTCCCATGTAAAGTGCTTGTAGCTCTGGATATAAGACCTCTCTTAATTGGCTGTATCCTGGAACGTTGCCTGTGAAGTTGAACAAATATTTAGAGTTGGCATCGTAAGCTGCAAACAGTGGATTCTCCGCTTTAAGTGCTTCGGCTACAGAACTTCTTACAGGAATACCATTCTTAGAGGATTTAACTAACTCAGGATCGCTTGAGAAGAACTTCACGAAATCTTTAGCTACTTCAGTCTTCTTAGCATCTTTGGACTTGAATACACTAGCGCCTACTACATAAGTAAAGGATAGAGGATCGCCGCTTTCCGACGGAATATTAGCAAGTCTCATATCAAATTTCGCTGCCGTACCATCCGCCATATTAGCTTTCGTACCATTAAACAGAATCGGATTAGTGAAACTGATCGCTAATTGCTGATTTTGGAACATAGCATTGGCATCATTTGAAGAAACAGATTCTGCTCCTGGATTTGTATATCCGCCGTCATATAGGTTTTTCAGCCAAGTTGCAGCTTTAACTCCGTTCTCATCGTTCAGGACAATGTTGCCTTGATCATCAAAGAACTTATTGCCGAACATTCTCATATAGGCAAGGTTCCATGTATCGCCCTGATTATTTACAGCGAATAATGCCATTGGATATGCATTCGAATACTTATCCTTCGGCAGATTGTTTTTCAGACCCTCAAGAATTTGTTGATATTCATCCAAGTTCCAAGTTTTGATTTCGGATTCTTCACCCACAAACTTTTCTAAGCCTGCTGCTTTAAACATGTCCGCGTTGTAAACCAAGGTGCCTGGGTTGTGCTGGAATGGATAGAAATAAATATCTTCTCCGAACGTTACAGCGTCCCAGTAGTTTTGAGCAATATCGCTCTTCGCGTCTTCATCAATGATGTCGGTCAAAGGAACCAATGCTCCACGGTGAACGTAATCCCCCATCGGGAATACACTCTCAAAGAACACATCTGGAGGTGTTCCTCCGCTTAAGTTAACGTTAAGCAATTGATCGCGCTGATCTCCAGCAATGACCTCTATTTGAATATCCGCATCATATTTATCATATTGTGCTTTGAATTTCTCAGCGGCGTGCTTTAGGAAGCTATCATAGTCCGCGCCTGCCTCCGTGGCATCCACAACACCCTTCCACTGTGGAGTCAGCCATACTCTGATCCCCACTTTTTCCTTCCCAGATGCAGAAGAATTATCGGATGTATTAGAGCTCGCAGCATTGTTACCTGAGCAACCTGAAATTAAAGAAATAATCACCATTAGCGCAACCATTGTCGAGAGTAAACGTTTTTTCTTCATTTATAAACCTCCCTAAAAGTTTTGTAAGCATTAACTTCTCTGAATCGCGTCGTACAAAACTCGCTTCGAAAGCATATGCTTAAAGTTTTGTAAGCATTATCTTCTTTGAATCACTTCGTACAAAACTTGCTTCGAAAGCATAGAACCCTTAATTTAAAATCCGTTTGGCATGGTATTGCACTAAATCGGCCATGCTGCGATGTCCTTGCGGATCAAGATGCATATAATCAATTTCATTCATCGCTACATGATCTCTGGAGTCTATAAAGTGGATACCAGTTTCCGTTAGTAAAGCTGCAAGATGCTCAGCGAGCTCCATAGACTTCTCACTACATCCGCTACCCATTGGTTTGCCAATAGGGGTATGAATATACTCTGCTCCAATCGGAGGGGGCGCGATTACTAGAACCTCTGGAGCCTTCCCCTCGGGTCCTGCACCGCTATCTTTAGCTTTAAGAGCCAACCTAACAATACCTTGTGCGATGTTATAAGAAGTTAGTCCAAACCTTTCTTTTGTATCATTGGTCCCAAGCATGATCACAACCAAGTCTAATGGCGAATGTGACATCAGGCAGGGATAGATATAGGAGATTCCAGAAAGTCCTTCAAATAGAGGGTCCTCACTGACACTTGTTCTGCCGGGAAGCCCTTCTTCGATCATTCGGTAGGCGTCACCCAATTCTGTATGAAGAATTCCCGTCCAACGAATATCATCCTTAAATCTGCGGTCTGTCTCTGCGTCGTAGCCCCAAGTATTAGAATCGCCAAAGCATACGATGGATTTCTTCATTATCTTAACCGCAATATCTTTCAATAGCTTGATCAATCAATTTCATAATGTCTGCGATCGGACCAGCATCCTCAGCGGCTACTGCCTCAAGCGGTGCTCTTACGCTGCCAATGTTTACGCCTCTTAATTTTAGAATCTCTTTTATTCCGGCATACATGGCACCTTTCAGCGAACAAAGGGCGATGATAATATCGTTGATATCGCTTTGAATTTGTCCAGCTTCTTCGAACTTACCAGCCTTAACAAATTCATTAGCTTGCAGGAACAGCTCAGGCATAACGGCATAGGTTCCACCGATTCCCGCATCCGCTCCCATGATTCTTCCCGCAACATATTGTTCATCCGGTCCATTAAATACCACTACATCTTTTCCACCCACTCTTTTGAATCTTTCAATATCCATAGTCGGCATGGAGGAGTTCTTCACACCAATCACCTTTTTGTTCGCAAGCAGCTTCTCAAATAAGGAAGGAGTCAGTGTATATCCAGTAGTCTGAGGAATGTTGTAGATAATAAAGCTAAGAGGGGTTGCCTCCATAATCTCGCTCCAATATTTATAGACCGCACTATCAGGTAACTTGAAATATATAGGCGGGATTGCGGATAATGCATCGTATCCTAAGGTTGCAGCATGTTTCGCTAACTCAATGCTATCTCTAGTCGAAGGGGCACCCACGTGGGCAATCAGTGTCATTTTACCTTTCAGGTTACTAGCTACGTAGCTTAGTACCGCTTTGCGTTCGTCGAGACTCTGGTAAATACATTCCCCTGAGCTGCCTCCCACATATACACCTTGAACTCCTTTTTCAAATAAGTAATCACATAAAGCATGCGTCCGGGATTCCGAAATATTTCCTTGATCGTCATAGCAGGCATAAAAGGCAGGTATAATTCCGTGGAACTTTGTGAGTGTCATTGTTAATCCCCCTTAAGTTGTGAGCGGTTTCTTTTCTACATAAACAAAATATCATTATATTTTGGTTTTGTAAATTATTTTCTCTATTTTTATAAAAATAAAATTTATTTCCACCAATCCTATTTATGATTAGCAAAATAATGGTTTTCAGTGCAACTCGCAGCTAATAATCATTTATTTTTCCATATTCATTAGAAAATAATCCTGTAAATATTCCACCCTAAATTTATTTCTTCAGGTTAGTATTTGTTGGATATACGGATGTAAAAAAAATTAAAAAAGTGGTACTAATGAGTATCCTTTCAGCTCCACTAAAAATGTCTCCTACAGGGAGACACTTCTCTCCAGATGAAGCACAAAACCTAAATAACACACAATGTTCACTGAATAATCTGTGTTTTTCAGACGGACACACCTTTTAAAAAATGGAGTTTAGGATTATAATGAAAGCGTAAACAAAGAACTACAAAATCTATTTTGTTTCTTCGCCAAAGGAGGCTGGAGGAAATGCTAGCAGGACTTAAGGAACTTAAAAATTGGGTGACAGAAAACTGGAATCCAACATTGAATACAGGTAATGAGGACTACCGGAAAATGGAGTACTCCGTGGAGCGTCATCTGCACACTCCGCAATCTCCGAAACCACTTAGCTATGAAGAAGAGGCTCGCATCAAGACCGTTAAATTTCATTAACTAACCCTTTCAGATAAAGATTGATTCATAACGAAGACATCAGACCGCCAGATCCGGAAGCAATTCCAGTGGATGCGGTCTTTTATTATGCCTTGTAGTTGTATAACGGAAAAACCTCCCCCACCCTAAAGGGTGAAGAAGGCTAATAGGTTACTTTCGAGGACTTGGCAGTAGGTTATCAATCCAAACGCCTTGTTTAGTTCATCCTTCGATAAACCTCAGCGCGCGTTCCGATTGATAATCAGCTAGGCCTTGGGCGAATTGTTGGTCAGGAAATCCTCTATGCAGCAGCTTTAATCCACCTGAAGTTAAGGAGACATGATGGTGGAATTGATAAAATAACAGCCTATCATGATCCAGAGCATCGTTCTTTAAGTACCGGTAGAAATCCCCAAATCTCATCTGCAAAAAACTATGCTCATGCTCAATATCATAAAACATTGCCCCTTCGATATCGATCAAAAAGGGTTCCAGTTTATCATTAACCATAACATGGTCAGGACCCAGTTCCCCGTGAATAAACCCATATTGCTGTCTGGGTTGAATTTTTGATTCAAGCTCGTACAACTTATCGAGCAGTTTGCTTTGATTAGACCTGATCTTCTCAATATGTTGGGAGGCATAAGCTAGCTGCACTTTCGCATTTTCCATTTGTAATAAATGGCATTCCCCCTTGCTCTCGTTAGCATTTGCTTTCCCAAAAACATGCCTCTCGTTGGTATGCATAGCAGTAAGCATTTCCCCCACACGCTGAAAAACTTTATCTTGAACACGTGAATCGGGATGATGAAAATAGGTTTCTGCCATTCTTCCATCTATATATTCAACCAGAGCATAATCGAAAGAGTAACGATCTCTTGCCTTATTCAGATCATAAAGAGCAGGGGTCTGAATTCCATGTTGTGTTAAGTACCTGTTATTTAATTCGAATAAATGACTTCCATAGGATTGTTCATTTATATCTTCATTTGCTTTTTCTTCTTTAAAATAATTCATCGAAAGATCCCACACATACAAAACGCAGGAAAATCCATTACTGCACTCAATCTTGTAGACCACCTTTTGTGCACCGCCATGCATGCGCGAAACACGAGCAACGAAATAACTGCTGCCAAAAACCCTACTAATATAATCCTGTAAGTCAGCCTTATCGAGATGACAAGTAACGTCCATTAACAACACTCCATTTATTAGGTTTTGCCGGCTTCACAATAGTAAATAAAATCCAGCCGAAAGTATAGACTTATTCTTTCCGATCAATTATGATGTTGAATAAGGTCTTGAAAAAAACAAGCATACAAAAAGCCGTTGGAATCAATTTCAACGGCTTTTTTTTATGAAATATCTAAACAAATATAGAGGAGTACTTTCACAACATGTTCAAACGACTAACTGCACTATTTTCGATTCCCTCTTATGGCTTACTCTTTTTATGTATGTTACTGCAGGGGGTGGGGATTTCACTCAGCGCACCCTTTTTATCCATTTATTTTACGGAACAGCTTGGAGTATCTGTCGGGCTGTTTGGTGTTTTTCTGGCCACCACGTTAATTGCCGGAATATGGATCAGTACACTAATCGGGAGACGCTCTGACCTTGGCTTAAATCGAAGAAACATTTACCTTGTCTCCACGCTCTGTAATGCCCTTGCTTATAGCGGATACTTGCTCATTGGGGATTTTACGATCTTATTCATTTACATGATTGTGTTCACCGCACTCGGTGCACCAGGGATGCCTCAATTGTTCGCCATAGCTAGAGAAGCAGTGAATAAGAGCGATTTTACAGATACTGCGTTTGCAAATTCTACCTTGCGTTCTGCTTTCTCTCTCGGCTTTATTACAGGTCCTTTAATCGGTACTCTGCTAATTGCTGCTGTTGGGTTTAAGGGGATTTTCTCGGGCACCATCGGAGTATTCCTGCTGGTTGCCTTACTTATTTCACTATTCCTGAAATCAAATACAGAAGTGAAAAGCAGTACTGCAGAAGTAAAAGTAAAAAGTTTCCGGTTGGGTCAGAACCGTAATGTTCTGCTTCCTTTTCTGATTATGATACTCATGTATGTAGCCCACTGGACGAGTAGCATCAATACTGCCCTCTTTATTACCAACAATCTAGGGGGAACAACAAGCGATGTCGGTTTAGTCAGCAGTATTTGTGCTGCGCTGGAAATTCCTTTTATGATCATGCTGGGACTACTTAGTGCGAAATACAGTAACCGCATCCTGATGATGTGCGGAGCCATTTTCGGAGGAGCTTATTATCTCGTTGTCATTACTTCAGGCGCGATGTGGCAAATGCTTGCAGCCCAAATTTTGCTTGCCTTTTTTGTTGCCGTTATTTCAGCGATTGGCATTAGCTACATTCAGGATCTGCTTCCAAACATGCCTGGGTATGCATCCACGCTCTACTCTAACTCATCCACGATTGGCAGACTGATTGGCAGTCTTGTTGGCGGGTTATTAGCTAGTGTTGTTGGGTACCGGTATTCATTTGTGCTCTGTTTCATACTCGTCATTATTTCTACAATCATGCTTGCGGTAAGCGGACGTTACTCTGTAGATGATCCACAAAAACTAGCGATTTAATCTAGCGGTTTAATCCGCTTTTTCGGGCTTCATTCAGCCCTTGAAACTTCTCCATATCTTCTCGCGACTAACTAACATATCCTCAAAAAAAAGGTAGGGGTTAGATGTTAAAAACTATTGCAAGAATGGTCATGTTGATGTCTTTAATCTTTCTGGCAGCATGTGCAGGGGACGTTAAACCAATCGAGGAGCCGAGCACAGGAGCAAATACGCCAACCCAAAGTCCAGTGATTAATACGCAGAAGCCGCAAAACACAGAACCCCAGCAGCCAAATGAAACCAGCTTTAAAGCAGAATTGTCGATAAATCTGAAATCATATTCAGATCAATTGACAGAGAATGATCTCCCCGCACTTGAAGTGCTGGAAAAAAACCTAACCGCTTTGGTTGAGCATGACCACACACTTTATCAATCCGGGTTCGTAAACAAAAAACTAGCAGAGGCTATGGAGCCTTATTATAACGAACAATATCAGTACAAATTCACAGACATTGAAAGCATCGATTCCATGTTACCCAACGAACATCAGGTGAATATAACGGTAATCGGACAACGCTTGGATATGGCCGCAGAGACCGTTGAAAATGTAAAAATGCTATACGCTATTCGGCCAAACGATCAAGGGAAATGGGTCATTTATATCATTGATTGATTGACTGACTGACTAGCTTATGAAAAATCGTCGTCCGATTCCTGACAGGGAATTTGAACGGCGATTTTTTTGTGAAAAAAACCAATTTCTCACCTTGCTAGCTCAGTTACACATTAATCGTTCGGAAGAGCACCGTGAAATGCCTTCCCATTATGCGAAGGATACCCTGCTACTAGCTACAGACAGCAAAAGTAATCTTCATCCTTTGTGAGATGAGGAGAATAGAATCATGTTTGTGGTAACCTTCTAGCTACCTACCCGATCTAATATTTAAGTAACGTTACGAACATCCTAAGACTTCTAGTCAAGAAAGCAGGTAAATCTTTGCATATAGATCCTATTGTCGTCAAAGCCAAAGCTGGGGACCCTGAAGCATTCGTGAAGTTGATGCAGGAGATAGAGTTACCTTTATACAGAACTGCAAGGTCCATCGTCAACAAAGAAGAAGATTGTGCAGATGCCCTGCAGGAGACGATGCTAAAAGCCTTTAAGAACATCCATACACTCAGAGAGCCCGCATTTTTCAAAACGTGGATCTTCCGGATTCTGATTAATGAATGCAATAAAATGCTCAAAAACAACGCAAGAACCCTCCCATATGGAGAACTTCCCGAAGTCCCTTCCACTTCCAAGGATTATGAGAAAATCGAATTATGGGATGCCGTTCAACATCTTGAGGAGAACCTCCGGATTGTCATTCACCTTCATTACCTACAGGACATGCCGATCAATCAAATTTCCGACATTCTCGAAATTTCTACGGTAGCCGTGAAGACCCGGCTGCATCGCGCCCGCAAAAAGCTAAAGCATTCATCTCAATTCAATCAAGAAATGAGGTTGCGACATGGTAAACACTAAGTTAGAAAAACAATTAAAGAACTGCCAAAGCTTACTTCCCGATCAGTTATCGGATATTGCCCGCTCCAAGCTGAATGAGACTTACCAAATCATCAGGGAGACCGATAATTCTATTTCCCCCATTCAGAGAAAGATAGATGTATCAAGAACTTTTAATAAATGGTGGGTTTCCACTGCAGCCGCTGCAATCCTGGGAGTTACACTCCTTGCTTCCGGCTTTGTATCGCCCGCAATAGCTGATGCACTCAAGCAAATTCCGGTTCTGGGACAAATCTATTCATTATGGGGCGAAAAAAACTTAGATCCCGGTGTTCAACAAGCCGAGGATTTCATCACAAACGTAAACCAAAGCGTGACCCATGGCGATGTGACGATGAATATCCCAACATTGTTATTTGACGGAACCCGAATTCTTATGAACCTAACCACTCCTGGAAACCGTCTGGCTTCGGAGCCCAATTCGCCGCCTTCCGATGCCAATAAAGGGGCGGTGGATAAGTTTGAGGTTCTCTATAAAGGCCAACCTCTGCTCTGGAGTTACGAACACATGGATGGTGAGACTGCTTCCAGCATAATGGTTCAGGTTTTGAACACTTATTATGAGCCGAGCACAACAACACAGACTGTCCAGTTCCCTGATCAGTTTGACTTGACTGTAAATATAACGTTAAAGGGTTACGATGTCCCGTTCGAATTCGTTCTGCCCGTTACAAAATCAACGCCTTTTACAACTCTAACTTCAGAGGAGACCAAGCATCACGATAACATTAACTTGCAGATCAGTAAGGTGGAAATCACCCCAATTACAACCCAGG
The DNA here is from genome assembly GCF_037974255.1 of Paenibacillus sp. FSL R5-0636. Lineage (NCBI taxonomy): Bacteria > Bacillati > Bacillota > Bacilli > Caryophanales > Paenibacillaceae > Paenibacillus > Paenibacillus sp. FSL R5-0636. Next base: position 5,795,073 of record NZ_CP150232.1, read on the forward strand.
TCTCCGTTGAGTACAAAACCAAACCTGGCCAGAGCGTAGAAGAAATGCTCACTTCTATCCCTTCGAAATATAAGGGTGCTAACGGGGGTATCGCTCTTCAGTTTGATATTGTGGATGAACGTGGCGTTCAACTGAAGCCCGTTGGTGCTCACCCCTTAAGCGAATCTTATAATATTCGTTTTGAACCCTTCAAGACTATACCGAGTACCGTAACCATCAAACCGTATTTAGTCGTTTCCGAAGGTCAAGCCCCAGCTGGGACTAAAGGACTGTGGGAAGACAACAATATGGTCAAGGAATATATACCTGAGCTGGAGACTGTACTTTCGGTCCAATAGTTCATTTGTAAAAGGGACCTTATTTTCTAGGATGAAAAGGGAATGCAAAACTACAAAAGACGAAGCCATAATAGGCTTCGTCTTTTTATTTAAATGACTTCAGGTAGATTCAATCTAATAAGATTATTTCGATGAAGCCAGCTTCGATAATTTGTCGGCAATATCTTCAGCTTGTAACAAGGAGGAGTATGAATCTGCTGCAAAATATTTTTCCATATCAATCTCAATAATTCGATTGTTTTTGACCGCATTCAACATCTTCCATGTTTTGTCAAATGATAGGTGGCTTGTCGAACACATTTGAATGGATCAAATCTGATGCCCCCGGAGAGTCTCCAACCAAGTCGATATAGCCAAGCCACCTCAGCTCTTATCTGCGGGATTTATCCCGTACATTTCACTATTCCAGCCACCTCAGCTCTTTTCTACGGGATTTATACCGTACATTCCAGCATCTCAACCACCTCAACTCATTTGTACGGGATTTATCCCGTACATTTCACTATTCCAGCTACCTCAGCTCTTTTCTACGGGATTTATACCGTACATTCCAGCATACTAGCTACTCCAGCTCTTTTCTACGGGATTTATACCGTACATTTCACTATTCCAGCCACCTCAGCTCTTTTCTACGGGATTTATACCGTACATTCCAGCATCTCAGCCACCTCAACTCATTTGTACGGGATTTATACCGTAAATTTCACTATTCCAGCTACCTCAGCTCTTTTCTACGGGATTTATACCGTACATTCCAGCATCTCAGCCACCTCAACTCATTTGTACGGGATTTATCCCGTACATTTCACTATTCCAGCCACCTCAGCTCTTTTCTACGGGATTTATACCGTACATTCCAGCATCTCAACCACCTCAACTCATTTGTACGGGATTTATACCGTACATTCTACCGTTCCAGCCACCTCAGCTCTTTTCTACGGGATTTATACCGTACATTTCACCGTTCCAGCTACCTCAGCTCTTTTCTACGGGATTTATACCGTACATTTCACCGTCCCAGCCACTTCAGCTCTTTTCTACGGGATTTATACCGTACATTTCACTATTCCAGCCACCTCAGCTCTTTTCTACGGGATTTATACCGTACATTCTACCGTTCCAGCCACCTCAGCTCTTTTCTACGGGATTTATACCGTACATTTCACTATTCCAGCCACCTCAGCTCTTTTCTACGGGATTTATCCGGTACATTCCACCGCTCCAGCCATCTCAGCTCTTTTCTACGGGATTTATACCGTACATTCCAGCATCTCAGCTACTCATGCAAAATAATTGTGAAGTAGGCACGCTACTCCAGTTTTCGTTGCTCTATATAATAAATTCGGCCTCTTGAATGGGAGTCCATTCCCATAGATAACCTACGCAAATTATCTATACCGAAAAGATTTAGGGCCATCCTTTTATAGGATGGCCCTCTCATTGATTAAGTTGCAATTTTGCTTACCTTAATACTCTCCTTTAATTACAAAAAACGAACCCCGAATTGTTCCAGCTAGCTTGGACTTCTGCCTGGCAAACTTAAACTTCTCTTCTAGCTCCTTTGGGATCTCCATCCCCTCAGAAAGCTTAAAACCAACAGCACGCTTCTTAGGGTCATCCACCGTATACATAACGTTGACTGCAAGACCATCCTCATAAAAGACATAAGCAAATTTAATATTTTCCACTTGAAAACGCGACGTTTCTAAAGGATTGGCCGCAAACTCAATATCACGTTCTTCTTTTAAAATTCGGTTCACATAATCAAGGGTCTCCTGGCTTTCGCTGGCTTGTACAACCGTAAATTCATGCTTGTATTTATTCATAAAATAACGGGCCTCATTAGCACGCAGACCAGCAAGCGCATCTACTACAGGTGAAGATTCTAACCCAACCGTAGACACATTTTTAAAATCAACGATATAGGACATTTCCATCTCTCCTTTTCTCTCATTATTCCCAAAAAAAACTTATCGTTACTTAGGATACAGTTCGCTTGCTGTCTGTAACGGCAAGTTTCTGTGTTAACTGCTGTGCTCTTTTTCTATTAAAGTGACCATCTCACGCTTCCACTTTTCTCGCTCCTCTGGCGGTATCGGCTCCCCTTTGTCATACAGAAATCTAATCATATAGAACCCATCCTTCGTAAGCAGGCTGGTAACAAGTTCATGCTCTAATACATTATTGTTCATCAACTGCGTCTCAACTACAGAGCTATTATCAGTCTGATGCAATACTTGAGCGGTCAACAAGGTCTCTTGGGAGATATAATCCGCTGTATGCTTCTCTACAGAAGATGCCTCTATCTTATCAAAATAATTAATCGTGAACGTATGCGAAGGTTCGTACCGATGATATTCTCCTAGCGGATAATATCCGATAAATTGACTGTTACTGTAGACATGGAATGTTGCAGGTACATAACTATCAAGCTGAAAATAAGGGATGAATCGCGCAATGCCTGAATTGATCTCTTCTCCAGGAGGAATGACCGCATCCACACCACTAAGGAAATCACCCTTCTTATCTACAAAAATCGTGCTATAAGGGCTGTACCTCGTAATCCAAATTGAACCATTCTCCTTCACAGCCTCAACGTAATAACTGATAATTTGATTTCTTTTTTCCTCACGTTCATCGGCGGGGTTGATACAGGTATGAATATGCTTCCGAGTGTATGTAAAGACTGCTTTAGTAGCATCCATTGACAGCAATTCAAATTCGAGAATTTCAGATTTTATATTATAGATTTGAAATGTCATCATTAATTGAAAGTGATTTAAAAAGGACATTCCCCTCTTATCTGGATGAAATCTTTTGCTCAAACCTTCTTCATCCTTATCCATATAAGCCTGCTCCAAGCCTTCAACCAGGGCCTGCAGTTCCTCTTTTGTGATGCCTTTATTTTTCTTAAAGAAAAACATGTCTTCTCTCCCCTCATCATCAGTCTACTGCCAATTACTTACTCCTATTTATTATACGGGCATACCTGTGTACTTTTCTAGGTATTAAAAAAACCATACCTGACAAAGGAATGGTTTCTTTGAGTAGGTATACCTTACAGTCATCCCTACATTTTAAAATGTTCACGAACTAACCTAAATTGTTCTTCTACGCTCATATTTAGTGTTCTTTCTATGGTTTTGATGCCCAGCTTAGTGCAAGCGTTCTTTATTTCATTGGAGAACTTAATCATAGATTTATTACTGTGTTTAATTGTTTCTTCTGGATTTAACGTATAAGCGTTAATGCAGTCCAGAATCATCTTATGGTCTTCTCTAAAGTAATATAATCTCTCTATCTCCGCATCGGACGTATAAAAACATATCATTCTCTTTTCCGGGATAAACGGTATCTCTTCGACCACTTGAAATAACCATTGGCAATGTTCATCTACAGGTTTATTAAACCACTTATTCCAATCTAAACTAGGATTAGGGAATTGAAGGGCAGGATATTCAATAGGACTAGAGAATGGTCTATATTTTAAGAGATCATCCCCTAATGTTTGAAAACCTAATTCCTCTACAAACTTCTTGGTCATAGTAGTCTTTCCAGCACAAGGTCCACCATTTAGCCAATATACATGTTTTAATTGTTCTTTCAAATAATTATTATTTATCTTCATCCAACACACCCCGTTTATATTTAAAAAGCTTACTCTGACACGTTGGTTGTGAGGGGTTGGCGGATTCTTATCTTTCTAGACAAAAAAAGCCTTCCCCACCTAAAAGGGTGAAGAAAGCTTAAATGTGTATCCCCAAAATATGGGCAGCTATATTAGGTTTTCGTACCCGAGGGTGTCTTAGCCAACTGCTCCTCCAGCCACCTTATCGCCTCAGCCTCTCCGGAGAAAGCACCTCCGGGGCAGCCGTAGGTTCTTTTAGTGGACAACGCTGTAACTGGCTTGTAGACAGCAAGCAACTTAGCATTCTGCATTACGACCGCGATGCCTGAACAATATTGGGCGATTTCCCGCTTGTTCATCTTGCACCAGTTCATATACAGCTGTGTAACCGCACGCTCTGGACGTGTGTTTTTCTCAGCAGAATGCACCATCAGCAGGCCGAAGGCAGATCGGCGCGCGAGCAGCTCTTCCCAATAAGCGATATATTCTTCTACTGTCCCCTGATCAAACGCCTCCCCCAAACTAAGGCTTATGATCGGCCAAGCGGATTCATCCTTTGTTATAGCCATACATATCCCTCCTAAACTGTGCTGAGCATTGCTTAAGATGTGATGCGGAATCCGACGGATTGCTGTTGCAGCTTCCAGAGCCGGTCGTACAGTCTGCCGCGCAACAGCAGGGCTTCATGTCGTCCCTGCTCGACCAGCCGACCGTCTTCCAGTACGATAATGTTGTCCGCACCGCGTATAGTTTTCAGCCGGTGGGCGATAACAATGACGGTTCTGCCCGTAATCAACGCATCAATTCCTTTCTGGATTTCGGCCTCATTCTGCGAGTCAAGCGATGCAGTAGCTTCATCCAACAGCACAATTGGAGCGTTCTTGAGAATCGCACGGGCAATGGAGATCCGCTGCTTCTCCCCTCCGGAGAGCGTGCTTCCGCCTTCGCCTACCGGCGTATCATAACCAAGCGGTAATTTCATGATGAAATCATGGCAGTGAGCCATTTCCGCTGCCTGCTGAATATCCCGCTGCGACGCCCCCGGCCGCCCAAAAGCAATATTGTTCCCAATGGTATCTTGAAACAGGTACACATCCTGAAACACCACCGATACGGATCCTAGCAGATGTTCTGGATCAATCTCCTTGATGTTGCGCCCACCTAGCAGAACACTCCCTTTTTCAGGATCATAGAAACGTGAGATCAGGCGCAGCACTGTACTCTTGCCGCTGCCTGACGGACCCACAATTGCAGTCAGTGAACCTTGCGGCATTTCCAGACTTAAATTTTTGAGAACAGGCTCTCCTCCATAGCTGAAGGTTACATTGTCAAACCTAATGGTGCTGCTTTTAGGAAGAGGACTCGTAGCACCTGTCATTACCGGCTGGCGCAGCAGGTCTACTATACGTTCACCCGCTTGTTCGTTGTAGCGGAATTCGGCATAATTGGCTAGCGCCGTGGTCAATGGATCATAGATTCGTGTGCCGACAATAAGGAATACTGCCAACTGCAAAATACCGAGCTCCCCGCCTAATAATAGATGAACACCTACGTATATCATTAAGGTCAGCCCCGCACGGAGAAGAGCCATAGCGGTTAGAATAACCGGACCGAACATCCCTTCCAGCTTCACACTTTCCTTCATCAAAGTTTTAAAAGAGTTATCCAGACGGACAAATCGTTCTCCTGTCAGATTATAGGCCTTCATCACCCGTATGCCGTTCAAGTATTCTTGCAATCGGTTCGCAGCGTTCAGCTTGGCCTTCATATGATCCGCTCCGAGTCTCCGCCGAAGCTTGCCCGATATATACATGATCAGAAGAGCAACCGGCAGCGCTACGAACATGGAAATCGCCATCCGCCAGTCCAGAAACAGTAAACCAGCAAGTGCAAATATCGGCAGTACAAAAGCCCCCGCAAGCTGTGGCAGCAGATGTGAAATGCCCGTCTCAACGAGCGTGAAATCGCCCATCATCATATTGGCTAAATCACCTGGGTCCCGGCGAGTCAGGTAACCCAGCGGAAGCTTCCGCAGATGTTCTGCTAATTCCGCACGTCCCTGTGCAGCAACATTGTATGCCCCGCGGTAAGCGGTGCGATAGGCGGGGATCTCACTCAGGAACATCAGCACCATGACGGCGACAAGCCCTGCGCAGATCCACCAAAGGCGTTCTGTCTGAAGTTCTGCGCCCACAGTAATATAAGGAGCAAAAATCAACCGCACCGCCTCAATTACAAGCGCGAACGGAAGCACACTAACTAGATTAGCCAGCAAGGAAAAAAGTACAGGCTTCAGCAACTGCTGCGGTTTGCCGGCAGTAATATTATGCAATACCTTCATAGCTGATCCCCTCCTTTTTCCATATGCCAATCTCCGGCGTCACTGTAGGCATGCCACATTTTGGCGTAAAGCCCGTCCGCCTCAATCAAACCTGCGTGCTCTCCACGTTCCACGATTTCTCCATCCCTCAGCACCAGAATTTGTGCAGCTTCACGTATAGAGGAGAGTCGGTGAGCAATGACAATAACCGTCTTGCCGCGCATAAGCTCCGTAAGTGCTAACTGCATATGAAACTCATTTTCCGGGTCGGCAAAAGCAGTCGCTTCGTCGAGCACGAGCACTGGTGCGTTTTTGAGAATAGCCCGAGCTACCGCAATGCGCTGCTCCTCACCACCCGAGAGATAGACACCGCCTTCACCAATTAACGTATCGTATCCCTGCGGCAGCCGAGTAATGAACTCGTCGCATTGTGCCGCTCTGGCTGCAGCCTGGACTTCCTCCAGAGTCGCTCCCGGTTTGCCGACAGCAATATTCTCATACAAAGTGTCATAGAACAGGAAGGTTTCCTGAAATACAAAAGCAACTGTATTCATTAATTCATGGATTGCCATATGGCGAATATCGACTCCACCGATACGGATCGCACCCACTTGCGGGTCCCAGAACCGCGGCACCAAGCTGGCCACCGTCGATTTTCCCGAACCTGACGGCCCTACCAGCGCTGTAACCTTCCCTTGTTCCGCACGGAATGAGACTTCGCTGAGCGCCGCTGCAGTCCCTGCATCTTCACTGTAGGAGAAGGTTACATCCACAAATTCAACGTCAAAAGTATGCGGGGATAGCGGTTCTGCTATTTCTGGTACAGGCTGCTGTGCCAAGAGACGGTCCATCCGCTCCACGCCTTCGCCAATATCCCGAGTGCTTGAAGCCAGCAGAAGTAGCTTGTAGAGCGGAGATGAAACGCCGGGCGCCATAATTAGAAAGAACAGCAGCACAAGCGCAAAAGACATGGAATCCGGTCGGCCGCTTAGCATGAAGATGCCCACCGGCAAAATAAAGGTAAACGGTGACGCCAGCAATGTTTTGAATAAGATATAACCTGTTTGATAACGGTCCGTATACTCCAGACAATAATCGCGGTAGCTGGTCATATCACTGTAGAACTTTCTGAAAGAATGCACCGTCTGCCCGAACACCTTAACCGCCGGCATCCCCCGTACATACTGCACCGCCGAAGTATTGATCTGCTCCAACGAATCATGATACTGCTTCACACTGGCCTTGCCTCTGCTGCTCATCATAAGCGCTGACTGCACACCTAATCCTATAATTATCGGCAGCAGGCAAGCTACCGCCAACGGCGGACTAAGCCAAAACATCGCCACGATCATCAGCACCGTAGAAGCCAGCACGCTGACTAAATCGGGAAGCTGATGCGCTACGAAATTTTCCACCTTGTCGACATTCTGCTCTAGCGTTTTCTTGACCACGCCAGTTGATGTCCCATTCAGGAAACCGAGCGGCAATCTGCCCAAATGCTCGGTCATTCGTACACGCAAATTATATTGAATTCGAAAAGCCGCAATATGCGAGCACATAATACCACAATACGAAGTCACCAGCCCTCCGATTAACCCTCCAAGTGCAATCCACCCCCAGCGGATCATATACGCACCGTCGACCTGTCCAGGCGATGAAGCATGGCGCAGCAGCTCTGCCAAAATGAAATAAACAGACAAAAACGGAATCAGCATTAATACAGCGCTGACAGATGACAATATTCCGGACAAGAGCAGCAAACCTCGCTTCTCTCCGGCGATCTCCAGCAGCCTTGGCATGCCGGTTTTGGTTTTACTCACAGCTGTTCCCCCACTCTTGGTAATTACGCACAAAAAAAAGTGCACTGAGAATGATTCTCTGTGCACTAGTGTATAGGAACGTTGTTCACGATTGCTACCGTTTAAGGGATTATAATTAACCAAATCAGGAGCATCTGTGCAGAATACGGACTTACATCTTAATACCGAAGAGACGCTGCCTGCCGCTGATCAGATATTCTCCTGGACGCACACCGAACTTTTTGCGGAAGGCTGCCGAGAAATGACTCACATTACCGTATCCAACCCTGGAGGCTGCTTCACTTACAGTCATACTCCCTTGTTCCAGCAGCTGCTGCGCTCTCTGCATCCGTTGTTCGATAACGTAAGCATGCACGGTATAACCAAACATTTCCTTAAAGCCCTTTTTCAGCTTAAACTCATTGAGGCATATAATGCGAGAAAGGCCTGCAAGCGTTGGCGGGTGCAAATAATCACGCTGCAAAATCTCCTTAGCGAGCCGCAGGCTCTCCATATCCTCTCTGGACAGCTTGACCGAGCACGGAATCCGCTCTGCTTCATATAAAGATTCATTGAGATAGACAGCCATTAGCTCCAGCATTTTGCCCTCCAGATAAAGTTCACGCATGCCATGGCTATAGGAACAATCCGCAATCTGCGACAGAATGAAGCGGATGGATGGTGTGATGTTATTTTTTCCAAAAAACAAACCCGCACCAGCTCCAATGCGAAGCCGTGTATCTTCGGTCAGACCACTGGTCATCCGCTCAAATTGTGCCGGGCTCATATCTATGCTGATGAATCGGTACCCCGCCCCACTCAGGTATGTGCAGTTTTCACTTCTTACCCCGCCATGAAACAGCGCAATTTCTCCCGTATCTATAATAAAATAGTCCGATTTCAGCGAAGTCCCCCACTCAATGCCATGCCCTATGCAGAAAGCCAGCTCCGTACGCGGAGTGCTAAAATTGCCCTTTGCTTCGATATCCCGATTAAACCGGAGATTAAAATCTGTCATCTGGATATACCCATGGCTAAGCAGGCTGCGGCAACTGCCTTCCCCTATTTCGACTGGGGGTTTAATCTCAAAATGAGCCCCATTAAAACGGTAATTATAATCTACCCCTTCACATGTAAGCGTCTTATGGGCATCAATCGTTTCTGCTTCTTTCAGTCCATTGCTTCGCTCCATGCTCATCCCTGCTTCCTCTTACTTTGGGTTAATTATATATGCAATGAGAATGATTATCAATTAAACATTACGATTTCCTCTTCGTTCAAACTGAGCAGTTGGGCAAATAAGCTGGAATATAAACAAAAAACCTTCCCCACCCCGAAGGGTGAAAAAGGCTTACACGCATCACTTCAAAGACATATCTAGCATTCCTAGCTATTCTCGTTTCTTGCCAACTGCACCAAGATAGATAACAAATTCTTCATCGCCGTCTAATTCTAAAATCTCATCTATCAACTTTTGATCATAGATTCCAATTGCGCAAGCACCTGCACCGATGGATTCGCTGGCTAAATAAAGGTTCTGGCAGACATGTCCAACATCGATGAGGATTTTTTTGTGAGCAGAAATATCGTACTTCCATTCGGAGCGGTAGGGTGTGGTACTCCAGGCAAACAATACAGAAGCCTTTTTGGCAAAGTTAGGGACAAAGGGCTGATCCAAAGTAATAGCATCAATCTTTTGTTCAAGTTGATCTAATTCAAACATAAATAAGAGCTTATGTTCCACAGGCAGATATCTGTAGATCCCTTGCCCAATACCCTCTACACGCATAATCATTAAATAGGTTTCAAAGGTGTGCGTCGCCCCGCTGCAGGGTACAGTCCGCAGCGTAAGTCCGTTCTTATTCATACCGCTAATCCCTTGGGTAGCCCATAATAAATAGGATAACTCCTCCAGACTCACAGTATCCTCAGAATAGAACCGTGTACTTCTTCTTTGATCTATACAATCAAAAATATTTTCTTTACTCACAACGTCTTTGCTGACCTTGGGCAAATCAATAATTAGTGCATCTGAATCAAATGGCTTAACAATTGGCGGTTGTGCAATTCCCTTGATCTTATCTGTTTTGATATGTTTGAATTCATGAAAATTGGATTTCAGAAAATTTCTTTGTTGTTCATATCTGGTCATAACAGATCCTCCTGAACTACCTTAATATCTCTAATTTATCATGTCATAAAAATCATACGGTGATCTAACTCACTCTTCAGTTGTTTTGGTGAGTAAACAAAAAACCTCCCTTTGCCCCGAAGGGCAAAAGAAGGCTTAAACGCGTCACTTCCGAAGACATGGCCAGCTATATTTTCAGCTCCCCAAGCTTGATCAGCTCGACAACCGCTTGTGAACGGCCTTTAACGTTTAGTTTTTGCATTACATTGGAAATGTGGTTTCGAACTGTTTTTTCGCTGATAAATAATAAGCCAGCGATATCACGAGTCGTTTTGTCCTGCACGAGAAGCTCAAAAACTTCGCGCTCACGATGAGTCAACAGAAATTTGCTGTGGTGTTCGTTCCCCTTCAATGGTATAAATCGCCATTTATCCATAAGCGCAAGCAGTGGCTGACAGCGGTTTTGATTGGGTTTCAGTCTCTCATGTTGCTTCGTGATATCTATAGCAAAATGCCTTTGGTATTCTATGGTACAGCGCTATTTATCGGTATTCTAACACCAGAAATAACACCAAATTGCAGCCCTGAAAAAATAAAAAAAGCAGGAGTCATTCTCCCTGCTTTTCATCGCCTGTTCCATTCATCCATTTTACAAATACTTCTCTCGATACCTTGATCAGCCGCCCCACTCTCACCACATGGAACTGACCTGAATTGCAGAGCTCGTATGCCTGCTTCTTGCCAATTCCTAAGTAATTTTGTATATCAACAACTTGTAGCACCGGTGGCAGTTCCCTGCTATTTTTCTCTTCAGCTTCCATTTGATCACCTCACTATATGCTTACTCGGATAAACGCTTGTTTTATTACTCCTGCTGGTTTGCTGTATTCTCTGTTTCCTTTTTGCCGTCTTTGATCACCTGTATATTAAGGGCCAGCGCAATCTTATAGAATGCCTTCCATTTCAGCTTGTAATAAGTGGTCTCTCCAATCGGCGGATCGAAGGCGTCATTATACACGACATAATCAAAGTCACAGTCTGTATTAAGGTATCTTTCCGAAATCAGCAGCCGTTCTCTCCTGGGGAGTCTGCTAACCACCCTCTCTATCCGCTCACAGTAAGCTCTGCGCGCTGCGGGCTCATCAGCATTATAGATAGCTATGTTTGCCGTCTGATCACTGACTGTTCCTGTGAACCCCTTCGGAGAGTCTGACCACGCCGCCGTTGTCTTTGCTTCCCGATCCTCGAATATAGTTGATTTGAATATGCGGTATTTCTCTAAAGCAGCCTCAACGGCAGTCTGTGTCCGCCTTCTGTCCAATTCAGGCAACTCAAACGACATCTGTGTCACTTCATCACCTCTATCTGTAAAGAGAATCCCCCGACCGAAGCCGGGGCGTATATCATCTTAGAACGGCAGATCGTCATCACTCTCAGGGATTTTAGGACCATCATCAGCACCAACTTCTGCTTCAGCGAGCTGTTCAATCGTGAGTTGATCCTTGTCTTCCAATTCAATAGTACCGTCCGGATTAACCTTGCCTCGCACGCCCTCTCTTGGCTCCTCACGATCCTCTTCATCGTCATCACCTCGGAACTCTTCGATGCTCATTTGAGATTCAGCGATTTCCAAGACCACATCTGATCCAGCCTTCCGATAGAATTCATAGGAGTTTTCAGAGGATGTGTCACCCTTGACGATGAACTCCAGTACTGTCTTCTTGGCATCCTTCGTACTCTTACTGAACTCGGTTGTCAGGGACTGCTCCACACCGTCAATACTCAACACAACCACCGATCTCGTCATAGCATTAAGCTCAGGCTTCTTCTCGTCATCACCCTTTACGTGGAACTGTACAAGTTCCTTTTTGGAATCCTTCGTTTGCTTATTGAAATGCGCTGCTATTTGAATTTTCATTTATAATTGCTCCTCTCAAATTTGGGTTTTATGAGAAAATAACGACTGCAGCTAGTGCCAGAATCCCTGCAATGCAGATTGCAGCCATATGCATGCTTCTTTCTCTGTTCCAGTCATTTTTGTCTATCGGAAATCCTAAAGATACTATGATTACAATTGCAAAGATGATCTTAATCCACATTGGTCTCAGCCCCCTTATAAGTTCAGTACAGCCAACCCTGCGGCCTCCGCTGTCGCTAAGTATTGCGGTCGTTTCGGAGTCCTGACGGCCGTTATAAGTTCAGTGCTGCCAATTAGACATCAGTCGCCCACTCTATGGCGTCTAAGTTGGCAATGAGGGCAGATTTCCCGATCGCCTCAGGCACACTCTTACTAACTGCTTGCCCCCGTCCAATACGTACCTCGACTTCTTTCGCCAGATTGTTCATCTTCATATCCCATGACCATCCTGAGTCTTGCATGTGTTCCAGCACTACCCAAGCTGCAGATATATCCGAACTGTACAAAGGAATGTCCCGGTGGATCGTCTTTTCATAGTCGGCTAAATAGTATCTCGGTAGCTGCGGCAGTTGACCATCAACCATATTCAGCCCCATTACCAACTCAGCGATTTTAGCATCCAGCAGCCGCCCAGGCTCCATCGCCAGTATCTCTTCCCTTGTGAGTGTCATTGGTTATCTCCTTCCTCAACCGCCTCATAGGTTTCTGCGAAAATATCAGGCTTGCAGGGATACAACTCGCCTTTCACGCCCTGTATGATCCAGTCACCGTCACTTACGGTCATGATTCCTTCCAGCGTTTCAATCATCAACTCTCCAAAATGTCTGCTCATTGATTTTGCAGCCATTCCATTTAATCCGCCGAAATGTTTCAGAACATCATGCATCATCATAGTTTTTTTGTGCCACTGAATAGCTTCTATCTCCACAGGTTTCTTTCTATACTTTGGCATGTCTATTCGCCCTCCTTGGATTCCAAATCCGGTCTGCACTCTGAACACCATTCATATCCTTCAACAGGCTTATTTCTTCCACAACGGGCACAAGACTCTTCGTTAAGCCAGTCTATCCCCTCCTTGGGTGCTGGGGTATCTGGGTAAAGGGAATTAAATTTTCTTTTCAACAACTTTGCTCGAGTTAATCCAGCAGCCTCTAAATACATGATTTCATTTTCCACCATTTCTTTCAGCCGTTGTTCCCGTTCTCCGCGCTCTTTGGCTTCTTGGAGCCAGTATTTCAAAAGTACATAGGGAGGTTCGTAATTGTTAACGTTGAGCAAAGGTCGTGGATTGTTTACTAAAAATTCAATATCGTCAAACATCGTTGCTCGATCCCAGTCCTTTTGCCAGTCCCTTTGTGTCATTGGGCTTCCTCCCCCATCTTTTTGACCTTGTTCTCTAATTCATTTACCTTATCTACCAGTTCATTTACTTTATCAATGAGTGCGTTACATACATCTCCAAGAGCTGCTACATCTTCACGCGAGTTATGGAATATACCTGAACTTTGGGGTTTTCTAATTTTGATGCGTATTTTTTTAATCAATGTATATCCTCCTTGTGGGAGAGGAGGGCTATTAACCCTCTCTGTCCCTGTATATACTGCTGTGAATTAGTTCTGTCTTTTGTTCCACGCTTCAGTTGCTTCTTCGCGGCTTTCGTACAGATAAACGCCTAATTCCGCCCCGTCTGCCTCGTAAACAGCTATCGGACAATTTTCATTTTCTTCATGCGCATGTGAAATCCTAAATGTTAATCCAGACCACGGATCAAGTTCATACTCTTCATCCCGGCTATTTCCTTCTGCGTCGCTAACCGTTATTTTTGCTATTCCTCCACAAAATGGGCAAGATTTAAGGTTTTCTATGTTACTCATTCTTTTCATCCTCTCAATGTGGTGTTTTCGTCTACTCTGCCTTTGGGAGAGGAGGGATACTCCTACTCCCTTAATGATCTGAATGATCTCTTACGGCTCGCGCCTATTCGGTCGTTACGGTGGCCTGTCGGCCTAGTGCATCATCTCTTCGTTCTGCACATTAGCAAATAAATTGTAATTGCCCATCCGCAGCTTCCGTTAAATCTGTTCCGTAGTCCTCGTTTATGATAACTTCGAATATTGCTTCCAACATTTGTACAACAATGCTGTTACCAGCTAAAGCGTACAATGTTCGACTCCGGTAGTTTGGTTTGACAGGGAACTCTTTTAGCATGAGATCGAAGTCCGCATCATCAAATCCCATCAGCCGCCAGTATTCACGCTCTGTTGGGTACCGGTACCGCCCATCACTCAACTTTATGACTCCTGGGCTTGGGCATCGGTCCGGGCGCTCGGTTAATGTAAAGAAGTGCGACCTCACGGTCTCGACGTACCGGAACTTAGATTTATTAGCCTCGATCTCTTCCTGAGTTGCCAGGTCGGCCAGCCGGTTTAGCATAGAAGGGATGCTGACGATATACTTTTCAAGATCAATTTCACTTTCAGCCTGCAAGAAATCTTCTATAGGACGCAGAGGCCGTTTTTCTAATTTGGAAAAATCAAAGGTATGGTCACCCAAAATAGAAATGCAGAACAATCGTTCACGGCTTTGCGGTATACCAAAATCCATTGCTTGGAGCACTTCCGAAGAATTCCGATAGCCCATCCTCTCCATTTCTATCAAGTACTCTTTAAAAATAGGCATTTTACTTTGGAAGGTTGCTCCCTTGACGTTCTCCCAAATGACAATTGCAGGGCGCCACTCTCCCATTTCACGGATAATCCGAAGTGTCTCAAGCATTAGTTGAGAGCGCCCTTTATCGTCGTTCAGGTTGGCTACTGAGTTATCTTGGCAAGGGCTGCCGTGCACCAGGATGTCTGGCTTTAGATCCCACGCCCTTACGTCCTGAGTGCGATAACGAAAAGGATTCATGGCATTGTAGGCTTTCACACGATTTTCTTTCCACTCCACATAATCAATGGTTTTAACCTGTTGGCCTAAATTTTTCAGAGCCTTAATGTCGGCCCCTATGCCCCCGAAAAGCGAAAGTAATTTAATCAATGCCAATCCACTCCTTCCTGAACCGTATACGTCTACTGCTTACTACTAAGCGTGATATATGCCGCCTCTGCCCTCTCTCGGGGGCTGGCGTTACAAAAGTCTGCCGCAAGTTCCAAGCTCACAGCATCTAAATAAAGGCATGACTTTCCGAGCATGATATAAGAAAGATTTCCGATATATAAGGTCTTTTTCTTGGAACAGGCTGCTGTCTGTATCTCTAGAGAGGCAGCTGGGTCTCCAGCATAGTCAGGCACATAATCGGACCACTGATGGTCAGGTAATTCTTTGGACCATCCATCATCTGGCTTTCTAGCCCAAATTCGCTCCGTCTCTACGATTTGGATATTCGTCCACCCCATCAACTCCGCCAGCGCCCGGTTAAGCTGCTGGTCTGTCTTATCCTTTACCTGTGTCATGACTTGACTCCCTCCATTCCGAGCATGATAACTCGCTCGCCGATCCCTTTTCCTGTTATTAGGATGCCTTCAACCTCTATTGACTTACTGGGCAGATGAGCAACCTCATACCCTTTATTGCGAATTGCTTCTGCTAATGGTCCGATCATACTTGGCAGGATACCTATAGTGTCGTATCCACCACCCTTGACCAAAACCGTTATTACGATTGGCTTTTCTTGGCTCATGCCTTGTCGCTCCCTTCCTTATTTCCTATGGTTTCTTGGAAATCTGGGCTAGGATTCTCCAGCAGCCATTTGTATATCATTTTCCGCGCTTCCTCATTCCCAGGAATAGTAACCTTTAATTCCACTTCACTCTTAAACAGGTCCATAGCATCCATCAGGACAGGTAGTAGGCTAGATAGGCGCTCGTTTTCCGATTGTAAGGTGGCTATGGTCTGCTGTGCCTCTGCCAGCTTCCTCTCTGCCGATTCCTTGAAAACTCGTTGACGTCCAGCTTCGTAATTTGCCTTTTCCAAAAGCATGCGTTTTATTTCAAGTGCATTACCTGTATCGCCATGCTTACGCTCTACCTCTTCTAGAGCAGTCCGAGCGGTTTTCACATCTGATATTAGCTTTACAATATAGCCACGTGCTACCATCCCTTCGTACTCCGGTTCAATGGCATATCCTTCGCCATCTGTAGGCATCGTCCGATACTCACGACTCAATTCATCTAATTGCTCATTCGTGAAATAGGGCTTGATCTCTTCTATCCGTTCTGGTGTCATAGGATTAGTCATCGTCCGTGTCATCGTCCTCGTTATATAGATTGTCTGGGTGTTGGCGGCTGTGGCGTATGTCCTCAAGCATACAAAGGATTGTCGCGTGCTCGGATAGCATGCCGGCGCGCCCAGAGTATTTGAGCCTATTCAGTTCGTTTCCTCCACCGCGCCGCGGCTTCGTACCATGCTTCTCAATCCTACGGAGCTTCCGACGTAGATACTGCCGCCGCTTATCCATACCTTGCAAGAGCAGTTCAAGTGTTTCTTCAGCAGATCTCATTCCTAATATCCATTGGATTGACGATCATGGTTTACTTTGTTCTTGGCTGTATAGGCAGCTGTAATAACATCAAAATCCCAACCGAAGCCTACAAGACCAATAACGATGAATACGTACCAAGCGTTTGCAAACTCAAACTCTTGCTTGGTCTTTCCCAGCTTTTGTTCAATCTTTTCGTCCTTGCCCTTTTCCATGTAAAACTTCATCAACCAGTACATAACCTCAAGTAAAGCTCCACCGATTCCACCGTCCAGTCCTTTTGCCCGCGTATCCTCAATTGCTTCTTCCCAGATACCAAGATGTTGCGACCAGTCCTTTTGCCGTGCGATTGATAAAAAGAAGTGCAGGCAGTCTACGTATTCTTCGAGCAGTGGATTAAGAACCTTGCCAGTTGTTCCACACTTTCCGCAATGAACGCGCCCACCTTCGAACCAAAAACCTTTGCCGCTGCATCTGTCGCAATCAATTTTTGCGCTGTACCCATGCTTTGGTTCTTTTCGATCACTCCAATGCTTGAATCCGCGCCATTCATTCGCCAGTTCTCCGATTTCTACCTGAAGAGCTAATATCGTATTAGGCAGCAGGTCAATGCCTTCAAGCCCCTTTTCCTCGATGATCCGTGCATCCAGCGCCTTTTGCATTTCATACATTTGTTCAAGTGTTAATGTGGATTCCATTGTTTATCTCAGCTCCCTACCATCTACCGATTTTTGTTAGGTCGTTCATAAATCGTTCTTCATCCATTCCTACACCTGCTAAATGTTGGATATAGATGTGGCTTCGGAGTAAGAAAGTTCCTTTCAGACCAGGGACAGAACCAGAGTGGTAAAAATACTGTGTGCAGTCTTCTTTGAGATAGAAACCCATCCCGCAATGAACTTTAAAACAATCGCGAAGGTGTGAGATGAAATTTGACCATTCTTTTTCAGCAAAAGACATGCTACCGTTTTTGTACCAGTCCAGCGCTCCCCAGTTCGTGTTATCATCTGGATCAGCTGTTCGCATGTTTTCACCATGCTTCTTTTCAAGATGTTGTTCGTATGTCAAAAGCGCTTCGTGATATATGTGTCCGTGGTAAAAAAGCTCTTGAACAGTTGGGTTATAGATTGACTTGTTCACTTTGATCAACGCTCCTTTAGCTTGTTGGCTTCCTTCTCAGTCAACCAGTCGCAATATGCTTGGCAGTCTTCTTCTGTGCGGAAATAAACGTTGTAATGTGTTTCTTGGATGGATTCAAAACATTCTCCTGAATAAATGATCCTTGGTACACTTGATCCTCCCAGGTACTCCAATTCCATGCCATCTGCGTCCGAGTATGGTTTGTACCAAGCCATAAACTTGCCATTTCTAAACTCAAACGATGAGCAGATATGCGTTCGTGGCGCATAAAAAGAAATGTTATTCTTACAAATACACTCCTCCATCATTTTCTTT
This sequence comes from Paenibacillus sp. FSL R5-0636, assembly GCF_037974255.1. Classification (NCBI taxonomy): domain Bacteria; kingdom Bacillati; phylum Bacillota; class Bacilli; order Caryophanales; family Paenibacillaceae; genus Paenibacillus; species Paenibacillus sp. FSL R5-0636. Next base: position 5,813,139 of record NZ_CP150232.1, read on the forward strand.
CCTGACGGAGATAAGAATTGAATACGTCTAAGAGCATCGCACTTGTCACATTTCGGACCACTCTTCCAATTCATTCGTGCTGTAAATAGCTCCATTTTTGAGTCACCCATTAATTCCAAGAGTCGTTCACGTCGAACCTCGTTTTTTAGATTTCGTTTTTGCATATCCAATTCAACAATCTTTTGGTTGTAATCTCGCTTGATCGTTTCAAGGTTCTGTTTAACCTCTTGCAGTTCAGCGTTCTCCTTCCGCAACCGTTCGATCTCCGCTTTATGTTCATCCTTGACAGCCTTCATCAAGGATTCTTTGAATTCGTCTACTTGCTGTTCGAACTCACTAGGCTCATTATAAAAATCGTTATCGTAATAGCTCATCTTGGATACACCGCCTTGATTTTGTGATTGACCCTTTCACGCCGATGAGGTTGTCTGCGCTGGATCTCAGCTAGGGCAGCATGCTTATGCACTAGGGGCGCGCCGCTATCGTGGTACGCAATCTCATAGAGTTGAGGGAGAGTCGCTTTTTTCCAGTTCAATCCTTCCGCCTCCTTAAAACAAGCACGTTTGTTCTGTATTTTGAGCGTGACTGCCCGCCGCCGCAGGCTTCCCTGTGCGTTTGTTCGTTTTTGATTTACTCTTTGGCTTGGTCGGTGTTTCATCTGGATAAAGGATGGCTCTTATTACGTGCTGTTGATAGGATGTGAATAAGTCCAAAGGATGTCCATTGCGGACTTGATGCAAGGCTTGAGCAATCCGGGCTATGATATATGCATCCGTAACATTGTCGCTCTTGTGTGCATAGTCGTAATGTTCCAGAACTCCGGCAGCAATGAAACTTTTCTTTTCAGAATGTGGTACCCGCTGATTCCGATTCACGAACTTTTTAGTGTGTTGGACATTGATGTCAACATGATTCAATCCTTTTCTTAGAATCATGGTTCGCAATCCGCCGTGGATCATTCCAGTAGTCACACCCATGTCTGTCTTGAAGGCAGCCTTTTCAATCGCAATAATGTCACCAGGTTTCAAGAGTCCATATACTTTATTTTCAAGTGATACCAGCATCCCAATGCTAATTCCTCCGGGTTCTCTCTTCCCTTCGCCTCTAAGGTCCGTTTCAACAAGGACATTTCCCTCTTCATCCAGTGCTACAAATCCAGTTGTTGTGGCGGGGTCAATTCCTACGAAGCGGGTCACTTCACCACCCCCGAAGCTTCCTTAGAGAACGGCATGTGTTTTTTTCTAGCCTCAGCAACTACTTCTGCCGCCGCTTCTTTTGAATCATAGATCCCTAAATATGCTTGTTTGCCATCAATTCTTAGATTAGCTTGCCATTTTTTTGTTTTTTTGTGGAAACAAACTCCTCTAAAACCTGAACTGTTATTGCATTGAATTGTTCTGTTTTGAAGATTCTGCTCTCTCGTGCATGGGCGTAGATTACCATCCGTATTGTTAAGTGGATTATTATCGAAATGATCCACTTCGATTTTCGGGTCATCAATCCTTAATATCCATCTGTGTAAACAGATTGTTTTAGATGGCCCGCCGTTTCGAGGGGGATGACCAGTGACGTAGAACGCCTTACGTAAAGGACACCATGATGCATGCCATTTGTTTGGGAAAGACAAGGCAGACTGAAGTTTATTTGTGCTTATAATGGTCTCCATATGCTGACCCTTGCCTTCGATAAAGATCGCAGTAGTGTCGCCTCTGATCTCATAACCGTTATTCATGATATCCTCACTCCTTCCGACTACAAGGAATCAAGTAAATGATGCTCATATATGTTAATCGTGCAGAATATGCGATTCGCTTTTTATAGTAAAGGTGTGTTTCTTGTTTCACTGCTTCAAAGTGTTCTTGACACAATGGCACTAGCGCCCATGTATGTGTAGCTTCTGAATGGCAATTAGGACATTCACATTCATTCATCTATCATCCCTCCTATTTGAATTCTTGATATGAAACCCCTGCAGCCTTGTATAGCTTGATGCGTCCCGGGTCTGCAAGAAGCATCTGACCGCGTTTATATTCATGAATGCGCTGCTCAACGAAGTCATAAGTGCGTTGCAGTTTGTGTCGTTCTTCCGCTGCCAGCGTTAAAGGATCATCCAATAGCTTCGCCTTTTCGAATAGCCATGCAAGTGAATTTTCATAAGCTTCATCGTCGGGTATTCTTCCATCCTTACTCATGATGTGAGTCCTTTTTCTTTCCGTTCTTCTTTTATTTTTGCAGTAATGTTAATGAGTTGTTGGCATGCCTTATCAAACACCATGCTAACTGTGCCTGTACCAACGTTCCGCCCTTTAGCCACAATCAGATCAATCAGTCCTTTTCGATTGCTATCGGCATTGTAATAATCATCGCGGTACAAGAAGATCACCACATCAGCATCGCTCTCAATGTTTCCGCAATCTCGTATGTCGGACATGAGTGGTCGCTTATCATTTCTTTCATCCACCTTGCGGCTCAGTGCGGCTAAGCATACAACCGGGACGTGGTATTTTCGTCCAATCTGCTTTAATTCGTAGCTGATGTACTTATACATTTCACGATCCGAAGCGAATGGTTTTTCGCTGCGTAAGTGTTGTAGATAATCAACATAAAGCGTAAGTTTCGGAAACTTTTGAATCAGTTTGGAAACTTTCCGGCGGATCGATTCAATTGTCGGGGCTGAAGTATCATCAATAAAGATATTCCGCCCTTCAATAAGCTCAGCACCAAATCCGTAACGCTCCCAGTCCCGTTCAGTCATTCTGCCGGATTTCATATGTGCCAGCTCAACGCGGCTGGAAGCTGCAATCGTCCGTTCAAGAATATTCATCTTGCCGTCTTCTCCTGAAATGAGCAGGGCAGCTGATCCGTCCGCCGTAGATGCCAGCATATCATTACAGATAAAGGCTGTCTTACCAACCGATGGTCGAGCGCCTACAACAATGAAATCCTCTTCCTGATGTCCCTTGGTCAGATTATTAAGGTCATCAGAACAGCTTTTTCGCCCAGTGATTCCTCCTGGATTCTGGGAACGTTTAATGAGAAGTGAAGTGTGACTCTTAATTAAATCAGATACCCGCACTACTTCTGAGCCACTGGATGTCTTTGCCTGTATAGCTTCAATCCGTACAACCTCGTTCTTCATATCTTCCAGTGATCCGCGAGAATATTGTTCACGTGCCACCCGCTCAATTTCGCGCTGGACATGAGCTTCGTTGACTATTCCCATGTAGTGCTTAAACATTGCAGCTGATGTTTCTGGAACGCTCTTTGAGATATCCATCAACGCTACGCCGCCACCAACCTTTGAAAGCTTATCGCCCCAATGATTAATCAAATCAGGGATATAAAATGGATCTTCTCTGCCTGAGAATTGATCATAGGCGTATTGCAGTACCTGAAGAATCAGTCCATTGTCCCATTCAGGATTGAAGCTCTCTTCGCTCAGCACGCACTCTTCCATGAGAACCTTCTTCTTCATAATCGCTCCGAGAACGTTTATTTCAGCTTCGTACAAGTAGTTGTAATCATTCAAGGTTGTCGTCACCGCCTAACGTTCGCTTATTCTCTAAACGCTCCAGCAGTTCGTGAATATGGTCCGGCATTGGTATAACCTCGTTGCTCTCGTGGTACTCCAGCAGCGCAAGCTGTTCCTGCCGTCTCTCCTGCGCCTGTATGTCGTAAATGGATAATTGCGGTTTGTTGTTGATGATGTCCGCTATTTTCGGTTCAAATTGACTGGTATCAATGTGCTTATCCAATGCCTGGACAGCTTGCTCAATTGTTATCCCGTTTGCAGACAACCGTTGTTGCCATAACTGAGCGGTTGGAGCGTTAATGACGTTCCCGTAATCATCCTCCTCAAATATGTTAACGAAGGCGGGGTATGCTATTTGGATTCTCGATAGAAGGGCTGCCGTCTGTTCGAGCGTTATTACCAAGCTCAACACCCCCTGTAAATAATTTTTTCATACCTTTAAAATTGCTGGTTGCCTGCTGCGATTTGTTTTTATATCCGTCCTTTTTCTTGGTAAGGTAATCTGCGTATCTTTCCCGAACCCATCCGCCTTTTTTGAAAGTGGCATAATCGCTCAAATACGGCTTTCCGTTTGAAACCTTGTATGAACTGAGCGTTTGAATCATCCACGTTACCGCTTCTTCTCCCAATTCATTCACAAGTTTTTCGTACTCAGTTTGTTTAAGCCAGACTTCGTCATCGAATTCAACCTTATCAACCCGGCTTTTTTTAACTTGAGCCTCGGATATTTTAGGCATCTTCTTCCCCCCTATGGGTTTTAAACATTCTTCTTTAATACCTTTTTCTTTAATACCTTTTTCTTTCTTTGGTTGCTGTGCTGGTTGCTCTGCTGGTTGATTGGGAAAGCCCTGCTGGTTGCTATCGTCCTCAAAGCCTTGCGGGGCAAGGGGTTCTGCTGGTTGCTCTGGAGAATCCTGCTGGTTGTTCTGCTGGTTGTTCTGCTGGTTGTTCTGCTGGTTGATTTCTGGCACATATTCGAAGGAATAAATAGTGAATTTATTGTGCTTTTGGGTCACCTTTATGAAGCCTTCATCAACCAGCTTTTTGACCAATGTCTTCAACCTTTGCTCTGAAATATCAAGCCTCCGACTCCAAGCAGGACGTCCAAATATGAACTCTTTTTGATGGATTATTACCTCAATGCCTTCGATAGTTCGCTTTTCAGGCTTATCCGAAAACCGAGCGATAAAGTACATTTCGCAGAAGACCATCCAATAGTCTTTATCACGCCTTAGCCAGTGGTTTTGCAACTCTCGTCCGATCTGGATGTAACCACTCATACTACCTCACCTGCTTTACTTTAAAAGGGCAATTTGTCATCCCCGTGCCGCTGAAAGTGATCAAAGATCCATTCAGTCAAACGTTCAGCGTCGTTTCCCTCATCTGCTACAGGAGGCGTGCCCATCCAGCACTTAATAATTTCAGTTACCTCTGATCGAATATTCGATGGAACATCCTTCTCCGGCTCTGGGGCTTCGGTGTATCCATTGACTAAGGCTGATAGAAAAATCATTACTCGAACTTTGCCTTGCTCTGTTCGACCGTGCTCCGTCCATTCTAAAAGTTCGCTCACTCCATAGTGTTCTTCGTCCTCATCTGCAGCCGTGAAAAACCTATTCGCTATAGCCGAATTTGATATTCCTTTAATAATTAATTCATCAAGTTCAGCAGCCACTTCCCTTGGTAGTTGTACTTTCTTGCTGTTACGCCAAGATTCCAATTCCCACTCTAGCTGTTGAATACGTTCCTTAAGCGCTCCGATATGAGGGGCAAGGTTTATGGCGTATTCACCATTACGAAGTTTCTCATTTTCCTTTTTTAGTTCACCAACCATCAAGCCGCCTTCTGCAAGTGATTTCTCAAGGCTCTTTCGTTCCTGATCCCATGACTCTCTGCGATCATTGATGTATTTTTCTAGATTTTTTATAGTTATCCCAGCGTTAGCTAATCTCTCGGTCAAATCTTCATTGTGTTCAACCAAGTCTGACTGTGCAGGTAAGTTACTGATTTCGATGTAATTTTCATATGGAACAATCACCCCTGCGGCTGGACCACTTATTATTTGAGCTGGTAGATTTGCTGCTTTAGGAAACAAAACGTTGAGTCCACTTGTATAAATTAAGCGTGCTTCATACACACCTGGGTTTAATCCTTTAGCCTGTTTGAAAACCTTTATTTCAATTGGCATCTGCTGCACCTCTATTTCATAGTTTTTTGATTCTATACTTCCGATCCTTGCGATCCCTGCCGCTAGTCAGCTCACCATAACAGCGAGGACATACCCAAGTGCGTCCAATGTATTCCTCGCGATCTGGGTTGATCTCTTGACCACATACCTTGCAATCTGGACTAAGGACGTGTATCTCTACTTGTACGATGGGTTCATTCCTCATAGAGCTGATCCCTGAAATCTACCGCCCACTGTTTGCCATCCTTCGTGTAATCAATCCAGTTGTGGCAGGTCCCAGTATTAACACTAGGACCACAGAGCATCGCCACATCCTTCACAGTAGTTTTACCGTCGATCTGCCAGCGCCTGATTAGATGGGCACACTGTAAGCCTTTGATGCTTCCACAACGCTCACAGCGACCACCTGATCGTTCCATAGCCGCGTTGTATACCTCGGATGTAATCTTGCCTCGCTCTTTGGCGGTGGGCTTATTTCGTTTATGGTTTGGCTTCTTCACTGGGTGGAAACCAAAGGCGCTCATCAGTAAAGGCTCAATTCTTTGTGGTGTTTTATCCGAGTGATCTTCTTTGTCATTCGACAGTACTCGCATTTTTCGCAGCGCACTGGTTCTGTTTGACCAGACTTGACTGCTTTGACACGCTCGATGTGGTTACCAACGATTCGAAGGTGTGCAGCGATATCATCAAAGTCAAAATACAAGATATCGTGGTCCGGTGGGTCTTGCTTGGTTACAACAACCATGTGTGGGAGCAGCCACTCCTCTTGTTTGCGTCCAGATACTCTCCGCTCAACCTCGGCATAAACGGACATCTGAATGATGTAGCCGTAGTGATCAAGGAAGTTCTCATAAGCCTGAGCCTCGCGGTTCCAAAACTTCCCGTCCATCTCTTTCATGGTTTTTAAATCAGCGAAAATTTTATGTTCAGGTTGGTAACTGTCCAGCATGACCTTCCAAGGGATACCGAACATTTCCGTGGTCATTATGACCTCTTTCTTTCCAGCCAGTGCCTTCATTACCAAAGGATCGTTCTCTAGGACCTCGATCATTTTATTGCAGTGTTGAAAGTTTGATTTAAGCTGTCCTGCTGTTGGGCCCCTGCTGCTGTATAGATCCGGATTATCTGCTTTGAATTCATCGAGTTCATTTGAGTTCCATGCATGAACATAGTGTCCTTCCATAAATGCCATGACTGGAGGTTGCACATACTCCCCGTTGATCTTTGCCATAGCCTGAGCCTCGCACCCTCCATAGGAAGGTAGGAAGCTCTTAAATTGCGAAACAGACATATAATGACGATTTGCTTCATTAGAAAAATAATTTTCTCGATTAAGTTCCACTTCTGGCGCCTCCAGTCGGTAATTTAAGTTCTTCACTACTCCATCCGCGATTGATCCTATGAATCACTGCTGAATACGAGATACAGTACTTTTCAGATATTTCTTTGGCTGTGAGTAGCTCGCCATCGACCATATATTTTTTATTGTTTCTTCTGTTTAGCGACTGGACTTTAGGTGTTGCCCATCTGCAGTTATCGAAATAGTAGTTTCCGTTGGGATCAATCCTGTCTATCGTTGTATTTTGTTCTCCGTTCGCTTCGGCGTACGCTAGGTATGACTCATGCATATCATTCATAAATCCCTCGAATATCTTCCACTTCTCGCAAACTGAAATTCCGCGACCACCATAATTTTCATATGCGGAATTTTCTTCCCTTGTTGTCCTGTCGATCATATCTCTCCAACATTGATAAAACCTTGTCTTTGACAGCCCGTGGGTCGTATTTGAAAGCTTTGCTGTCTCTCTTCTTAAACATCCACAACTCTTGGTATGACCGCTTTTAAGGTTGTAATCAATGACCGCTTTTTCTTTTCCGCAATCACACTTGCAAATCCATTTGGTAGACTTACTTCTTTTCTCAGAGATGCCTATCACAAGAAGCCTACCGTACTTCCTACCAGTCAGATCACTCTTGAGCGAGCCCATCAGTCGCGCCCTCCCCGACCTCTGTAAACTCTCCGTCGATCACAGTTGCTTTAGGATTCAATGGGCTCTCTTGTGCTGGCTTTTTATCTTTATTGAATTCAAAATCCCCGCCGTCTTCAAATGCTTGCTTCGCCTCAATGGTGTCAAAGTCCAGTTCAATATTTTTGCAGAGCCTCCGCAGGACCGTCTTCTTGTACATTTCGCTTGTAGTGACAACCCACGCCTTAGAAAACTGTCCCGTGTCTTTGGACTTTTTAGAAAAGTTCTCCTTAATCTTTTCGATGTCCTTAACACTCATGGTGTCGTAGATCATAGAACCATTTTCGAAAACAGCTACAGCAAAGGCTCCCAAAATCTCTCCATCATTGAATGGTAACGGCTTGAAGTTAATAGTCTGCTTGCCCTTTTCAATGAGTTCTTCGAACTCGTCTCCTTCCCGTACTACCTTGGCATATATATCCTTGATCCGATTTAAACTGTATTTTTTGGCAAGCTTAACCTCACCCTTATAGTCCGTCATGAATTCGACTTTGCCGCCATAAATGATTGCGTAGCATTCTTTATTGAAGAAATCCAAACCGAGGAATGCACCCTTGAGCATGGTTCGGGCTATACTCACTGGATCAGCCTTTTCAATTCCATAAGTGTCCTGCAATACAGTCATGCAGTTTTGTAAGAACCGGGTTTTATTAAAGCTGGAAGGCATTGCATCTCTTTCGGAATCGATCAATCTTTCCAGATTGTTGTGTATCGTGGCTAACTGATTGTTTGACATTCCTTATCCCTCCAGAATTTCGATATTCAGATCTTTGCCCTCAACCGTGGAGAGCAAGAAGTATTGGTAATCATCGTGTTGAGCGTTCTCCAAAATCGATTGTTGCTTGCTTCCGAGGTTCTGGTAACCATCAATGCAGATTACCTTTAGCGGACCTGACTGAGCCTTAGCAAGCTTAAATGCGAAGTCCAGCGCCTCCCCTTCAGATAATCCATCGATAAGTGTGCCATCAATCCGGATACGTCCTTTATCATCTACAGTCAATCCATCCACTGGAAGTGCAGCAGTCTTAAGCAATTCTTTCGGCAACTCGCGAGCCTTCTCAATCTTGGCAGTTAGGTCAGCGGACCGCGCTTCTTTCGGAGACAACTTCTCGCGAATGATATCGTTCATCCGTTCCCACTCTCGAAGATACTCTTTCATTTCAGCTGCTTTATGAGCAGCAACCTGTAAAGGCTCTGGGTCAATCCATTCAACATCTGCAATCACTTGCTCAGCATCGCCTGACTTCGCTTTCTCTGCCGAAATTAGGCTGGCTTCGTGATCTTTGATCTTTTCCAGATCCTTGCGCTCATGCTCCTCGATATTATTAAGTGAAGAAGACTTTTCTGCGATCATTTGGCGGTGCTCGCTGACATATCCCTTATTCAGTTCAACCTCACGTTGGACATCTTCCCGGACGTTGAGCTTTTTCTGTTGATATTGAAGCTTGAGGCGATCAATCGCCTGCTCCATTTCGTTGTCTAACTGTAGGGATGCATCTGCGATTCGGCGGTCAGCATCGTCGATGATCTTTTGATCCTGCTCGATACGCTCCTCTAACCGCTTGATGCTATCTTGCAGTGTGTCGCGTTGTCTCCGATAACCCAGGACCCTTTCTTCTGTAGCGTTAGCAGATCTCTGTTTTATGTCCTCGATCCGCAATGTCAACCCGTCGATTAATGACTTTGCCTCTTCCAACTTCTTATTGGATTCCTGAGCATCTGACAGTTTGCGGTAAAGCTTCTGCAGGTCAACACCGCGCCACTCTTCGCCATCATAGTTCGGTGGAAGGTCTCGCTTAATCCCTTCGATGTTTGCTCGTAGTAGGTTAATTTCACGGTTAATGCTGGAACGTTCTTCGAAATATGCTGATTCGATCTGCTGCAGGATTTGCAGGATATGAAGCTGATAGTCCGCCTCAGGTAGTTCTCCAAACCATGATTTGATATCTTCAACTGTCCAATCAATCTGCAACATGTTGAGAATAATTTTGGTCTGCTCTTTAGCATCTTTCTGTACAAATTCAATCGGTCGGAAAATATCACCGTTAATCAGCTTGCGTAGGAAAGCTTCTGTGCTGCTCACTGCCTTGCTATCATGCTTAACCTTGAGATAGTCCGCCTTTTCAGACCTAACCTTGCGGGTGATCTGGAGACCGTCCGTTAGCTCTACAAACAATTCAGCCTCTTCATGTCCGTGGCTGATGACCTCTGTACGCCGACTATTATTGGTCAGTGCCTTTTCCAGCGCCTCTATCAAACTGGTTTTTCCTGCGCCTGAGTCACCATCAACTTTATTGATTTTGCCGGGAGATACTTCTAGTTCACTGATCCCTAGCCAATCCGTTATTTTAATCCGTTTGATATGCAGCATCTTTACATCCTCCTGATTTTTATGTTATAGTGACCGTGATTTTTTGAATAAGCGTTTGACTAACGTCCCCGGTTGCAGCCAGGGGCGTTTTTACTGATGGCTATAGAACTTGATGAATGGTTTTCCTGTGCGTTTAGCCTTGGCTTTACGAAGAGAACGAGGGATAATACCGCCATATTCTTTAATGATTGCTGTTGCAACCACAGAAGAACCAAGTGTTCCGGGCTTATACGCTGTCTTCTCGGATGGTTCGTGTTTGAACTGGCGGCGGGATTTGAAGAGTGCGAACTGTCGAGCTGCCGTGGCTTGTTTGAGCAGGATGGTAGCATTGGTTTTGATTTTGAAGTTGTGTTTCATGAATGATTCCTCCGATATGATTTATTTGTTGTTACAGTGCAGCCAATTCTTCTTCGAGTTGCTGAATTTCTTCGTTGATAGCTTCTACCGCGAATGTCTTGATGGTTGCTACAACCCGAGCCGAGTCGCGGTTACCTCTTGACGCGTAATCCTCCACATCAACGAGACACTTGTTGCCCTTGAACCTAATCTCTGTTGCATTAACGAGTTCCTCTGCTTGTTTGGATAATTGATCAATTTTATTTACTATTGCAGTAGCCTTCTTAGTGCGATCCGTCATGTACTCAAGCGTCTTTCTGTCCATCGTTTACCCTCGCTTTCTAGTGTTTTTGGGCTCAAAACCCCGTTTTTGGCAAAAAAATAATAAGCCTTCGAGAATTCGCCGTTTTTAAGACCTTCCGATTAACCTTGTTCACCTCCCTTTACGTCTACTTGATCTCCTATCTTTCGCAAATGTAGAATCACTAGGGTAACCTATGTTAACCTTCTGAGCTGGCACATGTCCCTCTAGATTCTTGTTGGCTGCTTGAGGATCGTATCCGATTTTTTGTGGCTTACCATATCTCCCAAACAGTTCTTTGCGCTGCATGTTATGAGCCGTGCGACAATGATTTACTGTGATTACATCACCTGTATGACCACAATTGGGATAAGGGCATCTGACTGTGCTGCAAATGATTACTGTCATAAGCTTTCAACCTCAACCAGTCCGAAACTCACCTTTAATGCCTCAGTCAAATCTTTCATATCTTGATCATTCAGCTCGCCGACCTTTCTATTCAAACGCCTCTTATCCAGCGTCCTAATCTGTTCAAGCATGGCAACCGAGTTTTTAGGTAGACCATGTTCTTTGCTTAGTTTGATATGAGTGGGAAGGTATTTCTTCTTCGCATCAGTGATTGCTGCTACGATGATAGTCGGGCTATGAATATTACCGATATTATTTTGAACTACCAGTACTGGGCGTGCTCCTCGCTGCTCACTACCAACGCCCGTCCCCATGTCTGCCCACCATACTTCCCCACGCTTAGGATAATGTCTCATATGCACACCGCCAGTTGTTCCGTTGAAGAAGCCCAGATTGCGAGTACAGCATCACGATGTTTGCGGCGTTCCTTGACAGCAAATTGTTCCGTTTCAATATCACCACGCCATTGAGCATCTTTCTGAACACTTAGCCAGTACGCCATTTCTTGGCGGTGAAATCTGAGAGCGTCTTTTTTCTCATTCATGCGATCCCCTCCAGTTCTAATTGCAATGATTCTACGACCACCAGCATTCCTGCATTCCCAGACCAATAGCTCCGAGCTCTGTCGATAAAACACTGCATCTGCTCCTTAGTACAGCCCCGTCGTTTGCAGTCCTGTAAAGCATTTGATAAATCAGCTGATGCGCTCATTTCAGTTGTGCCTCCCATTCATTCAATTTATCTGTGAAGTGCTGCGCAAGATCCATGTTTCCTGTACAATGCGCCGCTAATGTCGCTTCTTTAATGCCATCCACCTGCTGGACGATGTTCAAGTTATCCATGAGTAAGGGCATAATCAGTGCTAGTTCTGCTTCTCCGATGATAAGCTCGCCTTTAATGTTGCTATTCATGTAAGTAATGCGAGCTAAAGCGCGATGTGTAGGATGGATGAATACTGCCATTTGCAGGACCTCCATTCTGATTTAAAATCTGAATCCCGATGCTTTCTCATAGATCGCCCGAGCCTTATATAACATGTTATAGCCTGCTTTTGGGGTCACTCTCATTTCTTTCGCCACCTGCCGTATTGATAACCCTTTTGAAAGCAACAGCATCATTCTCTTGTGTTTGATAGACATGCTTTCCAAAGCGTTTGAATCAACCTCTATGAGTGACATATCACCATCATAGTTACCTGCTCTGTCATGCCAGTTCGGAATTAATTCCAAGCTCTTACACTTAATCGTTTGGCGTCCTTTACGAAGATAAACCAACATTTCATTCTGGATGCATCTGGTAGCATAGGTGGAAAACCTAAAGTTCTTTGTTTCATCAAAGGATCGAGCTGCCTTTACAAGTCCAATGGAACCTTCCTGAAATAGTTCCAGATACTCCACACCAGTTGTCTTGCTGATTTTATTAGCAACCGATCTAACCAGTCCCATGTTGTTTTGAATCAATTCGTCCGGCGTTAGTTTTCTTTCAGGTATTGCGGTTGCGGTCATTGGGATGCCCCCTCCTCCAGTTCTTCGAAATCAAAGGTCAAAGCTTCGTCTGACTGATTCGCAATTTTTTCAATACGATCCGCTGCCTTTTTAATCAACTTATCTGATCCGTCCCGATTCTTGGACATGTTACGTATTTGTTTCTCGAGAACTTCGACATCGTTACAGATATCAATCATCTGATAAACCATCCGGCGCTGTTCGCCCTCGGGTGAATCGTTATAAGCAGCTAGCCGCCGGACACCTTCACTGTCCTTAAAACTGCGAAGTAATTGACGTCCCTTATCGTTCCAGGCATCATCAATTGCCTTCTTTTCATCCAGTACAATCCGTTCTTTCAGAAAGGCTACCGCATCAGCAAGAGTTATTTTTTTGTGAAGATGCCCCAAAACGAAATCCGTCCGATCCTCCCGAACCAATCTGTACTTAGCCACGACCTTTCACCACCTTTCGAGGACCCTTCAGTGCATCTTTCATTTTGGAATGAAGCCGCTGAAGTTCTTCAATACCGCGCTGAACTTGACTTGCCGAAACATCAATAACGATTCGGTCAGTTTGTAACTCTATCCACGATAGCCAACGCTCCTCCGTTACTGCACCCGACATTCTTCCAGCGGCATCAATGATGTTGTCCACAACCCGTTTTTGTTTGTACTGCTCATCAATAAGTTGCTGATGTAGTGCCGACCGTTTCTCTTCAGCAGCGATGTTCTCCAGTGTTTTCTGAGCGACTTCAGGCGGTGCGCTCCGTAGCTTCTCAGCTCCTTGAATAACCACATCTGCTGGAAGCTTTGCCTCCCCAAGGATTGGAAACTCATTCACTGCCTTCTGGTAAAGCTCTACCTTGTCTGGGTCTTTAGCGGTTTTAATGGCTTCCTTTTTTCCTAGAGATTCAAGTGCCGGGAATTGTTCGACAGCTGCAACATGGCTTCTTGCTTGACTGAGTGTAGGCTGTGGTACGCCTATAAGTTCAGCAACCTTTTCCTCAGAATCCGGCTTTTGTGGTCTGCCCATCGACTTTTCATTACTGAGCAATGAAAAGTCGTCTTTTAAGACTTCCTTTGCGGCATCCGCGAGTTCAACGAGATTTTTCGAAGCCTCGAACTCCGTTAGCGCCTTGCGCTTCGTGTTCTCCTCCAACTCAATCAACCGCTTTTCTTTGTCAGTAAGATCAGATATTGTCTTGGTCTCAACTTCCTCCCGACCCAGCAACTTGTGAGCTTCCAAGCGGCGATGTCCAGCAATCAGGTTGCCTGACTCATCAATAACTATGGGATGCAATAAACCGCGAGCGTTGATGCTCTCTGCCAGCCCTGCAATGTCGCCCATGTCTTCACGGATCCGGCTACCTATGTTAATTGTGTGTATTGGTGTGAGCATTGTTCGCCATCCTTTCTGACTAAATCGTAAAACCTTAATGCTGTGTATGCGGTACGATGTTACTACGGATTTTGAAGTCGTTTCTCTTGCTTCAATCGATAACTGAGATGTCGATACATTTGGATCCATCTGAACCATTTCGACTCTCCTTCTTTGCGCACCCATCCACCTTTAAATTCCAGAGCCACAGCAGCTCTATAAGAGATGTTTAGTAGTGCCTGTTTTGATACATGAGCCAAATCATTCACATCCCTATTAAGAAAACTTATGTTATTTTCAAAGAGCATTCCTTTAATTAGGAAGTCTTCTTTTGATATAAAACTCTACTAAATCCAGTTTTCACGGATTCTTTGCCGAAAAAAATATGTTCGTCAGGCACGTCGTACATTGTAAGCAACGCTACTAGTAGATCACGAGGTATATCCGATGAATCAGATTCATACTTTCGGATTGTATCCACGCTCTTGTTTACTCTTATAGCAACCTCTTCACGTGTCAATCCACAGTTTATTCTCGCTGCACGGAGTGTTATTTTGAATATTTTGTTCTGTTTTTCAAGTATCATCTGTGCCCCTCCTTTCTTTTGGTGTACCCCTATATTAATCCGGTAAAACTGGACTGTCAACCGTAAAAACTGGATTTTTCTATTTGTTTTTTTGGAAAAGTGCGCTATAATGAAGGAAAATATCCTGTAAATATGGATCGAGAAAAGGACGGATGAAAAGTGCGTAAGAAATATGCCGAGGTAGAAAAAGTATTAATGGCAGAGATGGCAAAAAATCTAAAATCAATTCTGGAAAAGAAGAAAGTAACTCAAAAGGAATTGGCTGAAAAGACGGGACTATCGACTAGCGCTATATCGGACTACACAAATGCTAAGACGCTCATGTCTCCTGGAAATCTACAAATGATTTGTGATGCTCTTGATGTAGCGCATGGAGATATTGATCCCACATTTAGGGGGTCTGCACAAATTAAAGAAAGCTCCCCGCAGTATTTAACTGGGGAAGCTTTAGGGGAATTACCTATAGAAAATTTACATATACATAATCTTACTCGGAATGGAAAACCGCTTACTGATGATCAAAAGAAACGTCTAGTACAAATTTTGCAGTCTGCTGCTGATCTACTTGATCAGTAATACCGCTTAAGTATTCTTCTGCTTCTGTTATGTCTAAACCTTTGTTGTGGAGATGAAGCAGGAGTTCTTCTGTTCTTATTGAATAAATTGTAATACGTCATCACTCCCATGATGTGAATATTTCCCGCCGCGATAATTGGAACAAGCATACCATAAATACGAACATAATGGGAACACTTTTTTATAACTTTCACAAAAGGAGCAGCCCATGGGTTTCAAACTCGGGGATTGTCTTCTGTCTGATCGACTTGACGAACATGGGTGGACACAAGCTTATTTCGCAAAACGCATGAATGTATCCCGCCAATTTGTAAACAGAATCATTAGTGGCGAGCGCAAGATGTCATTCGAATTTGCGATAAACGCTGCTCATATCCTTGGATGTCGCACCACCGATCTTTATGTTCTTGAAGTCGTGAATGACAGGAGCGAGTAGATTTTCTACTCTCCCACGAGGTTATTGTCACCCAATAGGATAACAACATTTGCGTTGTAATAAGCATACCCTCTTGTCCCGACTTATGCTGTCGTTCTATGTCGTTTTATCTCTTACCGTTCACGGTCGGCGAACGGTATTTCGTCCTTTATTTTTTCAATATTTCGCCTCGATACTCTTGTATGCTTTCCTTTTAGGTGTTTGTCGAAAAATAATTCTTTTGTTAATTTGTCATATATTTCAGCTTTTTCTAAATTAACGAGATTGGATTTACTTAATGGTTCGAATCCTTCTAACACAAGAATCTCTGCAAAATCCCTTAGGGCTACAGCTGGACGATACTCCTCTTCTTTTGTATGCAGCACCGTGTACTCACCCTCTGTCTGTAAAAAGATTACATCACTTGAATCAATCACTCCAGCTATACCGGATTTTATATGGACCACTAGGATATCCATGCTTATCACCTCATGAATAGCATTTCGCTAATATAAGGCGATCATACAAACATTGTAAGAATTTGTAGAAATATTTTCCTGTGTCTGTTAGACTTGCCATGTAAATTATTATTAAAAATAGGGGGATAAAATGAAGAAGCCGATTTATAAGAAATGGTGGTTTTGGTTAGTACTGATCCTTGTAATTGGATGGATAGGAAGTTTGGGGAATGATAAGGATACTACAACTCTTGCAGATCCTGAGCCTAGCGCTCAGGCGGTAGATGCAGTAGCCAAAGAAACTGAAAAACCAGCTGCAACACCGACCGAAGAAGAACTGAAAATAATTAACGAAGCTGCTGAAAAAGCGGACGCCGAGAAAAAGGCTAAAGAAGAAGCAGTAGCTAAAGCTGAGGATGAAGCCAAGGTAAAAGAGGAAAGTATCCCTAGGGAACATAAATCGGCATTAAAAAAAGCAGAACAATATGCAGAAACTATGAATATGTCAAAGAAAGGCATCTACGAACAATTGACATCTGAGTATGGGGAGAACTTCCCTAAAGAAGCCGCTCAATATGCTATCGATAACATTGTATTTGATTGGAAAGAAAATGCATTAATAAAGGCACAGTCATACGCAGAGACTATGAGTATGTCAGATTCGGCTATTTACGATCAATTGATTTCAGAATACGGGGAAAAGTTCACTGCCGAAGAAGCGCAGTACGCGATAGATAATTTAAAATAAGATTACTGTACTCATAGATTGCCCTCTTTTGATCTGATAGAATAAAATATAAATATCCATCAAATATTAGGGGGAACATCATGAAGAAACCTTTCTACAAAAAATGGGTATTTTGGGTCATTGTAATCGTTATAGGTGGCATAATCGGAATATTAAATGGAAAGGATGATCCTGCAAAGGATGTAGCGATTGTAACTACTGCACAACCGACACAAGAAACTGCTTCTGAACAAACATCTAAACCTACTGAGGATCCTGCCTCAACTCCAAATGACACTGCTGTAAATGAAGTCGAGACGCAAATAGAACTGCCAACATATGAGATCATTGATGAACGGTTAGATAAATCGGGAATGTGGTATCTAACTTTATCTACAGAAGCGACAGATGAGGGTCAATTAAAAGCTTTGGTCGAAAATGCTCGTCTCCTTGCACTTGAGAATAATAACGGTGCTACAAGTGTTTTCGTAGATATCCAACAACCCGGATTGCCTGGGTATATCGCTAAAGGCAAGATCGCTCTTTCTAGTAAAGGTGTGGCTCAAACAGGTCTTTCCAACACAGAAGAAATAGAATTCGAATTACTGAAATAAAAAAAGCCCTACCAACCATTATAGGTTAGTAGGGCTTTAAATTTATTCTTTAGTCGTTCCATCCCTCTTACTAAACGCTAGTTCAAACAATCCCGTTGCTGATAGTCCAGCTAGACCACCCGCCCATAATCGAAGCACTAAGCCTAACTCTGTAAACGGATAAGCAGATGCACCGATCAACAGGCCGATAACTAATCCAATCAAGGGCAATATATTTTTAGGTACGTTAAACGAAGTCTTTACAAACTGCACTCCTGCCAACACAAAAACAGCGATCACCGAAGCGAACGCCAATACATCCGTTAAGTTTTGATTTTCCATACTTTACTTGTCCCCCTTTTGTTGTGCTGCCAGCCCAAGCCGATACAGAATTGTAATTATCCGTGCTTCCGAATATGTTGCTGATCCCGGTGTATCAATAACTGGCTTGCCATTGATAACTGACGGTGTACATGCGAATGCCTTTAAAGCCTCTTTGGACCAGTCAGGAGGGTTCGTATTCGTCAATTCCAACAATATAGTGCTAAGTTCCTTAATATCTGCAGCCTGTTTGAGAGACTGTTCTTTAAGTACATCTTTGCTATTAGTCAAGCCTGTTACGACTTTCAATAGCTCCTTCACTTGTTCTTCCAGTTCTGCAATTCTACTCATATCTTCATCTGCCTCCCCTTTTAGTCGATCTATAATAGCCGTTGCTTTTGCCATTGCTGTTTCAGATGGCTTGCTACCAGTTCTCAGCTGAGTAAGAGTTAAGCCAAAAACCATTTGGAAATGAGGGTAATCCTTAAATGATGTCCAGTCACCGCCCCACTCAAAGCCGAGTTTCTTAGCCTCTTCCACTACTTCTATCCAGTCTTTGATGTTGTTATCGTTGTAGTCTCGATTCATATCCCATGACACGCTGGACCCGTTCGGCAGTAATAAGGCAAAATCTACAGCGAGTCCAAAATTGTGATAGCTATATCCACCTCGGGCATTGGTGACGATTACTCCTGGCTTTGAGCGCCCTTGCTCGTATAAAGCGTTTTGCTCAGCTATTGTCCGCAACCCCTGAGTTATCAAGATAGGAACTCCCCGAGCGTAACAGCGTTCAATTAAAACTGTTGCAGCAGCCAATACAACCGGATGCAACCCTATCAATCTCGCAGATGATTTACTCTTTACTTGGTCTAGTGTAAGCATATTTACCTCCCTAAAAATTGGTTAGCCACAATCACGCCAATGGTAATACCAATGATGTACTTAACAAAATCAAGCCACATTTTACGCTCTGATCCACTATCCTTATTAGCTTGCTGCAATAGCATAAATATCTTATTTTCAAGAGAATCAAATTTCCCCATGATCTCACCAAACTTAACTTCCATTTTTATTGTGGATTTCTCCATTTGTAAAATGCTCTCTTCGTGTCTCAGACCGGCTGCTTCAAGTAAGTTCATTTTTGCATTAGTATTGGCTAGGTCTGCGGATATTCGTGCAAATTCACTGGAAAGACCGAGTAAGCCCTTTTCAACATCTTCCAATCGGTGCATCGGCATTACATCACCGCCCCCTCCTCCTTGGTTTGCTCCCCCAATTGACATAAAACAACTCCCCTCTCAATCTATTGATCAATATAAATAGCCCCCGGATCAGATCCGAGGGCAAAATAAAAACGCCTCAATGGGCGCCTACTTTATTTATTCTTCTTCTGTAAGGAATTCAAGTCCGCTATCAACCAAAATTTCTTTTACTCCTGGTCTCAAAGTAGATGGAACCTCAATATATTTGGTCTTACCTAAGATTACACGCTGTGCGAAAAACATAGCCATCATGATGTCACCCCCTTTCCTCTTTGACATGAACCAGTAAAGAATGCGCGCTATCATCGGTATATCTGCATTGCCATTTCAGCAATGATGTCCTCAATAAAATCGGCACGTTCAGTTATTGCGTTGTTCTGTGCTTTTAAGAGCATGTTCTCTTTTTTTAACATCTCAATTTCTGAGAGCTCACCAGGCTTTGTCAACTCCGCAATCTCTTCTGGTGTTAAGCCTTCGACCCAAAGGTTATCAGGTTGTACTGGAGGTGTGTAAACTGGCTCAGGACCTTGTTTCTCACCCTCCGCCCATTGCTCCCGCCAATCATGCAGCTCGTCGGCATAGTCGCTCTGTGCCTCTAGTACAACGTCCTGCCACGCATTCCATGCAACTAAATCAAAGTGTGGCTTATATAGTCCAGCAGATACAGGTACAGCCACACGATAGCCGACAAGCACTGGCTCCGGTGTTTCGTGTGCTGGCGTGTCGTGATCGTACTCGGACGTCGGAATCTCATAAAGTGGCGTGACTCCGAACTCAGTATCAGAGACAATCGTCACGTCTGTGTATAGCCCATTAATATCTGTTATGATTGCTTCTTTCATCGTTTTATGCCTCCTTAATTGACCGCCAAGAACGGAGGAATGTTATCGAGACTTAGCCATGTTGTGCCTCCAGAATATGGGGTTACACGGCCTTTATAGTCCACCTCGACATTGCCGATTAAAACACCACTGCCGTTATTGGATACGGATATTGACTCGATTCCGGCTGTTGCTGATGGGCGATATCCAGGCGGTAACGTCAAGATTGGCGACCCGTTGACCCCGCTCTTAACCATGCCCCTGATATGCACAAATCCAAGCGTGTCTTTGTAATAGTAAGGTGCGTTGCTGCTGCTATACGTCTCCCATCCATTAAGCAATGTCGGTGTTATCTGCGCCGGTACGTCCTTCTCCGCTTTCTTAGCCTCAACCACGGATACTCTCGCTAGAGCTTCATTCACTCCATCTGTAAGATCATGTAACTGCGCCTTCTCAGAGGCTGCGTAAAAGCCAGTAACTCCCGGCACAGGGGATTTATCCAGTTTGATATAAGAGACGCTATAAGAGGCGGATGGATCATATATAGCAGGTGGCTGATTTGCTCGTGAATTTCCGTATCCCGCAGTCGCCGCTTTCTCTATGATCCATGCCCCAACTCTTGAATCTTTAAAAACATTGAGTATCTCACGAGCTTTATTTTTAAGACGAGAATCTCCGCCCGGGGAGTATAGACTTGGATCGTTATTGATATACCAATTACCTGTGTCTGTTGATGGCGTAACTCGCTCACGGCTGACATACCCACTACCTACTTCTATAAAGTTATCTCCCTCAAATAATGATAGGCTGCCGTCTTCTTGGACTGTCTCCGTTGTTACGGATGCAAGGCGGTATAGGAGTTGGTATGGCTGCCAACCAGGTGCACTTGCGCTCGGGATTGTTGTATATCCCCACACCGTATTATCTTGATTTCGCCAAAATTTTTGCCCTGTGGTGTACGGTGTATTACGAGTTGTATTAACGTCCGATGCCGATCCATCATACATCTTCCACCCGTTGAAGTAAGCTTTAATCTCGTCAGCACTCGGTGTATAGGAGTCTCCCCAACCGGAGTCAGCATTGGCAATCGAAATCACCATCCCACTGTAAGAATTGTTCAATCTAAAACTATCAGCTGCACTAGTTGCATTATTTATATTATCCCTTTGCAAAGATGCGCCATTGTACTTAATAACAAAACCGCCATCAATTCCATAGTTGTTTATAGAAGTATCACCTATGGCTAAACGAACTCGTTTAAATCCCGTGTGGTTAGCCAACCATATCCACGACAGTAAGCCATCCAACACCATTTCCCGCCATAACCTCGTTACCTCATACCGCCCGTTAACCTCACGCAGTATATCCGGTTCGCTGCCATCCGTTGGGTTAGCGTGTAACTCTACTCCACCAAAGGCGATAAGGCTGTCTTCACGTGGCTGAAACTGTGTGTCGGCGCTTCCTAGTTCGAGTTGCCAATTGCGGAAGATGTACGTACCAACCGCCGCACTCGTCGGAATAAGGCGCAGTCGTTTCGTTCCAGCATGTGTTGTAAATGTCAATGTGCGCCCACTGGTCATTACGAATGATGTTGATATTTTCGCACTGTTCGCATCCAAGCAATCTACGACAAATTGCTGATTACTTGTCACTGCGTCTGCAACAGACAACGTGTATTGCCTAATCTCAAAGGCATCAGCGTAGATATACGTGTTTTGAAATCCTGCCGTAGCCACAAGCGTCATATCATACGGTCCATTAACCCGCGCATTAGCATGCAACGTATCCGGCTTATCCGGCAGCAAATTACGTCCATATCTCCGTACATACAGCCCATCTACTCCATTAATACCAGGAGGTACATAAGGTAAGAGACGGTCTATAGCTTCGCCCGTGATTGTGGTTCCAATGGCAGCGTAGTCTGCTGCGGATACGGCGTATAGACGGATCTCGTCCATGTATGTTACGTTTGTCCCGCTTCCCGTAGATCCTGCTGTTAATCTATAGCCCGTACCTAATAACGTGTTGTTAGTGGGTATTTTTAAATATACAAACTGCCACTGGCCTATCAATGAGGCATTGATTGACATATTATACCTACCAGTCATAGTGCCTACATCTCTTAGTGCGAGGTTAAGAGATCCATCTACATAGGACTCAATAAACACCCAACCCGCCATCACATAGTATTTTGACGCATCTAATGGTGAAGTGAAGTCTTTAGTTATATATGCGGCACCGGCAGACGGCGAAAATTTAAAGGCTGTGCTACCACTACGTTTTTGAGTAGATGATAGGGTTAGGGTTATGGCAGTTCCATTTTGTGCCCACCCCGTTAAACTCTCTCCACTCCCAGTCCCACCAAATAAATCTATAATACTCCTACCCTGTACCTTTAATCCTTGTAGTCTAGCGTTCTTTGTTGCGTTCAAGATTTGCTGACCAGCCACTAAATTGATAGAGATGAGAGATTCAGTGTTTAGCCTGTTATTAATCGGAAGCACTGCTGCATCTGCTTTAGCTTGAGATCCTGTTGTTGTTTCTTTGGCGTTCCATGTTACCTTTTCAGTATCCGTTGCAAAACGATGTGTAGCATCCTCTACAACTTCAGATCCGTTAACGTTTCCCCAAGATATGCTCCCAGCTGTTGTTCCAGCTTTAAGTACTTTGCCATTGTTACTAGTACCCGTAGCTGGTACGTGTTGATTACCATCTCCGGTAGGATGTGTATAATTATTAGCTCCGGTAGCTATTCCCGCCAATTTTGTTTTCTCAAGTGTGGTGTAGTCCTCGGTGCTGAGTTGCTTACCAGTTACTTTGTCCACCTTTCCGTTCCAAGCTGTGCGTTCTGCTGCAGTGACGTGCACTATAGTGCTATCTACGTGCACCTTAGTCGCAGCAAGTGTGATATCAGGCGTATCGAATGGGTTGGCTTTGCCTGTGATAGCTTTAAAATACTTAGCTATCCATGAGAACCACTGGGTGATGGGACCCTTTAAACCATAAGCAGTAGCTGTAGCTGGGTCAGCTGTGCGATCACCTATAACGGTGTCAGTAGCTGCGCCTGCGGCTAGGCTGGCTGCTGTGAGTTTAGGACCATCACCTGCAGCTCCTGTGTGTTTATGTCCTCCGGACGCGTCAAACTTAGCGTTAAATTCAGACTCTCTTGTAAATACCAAAGAATCATCGATAATAGCTGAAACATTTGAAGTTGTACCGATGACAACAACTGTATCAAAAGTTTTCTCGATGACCCCGTCTCCAGCTGGAGCGATATAATCGGCGGTAGAACCAGAATTAGCATAGGCGTATAATATCTCTCCTGCATCTGGATCGGTAGCAAATAACCCTACCTCACGAAAATAGAACCCTGTCGTAACATCAGCGTTAGAAAGAGTCGTTCCAATCATAACCTTGTTAGGTGGTTGTGTTCGAAGTCTGGTAATGGGTAGATTCTTTTTTTGCGATATCAATCCGTTTAATGCCGGCACTGATTGTCCACTAAGCGTTCCATCTCCAACAGCTATCCGTGTATATATTAACTGTGCTCCTGCTTGTGCCTTGCCTTGCAATATCATGCCTTTATTTGTGAGTGTCATCCCACCCCATGAGGACATATTACCCCTCCTTAAATTGTGAACTTATCTGCTACATGCAAAGCGCCACCAAAAAACATATTAATATCTGCGCCTTCTGAAATTGTCACTCGATCTAGCGTAGTGGACAGTCGTTTGACTGAATTTACTGCCCTAATAAACTCTTGGGCGCGAACAGTCGTTACGTCAGAATTGTTTGTCATAACTTGAAAATGGAATGGCTGACCTCCATATTCAAACCACTCCTCAACGCGACCTTCGCCAAAGAGTAGCTTAACTAGATCCTCAACAGCTCTAGGAGTCCCTTTCTTACGGTGGAATTGTATGGCTGTTCTAACCAACTCGCGCCGCTGTTCCAAAGGCAACTCCGGATCATAGTAAGGAGGCTTATACTGCCACGCCAGTTCATCAACTTCCTCGCTGCTCCATTCCTCAGATCGTCCGAGAATGTCTAACTTACGGATCTCCGATGTGGTCACCTGTAACTCTGTATCCAGTGATGCGGCTGCTGCAGCAATAGCCGGATCTTTGGCGATACTAGTTGGCAGGATATCTCGAAGGCTTAGCTGTCCGATATCAATCATCAACAAGCCCTCCATAAGTCAATGTAGTTATACCTTGCTGTGCAACTTGAGTTGCTGTCAGCAGTGTATAAACTGGTGCTATAACATTTACCCTCAGCGCTCCGGCAGCCATGACACGTGCAATCAACTCAGATGGATTAATATCTCTCCCGAGCTTAGATTTTTGCCAGAGCTGGTAAGCCTCCACCGCTGATGTAACTGCTGTCTGGATAGCTGTAACTTCTGACGCGCGGTTACGACTGATATAGTAAGTCAGT
Organism: Paenibacillus sp. FSL R5-0636; assembly: GCF_037974255.1. Classification (NCBI taxonomy): domain Bacteria; kingdom Bacillati; phylum Bacillota; class Bacilli; order Caryophanales; family Paenibacillaceae; genus Paenibacillus; species Paenibacillus sp. FSL R5-0636. The sequence goes on from NZ_CP150232.1 coordinate 5,837,362, forward strand.
GTAGTTGTATAAGGCATAGCTGTCGGTGCTGTGACTGTCACATGATCAGTCAAAGGTCTGATACCGCGATCCTCTAGCGTCTCCGCCACAGTTTCGAGCATATCTTCTCCCGGAATCACACCGCCAGCGAGTAAAGGGACAATTGTAACCTCGCCTTCAGATGGAGAATAAGCATGTACATCCAAGATGGCAGCAGATGCAGATTTAGCCCAAAACTCATAAGATCCTTGTGGACCAGCGGTACTATAAGATTCTGGTGCGGTTCGAATGCGTTCACGAAATGCTTCGTCTGTTTCTGTTGCTGCTCCGCCACTGCTCTCAGTGGTGTTGGTGACCGATTGAACAAATGGTAGAGGATCCATCAAAACATTGACCTGCCCAGGCATGAATCCGTTACCTGTCGTGCCTACCGTTGAACACTCGCCCGTCACCATACCAGTTGTAGCGCCTGCCGGAATCTCCAAATACTCGGTTGTTGAAAAATATATGGAGCCGTCCCCACCCTGCGCCCCAACTCGCGTACCCGCAGGGATGGTTGTCACTGATGCCAGCGGAATTGAGAGAGTAAAGCGCAAGTTAGTAATTGATGGAGAAGCATCTAACCGGATTAAACCAAAATCAGCACCTTTGTAGTCCAATACAATTCCGGTTGCATAACGCAACAAATTACCTTTGGATGTCCGGTTAATAAGTACGCGTTGCTGCACAATAATAGCTGCTAACGAAGATAAAAAAAGCCTTACCGGATCGGCAGACTGAAGTGTACTGTCGGTTAAACCTTCGTACATAGTGATAATATTTTGTTGTATGTCCGCCGCATCTTCTGCAACAAACTGTATCTCCGGCAAATCTACGTATTCCACCAAATCAGGTCACCCCCTCTGCCAGCGTGTACCTTACTATAGCCGCTATCCGACCTGTCAAAGCATCTGTTATTGTTCCATTAAAAGACACTTCAATTATCTGCGCTCGCGGCTCCTGATCAGCAATAGCAGTGTGTATCTCTCCTGTTAACCGCGCCTCTGCAATTTGGTAAGGTTCATCCACAATGCTATAGTCAATTCCAATATCTCGTGCCAGTGGCGCGCTCCCAATTGCCGTGGAAAGGATTGTCCTTATATTCTGGCTGACCTCTTCTGCTAAATCCTTTGGAGCAAAAATAATATTAGATGGCTGTGTCATATCTACTGTGTATGTGCTCATTTTACGTATTCCTCCAAACTGACATTCACTGTGGCTCGGATTATATTACCTACATTATCAACCTTGGTCCAAGCTTGAGATAACCCTGTGATGACCCACAATCCTGTGCCAACACCTTTTTTTCCTACGATCAATGGTAGTGCCTTCCCCGCCCGGTCAATCTCGGTAAGCTTATCTAACTCCTTACGGGGATTGAGACCATACCGCGCATCAAACCACATGGTAAACGAGATCGTATCAAGCCCCGGTCCGAGAAATTGTGTTTTGGGCTTTTGACCGATGATTTCATGCTTTGCCCACCTTCCCGCACTAGCCCGTGTAAATTCCTGAAAGGTTCGTATGGCTTCGGGTGACACAACAAAAACGATCGGACCGAGATTTCCTAGCTTACTCATCGCCATGTTTATTCGGCACCTCCCTGAATAACTCCGATGCAGTACCCATCTGTACTGTTGTCAGGGTAGCCTACAAGCACTGTTTCTCCAGGTATAGGCATTTCTAATGTTATTGGACCGATAACCGGCAGCTCACCAGAAACAAGATCATCTTTATCTGGATACGAAACCCTTACCGTTCTCGCTATCGTATTAACCGTAGATACTGTCCCAATTCTGATCATTTCACCACCCCAATACCTTCCTGATTCCGATGTTAGTAACATAGCCGCCACTACCAACGGCATGTGTACATGATTCGATGATGTATTTACCATCAAATCGTTTCCATCCCTTTACGTTGATCGTCAATCCAGTAGCCATCCTTATATCTCCCATTAAGACTAAACTACCCTTACCAGACTCTTTGTTATTTTCTCTGAGGCTCTTACGGGCTAACCTAAGAGCAGCAGCTTGCGAATCAACCTGTTCATTAAGCTTTAATACCGGACCAGCCTTTGGTGCTCCTGGAGGGGAGTACATTGCTTTGTATGTCTTTTTCTTCTTTGCATCGGTATAGGATACTTCGCAAGCACGGTAAGCTACCAATGTAGTGCTCCAATTAAAAGCATAAGATATTACATTATCCTTACCGCGTGTAATCGTCGTAATAGGAGCCTTTTTTTCATATTCAGCTTCGTCAAATAATACCAGCTTCCCGCCTACAACCTTGACTGCGATTCCCTCTTTCTTCGCAGCATCAACCAGAAAGGATAGGTCAGACATACTGCTCTGTTCCAACCGATCATAAGAAGGATTATCTTTAGTTTCATAAAGAAGCTTCAGCCCTGCACTTTTCGCAACCTGCATAGCGACTGTCTTCAACGCTACTTTTTCCCAACTTCGCGAACGTTTTTCTTGCCTTATATCCGCTCCAATGGGTATGGATAGGGCTTTAATGGATACAGAATCTGGTGGTCCTGTGAAATCAAATGTGTCCACCTCAAAAGATCCGAGAGGAAGTTTTTTAATCTCTCCCGGTTTGTCCCAATTGATTGTCCGGATCTCTACTTTTATCTTATCTCCCTCGGTTGGAGACCAAGGACCTTGCCAATTTTGCGCTCCGTCTTCCAAGTTAATTGATATATCATCAGCATCGCCGGGAGCTGCGTCATTGTAGGAAAAGTCTGTAAGAGATTTGGCAAGATCAGTGGTTACATCTTTACCGTTGTAGTTGATCACCAGAACCGCTCTACGGGCATCCTGCATTAGTTTCATGCTATTCCTCCCTTCGCCATGGTGGAAGCGTGTCAGAAGATTCAGCGGGCTTCTCTGGAATGTTTAGCTTAATGTTTCCAGAAAACAATACGGTCGAAGCATGTTCAGGATTGGCGTTTATAAGCAGGTTCATGAGATTCGCTTGTTCATAAACTTTAAAGGCGATACCATCCCAGGTATCGCCTTGTATTGTTGTATAGGTCATGTCGATAAACTCACCCTCGATGCTTGACGTTTATAATCCGCAAACTGTTTGCCAAATTCCTGACGATTCCTTTGTTCCATCTGTTGTACTGCTTCTTTGTCAGCTGGACCATTAAAATTAAAAATAGGATTGTAAATAAAATCGCCAATTGTATTATCGCTTGTATTACCGCCGCCCATACTTCGGTTTGCAGCTTGCAGCAACCCTTGGGAACGTGCTGAGTTATTCTCTGGTATGATCCACTCGGGTGATCTTCCCTCACCGACCCATGCAAGTTCCGGACTGTCAACATACCCGCCTTTTGCGTACCCTCCGACATGATTAATGTCCGGTATGTTCAAACCAAAGTGTTCACCGCCAAACTTTGGAACCCACTCTGGCCAATCGAAACTAATCTTATTGATACCGTGAATCGCGGCGTTAATTGCATCGATTGCAACATCAATCGGGAAGGTAAGAATGGCTCCAAGCCCTTCAAAAATACCCGAAAAAATATCCTTCACCCCTTGCCACGCTTTTCCCCAATCACCAGAAAAAACGCCAGTTACAAAATCTATTATCCCGCCTAACGCTGTTAGCAGACCACTGATCACGCCGCCGATAGCATCAATAGCGTTGGACACCACAATTTTTATGGCTCCCCATACAAACTCGAAGGTTGCAAAAAGGTTGTCAAGGGTAGGTTTAATAGCCTCGAACATCTGACTAATCCAGCCGCCAATCGCTCCAAAAGCTTCTTGTGCCTTAGTTGCTATACTCATGATCTTTGGGACCAAAGCAGCAATTAAAGCTGCAACTTGTGGAAAAACTTGTGTACTCAGATAATTAAATATGTTCTGGATAATAGGCCAAAGCTTGCCTGCAAGATACGTCACAATCGGTAATACTGCATTGTACACCGCCCTGAATCCAGCCACCGCAGTTGTCACTAGCGACCCGACTACAGGTGCAACTGATTTAACTATATTTCCAAGTGAGACGAAGATGCCCTTGATGCTCGGCCATAGTCCTATCAATCCCTTGCCAAAATCAGCCCAATAATCCATGAGTCCACCAATAATATCCTTGAACCCTGACGTGATGCCTTTCATGTCTTTTTTCTTGAACCCAAACATTTCAGCGATATTGATTTCACCCGTGAACAGTTTCTTTACGTTACTAAGCACACCGCTAACGCTGTCGTAAATGTTATTGATCGTACTCATGATCATCTGAGATGAACTGCTGTCCAACCCTAGACTAGTAAGGATGCCTCCTCCAGATGAACCCTGCGCAAAAAGATTCCGAATGAATCCGAATGTCTTTGATATTGCCCCACCCACTGTATCAAACGAAGCCATAACCGCAGGAACCCAGTCTACCATCTTGTCCGCTAATCCTTGAAAGAAAGGGAGGAGTTTTTTGGAAATGGGTAGGATCAGGCTGGTTTGCAACGTCCGACCTATTCCTCCTAAAGCCTTGCCGATGGTGTCATACTTAACGTTACTGATATCTTCCATAGTGTTTTTAGTCATATCGAACTGACTTTTAGCTGAAGTCATCGCCTTCACAACACGCGCTTCAAGATCCTCAGCCTGAGTTCCGAATAATTGAACGGAAACTGCATTTGCAACAACTGGATCTTTAATAGCATTTATAGCTTTAGCTGTTGTCAGAAATGCTTTCTGAGCTGTTTCTCCGCCAGCCGCAAACTGAGTAGTCATTTGAGCGCCACTTAATCCGATCGCTTTGTATGCTTCATAGGTTGACTTTGATTGGTCTTTTGTCCTAATACCGAATTCTTTGATTCCATCCCCGACTTTATCAAGATTAAAAGCACCTGCCGCTAATCCGGCGCTAAATGTATCAAACATCTGATTAGCAGAAAAACCTAGTTTCGCAAAGTACGGACTATATTCATTCGCGCTGTCAAGTAATTCTCCTGATTTGTTAAGCCCTTTTTGAGCACCTTGCGCTAATAAGTTATACGCTTCAGTCGATGTAATCCCGAAGTTTTTCACCATAGTATCAGTTGCTTTCACCGATTCAGTTACATCTTCTCCGAAAACATCGCTGTACATAATTGCGTTTTTTGTAGCATCTTCAAGCGCTTTTCCTGATTGTTGGGTAACCTGACGCACTATGCTCATATTCTGCGCGATATCATAAAAACTCTCGCCCAAATTCTGATTGTAGATATTAGTAGCTATTTCACTAAAACCACTCATCTGTTGTTCAGAAGCGCCGGTACTCGCTTGAATCTGGTTCATGGCTACCTGATACTCTTCCGAAAACGAAAATACAGCATGAGCAGCCAATCCTGCTCCAGCAGCAACTCCCGCAATAGCACCTCCAGCCAAAACAGCGCCACCAAGTGCCCACATACCGGAACTGTCTCCGTCTGAGCCTTCGCCGCCTCCACCGCCACCCTCACCAGGAGACGGACCGTGAATATCGTTTATCTCCCGCATACGGCGTTCGAGATCTTGCATATCTCGGGTGTACCGTTGTAGGTCATTACCAAACATATTGGACGGCATACGGATACGTGCGATCTCCTGCAGGTTGCGGCTTAACTGTGCTGACTCCTTTACAGCCTCTTTGAGCTCCTTAACCGTCTCAGTGAATATTCCATCAATACGCGGTGTTCGGCGTAATTGATCAAACTCTCGTTCTGCTGCCTGTAAACCTTCACGCAGCGGTCGAACCATATCCCCTGAGATTCGAATTGCTTCTATGGCACGGGCTGTAGTTTGCAAATCGTTGAGATTATCAAGCACTTTACGCATACCAGCGTTGTAAGAGGAGTCAAGTTTTGCCTGAAGGTCAAACGCAATTTTATACTCTTTTCCGGCCATAGATCACCTCTTCTTTCCCCGTTGCTGTTGCTTCCGGTTATGCTCTCGTTCTTTGTTCATTTCGTTGGCGGTATCAACCCAGTCATACATCTCGCTAACAGGCATACCTAGCCAATATGGGATTGGCGAAAAATAAGCAGAAGAAAGGGACGCTGCAAGCTTTTTCAGCTTTCGCGCCCCCTCTTTGTCTGCCAATCCTAAATGAGCAAAAAATTCTGTGCCAGCAGCCCCACTTTGGAGACATCCTTACCGTTCATCTTGTTAAAAAACTCTACAGGCACACCTGCGGCTGCTGCTGCAATATTGAGTTGATACTGCAAGGATAATGCTTTTACAAACACTGGGCTTTTTTGTGCTGCATCAAAATGTGTATTGATACGGATCAGGTCTTCTCCGAGTAATGCATCAAAATCCAGCATCAACGACGTGTATTCTTTCTCTTCAAAAACAAAAGGCCGACTCAGCGTAAACACACGCTCGTCAGCCTCTACTGCAATATTCTTTTCACTCATTTTCATATCCCTCACAGTCCCAACTGCTGTTTAACGACAGCTAGGTGATCCACGCCATCGATAAAGCAGATGTAGTTATATTTGTCGATCTCGATTACTTTAACGCCGTCTACCATTACCATCAGGTATGTGCATTCCAGTTCAATAGAACTACCAGTCGCAGCATTATTTTCAAAAGTTCCCAACGTTGTATTCACGGGGATACCTCGAACGCTAACCCGGACAGGAATGCTCTTGTACTCGCTTGCCGAGGAGTCGTAAACCTGTTGAGCGCCTCGGAAGTCAAGGGCTTGTGATTTGGGTCCAGAAAGTTTAAACATCGGAATGTCAAGCGTCCGAAAGTTGAGAGTTGTCCGCATACTGCCGAAGTGCCCAATTGTTGGAGAATCCACCTCCCCCGCAATCCCAGCTCCGCTAACTGTATCGGTTAGAGCCTCCAAGCTTGGAAGCTCTACATCCGATGTACCCACTCTCTCAGATCCATTACGAAACACACTATAACCCGTTAGTCTTTCAGGTATTACTGCCATAAGTTATTTCCCCTCCCCTTAACCGAATAACGTCTCAAGATATGCAGCGTCATATTCAAACGTAAACGCCAACTCCTGAGCTGGTCCCGGTGGTGTGATATAAATCTGGAAATTAAATTTACCCGCCATTAAATCGGTGACAGGATTGTCTGCGGCATTGAACTCCACGCGTCCACCAAGTAGATATCCGCTCGCAGTTAAACCGTTAAGCCAAATGTTAATGCTGTCAGTAATCGTCTCAATCAGTCGTGGGGTAGCTGGGTTATCCACTTGGCTCCAATACGTCAAGATGATGCTGTTTTTTGCCCAAATAAACATTCTACGGATGGATATAAATACATCTTTAGGATCCGTAGATGCCGGATAAGCTCCTGTATAGTTACCCCACACTTTAAATCCTCCGACAAAGTTCAAAACAGTCATAATTCCTTGACTATTCAGGAAATTAGCCTGATCCGGACCAAGGAGAACCTCAGTGCCATCAGCAAGGACTGCCGCATCAATGACAAGAGATTTGTTGGATGGGGAAGCTACAGGAACACCCTCATTTGAAGCATCAGCAACCCCTATTGCACAAGCGATGTGCGTAGACATGTAGTATTGTTTTCCGCCTTTGGAAACCTTAGGCCAGAGCGGTGCTTGCGATGCTGATGTATACCCGTTTATATTTTTCCAAGCAGGTACATCGGTGTATTGCTTTAAAGTGTCTGTAGGCATATCGGTCAATGCGAATGCCGTAAATGTGCTGTTGATGTTACCAGCTTTAGCGACCATCACAGCAGCGACCGTAGGGTTATGGGAGTAGCCAGGTGCTAGGATCAACCCCGAAACCAATCCGTATCGTGGGAATACCTGATTGACAAGCTCTAGCCCCGTTGCCAATCCTGTACCAGCGTCTAAGCCACCGATAATATCGTCAGCATCAATAACGGACGGATTAAGCTTTGTGTAAGCTACACTCAAAGTTGAAACGCCACTCGGAATATCACCTCCTGACTTAATGGAGATAACCGTATTACCATCACCATCAAAAGCTACAGAGTAATCCGTGCCTTTAGCATAAGGCGTAGCTCCATCCGATGATTTAACAGTCAAAGTAGCATCATGTATGACTCCAGAATCTGCAATAATGACAGATTTTTCGACTACGTTTTTAGATGCAGCCGCAACAACGGTCTTGTGTACTGACGGATCAAGGACGTTGACTAGGATCGCAGGTTTTAGAGCGTTCAGTTGGAAATATGCGTTAATAAATTCACAGATGGAGTACGATCCCCAGTCGTCACTATATCCAAAGGCGTTTACAGCCTCTGCATAGGAGTTAACAAGCACTGGGGTATTTACAGGGGCTTTAGTAAGTCCAGACTGATTAACAGGAGACGTGCCGAACACGATCGGTATACCAGCGCTTACGCTGGCTGTGGAGAGTACTGACGTTGCTCTCTCCGAAGTGGTAACACCATGATTAAACGCCATTACTTATCCTCCTTCAAAGCCTTATAGGCTTGGTATTCCGCAGTTCCTGCTCTGTTAATGCGAGCCAACGTTTCATTAATGTTATCCACTGGGACAATGAGATTAGCGAGTTCTGGCTGTGCAGTGATTAACTCCTCAATGTGTGCAGGTTTTCCACCTTTAAAAACGGTGTTGCCGGATAACAACCCACCCGGCAGGTTTGGTCCCAAGTAAATTAACGGAGCAATCCTTTCTTTGACACCTCCGGACTCCTGCGGCAATTCTTCTTTAGACAAAACATCAGGAATTTCAAAATCCGGTACTTCTTTTTCCTTCTTAACACTCAAAGTAACCCCTCCTCTTTTTGTACCGCTGGCAATGTCCATATGGTTGTTACAAGCCCAATGGTGTATGGCTCCGGTTGTTCCGGCGGAAATTCCCACTTGTAAGGCAGCTCCATTCGAAACCGCCGTTCTATTACTTCCTGCTTAAGCAATGCAATTCGTACTCGTTCCATTTGATTGAACATGTCAAGGAACCCCTGATCATCATCAGCCATGCTCCCAAACAACAAATGCACAGTGACTTTACAATCATCGTTATCAATGCCGATTGCAGGGCGGACTATGATGTAAGGAAATTCTGGAGCATCGGCATTATCTCTGTTCTTCCGAGGCAAAAAGCCCAAGTGAACAGCAGGCACATCAATTACTCCGTCTTTCACCACATTCTCGATAAACCCTTTTATCGCTTGGATAAGTAATATAGGAGTAGAAATGACCTATCACCTCACTTCAAAATGCGGTTGATCTCATGGATTAAACGTTTCTCCATTCGGTCTTGCGCTTCATTTTGGATATGTTCTACAACTTGTGGTTCGTTAAGCATTCGTTGGATAGCTGGTCCGTGAAGTTCTTCGATCGGTAGCTCCGGTTTAAAACCTTTCGCATTCGTTACACGCGCTCGTCCACTTTGCCCGGTAGGTTTCTGCCGTTTCATAATCCCAACAGCGCCTCTTCGTACCGCTACAAAGGCATTGCCGACCTTCTTAGCATCTCCGCGCTTAATTGCGACCTTGACCATCTTCTGCCGCTTACCTGTCGGTGCTTTTGGTGTAACTTTGAAACGGGTAACTGGAAGATTTCGCCCCTTGGACTTAATCAGAACCTCTCCAGCATCAGGAGACGATAACACCAGCCGCATAGCGTTTTTAACGTCTGCTGACTTGATGTTATAAGTCTCCTTTACCTTGCGTGAGGCTTCGGTTACAACACCTTTACCAACACGGTTAAGAGCGAGCGAGGCTGCTGGTTGCATCTTATCCTTTAGAGCCTTTGTGCCTTTGATTGCTAGGCTCAAGCCTTCTACTTTCATCCGACATTCGCCTCCAGATAAATTGCAAGCATTCCCTTTTCGGACGCTACTCGCACTACCTTATGTTCGGTGCCGTTGATGTTCAGCCATTCATCTTGCTTTGGTGTGTAGCCTAGCTCCAGCACATCCACATGCAATGTATCGTTGACAAGCGAAACCCCCTCAGCATATGCCAGGGGGTGCTTGTTGTCGGTAGCTGCGTTAAGAACTACCTTAACTGGCTTTCCGTTGATGATATAGTCATCAGCGAATTCATTTGTGTTTAAAAATGTTCGCTGATTATCAATTTTGATTTGATCACGGAGGTTCACAACAAACACCCCTTACTCGCCAGCCGCTTCTGCTTTCTTTGCTGCCGCTTCTTTAATTGCTTTAGCCTCAGTTTCCGGATCCTTAATTGCTTTCATAGAAAGCAAACGTTCAATTTCTTCTTTCTTCATGTCCTTGGGAATTTGTTCCCCGATCGCAATTTTCTTACCATTGTGACGAATGTTCATTTCAGCAATATATACCATGAGTAAATATCCTCCTTTGAATTAAAGAACTTTTGCGACATACCAGCCATCAACGTTAACAGGAACACAGATTGGACGGGAAAGCAATTGCAGTTTACGGCTTGGCGGTTCCACTTCACTCAGTACTTGCGGATAGATTTTAGCTTGGGCAAACATGAAGTCGCCATCCTTATCAGCAACTAAGTTCGCACCATACATAAATTCGAATGGCTGACCATCCGGTAACAGGGCGAGTGTTCCTTCTGGGATATAACTCACCTCATCGCCAGCTTCATCCGTATAGGAGTTAGTGTACGACCAAATTTGAAGATTCGCCTGACGCAGATATCCATGATAGATAACACCTTCAGGTAAGATCTGTTGATTCAGATCACCTACATCAAGAGTTTCTTTCTTTGCTTCGATCAGCTTCGTCAATGTTGGGTGGTTTACAATGGTCCGAGCTACCTTCGCGGTGGTAAGTACACGGCGCATTGTGCGGCCACTCTTATCCATGACTTCCTGCACCCAGTCGGTAAGGTACTCAATGACATTGGTGTCTGGGTTGGAGAACAAATCTGTACCAGACAACACCTCAATATTCGTAAAGCCCCAGTCAAGCACTTGGCTGACGCCTTCACCGATCTGTTCGGTCTTACCTGTAAACATAATTTCAGATAGTTGCTGCACTTTACGTCTATCGATAGTATCCGTAAGCTCGGACAGGTCCTTTACGATCAACTCTTGATAACGTTGTTCGGGAGTCTTTGGATTCAAGAGTGTTTCTCCTGCTTGTTTAACCTTCAGGTCGTGTCTAGTGATGACGCGCATCGGTTTTAATAGTGCAGGAGTATACGTCTTGGCTGTGAACCCAGTACGAAGGACTACCTTCCCTGGCAGCAACTCGTTTACATATGGCGCCAGTGGACGATGACCTTTTTTTGTTTGAATTTCAATTTCATCAGTCGTGAATGTCTCGCCTTCGCTAGCGAACGTGGTTGTCAGATAGTACGAGTCTTCAGGAAATGCTTCAACAACTCGTACTAGTGTTGGAATTTCTAAAATGTCATGATATGATGGCATATTTTTTTATCCTCCCTTATTTAACTACTCGTTTTGTAATCATGCCGATCTTGCGCATAGCCACTTCATGTGTGGCTACTTTATCTGTACCGCCGAACTTAAGAGCATCACGATTGAATTCACCATCTAGATAAGCAGCAGCTCGTACATCAACTGTGGTTGCATCAATGCTGCTATCCGCCAGAATGCAATATGGTGCTTCAGAGCCATCTGATTTAGTAGAATCAACTGGAGCTGTGATAGGTGTTCCAGCGTATAAATCCGTTTCAGGCAGCTGAGACACAGCGCCCAATACAGTTCCCCGTGTTACTATCCCGGAACCAGCTTTAATAATGATCGCCGTCATTCTCTCCGGCTTTACTCCACCTGCAAACAATTCATCAAACGATGGGCTAGTATACTCTGACATTATCTACGACCTCCATTCTTGGGTTTCATTTTTTGTGCCATTGCAATCATACTGGTGACTGCTGCCTCTGCATCCTCTTCCTTAGTTGCATCAGGCGTTTTAGCTTCTAATGATTCCACTGTATCAATTCCACTCTCTTCAACATCAAGTTCGCGTTCTTTAGCAGCAGTGCTAATGCGCAATTGCGATGCTTCTACAATCTTAATCGCAAGTTCGCCAGCGGTTTCACCATTTGCAATCGCAGCTTTAACAAGTTCGGCAGAGCCAGGTGTCTTTTCTGCTAGGGCAGTAATTGCAGCAACCCTTATTCTCTCAGTTGCCTGTGCATCGCCAGTTACCTGTGCAAAAAGCTCAGGGTGTTTTTCCTTTAATTCATTAATATCCATTGTCTTTGGTTCCTCCTTTGTTTTATCTGCTGCCTTAGGCTCTTTCGCCTTCACCACAGACGATTCAATTTGACTGTTTGAACCATCCTTCACTGGTGTCATGGAAAGCAATTTATTACGTACTTTATCCAGTACATCCGGTGGTAACTCTGCACCCATTGACAGATTTGCTGTCGGGCTAAGTTCTTCAGTTGCAAACATAATTTCGTCTGCAAACCCCAATTCAACCGCACGCTGTGCGTTAAAAAACGTTTCATTTTTCATTAAATTGCGCAATTCTTCGCGCGTTTTCCCTGTTTTGAGAACATAAGCATTGACCATTGCTTCATCAACACTTTCAAGCATTTGAATTGTTTGCTGATGATCTTCTTTATTCCCATCTGTCCAAGTCGCTGAATTGTGGATGAAAATTTGACCAGTTGGTGAGATTAGGACTTTGTCAGCTGCCATTGCAAATACAGATGCGGCACTGCCGGCAATGGAAGGGATTTTTGAAGTTACAAACCCGCTATACTCCTTCACTAAAGTAAAGATTTCATTGCCAGCCCAAGCATCGCCCCCGCCTGAACTAATGTATATCTCAATCTCTTCGCCATTTGCTTCTTCGAGCAACCTACTTACTGAGGAAGGGCTGATGTGCGGAATCTCAAGCCATTCATAAACGCGAGCATTTCTATCTCCTACAACTGTTCCGTTAAGTTTGATTTTTTTTGCCATTCTTTTTAATCACCTCCTTCCTCGTCATCATTATCTTCATCACCTTCTTTCGAAGGATCGGGTGGCGTTATAGGAGTTGATGGTCCCGCTGGAGACTCAGTTAACCCTAGCTCTCTTAAGCGAGACTTTTCGTACGCCCGTTGCCGAACGTTGTCCTCCCATGAGCCGCCGTTAATCTCAGCAGTTTCACGCGTTGCTGTGGAAAGATTGTTTTCCATCCGTTTAACAGCTGCGTCAACTTCCTTGGTTGGATCAAGCAATCCCTGCGAAGGACCGTGCCATTCTGCTTTTGTATAGGCAGCAAAAATAGCCGGATCATCAAAGATGCCGGGTGCACTAATTCTTCCTTTAAGAACTGCCTCTACAAACCATTCTTCATAGATAGGCTGACAAAACGTTTTTGATAGCCATGAACGGCGCATGCGGTACATCTTCCAAGCTTCCAGAAGGGCGCCTCGACTCGCTGAATATGAGCTGGTGAATTGTTTAGTCAATATTTCATAAGGCAACTCAAGCGCTGCTGCCATCTGCTTAAGCATGGCACGAACAAACGCCTCGTAGTTTGGATTAGGTCTAGTCGGGTCGGCGAATTTCACATCCTCACCCGGATCAGTCCGCATGATAGCACCTTGACCAAGTTTGATTTCGTCACCAGTAGAACCCGGCACATTTCCTGCACCATCTAAGTCATCGTCATCCATCCCAACGCCATCAAATGGAGTACTGCCCTCGTCATCTGCAGGGGTTGTGATAAAAACTGTGTACATAGAAGTAATAACAGCTGCCGCTAGCTCTGCACTTGTGTACTGACTTAGTTGCTTCAGTGATTCAATGATTGGCGCAATAACAGGAATACCCCTGCGCTGCCCCGGACGTTCTGCTTCAAACAAATGAAGGACATTTACCCGTCCAGTTCGTTTGCCATATTTCTCGACGCGCACCCATTCATTCACTCCGGTCAAGTTGTATCCATCTGCTCCCGGATGTCGATTGCTGAAATGATATGCTACAACCATTCCATCATCATCGATTTCAACACCAGACTGAACTCTATCCCTGTCTGTAATCACTTTATCTGGCGGCGTTGCGCATCTATCTGCTTCGATTAAATTCACCTTGAGATCGTATACTGACCACGGGCGATTTTTACTCGGCATAAGTGCGAATACATCACCACTCATCATGGTTGATATGAACGCTAACGCCTGTAATTGATAAAAATCACTGAGTCCAGCAGCGTCACATTTCGTTGTATCCGCCCATAATGCCCATTCGCGTTGAATAGAACTTCGTAGTTCCTCAGCCCTAACCTCATCCAAACCTAAGAATTTAGCATCAAAAGCAGGGTTGAGGCGCAATCCGGTTCCAACGATATTTGTCCGTAACCCTTTGTGTGCAGCTGCTACGATATCAGTACCCATATGCAAGTCCCGAGCCCGCTCCCGCAGTTTAGGGACGTTCTGATGGATGTCCACGTCTGCATCTCCTGCAGGTGTTTGCCAGAAAAGCATGGATGACTTGGTTGTACTGGCTCCATGCTTGCCGTAACCCCGCCCATTACTTCCGGAGCCTCCGATTAATTGGCTGGTGACATTGCGTACCACCTGTTGCCTTACAACCTCAGTTCGAGCTTGTTCCCGCTTAGCGGCAATTCCAGGAGCAATTAGGTTAAGTGTTTTATCGATGATATTCATCGGTCAACAGGGTAGTATCCCGCTGTCCTAGAACGGCGTTTACCACCATTCTCATAAGCATCAACAATACGTCCATACTTTCTTTTCATCATAAGAACGGTAGCCATATCGGCACGGGTTAATGATCTGTCAGCAATACTGTAGGAACTCCCTGTAGCTATAGCATCCTCAGCTTCATTCCACATTTGATATTTGGCTTTAGCTTCCTCATAAGGTATTCTAGGCATTTTCCCTTTCTCACCTCCTTCGTCTGGTCTATATGCTGCTGGCTACATTCTTTTTCTTTGGCTTTTTTGTTTTTGTCGGTGCCGCCCGCGCACTCACCGGATCCGGCAATGGAAGGTCAAAGTTTGGGTTTATCATTTCAATGGCAGCCCGGTTGTACACTGCAAGGTCAAGCGCCTCGTTCCGCGCTCGAGTCTTCACCCAAACGGTGTAAGGCAGACCTTCCTTGTACCGGGTTACCAATTGTTCTGCTGTTAGTTGCATGAAATACTCATCGTCATATACGAAAGCATCTGGGTTGTCCGGGTGTGGCAACGGAAATCGACATGACCCTGGCTTCCCTGGCTCCAATTTAAGAGAGGCAAATACTGTAGCCTTTCCCTCAGAGACGCCTACGCGGATTACAGTAGCCTTAACCACATTGTTTGTGCTGATCCCGTTAAGTAGTGGGGTCTCCGTACCGTCACCCTTCTCTTCGCCTTTCAGAGCGTAGATATTCCGACCTTGCCGGGGCTTGCAGAACTTGTACACCTTTAGCGTGTGGTGACCACCTGAGTCGATGAGGATCCTAACCGGTCGGAACGTTCTGCCCCAGACATCATTCCATGTTCGCGACAGAAATTCATCTAGTTCGTCCCACGGCTGCTGCTGATTGAGATCACCGACTATGATATGACGTTGAACTCGCCAGCTTGAGTAACCTTTTCCCCAGCCCATCACGTCTATTTCAAAGCGTGTATCCTGCGTATCGACCGCAGCAGTGAGGTAACGGACACCTTCCGGCACCCGCGCCTGATACATTTCACGGCGATTGAGGAGCACTTCATGCTCTACTTTCTGTCCTTTTTCTTCCCAAGTCTCAGCCAATTTGGTATTAATGAACGTCTTTAGCAGCTGAGATCCACCCCGCTGAGCCTTCATCCAATCATTAACAAGCTTTTTCCAAGTAACATTTATTGTCCCAGCCAAACTATTCAAGTGGAAACCCCGTGTTGTTGCGTGCTTTTTACCCGCGATCCACTTACCACGTTCGGCGTAGTCATGCTTCCACTCATGCTCTGGGTGCAGGGCTCCACAGTCCTTGCAGGCCATGTTCACTTCAACGCAATTAGAAGTCTCCTCATCGTACTCAAACTTGATCTGAGCCCATTTGAACGGCTGGTACGTTTCGCAGGATGGACACGGTACACACCATTCTTCTTTCGTGCTGTCTTCATACAGCTTCTCAATCCTTGAGGAGCCTTTAAGCGTAGGAGTGGATACAAACACTAGCTTCTTGTTATAGAACGTGTCTGTACGGGCTGTAGCCAGTGACACAGGGTCTCCTTCCTTACCAGCGGACACTGGGAAACGATCAATTTCATCCGCGATAACAACACGAATAGGTTTGGAAGCTAGTGAAGCCGGAGAATTCGCTCCTGCTATGTTGACTCTGCCGCCTGGATAGGACTTGTATAGTATGGTATTACTGGTGTCTCTGCTCTTATCTTTGGTTATGAGCTTCGCCAATTGCGGCGAGTCCCGGTACATTGGAGCAAGTCGGTCCTTGGAAAAGTCCCTCGCGACTACTAAATCCGGCTGAACTACCATGATCGGAGCCGGATCATGCCCCGTATAATAGCCAATTGTGTTCAATTGAACGGCTGTTTTACCTAGCTGAGCACCCCACATCATGACAACAGACTCTACTTCGGGATCGGATATGGCTTCCATCGGCACTTTCTGGAAGGGAGATCGACTTGTTCTCCATGGTCCTTTCTCCGAGGAATCTTCCGGCGAAAGAACACGGTGTTGGTCAGCCCATTCTGCAATACTTAACGGTTCCGGAGGTTTGACGAGTTGGATTGCCTGACGCAAGAGAGTAAAGGTCTGTTTTCGCTGTGCGTTCATTCTCTCTCAGCAAACGGGTCATATTTAGCGAGCTCAGTTAGAGCATCGTTGATCTTGGATTCCATTAATAAACGGATTTCCTTTTCATCAGTCATGTGTGACAGTTCGGTTGCCATCCTCGGAGGCAGACCCTGCAACCTCTCCCGAAAATTCACAACCAATTCGCCCCATGCATCCAGCACATCCCCCGTTGTGTGCAGGTTGTTTCTCTTCTCCTCCAACTCCAGAATCGCAATTTCCTTCTTTATTTGTTCATGCTGTGCCTTCTCATCGTTGTAACTGATCTTTCCTACTTCCGCTGTTCCGGTCACATGCCGAATATAAGCCTGCACTGATTCAGCTAGGTTGTATTTCCCCCGTGCTACCTGAGCAAGCACCCCGTCACGTGTCAATTGACCAATCCATTGTTTCGTTTTCCCCACAACAGCAGCTAATTCACTTGTGCCGACGATGCCCTCCGTTTTGTTTTCTCCTTTCCTCATAAGTCGTTCACCACTTTCCTTTTTGATTCATGATTTCAACTATGTTCTCAGAGCGAATTTAAGCCATGTTATAGCGCCTCATTATTAGAAGGGATTATTCTCCAAGCAACGCTAAATAACCCCTCAGAGAAGCCCTCAGAAGGCGTAAAGATAAGGTAAAGGGAAAGCGAAAACCAAAAATAAAATCTGAACGGTTTTCGGGCTCACGCGCACCCGCATTATTTTTTTATTTTTCAGAGGGACCCAAAAGCTAAAAAAAGTTATTTTAAATCAAATTCTGACGTATTTACGCCGCATTCCTCGTTATCAATGCCGAGATCACTCATTAATGATTTAACAATAAGGGATTGTTGAACTTTAAAGCTCTCTCCCCCGTGAAGGATACGCAAGGCTTCGAGCTTATGCTTAATATAGAAGTCCTTCTCAAACAGTCCATGCTCTACAAGGTTCTGTACATGGGATGCAGAGGCTCTATCAACTACCCCCTCTATAGATCCACCTTGTTGTAGGAGTAATTCAATACGCCTCTCAGAGATCCCCTCTACCTTCTCTTCTGTTGGATGTATAGATATTGTTGTTGAGTCTCCCTGCCCTTCGGGCTCTGTGCACTCACCTTTATAGGGTATAAGGTGATGAGTCTCTACAGTGAAGTAGGCGATACGTTTAACCTCCTCAGAGGAGAAGACATCCATTAGAGCCCCTTGTGCGATAGACTCAATCTGTTCCTCAGTGTACGTGCCAGACTCAACTCCCACACTCCCTACCAGCGCGTTGTCCTTATCATAGAACATGATTGCTCCTACTTGATCGAATTGCATATCGTTCATCCTTTCTTCTGTTGTACTGTTGTCAACTTCTTCACGTTCGGCGCAGCAATCCTCACACACTGATTCGCTTATCCGCACGGGCAACCCTATGACTACAGCGCGTTCTTGCACTGTCAGTTGACTGATGTCACCCACTTCTATGATCCTTTCGATATCCGCGTCACCAACACGATTGCGATATTCTACTCTAATCATCTTGTTCACCGATCCTCTCAATGTTTAATTAACTTTAGCCTGTTCTATCTCTCTGATTCTCTCTTCAATGCGTGCCTTGGTACTCTGCAGATAATCATTGTATTCTTTTACGCTTTGCTCATATTGCTTAGTGCTCTGCTCATGACGTTGGATAGACCGCTCATATCGCTCGTTCAGTCTTACTCCTTCTATACCATTCCAGATGGTTAATGTTATAGCCGCTATAAAGATCAGCTGTAATAGAATGTTAATACGTTTATCCAGATCGTTCACTCCTTTCTGGGTATAGAAAAAGCCACCCAGGTTATGGATGGCTTTATGTGTTGCTTATTTAATTACCGGGGTGTTCATCCCCAAACGGTGCTCTTGCCTAATTACGCGCAATCCCAGCGTTTGCCCAAAAGACAGATTCTTCTACTTTGGTCAGAGCTGAAGCCTTCTCGCGGCTGTTCGGTACTTTCTCATCAATCAATTCAGCCAACTCTTTCGCCTTGTTGCGGATTTCCTCATAGATTTCAGGCTGTCCTAGTTTAGGAGCATGGTACTTAAAATTGTTCTCGATTTGTGGATTTGGCATGATAAACATCCTCTCAATTTGGTTTGAGCACAAAAAAGAGCCACTTTTCAGCGACCCCGGGTAAGGAAAACTTTCCTTAAGACTATTTTTTCTCGTATTGATGCGCTGGGATTAAGTAAAAGTCCTCTACTTCGGTCACAGCCATCAGAGCACCATTGTCCTCATACTGCAAATAAAGAATATCCCTACCTTGTATGGAGACAACGCCAGAACCTGAAAGAGGTATCACAGGGATCTCCTTCTGTCTTTTTAGCCAACTCAGCTTTTTTTGAAGAAAAGGGTCATTTTTCATGATGTGTATTCGCTCCTTCGATGTAATATGAGACTATTCTACACCGTAAAAGAGATACTAGCATTCTCCTATTTCTCATGAAGTTGTAAAACGTTATGAATTCTGTTTGTCCTTCACCGTTATGCTCCAGCCGCACTTGCAGGTGCGTTCAAATGAGTTCTCGTCAATATCGACTGTTCCTTCACCTGCTCCAATATTTCCATTCCCGCACTTTGGGCACTCAGCATACTTCTTCGAAAGTCTAATCGCTTCTGTGAAATTCATAATCATTCCCTCCAAGTTGGCTAACGCTTGGTAATCTAGCGAGGAAACAGACAGCCATACACTAAGCCACGTTCCTCAGCTTCTGGATTTTCGCTAGCCGTTGCTTCAGCGGTTCCTCCACAAAACGGACAAGCAAGGTTCTTTCCCTTCGACTTTTCCATATTAACTAAGAATTGACCGCCACACTCTTCTGACAGACACTCATATTTTTCTAACAACGGTTGTTCCAATGTACATCCCTCCAATATTTTTAAGCGGAGAAGAGGATTCGAA
The DNA here is from genome assembly GCF_037974255.1 of Paenibacillus sp. FSL R5-0636. NCBI lineage: Bacteria > Bacillati > Bacillota > Bacilli > Caryophanales > Paenibacillaceae > Paenibacillus > Paenibacillus sp. FSL R5-0636. The sequence goes on from NZ_CP150232.1 coordinate 5,856,938, forward strand.
CCTCCACTATCGGCCGTTCCCAGCCGAGGTGCTACCGTTACACCAACCCCACATAGCCCCTGACAGACCGCACGAAGTCCTCTCGTACAGCCTGTACTACATGGAGTGTATTTGTCCCGTCACTACCTAAAACGCGTGGTACGCGCCCTCAGACGGCGTGATAGGATATGTCGTTAATGATGTGAGCAAGGATTTGCACCTTGCATAGCAGCATTTCCCGCAACGGGTAGCAGCGTCCCTGACTTCCCCAAATGGTTCCCCTGGCCTTGTTCCGGTTCTACTTCCTTCAGTGGGAGCTCGGCGTTCTCTCTCCACGCCTGTCAGTTGTGCCGGGGCTCACCGAGTCGTATCTGCCTTATGTCTAAGCGTCTACCTATTCCGCCACCACATCTAAGAAAGCAAAAAGAACAGTCAGCCCGTGTATGCTGTCCTTTGGCTAACCGCCTCAGCTGACAGATGTTTGTGTCGGGTACTGTTCTCTTTGTTTTCCTATGCTATAAGAATAACATATCAAAAACCTAATGCTCATCGTTGATCCTTTGTATTTACTTCTATTATTCCTCTGTATCCGGGAGTATCTGTTGTTACTTGTTGGTTCCGTCTAATCTTGTATTCAGTTTATCCATGAGCTCGGCGGCATCTGATTGCATGTTTGGTAGCAGGTGCCCATAGATGTCCATTGTTACAGATATAGAAGAGTGCCCGAGCCGTTCTGAGATTACTTTCATATGAACGCCTTGTTTGATCATCATGGCAACATGTGTATGCCGCAGGTCATGGAAAGTGATGTGTGGGGCTTCATACTTCTTGAGGAACCTTTCCCAGGCCCTATACACGCTCCTTGTTGTCGCAGGACCGCCAACTGCCGTACAAACCACTAGGTCGTGGTTAAGATAGCTCTGTCCGGCAATCAAGCGGTCTTCTAATATGTGCTTGCGATGTTCTTTCAGCTTATCTACCGTGTCTGTAGATAACGCCACAGATCTAATGCTGCTCGGAGTCTTCGCCCCATCCTTGATCCGTCTGCGCTTCGTTACGGTCTGCTGGATATGGAGAGTCTTGTTGTCGAAGTCGATATCTGACCACCGCAGCCCCAGTATCTCGCCCTGCCGCATACCGGTCATGATCGCCAAATATATAGCGATCCAGTATCTGCTTTCCCCTTTGGTTTTCTCTAAAAACTCGAATGTGAAATCAGGCTCCCATACCGCCATACTCTTGCGGGTCACTTTCGGCTTCTCTACCTTAGATGCTGGATTTTTCAGTATGAGGTCTTTCGTCACCGCTGAATTAAGCGCCGCGTTAAGAATAGAAAATGCTCGTTTTATGGACCACTCCCCCAGCCCTTTATCATCCATTGATGTCAGGAAGTCCTCTACATGCTGGGCATTCAGTTTTGATAGAGGGATATCCCCTAGCACCGGGTTTATGTAGAGCCGCAGGTTATTCTCGTAGAGTTCAACTGTTTCTTGCGATATACTTCTCCTATTCTTCAGCCAGTCTGCAATATAGTCCTTGAATAGCGTCTTTGCCGGCTCAAAGTACGTCCCTTTGTTCAGGGCGTCTCTCCTTTCGGCTTCAGCAGCGATGGCCTCCTTCTGCGTTTTAAACCCCCCCGCCTTCGCCCGTACCCGGACCCCGTTCACTTTCTCTCCTGTATAAAACACGTAGTACCACTTATTCTTCTTAGCGTCTTTGTTCTTGTGAACTGACATTAATCCACCTCATTTATGAGTTTAGTTGATTAACACCAAATTAACACCAAATTATCATTTTAGCAAATAAATTTTCAGTTTCCCCCTTATATATAAAGGGATCGTAGGATTTAGCCAATACCCTTCAATGGTGTCACCCCTCCTTGCCCTGGGTTTGTTTGGTATAACAAGGTAAAGGGATACAGTCAAAACATATTATGTATTGTTGATGTTAATGGTGCTGTAACAATTATAAAATGGGCTTAGTTCATTCAAATGCAAAAGCCTGAAATTTTCATGAATAAGAACATCTTTTTTCAGGGCAAACTACGGTTTGTTGTTCCTTATTAAAGGAGGTGTATGTATGAGCCATTCAAAAAACAATCAACCCACCAAAGCAGAAGTACAAACTACGAAATTAAACAAATTACCACTCGTAGGTAAATTCGAACCTGAATTTTCTGCAGAGGAAGCTGCAGAAGTGTTCGAAAACCAACCCTCTGCCGATCATGAATCCCATAATGAACGATAAAAAGCAGATGACCTTTGATCTTATTCTTAAGCAGATCAAACCTTCAAAGAATGGGACTGTCGCATTAACAGCTTAATTAACTATAAATGAGACGGTTCGCTTCATTTAAACATCGTAAACAATATAGAGCAGCGATTCGCCATTAATGGGAATCGCTGCTTTATGTTGTGGACCGTCGGCTGCCCGCTCCAATAGTGTATTCATCAGCCCCTACTGAGGCTTTCGGACCCAGATGGCGTTATTTGCAAATTTATCGCCTTTTGAGCGAAGTTTCGGACTCCAGTGACGCTATTCCTTAGAAACAGGCCCATATTCGGTACTTTTCAAGTCAATAGTGACTATGCGGTCCGATAGCGACTCAAATATCGAATAATGCTGCATTTAGTGTCATCTGAGTCCTTTAGTTACTGCGTATGCCCAAAGATCAACTTGTCGGTTACTGCTGACTACGCATAAAGGTTCGCTGGGGCCTTTACTGCTGCGTACGCGCAAAGGTTCGCTGGGGCTAGAGCTGAGTTCGTTGTTGCTGAATATGCGAAGAGAATAGTTGGGCCGATTACATAGTACTGTGTACGTTCGCTTGTTCGCTGGGGCGGTTACTATTCTGCTTTTTCAATTGTAATCGGATACATTACCACAAACCATACTCCCAACCCTGGGAGTTTTTTGTCGGGCAATTATTACAATGAGATACATCACATTTTTATATTGACAGTAATTGTATACGGACTTATGATAAGTCCAGCATAATTGATAACGATTATCATTTAGATATAAAAAAGGGGTGTTTTTTTAATGAAATTTACTTATGCGGTGCCTGCAGGTCTGCTTGCAGCCTCCATACTATTTACCGGATGTGCCAATAACAACAATTCTACAAATACTGCTACCAACAGCACTACAGCCACCAACACACCGACGACTGCTGCGGCTACCAACACACCGGAGACTGCCGCCGCTGACTTCACGTCAGCTATAGATCAATATCGCACATACGTCATCCAGCAATGTGATGAATTTGTTAAGCAAACAGAGAGTTTCACCAACGCTGTAAAAGAGGACAAGATTGATGAGGCTAAGGCGCTCTATGCTCCTGCCCGCATGTATTATGAACGGATTGAGCCTATTGCAGAAGCACTTGGCGACTTGGACCCAAATATCGATGCCCGGGAAAATGATGTAGATGCGGCAGAGTGGCGCGGTTTCCACAAGCTTGAGAAAGCACTCTGGCAGGACAATACAACTAAAGATATGACAGAAGTTGCTGACCAATTGTTGAAGGATGCACAGCTGTTACGTGCGAAAGTTGAGACCGTTGAGATCGACGCGAATCTGCTCGTAACTGGTGCTGTTGAGCTTTTAAATGAAGTCTCCTCCTCCAAAGTAACCGGAGAGGAAGAACGTTACTCGCACACAGACCTGTATGATTTCGTCGCAAACGTTGAGGGCGCGCAAAAGATATACGAGCTGTTAAAACCAGAACTAGCTAAAAAGGATGCCGATCTTGAAAAAACCATTGGTGAACGATTCGCTGCCTTGCAAGCTGAGCTTGCCCCTTTCAAATCCGGAGATGGATATGTTTCCTATGAAGAGCTGAAAGAAGATGAAGTACGTAAACTGAGTCAGAATTTGGACGCCTTGGCTGAGCCATTGTCCAACATGGGAACTATTCTAGGAGTGTGACCCTCATGAATAAACATAACAAGTTCACTGGAGTACCAGGTAATCCTGAAAGTCCCCCTCTTAATGATCAATCGAAGAATCAGCCTATATTTGGTAAAAAATTAAGCCGCCGCGATATGCTGCGGCTTACTGGCGCCACTGGCCTTGGTCTTTTGTTAGGGGGCGGAGGTGTCGGTGGAATTATAGCTGCGCGTAATGCTGTAGCTGAGCCAACGAAAGCCGCAGAAGGTGATTCCAGTTCCATTCCTTTTTATGGGAGCCATCAGGCGGGAATTTTGACACCTGCACAAAACTTTATTTATTTTGCTGCCTTTGATTTCACCACAACCAAACTGGCCGATGTGAAAAAACTAATGCAAGCATGGACCACTGCCGCTGCCGCTCTTACTACTGGCGAGCTTATTGGTGACGTAAATGACAATCCCAATCTTCCGCCCTCAGACACCGGGGAAGCGGACGGGCTAAACCCTGCACGGTGTACGCTGACCTTTGGTGTTGGCCCTTCCTTTTTTGATGAAAGATTCGGCTTAGCTTCGAAACGCCCAGCCCTATTGGCCGATCTTCCGGCATTTGCGGGTGACAATCTTGATCCGAAATGGTGTGGCGGGGATATTTGTGTGCAAGCCTGTGCCGATGATCTGCAGGTTGCATTTCATGCGATCCGCAATCTGGCTCGTATTGCCCGGGGGACTGCTGTACTACGCTGGACACAGGAAGGTTTTCAACGCACTGGAGCAGCGGATCCCAAGGGGGCTACGCCACGCAATCTTTTGGGTTTCAAAGACGGCACGGGCAATCCCGATACAACTGATAACGCTGAAATGAACAAAGTGGTCTGGAACAGCAGCAGTGACGGTCCTTCTTGGATGAGCGGCGGCACTTATATGGCGGTACGCCGGGTGCGTCTGCGTATTGAAGTCTGGGATCGGTCTTCGCTAAGTGATCAGGAGGCTACCTTCGGGCGTTATCGTCACACCGGAGCTCCACTCGGAGCTAAGGATGAATTCGATGAGTTGGATCTTTCAGCGGCGGACGCTTTCGGGAAACCTGTCATTCCGGCGAATTCACACTCCGCATTGGCGCATGGTGACGGTACAGTCAAAATGCTGCGCCGCTCCTACTCTTTTTCCAGCGGTTTGGATGTCACCACGGGCCAGCTTGATGCAGGTTTGTTATTCATAAGCTTTCAACGTGATTTAATGAAACAATTCGTTGCCATTCAGCAGCGCCTCTCTAAGACTGATCTCCTGAACGAATATATGACTCACACCGGCAGCGCGGTATTTGCCTGCTTCCCGGGTATCCGCAGTGGCGGCTTTATCGGGGAAACACTACTAAGCTAAATTTATGGCTGTCCATTATTGAAGGGGGATTATCCCGATGTTATCTCTTACGCATCCTAAACGGCAAATGCCAAAGGTTGCCTTGCTGATTCTTTTTGGCTTTTTGTGTATGCTTTTGCTCTCCAGCCCCGCGGGGGCGGAGGGCGATGGCACGGTCGACGAGCTCCTGCCGCCGGTCGGCAGCGCGCTCGTCGAAGCCGGCCAGAGCCGCTGGGACGCGGCCGCCGCCGATGTAGAAGTGTTCGCTGCGCTGTGGCGCACCGCGAACACAGGCACGCCGGACCCGGCACTCGCCGGTCCGGCTGCTGCCGTTGACGCCGCGCTTGCAGACGCGGCGAAAGCCCTTGCGGCGGGCGGCGGCGAGCCCGCCAAAACCGCACTGTCCACGCTCGCGAGAAGCGTGGACGCGTACGTCACCGCCGCCTCCGGCACGGTCGGCGGTGACACTGGAGCCGCCGGACGCGAGACGGCGGCGAAGCTTTTGCCCGCGGCGGAACGCACGCGGGATGCGGCGCGCAGCGCCGACTGGAGCGCGGCAGCGGCAGCGTACCGCGACATCGTCAGCGGATGGAAGCCGGCGGAGCGCAACATCCGGGCGGACGATTCCGCCGTCTACAGCCTGCTGGAGACGCGAATAAGCCTGCTGCGGATTGCGCTGCAGGCTGAACCGCTCCGTGAGGCGTCGGCGAAATCGGAAGCAGAAGCACTATATCAGCTGCTGGCTGATTACAGTGAAGGCAAAACCATTGACGCTGGGGACACTTCCAGTGAACCAGCTTCTATAGAGGGATTAATCAACTACCTGAACAAAGCATCCTCCGCTGCCAAAGACAATAACAGCACAGAGGCCGCTAACATCATGGAGCAATTCATCGTAGCCTGGCCTTCTGCCGAAGGGCAAGTCCAGATCGCCTCACCAACAGTCTACAACAATATCGAAAACGAGAGTGCGGCTGTCACAGGTTACCTGCTCTCAAATCCACCTAAACTGGATCAAGCTTTAACCATCATGGACAATATGCTTAGTGAACTAACGCCTTTGGCTGGTGAGACCACTTATAATGCTTGGGATGCCGCTTTGATTCTGTTGCGCGAAGGACTTGAGGCTATTCTCGTCTTGTCAGCTCTTCTTGCTTACCTGAAACGTGATGGCAACGCCAAAGCGCAAAAATGGATCTGGTCCGGTGCAGCTGTCGGCCTCACTGCAAGTATCGGATTGGCTGTTGTGCTCACTTATACCATTTCTCGGGCAGCTTCCGGGGGAGCGCGGGAGATGATTGAAGGGATTACTGGTCTTGTCGCGGTAGTTATGATGCTCACCATCGGACGCTGGTTGCATAGCAAATCAAACACTGCGAACTGGAACAACTACGTGGGTAGGCAAGTTGATGGCGCGCTGGCCAAAGGAAACCTTTGGTCACTGTCCTCCGTTGCAGCGCTTGCGATTTTACGTGAAGGTGCAGAGACTACTATTTTTTATGTGGGCATGGCTCCATCCATCAAGCTGTCTCAATTACTGCTTGGGATTGGATGTGCTCTGATTATTCTTGGTATTGTAGGCTATGCAATGATTGCCTTGAGTGCAAAATTGCCGATTGCCGCCTTCTTCCGTACAGCTACAATTCTTATTTATTACCTAGTATTCCGCTTTCTTGGGGAGAGCATTCACTCGCTTCAGGTCGCTGGCAAACTTCCTGCGCATGTACAAGAGGGCTTGCCTTCAATTAACTGGCTTGGCATGTATCCAACTTGGGAAACCTTGCTTCCACAGCTGCTTGTCCTGCTGTTTATTGTGTGGGAGCTGCTTCGGAACAGATCGCCAAAAGCTTCACGAACAGCTTAGTTTTATTAATACAATAGATCTACCGGTCCGTCACGCCCTTGTGGTTACGCCGGTTTAGTCCGGTAATCTCTTGCATTTACAGTCTAATTTATGAAATGGATTCCATAGCAAGCTTTTTATTTGGGAGGTTATTTGCGGACAATATGATAAAATAAAATGATTATACACAAGCACCAAAGGGAGGCTGTTGTACTCTAATGGCTAATATTAAAGAAATTGCCCGTATGGCTGGTGTTTCCGTGACAACAGTCTCGCGGGTGCTCAATAATCACCCTTATGTAAGTGAAGTCAAACGAACCGCAGTTCTAACTACAATTGAAAAATTAAACTACACGCGTAATATGAACGCTGTGCATCTGATCACTGGGCGGACTCAAGCTATAGCTGTTATTATTCCGTATACCAACTTATTTTATTTCTCAGTCATTATAGCAGGCTTGGCTCAAGAAGCACTGCTGGCTCAATACCGGCTCGTTCTGTGCCAAACCGATTATCGTACTGAAGAAGAAATTAAGGTGCTTGAGATGCTGCGCAATAAAGAAATTGACGGTGTGGTTATGGTCTCTTCAACAATGAGCTCAGAAGCTATTGAAGAATATACAGCTTATGGCCCTATTGTGGTATGTCAGGATAGAGGAGAACGCCAATTTTCTTCTGTATATATTGAGCATTATTCTGCTTTTCGCAGCGGCCTTCAATATTTGAATGATAAAGGTTACCGCCATATTGGCTACTGTGAAGGAAGACCATACGGCAGCAGCAGCTCTATCCGACAAATTGCCTTTAGAGACTTTCTGGCGGCTACAGATCAGCCTTACATTGATGAATGGATGATCTATAACTGTGTGACCGAAGAGGACGGTGCCCGCGTACTACACCAACTGCTGCAGATGAAGAATCGTCCTGATGCCCTGATTATTTCAGCAGGCGATCATATAGCGGCCGGTTTAATCATCGAAGCTTGGAAAAAGGGTATCCGCATTCCTGAGGATCTGGCCGTCATCGGATTTGATGATCAGCCTATCGGCCGAACGTTAGGTCTGACCACTGTAGATAATCAGTTAACTGAAATGGGCATATCCGCTTTTCGGATTATCTATGATCAGATCCAGCGAAATGATGGACAACCCGTTCACCGCAAGCTTGAGTACCGTATTATAGAACGCAATACAGTATAGCATCCCTTTTATCTTATATCTCCGTAATTACATCATTTAACGGTCCACTTTGCAGCCTTCTGCGAGTAGGCCGTTTTTTATTTTTGCATATTCCCCTCAAGTATTCATTTTTATCCCTTGCTTCCGAATGGAATTTGTTTTATCCTAAGTATGAAAATAATTTTCTACATTTAGTTAATAATTATAAAAATAATTTCAATACCCCATTGAAACGAGGTGGATGAATGGATGTCCCCAATACTGCATGCACTCGAGCATGAGAAGGCCAAGCTCTCTCAAATGGAACGAAAGCTGGCTGAACGAATTCTCTCCTCACCAGGCGAAATCGTTCATATGGGCATTACAGAATTAGCAGAACAATGCGGAATAAGCCCGGCAACGATCACACGTTTCTGTAAGGTGCTTCATTTTAAAGGCTTCCCCGACTTCAAGGTGAAGCTGGCAGCAGAAATTGCTCATAGTGATGCCGCGCCGCAGGATGGTGGCTCTTCTTATCAAGATATTGTAGCAGGCAACCCACTCTCCGTGATTGTGGAAGCGATGCAGACGAACCATCTGACCTCCATCAGGGACACTACTTCCCTGTTAGATCTGGAGCGACTGCAGGCAGCAGTTAATTTATTGTGCCAAGCACGCCGCGTTGATCTATACGGGATGGCGACCTCTTCCATTGTTGCTCAGGATTTCTATCAGAAGCTGATCCGCATAGGCGTAAATTGCACTGCTTTTGCTGATTCCCATATGCAGATTACCTCTGCTTCATCACTCTCCGAAGGTGATGTCGTGTTCGCAGTATCCTATTCGGGAGAGACTCCCGAGACCATTGATGCCTTGATGTGTGCGAAGGCTAGCGGAGCAAGCACTATCGCACTAACCTCTTATGGCAGCAGCACCTTGGCTACTCTGGCGGATATCCCCCTATTCTCCTCATCTTTGGAGAAAGGTATGCGCCGGGGAGACATGGCCTCACGCATAGCTCAGCTTCACATCATTGATATTTTGTTCACTGGAATGGTCAGCACCCGTTTTGGGGATTTTATTCCTAGACTGGAGCAATCTTATCTCAATGTCCAACAATACCGAAACAAACGAGGAGGACAATCCTAATGAATATTCTAAAGTTCCATAGTGATGAAGATTTCGTACAAACGGGTGCGAATCTTATCGCCAGCCTACTGCAAAGCAATCCTAAAGCCGTGCTCGGTCTTGCGACCGGAAGCTCCCCAGTTGGTGTTTATGCCAAATTGGTTGAAATGCACCAAAAAGGACTTGTGAGTTTCTCTAAAGCAACTTCCTTTAATCTGGATGAGTATATTGGCTTGCCTGTCGACCATCCACAGAGCTATCGCAGTTTCATGAACGAGCAATTATTTAACCATATAGATATTGATCCAGGACAGACACATATCCCTAACGGAAACGCAGCGGATATGGAAGCAGAATGCCTTGCATACGATAAAATGCTGGAAGAAAACGGACCCGTTGACTTGCAGATTCTCGGTATTGGCAGCAACGGCCACATTGGATTCAACGAACCCGATGCTAACCTCAGCAGCAAAACCCATGTCGTTGACCTGCTTGATGATACCCGGGAAGCGAATGCCAGATTCTTCGACAGTTTGGACGAGGTACCTCGGCAAGCGATCACAATGGGCATTGGAGGCATCCTAAAAGCACGCCAAATTCTCTTATTAGTTCGTGGTGCCGGCAAAGCTGAAGCCATCCGCAATGCTGTTGAAGGCCCGATTACAACCCAATGCCCTGCATCCTTGCTGCAGAGCCATCCAAATGTAATCGTTCTCGTAGATGAAGGAGCAGGCAAATGGCTGAAATAAATAAAGAACTAGAACAGTTGCTGTTCGGTAAGGTACTGACTCCCCAAGGTTTAATTGAGCATGGTGTGATTGCCGTATCTGGAGAGCAGATCCACTATGCTGGCGATGCGGCTTGGCTCCCAGAGCGTTACGCTCATTGGCCTGCCAGTGGTCAAGCAACGGATCTTCTGATCCCCGGATTTGTAGATGTACATGTTCATGGTGGAGCTGGCCACGACTTTATGTACAGTGATACTGAATCGCTGAATGCCATCACTAAGTTCCATAGTTCCCAAGGAACAACAACAATGCTGGCTACAACCATGACCGCTTCCAAGTCTGCTATTGACCAAGTATTCTCCGAAGTCAGCGCTTATCGTGCTGCTGAAATGCCTTACACACAAATTGCAGGCATGCATCTGGAAGGACCCTTCATCAGCCCGAAATGGTCCGGCGCACAAAATCCAGAGCATATTGTTCCTGCCAATATTGAGTGGCTAGCACAATGGGAGAACGATTATCCAGGAATGATCCGGCAAGTCACGCTTGCTCCGGAACGTGAAGGTGCCCTCGAAGCTATTCTCTGGCTGCGCAAGCACGGTATAACTGCAGCGCTCGGGCATACGGATGCTTCCTTTGAAGAGGTTATTGCCGCAGCAGATGCTGGACTTAACCAAGCTGTGCATATGTTCAATGCGATGACACCCCTACATCACCGTAAACCTGGAGCGGCTGGAGCTATTTTGTTCGATAAACGCATTCGCGCAGAGATTATAGCCGACGGGATTCATGTTCATCCCGCAGCCATTTCTATATTGACCCGTCTCAAGAAAGAGAACAATTTATTACTGATTACTGACGCCATGTCTGCAACTGGACTTAGTGATGGTGAATATACAATTGGTGATTTACCTGTACTCGTTCAAGATGGCATCGCCACCCTTAAAGATAATCCTGCTGCTCTAGCTGGAAGCACACTAACGATGATTCGCGGCTTCCGTTATCTGATCCAAGAGGTAGGACTCAGCTTGGAAGAAGCCTCCCGTGCTGCAAGCCTTACGCCAGCGGCGTCCATTGGAATGGAGCGTAGCATTGGTTCCTTGGAGGCTGGAAAACGCGGCGATATCCTGCGCCTTGATGCTGAATTTAATATTTGCGGCGTATGGATCGGCGGACGTCCAATCACCACTTCATAAAATTAGCTCCAAACAAAAAAGCAACAATTCTCTCCAGATGGTGAGATTGTTGCTTTTTTATTTAGATCACAAAAATCATTAATAATTACGTGTTGGAAAAATTCGTTCAACCATGGTACGGAATTCATCCACAAATCCTTTTATCGGATGACCAGCACGAGCCTCTTCAGCATAAACATTAGCGCGTTCCACGAAGTCAGGATTTGCTGATACGTATACATCCTTAATTCTCGCATCATGTTTTTTAACTTCTGCAGCAATTTTATCTTTAATTGCTTTGGTAACTGTTTCTGTTTCTCTTGTATTTATGGTGTTATTTGAGTTATTCGTGCTATTGGTGTTGTACATATGCGTCGAATTACTTCTGTAATTCGTGTCATGGGTACTAGGAGTGGTACTGCGCATGCCCATTCCAGTTCCCATACCTTTTCCCATCCCCATATCTACATCATGTTTCGAGCCATCGCTGTTCAGCAGAGGACCATTATTATAAGTATGGTTTCTTGTCGTACCTGTTCCCATAGTACCTGTACCTGTACCCAACATACCCGCTCCCAAATTACCCATACCATTGATTCCATTTCTGGTTGCTGGTCCAGTACTTGTTGTACCAGGAACTGTATTTACAGTACCTCTTAAGGCTCCGTTCATACCATTTGTTACGGCTCCAGTATCATTCATTCCATCACGGCCAATTTTCACTCTTCCTGTACCAGACATTACGCCAGTCGGTCCATAATTGTGAGGAGTGGTTGAAGATTTTGCCCGATACGATGGAGTCCCTTTGGCACGCAAGCCAGCAGTTGCATCATTTAAAGTTACTGCTACATACGCGCTTTTACCTGCAAGCATTACATTCGCTGAACGGACTTCAGGCATAGCAGCAATCCGGTCTGCAAGCTCCTGACTAACTTCCATCTTAGTGATGTTATGCGTGCCACCGCGTACGGAATTTACACCAATACGCCCATCATCTACTCCCCGGACACTATTGGTTTGCACATTAGATTTTTCTGCCGTATTGGTTCCACACCCTGTAATACTCACCAAGCCGAGAAGCAATGCAGCTGAGACTGACATACTGATCTTGGATCGCAACATGAATTCATCCTCCATCTCTAATGTTGTATGTGTGCAGTGTACGATCGTTAGGATGACCTTCTGAAGAACAAGCTATCCTGAAAGGATTTGGAACTATGCCACTTTGACCGTCACCCGCGAGTGCAGATCGGCGTATCTTATAAACAGTAAGCCATATCTCAACAAGTCGGTATTGCTCCGCAAAAGTCAGGAGGCTTGTGCATGAAAGTTCTATTTACGTTTTATGTACCGAGTGGCGGGGTGGAGACATTAAATAAGCTGCGATGTGAAAGTCTCCAGCGAAGTGGGATCGAATGCCATGTTTTATATCTAATGCCGGGTTCAGGCCAGAATACGACCAATTTTCCGGTATTTGTCTCATCTTCAGATGAAGAAATTAAAAATTTGCTGGATACCCATAATTACGATGCTATTATTGTTACATCAGATTATTTATTACTGAAACGTCTGCGTGAACTCGGTTACCGCGGTATTATGATATACGAATCTCAAGGCCTTGGAAAACGCAGTCATGCGGAAACTCTGATCAGAGATGCTGTCCCTTATTTACGTTCTTATTGTAATGCGGTACTAATCCCGCCAACCGATCATTTGTTGGAGCTGTTTATTGAAATCTGTCCCTGGCTGCATCGTTATGTAATTCCGAATATTGTTGATGTCCAGTCCTTTCAGCATATCCCTGCTGAACCTCCGGCTAATCCGGTTATCGCTTGGGTAGGCCGGCTAGAGAGCAATAAAAATTGGCGGGAATACTTGAGAATCGCCCATGAAATTCGCCTTTATAAACCAGATCTTCATTTGTGGATGTTCCATGATCCTAATTTAGCCGCAGAGGATCAAAAACAATCCTTTCAGGAGGAGCTACACGCCTTAGGGCTGAATGATCGTCTAAGTACTTTTACCAATATTCCTAATCATGTAATGCCGATTTATTATTCCTCGATAGCCAATTCTGGTGGATTCCTGTTAGCCACCTCCATTACAGAAGGATTTGGATATGCTGTTGCCGAAGCGATTTGCTGCACTTGTCCAGTACTTAGTACAGATTCCGATGGTGTCAGATCCTTTATTGTTCATAATGTCACGGGTAAATTTTACCCGCTTGGCAATATTCCAACTGCCGTCAACGAAGGACTGGAGCTTATGAACAATATTCCTCTGCGAGAGGGTCTCCGTCAGCAAGGAAGAGGATATATGGTCTCACGCTTCGGAACCGAGAAGTATGCGCAGTCTTTTCGTGAAATGATGAATTCATATGCCATCTTCTAACCGAAATCAAGCAAAAAAACCTTCAAGCCACTTCTCAAGTGGTACTGAAGGTTTTTTATATTTTAAGGACATATTACTAAGAGTTCCTCGCTACGATCTCAAACAGTGCATTCTGAAACAATTGTGTGCTTTTTTCCCAAGTGAAATGCTGTGAATCCTGCTCCCCCTTACGAGCCAGCCGCTGGCGTAAATCCGGGTCTTTAATTAAGGTTAAGATATCATCCGCGAGCCGATTCTCAAACCGGTAGGACATTAAGCAGTTGTGGCCATGCCTGCCATATTCCATATTCCCACCGGAGTAAACAGTAACGAGTGCTGCTCCACAACGCATAGCCTCGATGCCTGGTAGCGATCCCGTATCATACGTACTTGAGCTTACAAAAATATCACTCTCACTATAATGGTAACAAAGTTCAGTATCATTTGCAGGAGTCCTTATATGATATCTTTCATCCATTAATAAAGTTTGCAGTGTAGTCGACTCAGCAAATTCACCAGGAGGAATAATCAAATAAAGTTCAACTTCTGGATGAAGTCTTCTGACCCGATTTAACTGTTCAAGCAAATAATCTTGTTCACGATGACCTGAGAATCCTCCCTCCGGCTTTCGCATAACCGCGGAAACTACAAGCTTATTTTCAGGTTCACGAATGTTCAGGTTTCTAAAAACAGGATTCACACCAATGGGCACGATTGTCCCCTTAATGCCATGATTCATCTGGACGATTTCTTGCTGCCAGCGGGAAAGTACGAGCAGATTGCTGGTTAAACTATAAGATGCAAAAGAACGGCTATTGTCAGGTAAAAAAGTGGGCTCGTAGCAAAGTGCTAAGCGAATATGAATCCCTTTCCCCTCATTACTTGCCTGCTGCGATACCTCGACTGTGGTATAAAAGTTGGAGACAATCACGTCCCCCACTGGAAAATCGCTGGCCGACAAATCATCATCTGCCGCATAACGCAATTCACAATTTATCTCGTATTCAACGACACCATCGCTGGGCAAGAGGATCGTAATTTCATGACCGATCTCTGACAGACGATTAGCCAGTTCTGCCAGCATCCGTTGTGCTCCGCCCCTAGATAGAGTTAGAACAGGAAATATTAATTTCATTCCCCTCTCTCCTTTAGCAGCAGATGCGATAGAACCCCGTGATGTTTTGCTTGTACCAGTTCTATCTCTCTTTTCTGCGCCTCACTATGAATCACTGAGCCCATCTCTTGATGCACTCGATAATCAAGCTGCGGATGCTCAATATAAGACCAGCTAAAATGCGGTAAAATACGCAGCCATAAATCATAATCTTGAGTATATAACAACATTTCATCGAACGTTCCTACAGCACGAAATATATCCATATGAAGAAGAACTGTACTCCCATTCACCGGACAACCCAACATCATAGTCTCAATAAAATGGGCCCTGCTGCTAAAAAGCATACTTACCGTATCTGAGATCCGTTCTCCCTGCTCATTTATATAATAATAGGCTGTATAGTTAAACAAAGTGCCCGTACTTTTGAGCTTTTCTATTTGGTTTTTGATTTTATCCGGGTGAAATTGATCATCTGCACTGAGCCAGGCAAAATACGTTCCGGTAGCCACTTCTATCCCTTTGTTCAAAGCAGAGGCCGTCCCGCCATTATCCTTTTGTATATAAATGATCCTGTCACGGAAGGGAGTCAACTTCTCCAGCCATAGGGTAGAACCGTCGTCGACTACAATGAGTTCTATATTCGGATAGCTTTGATTCAAGACACTTTGGATGGCGAGATCCACATACGAACAGTTATAAAATGGGATGATCACCGATACTTTAGGTTCTTCACTCATACGCGCTCACCTCCTTCACCCGGAGCTCAACTTTTTATACTGTTTTACAAGCAAGCAAGGCATCTACTGGTGCATGGTCTTCACCGAACGCTTCTCGAAACGATGGGTTTTGGGCATGATGGAAGCCTTTCAGTACCGTTACCTCATACCCCAGTGCAATAAAATCCTCCGGCTCCCATCCGCTCCGGTGCTTTTGATAATGCTCCCCCTGCAAATGATAATGATCCATACCCTCCTGTGGAAAAAAGCCCCGAGGGGTAAATACAACTACTCGGTTATTGGCGATTCTTTCGGCCATCCCGAGCAGTGTCTTCGCTTCATTTTTATTAAAGTGCTCTATTGAATCAATAAAGGTAACCGCTGAAAATGTTTTGGGGAGGAACAATTTATCCATATGACTGGCATCTGCATGTACCGGAATAATATGAGGTGACTTATATTGACGATGCAGCAGGTACGGCCTGTGAATTTCTAATCCAAGCACTACTGCGGCTTCATATCGTTCAAGCAGGGTACCGGTGCCGCTGCCGATATCCAGAATACTCTCGCAGAATTTCAACTGTTCCAGTAAGACTGGCAGAAAGTCATTCACTTCAATTTCCCGGTACATTACCTTCAGCCCCCCATAGAAGAAATCAAGTGCTGCAGCGAATTCTTGTAGCGGGCATTGGTCGCAGCTGCCTCTGCCATAATTACATCAAAATATTTGATCGTTCCCATGCCATCATGAGTCCGGTAAGCTGTAAGTGATTGATTCAACATCACAGGTGGATATCCGTTCAGAATGGCGCGGAACCATAAGTCATAATCATGTGTGTAAGGAAGTGATTCATCAAAAAGCCCTATGGCTCCAAACACCTCTCGTTTAAACATCACCGTACAGCCATTAATAGGATTACCGTGTAAAAAACAACGTAAGTAATCCAGGTGACTAGGAAACAATGGCGCAGCATTCAGCTGAACCAGCTGCGATTGAGCGTTAATATAATTAAAGTTGGTATAGGAGATTAACAAGTGGTTCTGCTCCATGAACAGAACCTGATTGTTGATCTTATCCCGATAAAATAAATCGTCTGAACTAAGCCAGACCACATAGTCCCCTGTTGCATTCAAAATGCCGTGATTCAGTGCGGAGGCGGTTCCCCCGTTGCCTTTGCCCAAATAATGAATTCGGGAGAGATACGGTGTAATTAGATTGCTATGAGCGTGCGAGCCGTCATCGACAATAATGATCTCGTAAGGTTCCCAAGACTGGGAGAGCGCACTTTGCAGGGCGTGTTCAATATAAGGACAATTATAAAAAGGAATCACTACCGAAACCTTCGGTCTCATAACAACCTCCCCTCCCCGTTAACTCGGTAATAATTCAAAATATCCATTAACGATTGGCTAAGCCCAATCTCCGGACGCCAGCCCAGTGAAAACACATCAGCCTCAGGGGTTGATGCTTCTGAATGAACCTTCTTATCCGCTGTGGCTGCGATCTCTGAAATAGCCCGTTCAGCATCTGCAGGTCCCCAGTCCATTGGCACTGGTCCTACAGAATGACTGAGCAGCTGCTCCGCGATCTCCCCGAGTTCCCGCTGCTTCCCCGAATCGATGCGATAGATGGTTCCATTTGTACCTTTACGCAAAATGTAGTCATAAGCTCTAACGGCATCTCTAACATCTAAAAAATCACGCAGCGCATAACGAGAAGAGAGCTTAAATGGAGGTATTTCCTCATCTGGCTGGACTTCACTTCGAACAATGTGCTGTGCTAATAAAGAGCAGAAGCCGGTGGAAGGACCGGGACCAATCAGATTACACGGCTCAGCCAGCAGAACCGGCTGTTTAAATAAGGTGCCCCAAGCGAGGGACACCAGCTCTTCTATTGTTTTGCTAAGGCTATACGGGTGTGGTGGCCCAGCCACCACACCCGGTTTGAACTTAAGTCTGGAGCCTGCCACTAGAATCCGACTGCTCGGCAAGCTTCGCATTGCCTCTAGTAAATATAAGGTGGCCATCACATTTGTCTCCATATAAAGCAAGGGATTAAGCCATGACTCGGGTACGGAGTTCTTCCCAGCCAAATGAAGGACAGCGTCCGGCGCAGTTTGCTTGATCATCTCAGCTACTGCTTTCCGGTCACTTAAATCACAAACATATATCTTTACTCCTTCTGGAAAAAGAGTGGAGGCAGCTGTCGATTGCGGCCGCAATACAGCGATAACCTCAGCCCCTCCAGCCGAAAATAATCGAACCGCATGTTGCCCGGTGAATCCACCGGCTCCGGTAATCAGAAGTCTTTGCCCTGTCATAAATACATCTCTGACTGTTTCATCCAGTCAGCCAGTTCCTGCAGCATTAAAGGATATGAAGGCAGCGGCAAGAGGACATCCGCTCTTGTATTCACTAGTGTACGATCCTGAATATGTTCATCCTCAGGGATGATCTCCACATTTTCTTTATGAAAAGCCGCCTGAATATGCTGAAGCAGCTCATATTTACTTACTGGCTCTGGATGCGCTAAATGGATCAGCCCCGATACGGAGGAATCCAGCATTACATCCACTGCTTTGGCTAATTGGAGCGTTGTGACCCCGTTCCACATCACCCGCCGGTATCCTGAAACTTTACCACTCTGCGCCAGGAACCAATCCATCAGACCAATACCGCCTGAGCGGATTTCGGGGCCAATAATGGAAGTGCGAATCGTAAGATGCCCGGGTTTTTGCACCTCACCGAGGCTTTTCGAAATTGCATATACAGAGGTTCCATCAGGAGCATCCTCTTCGGTGTACCCTCCGCGTGTTCCTTCGAACACGCAGTCGGTACTGATATGGATGAGCCTTGCCTGAACATCCTCCGCCTTTCGCCACAAGTGATGAGGGAGAAAGCCATTCACGTGGTAAGCCCCAATTTTGTCACGCTCCGCGAATTGATTGAGAACCCCCATTGCATTGATAATGCAATGAGGGGAAACGATATCGACCAGCTTCTCAACTCCGGCTATATCGTTCGCATCTACATACAGCCCGCCAAGATCGCTCTTATCCCGGGTTGTATGGAAGACGTGATGCTTGCCCTGGCGGCGAAAATAATCCGCCAGCATATGCCCCGCCATACCGTTTCCACCTAGGATAAGCAGCTTCATTGCAGGAACCCTCCCCGGATCAAGATGCTTTTGATCTCTTCCCGATCCATCAGATTCGTCTCTGAACTGAAGCTATTGAAAGAGACATGAGGATAAGCGCTATAATGTGCCTTTAATTCCGGCATGTTCAGCGTAGGGAGAATTACTAGATACTGTTCATCGTAGACAACGGTAGTTAAGCTTTCGAAATCGCTCATCAGAATCTCGTGGATTTTCTCCCCCGGACGAATCCCGGTCTCGACAATACTCACATTGGACTCTCCGGAAGCTTCAATCAGCACCTCAGCAAGATCGATAATTCGGCAGGTAGGCATAGTCATGACGAAGATTTCTCCACCCAAGCTAACCTCAGAAGCTTTAAATAATAATGTAATAGCATCGCGTAGGGTAAAAAAGAAGCGGGTCATTTTCATATCCGTAATGCGTACCTGACCCTTATCCTTAATCTGCTTCATGAACAAATGCACGACGCTGCCGTTCGTTCCGAGCACATTACCTCCGCGTACAGTAACGAACCGGGTGTTTGAGCCAATCAGATTGGCATAAACGAACAATTTTTCCCCGATCGCTTTGGTCATTCCATAGAAGTTGGATGGGTTCGCAGCCTTATCGGTAGAGATGTAAATTGCTTTTTCAACGCCATTTACAATGGCAGCTTCGATCACATTTTGAGTTCCCACTACATTGGTTTTGAGTGCTTCATAAGGCTGATCTTCACAGACTGGAACATGTTTGAGCGCCGCCAGATGAAAGATGTAATCAACGCCACGGCAGGCTGCAATCAGCGCATCCTTGTCACGGATATCGCCAATGATAAAGCTGAGACGTTGATCTTCAAACTCCCGGCTCATCGCCACTTGAGCGGATTCACTGCGGGAGAATACGATGATTTCCTTAGGATTTTGTGGCAGAAGTTGCCTAATCAGCTCATGCCCCCAGGAACCAGTTCCGCCTGTGACCACAATCCTTTTATTATTGAACATGCAGGTTCCCTCCAAGCAAGAATTTAACTACCTTGACCGAAACATCCGGAGTCATGTATCCTTCCGGTGCCTCCCAATCCCGATTGAGCGCCGTCATCAGCTTGACGCTGCGAAGAATACTTTTCTGATCTACACCTGAGACTACATTGCTGCCACAATCCACTGTTTCTGGACGTTCCGTCGTTCTGCGAATCGTAACTGTTGGCACTTTCATCAAGCAGCATTCCTCCTGTACAGTCCCGCTGTCGGTGATGGCACATAAGGCGTGCTGTTCCAAATAGACAAAATCAAAAAATCCGAAAGGTTCATGAAATTCAACTAGTGGGTTCATTGGAAGGGAAAATTGCTCGGTAAGTTTGGAGCGAGTGCGAGGATGAATGCTGCATATTAAACGAATTCCAAAATGCTCAGCCACTGCGTTAAGACCCGACATAATTTGTACAAGGGACTCTGGATCGTCTACATTCTCAGCACGGTGGGCCGTGACTAGAAAATACTGTCCTGAGGTAAGCTTCAGCTGCTCCAGAATGTCGCTAGTTTGGATTTTGTGCTCAAAATGGGTCATGACCTCATGGATCGGATTTCCTGTTAACACGATACGCCTGCTGGGGAAACCTTCGCTGATTAGATGTCTTTTGCTCTGCTGCGTATAAGGCATATTAATGGTCGAAACGGCGTCGATGACACGGCGGTTTTTCTCTTCTGGTACTTGGAGGTCATAGCAACGGTTGCCCGCTTCCATATGCACCACCGGAATTCCCATACGTTCAGCCAAAATCGCGCATAACGCGCTGTTCGTATCGCCCAGAAGCAAGACACGATCTGGCTGTTCTTTTAGTAAAATGCTTTCTAACCCTCCGAACATGGCGGCAAGCTGACCGCCTAGTCCTGCTTGTTTATCCTGCAGCACATAATCCGGTGCCCGCAGTCCCAGCTCAGCAAAGAAAATACCGCTGAGACTGGCGGTGAAGTTCTGGCCTGTATGCACCAGGATGTGCCGCTCAGCATGTTCGTCGAGAAGCGGAATGATTACACTGAGGCGAATGATTTCAGGCCTCGTGCCTAAAATCGTCATGATCTTCATGAGTTCACTCCCCTGCCTGTTTAATTATGGTCTGACTTGGCTCAGTCAGCGGACTGTGCTCTGGTTGCTGGATTGAGCTCATTTAGCGGGATTTATACCGCTCATTGCGTTCAGATTGCTGGATTGAGCTCATTTTGCGGGATTTTTACCGTTCATTTGGCTCAGGTTGCTGGATTGAGCTCTTTAAACGGGATTTTTACCGTTCATTGCGCTCAAGTTGCTGGATTGAGCTCTTTTTGCGGGAAATGTACCGTTCATTTGGCTCAAGTTGCTGGATTGAGCTTGTTTTGCGGGATTTATACTGCTCATTTGGCTCTGGTTGCTGGATTGAGCTCATTTAGCGGGAATTATACCGTTCATTTGGCTCAGGTTGCTGGATTGAGCTCATTTTGCGGGACTTATACCGTTCATTGCGCTCTGGTTGCTGGATTGAGCTCATTTAGCGGGAAATGTACCGTTCATTTGGCTCTGGTTGCTGGATTGAGCTCTTTTTGCGGGAAATGTACCGTTCATTTGGCTCTGGTTGCTGGATTGAGCTCTTTTTGCGGGAAATGTACCGTTCATTTGGCTCAGGTTGCTGGATTGAGCTCTTTTTGCGGGAAATGTACCGTTCATTTGGCTCTGGTTGCTGGATTGAGCTCAATGAAGAGCATTTTTATCTCTCTTTGTACTCAGCTTGCCACTTCGCTGCAATCGAGGCATTTACGCCGCGCGCCGCCGTCCACCGCGGCGGGCCCGGCGGCGCTTGCCCCCGGCGGTGCTGCGCCGCCGGGCAGAACCTTTACGCCGCTTGCGAGCAACGCGGCGCAAAACCAACGGGCGCCCGCTTCGCCGGCGCGCCCGGGCTTTACCGCGCCGCTTGCGGGCGACGCGGCTCGGCAGGCCCTTGCTTCGCGGCGGCAAAGCCGGCGACGCTGCGTGTAAGTCAGGCTGGACAGCGGGTGGTTCCACCACCACCACGCTGTCAGCCTCGCGCACCGCGGGTGCGCTGCAATAGCGGAGGTTCCACATCTCCGCAAGACCCTGCAGGCGGCTCCGATAAGCCGCCGGACCATAGACGGCGTCGACGCGCTCCCGCGCTTGACTGCCTATAGTTAACGCCATTCCTGGCTGCGCCAGCATGACGTTGACTCTTTCTGCCAGCGCGGAAATGTCCGATGCTGGCACGAGATTTTCGCCGCAGCCCGCTGCGTGCAGAATTTCTCGTAAACCCCCAGAGTCGTAAGCGACCACGGGTTTTCCAAAAGCCATTCCTTCCAGAGCAGTCATGCCGAAGCCTTCGCGGATCAGACTAGGAACCACTAGCACATCCATGGCGCAATAAGCGGATGGAAGGCATTCAGCATAACCAACAAATTTAAACCGGGTGTACAGTCCCTCAAGCTTCACCTTGCGGACACAACGCTCATAGTAGCTTTTATCACCAGCAGACCCAATGACAACAAATTTCGAGCTTGGATGAACCGCGTGCACAAGCACAGCCATTTTCACAAAATGTTCTAGCCCTTTTTCCTTGTTGATAAAAGAAGAAATATAACCGACCAGCTGTTCATGCGGTTTAACCCGCAATTCCCGCCGCCGTTCGCTCCGAAGCTTGCTCCAAGCCTCAATCATCATCTCTTTATCATTCCAAGAAGGAGGCAGCTGGATCACTTTTTCCGCTCTCACGTCCTCTGGAAAGCAAGCTGCAGCTGTTTGTGAAATAGCTAATATCTCATCACTATTCCGATGAATCAGCCCTACACTAATAGGTGTATATTCATTGTCTGTTATCGTCTCTGATATTTTCCATATCACCGGAATGCCCAGTGACTTTGCAGCCATTGCTGGCAGAGCATGCACACAGGTACTTGTAATAACAAACGCCGGGCGCAGGGAATTCAGCCAGTCTGTTAACTCGTGATACTCCCTGCTTTCCTGGAATTTCTGAGCATCTGCCTCCAACCCTGCATAAGGAGTGTACATTCCATATAAAAGAGGAATCGAAAGCAACTGTACACTTATTCCACAGCTTCGAGCCTGAGAAGTCAGCTTGCCGTCCTGAGGTGCAACGAGAATACAATTAAAGTACGGAGAAAGCTCCTGAGCGAAAAACAACAATAGCTTCTCCGCTCCCGTAATACTGCGTGTATTGGATACATGTGAAAAGAGGACGATTGTAGCTTTGTCAGCCATGGCGTTTCGGCGCTCCCTAACGAGGGGCCTGGAGCAGCCATTCACCTCCTTAAAAAATTTACAAACTTTGCGCTAAGTTCTATCCTTCGTAGTAAACTCTCTTTGAAGATAGTCGCTCCTGTGACTCGCAACATCGCTTCCGCTTAGCTCTAGAATCTCGTCAGTCAATTTCACTTCGCTCCCGAGCTTCGCCCCTTCGCTTCCACTCTGCTCTCGAATCTAGCCAGTCGCTTCCGCTCCGCTATACAAGCCCTCTCCAGACGTTGCTTCTTTTCATCAGGCCACAGGCATAAGCTGAGGTTCGGTTCTACAGTATATCGAGGAAAAACAGATGCCGGCACGACACCTGTCCCCTGGTAAGCGCACATTTCCATTCCATTTTCGGGCATATGACCTAGCCGTAAATTACTGTTAACAGCTGGTGTATACGTTTAGTGTAGGTGTGATCCTTAAGCGTCCGTTCAAAAGCGCGCAGGGCTATCGCACGGCGTTCTTCCTCATGAGTCAGGTAATAACGGATTTTATCCATCATTTCTTGAGGGCTTGCAAAAGTCTCAATTTCTTCACCAGGTTTGTAAAAGGATCCCATATCATCTCTGGCATCCACTAATTGCAGCGTACCCGTTGCCGCGATTTCAAAAGTACGCGGATTAGGAGATACCGCCGGAATCGAAAGCGTATTGTTGTTCACTACTTCATCAATGTGCGAGCGGTGGAGGTTGATGACGATTTTGGATCCGCTGTAAGCTACCGCGGTTTCTTGTGGTGACATCCATTTGCCAATCTCAATTCGATCTCCATAGAGTGCCGCCTCAGGCAGACGGTCCCACCAGATGCCGTTAATCACCGTGTTATAGTTCATCAAATCCGGAAGAATCTCACGGAAGAAATTAACCCGGTTCCAATAGGCAGAGCCAATAAAACTAACTTCGCGATTCAATGGTGAACGTGTTGTAGTTGGACGGTAATGCTCGC
Organism: Paenibacillus sp. FSL R5-0636; assembly: GCF_037974255.1. Classification (NCBI taxonomy): domain Bacteria; kingdom Bacillati; phylum Bacillota; class Bacilli; order Caryophanales; family Paenibacillaceae; genus Paenibacillus; species Paenibacillus sp. FSL R5-0636. Next base: position 5,880,777 of record NZ_CP150232.1, read on the forward strand.
GGTGAGCGGCAAAAGGAAGATAATGAACTTCAGGGCAGCCCAGTCCCTTATAAAAATCAATACAATTACGCTCAAGCGTGAACACAAAATCGTAATGTGCCACAATTTTAACTGTAAAATCAGTGTAATAAGGATCATCTGTAAGCCAAATGGCTGTCTTAATCCCGCTAGCCCGAAGAACGGAGATCTGCTCAAGCGGTAAATCCATACCGTCCAGCACAAGTACCAGATCCGGTCTTTGAGCGGCGGCTAACTCCACTAAGTTTTGGCGTACATCCGTTATCGTGACTTGTGCGGTTAATTTTTGCAGCGCGTAGAGGACTGCATCGTCTAATGGAGAGTAGGGATATCCTTTACCAGAAGCCACATACATTACATGAATATTCCGTACAGGAAATACTTCTTCTGGCCGACCATCCAAAATCGCAAGCCGCCCCCGTAAATATCCCTCATCATATCCGCCCTTAAAACCACTCAGACGACCACGAAGCTTTTCTTCCTCTGGAGGTGTCAGAGGTAGCGGTGGTGCAGGCATAATAAATTCATTGTTGTTCATCATCATCCTCGCTCCTTTGTCCCGTTATAGATTTCATACACTTGAAGCAATCACATTCAGCAAATGAGGCAAACGCGCAGTGAATGTATGGTTGCGCATGGTTGTCTGTAGTCCCCGTAAAGCGTAAATTCGGCGCTCTTTTTCATGCTTCAGATAGTACTCAATCTTCTCCTGCAATTCCTTAGCAGAGCCAAAAGTATCCAAGTCATAACCTGGTCGATAATAATTGCCCAGATCCTCACGAACATCCGTAAGCTGCATAGTACCGCAGGCACTGATCTCATAAGTACGCGGATTGATAGAGCGTGATGGTAAACGGAAGCTATTCCGGTTATCCTGCCCCTCCTCCCACGGACGGTGAATATTAATGACTAGCTTTGCGCCACTGTAATAGTTCGCAGTTTCCTCAGGCGGGATAAAGCCATTGCTAATAAAAGGGGCAAGCTGGTCATAAGTCGCAAGCCGTTCCCAGAACCCCCCAGCGATCAGCACCTTCTTATCCTTTAGATAGGGGGCAAGTTCATCAAACAGCGCTGTCCGATTATGAAATGCATTGCCAATAAACACAATGTCGTACTTATACTGCGGTGCCGTACGGCGCGGATAGAACATCTTTGGATTGACGCAAAGCGGTAAATAATGAACGGATGGAACCCCAAAGGATTGATAAAACTCCACACAACCGAGCTCATGCGTAAAAACGTGATCATAATGCCGGCAAATCACTGAAGTATCCTCTGTAAAATAAGGATCATCCACAAACCAGATCGCAGTCCGAATGCCCAGCTTTCTGATTTCTGTAATCTGTTCTAAATGATTTTCCGGAAAAACATGCAGTCCATTCATAACCAGCACTGCCCCGGGCATCTCCCGAGCCGCAGTCTCCAGCATAGCTTCTGGAGTGCTAATCACAAGCTCACTTACAAGCTGCTGGAGCGCCTCAATTACCCCAGTATCGATTGCATGGAACCCTTGAGGAACATACATTAGCTTAAATGGCCGAGAGGCTTCGACCTCTACAGTACTCCGACGCTGTACAGCCTCACACATGCCGAGACGATATCCTTCGTGATAACCGTCGCGATAATCTCGCGGACGCTTGTGTTTTCTCCTTTTTGCTTTCACGGCCTTCACCCTGCCCCGTTGTATTCTCAAGACAGTATAACTATATGCGGAGTCAGCACTCGCCTCATGGACATCTGTCATTACTAGAACTAAATTGGCAGATGTACCCTGTCTTTTGCCCGGCTTGCCCGAACCCCGTCAAGATTTCATCCACTCGCTGGATGCTGTTATACTATAAAGGTCTAGCTAGAGGCACTAAACTTGTCATCTCTGTCCAATCTGTCCGAAGATGATTATTTTTTGAAATTCACAAGGGGGGAACTATGAATAACACCACGTTGTATTTGCGACACGCGGAGCTGCTGCGTGATCTGGTGCCATCCTTTCAAACCTATCCTTTTCATCTGCCTGCTGTTCGAACGCTGGATCGCCTGACTTTTCAAAAACCAGTGACCTTTCTTGTTGGAGAGAACGGCACGGGCAAATCAACCTTGTTAGAGGGAATTGCTGCTGCTTGGGGCTTTAACCCTGAGGGTGGAACGCTAAACTTTTCTTTTAACACTCGTTCCTCGCATTCGAATCTTTATGAGTATTTTAGAATTGCTAGAGGGGTTAGACGGCCGAAGGACGGCTTTTTTCTACGTGCGGAGAGTTACTATAATGTGGCTTCTTATATTGATGAGTTGGATGAACAACCCGGTGGCCCACCGATCAAAGACTCCTACGGAGGCAAATCTCTGCATGAGCAGTCCCACGGAGAGTCTTTTTTAGCTACATTCGTTCACCGTTTCGGCGGCCGCGGTCTTTATATCCTCGACGAGCCTGAAGCAGCGCTTTCCCCCTTACGTCAAATGTCTCTGCTGGTGCGTATGCATGAGCTGGTCGGGCAGGATTCACAGTTCATTATCGCAACGCATTCCCCCATTCTGATGTCCTATCCCGGTGCTGAAATTTTTCTCTTGGAGGGGGAGGGAATACGGTCCGTCGCCTTGGAGGAAACTGAACATTATACCGTGACCAAAGCGTTTATGAACGATCGTCAAGGGATGCTGCGTGAGTTATTTGAGGATGAACAAGCATAAACGCCTTCGACGTCCCTATAAGGACGGTAAGCGTTTAAGCGAGAAATACAAGGATAATTTACAATATGGAACATATAAATTCTTATATTTTAATAAAAACAGCAAGTCTCCATAATCGGAAACTTGCTGTTTGATTTGTTCCATAAGCTAACGTCTTACAAATCCCACTACCTTGTGAACAATCCACCCAAACATGACCACGACCATCATATCGAAGCACACATTAAACAAGAATAAATGCTTACCGATGTCAGCCCTTCCGTCCCCAAGAATCGGAACCAAGAAGGAGAAAATCCCTATCAGCCCTAGCAGCATCAGCAGCTCGCCGGCAATTTTGCCGCGAATATCTCTGCTGCGGAAATACTGGAACAAGGCTCCCGCAAAATACACCAGATAGAATATGGAGAGAAATCCGAGCGTGTGCGGAATATGTTTATTTTTGAATTGGCTCCATCCACTGTAAGTATAGGATAATGCACCTGCTGGTTTATTCTCGCTTTTCTCGTAGTTTCCTAGATAATACGGGCGAATCGCCATGCTGTTACTCGCAGCATATTTCATATTATCTATCAATCGGTCCGGATGCTTCAGATAGAAGAACAACACATCTTTATGAGATACACGGTCATAGAAGTCCGGAACCAGCGAAGGATCATCCTGCTTAATCGCTGTATCGGTCTGAAAATAATTCGTACCCGCCAGTACCTCCAGCCGCTCCGGTAATCCGAGATCCTGCAAGTCTCCCTTCACATCCGGCGATTCGTTTAAAATCCCAAAAAACACCGTTTGATACAGATTAATATGCTTCAGATCTTTTGGCGCTGCCACATACAAAACGATGGATACAAGAAAGATGGCAATCGAAAAACGTAAAGCCAGCTTCCTCCATTTGCCCTCTCCGTCAAGCATCATAAACCGCAAGAAAATCACAGCAAAGGCAATCCCAATCGGTGCATTCTGGATTTTGGAGGTGACCAGAAACAGAATCGCGATAAAAAACAAAGTTAAGCCTTTAGTGGTTGGCTTCTCTTGGCTAGTTAATCTTAATCCTAATGCAAATGTCAGCAACATAAACACCATCGACACCGGTTCTCCAAACAAGGAGTTGAAATAGGCCACATACCCGATATCATAAAATACAAATAAGATAGCTGCACCCAGCAGCAGTCCTGTAACATAAGAGCCACGAGCATTATACTTCACCAGCAGCCAAGTTGCCGCCAGTAAAAGAAGCCCATAAACTGCACCCAGCAAACGAACATCAAAAAAGCTGCCATGGATGAGCCCGCCGATCAACCTCGGCACAAGCACTATAAAAATCTGTGAGGAAGGATAAAAGCCCCTAAACAAATCCTCATACGCAAAACGAGAATGGCTAAAGCTGAAAAACTGATCGGCATACGATGCAGCAGTATCGTAGTAGTTCAGACCGATGGTATTCATCATACGCAGAAAATCTCCATTATCGGCAACACCAATAAATGGCCCTACGAATAGCAAATAAATAATGATACCGCAGCCGGCAAGGCCTACGAGATACTCCGGTTTCCAGAACTTTTTCATGATTCCCCCTATCTCTGTGGTAACAGCTTCACATATTCGTCGGACAAATTCATTAGCTTCAAAATATAATCATAATCAGTCTGATATTTTGTAAAATCCGATACTGGCTTAAGCGTATCCAGCGACACAGCTTCACCATCAGCAAAATCTTTACCAGGCACATAGAGAATATCATCATTAAAAAATGAACCGGAAGGTAAATAATACCGCATCCCTAACACGTTACGATCAATGTTCAAGAGGTCATGACCAAATGCTGTATAACCTTCTTCCCTTAAAGAAACCCCCAATAGGTTAGCTATTGTAGGAAGAATATCCAACTGTCCACCTGTTCGCTCTACTACCTTCCCTTGCTCCATTCCTGGTACATGTACAATCAATGGAATATTAAAGCGACTGATCCGGGAATCGTATGGGATCCCCAGTGCACTTTCCACTTGCTCCGGTGGAACATCCCGCGGCTGCAAGCCAAAATGATCACCATACATCACCAGCACAGTGTTATCCCACATTCCGTTTTTCTTCAAACCCTCTATTAAAGTTCCAATGGCATAATCAGTATAGTTAATAGCAGTCAAATAATCGCCAAGCATCGTGTTTTTCAACTCATCAGGCACTGAGATCTTCTTAAAAGAGTCCGGAATTTGGAAGGGATGATGGCTGGATGCCGTCACCATTTGTGCGTAGAAAGGAGTTCCTTTCTTCTGCAATTCTGCCATTTTCTCGACACCCGTAATATAAAGCTGTTCATCGGAAGCACCAAACGCATTAAAATGATCATTAGTAAAATAATCCTTGTCATAATAACCGTTAAAGCCAAGCGCTGGATATAGCTCGTTCCGATTCCAAAAGCCTACTTGATTCACGTGAAAGGTGTACGCCTCATATCCTTTATCTCTCAGCAGACGTGGTAGGCTCGGCAGTTCTCTGTCCCCGAATCCAGTGGACATTGCCAACGTCCCGATTGGATAAATCGACGTGTTGCTCATAAATTCAGCGTCAGAAGTATTGCCCGGACCAATCTGTTGGTAGACATGGGGGAAGTAAAATCCCTCATCTGCCAACTTGTTCAACACTGGAGTCAGCTCTTGACCCTTCAGGGATTGATGCAACGGGAAGTTTTGAAAAGCTTCCATTTGAATGACAATTACATTTTTGCCCTTTTGCGAGCCGAAATACTCAGGTGCTGTGCCCGCGGCTTTACTACTATAAGGATAGGAAGCTTGCAGCTCATCAATCTTCGCGATTGTATCCTTAATATCTCCGGTTCCAATGAGATTGTTATCTTCCTTGACCTTGATTGCGGCAACGACCTCATAATTCAGGAATCCGGCACTTTCTGCCTGCACAAGTTCATTTGTAATTCCCCGCGCAGAATTGACAGAATTGGCCGAAAAAGCAAAACCTCCAAGAATAGCCACCAGAATCACCATCATATGTGCCAATCGTGTGTTCCGGGAGCTGAATCGCTCACGCTCATGCGGATAGGCTTTTCCATGCTTCCATCTGCGGATCAAGACATAGATCACCATGATCACAAGATCAGCGAAAAATAAATAATCAATAGTCTGTATCGTTGATTCTACGCTTGCCTTCACTTGAAATACCTGATTCAGTTCATATAAAGCCAGATACGTCGGAACAGAACCAAAGTGATTGAAATATACACTGGCTGCGAACAGCAGCAGCGATAATATCCCGTTAAATGTCCAATAGACGGCTGTTCTCACCCGCGAAGGAGTAATGACCGTCAGAATCCCCATGATGAAGAGGACTGGAGCAACATCTGCTGCAATCCACTCCCAAGCAATTCTATCAAAGAACAGCACTCTCAGCAGGAGCAGCTTCAACCATAGCAGCAGGACAACAATATAGAACTGAGCTCGATTCGGCCCGTGCTTTTTCACGTTTTAATCCCCTCTTACCTTTTCATTTGTTCTGATTATGAAATCTATTCATCTTTTCTGTAAAATATCAGATTGTTCTAGTATAACAATACTTACTTTTTTTATCAAAAATGTGCACCGTTCGCTCCCACTACAAATAGGGAAACCCCACGCCTTTTCGGCTGTGGAGCCTCCCTATTTAAGCCTATTATGTTATGCCTTTCAATCTAAGACTGGCTTGCTGGCGAATCCTCTTTCACCTTCCAGATCGTTAAATCACTATCATAATATACAGTGATCTCAGGACTGCCAAGCTTATGAAAGGTGAGATTCCCGGGCTCCTGATCTCTTTTAAGCAAGCTATATTCGCCCACATCAGCAACGCTAAATATCTTAGTCAGCAGAGGCGCGGCCTTCTCACGTAGACGATCCCCATCAATTAGAGACAGCTCACGGTCTAATACCGTTAGTTGTTTGGGATCTGTTTTATCACTAGCACGAGGATTTGAATCACTAATCTGCTCAATCCTTCTAGTAACAGTATTTAGCGTAACCGAAACCTTTGATCCGTATTGCAGCGTAAGTCTATCCTGGTCCTTGTCCATAGCCCGAAATACTAAACTAAGCTCTTCATCACCTCCGGTACCTCTCAACATCTTCAATGCCTCTTCCCCAGCTTGACGCATCTCTTCTGATACCGCCGAGGCCTCAAGCGTGGCTGATGCGTAATCGAATTCACCATTTACAAATCCGATACGCCATTTCTCCGCCCTAAAGTTATTTTCAATTTTCACGCCAGAAGAATTTTGTGTAGCATCATATTCAACATATCTGAGCACATCATAAGCTGAATCATTCGCATAACCCAGTTTGCCCTTGATCTCTTCCGCACGGGTTTTCATTTCAGCGTCGATCTCCGCAGCTGTCAGAATCGTACTCATCTTCGTTTGCACCAGTTCTCCTGTCACATAATTGATCCAGATATATGCGGAGTCCTCACCTTTCTGGTAAGAGTAAAATATCTGCTGTTGCTCCTTAAGCCATTCCCGGTGATCTAGCGGATAAGTCTTTCCAAGTAAACTCTGCATCACCTGATCTGCGTTCCGCTGTAGCTCAGCCTCCGTGAAATGCGACGAAACCTCAGTTTGCGCAGGGTTGCTTGATTCATTACCAAGGAACCTTCCGTTCAGAAAGAATATGCCTAAGCCCAACAGTACAATAAAACTTGCCACAGCCCACATTTGCACAGATAGTCTTTTTCCTGAAAAAGATTTCGTTCCCTGTTGATCTTCTTGAATTCGGCGAATGACGTTGTCTGCATGCCTCATAGTAAACTTTTCATTTCCAAAAGGTCCTTTTCGGGCCTGAGCATACCATTCCGGTTGATGATCCTCCATCATTCTACCCCCTTTAATTTGTTCTGAATTTTTTGCCGCGCTCGGTGCAATCTTGATTTTACCGTTCCATGACTCAAGTTCATCAGTTCAGCTATTTCTTTTATAGAGAGCTCATATTTCAAATCCAGGACCAATACTTCGCGCAGCTTGGGAGACAATGCCATAATTAAATCCCATATCTCACCAATGGACTGATTACCCAAATACTCCATCTCCGCAGATCGGGCTGTGCCAAGAGGTTCAATAGTTTTTTCCCGCTGCTCCACATCAACCGTGGACAATGGCTGTACACCGCCCCATAAGCCCGAACGAAAAAAGCGAGATTTCCGGTGCGAAAAAACAGTATTCCTGGCAATCGCAAGCAACCATGCTTTAAATGAAGAATTCCCCCGGTACGTGCCAATCCGGTAATAACATTTAATGAATACTTCTTGGGCCAGATCATCGGCCTGTTCAGAATTTTTGGTAAGATAATAGATATAATTCCATATATCCTCTCCGTAACGGCTCATGATTTCTCTTAGTTGCTGTTCATTCATCGTCTCGCTATGCTGAAGACCTTCCAGTTCCAATTAGCTTCACCTCACTTAATACGACCTCATAAAAGGCACTTTAGTTCCCTTATGTTCATATTTTCTCATAAAAAAACAGGGGGTCCAGTGATCCCCTGCAAATGATAAGATATCCGAATCGACCTCTCTCCTCAAACGATCGAGGTATGCGTAAGTAATCTTTTAATAGAACGGTTAGCTTCATTTAGTACAATTTCTTTATCCACAGTCTTTAGCAAACCTCTTTCCATCACGATCTCCCCGTCGATTATCGTTGTCTCCACATCTGCCCGCGTAGCGGAATATACAATTCTAGAGATGGGATCTACGTCATAAGAGGGAAAAGTATGAAAATTGTAGAGATTGAGGAGCACTAGATCTGCTTTTTTGCCTACCTCGATACTCCCGATCTTATCTTCCATCCCTACGGCCTTCGCCCCACCAATAGTAGCCATACGGAATACGCTGCGGGCATCCATGGTTGTGGGTCCGTGATGAGGCTTTTGAATAATCGCCGCCAATCGCATCTCATTAAACATATCCAGATTGTTATTGCATGGAGCGCCATCCGCTCCCAGACTAAGAGAAACATGCTCATGAAGCATCCCTGGTGTGTCCGCAATTCCGGAGGCCAATTTCAGATTGGAACCCGGGCAATGACTTACATGCACTCCTCGATCCCGCAAAATCCGCCGCTCCTCAGCATCCAGCCACACGCAATGCGCCAGTATAAGCCTTTCATTGGCTAATCCTAGATGATCCAGATAGACGATGTTACGCATGCCAGTCATGGCCTGCACAATCTCAATTTCCCCTAAATTCTCAGATGCATGAGTATGCACCTTCACATCGTATCTTGCGGACAGATCCCGCACCTCGGTTAATAAAGGCTCTGTACAGGAAATCACAAAACGTGGAGAAAATGCATACTGAATCCGGCCGTTTCCATAACCATTCCATTTTTCCAGTAAATCGACACTTTCCTGCAAAGAAGATGCGGTATCCTCCTGCAGCGCCTCAGGCACATCTCCCCCTTTTTGATCCATCATCACCTTGCCGGACAAGGCCCGGATTCCACTTTTAGCTATAGCCTGAAACGCAAAATCCGTATGATGGACAGTCTCCATATCCACAATCGTCGTCGTGCCGCTGGTGATCAGTTCGCCGATGCCAAGCATAGCCGAATAATAAAGGGATTCTTCATCATGCGCGGCCTCTAATGGCCAGATTCGTTTGCGCAGCCAATCCATCAGCTCCAGATCGTCCCCTTTACCACGGAATAACGTCTGGCATAGATGAATATGAGTTTGGATAAAACCCGGAATTAATGTACGGTTCGTAGCATCAATGATCTTCTCGTCACCCTGCGGGATCAGGCCAGTGCCGATTTCAACGATGAGATCATCCTTAATCCGGACATCCCCGTGTAAAATTTCCTCTTGCTTGTTCATCGTAATGATTTCGGCATTTTTGATCAAAATATTTCCCATAGCCCTTCTCCCCCTCATTGAGTTAATTCCAGCACAACTTCACGCTTGTAACACAAAAAGGCCACAAAAATATGCTTGAGCATATTTTCGTAGCCAGAAATTTACGGTTCCCGGTAGAGACCCTTAAACCAATTATTAAGGATATACGAAAAAAAGACTATTCATTTGTAATTTGAATAGTCCAATAATAATCTAAAGACAGGTTACATGTCAATATACATTACACACAATATCGATTATGTATTTTAAATAGTGATTTATAAAAGGGAATCAGTATTACATGTTATTTTAAATAACACATAACACTTTTTGATCACGATTATTCTGTTTGAAAAGATTTGTGATTACGCTACCTTGTGAATTGTGTCATATTTACTGTCATAAAAACATAGAAAATAAGCTATCCGAGAGCTATTTCATGGCTTAAGAGACAGCCGTTTCGTACGATAAGGTCGAACATTTCGAATGATTAGATCGGCCATTTCGGACAGTATCTCTGCTTACTCTAACGCGTTGTGCTAAACCGCTGTGCATATAGCGCGGTATGGTGGACTGGTTAGAGCCCGAAAGTGTACGTCTAGCTCTATTCATCATTTGAACCTATGCCTTCCCTACTGCTACTCAACTGCTACTTCAGCACTGCTACGGCTACTACACTACTCCTACTTCCGCACTTCTGCGTTCCCCTTGTGCCTATTCCACTGCTACGTCTGGAGCTTCTGCTTCTGCTTCTGCTTCTGCTTCTGCTTCTGCTTCTGCTTCTGCTTCTGCTTCTGCTTCTGCTTCTGCTTCTGCTTCTGCTTCTACTGCTCTCGCTACGTCCACACCACAGGCGAGTCATAATCCTCCCAAGTACTTTCGGACCCAGATGACGCTATTTGCACATTTATCGCCTTTTGAGCAAGATTTCGGACTCCAGTGGCGCTATTTCCTCGTTACAGGTCCAAATGCAGTGTGTTTTATACCAATAGCTGCTCTGGAGTCCGATAGCATTCCAAATGTGGTGAAATGCCACGTTTAAGGTCTGCTGGGTCCGTTACTGTCGAGTCACACTCAGCCACTGATGCTTTCGGACCCAGATGACGCTATTTGCACATTTTTCGCCTTTTGAGCATGGTTTCGGTCTCCAGTGACGTTATTCCCTCGAAACAGGCCCATATGCAGTGTGTTTTATACCAATAGCTGCTCTGGAGTCCGATAGCATTCCAAATGTGGGGAAATGCTACGTTTAAGGTCATCTGGGTCCGTTACTGTCGAGTCATACTCAGCCACTGATGCTTAAGGACCCAGATGACGCTATTTGCACATTTTTCGCCTTTTGAGCATGGTTTCGGGCTCCAGTGACGTTATTCCCTCGAAACAGGCCCATATGCAGTGTGTTTTATACCAATAGCTGCTCTGGAGTCCGATAGCATTCCAAATGTGGGGAAATGCCACGTTTAAGATCTGCTGGGTCCGTTACTGTCGAGTCACAATCAGTCACTGATGCTTTCGGACCCAGATGACGCTATTTGCACATTTATCGCCTTTTGAGCAAGATTTCGGACTCCAGTGGCGCTATTCCCTCGTTACAGGCCCATATGCAGTGTGTTTTATACCAATAGCTGCTCTGGAGTCCGATAGCATTCCAAGTGTGGGGAAATTCCGCATTTAAGGTCTGCTGGGTCCGTTACTGTCGAGTCACACTCAGCCACTGATGCTTTCGGACTCCAATGACGCTATTTGCACACTTATCGCCTTTTGAGCAGGGTTTCCGTAAGCGCAAATTGCTACCTAATCAAACAAAGTTTTTGTTTAGAAAACGGTGTTATTTCCACAAAAAAAGGATATCTCAGTAGCCATTAGATGGCTCATGAGATATCCTCTGGTTCTCTCGCTATGTTAAGCTTCCGAATTCCCGTGTTTTTCTAGAACCTTCTCGAACACCGGAAAATTAGCGGTACGCCCTGGAAAAGTTACCTCACCCCTGAGGTCATAACCCAGCTTGGGATATAGGGCGAGTGCCCCAGTGTTCTTAGCATATGTGTCCAGACGGATACTTGAATAACTATTCTGGCGAGCATATTCTTCTGCATAAGTGCTAAGACGGCGTGCAATTCCCTTCCCTTGAACTTCAGGATGCACAGCCAATCTATGCATAATTAAATGAGGCCCTTGCGTTTCTGTCCAGTCAATCTTCCCATACTGCTCGGATTGGTGCTCGTCCAACACTAGAATGCCGGCCACCACATTGTTCTCCTCACATACCCATAGATTGCCACGTTCAATATCAAGGGAGATGATCTCCCGGTTCGGATAATGCTCGTCCCACTGATCGCTGCCACCTGCTTGCATCACCTGTACGCATTTGGCAATCAACTCCATAATTTCATCAATCTCATCTTTGCGTGCTCTGCGAATCTCAGTATCCATGAATCATCCCTGCCTTCATCTTAACCTCATATTATTTTCACTTTCATTATGAAGTTTATCACATCGGCAGCGCAGCAAACCAGTCCGCACGAAAACCGCAAGACCCGCTCACGGGCGGAGCGGATCTTGTCATCTGTGTCCCCTAGCTGAATTCCAGCTTATGCCCGTCCTCGAAGCCCTTGGCGAAACCGGCGTCGAACCCCACGTTGTATGCTTCGGTGTAGCCCTGTTGAAAGGCGTCTGCCGGGGGCGTTTCCGGCGAAACGCCCAGCTCCGGGGGGAGCGGAATTACCTGTGGAGCAGGCGGAGCCTCGCTCACGGGTACCACAAGCACCGGTGGCTGTGAAACCCTTACTTTACGAACAAGCTTACGACGAAGTCTTCTTTTCTTGCGTAGCAATAGGCCTTTTTTCGACTTCCCATAACGAGCAGTTTTCCGGGCAAGAACTCTGCGGGTTTTACGGGCTAGCCCTTTACGAACTTTTGCTCTCCGCGAGAGCAGCAATGTGCGTCTACGGGTTCTGCCTGAACGTAGCGTTCTGCGGCTTTTCTTCTTCATGCTTCTACTCCTCCTGTGCTCCATGTTCTCTGGAGGTTCCTACGGCGTATGCCTTACTCAGCCATGGCGCAGCAGGAATTCCCCGTTTAGGACGATGTAGTGAAATCCCGGACATCATCCGGCACATCGCACTCTGATACCCACTTAAAATCCTGATATTGTCGCTCAATTTGCGGGCCGTCAACTCAGATTGCTCCGTCAATTCGGCGATGCTCTCCAAGATGGCCGCCAAAGCAGCCTGACTGCGCGAAATGGAGCGAATCATCTCCAGCTTGACGGCATGTTCAGAGAGACGGTCCCCGCTCATTTGCTGTCTTCTCCAAAACTAAAGCCATCACCTGACATGTCTCCAAAACCTTCCCCGCCACCATCGTCTTCGCCACTGCCCAGCACTGCTTTTAAATTGCTGTAGAGTCCGTTCTCCAGTTTGGTCAGCCCTTCGACCATCTCCACGATGACCTCGTGTATAGAGAGGGACTCCTTCAGTTGCTCACTGTGGGAATCAAAGGCTCTAGCGTGGATATGATGCTGTGCCCACTGCTTTACCTTTTCAGCTTCAACCGCCTTAGCTTCCAGAATCAACGCAACGTTCCACTGGATGGCGGCGGTGGACTCCAGCATTTGCAGATAAGCCTTTTCTCTGCTCATCTTCCGCCTCCCGCTCCTATAGCGTTACTCTTCTTCTTGACCGTTCAATTCCTTAATCACTCTGCCTACCCCATCAGCCATCGCTTCTTCCAGATCTGCAAGTGCATTCAAGTAAGCAATAATATTCTTGTTTACCTGAGTTGAGCTTTCGATCATCCCGCTGATCCCATCAAAATCAGGCTCCGCATCTGGCAGATCGTGGACAATTTGCGACATACGGACAGCCACATGGCGCTCAGCGTCTAGAATCCGCGCCATCTGTTCATGCGTATGGGCCATGTGCTGCAGGACTTTAGTTATTTTACTCTGCACCTTCATGTCTCCTTTGCTCAAACGCCCTGCTACAGCATATGCGGCAGGAGCCGTTACGGTGCCGGGGATCCTCGACAAGTTAAGGCTCTATAAGTGACTGGATGACATAAAGATTACGTTATTGCTAAGTACATTTAAAAGGATTAAAATGTGAAATGCGCAATCCTGAGTTTACCAATGATTGGTGGGGAATATATGAAGCTTGAAAGCCAGCGGATCGATCTAATACCTTTAACTGCCCCAGAGCTCTCACTAGCAATAGATAACTATTCGGAGCTACAGCAACAATTAGGCTTAGCTGCCATCAGTGCGGCGCTTGATGATGAAATGCAATATGCTATGCAGATCAGGCTAAAAAAGGTGCAGCAGGACCCCGACCATTACCTATGGTTAACGAACTGGGCCATCGTCCATCGGGAAGATCATTGTATTATAGGATTCATTATCCTTAAAGGTTACCCGAATGAGAAAGGCGAGGTTATTATAGGATATGGGATTGATGAGAAATATAGAAGAAAAGGGTATGCAACAGAGGCACTACGCACAATTACTGCATGGATTTTCTCCCATCCCCAAGCTGTCTATGTAATCGCTGACACTGAAAAAGATAATACAGCCTCCCACAAAGTATTGGAGCGTCTAGGCTCTGAGAGATACAAAGAAACTGAGGATTTAATCTGGTGGAGGATTTCCAACCCCCGAGCCCTCTGAGTAACGCGTGATTTCAAAGCCCTTGCGGCTATCTATAGCAAGATTACATCAAAAAAAGCACTGCCTTATGGCAGTGCATCCTTTAACTTTTCCCCCGCCTCGTGCAAAGACTGGAACGTCCCCGCATCACTCCACCAATCCTTAAGCACATCATAACTAAGTCTGCGATCAGCGGCGTATATATTATTTACATCAGTAATCTCCAGCTCCCCCCTTTTGGAAGGTGATACCCGCCGGATGATATCAAATACAGCTTCATCGTACATATAAATACCAGTTACACAATAATTGGTCTTCGGATGCTCCGGCTTTTCTTCGATATAAGCAATCCATGCCGCATCTTGACTATCAAACACAGGTACACCGTATCTGCGCGCGTCCTCCACCGGCTTCAGCAACACCTTTGCTGTGCCCGCTGGCTGACGGAGATAACTCTCCACATAAGGCTTCAGATCATCCATAAAAAGATTATCCCCGAGCAATACAACAAATCGTTCCCCCGGGAAAATGAACCCTTCTGCTAAATCAAGCGCCTCGGCAATGCCTCCGGCAGCTTCCTGAATTTTATAGGTCAGAGATACACCAAATGCAGCACCGCTACCTAAAAAATCCGTGTACAGGCCAGCAGACTGCTTGCTTATGACCAGAAGAATGTCGGTAATTCCTGCCCGGCGAAGCCGGTCTATGCCGTAACAGACCATAGGATATTTGCCGACCGGAAGCAAATGTTTGTTCATAAGCCGGGTCAGCGGTTGAAGTCTAGATCCTGTTCCGCCCGCCAGTATGACTCCTTTCACTTACTTTCCTCCTCTTTATCTACGTCCTTTGCCTTCGGATCTGCACTTCATATGAAATTTATAGGGTCTACATTCCATTTATCTATAAAAATCTTGCGATTTCGTTCCACCAGTTCTTGCAGTCCGGTATTGTAAACTTGCTTGAAACTTGCACTTCCTTCATGGTGCACCAAGCAATCCCCGGCGATAAGCAACCGATATCCCTTTATCCTGGTACGGTAACAATAATCATCATCTTCGTAATGTCCAGGTGAGAATCTCTCATCCAGTAGACCTACGGAAGTAAGCAGCTCTCTTTTGAATAAAAAACATAATCCTACCAGCCGTCTCGTCTCCAACCATTTCTGGGGATTTGGAAGGTTCGCCCTCTCAGCAGCCTGATGAAAATCTATCAGACCTTCATAATCAGTCTTCACCTGTTGACGTCCACTAGCATAGTTTGTGACTGGCCCAACAATACCAACATCAGGAGCACTATATAGAGCTCTCTTCAGATTAGTTAACCATCCTTGAGATAACACTACATCGTTATTCAGCAGCAGTAATTCATCACCTGAAGCTAGCTGTAGCCCCATATTGCATGCAGCTGGAAAGCCGCGATTGTCAGGCAATGAAATAAACGTTATATGATTCGCACGGCAATAAGTGTCTGTTCCGTCCGTTGAAGCATTGTCCACTACGATAATCTCATAAGGCGGCGGAGTGTAGGCAAGAATAGATTCCACACAGGCCCGCAGCAAGGGCAGCGCATTGTAGGTTGGAATAATAATACTCGTCAGCGTCATATGCGATTCCTCCAAGCGGCTACCTGTCTGCGGTACTCGCGCTGAGTCTCACTACTTAGCAGACCGCCAGCTTTTCGCCGGGAAAGAACCTCATGTAGAGCCTCAGCATGATCTCCTATGATCAGTTTTTCCACAGCATTTCCAACCCCTGTATTTGCCTTGCGCAGCCGATTATGTTTAATAACATTTACCGTCCCAGCCTTCTCCACCCGTAACTTTTCTAATACAGAACGAGCTTGGGCTTTAGGTGGAACCATTAATTCACGGTAGCCTATGGTCTCAAGCGCATGCCGCGAAAGCGCATGAGGAACAGCTGTCATAGAGCTAACTCCGAGATCGTACCTATCCAGAGCATAATTCAGAAACAGTTTGCTGCGGGTGACATCATCACATAATCCAAAAGAGGGCATCAATGAGTCTAAATCATTAAGAGCTACATCAATCCCACGATCTACAGCCGCCGTGAATGAACCGAGCTGAGAGGCCGGAATGACCATATCTCCATCCAGAAAAAGCAATATATCCCCGCGACTCAGCTTCGCACCGATAGCCCGACCCACATCATGTCCGACAGACTCTGGGCAGTGTACTACAATGGCTTGACGATGTTGTCTAGAAATAGGAAAAGAGTTATCACTACAGCCATTAAGTACGACGATAATTTCTGCAGGTTCAAGCCGTGCAACCTGATGCAGCAGACGTGACAAGGTCTGCTCCTCATTACGCGCGGAGATAATGACTGACAAAGTCCCGCGTAACTTCGGTAACTTCCGAGTCTCCTTGCCTGCCTTCGATTGCCGAGACAGAAGCGGGCGAGTAGCAGCGTTGCCTTTTACAGAGCGATTGACTGACCTGTGACGGATTGGGCGTTTCTTTGCCGTTCGAGCTGCTGTGCCTCGTAAAGTTGCAACCATCATCTCACCATCTCTCTGCGCCGGGCTCCGTCGCCAAAGCCCGCTCTGATCCCCCGATGTTCCAGCAACAGGGATACAGCCTCCATATGATCCGCTGTAATCAACTGCTGCAATGGATCTTTGCCGTCTTCCTTGCGTCTTACCGCATTCAATTTCCCTACAGGCACTTTGTGAGCGGCTACCACATGCAGTCCACTAAGAATTGCCTGGGCATGCGCCAGTGGAGGACGTGATAATGAATCGCTCCCTAAAATATCAAGTGCTCTGCGGCTGATTGCGTGTGGAACTGCCGTCATCGAACATCCCTTCAGATCTGGACGGCCAAGCAGAATATTCAGTGCATGTTTAGACAGCACCACCGGATGGGGGGATAGCTTCCGGACCGGACCGGAATAATCATTAAGCGCTATGTCCACTCCACCACTAACAGCAGTGACGTAAGGACGCAGCCCCGAAGCAGGTATCACCAAATCTCCATCTGTAAACAATAGGATTTCTCCCTTGGCAGCCTCAGCTCCCACACTACGGCCAGCGTCGTGTCCAAGCGGCAACTCATAGGAAATAACACGCGCACCCAGCGATTGTGCAATCCCTGCCGTTTGATCAGTGGATCCATTCACGACCACAATTACCTCGCAGCGCGGATGGACCCCTCTGGCTCCAGATATCACTCCCGCAATGGTCTGAGCTTCATTCATGGCTGGAATAATAACCGAAACATAGGGATTAGGATGGTTAACTATAGGGACTACAGCGACTTGCCGCACTGGGCGTGAAGTCCGCCGCTTCATCCGAGAGACCCGCCGTCCTGTGCGGCGGGCAGAAGTTCGTTTGGGCTTCATGCTCATCCACCTTCCTTACAGAGCCAATTCTTCAGGCTGAGGGTTACATCACAGTTTATGTACTACAACGCACAGGGTAACGGCAATTGTCTCCTGTCGTTCTGAAAACAGGACAAATGTACTCCCCACCAAACTTCAGCTTAGATACATTGCGCATAGCCAGCTGCCGCGGACACAATCTGCGACGGTAACGAACGCAGTACCACAGCAGGTTGATTAGGTTAGGGCGGTATCGGACAAAACCGAATCTGCAGCGGATGTTTAGACATTAGCGCTATCGGACACAGTTGCTCCTATTCGCCGCATTATCACACTTATGGATTATTAACGGACTCCGTAGCAGCTATTGGCATGAAAAGAACTCAATAATGCTCTATTTCTATACAATTGCGTCACTAGAGTCCGAAACCAGCCTCAAAAAACGACAAACCTGCAAATAACGCCATCTGGGTCCGTAAGTAGCAGCGGATGTTTAGACTACCAGGCTATCGGACAGAGCCGTAGCCACAGCGAATGATTAGAACCCGGCGATGCTGACATGTACCGTTCCCCCCAAAAAAACAGAGCAGCGATCTCCAATAAGGAGATTCGCTACTCTTCTATTTTTAAGAGGAACTGCTTAAGGTTCAATCAAATACGCGATCATCTGCTGCCGGCTTAGCTAAGGGAGCGCCTATAGCAATCCAAGAGATAACCCCATAGAAATGCGGAGTCTCGCGCAACCGCACTACTTGAATCACTGCTTCTCCATTGGCTCTGCTCTTTAAGGAAGCGTAGAAGTAAGGCTGATTGGTCATGGCAACAAGCACATAACCCGTATGCCCAAAGCTCTCATCAAACGATACGGTCACCTCTACACTCTCTGCATCCCCATTGAACATAAATGCTGTCATTCCAAACTGCTGTAGTGCTTCTCGCTTCCCAGCTGTTTGAATCGGACTGAAGGACAGATGATCTGTATTTACAGAGTTCGGTGCCAGATGAGTCCCGTTTACTGCACCTGGGGAAATATGATATTCCTGAACACTCTCTTCTTCCAGATGGCGGGCTTGAATCGCAAACGAAGAGATTTTGGATGCTACTACCGCTTCATCCTGAAGCTCTGTTGTCCCTACTGCACCTTCTGTCAGATGAGCGGACTCGATACTGCCTTCCTTCAGCTTAGCTCCGTTGATACTGCCATCCGGGAGCAGTGCTGAGCTGCGTGTTTCATCCGCAAGATGCTCTAATTTGATGATGCCAGGCTGCAAATGCCGATCTGCCACGATCTTGTCAGCAAGATGCTCTCCGTAAACACTCCATGGTTGTAAATGTGAAGAACTCACGGAGCCTTCGGCGAGTTTTTCTTCAGTAATACTGCCATCTGGCAACAAATCCGCACTGCGTACCTCTTCTGCCAAATGCTTCAGGGTGATGCTGTCCGATCGAATATGGCGGCCTTCCACCGCATCCCCGGCCAAATGACCTCCAGAGACGCTGCCTTGGGCCAAATGGAAAGACTGGATCGTTCCGACTTCAATCTTCTCGCCTGTAATACTGCCTTCCGGCAATAAATCAGCGCTGCGCACTTCTTCTGCCAAATGATTCAGAGTAATGCTTCCAGCACGGATATGGCGGCTATCTACCGCATTTCCCCCTAAGTGTCCCCCATAGACACTGCCAGGAGCCAAATGGTAGGCAGTAATAGATCCACCCTCCAACTTTTTACCGGTAATGCTGCCATCCGGCAGTAACTCGGAGCTGCGTACCTCATCCGCTAGATGTGCTAGCTTGATCTCACCTTTTCCAATATGGAGACCTTCTACTGCAGACGGACTCAGATGAGTTCTATCCACACTGCCAGGCACTAGATGAATTGCTTCTACGGAGGCTTCCGCCAGCTTCTCCCCAGTAATGCTTCCGTCTGGCAGCAGCTCGGAGCTACGTACCTCATCCGCCAGATGCGCTAGCTTGATCTCACCTTTTCCAATATGGCGTCCTTCTATTGCAGACGGACTCAGATGAGTTCCCTCCACGCTTTCAGGTACAAGGTGATTTGAATTTATGGATGCTTCCGCCAGTTTCTCCCCAGTAATGCTACCGTCTGGCAGCAAATTGGAGCTGCGTGTTTCTTCGGCCAAATGAGCCAGCGTGATCTCACCATATCGGATATGACGTCCTTCTATTGTGTCCGGACTCAAATGACTGCCATCTACGCTTCCAGGCACCAGATGATTAGAATTTACGGATTCTTCCGCCAACTTCTCCCGAGTGATGCTACCGTCTGGCAGCAAGTCAGCGCTACGTGTTTCTTCGGCCAGATGAGCTAACGTAATCTCACCTTTTCCAATATGGCGCCCTTCGACAGAACCTGAACTTAGATGAACGCCTTCCACACTGCCAGGTACTAGATGATTTGAATTTACGGAAGCATGTGCCAGCTTTACACCAGAAATACTACCGTCTGGCAGCAATTTGGAGCTGCGTGTTTCTTTTGCCAAATGAGCCAGCGTGATCTCACCGTATCGGATATGACGGCCTTCTACTGTGTCTGGGCCTAAATGGCTGCCATCCACACTGCCAGGCACTAGGTGAATAGAACTTACGGATTCCTCCGCCAGCTTCTCTCTAGTAATACTACCGTCTGGCAGCAGATCAGCGCTTCGGGTTTCATCGGCGAGATGAGCCAGAGTAATCTCACCATTTCCAATATGACGTCCTTCGACGGAACCTGAACTCAGATGTCCGCCTTCCACACTTCCAAACACTAAATGAATAGAATCCACGGATGCTCCCGCCAGCTTCTTCCCGGTAATACTGCCTTCAGGCAGCAAGTCGGAGGTATATGCATCTGCAGCCAGATGAGCAAGCGTGACCTCACCCGGTAGGATATGTCGACCTTCTACAGAACCCGAATTCAAATGGCTTCCGTTCACACTTCCAGGCAGGAGATGGTTGGAATCTACCGATCCTTCTGCCAGCTTCTCCCCAGTTATGCAGCCGTCTGGCAGCAACTCAGAGCTACGTACCTCTTCCGCCAGATGAGCCAGCGTGATCTCACCCGGTAGGATATGACGACCTTCAATGGTATCGATACACAGATGGCTGCCGTCTACACTACCAGGTGAAAGATGCTGAGAATCCACGGCACCTTTTACCAGCTTAGAGCTATTAATACTGCCCTCTTGGATTTGAACCGCAGAAATAGAATTCGGAAGGATATGACCATTCCCTATAGACAACGGCCGGATATGCGCCCCACTGACACTGCCGGGATTCAAATGTCTACTTTGAACGGCACTTTCGCTTATGGTTTTCGAACTTACAGCATTTACCGACAAATGCTCAGCATGAACTGCTGACGCTGCCAGTTTACTGGATTCTATGCTGCCGTCTGCAAGCTTAGCCGAAGTGACTGCTAAATCACTGATTTTATCCGTTGAGACACTTTCCGGTGAAAGCTTCAACGAGGTCACTGCATGATCGGCCAGATGGTGAGGCTGCACAGCTCCTGCTGCCAGGTGAATTTCTCTCACCGCAGCGGAAGCCAGCTTATCTCCTGAAACTGAGCCCGATTGAATCGCAGCGGAAGTCACACTATTTTCACCAAGATGTCTTCGTTCCACGGCTCCCGTGGCCAAATGATCCTTATTTACCACAGCATCCTGCAATACACGGCCGCTCACACTGGCATCCGCCAGATGCTTTTCCTCCACTGTACAAAAAGCGATATGTTCACCACTGACTACTTCACGCGCAATCGTGCTCCCAATCACTGCACCTGCTGCCAGCTTAGCTGCATTTACACTTCCATCTGCCAACTTGGCAGAAGTAACGCTCTGTGCACGAAGATGCTCCCCGCCCACAGATTCTGAAGCCAGCTGTTCTCCAGTCACAGCACCGGAAGATAAATGTTGAGTCTGAATAGCTTCTTCCTTAAGCTGCTCCGAGCCGACCGCTTCCGCCGCTATATGCGAATGATTCACTGCTTCGCGTTCCAGATGAATAGAAGTTATGGCTTGCATAGCAATTTGCGGTCCGCGAATGGCGGATTTAGCAATATGTCTTGTGGTCACTGCTTCGTCTGCCAGCTTATGTGGGAGAATGCTTTGGTCAGCAATTTTGGACGAGGTTACCGCTTGCTCCACTAACTGTGCAGTTCCTACTGCACCCTCAGCCAGCTTTAAAAAAGAGATGCTGCGGTCAGCCAAATGCCGACTCGATATTTCGCCATCACCGATATGATTACCATTCACACTTTCTGGGCTTAAATGGACGCTTCTCACGACATCTGCACCAAGTTGCTTAGAGCCTATAGCTCCATCAGCTAAATGCCCGCCTTCGATAATACCCGACTGCAGCTGTTCCTTACCGATCAATTTGCTGGCAAGCTGATCAGAACCAATCGCTCCCGGGGCCAGATGTCTGGCGGTTATCAAAGCGTCGCTAAGATGGCGGCCTTCAATAACAGCATCCGCTAGCTTTGAACTGCTGATTTCACCATCAGCAATTTTATCGCCAGATACCGCTGCATCGGCCAGCTTGGAACGGTCAACACTGCCGTTAGCTAGGTGGCGACTTGTGATGCTGCTGCTTCCTATTTTGTCACTAGTAACGGCTCCATCTTCCAGTAAATCCGCAGTAATAATCAAATCGCTTAAATGGCGGCTCTCAATGGCTTTATCTGCAATTTGACCGCCGCCTATAATCCGATCAGCCAGCTTCTCTGGACTAATACTGCCATTTTTCAGCTTCTCTCCACTAATCGAATGATCCAGCAGCTTACCGCCACTAACGCTTCCTTCTGCTAAATGCTCGCCCACAATCGATTCTGGTGCGATTTTTGCAGAAGTGACTGCCTTGTCCGCGATATTGATACTCTGTACAGCGTAATCTTGCAGCCAAGGTGTACCAATAATGCCGAACTTTAGCTTAGAACCGTCAATGGTACGTGGAGCGATTTTGGCTCCGGTCACCGCTGCATCCGAAAGATCATCTGTATAAACGGGCTGAAAACGTTCTTTCTCTGGAGGAGCGAACCATACGGTTTCAGGAAGATTATCCGCCTGTTTCTGAAGCTGCGCTTCCTCTATAAGCTCCGGCTCCAATTGTAGAACTGGAGCAGAAGTTGGCTCCTCTAGAACGACTTCAGCTATTGCTCCCCCACTTACCTGAACTTCCGCGATCTCTGCTTCACTGACTCCGTCACTGTTATTCCCCGAGCTTCTAGAGCTGCTTTTGGTATCCAGCATACTCAGTTCCTCTTTATTGGGATTATCTACAAAATAGAGTCGTTTCTGTGGACTGCGCGGCTGCTTTTTTTTGGAACCCCTCACAAGCAGTCTCCTCCTTCCATCTAATGTTTCTCCTAGGCATCATATGCAGCGGTATGGGCTTATGACACCCTTTTGCGATGAGGCCTTCATAAGATTATGTGTAAAAAAAGGCATCTGCCTTCGCGCATTCGTCCACCCTGACACGCGGGTACAAACATACTATGACAAGAGTAGAAAAAGCAGGGATCATGTAACCGATGAAACAGGAGGAACAAACATGGGGCATAAGCTCGTTGGAATATTACTAAATGCCGATATGCACCGGGGCGTTCCCCGGCTAAAAACAGGACAGGAGTCTCTATCCAACTATGAAGAGGCCGCGGCGGCATACGGTTTAGTCCCTTGCTTCCTGAAGCTCGCGGACATCGATACGGACACAGGCTTTAGTGCCGCCTATATAAAGGGAGCCAACGGATATAAAAGCGTAGTTGTTCCTACGCCTGCTGTTATCCATAACCGGGCAATATACAGCAAAAACAGCCCTGGGATGCAGCGTCTGCTGAAGCACTATCCCCTGATTTTCAATACATGTAATCGATACGGCAAAGATGAGATCCATCAGCTGCTTGAAAAAAATACGGAGCTTCGCGAATATTTACCCGTAACAACGAGAGTCTCAGGCCTAAAAGAAATGATGAATCTTTATCCCGATCTCATTCTTAAACCTTGCCGTGGAAGTATAGGGAATGGGGTCATGCGGCTGGTCCGCAAGGGATCTCAGCGTTGGACCTTGAGCTACCTCTCCCCTTCGATGCAGCGCTGGAGAAATATTCCCGTAAATCAGGCGGCGTTGCCACAAGCGCTCCGCGCACGCCTAACCTCCGTGCCTTATCTTGTTCAAGAACGTATTCCCCTTGCTGAGATTGGAGGACGTCCCTTTGATCTACGCGTCACCGTTCAGCGCGGCTGGGGAGGAGATTGGCAGGTCACTGGGCTCTTCGCCAAACTGGCTGCCCCAGGGGGCTTTGTCTCCAATATAGCCCGCGGAGGAGAAGCGTTAAGCTCCTCCTTGGCGCTAGAAAAAGCCTTTTCAAGATCCACAGCGGCCCACATCCGTATGTCTGTCGAAATACTTAGCCTTGCAATCGCACGGTGTCTGGAGCAAGACCTTCCCGGACTGGCCGATATCGGACTGGATATAGGCATTACTAAGGACGGACGACTCTTCTTCATAGAATGTAACGGTCGCGACCAACGCTACGGATTTCATAAAGCCGGCCTTACGGAAATTTGGAAAGACAGCTATCGCAGACCTATGGGATACGCGCGTTTTTTAATAGAAACGAACAGTACGGTATATAACAGTTATTGATTTGTCTCCTATTCTATGTCAATATAATGCAGAGCAGAGACGACCCGTATACAACCGTACTGCTGCATTATGGAAGGGAGATGGGCATGGTAAAACAATTGCTACGGCTGATGACCGAGCTATCCTCACACCGGTGGCTTTCACGGTTAATGGGATCTTTTTCTCATAGTAGAATCAGCCGTTTTCTTATCCCGGCATTTATTAAGACTTATCAAATCCCCTCCGCTCAAGCGGAGAAAAATCCTGGAGAATATCTCACTCTTAATGAGTTTTTCAGCCGCCGGCTGAAGCCGGGCATGCGGCCTATTGCAACCGATGCTGACGCTTTGGTTAGTCCCGTAGACGCAACGATTACTGCTATGGGTGACATTACCGCCGGTACGATTATGAATGTAAAAGGGCAGGATTATAAGATCGAGGATCTCCTTAATCACTCCCCGCATCTGGAGCTGTACAAGAAGGGTTTTTTCTTCGTTCTTTATTTGAGTCCTACCGATTATCACCGGATTCACTCTCCCCTTACCGGACAAAAGGTGGAGAGCGATTATATTCGCGGACGGGCCTATCCTGTCAACGATTTCGGAATGCGACATATGAAGGGTGTCCTGAACCGCAACGAACGTCTCATTACGTATATTGCCGGGAGTTACGGGGAAACCGCGGTAGTAAAGGTAGGCGCAATGAACGTCAGTAGCATCCGTTATACGGATGCTACGGCTGCCGAGTGGCAAATAGGCGATGATCTGGCTTATTTTGAGTTTGGCTCCACCGTAGTGCTGCTCACGGAAAGCGGTACCTTTACCCCGAGACCCAAGCTTGAGGTCAACTCGAAGGTAAAGATGGGCGAACTACTGGGAACGTTGCATCGACCTTTGTAGGGAGAGTTGGGCGAATGTAAAAAATTAGAGGGTGCCTCAAAAGCCATGAAATGGCTGCTGGGGTGCCCTCTAATTTTGGGGACTTAGTGTGGAGCACAGTTGCGGACACGAACCCTCTAGCTATCGTATACCTATCGTCTAACCATCGTGTACCTATCGTTAGCTATCGTATACCTATCGTTAGCTATCGGACCCAGCTGACCTTATACGCGGATTTTTGACACATTTGCGATTCTATCGGACTCCACCGCAGCTATTGGCACCAAAAACGCCTTATTAGAGTCGATTCTTAGGCAATAGCGGCGCTGGAGTCCGAAACTCCGCTCAAATGGCGATAAATGGGCAAATAGCGGCTGCTGAGTCCGTAAGCATTTGCTAGAGCGTTGGTCGAGGTTGGTCGAGAGTTAGTTGAGGGATGGTTGAGCATTAGTGGAGGACTAGTCGAGAGTTGGTGGAGGGATGGTCAAGAGTTAGTTGAGGATTTGAGGGCTAGTGGAGCGTTGGTCGAGGATCTACGGAGAGTTGGTCAACGGTTAACATTCAACGCTTTCGCACCCAGCTGACCTTATACGCGCCATTTTCGCACATTTGATTGGTCACAAACACACTAATAGCAAAAAGGACAGCCCCGTGGCTGTCCTTTTATCTTTTCATGTAAACCACCTAATACGCCTGTTACGCTTATTAACCTGCTACGCCCTAATGTGATTATTACGCCGCCTGTTTTGCTTATTCAACCTGCCACACCGTTATCTTAATACACCTGCTACGCCTATACGCTTATTACACGCCAATTACACATGTCCCTGCTTAGCAACATCAAGCGCCTTGGCCGCTACCTGTTCCGGATCTCCTAGATAAAAGCGACTGATAGGATTCATGTCCTCATCCAGTTTGTACACGAGCGGTACTCCGGTAGGAATATTGAGCTCCAGCAATGCCGCTTCATCAATATCCTCCATAAATTTAATCAATGCACGCAGCGTATTGCCGTGGGCTGAGATAAGCACCCGTTCTTTTTTACGCAAAAGAGGGACGATCCGGTTTCCCCAGAAATCGCCTACACGATGTACAGTGTCCTCCAGGCTCTCTCCACGCGGGATATCTTCCGGACGAACACCGCTATAGCGAATATCGTTTCTGGCATACCTAGGATCATCAAGCTCCAGCAACGGGGGTCTCACCGATAAACTCCGCCGCCAGATATGCAGCTGCTCATCTCCATATTTTAGCGCTGTCTCGCTTTTACTTAATCCCTGCAATGCCCCGTAATGGCGTTCATTCAATTTCCAAGACTTTTGCACGGGTATCCACAGCAAATCCATCTCTTCCAGTACATAGTTAAGAGTTTTAATCGAGCGTTTGAGTACCGAAGCAAAAGCCAGATCAAATGTATACCCAGCGTCCTTCAACAGCTTGCCAGCAGTCTTTGCCTCTTGGATACCCTTCTCAGTTAAATCCGGGTCACTCCAGCCTGTGAACAAATTCTGTACATTATACTGGCTCTCACCATGACGTATTAGTACGATTTCGTACATTTTCTCTCTCTCCTTCCAACTATGGACCTTATATATTTTACCGACGAACAACATTATGCGAAACGTATCGCGGAAAGCTCTCACCTTAGTAATAACCCAATCGTAGAAATAAATATCTACCGCTACCTCATAGTTAGACCAATTAAACATCCTCAAAGGTACGTGAATGAGGCGTGCATGGACCGTGAACGGCGTGTGGATAGTGCGGTACATGAGCTTACGCTTCATTGCAGAATGTGCAACAGAAAATCTTAACTTTTACTTGGAAATACATTACATTGTACTTCGTGCAATAGATTATCGTGATGATCTCTAGAAAGGCTGCTTCTCCTGAATTTGAATGTGAGATGTGCAACAGAATTCAAATCCGACTGCTTTTAGACTCAATCCCATTGTACAAAATACAACGTGAGGCACGATGTAATGTCCATCAGTTACTCTAGTCTTCGACTTAAGTTCATTATATATATCAATTTCTAACAACACAAAAAAACCGGATGCCTCATGGCCCCGGCTATTTATATTTTTAGTCATATCATGCGATTGTATGCTTGCTTGTTCCGTTTAGAACCAGCTGTCCACGACAAAAGCGTTCGCCTGCTTTAACCGTTTTAAGCGGTTTCTAAAAATACCTCCGCCTCCACTCTTACAATCCGTGTTGCAGATTCTGCGTCTGATGATCATGCCAAGAGTCTCCTTCCAAGAAGTTATGTAAATTCTCTGTAAACTAAACTGCAAAGTATTTACCCTTGGTTGAACAAACTGAAACAAAAAAAGTGAATCAGCGGATCTCAGATGGACTTTTTCCGGTATATTGCTTGAACTGGCGGCTGAAAAAGAAAATGTCACGATATCCGAGCGCATCTGCGACCTCAGTAACATTCATTCCTGCGTACAGCAGTAAATGCTGCGCACGCTCAATCCGGGCTCGGATGACATAAGACTGCACAGAAGAGCCCGTAAGCTCCTTAAACTTAATTGAAAAGTACCGAGGCGAAAGCCCCGCACGAGCAGCAAGATCCTCTACACGATGTGCAATCCCCGGATGCTGGCTCACATAGTTCGCTATTTCGTGAATGATTTCTGTCAAATGGTTGCTAACATAACGTTCTACTGGCTTCACACGGTCCTCCCTCAGCAGATGAATCATCAGCTGCTTCAGTACAAGCTGCCCTTCTTCCTCAGCGGCGTAAGTATCCACCAGAAATAGTCGAACGTACCTAGCAAGCAGATGTTCAAATTCAACGGTTTCTGTAAGCTCACGATAGGGCAGCGGAATATCCGTCACCTCTTCGGAGACATCAAAATGAATATATGTAAGTACAAGTGGCTTTTGCGGATTATGTGTAGCACTTGTATGGTCACCCGGACGAAAAAGGAAGCAGCTTCCCTTACCTACTTGAAAGGGTTCATCGTTACGCACAACCGTCCCTTCCCCGCTCCATACATAAAATAAATCATAATTTTGCAGCGACTTCTCTCTTTTTTGCCATTTCCAGCCCGGCTCGCATACAATCTTAGCCAGAGCCGGCAAAATAACAAAAGAGGACGGCGATGCATGCAGCATAACGTTCCCTCCTAAAAGTTTTGTTAGCATAAACTACCTTGAACCACTTCGCAAAACTTGCTTCGTAAGCATTTCGCTTTGTTTTGTTAGCAAATCTACCTTGAACCACTTCGCAAAACTTGCTTCGTAAGCATCCGCTTTGTTTTGTTAGCAAAACTTGCCTCGTAAGCATCCGCTTAGTATTGTCAACAAAATCTGCTCTGACTTCGCAGCGTCCATATAGTTTTGTTTAGCTTAATCTACTCCGAGTTTCTTCGTCAAAATTCGTAAGCATTCGCTTAGTTTTGCATTTCATCTTCTTTATCATACCTTGTCATGTTGCATTTTGTACATCTTCCCACGCCAGATGCAGGCTTGTTATCCCTTCCTCCAGCTCCTCGGCATTCAGATGGGCAAAAGAAAAACAAGCGGCCGGCGCTCCCGGTGATAGCTGATATAACGCGGCATCTCTAAAATCCGTGTCGCGCCTAAGCGCTGCCGCTCGGAAAGCAACAAACTCTTCGCTGCTGCGCAGCCAGCGGGCATATACATGCAAGCCCGCATCACCAGGCAGCAGCTCGAAGAGCTCCTCAAGCCGTTCCGACAGCAGCGTCCTGAGGATGCGTCCGCGTTCACCATAGATGCGTGTCATCCGGCGCAGATGACGGCCATAGCCGCCTGTATTCATGAACCGCGCCAAGGCTCGCTGCTCCAGCAGCCCTACCGGCAAGGGCTCATATAGCGCCTTGGCGGCGATAGTCGGCTTTACCAGAGAGGGCGGAAGCACTGCAAAGCCGAGCCGAAGGCCTGAAAACATCGTGTTTGAAAAGGAGCCCACATACACGACTCGCTCTTCGCGATCCAGTGCTTTTAAGGGCTCGATGGGACGCCCAGCCCAACGGAACTCACTGTCATAATCATCTTCAATGATTACTGCATTATGCCGCTGCGCCCATTCCAACAAGGTCCGTCGTCGTTCCAAAGGCAGTACCACACCCGTAGGAAATTGACGGCTCGGCGTAACAAACAACAGCCGGGCATCCCAATCCTCCGGAATAAGGCCGTTGCCATCCAGCTTCCCTGCCAGCAATCGGCCTCCAGTGATCTCTACGGCTCGCCGGATCCCGTGAAAGCCCGGGTCCTCTACGACCGCTGAGCCCCCTGCATCCAGCAGCAGCTGCGTCAAAATAACGATGCCTTGCATCGAACCGCTGAACAATACGATATGCTCTGCATCCGCGCGAATCCCGCGGGTAATCCGCAGATGTGCAGCGATAGCTTTCCGAAGTCCTTCATCGCCTTGAGGTGGACAAGTGCTTTGCAGCAATCCACCTTCCTTCCCTCCGGCATAAGAGAGCGCACTGCGCCATTCGGAGTAAGGAAAATGTTCCATCCGCATACCACTACTCTGGAAGCTCACTGCTTTCTTATTACTCTTTTCATAAAAGGGTATCGGGCGCGCAAGCAGCCGCTTTCCCCATGCTGAAATAGGAATCGTAGTCTCGATTTCACAATCTCCTCCAGCAGCATCTGTGGCTTCACCCAAAGCCTGATTCTCACCGTCACTGCGACTGGCAGCTGAAGCAAAGCTATCTTCCGATACGAATGTCCCCCGCCCCGTTTCAGTCCTTACATACCCATCAGCGAGCAACATTTCATACACCTGCGAGACCGATCCGCGCGACAGCTCATAGTGCTTAGCAAGACTTCGTGTAGACGGCAACGGAGTGCCTCCCGGAAGTGTTCCTTCCAATATTCCTGCGCGGAGCGCGTGATATAACGCTAAATATTTGTAGCGGTGTATCGCCAGATATTGATCGTATGCCAGCGTGATATTCATCGTTATCCTCCTTGACCAGCAAGTGGTCCATTAAAAACTATCTTAATTGGTCCTTTTTAATTGTCAACCACTCTACTATTCTTTAAAGAACAATTACATTGGAGCAGACGCTCTAGACTAAAAAGAAAGAGGACGTGATCCCTATGCGCAGAAAAGAATTTAAAGTAGATCAGGAGGAAGAATTGGTCTCTTTTCTAAACGGAATGAGTTTTGGTTTTCTCGGGACAAGCGATGAACAGGGGCAACCGCGGGTGACACCGCTGAATTTTGTGTATACAGATGGTTGTTTCTATTTCCATGGCAGTCATGCTGGTGGCAAAATGAAGTCGATCCGCAATCAGCAGAAGGTCTGCTTTACGGTAGCGGATGAGTATGCTCTTATCCCGTCTTATTTTAGTGATCCCGAGCTGGCATGCCCTGCAACCGCCTATTTTAAAAGTGTGACCGCCTACGGCACAGCCGAACCTGTCGAAGACATTAATGAAAAAGCCGGCGTACTCTCCTTATTTATGAAAAAGCTCCAGCCCGAGGGGGGGTATGATTCCATCGATGCAGAGGACCCTAGATACCGTCCCCGTCTAAAAGGAGTTGCCGTTGTGCGCATTACCCCCGAGGAGATCACTGCGAAGTTTAAGTTTGGGCAAAACCTAAAAGAAGAAGAGCGCTCCGGCATCATTTCCGGCCTGTCCGAAAGAAATAATCCACGTGATGAAGAAACGATAGAAATGATGAAAAAATACTGCCCTTTCCACGCCGAATGATATTTTTTAAAAATCGTATCTTTCCAAGTGACGGTTGCAATTGGCGGTGATATAATGTTAGGCAATGTTAACAGTATGTTATCCCCAAAGAACCCTGGAAGGATGAAACTGATGAATCCACTAGCTGGACAATTAAACGAAAGTATCAAAGCAGGAAATGAACATGTGTATGATATGCTCTCTACGCTTGGCAAAGAGATTTACTTCCCAAAAGAGGGCATCCTGAGCCAATCCGCTGAAGCAGGAGCTCACGCCAAGAAATACAACGCAACCATCGGTATTGCTACTGAAGGTGGCGTACCTATGCACCTCGGCGTCATTCAGGATAAACTCTCCGCTTACAGTCCTAAGGATCTTTATAGTTACGCCCCTCCGGCAGGTAAACCAGAGCTGCGTACTGTATGGCGTGAAAAGATGCTGCGCGAAAATCCATCGCTAGAAGGTAAAACCATCAGCAATCCCGTTGTAACCAATGCCCTGACTCACGGGCTTAGCATTGTCGCTGACCTCTTCGCAGAGCCAGGTGACGCGATTATCTACCCGGACAAGAACTGGGAGAACTACGAATTAACCTTCGGAATCCGCCGCCATGGGGAGACCGTTAACTATCCGCTGTTCACAGAAGAAATGACTTTCAACAGTGCAGGTCTGGAAGACGCGCTGCTCGCTCAAAAAGAACGCGGCAAAGCGATTGTGCTGCTGAACTTCCCTAACAATCCTACCGGATATACTCCAGGAATTAAGGAAGGCGATAAGATCGTCGCAGCTATCCTTCGTGCGGCTGAGGAAGGCATCAACGTTGTTGTTGTAAGTGATGATGCATACTTCGGGTTATTCTTTGAGGATTCACTAAAAGAATCGCTGTTCGGCAAACTGGCTCATCTGCATCCTCGTGTGCTTCCAATCAAGATTGACGGTGCGACCAAAGAAGAATTTGTCTGGGGCTTCCGTGTGGGTTTCATCACTTATGCCTCGGAGGACAAAGACCTGCTGGCAGCATTGGAGCAAAAAACACTAGGTATCATCCGTGCCACCATTTCCAGCGGTGCGCATCCTTCGCAAACCTTCGTACTAGACGCCTTGAAGTCGCCGGAATTCGAAGCACAGAAGGAAGAGAAGTTCCAGATCATGAAAGGCCGTGCGAATAAAGTAAAAGCACTGCTCGATAGCGGTAAATACGGCGAGGATGTATGGACGTATTATCCTTTTAACTCCGGTTACTTTATGTGTCTGAAGCTGCACACAGTTGCGGCTGAAGAGCTCCGGCTTCACCTGATTCATAATTACGGACTAGGCACTATTGCTTTGGGTGAAACTGATCTACGTATTGCCTTCTCATGTATCGAAGAGGAACAGCTCGAAGATCTTTTCGATCTTGTATACGCAGGTGTTCGCGATTTAGAAAAAGCCTAACTGAACTTTATATAGCTTACAATCAGCTCCGTTTTCATGGAGCTGATTTTTTTTGTACACGACTCCGACATTGGCCTATACACGCCCCTCTCTCCGCACATACAATACGATGTACTCAAGTACAACACACACACCGAAAGGGGAATGAACATGAGCGAAGAAGTTAGAGGCGGATATGGATGTTGTGGAGGTGGCCCATTCACTAGCACTGGCGCCATCCTGGTTCTCTTTATCTTGCTGGTTATCATCAGCCGTTCACTTTTTGTCTAACCATTAATGACAGTCTCGGGAGAGAGCTTTAAGCTCTTTCCTATTTTCAATCCCTTTTTTTTACAATAGACGTGGGTGTCCAGTAGGTCATGATAATGGCTGCTGTGACGTCCACGTCTTTTTTTATTCCACCTTGGTCTAAGCACCAACCGCACCAACCTTCGTTACCCCAGATCACATTTGCCCGCACAAAGCAGCTATCGGACACCCCTGACCCTAAAGGCAGTATAATCCCATATTTTACTTACTTACGGACCCCAAAGCCGTTATTAGCATGCCAAACCCCAAATATGAACCTCTTCATAGGGAATAACGCCACTGGTGTCCGAATTTCCCCGATAAAGGTTATATATTTGCAAATAACGTCTGCGGGGTCCGTAAGCCTCCGGGGATAATTATGATCGGCGGCGGAGTTGCAGGCTTAATGTAGATCTAGCTAATGCGAACTTCTAAACTTAGATACTCACCCAATAACCACACCTAAAAAAGGCTGTCGCAAACGTAGAAAATCTACGGATGCGACAGCCCAAAAGCTAAAGTATCTTTACAACTGATGTATTACAGATTGTACAGGTTGTAGATCAAGACCGCTGCCTCTGCACGGGTGGTAACACCTTGTGGATGAATCCGCAAGCCGTCTCCCTTGATCAGGCCAGCACGTATTAGTGCTGCCACACTGTCACGTGCAAATGCTGATACTTGCTGGCTATCCGTGAAACTGGACATTGAAGCTCCGTTGCCGGCTGGAAGCTGTCTGCCGGCTGCTGCAATCGCTTTTGCAGCCAGTGTCATCATTTCCTGCCGCGTAACAGAAGCGTTAGGATCAAAGCTTCCATCTGGACGACCAGTGGTGATCCCCAACTGCTTCGCCATAGCCAACGCTTCATATCTGTAATCGCCAGGCTGCACATCTGTGAAGCTTTCTGCACTATCTCCTTCCAAGCCAAACGCTTTTATAAGCAGGAGCACAAAATCTCCCCGCTTCACTTCCGCTTGAGGCACAAATTGATCCTCTGTCATTCCGTTGATGATGCCTTTAGAGCCAAGCACCTCAATCGCATTGCGGGCCCACTCAAATTTGCCGATATCCCGGAATGTCTTCTCCGTAAAGGTGATACTGTACGTACCAGAGAGAATTCCTGTAAAGGAAACCATCCCCGTAGCAGCGTTATATCTGCCACTTGGAACAACCGTTAGAATCCCCAACGAATTCAGACTATGAATCGTTATATGTCCTTCTTTACCACGTTCTTCTGATTGTGGAGTATACGGCAGGGACACCTTAACCCGCATGTCAGAACTGTTCCATACGGCTTCCTTGCCATTGATAGTTACGCTCAGTTTAAATTCTGGGCGAGAATCTGAATCCACCTTGGTTATCGTAATTACCCATGGGGTTCCTGCCTCTTTTGCCGCTTGTTTCAGCAGACTACCTGGCAGCTCCAGCACACCAAATTCAGTATGAACGACCAATGAAGTCTTATCATCTGCAAAGATTATACCGTTTGGCAATTGCAGCTCATAACCCTTAGCTTTAGCTACTGCCGGTATATCAACAGTAACCGCTGAAGTTGCTCCACTTAAGCCTGCTGTAGCAGCCTTTTTCAAGCTTTCCAGGTCTATACTTGCTCTTGCCGCACCGGTATTACTGTTCAGCACTGGTGCTGCTGTAAGGATGGTGCTGCCTGTTACACTGCCTGCATTTCCGCTTGAATCCCCCCCTGTTGTTCCGCTGTTGCCACCACCTGAGGTACCCCCGCTTCCGGAAGTTGGTGCTGTCGTTGGCTGAGTAGTCGGTTCAGAGGTTGGACTTGGGGTTGGTTCAGGCGTTGCTGTTGGTGTAGGTGTTGGTGTTGGTTCAGGTTTATCCGCAGAAACGATATATTCAAAACTGGAAATATCACTTGGCTTCCAGCCCTCTTTTACAGCAATCGCCTTAATCGTCTTGCTCTTGCCTACATAAATCACTCCACTATACAGTTCGCTGGCTGCTGTAGGTACAGTGCCATCCAACGTGTAGTGAATAGACGCTCCAGCTGTAGCTGTAGTTAACTTCACAGCAACCTGCCCTGTATAAGTTCCCCCGGCAGGATCAGCCTGCGGTGCTGACACCGTCTTCATATCAACCGCTCCGCTGATCACATACGTGAATGGAGCTACAAAACTGTTCTCCATGCCCTCTTTTACCGCTATCGTACGAAGAACTGTGACTCCTGCTGCGTCAATAGTTCCGGTATAAAGTGGACTGTCTGCTGTAGGCAACGACCCATCGGTTGTGTAATGAATCTCTGCTCCTGATGTCGCTGTAGTAAGGCTGATCGTTTGTAATCCGCTGTAAGCTCCCGGTTTCAAAGAAGAAACAGGTAAGGAAGTCTTTGAATGAATCGGCTGCTCTCCTTCTTCCGTCCGTTCAAGCGTGAACCAATCTAGATTGGCACCGTCATTATTGAAGTTCATCCGTACTACCTGTTTTCCTTGCGCAAGTTGTACGACACCACTCGCCAGCGTGTAATTCGACCAGCCACCTGTAGTAGGCATAGGCACTGTCGAGAGTTTTGTACCATTTACAGATAGCGTAGTGCTTACTCCGCCTTGTGCTGTAGCATACCGATATACGATTTTATAAAATCCGGCTTCAGTAATATCAAGCATATAATCCATAGAACCGCCTGCAACGGTAAACCCGACATTTCTAAAATCCAGCACATCGCCAGTCATGGTACTCTGAATTCCATTGGGTGTAGCATCGTAATAATTCTCGGCTTCCACTTTCAAAGAACCAGTGCCATCCATGATTACTTCAGTATAAGATTCTATTCTAATACCACTAAGCTCGTATCCTGCTGATCCAGCTTGCAGGCGCAGCTTCTGTTCACCAGCCTTCAATTGAAGAACGGTGCGTATGCCAACGGTTTGCGAGTAAAGATTCGGCACATCAACGGTTCTTAATGTCTTCCCATCCTCCGTTTTATAAATAATGCCCTTAGGAGCACCATTCGCGGAAGTCACGGTAAGCGTAAAAGCATAGTTTCCATCCTGCGGCACATTTACCCAGTAATCAATGCTGTCTCCAGCATCAATGCCGGTCAGCTTCGCTCCACTGCCTTGGCCGCTGACTGTGATACCTTGAAGCTGGTAGAATTGATCGAGTGCGTTCAAACTTGTGACTTCTATAGGTGCTGTAGCACTAGTTGTTCCTAAGAGCTTAACCTCCGCACGCAGCACGCCACCACTTGAATCGGCATAAACATTTGCAGGCACATTCACGGTAAGCTGCAAATCACTATAATACGGGGTATGATCATTCCATGCCAGCGTCAGCTTCACATGGGTTGGGTCAAGTAAGGCAGCTGCCCCAATACTTACATGCCCCTGATCCCTACCTGGGCCAGAGACAGAGATGCTCTGAATGGCATCAGGATTAAATGTCCCTCCTGTAAGGCTGACTACCAATTCATTCCCGTTCACTTGATATGGAAGAGCACTCGGAGAAAGACTGATGCTCTCTTCGTCGTTGATTGCTGTAACTATAAGTGGCAATTTCAGAACATGGACGCTGCCAAAAGACTGATTTGATTCTGTCTGATACACATCAGCGGTAACCGTAAGCGTACGATCAGTGTCGAAATCAATAGCTCGCGTCCCCGCTAATACGACCTTCGCTGTATAATCATCCACCCGGTATACGCTATCCACAACCGTTCCCTCGTAACCTTCAATAGACCAATAAGCGGTATCCAGTTCAGGTGCATATTTGTCATTTACTAGCTTGACGATAACTTCTGCACCCTCCTCATTTCCTTCTACCAAAGCAGTCTCCGATTGAAGCGCGGGTCCGATCGTAAGCGACTGCAGATGAAATCCTGTTCCATTTACCTTCATGGTCAGCGTCTGCTCCCCGGCAGGCAAGGTTACTGTTCCATTAGCTATTTGCCAATTGGACCATCCCCCCGTCTTCGTCAAAGCATAAGTCGCTGCCGTTACCGTTGCTCCATCCTCTCCCGTCAGCAGTTCCAGCTCTGCATCATCCTGATTAGTAGCATAGGAGATCAGGAGTGGGTAGGTACCGCTGGCAGGTACATTAATCTTGTACTTCACCCAATCGCCGGGGTCAGTATAACCCACTGCACCACCCGTTACTAATACACCTGAAGCTGTCGTGTAGTCTTGTCCTTGAAGCACAACAGGAAGCTCATGTGATCCGGAAGACGCTTGGCGTAAAACTAATGAACGGATATTATAACCGTTCCCGTTCGTCTTCAAGGTGAGCTTGTGAATGCCCTTGTTCAGAGAGATCAAGGATTGATAATCTGCAAAATCGGTCATACTCTCCGTCTGCTGCACAATTGGAAGCGTAGCAATAACCTTACCATCTTCACTAATCTCCACCGATTTTCCGGCGCCATCGCTGAATTGAGCGGCATGCTTAAATTGAAGTGAATATTTACCGCTTTCTTTAACATCAATCACATAGTCGAAGGTGGACGAGGCGTCTGGCGCGAACCCGCCAATATAACCCTGCTCATTTACAGTGTAAACCCCTTGCGCTTCTTCAAAATCAACAGCATTCACTACACCCGGCACCGTCTGTATACCATTCAGACGTTCCCAGCTATAAGTGCCCACTGATTTCGCCGGCAGCACAGCACTAATTTGCGCACCGTCCACTAGCAATTTGAACGGCTGTGGATCCGACGTCTGGTTGATCACTACCGTCACAATCTCTTTTCCATCCGGACTAGCAAAAGCTACGTTCGTTATAGTGCTGCTTGAGCCGTAGTCACTATCAATCCGCACGTACCCCGGTTTAACGAATTTCGTAAATTGGCCCATCAGATAATATTCTGGCAGCAGCCAGTAATGGTTACGGTCTCCCGAATCCTGCACAATCGGGGTTGGGTCTGGCGTTCCGGTCCACTGATGGGAGGCAATATCACTGTCCAGCATCGCTACCCAGGAGTTATAGCTGCGGGCCCAATTACGGAAATATTGGGCAATGCGGTCTGCGCCTGAGGTACCCCAGACTGCGCGTTCGGTCAAATATACATTTTTGTCAGGATAGAGATTATGGAGCTGGGTCATCAGACCAAGGTCACCGCCATAATCATGAAAAGCAGTTCCGTCCACCGCATCGTAGGCACCTAATTCAGGATTGCCTAGGATTTGTGCTGGATAGGCCATCGTGTCACCAGGATTATGATCAAATGTCCACAGCTTCACGTCTTTAAAACCATGTTCATCTAATTCCTTCCGCAGCAGTTTAGCCAGCTGTGCTTCTTGCTCCCACGGCATTTTGGTGCTTGGATATTCAATTTCCAGCAAAGGTTCATTCTGCAAGGTCAAACCTTCAAAGGTAATCCCCAGCTTCTCGTACTCCTGTACGAATTTGAGATAATATTTGGCCAGTACAGGCAGATATTCATCCTTCACTTGGCCTTTGATCATACTGTCTGTAGTCTTCATCCAACCGGGCGGGCTCCAAGGTGAAGCAAAAAACTTAATGTCCGGATTGATGTTTTGAATTTTTTTAACCGTGCTGATGATATGGTAGTCAATGTCCTTTTGGATGGAGAAATGCTCCAAATTAATATCGGTTTGTCCTGGAGGCATATCATCGTAGGTATAAAATTGTTTATCTGTAAAGTCAGCCGTCCCAATCGTCAACCGTAGCATACTCATTCCGATCCCAGATACAGGATCAATCATTTTCCGCAGCAATTCCTCCTGCTTCGCCGCAGACATCTTCGCCAAATTATTAACCGTCGATTCCTCCATGGAGGTACCGATCCCTAGAATAGATTGATATTTCCGGTCCGGATCAATATGGATCTCTGTACCTGCCTTCACGTCGGGAACTACAATATCCAGCTTCGTCTGCTCTTCCAGCTTCAAATCACCCTCTTGATAACGGTCAGCATAATACCATTTCCGATCGGAAGGATCTCGCTCACTCGATACCCAGGAGCTAACTACATCTGATTTAATAACATCTTTAGTGCTTTCCCCGCCATCTCCGGGATTTGATGGATCTACAGGCACATCACCTGTTCGAGTGAAGCTCACCCAGTTCAGGTTGATATCCCCACCGGTGAATTCCAGACGGATCTTTTGCAATCCTGCCTTCTTAAACACAACGTTTTCTACAGCTTTCGTCTGCCAATTCTGCCAGCCACCTGTTGAGGTCACGCTTAATGTTCCTAGCTTGGTTCCCTCTGCTGATTTGATGTTGATGCCTGTAGTGCCACTATTAACGGAATAGCGGAAATCGGCTTGATACGTACCTGCTTGCTCCACATTCACGTTATATTCGAGCCACTGTCCAGCCGAGGTATAGCCGACATCGAGACCGCCACCTATATCCTGCGTATTTTCAGTTTGCAGTCCTGCGCTTTTGTTCAAAAAGTCCTCTGCCTCAATTTTGCCGGGAACCGGCAGTGAAGGAATCTCTGGAGCTTCCGGATCGACAGGAGCAGTTGGAAGCTTTGGTGTTTTCTCATTTTTGGTCAAGCCATATCCTGTTTTGAACAACACATTAGTACTGTTATTGTCTGCCGGATAATTGTTCAAAGCGAATGGCCAACGAATTGGATTTTTGCCTACAAAATCCTTAGTACCAAATAACACATCAGCTACTCCAGCACCCTCTGTACCTGGTAGCCAAGCTGCCACAAGCCCATCCCAATCTTCCACTTGGCTGGCTACCGTCATTGGACGTCCAGACACCAATACAACGATAAGCGGAATATTAGGATCAACAGCACGTATATTCGCAAGTGTCGCCAGATCCTGCTCATCCAGATTCAAGCTGGTCCGGTCGCCATCGGTCTCGGCGTAAGGTGTCTCACCGATAACTGCGATCGCTGCATCATAACCAGCAGCCCCACGCCCATTAAGGTTATATGTGACCGTTGTAGAAGCAGGAACAGCCTCCTTTATCCCTTCGAGAATCGTCGTGCCTTCAGTTATATTGCCCGACTTCCCTTGCCAAGTGATCGACCAACCACCGGCTTGGTTACCGATATTATTAGCGTTTTTACCTGCTACGAATATTTTATCCATCCCGCTTAATTGGGATAGAATTGGACTTCCATTTACCTCATCGTTCTTCAAAAGAACAAGCGACTCCGCCACAGCTTGGCGGGCTAATTTGCGGCTTTCTGCTGAGCCAAATGCACTCAACAGATCCGGTTCGCTTTTGGGATGCTCGAACAATCCTGAAGCGATTTTGACATGCAGGATACGTTCTGCCGCATCATCTATGCGCTCAGTAGTAATTTTACCTTCGCCTACAAGTTCTGTGATGTACTTAATCGTATCCTTCCAAACGGTCGGCATCATGAACATATCGACTCCGGCGTTTACGGACACATACAGCTGGTTCTTCAACCCGCTAACTGCTTTGCCCTCGCTATCCACTGTGATTTGCTGCACAGCGTTATAATCCGAAATCACGAAACCGGTAAAGCCAAGCCCGCCATTTTTCTTGTCACCCTTCAAAACATCGGTCAGTAAATGTTTATGGGCATGCATTTTAAGACCTTGGATGCTGTGATAGGAGGCCATAACCGTCTGCACCCCTGCGTCTACAGCTGCTTTATAAATTTTCAAATCCTTATCCATGATCTCTTGCTCGGTATATTTAGTGATGTTGCCTTGATTTACACCATTATCCGTATAACCTTCACCTAGATAATGTTTTGCTGTTGCCGTGATTGTATCTGTCCCTGCCAATGCAGCAGCAGTCCGTCCTTGCAGTCCAAACACATAAGCCGCACCTAGTTCTGCTGAAATATCCTGATTATCACTAAAACCTTCATAGGTTCTACCCCATCTTGCATTATGAGGGGAGGCTATCGTTGGGGCAAATGTCCAGTTCGCTCCTGTTACGGCTACTTCCCTAGCAGCAGCTGCACCAATAAGCTCAGTCAATGCGGGATCATTAGCAGCCCCTAGGCCAATATTATGCGGAAAAAGCGTTGCGCCTTTGACATTGTTATGTCCATGTACCGCATCCACCCCATAGAGCAGCGGAATGCCTAATCTGGTAGACAATGCACCATCCTGATAGCTATCTATCAAGTCTCTCCAGTTATCGCGGGTACTGTCACTTTCTTTTCCGTTAGGGAATGAGCCTCCCCCGCTGAGTACAGAGCCAAGAGCATATTTCTGTACCTCCTCAGGAGTGACGGCAGCTCTTTCTGCTTGAACCATCTGCCCAATCTTCTCTTCCAGCGTCATTCGGGATAATAGATCCGCAGTGCGCTCCTCCACACTTTTTGTGGGATCATAGTACACTGGAACTCCTGCGGCATCCGCTGCGGCCCGTGGTATACCCGCCTCAAGCACATTCAAGAATAAGGATGATAGTAAAAGCGCCACCATGAATATTGATAATCTTCTTTTCACGCCTGAATCCTCCCCCAATACTGTTTTGTTGGTACGGATGACTACGCCTATGAATGGAAGCGTATACATGATGTAAGATACAGGCTTATTATGCTGGAGCTATCTGGTAAAAGACATACAGCATTTTTTAAATACTCTGTTCCGTTTTTGCAAATTTAAGGACTTGCCCGGCTCAAATTATGATTCCAGCAAAAAAAGGCTCTCTCATTCGTAGAATTTCTCTACTGTGAGACAGCCTTTTTATTGTGACTATGAAATTGCCTTACAGATCGTCATCATCCAATCGTGCCGATTTACGGGACAAGTATCCTTTAAACAGAAAGACTACCACAACACCTGCCGCTAAGGTAAAGACCACTGGCATCAGACGGTCACCTATGGAAGCTAAGAAAGGTAATCCAAGAATCAATGCCACAACCAGATGCGCACGGAATACAAATTGTGTCGTGTTGTCCGCCTTACTGCCTTCAGGAAAAGGATACACTGTCAGCCAAAAAGACTCGCTATGCAATTTGCGGAGTGCCGACAATTGAACACCAATGATGAACAGGAAGAACAAATAAATTCCGGTGCCAAAGTAACTATCACGGTTCCACCAATTCAGCAGCAGAGCCAGCACCGATATCCGCATAATGATTCCAAAGATATCGCCCCGGGCAAAGCTTTTGGTTAGCAGATACCGATAAGCAGTATCCTTACGCCAAGGCAGCTTAGCGCCCCATTTGGAAAGATAACGGCGGGAATACACCCGTTGCTCACGGCCCGGTACATCCACGAACCAGCCCAGAACCATCAGCGCACGTGCACCTTGATTGTTTTCCATGGCGATCAGTCTTTCCCATGGCACAGCGTGACGTCCGGGCACAGACAGTGCAGCAAGATAGGCTGCTGCCAATAACACCATAAATATCAGGCTCGGGCCGGCAGGCTGCCACAGCCAAGCGGCAATAATCAAACCTCCAACTGCCCAGCGCAAGAAAGCAAACACACCTGCCATCGGACGTGACAGCATAGCTATCTCTTTCCATAATCCATAGCTCGCGATCAGCTTCACAGCAATCAGGATCAACACTGTAAATAAAAGTCGCTTAGGAGAATCATCTGTACGTATGTACAACGGCCAAAGGGTGATCAGTACAAATAACAAACGAATGATCTTCCACACGTTTCCACTGACCCAGGAGGGTGCAAAATATTCCTTCATGCGGTGACCCTGAGGCAGCAGAAAGATCGTATCCGGGGTCTGCAAATAGGTTCGGAAGCCGCTATGCACTGTCGCAGGCAACAGTAATGCTAACATAATCCAGCGAATGGGAATGCCTTCAGGTACATTTTGTAGCAGCGATGTATACCAAGCAGAGAAGACAATCAACACGAACAGGAAAACCATGGCTACGCCGCTTTGAATGATATATCCCACATAAGGAAGCATGCTTCCCATGAATCGACCGCGCCGCGTGCGCCGCAGCTCTTTCAAATCCATATTATTTCCCTCCTTGAACCAGCTCGTAGAACAGCTGCTCCAAAGTCAGCCCCTGATGCCCGGCAGTTGCCGCTATTTCCGCCAACGTACCCTGTGCAATCACCTTACCTTTATGCAATACAATAAAACGGTCGCAATAATTCTCTATTGTGGAAAGAATATGAGAGCTTAACAGAATCGACGATCCAGAGTTCTTTAGATCCATCATGAAATCAAGCAAGGAGCGGATACCTAGCGGAT
Organism: Paenibacillus sp. FSL R5-0636; assembly: GCF_037974255.1. Classification (NCBI taxonomy): domain Bacteria; kingdom Bacillati; phylum Bacillota; class Bacilli; order Caryophanales; family Paenibacillaceae; genus Paenibacillus; species Paenibacillus sp. FSL R5-0636. The sequence goes on from NZ_CP150232.1 coordinate 5,923,349, forward strand.
CCAATCCTAAAAAGGGCTCGTCGATGACATATAATGCAGGTCGTGCAACGAAAGCGCACATGATCATAACCTTCTGTTTCATCCCTTTGGATAGATGGGTCGATAGGGTGTCCATCTTATCCTCCATATGGAACAGCTTGGCAAGATGCGAGGTGCGGGATTCATAATCCTTTTGATCTACCCCATAAGCTCTGGCAGTAAATTCAACATGCTCACGAACCGTCATTTCGTCATACAGTAGCGGCGATTCCGGTACAAAAGACAACGCATTATTGTATCCAACGGGATCTTCAGCACGCGTCTTGCCCTGTACGGTGATATCGCCCTTATGGGGCGACATCAATCCTAGAATATGCTTCATCGTCGTACTTTTTCCTGCTCCGTTTAAACCAATCAAACCAACCATTTCGCCAGGCTGCACCTGAAGTGCAATATCATGCAGCACTGGCTTATTCAGGCTGTACCCACCACTGAGACCCGTAATTTGCAATACGGGAGCATTATTCATTGACCGTCACCTCTCGGAGTTTTGTCTTTCAACCACTTTGGAGCTCCTTTATTTTTACGGTTCTTCTCACGTTCCGCATTGCTGCTGCGTTTGCTCCGTGCAGGAGTCGCATCTCCGCGTGCTCCCGCAGAAGGATTCACGCTGCGCTGTGGATCGCGCTGTTGTTCTCCGCTTGTTGTTTCACTTGTGTTAATCGTAGCCATTCTTTTGGCAGGCGGTGTACCTGCTCCAACGGATGGCGACTGAACATTGGAGGCTCCAGATGTGCTTACAGGCGGCTTGCCGCTGCCTGGAGCGGATCCATCACGGCGTTGCCCACTGCCTTCACTACTCCGTCCCCGTCCATTGCGCAAAGCGCTGCGCGCTTCATCTGCTGCAAGCACCTTACCACCGACCATCTCCCGCTCCTCAAGCGCAATATCCAATTCGCGGGCGAATTTCCGCATGATAAAGGTTTGTTGCTCTGTAACAATCGTTACAGATAAGCCGCGGCGTCCCATCCGTCCGGTACGGCCTGCACGGTGTACATAATGTTCAGAATCAAAAGCCGGATCGTAGCTAACTACCAAAGAAAGATTCTCAATATCCAGTCCTCTGGCAGCTACGTCACTGGCAACAAGCACACGAAATTTACCTTCCCGGAAACCTTTTAATACATTGCTGCGCGTTACCTTATCGGCATCTCCGTAGAGTGCTGCCGCAGTAAGCCCAAGATGATTCAGCTTAGCCTCAACCTCGGCAATATCATCTGTAGCATTCACGAACACAATCGCTTTATCGGGATTGTAATGGCGAATCACCCGGCGCAGCATGTCCATTTTGTTACGCTCTTCAGCAACAACATAATGATGCTCCAAACTTTCAGCTGTCATTACACCTGGAGCAATTCCGACCTCTGCCGGGTTCTTCATTTCACGATTAGCCAGCGCTTTCGTCTCTGGTCCGATCGTTGCCGACAGCATAACGAGCTGGCGTGAACGCAGCGCACTGCTGACAATTTTTGTAACTTCGCCAGCTCCGCTAAGCTGGAACATTTGGTCCGCCTCATCCAGAACAATAGTACTGACTTCATGCATCTTCAATTTACGAAGTCCAATCAGCTCGCGGATCCGCCCAGGCGTTCCCACAACTAGCTGTGGATGCTCACGCAGCTTGTCAATCTGGCGTTTGATTGCGGCCCCGCCAATAAGACCCATAACTCGGATTCCGCGCTGTTCGCCATAACGTTCCGCCTCGCGTAAGATTTGCATCGCCAGCTCCTGTGTAGGGGCGAGCACCAGCTTTTGGACCACCTTCTGCTCCGGATTAATCGTTTGAAGCAGCGGCAATAGATAGGCCAGCGTCTTACCCGTTCCAGTCTGGGAAGCTGCAATAACATCTCTTCCCTCTAGTAGAAGCGGTATTGTCTGCTCTTGTACCGGGGATGGAGCGTTAATGCCGAATTCCGACAACCGGGCAATGAGGTCTTCCTGAATGCCGATAGCCGCAAAAGAAGCTTTATTCATAAGTGTAATTCATCCTTTTCGCTTGAGATAATATCTTCATTATATGCCAAAAAGGCCTCTCCACCAAATGGAAGGCCAATAAAGCTGACAACAGGGTCTATTTTCTGTTCATCGCATTATAAGTAAGCTTGTCCGCCAGGCGAGGAAACAGCCCGTAAAGCCGTATGCCAAACCCTGCCAGACCCGGAAGATCGAGCTCTTCTTTGCCGGTCTCCATAACCTTAACGATCTTGGAAGATACATGCTCTGGGGTCATCATCATCCGGGCTACACTCTTCTCATAATTGCCAGACGGGTCAGCCGTTTTGAAAAAATCGGTGGCAATCGGCCCCGGGTTCACAGCCGAGACGATAATTCCACTCTTCCGCAGCTCCTGACGGAGCGCATTTGTGAATCCGAGTACAGCATGTTTGGTAGCTGTATAGGCTACGGACTTGGCTGTGCCTATCTTCCCTGCCATGGAAGCCACATTTACAATCTGGCCGCTTCCCCGCTCCAGCATATGTGGAACAACAGCCTTCGTGCACCGGACAATCCCCATGTAATTAACATCCATCATATCGTCAAATTCATGAGGCTCCATCTCCGTAAAAGCAGCAAATTTGCCGTACCCTGCGTTATTTAGCAAAATATCAATTCTGCCATATGCGGCCAAAATTTGTGCGAAGGTCTTTTGAACACCTTCAGCATCTGTTACGTCACAGGTGTACAGTCCAAAAACGCCCGGGATACCGGCCGCTGTTTCTTTCAGCTTCGCTTCAGAACGTGCTACCAGGACGGGGATTGCCCCCTTTTTACTAAGCATCTGTGCTGTTAATGCACCAATGCCGCTTGACGCTCCTGTAATCACAACAACCTTATCTTTGAGTACCATGAAAAGTATTTCAGCTCCTAACTCTTGCCTAAGAGATCATCACCTGAATATCCATCTCTCCAACCCCATCCATCAACAACGGAATACTAAGCGCTTTACGAGGCATAAAAGACATGCTTTCCATCTTCATAATCTGAGGAGGACTTATATCCACCGAAACACCTTGATTATATAGAATGGTACTGGCATTCCCACTGATCATATTGCTCAGCTCTGAAATCGCACTTTGACCCATCTCATCCATCTCGGTGATCACAAAGCCTCCCATCATAATCGATACCATTCGCAAGGCTACCTGCTCCGCGATACCAAATATAATATTTCCGCTCAGTTGGCCTGTCATCCCTACTTGAATCCATATATGATTATCGATCAGTTCAATTTCTTTAATGCCTAAACTCCCCGTAGAAGGCGAGACCTGAATTACTTGTTCTATAACAGTCCGTGCAGACTCTAGAAACGGATTAATTACTTCTGCTTTCATGAATGTCTAGTCTCCCCCTTTATCGTGCTTTGGTCATATACCAAAAGTCCCAAGCAATATGGATATATTATACTTTATATATCGGCACAATTCAGCAAAAATTAATGCATATGTCGAATTCAAACCCAAGATAGTTTACGCAGCAACATTGCTCTGCCGGGTATTATCTCCTATAATTTAAACAAATGCCAACGTGGAACGTAAGATATTAACGCAATTACACATCCAATTCGATGGTCCAAAGGAGGTATTCCATGAACATCAGCCAGCTGGAGACACTAATAACAATTTCCAAAACGATGAGCTTTCGCAAGGCCGGAGAACTGCTTAATCTGACCCAACCAGCGGTTTCAGCACAGATTAAGAGCCTTGAAGAAGAGTTCAAGACTCAGCTGGTTGACCGAAACCAGCCTGTTACATTAACGGATAGAGGGACTGTCTTTCTGGAGCATGCGGAACAAATAGTGAGGATTGTCGAGGAACTTAAGGAACGGCTTGCAGATCTTGATGAAAATCCCCAAGGTCATATAGTTCTAGGCACAACTACCTCAATCGCCATTCAAATTTTACCGCGTATTCTATCTTATTTTAAAGACCAGTTCCCCCATATCAAAACATCAATTTCCTCTATGTCCTCATCACAAATTTATCAGCATGTCGAAAACGGCATTGTTGATGTCGGCATCGGTTATTTAATTGGACGTAGCCCGGGCATGTCTACTTCCATTTTGTATTATGATACCTTCGAACTGGTGGTCTCTCCCAGACACCCTCTCGCTCAAGTGAAGACCGCTGGGATAGAAGCCTTAAGCAAGACCCCGCTAATTCTGCTCTCACCAGATACAGTGGGCCGTAAATTTGCGGATGAGGTTCTGAACAAACATGGCATTCAACCTCAGGTCATTATGGAGCTGACCAGCAGCGAGGAAGTGAAACGGATGGTCGAGCTCGATTTGGGCGCCGCCATTATTTCCAAGCAGTCAGTAACCGCTGAGGTTCGAGCCGGCACCCTCAAAATTGTGCCAATTATTGAGCTGGAAGTCACCCATCCTGTTGGCGTGATCACAAAATCAGGAAAATACGTAAACTCTGCTATGAGGCAGTTCCTAAGCGATCTTAAAGGCATGCCAGAAACCCAATTTATCGGGTCTGAATAAATCCCACCCACAAAGTGGAACCGATTACTTCTGAGCTGATTGCATAACCTTGTTTAAAGGAGATGTTCTTGATGAAATTTGATTTACACACCCACCATTTCCGCTGTGGCCATGCTGACGGAACGATTAGAGATTATATCGAAGCTGGGATTGCCGCTGGATTGGGAGTTATAGGTATTTCCGATCATACTCCCTATTTCGGAGATCCATCCGATCAGGCTTTTCCCAAAATCGCAATGGCTAAATCCGAATTTGCTAATTATGTAGATGATGTTCTCTCCCTCAAAAAAGAGTACGAAGGCGTTATCGACGTACTGTTAGGCATCGAATCAGATTACTTCCCCGAACATGCTGAGATATACCGTAAGACATTATCCGCCTACCCTTTTGATTATGTGATTGGATCGGTACATAGTGTTGGTGGAGTCAGCATTTTTAACAAAGGGCGCTGGAAAAACCTTAGCAAAAATGAGAAGATCCGCGTGAAGTCTGAATATTACCGGTTAATTGCTGATTCCGCACGCAGTGGTATGTTCCAAATACTCGGACATATTGATGCGATGAAGGGGAATTATCCTCCTTTTTCCGAAATCCCTGCACCTCAGCCGATTGACGATTGTCTGCGTGTAATCAGTGAATGTGGCGTGGCCATCGAAATCAATACCTCAGGCGGGACTAAGCTGGTCGGCGGCTGGTATCCCTCTGAAGATATTCTGGAGCGGGCACTACATTTTGGCGTAGAGGTTAGTTTTGGTTCGGATGCACATAAGCCGTCCCGGGTCGCCGAGGATCGGGATGCGGTAGCTGCACAGCTTAAAGAAATAGGCTTTACACACTGGGTTTATTACAAGCAGCGCCAAAAAGTCAAAGTTTCTCTGTAAACAAGCTTAAACGCCTTCACCGTCCCTATAAGGACGGTAAGCGTTTAAGCGAGAAATTAAATAATGCACCAAGCGTTATTGGTTTAGGGGCAGGGTTCACCCTCCGTTAAACCAATCTCAGCTTGGTGCATCTTTTTGTTTATTTACAGATTATCACAGCTAAAACCTTGTTGTTTCAGCGTACGTTTCGCATCTCCATATTCCGGGTTGATATCATAAAAATGAGCAATCGTACTGGTCCAATCTCTCTCCGTCATCCCCTGCTGCTGCAAGAATTCACGGTGGGTTTGATTATACGCCTCCAAGAGGCCTTGTACGTCCGGATTGTATTGCTCCTCATGAAATATAGCTTCCAGTGGCAGCCGCGGCTTCTGAGAAACCTCCTCCGCTGGGTATCCCACGCAAAGGCCGACGACAGGGAATACGTACTCCGGCAGCTTCAGCAGTTCAATAACACCCGCTGTGTTGCGTCGCACACCCCCAATAGGAATGATGCCCAGTCCCATGGATTCCGCCGCTGCAATCGCGTTAGACAATGAGATTCCCACATCTGTAGCTCCAACCAAAAGTGCATCCACATCTTTCACGGCTTCAAAAGACTTGCCTTCCAGCTCACTAGCTACTTTAGCTCTATAAAAATCCATGCAAAATACCAAAAAAACCGGTGCTGCCGCTACATGCTTCTGATTTCCGCACAAAACTGAAAGCTGCTGCTTACGCACAGGATCTTTGATGGCGATTATCGATACCTGCTGTCCATGAACCCATGACGGTGCGGCTTGAGCCGATTCAATCATAATTTGTAGCTTCTCTGGCTCCACAGGCTGGTCTGAATATTGCCGGAAAGAACGATGATTTTTTAATGTTTGTACCACTTCATTCAAAATGTTACGCCTCCTTGGTCATTCCACTCCATAGTATGTTAATCATAAACGATCGGATTCGGTACTGCCAATCACTTACGCTACTCTTTTCAATCAAAAAAAATGGACCCGAATCATCGGGTCCCAAAGCAGTATATTTTTAAAAGGGGGTCATGTACTTAGTTTAACCGCACACTGTTAGAGTTTGATAACGGCATTATTTCATTTGTGTAACAATGTGAATACTTTCATTACATCGTCCAAGGAGCCGACTTTGGGCATCACCCGCTCCAGCTTCATACCGTTCTTGAGCATCACACGTTCCGATCTAATATTATCTCCTGTGCAGCGTCCTTCGATCCTTGTTATCCCAAGGGTATGAACACTATAGTTCAAAAACAAACCCACGGCCTCCGTCGCCAGCCCGCATCCCCACCATGCCGGGTCCAGCATATATCCTAAGGTAGCTGTGCCCTCACGGCGGTTCCAATTCTGCAAAGCCACTATACCGATCAACCGCTGCTGCCCCTTTAAATAGATCCCGGCATGCAGCGCACAAGGATCGAAGGCAAATAACATCCGGTTTACCAGCTTCTCCACCTGGGCAGATGCTGATCCAGGGCCAGAGCGTACTAGAATATGGCGCTGCACATCTGGATGGGAGAGCAGCTGCCGCAAAGCTAAAACATCCTCAGGCATGATCAGCCTCAGATCAACTGCTAAACCATGTTGTGTCTCTAACAACACTGCTCCATAGGTGCTCATCTTCTCTCCCCTTCCGTGCAGCTAAAATTCCAGCCTAATCAGCTCATGGACCGATGCAGCGTCAGAACCGTTAATTCTGGCCTACACAATAACCGAAAAGGCATGTAAGTCTCTCCAAACCCTCTATTCACATACACAGGCATGGCTTTGTCTTCTGTATAATACAATCCATTTATGTATTTAAGAGATCCATAAGGTGTAAATGGCGCACCTATAAAGGGCAGGCGAATTTGTCCGCCATGACTGTGCCCGGAAAGCTGTAGATCAAATGAATAGGCCTGTGCTGTATCCGCATAATCCGGCTCATGCATCAAAAGGACGTTAAAGGTTCCTTCTGGAACACCAGTAATGGCTTTCGCTGGGTCGGGTTTACCGTGTAACAGATCATCCAGACCCGTAACCGCCATGACTGCCCCGCCTCTTTTTAGAAGGTAGGATTTATTCCTCAGCACCCGGAAGCCCGCAGACTCCAGCAGCTCGGTAACCAGCTGGGTATTCTTGTAATCATGATTGCCTAATATCGCAAATTTACCCAATGGCGCACTTAACGCTGCCAGCACCGGTATGGCTTCAACAAGATCCTCAGGATCGCTGTCCACAATGTCACCCGTGAAGCAAATAAGATCCGGTTCAGCTTTGCTTATATGTTTAGCGAGTCGGGCCAGATCCCTGGCATCCTTATTAAATCCGAGATGCGTATCACTGAAATGAACAAGCTTCATCCCTGAAAAAGCGGAAGGAAGCTCCTTAAAACGCAAGTCCAGCTTAGTGACCTCAATCCAGTTCGGCTCCCCCTGCCATGCATATCCGCTTGTAAGCAATCCTGCGCCGATTACAGCAGCCGCACTCCGAGTCAGGAACTGCCGGCGGGTAATTGTAGACTCGCTACCAGAACGCCCCTTAGAGGGGTCCTTGTGGATCTTATCGCCATTCTTATTGGGAGAAGCCCCAGACGATTGTATCTTCATAGGGAGATTCTCCTTTCTTTACCTTTTCCCCGAAAAACAGACGGTCCAAATAATAACTTATATATTATTTCGGGCAGTTAGAACAATCCGGCATTCTTCTTCCGGAGTTTCGCTGTAAGCGCGTGCAATCCCTTTTTTTGCGATTTCTGATTTTTGAACTCGTCTCAGCATAAATGCTACTTCCAGGTTTTTTACAAAAGGAAACGGTTCAAGCATTAACGTTGACTTATCCTGCCACTCCGCTGTGATAACACGACCTGACGTAAAACTGAAATCTTCAGTGCCTGAGAACCCTTCACGCCACCATGGATGCTCCTCTGATTTCGAACACCCCGGCTCATTTAAGGCCAAATACAAGGACAGATCATCGCAAAATTCTAAAAGGCGGGCATCATAATACAGCTCATCTTCTCCGATAGGCTTAGAAGCTTCAAGCTCCCGATGGATACGTGCTCTGCGTTCCTCTTCATGTTCTTGATATAACGTTAGTTCTGGATAATCGAGTCCCGAAATCTTAATAAGCCGCTCAAAATGCAAGCTGCACAGCAACGCTCCGTACGGTGTGTGTTCCTCGATCTCATCTAATCCACGCTTATAAAAGGTCAACTTAGGCACTACAGGAAAATCAATAAAGGTGTAGGGTGCTTGCTCCGCATCATTCCAGAAAGGGGTCTCATCGAGATCAATCCAACCCCTATCATGCTGGGCTACTGCCCACAGTACCTCTTCCCGGCGTCCTTCAGTTGGCACATGCTGCTCTTTGAACCCAATGGCCAGCTCTCCGGCAAGTTTCCCGTGATCATGCTGCTTAACCATTACAATTGCTCCATCTTGCTCCCGACAAATCACGATTATTCCTCCTTGTTCCACAGCTAACATTACGTTAACAATGGATATTATAGCATAAATTGGTCAATATTCTGAACTTACTCCAGCCCTGCAAGACTTTCCCGCCTCAAGCAGTTAAGAGAGTCTTAACAACATAAAAAAAGCTACCCCCAGCGAATGGAATCCACTTTGAGGATAGCTCAATAGATAAACATTTGGCGGTACTATTAATTACACACCTAACCAACGTTTGAACATATGCTTCGTTGTTTGCTTGTTTATTTCTGCAATAGATGTCGTAAGAGGAATCCCCTTTGGACAAGCGCGTACACAGTTCTGTGAGTTACCACAGCCATCGATCCCGCCATCCTCCATAAGAGCGTCCAATCTTTCGTCAGCGTTCATTTCACCTGTAGGGTGAGCATTGAACAGACGTACTTGAGAAATGGCTGCCGGTCCGATGAAATCCGTCTTTTCGTTGACATTCGGACAAGCCTCCAAACATACGCCACAGGTCATACATTTGGATAATTCATAGGCCCACTGCCGTTTTTTCTCCGGCATCCGCGGTCCCGGTCCAAGATCGTACGTACCGTCAATCGGAATCCATGCTTTCACCCTTTTTAGCGCATTGAACATCCGGGTACGGTCAATGACTAAGTCACGCACCACCGGAAATGTCTTCATAGGCTCAATGCGTACAGGCTGCTCCAGATTGTCTATAAGTGCAGCGCAGGCTTGGCGGGGTTTGCCATTAATCACCATGGAGCAAGCTCCGCACACTTCTTCTAAACAGTTGGAATCCCAGCATACGGGAACTGTGCTGTCACCTTTGGCATTCACAGGGTTACGCTGAATTTCCATCAAAGCACTGATCACATTCATACCTGGACGATAAGGAAGTTCAAATTCCTCGACATACGATGAACTTTGTGGATCGTCCTGGCGGGTGATGATAAACTTTACGTTTTTGGGAGCTGCAGCTGTTTCCGCCATAATGGTTCCCTCCTCAAATTGCCTGATTTTATTTCATGAAGCTTGCCTCGCAAGCTATTCTGTTACTGGAAAGCATTAATCCTTCGAATAATCGCGTACCCGTGGAGGAATCAGCGAGACATCCACTTCATCGTAGGAGATTTGTGGACCCTCTGCAGTCCAGGCTGCTTTTGTGGTCTTCAAGAACTCCTCATCATTACGATTTGGGAATTCCGGTTTGTAATGTGCACCACGGCTCTCATTCCGCATAAGCGCTCCAAGTGTCATCGCTTCGGACAGCTCCAGCATATTCCAGAGCTGGCGAGTGAAGGCCACACCTTGGTTATTCCAGCGCGATGCATCATTCATATTGATCTTGCGATAACGCTCCTTAAGCTCTTTGATTTTGCCAATGGTCGCTTCCAGCTTCGGATTGTGCCGCACCACGGTCATATTGGCGGTCATCCATTCGCCCAGTTCCTTGTGAATCACATAAGCATTCTCTGTACCTGACATCGCTAACAGAGATTCATATTTGTCCGTTTGCTTTTTGTGGAAGCTATCGAATACGGAAGAAGAGATATCCTGCGATGATTTCTTCAGGCCTTTAATGTATTCAACAGCCTTTGGTCCTGCGACCATACCGCCGTAAATAGCAGATACCAGTGAGTTGGCGCCTAGACGGTTCGCTCCATGATATTGATATTCACATTCTCCGGCTGCAAAAAGACCAGGAACGTTCGTCATTTGATTGTAATCAACCCACATGCCGCCCATAGAATAGTGTACAGCCGGGAAGATCTTCATTGGTATTTTACGGGGATCATCCCCCATGAATTTTTCGTAAATTTCAATAATCCCGCCAAGCTTCACGTCCAGCTCTTTCGGATCCTTGTGAGAGAGGTCCAAATACACCATGTTCTCGCCATTAATGCCCAGCCCTTGATCCACACACACATTAAAAATTTCACGTGTAGCAATATCGCGCGGCACCAAGTTACCGTAGGACGGATATTTTTCTTCGAGGAAATACCACGGTTTCCCGTCTTTATAAGTCCAGATACGGCCGCCCTCGCCACGTGCCGATTCCGACATCAGGCGGAGCTTGTCATCTCCCGGAATAGCGGTTGGGTGAATCTGGATAAATTCTCCGTTGGCATAATGTACGCCCTGTTGGTACACCGCACTTGCGGCTGTCCCTGTATTAATAACGGAGTTCGTTGTTTTGCCAAAAATAATACCCGGCCCGCCGCTTGCCAAAATAACAGCATCCGCAGGAAAAGTCTCAATCTCCATCGTCTTAAGATTCTGGGCACTGATGCCGCGGCATACACCTTCGTCGTCGATAATAGCCGAAAGGAACTCCCAGTTCTCGCGTTTAGTTACGAGACCTTCAGCTTCCCACCGGCGCACCTGCTCATCCAACGCGTACAGCAGCTGTTGGCCTGTTGTCGCGCCGGCAAAAGCTGTACGGTGCCGCTTCGTTCCGCCGAAACGACGGAAATCGAGCAGACCTTCCGGTGTGCGGTTGAACATAACGCCCATCCGGTCCATAAGGTGAATGATACCTGGCGCAGCTTCACACATCGCCTTAACCGGCGGCTGATTCGCCAAAAAGTCACCGCCATAGACAGTGTCGTCAAAATGCTCCCAAGGGGAGTCGCCCTCACCTTTTGTATTTACCGCGCCATTGATGCCGCCTTGCGCGCATACGGAGTGTGATCTTTTTACAGGAACTAATGAGAATAAATGGACATGCGCACCAGCTTCCGCTGCCTTGATGGTAGCCATCAAGCCGGCCAGACCGCCGCCCACGATAATGATATCGGATGTTGCCATGATAGTTCACTCCTTTTATCGAAAATATCAGAAAGGATTCTTAAATTAAATGAAGGTCTTTATGGACTGGGCAATAGTTGCTGCAGTTTGAAATTCACTGTCACGGAAAGTAACCAGCGAAATCAGGAACATGAACGTTACTAAGACAAATATGCCAAGACAGAGGTAAGAAGATACCCGCTGTGCACGAGGACCGACGGTAATTCCCCAGCTGATTAAGAAAGACCAGAGACCGTTCGAGAAGTGGAAGCATGCAGCAACGATACCGATAATATACAGTGTCAGCAGAAGTGGCTGAGTCACGATATCGTGCATGAGACCGCCTAATTCTTCGTGCTCCACATTACCCACTGCCACCTGAACCCGTGTTTGGAACAAGTGCCAGACGATAAAGATAAAGGTAACAATACCTGTAATCCGTTGCAGGGTATAACGCCAGTTTCTTTCAATGTTGAAACGGTTCAAGTTCGGCTTGGATTGATACGCAATATAAAGTCCGTATACCCCATGGTACAGCAGAGGAAGCCATATACCGAACAATTCCAGGAAGAAGACGAGCGGTAAGCTGTTCAGCCATAACACGCTGTCAGTGAAACCGGAAGCGCCACCCTCTACAGCCGCAAAATTCGTCATCATGTGCTCAATGAAGAAGGCTCCAAGTGGGATAACGCCTAGCAAGGAATGAATCTTTCTGGAATAAAATCCTTTCATACAAAGTAACCCCTTTCCGATTAAAACAGCGTTTTCATTAATGGGTATTCACCGCCGGAACTACATTTGACACAGGATAACGTTGACAATCCAATGACATAATTCCTTAATTTACCGTTATCCTAGAGTTTACCGGACTTAGTTTTATTTTTCACAAAATGTGAATATCTTGTGTCACTTTTCATGTTACTCTTTTTTCGCTTATAAGGGAATTGCAATCTAATTATTAAACGTTATACAATAAACGCATAAGAATAGATTTTATATGATAATAATTCTCATTTAGCGAAACAACATTTTCCGACATAACCTGATTTTCCTTATGTAATAAGAACAGTTACTCTTACGGCTATGAATTTCATCACTACTGATCGTACATCGCATTAGGAGAGGAACTCAATTATGTTTGACGATTTAGATGTTTTTGCAGCAGTTGTGGAACATTCCAGCTTAAACCGGGCCTCACGCCAGCTCAATCTATCCCAGCCCGCCTTGTCTCGCAAAATTTCTAAACTCGAGGAACGTCTGGGGGTCGCACTGTTTAATCGTTATGGCAAACGACTGGAGTTAACCGAGGTTGGGCGTCTCACTTATTCCTATGCGCTTGAACAACGGCAGCAGCGTTCCAAGTTTCTGGAAGCCCTTTCTAAATTCAAAGAGGGGGAGCCAAGGCTTGTCACCTTGGGGGCTAGTCTTACCTCACTGCAGACCACGCTTCCGCCGCTGGTTAACGCTTATATGGACAAATATCCGACCGCAGAGCTGAAGCTGATTACAGGCCGAACGCATGAGATCGTATCCTCAGTTAGTGAGGGGAAATCAGATGTAGGTCTGATCGCTTCCTCTATTCAAGAACCCGGGTTACGCTGCATTTCTCTGTTTGAGGATCAATTGCGACTGGTCGTCTCAGAGCAGCATCCTTTAAATTTATCTTCCAAGCTAACCATGGATAATCTATCCCGGCTGCCTATGATTCTCTTCTCAAAGGGTACCTGGTACCGGCGCCTGACGGACGATCTATTCCAGCGCTGCGGGATTGATCCCGATGTGCGCATGGAGATTGACTCCTTCGAAGCCATCGTGCGGCTGCTTCCGACTGTCAAAGCGGCTGCGTTGCTGCCAAAGTCTTATCTGCGTCCAGAGCTGCTGAACGGCGGCGGACTGGTGTCCTTACATATCAAGGAGCTGGAGCAGACTCAACGGACCACCTGCCTGATTTACCGTGACGATGGAAGCATGAGCACGGCGGCTCGCAGTCTGGTGCAAGTAACCGAAGAGATGTTTCTGACAGAACGTGAGCAGTAAAGCCGGACCAAATGAATCAAGGGGCGCACCTATTGATCTCCAAATGAGGCAATAAGTGAAGCACTTATCGAAAAATTAGGGGATTTCTCCCTAAAATTCAGAGATTTTTGTTCATAAGACTTATAATTAGGGAAAACTTCCCTAATTTTTGGCCGATTCAGTAGCTAATAAGGAATCCCTCTAATTATTAGGGAGAAATTCCCTAATTTCGTTCATTTAGAGCGAATAGCGGCTGTTTTCAGGGAAGTTTTCCCTAATTAGTTCACACCCACTCTGTACATCGTACAAACAAAGAACGCATCTCGCCCATAGTCCACTGTCACAGATACCACAAATCATCTACTACAGCCGTACGAATATCACACCTAGTAACTCGCCCACCACACACCCCAATAGCACAGATCACTACGCGTGATCTATAGTCATATGGCATAGTAAAATCCATTACTTTTCCTACTCTTTACTCCATAAAAAAGAAGCTGCCCCCCAAGTAGAATTCACTACTTTTGAGTCAGCTTCTTTTACTATGATTCTTGGTTCACAACTTCACTCTCAAAACGGTCAATACTTTCATTAGGACCAATGAGTACCATAACATCGCCTTCACTTAAATAATCATGGGCAGTTGGAGCGACGATTATTCCGCTTTCCCTATTTAGGGCAACAATGCTGCAGCCATATTTAGCTCTTGTATTTAAATCGGACAAGCTTCTGCCGTTCATGCAGGATGGCACGGTCAGCTCGACAATTTTATAATCCTTGGACAGTTCAATATAATCCAGCAAATTGGGCGTCACCAGCTGGTGTGCCACACGAATCCCCATATCCCGCTCCGGAAAAATAACCCGATCAACCCCCAGCCGCGACAGAGCGCGGCCATGAAGGATGGAGATTGCCTTAGCCACCACTTGCTTAACTCCAATCTCCTTTAACAAAATGGCCGCCAGAATGCTTCTCTCCATATTGTCACCAATCGCAACAATCCCACAATCAAAGTTCCGTACACCAAGCGAGCGCATAATTCCCTCATCTGTAGCATCTGCTACTACCGTATGCGTCAGCTGATCGCTCATTTCCTCCACGCGTTCTTCATGGTGGTCAATGCCGAGCACCTCGTAGCCCATTTCCATCAGCTCAAGCGCCAGGCTTGAACCGAAGCGACCTAAGCCGATTACTACAAATTGCTGTGCTTTCATTTCTAATTAACTCCTATCCAATAATTATTTTACCTTCAGGATACTTATACAGTGGTTTACCCTGTTTGGGACCGAGTGCATACGCCAAGGTTAGTGGACCTAGCCGACCTGCAAACATCGTCAGACAGAGTAGAATCTTACCGATCGCTGACAGTTCCGGAGTTAGCCCCATAGTCAGTCCTACCGTAGCAAAGGCGGAGGTCGTCTCAAACAAGATTGCCAAGAAATTACTGTCTTCAGTTGTGGAGAGTATCATCGACACAGAGGCGATTAACAACAAAGCCAGCAGTGTGATCGTTAATGCCTTGTAGATGCGCTCTTGAGCCAGCCGATAACGGAACAACACAACATCTTCCCGTCCACGCAGCATAGCAATAACAGCACCAATCATCATCGTAAAGGTTGTTGTCTTGATCCCGCCGCCCGTTGAGCCTGGAGAAGCACCAATAAACATAAGAATCACTATAAAAAATTGTGTAGCCTGCCGAAGTCCAGCAATATCAACTGTGTTCGCGCCAGCCGTACGGGGAGACACGGATTGAAAGAAGGCTGATAATATTTTACCGCCAAAATTCAGTGAACCTAGGGTACGAGTGTTAGTAAACTCGAATATAAAAATAACCAAAGCTCCGATCAGAATCAGCCCTGTGCTGGTGGACAGGACAACTTTACTATGTAGAGACAGCCTGCGGGTTACCCGAAACTCCACCAGATCTGACATTACAATAAAACCAATCCCGCCGGAGACAATCAGAAACATCACAATAATATTCACAAGCGGATCATATACATAATCAGTTAAACTGCGAAAATCCCCAAAAATATCGAACCCCGCATTATTAAACATAGACACCGCATGAAATACGCCAAAATAAATCGCTTTTCCAAGTGGCATATCAAAAGCCCAGCGAATAGACAGCAGCAAAGCGGCACAGCCTTCTATGACAAGAGAATATATAAGGACTCTCCGGATCAGTCGCACAATTCCTTCCATAGAGCCTTGATTCATGGCTTCCTGTAGGATTAGCCTGTCCCGCAAAGAAATTTTACGCTTTAACACCAGTGAAAATAGAGTGGCCATGGTCATAAAACCTAAGCCGCCGATCTGGATCAGGATCATAATTACGGTTTTCCCAAAAATCGTGAACGAAGTTCCGGTATCCAGCACAACAAGCCCTGTTACACAGGTTGCCGAAGTTGAAGTAAATAATGCATCAATAAATTCCACGGAATTCCCGCTTGTGCTTGAAATGGGCAACATAAGCAGCAAGGCCCCTATCAGAATAATCGATGCAAAACCAAGCACCAGTATCTGCGGCGGCGAGAGCTTCAGAAACTTAAATTCAGAAATCCTGCGAAACTGTGAAGCCACTATGCTCACCTTCTTATCAAAAATTCCAACAAAAAAAGCACTGGAAAACCAATGCTAACTTGGTTCCTGCAGTAAATTAGCCTACGAGGTTAGCTGACGGATTCGGACTGTGCAGGCTGCCCTATTCGTTCCTAGAACGAAATTCACCCCTGATGAAAGTGCCATTTATCTTGTACACTCCACTTTTCATCACTTCTTATGGTTCCCCCGTTTTCACCAGAAATTCGGCTACTATACAATTGCATACAAATTATATACGTTATTTAGTGAATTCACAAAGACACAATTAATGCTCATTCACATGAAAAAATGCGGTTTAAAGAGACTGCATCAAATGGAGTACCTTTTCTCATCACTTTTCCGTGTTTTCCCTGCAATTACACCGATTCTCACCATTCGTACACAAATGAACACGATAAAATTCATGGTATAAATTCACATGACTATTCTATACTATCTCTATTACCCATAAAAAGGACATATAATGTTTTTTGTAACCAGCCAGGCACTAATACTATAATGGAACATAATATTGTCAGTACATAACAAGGAGGCGTTACATGAATCCCGTCGGCCAGCCCCTACAGCAACGTGCCCTCTCCAAGAGGCTCATCATCTCGGGCATTATCGGTCTTATTCTATTTATTATGTTTCAGATTTCCCCTTCGCTGCTAAGCAGCTCTACAGGGGAAGATACCACCGTCATTAGCAAGGCAGAAGCCCGTGACCAAGCCGTATTATTCGCAGAACAAAAGCTCAATTACACCGAAGCACCAAACGATCAATGGAATGTACTTTACGAGACGGACTCTTCCTTTTATGGTTATATGTCTCGCGAGAAGCTTGTGGAGGACTACACCAAGAAAAAATTGGATCAAAAATATCCTTTTGATGTCTTTCGTGCAACGCTTACTCCTTCAGCGGAGCAAGAGCCGCAAATCATCGTTGACCTCAATATGTATAACGGTAAGATTGTCGCTTTCTCAAAGGCTGCAAAAGTTGCCTCCGAAGAGGGGTCAGGCATCGCTTCCGTTGGTGCAAAAGAGGACAAGGGAGCTGACCTCACTCTAGCGCAGAAGGAGAATCTTGCTCGTCCTTGGCTTCAGGAATGGGAAGTAAATCCTGCCAAGCTACAAATTGAATCGAATACAGGAAGCCATGGGCTAGTGTATACGGATAGTACTGTTCAGGTCGGCGAATCCTTATTGCACTATTATTTTGATTTCAGTGGAGAGCAGGTCTCCAGCTTTAATGCCGGATTCACTGCACCAGCTTGGCATACCTCCTACGTACAAGGACAGACCTCTTTAGCGGAAAAGCTAACATTATTCGGTTACGGTATACCCACACTGATTTTAGGAATTCTGGCACTCGTCTACAGTATTCTTAGAAGAGAGCATACTTCCTTTAAACGTGGAGTATTCCTAAGCTCAGCCTATTTTGTAATCATGATGATCAGCACCTATAATATGCTGCCTGAATCTACGGGCGAAGGGCTAGAAGCACAGATTACCTCTGTCATTATGTTTATCATTTATGCTTTGTACAGCCTGCTGATGTCCTCCTTGCTCTACTTCTCTTTAGTGGGCGGCAATGGCTTATGGCGAAAAGAGGAAGGCATGAACCCTTGGCCCCGCGCCAAAGAGCCCGGCTATGGACAATATGTGTTGGACAGTATCCGGGCTGGTTACATCTGGGCTTTCGTTCTGCTAGGGGTGCAGACGGTTATGTTCATCATATTATCGTTTACCTTGCACAATTGGTCTACTACAGACGCCACCCAATCTCCTTATAACATGAGATATGCTTGGCTTCTGCCTATCGTCGCATGGCTCGCTGGTTTATCTGAGGAAGCCATTTATCGCTTTTTCGGAATTCCTATGCTGAAAAAGGTGTTCCGGAACACTTTTGTCGCTTGCTTGATCACCACGCTGGTTTGGGCGTTTGGCCATACGTTATATCCGATCTATCCCATCAGCTCCCGTCCCATTGAGCTGACCGTAATCGGGCTGCTGTTCAGTTATATTTTCCTTCGTTACGGATTTATTGCTGTCATGTTCAGCCACGTCGTGTTTGACAGCATCCTGATGGGCGCTACGCTGATCTTTATGAAGGAGAGCGTAAATGTAGGCGCGGGTATCTTCGCGATTATTATGCCGTTCATAGTCGCTTACATCGTCTATCGATTTAATCCACCACAGAAACCTAAGCCGGTGGAGCCTTCTTCTTTGATTTAAGAAAATAAAATAGTGTACATCCTATAACCAAATTAAAAAAAGGGCATCATAGCAGCTTTAGTCGCTGCTGTGATACCCTTTTTCTTTTGTCATCATTGCTATGAGGTTGGCTCTTCGTCCTTGAGCGCATCAAGAATTTGTCTTGCCAGCTTTTCTCCAATAGAAAGTGTACGGAAATCATCCACGGAGGCTTCTTTAATTTTCTTAAGCGATCCGAAATGCTTAAGCAACGCTTTACGGCGCTTCTCACCTATACCAGGTATAGAGTCCAGCTTGGAGGTAACCATGGACTTCCCGCGCTGTTCACGGTGGAAGGTGATCGCGAACCTATGGACCTCATCCTGAATCCGTTGCAAAAGGTAAAATTCCTGACTGTCCCGGGCTAGCGCGACAGGTTCTGGCGGATCTCCAACCAAAAGCTGAGCCGTCTTATGCTTATCATCCTTAACAAGGCCGCAGACCGGAATGAATAATCCCAGCTCATTCTCCAGAATATCAATAGCAGAGGAGATTTGCCCTTTCCCGCCATCGACCACGATAAGATCCGGTATCGGAAGATTCTCCTTCAATACCCGTTCATATCGCCGCCGAATGACCTCGCGCATCGTTCCATAATCATCCGCACCCACTACCGTACGAACCTTATATTTACGATACTCTTTTCGTGCAGGCTTGCCATCAATGAAGACAACCATCGCTGAGACCGGGTTAGTCCCCTGAATGTTCGAGTTATCGAACGCCTCAATGCGGCTCAAGCGTTCAAGACCCAAGCTCTCACCTAAGCTGATCGCTGCTCCAGAGGTACGCTCTTCATCCCGTTCAATCAGCCGGAATTTCTCGTCGATAGCCACTCTTGCATTTTGACAGGCCATGCCAACCATCTGCTTCTTAAGGCCGCGTTGTGGCACAAGCACCTTAATGCCCAGCCACTCCTGCAGAATGGAGGCGCCGCCGGCGGCATCCACGATCCCAGCTGCAGCAGCTTCCTCCGCCGCCGTCGCACGTGCCTCAGCCTCTTCAGCCGATTCAGGAGTATCTTCACCCTGTTGTAAATCCGCTTCTGCTGGAGCAGCTATCGTGATCTCAGGTTTAGCCTCTTTATTAGCCAGAGACTCCTCATCGAGCACATCCGGCAGCAGAATCTCCTGCGGCAAAGCGGGATTATCACTGTAATACTGCGTCACATAAGACATAAAGTCACTGTAGGCTTCACCATAGAACGGGAACACGGAGGAATGGCGCTGAATCATCTTCCCTTGTCTCATGTACAGAATCTGTACACACATCCATCCCTTGTCTACAGCATAACCAAATACGTCCCGGTCCTTAGTATCTGTAGTGTTGATCTTCTGCTTCTCCATCAATGCATCGATATGGATAATCTGATCCCGCAGTTCCTTCGCCCGCTCAAAATATAACTCCTCAGCAGCTTCCTGCATTTTTTGCTGTAAATCCTTTTTAACCGCCTCATGACCTCCGCCTAGAAAAGCAGCGATATCCTGCGTAATCTGCTCATACTCGGATTTCTGAACCTCCTTCTCACACGGTGCCAGACACTGGCCCATGTGATAGTAAAGACAGACCTCCTTTGGCATCACACCGCATTTACGAAGCGGGTACATACGATCTAGGAGCTTTTTTGTCTGCTGAGCAGCATAAGCATTAGGATAAGGGCCAAAATATTTTGCTTTATCTTTAATCACCCGGCGTGTAACCTCAAGGCGCGGGTGAGTTTCATTCGTTATTTTTATATAAGGAAACGTCTTGTCGTCTTTCAAAAGCACATTATAACGCGGCATATGTTTCTTAATCAGATTACACTCTAGAATGAGCGCTTCCATGTTACTGGACGTAACGATGTATTCGAAATCAGCAATATTAGCGACAAGCCGCTGCGTTTTACCATTATGACTGCCTGTAAAATAAGACCGCACCCGATTCTTGAGTACCTTCGCTTTGCCCACATAAATAATAGTGCCTTCCTGATTCTTCATCAGATAGCAGCCAGGCAGATCGGGTAGTAGTGCCAGTTTATTGCGGATATTGTCCAAAATGATCCCCTCCAGCTAAATTGGACCCATGATTAGTTGGCATTCAGCACACAAAACGCCTCCGGAATGAACCGAAGGCGCTGAGTGGCAGGGCCGAGGCCCGAACAGTAGCATCTATCAATTATTGATGTTTTGCTACGATATTTTTCAGGGATTCTTTGGAGTTCAGTCCCACAACTTTATCTACCGGTTGACCATCTTTGAAGAAGATCAGAGTTGGGATACTCATAACACCAAAACGGGAAGCCGTTTCCGGATTCTCATCCACATTCAATTTTGCAATTTTCACGTCGTCTCCCAGCTCTGTGGACAATTCATCCAAGATTGGAGCGAGCATTTTACAAGGACCACACCAAGGAGCCCAGAAGTCTACTACTACAGTACCTTGACCTTCCACTTCGTTACTGAAGGATTGGTCAGACACGTTCACGATAGCCATGATATTGTTCCTCCTTTAAGTTTTGCGAAGCATTACGCACATCTTAAGCCAAAGCTTAGTTCATGGAAGCTGCTCCGAAATATGAGTTAATAAATTGTTTCATGTAATATGATAACCAAATTACCACTTACCGACACATTACAAGTATAACATATCTTTATGGGATATGTGAAATATCACTCGCAATTATATTGCCTTCAATGTATTTTTTTGCGTACTCTTTTCTTTACAACCTCCCCAGCATTTCGGTATACTTAAAGAAAGCGCATTAATTGTCAATGACTTATTTCATAAAACTAATGTCAATTTGCATCTAACAATACAGGGCTTGTCCCTGTAAGGAGGCAGAAACTATGGATGTTAACGCGCAAGTACGGGACCCACGAGAACATATCAACGAAGAACCCCGCAATGATCTTGGGGATTTAATGACCGGATTTTTCGGAATGACCACGTTTATGACGGTTGTCTTTTTCGGAATGGTCATCCTTAAATTCATTCTCTCGGAGTAAAGGAATCATCGCACAATAAAAAGAAGCTGTCTCAAAAGTAGTGAATGCTACTTATGGGACGGCTTCTTTTTTTGAGAATAATGAGGGAAAAACTCCCTGATTATAGCCGATAATTGCTATAAATGAACAGAATCAGGGAATTCCTCCCTAATAATCGGGAGAATATCTATTTTCGCTGACGAATCAGTTCATTTTTAGGGAGATATTCCCTAATTAGTAGTCTAATGAGCAGAAACCTCTGAATTTTAGGGAGGTATTCCCTAATTATCGATCAGAGTGAGTATGCCCGCCAGATGTTGCAACCGGAAAGTGTGTTTGGACAATTAAAGTACACTCAAGACTTCCGACGATCCTGCTTCGCAGCATGGAAAAAGCGGCGTTTGAGTTCGAATAACTAAAAAAACGAAGAGCAGCCATCCTCCAATAAAAGGAGAACCACTGCTCTTTTGAATTTTACATTATGAATATTCCAGCTTATCTATTGGCCCCTCGCTGATTCTCCCCATGCAGTGGAAGCACATCCACAAAAGGAGCAATGCGATCCATTAGTCGTTGGCCTTTATAGACCTCTTCACCATCTTTGCTCGTAAAGCTAAGATGTTTCTCCAAGCCATCCAATGGATAATTCGAGGTATAGAAGGTTGGTTTGCGGTTCATCCGATAATTCAAGATCGCCCCAAGTACATGATCACGAGCCCAAGGATTCAAATTTTCCGCACCAATGTCATCAAAAATAAGCAAATCACAGTTTTTCATCGTATCGACAGTTTCCTTCATTTTCTGGCCATCCATCATGATCGATTTCAAGTCCTCTATAAAGTCTGGCATGTATACGATCACTCCGGTATATCCAGCAACAGCAAGCTCATGCAGCAAATAACACATCAAAAAAGTTTTGCCTGTTCCGAAAGAGCCATGTAAATAAATGCCGCGTGAAGTCAGGCCTTCCTCTTTAACACTGGTGATATAATCAAATATTTTATTCACAGCCGAGACCCGGCGCGGGTCTTTGCCCATAATATCTATCTCATCATAACCGCCGTTAAGTACACGCTCGTCCACATAAAAGCTACGAATACGTTTGCGGATATTATCCTGATTATCTTGTGCCACTTTAAGTCGGCATGCCGTCTTGCGTTCATATAGATCCACTGAACCATTCACAGTTTCTACCGTTAGTTTACTATAATGGCCAGGAAAATCATTTGGACACTTCTCTAGTCCTGGGCAGTTCGCACAGTTTCGGCTTTCCTCTACATATTGATACAGGCGACTCATATGAAGCCGCAGTCGTGATTCGTCCAGCTCAGGATGTTCGGACTGTAATGCCTTCACAAGTGGATGATTGAATAACCCCTGTTCAAGATCGCGTTGACGCTGCCGTAGAGTTGGATTGTTGATCGAACGAAGTACATCGCCCATAGACTCCATTGTTCCACCTCTCTTTCATTAAGGCGTTTGCGATACGCCTTTTTTCTTACTAGCCTTAATTTCTGCCGCTTTCTTCATCATCGCCGCGAATTCCTCTTCCGATACTGTTCCGGCACTTCCATCATCCAGCACAATCGGAATTTCCGGTTTATTGGATCGGCCTGTATTTTTGGCATAAGAACGTGATCGTGTTCCTCCAGCAGTATTAGGCGTTGTCCCCTTGCCCTTCACTTTGGACTGATCTCTAATATATCTTACAGCCTTCTCATAGGTGTTCACTTGTTTAACCAGCATATTGGAGGCGATAGCCTCTACAAAATTGCGGTTCATCCGCTGTTCTCCACCCGAAGCTACCATAGTCATTAAATAATGAATGAGTACATTAATTACTTCACCGCTCAGCTTATAGTTCAGATCTATTTTCTCGAACATATCCATCAGATGGCTGGGCACTGCACCCGGGAAAAAGGTTTGTAGCAGTCTTGTATAAGGTTCGTTACGCAGCATCATATTATATTGGTGAATGTCGCATTTGGACAAAAATTGTGGCGGTACTTCTACATAATACTCCATCTCAACTGATTGCTCTGGTGGTGCTATAGAATCATCATTCTCTTCGGTCGCACTGGACCGGATGGAAACAACTTTTGCAGCCGCAATTTCACGTTTTTCCTGTCGTTTCATATCTTGCCTGAAATGTTGGCTCGCTTTATATTGCAACGCATCCAGCATTACCTCGCCCTCCGGTGAGAACACTCCATCCTCATCCAGCAAACGACATAAATCCTGCGGACTCAGTTCGTATTTATGAGCAACATAGTTAATTACACCCATTTGAGTATGGTCAAAGCGCAGTTTTTCTACATGAGCCCGATTCACAGACTCCCGTGGAAAACGCAAAATAATGTCACTATATCCGATTGCCTGCTCTCCGGATTCAAGCGTGCCGGGCTGTCGAACAGAGGCTACCTCCGCCAAAGCTTGCTCCAACTCATAATCAATGACATGTGTATTAAGTTGAAAAATATCATAAAAAGGCACGGAAATATTCTCTTTGCCTATAGATCTGCGACTCCACTCTTCCGGCTCGCGATTCCAGAACTGTTCCCGTAAGGACAGCACAGCAAATTTGCCAATCTTATCACGTAACAGCAAGGTTAAATGCTGAGTGGCAAAAAAGTCGGCTGGCGATAGCGGCGGCATTAGCTCATATTCATATAAATAATCATCTGTTTCCGGCACATAGATTCGACAGGTCTGCAACAGACCCACTGCTTCTAACCGGGAAGCCTGATCAATTAAATATTTGCGGCCTTTCTCATTGGGTTCAACACCCAAAGTCATAAATAGCCTGCGCTGTTGCTCCACTCCAGAATAGCCAATGCTATCTGCTGGCACATGTTCAACCAGCAAGCGATAGAAACTGATTGCAAAGGCTCCCACCATAGGTTGATATACAGAGCTAAGCATACGTCCATCTATAACACTAAGACCAAATTCGCGGGAAACGCAGTACCGATGATGTTCGGTGAAATGATGTAAGTTACTCATCCGCATCTACGGATACCCCCTTGTTTACACGAATTCATACAGGATTCTATTCTATCACAAATTAACATAGCGAAAATGTAAATAAAATCCCAATTCCGACTCTTTTCGCAATATAATCAACTTCTTCTTACGAATATCTACCTCTATTAAACAAGAAGAAACGGCTTCGCCGTCCTCTAAAGAGGAAGGTATCCCGTTTCTCGCAGAAATATAAGACTGAATCATAACATAGGCTCTTTCGAATCTTTAAAACATCTTGTAACCGCCAAAGCGCAGCTTTTGAATGGTCCATCCACTAAGTATAGCACCTGCAAGACCAGCGACACCTGTAAGATAATCAACAAAGTGGAAACTGGAGAGATGCTCCCAGAGCGACATCGCGTTTCTATCCCAAATAGAATAGATTACGACGGGTAGAATAATAAGTACGAATAGATAAGCGGGGAACCAGGTTGTCTTCATTAACATGTTAAGAATAAAGCCGATACCAAACATCATCACAAAGAATAAAACGGCTAGGATAAACACTGGAATAAATCCCATCTTACCGTCTCCACCCCTTTCTATAAAGAAGCGCACATCTTTTACAAGCTAGTAGTAAGTTTACTAGAAAAAATGTCACGAAGCAATGAACTTTATTCAAATTCACGCACTAATTCGCACACTTACAGGATGCCTCCGTTTGCTCTTGGCGGCTTGATTGCGATACAATGCAAGTAGATTAATCAGATCATACATAGCCTATGAAGCAGATGCTTCGTAAGACTAAGTTTATGCTTCAATTGCGAGTTTTACGCGATGTTATTTTGGGCGAGGCTTATGCTTCGTAAAACTAAGCGTATGCTTTCGGAGCAAGTTTTACGCGATGTTATTTCAACGAGGCTTATGCTTCGTAAAACTTTTAAGGAGTGAGATCATGATCGAAGCCGCTTTGACACTGGAAGGCTGGTATGCACTGCATGACTTCCGCTCTCTGAACTGGACCGCTTGGACGGCAGCAGATGATGAAGAACGTGCCGTTGCCCTGGAAGAACTACATGCTTTTATGCAGGAATGGAGCCCTGTTGAGGAAGCTAAAGAAGGCAGCACCGCAGTATACTCCATAGTGGGCCAAAAGGCCGATTTTGTAATGATGTTTTTGCGCGAAAGCCTAGAAGCTTTGAACCAACTTGAGACCGCCTTTAACAAAATCGCTTTTGCTCAATATACAACCAAAGCTTATTCATATGTAAGTATTGTTGAATTAAGCAACTACGCTGCTGGTGGCAGTGGCAGCGACGGCAGCGATCCAATGCAGAATCCGCATGTTGCCGCACGGCTAAAGCCTATTTTACCGCAAGCGAAACACATCTGTTTCTATCCTATGAACAAAAAACGCGAGCTTGCCGATAACTGGTACATGCTTGATATGGACAAACGCCGGGAACTCATGGCTTCACACGGGTTAATTGGACGTTCATATGCAGGCAAAGTGAAGCAAATTATCACCGGCTCCGTCGGTTTTGATGACTGGGAATGGGGCGTGACTCTGTTCGCTGAAGATGCACTGCAATTCAAAAAGCTGGTATACGAAATGCGTTTTGACGAAGTAAGTGCTCGTTACGGCGAATTCGGACCTTTTTATGTCGGCAATCTGCTGACTGAAGAATCTTTTGAAGAAATGCTCAAGCTGTAATAACAAAAAAGGGTGTGTCTCCAGTTCGTATGGAGACACACCCTTTTTACTACCATATTATTAGATTAAGACACCGAAGTTCCTGAATCCTCATCTTCGTTATCCTCATCATCTTCACGTAAACTTTCCAGATATTCAGCCGTGGCCCGATCCCGAGCGCGCCCTTTATCCTTCAGGCGTTCGATACCAGGGAGAATGAGCAGATCAATTTCCTTCTGAACGATATAAGCCAGATCATACTGGTTCTGATCCTCCAGATAAGATCCAACCTCTATCAGTCCGTTATAACGGTCCAATTCTTCCCGAGTCAGCAGTCCGCGTACCTGTACGCTGCAATGGCGCATCTTATAAGAATCTTCCTTTTTTCAGAACCAGCGGAATTCCGCCGATAATGAACAAGTAGCGCATATCTACAACTTTTTTCAACTGAGCGGCAGTCCAGCCCTTGTAAGTTTTACTGCCTACTACAGCGATTCCTTGGCCTTTGCCTAGGGAAGCTACGGTTCCTTTATTGCTGAATGCGAATTTCTTCGGCTGTTGATTGCGGATTGCTGCCACCAAATTATGCGCACAGCATTCACCCTGCTGCATAGCAATTTGAGCGGTTGGCGGGTAAGGGCGTCCTTCCGGATTAATCATAAGGGAGCCATCACCAATAATGAAGATATTCTCTTGGCCCGGTGCACGTAGATATTCATCTACCTTCACACGCCCACGCATAGCTTCAAATCCGGCAGCCTCAATAAGACGATTGCCACGGATTCCGCCTGTCCAAATAATTGTGGAGGCTTTGATTTCTTCGCCTGATGCCAGAATCACCCCGTTTGGCAGACACTCCTTGATCGCAACCCCCATCTTGAAGGTAACTCCCTTTTTGGTGAGCAAGTCCATCGCATACTCAACAAGCTCAGGAGCAAAACCAGGCAGTGCTGTCGGAGCAGCCTCTACGTTATATATATTAACCATACTTGGATCAACGTCATATTCTTTACACAGTCCAGGGATACGGTCAGCTAATTCAGCTACAAATTCGATACCGCTAAAGCCGGCACCACCGACAACAAAATTAATATGCTCCTGAGCATTGTTCTCGTTCTTGTACTTAGCGAATTGATATTCAATATGCTCGCGAATTAAACGAACGGAATTGATGCTCCGGATTGTCAGTGCGTATTTATCAAGTCCAGGAATACCAAATGTTTCAGGCTCTCCACCTAAAGCAATGACAAGATAATCGTACGATAGGGTACCATCCTCCAAAATAATCTTTTTCTGCTGAGTACGAATTTCCTGAACAGATGACTTCACGAGGTCGATCTTGAATTCATCGATTAGTTTCGAAATGGACACCCGAGTGTGTTCAATACTGTCCGTACCCGCGGCAGGCATATGTAGATGGGTAGTAAAATAGTGGTACTCGTGACGGTTTACAAGCGTGACATCCGCTTCATTATAATTCAAAGCCTTCTGCAAGCGCTGTGCGGTCAAAATACCCCCATAGCCCGCGCCTAAGATAACGATTTTGGGAATACTACTCATGTTCCGGCTCCTTCCAAGAGGTAAATCTGTCTTTGTATTTTTTATTGAAACAATGTACGGTCCTTTTTGTGAATTTATACACTTATATTTAGAAGAAATTCCAATCAAACTTGAAGCATTTCTAAATTGACCATATCCATTGTAAACCTTAGTGTAGCATTAATCAAACATTAAAATACTAAAAAACGTCACACTTTTATTGACTTCTAAAGTCTTTCTTTGCAGGTATGTGTCACAATGATTATAATAAGTAGGTACACAAGTATGGCAAAATGAATATATCAACTCGGAGGTGTAATATCCCGTGACCCAAGAGCAATCCAGCGTTCCTATGAGCGACCTTTTAATCATAGGTGGCGGGCCAGCTGGCATGTTTGCCGCATTTTACGGCGGAATGCGTCAGGCATCAGTAACCCTTATTGAAAGTATGCCCCAATTGGGGGGACAACTTGCTGCCCTTTATCCAGAAAAATACATTTATGATGTGGCAGGTTTTCCAAAAGTAACAGCACAAGAATTGGTCGACAACCTGTCTCGGCAAATGGATATGTTCCAATCCAATATCCGGCTGGAGGAGAAAGTGATTTCTGTTCAAAAACGGGACGAACGTCATTTTGTGGTTACAACCGATGTAGCCGAATACCACAGTAAGGCGATCATCATTACAGCTGGTGTAGGTGCATTTGAACCTCGTCGTTTGGAATTACCCAACGCTGGACGTTTTGAAAAAGCAAACCTCCATTATTTTGTAAATGATCTAAATGCCTTTAAAGATAAAAAAGTTCTGATCAGCGGTGGCGGTGACTCTGCAGTTGACTGGGCACTCATGCTGGAACCCATCGCTGAACAGGTAACCCTGATTCACCGCCGGGATAAATTCCGTGCGCATGAACATAGCGTTGAGAACCTGATGGCTTCCAAGGTTAACGTAGTTACCCCTACTGAAATTACAGAGCTGCATGGTGAAGAGTTCATTACTAAGGTTACATTGTCAAATATCAAGACCAAAGAAACTCAAGAAATTGAAGTGGACAGCGTTATTGTTAACTTCGGATTCATCTCTTCCCTAGGTCCTATTGCCGAATGGGGTATTGAGATTGAGGGGAACTCCATTGTTGTTGACTCGCGTATGGAAACAAGTATTCCAGGCATATTTGCTGCCGGCGATATCACAACTTATCCTGGTAAGCTGAAGCTGATTGCTGTAGGATTTGGCGAAGCTCCAACGGCTGTGAATAATGCTAAGGTGTACATTGATCCAGAAGCCAAGCTTTCACCGGGTCACAGCAGTAATATGAAACTCTAAATCTATTAACACAATAAAAAAGGGTATTCTTACAGGCCTGTTGATAACAGCCTGTGAGGATACCCTTTTATGTTTGTTTGTGCCTCGCGGTTTTATATATGTAGCCTGCTACAAAGTTATCCTTTGCGCTTTTTAATGAAGAACCGCATGTACTGGAGAGTGTAAGTTTCGTTTGCGAATTTCAACGAGTAGAAGAGCGATGAAATCATGCTCTAGTTGCAGCTCTATTGCTCTATGGTAAGAGTCAAGCAGCATCTCATCCGACAATTCAACCATAAACTTCATCTACCTTTCCTTTATTTGGATCTGAATCTATCATATCAAACTATCATTTTTCGAACAAGCGTTCGCGTTATCCACAAGTACATGTGGAAATCCTGTGTATAAAATGTGTGTAAGCGTTATAAAGGTACTAGCTACACAGTGGACTATGGGGATAATAGTTATACACAGGATTGAACCACTTGTATACAGCTAAAAATATATTTTTATTGTAAATAAATTACAATGTTATTTACCCCAAAAGAACGCAACTAAACGCAATTTTATCTTACTACTCTATTATCGTCAATTCTTAAAATAATTGTTAATTTATTGAGGTCTTGTATTAACCTCCAGAATCCATATTTTCCCCGAATAATCTACAGCATAATCAAAGCCCAGCTCACCTATTCCCGGAAAATGCCGTTCCATAATTCCGATACATACATGGGTTAGTCTCCGCATTTCTGCTTTCTTCGCTGAAGCTTTAATCCGCGGCAACGATCTACGAAGTCCTTCACGACATGATAGCATCGTTCCCCCTTTACAAAGATTGGTCACGAACAGACCTGGCCGAGCCAATCTACCTACCATGGAGCGAAATTCCCAAACATCACCATTTTTAACTACTTTGACCCGATAATCAATAGGCCGCCCGCCGATTCTCGCCAGGGAAATCCCTTGTTGAATCAAATATCTGCGTCTTGCTTTCACAGTATTAAGCGCACGTCTCATGGATCCAAAATCCTTGTAAATTCGAGTTCTGTCCATATAGGTGAATCCATAACCGCGACTATCCCGAAAAACTTTGATTACACCGTAACCTCCGCCACCCACAATAGGTTTAATGACAACATTTCCATATTTACGAAGCATTGCCAGGAGCGTTTCTGCCCTGTACCCCCTCGTCATTGGGATATAGGGTGCAACCCGAGCATCGGTCAGCAACGCCTCTGTCTTCAGCCACTTACTGGCCAATTGTCTTCCTGCCATCGTCCTTTCCCTCCCTTCACAATCCAGCCTACCCTATACATTACTCAGAGAAGGTCTCGCCCTCTTGTATGATTGTCCGTGTAAGATGCCGCTCTTAGCAAAAAGGGCTTAGTGTTTAGCACAGCATCAGTCGACAGCGACAGGGTACAACCGCGGATTTTGTAGATTCAGTTCTCAAGAAATTCGACATCATTATCTTAATGGATGAGTTCACTATAACTAGAATAATCTTCAAAATCGTTGTATTATTAATAGCGGTTACATTTTCAATTTCTACTATTATAGTGAGTACTAACAGAATCACTAAAAAGCACAGCGCGGGGAGGGCTCAGAATGGCACAGTTTTTTGAGGTTTTATATTGGGTGGCTATGCTTGGGATGTCCATTGTATTGGCTGGAACGACTATACTGATCTGCGCCATCGGCTTTAAATTTATTAAAGACAAACGCAGAGCACTGGGTACGGGCTGTATCGCCTTCTCCCTTGGAGCTGCAGCGCTCATCGTATTTATGATTAATTACAAGTTTATTATTCCAGCCTAATGTACGCAGGGACTGCCTATAAGCAGCTTATTTCTATGAACAGACGGTCCGACCATCGCAAAAAAACAACAGAGCAGCGATTCTCCAGTTATGTGGAGAATCGCTGCTCTGTGTTTTTAATCAATAGCTATCTGCTTCAACAGTGTCGTTAACCCATAAGCGTTTCGGACCCAGATGACGCTATTTGCAGATTTTCAACCTTTTAGGCGTGGTTTCGGACTCCAGTGACACTATTGCTTAAAAAGAGCTTCATATTTACTGATTTTCATAGCAATAGCGGCAATGCGGTCCGTTGGCACCACAAATATGGGGAAATGCGGCGTTTAGGGTCATCTGTGTCCGATACAAGGTTCGCGATACATGGTTTGCTTCCTATGTAAAAGAATAAAGAGCTACCCCAGCGCACATTAAATGGCTTCTGAGAAACTCCCCTTTTACTCATAAATCTAGCGACAGGCGTATCATATCTATGACTTGAATCCCATTTTCAAAGATCTCTTCGCTGTAATGCCTAATAAAAAAGTCTCTATCAATTCCGGTGATTCTGAATCCGCATTTCTGATAAAGTGCCAATTGTCCAACGCTCGAATTTCCTGTGCCAATTTCAATGGTTTTTGCCCCAAGCAGCTTGGCATTCTGAATCGCATGGTTCAGCAGCTGTTTTCCTATACCTTGTCCGTGTTTATTTTCGTCGACGGCGATATTAACAATCTCTACAGTCTCCGGTCTTGTCTGCAGCACAACGTAGACTCCGATGATGCTGTTATCTACCTCAGCCACACAACATAACCCTCTTCGTAAATATCCGTTAACTAAGCTCTCCGAAGGATCTGCTAATAGAAGTAATTCTAATGGAGGCTGTTCACCAGCTTTTAATTTTCTGATTTCCATTTCCGAACTCCTTGTGATGATTTTTGTCATTGAGAATAAAAAAAACTCCAAGCCTGTGTTGTTAGAATCCAACACGGGGCTTGGAGCCGTGATTGCTGCTATTAGCAAGGCTCTTCGTTCGGTTTCCCTGCATCCGTAGCTGTACGGAAGCTTGAGCCGCAGCCACAGGTTGCAGTAGCATTAGGGTTGTTGATGGTGAAGCCACCCGTCATGCCGGATTCTTCAAAGTCGATTTCGAGACCATCCAGGTAACGAAGGTTCTCCTTCTCCACAACCACTTTCATGTCTTGAATGTCCATATATACGTCCTGATCGGTTTCATTATCATCAAAGCCCATAGCGTACGAGAATCCACTGCAACCGCCGGGCATTACTCCAATACGGAGGAACATGTTCGGTACTTCTTGTTCAGCAAGCATCGCCTTTAATTGTTCTGCTGCTTTTTCACTAATATTAATCATGATCTCATCCTCCTACAAATTCGTCTCACTTCATAAGCGGAAACTTATGTTTAAGGGGCCTTCCGGCCAAAAGTTATTTCTTAAAAATATAAGAAAGTATAAGTGTTGCACCTATTCTTTATGTCTTATATTTCTCGCTCAAACGCTTATCACCTTTATAAGGATGCCAATGACGTTTATGCTTGATAAATTCAGTATAACCGACTATTCCGTTACCCTCAAGTCACAACTGCCTTAGGCATGACCCTTCACAGCAAAAAACACCATCAATATCAAGCTGTTGATACCCTTAGGAGAGTAGGTTTATAATAGGGAAGGCACTCTAAGTAAAAATTCGGAAATTTGTCACGGAGGCAAGCTCGCCTCTTTCTTTTTTAGAATGAACAGCTACCACTTGGGTACGTCTGGAATTTATCTTCGAGCAATCTGCTCGTAAACTTTCAGGAGGAAATCATAATATGTCTACTCTTTTTACCCCCCACACGGATGCCCGAATGGCGAACATTATTGATAAGGTTCGCAGCGGCGAAAGATTGAATTTGGAAGATGGCGTTTATTTATATCAAAGCAACGATTTACTTACCATTGGCCAGCTAGCGAATGAAGTCAATATCGCCAAGAATCACAACCGGGTATATTTTATCGAAAACATGAGTCTATATTTCACCAATGTTTGCGAATCGCACTGTGCATTCTGCAATTTCCGCAAAGATGATGGAGAAGAGGGAGCCTATACCCTTTCCGGTCAGGAAATGGTGCAATATGTCGAACAACATATCCACCCAGGCGTACGCGAATTCCACATTGTTGGTGGCCATAACGACAAGGTTCCCTTCCAATATTATGTGGATTCTTTAAAGGCTTTGAACGAACGTTTCCCTGAGGTTACCTTAAAAGCCTACACTGCCGCTGAGATTGATTTCTTTACCCGTATTAGCGGTTTGAGTATTCGTGAGGTACTGGAACAATTGCGTGCTGCTGGACTTAAAACACTCACCGGTGGTGGCGCAGAGATATTATCCGACCAATATCGTAAAAAAATGCGTGTAGACAAAGCTAATGTGGAAGAATATCTGGAAGTCCATCGGACAGCACATCAGCTTGGGATGAAGACCCATACCACTATGCTGTACGGCTCCATTGAATCTCACGAAGACCGTATCCGCCATATGATGCAAATCCGTGATTTGCAGGACGAAACCAATGGCTTTATGGTATTCATTCCATTGTCCATGCAGCCTAAGAATAAAAACGCTGGCATCATGCGCCGCAACTCTGCTTATGAGGATCTGAAGACCATTGCGATCAGCAGATTGATGTTGGACAATTTCGATCACATCAAAGCGTACTTCATTAACATTGGCCCTCAGCTTACTCAAGTTGCGCTGAACTTCGGTGCATCAGACGTGCATGGCACAATTCTAAAAGAACGGATCAGCCACGCGGCTGGCGCCTTAACACCGGAAGGTCTGACTCGCGACGAATTGATCTGGCTAGTGAAAGGTGCTGGACGAATTCCTGTCGAACGTGACACTTTCTATAATGAGGTTAAGATATACGAATAAGAAGACTACCTGAGATTTGTTATCCCATATTGGAAAGGAAGTTCGGTCAGCATGAGAACAATACTCGTTCTTGGCGGTGGCTACGGCGGCCTAGCCTTAATTCAAGAATTACTCAATAATCATCTTCCTCATGATGTTGAAATTATCTTAATTGACCGAATGCCTTATCAAGGAATCAAAACGGAATATTATGCGCTCGCCGCAGGTACCGTAACTGATTATCACCTGCGCATTCATTTTCCGGTTCACCCCCGGCTTACTGTCCGGTACGGTGAAGTGAGTTCCATTGATTTGGAGAGCAAAATAGTCAGTATGGAATCCGGTGAGATTGTATCTTATGATCTCCTAGCCATTGCTCTTGGCTGTACCGATAATTACCACAACATCCCTGGTGCTGATCAATATACCTGCAGCATCCAGACCTTTGCTGGTACTCGGGAAACCTACCGCCGTTTAAATGATGTGAAGCCTTACGGAACGATAAACATCGTAGGTGGAGGATTAAGCGGTGTTGAATTAGCCGCAGAGCTTCGGGAGAGCCGTCCAGACCTTAACATTGCTATTCTGGATCGCGGTGAACGTGTTTTGTCTGCCTTTCCGGCAAAGCTGTCACAGTACGTAGAGGAATGGTTTCATCACCATCAGGTGCAAACGCTGGGACGAATCTCTGTATCTCATGTAGAGAAGGATTCGATTTTTAACGGTACCGAGGAAATCCTTTCAGATGTGACAGTATGGACCGCAGGAATTCAACCTGTAAAAGTAGTTCAAGATTTGAATGTGTCGAAGGACCGCGGTGGACGGATTATGCTGGATGAGTATTATCGTATACCGGATTATCCTGAGGTATATGTGATTGGTGACTGTGCCAGTCTGCCATTCGCACCAAGCGCACAAGCCGCTGGAGCACAGGGTGAGCAGGTAGCTCAGGTTATTCAAGCCACCTGGCGCGGTGAGACTCCTAAGCTTCATCCTATTCGCCTGAAGGGTACTTTAGGGTCACTAGGCAAAAAAGCAGGATTCGGACTTATGGGACAACGCTCCGTCAAAGGACGGGTTCCCCGCATCCTCAAGAGCGGAGTGCTCTGGATGTCGAAACGCACTTTAGGATAAGCCTAAGATTGGTTCATAAGTATTCAACGAAGCTACTCTCAGATAAACACGAGAGTAGCTTTCTTACGTTATTGGTGCGTATACTCTACGGACTCAGATATCCTTATTCGCAAATTTTTAGCCTTTGGAGGAGAGTTTCGGACTCCAGTGAAGTTATTGCTTATAATGAGGTTCATTTATGCTGTTTTTCAGGTGAATAGTGACTATGGGGTCCGATAGCAATCCAAATGTAGGAAAATACTCAATATAAGGTCGCCTGAGTCCGGTGGCACCTTCACGGTAGCACCTGCACTCTCCAATATGTTGCCTAATCGATCAAATTGGTGGATTTTGTTCAAGTAAGGTTCCAAAAAGAGGGAGCACTCCATAATTTAGATTATGAAGTGCTCCCTCTTTTTTTCTCGAGAAATTTAGTCAAGATCTATATTAAACCAAGCCTCAAGCTCTTTGATCTTGGCCTCAATTTTCTCTTCTAGCTCTGCAACAGTGTCTGCTGCAATAATGTCACCTTCAACCATGGCGAAAGGCATTAAATAACACTCTCCACAATTGTTCAGACATCCGTATTCAATGACATCATAATCCGGATTTTCCTCCAGCTTATGCATTAGCTTGTCTGTTCCGTGACCCATGTTGCTGGAACAAAATTCAATAATTGGTCTCATGATGATCTCCCTATTCCGCCTAACCATTTTATTTTTTAACTTTTTGTACTATAATGAACTTACGAAAGGAGTGATTGAGAAATGAGTGAGAATGCACAAAGCACCGAGATGTATGATGAAGTACTAGAAGTGCTGGATAAGCTTCGTCCGTTCCTGCAGCGCGATGGCGGTGACGTAGAACTGGTCGATGTGGAAGACGGCATCGTTAAGTTGAAACTTATGGGTGCCTGCGGCAGCTGCCCAAGCTCCACGATCACCTTGAAAGCCGGGATTGAACGCGCCCTCCTTGAAGAAGTAGAAGGCGTTGAAGAAGTAGTTCAAGTATTCTAAATCCCGTTCAATAACCCTCCCGATTCTCCTGTAAAGGAGATCGGGATTTTCTTATTATAGAGGATTTAACATTCTCTCACAACCTTAGAACACAAAACCCGCAAGCCAACTTGGCTGCGGGTTCTTGTTATGACTATAGACGAATTTAGCTTAATTCCTTAAAACGCTGGAATGATCGCACCTTCGTACTTTTCTTCAATGAAAGCTTTAGCTTCTGGAGAATTCAGGGCAGCAACCAGCTTTTTGATGGCTTCGGAATCTTTATTGTCTTGACGGGTTACCAAAATGTTAGCATAAGGGGAATCTACACCCTCGATGAACAGTGCATCTTTAGTTGGAACAAGACCAGCGTCTAGTGCAAAGTTCGTGTTGATCAAAGCAAGGTCTACCTCATCCAGTTGACGTGGGAGCATAGCTGCTTCCAATTCAATAATGTCGAGGTTTTTCTTGTTTTCAGTGATATCTGCTTTCGTTGCAGCAATGTTTGTATCATCTTTCAAGGTAATCAGACCATTTTTTGCAAGTAGGATTAGTGCACGGCCACCGTTAGTAGCATCGTTCGGAATGGCAACTTTTGCACCATCAGCCAACTCATCGATCGATTTGATTTTTTTGGAATAAGCTCCAAAAGGCTCAACGTGAACGGATGCAACGGAGACCAGATCTGTTTTATTATTTTTGTTTTGGTCATCCAGATACGGTTGGTGTTGGAAAAAGTTAGCGTCTAACTCCTTCTCATCAAGCTGCACGTTAGGTTGAATATAGTCAGTAAATTCTTTAATTTCAAGTGTAATTCCATCTTTTTCAAGCAATGGAGCAATAGCCTTCAAAATTTCAGCATGAGGCACAGGTGAGGCACCAATAACCAGTTTCACAGGATCTTTAGTAGGTTCACTTGTTGCTTCTGCATTTGGTGCTGTTGTAGCAGCCGAGCTCCCAGCATTATTAGATGCATTGTTGTTACCGCAAGCCGCAAGCACCGCAACCAGTGTCAGGCTAAAAAATGTAAGTAGTACTTTTTTCATTGTAAATCCCCCTCTAATCTATATTTTGTATTGAATAAGGATATATATGGATGTACCTTATTTCCGTGTGTAATGTTTTACGAGTCGGTCACCGGCCATTTGTAGCAATTGCACCAGTACGACAATAAATAATATAGAAACAATCATAATCTCCGTCTCATAGCGGTGGTAGCCGTAACGAATCGCCAAGTCACCTAATCCGCCGCCCCCAACCATACCAGCCATTGCTGTATAGGAGACCAGTGTAACCAGTGTGATCGTAACTCCAGCTAGCAGACCTGGACGAGCTTCTGGCAAAAGAACACGCATAACGATTTGGTTCGTCGATGCTCCCATACCTTGTGCGGCTTCGATGACTCCGCGGTCTACCTCTCTTAACGACGTCTCTACCAAGCGGGCAAAAAACGGAGCTGCACCAATCACCAGAGGTGGAATCGTACCGAGTACACCAATGGAGGTTCCAACAACGGCTTTGCTGAAAGGAATTAGAGCCACCATCAAAATGATAAAGGGTACGGAACGTAGGATATTTACAAGTAATGATAAGACCGAGTAAGTTACTCTGATTACTATACTATTCGATTTCCCCCATAAATACAATAGAATTCCGAGTGGTAAACCAAGAATAATTGTGAACAATCCGGAAAAAAATATCATTTTTATAGTAGCAACCGTAGCATCCATCATTTCTTGCCAATTTAGATCTGCAAAATTCATTACGAAATCACCTCCACATCAAGGCCTTGAGCAATTAGTCTGGAGATCGTTACAGCAATTGCCTCAGCTGGCCCTTCAAACCGCACAATCATCTGTCCATAAGGCACATCTTTAATCGTTGAGATGGTACCATGTAAGATTGCAAAGCTCACACCCGTATCACGCACGACATCGGATAGTGCCGAGCCGTAAGTTTTTTCTCCGAAAAAAGTAATTTTGACAGCTTGAGAGTTATCCCCGGCAGCAGCATCAAGCGCCACTCGAAGAGGCCCTTCATTCTGTGTCTCACTGCGGATGAAATCGCGTGTAACCTCATGCTGCGGCTTGAGAAATACCTCTGTAACTTTGCCTTGTTCAACAATCCCACCACCATGTATGACCGCGACACGGTCGCAGATGCTCTGGATTACATGCATTTCATGCGTGATCAGCACAATGGTCAAATGGAATCTTTTATTAATATCAAGCAGCAGCTTAAGAATGGAATCCGTTGTCTGGGGATCAAGCGCAGAAGTGGCCTCGTCACACAACAGCACATCAGGGTCACTGGCTAGTGCCCGGGCGATGCCGACCCGCTGCTTTTGTCCTCCAGATAACTGAGAAGGATACTTATCTGTATGTTCTTCAAGCCCAACTAGAGCGAGCAGATCTTTCACTTTTGTATCAATAGCTGTTCTAGATGTACCTGCAAGTCGCAGTGGAAAGGCAATATTATCATACACCGTCGCCGAAGAAAGCAAATTGAAATGTTGAAAAATCATCCCAATCTTGCGCCGCTGTTCCTGTAATTGACCTTGGTTAAGGCTAGTTAGTTCAACACCGTCTACCCAGACCTCACCTTCTGTCGGACGTTCCAACAGATTAATGCAACGGATCAATGTACTTTTCCCCGCTCCAGAGTGGCCGATGACTCCGAATATTTCACCTTTCTCGATGGACAGATTCAATCCAGAAAGCGCTGTTGCCGCATTACTCCCTTTTCCATAAACCTTTGTTATCCCTTTTAGATTAATCAACTCTCGTCGCCCCCCCTTTATATTTCACTTATTCTATACAAAAAAACCTCCAACGATCGATGCAGATCGCAAGAGGCTCTGTGGGTTTATTAAGACAATGCCTTCTCATCTGCCAACGACCGCAACCTGCGCCATTGTAGGAATTAGCACCATGACATTTGTACAACGCTTCCCGCGCTGGATACAAATCGGTTGCCGGGCTTCATCGGGCCTATCCCTCCGCCGCTCTCGATAAGATAAAGTTATGAAATTATATTTTTTCTGAAATCGTACATACTTTAATGCAAGCATAAGTATAGTGAGTTTATCGATTTTTGTCAAAAGGAAATATATTGAACGATTACGATTTTATGCTCTTTGCCTTGCTTATTTCCTTACGCAGCTGTTCATTGCTGTAGCTGAATGCCGCGATTAATGTCTTACAGTTCATTTCGAGCGATTGTTTTAAATCCTCAAGATGGCTATCCAGATCCTCGAGCTGAATTTTGTCATGCAGACCTTGGTGCCGCTGCCACAAATCATCCTGCATTTCAGAATTCATATAATGAATTTCAGCATTTCTGCGCTTGCGTAAATTCTCCAATGGATCGCGGTAGGAGTTCTTGATCTGTTCCAGTTGATCCGCTAATGCAGGATGCACATTCAATAATTGAAGCTGACGCAGCACTGTAAAGTAAGAAAAGTGCGTTTTTAATTTGGATGTTTTGAGATCATAAAAATGATTCAGTACCGTCCCAAGCTTGTCCAGAAGAGAGAAAACCCGGATAAAGCCATCTTTATAAAAATAAACATAACGTGCATAATCGCCCTGTTCCACCGGTGTCATATCATCCATATAACCCGCAATCACTAATTTCCGGTAAAAAGCGGCCGCGAACCAACTTTGCTCCAGTTCATCCAGAGAGGAAATCAGCCCACGTGTCCAAATCTCCAGCTTGCGGTATTCATGGTCATTATCCTCATGGGCACTCATTTCCTTGCGCAGCAATGCTGCAAAAGTGGCCATATTCTCCATCGCATCAGCCAACACACCACTGTTCTTTCGAGGCGGCTCTCCAAGTAATACCCGCAGCATATCCCAGTCCTCCTAAAGTTTTGTTCAGCGTCTGCTTCCATGGACTGCTTCGTACAAAACTCGCGACGTAAGCATCGGCCAATCAGCTCCACGATATACCGATTTCCACTTTATTATTCCGCGGGTGAAGCGCCTCTATCCACGGAGGGAATGTTCTACCAAGGCGGTGGAATCATTGGGTTCGTTACATTTTTTCCAGACACGACACTACCCGCACGATTTAGCTGCCAGACTCTTACACTCATATAACATAAGACACCAAACAAACTGGCAATCAGCAAAATATGAGCCAAAGCGGCAAATATGTACAATCTTTCATTATCTAGGGTGTAAACCACAGCCGCCCCACTAAACACCTGCATCAAGCATAACAGCACTGCAGCTACACCTAGCGCTCTAAGCTCTGGATAATCCTTATGTTTCCAAAATGCTAAATGCCCAAGCAGCGCAGTAAGCATGAATAAGAGCAAAGCCGCAATCCGATGCGTAAAAACAACACCTACACCTCCGGAAAGCTCCGGAACCCATTCTCCATTACAAAGCGGCCAACCCGAACACCCGCCCTGTGAATCCGTATGACTTACAAAGGCTCCAATATACACGACAATATAAGAATAGATGGCAGTAAAACAAGTTAAATTGCGAAAAGCCTTACTTACGGGCTTCTTTTGAGCCTCCAACGTATGATCATATTCGCGCGATTCATGCCATCTCTTGGTTCCAAGAGCCAACATCATAGCGCTCGAAAAGGCGATCAAAGAAAAACCCATATGCAGCGCCATTACAGCAGCGGATTGGGATTTAATTACTGCAAGCGCTCCCATACCACCTTGAACGATGACGAATAATAAAGTCATAAATGCATAGCCCAGCAAATCGCGCCGAGTACGGGCATAACGCCAAAAAGCAAACATCGAGGCAAGTGAGAATAACCCTGCCAAACCGCTAAACAAGCGATGGGTGTATTCAATCATCGAGCCTATAGTATAAGCCGGAATTAATTTCCCATGACAGAGCGGCCATTCATTTCCGCATTCCAAGCCCGATCCAGTCTTCGTCACTACCGCTCCTCCGAGTACAGCGAGGAACATGATAAGGCAAGTAAGATAACTAAGCCATTTCAACTGATTTGTCGTCAAAAATATCACCCGCAGTTTTTAGTAATGAAGAAGCAGCCAGACTTATATTTCAAAAAACCACCGCTTTTGCACAAACAGGCGAAAGCGGTGGTTCCTTAGGAATTACTTTTGAAGGCTTTGATGCACTTGGACCGCTTTATCAAGGAAATTTTCAATCTCTTCACGGGATTTGCGCAATTTATTAACGAATCTAACCAATTCCCGTCCATCCGAATATGCGACGAAGCTTGGAATACCCATAATATTTTGTTCTTGGCTAACATCGCCCACGGCATCAACATCTACCTCAACCAGTGTAAGGCGATCTGCATAAGCCTGCTCTACCTCTGGGATAAAAGGATCGATAAATTTGCAATCCGAGCACCAGTCAGCCTTGAAGATGGCCACTGTTAATCGAGGTGATTGAATGGCTACCTGAAATTCAGCAGGAGAACTAATTTTGTCCATGATTTACTCAGTCCCTTCTTCAATATCTGTCTATTTTCTACTCTTTAAGTGAAGCAAAATGCAGGGTAGAAGTCAAACCTATTCTCTCATACGAACACGTGCAGGCTGTAACTTCATCAGCGGATTCAATAATTTTTGCAGCGCCCGCGGATAACTGGAGATTTCCTGTTTAGTCAGCACGCCCAGCACAATAAGCAGTACTAGATAAATAACAACAACTGCTGCTCCTACAACAAGACAAGTGATCAGAAACGCCAAACGTGCCGGCATCAGATCTGTTAACAGAATCCCAGCCTCATTCAAGCCATAACCAATCCCGCCGGACACAAGTACCGCAATCGCGAAACCGCCCCAACGTTTGCCCATAATTTCAAAAGGCACGATCGATTTCAGCATGCGTAAGTTAAGCAAAGTAATGACCACGAAACAAAGTGCTGTTGCACCGATGATTCCGTAGATGCCAAATACCTTACTAAGTAATAAGCTCGCCACTAATTTTACAATAATACCCGCTAACACATAATACATGGAAATTCGCGATTTGCCCATACCTAACAAAATAGAGTTCGTTGTCATCATCGTAATCTGAAAGATCGTTCCTAAAGTAAGCATGGCTACGATACCACTGCCATCTAAACTGGCGAACAATAATCCATTTACAGAATAAGCAGCTGCTACAAGCGCCAATACAATCGGCATCCCTGTCAAAATAGAAATCCGCAGAGCAAGCGTTATCTGCTTTTTCAAATGCCCCTCATCACGGCGGGCATAGGCAGCCGAAATGATCGGAATCAATGAAGTTCCAAGTGCGATAGATAGAACAGGTGGAATGCCCGCTACACTCTGAGCACGATTGGATAAAATACCTAGCGCTGAAGTGGCACTATCCCTACCTATCTGATCAATCAATAATCGTACCGTAAGAGAAGTGTCAATTACATTCACAACCGGAATCGTAAGGGAAGACAGCACAATGGGAATAGACAGTGTAAAAATATCCTTGTAGATACCCCAAATCGGTAATTTTTGAGCAGTATCATAATTCAATCCTAATTGCTTGTCCTCACGGCGAAGTTTGACTGCAAAATAAATCATTACGCCAAACGCCGCAATACTACCGATCACGCTACCAAAGGATGCTCCCGCAGCAATTGTAGTGTTGCTATAACCTTGATGTAATAAAATATAAGCCAGCAAAATAGCGGTCAGTACGCGAGCGAATTGCTCCACGATCTGAGAAATCCCACCTGCCATCATATTGTTGCGGCCTTGAAAATATCCACGCATCATCGCTATTGCCGGAAAAAGAAGCAGGGCAGGCGCAATAGCTTTTATCGCCATCGCCGATTCAGGGACATCAGCAATATGAGTTGCATAAAATGGAGCCCCTATGTACAGCAAGACAGTCATAAACACCCCTGCTGCCACTGAAAACAGCAGTGCAGCATGATACACTTGTCTCGCCTCTTCAGGACGATTCAAGGCGTATCGTTCAGAGACCATTTTGCTGAGTGTACTTGGAATCCCAGCGGTGGCTACGGTTAGAAGCATTAAATAGATATTGTTAGAAACTCCGAACGATGCTCTCCCCACACCGTCAAAGATATGGTCCAGCGGCACACGCTGGACAAGCCCGAGTACCCTTGCCACCAAAGCTGCAGCAGCAAGGATAAGCGTGCCTTTAACAAAAGACTCTTTCTTGGACAAACTCTTTCCCCTTCTTCACTGTTAAATTAAAACCGGGCGACCCATATAAAAAAGAGGACGACCATAATTACCTGCAACACGATTTTGACCAAGGTGCTGCTAAATAAGCCGAGTATGGAGCCAACACTTACCTTAGCAGCTTTAGAAGGTGAAGATCCCACGATCAATTCTCCAATAAAAGCCCCTAGAAATGGTCCAATGATAAGACCAAAAGCCGGGATAACAAAAGGTCCCAAGATCAGCCCGATCGTGCTCCCGATAATCGATGAACGTGAGCCGCCAAATTTTTTGACACCCCACGCTCCTACAACATAATCAGCAACAAAAAGAACTACAACAATCAGTGTTTGAATAATCCAGAACCAAACCCCAAAGGGCTCAAAAGAAAAGAACCAGCCGTATACAAAAAAGGCAAGATAGATCGCTAACGCACCCGGCAGTATGGGATATACAGCCCCTGCCAATCCTACAGCAAACAAAACAATGATAAGAATCCAACCCAGGATCGTCAATTCCTTAACCTCCTACTAGCATAATGCTCCATGGATTCACTTCGCAGTACTGCTTTT
The DNA here is from genome assembly GCF_037974255.1 of Paenibacillus sp. FSL R5-0636. NCBI lineage: Bacteria > Bacillati > Bacillota > Bacilli > Caryophanales > Paenibacillaceae > Paenibacillus > Paenibacillus sp. FSL R5-0636. Next base: position 5,966,838 of record NZ_CP150232.1, read on the forward strand.
ATTATTTGCTGCCTACAGAGGCTGCAGCTTCGGTAAAGATATACTTTTGGATGACCTCGGCAATCCCGTCTTGATTATTGGTCGCCACCACAACATCAGCCTCTTGTTTAACCGTCTTTTGCGCGTTGCCCATGGCAACCCCAAGTCCAGCCTGCTGGATCGCCGCCAGATCGTTAAGGCTGTCGCCCACAGCTACAACTTGCGACATTTCTATTCCCAGCAGCTTGCAGACTTCCTTTATTCCTGCTGCCTTATTCACGCCTAGAGGATTAATCTCCAGATTGTGCGGAGAAGAGTTCGTAATCTCCAGTCCACCCATATCTTGAAGACGAAGCAACAGCTTATGGCGAAGCTCATCATCTTCAGTGTGATAACCGAACTTAAGCCATTCTCTACCCGTTACATCCCCATCCCAGTTATCCTGTTTGAGAACTTCGTCCAGAGAATAAGCCCAGAACCAGATGTCATCTGCTTTTGCAAGATCATACATTTCTTGTACCAGCTTGGGATACATTAGCGATCTCCGGTATATTTCATGTGGCGCTCTCCACACCTCACTGCCGTTCACAGTGATCATCGGTGTCTCTAAACCTAGCTGCTCTGCATAGGGTAAGGCACTTACAAATGCCCGGCCTGTCGACAGACAGACATGAACGCCTGCGTTGACCGCCTTTTGAATCCATTCCACCGTTGTGGGTGTAATTATCTGTTCATCATTCAGTAGGGTTCCATCCATATCCAATGCAAGCAGGCGGTATTTGGCAATCATTTGCCACCCCTCCATTCTTGTATGCTCTCTATTGAGAAGCTGTTTATTTTTTTAAATCTTAGCCATAGGGTCAGAGTTACTCGGTACCTGTAGTCTCTCCCTCCTTCGCATTATCATTAGTATTATTGCCAGACTGGAGACTTTTCTTTGGAACTCCATCAAGCCCATATTCCCAATCATAGGCATCAAATATTTTACGTGCGACTGGTGCCGCACTTTGTGAACCAAAGCCACCTTCAGGGATTACAACCGCCACAGCCAACTTAGGATTATTACGTGGAGCATATGCAATAAATACCCCATTATCGCGAATTTCACCCTTAGCTACTTGCTGAGAGGTTCCCGTCTTACGTGCAAAGTCATAAGGGAAATCAGAAAAAGCACTAACTTCACTTCGCATCCCCTGCTTAATTTCATTCCAGTAGGACTTATCGAAGTTTGTTACTTCATCAAGCACCTCACGTTTAAACTCTTTGATTATATTTCCATCTGCGTCAGTAATCTTGCTAACCAGTTGAGGTTTAATCCGCTGTCCTTCATTAGCAAGTGTAGTAACATACTGTGCAAGCTGCATTACTGTATAACTTCCTTGTTGTCCGAAAGAGGCATAGACCAGTGCGGACTGCGCACTACCAGCAGCTTCTATATTGGTATAGTTTCTTTGACCCAAGAATTCATTAGGCAGGTCAATTCCCGTAGATACACCAAGGCCGAACTCTTTCATATAGACATCCCAGATGTCTATCCCCTTGCTTTTATATTTGTCATACAATCTTTTACCGACCATATCGACCATAAATGCATTCGAGGATTTCTCAATGGCTCTAGCAGGATCCAAAGAACCATATACGTGGTTAGAAGAGTTTCTTACCTTCGTTTCATGCCCAGACTTACCAAAAGTCGCAAAACCTTTATCCTGATAATAAGAAGAAGTTGAAAACAACCCTTCATTCAGACCCACGAGTACACTCAAAGGTTTAATCGTTGAACCTAGAAGCAGTACAGATCTTAGTCCGTTCCCTGAGGTTCCCGAAGAAATAGGAGTGATCGTTCCGTTCTGATAATTATCCATAATACTGTTCCAGACATCTGAAGACAAAGAACCTGATGTCCAAACATTCGTATCATAATCAGGCATACTCGCCATAGCGACAATATTACCAGTATCTACTTCCATCGCTACTGCATATCCCGTTAAAGCATTCGGATGCGTTCTGCCTTGTACGGTATTAGAGTGCAACCATTTGAGCTGATCTGTTATCGCCTGTTCTGTCTTCATCTGAACATTCTTATTAATCGTTGTCCAGATGTCATTTCCTTTGACAGGCGGAACGACACGCTCAATTTTCTCCGCCATATTCTGTGGATTGACGGAAATTTCCTGATATCCGTTTTGCCCGCGAAGCTCACGCTGATATTTCAGCTCCAGCCCATCGAATCCAACAAATTCATCATCCTTATACGTTAGCCCTGGCTCCGGATTGTTTTTCATAGCACTAAGAATGTTTTTATAAATATTAAGACTGTTCGCGGATTTGAAGGGTTTGATATATCCAATCGTCTGTACAGCAACCGTATCTTTATCGTAATGACGAATGCTCTCCTCGACAATCTCAAGCCCCGGATATTCTCCTTTATGTTCCATGAAATAAGCTACTTCTTCAGTAGTCAGATCAGCCTTAATTCGCCGTGCCATAAAGCCAAGTGATTTACGAAAATATAAATCCAACGCATCAATTACATCTTTCTCCGTCATCTTCTCTGCATTTGGATCACCATATTTATTGAAATCAGCTACCAGCTTGGCTGCCAAGGCATCAGACTTGACCTTAGCCTCTGGGGTCAGCGTTGTTTTACCGGTGTCTTTATCTGTTTCCTTAGCCGTATACTCTTTATTGAGTGTGATATACAGCGATTGAACAGGAGTGGAATAAGCTAGCTTCTCACCGCCTGCAGCGTATATAACCCCTCTCATGGAAGCTAACGGTACATTTTTAGTATCTCTACTCGTCTCTACCTCAGTTAAAGTTGGACCTTCCACGAATTGCAGAACAGCTAGTCGGATGATGATTACGCAAAATATAACGAACGTGCTAAAGAAAAACACGTTGAGTCGCAGGCCGATGGAACTTTTGCTGCTGGTCTCGTCAGGAGGTGAGGCCTGCTTACGGAAAAAACTCACAGTTTGTCTCTCCTTTTTCTCTAATTTAAGCTTATTGTTCTTGAACGGGATCTGCCACAGGAGGAATATTCTTCTTTGGAACCCCATCCAGCCCATATTCCCAATCATAAGCATCAAAAATCTTACGGGCAACCGGAGCTGCACTATTTGAGCCAAAGCCGCCCTCCGGAATCACAACCGCTACAGCCAGCTTCGGATTCTCACGTGGAGCAAAGGCAATAAAAACCCCGTTATCACGGTTTATATTTTTTCTGTCCGTTTTTTCAGAGGTTCCTGTCTTACGGGCAAAATCATAAGGAAAATCGTCAAAAGCACTAACTTTACTGCTCATTCCCTGTTTGATTTCTCTCCAGAACGATTTATCAAAGGTTACTTTATTAAGCACTTCTTTTTTAAATTCCTTAACCACCTTACCTTGCGCATCCGTAATCTTACTTATAAGCTGTGGTTTAATTCGCACACCTTCATTTGCAAGTGTAGTAGCATACTGGGCAAGCTGTAACGTAGTATAACTGCCTTGCTGGCCAAAAGATGCGTAGACGAGCGCGGCCTGCGAGCTCCCTGCAGCCTTGAAATCTGTATAGTTAATCTGACCTGGTGATTCACCGGGAAGACCACTTTGTGTTGACACACCCAGTCCGAACTTTTTCATATATTGGTCCCAGACCTCTACGCCTTTATCCCCCAGGTATTTCTTATAAAGTTGCTTTCCGACCATATCCACCATAAATACGTTAGAGGATTGCTTGATAGCATCAGCCGGATACAGTTTTCCATAGACGTGACCTGATGAATTTCTAACCGATGATTTATCATCCTTACCGAAATAGGTAATCCCCACATCTGGATAGGTGCTCGAGGTGCTAAAAAAACCTTCATTTAGACCAATTAATACACTTAACGGTTTGATGGTCGATCCCATGAATACAAGAGAGCTAAAATCATGACCCGATCTCCCGGAAGAATTCGAGGTAATTGTACCATTCAGATGATTGTTCATAATTTTATTCCAGACGGATGTAGGCAACGAGTCCTTTGTCCATACATTCGAATCGTAATCCGGCATACTCGCCATAGCGACAATATTACCAGTCTCTACTTCCATTGCTACTGCATAACCTGTTAAAGCATCTGGATGAGTTTCGCCTTGCACAGCATTGGTGTGCAGCCATTTAATCTGATCTAATATGGCCTGTTCAGTCTTCATCTGAACATTCTTATTAATAGTCATCCAAATGTTATTGCCTTTTACAGGGGGAACGGTCTGTTCTACCTTCTCCGCCATATTTTGAGGAGTGACCGAAATGACCTGATAACCATTTTCTCCGCGCAGTTCGCGTTGATACTGCATTTCCAGACCATCAAACCCCACATATTCTTCCGTTTTATACATAAGTCCCGGTGAAGAATTGTCTTTCATTGCACTACGAATATTTTTGTACATCGCTATGTCTTCGGTTGATTTAAAAGGTTTGCCAAAACCCACCGTCTGCACAGCTACCGTATCTTTATCGTAGTGGCGTATACTTTCTTCCACAATGGTAATACCTGGATATTCATCCTTATGTTCCATGAAATAAGCTATTTCTTCTGAAGTTAGCCCTGCTTTTATACGACGCGGTACATAACCTAGGTACTTTTTAAAGTCCAGATCAAGTAAATCCAGCACGTCCTGCTGCGTTAACTTAGGGGCATCTGCACTTCCATATTTCTCAAACTCCGCTACTAATCTTGCTGCAAGGTCATTGGACTTATTTTTCGCCTTTTCCGTTAGTGAGGTTTCACCCGTTACTTTATCAGTAGTTTTAGCTGTATATTCCTTATTTAGGGTAAGATAGAGCGACTCAACAGGTGTAGAATAGGCTATCTGCTCACCCCCGGCAGCAAAAATAATCCCTCGCATGGCTGCCAGCGGAACAAACTTCGTATCCCGTTTGATCTCTTCTTCTGTCAGCAAAGCTCCCTCAGTAAACTGCAAACCTGCAAGACGCACAATAATGATACAAAAAATAAAAAAAGTGCCAAAGAAAAACAGATTCAATCGCAGACCTACAGAATGTTTCGAAGATTTCCCGTCCGCAGGCGGGAGCTGCTTCCCAAAGCTCACCAGCTTTCTTCCCTTCTATATAAAAATAATGTCTGAATTGCCTTAGCCAGCGACATTGCTCCTATAATGAAGGTGATTTCTAAGAAGCTGATTGTGAGCATTGCACTCGCATTTGTGTTAGAGCGGTTGGTATGAGTTTATTGTACCACACGGAAGGAGTGCGGCGCCCTCACTCAGAGTGCGTTCTCCCTAATATGCGTATCGTCAAAATCCTTCGGATTAAACCAATCTCCACTGCTCGCCCAAGTGGGATCCAATGGAATCCAAGCTTGCCGGTCACTTATATAAACTTCATTCCAGGCATGTGCGCCATACCCGCCTCGACCATCATAGCCTTGACCCGTTACAACGCGCACCTGCAATCCTTGGGAGCGGGCCATTACAGCGTAAAGACGGGCATAATCAATACATACCCCTATACGTGTGTCGAAGGTATCCTGCGGGGTCTGTTCATGCCAAATTCTATTTTTTTCATAATTTTCCGCTTTGGCGTAATCATAAGTTACTCGTGTTCCTACCCAATCATACAGTAGTCTGGCTTTCTTCTCGTCTCCTTGCGCTTGTCCAATAATATCTTCAGCCGCACCCACAATATCTTGTGGAATGTCATGATCGATAACTTCATATTTTCTGCGCAGGATATCATTCATCTCAGCTGCAACGGTCTTCGTCAGAATAGGCAGCTTTTTCTGCACGGTATCCCCAACAAAGGGTTCAAATACAGCGGCAGCGCTTTGACTGTAGATCGGAGAAGATTCCACATAACGGCTAAATTGACTTTCTGGATTTAGGCCAACACAAATGAAAAGAGCGAGCACAATAATTAAACCACGAGTCAAGCCTATAATTAACCCTATGATAGCTCCACCCATACGGCTTACTTGCGTAATCTTTCTATCCTTAAATGCCTTGGTGCGCCGTAGCTGGTGGAACGGGAGCAGCATAGACAACAATCCCAGAAGCATGCGAATTAAGATATAAGAGAGCAGTAACAACAATAGAAACCGCACCAGCGGCGATTCCGCCAGCACAGACACAGCCGTATAATAAATTTGCTGCCACTGGGTCAGCTGTTTATCAGGCAGACTTATTCCTGCTGCCCAAGTCTGAACATGAGGATTGAGATACGCCGCAGCAGGAATGGCCAGCACCAAAGAAGCTATTGTAAACAGTCCTGTTCCCAGCAGACCGAATAATCTTCCGGTAGCACTTGAGAACCCTCTGCTCCAGCCTTGCAATAGTGAAAAGACTACTACCAGCAGGAGGGCGATGGAGATGATATTTGCATCACTCAGACTAGTCAACCAACCGTTTATCATATCCAATCTCCCCTTTCAGCCGCCCGCTTGCTTGTTTTTGATAATGATTTAAACTGAGGCCGTTTATTGATGTTTCCGAGCTTCCTCGATAAATGTTTGTGTGGTATCAGTAATACTCCACTTCCCAAGACTAACTCCGCGGAAAGTAACCTCTACCTTATCTTCACCAGTAGTACCTTTCACTTCAATATTCGGAGTTGTGATCGTAAATGTTCCGTCACCATTTGAAGTGTACTTCGCATCCTGCGCCTCTTTAAGCATGACCTCTTGTGCTTCCTTCTTCAGCGTGCTTACCGTTCCATCTGCCACCTTATTCACAGCGTTACCAATTTGGTCCATTGTCACACCACTATAGATGAATAGACCTACAACGATAATAATGACAATCGCCCATTTCAACATCGTTTTGACCAAATTAACAACCGCGAACAACAGAACAAGCGCAATAACAATAACTAACCAATTCTCTCTAATAAACTGTGACCACACCTCTGGATCCATCAACCTCACAACACCCCTATCGCCTAGTTTCGTCCTAAGGATTATCTCCTCCATAGACATGACGCCAATATTAATTATTATACATGAATGCCCATCATAATTCATGGTTCCACAGCCAGAGAAAGGTATACCTGCTTACAGGAATTAAAAAAGCGGTATAAGCCCTCTCTGTCCCACGTAAAGTACAAGTAGTTGCTTAAATTTGATCTTCTTAAAATACGCCTTCCTGCATTAACCTTTATTGTAGGTGGCTCTCGGAGGTGTTTCCCTGTGAAAACTGCGCTATGGCTGTACCTGTTTCTTTTTCTGGCGTTTTTTGATTTACATGCACAGTATCCTATTCTAACGCCCTTTGCCATCTCTCTTGGTGCGGGACCCGCCTTTATTGGCTGGATGATGGGCATGTATTCGTTGACCCATCTTCCTGGCAATTTGCTCGCAGGCGTACTCGTCGATCGTAATGGCAGCCGCCGCTACATCGTCTTTAGCCTTGTTACTGCGGGAGCCATTCTATTGCTGCAGGCTCACGCTCAGCTTCCGTGGCATTTGCTGATGCTACGAGCAGCAAGCGGGTTCGCGCTCGCCTTCCTCTCTCCGGCGTGCATGACCTTGCTGGCTTCATTATCATCTGATGCCACTGAGCAGGGGAAATATATGTCCGGACATGGTATCGTTCATACCTTAGCTTCAGTGGTATCCCCAGCAGCGGGTGCCTTTATCGTAGCTAAAGCTGGCTATTCCGGCACCTTCACCACATTGGGATGGCTGCTTATCGCTACAGGAATCATGGCTTTTTTCAGTGTACCGGCGCCTGCCCGGCGTTTAGTACGCCCTGTAAACTCAGCAGCACCTCCTTTAAAAAATCAGGATCTTCCTTCGGTCCCTATATCCGATCCCAATCCAGTTTCCAAACGTTATTATCTGCTGCCTTTTTTCGTTTCTTGTTCACAAGGGGTTCTGTTCTTTGAGCTTCCTCTATCTCAGACCGGAAGTAATAGCATTGTTTCCACAGGTATTCTTTTATCGCTCCTTAGCTTAGGGGCTTTGGTAACACTCAGTTTGTTCTTCCTGAACCGCTTTTCCCCAGGAGGAAGAATAGCCGTGGCCTTGCTAGGAATGGCCCTTTGTTTTTTTGCGCTCGCCTCACTTCACAGCATTCCCGCTTCCGTTATTCTCTTTATGCTGGGTGCAGCCAAAGGAATATTATTTCCTGCAATGGCTTCGCTCTTTATTAGTCTAGGTGGACCAGGACGTATGGGACGCACCTTCTCCATGCAGTCGATAGCCATGTCACTAGGTGCATTCGCAGGGCCTGTGGCCGCAGGACAACTAAGAGACGTTGTTTCGCCTTATTTCATTGCCTTTCTATTGCTGATGGTTGCACTATTACTGCTTCCGCCAAAAAATTCAGCCAAGCTGTCCACCTACTCTTCCAAATGGAATGGGCGGGCCGCATGATTTATTGTTTTTACGACATTTCCCGGGGAATGAAGATTTTCCTGTAGAAACAGTTGTTAAAACTGCTCCTCCTTCGGTAAACTATAATGAGTCTGAAAGTTCAGGCTTCATTTCCGGAGGTGATTGTCAGCAAATGTCCATTACGATTATTGTCGAAGGCAAAAACGATCGCAGCAGATTACGACGCGTGCTGGTACCGGAAGTCGAAATCCTCTGTACCTTTGGTACATTAAATACGCTCAAACTCGAGTCCCTGCGACAAAAAGTAGGAGATGGAGAAGTATATCTTTATATGGATAACGACAGTTCAGGCAAAAAAATACGCGGGATTCTCCGCGATGCCTTTCCCGATGCTGGTCACATCTATACGCGCCGAGGTTATGCCGGAGTGGAGGGCACTCCAGATGAATACAATATTAATCAGCTTGAAAAAGCGGGTCTGGAAGAGTTCATCATTTACCCTGAACCCATCCCTTTTTGATTCGCGATATATTGCCTAAGAAATTAAAAACGCCTTTTTCGTTATCCCTTCAATAAACGGGATTCGAAAAAGGCGTTTCTGTTATGCGGTTATGTTCTATTCACGAGCCAATTCATTCAGCCTATCGGCAAGAAATTCAGGCGTTACGTTATCCGTATCTCCTGCGTCATACAATGCACGGAGACGATTGTCCCGATCAACCAATGCTATGCGATTCGCATGTACGAAATTTTCTTTACTATTCCCTGCAATTAGTACTTTAAAAGAATCAGTTGCCAGTTTACGAATCACTTCCTGATCCCCCCGTAAGAAGTACCAACCCTTATAATCTGCCTGGAAACGGTCCGCAAAGGTCTTAATGGCTTCACGTGTATCATTCCCTGGATCAAAAGAAATGGAGACGAACGCCGTATCTTTTCCAAAGCTGCCCTCGTCGACCAGAATCTTCTGTGTCTGGGATAACAGGAACGTAGTTATAGGACATACATCCGGACATTGCGTAAAAAAAAAGTATACCAGCCGTGCCTTACCTTGTGTATCAGCCAGAGTAATCTGGTCTCCATCCACATTTTCAAGTGAAAAGTCCTGCACTTCTCCGATTACCGGCAGTTTTTCTTTTCCTAAATTCAAAGAATTAACTGCCAGATAACCAGCCATTACCAAAGCAAGCAATAGTAGAATCCAGGTCCATTTATAACGCTTAAAGGTCTGCACGGACAATAATACCCTCCCTCTTCTTAACCGTGAATCGTATTTAATACAAGTACGATCAAACTTACCGTTAGGTAGTTAATGGAGAAGAGGAAGTTCTTCTTCGCCCAGACTTCGTCATCTTTTGCTGCAAAGCCCATCAAGGTTATGATTAACCAAGCCAGGGACAGCGCTGTTGAAATCACCAGATAAAAAATGCCTGCATAATCGTAGGCGTACATTAACACTGGAATAGGCAGTAACAGTGCTACATAAGGAATCATTTGAAACTTCGTACGACGTGTTCCTTTGACTACAGGCAGCAGTGGGAAACCTGCGGCTCTATATTCTTCTTTACGTCTAATCCCGAGCGCCCAGAAATGGGGAGGTTGCCACAGAAACAACATCGCAAACATCAGCCAAGCCCCTAGATCAACTGTTCCCGTAACTGCAACGTAGCCAATTACCGGTGGCATAGCTCCAGAGATCGCACCTACTGAAGTGCTCCATGTTGATGTCCGTTTCAACCAAAGGGTGTATACTACAACGTAAACGAACATCCCTACAATCCCGAACAGACCGGCTAAAACTCCGGAAAAAGCAAACAGCACAATCAAACCCGCAATCCCAAGCCCAATAGCATACAGCAATACGGTTTTGGGTTTCAATCGTCCTGTAGGAAGCCCACGATCGCGCGTTCTTTCCATCTTCATATCCAGATCACGGTCGAAATAGTTATTAAAAACACAGGCCGAAGCCATAACCAGCATTGTACCGAGCAGAGTCAGAACTAATCTGCCGTATTGAACATCCCAACCTGAAGCCAGCCAATATCCTGCAAAGGCAGCGATGAGGTTAGATCGGATAATACCGGGTTTTGTTACGGTAATGAAATCACGCCAACTTGCACCTTCCGGTGGAGATTTTGCAGACATAGCTGCAGAATCGGAAGAAGCTTGAAATGTTATATGATTATCCACACCAAATGATCCTCCTTCTAAACAAACTTCTAACGTTCTAGCCGAAGCACTAAATAGACTTCGCTGTTAACTTTATCATATCAAACCCGAGGAGACTTTGACAGTCATGGCACAGTATGTTCATGAATTTGACAATTACGTGACAATATTTATTTTCAGCCCCTTAATAACCTAAGCCGTATTTGGGTAATTATTAATAATGTACTTCCGAACAACAAAGGAGAACTGACCAATGGACACCGCTACACATTTAGTTATGGGCATAGGGTTAGCCGGACTTTCTTTCGTCGATCCCGTCGTTGCTTCTGACCCTAAACTGGCCGGGGCCGTTATGCTGGCAACGATTTTAGGCTCACAGGCTCCTGATGCCGATACCGCATTACGACTAAAGGACAATGCAATATATATTCGTAATCACCGTGGAATCACACACTCCTTGCCTTTTCTAATTTTGTGGCCCGCTCTGATTGCCCTAGTCTTAGGGCCTCTGTTTGGGTTTACTGATTTGGCAGCTTTAAGCCATGTTGCACTCTGGGGTTTCATAGGTGTAGGCGTGCACGTCTTCTCTGATCTGTTTAACACCTATGGAACTCAGGCGGCCCGTCCATTCACTGAGAAATGGATCGCCTGGAATATCATCCACATTTTCGATCCATTTATTTTTGGCAGCCATATCGCAGCTATTCTGCTCTGGATCACTGGGATTGTTCCGCCTAGACCTTTATTTATTACGCTTTATGCCTGTACCATTCTTTATTATATTTGGAGAACGATTGTTCATGCCCGCCTTACACGAAACATCAAGCTTAAAGATATACACCATACTGCTGGCGAACGTTATATTGTAATCCCTACAATTTCACTTAAACGCTGGAACGTAGTTAAAGTGAAAAAAGACGGCAGTTATGACGTTGGGCAGCTACTGAACAACCGTCTGGAATGGTTCAAACATGCGGTCTGCTCGAATCATCCCGCTGTGGAAATATCCAAGTCGCATCCAGATATTCAGTCCTTTTTATATTTCACCTCTTATGCGGTGGCCGAAGTGGAGGAGCTTCCTTCAGGATATATGGTGCGCTGGGGAGACGTTCGTTATTTACACCGCAAACAATACCCTTTTGTGGCTGTATTAGTTATGGATAACCAATATAAACCTTTAAATACTTATGTAGGCTGGCTTAGCAGCGATAAGCTCGACAAACGATTTTCCATCGACCCTGGTTCTTTACGATGAAACTGTAGACTTACTGAGAGAACTATTCTATAATCACAAAAAATCCCGGAGTATTTATAATACTCCGGGATTCATTTTAGCAGACACGGAAAGGAAGGCTCTTAATGGGTAAAGGACTCTCACTTTGGTTCGCTTGTTCTTCTATTCTTATTCTCACTGCCGCTTCAATCGCGATCAGTTATAGCTTCTGGCTGGCACTTCTGCTTGGTTTTCTCTGCGTATTGAATATTGGCTGGGGATTTATCCTCAAAGCCAGAATTAGACGCAAACAGGAAAGTTTAAGCTCTGATTAGATTAACGAGCTGGCAGAAAGCCCATCCGCTCTTTTACGCCATTCAATGTCTCAGCTGCAACAATACGTGCGCGTTCAGCACCTTCGGCAAGAATATCAGTGATCGCACCTGAACTGCGAATTTCATGATATCTTTGTTGCAAAGGCTCAAGTGTGGACACAACCACTTCCCCAAGATCCTTCTTAAAGCCACCATACATTTGTCCCTCATAACGATCGGCAATTTGCTGGAGGGACATTCCAGAACATTCCGAGTAAATACTCATCAAGTTACTAATCTCTGGCTTATTAGCCGGATCAAAGATAACTTCACGTCCAGAATCAGTCGTTGCACGGCTGATTTTTTTACGGATCACATCCGGCGAATCCAACAGGGCAATATAGCTGCCTGCATTTGGGCTGCTCTTGCTCATTTTTTTAGTGCCATCATCCAGAGACATAATGCGTGCGCCCACTTCAGGGATATACGGTTCAGGAATCGTAAAGAATTCGCCAAAACGGTTATTAAATCGGCCAGCTAAATCACGGGTCAACTCCAAGTGCTGCTTCTGATCTTCACCTACTGGCACAAGATCCGCATTATAAACAAGAATATCTGCTGCCATTAAAGAAGGATATACGAATAGGCCCGCGCCAACCGAATCCTTACCTGATGATTTATCTTTGAACTGTGTCATACGCTCAAGCTCGCCCATTGCCGTTAGCGTAGTCATGATCCAACCCAATTCCGCATGCTGAGGCACATGGGACTGCATATATACATTCGAACGCACAGGATCAATTCCTGCCGCGATAAAGAGTGCAGCTACAGCTTCAGACTGCTCACGCAGTGCCGCAGGATCTTGAGCAACGGTGATCGCATGCATATCGACAACCATAAAGAAACATTGATGATCGTCTTGCAGCTTCACAAAATTTTTCAGCGCTCCGATATAGTTACCCAAAGTTAGAGAACCGCTCGGTTGTATGCCTGACATTACTTTTTTCAACATAATATAGACCTCCGTTAGATGTGATTTCCAATTTCCGAGAACGCAAAAAAAGCCTCATCCGCAAGGGACGTGAGACCGTGGTGCCACCCTTATTCGCTGCTAAACCTTTGTATAGTCAAAAGGAAACAGCCTTAGTCTTCCGTTAACGGGGAAGATCCGGCCGGTCTACTAGGGTATCTTGCTCCCGTTCAAGCGCGGCGCTCAGGGGTCCATTCATCAAGAGTGTCCTACCGGTTCGCATCAACCACCGGCTTTCTGAAGGTACACTTCCTGCCTACTTGTCCCCGTCATCACATTCTCATCATAATTTAATGCCTTCATCATAGAACCATAAAGAGAAGTTGTCAAATCACTTAACCACTTCCGTATAAATCTGTTATGATAAGGTTATCCATGTTCTATTCGATTACAGTTACGATAAAGGAGCATATCTCATGAAACAGGTGACCAAAGGGCAGTGGGGCGGTTATGATACTTATATTTTGCACAGCCGCGAACTGGAAGTCACGCTTTTGCCGCGACTAGGAAACAACGTGATTTCATTGTTTGATGTAAAGGAACAACGGGAAATTCTGCGGCGGCCTGATGAAAGCGATCAAGCTTTCTTTATGCAAAAACCTTACCATTTTGGCATCCCGCTCTTAATTCCACCCGGAAGAATTCGTAAAGGAAAATTTCAATTCGAGGGTACAAGTTATCAATTTGACCAGAATACCGCTGGTGACAATCATATCCATGGTCTACACCGGACTCAATCCTGGTGTGTCAGCGATATTGAAGAAGACGAGGACGGTTGTGCAGTCACTACTGAATTCCTTACTGAAGATGATCCACACTGGATGGAGCAATTTCCCATTCCACTCAAATTCGAAATGACATTCAGGCTTCAGGATGCCCGGCTCAGCCAGACTTTAAAGGTTACAAATCTCGGCGATCATCGTATTCCCTTTGGGATCGGTTATCACACCTGGTTTATGATCGATGGAGAACCTGAACGCTGGAATCTCAAATTGCCCGTAAACAGCATTTATGAACTAAACGATGAATTGCTCCCTAGCGGCAATCTAATTCCACTCGGTGATCTAGAGTCTCTAAATTCTGGAATTAACCTACAGGGAACTAATTTTGATACCGCTCTGCGTATTGGTGACAAGCAGCCCGTAGAAGCATTGTTATTACGCGATGATGGTTATGGTCTTCGTTATACGGCCGACGAGAATCTTTTTCGCCACTGGGTCCTGTATACCAAAGGACCAGCCGATCAATTTCTGTGCATCGAACCTTATACCTGGCTCCCGGATGCTCCTAACGTTTCCGACGATCCTTCCTTCACTGGCTTGCTGAAGGTAGAACCAGGTCAAAGCCTTGAGCTGTCCACTATGCTGGAAATGATCTATCCCGAGAATTAAAGCAGATATACATTATATCGGTCTTCCCTTGCGTTTACGTAAGAGAAGGCCGATTTTTTGTGCGAGCTTAGTTATTTAGGCTTTCCTACCCTTACTTTTAATCGACTAATAATTACCATCCTTAAAACCTTTCGATAGCATGCATGAATTAGCCTCTTAGCGCTCATACTATCTTCACAACGGGCGAAGGAGGTGACACACATGGGTCAAGCAGGTCAAGGTCGTAGCAGCCGTTCCAATAACCTTGTAGTTCCTCAAGCAAATGCAGCGTTGCAACAATTGAAATATGAAGCAGCACAAGAGCTTGGAGTAACGATCCCAGCTGACGGTTATTACGGGAACTACACTTCCCGCGAAACTGGTTCTTTGGGAGGTTACATCACTAAACGTCTAGTACAACTGGCAGAACAACAACTGTCCGGTCGTCAGTAACATCGTTATCTTAAGTGTTTTATCCGGCTGAGGTCTTAAAAAGCCCATTGCCGACTAGCTTTCAAACCTCTCACACTTCTTCCAGAAGCTGTGGGAGGTTTTTCTAATTTATACCCTATAATCCGAGCTGCATGCAATCTTTATGTAAAACGTTTAACTTAAAAATTGATCAGCACTCTCGGCGTAAGCATTACGGGGAGATCGAATCATCAGATTCGCCATATTATAATTGGACTCCAGCGTAGCATCTACGATTAGCTTTCCCTGTCTTATAGCGAATTCATAGCTGATCTCACCATGAGTCCAGCGCCGTTTGTATTTCAGACTCTCCAGTGCCATTAGACGAAAAGAAGACTGCTGACTCTCCGTTATTCCTTCCTTTACTTCTGTGAATCCACCACCCCGACCGGCTAGAGGGTGATGACGTATGCCGAATTTGCCAATGGTATTATTTCGTATTTGCACAAATACCGTACCGGAAGATAGTCCCGATAATTCCTCTTGCAGTTCCCTAAACACCAAATCCATCTGTCTTGCTAATGATAGCTGTTCTGTCTTAAGCATATCTTTCCTCCTAAAAGTTTTGTGAGCTTAGCTTCTTCGAGTTCACTTCGTCTTTTATAAATCGAACCCTAAATATTTAGGCTAAGGATCCGTCGCTACTGCGGGGAATGTTTGGACTTCCAGCCGCTGTTGTCTCCAAATTTCTTGAATTCTTACGCGTACAGCGGGTGAAATTCGGAGACAAAGGCGGTCGCTCCCGCTCTTACAGTTCCAAAATTCCCCTCCGCCACTCCTTCCCCTTTTCCCAAGTTTCTGGTTCGATTTATATTGTTTGTGAGCTTAGCTACTTCGAGTTTACTTCGTACAAATCAGCTTAGTAAGCGCTTACTTAAGCTTTTTGAGCTAAGCTCATTAGTCTTCCTTGCAAGCCTTATATAAGGCTCAAGGCTCATTATAGACCCCTTAAATACGTCAAACAACATTATTCTACAAAATTGGGTTATTATCCCTAGTAATGCGCAAAATTCATAGATCATTCGTATATTAATTTTTATAAAACGGGAGTTTTCGACATTTAACCATTAAAAAAAGACCCCTTAACCGGGGTCTTTGCGTGTTCACACTGAAATTCCGTTATTTTTAGCGCACTGAAATTTGTCTTATTTTAGACATTTCATGCTAAATGCTCAGTCATCTCCAAGAACTCGTTGATATCAGCCACGATCAAATCTGTAGCCCCTTGCCAGAAATCTGGCTTAGTCAGATCCACACCCAAATGTTTGAGCACCAAATCCTCCAATGTCATCACGCCGGTATCCTGCAACAAGCTATCATATTTGTCTGCAAAGGAAGCTCCCTCTTGTAATGCCAGACGATATAAGCCTGTACTGAACATATAACCAACAGTGTACGGGAAATTATAGAAAGGTACATCTGTGATATAGAAATGCAGCTTCGACGCCCAGAAGTGAGGATGGTATTCAGAAAGTACACCACAGAAAGCTTCTTTCTGTGCTTCCACCATCAGAGCAGACAGTTCCTCAGCATTTACAAGGCCTTCCTTACGTTTTTCATAAAAGCGAGTCTCGAACAAGAATCGAGCGTGAATGTTCATAAAGAATGCCACACTGTTCTGTATCTTCGTTTCAAGCAGTGCCAGCTTCTCCTCTGCATTGCCCGCAGCTTTAACCTGAGCATCAGATACAATCACTTCTGCAAAGGTTGAAGCGGTCTCTGCAACGTTCATTGCATAATTCTGATTAAATACAGGTTGATCATCAAGCAAGTAGGAATGATAGGCATGTCCCAGCTCATGGGCCAATGTTGAAACATTGGAAGGTGTGCCGCTGTAAGTCATGAATATCCGTGATTCTTTGCTCTCAGGGAAGGAAGTACAGAATCCACCAGGACGTTTGCCATTACGATCCTCAACCTCGATCCAGTTATTATCAAAGGCACGCTCTGCAAACTCAGCCATCTTAGGACTAAATTTACGGAACTGTGTGACGATATCCTTCGCAGCTTGATCATAAGGGATTTTGCCGGAGGATTTGCCTACAGGAGCTTCGACATCGACCCATGAGAGGGAATCCAACCCCAGCAGCTTGGCTTTGCGCTGAAGGTAGGACACGAGTACAGGTTTGCTCTTCGTAATTACGTCCCACATCGTATTTAAGGTGTCCTGTGTCATACGATTGATGCTGAGCGGATCTTTTAGAACATCGTCCCAGCCTCTGCCCTTATAGAGCTTCAGGCGGAAGCCTGCTAAGTGATTTAAAGTATCTGCGCAATTATCTGCCGCTTCAGTCCAAGCCTCTTCCCATTTATGGAACATCGCTTGACGCACTTTTGGATCTGGATCATCCAGCTTATTAAAAGCTTGACCTGCAGAAAGCAGCTTTGCTCCTTCTTCATCCTCAAATGGGATCTTGATTGAGCTTACAATCGTATCATAGTGTCCGCTCCATCCATGATATCCGTCAACAGCTAATTCCAACGCTAAGCTTTCCAGCTCAGGGCTCATCTTCTCACGGGCCAAATCACGGCTCTCGCTCAGTACGAACGTTAAAGGAGCAATCTCTGGACGAGCCATCCACTCAGCCCATACCTTGTCCGTAGTCTGACGCAGTACATTGCTAAATTGCGAGCTGATCCCTTCGAATCCGGCGCGCATGCTTGTCACTTTGGCTGCCAGTCTTACCGCACCCTTGTCCATCTGATTCTGAGCGCCTAGACAGTCTGCGAAGGAAGTGACCTCCACAAGTCTTCCTGAACAGCTCTGAAGCAATGCTATAACCTCATCCAATGCTTTTGTAGACGCAACATCCGTTGGTGCCACAGCATCCTTCACAAAGCCCTGTAAGGATAAAATATCTTTTTCAAGCTTGCTCAAGAAACCTTCTAGCTCTGCAGACGAAGACCCCCCCGGAAAAATAGTATCCAGTTCCCAAGTCAGTGATAACGGTTGTTTCATTTGTACTCACCATTCCTTTGCTTTCATTTGACTTTCTTTGTAATTGTCTTAACACCATGGTAAAGTGAATAACGATATCTGAACATTTATAGCCGATAAACTTTAGGAGGGCATTCATATGAAGCCACTACAAATTTCACCGGAAACAGCCATTACGTTATCCAAGCAACTAGGCGTTCCTTTGGAACACTTGATGCATATGCCCCAACATATTTTACTACAAAAAATAGCGGAGCTATCCAAAAAACAAAATCCCCCACAAACTGAGGGCGAAAATGAAGAGACTCCTTCTGGGAAGGACTCACAATGATTCCTTTTAGTCATACCTGGCCTTATGACATCATTCTAGGCGATATGTATGTGCAATACTGTCCATTCTGCAACTCAGAGAATGTGCTTCTGCCTATGAAGCCAAAAGAATTACAAATCGTTCGTGACGGCAAGAAAAAACTGCTTGTCTTCCCCTGCTGCAGCGCCAGTCCTACAGTTATAGATAATGACGGCGATTACCTTTTGTTCGATCGAGCTGTCAGATAAGCAAATCCTAACATTTTCTTTCTACAAAGCGCAGAGGAGAATTAAATTCTCTTCTGCGCTTTTTGTTGTTCGCAAATCGTTATGAACTTGAAGACAAGCCTTCGACATCAACCTCAACCTCTACAGCCTCAGCACGCATTTGCTCCCGTAAAATAACCCACTGCTCACGTGCCGCTCGAATCATCGCCGCATCCATAATCTTCTGATCATTAATCAGACGGGAGAACCACATCACAGCCACTGAGTATTCTCCGATGCGCCGATTAAGTTCGCCGATCAGGTACATGAGCCGGGCATCATTGCCGGCAATGCCATCTTTTTCATAGACCTTAACATACTCGTCCAAAGAATAACGTAAAAAAC
Source organism: Paenibacillus sp. FSL R5-0636 (assembly GCF_037974255.1). Classification (NCBI taxonomy): domain Bacteria; kingdom Bacillati; phylum Bacillota; class Bacilli; order Caryophanales; family Paenibacillaceae; genus Paenibacillus; species Paenibacillus sp. FSL R5-0636. Next base: position 5,985,561 of record NZ_CP150232.1, read on the forward strand.
GCTTCTCCTGCTCAGTCTCCCCTTGGTAGCGATAGAGCCAAGCAATGTGATGCAGCAGACTTGCAATAATCCGATCTTTATCGTTAATACTCTGAGCACATAAAAGCGCCAGCTTATAGGTCTCGAGCGCAGTTTCCCAGTCTCTTTTCTCCCCAAAGTCTCGGCTCTTCCAGCGTTTCCCTACCTGCTCATTAAATGCCTTACGCTGACGTTCCGTCAGCTTGTCAGCCGAATTTTCTGTGGAGGCAAACCCGCAATTGGGGCAGACCCGTACAACATAATAATCCGGATTCTCATTTTTATAATATGCGCAGAAATCAGCATCACGCCGAACAGCCTTTTTTAGGCTAGGACGTACCCGCGAGGTTGAAAATTCATTTTCACAGTTGCAACACTTGACCTTTATAGAATATAGGGGTATTAACTCTGTCAAGTACTCTCATTCCTTTCAGGATCAACCTGTCCCTTGTTATTCCTGGGGCATGTTAACAAAATGATGTGCAGGACCTGCAAGGCGGCTAAGCACGAATGAACGCAGTGGTTCTTCGACTCCAGTCTCCACCAGTGCCTCTTTCATACATTGTAGCCACTCATCAGCACGTTCTGAAGTAATAGGAATATGCATATGCCTTGCTCTCATCATGGGATGTCCATGTAATTCCGAATAAAGTGGACCCCCGCCAAAAAACTGTGTCAGGAATTGATATTGCTTCTCCAGAACTGGAGTAATATCTTCAGGGAACAAGGGTCCCAGCTGCGGATGAAGCTGTACCTTGGCATAGAACACTTCCACCAACCGATGTAGTGCTTCAGCCCCCCCTAGATTTTCATATATACTCTCATTTGGATTCATTGAGGTTACCAGCCTTCTTCCATATTAATGAAACGTTACGTATTTTATTATACCAAAGATAAGCATAACACGGATATCCGTCGAAAGTGCTCTCTAAAGTACAGAAAAAAGACGCTAAACTATAGTTCAGCGCCTGAAGAGTAAGGTTAGTAGGTCCTAAATTCCTCATCACCAGGAGGGACGAGAGAGACCCGGATTACATATACAAAAGCACAAACGAGAACTCCGGCTATAACGCTCATCGCCATCACTCCATCCCATTTAATCGTGTAACAGAGGGTGCATTTATTTATTACATAATATCATAATTCCTGCGAAAAAGCACAGATAATTGTAACCGCTTTCTCCATTTTTTTGTGCTGTTTGTCCCTCTTTTTGCATACATCTAACCATAGACCAGGAGGCGTTAATTATGACTTTTAAAAAGATTGGCGGCCCGCTGCTGGGATTCATATTGGCTGGTTGTATGCTGCTGATGTTACTTCATCCTGAAGCATCTCTTGCCGCAGCCTTACGTGGCCTGGCCATCTGGTGGGACGTGCTCTTCCCTTCACTGTTTCCATTCTTCGTCATTTCTGAAATCATGCTAGGCTTAGGCATTGTCCATCTCTTCGGCGCTTTACTTGATCCACTGATGCGCCCCCTCTTCGGTATACCTGGCAGCGGTGGTTTTGTCGCGGCCATGGGATATGTATCAGGATATCCCGTTGGAGCCAAATTAACCGCTAAGCTGCGGGAGCAGAAGCTGATCAGCAGAATCGAAGGTGAACGCCTTGTAGCATTTACAACCTCCTCCGATCCTATTTTTCTACTAGGGGCGGTATCCGTTGGGTTCTTTCGCGATGCTTCTTTGGGGCTAATATTGGCACTAGCCCACTACGGAAGTGGCTTAATGGTTGGTCTCCTAATGTCATTTCATGGACGTAAGGAACAAAAGACTCCCACCCAAGACCCAACAAAAAGTAGTTCTGACGCCCCCTCTGCTCCAGCAAAACAAGGATTCGGCAGAATACATGCCGCACTCCTTGCGATGTCCGAAGCCCGGCGCAAGGATGGACGGAGCTTCGGGGAACTGTTAAAAGGAGCGATCCAATCCTCGCTACAGCTTATTATTGTCGTAGGGGGTCTGGTTGTATTCTTCAACGTGCTAATGGAGCTGCTTGCCCGTGCCGGAATCCTGCCCTCACTATTTAGCCTGGCCGGATCTCTCGTCTCCCTTGTTGGAGGGCCTCCCGAATTAGCTCAGGCCTTGATCAGCGGATTGTTCGAGGTCACCATAGGTGCTCGTTCTGCTGGTGAAGCCGCTTCTTCCATCCCGCTTCAATTCAAGGTCGCAGCAGCTGCCTTTATTCTCTCTTGGGGCGGATTATCTGTACATGCCCAAGTCGCCAGTATTTTGAACGGTACCGGGCTGCGTTATCTGCCGTTCTTAACTGCACGACTAATACATGCCATACTCGCAGCAGGTCTCGTGGTGCTGCTATGGAAGCCTGTGATGGGATCAGGATTGTCTTCTGCATGGGTCTCTCTGCCTGCCTCCACTGCCTTTACACCATCAGCCTCAGGTGTCACTGCCAGTCTAGCTCTACTGAGTCTTATACTAGCCGCTGCTCTTCTAGTGTCACTGCTTATCCCTGCCTTTATGGCAATGCTCCGATTGATGCGCCGAAGTTGATTACATATTGTGTTCCGGGGCAAGATTGATTATGATCGGTGTATGACGGAATTATATAAAGGAGCTTGTACATCTTGAGATATTATGTTCTGGACCGCGGTGATGAGCTGTCAATCAAACTTGCCGAGCAATTTCACAAGCTGGCGGCGGAGCGGGATTTGCAACTGGATGCCGAGTCTCCGGAAATCGTCATCTCGATAGGTGGAGACGGCACAATGCTGCACGCTTTTCATACCTTTATCGACCAGATTCCCAACTTAGCCTTTGTAGGTGTGCACACAGGACACCTCGGCTTCTATGCGGACTGGCAAGCAGAAGAGCTGCCCACCTTAATCGATTATATGTGCGGAACCGGTGAATCTGAGCCGCAGAAACCGCGTATTGTGAAATATCCATTAATAGAGCTGGAGATTCACAAAAAATCGGGATCTTCGTCTCACATTGCCCTCAACGAATTTACCCTTAAAGGGGTGGATGGAACTATAATGATCCAAATCGACATCAACGATGTCACCTTCGAAATGTTCCGGGGCGATGGACTTTGTATTTCAACTCCCTCTGGCAGTACAGCTTATAACAAAAGCCTAGGGGGCGCTATGGTTCACCCTTCAATAGAAGCGCTGCAGATTGCCGAAATCGCGTCTATTAACAACCGTGTATTCCGGACAATGGGCTCGCCGCTACTACTGCCAAAGCATCATCATTGTGACATTTTTTCATGTAAAGACCAGCGTTTGCTGCTCACCGTAGATCATAACAACATTCCTGTTGATGACCTGATTTCAGTACGCTGTCAAGTTTCAGACAAAAAAGTCAGCTTCGCAAGATATCGTCCGTTTCCGTTCTGGAACCGTGTCCGTGAAGCTTTCTTAGTCTGAGATCAGGGGATCAAAAAGCTGGAGATTTCAATATCTCCGGCTCTTTTTGGTGTGACAAAACTAACACCAATTGATAGACATAGAGAGAAATCAAATGGTATAATGAGGCTATTTTACAAAGAGTTACATAAAAGGAGAGAGTACTGTTGAAAAAATTATTATCCCTCTTGAGCATAAGTCTTCTGGCCCTGATACTGGCGGTCCCGGCTTTTGCTGCTTCAAAACCGATTGATGTTTATATCAACGGCAGTAAGGTTTCCTTTACCGCAGGAACCCCTTACTTAGCGAACAATTCTGTACTTGTCCCTTTCCGGGTCATCTTCGAAAAGCTTGGACTGCAGGTGCTTTGGGATGCCAAGACTGGAACAGTAACAGGTAAAAGTTCAAATCTGGCGATCAGCCTGAAAATTGGCAGCAACCGTGCAACCGTTAACGGAACCGTGAAAAAACTGACCACCGCACCAGTCTCCTCAGCTGGCACTACATACATTCCTTTACGTTTTATCGCAGAGGCAACCGGAGGCACAGCCGTCTGGAATTCAACCAGCAGAAGCGTGCAAATTACCACCCCAGTATCCAAAGATAAGGACGAAGCAGCGATTACAGCATTAATCCGTTTGTCTAATAAGTATTTTAATGAAGAAAAAGCAATTAGCTTCTATTCCCTTATGGATTCAGAATCCTCTAATGCGGAGTCAGTGGCGGATCTCAATGCATCCTTTGAGATTTTTGATATAAAAAATACTATTGAAAGTTTGGAAATCATTGATATTACAGGCGATGACGCTACTGTGTATACATTGGAAAGCTCTCGCCGGACAGGTGGGGCCTATACGCCAGATACAGAGGACGAATACATGTATACACTTGTCCGCAAGAATGGAAGCTGGAAAATATCATCTGTGGAATCCCAAAGCTCCGTGATACTGCTGACTCGTGAACAAGCTCTAAAAACAGCAGCTAACATTCCTCAAAATGATGCGGATGCCATCAAAGGTAATATCACCAAATATTATCAAGCTATGAATGAACAAAATCCGGCGGCTGTTCTTTCCACCATGACTTCATACGGAGAAGAATATGATACCTCCCTTAAGGAAGATCTGGAAGATTTCTTTACTTCATACGACGTCACTTATACTCCAAGCGTTTCAAATATCTACTATTTTAGCGCCAAAGAAGCAGCTATTTATGTGGAAAACAAAGAGAAAGATGCCAGTGAAGAGGAAACTTTTGAGCAAGGCACTATCTTCATTTTATCCAAGTCGGATAGCGGGGTATGGACTACTGATAACACCTATAGCGTTTACTATAAACTTGTGAAATCCTAAAACCATACGTCACAGAAAGTTAATTCGTGCAGTGTATACTTTCTTATCTTATAAATTATATAAAAAGGGCGTATGATTCCATGAAATCCAATAAAGTAATAAGTGCACTTCTAAGCAGCTGTCTGGCTTTATCCCTAACTTTTGCTCCAGTAGTTTCTGCTGCCGATCCCGCTCAGGCATCTACAGATAACCGTGATCTTATCAATGAAGTCATGAATATTCTGGAGAACTATAACCTCTCCGGTGTAGATAAGGATACTTTGATTCGTGGAGCCATTGACGGCATGGTGAACACCCTGGATGATCCTTATAGCCAATACTTCAATACCGAGGAAGCGGCACAATTTGAACATGATGTTGATCTGGAATACGTTGGTATTGGTGTTAGATTGCAATATACCGCAACAGAACTATACATCGAAGACATAACACCCGGTTCGCCTGCAGAACAAGCAGGTCTGAAACGCGGTGATACGATAGTCAAAATTAACGGAATCCCCGTTGAAGAGACCGAAGGAGACGAGTTAAGCGGAGCCGCAGGCACCAAGGTCACTCTGCAGGTGCTCCGGAATGGAGTGACTAAATCATTTCGTGTAACCCGAAATGAAATCAGCTCGACTTCTGTTACCGGAACTATTGTTGGACAGAAGATAGCCTACATCACACTGAGTGGTTTCACACAGAATTCCGATGAAGAATTTGCCGCTATGCTGAAAAAGATGCGTGCAGCAGGTATGAAATCGATGGTGCTTGATTTGCGTGACAACTTAGGCGGCTATATGGATTCGGCATACAACATTGTCTCCAATTTCATGGATAAAGGCATCATGATGTATACCTCCGATCAAACCGGAGCACTTACTCCAGTAACGATTACCAGTGGCAGCAAAATAGGCGTACCCGTCGTTATTCTAACGAATGAGTACACTGCCAGCGCTTCTGAGGCGCTTACTGGCGCATTACGCGACAATAAGCTCGCTACCGTCGTAGGCACTCGTTCTTTCGGCAAAGCACGTATTCAGAGCCTGCTTCCAATGTCCAATGGAGACATGCTGAAGCTGACTACGCAGAAATATCTAACTCCAAATAAAGAAGACTTTAATCACATCGGGCTTGCACCGGATATTGAGGTTAAAGGCAAAACTGCGCAGCTGATTACCGCTCTACAGATTGCAGGAATGAAAAGCATTGAGGTTTCCGGTGATCATCATATCTTGAATGTCAACGGGGTTGCCTTTGCTGGTAATGTGGGTCTAATAAAGCAAGGAGATAAGACTTATGCTTCTTCGCTCGTACTAGGTGCACTGATCGAAGGCGACATCACATGGGATGCCAAGAACAAAAAAGTCATCGTAACGAACGGGACAGGTAAAGCGACCGGCTTTACGTTGTCCTCCAAAGAGGCGCTTTCTCAGAACGGCGAGACCTTCATTGAATTAAATGCCTTTAAGAAGAAGTTCCCTGCGCTTGTATGGAGTTACAATGCAACACAGAAACAATTGAAATTATCTGTAAAATAGATCCTTAATCTAGCTAATCATTAAGCTGCTGAATCAAGCAACCATGAGTAAAAACAGGAGTTGTCACATAAGCCATGAAATGGCCGTTGGGACAACTCCTGTTTTTTGTTTAGTTTGATAATATTTGCACCTACGAAACATCTGTAGCACCTATCGGACATGGATGACCCTAATCGCAATATTAATCCACATTTGTTATGCTATCGGACCCCATAGTCGCTATTGGTATAAAAAACACCATAATTACTCCTCTTTCTAACGAATAGCATCATTGGAGTCCGAAACCCTGCTCAAAAGGCTGAAAATTCGCAAATAACGGCATCTGGGTCCTTAAGCCTCGGGGGATGATGAAACTGCTGAGTCAAGCAGCCAACGACTAATAGCATAGAGCAACACTGAACAACACACAGCAACACCACAACACTGAGCAACACACCACAACACTGAGCAGCGATCTCCAAGTACCGGGAGAAACGCTGCTCTGCTATTTTTCATAAGAAAAAAAGCTGGCTCATTCGTAGAAGGACTCTACTTATGGTTCAGCTTTCATCATTAAGGTTGCGAATTTTCTATGTTTTGATTGTTTTGATTGTTTTGATTGTTTTGATTGTTTTGATTGTTTTGATTGTTTTGATTATTCTGGTTGTTTTGATTATTTTGATTGTTCTGGTTGTTTTGATTGTTCTGGTTGTTTTGATTGTTCTGGTTGTTTTGAGCGCTTTGAGGTTTTGGTGTGTTTTGGGGCTTCTGAGACTGACCTTGTGGCGGTCTGCCTTGGAAATCCTTTTTGGATTTCTTGCCCTGTGAATCCTTGCCCCGGTGATTTCGGCTCTGATGTTCTCTCACAGGTCTATCCTTCGCCATATTGTCCTTAGAAGAAGTCATCTCTTTAAATGCCAATGAGTGATTCGAGCCTTGCTTAGAGGATGTTTCTTTAGCAGAAAACTCTTTATCTGCAGCCGCTTCATCACTAGCTTCCGATTCTTGCTCCAAGGCCTCTTCATCACTCGGCTCTGGTAATTCTTTGATCAAAATATCCTTGAACATGCCTTCTTGTGGTACCTCTTTCAATTTATGCAGCACAAAATAAGCGCACCCAAAATTGCAGTATTCATTAATATAATCAACCATACCCGAAATCGCTGTATCCCGATTCACCTTAGGATGGTTGTCCCGGTAAAAACCTTTCAAACGCAACTGACTGTAACCCCAGTCACCGATAATATAGTCGTATCTTTCCAGCACCTCGCTATATCTCCCGCGAAATGCCTCCGGATTCCAACCATCCTTATGATCCAACATAAGTTCATAGCCTTTTCCGCCTATTACGATCAAACCTTTTGCCGCCTGCCTTTCTTTGGGAATCATGACGTTGATTATACCACCATCTATGTGGAATATTGGGCTTTCGGTCGCTGTTCTCGAACCGCTCCTACAGCTCCAATATTCCCCTCCAATGACGCAAATCAACGATTTTTATGGGTAACCTAAGAGCAGAGATTTCAGAACGCTGTCGCTCTTCCTCCTCTTACTAACATTCTCCGTGAATTAAACCACAGAAAAGCAATAATTAGCTAGAAGAAACCGCACGCTCCTCGCGAGCTTGAGCTGCAGACTTCACCTGCTCATGCGCATGATAAGAGCTGCGAACTAGCGGGCCTGATTCCACATGGCTGAAGCCACGCTTCATTCCCTCTTCCTTCAACAGTGCAAATTCCTCCGGTGGATAATATTTGTCGACATTTAAATGTTTTGGAGTGGGTTGCAAATATTGTCCTAAAGTCAATATATCACAATTTACGGCTCGCAAATCATCCATTGCTTGTAAAATCTCATTCCACTCTTCACCGACACCAAGCATGATGCTCGATTTGGTTGGAATATTCGGTTTCATTTCCTTGGCTCTGCGCAGCAATTCCAAGGAACGAGGGTACTTCGCTTTAGCCCGTACACGATCTGACATCCGTTCCACGGTCTCAATATTATGATTAAGAATGTCTGGATTACTGTTCATGACAATCTCAAGACTATTCCGGTCTCCTAAAAAGTCTGGAATAAGCACTTCAACACTACATAACGGAAGGCGTTTACGAATCGCCGCGACCGTCTCAGCAAAAATCTGAGCGCCACCATCCGCAAGATCATCGCGGGCCACACTAGTCACCACACAGTGACGAAGATTCATTTTCTCTGCAGCTTCAGCTACACGTTCAGGCTCCTGCAGGTCCAGTTCTGTAGGCATCCCTGTATTTACTGCACAAAAACGGCATGCGCGTGTACAAATATCACCTAAAATCATGAAGGTAGCCGTACGGTTTGCCCAGCATTCATAAATATTCGGACACCTAGCTTCTTCACATACGGTATGTAAAGTTTTGGAACGCATCATGCTTTTGATTTCCTGATAGTTGTCACCGGTAGTTAGCTTAATCTTAATCCAATCCGGTTTAGGTTGCTTTGCTGTTTTATTAGACAAAATGATAAACCCCGCTTCCTCCTGAATGTGATGCTGCAGATGAAAGTTGCTGCCTCATATTATAACATGTGCGATTTACAATTGCCTGTTTTTGTGAAATATGCAGGGTGTATCATCTGGAGTTTCCAGCGAGATTTTTCTGGTACCTTTAGACAAGAACGGATAAAAAGTAGTATTTTGCACCAATCTATAAAAAAGCTTCATCCGAAGTGACTACATTCAATTTAATGCCCGGACAAAAGGAGGCTGTTATCTTGCTGGCCCTATTTAAAAATATTAAAAACCGGAGAACCCTGTTATGCCTGTCCGCGGCCGCTATCCTTTGGGGTGGTTTAAACCTTCCCGTTGCAGCAGCTGTAGCGCGGCCTACTATCCAACCGGTGATGAGCAGCGGGGATCCCGCTAGTGCTAGCAAAGAAGCGCAATGGTCTGGCCGTAGACAGATTTATGAGCAAATGAGCGCAGCTACTGGTATCCCTTGGTTTAGGTTCGCAGCCATTGATCAATATGAACGCACGCTCGCCAAAAAGGGAGCCTCAGGGCAGCCTGTCTCCACGCGCCTTACAGCCATAAAAATCCCGGCACCGGTATGGGCTGGTCCACTTAATCCGGATCAGGGGGATACTTCCCCTAAATCCATTAGCTTCTTTAATGGTTTTGGCAGTGATGGCTCAGGAGACGGCATTGCTGATCCAGAGAATGATGCGGACGTTCTGTATAGTATGGCTAGACACTTATTGAAGTATGGACAATCCGCTAGTGATTTCAGTATCGGGGTCTGGGAGTACTATCACAATGGCCGCGCCTCGCAGCGCATTACCCAGTTCGCGAAGTTATATGAACATTTTGGACGGCTGGACCTATCCGGCAATGCCTTCCCGCTTCCCCTAAGTAACCTTTATTCTTATCGTAGCACTTGGGGTACTGGAAGAAGCTGGGGCGGAGCACGTATCCATGAAGGAACAGATCTATTTGCACCTCAAGGAGTGCCAGTACGAAGCACCTGCTTTGGCTTAGTAGAGACAAAAGGCTGGAACCGGTACGGCGGCTGGAGAATTGGCATTCGCGATATCGAGAACCGTTACCATTATTACGCTCATCTATCTGGATATAACAAAACCATTTCTCGCGGAGATATAGTCACCCCCGGTGAGATTATTGGCTGGGTAGGCAGCTCGGGTTACGGCAATCCCGGAACACAAGGAAAATTTCCTCCACATCTACATTTTGGCATTTACCGCGATCGCGGAATTACCGAATGGGCTTTTGATCCGTTTCCGTTGCTGAAACAATGGGAGAAACAGGAATATAGAGACTTAAAGAACAAAAGAAGCAAAAAAAGTGCTGTAAATTAGAATAAGGTCCCTTTCCTTAGAGAGGGGCCTTTTCTTTTTTAATACAACATCAAACAGCCAAAAGGTTCAATGCTGACCGTAAGCTTATTATTATTTTTAAAAGTTGCTCCAGACAATAAATCAGTTAATTCGTTCTTATCAGCCCGATATGGGCTAAGCTCTAGTTGGTACGGGTTTGGAGAATTATTGATAATCAGCCCTATCTTCTCGTGCTCCACACCTCGTATGTAGCCAAGCACATTACGAACTTCATCAGTAAACCAAGGACGAAATGAACCTTTGCGCAGAACTTCATGGCTTTTTCTCAGAGAAATCAATTGTTGATACCACTTATGCAGCACTGCATTCTGAGCTTGTTCTTGCCATATCATAGCTTTTCTACAGTGGGGGTCTGTCGCCCCTTCCATCCCAACCTCATCCCCGTAATAGATCATTGGAATACCGATATAGGTCATCTGGAAAAAAACAGCCAGCATCATACGTTCAACAGCGGTACTCACGTGGTCCCAACCACGCCCACCTTCTTTACATGCCGTAAGAAACCGCAGGGTATCATGGCTGCCAAGCAACTGAAACATTGCCGAATTCGCCTGGTCATTATACAATGCCTCCTGATGGAGCAATTGCTCCATAAAGCGAACTGGCCCCGTAGATTGTTCCGCAAAAAATTCCAACACTGCATCACGAAGCACATAATTCATTCCTCCATCGAACTGATCCCCTCTAAGCCATGGCCCAGAAGCATGCATAATCTCACCGATCAGCAGGATTTCAGGATATTCAGATTTGAGCTCTTGCCGAAACCGGGACCAAAAACGCGGATTAACTTCATTGGCCACATCCAGACGCCAGCCGTCAATCCCTGTCTCGCGCACCCAATACTTCGCAACCTCAATCATGTAATTCGCCGTATCCGGATTGTCCATGTTCAGCTTTGGCATATGCGCTTCAGCTTTGGCAAACGTTTCATAATTGGGTACAGGCATCTGCGTAACCGGAAAGGAATGAATGAAGAACCAATCTTTATACGGAGATAGCTCTCCTTTTGCCAACACATCTTTAAACGCGAAAAAGCGGTCTCCCGAATGATTAAACACAGCGTCTAAAATCACTTTGATTCCATGCCTGTGTGCCTGGCTGACCAGCGCCTTCAATCCTTCCATATCCCCAAATACTGGATCAACCTTATAGTAATCGGAGGTATTATATTTATGCTCTGAAGGAGACTCAAATACAGGCGTCATATAAACAACGTTTACTCCTAACTGTTGCAAGTAGGGCATTTTGTCAGAAATGCCTTGTAAGGTCCCTTCGTTATAACTGCTAGGATAGATTTGATAGGTTACTGCATCCATGCTCCATGAAGGTAACTTCAACGCCTCAGAATGATGGAGATATGCATATTGAAAAGAACCCGCACGTTCCCGGTTCTCCGACGCCCCTCTCTCTCCATACCAGACATATTCACCCGCAGGATTAGTTACATGGAATAGATATCTGCATTTTTTCGTAGGGTTCTCAATGACCGCTTCATGTATCTCATAAACACCTGCCGACCCAATCCGCTCCATCTGCAAAGGAACTTCATGCCCCGGAGAATCATAACGGTCTGAGTAGATGACGGTACAGGATAATTGCTGTCCAGCTTGCGTGAACAGTCTGAGCTTCAAGATGCCCGTACCCACAGGATAGGCAAACGGATCTTCACTTGTATGATATAAAAACCATGTATGAGGCATAACTTCTAAACTCCTTTTTTATGCTTTTATCTTTAAATCTATGAGACTCTTTGTGATTAGAGAGACTGCTAAATTTGTGTTATTATGGTTACAAATACCGTTCCGGATTATGAGGGGAAGACAATGAAAGTAACCATTTCTGATATTGCCAAAGCAGCCAATGTGGCTAAATCTACCGTATCCAAAGTATTAAACGATTCCCCAAAAATATCACAGAAAACGAAACACAAAGTTCGCGAAATTATGAAGCAGATGAACTATACACCAAGCAGTATCGCTACTGGATTAGCCAGACAAAGCAGCTGTAATATTGGTCTCCTGGTCGATATGTCCAAGGAAAGTGAATTTCTAAACCAGTTTTTCTACAACATCATCGGTGGAATAGAAAGTGTAATTGCGCCTTTAAAATACGAGCTGACTATTTCCAATGTGCAGCATAGTAGTCCGGAAGGACATTTTCTAAATAGACTTGTATTCAGCAAACGTGTCGACGGAATCATAGCGAATAACTCCGTACTTACGGAAGAGCTTTGCGAAGAACTGAACCGCTTGGAGTTTCCCTACATCTCCATCGGCGAAATTATGACTCCCGGAAGCTGGGTCGATTTCGATAATGAAGCAGGCGGCAGCATGCTGACCTCACATTTAATAAAGCAGGGGTATTCCAAAATAGCCTTCACAGGCGGGCAGCAGCAGGAAAAGATTTATACCCATCGTCTGAGTGGATATTTGCAAGCATTGCAGCAAGCAGATCTTGCGGATCAGCAGCAATGGATTATCAATTGTAAGGCTGATGAACATGAGAGCTATCATGCTGCACTTGAGCTTCTACAGAGCGAAGATCGACCAGACTCCGTAGTATGCATGAACAGCTATGTTGCCTTCGGGGTGCTTCAAGCTGCAAAATCACTGGATATTCATGTTCCATCACAGCTCGGCATCGCAGCTTTTGATGAATATCCTCTGTCCCGTTATACTACGCCTCCTCTAACCTCTCTGAATATCGACACGTTCCAGCTGGGGGTATCTTCAGGCGAGCTGCTGATGCAACGCATTCGTAATAACAACATGCCTACCGGGCATTTGCTTCTCGAGCCAGAACTCATTCCCCGTGAGTCAACCATGAGATCCCAGTTCCCGGCGGGAACTTAGTGAGGAGGCAGAAGCTTGGTTGCGCTGAGTGCTGATTCGGCTTGATTGTCTGGAGTAACTAACTGAGCTTGATTGAGCTTGTGTAGCTGACTGAGCTTTATTGCGCTGAGTGCTGATTCGGCTTGATTGTCTGGAGTAACTGCTTTAGCTTGATCGAATTTGAGTAGCTAAAATGGCTACATCGGATTTAATTGCATTTTGTGCAATAGAAATCCTTATAAGATGGGTAACATTCGATTTAATTGCACTTTGTGCAGTCAAAACTCGTGAAATCGGCAAAAAACAGCCTTTTTCCTGAATTCTACTGTACAAAATACAGTTAAATCTTTCTACCAGCTTCAAACAGAAAGTCTAATTGTACTTTCTGCAATTAAAAAGCTTCATACTGCTTACCAAGGAGCGGCCCCATACGGGAGCCGCTCCTTGTTGTGTTTAAACTGTAGATATTATGAAGCTTATAGATCCTTCCAGCGCTGAACCGTCAAATTTACGGTTTGTGCACCGCCTGTTGGCGTAAGGGTTCGATTGGAAAGATCCGATCCATTCGAATTCACCTCCACATTAGTCCAAGCGCCTCGTGTAACTTTGTATTGAATTGCTGTTCCCGCCGGTAGACTTAGTGTGATGGAGTAAATACCATCACTGCCCTTCGTCAGTTGGTAGTTCGGATCTGCCACATTCCAGCTATTGAAAGAGCCGGAGAGATAAACGGGACCACTCACAGGAGTAGACGCAGGAACAGTTACTCGGAATGTAACACTATCCGCTTGTGGTTCTCCTGCGGTGATGTTGCCATTCACCATACTCCAGGTGCCCGCAGCAAAATGATAGTTATTGCCGCCATTGTTATCCCATGTGCCACTGCCATTATTAAAGGCTGCGGTCAGCCCAGCTGCCGTGCCCAGCTGAATCGTAACCGCCTTATATCCTGTAAAAGCAGAAGCTTGGAGCTGCTCGCCTGGAGACGTCGTCCAGACCGTTGAACCATCGAGCTTATAATGGATATAAGAGCTGCTATAAGCCGCATTCTTATAATAGATCGTTGCCGTGCTGCCGACAGGTGTTGCCGTTGGCGTTGGTGTAGGCGTTACGGTCGGTGTCGGAGTTGGCGTTGGCGTTGGCGTTACGGTCGGTGTCGGCGTTACCGTTGGCGTCGGTGTTGGCGTTGGTGTTGCTGTTGGTGTTACGGTTGGCGTCGGTGTCGGCGTTACCGTCGGTGTCGGCGTTACAGTTGGTGATGGTGTCGGCGTTACCGTTGGTGTCGGCGTCACTGGTCCACCCGATTGAATATTGCCAGTTGGTGTATAAGTCCAGGTGCCGGCACTAAATAAATAGTTGCTGCCCCCGTTACTGTCCCAAGTACCGCTGCCATTGTTAAAGCAAGCTTCAAGCTGGCTGGCTGAGCCGATATTAATCGTTATTTTGTTGTAGCCTGCTACATCAGAGACAGGTATCGCCACACCTGGTGATGTCGTCCAAGTTCCTCCTACAGGGCGATAATGAATATAAGGCGAGGTATAGCCCTGCTTATAGTAAATAGTGACACTGTTCCCCGCTGGTGTTGTCACTGAAGCAATCGCGCTAAGGAGGGATAGATTGCCTGCTGCATCCATTGCTTTTACCGTATAGTCATACGTAGTACTGGCGGATAATCCGTTATCCGTATATGAAGTAGTTGCGGATGTACCCACTTTGACGCCGTTGCGATAAATTTCATATCCGGTCACACCTACATTGTCGGTGGAAGCGGTCCAGCTTACTAAAGCACTGGATGCATTTTGAACAGTTGCGGTCACGTTAGTTGGTACAGTTGGAGCCACTGTATCTGTAGGAAGCTGTTGTTTTGCATAGATTTTGGCTGCATTTGCACCCACGGTTACAGTGATCTGCTTGCCAGTTGCTCCACCCGATTGTACAGTTACCGTATCCGAAGTGTTCAACTGGTTATAAAGAACCGTCCCGACTGCCAAGCTGCTCTCTGCACGCAGTGGAATGGTAACGGTCTGCGAGCCGCTGGATTTATTACTGAATACGGAGATAACTTCCTGCCCCAGATTAGTTCCAGTATCGATACGACGTGAAAAAGCATATAAGTTCTGTGCAGACCACATTTCACGTTGAGTGCCTGTACGGAGTGCCGGATTATTTTTCCGAATCTCATTAAGTTTGGCTACGTGCTTGTAGGTGCTGGCATTCTCATTAAAATAATTCTCTAATACATTGCCGTTTGCATCCCGTTTCACCATTGACCAGCGGTTCCAGGTATCGGCGATGCCTCCCGTCATAATCTGTCCATTACCATTGCCTTTGTTCTGTTCCGTACCTTGGAAGACTACGGGTGTTCCACGCACTGTAAAAATAAAAGTCAAAGCGTTCTGCAGCTTATCTACGCTTCCTCCAGCTTCTGTGAGAAAACGATTGCGGTCATGATTGTCGATAAAGGTGACCATGTGATTGGCATTTCCGTTGTAGTAGGAATCCTGTGCCAAGGTGCTTTTAATATTGGAGTCAAAAGACTGCCCATATGCGAAGCTATTTAGAACGGAGAAGAACATTGGGAAATCAAGCATGCCCCACTCCTTGTTGTTGCCGACCCAGCGCGAGACAAATTCAGCATTGCCGTCAAAATTCTCGCCAAAGGTATTAACCCCCAGATAATTTTGCAGTTCACCAATATCAGTCGGCTTCATCAGCTTGGCTGCGTCTACACGCGCACCATCTGCTCCTGTATAGTCAAACCAGCCTTTAATTGAATCAAATACGGCTTTTTTAGCGGCAGGGACATCGAAGTCAATGTCATCCAGTCCGCCTAGATCATGATTTTCTAAGTAATCCTGTGCCCATTGATCGTATCTTCCGTCTGCCAAAGACCAGTTGATATCTCCATTATGGTGATACCAAGCCGGGTTATTAAAAGGAGCTGCTGGCTGCAGACTAGGGATATCATAGTAGGCTTGGGTACCCAGCATATAATCCCCGATATGGTTCGGCACAACGTCGATCACTACCTTGATGCCAACCGCATGTGCGGAATCCACTAACTCCTTAAGCTTCTCCTTTGTACCAAAGTAGGGATTGGCTGCGTTAGGGTCCTTAACATTGTACCCGTGATACGCTGTATTTTTACCGCTGCCATTGTTCTCCCGATTCGTCATTTGTGGCTCCGCCACTGGGGAAATCCAGATCGCGGTGTAGCCCATATTTTTAATATAAGACAGCTTGTCGATCACCCCTTGCCAATCTCCGCCTTTCATATAACGGAAATCTTCTTCAGAGTTCTCGCCATAGCGAATTGCCGCTCCCGTAGCATTGTTGGAAGAGTCCCCGTCATTAAACCGGTCAACCATAATCTGATAAATGGTATCATTCTCGTTAATCGTACCGATGCTGGCCGCATCTGCCTGTTGTGGCGCTAAGATGAATAAATTAATCACAGTAGAAAGAAGAATAGATGTAATCAGAACGGGCACGTACCATAACTTACGTTTCATCGCGCGCATCTCCCTCTCTTATTAAAGCGTATTCATAACACACTAAAACCTACTTCTTGGATTAAAAACAACCTTTCCAGCGATGTTTTTGGCATAGAAACAAACGAATTTTAGGGAAACCGGTTTCCCTACTAAAAATTACCATGACACCAGACGCGTTGTCAAGCCTTAAAATTGAAATGCACAACAAAAAAAGAGCTCCTATTTCGGAAGCTCTTGGGGTTGATTATTTAGTGTTTGAGTTCAACGTCCTGTACTCTGAATAAACTGCAAGACTTCATTCATAATTCGGTCCTTCTCTTCACAATGGCACACCATATGACCACTGTTGTCGACCATCAGCACCTGTTTTTGGGTCGCCTTGATCATATGATGACGTAGGTAATCGGCGCTTCTAGTCTTCACTAGATGATCCCGTTTCCCTTGCACGATCAGGGTTGGAGTCTCAATATGCGGATAAACAGAAAAGCTTTCACGAACCAGTCGCTGGAACTCTCGAGTTGCTTTTGGAGGCGTTGAACTGAATTTACTAATATAAGTTTTTAGCATGGAAAAGCTCGCAAGGGTCTTAATAATTTCTACAGGATTCAGCGGAAACACAGGGGTAGACAACAAAGTGAGAGATTTAATCCAAGGTTTATAGCGCACTGAAAGATGTGAAGCAATAAGAGCACCGGTTGAAAAACCGATCAGATGAACTCCGTCACTTGTCTTTAACAGCTCTGTTAATTCATCCTCAGCACTTTGCTGCCAATCATGTCGATCCGAATGCAGTAAATCATTCCTGCTGCCCCCGTGCCCCTTTAGGGTAAATGTTCTGGAACGATAATTATGCTGCTCCAAAAACTGGGACAAGGGAGAGATTTCATGCTCACCTCCGGTAAAGCCATGAATAAATAAACAACTTTCCATAATTGTCCCTCTTTTCACATTCCAAACTGAATTCCATCTTTATTGTATAATGCCAATCCCCTTTATTTTCTATTCATTCCAACCTTCTATGTAAAACCTTAACCAAATGATGTCAAGGTTCACCACCGTTATAGGTTCAAAATAAAATATATATTCTATTGTTCCCACCAAAGAAGACCGAGTGCAGAAGTAATCGTTAAACCTACGGCCGAGCTAGATGAAGTTACGTTAGCACAAATAGCAGTCCCCGGCGGAACGATGATGCTGCCCGTAAAGTTCTGTGAGAAAGCGCCTGGGGCTAATTGATAATTGTAAAGCGTCGTCCCCCCGCTAATTGCCGCTGTTGAAGATTGAACGGTCATCGCACTTGTAGCCGCGCTTCCGAGATTATTATTTGTTGGTGTCAAGGTTGCAGGAGAGGTTAACGTCCCCCCTTTGACAATTGTAAAGCTTCCAGACATAGCCGATAGCAGAGAAGATCCGCCGATACTGCCGCTTATACGAGATATATATACGGTTTTTCCGCTGCCAGCAGCATTACTAATCCGAATAGAAGTAATTGCAGAAATAAGACTAAGTACGACCAAACTAGACACGGATGTGTTGGTAGAATACAAGACCGCAGCCTTCGAAGCACTTATTTCAGGTGGCGCGCTGATATCCGGAGATTGGAAGGTATTGACCATATCCACATAAAGAGGTTGATCATTGTCGTTAAACACATATTGATTAGGCATGATTATCCCCTCCCAGTTCTAATATTCCCACCAGCTGATAGATGTTGTCGCTGCTGAAGTTCCCGATGCAATCGTGATGGACGTGGTTATGGAATTTCCGGGAGGAACAACGATTTGTCCAGTAAAGTCAACAATGACGGGACCTGCTGCCAGTAATAAAGATACTAGAGTGGCCGGACCTCCCGTAGGGGCAGCAGTCGAGGTTCTGGCCGTCATCACACTGGTTAACGCACTTCCAAAATTAAAATTTATCGGTGTAACGGTGGTTCCGGTGACCGTAGCGTTCCGAAGTAGAGATAACGTAACCGCAGCTGTTGCCGAGCTAGCTGCAACACGGGATACATACAATGTACGTCCGCTGCCTGCCGGATTACTAATCTGAACAACTAACGGTGCAGCAGTCGTTACCGTAGAAGTAAAAGGGATTCCAAACAATAGCCCCGCCTTAGCCGCTCCTCCCTCCGGAGCTGAATCTATACCAGGTGCAACATACGTGTTGACTTGTTCTGTAAAGAGTGGCTGGCTACTCTGATTAAATACTGAATCGTTTGGCATGCGCTATCCTCCCCGTACTTGAGCTTATCTTATTTTATGCCGCTCTAAGTAGCAGGTTGTTTGGGAAGGTGCGTATTTTTGCTTTTGCAGCCCAATCACCTCTTATTTTTCACCATATATTATTATCACCATTCGAATGGCTAAGGATTGTCCCTAACGGTTCGCGGCTTATTGGACTGCGGTTTATTGATGCTCAGGGCTCAAACGACGGTTAGGGTCCTTTTATGGATAGGGTTCCAGAAAACCCGTAGGAGGTGAATGAAATCCATAACGGTCTGGAACTAGAAAAGCGCAGCAAAATAAAACACACAAAAAAACAGGGGAATCGCTCTAGAAATCCGCAACCTTTTCCACCTCCAAATGGTCGAAGAAAGCGCCGTAAGGTCACGATCAGTCCTTTATTTTCCGAGCATCAATTTATCGGATTCCCCGTGTCCAGCTCCATTTCGCCTCTGCCTTGGCAAAAAAGCGGAACTAAAACGATGATCTCTTACGCAGTTATGAACCAAGGAGACCACCCTGTTAGCGTCCGCTTGGAGATTAGTCCGAACAGTCTTGATTCTTTTATAGATTCAGAAGAGATCGTGGCTGCAAAAGAAATGAAGGTGCTAGTGCCAAGCAGATTTTTAAAGTGGACTCGGATATTCGCCTCCACGCAACAGTCAACGGGTTTAGGCAAAATTGATGTATACGTCCAAGCCCAGTCTATAGGTATGAGTTAACAATTTTATAAGAGAGGGACGAGGAATTTTGCCTAACTACAGCTCTTTTCAAGCTAATCCCGATAATCTACGAACGCTTATTTTTGGCCGGGATGCCTCGCTGATTGATCATCCGCTTACTACAGATCCAGGCGGAAATCTAACGACAATTATCCTAGATGGTACGATTTCCAATATACTCGGAGCTACCATCACTGCGGGTACTTTGTCCTCAGCAGGAACAGTTACTAACATTCTTAACGGGACTATCACTAGCGTACTCGGGGCTACCATCACAGCGGGTACCTTGTCTTCCGCAGGAACAGTTACTAACATTCTTAACGGGACTATCACTAGCGTACTCGGGGCTACCATCACAGCGGGTACCTTGTCTTCCGCAGGTACGGTAACTAACATTCTTAACGGGACTATCACTAGCGTACTCGGGGCTACCATCACAGCGGGTACCTTGTCTTCCGCAGGTACCATTACTAACATTCTCGATGGCACGATTACCAGCGTGCTCGGAGCTACGATCACAGCGGGTACCTTGTCTTCCGCAGGTACCATTACTAACATTCTCGATGGCACGATTACCAGCGTGCTGGGAGCTACGATCACTGCCGGTACTATTACTAGTGTACTAGGCGCAACCATTACCGCTGGTACTTTGTCCTCAGCAGGAACAGTTACCAATATTCTTAACGGGACTAT
This sequence comes from Paenibacillus sp. FSL R5-0636, assembly GCF_037974255.1. Taxonomy (NCBI): domain Bacteria; kingdom Bacillati; phylum Bacillota; class Bacilli; order Caryophanales; family Paenibacillaceae; genus Paenibacillus; species Paenibacillus sp. FSL R5-0636. The sequence goes on from NZ_CP150232.1 coordinate 6,005,650, forward strand.
TACTAGCGTACTTGGAGCTACCATCACAGCTGGTACCTTGTCTTCCGCAGGTACCATTACTAACATTCTCGATGGCACGATTACCAGCGTGCTCGGAGCTACGATCACTGCCGGTACTATTACTAGTGTACTAGGCGCAACCATTACCGCTGGTACTTTGTCTTCAGCAGGAACAGTTACCAATATCCTTAACGGGACCATTACCAGCGTGCTCGGAGCCACCATTACGGCTGGTACTTTGTCTTCCGCAGGTACGGTCACCAACCTCTTAAACGGGACCATTACCAGCGTGCTCGGAGCTACGATCACAGCTGGTACTTTGTCTTCTGCAGGTACGGTCACCAACCTCTTAAACGGCACCATTACCAGCGTGCTCGGAGCCACCATTACAGCCGGTACACTCAGTAGTGTGACCTCTATTTCACAACGCAGCTTTATCGAACAGACCACGACGGGTATTGCAACTGCTAATGCCTATACTCCTCTGCCAGCAGTGACTACGAGCGTATTGGGGACCTATTCCTTTTTCATCAATAACACTGGAGCTAACCCAGTCAACACACGAGTAGAAATCAGTGCTGACGGAACGAACTATTTCGTCGATACCACAGGAGATAATCCTTTAGCAGCAGGTTCTATCGATGTCATAGTTCCGGCAAGATTCCTGAAATATACACGCTTATCCTATCAATCAACGAATGCAGGAGCCGCCTCAACAATCAATGTAAGTTTCAACGCGCAGGGAACGTAATGCAGATGCCCATCATATGTTGTAACGAAAGAGTGCATGGATATCCATGTGCTTTTTCTTTTGATAGCAAAAGCTGATTTCTACTTCTACATATGTAACAAGGAGGAAACAACGTGAACAATATTACGCTTGGCGTCCACCTCATCGTTAACAATGAAGCTGATCTTCTGCCCCACTGTCTCACAAGCGTAGCAGGTGTTGACGAGATTGTGGTCATAGATACAGGCTCTACTGACGAATCCATAGCTATTTCCCAAGCGCACGGGGCTAGAGTATTCCAACGGGAATGGACAGAAAACTTTGCTGCAGCACGTAACGAAGGTCTCGATCAGGCGGATACCGATTGGATTCTAGTCCTTGATGCGGATGAACGCCTGCAAACTCCACTTCCGGAACTCCGCAGCCTCCTGCAAAACACGCAAGCTCAGGCTTTTACAGTACACATTGATAATTGGCTTGGCGTTCGGCCTGAAGATAAGGTAAAGCACAGTGCGGTTCGTTTATTCCGAAATGGACAGGGTTATCGATATAGCGGAAGAATTCATGAAGGAATTGACGCTGCAATCCTTAAATCACATAACATCTCGGCGATTGAGCATAGTGATATTGAGATTGAACACTTCGGATATATGCCGGAAATCATGGCACGAAAAAATAAAATCAAACGCAATGAACAGCTGCTGCGACTCGCTTTAGCCGAACAACCGGAAGATCCTTTTCACTCGTATAATTTAGCAGTCACCTGCTGTCAGGACGGTCGTCTTCTGGAAGCAGAGACATTACTTCGCCAGACCCTTCACCATGTGCCACTTGAAGCTTCCTACCGTCCTACGATGATTAGAGATCTCTGTAAAATTTATCTGACTCAAGGAAAAACCAATATCATAGATACCTTGCTGTTGCCTGAATTGGAGCGTTATGAGGATTACCCTGACCTGCATTTTTTATTAGGCCAATCTTTGGAGAGTCAAGGTTTGTTAGAACGTGCTTTTCAAGCTTATCAGCGTGCAGCATCCATTTCTGGAGATCAGGTTAATCAAAAATATGTATCTGAGCAAGGGATGAACACCTTCCGCCCACTTTATCGACTAGGATTAATCTCAGAGCGGCTTGAGCTTCAGGAGGACGCTGCGAGATTCTACCACCGTGCGCTTCAACACCACTCTTTATATAGGCCTGCCTTGCAGGGAATAGCTTCTGCTTTTCAACGCTTAGCTGTAACCGATGAGGATATTGCCACCTTGCTGATACAACTCGTCCCCCCGGCTAATGCTGCCCAACGAGCTGCGATTATTGACAGTTTATTTGCGATAAATGCTAATGAGGCCATCACTAACTTATCCCGAGACACTTTTCCCTTGGAATTAGAGACGGCAAATTGGATGATCTCTTCGCTCATCATTACCGGCAAGCTGGAAGACGCCTATACAACGATAAGACAAATGGCCTCCTTAGCTACGCAAGATAACCATGATTTAGAATATCTGAAAAAGTGGGCTACCCTCTGGGCTATTTGCTCTTGGTCGCTTTTTGGAGAATTCCACAATGACCTGCTAACCTATGTACCAGACGAACTTCGCTTCGGACTGCAATACATTCAGAAGTGCCACCAGCAACAAAAGGTAGATCCCGTCGAAGCAGAGGTAGATCCATTAACATTACATTCCTCATTCATTTCAGATTTGATCGAACAATCAGTAAAACTACACCAGCCCGCGTTAAGCGAAGCTTTGGTAAATTTGTTCCCTACCTTTCGGTCTGAATTAGCCGCAGCATTATATAAAGAAGGGAATAGGAATGCGGCAGGCGAGCATTTTATCAGGTTAGTTAGCGATCAAGCGGCTGATGCGAAGGTTCTTTTTTATATAGGTGAGATGGTCTTTGACAAGGGGCATTACACGGAAGCCAGTGAATGGTTTCAACAAGCGCTGGAGCAGATGCCTGAGCATGAGGCTGCCCGAGTAGGTTTAGCACTCTGTTACCTTCAGCAAGCGAAGCTTAGCATGGAGGAGGCACTGAACAGCTTGGATGCGGCTAACGTCCATGGTCCACTGCAAACGGATATTGGTGCCATCCATAAATCCATCTTTTTACTAAATCGTACACCGTGGCACACACAGTGGAGCTTCCGCCAGAGCGAGGGGAGGGCAGCCAAATGAACATGCCAAGCCAAAAACCTCTGATTTCGCTATGCATGATCGTTAAGAACGAAGCAGATAGCTTAAGCCAATGTTTAAAAAGCGTACGTGGTATCGCCGATGAGATCATAGTAGTCGACACTGGCTCTACCGACTCCACGCTACAAATTGCTCTAAGCTTTGGAGCTAAAGTTGTTCACCATCCTTGGAATGGCGATTTTGCCGCTGCCCGCAACGCGGGTCTTCAGCAAGCCCACGGACAATGGATTCTCATTCTGGATGGAGATGAGGAACTGGATGCGAAAAGTAAGGGGGAGCTGTTGCTGTGTGCGGAGCATTTGGAGTATGAAGCTTTTTTTCTGCGCATTCATAATCATAAAGGTTTAACCGCAGCTTCACAGACCATTACTGTTAATCCGATTATCCGCCTATTCCGTAACCGCCCGCAGTACCGTTTCAGCGGCATCATCCACGAACAGATTGCAGAAACGATCGTAAAAGCTACACCCAAAGCAGCTATGCATTTAAGCACCGTAGTCATCCATCATTACGGTTATGCAGACGGCGTAGTAGCAAAAAAAGATAAGATCAAACGAAATGTAGAGCTGCTCAAGGAACAGCTAAAGTTAAATCCCAATGACCCCTTTCACCATTTCAATATGGCTGTTGAATATATGCGGCTTAGTGAATATCAACCGGCTCTAGAGCATATCAAAAGATCACTTAACGAAGCTCCGCCCGACACAAGTTACGTTCATCTGCTGCACAAATATCAAATCCGCTGCCTGGCAGAATTAAAAGATTTCAACGCGGCGCTGGAAGCTTGCGACTTAGGGATAACCCTACATCCAGATTATCCTGACTTGGCTCATATCAAAGGTGTGCTGCTGTTTCAAATGGGAGCCCTAGCTGAGGCCAAAACAGCATTGCTGCAAGCCTTATTCATTGGAGAAGCCCCTTCCGGTTACCATACCGAGTCTGGATTCGGATCTTATTTGACATTTTATTTGCTGGGACAGTTATGCGAAGAAATAGGCGATCAGACCGAGGCCTGTGCCTGTTATACCAAAGCTGCTCAGCTTCATCCCGATCCAACGCCCATTATAACCCGACTGATCCGAGCCTTAAAATGTGCTGAGCGCGAAAATGAAATTTCGGGCTGGCTTCACGCTCATCTACCCGAATACACAGCTGCTAAAAGCGGACTTCTCTTAGATTTATTGCAGATTGAGGGATGTGATAAGGCAGCAAAACAGCTGATGAAGACCACAGGGCAGTCCTCATCTAATGACTCGTTATTTAATCCAGCCTATCACCCAGGGCGCTCGGAGCTTTTGTTGGCGGATCGTCTGCTTGCCTCCCTCTCTTCTTCAACCCCCTATTCTCCAGCGGCTAAAAGAGTGCGGCTCGCACTTCCACTGCCCAGAGTTTCAGATTAGGAAGGACGTATTCCTATGACCACACCGGATATTACACTTTGCATGATCATTAAGAACGAGGCAAACCATCTGGAGAAATGCTTATCCTCTGTGTGCGGGCTAGTATCTGAGATTATCATTGCGGATACAGGTTCAGAGGATAACAGTAAAGAAATCGCTCAGAGGTTCGGTGCAAAGATTATCGACATTCCTTGGGAAAATGATTTTACCAAAGCTCGGAATATAAGCCTAGAGTATGCAACTTCTGCTTGGGTTCTGGTACTGGATGCCGATGAGGCTGTGGATCATTGGAGTGAGAATCTGCTCCAGCCCTTGCTTGGTGCCGAGTATATTCATGGGTATTGGCTGCCCATTATCCACTATGTCGGTGATATACCTGAAGCGGATTTTGTTACAGATCATGTCTGTCGATTATTCAGAAATGACAAAAGAATTATTTTTCGCGGAAGTATTCATGAGGAGATTGCCAGCAGCATTTGGGAGCTTCCAGCGGGGGAGATCGCTTATGCAGATTTGCGTATTTTGCACTACGGATATTTAGAAGATGAATTGATGCGTAAAAATAAATATAACCGCAATTTAGCACTTATCAACAACGGTCTGCGGCTTCAACCAAACCATCTTTTTCTTCGTTATGCGTTAGGGGCAGAGTATTATCAGCAGGGACAATATAAAGAAGCGGCAGAGATCCTCCTTCCGCTGCTCACCTCCACTCCAGCCCCTTCCGGTTATGTCTCAGATATTTACCTTAAGACGGCTTACGCCTTACAACTATGTGGCCGAAAGCAGGAAGCTGAGGAAGTTTTTCGTACGGGGAGCGGTCTTTTTCCCGATTTCACGGATTTATTAGAAAGCTATGCCCTCCTGTTACTGGAACAAGGGAAGCTCAGCTCAGCCAAGCACTACTTGGAGCAAGCACTTCAGAGCGGGAATACAGCACATAAATACCCTTCTTCCTCGGGCAGTGGAACGTATCGAACAGAACTACTAGCCGGGAGAGTGTGTGAGAAGTTATACCAATACCCGGATGCGTGGAGACATTACGAGGCTTCCATACAACATAAGCCTGATTATACCGAAGCGTGGAAAGAATTTGTCCCACTAAGCCTTTTTTCTGGGGAGAAGGTGATGCTACGAGCATTGACCCACAACCATCTGCACTCTTTATCCCCTGATACTTTGAGTTATCTTCTGCCCGCAGCGCTCAATGCCCGCGATCCGGAATGGCAAGCTGAGCTTTCTACAGCCAGCCAGTTACCCTTATCTGTTCAGGTTGCATTGCAGGCGATTCTGGAAATAAACAATCAACCAGAACATCTTCAGACACTCGCACCGCTTGAACAGCTGCTTCATGATCCTTCCCATCTTTCCAACCGATCCTTTGTACTTGGCTACCTGTGGGCTTTCTCTTGCCGTATTGGAGATACTGAGTCTGCCATGCGCTGGCTTGTCTGTCTATTGCCTTACAGACCGGGGATTTTATCGATCCATCATCTTTTAGCGGGGAATTATAGGCTTAAAGCTGATCTTTCGGATCTCAACTATGCAGCACAATTGCTGCTTCAGACTGGTGCTTGGAATAGTTTATTAGCACTTTATCGGCATTCGCAAGGTTCTTCCTTTCAATGGTCCAGTCTGCCGCAGCCTTTACTTTACGGTTTACTCGAAGCCCCCACCTCCATAAAAAAACAATGGTGCTCTATTTATGTCAGCAAGCCTCCTCAATATCAAACGCCTGCGGACTGTACCGAGTGGCAATTATACGCTGCGATAGCCTACTCCTGCGGAGAGGTGCCCATCCTTCATATAGAAGATGAAGCCGCTTTGCGTAGAGTCGGAGGGGCTACCGCAGCCGTGAGCCTCGCTTATTACAAGCTGCAGCTCGCAGCAGAAGTTTATCCGCAAGGGATACCGTCAGCTCATCTCTCTTCTGCGCTGCTTCTGAGATCTGCCAGCCGGACTTAGCCGGTTGGCAGGGCAGATGCGGATTTCAATGCTCCTCTTGCCATTCTACCAGATGGGGCTGCTCATCAAGGATAGATTCGTACTGCTCCAGACTACCCCAGCGCCCCTCTGGATCAAGCTCCAGGTAACGCGAGTATTTTCGCCGAAGCTCCTCAGGGGATATCGCCCAACCATAATGTTTCACACGCAGCTCGGTAAGAAAACCCGGCAATACCGAATAAGAGAGCGGAAGTCTTGGCACATGATGATCCATTTTCGGAAAAAAATAATGAAAGTTCGGCAAATAGCGGACTAGTGTACGGGTATGCTTCGTGTGGATATTCCAATGCTCATCTTCACGGTAATGTGTGGTGCCGCCCCAAAAATCAAATAATCGGAAGGATACCCAGTCATACACATCCTGATCGATGAGTCGCCTCATCTCCCGTTTAGCAGACTCTTCATAGAACTCATCGGCGTCCACAGACAGCAGCCAATCCGGATTCGTAGATACCGCCAGCTCCCACAATGTTTGCCGCAGCTCCCATTCACGGTTAAACAAAGAGCTTTGCAGGGTTACGAGCTTCTTAACTTTGGCAAAAGAGAGACATAACTGAGCCGTATTATCTGTACTACCATCATCCACGATCACAATATCATCCACGAACTCACTTAATTCCTCCAGCACCTGCTCTAAATACCTTCCGGCTTCGTTCCTAACCTGCATTATAGCAGTCAGACGATTGCCAGATGTTTTGCGGAGTGGCCCTCTATGACTACTCATCCTCCACTCTCCTTCTCAATCGTCTTACAGCCTCTTCGAGATCTGCCATCTCTGACAAAAGTGGCCATGCCTGATTGTCTTGCCCTCCCGCATTTAAAAAGCTGCGGATGGCCTCGTGCCGCCTGCCATAAAGCAAGTGTATGGTGCCTTCCATGGCTTCATCCACATTTTCTTGCTCATGTTGCAGCACTATTGCCTTTTCCCATTGAAAAGTCCGCACATAATTTTGCACCAGCAACGCTTTTGCCTCGGAAGAAGTTAGCGGACTTAAAATTCTAACCGCCGCTGCCTCATCCTCATTCAGGTGGAACAACTCCGCGCGAACCAGTTCATCCTGCCCGGAATGGAGCCAGCCCTCCATCCTTTCTACTGCTTGCTTCTCCTCTGCGGTAAATGCTGTAATCGCAAATTGGCGGACTGCCGTTTCCAGATTCCCTGTCTTGGCTTCTATTGCAGAAAAAAAACGGAAGTGTGAAATAAGGCAATCCAAATATTCATACAACACCATTAACTCAAAGGATTGCGCCAGATATCGATTCGCTGTGGAGTCCACAAGCAAATACAAATAAGATGCTGCCAAATAATGTACAACAGGCTGGCTGGGCAGCTTGGCGCACATTGAGGTATAATAATCAGCCCTAAGCTGTAGTTGAATCCTAAACCAGTCCGTAGCAAGGAGGGGCTCCTCCTGCCATAAGTTCTCAATCGCCTTACTCCACAACACTTCATAATCTGTCAGAAAATAAATCCGCTCGCGCTGAAATACAACTCCATAGGATTCCTGCTGATCCCCGTCGAGATAAATAACACTCTCCCTGCACAAGCTCTGCTCCAGATAGATCCGTTCTGACCGGGTTCCTACTAGATCAGCCTTTGCTCCAAGCAAGCCGCTGTATTTATCCCATAAGACCTTATTTTCTTCTTCCGGACAGCCCTCTAACAAAGCCACTATATATCCTGCTTGCAAAGAAAGAACCTCGGGCAGCCAATAAGGAGAGGAGACCAGAAATGTGTACTCCCTCGCCTTGAGAGTATGAATATCCGCGATCATTACCGGCTTGATCTGGCTGTTAATCTGCTGCTCAAGAGTCATTCTTCCGGCAAAACAAACCTCTTCCCGCTCGGGAAGAAGATCCAACAGTCTTTTATATTCGTATTCCTCCCAGGAGCCTCTGCTCAGAATTAAATATTTCATGAGTGCGCCTCCCTGCCCCTGCTGCTATCTGCCTTCTTCCCCTGCGGTTCGGACAAATCCCCCACATAACCTATAGTTAGTGAAGCTTCAGGGTGAAGCTGCAATTGGTGCGAAGTGGACGCCTTACAGGTAATCACTCCAGGCACATTCCCGCCTTTATGAGCAACTCGCTCTAGCGGAAAAACAATTCCCGAAGGGTCTCCCTTAAGCAAATGCCCCACCTCTTCGTCCATATCCGTAGATAAACTAACGATCAAATCCGCGGAACCTTGGGTGATCGCCTTCACTACCCGTTCAACGTAATATTTCTCATACCTGATAGAGTCTGATAAATACACAGTTATCTCACTCTCAAATAATGCAGATGCATTCTTCAAAGCCCGCAGCCAAGCCTCTTGACCACGAACTGTAATCACTACATCCTGTTCATTTACTGGCAAGCCGGAAGCTGTGTTCATCCAGCTGTCCTTGATCCAGATCCAGCGAATATTCTTGTAGCTCTGCTGCTCCTGTGTAGCTGCCCATTCCTGCGGAAGATGGTCCCCATTCCCATCCTCTTCACAATAAACAATCGCAGTCACTAATGGCGTTGCCAAGGTTGCCTTACCGAGTGGAATAACAGGTTGTGTTGATTGTAAGAATCCATTCTGCGGTACAAGATGTTCTTCGTCTTCTAAGACATCTTGCAGCGCCCATTTTGTACTGTACGCCCGCCAGCCATCCGCAAGTGTTGGTCCGTTCAGCCTACTCCGGCCTCTATCAAGTGAATGTATAGCATGGACATACACAGCATCACTTAGCGCCAGCTTAGCTCCAGACTGCCGCGCTCGAAGACACCAATCGGCAATCATAAGAGGCCGCGCATGAAGCGAGGTGTCCAACCCTCCAATACGCTGAAGCAGCTCTTTAGAGAACAGGAGGCAAGAACCCGTTAGTACATCCATCTCTCGCCATTCTCCTTGGTGCCGGCTAAGACTATAGCTCACATGCGCAGCAAACTCATCATAGGTGCCGAAGTGAAGACGTTTCTTCCCTTCCCCTCTTTCGGTTGAAGAGCGAGGGGAAACCACCTTAACAGAAGCGTCATCAAAAGGAACCCACAATAGCTCATTTAGCCAGCCAGGCGATACCATGGTCGAATCTTCAAGTAAAACCGCGAAACTGGTTTCGATCTGTGCCAGAGCCTGGTTAGGCATGTACTCCTCTTTCTCATAAGGAACAAAGAGAATCGACTGCTCCTGTGAGAACTGTCCGGCTAATGTTTCCATAGGAAAATCAGGAGTCATTGCCACAGCAATAATGCGCACAGACTCTCCAGAATGGAGCAGCAGCAAGGGTAAGCAAGCCGCGGCACAATCCGGGCGGCTTAGCTCAACTACAAGGGTGATCCCATCTATACTCGGCAGTGGAAGTAGTCCCGTGCGTTCCAAGAACCCATACCTTCCCGCCAAGCGTTCCACATTCAGAGATTCTTGCGACATTAGGATTCACGCTCCATTTATTAAAGCTGTTCTACCTATAGTCTATGAGCGCTGAAGCGCGATATCCCCTTAATTTCCTCCGCCCGCTCCTTTATCTTCTTCCGTATGGTCTGCACCCGTACTCGCGGGATCAGTTGCCGCTGGAGACGGGTTGTTATCTTTCTGACTGTTGCTGGAGGTATCCTTACCCTGATCCACTGCTCCACTCTTATCCCCACCTACAGCTGGAGCAGGAATAGCAATTCCCGGAGCACTGCTGCCGTTCGCCCCCACAGGTTGACCTTGATTATCGTAGTAATACATAGGTACATCTCCAACAACCATCAGATAAGACACAGGAATTTCTGTATCCACTACCTGCGGCTCCATATCAAAAGGAATGACGACTGCAACCTCTGTCACAATATGAATATATACCTCGACCAGAATCATATTGATCCCAGCGTTTTGCTGGCGGGTACTGAGTTCAACCTTAACCGCACCTTGTGGTTCAATCTTGATCGGAATGTCGGGTCCATAAGAAGCGATAAGGGGACTGCCCAGCGCCTGCCCCAGCGGAATATATTCTGTTCGATTATGCAATTCCTGCAGCGTAGACTGAATGACCTGTGCCGCTTGCGAAGTAATACGCATATGCTCCGCGTAGTTGAGCATGAACCCTGATATTTTCCCGTTCTTATCCGTCTTCCAATCAATTAGCTCTTCCGCATTCCCTCCATTCGCAACCTGAGAGGTAATCGCCTTATTAATCGATTCCGTAGCGATTTGCTTCACACGTATTTGTGCTAAATGCAGGATGGGCGGCTTCATATGCAGCTCCACATAGCGAAGTGACTGCAGCACCAGCACAAGTATTACTAAAGATGCTATCAGCCAAAATTTGCGTCGGCTTCTTGGCTTATGTGTTTTTCCGCCTGCAACCGTTACCTTACTCTCTGGCCGGCTGGATAACCTAAAGCGGCCTTTGCTACGTTTGGCTTCAAAGCGCGTACGCTGCGGCCTAACCGCTGCCCGGCTGGGTTTTGACTTGAATGCGGAGCTTCTTGCTGAGAATCTCCGATTCGTGTCCCCATTTATTTTTGGCAGCCGAAAATGGCCTAGATCAGGTATTCTCAGCCTTCGGTTCCCCCATTTTTTCAATCTGCCCATTGCAATAGTCCCTCCCGCCTTACGCAGAGGTCAAGCCACCTCCACTTAATTTAAGGTATTCGCTAAGAGGACAAAAAAGAAGAACGTTCCCTCCGGCAAACTACGCCTGAAGAAACGTTCTTCATCCTTTAGATCATCAACTGGGAATATGATATTAGTGCATTCTGCTCCGCTTATCCTCCTGCAAATGGTCCCAATGACGCCGAATAAAGATGCCAATGAGAATAGCAATAAACACCGCATACCAGGTAAGATAACCATTCCATTCTTCACGCGGAACAATTAAAGTTGATCCAATCGTACCGAATAACCATATATAAGATAAATTACCAAGCACGGTTCCCCATATAAAGGATGAGGCTTTAATCGGTGAAACAGCAGACATGAAATTGATTACATTGTTCGGAATAATCGGAATCGTACGCAATAGTACCAGCGTCCAAATCCCGTATCGATCCAAGTAACGTTGCCATTTATCATAGCGCTTCAGTTTGGTTCTCCATTTTCGGTCAAACCAGTTATACAGATATCTCCGAATAAGAAAATACATCAGTATTCCGCCTAGATTGCAGGCCAGCCAACTGATCAGCATGCCTCCAATTACGTTAAAAACAGAGACATGCAGCACGATCAAAATTACGAATGGAAAAAATCCTAATATACTCTGCAAAAGTGCGAGCGGGATGGTCACGAATAAAATAGATGGCCCGCTAAGGCCCAGCGTTTGCAGCAGCCAATCAATCCAGGTATTTATGGTCTCTGTCATGAAGCAGTCTCCTCTCTTGACTCCTTGCAGCAGCTGCCTCCTGATTTACTTTGACAAAGCATAAGTCTAAGTGTGTAAACTAGGTATCCATTCTTATTGAAATATAAGCACAGTACATTAAGAGCTTGTAATACTTTGCTTATATTCCCAAGAAAAACACCCCTTACGGGGTGTTTTATTGAATGAGCTTGCTTATGAAGTGTAATGTGTAAAGAACAGTAGTTAGCGTACAAGTTACATTTTTGTTTCCATTTATTCTTCACATCATAACACAGTTTTTAATTTACTTACAATTCTATACCTGCAACCCAAGCATTCACTTTATCCGGATTGCTCTCAACCCAAGTTTTAGCGGCTTCTTCTGGTGACTTACCACCCTGAACCTCAATCATTACTTTAGCCATATCTTCCGCTGTCCATTCGAATTGATCCAGGAATTTGTAGACATTCGGCATGTCATCTTTCAGACCTTGGCGGACCATCGTGTGGATCTGTTCATCCGCACCATAAACCCCTTTTGGATCTTCCAGATACTTCAGATCCATATTGGCGAACATCCAGTGTGGTGTCCAACCTGTAACAACGATTGGCTCGTTGTTGTCATAAGCCTTTTGCAGTTCCTGAGCCATCGCTGCAGATGAGCTTTCAAGAAGTGTGTAATCGCTAAGATCATATTCCGCAATAGCCTTTTCTGTGGTTGTCATAATGCCAGCACCTGGCTCAATGCCGATAATGCGATTGTTCAGCTTTGCTGCCATATCACTGTTCTTCAAGTCTTCAATAGAATTAATATCCATATAGGCTGGAACAGCCAAGCCAACCTTAGTTCCGTTTAGATTCGCACCCAAATCTTCAATTTTTGCACCATACTTTTCTAGATAAGCCGCATGGGTGCTTGGCAGCCAAGCTGCAACCATTCCATCCGCACTACCGTCTGCAACCCCAGCCCACATTGGGCCAGCATCTACCTGCAGCATTTCAACGGTAGCTCCAAGCTTAGTTTCAAGTACTTCCTTTACTACATAAGTACTCGCAATTTCCGAATCCCATGCTACATATGCTAATTTTACCTTCTCTTTACTTGATGAAGAACATCCAGCAATAACAGCAATCATCATAATAACTAACAGGAATACCCCTATATTTTTCTTCTTCATTTATTTAAAACTCCTATCTTTGTTTTGGTTTTAGTGCGTTCTGTGTCAAACGGTCCAGCAGAATGGCAATAATAACGATCGCAATCCCTGCTTCGAATCCGTCTCCTGTCTTAGCCTGTGATACCGCACGGTATACATAGGCACCCACGCCCTGTGCACCAATCATCGATGAGATAACAACCATTGACAGTGACAACATAATTGTCTGGTTCACACCTGCCATAATTGTTGGTAAAGCGATTGGAAGCTGCAATTTAACTAATTTCTGAGTAGGTGTCGATCCGAAAGCATCTGCTGCCTCCACCAGTTCCTCCGAAACCTGACGAATTCCGAGATTGGTCAAGCGAATCGTTGGCGGAATTGCAAAAATAATCGAAGCTATAACCCCTGGAACTACGCCCAGTGAGAAAAAGGATACCGCTGGCAATAAATATACAAAAGCCGGCATCGTCTGCATAAAGTCCAAAATAGGCGTAACTATATTTCTAACGGTATTTCTCTGCGCACATAAAATACCAATCGGCACACCAATTACTACAGCCAATATCGAGGCGGTTAGAACAAGGGCCAAGGACTGCATAGAAGGTCCCCATAATCCAAGATTATCAATCAGAAGCAGCCCAATGACCGCAAATAGTGCCATGCGCCATTTACCGATCCAATAAGACAAAGCTGCAATAATCACGATAAGTACTAGTGCTGGCAGGAAGGTAAGTGCATTTTCAATGCCAGCCACCATACCACCGATAATCGAATGGATGAAGTCAAACAGGGGCCCACAATAAGTCGTCAGCCAATTTTCCAACCACTCGAGTGCCTTTCCCAAAGGCAGTTTAGGAATGTCCATTATAATCCTCCTTCCGGTACCGCGTTGCCGGCGAGTGCGGAAAGAACGGCTCCTTTAATCACAATACCCTTCAATTTATCCGCTTCATCTACGACGGCTACAGGCAAATGTGTCTCAGATATTAATTCAAAGAAATCATTGAGTAGCGTTTCCGGTTGTACACGTGGGATTTCTCTCCGCGTTACTTCCAGAATAGATTTATTATCATTCAGTGCCTTAAGGGCATCCTCAGCTGTAATAACACCCAGAAGCTTATTTTCCTTGTCCACTACATACAGACTGAATATACCACTGTCACGCATTAATTGAAGCGCTACCCGAGGCCCGCGTTCAGGTCTGACTGTTTCCGGCTGACGCATTACATGAGCTGCAGTCAACACCTTGGACAAGTCCACATCCTCCACGAATCGCTCTACATATTTATTGGCAGGTTGGATGAGGATTTCTTCCGGTGTACCAATTTGCACAATGACTCCGTCCTTCATCAGTGCGATCCGATCTCCAATCCGCAAAGCTTCGTCTAGATCATGAGTGATGAACACGATGGTTTTCTTCACTCTGGCCTGTAATTCCAGCAGCTCTTGCTGCATGTCTTTACGAATAAGCGGATCCAGTGCACTAAATGCCTCATCCATAAGCAGGATATCCGGGTCGTTAGCAAGGCCCCGTGCCAGTCCAACACGCTGCTGCATCCCTCCACTGAGTTGATCAGGACGATGATTCTCCCAACCTTTCAGACCTACCAGATGCAAAGCTTCCGTTGCCAGTTCAGTTCTTTTCTTTTTATCTACGCCCTGAACTTCAAGCCCGTATGCTGCATTCTCCAGTACGCTTCGATGTGGAAATAATGCGAACTTCTGAAACACCATACCGATGTTCTTCCGTCTGAATTGGCGCAGCTGCTCCGGATTCATTTTCACAACATCTTTCCCTTTAAAAAGAACTTGCCCCCCTGTAGGCTCAATCAAGCGGTTCAACAAACGAACCAGCGTCGACTTACCGCTGCCGGACAAACCCATAATGACGAATATTTCTCCTTCTTCAATGCTGAATTCGGCTTTGTTGACTCCGACTGTCAACTTCAATTCCTGAGCAATTTTTTCCTTCGACATCCCTTGCTCTAATAAAGGAATCGCGCGTCCCGCATCATGACCGAATACTTTGGTTAGTTGTTTCACCTCTATAATAGCCATGCCGTCCTCCTTCTCCCGAAATGTTATCCGGGTTTAGTTCACTTATAGTAGTTTACCGGACTATTGAAAATTCATGCAAACACCATATACGGATAAAATTTAGTGTACAGTTTTAACTTTACGAACTTTATGTATGGAATACTCTGTTTTACGCCAAATTCCTTTCTTCATGAATTCTTTACTTATGGAGGGGGATTTGATTACAATACATTGTATAAGGTTGCAGTCTATCGACCTATTCCTCAGGAGGGACATCATGAACGATTTAGAAGGGCTTACGCCCGAACAAATAGAGAAGATTAGTAAAGCCCGTGAACGTGTGATCGATTCTATCGGCAAAAACATGGATCTGTATGGCATTACCTTGTCTATTGGACATTTATACGGTTATATGTACTTCAATCAAGGTCCAGTGACACTGGATGAGCTCAGCAAAACAATGGGAATGAGTAAAACGTCCATGAGTACGGGAGTCCGTACCCTTCTAGATCTGAAAATGATCGACAAAGTATGGGGGAGAGGGACGCGCAAAGACTTGTTCACCACTGTGCCTGACTGGCATCAGAACTTCAGTGATTACTTCTCTATTAAATGGAGAAAAGCCGTCGAAGGTAATATGATCTCACTAGCGAAATCACTTGCAGAAATTAACGATATGAAAAAAGAGTATAGTGACGATAGTAAACTTATGCAGCTCTTAAATACAGATGAAGAAAAAATAACTGAATCCATTAACTACTACCGCTGGTTGCTGAAACTAATAGAATCTTTTGAGAGTGGCAAAATTTTTGAATTTATCCCTAAAGAAACTTAAATCTAACCCACAAAAAACACACACAAAAAAACGACAGTGCTCCTGTAAAAAGGAAAACACTGCCGTTTTTTTCGTTTACCCTTCGATCAAGCTTACATCATCCAAATAAATTGTACTGCCCGTGCTAATTTCACTATTCGTCTCCGTACCGTTCCCATCTATAAGCCCTAGCAAAAACACCAGATGAACACCTGCGTCTGTTGCCCCATTCATCGTAAATGTGTAGCTGTATTCGTCCATATTTTGGGTCAAGGCTACAAGCTCAGCTTCCATATATTTGGTGTAATCCCCGCCTTTATGCTCCACAGCTACCTGAATATTGCGGTTAACTGTAGAACGAGCTTTAAACTTCAAGGTGTACGTTTTTCCCTGAACAAGCTTCAGATTTTCGTAATCCACCTGTGCGCTAAAAGGGGCTTGCCCGGTACCTGTTAAGTTGATAGCAAATTCCCCCTCTTGAACAGAGGCAGATCCGATTCCGTCAAAATACTGGCTCCAGCCCGTTGCATCTACATCGAAGGTTCCATTATCCAGCGTACCGCTTGGCGGTATTACTGGTGGACCCCCTTGTACCTCCCTGACCACAATATCGTCAAAAGAAATCGTATGCGGCGTACTGTTAGCCGCAGGATCAGCGCCCAGCGTTTTGCCGATCAGATAATTAAGCTTCAGCGGATTGCTGTTCGACACCGTAAATTGTGCTGTATAAGTAGCCCAATCCGCATGAATATCAAACTTAGCTTGTGCGGAAGCAGCTGAAGTATTGGAGTATTCTAACACAATTTGCCGCGGAACCGTTGATTTCGCCTTGAAGCTCACCTCATACGTTTTTCCGCCCTCCAGTGGAATACCCTCTTGGAAAAATTGTGTATGCCACGCTTCCCATCCGGCCGACGTAATCAGGATTTCAGCTACGCCATCCTTCACATTAAACGCGGAGACGCCACCTTCTCCGGACCAGGTAGTCCAGCCTGTCTTATCGCTGCCAAACGAACCATTGATGACTAGATTGTTATCATTAGCTAGAATAGTCTGCGTGACAGTTGCAGTAACATAATGTTCAGCCTCAACAGTAATGGCATAACTTCCTTCGGCCGGAAATACTGCTGCTTCGATTGTGATTTTTCCCGGTTCAATAGTGTACTGCTCTGCATTAAGTGTTGTACCGTTAACCTTTACCGCCATGATTTGATTCCGCCAATTTGCATTGTCGATAAAAGTAAGCTCAATCGGCTGTGAAACTCTGTTATTGCTGCTGTCGCTTAGCAGCTCCTGCGGTTTGGCCGGTGCATTTTTGATCTCAAATTTCACATTGTCAATGATAATATCATGGTTTTGAGGAATACTAATCCCCTCAACCTTCCCAAGCAGGAATTTTAGAGACAATGTATCCTTGCTTCCTTGCCGGAATTCGAATCTGTAATGATTCGTCTCCGGCGTTACCTCCACGATATTGCTGAACGAGGCCTGATACGTACCATTTTCTACGTTCACCCCGATTTTGCGGATTACGGTTGAACTGGCGTCAAATTCAACCTCATAATCCATTCCAGCAGCAGCTTTCAAGTTGTTCTGAAACAACATTACAGAATACGCCTGACTGCCGGTATTCGTAATGCTAAATTTCGCTGCTCCATCTGCAACCGTAGCGCTGCTCTGACCACCCTGCTCTGTCAACAGGCGGTCCCAGGCGCTAAACCCAAAGTTAAATTCACCATTCAAGAGTGGGTAGTATATTAGCGATGGATCAAAATAGAAGCTAGTACGCAGCATCTGGAAATTATCCAGAATGACTGTATCCGCAGCACCGTTTAACAGTAATACGAATTGTCCTTCATGATCGGTTGCACCTGCAAGATTGATAAAGGTAGCTTTAATTTTTTGCTCACCTTCGCTTAAGTTAACCGGTTGTTCTGCCTGTACACTGCCGTCTTTCCCTAGTAGTTGAACCGTTCCTGTGCGTGCAGAGGAGACTGAAGCATTGAACGTAACCTCATAGTCCTGCCCTTGAATGAGCTGAATTCCCTTCTGAAGTAACCGAACCTCACCATTTTCACTGCCGCCAATCTGCAGCTTTAACTGGCCATTGTCATTAACGCTTGATTCTACCATGGCACCACCAGTTGCTTCCGTATGCCAATAACTCATCCGATTGGGTTCCCCAATATCGAAAGTACCATTGTACAGATGATTACCGTTGGCCAGCGGTTCCTTCACACTATCATGCGGGAATTGAATATTCTCAATCTCTTCTAATCTGACATTACCAAACCATACCGGTGAAGTATTGGTACCCACGTTGAACTCGACGCGTGCAGCAATATCTGAGTTTTCCTTCATTTGAAACATCGTCTCGTAATGGGTCATCGCTGAAGTTAGATCTACCTTAAGCGATGGAGAATACGCTGCAAATCCACGAGATTCTCCACCTGTTAACCGGACGCTCATACTGCGGGACATATCGGTTTTGGCATCGAAGCTGAGTTTATAGAACCTGCCTTTAGCTATAGATACGATAGCTTGGGGTTGAATCGAATAAAAATTGCCGCCACCACTGCTGATATCTACCTTCACATAATTGCGCTCCCCAATAGGAACGGTAGAAACCGTAGCTTCAGCCCCTGCTTCTTTATAAAGTACCCAATGTGCGGTATTCGGGATTCCCATACCGTCATCCCCCGGCACCTGCTCCGAATAATTGTTGTTATAGACCATGTTGCCGTCTGCCAGTGCAAGCTTGGAGCCTTCTGGATAGGCTTCCTTCTCCAGTGTAACTGGAATAGGCTCGCGGTACTCACGACCTGTCAGCTCATAGACTCTAACGTAATCGATCTCCATCGATTTTGGAAATACGGTTTCGCTAGTCGGATCACCATCAAAGTTACCGCCTACGGCCAGATTCATCAGCAAGTGGAACTTCTGATTAAACGGCGCTGGATACACATTATTGGCAGGCTGCCCATTGCTGATGCTATACCAGTCATTTTTGGTCGAATATAATTCACCATCCACATACCAGCGAATTTCGCCCGGCTCCCACTCAATAGAGTACGTATGGAACTGCTCAATCGTAGCGTTATCCGGAAATACATACTCTTTGCCGGAGTATACATTGTTCGGCGCCATACCGCCGTAATGAATCGTCCCCGCTACCGTGTTTGGACGACTGCCCCAGCCTTCCATAATATCAAGCTCACCGGAAGCAGCCCAAGTCCCGTACACATCGTTCTCCGGCAGCATCCAGATCGCCGGCCAGTACCCTTTTCCAGTAGGTGCTTTGGCCCGAATTTCAAATTTGCCATATTTTTTACTAAACAACCCTTTAGTCTTAATCCGTGTAGAAGTATATTGTTTGCCAGCTTTTTCTTCTTTGTGGGCCGTAATGATCAGGTTACCGTCCTGTTCCTTTACATTCTTCTCATCGTTGGTATACCACTGCTTCTCATTGTTTCCCCAACCTGGATTGTTGTATTGCGAACCATCTCCAAGGTCATAGGTCCACTTTGTAGCATCAATGTCTCCATCATCAAACTCATCCCCCCACACCAGTGTCCACGGATCAGTGGTCGGTGTTGGTGTTGGTGTTGGTGTTGGTGTTGGTGTTGGTGTTGGTGTGGCTGTTGGTGTCGGTGTGGCTGTTGGTGTCGGTGTTGGTGTGGCTGTTGGCGTTGGCGTTGGTGTCGGTGTCGGTGTTGGTGTTGGTGTTGGTGTTGGTGTTGGTGTTGGTGTTGGTGTCGGTGTCGGTGTCGGTGTTTCGGTTGGTGTTGGTGTCGCTGTTGGTGTCGGTGTTTCGGTTGGTGTTGGCGTTTCGGTTGGTGTCGGTGTTTCGGTTGGTGTTGGCGTTGCTGTTGGTGTCGGTGTTTCGGTTGGTGTTGGCGTTTCGGTTGGTGTAGCAGTGGCCGTAGGTGCCGCCGTTGCTTCAGGTGTGGCGCTTGGCGTCGTTATTGGACCTACATTCCCCGAACTGCTTGGCGCTGAGCTTGCTATTGGCAATGTTGTTTTGCCAGTGTTTCCTTTTTTCAATGCTACACCGCCAATCGTCACTCCATCGGCTTTGTTATCTATTGTGGTTACGCTTCCGCTGCCTTGAATTGCTGTAGCTCCAGCGCTCGCAGATAGGATTAGTGCCGCCACTTGTGAATTGTTCTCCAATGTTAAATGGGTCGGACTTCCCAGAGTAAGGCTGCCGACAGTTCCAAGGATTCTTAACAAAGAACCGCTGACTGCTGAGTCTGCCGAACGAACCGCTCCAAATGTTCCGCGAAGCGAAATATTGTGAGGAACGACATCCATCTCAACATCCCCAAACCCTGCCCCGGTAAGATCGCTGCTTTCTTCCAAGATTGACCCAGATAGCAGCTGCACAGTACCCACAGCTGTCGACCCGCTGGCATAAATCCGAACCTTACCATTAGGCTTGGCTACTTGAAGCAGTCCAAGAGAAGTATGGTGTAAGCCGATACTTTGCTCGCCGCCTCCCCGTACAAAAGTAGTCCCTGTTACCTTTACACCTTCAAGCTTTGCATTCCCTTCAGCTATCCCCTCGGTTAGATAAAGATTACCTTGGATGACCGTGTCTTTAAGAATCACATCAGCCCGATTAATGACTACATTGCCCTTTACTGTTCCTAGTGAAGTCTCTCCTGATTTCAGGAGGAGTCCCGAAACCATTCGATCAGCCAACTGAGCTAACTCTGCACGGGTGATCCCACCATCAGGCTTAAACAAACCTCCAGGATAACCTTTTACATAACCTGCACTCGATAGAACGGCTATTGCTTTTGCGGTTTCATCGCTGACTCCGTTCAGATCGGTGAATGCTGTTGTACTGCTTTTGTCTGCATTGAAACGAAACACTTTCTCCAATGCTAACGCTGCCTCCGCGCGCGAAAGTGCTTTTGAAGGATAAATATTGTTCTTCTGATCACTGCTTAAATAACCAGCTGCAATCCCTTTGGCTATATCATTTTTATACCAGTCTGTGGTCTGGACATCAGCGGGAACCTTATCCGATTGCTCCTGATAATTAAATATACGATTCATAATAGCTGCGAATTCTGCCTTCGTGACTTCCTTACCCGGACGAAACGACCCGTCGTCATATCCGCTTATGATCCCATTTGTGCTCCAACGCTGTAATGGGCCTGCGGCCCAATGATTTGGAGATACATCGGTAAACGCTTTCAATCCATTGATTGGTTCATTTTCCACTTTCGTTGCCGCTGAATCAGGTGAGTTTTCCTTTAACGCCTCTGCCGCTGAAGCATTCATGCTCCCAACCGGTGATAGCAGCCCGGTGACAAGGAGCATAGCAGCAAGTGCTGCTGTGAAATTCCTTTTCATCCTAAACATCACTCCTCGAATTTCGTAATATTCGTAATTCAAGCGAAAAATCGAAATCGGTTTCGACAATGCTATTGTTGCTTAGTTTTCTATTTTTGTAAAGATGTAATTTTGAATTTTTTTACATAGATTATTTTGGAGTAAATCTGCATAGTGAAATATATATTTGACTTGTTTCGGCAATAATAATAGACTGAAAATAATTGAATTTTCATTCACCCTATTCATAATAACTCGCAAATAACCGCTCTAGAACAGTCTTTTTCTCAAATTTCAACGATTTAGCGGAGGGTGGCATTATTAACTATGAATATCAAAATGATTGCCGAAATGGCCGGCGTTTCTGTCTCGACTGTTTCGAAAATTATGAACAATTACAGTGATGTTTCCGAAAAGACCAAGCAAAGAGTTTTGGAAATCATCGAACAAACCGGATATTCACCTTCCAACTCCGCCAAGACACTCGCAACTAAGAAGTCGAATCTGATCGGGGTTATTTTTGCTGGCGAGCTTAATGTCGAATTTACACATCCCTTTTTCGTAGAAGTGCTAAATTCTTTTAAAAAGCAGATGGGCGTTCTGGGCTACGATCTCATTTTCTTTTCCAACGAGAAATTCATCAGCAGCGGCGATTATTTCGCTCGATCTGTTCATTTTAATGTGGATGGATGTGTCATTATTTCCGGGCAAAAGATGGAGCCTACCATCCGCGATCTGGATATGAGCAGTATTCCTTGTATCGGGGTCGACCTTGAGCTAAAGGGCAAAAAATCCGGCTTTGTGATGTCAGATAACTTTCAGGTTTCTTCCAAGGTCGTGGAGCATTTTTATCTGCTTGGCTATAGAGAACTTGGATTTATCGGAAGTGCAGCGGATTCAGATATTTCTAACCTGCGGGAATCCGGATATGTCAAAGCTATTGAAAGCTTCGGCCTCACTTTGAACCGTCAGTGGTTTGTTCATGGCGACGATTTCTTTGAGCCCAGCGGTTATACGGCTATGCAGCAATTAATTCAAGCTGGAAATTTACCAAAAGCCATTTTTGCGGCTTCTGATTTGCTGGCTCTGGGAGCCATCCGGGCTTTGAAAGAACACGGTCTCAGCGTGCCTGAAGATATTGCCATTATCGGATGTGACGACATTGAAGCCTGTAAATATACCAGTCCAAAACTGTCGACCATCCGCCAGAACAAAGAACGGCTTGGCATCCTCGCTGCCCATATGCTCTATGACTTGATTAACAATCAGTCTGGCGGTGGATCATTTGTAGTGGAGCCTGTGCTTATTGTGCGTGAATCCTGTGGCAGTCAATTAAATACTTAGTTAATCAACAAAAAAAGACAACTTATGTAAGCGGGTTTCCGCAAACGGCGTTGTCTTTTTATTGATTATCGAAAATGTTTCGTTATCTATCTTCATTGGTCTCTAGCTGGCCGAACTCCACCTCTTAATATGGAGTAGGTATCCCTACCTGATGATCCAAATTCAACTCAATCAATTGTCCTGCCTGGGTTAATCCGGCACCAAAACCATACATCAGGATCTTTTGTCCATTTTGTACCTTGCCCTCGCGGATGCCCAAATCGAGTGCTAAAGGAATCGTGGCAGCAGATGTATTGCCGAAATTCACAAGACTGTGCAGCACCTGCTCCAGCGGATAATTTAATCGCTCGCAAATTGGCTCAATCATCCGCATATTAGCGCTGTGTGGAATAAACCAGTCTACTTCCTCCAGACCTACCTCCGCTTTTTCTAGCACCTGTTGCACACCTAAAGGAACCGTTCTGACCGCCCAGCGAAACACTTCTCGTCCGTTCTGTACCAGCATTTGTGTATCTACCAGCTCAATATTGTTTACAGTATGGGCAAGCCCCGTACGGTAAACATGATGTGCCCCACCGCCATCACTTGCCAGCTGGAAGCCTAAAAATCCCGTCGTCTGCTCATCACTTTCCACAAGCACTGCTCCAGCGCCATCCCCAAAAAGAATACATGTACTGCGGTCAGTATAATCCGTAATCTTGGAGATCGTATCCGCACCAATAACCAGTACCTTGCGATGCATTCCTGAAGCCACATAACTGTGAGCAGTATGCAGTGCATAGACAAAACCTGCGCATGCTGCACTCAAATCCATAGCACCAGCAGTCTGCGGAATGTTAAAACGATTTTGAATCAAAGAAGCTACTGAGGGAAAGGAAAAGTCAGGTGTACTCGTAGCTACCAGGACCATATCGACATCCTGAACGCTTTTTCCATAACGAGTCATAAGATCCTGCACAGCTGCTGCACATAAATCACTTGTATACTCATCCTGCCGACTAATTCGGCGCTCACGGATTCCGGTCCGTTGCACAATCCATTCATTATTTGTATCTACGATCTGCTCCAGATCGGCATTAGTCAGTCTTTTGGCTGGGACATAGGTTCCGATAGCGGTAATTTTTGCACCTGTCATTCCAATCACCTCTTCAATTAGTATCTGATATTAGTACTTGGTACTAATTATAACTCTGTGCCTGCTAAAAAGTAAAGAAGGCCGGTAAAGCATCCTAGCTTCCCGGCACTTCCGAAACCTTACGAACCCACTTAGAAACGTTTCCTATTACGCTGCTTTCTTTTTCTGACGAACAATATAATCGCAGTTGCAATAACCACCACTAAAATGATAAGCACAATCACGATATTCCATACATTAGGCACATAAACCTGCATTTGAATTGGCTCTGTATCCGCTAGTGTAACATTCCAAGTAAGGGTTCTGCCGTCCTCCACATTTGCATTATTGTCTCCATATAGATCCACAGGTAACGTTAATTTAAAGTCGAAAGCCATGTTTTGCAAAAAAGCCCGAATAATCGGCTTCGATAAACTGAGCGATCCCATATTATCCATTATGGTGTCTATGTAGCTATTTAATTTGGGCTTCGCCTCAACGTCATATTTGGTATAAAACCAATTATCTTTGGTATCTAATTTCAGGTCCACAATATCCAAGTCACCAGAAAGTGCTTTCATATCCTCAAAAGAGGCATAAGATTTCACGAATTCATAGACTGTAAATTTTCCATCTTGGCTTTTCTCTAGCTCAATCCCCTGATCCTTAAGTTTGTTTACCAGAGCATCTTCCATTTTTCCGCTAATCAACGCTTCTGCACGCGAATTCACTTTCATGTTCACTGCAATATCTACGCTTCCGTTCTTATTCACTGTGACATGAGCAGTGCCTTTAGAACAGCCTGATAATAGTACAAGCATTAAGAGCAGCCCTAGTAACGAAAACCCTCTCCATTTTGACAACAACATTTCCCTCAAACCCTTCAGTAACATGTATTTATATAACGGCTACCCATTCTATAAAGGCTAACTCATTTATATCATAGAATCAAACTCTATATGAATGAATAATCAAATTTGAGAACCGTCAAACTTAAACTTTATACGCGCATAAAAAAGAGGCCCTCACAGAAGTAATCATTTCTACTCATGAGGTAACCTCTTTCATAAAAACAGCACACGTAATGTTACTTCGAACGCTAGTTGTTCATACGATGCTCAATGTTACTTGGAGTGCCTATTGTTACTCAAGATGCTCATTGTTACTTGGAGTGCTCGACGTTACTCGGGATGCTCAATATTACTTGAAGTGCTCGACGTTACTCGGGATGCTTAATGTTACTTGAAGTGCTCGACGTTACTCGGGATGCTTAATGTTACTTGAAGTGCTCGACGTTACTCGGGATGCTTAATGTTACTTGAAGTGCTCATTGTTACTTGGAGTGATCGCTGTCGCTTGGGTGCACGGTGTTACTTGGACTTTCAAAGTCGCTTTCGGACTCCAGAGCCGTTATTTCCCCACAAACACCTCTTTTCATGAGCTATCGGACTCCAGAGTCACTATTGCCGCAAAATCACCCCATTATGAGCCAACTTACGAGGATTAGCGCCTCTCCAGTCCGAAACTATCCAAAAAAGGACCTAAACCGGCAAATAGCTGCAGCTGAGTCCGAAAGCACAACGCCAGAGCTCCCGTAACCGCCCTACTGCCCCTAAACTAATCAATTTTCGAGCCGCAGAGTTGCTCTTGTTTAATCGGGATGATCATTGTTACTTGAAGTGCTCATCATTACCTAGAGTGCTCGACGTTACTCAAGATGCTTAATGTTACTTGAACTGCTTAATGTTGCTTGGGTGCACGGTGTTACTTAGACTTTCAAAGTTGCTTTCGGACCTCAGAGCCGTTATTTCCGCACAAACGCCTCTTTTCATGAGCTATCGGACTCCAGAGTCACTATTGCCTCAAAATCACCCCATTATGAGCCAATTTACGAGGAATAGCGCCCCTCCAGTCCGAAACTATCCAAAAAAGGCCCTAAACCGGCAAATAGCTGCAACTGAGTCCGAAGGCACACGCCAGAGCTCCCGTAACCGCCCTACTGCCCCTAAACTAATCAATTTTCAAGCCGCAGAGTTGCTCTATGTTTAATCGGGATGATCATTGTTACTTGAAGTGCTCATCATTACCTAGAGTGCTCGGCGCTTCTCAAGTTGCTTAATGTTACTTAGACTTTCAAAGTTGCTTTCGGACCTCAGAGCCGTTATTTCCGCACAAACGCCTCTTTTCATGAGCTATCGGACTCCAGAGTCACTATGGGTGCAAAACGACCCCATTATGAGCCATTTTACGAGGAATAGCACCTCTCCAGTCCGAAACTATCCAAAAAAGGCCCTAAACCGGCAAATAGCTGCAGCTGAGTCCGAAAGCACACCGACCCGCCCGCGAGCACCCTACTACCGCCCCTAACCACCCTACTGCCACCCGCAACCACCCTACTGCCGCCCGCAACCGCCCAACTACCGCTCTCCTGCAGCCGCCCTACTGCCGCAACAAACACTACTCAACAAACAACGACCGACTCTTAAACCACTCCATTGCCCATCAAGCTAGGCTTATAGAGTCCCGCTTATGTGGTTAACGAGGTGCTTCTTTTCCCGGC
Source organism: Paenibacillus sp. FSL R5-0636 (assembly GCF_037974255.1). Taxonomy (NCBI): domain Bacteria; kingdom Bacillati; phylum Bacillota; class Bacilli; order Caryophanales; family Paenibacillaceae; genus Paenibacillus; species Paenibacillus sp. FSL R5-0636. The sequence goes on from NZ_CP150232.1 coordinate 6,031,648, forward strand.
TCCATGTAGTGAAGCATTCTCTTCACTCAAGCCGATATCCGCTTGGCGGAGAACCTTTCGCCCCCTCCAGCGCGCCAGGACAAGCAAGCCTCTCACCAATTCGTCGGCTATCATACAACAATAGATACCCATAAGTCCCCAGCCGACGCTGATTCCTAACCAATAGGAGCAGCCCACGCCAATTAGGGACATAGACACGATGGAAGTATACATCGTATAACGCGTATCCCCGATGGCATTCAGCGCGTTGCCGAGGGCCATATTCAGCATTTTGGAGGGCTGGAGCAATAGATTTAGAGCTAACAAAGAAACCCCGATCGCAATAATCTTCGGATCAGATGTGAAATAACCGAGCAGCTGTTTTCCGAACAGGAATAGTAACAGCATGTTAGCTGACACAATGCTCAAACCAATAAAGAGTGTACGATACGCACTGCGATAAGCTTCTTTCAATTTGCCTGCTCCAAATAAATGAGCAATCTGTATCTGCCCCGCCAGCGCAAAAGCATAACCAAGTGTGAAGCAAAAGGACTCCAAGGTATTAAGATACGTGCGTGCTGCTAACGCTTCGGCTCCAAGTGCAGCCAGAAAGGAATATACAATAAGCTGGGAGAATACCCAACAGGAAGAATTGATCCCGAGAGGCCAGGCAATCTTCAAAATTTGCTTGAACAGCTTGCCATTGAATATGCGGAAATCTCTAAGTCTAACCTTGATCTCGAAAGAACGCCGGAATAAGGAGTAGAGAATAATCACTCCGACCAGTCTACTGACAATACTGGAGATCGCGATGCCCGCAAGGCCTAGCTGTGGCAGACCGAATACACCAAATATAAAAATATAGTTCAGAATTATATGAATCACGTTGATTATAATCCCTGTGTACATCGGTCCTTTGGTATTCCCTGTGTTACGGATAGCGGTACCGAGGGAAGCGATCATCCCGACCATAAAAAGTCCACCGCCGACGTAGGAGATATAGACATTGGAAAGTGACAATAGCTCAGGTGCTATATTTAGAACCCCACCAATAGGGCCCGCATAGAAAAACAACACAATACTCACGACAATCCCCAACACGAGGCTAACCGATACTCCCATAATAGCAATCGTGCGCGCTTCACCAAAACGTTTGGAGCCCATTCTCTGCGCGATCAAAATCCCCGCTCCACCCGCAAATGTTGTAAAAAGCGTGGTCAATGCACCGAACAATTGATTGGAAATGCCGACTACGGCGACTGCATCATCAGAGATACGGCTGACCATTAATGTATCTACCGTACCCAGCAGAGTCTGTAGAAATACCTCTATAAATATAGGCCAAGCCAATACCCAGAGTCCAAAACCCTGTCTTTCTTTTTTCACTATACAAACCCTCCTCGTAAACCATGCCTACAGACTTAGCCTAAAAAATAACATCTTTATTCATTAGGTCAGACTAAATTATAGATGATATACTTTGGATGATGGTACAGATTTCAAACCAATTATTACATTATTCCAACCTCACTAAAAGGAGCTTCTGACATGAACATCTTGAACTTCACCGTTCCTCCGTTGCTGTACTACATTGTAAGCGGATTCCATACTTTCTCCCCCGGCCATTATCATATGAGCCGCCATAATACCCGGGTGTTCGATTTGCTTGTAGTTAAACAAGGCAGTTTATATATGAGTGAAGGCGGCCTCCCTTTTCAAGTAAAAGCGGGTCAGGCGCTCTTGCTTCGTCCAGACAGCCATCATTTCAGTACGGACAGCTGCAAGGAATCCACCTCTTATTATTGGCTGCATTTTCAAACGGTGGGTGAATGGAATATGACCGAGGATACGGCTGCTGCGCTTGAGAAGGACAACGTCAAAATAGAGAACTCCCTGCAATCTGACGAATTTGATATCCGGCCGTTTAGCTTACGCCTGCCTCAGTATACGACTCTGCTGCAGCCGTCCAAGATAGAAGAGCTGCTCTCACAGCTGAATCAGCTTGTGCCTAATTCCCATTTAAGCGATACTCCATTTCAGCAGCAGCTGTTGTTTCAGGAGGTTATTCAGCAGTTATCCGCCTCCCTCAGCCATGAGCGCCCCTCGCCCTCCAAAACATGTGCAGAGCAAGCGGCCTCCTATTTACGCAGCCATTTTCGTGAGCACATCACTGCGCAGCAGCTAGGGGAAAGCCTAAGCTTTCACCCTGTATATATCGCTCGTTGCATGAAGAAGGAATACGGCTGTGCGCCGATGGAATATCTGCTGCATTATCGAATTCAGCAAAGTAAACTTTTGCTGATGCAGACCAGCTACACGATTGCCCGTATAGCCGAGGAAGTCGGCTTCAATCAGGCCCCTTACTTCAGCTCCAGCTTTATTCGAATAGAAGGGACCACTCCGCGGGAATTCCGCCAACGCTTTTCGTAGATCCTGAAGACTCTAAAAAACACAAAAAAAGGGATGCTCCCCATTTGGCTTAGGGAACATCCCTTGCTACTTTTATTATTTCAAACCCTTCTCCTGCACATAAGCGTCCCATTGCTTGATATATTCGGTCTGGATTTTCTCAAGGCCTGCTTGCTTAGCCTTTTCCATAAAGGTGGTTAAACCCGCATCAACATCCTCTACTAATCCAGCTTGCAATGGATACAGGTATTGCTTTTCCACCTGCTCTAGTGCTGCTTTTTCCGCCTGATAGGAGGTATAATCCTCAGCAAAACCTGTGAAAATATCCGGTTTCTGAATTTTGTCGAGCTCAGCGAAGATTTCCTTCACGCCGTCATAGGATTTATCAAACAACATGAACTCCGGATTCCGCCAAGCCCAGCCATTCATTCCCTCGCGTGTAAAACCGTTTGTTGAAGCATCTCCAATAAGTTCATAGTAGCCGTTCGCATCAATTTTATAGTTCTTTCCTTCCACACCGTATTGTGTGAGTTGGTTGTAACGTTTATCCATGACCATCTTTTCATAGAAGGCCAGCGCACGTTCAGGGTTCTTGCTGCTCTTCGGAATGGCGAAACCATTATGAATAGGATGAACTGGTGTTGCATAACCAATGGTATTGCCATAAGGATAGTAACCTAGATCCCAATCCGGATGTGCTGCTTTCACCTTCATCAACGTATCGTTGAAGCGAGTCGGATTATCTCCGAAGATGCTTGCTGCCTTGCCCGCGATAATCGGCGCCTGGATGGTATCCTTCAAGTTCAGGACGTTTTTGGAAATCAATCCGTTTTCCTGCCAGCGTCTCATCGTCAGCAGCTCTTCTTTATGTTCCTCCGAGCCCCAATAGAGATAAGCTTTTGAAGGATCATCGTACTTAATACCAATACCGTAAGGCAGCGGACTGCCGACCTGTGCGGTAAGTGTTGAATATACATCATGAATGTTACCTCTTACATCACTGTTAAAAGAAGCCGGCGACATCTGCGGTTCATTTTTCTTGATTCCTTCCATGTATGCTTCATAGCTAGCCAGATCTGTCGGCTGAGGCAGATTGTATTTATTGCGCAGATCCTCACGCCATACGAAGCCATTCGTTACATACTCCTTATAAGTCGCAGGAACGGTGTAAATCTTGCCATCAATCTTCACGGCATCCCACATTTCCTGTGGTACGAATTGCTGGAGTTCTGGGGCAGCTTTTGGCAGCAGATCATCTATAGCCAAAAAAGCTCCCTTTTTCGCATAAGCCTGATATTGTGTCCAGTCCGCAGTGAAGATCAAATCGATCGATTGGCCCGACGACAGCAGCAGCTTATATTTCTGATCCCAATCTGTCCAGGTTGTATAGTTGAATTTAACGGTTGCATTCAGATCCTCTTCGGCCATTTTGTTAATTTCTGCTTCAATGCTTGAGAGGTCCTTCGGCGCATCGCCTAGCATATAGAATTGCAGCTCTACCTTTTTGGAAGTGTCCAGTCCGGTCTTCTCCTCAGTAACTGCGTTCGTACTTTGTGCTGTGTTTCCTCCGCTATTGCTCTCTTTTACCGCCGCATTGTCTCCGTTTGCAGAATTAGAATTCCCCCCGCAGCCTGCCAGCAGCGTCAAGCCCAATACTGACGTAAGCAGAATAGACATGCGTTTGCCCCGTTGTTTATTCATCTGAATCCTCCCTTTTCACTATGCTTCTATGTTAGCCGACTGTACCTTAACCCGGTAGTGGGCAGGTTGCGGTTCTAACCTTTCACAGCGCCGATGGTTAGGCCTTTGACAAAATAACGCTGAACGAACGGGTACAGAAAAAGAATAGGTCCCGTCACGACAATTGCCATCGCCATTTTGGTAGACTCAGCAGGGACCTCCGTAGCCAGTGACACCCCGGTTCCCGCCCCCATCTGTGCGATAAACTGTGCTGAATTAATAACATTGTACAGATAGAACTGCAGCTGATATTTATGCGTATCATTGATGAACAGTGAAGAGGTGAACCAGTCATTCCAGTAATACAAAGCCAGAAACAAACCGACTGTAGCGATGCCCGGCATGGAAAGCTTGAGTACAATCTGCCAGTAAATCCGGAAATCACCAGCCCCGTCTATTTTGCCAGAATCGAATAATTCCTCAGGAACTGCAGATTTGATGAAGTTTTTCATTAAAATGATCAAAAATGGCGTCATCAGACCTGGAAGCACCAGTACCGCATAGGAATCCAGCAGACCGAGGTATTTCGTAATCATGATGTACCACGGGACAAGTCCTCCCCCAAACAAAGTCGTAAAGTATATATAGAAGGAAAAGCTATTTCGATATTTGAAATCTTTACGCGCCAGTACATAACCGGCCATAGTCATGAAAAAAAGTCCCATTACCGTTCCAATCGCAGTTGTGCTGACTGTGACCGCATATGCCCGCAGCACCTCATCCGGGAAGATGAATACCGTCTTGTAGCCCTCCAGTGAGAACTGTGCCGGTATCAGATGATAGCCATCGCGAATAATGGACTCATTGCTGGTCAAAGACGCAGAGATAATTAGCAAAAAGGGCAGCAGGCAAGCGATCGACAGGCCAATAATGACCACATAGGCAATCCAATGAAGCATTCGCGTATATTTATCCTTTTGAATTTTCATTCCTTATCCTCCTAGAACAGGGCGTAGTCATCGTTTATTTTGCGAATTATATAGTTGACCGTCATAATGAGGACGAAGCCGAACAGGGATTGATAAACCCCGGCAGCCGTTGCCATGCCCACATCAAAGGTTACTTTAAGCGAACGGTATACATAGGTATCAAGGATATCCGTCGTATTGTAGAGCAGCCCGTTATTGCCTATTAATTGATAGAAAAGATCGAACTGGCCCTTCATAATACTGCCGAGCGCAAAGAGCAGCAGCACCACAAAGGTTGATTTGAGCATCGGCACCGTTATATACCAAATCCGCTGGAAAATATTAGCGCCATCAATTTTGGCCGCTTCATAATATTCGTCACTAATCCCCGTAATCGCCGCCAGATAAATCACCATGCTGTAGCCAAGATTTTTCCATAGATAAAAGATAATGATCAGAAAGATCCATGCCCAAGGTTTACTGTAAACGTCGACCGGATCAAGGCCAAATTGGGTAAGTATTGTATTCAAGAAACCGCTGTCATAATTAAACAAGTTGTAGACAATTACACTGAGAATTACAAAAGATACGAAGTAAGGCAAAAACATTACCGATTGGCTAATCTTTTTAAACCATTTTCCATTGAGCTCACTCAGCAGGATCGCACAGACAATTGCCAGCACATTCCCTAGTACAATAAAAGCAATATTGTATCCTATCGTGTTCATCGTGAGCTTCACCAGCGTACCGGATCTCCAGAGGAACTCGAAATTCTGCAACCCGACAAACTTGGAATTGAACATACTGCTGTTGAAGTCGAATTGAGTGAACGCATAATAAATGCCTACCATTGGAAAATAGGAATTCACCAGAAAAAAGATCAAGGTGGGCAGCAGCATCAGAAACATTACCCGATTGTGCACCAGCTCATACAACAATCCTTTCTTCTTTCTTGTCGTTCGTAAGCGTGCTCTACCATCAGCCTGGATGCCAAGTTCGACGTTTGAAATTCCTTTGGATGAGGTTTGGCTCAAGATCTCTCACTCCCCTTAATATAGAAACTGCATAATTCCACTATAGGGGGATTCTTCTGAACACAGAAGTGAAGCTTACAAGCCTTACTGCACAAACTGGCGAAACAGGAACTGAACAATCAGGATGTTTATGTAAAAGTCTTCGGAGACCCACAGAGCTTCTCAAGCTTCGCTAACCCCGTATAATCCTTGTAGAAAAGGCTGTTTTGTACATGAATATTTAATTTGTTCACTCCCTTCAGATTGGAAAAATGCAGGATTATAAGGTTGCTCCACTGTTCCGTTCACTCTTGGGGACTTATAATAAAGGAACTTCATAATATGAATTCATCCAGAGTCTTGTCCGAGTAAGTCATATGATGATCAGGGGGGACGGTATGAAGAATAATGATCTACGGAGAAAAAGACTACTGTATGGCAAGCTGCTCACTACCATAACCCTGTGCATATCGTTAACCCTTCTTATCTCTACTTTTGTTTACTATACGTACTACATCGGTGTCGAGAAGACGCAAACCTTTCGCTCCGATCTAAGGGACCTGACCCAGACCGGCAAAAAAGTAGTCAACATGGCTGAAGTCGCGCAAACGCTTTCATTTCAACTGTATCGAACCAGCACGATTTCTCATCTGTTGTTCTACAACAAGCCTTCTATTTATGAGGTAACCGCAGCGATGTCCGATCTCGGAAACTACTTAAATTCCATGCCCTATATTGAATCCATCTATGTATATAATCCGAATAATGACACGGTTTATATTTCGGCAGCACAGGGCCAGAATGGCGTATTCACCACCCGCGAACTGGTGGACACTGAAATTATTCAGATGCTGAATCATTATCAGGATTACAAAACATTCACGCCGATTCCGCGAACCTATTCCATAAATGAACCTGAGAAGAAAACCATCTCAGTCTATACTTACCTCTGCTATGATGCCATCAATTGGGACCGCTCTATTAACTCTGCAGTTATTGTTAACATATCCGCGGCTTGGATCAATAAAGAACTGGCTAACGGCAATACACCCGGTAGTGGCAGTACCTACATTTTAGATGACCAAGGCCGTTTTCTGTCGGGGAATAAGCTGACACTGGAGAAGCTCTCCGGGGATGAAAACAGTTGGCTGGAGCATCAAGTAAAAGCACGCTCTGCCGGCTATTTTACTGCCCCTTTTAGAGGGAATAAATCACTGGTGTCCTATACTTCGCCCGATTCGCTTGGCTGGCAATATGTGCGCATTACTCCTTATGAGGTAATTACTGAACAGACCAATCATATCCGCAATACTACACTTCTGATTTCTTTAATTATTTTATTGTTCGGTCTTGTTATTTCTAGGGTACTGTCCAAACGGCTTTATCTGCCGATTGATTCGATCGTAAGCCGAATGAACACCCTTGAGGCAGATAAACGCAACAGCATGTTCACGATCAGGCAGAATTCATTACGCAATCTGGTGCTTGGTATTAAATCTCCTCATAACAGCCGGCAAAATGATGTTCAACAGCTGGGTATTTCTTTTAATTTAAACGAGGGCTACCGGCTAGTATTACTACGCATTGATGAGTACGAAGCTCTGCGAAAGGAACGAGGCTCTTATCTGCTTCCGTACAAGTTTGCCATCATGAATATTGCCTCAGAGATCTGTGGACAGACTTATCAGGTGGAAACTGTAGATATGAATGACGATAGCGTAGTCATGTTGCTTAGCAGCATGACCTCCACTGAACATCTGGATACCGAGCTGATTGAAGTGCTGCTGCGGCAGATCCGCGTGGCCTGCTGTGATTATCTAAAAATCGGACTGTCGTTAGTGTACAGCCCCATCAGTGATAATCCAGATGTACTAAACCGGCTGTACAGTCAGGCCAGAGAAGCTTCCAAACATAGACTGTTTTATGGTCATGGCAGCTTGATCAATGCTGAGCGCATTAGCGAGCTTCAGAACAATCTTTACTCCTACCCGGCTGACAGCGAGAAAAAGCTGGTCGATGCGCTCACAAGTGGCAGAACAGACGAAGCCCGCAGTCACTTCTCCGAAATGGTACGTGAAATGGAGCAATATCCCTATCATGTGCTGGAACTTACTGTTTCAAGGGTGACGCTAACGATTAAACGAATCGTCGATAACATCAAGAAGCTTAGTCCTACCTCCACCGAAGGGATGATGGTGATGCCTTCGCTTGAACAGTATGAAACGATAGAAGAATTTGAAGCGGCTTTTTACCAGCTTTTCGATCATATTCAGGAATTCCAAGCGGATAAGCGCAGCTCCAAGCAAAGCGATCTAATCCGGCAAATCAACCAAACCATTCAGCAATCTTACATGGACCCTTGCCTAAGTCTGAACCAAATCGCGGATGAACTTAATATGTCTCCGATTTATGTCAGCAGACTTTATAAGCAGCAGACCCTAACCACTATTGTGGATGTCATTATGGAGGTACGGATGAAGGAAGTATGCCGCCTGCTTGTAGAGAGTGATTTGTCGGTATCGGATATTGCTGAAGTAACTGGCTTCACCAGCAGTTCTTATCTCCACCGGATGTTCAAACGCAACTTCAGCCTTACACCAATTGAATTCAGACGGACCAAAAACAGTTCATAACATGAATCACCTATCCCCCAAAAAGAAGGGTGTTCCAGCAGCCATTAACCCAGCCTTTGGAACACCCATCGATATCCTATGAAATATTAAAATACCTTCGCAATATTTGCTTCATTCTCACCTGCAAGAATGGTGTATTCTTTGGTCAACAGATTCGCTTCAAGCTTCGCCACACTGTTCTCATTTTTCCAAGTGATGTTCAGCTCATTCTCACTACCTTGTTCAATCTTGATCTCACCATCAAAAGCTGGACAGCTATTTCTGAATTTTAACAATGCGAACAGCTTTTGAACAACAGGACGTTGTACCTCAGCAGCAATTTCATCTTTAGAATAATAATGGCGGTTAATATTGCGTCCTTCTTTTGTGCTTTCGAGCAGCTCAATATCATTCTCGCCAGCCAATAGACCTACATAATAAATCTGTGGAATACCAGGGGCGAAGCACTGAATAGCTCTGGCCAAAAGATATGCCTGATCATCATTGCCAAGTGCAGAATAATAAGTGCAGTTAATTTGATAAATATCCAGATTATTATAAGCGGCGGAGCTATATTTTTTCTTAACATTCGCTCCTTGGCTATATAGGCTTTCTCTGGTCATTTCAGCTTCTTCGTCGGTCATCAGGTCCTTAACATCCACTACGCCGATGCCGTCATGCGTATCCAGGGTAGTGAATTGTTTTCTCGGACAGATCTCCAGCCAATGCGCAAGCCGATTTACTTGTCCACTATACAGAGCATGTAATACCAACATTGGCAGGGCAAAATCATAGACATAATAATCCTTGTCTGCAATCTTCAATTGAATGCTGTAATGCTCATGGATTTCCGGAAGAACAGTTACACCATAAGGTTCTACTACTTCTTTAGACAAATTCAACATTTCCCAAATATCCGGTTCTACGAAAAAGCAGTTGGTACCGATCTTTTTGTTGGCATAGGCAAAAGCGTCAAGTCGGATAATCGATGCTCCTTTATCAGCAAGAAAGGTCAGATTGTCTTTCACGAATTTCTTCGTAGTTTCCGTAGTCACGTCCAGATCAATCTGCTGCTCATCAAACGTACACCAAACCTTTTCCTTCGTCCCATCTTTAAAAGTAACCTCTACGTATGGCGCCCGCGGTTTACGTTTATAAATTAAATCCACATCAACCTCAGTTGGTTCACCGTTAGGCCAGAAATCCTTGTAACGAATGAATAAATCCTTATATTCCGATTCATCCTTCTTCTCAAGGAAATCTTGAAAGTATGGAGACTGCTGTGAAATGTGATTGATCATGAAATCATACATCATGTAGAACTTCTGGCTCATCTGTTCAATTTCCGCCCAGTCGCCAAAAGCTGAGTCAACCTTGGTGTAATCCATCGGGGCAAATCCCCGGTCGCCCGAAGAGGGGTAAAACGGCAATAAATGAACCCCACCCACGACTCCTTGCAAGTGTGTATCCAGTACTTCGTTTAGTTCTTTTAAATTGTTTCCCATGCTATCTGCGTAAGTGATAAGCATAGCTTCATTTTTAATCTGCATATTGGAGTTCTCCTTCTATTTCAATTTATACACTCTTGCTTCATAAGTCAGAGAAATCATCAAACTAATGTAATTTAATGAAAGCGTTCTCCTAAGAATCCTGTTCCTCCCTAGATGAACGTTTATTCAAAACCAATTTTATAGATGCGCAAATAATATGTCAAACGTTTTCATATAATTATATTCATATAATATAGACAAAATTATTGATATTTAATATTATACCTGAATATTTTGTGGTAACGTATAACATACCTATTATAACTATCAAAAACAATCTATGCTTTTACAATTGTTAGTCTTGATTAGTGTCAACAATCCAAGAAACGTTGTAGAATATAGATTAGAGCATTTTATGAAACGGGGATGAGGGTATGGCAAGTATTAAAGATGTTGCCAAGGAAGCGGGCGTTGCTGTAGCTACCGTGTCCAGAGTAATGAACAACCGGGGATATATCAGCAAAGAGACGCGTAAAAAAGTTGAACAAGCGATGGACGCCTTAGATTATCATCCTAATCAAATCGCCAGAGCCTTACAGAAGAATCAATCCTTTTTTATTGGGATTATTGTTCCAGATTCGAACCACCCTTTCTTTTCCGATCTCATCAAGTATGTTGAAATGAGTGCTAATGAAAAAAACTATAAATTGCTAATATGCAATTCTCTTGACGATCCTGAGAAAGAAGCCAACTATATTAGCATGCTTCGCCAGAATCAAGTAGATGGCATTATCATGTGCAGCCACACCATGAATATTGAAAGCTATAAAAAGGTCCCTTTCCCTATTGTCTCTTTTGACCGTTTTATTTCCTCCAACATTCCTTGTGTGGGATCGGATAATTACCGCGGTGGTGAGCTAGCTACCGAACATTTGATACAGCTGGGCTGTAAACGGTTGCTACATATCTCCGGCCCGCTAGATCTGGATATTCTAGCGAATCGTCGTCGGGATGCTTTTGTCATCACTAGTATGAAACATGGTGTAACCTACGATATTATCGAAGGTGCGCACAATAAGCTTACCTTTGATTATTTTTGGTCCTTTGTCACCGAAAATATCTCTCCAGCCCAACTTCGAGAATATGATGGAGTATTTTGCAGTAATGATATTGTGGCTTATGCTTTATACATTTATGCTGAACAGCAAGGCATTCGAGTGCCCGAGCAACTGAAAATCATCGGTTATGATTACCACAGCTTTACCCGCATGCTTCAGAGTCCTAAATTGACTACCATTATGCAACCTAGTGATCGGATCGGGGTCATGCTGACCAATACTCTCCTGCAAATGATCGAAAGTGCTGACGGAGAGCTAATCAACAACACTACTGTAGACGTAACTCTTATTAAAGGAGAGACTACTTAACGTATCTATTAAAAAGGTAGACTACCGTAATTAGCGGTGGCCTGCCTTTTTTTTGTATTGCTTCATTAATAACGACTTTCAGGAATAACGGCTTTCAGGGCAATTATTGTAACAACTTCCGCTTCTCAGAATATGCTGATTGGGCAGGTTCCCATTTTTTAAAGGAATGAACAGGAGAAGTTCAAGGAGGAGATATAGAAATATGCCTGATTACAGACCATTTAAAGGCGATGCTATCCTAAACAAGCATGGAAGGATCAGCAGTCCTATTAGAAAGAGGGAGTGTAACGCACTATTAAAAATAGTCACTGATCTCTCTGCAGTGGTACCCCCCGTACTTACGAATCCCACAACACTTCATATTGTCAATCTCCAAAGAGTGTTAAGAGAGCTATTGGAATTCTTGCATACTTCTAAGTTATGCAGCCCTTTTAGAACTGAGCTACTTTCTGTAGTAGAGATAACCATTGTATCGACCGAAGTCAGTCCCTTCTCAGTCGTAAGCGTTGGCACTAATCTTCAACTGCTATTAGCTGAGTTATTATCTTTTATTCTCGCCACGAAGATTGACCCTAATTGCAAAGATCAGCTGATTATTCAGATCAGACATATTCAGGCTTCTATTACACAAGCAATTGGATTACCTATTAAAGGTGTGACTGGACCTCAAGGGCCACATGGACCACAGGGACCTCAGGGGCCGCAAGGATCTCAGGGGGTTCCGGGAGCAACGGGAACTACAGGGGCAGGGCTGCAAGGAATTGTTGCTTTTAATCCTGCATTAAGCCCTACTTATCCTGCCGGTCAAGTAGTAACCTTCAATGGCAGTACCTATATAGCTACTGTTGCGGGACCAACGGGAACACCTGGAAGTTCACCAGATTATTTATTAATTGCTGGGGGCTCCACAGGCCCCCAAGGACCTCAAGGCCCTCAAGGAACACCGGGACTTCAAGGACCTCAGGGGCCGCAAGGGGTAGGGCTGCAAGGGATTGTAATCTTTAATCCTGCACAAAGTCCTACTTATCCAGCAGGTCAAGTAGTAACCTTCAATGGCAGCACCTATATTGCTACCGTTTCTGGACCTACTGGAATACCCGGGAGTTCACCAGATTACTTGTTAATCGCTGGTGGCGCGATGGGACCTCAAGGACCACAGGGTGTGCAGGGGATTCAAGGGCCAACAGGTGCGCAAGGACCAGCAGGTCCAGGCGTAGGAGCAACTGGAGCGACTGGCTCGACTGGCGCTGCAGGCTTGGCAGGCCCTGCTGGTGCAACGGGCGCGACTGGCGACCCCGGCGCGGTCGGCGTTGCCGGAGCTACGGGTGCAACGGGTGCGACTGGTGATCCCGGCGCGGTCGGCGTTGCCGGAGCTACGGGTGCAACGGGTGCGACTGGTGATCCCGGTGCGGTCGGCGTTGCCGGAGCTACGGGTGCAACGGGTGATCCCGGCGCGGTTGGAGCTACTGGCATTACCGGAGTCACTGGTGCAACCGGTAACGGTGCAATTATTCCGCTGGCATCCGGAGGACCTATTATTATGACCACGGTTTTAGGTGGTTTGGTGGGAACAACAAGCCTTGTAGGCTTCGGAAGTTCAGCCACAGGCATTTCTCTTGTTGGCGGTAATGTTGATTTAACAGGTACTCTCCTTGGACCGCTTATCAACTTTGCATTCTCGACTCCTCGTGCAGGAGTGATAACATCCCTTGCTGCTTATTTCAGTAATACCATAGCTTTATCGCTGCTTGGTACTACAATAAATGTAACAGCACAGTTGTACCAATCGGCCACACCAAATAACACATTTACTGCTATTCCAGGGGCATTAGTAGCGCTCCCACCTATCACAGATACTATTAATCTAGGAACTTTTGTCAATGGAATTACAAATGATATCAATTTTGCTGTAACACCACAGACACGTCTGCTTATGGTATTCTCAGCCACTGCTACAGGCCTCACCCTTGTAAATACAGTCACTGGTTATGCAAGTGCTGGCTTTACGATTGTATAATCATTAAAACAAATTCAAAAAAAGGCATCTGCCATTCCTTCTAAGGAGTGACAGATGCCTTTTTGGTAATATGCGGTACAATTACTTGATCTTTCGGACTCAAATGCCGCTATTCGTTAATTTATCCCTGTTTAGAGAGATCATCGGACCTGAGAGGCGCTATTGGGCAGAAATGGTGCTCAATAGCGTCTATTTTGTACAAATAACGCCTATGGGGTCCAATAGCAACTCAAAAATAGGAAAATATTGCAAATAAGAGCGCTTGAGTCCGATAGTCTGTCAATGCCACTCCCCGCTCTTCTTCTCTCCTACTCATGTCCGGAGGCTGAATCCCTATTACCGAAACCTTCCTTTCCTTTGGTCTCGATCAGGAGCTGCAGATACGCTGCTTATTACACCTCCTTCTATACACTTACAATCACTACTTAGAGTCTACTGTTTCTTTCCCACGTCGGATGAGCTGCTTACTATGCCTCCCTCTATACACTTACCTTAACTACTTAGGTCTACCGTACTCTCCCACGTCGGATGAGCTGCTTACTACGCCTCCTTCTATACACTTACCTTCACTACTTAGGGTCTACCGTTCTTTCCCACGTCTGATGAGCTGCTTACTACACCTCCTTCTATACACTTACAATCACTACTTAGGGTCTACCGTTCTCTCCCACGTCGGGTCAGCAGCTTATTACGCCCCTTCTATACACTTACCATCACTACTTAGGGTCTACCGTTCTTTCCCACGTCTGATGCGCTGCTTACTACGCCTCCCTCCATACTCTTACCATCACTACTTAGGTCTACTGTTCTTTCCCATGTCGGGTGAGACGCTTACTACGCCCCTTCTATACTCTTACCTTCACTACTTAGAGTCTACTGTTCTTTCCCATGTCGGGTGAGACGCTTACTACGCCCCTTCTATACTCTTACCTTCACTACTTAGAGACTACTGTTCTTTCCCACGTCGGGTGAACTATATTTGATGCTGTGGTAGGGTAGGGACATTAAGTGGCGTTCTAGGTACAATATGCTTGTAAATGTTCAACATCCACCGGTTAGTAAAATACCAAAGGCTGGCTCATTCGTAGATTTCACTACTGATGAGCCAGCCTTTAGTTAGATATCCATTATATTAGGGAAATCCTCCCTAATATTCATCGATAATCGTTTTAAAATAAGGTTTTTAGGGAAATCCTCCCTAAAAATTCATGCAAATACCCATTTATGGCTAAAAACACCCTATTATTAGGGAGGATTTCCCTAATCCACGTTCTAGGAGCCATAATTCCCTTCACTTTAGGGAGAATTTCCCTAATCCACGTTCTAGGAGCCATGCTTTCTATCACTTTAGGGAGAATTTCCCTAATTCACGTGCTAGAAGCCATAATCCCCTTCACTTTAGGGAGAATTTCCCTAAAGTTCTACCCAGAAAGACGTCCCATAGCCAGCTCATGCTCCCTGGCTATGGGACGCCTTTTTCCACTTAAACGCTTCGCTTGTAAAGGTCTCCCTATAGATCAGCTAATCTGCTGACTGCCCTGCTGCTTCTCTAAGAAACGTTGAAGAATCGCATTGAATTGCTCCGGCTGGCACAGATTACTTGGATCTAATGCGTTCGGAATAATCGCCAACTGCGCATGTGGCAGCTGGGACACCATTTCCTTCATACAATTCACTCCAAATTCATTAAAGTCCCCTACAATACATAAAGCAGGACGTTTAAAAGCCTTTAAGCATCTGGTGTAATCAACATGGCTTGTAGCCAGTCTTTGCCGATATAGCTCCCGGGGACGTTTGTCCAGCAGCCCTCTTCTAATCTCATTGTAGGCCAGACTCCAGCGCTCTCGGTACATCATCCGAATCGAAGGCAACACCAGCTCGCTTGGGAGATAATACATTAGCAAACTGCAATATGCTGCCATAGTTTGTATTTTCCCTACAATTGTTGATCCGTGAGTCCTACAGAAGCTGTCTGCGACCACAATTGCTTTTACACGCTCAGGATATTGTTTGGCAATATGCTGAACGACTAAGCCACCATAGGCGATTCCTACAAAAACTGCTTCACGAATACCTAGGTCATTCAACAGCATAATCAGATCCAGACATTGCGTCTCAATAATCTCATGTGGGGCCTCCAGCAGTTTACCAGACTTACCATTCCCCCGTAAATCGCACAAAATCACTTTATATTTATCGGAAAAATACTCCAGCTGTGGTTTGAACATACTGTGTGTTAATCCATGTCCATGGATAAACACAACCGGAGTGCCAGTTCCATTGATTTCATAATAGAGCGAAGTTCCGTTCAGTTTAGCGATAGGCAAAGGTAACACCTCTTTCATAATAAATTCTACGTCTATATCTGCTTAAAAACGCAGCAAAAAACCACAGAGGGATTCTCTGTGGCTATTCATCACTAAACACGCCATTCATCCTCTCTCCATACGCTTACGAGGTTAGCTGTCGGATTCGGGCAGTGAGAGTTGCCCTACCTGCAGGGATGCATGTTATGCACCCGGAACAGGATTCACCCCATAACCAGTGCCGACTCTCACATCGGCTGCCAGTTGTTGGTTCCCCCGCTTTCCAGAAACGGAAATTAAGCGGATTGCTTATGTAATTGTAAATTTAAGATAATTGTCAGTTCTGAGATGAATCATACTCTTGTAAGGTTTGCTTGTAAAGGAGGGCTCTGGTCAAAATAATGTTGAAAGCAATGCTTTTCATTTCATATTGAGCATACTCTTCATTTTCTCTTTCTTTTGCTCTTGTTTACTCGTTTTATTTAAGAAAATGGCTCTGAACCAAGCCAAACGGAGGTTAAAACACCAGTACTTTCTATATAAAGGCCATCCTTTTCACTGGAGATATGAAAAAAGCTAAGCAGAATCAGAGATATTCCCCTGTCCACTTAGCTTTCTCTTACAATACTATGGCTACAAAAGATCGGCGTTTTTCAATGCATGCTCCCAGCTTGGAAAAAAGAACAGCGCACTTCTCATAAGCTCAGGATCGCTCTGCTTTACTTGTTTTTTACTGATCGAGCTTCCGTCGCTTTGCAGCTTTTTGATCCGACTTAATACTTCATCAGCCTCCAAAGGAATTTCCATTGAAACACTCCTTTCTCAGTGACCTGTTTCCCTTCATTTTCTCCATAATATGTTTATTTATTCCGTACTCTTTATTTCCCCAGATTAAACCATCTGATAGATGGGTTGTTCAGCAATGAACCGGCTAGGAAGCATGGGATATTTGTCTGCTAAGATTTCAGCTAAATATTTCATTCCCGGCGCTTCACTCTCCGCATGACCTAACATGATGAGCGCTTTAGATCTGCCTTGGTGCCCTGCATCCCGCACATATTCCGGAGTCTCCCACTCTGGTCCCTCTCCAGCAATAATTAAATCAAGATTGTGATCATTAAAATGCGGAATAGCCATCGTCACGCCTCCTCTGTAACCTACTAATATCCCTACGCGTTTGCAGGACAGAGACAGGTCACCAGCAGCGCGTACATAAGAGATCCCTAGCTTACTTTTAATATACTGAGCAGCTTCCAGTACAGTCATAGCAGGAATAGTGAGAATCGTAGCAGCTGCTTGCTGCTCTTCCACGTATGCGGACCAATCTAGTTCTCGCAGCAAACCCACCATAATTCCATCCGGCTTTTGCCGATGCCAATAATCATGATAACGAAAAATAGCAATTTGGGAATGTTCGATCAGACTTTTTTTCGCATGATAAACCGGATCACCTTCTAACCACTCGCTCGCCGCATGATGGCTATAAAATACACCTTCATGCGTGATCAGCAAATTGGCTCCTAACGCTATTGCTTGCTCCACAACATTTTGTGTGGCAGAGAAGGCCGTAATAATCCCTGTGACTTCAGTTTCCGGTTCCCCTGGGTTCAGAATATCGACAGTGCCTTCTACCTGTTCCACAGTTCCCATTAAATCTTCCATAATCGCTCTAATCGTGAGGCTCACTATCATCATCCCTCGATTCGAAATCTAATAAATCTTTCTGCCTTTAAGATCCTCAATTCCGCTCTTGCGGTAAAAATACGTATTGATCCGATCTCTCCATTCCTGCGCATGCTCTGCTTGCTCTTCAAGACGTTGCTTCACTTGCATATACAATCCACTATCCACGCTGCCTTCAAGTGATTCCCATGTCGCTAGAAGCTGTGCAGCCTGCTCTGCCCCCTCGAAATGAGTATCGTAAATATGTTGTATAACCGTTTGCCCCGATTGCAGAACATGCGTGTATGGAACATGATGAAAGAACAGCAACAGCTCTTCTGGACAAGACGCTAGATTCTCATAGTTTGATGCATTAAGACCCATATACTGTCCACTATAACCCGTTCCCGATTTGACTGAACGATCCACACCAATGCCTTTATGATCCGCATAATGGTACGTTCCCCACTTGGCGTATTCATACCCATCCACATTCGGCCCATAATGATGATCCGGATTAACCATCCAACCCACACCTAATGGAGCTGTGTAAGATTCGTAAATCCTCCATGAGTCCATCAACATCCCGCGAATAGCAGCCACTAGACCTTCATCAGTGCCAAAGGTAAGCCGAATCCATTCCTCAGCTATTTCTTTTGCCGTCAGCTCCGGATTCCAAATTAATCTTCCATATCCATACAGATTAGCTTGAGCTAACCCATGCCCCGTCCAGTTCATGTCATCTCCAACATTAGTTACAGCAGCCACACCATTATACTTATTTCCCCACACCGATCCGTCCACAACATGTTTCACAAGCGTAGTTTGCCCTTTGGCATAAGTATTGAAATCAAGGACTTCTTTCCACTGTGGAACAAGATAACAGAGATGCCGCTGCTGCCCCGTATATTCTTGAGCAATCTGAAACTCCATCAGATGACTGGTATGTTCCAGTGCGCCAAACAGCGGAGATACCGGTTCTCTGACTTGAAAATCCATCGGTCCATTCTTGATTTGCAGCACTACATTATCATTAAATCGGCCATCCAATGGTTTGAAATGATCATATGCCGCTCTGGCCCGATCTGTCTTACGGTCACGCCAATCCTGCTTGCAGTTATATACGAAACAACGCCAAATCACGATTCCGCCAAACGGCTCCAGTGCTTCTCCCAGCATGTTGGCGCCATCTGCATGGTCACGCCCGTAAGTGAATGGTCCTGGTCGATTTTCTGAATCCGCTTTGACCACAAACCCGCCAAAATCAGGTATCGCCCGATAAACCTCACTAGCCTTATCTTTCCACCATTGCCGCACCGCTGAATCCAGTGGATCAGCTGTCTCCAATGCTCCGATCTGTATCGGGCTGGCGAAGTTAGCACTGAGGAATAGCTTAATTCCGTATACGCGGAATATTCCTGCAATTAACGCGATATCAGGCAAATATTGCTCCGTTATAAATAGAGATTCAAGCTCATGAACATTCACATTGTTAATCGAAATCGCGTTGATCCCCACAGAGGACATCAATCTGGCATAATCACGCAGCCGCTTTGTATCGTTAAGAAATTGATTGGACTCGTAAAAAAAGGACCGTCCAGCATAGCCACGTTCAATACTGCCATCAAAATTATCCCAGTGATTAATCATTCGCAGGCCGTTCACCGGACTCATAGACAAATTCAGAGCGTCTATTTCGCTTTCTGTTCCTATCAGCCGTAAAAGATGGAATACGCCATACAATATTCCAACAGGCGTTGAAGCACCGATAGCGATACATTTCTCAGCAGCGTTTGTACGTATAAGGAAACCTTCAGCACCCAGTGAATCGGTTCGCTCTCCTGCGAATACTCTACCAATTAACGGATTCCCCCCTTGGAAGGTTCCTATAACGATACACGGTCCTTCTGATTGCGCTGTGAGCAGTGGCGCTTTGCCCAGCATAGAGGTCATCCCCTGTATGAATTCCGCGGCTGCCGCCTGAATCGTTTCGTTGTCCTCCGTTACAACCAGCTCACCACACCAATTTGTATATTGATTGTATAGAGATCCAGATTTCAGCTGGCCATAGTTGAGCCAAGCCTCATAAGCGGTATTTGTCATGTATATTCCTCCCGTATAAATAACCCGCCCTGGATTGAAAAGGACGGGTTCATAATTCGCAAGCTTGAGCAGGTTACCCGCTCTATGATTTGGTGACAGCGTTAAGCAATTGGTGATAAGCCGGCTTAGGATTATGCTGCTCATCGAATAGAAATGGCCAATTTTTCCGTCCCCGAACAGGGAAGCCGTCCAGCCATGTATAGTCATCCGCTGCTCCCCAGAAAGTGACTGAGCTAATCACGTCGCGGTATTCTTTCAACAGAGCAAACATCGCTTCATACCGCTCTGCCTGCAGCTCGAGCAGTTCGGCAGGTGCAACCTTTAAATCCATTCGTTTGTCATCGAAACGGAACATGGACACATCCAGCTCTGTCAATTGGAGCTGAAGCCCTAAAGATGCATACTTCTCAATAGCAGCACGTATTTCATCTAAGTCCGGATCGTATAGATTCCAGTGCGCTTGCAATCCGACGCCATGGATCGGTACTTCCTGTTCCAGCAGCGACTTCACCATTTTATAGATTTTGTCGCGCTTAAGGGGATTAGACTCGTTATAGTCGTTGTAGAATAACAAAGCCTTTGGATCGGCTTCATGAGCGAATTCAAACGCTTTGCCGATAAACTCCGGTCCGACAATATCCAGCCACTTTGACTGGCGAAGAAGTTCTTCTCCTTCATCTGCAATAACTTCATTTACAACATCCCAAGCATAGATATCTTCCTTGTAACGCCCAACCACGGTCTGAATATGTGATTTGAGCCGTGCAAGCAATGTCTCTTTGCTTACACGCCCGCCCATCTTATCCTCAAACAACCAGTCCGTAGTCTGGTTGTGCCAGACTAAAGTATGCCCACGCATAGCCATATGATGTTTTCGGGCGAAGGCAACCAACTGATCTGCTAGTTTAAAGTTATAAATGTCTTCAAGCGGATGCAGACTTTCAAACTTCATCTCATTTTCAGCGGTAATGCTATTGAAATGATAGGCGAGCAAATGCTCCTGTGATTGTATCGTCAACGGGTTAACGGCTGCGCCAATTTTGAAATCCTCAGCAAATATTGTTTTTAGAGCAGGTTCTGTGTAATCACTAGCTTGTCTCAACAAGTTCCCTCCTGACAAACGCATTTATATCAGTATTCGAATAATTAAGACTGATAATCGAACCAATCGAAGTAGGCAGGCACCTCAGCCACCTTGCCATGACCTGTTGCATATAAGCCGATAAGTACACCCGTAAATCCATTTCCTTTTACAGCTTGAGGGGATAATGGATACGCTGCTGCTGTTGATAGCTTATTCCACTCCTGCCCATCCAAAGAATACAGGAAGCTGTATTCGTTAAGCTCAGCCTTAGCTTTCAAATAAATTCGCTCGGCAGTAGTTGGAATCTCTGCCGCTGTATGGGTTATTCCATCCATGGTCACATGAGCTGTAATCACTCTTTGGCCGTTTTTTTGAACAAGTCCAATTTCATAATGAGCGTTCTCATCTAATCTGGCGCAAAGTCCAGCCTCCACATCAGCAATAGATGAAGGCATTTCAAGCAGTGTGCTCCATTCTGCTGAAGTATTCTGCTGTCTTCTGCCTACAAAAGCCACTTGGCCTACTTCACTGAGATCTTTCGGTTGTCCTCGAAGAGATAACCATCCCTGCCGTTCGTTTAAGGACCAGCTTCCCTCAGCCGGATTCCGCAGAAAGGCTAATCCCAGCGGCAATACATGTTCATCAAAATCATATCTTCCACTAGTCTCAGGTTTTGGTGATTGACCAGGTACACGTGAAACCTTCATTTCCAGTCCGACAGTGTCTTCATTATTATCGATCATCGGCCATCCGTCTTCAGTCCAGTTTACGGGAGCAAGGAAAGTCTCTCTTCCAAGCACAGTAAATTTTGCATCTACTAGTCTTACTCCAAGGAATACGGCCCACCAATCCCCGTTACGATCCTCAATCAAATCGGCATGCCCTAAATACTGAATGGGATTATCAGTACCGCTGTGCGTCAATATCGGATGCGGCAATCGTTCAAATGGTCCATAAGGAGAGGAGCTGCGGCCAATGATCTCCCGATGTTCCTTTGCCGTTCCTCCTGAAGCCGTCATGATATAGTACATTCCATTTATTTTGTACAAATGGGGGCCTTCCGTCCAAGGTCCACCATCCCCGGTCCAGATGACAACAGGTTCTGTTAACGCTGCTCCCGTAGCAATATCTATCTCATATTGGATGGCATGGGAGTCATAATCTGCCCCCTGCTGGGTGGTTACATAAACCTTTCCATCCTCATCAAACATTAGAGAAGGGTCAATTCCTCCATAAGGAATACTAATCGGATCTGACCACAGACCCGCAGGATCCGTAGCCGTAACATAGAAATTCCCTTTCCCGTGTATTTCGGTCGTTATCATGTAAAACGTTCCTTCATGATACCGGATCGTTGGGGCAAATATCCCTCCAGAGCTCTTGCTTTTACGTGTATCCAGCTGACTTACACGATTGAGCACATGACCTATTTGGGTCCAGTGAATCAAATCCTGACTATGAAAAATAGGTACGCCAGGGAAATACTCAAAGGAGCTGCAAACTAAATAGTAGTCATCCCCTGCCCGAGTGATACTTGGATCAGGATAGAAGCCTGGAAGTATCGGATTCGTGTATGTGATTGAAGATGGGGTCATAATTTAACAGACAACCTTCCTATTACTTAATAGTGATTGCAAGCTCCTTATTCCTTCACGCTTCCTACGTTCATTCCAACTACAAAATACTTTTGCATGAATGGATAGACTAGCAAAATTGGAACCGAAGCAACAATAGTAACGGCTGCACGAATGGACTTTGGAGTAACCATTGACCCCGCTGACTCTGCAGTTACCCCTGCCCCGTTAGCTACACTTGCGTTACTGTTCGCATTCATACTAGATGATATTAGTTTCATTAATTCATATTGCAATGTACTCAAGTGTTGGCGGGAAGAAGTGTAGATAAAAGCATCAAACCATGCGTTCCATGCACCTACCGCGACAAAAAGGGCGATTGTAGCAAGAACAGGTTTACACAAAGGGAAGACTACTTTCATGAAAATCTTGAATTCACCTGCACCGTCGATTCTCGCGGATTCCATAAGACTTTCATGCAAACCACCAATGTAAGTACGGATGACGATCATATTAAATGCACTTATCATAGTCGGTATTACATATACCCAAAACGTATTAATCAAATGAAGATCCTTAATTAGGAAATAGTTTGGAATCAGACCCGCATTAAAATACATGGTTAGGACGAAAATAAAGGTAATCTGTTTGCGGAAAACATATTCTTTCCGGCTTAAAGTATAAGCAAGCATTGTGGTTAAAAATAGATTCAGGATCGTAGATATCACTGTTCGTGCTACCGAAATCCAAAAAGCAGGAATAATTGTACCAGAGGCAAAAACTGCCTTGTAGTTTTGTATGGTCCACTCTCTAGGCCATAGATAAATGCCGCCGCGGATGGTATCATTCCCCGCATTAAAGGAGACTGCTATAGTATTCAGGAATGGATACAAGGTAACAATAACTAGACAAACCATAAATATAGTATTGAAGGTGCCGAACACTACTGGTTCGAACCCCAAATTTCTCATCCGTTTTCCAGCATTACTTTTTGGAGATTTTTGAGGAATCAATTGAGTTTTTTCCATGATTATAACAGCCTCTCTTCCCCTAGCCGCTTCGAAGTCCAGTTAGCTAATAGCAGCAACGTTACACTTACGACTGTTTTAAATATACCACCCGCAGTAGCTAAGGAATAATTCCCTTGCCCAATCCCGTATTTCAATACAAATATATCAATCGTATCCGACCAGTCTACAGTAAGCCCGTTCCCTAATAAGTACGGAACCTCAAATCCGACATCCAGTACATGTCCTATGGACATTATCATCAGGATTACAATGGTTGGTCTAATTCCCGGCAATGTTACATTGAACATTTTTTTGTACCGGTTAGCCCCATCAATCTCAGCAGCCTCATATAAAGCTGGATCTATAGAAGCAATAGCAGCCAAGTAGATGATAGTACTCCATCCAACCTCTTTCCAGACGGTTGAAGCACCCACAATACCCCAGAAATACTTCCCTTCACTCAACCAAAGAATCGGTGAATCGATAAGATGTAATTTCATGAGTACGATGTTGATAATCCCGTCGTTAACCGAGAGGGAGACACCTACAATCCCTGTTACAATAATCCAAGAGAGGAAGTGAGGTAAGTAGGATATGGTCTGCACGGTTCTTTTCCAAAATACATTTTTGATTTCATTAAGAAGTAAGGCCAATGTTATTGCGGTTATAAATCCTAGAAAGAAATTAATTAATCCCATAGCCAGTGTGTTTCGTAGTACCCTTAAAAAGGTATCGTCCGTAAATAGAAACTTGAAGTGTTTCAAGCCAACCCACGTTTGTTCGCCAAAAGCCTTAGCTGGTTTATAATCCTGAAAAGCCATGGTCCATCCCCAGACGGGAACATAAGCAAATAATATAATATAAAGCAGCAATGGAACCGACATCCAAATTAGCTGTTTCTGATTCTTAATCAAATTCATAGTAATAGGTTGCTTCTTTTTTCTTTTAGGATGCCGGTTAACTTTTTTTCCCGTTAAAATCTCATCCATATATTTTCTCCCCACATCATCCATATATTTCAGAAAGTGGTTGGCTAATAAGCCACCACTTTCTGATTTTTAAGCATGCTCTAACTATTTAACACTCCAAGTATCAAATCTCCATTTAAGCTGTTCATTGATTCTGTCTTCGTAGGCTTTAACATCCGCTTTATTAAGTTCTTTAACAAATTCAGCCCAAACTTTATCGAAATCGGAAGGACTAGCCAAGATTGCTTTTGGCAAGAACTTGGTTTTAACTTCTCCCATCTTCGTATCGGCAATTTTTGCTGGAGAGTTTTCAACAAGATCTATGGACCAAGCAGGGTAAGCTACTGGATTCGGTCCAGGCTTACTGAAGAAATCTACATAACTGTTGAATCCATATGCGTCGAGGACTTCCTTGTCAAACGCTTCCAATCCTGCCTTATATTCTTCTGGTTGGGCTGCCGCATCCGTTGAGTTACCGTCTGCAAAGTACCCTTGCATTTTCGGAGCGGTAGCATACCAAGCTTCTGCTTTGTTACTCAGCTTCCAAGTAGCATCAACTGCGTTATCCCGTTGTTCTTGGGTTCTCATAAAGCGGCCGTTTTCCACAATATAATCTTCGCCTTCAATACCCCAAGTGAGAGTTCTTTGCCAATCTTCTTGAATCAATGTGTCCATAAGTTTAAGGATTCTCACTGGATCCTTAGCATTGATAGTAATCCCGAATCCATTATTCAAGTTAAGCGCAGGGCGATCCAGATAATAATCTTTGGTGTTGGTATCATACACAAGAGGCAGACCTACATAAGTTCTCATATCTTTTTCTTGAGTCTTGAGTGAATCTTCTGCTTTACCAAAGTTCCAGTGCTGATCAAACATTCCTAGAACGGCTCCGCTGGACAATTTAGCTAAATATTGGTCATAATCCATTGTAAATGCTTCTTTATCAATAATACCCAATGCATTCATATCATTAAGCTTCTTATAGTACTGCTTAGCATAGTCTTTATCCGCAAAGATTTCTGCCACGTTATCCTTAACCACTACTCCGCCATCATTAGGATGTCCGATCAGATGCTGAGGAGCGTTAAACAATCCCCAGTTTCTCCAGTCTTTGTTATGAATTTCAAACCCAACTGTTGGTTGTCCATCAATGGTTGGATTCTTCTCTTTATACTTAACGATAAGATCGAAATACTCATCCAAAGTTTTAACCACTGGATAGCCAGCATCTTTAAGTACAGCTTTCTGAATCCAGAAAGCTGGGCCAGAGTAATAGGTTGAATTCACATCACCGTTATACGCACCATAGTTTGGAAGTGTATAAATATGTCCATCATTTGGATCCTTCATCATGTTCCAGTAAGCTGCGTAATGCGCTTTCAAATTTGGAGCGTGTTCTTCAATCAAGTCCTCGAGAGGAATAAATGCACCTGCTGCCGTCAGTTGGGTATTAGAACTCATTAGATCTGGATAATCCGAACCGGCAATCATAACGCCAAGCTTCTGTTTAAGATCTCCTGCCAAGAATTCGAAATTGAATGAGGCGCCTGTTTTTTCTTTAATCATTTTATAAATTTTATTATCTGGTGTTGGTTGCTGGCCTGCTTCTCCAAGAAAGATACTAATTTCGAAAGGTTCAATCTTATCAGAATTTGTTCCTGCTGCAGTTGAAGTGGCTGTTTCTGCTGGTTTGTCTTCCCCCTTAGCCGTCGTATTGTTGCTGTTATTTCCTCCGCACCCTGCTAAGGTAAAGCTTAGGGATAACACAGCAATCAGACTAAGTTTCCATTTGGATATTAACTTGCCCCCCATAAAGCACCTCCATATATTTGTTGGTGTAACAATGTTGTAAGCCCTTACAAGTTAAATTATAGAGGTGATAATCTTCTGAAAATACGCCAGAATTAAAGATGTACCCCCAAAAAGTTTAGGTATTAGTGTTTTTAAATTCGTTAGGACTCATATGTAGCTTTTTTTCAAATTGCTTGAGAAACTGACTATAATTGCCATAGCCCACTTTCTCAGCGATTTCACTATTTTTTAACTTATTTTGTTGAAGTAAATGTACTGCCTCTTTTATTCGGAGGTTATGTAGCTGTTCATTGAAGTTAATTCCGTTCTTCTTGATCAATAATTGTCCCAGATATACCGGGTGCAGGAAAAACACCTCTGATAGCCTCTTAATGGTAAGACATTCGCGAAAATGCTCTTCAATATAATTGTTAATCTCCTGAACAATCCCCTGTGATCTTAGGTTTTGTTCCTTAAGAAGGATATCAATACTGGCCTCGCCGCAGAATAGCAAATTACGCATTAAGTCCGTCAAGGTGATCATTGAGTCTAACATCGCGGGGATTCTAATTTGATTAGATAAGGAGGACTCATGAACTTCACTGGCTTCCGAGGTAAACTCAATAATCTTATACATCATATGAATAACAATTTTCTTCACAACCTCTGGAGCGATGCGCTGTTCCCGGAAACTGCGGGCTGCCGAGTTCACAGCTTGGCTAAAGCCTGCGGAGTCCAGGGTGTTAATCGGTCTTATCAAGTCATCCATCAGTTGAATTTGATCATAATGATAACTGAAGGGACTATCCTTAATCTCTTGATAACTCAGGACCTCTGCATTTTCAGGATAATAAAAATAATACATTAATGCTTCTTTCGCCGTTCGGTAACTGTTCCCGATCTGAAGCAAGGAGCCTACGCCAGCGCCAGCTGCAATATACAAAGCTTGTTTAGGGTGTTCATTCAGCAAGGGAGTTGCGATCTGATCGATCACAGCTCCCTCAGTGGACAATGAATGGTATCCGTATACGATTCCAAAACAATGACTCTCCAGATCCATCAGAAACATCGAATCTTTATCGGTTAGGAGGGCTGAGGCTTGCTCTCTGATCTCTGTATATAAAACCGGCTCTGTCTGTATCAGACAAATATTCCAATGGCTTTTCCCTTCCGATAATCGGTTAAGTACCTCCTGATTCGACTGCTCAGCTTTCTCATGCAGTATTCCTTTCAGGAGAGAAACAGCCTCCTCCGCGGAGGCTATTTGATTTAAACTGCGCTTCTGAGCTTCCTGCTCCAGCTCCTGATAAATCTCCAGTAATTCTTCTGCCGCTTCTTCTGGAAACACTGGCTTCATCAGATAATGATTAATTCCATAGTGTATAGCTGTCTTGGCATATTCAAACTCACTATAACCACTTAGTATGGCAAACTTAATCTCCTTAATCTCAGCTCGTTGCCAAGCTGCGACCATCTCCAGCCCATTCATTAGCGGCATATTAACATCCGTAATTACAAGATCTGGTTCGAGCTGTTTCATTAACTCCAGCCCCTCTTTGCCATTGCTGGAGGTTCCACATACCTCAAAGCCAAGCTCCTGCCAATCAATCCATAGCTGCATCGCTTCAAGCGCACTAGGCTCATCATCGATCAACAATACTTTGTATTTCATAGGGGGTCCCTCACTTTCTAGCTATTCTTCCGTTCCAGGAGTTTTAATGGAATATCAAAAGTGACAATGGTCCCTTCATCCGGAACGCTGCTGATATCAAAACGGACCTGATCTTCATAATACAATTCTAATCGGCGGTACACGTTGCGGATTCCGATATTCGTTCCCGAAGACGCTTCATTTTGAACATTACCTAATAATTCTTGCAGCTTCTCTGGCTCTATCCCTTTACCGTTATCAGAGACGGTAACTTTTAAGCGTCCCTCCTCCACTAACGTCTTCACTTTTATCACACCAAGTCCCTCTATGGCCTGTAGACCATGTTTGCAGGAATTCTCAACGAGCGGCTGCATGCTTAGCTTGGGAATCTTATATTGAAGCGACTGCTCATCGATCTCAAATTGATAATCAAATTTATCCCGGAACCGGAATTTTTCAATTTTTAAATACATCTCGATGAAAGTCATTTCTTCTTCCAGAGTGACGAGATCTTCTTTCCAGCTCAGCAGCCGTCTAAGTAATTTGGATAAACTCTTAATAATATCTGTAACATCCGAATAATTATTTTTAGTACAGACCACCAAAATGGCATTTAACGTATTAAACAGAAAATGCGGATTCATCTGGCTTTGCAGAAAATTCAGTTCAGCTCTTACTCTTTCCATCTCCAGATTATTTTTTTGAATCTCCAGTTTATATACATCATTGATCAAGGAATTAATGGTAGTGGTCATCCTGTTAAAATTACGGATCAGTCCCCCGATCTCATCCTGGCCTTCATCGATTCGAATCAGCTCAAATTTCTCATTGGATACTTTCTGCATATGTCTGGATAACCGTTTCACCCGATAATTATAGGATCTTAACATCACATATAAAAAAGCGGTGGTGATTAGCGTGACAATGGACGCCAGAATCCCTGCATAAATCCGAATCTCCATTATCGCTTGGGTAATACGCTCACCTTGTGTAATTCCTATTATCCGCCAGCCCTTTATATAACTAGCTCCGCCGACGGGTACAATATGAACGTCCTCCTTGCGCTCATCATCCTGCAGCTTGAACACGGGATAAGGTTCCGCGGTGCCTCTTTGATAGCCGCTTTGTGCAGACATAATAATCTCGTCCTGCTCGTTAACTAAATAAAGACTCAAGTAATCTTTTTCTCTGATAATCACGTCATATATTTTACTGAGATCCAAATCAATTCTAAGCAGCTTTTCAAACTTATTGTATGAGCTGTAAGCGTCCATTCGCTCAATAACACTCAAATAAGGCGCTGTAGAAATCACACTAGAGGTATCACTCATATGATAAGCGGCAAGAAACAGATGTTTATCCGCAGCCTTCGACTGCTTATACCATTCACTATTCATTACCTTTTCATTGATGACCTGATAGTTGCTGCCGGAAACAATGGAATCATTGTTCGTAAATACAGTAATCCGTTCAATCTGATTATTCACCGGCATATAGCTGTTCATGCGGTCTCTCAGCTGTTCATCAAAAGTGTCATAAAATTCAATAGAGTTCCCATACGTCCGCTCAAGCAATTCATACAGGTTCTTATCAGCAGAAAGCGTATAGCTGACAGCTACCCCACCTTCAATGAAATCATGAATATCCTTTCGGGCTCTTTCTAAGGATATCTCCAGGTTCTGCTGCTCTCTGGATTTGATCAGATCGGAAATCCGATCCAAAAAAACAAGGTTAATAATAATGATAGGGAGAAGAACACCTATGATATAAATAAGGGAAAATTTATAATTCAAGGGAATATCATTCACTACTTTTCTAAATCTGAATTTTTTTCTCTCCATATGAAACACCTTGCTTCCCCTAGAGCTGTTGGTTCTTATTCTCATTTTTATACACGGATGGTACTACCCCTACAAGCAGCTTAAATTTATCTATAAAATAATCAGTGTTAGAGAATCCCACCTGCACCGCTATATCCGATATCTTTAGCTGTGTTCGTTTCAGCAGACTTTTCGCCTCTTCAATCCGTTTAGCATTTAGGTATTCACTAAAGCCCTGACCCGTTTGCTTTCTAAACAGTTGTCCCAAATAGGTAGAATTAATATGAAATTGTTGTGCCAAATCCTGAAGCTTTAATTTATTCCGAAATTCACGATCCACATACTGAATAACCTTGTAAATCGTATTTCGTTCATTCTGCTGCTCTAATTCAGACAGATAGACGGCAGCACGTTCACACAGACTTTGTACATAACTGCTTATTATAAAATAATCACTGAGTTCACCTAGATTTCCGTATTCTTGCTGCAGCTTAATCATAATCGTATCCGGGTCTCCATTCATTCGAGCTATAATTCTACAGATCGTAAGCTCTAAATGGGCCACTTTTGCTTTTACAACTTCAAGGGTCAGCAGATTCTCGACGAAAGCAGTGAACGCTTCTTTTACACAAGGCTGGATCTGTTCCGTATCATTCGTTTGGACCTTATGCAGCAGCTGTCTGAAATGATCCTCATGAGGTTCTTCCTTTTTCAGGTTCCTAAGCTCACTATAATAAAAGACCCCTCTTTTCTGCTGGTGCGTTTTTCGTTTCCATACCTCAAGTGCCTGCCTATAAATCTCTCGAATAGAGCTCACCCCGACCATTCTGCTGCTAAGTGCTAGAAAGACCAGCTCCTGTGATTGTTCAGTGAGATCTGAATGCATCTGGTTGACGATAGTCTCCAGGCTCTCATTGCCGATAGAAGCAGACTGAAGAATGATCCCCGCTCTTCCCGATCCGTCTTGAAAGAAGCAGAAGTGTTCCTCGGAAAAATAATCACTTATCTGCGGTTGGAATGGATTCATAGAGGAGGCGGGTTCGATAAGAATACACATTACCTCTGCATCCGCTTGAAGCTTCAAGGTGTTTCGGGTTAGAAGCTCTAAATTTTCGTTATACTCCCCTTGGATCAGGCGGTTGATGATATTATTTACGATAAAAAATTGCTTTTTATCAAACTCCTCATTGGAAGCGATTTCATTTTGGATTATTGGAGTGATCCTGCTTAATAAAGCCTCTATTTCTTCATCATCAATGGGTTTTAATAAATATTCATTTACCCGCTGGCGCAATGCCTTACGTGCATACTTGAAATCATCATATCCAGACAAAATCACAAATTTAGGAGGTTTCTCCATCACCTCATTCAACTTTGTAATAAGCTCAAGACCGTTAATTACAGGCATATTAATATCCGTAAGAACCAGTTCCGGTTTATTCTCCTGGATAAGCCTCATCGCATCCGTGCCGTTTTGAGCTTCACCACAAACTTCATAACCGAATTTTCCCCAGTCGATCATCGTCCTTAGCCCCTCAAGAACCCAGGGTTCATCGTCCACGATCAGAACCTTAAGCATGATGTTCGCTCCAATCTTATTAAGATAAGCCCGCGCTTTACACCAAAATATATAGATCATGCTATCATACTTGGATAATGATGTGAATTCATAAATTTTCCTTCTTTTGTTTAAAACAGTACTTTTTTTACTTGAAAAAACATACTAAAAACAGCGTATCCTAAATTTCAGACACACCTTTACAAGGGCCCATCATTCCATTATTATAGTTTACATCGAGTAAACCTTTACACAGTGTAAACTATATGGGAGGGCTATGATATGAGCAGCTTATCTAAGTCTGCTAGATTTCCACTTTTCATTCTGATGTTGAATCTATTTATCGCCTTATTGGGGCAAGGTATGGTCATTCCCATTCTACCTGAATATCTGAAACTGTTTAATGCGTCAGGGGCTGCCGCCGGATATCTTATTGCGGCTTTTGGAGCAGCACAGTTTATTTTTTCACCTATAGGGGGACAGCTTTCGGATAAATGGGGCCGAAAATCAATGATCATTTCCGGAATGTTTTTAACCGTCCTTTCAGATCTGATATTTGCTGTATCTACGACATTGCCCCTACTTTACATCGCTAGATTTATTGGGGGTATAGGTATCGGAATCATGGTCCCTTCCAATATGGCCTATGTCGCTGATATCACCACCCATGAAACCCGTGCAAAAGGTATGGGGTACTTGGGGGCTTCCATGAATTTGGGTATGGTACTTGGTCCAGGGTTAGGCGGGATTATCGCTGGGTTTGGCATACGGGTGCCTTATTTTTTTGCGGGTGGACTTGGGCTTATCGCTACGATACTTTGTTTTTATATGCCAGAGACACTACCAAAGGAAAAACGGAAATCCGTTAACAAACAGGACCCTCGGGAATCCATTCGTAATCAAATCGTAAATTCATTCCGGACGTCCTATTTCCGCTATCTTCTGCTCATTCTGATCATGACATTTGGTCTGATGAATTATGAAACGGTGTACGCCCTTTTTGTGGAACAAAAATACGGTTTTGATGCAACGAAAATCTCAATCATTATTACGGTTGGTGCTATTATAGGCATTATTGTGCAGATCTGGCTGCTTGATCATCTGATTAAGAGACTTGGCGAGATAAAGCTTATACGTATATCATTGGTGATGACCGCTATAACCTTATTGTTGATGATATTCAAGATCAATTTAGGTTATTTATTAGTTGTATCCGGTTTATTTTTTGCTTTTAATGCTTTTTTGCGCCCCACAGTAAGTACATTGATTGCCAATTCAGCTGGCGATCGGCAAGGATATGCTGCCGGATTAAATACAACGTACACCAGTATAGGAAACATACTTGGACCCATTTTAGCGGGATTGATGTTTGACAAACATATTAATATTCCCTATATTTTTGGGGCAATTATCCTGGCATCTGCCTTTTTCATCACCTTACAAAAACCAAAAAAAGAGCAAGAAAGGAGTGTCGCCCATGACTGAGAACTGGCACCAGAATTTAAAAAACAAAAACCGGGAAGAATTAATTGCTGCGGCGAAGGATCTTTTTATGAAGCAAAGCTTTCTCAAAGTTAATATTAAGGATGTCTGCGACGTGGCTGGTGTAAGCCGGGTTACCTTTTATAAGCATTTCCAGTCCATGAACGAACTGATTTTTGAGGTCCAGATGGAAATTCTGGAGAGCATGACGCAATTTGTTAGAAGCGCACCTTCTTCAATTGAAATGAATGGTAAGCAAATGCTTGCTTCGATGCTTAATGCTTGGATTGATTATGCCCGGCAACACCCAGGTTACATCAAATTCATTCTTCTATTCGATTTGCATTTTGAAGCCTATGATTACAGTAAAGAACTCAAAGAAAAGTACAAAGATTTTGTGATGCGGAGAAAAGAACGACATTTCTTAATGGATGCTCTGGAGGCCGGAGTTAAAGATGGATCGTTAAAATTTGATACAGAACCCTTATCCACTGCTCATTTCATCTTCACGTCTATGATGGGTTTATTACAGAAAATGAGCCTGATTTCCAAAGACGATTTCAACAACGAACTTCAGGATATTCAGATTGCTAACCGATTTGTGGACATGTTAGTTCAGTATTTAAGTACAGAAAGTGATGAATCTCCTGCCTTGAAGTAAGGGGATCCATCACATTCTACGTAATAGAGAGAAGTAGTTTAAATGAAATTATTCTGATTTAAGGAGCGGTTAGACTCATGTTTGATTAACCATTCTTTTCTGGCAAGCCCGCCTCCATAACCACCCAATTCACCATTGCTGTTTATCACTCGATGACATGGAACCAAGATTGAGAGTTGATTGGTACCATTCGCCCTTGCTACAGCGCGGCAAGCAGAGGGATTGTTGATTTTCTCTGCAAGCTCCTTATAAGAAACTGTCTGTCCCAGAGGTATTTTCCGGAGTTCATTCCACACCTTTTGCTGAAAGTCTGAGCCCAGATAACGAACCGGCGTTGTAAATTCCGTAAGTTCACCTGTGAAATACAGCTTCAATTCCTCCTCAATTTGGTGAAGGACGGCTACCTTTTCAGGTAATATAGTTGCATTTAAGCGAGTGCGTAATCTTTTGATTTCATTTTCAAGACCCTTGCGATCCACAAATTCCAGCAGTAAAAGACTCTCTTCATCGGAGATGGCCAGCATGGAACCCAATATCGTTTCTATCCAAGTACAGTACAGCACTTTAATCTGCTTGGAATGATTCGGGACAGTCCCCATCGTTCGTGAAAAGGCATCCCTAAACCCATTGCTCGAATCGTACCCGCTTTCCAGTTGTGCGTTAATGATTGAATCCCCATTCCTAATATGTTTGAATGCCAGTCCTAAACGTCTAGAACGTGCATATTCGATAAAGGTCATCCCGAATTGTTTCTTAAATTGGCGGCGTGCCGTGTTTGCACTAATAGACAGCTCATCAAAATCTTTATCTGTCCATTTTCGTTCCGGATTGCTCTCAATAGCCTCTACTAGCAGCTTTACTTCAGGAGACATTTTTGTTGGATTGGATAGCGGCTGACACCTTTTACAAGGTCTATATGAAGCTAATAAGGCTTCCTTGGCTGTAGCAAAAAACTCACAATTTTCTTTTAATGGCTTTTTAGCGGGACAAGTTGGCCTACACATGATGCCCGTTGTTTTCACTCCTACAAAAAATACGCCCTCATAATTCGAGTTTTTCTCGACCAGCATCTTATAATATTTATTGATATCCTGCTCATTAGTTATCATAGTATGGTTAGCTCATTTCTAAATAAAGTCCTGAGGCGTCAAGCGTTTGCCGGGCATTTTCCTGAAGATTATGTTGTGCCTGAAAGAAACTACGCGGGCCATAGCTAATACGTTTCACGCCAATTTTTTGCAATTCATGATTTGAAAGCATACCGTCCATAACCATGATATTCACAGGCAGTGGCGATTTTTTGACAAATTGTTCAATCAAGCTTGGATCAGCGAGCCCCGGTATAAAAATCCCATCCGCTCCAGCGTCAGCATAAGCATAGGTACGTTCTATAGCTTGATTCACTAGATCCATCGAATGTTCCTTATCCTTGAAAAAAATATCCGTTCTAGCGTTAATAAACACACGCTTTTGCAGTTTGGAGGCTACTTGTTGTATGGTTTTGATCCTACGGCTTTGTTCGCTGGTCTCCCATAGTTCATTGTTAGGATGATTTACAATCTGATC
The DNA here is from genome assembly GCF_037974255.1 of Paenibacillus sp. FSL R5-0636. Classification (NCBI taxonomy): domain Bacteria; kingdom Bacillati; phylum Bacillota; class Bacilli; order Caryophanales; family Paenibacillaceae; genus Paenibacillus; species Paenibacillus sp. FSL R5-0636. The sequence continues at coordinate 6,066,479 of NZ_CP150232.1, forward strand.
TTCAAAATTGATACCACAGATGTCTAATTGAAATAACTGCTCCATGTTATGCGCTAAAGTATCCTCATCTACAGCATATCCACCTTCGATGTCTACGGTCAATGGAACCGCTACTCGTTCGGCAATCTTTGAAATCATCCAAAGCATAAGCTCAAATGTAAGCTGTTCACCATCCGAATATCCCCACGCTTCCGCCATGGAATAGCTGCTAGTTGCTACCGCCTTTGATCCAGCTTGCTCTATTGCTTTAGCTGAGGCTACATCCCAGCAGTTGTACAGGATCAGTGGATTTTTTTGATCATGCAGAGTTTTAAAATAGTCATAGTTTTTACTGTTCATAAGTGGTCATCTCCATTTAGTTAAGAATAGAACCACTATATATTAGACATCCATTATCGATACCAGAAAAATTAACACCAATCTTTTTTTCCACAAAAAAAACACCGATAGATAATCTAATCCTCTCAGGATCAGATCATACCATCGATGTCAGTTTGCCGATTAAAGTTCTACCTTACGGAGTGATTGTTTTGGTGATAGTTTGGATGACTTTTTCCCTGTCCCCATCGGTACGATTTGTGGAGCTGCGATCCCGATCAGAACTACGATAATCCCGATCCAGCGAAGTAATGATACCTCTTCTTGCAGAACTAACACGGAGGCTACTACAGCTGCCGGTAACTCCGCTGCCCCTAAAATCGCGCCTAGACCTGAACCCAGCTTCGGAACCCCGATCGAAAAGAACAGAACTGGAATTACGATGCCCAACAAACCTAGAGGTAGGCCGTATTTCCAAAGCCCATCGCTAATCGCACCGTCATATAAAAAAGAAGGAGAAAAAACAGTCATAATAATAACCATTGCACTAGTGGTCATATACAAGCTTTTATTAACGGCAGGTACCTGCGTAGCTACTCTTCCACTCACAAAAATATAGAAGGCAAACGACACGGCTGACATTAAGCCAAAAACCACACCAGTGGTCGTGATTCCACCTACACTCGGCTCAAGGATGCCCCCCGCTAATACCGTACCAATTAGAAGGATAACCATCGAAATCACTTTTTCCCGACTAGGAAGTTTTCGATCTACAACCGCCTCCAGAATTACACCGATCCAAGTAAATTGGAATAACAGTACAATCGCAATCGAAGCAGGCAATTGTTCAACGGCGAAGCCATAAAATATGCCAGTTAAACTGATGGTGATCCCAGCGGCTAATAATTTCCCGCCTGTTTTTAGCCCTAATTTCTTTCGGGAAAATAATAAGACCAGCAAGAGCAGCATACACCATCCAAAAAAGTATTGTGATCCTACCAATTGTTTCATTCTAAAGCCATCGTTCATTCCAAGCTTGACGATCGTAGAGAGTGAGCCATAACTACAAGCACCTAAAAAAACTAGTAAAGCATATTTGAATAACTTCATATTCATCGTAAACCTCTTCCCTTTCTCTTGAGCAAGCTCATTAACATAATAAAGCCCCTTGTCATCGAAATGACAAGGGGCGATTGAAACCAAAGAATACATCTTTGACAAAATTCCGCCACTCCATCCACTGGATAGAGTTTGGTTTATTTACTTATAACAACTCCAATCATAATATGATAAATCACACAGGGTGTCAACTTGAAATTTAAGGATTTAGCTGGAACAATCGATAGACAATAACAGCTGCCTGAGCACGAGTTGTCTTGGCTTTAGGTGCAAAGTTATCTTTGCCTACACCTTGAATAATCTTTGCTCCGCTCATGAATTGTACAGCCTCACGAGCGTAGGATGAAACGTCAGCGGCATCATTGAAACTCACTGGCTGGTCCACTCCCACGACCGTAAGTTTGGCGAGTTGTGCTGCACGATAAGCCATCAACGCCATTTCCTCACGGCTAATTGTTTCATTAGCACCGAAGGTTCCATCAGATCTGCCCTGAATAATTCCTAGCTTCTGAGCAGCAGCAACGGAGCTGTAGTACCAAGCATCCAGCGAAATATCCTTAAATGTACTTGCCGCACTACCTTCCTCCAGCTCTAGTGCAAGCATCAGCATCTTCAGGAACTGCGCCCGAGTTACATTCAGCTGTGGCCCGAAGTTATGATCTCCGGTGCCATTCAGAATATCTCTGGCGGCAAGGGCTTGAATGCTATTTTGTGCCCACCCTAGTCCAGCGATATCCTTAAAGGAATTTTCCGCATATCCTACTGCGAATCTGCTGGAATTGTCTGGTCTGAAGATGATCTTGCCAGTTGTCGGATTAAACTGGGAGTTTCTAACCACCTCTACAGTCCCGTCTTCACGGATTTGGTAGGCTACTATTTGTTCTACACCTGAAGTTGTCTTTGGTTTGTAATCCCGTTCAACCTTCAGTCCACGCCCAAAGCTGTCAAACTGTTTGCCATCAACAAAGAACTTAAACTCATAAATATCCCCGACATCCGTCTGAAGCGACAGTGTCTTCGCGTCAACTTTGCCAACTACAAGCTTAACGCTTGCGGCGTCAGATCCTGCCATCGCAAGAAGCAGGTCAGCATTTATTCGGAACGTAGACAATCCCATGTCTATTTCCAAAAGTTGAATTGCTTTTGCTCCCGCTCCAGCCAACTCACGAGCTGGCAAGGTCAGTTCAACCACCGAGCTGGCAGAGGATGGCTTCACTGTGATTCTCAATACTCCATTCTGCATTGAGCCAATTGCTTGTTGCAGAATCGTCGAGGATACCTCTGCAATAGCTTTACCATTCACATCCGCTGTCACGGAAAGAGTAACTCCATCTGCGTTCACAGTTGGTTCCGGTTGTTTCACTGGTTTGACTGTCGTTGAAGATGAAGTACCGCCCGATTCTGAAACCTGCGATTCTGCCTTAATCTCAATGGACATCGTACCTACAACACCGGAGTCATCTTTAGCTGTCGCTCTCACCGTTACTTTGCCTGCTGCAATTGCAGTGAGCAAGCCGGTATCCGTAATAGTTGCTCGCTCAGTAGCTGATCCATCCTCATTCACTACTGACCAGGTCACTGCTGGATCGGATGCATGGTCCGGCAGGATTACAGCTGCCATTTGCAGGGTTTGCCCTGACTTGATTTCGCTCACATTATCTTTGGAGGAGACTTTTATCTCCATGACGGATATAGGAATGACATGAACAACCGATTGTGCCTCATGCAGGATGTCAAAATCAACATCTGTGTTGGATCCTCGGAAAGAAATAAATCCAAGCGGCACGGCGATTTCACGGTTTGTCTTCTTCGCTTTGAAGATGATTTCTAAGAATTCCGCATCATCGGTCAGGATATTTCCTGCCTCCGTTCCAGCTACACTAACTGTTATTAGACCTGGACTGTCCTCATTAATATGAGTGATGCTGAATCCGTCTGGCAAGGTCTGAGCGGATATGAATTCCACACCAGATACGTCATATGCCATGGTAAAGTCTACAGCATACACTTCCTTGTAGACGGAGGTAGTAACATTTGTAAGCCCTACACGGTAAGTGAAATCCTGTCCTGCCACCACTGTGACCGGTCCGTTCAGCGTTGCAGCGGGCAGATTACGGGCAATCTCATCTTGTCCGCTGATATTAATCTCTAGGCTTCCGGATACTCCACTTCCATCTAGAGCTCGCGCAGTTACTTGTACGCTACCGTTCTTTCTAGCTGTCAGCAAGCCCTTCTCATTAATAACCGCTTTATCCGTAGAGGTTATCCCATCTGCTTCAGTTACCGTCCAGATAACTTTAGGATTCGTCGCATTCTCTGGAAGCACAGAGGCTTGCAGCTGCAAGGCACCGCCCTTCGACTCAATGCTGCTAATTCCATCTTTACCCGTTACAGTAATTGAAGAGACATGTACCGCAGGTATCTGCTCTTGACCCACTAAGATCTTGGATTGCTGTGGATTCCAGCCATCACTTCCACCAAGCACAGCTTCAATCGTATAGGCAGCTGCCTCTTCTGCTGTTATTTGTTTGGACCAGCTGTAACGTGAAGCTGCATTAGCCCCCTCTCCGTAACTTAAAAACTCAGAGAACCGTGCAGTTTTGGAACGACCTTCATACCATTCATGCCAGCCAGTAGCACGAATATGAGCTCCCATCTCCGTGTTAATGAAGGTAGAGCTGCCATATTCTCTCCATGGCCGGCCCAAATCAACGGTTCCAGCAGCAACGCCCTCACTGGCAGTTAGTCGATTATTGATGAACACATAACCAGGCTTACCCGTTGCCGTGGAAGGCGCAGTAACATAGCCAGCACCCGCACTTTGAATCACATTATTCTCGAATACAGCAGCGGAATTACCAAAGATAAAGTCCACTGTACCTTCAATATGGCTGTCGACGAAATAAGCTCTTCCCTTGTCTGCGAACAGGGTATCCTGATATCCAAGAAGTTTAACATTTCTGTACACTCCCCGGTCTCCTTCAGCATATAAAGCGACTGCCTGACCGGCATCCCGCCCAGCACTGTTCTCAACCGTCATGTTCTCCAGTGTGAAATCAGTTGCCGCAACCTTTAATGTATAGCTGCCGCTGGTGCCCATTTCTTTACCATCTGAGCCAATGGTTTTCGCGGAGTCACCGTTAATAAGTACGGTACCTTCCCGGCTCTCACCGATGATACTAATATTCATCTTACTAGAAGGTACAAGCACCTTCTCCTTATACGTGCCGTTCTTCACTTTAATAATCGTGGTTAGGGCACTATTATCAGGTGCTGCTTGAATAGCGTCATTAATCGTTTTATAATCTCCTGTCCCATTCTGAGCAACAATAATGACAGGAGCTGGAATTCCCTTGACCACCTCGGATGGAAGACTGGCACCCTTATCACCGATGGCGATTACCGCATATTGATAGGCAGTCCCGTTGCTCAAGCCTTTATCGGTATAATCTGTTGCTTCGATGCCGTCGGCCACGACCGCATAACTGCCACCGCTCTCCGAGCGTAGAATTTGATAGCTGCTAGCTCCATCAGCTACATTCCAAGTCAGATGGATATCCGTGTTGCCAGGCTCAACGCTAACTCCTTGTGGAGCCTGCGGCTGGCCGGAATTCTTGTATGGAACCGCTGGGGTAGCAGCTGAATCTAGACTACTACGGGTACCGCTTATTGCTTTGACTTTGTAATAATACGGTGTTCCGTTTACGAGCCCAGCATCAGTAAAGCTTGTGTCTGATAAATCAGACCCGAGCACTTCATAAGGACCATTCGCCGATGAGGCACGTTTGACAATGTACTGGCTCGCCTCCTCAATCGCTGGCCAGCTTAGTTTCATTACACTGTCACCAGCTTCCGTGGAAACGACAGGTGTTCCCAAAGGAGATTGCGGAGTAGCTTCAACAGGCGCTGATTCTTTTCCCTCCCCGGCCACATTTGTTGCAGCTACGACGTAACGGTAGGTTTGCCCGTTGGCCAAACCTCCGACGCGGTAAGTTGTGCCGGTGATTTCTTTTGCCACGAGTTCATAGCTACCTGAAGTCTCATTCCACTTCTTGATGCTGTAGCTGGCTGCATTCTCCACAGCTTTCCAACTGAGATCCAGTTGTGCATTCCGACTTACAGCCGCAAACGATTCTGGCGCAGGCAATTTCACCGCCAAAGCGGATGGGGTAATACTAATTTCATTGGAATTTGCCGATTCACCAGTGGGCGCCGTCGCCGAGATAACATAATAATAGGTAGTTTCGTTGGTAACTTCATTATCAATATATGATGTCTCTGTAATAGCATTGGCAATAGTCTCATAAGGCCCCCCGCTCTTAAGACTTCTCTTAACATTGTAGGAAGTTGCGCCTTCAAGAGCAGGCCATGATAGCTGGGCTGCTTGGTTTCCTGGAAGCCCAGTCAGTCCAAGCGGTGTTTCAATGGGCTCAACATAGATCTTTAAATTGTCTAAGTAATAATTTCCTGAGCCGCCGCCCGGTGTCTTGGATAAGATACGCCCAATGCCGTAGCTGGCGAAATTCGTGGTTGTGAACGGAAAAGAGCCAGCAGGCTGATCATCGATATATACATCCACTTTATCGTTGTTCACATCCACCTTTAGCTTCAGGTTGTACCATTGTTTTAGGGAATAAGAGCTCATCAGTTGATGATACTGGCTGCTCCCCCTGCTCATGGTTAGCGTATATTTACCTGTAGCTTCAGGAAGCGTTGGCTTTCTGCTCTCAATGGAGAATGCCGTTTTGCTTCCATCTGTACTCTGGGCCTGCAGGAACACCGAGGTTCCCGATTCTGTCGCAAACATAAAGTCAGTGTCAATAACCAGTGCACCTGTAATTGGCGCAAATTTACGGATAAACTGCACGCTGCCGTTCGCACCATCGAACACATTCAACACTTGATCTGACGTATTCCCTTTACTGTCAGACGGTGTGGGAGATACAATAACCTTTTGAATTTCAGTCTGTGGATTTGGAGTTACATCATAATACTCTGGTGTCACACCTACGGCAACCTGCTCGAAGTCTTCATCCACATAATAGACATTACCTGCTTCACCTTCAGCTGTAGCGCTGGCCTCATCGGAATCAAAGCTTTCACCAAGCTCATTCACCGCGCTGACCACGTAATAATAAGTTTTTCCGGAGCTGAGTCCGGAATCAGTATACAAGCTATCTTTAATTTCAGTATTAATCGTTTTGTAGGGACCGCCGGAAACCTCGCTACGTTTAACACTATACGACTTGGCAGAAGCAACGTCCTCCCAATTCAACTTCACTTTCTCTTCACCGGCTGTGGCTGTAAGTCCACGGGGTGCGGCAGGAAACTGATCACTAAGCGGTTTCAGCTCCACCTCACTGAAGACAGACGCATTATAACGATTAACCTCGTTATCTACCTTAGCAGCATCGGCTGCAAGACCAAAATAAACCGTATCATTCAGGTCAAGCTTCACCGTGCCTACCTTGCTCCATGTTACTTTATCCGGCGATACCAGACCTGTCACTTCGTTACCAAGACGAACCAGCTTCACCCAATAAGGTGTATTGATGAAACTGTCCGGTTCTGTTTTTACCACCTTGGCTCCTGTGGTGGAGCGGGTAATCATAACTCCCTTCTTGCCATATTTGACATAAGGGATTGCCAGCATCGTCATTTTAGAATTGTCATTGAGATTATCACGAATCATGACACCTGCTTTGGCATAATCATCAGTTCCCGTTACGGAGTCGATTCTAGCAATAATTTCACCATTGCCTGTCAGGGTTTGATAAGCAAACTGAAAGTTATCAACAGCAGTTTCGCTCTCCGATGTAGCTCCGATAAGTCCAGCCGATTTGAGCGTAATTTTCCCGCTATCTGGATGAAGTGTAGTCACTCCCGCTATCCCTGGACCACCAACATCCACTGAAGTCCACGGAAGAACGGATCCAGAGGTGTTGACATGTATAGCTACGTTATCGGATTGTGTCTTGAGCCCTTTATTGTCTATAGCCTGAACAACAAGATAATAGGTACCATCCTGCACATTGTTCCAATTGAAACTATAAGGTGCTGTGGTAGCTTCGTCTTGCTTCACACCATTAACGATAAATTCCACCTTAGCAATACCATCGCTATCACTGGCAGAAGCTGTAACATTCACCTCGCTGCCTGACTCTATGATTTGGTTATTCACAGGATAATTGATAGCGGTTACAGGATTGTCCGTATGCTCATACCCTGATTTCCCTAACACAATGAGATCATTCAGATACACTTCTAAATTTGTATATCCCTCCGAAGATAACGTCGACTTCTTGCCATCCTCAGGATCGGTAGGATCTAGTCCATTAGCAATCTCCCAGCTATCATCCATACCGTCATGATCCATGTCGATTACATTGGAAGCTGTCTCTGTATAGTCTGGGTAACCGCCTATTTCAATAGGTGAATTAATATGCTGTCCAGTGCGATTCTTCACATCATTAATGACACGTGCATCGTAAGCATCACGTCTTGGCAAAGTGGCACCAGCATCAGCCATTACATTTGCGTAGGCTTCCTCCGCCGACACTGCCGTATATGAGTTAGGCATCTTTGCCGGCTCCGCAAGCCTAGAGATATTCGAATACTTTTGCACACCCTTCCAGTTGTCTTCGGTAACCTTCGGATTACCATCCATGATGTTCCCATCTATAAACAACCGGGTTTCTGGAGACACTTCCCCAAACAATTGATTTTTTACACTGGTGTAGGTGTTTGGACCATTTTTATAATAATTGTTAGTGATATTATATCGATAATCTTCTGCTCCCCCACCATAGGTCGAAGCGAATCCCCAGTTATAGATAACGTTATTAGACATTTCCGTCAGATCCACCAATTTGGTCACCGTCGGCAAACGGGGGTTGCGGCTGGTGCTATGAGCAATCAGATTGTGAAGGAAACTGGCATTTTTCCCACCCCAGATTCCTCCGTAGCCGTGACGTCCCTTCTGGTGAGTCGTCATCAGCATACTTTCAGCGGATATCGACCATTGTACGGTAGTATTCTCGTTGTCATACAGACTGACCACTTCATCCACCGACCAGCTGAATGAGCTATGATCGATAATGAGATCCTTATGGTACCTTGATCCAAAAGCATCATCTTCACTAGCTACCCGGTCGCCTAACCGGAAACGCATATAGCGCATAATAATATTGTCAGCTTCAACAGAGGTTGTGTAGTCGGCAATTGTAATTCCGTCACCTGGAGCCGTTTGCCCGGCAATCGTCAGATTTGAGCCGGTAATCTTGAGGGATTCCTTCAGATGGATGGTTCCCCCCACTCGAAAAACAATGGTTCGATTACTTTGACTTACCGCATCGCGGAAGGAGCCGGGGATCGGAGTTTCCTTGATACCATAATCAGCCAACGTCGTCACTTCATACACAGGTTGAGCTCTTCCGCCGGTTACATATTTGCCGCCGCCTTCCGCACCCGGAAAGGCAGGAAGCGCTTCCAAAGAAGCGGCCTCGACACCACCAAATGGCATACATGTTGCAAGAAGACTCGCGACCAGCGCCCCAGATAACCATTTTTTCTTCATACAAGACCTCCTAATATCTATTGGAATAAGAAGGGGGCCCTGTCCTCAGAGCAACCCCTTCCTTAGTAAAGCCGTGTGTATTATTCCTTGCCCTGATAACGGAAATATGCGAAATCAGCACTGCTGCCACCGAACTGCTGCATATCATGCGCCGCAATGCCAACAAAGTTCCCAGTGAAGCCTCCCGATAAAAAGCTGATATTCTGCGGATCGCCAAGTGGCTTCCACTCCGTATCGTCACCCTTAAGATAAACAAATTGCCCAGTCACTTCCTGCACCTCAACCGCGATCCGCAGTGTCTCCCCTGCATTTAGTTCAATCATTACAGGCTCCGCAGTGAATTCATCCCGCTGACAGCGCATTAACCGCAGCACCTTGCCACGTCCTTCTTCATGGCTGATATACGCATAAAGATAGTTATCTTCATTCAGGTATAACAGTAGTCCTGCCATCTGCAGATAAGTATTCGGTTCATATTCAAGCGCTGTTTCGGCGCGGAAGCTTATATCCGTCTGGCGAATAGCCAGAATATGATGCTCAAACAGACTCTGCACGGATTCCCCGGCCCTGATTCTTAACCAGCCCGGTCTTTCAGCAAGGGAACACCAGCTTTCATTCCTAGGAATCCGCAGTGTATTCCAGTTCTTTTTCAATTCCGGGCCGTTAAAATCATCCTCGAATTCAAGCGTCCGCACTTGTTTCAGGACCTTCGTTCCTTTAGGTGCTGGTACCTTGAGCTGTGGCGCATTTCCGCCTGAGGTTAGTCTTAACCAGCCCTCCTCATTCCAGTGCACCTGCTGAACGGCAGTCTCTCTCCCCAGTATGGCGTATTCGCCTTCCAGGGGTCGGGTACACAAATGGGCCATATACCATTCACCTTCTGGTGTCTCTACCAGACTTCCATGGCCGGCACATTGAAGCGGCAGCTCGGGATTATCCCGTGAGGTCAACATCGGATTGAGCGGATCCACCTCATACGGACCCAGCAGCGCCTTGGAGCGCGCTACGGTTACGGCATGCCCCGATCCAGTGCCGCCTTCTGCCGTAATTAAGTAGTAATAACCTCCCCGCTTGTAAATATGCGGCGCTTCCGTCTTCTTCAGCGGCGTGCAATCAAAGATTTTCACAGGTTCACCTATTAATTGGCATTGCTCTGGATCGTACTCCTGAATTACAATTCCGCAGGACTTGTTGCCTTCCGTAATCCGGTAATCCCACAGCTCATTCAGCAGCCATTTGCGCCCATCCTCATCATGGTACAGAGATGGATCAAACCCGCTGCTATTCAGGTATACCGGGTCAGACCAAGGTCCCTCAATATCCCCCGCAGTAATCAGATAGTTATGACAATCTTTAAAAGGCCTTTTAGTGCTCTTAACATCGGTATAAATCAGATAAAACAAACCGTCATAATAGCTAAGCTGTGGAGCCCAGATACTGCAATTTTTCGGATTCCCCCGCAGATCCACCTGATGAGTCAGAATATCTGTGCAATGCTCCCAGTCTACTAAGTCCGCTGATTGATACACCCTTACACCGGGCAGCCATTCAAAAGAAGAAACAGCAATATAATACATCTCCCCCGCTCTTACAATACAAGGGTCAGGATTGAAGCCTTTTAATATGGGATTGTGAATAATTCCAGTCTGAATATTATCTGTAATCATCTTCATACTCCTTCCTATTTCCATACATCCGCACCCTTCACCCTAAGCAAATCTGCAGTCTATCCTGTTCAATTATCAGTCTGTCTGCTCACTTAGATCTTCCTGTGACGGGATAACGGTCACCTGCTGTACTAATTCTTCCACTTTACGGGTGTTTCTCGATTGGCAACCGGTGATATCTACCGTTTCTCCATTTTCAATATAAAAAGCCGGTCCCTCATGATTCTCGATCGTCACTTGGCGGAAGCGGATATCTCTTACGTTGCCAAGATAGAACCCACGGTTGTTCATATCCTGGATTCCTGACATCATGGCTGGACGACCAGGGATTGCATTCTCTGCCATGGAAATATCAATATCGGAAAAGGTAATTTCTGAAATGTATTGCTCCGCAAGGCCGTAAAGAAAACCTGCAGCAGCGTGAACATTCCGAGCAGTAATATTAGCAAAATGAATCCGTCGGAAGCAGGGGGTCTCCTCCGTCACCGGATAAGGATTCTTGTCCCATACGTATTTGTCCTTACCACGTGGTCCGCAGAAATAATAAAGATTAAGAATAAACGGACAGATCACGTCCTCCATCACGATATTACTGACACGAATATCTTCGACAACACCTCCGCGCCCGCGTCTGGACTTCAGCCGAATTCCGCGGTCTGTCTGCTTGAACACGCAATTGCTGATCACGATATTACGGATATCTCCGCTCATTTCGCTTCCCAGCACCACACCGCCGTGACCATGAATCATCGTGCAGTTAGTTATCGTGATATTCTCACACGCAACCCGCTCCTTCGTATCCTCCGTCCCTGCTTTAATGGCGATGCAGTCATCACCCACATCGATATTGCAGTTGCTGATGCGGACATTCACACAGGATTCTGGGTCAATGCCGTCTGTATTAGGCGAATCCGCCGGATTATAGATCGACAGATTATCAATCGTAACATCCTGGCAACAAATAGGATTCACAGTCCAGCTTGGGGAGTTTACGAGTGTCAGATCTCTGAGCGTAACTCTACGGCAGTTGTCGAAGCTGATAAGCTTCGGGCGGGGATACAGCAGTGAATCAGGAGAATTCCGATGTTTATCCCACCAAGGTGCGCCCCTTCCATCCAGCTTGCCTGCACCTGTAACCGATACATTCTCTAGATTTATTCCAAAAATACATGAAGCATGGACGTTCTGTTTCACGCCCTCCCAGCGGGAACTCACCACCGGATAATCGTTAGGATCAGAGCTGAAGCTAAGCTCAGCTCCAGGACTAAGCTGTAGCTCAATATTGCTTTTCATGAAGATAGCGCCTGTCTGATAGTGCCCGGAAGGAACATAAACTGTTCCTCCCCCTGCCTCGCTTGCCGCATGAATGGCACGGGCTATCGCTTCCGTTGAAGGCTCTGCACTATTAGGATGTGCTCCGTAGTCATTTATATTGTAGATAGACATGCGCTTCACTCGCTCCCTTTCGTCACGGCAGGACGCTGCAAATATTCATATTCTCCGCAAGCCAGGAGGAATGCGCCAAGCCCCTTCTGATCATTGGTAACAATCGGTTCACTGATATAATAGGTGTAAGTACCATCTCTCCGGTCTTCACCACCGAGTCCAGCGACCTGGCAGTTTTTATTCAGGTTAACCCAGCCATTTTTGGTTTCCAGCACAAATTCAGTAATAAGGCCTTGATAAGCACGGTCAAGTGTCTCGAACCAACTAGCATCCAGTACACCAATCCGAATGCCCTTAGCCATTGCATAGGTGATCATACTTGAGGCAGAAGCCTCCAAATAATTGCCTTTACGGCCGCCCATGTTTACAACCTGATACCAGACTCCGGCATCAGCATCCTGAACCTGACGAAGCGCTGTCAGCGTATCTGTCAGAATACGTGCCAAGATCTCGTAATCCGCGTGTTCCTTAGGGAGCATGCCGAGTACATCCACTAGCGCCATCACATACCAGCCCAGCGAACGCCCCCAAAAGTTCGGAGACAACCCCGTTTCAGGATCGCACCACGGCTGTACCCGCTTTTCATCCCATGCGTGAAACAGGAGACCCGTCTCAGTATCCTTGGTATGACGCTCGCACAGAATAAATTGCCGGGTCACATCGTCCAGACCCTTGCCGCCTTCATACTCAAGTAAATACTCCAGATAGAAAGGAGAGCCCATATACAAGCCATCCAGCCAAATCTGATAAGGATATACATTCTTATGCCAAAACGCACCTTCCGAGGTTCGAGGATGCGTTGTTATCTGCTTTCTTAATAAATCTGCTGCCATTTTATATTTCGCTAACCCAGTTTCTTTATGGAGCACAAACAGGATCTTCCCGTTATTTAAGTGATCAATATTATGTTCGCTCAGGCGATACCCCTTCACAGAGCCGTCTTCCTCAATAAAATAATCCATATTATCTTTGATGAATTGATAATATTTAACCTGCCCGGTCTGTCTCCACAGCAGCTCAAAACCCTTCAAGATGACTCCATAATCATAAGACCATTTTCCATGATATCCGTTATCCTCATATAATCTTGGCGTTCGCTCCATAATCGAATCTGCAATTCGAACACCCCAGCCCATACTCCTAAGTGCATTGTTGTCTTTCATTTTTTCCTCCTGTTTGAATAGATATGGTCCTAAACGCAGCCTCCCCATTTAGGACCCATCTACTATTTTCTTAGAATATAGTCTGTAGTACTTCTTAAGGATTTACAGCTTTATAAGCAGCTTCATATTCAGTAATGATTTTGCTGCCGCCGGATTTCTTCCACTTTTCAACCTCAGCTTTAAATCCGTTCAAATCAATTTTGCCAAGAATATATTTATAAGTGGCATCTGTCATAATCTTCTGCAATTCAGATCCTTGAGTAGAATAGGTCTCAGATTCCAGAGAGTAAGCAGGATTCAGTACAGCATATTTAGCATTCTCAACGATCAGCTTATCAGCTTCAACTTTGAGTGGATCAGCATCATGGATAATGAACCCATTCTCTAATGGACGAGATGCCGAAAATGGCTGAACTTCTTGCTTCCAGAGATCCGTATCCTTAATCGTAACCGCTTGTTCTCCATCAATTGTGTAGTGAACATCCTTAATACCGTAGGTCATCAAGCCATAGACATCTTCATTCATAAGATCATTAACAAATTTCAAGATCCGTCTTAACTCATTTTCATCCTTAACTTCGGATTTCGGGAAAGACAGCAGTCCCCCAATTCCGTTATTACCAGCCCAGATGGCACGATCTGCTTCATTGCCAGTGGAAGTGATATCGTTAACCATAACCAAATCCATGCCATCCTGTATGCCCTTAGACAGATTTAGCAGGTTCTTGCTGTCAAACAAGGCACCCACATAAATTCCAGCCTTTCCTTGCGCAAAATTCTGCTGCTGATCTGTTTTAGCCGTCACAGCAAAATCCTGATTGATATACCCACCATCATAAAGAGTCTTCATATAATCCATGGTTTTAACATAAGCCTCTGTATCGAACTCAGGTGTCATTTTACCCGCATCGTCAACGCTCCAATAGTTCGGTGTTCCAAAGTATGAGCCCAACGTCTTAAATGCTCCATATACAAGATCGCTGCGGTCCATGAAGCCTGTGGTATCCTTCTTGCCATTACCATCAGGGTCTTTTTCGGTAAACGCTTTCGCAACTTCCATCAACTCATCTGTTGTTTTTGGAACCTGCAGTCCAAGCTTATCCAGCCAATCTTTACGGATAACAACGCCGTTTCTAGCCAAGGACTTCTGGAAAGGAACCCCGTACAGCTTACCTGCAATCGATGCCGATGTACGTGTATCCTGTGAAATTTTAGCCAAATTCGGGAACTCATCAAGATAAGGACTTACTTCCCAGAACATACCGGCCTTCAGTGCATTACGTACAGAAGAGTTATCAAGAATAGTCAGGGTAACGATGTCCGCTAGGGAATTCGATGCTAATGAAGTATTAATACGTTCTTCTTTGGAAGGATCCGGAATCCATGAGAATTCAATCTCTGTATTCGTTAATTCTTCAATTTTTTCCAGAATAGGACCCGTTGGTGTTGTAGACGTTTGTAAAATGTTCAGCCAGCTAATCTTTGCTTTAGCATCTAGCACATCTGCAGGTGCAGCAGTTGTTTTAGCCGTTGAATTCGTTCCCCCATTTGAAGAATTTGACTCCTTCGCGTTATTGCCTCCTCCGCATGCAGTGAGTACTAACCCGCTACACAACATTAAGGCTGCAATTTTTTTGTAATTGCGATTCATCAACATTACCCCTTTTACTAATGTATTTGTTGTTGTATCTTCCACCTCTGCCCTTAAGGCAGAGGTAAGAATTCAGCATACTGTGAAGCCTAGTAAACACCATCTTCGCCGATTTTTTTGGCTAACTTGTTCGACAGCATAACGAGAATCAAGCCAACCACACCCTTGAACAGACCTACTGTGGTACTGAAACTCAATTGTCCGTTCTTTAAACCAGCTGTATAGATATAGGTATCGAAAATTTCTCCAACTTCGCGGTTCAAGGAATTGATCAGCAAGTACATATGCTCAAAGCCCAGATCCAGCGTGTGGCCAATCTTCAGAATAAGCAAGGTAATAATGATTGGACGAATCGCCGGCAGGGTGATATGCCATGTTTTGCGCAATCTTGCCGCTCCATCCATCTCAGCTGCTTCATATAACTGCGTATCCACTACGGTAATGGCTGCCAAATAAATAATGGTTGACCAACCAATTTCTTTCCAAATGATCTGTCCGATATACACGGTACGCAACCACTCGGGAGAAGTCAAAAAGCTGATCTTCTGCATCCCAAAGGCCGCCAACATCTCATTCAGCACCCCTCCATCCACATTCATAAATACATAGGAAATGGAGACGATGATAACCCATGACATGAAATGGGGGATATAAATAATCGTTTGAATGGTGCTCTTAAATAACTTGTGCTGAACTTCATTAAGCATCAGCGCCACTATAATAGGTAGCGGGAAGAAAATAACAATGTTTAATGCAAACAAGATAAGTGTATTACTCAATAGCATAAAGAAGGTAGGTTCTGTAAACAATCGGACGAAATGCTTAAACCCTACCCACGGGCTATCCGCTATGCCCAGAAACGGCTGATAGTCCTGAAATGCAATGATAAGACCGCCCATAGGCAGGTACTTAAAAATAACAAAATACAAAAATCCCGGGAGTATCATTAGATACAATAACTTGTTTCTTTTTAAACTCAGCCAGCTAGGCCCCGTTCGCTTTTTTCTTACTGGATTAACTTTCGTGTTCAGCATGGTGACGTTTGCCTCTTTCACCTGATCGGCCTCCTTGATCGCGTTTCTTTACGATTCCCAGATTACGATCATTCGTCCATTACGTATATAATCATCAGATACTGATACTCCAAGAACCCTACAGCTATAAGGTTTTCCAGGCCCGTGCATCTTATAGTGATTACTACAATACATAAAGATCATCTATGCCTTATCGCGCTTTTTCCTCTCAAAACAAAGCCCAAGCTAATGATTATATACGGAATAACAGACCCCTGTTAAAGTTTCAATGAAACGATTACAAGGAGGATATCTGCATGTCGCAATCATCTTTTAAAAAAGAAACTATGGGTAGCCGGCTGTTTACTATTGTAAATACCACACTGCTTACACTCATTGCCCTAGCCTGTCTTTTACCCTTTGTCAATGTGTTTGCCAGTTCCTTTGCTTCAACACAGGAGGTAGTAGAAAAAAGCTTCATCCTGTTCCCGACGACATTCTCTTTGGATGCTTACCGTTATATACTGTCAACGCCTACTATCTTTAAAGGGCTTGGCGTATCCATCGGTGTAACCTTAGTGGGTACAGTTGTTAGTATGGTTCTTACCTCTTTAATGGCTTATGGATTATCTAGAAAATATCTGTACGGAAGAGATTTTATCAATTTCGTAATCGTGTTCTCCATGCTCTTCAGCGGAGGGATGATCCCTACTTTCCTGGTAGTTAAATATTTCGGGTTAATCGATTCCTACTGGTCCATGATCATGCCTGTTGCGATCAATGCTTTTAACCTGATCATTATGCGCAACTTCTTCCAGGCGCTGCCGGAAGGGCTAGAGGAATCAGCCAAGATTGACGGCTCTAATGATTTTGGTGTATTTTTCAAAATCATGCTTCCGCTGGCGATGCCATCTATCGCGACCCTCTCCTTGTTCTACGGGGTAGCTTACTGGAATACTTATATGAGTGCAGTTTTATATATGACGGACTCCACAAAGTGGCCTATACAAGTCCTGCTGCGCCAAATTGTTATCGTCGCCAGCGGGATGCAGGGAGATAATGCTTCTGTTGATATTATCCCACCTGCTCAAACCATCAAGATGGCGGTTATCGTAGTCGCAACCGTTCCAATGCTGCTCGCCTATCCTTTCGTACAAAAACACTTCACCAAAGGAGCCCTGCTGGGTTCTGTAAAAGGCTAAAACATTGCAGCTATACAAAACAGCCAGCCCCGGTCTCCCGGGGCTGGCTGTTTGTGTTCAGCGCCTTACTTCTCCTGTTTCTGGGTTCGGTATGCACCTGGTGTTACATGTTCTTTTTTACGGAAGGATCGAATAAAGTTCTGCGGATTATGGTACTGCAGCCTTTCAGCAATTTCTTTAATGGTCATATCCGTTTCTACAAGCCACTTCTTAGCCATTTCCAGGCGATAGTTCATTAGATATTCGCTAAACGTCATCCCGTACTCTTTTTTGAAAATACTGCTTAAATAGTTCGGACTGTAATGAAGGCGATCACCGATTAATTCTAACGTTAAGTCCTGATCAAATTCTGAGCGGACAATCACCGCAATTTTATCAGATAAAAGGCGGAACTGACGGTCTGTCTTCTCCTTAACGCTGGTCACCATCGGATGAATAACTTCTTTGACCAAAATGCGTTCGATCTCTTCCGGATTACGGATGTCTAACAATCGGTGGTACAACGTAGAATTGTCCTCTGTCAGCAGAACCTCTACACCCAGCAGCTGCTCCAGCTGAATCAGATTGTTGACGAAACGTATTAATGTGACTTCGAAATTCAAAGGATTCTTACTGTGCTTCATCATTTCCCCGAGTAATGGATACAGAGAACAGGAGACTTGTTCTTCATCTCCAATCCGAATCGCGTCAAATAACTGGGACTCAAACTCAGACGGATAATGCAGTAGAACTGGACCCGAGATTACCTTCGATATATCCTCATAGAAAATGATGGACTCTTTGCCCAGATTTAAACGATGGTGCAGCGCCTGCTTACTCATCTCACAAGCTTCCTTACTAAATAATAAATTATCGTAAAAATTGCTTATTCCAACACTAACGGATAGTTTCAGGATTTCTCTAGCTGTTCGAATAATTGTCTTCGCATAGTCCAGTGCTATTCTCCGGTTCTCCTGTTCATTCGCTCCCTCAAAAATCAGGATGGTCGCTTGTGTACGGTCATTTAATAGGATAGGAATCATCCGCTTCTCCTGCGGAATCAGCTCTTCCACCAGTTTGTTGACCGCCACAAGCAGAAGGTCCTTGTCGCTAGCCTGCCGTTCCCCATAGTTATCCAGCTGTATCAGCAGCGTTGCATACACCGAATTCTGTGACAGCTCATAACCGAAACGAGGCAAACCTTGATTCAGCTCTTCTTGAGATATCCGGCTACGAAATAGATTTAGAATAAACTGAGTTTCCAACTTAGGCATCTCAGACTCAATAAGACCCTCTAGGCTTTCTTTCTCCGATAAGATGGTATCAATCGAATTAATAATCCAGTCTACCTCATTCTTGGGCTCTAGCTCTGCATTGGCAGGTAATAATCGGCGCTGAATCTGCCGGAATGGCTTGGTGAAATACAAAGAGATAACGTAAGCGACTACCGCAATCAACAATGTAATAAGCAGTACCATCATCACAATCCCGAATCGGGTTGTCTTTAGTGCATCTGAAATTTCTGATTTATCCAAAAGAGTTACGTAAATCCAATTATTATAAGAAGATTTAGCATAAATAGCTTTTATCGATTGGTGATCAGCCCGCTCCATGGCAATCGTCCCCAATTGCCCCCCGCCTCCGGCAACATTAGTAATATGGCTAAGCTGATTACTAGTCAGCAGGGACTTCCCGGTTTCCGACTCATATAAAAGCTCACCCTCCCGGTTAAGAATAAACACCGGTGTGTTTCCTTCGGTCTGAAGGGTGCTCTGCAAGGTCTGAAGTGATATATCAGATAAGGCAATCGCCTGTTTGGTCTGTGAGAATACCGGCAGGGTATTTACAAAGCGGATGCCTTTATCCGTCTTAACCCAAAATAAACCCCGGCTACGGTTATTGATATAGCTCTCATAAAGTGTCCTGCTCTCTTCTTCCGTTAAATGTGAAAGCTTCCCATTAGAAATCTGCCATTTCTGCTCCAAACTGATTAGAGAATAATTAACAAAATCCATCCCCATACTGGCAATGTAGTTAAGCTGGGAATTAATCTCGCGATACTCCTCAAAATCCTGCTCCGTGATCGGATTCTGCACAACCTCTCTGAAGGAACTGGTGGTACTGTAAGTATTAAAAGCGTATTCGATGGTCTGAATTTTCTGTTCCAGAGTGTTTTTAATTTGGGTAATTAAACTCTGTTTATCATCCGCTACTCTCTCATTTACCGAATTAATCGTTGTCAGATAAATATAGCCACCGAAGCTAATAACCAGGCCAATCCCCAGCACTAGAATAGGAACAAAAATCTTGTAGAATATCCTGCCTTTTTTCATGATAGACTCCTTAAGCATGTAATTATTTTCAATTATAGCGCTTCCAATAGGTTAAACCAAATGTTTTAAATGTGTATAATCGCAACCCTATTTTTATTAAAAATAGAAAACAAAAAAACAAGGCAAAAAACGCTTCATCAAGCCCAGTGCTCAATGAAGGTTTTTTGCCTTATATTATAATGCCTTTATTCCCTATCCTTATATTTCAATCTCTTCCGTTGAATCCGAAAGACCACCACTCTGCACGCCATTGTTATTGGCTACCGCAAGAACATATACTTTATATTTAACACCCTTAACAATTAATGCACCATTAACATCTCTTCTCGAGGCTACAATTGTAGGATTCGTTCCGTTAGGCGTTATCGACGTATAATACGAGGATTTCACCTCAATTGCTTCCGCTGATCCAAAACCTTGTTTGGACGGAACCACCAGGATTCGATATTCCGAAATGTTAGACTCGTTAGAGGAACGGTTGAAACTTACTAGTATTTTACCCTCATCCACACTGTACGTTACATTAGTGACAGAGGTTACCGGCAGCTTAGTGGATAAAGTGATGGCATTCGACTCTGAGGACAACACATTAGTGCCTGAGTACTTGCCGCTGCCAATCGTTAACACATACACTCTGTAACTGATTCCACTCTTTATTAAATTTCCGTTTACGTCTCTGGCTGAAGAATCCAAGACTTGACTGGTGTTATTTCCTGAAGTGCCTACCGCAGTGTAATTGGAGCTCGAAACAGCATTCGCCTGGGTTAAACTAAAGCTGCTGTAATAGGAAGTAGGAACAATCAGGATTCGATACTGGCTGATGTACGTTTCATCCGTGGCATGGTTAAAGGATACTTTTAAATCCCGGCCGTCTTCGTAATCATTAACGTCCCTTACATCCAAGCTCGAAATAGGAGTCAATCTGTAATCTACATTCAACGTAATTAACTGTGAACCAGAAGAAAGAATATTGCTGCCCGAGTAATTCCCGCTTCCGACCGTTAACACGTACACTCTGTAATTGATTCCACTCTTTATCAGGTTACCGCGCACGTCCCTTGATGACGAGGTTAACACTTGATTGGTGCTGGATCCTGTTGTGCTCACTGCTGTGTAGTTGGAACTGTACACATTATTGGCGTCAGATAAACTGAAGCTGTTGTAATAGGAAGTAGGTACAACCAGGATTCGATACTGGCTAATATACGTTTCATTCGTAGCGTGGTCAAAGGATACTCTTAAATCCCGGCCATCATCATAGTCATTTACGTCGCTTACATCCAAATTGTAGACAGCACTCACATTGTAGTCCACAGCCAACGTAATTAATGTTGAATCCGTTGAGAGAATGTTGGTGCCCAAATTCTTCCCGCTTCCAATCGTTAACACATACACTCTGTAAGGTGTTCCATTCTTAATCAAATTCCCACGCACGTCTCTTGCAGATGAGGCTAACACTTGACTGGTGCTAGATCCTGTTGTGCTCACCGTTGTGTAGTAAGAGCTGGAGACATTATTCGCCTCAGATAAACTAAAGTTGTTGGAATAAGCTGTAGGCACAACTAGAATCCGGTACTGGCTAATATACGTTTCATCTGTAGCGTGGTTAAAGGATACTTTTAAATCCCGGCCATCTCCAAAGTCACTAACGTCGCTTACACTTAAATTAGAAACATTGACCGAGGACAGCGTAATCGCAGATGAAGCAGCAGACAATAAATTATTGGCTGTATTACTGCCACTATCTACCCCCATAACAAACACACGGTAACCAACTCCCGTCTTAATGAGGGCACCATCCACATCCCTCGCTCCAGACGATAAGATCTGGGTAATATTGGAGCCTGTTTTGTTGACCTGTGTGTAATTTGAACTGCTAACAGCATTTGCTGCCGCCAAATTAAAAGAAGAATAATTAGTAGCTTTGACTACAAATATCCGGTAAGAACTCACCTTGGATTCATCCGATACCTTATTAAAACTTACGGCTAAATCGCGGCCATCACTATAATCGCTCACATCACTTACTTGTACATTACTTGGGGCAACGACTACAGTATTAGTGTTAAGTGATATAGTCGCAGAACTATACGAAAGAGCGCTGGTATTATTGCCTTTACCCACTGCGAAAACATAAGCTACATAGGTCTGATTACCTTTAATGAGATCACCATCAACATCCCTTGAATTTGCGGTCATTCTAATCGTAGGATTAGTGCCTCTAGCTAAAACAGTAGAATAATTGGCGGATGTAACCTTTTGTGCAGATGAGATATTAAAAGTGCTCCAAGCCTTTACAATCATTACCCGGTAATGATCCACAAGAGCTTCATTAGAAGATTGGGTGAAGCTGACCTGAAGATCACGGCCGTCACCGTTATCACTTACATCCTTCAACTGTACATTCGATGCCGGATTTACAGTTCCAGTTTTACCGCCGGAAGTCGTTATGGTCACTACTTTGGTGCTTGGGTTCCAACCCACATCATGACCCAGTGCCTCACTGACAAACCGTGTAGGAACCATCGTTCTCCCTTTCAAATTCTGACCAGGCACATCTAGAGTTACAGCTTTATTGTTAATCGTGGCTGTCTTTGAGCCAATCTTTAACATAATCGTTGTATCATCTTTAGTTGCTGTTACAGTTTGTGTTTTCTGATTCCACTTGATAGAGGCATTAAAGGCTTCAAAAATTGCCCGTAAGGGTACCATTGTCCGTCCATTCACCATCACCGGTGCTTGATCTGTGGACAATCGAACCCCGTCAATAAAAATACTGATGGGCGCAGTAGCAGCTTTCACTGAAGATTGAAACATCATCGGCAAAACTAATAAGCCCACTAAAATAGAAATCCATAACTTCTTCACAGATTCACCCTCCTGGAATGACGAATACATTTTTTCCCTACCCCTTTGACGCTCATACTAGGATAAAAGTTTCACGCTTTATGGTTACAATATTTTAATCTGGAACCCGTTCCTTTCATCCGCCACAAACCGCTCTGTAAAAAGAAAAAGAAAGCGCAGTTTGCGCTCTCCTTTTGGTTATTCGTTGATACTTTTATCCACATTTTTCTTCGGAATTCCATCCAATCCGTACTCCCAATCATAAGCATCAAAAATTTTTCTCGCTACAGGTGCTGCACTACTAGATCCAAATCCGCCTTCAGGAATAACTACAGCTACAGCAAGTTTTGGATTTTCACGTGGTGCAAAAGCTATAAACACTCCGTTATCACGGTTTATGTTTTTACTATCCGTCTGTTGTGAAGTCCCTGTTTTACGTGCAAAATCATAGGGGAAATCACCGAAGGCACTTTTAACGTCACTGTTCATCCCTTTCTTTATCTCCCGCCAATAGGATTTATCGAAAGTAGTCACTTCATCAAGCACTTCCCGTTTGAATTCTTTGATAACTTTACCTTTGGAGTCCGTGATCTTGCTTACTAGCTGTGGTTTGATTCGTTGCCCTTCATTGGCTAGTGTAGCCGCATATTGCGCCAACTGTAGAACGGTATAACGTCCCTGCTGCCCAAAAGAAGCATAAACAAGTGCCGACTGAACTGAACCCGCTTTAGCTTCAGCTTTATAATTTAAATCACCCAAGTATTCCCTTGGTAAACCTATCCCTGTTGGAACACCCAGACCGAATTCTTTCATATATGTGTCCCATACCCCAATGCCCTTAGACTTGTATTTTTCGTACAATTTTTTCCCGATCATATCAACCATATATACGTTTGAAGATTTTTCAATGGCTGTATAAGGGTACAAAGAGCCGTATACATGATTGGATGAGTTCCTTACATTCGTCTCATGTCCTTCTCTACCAAATGAGGTGATCCCCTTATCTTGATAAGTAGAAGAAGTACTTATAAAGCCCTCTTTTAAGCCAATTAACACACTCAATGGTTTTATAGTCGAACCGAGCAGCACGGTAGATTCAAAATTATGCCCTGATCTTCCCGATGAGTATGGAGTTATCGTTCCATTTTGGTAATGCTTTTCAATTTTTTTATACACCTCTGGAGAGATCGAACCCGTAGCCCAGTTGTTGGTATCATAGTCAGGCATGCTTGCCATAGCAATAACATTACCTGTATCCACTTCCATGGCTACAGCGTAACCTGTTAAAGCATCAGGATGTGTTTCTCCCTGAACGGTGTGTGAATGCAACCACTGAATCTGATCTTTAATGGCTTCTTCGGTCTTTAGCTGAATTTTTTTATTAAGGGTAGTCCAGATAGTGCTTCCTTTGACCGGGGGTTCAATACTGACAATTTTTTCTGCCATATTCTGCGGATCTACGGAAACTTCCTTATAACCATTCTGTCCCCGAAGCTCCTTCTGGTATTGCAGCTCCAAGCCATCAAAGCCTACTAGCTCATCCTCTTTATAGTTAAGTCCAGGGTTCTGGTTATTTTTCATCGCCTGAAGTACATCCTTATAAAGATCTAAACTAGTAGAGGATTTGAAAAATTTCACGTAGCCAACAGCTTGTACAGCCACCGTATCGGTATCATAATGCCTGCTGCTTTCCTCTATCACTTCAAGGTTTGGATATTCGTTTTTGTGTTCTAAAAAATAAGCGATTTCTTTCTTAGTTAAACCTGATTTAATTCTTCGCGCTACATAACCAGAGAGTTTTTTTGAATATAAATCCATAGACTCAAGGATCTCTTCTGTGGTTAGTTTTTTCTCATTAGGATCACCATAAGTTTCGAAGGCTTCTGCTAACTTGCTGGCGAGTGCCTTTGATTTATTATTTGCCTCAGCAGTTAAGGTAACTTTTTTCGTAGTTTTATCTGTTTTTGTTGCGGTATATTCCTTATCCAAAGTAAGGTACAAAGATTGAACGGGCGTTGAGTATGCCAATTTCTCACCATCAGCAGCGAGGATATTCCCTCTCAGTGCCGATAATGCCACTATTTTCGTATCCCGGTTAGCCTCAGCTTCAGATAACGTAGGTCCTTCGACAAATTGCAAGACCGCAAGGCGTAGGATAATCACACAAAAAATAATAAAAGTGCTAAAGAAAAAAATATTGATTCTTAATTCGCCAGAGTTGTTAATAGTTTTGCTTCCGTCTTGTACACTTTTTCTGTCGAAAAGCCTCACATAATCCCACTCCTTATTTCCAAAATTCTACAGCATAAGATTAAAGTATAAACTAGCAAACGAAAATATACAAAATTAAGAATAATAGTTAAATAATTGTTCACAAATCGATAATATCCAATTAAAAAAGCAGCTTTCCCCAGTATGGGAGAATCGCTGCTTTTTGTTTATGGGCGTTGGTGGCCTGCACCAATAAATTGTCATCATTCGCCGAGGCTTAAGGACTCAGATGACGTTATATGCGGATTTTTAGCCTTTGGAGCTTGGTTTCGGACTCCAGTGACGTTACTCCTTAGGAAGAGGGGCAAATTAAGCACTTTTCATGCCAATTGCGACTATGCGGTCCGTTGTCACTTCAAATGCGAGATAAAGCTGCGTTTAAGGTCAGCTGTGTCCGATAGCTGTAGCGTAAGCGAAAATCTTAATCGAATGAAACGAAGTTTGAGGTGTTCTAGATGGAGTAAGCTCAAATTAATCAGGGGGTGCCCCAGCAGCTATTTTTACAGCTGATGGGACACCCCCTGATTTTTCCATAGCAAAATCTACACTTTTCTAACCTGTGACCGGTACATTAAAAACAAGAAATACGGAGCCCCAATCAGCATAATAATAAGGCCTGAAGGGATTTCTTTCGGCGCCATTATGGTTCTTCCGAGCGTATCGGCAATAACGAGCATCAAGCCGCCAAGTAACCCTGACAAAACAATGGATCGTCTCGTATGATGACCAATCATCATCCGCACCGCATGCGGCGCCATGAGTCCAAGGAACCCTATTGTTCCTACACTTGCAACGGCTCCCGCTGCAAGCAAAACACCGATAATCATAGCCCAAAGCCGCGTTCCTCGAACCGGCAAGCCCAATCCTGTTGAACTCTCGTCGCCAAATGCCAACAAATCGCATTTCCGTCCCAAATAGTATGCAATCGGTACAAGTACAAGCAGGAATACAAATAGGATGTAAAATTGATTCCAGCTTCGTCCATAAGTCGAACCGGTTAACCAAATTAAGGAGCTACTGCTCCATAAACTTCCTTTGACGATCATAACCTGGATTCCCGCAGAGGCAATAGCCGAGACTGCGATTCCAAGCAAGATCAGAACCGATGGATTCAAGGACCTGCGCCAGGCCATAAAAAAGACAAAAGCAGCAGCCAGTGCCCCACCCACGATTGCGGCAAGCGGAACTGCAAATACCGTCAATGCTGGCCAAACGGTCATTACGGCCAAAGCACCAAAGCCAGCCCCTGAGGTCACACCAATAATAGAAGCATCTGCCAGTGGATTTCGAACAGCACTCTGAATCAATACACCACTGATTGCAAGTGCGATCCCTCCTGCAGCCGCTACGAGTGTACGGGGAAGCCGTAAATTCAGCAGGACGGAATAGGATTGATCCCCCCTATGGAACAGGCTGCTTAGCAATTCACTGATCGGTATTTTTGTTCCCCCAAACGATAAGCTTACGAGGATAATAACAATGAGCAGCACGGTCATAACTATAGCCGTCGGCACAAAGCGCAGACGCAGCCCCGCCCCACCGATGCTCATCGATGATTGGCCAGAGCCTGAGCCCGATATATTTTTCATCTTGGTGAGTACCAGCCAAATGAGCCACGGGGCTCCAATAATCGCCATAACTGCACCAACAGGCATTTCACCCACACTGCTTCGCACTACACGCGCAAGCGTATCCGCTGCCGTGATGAGCAGTGCTCCCCACAATGCGCTTGCAGGAATGAGCAGGCGATGTTTGCGGATCCCGCTAAGCCGGACAAGATGGGGAGCCACTAAGCCGACGAAGCCAATCGGTCCAACCACGCTGACTACAACCGCAGCCATTAATACCGATAGGCCAAGACCCGTCGCCCGAATTAGCCCTACTCGCTGTCCAAGTGAACGGGCAGTTGACTCATCGAGCTCCAGCGCATCAAATTGTCTGCCGGCAAATATCGCTGCCAATAGCAGCACTACGACAAAAGGCCAGGCATATATAACACCGTCCCAATCCAACTGGATTAGGGAACCAGAACCCCATAAAAACAGATTTTGTGTTTCAGTTCTTTTAAAAATATGTATGGCCGATGTAAACGCTCCGAGCACCATGGAGACGATCATACCTGATAAAGCCAGCCGAACAGGTGTGGCTGCCTTGCCTCCACTCAGTAAATAAGCGGCTAAAGCAGCAAGCAGTCCCCCTGCAACTGCCAGCAAAAATGGGAATTCATGCTGCAAAGCAG
Organism: Paenibacillus sp. FSL R5-0636; assembly: GCF_037974255.1. Classification (NCBI taxonomy): domain Bacteria; kingdom Bacillati; phylum Bacillota; class Bacilli; order Caryophanales; family Paenibacillaceae; genus Paenibacillus; species Paenibacillus sp. FSL R5-0636. The sequence goes on from NZ_CP150232.1 coordinate 6,093,303, forward strand.
GAAAAGCTACCATACCAAGAACGACCATAAAGTATGCCCCGGCATTAATCCCAAGTGTATCTGAGGAAGCAAGCGGGTTTTTCGTTATAGTTTGCAATAATGCGCCAGCCACAGCCAGAGCAGCCCCGGCCAGCAGACCAATAACTGTACGTGGCATGCGGATACCCCAGAGCAGATTATGTTCCATTATATCTTGGCGATTCAGCAAGCCATCTATTACAGTAGCTGCAGGGATCTTGGCTTCCCCAAAGCCTAAACTTAAAACGAACAGAATGAAGAGGACGGCAAAGCCGCCCCCAAATATTCCAATGATCCGCCAGTTCATTCCGATAGAGGCTTCTTTGCTACTCTTTTCGTTCATAACCGCACTCATTTCGTTAATGTATTTACAACTTCATCCACGATAACTTTGGAGGAGATCGGACCGCCGAACACCCAAGTAGTACTGCTCAATCCGAAGGTGCGATTCTCTTTTACAAAGTTAAGGCCATTCCAAACGGAATTATCCTTCAGTTCTTTCGTGAAAATATTATCATCCTCTTGGACGATGTAGATCAGATTTGTATCCTGAACCGCAGGTAATGCTTCAACTGTAGAGGTGCTGAATCCGTAAACCTCGAAATTTTCGGGTTTCCAGTCGTTTTTCAGACCGATCCGATCCAAAGTTTGTACCGCAAGTGAATTATCTGTAAAAAGACGCATCGTTGCTGCATTCTGGTAGCTGTATGCTTGTGTCAGTACATAGTTCAAGCCTTCCTTACCTGCATCAGCCAGCTTTGCTTTTGCGTCTGTATAATGTGCATCCAAATCAGCAAGAACCTTATCGGCTTCTGCAGTTTTGCCTACTGCCGCTGCAATCGTTTTGAAAGTATCTTCCATCAGCGTGTACTGATTGCCTTCTCCTTCATTCGGATACAAGCCGAAAATCAGTGTTGGAGCGATACTTTTAAGTTGATCATAAATTCCTTCGTGCCCACCCGTATTGGCAATAATCAGATCAGGCTTTAATGAAGCAATCGTCTCCAGATCTGGCTCGTCACGGGAACCAACATCAGTCACATTTGCATCAAGCGGTGCTTCAGAAGTCACATACAGCTTATAGTTTTCGTTATCTGCATTACCTACTGGCTGCACTCCCAGTGCAATAACATCCTCCGTAAAGGTCCATTCCAATACCACAACTCTTTGCGCAGGTTTGTCCAGCGTAATCTCACCTTTAGAATCCTTTAATACAATAGGACCGCTTGTAGATTCACTGCCCGCGTTTTCAGCAGCTGGTTTATCAGTTGCTCCCGCGTTCGATGTTGAACTGTTCTTTTGGTTAGTACCACAACCTGATACGACCAATATAATAGCAATAACCATAAATAAACTAATTAACCTTTTGTGCATTTGCTTTATCCCCCTGGATTCAACGTTCGAAGTTGATTCCATGATAACTGTTATCAATCTATTGATAATGATTATCACAGAAAACATATTAGTAATCTTATACGCGATTCTCCCGAAAGTCAAAGTTAAAATTTAATGCTTAACCGTCCCTACTCCATGATCTGGTTTGTAATTCTTTCAATGTGTATGGTCAGATACAGCATTTCATCATTTGTTAACTCACGATTGTATGTTTTATCAATATAGATTTTAATTTTCTCAACGCTTGCGAAAGCTTCCTTATACTGCTCCTTTACCAAAATAAATAAGCCATTCTCATTATCAGGAGGTGGAGTACCGTTGATGAGACGTTGTGCAAAAAATTTCAAATGAGTGATAAAACGGTAATAAGCAAGGGACTCCTCATCGTACTCTAGCCTGAAATGGCGCTTCACGATATTTAGGATGTCGTTCATGATCTTGGTGATATTCACCATGTTAGGCATCTCTTCATTTAGTTCAGCATTCACCAGATGGAGAGCAATATGTCCAGCCTCATCTTCGGGAAGTCTGACTCCGAGCTTGGAATGTATAATTTGAAGCGCAGCTTTCCCAACCTCATATTCTTCTTTATAGAATCTTTTGATTTCCCAAAGCATGGCGTTTTTAATCTTCATCCCTTTTGAGAATCTCTCCAGCGCAAAACTGATATGATCTGTCAGACTAACATAAATACTGTCATCCAGCATTTTACCGAGCTGCAGTTTGGCGAAGTTGATAATCTCTTCTGAGAGCTCCATGTGCTCGATTGGAATCTCAGAAAGCAGCGTTTTTAGCTTATCTGAAAGTTTTTGATTGCTTAAAGTGAATATCTTTTCAATTTTATCTTCTTCTAAAAAGTCTCCACGTTTTTTCTTAAAGGCCAGTCCTCTTCCCATGACTACTAGTTCAAAATTTTGGTCATCTATGACAGTAACAACATTGTTGTTTAACACTTTTTCGATCCGCATATTACAGCTCCTTACCTTTTCATTTTACAAAGCTAGCTCTTTTTTTATAGTATTCTATAATAAAAAATCGATCTCTAAGTAGCAGTACTAAGAGATCGATTCCATTCATACCTTATGACTCTTCAATAGATCACACTACAACAGTCAGCAGATCTTCACCCGGTGTAATAGCTGTTTTATTGGTACCAATCACATCACTATAATTAGCCGTATTGGTAATAATTATCGGCGTTGTGCATTGATAACCTTCATTTTTTATTTGTTCAAAATCAAATTCAATCAATAGGTCACCCTGTGTAACTGTTGCTCCTTCTTGCACCTTCACATCAAAGTATTTACCTTTTAGCTTCACGGTTTCTATACCGATATGAATCAGGACCTCAACACCCTCATCCGATACTACCGCAATACAATGACCTGTTCTGAAAATAGTGGATACAACTCCACTTACCGGTGAATAAAGCTTGCCTTCTGTGGGTTCAATTGCAATCCCCTTGCCCATTGCTTCAGAAGCAAAGGCAGCATCATCTACTGAGGTTAAAGGGATTACATTACCAGCCAGAGGGCTTACAACGGTTGAACTTTTCACGGCGTGAGAAAGGATAACCTCGCTTTTTTCAGTATTCGTTTTTTCTTCTACAATATTCACTTTCTTTTTATCTTCATAACCAAATACCATGGTAATTACCATAGCCAATACAATGGTCACACCTGCTATAATCGCTTGAACGGCCAGCGGAGAGAATGCGGGAAGACTTAATACGCTCACAAATGCGAATACTTCCATCTTCACTTTGAAAAGACCACTAAGTGCTCCACCTACACCGCCCGCAATAGTTACATAAATGAAAGTCCGTTTGTAACGAGTCAGCAATCCGTAAATAATAGGTTCTGTCACACCTGAAAGCGCGCCTGGTATAAATGTACTGCCGGCCAATGTTTTCAACTGTTTGTCTTTTGTTTTCAGGAAGATCCCCAACGCTACACCCAGCTGAGCGAAGATGGCCATGCCGGCCATTGCATATATCGGATCTCCACCCTTAGCAATGTTCTCAAGAATAATTGGCACAAGTCCCCAGTGCAATCCGAGGACAGTCAAATATGTCCAAGCTATTCCCACAATTGCCCCTGTAACAATACCGCTTTTCGTACTAAGGAACAAAATAGCGTCTCCAATTAAATTCCCTACATTCACGCCAAACGGTCCGAACGCTAAAATAGTTAACGGTACAATCACAATCAAACATATCATAGGGACTAAGAACATCTGCAAATCCTTGTGTATAAACTTTCTTAGCTGCTTATCCAATAAAGCGTATATACAGATGGCAATAAAAATCGGAAACACGCTTGATGAATAGTCCGAAATTACTAAAGGAATACCTAAAAAATGTGGAGATTCAACACTTGCTAATCCCGTAATATTAGGCTCAAGTAAGGCCGCGCCGATACTACCACCCACATAAGCATTCACGCCCAGCCTAATCGATAACGTAATCCCTAAGAAAATGGGTAGAAAATAAAACACGGCATTACTAGCGCCCGCTAATACTTTATAAGTTTCGCTATCCGCACTTAGAACATGTAACGAAGCCAGTACAGTTAATAGCGCTTTCAACATACCCGCACCTGCTAAAGCACCAATCAGAGGCGAGAAGCTTCTGGAAATAACATCAAAAATCAGAGTCCCTATGGGTTTCTTTACCTTGTTCTCGCCAGAGTCACTGTTAGGGGATATGGATTTGGCAATTTCTTTATACACATCAGCAACATGGGTACCCACTATAACTTGAAACTGTCCCCCTTTGCTAACTACCCCAATAATCCCTTTCATTTTCTCCAAATTTTCTTTATCAGCTTTTTGCTCATCGTTAAGTGTGAATCTTAGTCGCGTGGCACAATGAATCACATTGTTAATATTCTTCTCCCCACCGACAGATTGGATAATGTCTTTACTTAGCTGTTCATAACTCATTTTTATACACCCCTTTGTAACAGATCAATTAATCACGGATATCAGGGAACACAAAAAAACCTAAATCACATCTATGTACGAGAGAGATTATCCCCGTAAACATAAATGAAACTTAGGTTTTGCCTGCTATGCAGTAGCAATCCTGATATCCGATTAATTTATTATTTACAAATTAACATGTTCAATTAATGATGTCAACAATAAACCAGGGTCTGTATAATATTGGATAACAAAAAAAGAGCCCTGATAGATCAAGAATATCTTGATTATCAGGACTCTTTTTATTAGAACAGGCTTTGTCCGTTCGATTCGATTACTTCTTTGTACCAGTGGAAGGACTTCTTACGGTATCTCTCCAGTGTACCTGAACCATCATCATGACGATCTACATAAATGAAGCCATAACGTTTCTTCAGCTCGGCGCTTGTTGCGCTAACCAAGTCGATGCAGCCCCAGCTCGTATACCCCATAACTTCCACGCCATCGGCAATAGCTTCTGCTACTTGAACCAAATGATCTCGCAAATAATTGATCCGGTAATCGTCGTTTACTATCTTCTCACCGTTCCCGTCTACAACCAGCTGATCGACGGCGCCAAGGCCATTTTCCACGATAAATAGCGGTTTTTGGTATCGGTCATAGAACATATTCATCACATAACGCAAGCCCTGCGGATCGATCTGCCAACCCCATTCGCTCGCTTCCAGATATGGATTCGCTACCCCGCCCAGCAGATTTCCTTCTCCTCTGATCTGTTTCTCCGGATCGGCCGTTTCACATGTGCTCATATAGTAACTGAAAGATATGAAATCCACGGTATGCCTCAGAATTTCTTCGTCCCCTGGCTCAAAATGAATGTGGATTCCATTTTCCTTAAAGAACCGTTTCATATATCCTGGATAGTAACCTCTGCTATGAACATCCGCGAAAAACATATTTTTGTGATCGCTTTGCATCGCCTTGATCAAATCGTCCGGATGCGGAGTGAGCGGATAAATTGGCATGCTCAGCACCATACAGCCTATTTTGAAATCAGGATTGATCTCATGACCGATCTTCACCGCCAAAGCACTTGCAATGAACTCATGGTGAATGGCCTGATACAGATCCTGCTTACTCAATTTCTCCAATGGAGTATTGATTCCGCCACTCATAAATGGGAACTCTAGGATAGAATTGATCTCGTTGAAGGTCAGCCAGTATTTAACCTTATTCTTGTAACGATTAAAGATCGTTCTCACATATCGCTCGTAAAAATCCACCATCTTACGGTTAACCCATCCATCATACTCTCGTGCCAAATGCAGCGGGGTCTCATAATGGGAGATAGTAACTAGCGGCTCAATGCCGTATTTATGACACTCATCAAATAGATCATCGTAGAACTGCAAGCCTTGTTCATTCGGCTCCGGCTCGTCCCCTTTCGGAAAAATCCGGGACCAGGCAATAGACGTCCGGAATACTTTAAAGCCCATTTCCGCAAACAGCTTAATATCTTCTTTATACCGGTGATAGAAATCGATACCAATCAACTTCATGTTATCGTCGGTAGGAACTTCTGTAGGCGCAGACTTAATGCCATGCGGCATGACATCTTGAGTAGACCAGCCTTTGCCATCATCCTGATATGCCCCTTCAAGCTGGTTAGCGGCTACAGCCCCACCCCATAGGAATCCTTCTGGAAATTGTAAGTTCATATTTCTTCCCGCCTTTGCTATTGTGATAGTATAGGTTTACTGCTCTAATCCGAATCCTAAACCTTGGAACGCGTTACATGTCAAGGATTAATCTTGCAAAGGAGATAAGCCGATGTCCACACTTGACGAAATTGCTAAGCTGTCGGGCTTTTCCAAAGCTACGGTATCCCGAGTCCTGAACGATTCTCCCCATGTCAGCAAGGAAACTAGGGAGAAAATTCTCGCCATTATGAAAGAGACGGACTATGTTCCCAATCGGAATGCCATATCTTTATCCAAAGGCCAAACCCAGCAAATCGGCATGATTACCTTAGACCTAAACGAGCTTATTTTGTGCTTCATGAACAGCTTCGTCGAAATCTCCGGCCGTTACGGGTATCAGACGATTATTTATACCACCGGCGGAGATAAGCAAAAGGAACTTCAGGCTTTCGAGGATCTCAAACAGAAAAGAGTCGACGCCCTGCTTATTCTGACCGCTGTTAACGATAAAAATGTCATAACTTCCTACTGCAAATACGGCCCGATTGTGTCCTGGCAACGCATGGACCATCCTGAAATACCGTCAGTTGCCATGAACCAATATGACGGATATGCACTCGCTCTAGAGCATTTGATAGAGCGGGGTTATACGCGTATCGCTAATGCTTTTGGCCGCCCAAGCAGCATAAATACCCAGAGTAGACGACTAGCTTATGAGCAAATCATGGCCAAATATAATCTTCCCATCGTTGAGAAATGGTATTACTCCACGATTTATGGAATCCCTGACGGAGAGCAATTGGTGCGAACCCTAATAGGACAACCAGATCAGCCGGATGCCATTCTGTGCTCCAATGATTTGGTGGCGGTGGGCGTTCTGAGCGAAGCACGTAGACAGCAGCTGGATGTGCCCCGTGATCTAGCCATCATTGGTTTTGATAATTCGGAGCTGTCACAGACACTCGGAATTACCACTGTTCGGAATCCGATTGCGGGACAGGCGGAGAACGCCTTTCTTCTGCTGGCTCCAACCCTGCTTGGATTAGATATGGAGCTGCAGCCCCTATCGTTCCAACTGATCGAACGGGAGACAACATAGGTTGCCCATTCCCAGAAGATTACGACTGTACATTCCATAAAAAAATAATAAAATTGTATTGAAAATTATGATGAAGATGGGTGTTTTTTATGACAAATAATAAATTGAATCCTAGGGTTGATAAATTCTTAAGTAAAGCGAAACAATGGAGGGAAGAATATGAGCAGTTGAGAACGATCGTGCTTGATTGCGGGCTGACCGAAGATTATAAGTGGATGCATCCATGTTACACATTTGATGATAAAAACATAGTATTAATTCATGGATTTAAAGAATATTGTGCACTTCTCTTTCACAAAGGTGCCTTGTTACAGGATCCCAATGGGATTCTAATTCAACAAACAGAAAATGTGCAGGCAGCGCGCCAAATTCGGTTTACGAATGTGCAACAAATCGTTGAAATGGAAGCTGTTCTGAAAGCCTACATTCAAAATGCCATAGAAGTTGAAAAAGCGGGTTTGGAAGTCGAATTAAAAAAGAAAGAGGATTACCTCATTCCTGAAGAGCTTCAGACTAAATTCGCTGAACTTCCTGGCTTAAAAACTGCTTTTGAAGCCTTAACGCCTGGACGGCAAAACGCATATATTTATCATTTTTCTCAAGCCAAACAATCCAAAACCCGCGTATCACGAATTGAAAAATTCATCCCGCAAATCCTTGAGGGTAAGGGATTAAATGATTAGCGTTGCTGACAATGAGTCAATTAAGCCTTAAGGTTTATTGGCTCTTTTTTTATTTTGTCTTCTTTTAACTGCTTGTAATAATCCTCAACAAAGGCCTTGAACTTTTTAGCGACATTAGTCATGTATCGGTTGGTATACCATGAGATTTCAATGGTGCGGGTACTTATGGGTTCTTCAATGGGAAGAAGTACCACTGAGGATCCTTGAGAACCACCCCAAGTTACAGCGGGGATAAAAGAAACCCCTAGTCCCGAACGGACTAGACTGCGTACCATCGAAGGCTCATCGCATTCATAAATGATACGCGGAGCAAATCCGGCGGCGTGACATAGAGAATCCGTCGTTTCGCGCAGCTGCTTGCCTATTTTCAAACTGATAAAACCATCTTCCGCGAGTTCAATCAGACGTACACTTTTGCGGGTAGCGAGCCTGTGCTCATTAGGAACCGCCAGCATGATTTCTTCCGTTAATACCGGTGTGGACGCTGTTCCTGGAATCTTGAGCGGAGTAGAAGAAATACACAAATCAAAAGCCGGATAACGTGAGATCTCCTGATCCTGCTGCAATAGCTTAAATTGAGCTTCCGGGTACTTCTGACGAAATAATGTGATCATATCCGGAAGCAAATAGGAACCCGCCTGGATAAAAATCACCACAGTTCCTGTCGGTCTCTCAGACAAGTCCAATAGCTCTGTTTTCCCCTCCTCTAACGTTTGTAGGGCTGAATCAACTTTCACAAGAAACCGCTTCCCATATTCATTTAATCGAATGTATTTTCCTGTGCGATCAAACAATTTGACGTTTAATTCGCCCTCAAGATTTTTGATCATTTTACTTATAGCCGGCTGTGAGATTTGGAGTATTTCGGCTGCCCGGGTCATATTCTCAAGCTTTGCAACCGTTTGAAAGTACCGAAGCGAAAGTAAATCCAACGAAACCACCCTCTTCTATAACCTTAGAGTTATGTATTTTATATATAATAATATATTTTTCATCATCATAGCAGAACACTATAATAAAGAGAATTAAAAATACATAAGAATCTGCAGGAGAAAGGGGAACTATAAATGAGCACACGAGAACCAATGGAAGAAATTATTACAATCTCCAGCGGTCAGCTTAAGGGCATACGTCTGCCAGAACTTGGGGCGATCGCATGGTTAGGAATTCCTTATGCGGAACCCCCTATAGATAAGCTCAGATGGAAGGCACCACGTGAGATAGAACCTTGGACAGGTGTATTGCCTGCAAGCCATTTTAATAATAGCAGTGTCCAATTCATTCAAGGGGACCCTGGCGGCAGTGAAGATTGCCTCTTTTTGAATATTTGGCGACCGGATCATGCCGAGGCAGGCTTACCCGTATTCGTCTTCCTCCACGGCGGCGGAAATATTGGGGGTTCGGGACGGGATTTTCAAGGTGGAGAATTGGCGTGTAAGACAAATAGTATAGTGGTTACAGTGAACTACCGTTTAGGACCAATGGGATTTTTCCGGCATCCCTCACTCCGAACCGGGGACCCCTTGGATGACTCGGGAAATTACGGTCTCCTCGATGTTCTTCATGCGCTAAAATGGCTGCACAAAAACATTATTTGCTTTGGGGCGAATCCAGGAAATATAACATTAGGGGGCCAGTCTGCAGGTGCAAGAAATGCATTAGCTGCTTACCTTTCTCCGCTAGGCAGAGGGCTCTTCCATAAGCTTTTTATTATGAGTGGAGGTTTAACGACGGCTGCTACGAAGCAAAGCGAAGAAAAAGCAGACGACATTTTAACGGAGTTATTAATAAAAACAGGAATAGCCAGCACTCAAGATGAGGCAAGAGAATGGATTTCCACACAATCTGCGGATAAGATTTCCGACTTCCTATATCGTCAGAATGCCTTTCACTTTGTCGAAATCATTCGTGAGACGGGGCTTCAGATGGCTGCTTTTCCCCATTTGATCGAAGATGGCACGGTCATTCCTATTGGTGGCTTCGACAATCTAAATAACCGCGATCACCCTTCCCTGCCGATCATCCTTGGGAGCACTGCCAGCGAATTCTCCGAGTTCACTTTAGGGGATACTCATTTCTTCTCCCTAGTGCAAAAGGAAGAGTTAGCCGGAAATATGGAAGAAAAGAAGCTCTATGAAGCAGCAGTCCAATATGGGAGCGATCTGTATGCAGAATTTAATGTAGAGCAGACTACAGAGATATTATTAAGTGCGATCCCGGAGATGCCCATCTATGCTTACCGGTTCGCCTGGGGATTAAGAGACGGAGTGATCGATCCTTACATCCGTTTTCTTATTGGTGCCCCGCATGGTGCAGACATCCCCTTCTATACAGGTGACTTTTCCGGTGTCCAGGAAAGATTCCCTGCGGGAGTAATTTCCGAGCATAACGAGCCTGGGCGTAACATGCTTTCTTCCCTAATGAGGGACTATTTACGGCATTTCTTATATACCGGTAATCCTAATGCTGAGGGACAACCTACTTGGCAACGATACACCCCTAATCCCCGGTCTGCGGAAATTCTCTGGTTAGATGCTAGCCTGGATCAAACTATTGTTCAATCCGTCTGCAAACTTGTAAAAAAAGATATCCTGTCCCAAATGGACAATGATCCCCGTTTAGCAGCAGAACAGCGCATTTGGCTAAAAAACAATTTATTTGCGGGACGTTTTTTCTGGTAAGATAAATGATTGTAGAATTCACGCAGAGGAAGGAACATGCTGTTGTGCTAACTTACTTACTGCTCTTAGTCATCGGGCTAGCAGCTGGCATTTCCGGTTCATTGGTCGGACTTGGCGGCGGGTTCATCGTTGTGCCTGCGTTGGCTTTCCTTTTTCCTGATATGGAGCCTTCACATCTGGCTGGAACATCAATGGCGATGCTGCTTTTCAACTCCATCTCAAGCACTTATGTGTATGCAAAGCAGAAGAGAATCGATTATCAAGCAGCGCTCACCTTTGCCGCCGTCTCGATTCCGGGTTCAGTAATAGGTGCACTCTTTACCAAGCAAATGGGCGGGAGAATGTTTTTCGTAAGCTTCGGGATTTTCTTAATCCTTGTCGCTTTATTGCTCTTGTTCAAGCCGAACAAACCCTTCCATTGGCCTTTCAAACCAACCGTAAAGCGAAGCTTTTCCGATAATAGCGGTGCTCATTTCGAATATGCTTATCATATGCCTACCGGCATAATCATCAGTTTTCTTGTTGGCTTTGTAGCAAGCCTATTTGGGATTGGCGGCGGGAGTCTTATGGTTCCGACAATGACCTTACTTCTCGGCTTTGCCCCCCATATCGCTGTTGCAACTTCTATGCTTCAAATTTTCCTGTCAGCTATCGTAAGCACCACAACACATGCCTTTTTATTGAATGTTGAATGGTTTATGGTGTTAGCCCTAGCACCTGGCGCAATTATCGGCGGTCAAATTGGCGCACGACTGGCAAAACGCCTTCCTGCCAAGCTGCTTCTAAAGCTATTAGCCGTTTTTCTCATCATCGTTTCGCTTCGTTTGATGATGAAAGGTTAGGTCATTATGTAAAAAGTCCTGATGGATCATGAGTTTCTTGATCCTCAGGACTTTTTTATTGTGACTGTGGGAGTGATTCCTTGGCTAATTCTATCGAATTGTAAGTCTCTTCAGGATTTCTTTAGAATTCCCCCACCTAATTCCTCAGTTTTTTTAGTTAAGATTTCTGTATTGAAGTAAGCGAAGGAGGCGGCATATTGGCCAGTAATACCATTTTAGAGCTAATCAATCAGTATGGTTATCTGATTTTTTATCTTGCTTTCACGCTAGGCCCTTTTGGAATTCCAATTCCTAATGAAATTACGATCCTCACCGGAGTTACCCTAAGCCACATGGGGATTATCAATTTCTGGATGACTTATTTCTGCATTTTGTCAGGGTTATTAACGGCCTTTACGGTTGCCTACTTTGCAGGTAAATTCTTTGGGCAAAAGCTGAAGTGCAAATTTGAAGCTAATAGACATTTTAAAAAAGCAGAGCAGATTCTAAAAAAACGAGGGCGTACAGCTATGTATATCGGCATGTTTATTCCAGTTGTACGTTACATCATTCCCATGTTGATCGGGCTCAGCGGTACAAGCTATAAACGATTCGCCCTTATTTCATATCCCAGTGCTTTAAGTTGGACCTTACTGTTCTTTTTTGTAGGAACATACTTTGGAGATCACATCCTATCAAAATTAATAAACATCTAAATTAATTCTAAAATTATGGAGGAATTCCAAATGAGCTTCAATGAAAAACTCTTATTTTTAAGAAGTTTTATTCATGATCCAAAACAGGTAGGCAGTGTTACCCCGAGTTCCCGGTTTCTGGCACACAGCATGGTTAACCAAGCCTCTTGGCATGAAGTTAAAGCAGTCGCTGAACTTGGATCAGGTACAGGTGCAATCACCCGTGTAATCAATACTAAGGTAACTAGTACAACGAAAGTGTTACTAGTTGAGATGGATAAAACCATGAGGCATAACCTGAAGACAAACTATCCGGATTTCTCCTGTTATCATAATGCTGCTAGTTTAGTAGAATCAATTAAAAGTTCACATATTCATCAGTTAGATTGTATTTTTAGTGGGCTGCCCTTTTTCAATTTTGAGCCCGAATTAAGAAGTACATTGGTTGAACAGATCTACCAATCCCTTAAACCTGAGGGATTATTTATCGCCTTTCAGTATTCACTTCAAATGAAGAAGCAACTCTCCGAATATTTTAATATTGATACAATAAAATATGTGCCATTTAATTTCCCTCCCGCTTTCGTCTACGTCTGTCGTAAAAGGGAAACATAATAAAATAAATATAGAAGAGGGGCAGCGTCCATTGAATACAATTCTTGTTGCAGATGATGATTCTGAAATTCGAGATGTGATTCATGTTTACTTAAGGAATGAAGGTTACCATGTGCTTGAAGCCGCAGATGGTCAAGAAGCGTTGAGTACAATACAAACAACACCCATTCAACTGGTTATCCTAGATGTGATGATGCCTCAAATGGATGGTATCACAGCCTGTCTCAAAATTAGGGCAATATCAAATATCCCAATTATTATGCTCTCAGCCAAGCAAGAGGACATTGATAAAATCACAGGTCTAACTACCGGGGCAGATGATTACATGATCAAACCGTTTAATCCACTGGAACTACTGGCCCGTGTAAAAGCTCAGTTACGGCGCCAGTCCTTAATTGGAAAGGAAGAATTCAACTCTCTGCTTATAATTAAAAACCTGATCATAGATAAAAGTAAACATTCCGTAAAGTTAAATGGAATTGAAGTTTCATTAACTCCACTAGAGTTTGCGATTTTAACCCTGCTTGCAAGCCGGCCTGGGCAAGTTTATAGTTCGGAGCAAATTTACGAGAGTGTATGGAAAGAGCCTTACGGATATTCTGACAATACCGTAATGGTTCATATTCGTAACTTAAGAGAAAAATTAGAGGAAAATCCAAGAGAACCTCTGTATATTAAGACAGTCTGGGGAGTTGGTTACAAAGTTGATTAAAACCATACGAAATCTACAAATAAATAAACGCATTCAGTCCAATATTTTAATCAGGATGGTGTTGAGTTTCATAATTACCATTGCGATAAATACCTCACTTAGCATCTTGTTCTTTCATTTTGGAAATGCAACAAAATTGGATTGGGTGTTCAATTTTCTTGCCTACCTTCTTACTCCGATGTTTTTCATTATTTTCGTTATTACATTTTTTACATTGACCCGGCGAATCGTCAAAGATTTAATTGCGCTGGAACAAGGACTTCAAATTATATCCGAAGGTGATTTGAGTTATCGGGTAAATGTTGTTCGCCAAGATGAACTAGGACTGGTGGCTTTGAACATCAACCGGATGGCAGAGCGCTTAGAGCAACAGATCATCAAGGAACGCGAAATAGAAAAATCCAAGATGGAGATGATCACGGGGATTTCACACGACTTACGCACCCCTCTTACAAGTATTATCGGGTATATTGAGCTTTTACGTACAGAATCGTACCAAGATAAAAAAGAATATACACGTTTTATTCAAAACACCTATAACAAGGCGCTTCATTTGAAGAAACTCCTCGATGATTTGTTTGAATATACCCGACTTAATTCGGCTGACTCCCGTTTAAATCTGGAGAGAATCGATTTGTCGCAGCTTTTGAATCAATTGCTATTCGAATTCGAACCGATCGCTCAAGAAAACAATGTCCACCTTATAAAAGATATAGATAAGAGTCCAATCATCACCTTAATCGACAGTGAGAAAATAGCCAGAGCCATAGATAATCTACTTATGAACGCCTTAAAATATTCCATCAGCCCGGGAAGCATTAGCATACGAATTACAACCGATTCTGAACACTGTACCATTGAGATTGAAAATAAAGGGACTCCCCTCTCACAGGATCAAGAAAACCGTCTATTTGAACGATTTTATAAGGTTGACCACTCAAGAAAAAGTCAGGGAATTCAAACCGGGGCAGGACTTGGTCTTTCGATAGCTAGGAATATTGCTGAGTTGCACAAGGGTACTTTAACGCTTAAACACACTCATGACGTCTTCACATTCCAACTGAGATTGCCTTTCGGAGAGGATTACTAATTGATTATGTCTGAATACTTACTTTTCTTACAAGGCTTCCTCAAAGATCCAAAGCGGGTAGGAAATATTCTACCCAGTTCGCCATTATTAGCCGATAAAATAGTTCAGTCTGTACAATGGCATAATGTAAATGCCGTTGCAGAGCTTGGAGCTGGTACAGGTGCTATTACACGTCTCATGACATCACAATTAAAGAATTCTACAAAAGTGCTTTTGTTTGAGCGGAATAAAAAAATGAGAGAACACTTAAAAGCAATTTATCCGGAATGCATTTTCCATTCCAACGCTAGCTACTTACTCAAGAAATTGAATCAGGAAGGCATCCGTGAGTTAGATTGCATAATTTGCGGATTACCATTTTTTAATTTTTCAAGTGAAATGCGTGACAAAATCCTACATCAGATTGTTAAGTCACTTAAACCAGGCGGAATTTTAGTTGCATATCAGCACTCGCTGCACATGAAAAAAAGATGGGCTAAACAACTACTTATTGAGAAAATTGAATTTGTGCCTTACACTTTTCCTCCAACATTCGTATATATTTGTCGTAAAAAAGAATGACATATGAATATTCGAAAAATAGTAATTTCTAAAGAATATATAAGTATTGAGAATGGAAATGGCCAGGCCAATACTGTTGCAGGATTATAAAAAAGTCCTGATGATCAAGATTATCTTGATCATCAGGACGGGATTTACTGTGAAAAACTACGTTCCAAACGGTGATAATTTATCCCCGCTGTCTCATTCCCTCAAACAGCAAAATCGTCGCCGCCATTGCGGCGTTCAGCGATTCCGCGCGGCCTGCCATCGGGATGATGATACTCTTGTCCACGAGACGCGCCGTTTCCGGTGAGATGCCTTTACCCTCGCTGCCAATCAGCAGCCACTGGGTGCCGTGGAAATCGTGCTCATAGCACGATTCTTCGCCCTGCAGCGAAGTGCTCACCAGCAGCGCCCCATTTTCCCGGGCCTGTGGCAAAATCTCACTTAACTCTCCCTCCACCACCGGAAGATGGAACATCGAGCCCATCGTGGACCGGATGGTCTTTGGATTATAGAGGTCGGCACAGCCTTGTCCGAGGATCACGCCGTCTGCTCCCGCTGCATCCGCGCTGCGGATAATGGTGCCGACATTGCCGGGATCCTGCACGCCGTCCAGCACAACCACAAAACTGTCCTTCTTCGCTAGGATAGCTTCTACAGCCTGCTGTTCCTTCCGCACGATGGCAAACACAGGCTGCGGCGTATTGGTGCTGCTGCATTTTGAGATGATCGCCGCCGAGACACCAATCACTTCCATTCCCTGAACAGCCTGAAGCAGCCCCTTAAGTTCAGCTGGCATTCCCTTGTCGAGGTCATAAGCAAGGCATTCCACATCTGCTTCAGCCAGCAGTGCTTCCTGAACCAGGTGAACGCCCTCTACGATATATTTACGAGCCTTGTCACGGTGCTTTTTCTCCTGCAGCCCGGCCCACTCTTTAACCCGCGTATTTTGCGGAGACATGATTTCCATAAAGTCTTCCTTTCTTCTGCCTTGCCATTTATTCTTTGTTCCTACTGATACGCCATCTCCAGCTTCGTCAAGTTATCCTTATGCCCAACAATAACAAGGATATCTCCATCGATCAGGCGATCTTCTGCACGGGGAGAGATGTTCATCTCTTCACCTTGGCGGATGGCCATTACGTTGCAGCCAAATCTTGCGCGGATGTCGAGCTCCTGTAGATTTTTTCCGAGCATCGGTCCGGATACCTTCATATCCAGAATACTGTAGTCCGGCGACAGCTCAATATAATCCAATATATTAGGCGAAGCAAGATGATGCGCAACCCGCATTCCCATATCCCGTTCAGGATAAATCACCTTGTCCGCACCAATTTTGCTTAATACTTTGCCGTGCAGTTCACCTTTGGCTTTTGCCAGAATTGCAGGCACACCCAGGTCTTTTAGAATAAGTGTTGTCAGGATGCTAGCTTGAATGTCCTCGCCAATGGCTACAACCACCACATCAAAATTGCGAATACCAAGGGCACGCAGCGCCTCCTCATCCGTGGAATCTGCAGATACGGCATGAGTTACAATACTTGAAATCTCCTGTGTTCGCTGCTCGTCAGCATCAATCGCAAGTACATCAAACCCCATGCCGCTGAGCGCCTTAGCAACACTAGATCCGAAACGCCCCATACCGATGACGGCATATTGTTTTTTGGCCATGTCTATGTACCTCCCGTAGCATTCTATATCTCAAACAGTATAGCATAAGCCAAGAAGAAACGTCATTGCCGTCCTTTATGGATGACAACCGTTTCTCGTAGAAATATAGGATGATATATATGTGTCAAACTTATACTATCTTATATTTGGACAAAAACTTGAATTTCCAGCACCTTTGCAGGGCACATTATAACGAGGTCAATATCACTATATTTTCAAAAAAGGAGGTACATTATGCCCGTTACCATTGACTTGCGCCAGGCGATTCTTCATAAAGTGCACGGTCAATCTGAAGAGGATTTACGTCACATGATTGAAGGCTCTGTGGACGGTCCGGAGGCAGCACTCCCGGGACTTGGCGCCGTGTTCGAAATGATCTGGAAGGATTTAGACCCCGCTAAGCAAGATAGGTTGGTTACCATGCTACATGATCACCTGGAGACCATTACCCCTGGGAATATCACATCGTAAACTGACCGCAACTAGTCAAAAACCTCCGCTCACCATGGTGTAACTTCACCTATGGAGGCGGAGGTTTTATTATAACATTCAGCAAGTTATAGCGTCCTAATTATAGTAATGCTTTTGGAGCCATTTCCAGGAATTTAGCTGTCGGGTTCTTATCCATCGCTGTCCGCATAGCATATTCGTTCTCGAACAACACGACAAAATTGCCCTTCTTATCCGTCACCAACGTTGAGTTGATTCTGAATTTGCTCGCATCCGGCTTAGTATCATCTACGATCCAACGTGCAAACTGGTATGGCATTCTCTGCAACTGAACATCCACACCATATTCACCCTTCATGCGGTACTCAAACACTTCAAACTGCAGTTGTCCAACTACACCAAGCAAAATATCGTCAAAGTTGACCGTGCGGAACACCTGGATCATGCCCTCTTCAGTCAGCTGATCGACACCCTTCTGGAACTGCTTCGATTTCAACGCATTTTTAATACTTACTTTAGCAAAAATCTCTGGTGAGAACGTTGGCAGCTCATCGAATTCCATATCTCCTGCTTGGCTCAATGTATCACCAATTCTAAAAATACCTGGATCAAACAGACCGATGATATCTCCCGGATAAGCTTCCTCTACGATATCGCGGTCTTGCGCCAAAAATTGCTGTGGTTGCGCCAGCTTGATATCTTTACCGGCACGTACATGCTTCACGCTCATACCCCGTTCGAATTTCCCGGACACAATACGCAGGAAAGCAATCCGGTCACGGTGAGCCGGGTTCATGTTCGCTTGAATTTTGAACACATAACCAGTGAATTTCTCATTCGTTGGTTCTACTACCCCTGTAGTACTGCGGCGTGGTTCAGGCTTCGGTGCCAGATCCAAGAAATTATCGAGGAAAGTCTGTACGCCAAAATTGTTGATCGCACTGCCAAAGAACACAGGTGTGAGTTCACCACTTAATACTTTTTCATAGTCAAAAGCATCGCCTGCTACATCCAGCAGCTCCAGATCCTGACACAGTTGATCATGCAGATACTCTCCAGCCATTTCGCGAATGATTGGATCACGGTATCCGTCAACCTTTTGAACCTTGATTACGGAGTGATCGTCACCTTGGAACAGCTCTACCTGATTTTTCATCCGGTCATATACGCCGCATAGCTCACGTCCACTACCGATCGGCCAGTTCATTGGCACAGAACGAATACCAAGAACCTGCTCCAGCTCTTCCATCAGATCAAACGGGCTACGTCCTTCACGGTCCAGCTTGTTAATAAAGGTGAAAATCGGAATGCCCCGTTTAGCACATACCTGAAACAGTTTGGTAGTTTGGGCTTCCACACCTTTTGCCACGTCAATAAGCATGACCGCACTATCCGCTGCAGTTAGGGTACGATAGGTGTCCTCACTGAAGTCTTGGTGACCCGGTGTATCCAAAATGTTCACACGATGATTCAAATAATCAAACTGCATCACGGAAGACGTTACAGAAATCCCCCGCTGCTTCTCAATTTCCATCCAGTCACTCGTCGCATGTTTATTCGCTTTACGGGCCTTAACCGTTCCCGCCAGACGGATCGCGCCACCGAATAACAGCAGTTTCTCCGTTAAAGTTGTTTTACCCGCATCCGGGTGGGAAATGATCGCAAAGGTTCTGCGTCTATCCACTTCCTTTTGCAGCTTCTGATCTATTGCTTTGTTCATTACACATATCCCTTCATATATAAAATTCCTGCTTCTGCTTCAATTACACTGGGGTTCATCAAATCGGTGCTCTGCTCATTGTTCATACCCCTTCATTTCTGAATGAATAGCTCTTAGGTCTAGCTCCAGTCCGCTTCAAGTGAAAGCATCCTCTAAAGTATATCAAAATCCGGCAGACATTATCTACTAAAAAGCGCGTGCCGCAAAATATCTCCCGAATGGTCTGGATTATGATCCCCACATATCATTGCTCAAAAAAATAGATGTATTTCCTACACTTACTTGAAGTATTAGCATTTTCATTAGCCTTTAGTTGCATTTGATGCAATTAAAATTAAGTTGTGCACGCTTTTCTGCCTTATCCGGTGATTATAGTTGCAGAAAATACATCTAAAAGACTAATCACAACGAGATAAGCGATTTTAATTGTACAAAGTGCAGTTATTAGAAAAGTGCCCAGATCCCCCAAACACCGTCTGAAGTCCAATCTTTTAGATCTTAGCATTACAAAAAATCTCCCTGCATCCTCTGCAGGGAGATAGCATTAACTCAAGGTTTAGTTATTCTTCAGCCAAACCACATTATCTTCATCTTGGCCGTTTACAGGCCACCAATGGAAACCTTCTTTAGCAAGCAGTTCATCTGCTTCCACTGGACCCCAAGAGCCAGCAGGATAAGAAGATAAGTCGCTAGACTCTTCGCTCCATGCTTTCGCAATACGATCCACGAACGACCATGCCGAGGATACCTCATCCCAACGAGTGAAATAAGTTGAATCTCCGCGTGCCGCATCATGTAGCAAGCGCTCATATGCTTCCGGAGAATTGATTCCAACCAGGCAGCTCTGACAGAAGTCCATAGCCAGCGGTTGAATCTCAGACTCGGAACCCGGTTTCTTGGCATTAATCTTTACGTAAATGCCTTCCATTGGGTTCACACGGATTACAAGGAGGTTAGGCTCAAGTTTATGCTTTTGTCCCAAATAAACGTTGGTTGGCATACCTTTGAACTCAACTACCACTTCCGTCGTCTTCACCGGGAGACGTTTACCTGTACGGATGTAGAAAGGAACTCCAGCCCAGCGGAAGTTATCTACAAATACACGGGCAGCAAAATACGTCTCTGTATTCGACTCAGGATCAACCTTATCTTCCTGACGGTAAGCAGGAAGGGTTTTGCCTTGGTGTAAGCCTTGAATATATTGTGCTCTTACGACATTCTCACGAACCTCATCAGATGTCGCATAAGGACGAAGGGAACGAAGTACCTTCACTTTCTCATCACGAATATCTTCTGCGAGCAGACGGCTTGGTGGTTCCATAGCAATCATAGTCAGTAGTTGCAGTATATGATTCTGGCCCATGTCCCGTAAGGCTCCCGCATGGTCATAGTAACCACCGCGTTCTTCTACACCTACGGTTTCGCCAAGTGTAATTTGAATATTGGCAATATGTTTATTATTCCAGAGCGGTTCGAAAAAAGCATTAGCAAAACGAATCACTTCGATATTCTGTACCATTTCTTTACCAAGATAGTGGTCAATCCGGTAAATTTCCTCTTCTTTGAAGACCTGACGAATCTGTTCGTTCAGCTGTTCAGCCGACTCCAGATTATAGCCAAAAGGCTTCTCAATTACGAGGCGATTCCAACCCGTACTATCCAGCATCCCGCCAGCTTTAAGGTTGAAGGAGACACTGCCGAATAATTCAGGCGCCAGCGCAAGATAGAACATCCGATTGCCCGGAATACTGAATTTCTCTTCAAGAACTTCAGTTTGTGCTCTTAGCTCGCGGAAACCATCAATATTGTTTATGTCCAGAGATTTGTATTCGAAATGCTGTACAAATTCATTCCATTCGCTCTCTTCTCCCGCTTTGTAACGGCAGAATTCAAGGATGGATTCCTTCACATCACTTCTAAATTCTTCCTGAGTACGCGGGCGCCGCGCCACGCCAATTACCGCAAAATCTTGTGCCAGCTTACCTTCACGGTACAAGCTGTAAATCGCCGGGAAAAGCTTACGCCGGGCTAAGTCTCCGGTTGCCCCAAAGATAAAAAAGACAGCACCGGGTGTGTGCAGTGCATCAAGGGTTTGATTTTCAGCCATGGCTCCTCATCTTTCTGTATGTAATATAGTTTATTGACATGCTCAGCGTCGGTACTAACATAAGGTGAATAACGACGTTATGTCATTTTAGCATATTCCTAAAAAGGATGCTATCACATTCCTGACAAATACTCTCGGGATTTCGCAAATTTCAATTAATATTTCTTATTATTAACTATATCTGCACTTATATAAGAGAAAAATGTCAATATTCGATGGTTATTAAAGGAAAGCCTATAGTTACGCGGTTTGTCCCCTTCTGATCTTCATGATGCACTGCGATTTGGGCAGAAACTGACTGATTTCCACTCATCACAGAGCGATTCAAATTAGGAATCGAATACGTACGGCTAACCGTTGAGATATCCTTGTAGCTTTCTCCTCCGGTCACAGCTTCAAACCGGTCATGCATCAATGACTCCGTCTGTGCTAGAACTTTTTCAGGTGCTCCCTGTTCTTGCGCGCTTCCTTGAAGGGATACATTCCATTCGGCCTTAATTTTATTCTGTTCAAGAATCATACTTATTTCACGAGCAGCCGCTTGAAAGCCAGCTTCATTTTGCAGATCAGCCGTATCTAACGTTACAATCACATAACTGTTTCCTGCACTAAGCTCACTCCAAAATAAGGAGAGCCGCGATTCATATGGTTTTACAGCTTCTGTACGATAAGTCATATGTCCATCTTCCTCAGTACCTGACGGTACATTCAATCCGAGACTTGTGCTTAACTTAGCAACTTCGGCAGACAGATCCGCGTAATTGCTGCTTTCTCCCTGCCACTTTAACACTAGACGCAGCGGTGAACCAGAAACCGTCGTTTCTTTTCCAAGATCTATTAAACTCCCAAGAGCATGATTTAGTTCGGCTCCTGTTGAAGCTTGGTTAACGCCCTCATCAAGAACGGTTGAATTCGCTTTAACACTTTGCAGATTAACTAGCAGAGCCGCAGCGCAGCACACGATTATCATTATAAAAAAAGTCCCTTTTTTTGTTCCGTTGTTCAGCTTCATCTTCCGCATATGTCATTCTCCCTTCGAACCTCTCTAGCAATCTACTAGACAGTATGTTCGAATTAGGAGATTCTATACCTGAAATATTCCCACAAAGAGAGGGATTTGTTTCAATGCGTACTCAGATACTTTGCGGAGGCCCCAAAACTACTTTCTTATATTATAACAAAAGACTGAAGCAGAGGCTTCAGTCCTTTGTTGTTATTCAGCTAGTCCATTTTTATATGCATAAATTGCTGCTTGGGTCCGGTCTTCCACGCCCAGCTTCGCGAGAATATTCGTTACATGAAATTTCACAGTTTTGATTCCAATAATTAGTTGATCAGCAATATCCTGATTCGATTTACCCTGCGCCAACAGACGTAATACTTCCATCTCGCGCTCCGTAAGCTCTTTATAAGCAGGTGATTCTCCTTTTGCATTGTTTCGAAAACGGTTCATCATTTTAGAGGCCACCTGTGACTCGAGCACGGACTGTCCTCTTGCCGCAGCGCGGATCGCATCCGCCACTTCACTAGCCCGCGAAGTCTTCAGCAGATAACTAAAGGCACCCGCTTCAATAACAGGATACATCTTTTCATCATCCAAATAGCTTGTAAGAACAATAACTTTGATCTCTGGGTATTGCTTCATCAGCTGTTTAGTCGTTTCTATGCCATCCATCCCATCCATTACGAGATCCATTAAGACCACATCGGGATTGTACTCTTGAGCCAGCCGAATACCTTCTTCTCCACTTCCAGCCTCACCTACGACCTCAATTCCATCCTCGGTACCTAAAACAGCTGCTAGCCCGATCCGTACCATCTCATGATCATCTACGAGTAGTACTTTAATTGCTTCCTCCATCTCCATGGTTACTCTTTCCTCCTATTATTCATTGACTAACGGAACGGTAATTTCAATACGCATCCCTTTCCCCGGAGCGGTAATGAACTGAATGGAGCCTCCGATTTCATTAATCCGCTCCTGCATGTTCGACAAACCATAGGAAGCTTGTTTGGTGTCGTCCATCTCAAAGCCGATCCCATCATCACGCAACGTCAAGCGAACTGTATCTCCCCGTCTATGCAGCCGGATTTCTATTTTTTCTGCTTTCGCATGACGAAGTGTATTAGAAATCGCCTCTTGGACGATACGGAACAAGTGATTCTCTACCCCTTTTAACAGCTGCACATCAGGGTCCATCTCAAATACAATTTCGATTGGAACCTTGACCTTAAGCTCCTTGATCAATTCCTGCAGACCTTGTTCGAGTCCCTTTCCTTCCAAATAAACAGGTCTCAAATGCAACAGCAACGCCCTCATCTCCGATTGGGCTACGGCAGACATTTCTTCTATAAGCGCAATTTGCCGCTGGGCTTTATCGAAATCTTTCTCCAACGTCCGGCCTACCGCCGTGGCAGTCATGGAGATTGCAAATAGCTGCTGGGAAACAGCGTCGTGCAGTTCACGCGCAAGCCGCTGCCGTTCCTCCATAATAGCAGATACCCGCGCCTGCTCCGCAAGCTTCGCGTTATTCGTGGACAACCGCTGCAGCGTCGTCACTTGATTCTCCCATTTGCCGCTAATCCGGCCAAGCTGTTCTCCGAGCCTTCCCAGCTCATCATCACCTAGATCCGGCATGGACAGCGTCAAATTTCCCTTTTCCCATAATACGAGGGTCTGCCTAAGACGTTCCAACTGTCGCTTCACACGGAAGCTCTGATAAAAGCCATAACCAATCCCAAAACCCATAGGCAAAAGAATTAGGGTAACGGCTGTCCGCACGCCAAATTTCCAGCTTTCAAAAGGCTTCAAATAGCCATATGTATACATGACATACATTATCACAAGCAGCATGACAAAAGAGAACAGAGCCCCCTCACCCATGCTGCGTGATATCATGTTTTTGTTCTTTTTTTCCATACGGGGACTCTCCCTTCTCTATCAAGCTTATCAGGATAAACGTACATCTAGATCTCCCATTAAATAAGAAACACTAAATTTCACTTTGTATTCACTGCTGTCATAATTGGCTGATTTCCAATTCAGACGGTTTAACATTCCTGTATCCCGCTGGTTGCCGAATTCAATGGACCCAAAGAGCACAAAAGCTTCAATTTCCACGCCGTAATCATCGGACAGGTTAATGTCCATATCGCCAAAAATCCCTTGAAACAGCATGACCGTTTCCTTATGATCCGCCATAGCTAATGAAAGATCCACATCGGCCTCACCCAGTACATGCCAAGAGCTAAGGCTGTGCATCACCCAAGGTGAGCGGTCCCAGTCAAATCTGGATGAAAAGTTCTGCTTCTGCATAAACCCTTCCTTGCGCTGCACTCTTTTGGATTTGGTGAAAAACATCCCAAGTGAGATTAAGCAAATCCCCAGCACGAGCACCAAATGGTCCAGCAAAAGCAATACAGCACCTATCCCGAGCAGTTTATAGCCCTGCTTTACTTTGCCTGATGTCGTACGGTAGACGCCCAGCAGCAGGAACAGAAGCGCGACAATGGAGAAAAAGCCGAGCCATCTACCAAAAATCATCATGCAGCCAACAGCAATCAGTCCGATGGCAATCAAACGGTTTCGTTTATCCATTTCGCACCTCCTAAAAGTTTTGCGAAGCAAAACTCATTTTATAATATCGGATAGATATCCGTCACTATGAGGAATATTATCACCGTTAAATATTATAGCTAGCCGCTATAATAGCCATATCGGTATGGAGATCCATACCGTATGGCTTCTTCTTGTCCAGCATATCATATCCGTCCAAGTTTTAGGAACAGGATTTATTGTTCTTTTTTGTTTAGAGAAGGAGCCGCAGGTGTATCATTCAGCTTGTTTTTCAGTAGCGCCAATTGCTCATCCACTTTCAGTTGCTTCTCAACATCAACGGGTTTGCTATAAGCAGCGGATGGGCTGTAAGGTGCACGCATTACATCTGCTTCAGCCTCAAGCTGCATAATTTTCTCTTCCATCCGGTGGAATCCGAGTGATGCACTGCCACTTTCAATGGAATGTACACTGCTGATTTGCGACATTTGTTTTTTGGCTTTAGCCATTTGAGCACGGGATACAAGCTCATTACGTTTGTTGCGCAGCTTGTAGAACTCATCCTTCATGTCATGCAGTTGTTGCACCAATTCCTTAGCGTGTACTTCAGCTTGTGCGTGAAGATCACTGTATTCCACTTGCTTTTGGTCAAAGTAGATTTTTTCTTCCAACAGCTTGCGAGTTACTTCTTCTTGGCCATTTTTCAGTGCCAGTTCAGCTTGTGATCCACGTTGTGCAGACATTTTTGCTGCTTCTTCCACACGTTGCTTCATACGGCGTTCGTTAGCCATTTGTTTAGCAACTGTTACTTCCGCTTCGTGAATCTCAGCCTCCATATCGCGCAGATATTGGTTAAGCATTACGATTGGGTCCTCTACCTTATCCAACAAGTCATTTACCGACGCTTTTGTCATATCTTTAATTCTTTGAAATACTCCCATGATTTACAATTCCCCTTTCTCATATTTAGACAGTTTTTGTTTGAGTTCTTCTACTTCTTTTTGCAAAGCCTTCTTCTCAATATCCTTCATCATCGCATCCAAACCGGAGTCCGGTGCGGAATAAGCGTTGTTCTTCTCAAAATTAGGATTGTAATTTGGCTGGCGTCCATAAGGTCCATATCCGCCAGTAGCTTGTGGTCCGTGTCCATGTTCCGGTCTGCCTGAGTAGGGTCCGCCGTATGGGCCACCCGGTGCCCCAGGCCCTGGTCCAAAAGGATTATAATGCGTCGGTTCCTTAGGAATGACCATTGCTGCAATGAAGTATACCGGAATCACCGCACCACCTGTGAACGGAATGCTGACCAGTAATAGAATCCGGAATAACGTGGAATCAATACCGAGTGTCTCAGATAATCCACCTGCAAGACCCGTCATCACTTTATCTCTAGTTGAACGATACAATCGACTCATAGCGTTACTCCTTTCCACCATTGTTCAGTTTCTCCTTTAGGCGAGCCATTTCTCTTTCGAGTACGGTCGCTACGGTCTCACCCGCTTGCACCGCATATTCCTGTCCCATGCGCCGCAAATCACGCAAGCTCTTTGCTTCTAATTCCCAATCCGACATCTGATCTTCCAGACGACCGAACATTTTGGGAACATCACCACCATTGCCATAAGCACTGGCTCTTTGATTCATGCGTTGCTGCAATCGCAGCGACTCCATTCGTGCCGAATAATACTGACGTTTGCTGTACACCGTTTGATACTCTATTTTCAGCTCATTCAGCTGTGCTTCAAGTTCAAACAAGGATTGCTTGCTCTGTTCTAACAGCCCGCTGTATTGCTCCAGTTTTTCCTCGTGAATGATCTTTTCTTGTAAAGCCAGCTTCGCGAGATGATCCTCGCCTGCTTTCAGTGCCAACAACGCCTGTTCTTCACGTTTGTTTCTCATGGCAGTTGCTTGGTTCACTTGCTGCTGCAATTGCTTCGTGTGGGAAGCATATTGCTGGTACAGCCTTTCAGCTTCACTGATTTCCTCACGGGTTGAATGTAGAAATTGATCAATTAGTTTCACGGGATCTTGGCTTTGCTCCAGACGTTCATTTAAATTAGCTACAGTAATATCCCTCATGCGACGAAAAACACTCATGATCTCCTGCTCCCTCCCTGCTTCTTGTTTAAGTACATTGCTTCTTAATAAGTACCATTATTACTTCTGCCCTTTAATGCTGATACGCCCCAGACGATCAACGCCACTCCTAGAAGTGGTCCAATGATCCAGGAAAGCTTCGCGATCAGGGACATCACACCAATGAACATCAGCACCCAACCGATAATCTTGCGTCCGCTCTTAATCCCGTAGTACCCGAGAACAACCAGCAATACCGGGAAAAGTAATCTGAACATTCCGTGGATCAGAGGAAGCGCAATGCCGAGCAGCATAACCGCACCAATCACAATCAGTACAACCGCTAATCCGTTTCCTTGTCTTCTTTGCATTTTTTCTCACCGCCTTTCGTTGTCCTTAACCTTATAGCCTTATTCTAGGGTAAATCGCAGACTTTCAAAACAGACCAACGACGGTTTTTAGTACTGGACCTTAGTCGAGGTAGCTGTACGACTACAGACCACTGTTGGGCTAGTTGTAGGTCATAACCAACCTTTTCACATATAAAAAGGGGATGCGCCCCCATCGAAAATTGAAAGGACACCACCCTACATAGGTGATGTCCTTTTGAACTTTCCTTTATGGTTTAACTATGTGGCTCTTTATCAAAAAACCTCGCTCCGTAATCTTTCGATAATAGTCTTCTTAGATATGAAGCCCACTTTCAAGTGCCTACTAAATAAAAATCTCGCTTTCGAATAAATCCCGAGAATGTATAATGATCAAATAAGAAACAAAGGAGAATTACTATGAACATACTGATCGTTGAGGACGACCGTAGTTTAAATAAAGGGATCGCTCTCACTCTTTCTCAAAACAATGTTGTGATCCATCAAGCCTACGATATTGCCGCGGCGGAGCATATCTTCGCAGTTAACCCTATTGATCTCATCATTCTGGACATCAATCTGCCAGACGGCAGTGGGCTGGATTATTGCGAGCAACTTCGCAAGACCTCACGCGTACCCATTATTTTCCTCACCGCCAATGATATGGAGTCCGACATTATCACCGGTTTTGCATTGGGGGGCGATGACTATATCACCAAACCATTCAGCCTAATGGTGCTTCGCGCCAGAGTAATGGCAGTACTCAGAAGAACGGAATCGCTAGGGACTGGAAAAATAACATTGGGTCCGTTAGAACTCGATTTTGAGAAACTGGAGTACAGCAAAAACAAACAATCGCTCCAACTGAGCAAAACTGAGCAAAAGCTGCTGCGGCTGCTGGTGACGAATACGGGCAATATTTTGACCCGAGAACAGCTGATAGACAAGATCTGGAGCAAGGATGCCGAATTTGTGGATGAAAACGCATTGACAGTAGCCATCAAACGGCTGCGTGCTAAACTTGAGGATGACCCGGCAGCGCCTAAATATATCAAGACCATTTACGGACTTGGATACATGTGGACTGAAGGGCAAAAACCATGAAAACCAATAGCCCACCTGCTAATTTCAAGCAAATTCATAGGCTCTTTTTACTGATCATCCTTATACTAGTGGCCTGTTTTATCGGCAGTATAATGTTTCTGTACGGGTTCGACCCCACTCTGCTCCAACTGACTTCTCTATTCATCATCTGTATATTAGCGACAGGAGCCGTATGGGTCTGGTTATGGAACCGTCAGATCACAATCTATATACAGACCTTGGATACAGCGATTGAGCGGGCTATACATGACCAGCCGCCACTCACTAACTATGAAGAAACCGCTCTGTCTTCGATGGAACATAAACTAAAGCGGTATATAGGGATGGCTAAGGCGAATGAACTAAATATTCAAACAGAGAAAAACAAAATAAAAGAGCTGATCTCGGATATCTCCCATCAAACCAAGACCCCCCTCTCTAATATCATGGTATTCAGTCAGTTGCTGGAAGAGATGCCCGGACTAAATGAGAATGTCCGGCACTACATACAGCATATTAAAGCGCAGTCAGATAAGTTGGATTGGCTGATCCAGTCTCTAATCAAATTATCACGTTTGGAAACAGGAATGATCTCCCTACAGCAGATTGAGGCGAAACCGCTCATACAAACTCTGATGCAGGCTTTATCCCAGATTTATGCACAAGCGGAAAACAAACAAATTACGATCAATATTGACTGCGGGACACACATCTTAGCCTGCCACGATGTCAAATGGACAAGTGAAGCGCTATTCAACCTGCTCGAGAATGCTGTGAAGTACACGCCGCATAGCGGACAAATCTCCGTTCTTGCTGAAAGCAATGAGATGTTCACCTGTATTCACCTTACCGATACTGGGCTTGGAATCCCCAGCGAAGAAATCCCTCACATCTTTAAGCGGTTTTACCGAGGGAAGCAAGCGCGTGAATTCGAGGGGGTCGGCATCGGGTTGTTTTTGTCCAGAGAGATTATCACGGCGCAAGGCGGCCATATCAACGTCATTTCTGAAACTGGAAAAGGTACAACTTTCTCTGTTTACCTGCCCCAGCGCTGAAATAGAATGTGTCATTATGGTCAGAATTCAGACACTCTCCTGTCAGATTGATTTGCTACCCTTAAATTATGGACAAACAGATCTCATTGGAGGGGAAGAGTTATGCCGATTCTACAGACTGAAAATTTAAAAAAACACTATGGAAAGGTGGGCTCAAGCGTTAAGGCTTTGGACGGCATATCACTGTCAGTGGAAAAAGGGGAGTTTGTCGCCATTGTCGGCACTAGCGGCAGCGGCAAAAGCACCCTTCTTCATATGCTTGGCGGATTAGATCGGGCAACAGAGGGCAAGGTTTACGTGGACGGGAATGATATTTTTGCGATGAGTGATGAGAAGCTGACCATTTTTCGGCGCAGATCGGTTGGGTTTGTTTTTCAGAACTATAATTTGGTACCCATACTAAATGTGCGGGAGAATATTGTGCTGCCCATTGAACTGGACGGTGGCAAAGTTGACGAAACTTATCTTGATCTGATCATCCGCACTTTAGGCTTGCAGGAAAAGATGAATACTCTACCTTCTAATCTGTCTGGCGGACAGCAGCAACGGGTGGCAATAGCCAGAGCATTGGCGACCAAACCTTCAATCATCTTAGCAGATGAACCTACAGGTAATCTGGACAGCAAAACAAGCCAAGAAGTGCTGATTTTACTTAAACAGATGAGCGAAAAATTCAACCAAACCATTGTGATGATCACACACAATGAACAAATCGCTCAAACTGCTGACCGTATTATCCGTATTGAAGATGGCATCATTTTCACTGGACAACCCCGTAGCTCCGGAGTGAGCCAGCCATGATCAGCACGAATAACCATAAGACTATTGCTACTTTAGCCAAAAAAAGCCTCAAAGCCAACCGTGCTCGCAATTTCACTATCATCTGTGCCATCGTACTGACTACGCTTTTGATCACCACCGTGTTTACCTTGGCGCTCAGTATTAACAAATCGATGCAACGCGCACAAATGCAGACTACTGGCAGCGATTATCATGGAAGCTTCAAATATCTGAATCCTGCCGAGTTGGAGAAGCTGAAGAATCACCCATCCATCAAAGAGTATGGCGTTTTTCTTAAGGTTGGCGATATAAGCACCAGTCTGTTCAAGAATAACCGGGTAGAGGTCCTTCGAATTGACGAGAATTATGCCAAACACGGATTTATCAACTTTATAGCTGGCGGACTGCCCTCCCAAGAGAATGAAATCGTCCTAAATACTTGGGCGCTTGACTTGCTTGGAGCAAAACATGAGTTAGGCCAGACTGTGAAGCTGGATATAGACATTGGTGAAAAAGTCATAAGCCAAGACTTTAAGCTCTCCGGGTATTACGAAACCGATCAAAATTTGGCGATGTCAGGATTAGCTTTTGTATCCGAAGCATTTACACAGAAGAACATTTCCCATATTGACCCGGATATCTCTGAGGCAACGGGTTCTTATGTAAACACCGCAGGTCTAGGGGTGATGTTTAACAATTCTTATAATATTGAACAGAAGGTACAAAAGATTTTGACGGACACCGGCCTGGATGTACCTTATGGTGTCAATCCGGCTTATACAAGTGTGTCTCTCTCCGATAATCTAATGAATATCATTCCTTATGCAGTTGTCATTCTTATCACCATGCTGAGCGGCTATTTACTAATCTACAATATCTTTTTTATTTCCGTCGTGCGGGATGTCAAATTTTATGGCCTGCTAAAGACCATCGGTACCACACCCCGACAACTAAAAAAGATCATCTCCATTCAGGCCCGCTCACTTTATCTAGTCGCATTGCCTTTTGGATTGGGGTTGGGATATCTGCTAGGTCTGCTGATTCTCCCTATGACCTCCTCATTTTTAAACGGTTCTACTGATAATGTCTATTCTGCTAGCCCGTGGATATTTATTGGTGCAGCAGCATTCTCGTTTATGACCGTATGGATCGCCGCAAGCAAACCGGGCCGGATGGCTTCGCGAACCTCGCCGGTAGAGGCTGTAAAATTTGCCGGAGTCAGCAGCGGCGGAAAACGGAACGCCAAAAAATCAAAACATGGCGCAAAACTTCACAACATGGCGTTCTCCAACCTGTTCAGAAGCAAAAAGAAGCTGATCCTGATGCTCTCTTCACTCTCCTTGAGTATCATCTTGTTCAGTACCATTTTCACAGTAATTTCCTCACTGGATGTGAACAAATATCTGGCTTCCTTTATCTCCGGTGATTTTTTGGTTCAGAATGAAGTGTTAGTCAGTATTACAGGGCCTCGAGACGGTGATCCATACAAGCTTTCAGAGGATTTCGCCAACAATCTAAGTAAAATTGACGGTGTAGAAAGTGTAGATAAGGTTTACCACAGATATGTTCCATCTCCTGTCGATGATGCTGTCCGGGCTATTTTGGAGCCAATGGCAGCTGCTGATCCACATCCCTATCTTCTCTCCACTTTAGATAAGAGGGGGGTGATCTACAATAATTTATATGGATTAGATCCGGGCTGGTTTGATCTTGTGGACAAGGATATTATTGAAGGGGAGTTTAACAGGCAGAAGTTTGCTTCAGGAAAATATGCGGTCATAGCTGAGGCCATGTTTATAGAAGAAGATAGCTACCGCGCCTATTATCATCCTGGAGATACAGTCACTTTCGAGAAGTCGGGTAAATCTTATGAAGTGATGGCAGTAGTAAAAAATGATGCAGTATATGCTGCCACAACAAAATCTTTCTCTTTGTTAGGGTACAACGTCTTCCTCCCTGCTTCGGAGCTGCAGAAGGAAATGCCGCAAGGTACAGATCCAGCCAATATTGTTTCAGCCACACTACATGTCGATCCAGCTAAAATGGATTTAGTAGAACAAGCAGCCAAGGCTCTAACAGATTCGACAAATGAATTATCCTTGAAATCCAGGGAGGATTATAAAGATGAGCTCGGTGGATTCATTCGCATTTTTCAAACCGTGGGGTATGGGCTTAGCCTGGTCATTGCTCTAATCGGGGTGCTGAATTATATCAACACTGTACTCACCGGGGTAGTCTCACGCCGCAATGAATTTGCCATGCTGGAGAGTATTGGCATGACCAAAAAGCAGCTAAAACGTATGCTGATCCTTGAAGGATTATACACCGTTTTGCTAACCGTCCTCATAACCTCAACATTAGGTGTATTGCTGACCTATAACCTTTCCAAAAGCATCACGGAAAATATGGCCTTTATGGTATTTCAGATGAGTTGGCTGCCGTTTATCCTCACCGTTCCTATTTTGTTAATTCTCGCTTACACAGTGACACTGAGAGCCTATAAAACGTTATCCCAAGCATCCATAGTGGAACGGCTGAGAGAAGCCGAGTAATGTAAGACACACCTAAATAGTCCTATTACAAAAAGGGCAGCCCGGTAAATATCGCCGGGCTGCCCTTTTTTTATAGATCCATATTCAGCTTATTTAAACGCAGGCAACGCAATATCCGCGTAATTATCCTCAAGGAACTTCTTCACTTCAGGACCGCTGATCCGTTTAGCCAGCTTTTGAATGGCGTCAGAATCCTTGTTGTCTTCACGTGCCACCAAAGTAATTGTGAATTCGGAATCTTCGCCTTCCGTAATCAGCGCATCTTTCTTCGGTGTCAATCCTAGTGGGCTCGCATAAGCCGGAGTCATGGCTACTAAATCGCCATCATCAAGCATACGGGCCAGCATTAGGAGATCGACTTCTTCAAACTTGAATTTTTTTGGATTCTCAGTAATGTCTGCTTGTGTGGCTTGAATGCCTACGCCTTCTTTTAGCTTAATAAGATCAGCTGCAGCGAACATTTGCAATGAACGACCGATGTTAGATGGATCATTAGCCATTACAAGCGTAGCCCCTTCAGGAAGATCAGCTATAGTCTTGTAACGTTTGGAGTATCCGCCATAAATAGCGTCATAGACAGGCTGTACCTCTACCAGATTAGAGCCTTTGCTTTCATTATATTGCTTCATATAAGGAACGTGTTGGAAAAAGTTAGCGTCTACCTCTTTATTAGCTAAAGCCTCATTAGGCTGCACATTGTCAGAGAGAACAACGATCTCCAGATCAATGCCATCTTCCTTAAGGAGCGGCTTCACAATATCCAGAATTTCTGTCATAGGTGGGATCAGTGTAGCGATCTTTAATTTGGTTAACTCATCATTACTACCTTTTGCAGCATTATTCTCGGCTGCTTTATTAGAGCCACAACCCGCTACGACCAATACCATTAATGTAAGCACAAGTATCATTGATTTTTTCATTAGTACTACTAACCCCCAGTTTATATATTGAACTATTTTGTATTAACGCTTATCCAACAGCCTTGCGATAGTCCCCCCAGTGAACTGAACCAATTGGACCAATACAATCATCACTAGAATGGCATAGATCATCACTTCCGTCTCAAAACGCTGATAACCATAACGGATAGCGAAATCACCAACCCCTCCCCCACCAACAACTCCCATCACGGTCGAGAAGGAGATAAAACTAATTGTAGAAGTAGTAAGTCCAAGGACTAGACCCGAACGAGCTTCCACGTACAAAAATTTAAAGATCAAGCCCAGCTTCGAGGCTCCCATCGATAATGCTGCTTCAATGACCCCTTTAGGAACCTCCAGCAACGACTGCTCCACTAACCGAGCATAATAGGCAATAGCGATTATAGATAATGGAACCGCTGCTGCAATCGTCCCAATGGCGGTCCCGACCAGGAAACGAGTGACTGGAATTAGCGCAACGACCAGCAGCAGGAACGGAAACGAGCGGATAATATTAACGATACTGTTGAGCACCAGAGACAACGTTGTATTCTCATAAAGCTGCCCTTTTCGGAAAAAAAACAACAAGGTGCCCAGCGGAAGCCCCAGCAGTACTGCCGCCCCAACAGAAATACCAACCATCACAAAGGTTTCACCGATCGAATCCCACATCTGTGCCTGATATTGAAGTACACTGTCAAACATGACCTTCCCCCGCTTTACCAAGAATCTGATCGCGGTATGTCCCGGTGCTGGCTGCTGCTGGACGGAATTCACCGTCTTCACGAGAGAATGAATCTACAATGCGCCCTTTTTCCATCACCGATACATGAGTACATATGCTTTTGACAACATCCATCTCATGCGTAACAATGACAACCGTTACTCCAAGACTTGAATTCACATGCTTCAGCACGTTCAAGATATCTGTAGTGGTTCCTGGGTCCAGAGAGGACGTTGGCTCGTCACATAGCAATATTCCCGGACTGTTCGCTAGCGCGCGGGCAATCGCAACACGCTGACGTTGTCCTCCGCTGAGCTGTGCAGGATATTGTTTTGCCTTATCTGCCAGTCCAACAAAATCCAGACACTCCTTCACACGTTTCATTCGTTCATGCTTTGGGACATCTGCCAGCTCCAGCGGGATCGAAACATTCCGCTCTACTGTGACGTTATAAACAAGATTAAATTGTTGAAAGATCATTCCAATCTTTTGCCTTGCTTTACGCAGTGCTTTACTAGGCATTTCGGTCAGGTTGTGGCCATCTACAGTAACCGTTCCCTGATCCGGCTGTTCCAGAAGATTCATCAGTCGCAGCAGCGTAGATTTCCCCGCACCACTCTCACCAATGATCCCGTGAATGGATCCCTGCTTTACCTCCAGCGATACCTCATCCACAGCCTGATAGATGCCTTCCTTCAGCTTGAACCCTTTACTTACCCGACTCAGCGACAGTATTAGAAGCTCCCCCTTCCTTTCCCTTATATAATGAACCTCCATGAAGTGAGACATTGTATTACAATTTTCTAAAATCTGTTTTATTAAAAATCTCCTTAAATAATAAGACATTTCTTCTGCTGTGTCATCATTTTTATTTAAATGATATACCAGGAAGTTTGATAAAAACCTAAAAACCCTTTATACCGGGCTCTTTTTACACATTTATTAACAAAATAAAAAGGGTTAGCAAAGGTAATCTTTCCCTCTTGAAATCATGATTCTCCTATTGCCCCACCACAAAACGCTCCACTGTTAATATAGCCATATTTAGTTTTTTTAAGTGTATGAAATGCAGTTAAAGCTACATTTGGTTCGTTGGAGTGTGATTTAAAGACCTGCTGTTACGCAAAAAAGGATGTCTAAGCCGGTAGCTTAAGACATCCCATAATTCATATAGTAATCCCTGAATCCCTGATCTATCGAGTCCCATACTCGCTAAATCTTTTATCCCTTTTCGCCAAGCTCTCCGCGAATCTTCAAGAACACTTGGTAGCTGCGTTCCGCACATTCCGAAATCGCTATCGGATGAAATCCGGGCAGATCCGCATATAACGTATCGTGAAGCGGTTCAATCCACGAAGCCGGCAACTTACTTGCTCCAAGCTTCGCTCCCATAATTGAGCCCACAGTTGCCCCGTTACAGTCTGTATCCATTCCACCGTATACGGAAGTGACGACTGTTTTTTCAAAATCATTCCCGCCATAAACAAGCGACGCGGCTACAAGAGCAGCATTATTATTTGTATGGACCGCATCATAGTGGCTAAAAGTATCCCAAATGTTACGAACCAAGTCCCGCTCGCTTTTGGCCTTCTGCGCAATATCTATCCCCCGCAAAACATCACTGGCAAGACGACTGGTACGCGGAATCTCGCTAAGGCCAATCTCTAGGATCCGTTCATTATCCTTCTCTGCAAAAGCTGCCGATATCATCGCCGCATTAAACATCTCACCGTAGATGCCATTTTTCACATGTGAAAATGAAGCATCACGCCAGCCTAATTCTGCCGCAAGCTCAGGATAACCTGCTGCACCATAAGCCAGTCCATCTGCGCGTATAGCGGCACCAATCCACTCGCGGTAAGGGTTTAAGTGCATCCGCACTCTTTCCTGCCGCACCAGCCAATCCGCAGGCTTCTCGCCATGCAGATGAGAGGTCTCCTGCGCAAAATTCATATATGACTGTGTCTCCGCCGTGCACACCTGACTATATGTTAAATGTGTATGCCACAGCTTTCCGATATCCCAAGAATCCCAGTTCAGACCTTTCTGTTCCAGCAGCATAAGACCCAGGACAGTGTAACGAATATCGTCATCGCTTTCCATATACTTGATCGTCTCGCGGGTACTGGCATGTGTCCATTCGCTTAAGCCAAGACCATATTCAGCCTCTGCCCGTGAATGCCCAGGCGTATAGCCAGTAATTGGCCAGGCGTCCGCACCCTGAAACCATAGCTCAATATTCTCCCAGCCCGGACGGCCATCTTTCCCATAGAGATAGTCCCAATACTCCAGCGGTTTCCCGAGTGCGCAGCCGACACTTCTACCGAGCCAGGCTCCATAGAACTTATCTCTCCATTCCGCTTCGCTCCAGTCCGCCTCAAGCTTACGTGGGCCTTCTGGACGTAGTTGACGAATCTCCTCCAGAGAGGATGGCTCTTGATACGGAAAATCCTCACTGATCGTAAGCTCCATTAGCTCATTGTATACCTGCATCAGCTTGAGCTCATCGGCACCAGCAGCCGCTAGCTTATCCGCGAACCCATCAATCTCGCAACCTTCTTCTCCACGCTGAGCAATTTCAAACTGCACGGTCTCTTGAAGTCTCTCCCATCCTGCCATAGGCTACTTCCCTTCAGCCGCTAGCAGCAGCTCTTGATCAAGCTTTTCCAGTGAATCAAAGATCAGCTTCATAAATGCTTCCCGGTCAACTCCCACCAATACTTGCACATTCGCTGGACGATCCGTCTTCTTCCGTCTGTCTGCAACTGTCATTCCCCGCGTCAGCTTGCCTTCTGTCTCCACCGTTACATATAGATGCTCAAATTCAAATAGTTCCGGATGCAGCAGCCAGGCAACAGCACATGGATCATGCAGCGCACTGCCGACATAGCCCATTTTTTTACCGTAAATCGAATAGAAATCCAGCAATTCTCCGACCATTGTAGACACTGGTCCCCGCTCTTTCAATGCTAGGATCTCATCTTCAAAAATAGCAGCCTTATCGGTCACATCCAGACCACTCATTATGATCGGAATCCCCGACTCAAACACAATACGGGCTGCTTCAGGATCTACATAGATATTAAACTCCGCAGTAGAGGTGACATTCCCATAAGAGATACCTCCGCCCATTAGTGAGATTTTTTCAATTCTGTCTTTAATCTCTGGATAAGCCGTGATTAGCAGTGCGATATTTGTTAAAGGAGCCATCGGCACGAGCGTAATCTTCTCCTCTGAAGAACGGATGATATTCAGCATAAACTCCACAGCACCCTGCTCTACAGGGCGGAATTTACTTGGGGGCAAAAGCGGCCCATCCATGCCCGATTCACCATGCGCTTCCTCACCTGTAACAAGCTTGCCGAACAGTGGGCCAGCAGCCCCTTTAGCTACAGGAATGTCAGCATTCACGAAGCTGATCACCTTCAGGGCGTTTTCCGTGATTTTATCTAAAATTTGGTTTCCACCAACCGTTGTAATTCCGCGCAGATCTAACTTCTCCGAATTTGCTATGGCAAGCAGTATCGCTATTGCGTCATCATGCCCTGGATCGCAGTCAATAATAATAGGTGTTGGCATAGTTACTCACTCCTTGTCTGTGTATCAATCATTTCAATCGCTATTTAACTAGCGGGCTTTTAAGTTTTTTATTCTTTTTTCGTGTCTCAGATACTGCGTAGATCACAAGTCCAATTACTGTGGCTACATAAGGAAGAGTAGCGATTAGCTCCGCAGGAATCTTCAACACCTGTAGCGCATTCGACAATGCATCTGCAGTACCAAATAATAAAGAGGTCAACGCCGTGCCTACGGTCGTACTTCTTCCCATCGACTCAGCGGCAATGGCAATCCAGCCCCGGCCAGCGATCATATCGCGGGTAAACAGTGACAAATACCCCATCGACATATAAGCACCGCCTAAACCGGCAAAAAATCCGCTAAGCAGCAAAGCCATATACTGTATTTTCACAACACTTACACCCACGGATTGAGCCGCATGTGGATTTTCGCCCACTGAACGAATGCGCAGTCCAAGCGGTGTACGATTTAATAGATAGTAGACAACAAACACAGCCAATATAGAAACATACGTCAGAATGTGATGCCCCGATAAAATAGGTCCAAGCACCGGGATATCCTTCAACAAAGGAATCTGGACACTAGGCAAAACTTTACTCGCCAGAGAAGTGGAAGAACCCTTGTCGCCACTAAGCAGATAGAGGATAAACACAGTTCCTCCCGAAGCGAACATATTAATGGCCACACCCCCGAGAATGATATGTGTTTTGAATTTCAGGGTGAAAAAAGCTAATATTCCAGCGATCAATGTTCCAGACAGCACCGCCCCAAGCAGACCTACCCACGCGCTATGCGTATAGCTGCTTATGATGACACCCGCTAAAGCGGCAACAAGCATGATGCCCTCCATCCCAATGTTAATGATCCCTGCACGGTTGGAGATGAGTGCGCCGAGCGCGGCGAACAGAATCGGAGTCGTCACGCGAAGGACAGAGAACGCAAAGTCAGTTGTAAAAATTACATCAAACAAACTATTCACGCTTCCTTCGCCTCCTTCAAGAGCATCCGATTTTTCCAGAACTTCAGAAATTGCTCAGCCGAAATCAGAAGAATGATAATTGCCTGTATAATTGAGATCATCTCTGAAGGTACATCAGACAGACGCGCCATCATGTCAGCCCCAATTCGAATGTACGCTAGGAACAATGCAGAGCCGATTACGGACAGCGGATTATTTTTGGCTAACATCGCTACAAGGGCACCATCCAAACCATAACCAGGCAGTGACGTCCATTGGAAACGGTTATACATCCCCAGCACTTCTACGGAACCCCCCATACCTGCGATAAAACCTGCAATCAAGTGAACGAGAATAATAACCTTGGCTGTCTTCATACCGGAATAACGGGCAAAGTCCAGGTTGATGCCTGTCATGCGCAGCTCATATCCCCATTTCGTTTTGTATAGGAATAGATGAGCTGCAATAATAAGCACGATAACGATAATAAGACCGGTATGAATACGGGTGCCGGAGACCATTTTACTCAGCAGTGCCGTTTTCTCGAATTTGTAGGATACATTGGCAAAAGCTTTAGCATCACGTAGATGATAGTTCAGTAGGAATAGCCCTACTCCGAACAAAATATTATTGAACATTAAGGATGTAACCAACTCATTAGCATTCCATTTTGCCTTCAGAATACCAGGTATTGCCGAGAGCAACGCTCCTACAATTGAACCTGCAGCAATAGCTACCATCGGATGCAGCCAGCCGTCCAACGTTAAATGAATAGCCAATACGGAAGTTACAACACCGGAGAAATAGAAAATCCCTTCAGCTCCCAGGTTGAACATATTGGCTCGAAACAACAAGGATACTGCCAACCCAGTGAACATGAGCGGAATCGCCATCTCAATCACATTACCAATATGACCTTTACTGGATAACGGCTCTAATAGGAATATACCAATCGTCTTCACAGGCTGATTACTGACCAAAGAGATGATCAGAAAGGCAATAGCGAGTGCAATAACGATTACCGCCGATGTCCGAATGTACTCAAAATATTTAACTTTAAACATGATTTACGGCCCTCCCGATGTGCTCCTCGTCCTGTCGATGAATCCCCAGCATATAAAGACCTAATTCTTCCTCACTAACCTTAGATGGCTCCTCGAAAAAGGCAACAATCTTACCCTCGTACATTACTAACAGACTATCGCTGATCTCCAAGATCTCATTCAAATCTGCCGACACTAGCAAAATCGCGCAATCGTCTGAACGTAATTCCAACAACTTTTGATGTATGAACTGGGCTGCGCCTATATCCACACCCCGTGTCGGCTGTTCTGCAATAAGCAGCTGCGGTTCAGTCGAACACTCTCTAGCTACGACTACCTTCTGCATGTTACCACCTGACAACATTCCTATGGGCTGAGAAGGTCCTGAACAGCGGACTTTAAATTCCTCTACAAGGGATACTGCTAGCTTGGCAATTCGTGAGCCATTCAAAAAAAGACCTTTATTCATTGCTTTTGTACGATACTGAGTAGATAGCAGATTATCAGCTATGCTTGCCTCACTAGCGATCCCTTGCCGCATCCGATCCTCCGGTATATAGGAAACGCCTAGCTTACGAATATCCAAAATATCCGATTCACGGATATCCTTTCCCTTCACTAGTACAGAGCCCTGACTTGAGACACCTCTCAAGCTACCTGTAAGAGCTTCAATGAGCTGTGTCTGCCCGTTGCCTTCTACACCAGCAATCCCAACGATCTGCCCACCACGTACCGCAAAATTGATATCCGACAATAATGCTTTGCCATCTGCATCATTCACACCGAGTCCCTGCACCGTTAGTACTGGCTCACTAACAGCCAGAATCTCTTTGTCATATTTCAGCACGACGTCTCTGCCGACCATTAGTCGCGAGATTTCCTGTTCTGTCACATCCTGTGTTTGAAAAACACCTTCACTACGGCCGCTGCGCATAATCGTAATTCTGTCGCAAATCGCTTTGACTTCCTTTAATTTGTGCGAAATAAAAACTATCGTATGACCCTGTTCCCTTAATTGCTTAAGCTCGCGGAACAATTCCTCTGTTTCCTGTGGAGTCAACACCGCAGTCGGCTCATCAAGCACCAGAATTTTCGCACCACGCAGCAGCGCCTTAAGAATCTCAACCTTTTGCTTCATCCCAACTGTAAGATCCTCTACTTTTGCTTTAGGATCCACGGCCAGATTGTATTTCCTTGCGGTCTCTTCCGTCATGCGCACAGCCTCGGCATAATTAATGCCAACTCCTCTGCGCGGCTCCATACCCAGCACCATATTCTCTGCCACCGTAAAAGAAGGTACCAACATGAAATGCTGATGGACCATGCCGATGCCTCTATCAATGGCGTCCTGAGCGGATTGCAGCTTTACTTTTTCACCCTTGATATAGATCTCGCCTTCACTTGGCTCTTCCATGCCGAACATAATCTTCATTAAAGTCGATTTACCAGCACCGTTCTCACCTGCAATCGCATGTATTTCTCCCTCACGTAAAGAAAAATGCACGTCTTTATTTGCAACGACGCCATTGGGATATACCTTGGTAATTCCCCGCATTTCCAGCAGAGCTTTGTACATAGGTCTCAACGCCTTTCAACTTGGAGGTCTGCAAAAATATACAGCTGGAATTCCCCTGACTAGAAGAATCTCCAACTGTAGGTTTATCTCTATAGAGCTGATCTTAAGATTTAAAGCTTAAGGCTTAACTGCGTTACGAATAGCTTCTACCTCTGCGGTTTCCATCCCCATCGCATTATCCACTTTAATTTCTTTATTGATCAGCTTTTGCTTCACTTCTTCAACCTTGGCCTGAAGATCAGCCGGGAATACATTTTTATAAATATCATTCTCAGCAATACCTACACCATCATCTACAAAGCTCAACACATCACGTTTGCCCATTTCTAGCGTTCCCTCTTGCAATCTCTTCACTGCACCTAGAATAGCCGTATCAATCTTTTTAATAGATGAAGTAACGATTAGATTTGCTTTTTCACTATCCGTATCGTTAATCAACATTGCCTGATCGGAGTCTACACCGATTGCATATTTTTTCTTCTCTTTAGCTGCGTCAAAGATCCCAAGACCTGTACCCCCAGCCACGTTAAAAATAACATCCACACCGGAGTTATATTGAATTAGAGACAGCTCCTTACCTTTTGCCGGGTTAACAAAATCACCAGCGTACGACACAGCCACTTTTACATCAGGATCAACGTACTGAGCACCTTGAATGTAGCCGACCAAGAAAGCATTAATCCCCGGAATATCCATACCGCCCACAAACCCAATCACATTCTCAGGGGTAGCATTCGGCATATCCGATTGTGTAGCTAATGCTGCTACGGCACCTGCCAAGAAAGATACTTCATTTGTCGCATAAGACATGTTGTACATGTTATCTGGTGCTTCATCGATGTCGGTATCATAATTAATGAATTTTTTGTCTGGATACAATTCTGCCGTTGCATTAAACATCTCTGTAATTTCAGAACCGCCAGAAATAATTACATCCCAATCCTCGGAAGCGATATCGTTAAATGTAGGCTCCCATTTCGTTTTATCAACGCCCATTTCAACAACCTTTGTTACTGCACCTAGTTCATCCTTAACCTTTTGCAAGCCGTTATTAGCGGAGTCAAAAAATGATTTATCCCCAAGTGTCCCCGGAATCAGCAATACAACCTTGAGTTTATCCCCTGAACCTGTTTCTCCACCCTCAGCAGCGTTTGATCCAGTATTCGCAGAAGAACCGTTATTGGACGTGTTATTCCCACATGCTGTGACCAGAACCATCACCATTAATAACAACAAAGAAAGAACTTTTTTATTCATTACTCTATTCCACCCCTAATTTTAGTTGGTTAGTAATCCGGCAGAATCCCCATCTTCACCCATTGTATAATTCACGGTTCAAATGGAAATTCTCTTTTTTCCAAATAAAGTATCATTAAAAGTAATAAATTTAACGTTTAGGCTCAAAAATAGCAATAAAAATACCATTATTATTAATAATCCGCTTTATTTCCGAACGAGATGGCCAGTCAGGTTGCGAACTTTCGGATTTATTGATACGATCATAACAAATATTATTAAAAATAATTATATGATTTCGGTCATAGTTTTGTACGATTCGGCTAAAACATAAGTATTGGAGGATCATCATGGATCGTGTTCTATATATTGTAAGTGCCACACATGAGCTAAATACTTATATCCCTCCACACCAGCATGAATGCTACGAACTGGTCTATTATTTACAGGGGGTAGGGACAACCAATGTTGGCCCACGAAGTTACCATTTTCGCTCCTCTTCTTTCGCGCTTGTGCCACCCAATCATAAACATGACGAGCACCACCGTGAGGATGCAAATGTATTATTTGTAGGCTTCCACTCGGAACACCCTAATATGAGTAATCTGCTCGGCGTATATGAAGATGATAAAGATAAGACCGTTCTTCAAATCCTGCTGCGAATGAAAGCAGAGTTTACACGCAAGCAAGACGGATTCTCTGAGCTTCTAAACCTACAAATGAGCGAGATTACCGTCCATCTTATGAGGCTTCTTAGTGCCTCTGGATATCAATCCCCAACAGAAGACCGAGTACAATATGTCCT
This sequence comes from Paenibacillus sp. FSL R5-0636, assembly GCF_037974255.1. Lineage (NCBI taxonomy): Bacteria > Bacillati > Bacillota > Bacilli > Caryophanales > Paenibacillaceae > Paenibacillus > Paenibacillus sp. FSL R5-0636. Next base: position 6,136,536 of record NZ_CP150232.1, read on the forward strand.
TAATTATATGAATGAGCATTATCGCCATAAATTGTCCGTCGAAACACTATCAGAAATGTCCGGATATAGCTACGATCGTTTTCGCCATCTATTTAAAGAACGGTTCGGGTCTTCACCCCTGCGGTATTTGCTGTTAAAACGCCTGGATTATGCAAAATCTCTATTACGTCATACTCAGATGCAAATCTCTGAAGTATCTGCTGCTGCAGGTTTTGTGAACGATGCCCAATTCTGCAATATGTTTAAACGAGAAATAGGTCATACCCCGCGAGCATTCCGCATTAATAATCAATCAGGTTAATCACTAATCAGATTAAAAAAAGCCGTTGAAATAGAGAAACTCCTCTATTCAACGGCTTAATCCTGTAAAACTAAGAACATAAAGAAAAAAGGTTAGTAAGATTGCTTATAAAAGCATTCTTACTAACCTTTTTAAGATACCGGCGAGAGGACTCGAACCTCCACGGTTTCCCACTCGATTTTGAGTCGAGCGCGTCTGCCATTCCGCCACGCCGGCACATATGAACTAAATGGAGGCGCCACCCAGATTTGAACTGGGGATAAAGCTTTTGCAGAGCTTTGCCTTACCACTTGGCTATGGCGCCATGTAAATTTTGGAGCGGACGACGGGAATCGAACCCGCGACCCTCGCCTTGGCAAGGCGATGCTCTACCGCTGAGCCACGTCCGCATAAAATGGCTGGGGATATAGGATTCGAACCTATGAGTGACGGAGTCAAAGTCCGTTGCCTTACCGCTTGGCTAATCCCCAATAACATTTTAAAGTAAAATGGGGCGACTGATGGGTCTCGAACCCACGAATGCCGGAACCACAATCCGGTGCGTTAACCCCTTCGCCACAGTCGCCATATTAAGTTGATATTGTTGCCATTATTCATTTTAAAGAAAATGGGGCGGCCGATGGGTCTCGAACCCACGAATGCCGGAACCACAATCCGGTGCGTTAACCCCTTCGCCACGGCCGCCATATTAAACTTTAGAAAGAACTTGGCAGGGGCAGCAGGAATTGAACCCACACCAACGGTTTTGGAGACCGTTGTTCTACCTTTAAACTATGCCCCTAAAAACTGGTGGAGGATGATGGATTCGAACCACCGAACACTTACGTGAGCAGATTTACAGTCTGATGCGTTTGGCCACTTCGCTAATCCTCCAAGGATGGTGCCGGCGAGAGGACTTGAACCCCCAACCTACTGATTACAAGTCAGTTGCTCTACCAATTGAGCTACACCGGCATGGCACTCATTCTTTTGTGATGATAAATGGTGGCTCGGGACGGAATCGAACCGCCGACACGAGGATTTTCAGTCCTCTGCTCTACCGACTGAGCTACCGAGCCATGATGAAAATGGCGGAACCGACGGGATTCGAACCCGCGATCTCCTGCGTGACAGGCAGGCATGTTAGGCCAACTACACCACGGTTCCAAAAGATATAATTGCTTAAGTTAATTGGTTGCGGGGGCAGGATTTGAACCTGCGGCCTTCGGGTTATGAGCCCGACGAGCTACCGGGCTGCTCCACCCCGCGCCAGTAAAATATGTTATGGTGGAGGCTGAGGGGATCGAACCCCCGACCCTCTGCTTGTAAGGCAGATGCTCTCCCAGCTGAGCTAAGCCTCCATAAACAACAATTGTTATTGTACCAAAGTCCACTAGGATAAATCAAGTGAAAATTTGGTGACCCGTATGGGATTCGAACCCATGTTACCTCCGTGAAAGGGAGGTGTCTTAACCCCTTGACCAACGGGCCATACTAATTAAAAATTTGTGGCGGAGAGAGAGGGATTCGAACCCTCGAGACGCTTGTGGCGCCTACACGATTTCCAATCGTGCTCCTTCGGCCAAACTCGGACACCTCTCCATATGGCTCCCCGAACAGGACTCGAACCTGTGACAACTCGATTAACAGTCGAGTGCTCTACCAACTGAGCTATCAGGGAATATTCATACCAGGCTTAATCGCCTGAAAACTGAATCCGAAACGAATCTGCATTCTAAGTATAGGATAAGCCCTCGACCGATTAGTATTGGTCAGCTCCATGCATTGCTGCACTTCCACCTCCAACCTATCTACCTCGTCGTCTTCAAGGGGTCTTACTAATTGGGAAATCTCATCTTGAGGGGGGCTTCACGCTTAGATGCTTTCAGCGCTTATCCCGTCCGTACGTAGCTACCCAGCCATGCTCCTGGCGGAACAACTGGTGCACCAGCGGTACGTCCATCCCGGTCCTCTCGTACTAAGGACAGCTCCTCTCAAATTTCCTGCGCCCACGACAGATAGGGACCGAACTGTCTCACGACGTTCTGAACCCAGCTCGCGTACCGCTTTAATGGGCGAACAGCCCAACCCTTGGGACCTACTTCAGCCCCAGGATGCGATGAGCCGACATCGAGGTGCCAAACCTCCCCGTCGATGTGGACTCTTGGGGGAGATAAGCCTGTTATCCCCAGGGTAGCTTTTATCCGTTGAGCGATGGCCCTTCCATGCGGTACCACCGGATCACTAAGTCCGACTTTCGTCCCTGCTCGACTTGTAGGTCTCGCAGTCAAGCTCCCTTATGCCTTTGCACTCTGCGAATGATTTCCAACCATTCTGAGGGAACCTTGGAACGCCTCCGTTACTCTTTAGGAGGCGACCGCCCCAGTCAAACTGCCCGCCTGACACGGTCCCCGTACCCGGTAAGGGTACTAGGTTAGAACCTAGATACGATCAGGGTGGTATCCCAACGGCGCCTCCACCGAAGCTTGCGCTCCGATTTCTACGGCTCCCACCTATCCTGTACAGATCGTACCCAAATTCAATATCAAGCTGCAGTAAAGCTCCATGGGGTCTTTCCGTCTTGTCGCGGGTAACCTGCATCTTCACAGGTATTAAAATTTCACCGGATCTCTCGTTGAGACAGCGCCCAAGTCGTTACGCCATTCGTGCGGGTCAGAATTTACCTGACAAGGAATTTCGCTACCTTAGGACCGTTATAGTTACGGCCGCCGTTTACTGGGGCTTCGGTTCATAGCTTCGGGTTACCCCTAACCACTCCCCTTAACCTTCCAGCACCGGGCAGGCGTCAGCCCGTATACTTCGCCTTGCGGCTTCGCACAGACCTGTGTTTTTGCTAAACAGTCGCTTGGGCCTTTTCACTGCGGCCCCCTCGTGCTATTCACACTACCGGGGCACCCCTTCTCCCGAAGTTACGGGGTCATTTTGCCGAGTTCCTTAACGAGAGTTCTTCCGCGCGCCTTAGAATTCTCTTCTCGCCTACCTGTGTCGGTTTGCGGTACGGGCACCTTCTCCTGGCTAGAGGCTTTTCTTGGCAGTGTGAGATCATGACCTTCGCTACTATAATTTTCGCTCCCCATCACAGCCTAGCCTTAACGATGTGCGGATTTGCCTACACATCAGCCTCACTGCTTAGACGGACATCCATCAGTCCGCGTCACTACCCTCCTGCGTCACCCCATCGCTCATAGCGGATTACGGTGGTACAGTAATTTCAAACTGTTGTCCTTCGACTACGCCTTTCGGCCTCGCCTTAGGTCCCGACTTACCCTGAGCGGACGAGCCTTCCTCAGGAAACCTTGGGCTTTCGGCGGATCAGATTCTCACTGATCTTTTCGTTACTCATACCGGCATTCTCACTTGTGTAGTGTCCAGCGCTCTTTTCAGTACACCTTCAACCCCTACACAACGCTCCCCTACCCCAGATACATACGTATCTAGCCATAGCTTCGGTGGTGTGTTTAGCCCCGTTACATTTTCGGCGCAGAGTCACTCGACCAGTGAGCTATTACGCACTCTTTCAATGGTGGCTGCTTCTAAGCCAACATCCTGGTTGTCTGTGCAACTCCACATCCTTTCCCACTTAACACACACTTGGGGACCTTAGCTGATGGTCTGGGCTGTTTCCCTTTTGACAATGGATCTTAGCACTCACTGTCTGACTCCCGGCAATAAGTATATGGCATTCGGAGTTTGACTGAGCTTGGTAATCCTTGCGGACCCCGCACCCAATCAGTGCTCTACCTCCACTACTCTTATACCGAGGCTAGCCCTAAAGCTATTTCGGGGAGAACCAGCTATCTCCGAGTTCGATTGGAATTTCTCCGCTACCCCCACCTCATCCCCGCACTTTTCAACGTACGTGGGTTCGGGCCTCCAGTGCGTGTTACCGCACCTTCACCCTGGACAGGGGTAGATCACACGGTTTCGGGTCTACGTCCACATACTAATTCGCCCTATTCAGACTCGCTTTCGCTGCGGCTCCACCTTCTCGGCTTAACCTTGCATGTTAAACGTAACTCGCCGGTTCATTCTACAAAAGGCACGCCATCACCCATAGATCGGGCTCTGACTTTTTGTAAGCACACGGTTTCAGGTTCTATTTCACTCCCCTTCCGGGGTGCTTTTCACCTTTCCCTCACGGTACTGTTTCACTATCGGTCGCCAGGTAGTATTTAGCCTTAGCAGATGGTCCTGCTGGATTCATACGGGGTTTCACGTGCCCCGCACTACTCGGGATCCGTCTCGGAGAGAACACAGTTTAGGTTACAGGGCTTTTACCTCTATCGCGGGCCTTTCCAGACCTCTTCACCTACCATATTCCTTTGTAACTCCATGTGAGACGTCCCACAACCCCTAAGAGCAAGCTCTTAGGTTTAGGCTGTTCCGCGTTCGCTCGCCGCTACTGACGGAATCACTATTGTTTTCTCTTCCTCAGGGTACTTAGATGTTTCAGTTCCCCTGGTCTGCCTCTACATTTCCTATGTATTCAGAAATGAGTAACTGCGAATTACCACAGCTGGGTTTCCCCATTCGGACACCCCCGGATCAAAGCTTGCTTACAGCTCCCCGAGGCAGTTTCGTTGTTCGCCACGTCCTTCGTCGGCTCCTGGCGCCTAGGCATCCTCCGTGTGCTCTTATTAGCTTAACCTTGATTCTTCCGAAGAAAAATCTCACTAATAACATTTACTTGTTTGCACAAGTTGCTAAAAGATGTTCTAAAACGCAAATTCGTTTCGGTATCCAGTTTTCAAGGATCAAGTCTTACTTGAGAGCTTAAACTCTCAAAACTGAGCAACGAGTGAGTAACAGGCCTAAACCTGAGTTTTGGAAGCTAAGCTTCCGATTTGAATGTTCTCATTGCAGAGAACGATTCTCCATAGAAAGGAGGTGATCCAGCCGCACCTTCCGATACGGCTACCTTGTTACGACTTCACCCCAATCATCTACCCCACCTTCGGCGGCTGGCTCCCTTGCGGGTTACCCCACCGACTTCGGGTGTTGTAAACTCTCGTGGTGTGACGGGCGGTGTGTACAAGACCCGGGAACGTATTCACCGCGGCATGCTGATCCGCGATTACTAGCAATTCCGACTTCATGCAGGCGAGTTGCAGCCTGCAATCCGAACTGAGACCGGCTTTGATGGGATTGGCTCCACCTCGCGGCTTCGCTTCCCGTTGTACCGGCCATTGTAGTACGTGTGTAGCCCAGGTCATAAGGGGCATGATGATTTGACGTCATCCCCACCTTCCTCCGGTTTGTCACCGGCAGTCACTCTAGAGTGCCCAGCATTACCTGCTGGCAACTAAAGTTAAGGGTTGCGCTCGTTGCGGGACTTAACCCAACATCTCACGACACGAGCTGACGACAACCATGCACCACCTGTCTCCTCTGTCCCGAAGGCCGCTGCTATCTCTAGCAGATTCAGAGGGATGTCAAGACCTGGTAAGGTTCTTCGCGTTGCTTCGAATTAAACCACATACTCCACTGCTTGTGCGGGTCCCCGTCAATTCCTTTGAGTTTCAGTCTTGCGACCGTACTCCCCAGGCGGAGTGCTTACTGTGTTAACTTCGGCACCAAGGGTATCGAAACCCCTAACACCTAGCACTCATCGTTTACGGCGTGGACTACCAGGGTATCTAATCCTGTTTGCTCCCCACGCTTTCGCGCCTCAGCGTCAGTTACAGCCCAGAAAGTCGCCTTCGCCACTGGTGTTCCTCCACATATCTACGCATTTCACCGCTACACGTGGAATTCCACTTTCCTCTTCTGTACTCAAGCCACCCAGTTTCCAGTGCGACCTCAGGTTGAGCCCAAGGTTTAAACACCAGACTTAAATAGCCGCCTGCGCGCGCTTTACGCCCAATAATTCCGGACAACGCTTGCCCCCTACGTATTACCGCGGCTGCTGGCACGTAGTTAGCCGGGGCTTTCTTCTCAGGTACCGTCACTCCGGTAGCAGTTACTCTACCGGACGTTCTTCCCTGGCAACAGAGCTTTACGATCCGAAAACCTTCATCACTCACGCGGCGTTGCTCCGTCAGGCTTTCGCCCATTGCGGAAGATTCCCTACTGCTGCCTCCCGTAGGAGTCTGGGCCGTGTCTCAGTCCCAGTGTGGCCGTTCACCCTCTCAGGTCGGCTACGCATCGTCGCCTTGGTGGGCCGTTACCCCACCAACTAGCTAATGCGCCGCAGGCCCATCCCTCAGTGACAGATTGCTCCGTCTTTCATTCTTCTCTCAGGAGAAAAAAGAAATTATCCGGTATTAGCTACCGTTTCCGGTAGTTATCCCAGTCTGAAGGGCAGGTTGCCTACGTGTTACTCACCCGTCCGCCGCTAAGTTATTTTGAAAGCAAGCTTTCAAAATAACTCCGCTCGACTTGCATGTATTAGGCACGCCGCCAGCGTTCGTCCTGAGCCAGGATCAAACTCTCCAATTAGTATTGAAAAGAGCGATATGCTCATTTTGAAACATCTGACGAGAAAATTAATTCTCTAATTTTGGATTTCACTTACGTGATTTCCTACTCACTCGTTGTTCAGTTTTCAAAGATCAAGCCGTTTATTTCGTCGATGTGTTGTTCAGCAGCGACCTTTATAATATATCACAGCACCCTCGTTTTAGTCAACCTTTTTTTTAATTTCTTTTTTCGGTTGTCTTTCGAATGTTTTCGAAAGCACATCTCTGTGTCAGAGGGACGAGTTATAATTTAACACATGAACAAGGAAAGAGTCAACCATTAATTTTTCTGAATAAATATGAGCGTTTCATATTAGTAAACAAATAAAAAAGAGAGTGCTCAGCCTCTCCCTATCCTTGCTCATCTCTCTATAATTAAACATCTTCTACTGTATCTAATTCATCTCTATAATGTATAGCGGATCGCATGCCCTTCTCCCTCGTGAACATCAGCCCAAGATGTAATCTCTCGGATTAGCGAACGAGAAACCAGCTTTCGTAAAACAAGGGGTAGTTCAGACTCTAATTGACTCAGACCTGAATGCTGCAGTAATTCTTTAATGCTCCATGCTTCCTTACGGCTATTCAAAATATTAAAGAGCAATAGACAACAGTCCGTCATTTTGGACATAATCCCAAATTCACATGCAAGAAGCACAAGCTCCACACGTTGCTCTAAGGTCTCAGTACTGACCGTTAACTCCTCATAAAGTTTATGAACAGAGGTATTCATGCTTTTAACCTGCTCCCAAATAGCTGGCTCGGGGAAAGCACCCACTTCACTCACTTCTATTCTTGCCCAATGATATAAGGCTATCAATACACAGTTGTAAGCATCCATAATAAAGCCAGCCTCTATATAGCGCTTGGATTTCACATACATATGCAAAAAGCGGGCAAACTCCATAAATGCGACCCGTTCCTTGATCGGTCCTTCAAATTGCAATATCTCGCTGCGCATTTCCTCGAGTATTCCCTTGGGGTCCCAGATCACTTCCCCCCTCATCAAACTGATAAGAAGTTCGTTATTATCCCCTGCCATAACAGCCTGCTCCAAAGCAAATAGGCCGATATGGACTGACTGGGTCCGTTGGTCACCGGCAATGGTATGGCGAACAATATGCTCTCTATCCTGTTCTTCATGCAATACTAACACTACCATATCAAAATCTTGAAGAAGTGCGCTTTGAAACGGAATATCCCCATTCTGCCGCAAAACGACCGCTCCTAAAACATTCTCATCAAACGTTTCTCCACTCAACAAAGTTACATTGGACAGTTCCATGCTTCCCTCCATTAAATTTGGCGATTTTGCGTCCAGTCAGTTATAATTCAGTTATAATTATTATTCTACATATGAAAGACAGTTCCTTCTGGACAACCCAACTATATTTAGTTAGGAGCAAACACTCATGAAGTTTAAAACGGCTAAGATCAACGCTTTTCGCACATGGGGATTACTGCTCACAATGCTCGGAATGGGACTTATGGTTTTGGGTACAGCGGGCATCGTGTTTTGGGGCTCAACTGGAAAAGTATTCGCTGGAATCGGTCTTGTAATCGGTTTAATCTCAATGATGGCAAGTCTTGCAATCTATTTCTGGGCTGGGATGCTGTCAACTAGCGCAGTCCAACTGGAATGCCCTGAATGTCACAAGCTGACCAAAATGCTGGGCAAAACAGACCGCTGTATGTTCTGCCATACCATCCTTACTATGGATCCAGCTGAGGCCAATATTACTGCGGAACAACTTAAGAGTCAGCAGCTTAATCAATAAAACACATCTTACAGAAGCTTATTACTAGCGATTTATAATGCAATCAAACATTTGCTTAATACAACAAAGGGGCCCCCGTATTGGGAGCCCCTTTGTTTATTATGAATGAAATAATAATTACTTATGAATTCCTTGTAATGCCTCCCATGCAGACAGATTACTAAAGCTGCGATTCCATGAACCGATGCCACCAAGCCCTAAAGACTTAGCAAGCTTAACTCTAGCTTTTAAGGAAACATTGTCTTCGATCCATATTTTTTTAAGAGCGCCATCTTCCTTATACTCAACGTAATTCTGCCCAGCTGCCTTATCAAAGGTTGGGGTTAGCTTCTTCTCTTTAATAATTTTTTCAACGGCATTCATACTAACCGATTTAGAGCTTACTTTGGTCTTGCCATCTACCTGGGCCTCAGTCCAGATTCTAGTATACAGTGGAATCCCCAGAATCAGCTTCTCAGGCGGTACATCGTCTTCCTCTATGATCCGGCTTAACGAGCTTTCTACCCACGGTAGAGACGCAACAGAGCCCGCGATAGGACTAGCCGCCCAATGCTCGTCATAAGCCATAACAATAAGATAATCAACTACGGAATTAAGAGCCTTACGATCAAGGAAAGCTGACCACATCTCACTGTTGGATTTAGGGGTTACGTCTATGGAGACGATTAAGTTTTTGGCTTGAGCCATAGGTTTTAGCTCTCGCATAAATTGTGTAACATTCTCCCCGTCTTTCGTATATACATTCTCAAAGTCAATATTAATTCCATCCAGCTTGTATAAATCTGAATACTCGAGGATCTGTACGATCGCGTTCATCCGCTTCTCATAGCTCGACAATGCCTCAGTGGTTATGTCCGGATCAAAGCTATTGCTGAGCAGCCCCCACACTTCCAAACCGCGCTCATGCGCCCATTGCACATACGCACTGTCAGCCTGACTGCGCACATTTCCATCACCATCTATGATACTGAACCAAGTCGGGCTAGCCACGTTAACCCCTGGAAGCTCACCGAATGTACTTGGATCAGGTTTACGTTGATAAACTGCTTCCCAATACAAATTCACTGACTTCCCTTTCCAGCTTCGTTCTGCCCGTGAGGGAGTGGTGCTTTTGGGTTCCACTGTTTTTTGACCGTCCGAGATAATATCACTGGCCTTGGCATACCCCGCGTAACCGCTGCTTAACTGCACATACAGCCAGTCCTCATTTTCCTTATTCCAAATACTCACACTGGCTCCTGGGGACATATCCGCCACGATGGGTGCGTGAATCGACGCTTCGTTGCGAAGAGCGACTGTCTTATCTCCTGCTTCACCTTTCACTTTCCCCAGAGGTACAGTCTCCCCTGCTATCATTAACAGCACAGCCCCGGTGGTCGTATCCTCTTCAATTTCAAATCCATAAAGGTCCTCTAATACATCTGCAGGAAGATAGGTTATCTTCTCCTTAACTTCAGGTGCCAGCCGCAGCTGCAGCGGACGATTGTTCAGACTAGCATCGGTTTTATCCTCTTGCATATATAGAAGTTCACTTTCCGTTGATAGGATGACCGATTTAGTCTTTTCTTCATAACGAATAGAGGAGTCCACATGTTCCTGCAGTAATGGTAGAGGTAAAAGCATGCTATCACCGGTCCCTGATGCGGAATATCCTGTTACTTCTCCTTTTACGAAGATAGGATGTTCTAGGCCTTTCCAGTCTGGATCGATGTGCTGGCGATTTGGCAATACAAAAAACACAACCCAATAAGCTGCTGCCGCAATGAGCAAAAGTCCAAAAAAGCGTCGGAAAAGACCTCCGCGCTTTTTGACGCGTTTCTGTCTATATCTTCTGTCCAAAATATATCCTCCAAATATTAGATGATTTTAAGTTAAGTCTAACAATACGATTATAACATCCACTTGGTTCCGGATAACCAGTATAAGTTAGTCATTTTCACTATATTTTGTTATTTTGAAAAAAATAAAAACGTGAGTCCTCCGCTTTCGGATTTCACACGTTTATTGTGTAGCTTGGCTATACGCCCTTAAGTACAGTAGTATTCTGTCTTATTGTTGCTTCTCTCTGCAACATTTGCAAACTCCATGCAATTCCATACGCAAACCCGTAATTTTGAAGCCCGTTTCCTGCTCTGCATGTATCTCAACATCATGAAGCGAAGGATAACTAAAATCTTCAATCTTACCGCATAGCTGACAGATGACATGATAATGATCAGATACATTGGCATCAAAACGACTGGAACTATCTCCGTAGGTCAACTCGCGAACCATGCCGGCTTCCATAAACATCTTGAGATTATTATATACAGTTGCAACGCTCATGCTCGGAAATTTCGGCTCTAGCGCCCGGTATATATCGTCAGCTGTAGGATGATTCATTGCTTCCATCAAATACGTAAGAATCGCATGACGCTGGGGCGTTATACGGACACCTGTTGTCTTTAATTGTTCCAGTGCATGTTGTACTCCACTCCCCATTACTGTCACCGCCTTTTGAATTTAAAAATAAAAGAAGTACTTCTTAAGATTGTAAGACTGGTTTTTCAATGTTGTCAACGAAGTCTATACATTATATTTATTATTATATAAGAAAAATTACTTTTTTCAATATTTCCTAACATTTAGATTGCTATTTCCTTCAACATGAAGCTTGAACTCACCGGTCCCCACTTCACCTGATACTTTTTTCTTATCAATTGTAAGTTCAGGCAAATCTGAAGTAATATCACCATATCCACTGGAACCATTCACTGTATAGTTGCTTAACACTGGCAAATACAATTGAATATCACCAACTGCGCTATAAATATCCCAGTCTCCAGCGACATCTGAAGAGCGAACATCAATGGTACCATTTAGAGATTCGGCATGTAGCTTGGATCTGGCTCCATCAACCTCTAAATTACCGTTTTTAGTAGTAATATCGATATCATTGCTATTTCCGATCGCACTAATATTGCCGACAGCCGTCGATAATTTCAAAGCACCGGTAACATCCCAAGCATTCATATTGCCTCCGCTCGTTGTTAAATCAACGCTGCCTTGAACAGATCTGGCACGGACAGCTCCATTCAGTGTTTTTCCCTTAACATTACCAAAGATACGATGAAGGATCAGCTCTCCATTCCCCGTTTCCAGAGAAATGTCTTCAATGGCTTCTACATTCTGCAATGTGATCCCGCCATTCATGGTGCGAACATCGAGGTTAAAGCGGCGATCCTCCGGCAAGTAAATGTCTAAATCCATGCGTGGCTGGCGTTTGCCGGATTCTCCATAAGCCTTGCTATTTGAGGTTATTTTTATGTTGGGCCCTTCAACGACGTCCACAAAGGACTGTTCTGAAATAGCTTCAGCCATCGGCCCATCCAACTGATCTACCCAAACTGTCGTCGTAATTTGAATATCATCCACTGGAGCGCGATGCAATAAAATATCACCATTAATACTATCAATAGATATTTTGGCTGTATTTAATTCCACCGGAACAATTAGCGGGGCTTTCTGATATTTGCTGCCTTTAGCCTCACCATAGTCCACTGCTGCTGCCGTCAGGTTTAGACTGACATTTTTCCATAGATATAAATAATGTTCTTGCTCTGCAACAATAAATACACTCGCAGCTAGCAATATAGCGGATAAAAGCCCACGTAAATCCAATCTGATTCTGGTTCCCTTGGCTGAACGGTTAGAGAAGATAAACATCAGCAGGAACTCAATCCCCCATAACACCGGGATGACTGGCCACCACTTCAAGAGCAGGAGCATATAGTCAGTTCCCTCTCTCCAATCCAAAAACAAAGGAACAGAAATAGCTATCAGCAATACAGAAGCCGTATATCTTCCTACGCGCCGCTTGCGAGGTTCATTGTCTTTACGCTGCACAACTGCTCTGGCAATTTCTCTAGCTCCTATAAATAAGCCACCGCATACTAAAATGACAGATACGGCCATTTCAGCATAATGTTCAATAAAGAACTGGAGCCATGTTGGTTTTTGCCGGAACAGAATAAGCAGGGCTCCCCCTAATAGCAGTATGAGCCCAAAGGATATCCCAGGCTCGCTGACGATACTACGACGCTTAGGAGCCACGTTTGCTTTGGTCACAGGGATATCAAGCTCATGATCCTCTGGGAAGCGAAGAAGCCTATCCGCTGATTGCAATACGTCATACACGTTATAAAAATAGATCGCCGGAATAATGAGCGCAAGTAAAATAAGTAGTGGAACATTAATCTGCATCCCGATGGATGAGAAATACAATAAAGCTGAGATATCCAAAAGAATTAGAAAGATGAAGGTGATCCCTTTTCGGAGAAGCCCAAAATACAAATGCCCCGTCCCAGGGATGAGAGCTGCCAGCAGTCCAGCGATAAATTTACGTTTGCGGTGGCGCCGCTTCGGACGCGGAGGAATAATCCTCTTCTGTATCTCATTCTCCTTAGTCTCTATATCAACAGAATCTTGCAGTTCTTCCTGCTCTGGGAGCATTGCAGAGTCATGTTTCATTTTGGACTCCTCCTTTCGTAAATAGTTGTCTATGAATATCTTTTTTCAAAGAGAACCACTCCGATGAAATTCAATCAATTCAACTCCTGGAGCGACTTCCTCCACACCGGTGGGCATAAAGCCATATTTACTGTACAACGAAACGGCGGGTGTATTCTTTTTGCCTGTCGACACAATGAATTGCTCCATCCCTGCAAAATGCTCAAATACATATTCCAAAAGATGGCTAGCAATACCTCTGCGAAAAAAGTCCGGCCCCACCATCATTCGTGTAATCGTCAATTTGCCAGGAGATTCTTCCTCTACAGCAACAGCACCCATTAGTTCCTCATCTTTATCGAAGCAGCCATAAAAATCCTCTTTAGAGCTGCTGAGCATTTCTCTCGTCTCCATCAAAGGTGGAATTTCACGAAAGCCGATTAGTTCAGCTTCCAGTCTATAGGCCTTATGCTGAAGACTCCATAATTCATTAACGGTGCTTTCATCCTGCAGATTTAGCTTGTTAATTGTATTCATCCTAACCAGTCCCCTTATATGCCGCTAAGGGCCTGCCGTTGCCGACAAGCCCTTAGCTTATTACATAAGTATATTACCCCAAGTATAAACGCCTTCGGCGTCCTTTTATGGACGACAAGCGTTTAGCTGCTCAATACCTCGATGAGAAGTTTATTAGCAAGACCCGGATTCGCCTTACCTTTACTTTCTTTCATAACTTGTCCGACCAGGAAGCCGATTGCTTTCTGTTTACCTGCTTTATAATCTTCCACAGATTGCGGATTGGCGGCTACGACTGCTTCCACAATCCCTTTAATAGCACCTTCATCGCTGATCTGCACCAGACCTTTTTCCTCAACGATAACAGCTGGCAGTTTACCGCTCTCTAGCATTTCTTTAAATACTGTTTTAGCGATTTTGCTGCTGATGGTTCCGGCTGCAATCAGTCCGATCATCTCGCCTAGCCCTTGTGGTGTAATTTGTACCTGCGACAACTCCAGATTATTACCATTCAAATAGGCAAGCAAGTCACCCATAATCCAGTTAGCTACAGCCTTGGCATCCTGCGTATAGGCAAGACATCCTTCGAAAAAGTCCGCTAACAGTTTAGAGGATGTAATAACGCCTGCATCATAAGCTGTCAGGCCCAGTTCCTCGCTATAACGAGCTTTCCGTGCATCCGGAAGTTCTGGAATCGTTGAACGAATGGATTCTTTCCAAGCATCATCAATATGCAGAACGATCAAGTCCGGGTCCGGGAAGTAACGATAATCATGCGCTTCTTCTTTCCCACGCATCGATAATGTTTTCCCTTGTGCTTCATCCCAGCGGCGAGTCTCTTGCACAACAACTCCACCATCATCCAGGATCTCAGCCTGACGATATTGCTCATACTCCAGTCCACGCAATACACCGCGGAAGGAGTTCATGTTCTTAAGCTCTGCTCTAATGCCGAATTCCTCTTGTCCTTCTGGGCGTAGACTGATGTTCGCGTCACAGCGCATCGATCCTTCTTCCATCTTAACATCGGATACGTCACAATACTGCATAATCGCACGGATTTTCTCCAGATAAGCACGAGCTTCCTCAGGAGAGCGCAGATCAGGCTCGGATACGATTTCGATAAGCGGTGTTCCCACCCGGTTAAAATCGACAAGCGAGGCAAAACCGCCATCTACGTGCGTAAGCTTACCTGCATCCTCTTCCAAATGAAGACGAGTAATGCCGATCCGTTTGGTCTCTCCATTAACTTCAATGTCGATCCAACCGTTCAGCCCGATAGGCTGATCAAATTGTGAAATCTGATAAGCTTTTGGTGAATCCGGGTAAAAATAGTTCTTGCGGTCGAATTTGCTAACATCACCAATGGTGCAATTCAGCGCCATCGCTGCTTTCATAGCGTATTCTACCGCTTGTTTGTTGAGCACTGGCAATACGCCGGGGTGACCCAAGCAGACAGGACAGGTATGAGTGTTAGGTGGGGCTCCAAATTCAGTGGAGCATCCGCAAAAGATTTTGGAGTTGGTATGAAGCTCTACGTGAACTTCCAAGCCGATGACCGTTTCGTATTTAGACATAAGTAATCCCATTCCCTCCTTTACTACAGCTGTGGACGCTGCTTGTGATGATCTGTATTTTGTTCAAAGGCATGAGCGACACGCAGAATCGTGCTCTCGTCAAATTCCTTACCGATAATTTGCAGACCTACAGGCATGCCTTCCGCAAAACCACACGGAACGCTCACAGCAGGAATACCCGCCAAGCTTACAGGAATCGTGAGAATATCGTTCAGATACATGGTCAGCGGATCTTCAGTCTGTGAGCCCAATTTGAATGCTGTCGTTGGCGCTGTTGGCCCGATGACCACATCATATTTTTTAAAGATGTCATCAAAGTCCTGTTTAATCAAAGTGCGTACCTTTTGTGCTTTTAAATAGTAAGCATCGTAATACCCGGAGCTGAGTGCATAAGTACCCAACATAATACGGCGTTTGACCTCAGGGCCAAAGCCGCGGCTGCGGGAATTAAGATATAGATCAAGCAATCCTCCGCCTTCATCTACACGTGCGCCATAACGCACACCGTCAAAACGCGCAAGGTTAGATGAAGCTTCCGAAGAGGACAGCAAATAATAAGCTGCTACTGCGTATTCCGTATGCGGTAATGATACTTCCTCCCAGACAGCACCCATTCCTTCCAGCACTTTAAGTGCAGACAAGACTGTCTCACGCACAGAAGCATCGACACCTGCTCCCAAATATTCCTTAGGTACAGCAATGCGAAGTCCGGAAACATCACCAGTCAGTGAACTCAAATAATCAGGAATTTCTACTTTAGCAGAAGTAGAGTCTTGGGCATCATAACCAGCAATCGCTTGAAGCACATAGGCAGAATCCTCTACATTACGTGTTAATGGTCCTATCTGATCGAGTGAGGAAGCAAAGGCTACCAGCCCGTAACGTGATACAAGACCGTAAGTAGGTTTGAGACCTACAACACCACAATAGGAAGCTGGCTGGCGGATGGAACCCCCAGTATCCGAACCTAGTGAGAAGAACACTTCGCCCGCAGCTACTGCTGCAGCAGATCCGCCACTGGAACCGCCCGGCACACGTTCTAAATCCCAAGGATTGCGTACAGGACCAAAGCTTGAATTCTCATTAGATCCGCCCATTGCGAATTCATCCATATTTAATTTACCGATTGTTACGGCATCTGCCTGCTGCAATTTAGAAGCTACAGTAGCGTTATAAATCGGCTGGAAATCGCTCAAAAATTGGCTGGCACAAGTTGTGCGCAGGCCTTTAGTTACAATATTATCCTTGATTCCGGCAGGAAGACCAAATAGCAATCCACGTGCTGCTCCGGATGCCAGTTTATCGTCCAAAGCGCGTGCTGTCGCACGTGCGCCCTCCTCGTTCAAGGTCAAAAATGCATTTACGTTCTTATCCCGCTCAGCGATAATCGCCAGCGATTCTTCAGTCAGTTCACTGACCGATACCTCTTTAGCAGTTAACATGCGGTGTACTTCAGGCAATCGATTTTGAAACAGGCTCAAGATTCTTCCCCCTTTCTAATTATGTAGTTATTCCAAAACAGCTGGAACCTTGAAATGTCCGTCTTCATCATCTGGAGCGTTAAGAAGTGCTTCCTCTTGCGTAAGGCTATCCTTCACAACATCCTCCCGCATTACATTGCTGACTTGCAGCACATGCGTGGTCGGCTTTACATTCTCCGTATCTAGCTCATTTAATTTCTCGGCATATTGTAAAATAGCATTCATTTGTTCTGTAAAGGTTGCCTCTTCTTCCGGGCTCAGCTGCAGACGAGCCAGCTTGGCCACATGCTGCACATCTTTAACGGTAATGCTCATAAGAAAAATCCCTCCTGTTTAAAGGGCTAAAGCGCCCGGATAACGTTTTTAATTATATTGTAGAAGCTTGGACAATTCAATGATGGGCTGTAAAACAAACGCTCCTTTATCAAAGTGAAGGGGATTCCTACACATTTTAAAGGAGCGTATCGTTCATCACAATATATAGGGATTGTCATTTCCAGCTGCGGAATATATTCGACTGCCGGGTATCCATTATTGTCTAGCAAATTTCGTTTTCCACTACCCTCTCCAGTATATTTGTAGAAAAAGGTTTTGATTGTCAGTGCTTTTACATCCTTGGGCAGCGGTACAATATTAACATCCTCTTTAAGACTATAATGGATTGTGTCATCTATCTTTTTCGAATCCGACCAACCATTGCTGCCGTTTACATATTGCAACAGGTTACCTTTATCATCATAGACTTCATAATTTAATGCCAGGTTATTGGTATCTGTCAGATAAGTATAAGGAATACCCTCGAGGGCTACAGCACTCATCCGTATTTGTGTAGTTGCCGGAGTCTGTGTAATCTTCTCCACTGTGGTCGTTACATCATTGTAAGTTTGACTGATTCCGGGTTGCTGAACAATATTATGACTCGTATCCTTTTTTACAGGAATTTCAATTTGAAAATCATCATCGATTCCGGACAGACGACCTTTTACTGTCATTTGGAACTGCTCTGGTAAAGTAATGCCTCCCTCATCATAGGATTTCTCTGAAAATTGCAAAATCAACGATTGTTCATCTACTCCCGGAGAAAGGATAAGGCCAATATTGTGTTTAAAAGAATCCTCTTCTTCCTCCCCAGCAGCGTTTAAAGGCTGTCCATCAATAAATACCTGCAAATCCTGAATGTCTCCACTGAATATTCCCTCTTCATCTTCACCTTCAAGTTTCAATGCTACAGAAAGCCGTGTGCCGTCATATATAACTTCATTAGCACGGATAATAACATCTTGAACAAGATCACTGGTATCAACTGCAGTCGTTAAGCCTTGGCGACTCGCCGCTTGAAGTCCCATATCACCTGCGAGCTCAAAAATACTATTGACTAACGGAATACGTTCCAGCGACCTAGCCAATGCGGGAGAAGTAAAGCCGCTTCCAAGCACGATAACCCCCAAAACAAGAGCTGCCCCGAAGCCAAGCGCTGTCCTCTTAACATTACGAAATTTGTGCGTGGATCTCTTTATCTTCACATGATCCAGCATTGTATACGTATCCTCTTGACGTTGGCGAATCATAGAGGGAAGCTCATTTGCCGGGAGGATGTCCATATCTTTCAAAAGCAATTCAAGCTCTTGCGCTGTTCTCTTCTTCATCTGTTCCATCCTTTCTAAATATCATTAGAATCCATTCAATAAGTTTTTTCTTGCTCTGTAGAGGCGCGATTTGACTGCCGTTTCGGAAATATTCAGAAGATCGGCAATTTGCTTAACGGGCATGTCCTGAAAATAATGCAGCGATATCACGGTCTGGAGCGAAGTATCCAATCGTTCTACTGCTTCCCGCAGCTCAATTTTCTCATATTCTGCACCGGAGGAATGGCATTCCAAAGCAGTAAGGGGATCTCCAAACTCCACAATATTTGTCCGCTTGCGTTGGAGCTTATGACATTCGTTTATAAGGATGCGAAGCATCCATGTCTTGAAAAATTCTGGTTGCCGCAATCCATGGATAGACCGGTAAGCCTTTAGGGTGGCTTCCTGCATGGCATCTGCACATTCCTCGTCCCTGCCCAAAATAGATCGGGCCATGCCGTACATTTCAGGTTCAATCTGCCGGCATAGCTGGATAAACGCTTCTTTATCGCCATTTCTCGCTTTTTGAACAGCGGTTATCATCTTCACTTGAGGTTCTCCTTTATTTAAGTTAAAACGCCTATACCGCAGATCTGCATTCTCGTATTCGGCTCTCAATAATTTAGATACATAAAACAGGAGATTGGTTGTATACCAAAAAAATAAAAAACAAACTTTCGAAAACTATAAAGAAGGAATAAAAGAAAAGATTTTGAAAATGATGTGTAAATTCAGAGGATTAATGTGGGGGAAATACTTTTTATGACAAAACAAAAAAGCCGGCTTGCGCCGGCCTTCCTTAAATCCAAGCTCGAAGATTCACTTGTTTGATGAAATCCGCTTGGGACATGCTTTCGCTTGACGTTGATTCCGTCTCTTCTATATCCATATCTTCACCGTTCATCAAATGATGGAACAGCTTCTCATTGTACGTGGACAAAGCGTAATCAATCAACGCTTCATGCGTTGCTCTTTCAGCCTCAGCTACTAATAAATGTTCTTCCGCCTCAATGTCCTCAGCCGGAACATAAAAGTTCCTATTCGCCTCTGGTACACGAATAACATAGTCAAACGCATTATCGGGATTGCGGTCGTAAGCAATTAGGTAGCCGTATTCCCCGATAGGAAGACTCTGCTCGAAAGCGTCCGCAACAATGACAATCTTCTCTCCTAAACGCAGCATCGCCCTACCTCCTAACCCCAAAATCTTTCAAGATTTTGCTTGTTTCAACAGTCTACTAAAAAAAGATAGAACTGTCTAGTTGAAGGCTGGCCGATCCTACAAATTCTATGAAAATATACTATATTTAATAAAAACATAACTTAAGTTTCAAGCGGTTAAGTTATTCTTCCTTGTCAAAAGTGCAGCACCCACTAAACAAATCAAGATCAAAATAGCTGCTGAAAGATAGGGTCCAACCCTGAATCCTTCTCCAGCCATAAGGATTTCAGCCGACAACCCGGCAAGCCCCGCAGGTGCCCATTCAAACCATGAAGGCAATAAGCTTTGGCCTAATGATAATGCTGCCATTAGCACCAATGCTAAAAAAGCGGCAACTGGGGATTTTAAAAACCCACTAAACAACAACGTAGCTGATACAGCACATAACAGCCACAATCCATATACTCCAGCAGCTGCGATGACATCTCCCCAAGATAGTGAACCAATCAACTGCTCCGTGTAGTAAGCAGCGCCCGCTGCACCTAATCCTAGAGCAACGATCAACAGGGTCAGCTGTGCTGCCCATTTAGCGAACACTATTGCGGCTGGAGAAACCGGCCTTACCAGAATTAATTCCATAGTTCCGCTATAGCGCTCACCAGCTAAAACATTCATCGCGCCAAGCGCCAATACTAACATTCCGATCGTTCCGTACTGTCCCAAAGATTGCGCCATCACAGCTGCGGCACTCGGTATTTCATACCCCTCTAGGAGACCTGGAGGAACATCACCTGAAGCTTTTAATATTTCCGGCAAATAATAAGTAGTTAACGGCTGCATAATGCCTAATAGGATAAAAACGACAGGTATCCAGATTAACTTATAACTGCGAGCCATTTCGAGCATTTCTTTGCGATAAAGGACCCAGGCGCTTCTCATACTCCCACCACCTTCATAAATAAATCCTCTAACGTGGAAGAACCCGCTTCAAATTGCAGTAATGGAATTTCGAGCTGCGCCGCTTCTTGCAGAATCGTCCAACGGGCCATGTCTACATCGTTGACATTAAAAATGGCATGATCTCCGAACAACTGAGTCTCCAGTACAAACGGTTTGGCAGCAAGAGACTCCAGCCACTGAATAGCTTTTTCTTGCTTCTCCGTACGTAAACGAATAACAGGAAGGCTGTATTGTGAACGAAGCTGTGATAAAGATCCCTTCTCAGCAATCAAGCCTTGATTCATTAAAATAATATCATCGCAAATTTCTTCTGCATCATGCAGCACATGTGTAGAGAAAACTACAGTTGTCTCCTCACGTATTTCCCGCACCAGTCCCATTACTTCTCTGCGGCCAATCGGATCAAGTGCAGATACAGGCTCATCAAGCAATAACAGACGAGGCCGATGCACAAGCGCCTGAGCCAGACCCAGCCGCTGTTTCATCCCGCCGGAGTATCCACCAATCCGGCGACGAGCATCACCTTTAAGCCCTACACGCTCGAGCGATTCCAATGCCCTGCTGGTTGCGTCTTTAGTTCCCATTCCACTAAGCTTTGCAGCGAAAACAACATACTCATGTCCAGTCATCCACCCATAAAAAGCTGGAGACTGTGGCACATATCCTAATCCTCTGCGATATTCGGCTCCAGGACGGCTCCCCTCAAATGAAATCATGCCAGAGGTGGGTTCAAGCAGCCCTGCCAGCATACGAAGTGTGGTCGTTTTCCCAGCACCGTTAGGCCCCAATAAAGCGACGCACCGTCCTTTCTCAATTTCAAAGCTTATATCATTTACGGAAATATGCGCCCCATAGCTTTTGCGCAAATTCATAACTTGAAGGAGTGACATCAGACATCTTTCCTTCCTATTGTGAAATAAGCTACGCTACCTAATATATTTCCGCAAATAATGATAATAATCCACATCCATTTTGGGCCACGAACGTTATCCGCTTTGGCCAGTGATATCAGTCCAATAATTGCAAGCAAAGCCTGAAGAATAATTAACGGCATGATTAAACCCCATTTTACCTCTTCCATGAAGTACCACTCCTTGTAATAGGATGAAAGGAACGAGCTTCTTACTAAAGCTTTACAACTGCTTCTTCCTTCTACGTCGG
The DNA here is from genome assembly GCF_037974255.1 of Paenibacillus sp. FSL R5-0636. NCBI lineage: Bacteria > Bacillati > Bacillota > Bacilli > Caryophanales > Paenibacillaceae > Paenibacillus > Paenibacillus sp. FSL R5-0636. The sequence continues at coordinate 6,158,043 of NZ_CP150232.1, forward strand.
TCAGGAAGTATGACAACGAGTAAGTAGACTAATGCTGGGGACGGAACTGTAGTAATCGCCCACAATCCCCAGAACCAAGCTTTTTTTCCGCGCCGTCTTGCATCCCGGAACAGTAAGGTCCCTTGCAGCATTAATGCTACTGCTATGCCAAACCACAACCAAAGAGGCACATCTTGTAGCTCATTCATTCTTGTACACCTTCTCTATTTCTTCTGATCCTGGCGATCCCTAAGCCACCCAGTCCTACAACAGGAATGATCGCCTGAATAATCCAATAGATCATGGGTGCAGAAGTGAGAATGGATAGAAATGCGCAGATCAGGATCAATGAGACCCCCCAGAATAACAGTAGTTCTTTACGTTCCCTTCTCTTTCTGTGCACAGCTGCATCAGCCATTAACCACTCCAGTTCCTGTAACGAAGGTGGGGTGATATCATCATATTGCGCATCCAAACGCTCAAGCTCTTCAGTAAGCTTGTGCAAATACAGTTCTGGCTCCTTATCCTTCTCCATCCTCATTCAGCTCCTTTCGCAATTGGTTAAGACCAAGGGATACACGCGATTTGACCGTGCCTGAAGGAATTTGCATGATCACACCGATTTCTTCATAGCTATAGCCATAATAATGCTTCAGCAGCACAGCTACCCTCTGAGCAGAGGGTAGCTTGGAGATGGAATCGAGTACTTCACTCCATTCTTCCCCCCTGCTCTCAAACCGCCAACGAATCGAACGGGTGCCCTGGGCCTGTTGTTCCCGTTTCTTCCAATCTGCCTCACGTTTCCAGCGCCGCTTTCGATCGATGAATATTCTGGTAGCTATGGTGATTAACCAAGAGGAGAACGAAGAAGAACCGTTATAGGTATTGATTTTTTCCATACATCTGACCATCGTGTCCTGTACAAGATCCTCTGCCAGTAACGGGTCCATAGTCACTTTAAGTAAATATTTGAACAAAAAAGTATAATGTTCTCGCAGCAGTGAAGACAGTGCTGAAGTATCTCCCTGCTGTGCCTGCCTGATTTTCTCCAGCGCCTGATCGCTCATCTGCCCCTCCATTCAGGATTAGTTCTTATTTGTAATACGATTATGTATAGTGATTCGTTCATTCCGTTTTAATTTTATTTTTTGAGCTCCCAGAGCTTACGCCGCCATGGCTGAAGCAATCCTGCTTCTGCTGGAAAATGCCAAAAAAGAGGCGTTCTTCTGGGCTCGCCTCCTGAAACCACTGGTATTCTCCCATCCTTATTCTCAGATTGTATGTCCCTGCGTTCTATGGAAGTACAAAAACCTCCCCTTCCAGAACATTCTGAAAAACATTGGCATTTACTGCTGCAAAAACTAGTCCATTTCTCCTTGGAGTCATACCATCCGTAATCCAACGGGTAATACATATTCTTCTCCAATCTATTTCCCCCCATGCTTTTAAACCTATATGTAGACAAAAAAAAGAACGCAAACCGGGATTAATTCCGCAGTCTGCGTGCTTCGCGAGGTTAATGTTACATTTAATTAACAATAGTGTAGTCCTTTTGTATCCCTTTGTCTATCAAAAATTCCCCGATTCTTGTCAGTTCTACTAGAATGACTGTTTATTGAGGAATATAAGGGTTACGAACTTTTTCAAAACCGATAGTTGTTCGTGAGCCGTGACCTGGATAAACCTTCACTTCATCATCCATTTTGTACAGCTTGCCACGAATAGAATCGAACAAATCACGTTCTCTGCCACCAGGCAAATCGGTGCGCCCAACTCCCATCTTAAACAGTACATCTCCAGAGAATAAATCATTCCCGCATAGGAAGCTGACACTGCCCGGAGAGTGCCCAGGTGTGTGGTACACCCGGAAGGTATGTCCGATGAATTGCAGAACTTGTCCTTCTGCCAGATCATACTCTGCAGGATCTGTAGTCAGAGGAGGCGAAATATCAGTCCACATCAATGAACCATTCAGCTTAGGGCTGCTGAGCCATTCACTTTCTAGTGGATGTAAATAAACAGGACATTTCTTAGCTTTACGAATTTCGTCTACGCCGCCCATATGGTCAAAGTGCGCATGCGTTAGCAAAATAGCCTCGATCTCCATCCCTTCGATACTCCGCACTAATGCCGCAGGATTCATGCCGGGATCAATAATGATTCCCTTCGTTGGATCCGCACCTGTCAGCAAGTAGGCATTGGTCTGAAGCGGACCTAAATTAAACGAACGTATATTTAGCATCGGTCTAGAATCCGGAAATCAGACTACGCAGCTCTTTTGCGATAACTGCCTGTGATTCCGTTCCTTCCCCATAAGCTTGCCCCATAGCCTTACGTACTTCTGCGATTTTGCTGTCGTAATCAGCAGCCTCACGATCAGGATTCTCACGTTTGAACTCTCTCATTAGGCTCTGCACATGCTCTGGACGAGGACCCCAATGTCCAAGCACGTATCCGCCGGTATCCGCAAAGATCACAATCGGAACAGATCTTCCGCCCATGGTCAAGAATTCATCCATAAGCTCCTGATTCTCTTCCAAAATGAATACCTCTGTCTTCATTCCGGCAGTCTCCAAAATACGGAAAACCGCAGGGACATTACGTACTACATCTCCACACCAATCAGCGGCAAGGATAAGTACCCGCAAATCGTCACGATGGTTCAGACTTTCGAAATATTCCTTGTCGCTCTCATCTTCCCAAGAAAACTTCTCATACCAGGATTCAAAAGCCTGCTGGTTCTTCGTCATGCTTTCTACAAATTGGCGCGGTGTAAGACCTTTTCCAAATTTATGAGCTACATTCGGTTTCATTTTGCAGTCCCTCTCTTCTTGGATTTAAACCACTTATACACAAAATAAATGATGATTAGTGCTAACGCTACAAGAATAATTTCGTTGGTGTACTTAGCTGCTACTTCGTCAATATCTTCCCACTTATTCCCCAATGTCATACCGAGATATACAAACAAAGCACTCCATGGAATAACAGCAAGTGTAGTCAATAAAGTGAACTTACCTAAAGGCATACGAGAAATCCCCGCTGGAACGGAAATGGCATGGCGAACAACGGGAATAAAGCGTGCCGTAAAGATTACGCCTGTCCCATATTTATTGAACCACTCTTCCGAATGATCAATATGCTTCTTTTGGATAAGAATATATTTCCCGTATTTCTCCAGTACAGGCCTGCCCCCATAACGGCCAATCCAATATACAAAGATCTGGGCAATCACTCCGCCTATCGTACCAAACAATACTGCGCCGAAAAAATTAATATCTCCACTCCATACCAAGAAACCACCGAAAGCCAATACAATTTCACTCGGAATAACTTCAATCATCAGTCCGATCATAATCCCAAAATAACCAAGACTCTGAATCCATTCAAATAATGTCGAGATCAGATCAGAAATAAAATGCAAACGTGCTCCTCCTCCCTTTTCCGCAGAATATGGCTACATGTATCAAGCTAATCGCCTTTGGCATCTTTATAAGACGCTAAGCGTTTAAGCGAGTGAAATATAAGAACATAAAAGCATAGATACTAATCTTATACTTTCTTATATTTTTAAAAGCTTTGCCGCTCTGCTATATTTTCCAGTTTCTCTTAGCCTATTCTAGCACAAGCAACCTTATCACTTCTACTTACGTGGTAAGCAGCTTCCATCTTCCAATCCACACTTAAAAAGAGTTTGAGTAACAGGCATAAACAAAAAAGGTGAACAAATTCCACCAATAAAGGGAAAATGAACACCTTTTTATCTGCGCTCAATTAATAAGCCATCCAACCGGCATCAGCCGTTATCACCGACCCATTCAAAAAGCTTGCAGCATCTGAAGCCAAAAATAAGGCTACCGAAGCAATCTCACTGCTTTCCCCTGTCCGTGGCATCGACGCCATTCCTTCGCCCGCTTTTTGACTCCCAAAAGGGCTTGGATCAGACAGATCAATATTTGTCTTTACTCCGCCCGGCGCTATGGCATTACAGCGAATTCCAAGCTTAGCGTATTGAAATCCTATATTTTTGGTCATCCCGATTACAGCATGTTTAGAGGAAGTATAAGCCACTCCCGCACGCGAGCCCGCTAAGCCGCCAATAGAGGCTACATTGATGATACATCCGCTTTCCTGTGCCATAAAAATCGGCAAAACCTTACGAATGGCTCTCATCGGACCGGTTACGTTGACCGCAAGCACCTGCTCCCACATGTCATCAGTGATCTCGTGCGCTGGCGTCATTTTATCCATAATACCGGCATTGTTAACAAGGATATGAAGGCCTCCAAACTGTGTGGTTGCGGCATCAATCATTCGCTGTGTGTCCTCTTCCTTCGAGACATCTGCCTTTACGGGATAGATAACTCCGTGTCCCTCACCCGTTTCTGCCTTTTTGGCCACCGCTTCTACATTGTCCAGATGGATATCCGCAGCAATCACTTTAGCCCCCTGTTGGGCAAAAAGAAGAGCAATCGCTTCTCCAATCCCCGATCCTGCACCTGTAACAATTGCGACTTTATTGGTTAGTATCATATATCTGCTCCTCTGCATCGTATGTTCGGTGCATCAAGGAATGCATGCCCATCGTTAGTATTAACAGGAGTCGGCTTTGGACGGCAGTTAATTTTAAAGATTCGGTGACACTTTTACACACGCTATTGCTAAGTGAATACTGCATTGACAGCTATGAAAGTGAAGAGCTATTATATATTTAGATAATTATTTAAATATCGAAAGGCAGGGTGGAATATGAATGAATCCTTTAAAGCACTAGCTGATCCTACCCGTCGCCAAATCATTCGGTTACTAAGGGAGAAAGATCGAACCGCAGGTGAAATCGCAGATTTTTTCAACATGTCTAAGCCAAGCATTTCTCACCATCTGAATGCGCTGAAGCATGCCGATCTGGTACAGGATGAGCGAAAAGGACAATTTATTATGTACTCGCTAAACACCACAGTCCTCGAAGAGGTTCTCGGTTGGTTATTGGAGCTCACTGGTACAGGAAAGCAAACGGAGACGGAGAGTAAATCACTGGACGGAAAGCAGCAACGTCAGGATATCGATTCCAAAAAGGAGGCGGATTAATGATGAAAGATTTCAAATGGAGATGGCAGGATACCCTAATAGTAGTATTAGGTTTAGCTACATTAGCCTACGCTCTGATCAATTACAGCAAGCTGCCGCAGGAGTTACCAGCACAGTTTGGAATTACGGGTAAGGTCAACAGATACTGGGACAAAAATATTGCTATTTTTGTGTTCGGAATCTTAGGGATTGTGCTCCCGCTAATCATGCAGTTCACACGCAGCATCGATCCTAAGCGGGAAAATTACAAAAAATTCGAAAACGCCTATGCCATGAGCAGACTTGCTATTGGGGTGCTTTTTAATCTAATGCTGGTGCTGTCGATTGCTTACGGTCTAGGTAAAGATATAAACGTTGGGAAGATCGCCATAGGAGCTGTCGGAATAATGTTTATTGCTCTCGGCAATTACATGCCACAGGTAAAAGATAATTACTTGTTTGGGGTTCGTACAGCCTGGACACTCGCCAACCCCGAGGTATGGCGAAAAACACATCGCCTATCCGGGATAATGTGGATGATCGGTGGCCTACTTATTTTTGCAGGAGCCTTTTTGAGCGGAGCCTTGTCTCAGCTTCTTATTATTACGGCACTCGTACTTGCAATTATCGTGCCCATTCTCTACTCCTGGATGATTTCACGTCCGCTAAAATCGTAAAGCAAACATACTAAGCCGTCGACTCAAGTCGTCGGCTTGTTCTGTCATTCGGAACTCGCGGTCATTATGTTGCCCTCCTTTATTAGCCTCCTCTTCTGCCAACCTTCTATATTTCAAAAGAAGTTCATTCCCAGAGGCGACACAGATTAGGCCTTCCTTTCGCTTTCCTTCTGCAAGCTTTTTTTGCCCCATAAGAAGCATCCCTTCAATCGCCTTCACCCACTTGGCATTGTTGTACTTATCCAGCTTAAGGCTCTGGCCTATCCAATATAACGCTGCCCCCGGATGGTCGCTGCTCATCCATACTTCAGCCAGCTCCCAGCTTAAGCTGGCATTCTCGGGAGAATACAACAGACTCTGCCGAAGCAGACTCACGCTCTGTTCACCCGAGAGCAGCCTAGATAATGCTATAGCCGTTCGAGGTGACCGGGGATTCCAACCCAGCGATTGCTGTAGCAGCTCTACCTTCACCGAAGGATCCACCGACATAATCGCTTGTCGATAGAACTTCTCTCCTTGAGCGGCGTGAAAAGATAGCACCCCCAGCAGAAGCGAAAAACAACATGCCGCAGTTCCGATTAGTCGGCGAAGACGGATTTGGGGCGGATTCTTGGGTGTGGGGTGAGCGATTGGCGGATTCGCTGGTGTAGTGACATTGGTAAGGGGGTTCGTGGATGTAGGGTAAACTATTAGCGGATTCGCTGGTGTAGTGACGTTGGTGAGCAGGTTCGTAGATGTAGAGTGAGCGATTAGCGGATTCACAGGTGTAGTGACATTGGTGAGCGGGTTCGTGGATGTGGAGTGAGCGATTAGTGGATTCGCAGGTGTAGTGACATTGGTGAGCGGGTTCGTGGATGTGGAGTGAGCGATTAGTGGATTCGCAGGTGTAGTGACATTGGTGAGCGGGTTCGTGGATGTGGAGTGAGCGATTAGTGGATTCGCAGGTGTAGTGACATTGGTGAGCGGGTTCGTGGATGTGGAGTGAGTTGACAGCTTGGTCTCAGACTGAGGATGGGTAGACGCAGATTGATGTTTCTGCTTATGCTCAGCCAGAGCAATCGCTGGCGACCAGAATAGCAGCGACCAAAATAATCCGTAGCTCCAGTCAAAATCAACGACGCTGTGTAAGACGATGACCAGAAACGGCGGCAGCAACCGCGGCGATTTAGTAGCCAGCAGCCAGCCTGCTGCCAACAGCATAAGGAGTATGGCTGCAAGACCAACGAATCCTAAGTTCAACAGGATGTCGAGGTATCCATTATGCACCTGGCTGCCCACATAAGGGCGAGAGATTGGGCGGCAAGGTATGAATGCCGCCAAGTCTCACCCCCACGTCCCAGCCAAGGTGCCTCTGCCGCTAGCCGCCAGGCGTCGCGGTAGAACAGCCCGCGCGCGGATACCGTCGATGACGGTCCGGTGATCCGCTCGCGCACGTGCAGGAGGACGGCGATCCCCGCCGCCGTCCAACCTGCCGCCGCCAATGCCAGCATGGCGGCTCGGGCAGTGCCCGCCGCGCCGCGCTGGCGGCGGCACAGCCATAGGCCGGCTAGCAGCGCGCCGGCCCAAAGCCCGGCCAGCAACAGCAGGCCGGGCACTGGCTCTACCGCCAACCCGGCACGGGCCAGTTGGCGGTAGAGTAGCGCCGCGGCGGCCACGGGCGCGGCGCCAGCAGCAAGAAGCGGCGCGATTAGCCGCGCTTCCAGAGCAAGACGGCGGCGCAGGCGCAAGCCGCCGTCAGCCATGCGCCGCGCGACTCGGTGAGGAGCAGCGCGGCGGTGTACGGGAACAGCGGCAGCAAGCGCAGCAGCGCGGCGGTCGTGCTTCCCGCTTTTCCCTGCTCCGCTTCTACGCCTTCTTCCCCTCTGCTCCTCCGTTCCTCATCTGCGCACTCCATCCCCAGCCCAACACTTCTTGCCTCCAACATATTCGCGCTCTTTTTTGGATCCCCATAATAAACAGCAACAGCAAATAGCCGTTCCAGCAGAAAAACAGCCATCACAGCACCAAAAGCATTCGGATATTCCATCAATCCTGCTAATCTAACCCCTGTGGCGCTCACTTCTGCTGAATTGCTGTAGGCCACAGCGAAAGGCAACTTTACCACTCCACACACAGCCAATAAAGCGCTCAGGCATAAAGTCATACCCAGCATAGACCAAATTACATTTAAAATCCGGCGTCCCACCCGGTTCACCGCACAAAAACAAACCAATATTGCAAAGCTAGCATACAAGCCCCACCGCAGCATTTCATTCATAGTTCCCTGGGAAGAAAGTGGCCCGCACAGCCAATGAATCACATAAAGCGATAGAATAATTAAAGGGACGCTTAATAATATTCTTAACGCTCTATTTTCTCCACTAACTTCACTAACTCCATTGACTCCCGTAATACCTCTTACTGCACCTGCACCTGCACCTGCACCTGCACCTACTCCTCCCCCACTTTTTCTCCATGCACCAACCCCAACAAGATAATAAAGCGAGCACGCACAACACAGCACAAACCATAAGGTTAGAAAGGGATACATCTCCTCAGTAAAAAACAATCCCCGCAACAAACAAGCACCCACACCAGCCGCTATCACTAAGGCTCCACAAATATATGCAATTGATGATTCCAGATTCCGGTCTTTTTTAAAACGCCACATTTAGATACCCCTGTACTCGTTAATTTATCTCTATCCTTTCCACATTTCCCTTATACAAGACTAGAACGCAAAAAGACGATACCTCTCCACAAAGGAGCCGTACCGTCCTAACCATTAGATCGCACTAGCTGTACTATCCGAATTCTCATTCAAAAAAGCTATATAGTTGTAAAAAGTACAACTAATCCCGTGCTTTCGCTGCTTACTTCCACTTTAATTGCACTTAGTGCAACTATTTTTCAAGAATCCCGCCGTATGGGGAGTATTGTTCGTTTTTAAGTGTACAAAGTGCAACTAAATCACTAAAACGCAGCTTCAGAGCATATTTAGTTGCACAAAGTACAACTAAACCAACTCACCATTAGATCGCACTAGCCGTACCGTCCTCATCATTGAATCGCACTCACTGCACCATCCTAACCATTAGATCGCACTAGCTGTACTATCCAAATTTCCATCCAAAAAAGCTATATAGTTGTAAAAAGTGCAACTAATCCCGTGCTTTCGCTGCTTACTTCCACTTTAATTGTACTTTGTGCAACTGTTTTTCGAGAATCCCGCCATATGCAGAGTATTGTTCGTTTTTAAGTGCACAAAGTGCAACTAAATCACTAAAACGCAGCTTCTGAGCATATTTAGTTGCACAAAGTACAACTAAACCAACTCGCCATTAGATCGCACTCGCTGTACCGTCCTCACCATTTGATCGCATTAGCCGTACCGTCCTCACCATTTGATCGCATTAGTCGCCTATCCGAATTTCCATCCAAAAAAGCTATATAGTTGTAAAAAGTGCAACTAATCCCGTGCTTTCGCTGCTTACTTCCACTTTAATTGTACTTTGTGCAACTGTTTTTCGAGAATCCCGCCATATGCAGAGTATTGTTCGTTTTTAAGTGCACAAAGTGCAACTAAATCACTAAAACGCAGCTTCTGAGCATATTTAGTTGCACAAAGTACAACTAAACCAACTCGCCATTAGATCGCACTCGCTGTACCGTCCTCACCATTTGATCGCATTAGCCGTACCGTCCTCACCATTAGATCGCACTAGCCGTACCGTCCTCACCATTAGATCACACTAGCCGTACCGTCCTAACCATTTGATCGCATTAGCTGCCTATCCGAATTCCCATTCAAAAAAGCTATATAGTTGTAAAAAGTACAACTAACCCTGTACTTTCCATGCTTACTTCCACTTTAATTGTACTTTGTGCAACTGTTTTTCGTGAATCCCGCCATATGCAGAGTATTGTTCGTTTTTAAGTGTACAAAGTGCAACTAAATCACTAAAACGCAGCTTCTGAGCATATTTAATTGCACAAAGTACAACTAAACCAACTCGCCATTAGATCGCACTCGCTGCACCGTTCTAACCATTAGATCACACTAGCCGTACCGTCCTAACCATTAGATCGCACTAGCTGTACTATCCAATTTCCTATTAAAAATGCTATATAGTTGTAAAAAGCACAACTGATCGAATTAGCCTGCACCTATAAGTGCCCATTCTACAGTACTACCGTTCTACCATGCTACAGTCCTACCGTTCTACGCTCTCTACCTTAATACCCTCTACCCTTCTACCGAACTCCCAGTGGGAAGCAGATCAGCGCATACGCGTTCGAGGTAGGGTTTTGCTCCCAGAAAATCGCGGAATGCGGTGTATTCGCGCCATTTGACGGAGTTGTCCCCGGCTGAACTCTTAACGGCACGAATCAAAATGTTCTTCGGCGTATTCTCCAGATCGATGAATTCCAGCAGCTGGCTGCTATAGCCCATCATGTCGAGCAATTTGGCGCGAATGGCATCTGTAGCCAAGGCAGAAAAACGCTCTTTCAGTATGCCATGCGAAAGCATAGGGCTCATTACTTCATTTTCGATTTGTGCGAATAATTCATGCTGGCAGCAAGGCACAGATAAAATTACAGACGCTCCCCAACGTACTGCTTTTTCAAGGGCAGCATCGGTAGCTGTGTCGCAAGCATGAAGTGTGATCACCATGTCTACTTGCTCCAGCTCATTGTACTCAGCAATGTCACCCACGAAGAACTTCAAGTGATCATAACCGATTTTGGCAGCAAGTTCGTTACAATGCTCAATCACATCTGCTTTTAAATCTAATCCAATGATATTAAGCTCCCGCTTCTTGCGAACGGTCAGATAGTGATACAGTGCAAAGGTCAAATATGATTTTCCACAACCAAAATCCACAATCGTCAAGGGTCGGCCGGTTGGCAGATCGGCAAGCACGTCCTCTACCATCTCCAGAAAACGATTGATCTGCCGAAATTTATCATATCTTTTGGCCAGCACTTTGCCTTCTTTGTTCATGATGCCAAGCTCCACCAGAAATGGCACAGGCTCTCCATCCTCCAGCACATAACGTTTGCGGCGGTTGTGAGCTAGATCCGGCTCTTCTTTTTTACTTGGAGACTTAGTTAGGATTGATACTTTGAATTTTTTGCTAATAAGCACCTGATAATCGGCTTCTACTGTACACAACAAGCCTTGCCGATATGTTTCTCTAAATAAAAGAGATATCTCTTCCGCCGCCAATTCTGCGGGTACGTTGCGATGTTCTACCTTTGTACCAATATAGGACGCAAACTGATAATGCAGCTTACCCTTTAGTTCAACAGGTTTAACCTGCACCTTGGTACAATTTTCGCCTTTATAACGCACTTGACTTAGGGTAGCTGTAATCAAAGTACGGTCGTTAATTAGTTGTTCAATTAGAGCTGTTAAAGATTCCACAACGCACATCTCACTTTCGGGATTAAAAATGGAGAATCTATGTCTCCTAACCATCATCGTTCATTATATCACGTGTTAACAAGGGGCGTTCCTTGTTCTAGCAGGGCTTAACATGCAGCTCTCCACTAACTATAGTTAATGCTCGCCCAGACATCTTAATCTGGTCTTTACTTACCTCTAACTGAAGCAAACCTCCACGTTTCGAAGCTTGATAAGCGGTCAACTGCGTACGATTGAGTCTATCCGCCCAAAAAGGTGCCAGTGCAGTATGCGCTGAGCCTGTTACCGGATCCTCATTCACTCCTACCTTCGGCGCAAAAAAACGTGATACACAATCAATACCTTCGATAGAGCTTTCTGCGGTAACCGCGAAGCCTCTCCCTTCAAGCCCGGATAAAGCTCCGAAGTCAGGGCTGAGTTCGCGAACCCGTGCTTCCTGATCCAGTCGTACAAGCACATTGTCAGCATATCGCATAGTTTCCACCACATTCGCTTCTGCAATACCAAGCGCTGCTGCGAGACCTGAAATTACAGGAGAGGGTTGAAGCTGATAAGGCGGGAAGTACAGTGAGATCAAATCTCCTGAACGAGAAGCTCTGAGCAACCCACTGCGTGTATAGAACCTTGCTTCCATATCAGGAGCTAGCAGTCCCCTCTCCCATAATACATGTGCACTTGCTAGAGTCCCATGACCACATAGCTTGACCTCAACTTTAGGTGTAAACCAGCGCAGGCGATATCCATCTTCCTCTGGCCAGAGAAAAGCTGTCTCTGACAAGTTCATTTCCGCTGCTGTCTTCTGCATATAACCTTCATCGACGGGATGCTCCAGTAAACATACCGCCGCAGGGTTGCCTGAATAAGCCTGTTCTGCAAAAGCATCGATAATATATAAAGGGATATTCATCGTATTCATCAGGTTCCTGATTCCTTTCGTATCGCTGTTATCCTGCCCCACTCTTTTAACCCCTGCTCTACTTCCTCCAGAGGAAGAGTACCTTGTTCCAATTCTGCAGATGACTTGAGCAGCAGTCGATTGTATAGCTTATCCCCTTCTATTACAACATTTTCTCCCTGCTCCCACAGCCGGTAGAGGCTGTCCTCCGCTTTACTATATCGCCCTACCGACTCCATATACTCCATCAGTAGCCGCTCCGTTTTAGCCGGGAGCCGATAGGCCTGCACATCCTGCAAGAGTTCATCCATTTCCTGAGTCATATGCAGCAGCTCCCGGTCTGCACCGTGAAGATCCGCGTACAAATATAAATGTAAGGCTCTCATACTTCTAAATAATGCTGCATCCTTATCGCCATTTGCGGCATAAATACTGCCTTCTTCCTTCAGCAGTTTGGCCAGACCTTGAAGCTTATCGGACTCAACCACACCGCCAAAACGAAACATATCTATGATATCTTCTACAGATAGTGAATTTAAAAGACGTGAATTCAGCGGAAAATGCCGGTTCAACAGCTCATCGATTTCCCATAAAGCTTCTGTCGTCTTCCGTTCCTGCTTTAGAGTAAGTACCTTGGCAACCATCGCCGTCATATCTTCGATCATCCGGACAATATAGTCTCTTCGAAACATGCACATCCTCCTTTTCCGTACTGTGGTAGCAAAAACTACAGGACTCATACCACTTAAATTATTCTATTGATTTATCTTAAACCATTGCCGAATTCTATGCCAGTTAAGGAGAATACCAGATAATTAGATAGCCCTAAAAGAAAGAGGCAGCACACGCCAGAATGGCGCCGTGCTGCCTCTTTGTAGAAGATTTTTTATACGCGGCTATTATCTAAAACGGAAGCCTGGACAAAATCCTTAATGATCTCGGCTAACCGTTCAGGAGCTTCAAAAAGACTCATGTGGCCTGCACCCGATATCGTTGCTTGCGTTACATTTGGCTTATCCGCAGTAAAGGTTCGTTCAGCAGGAATCAATCCATCCTGCTCGCCAGCAACAAGCAATACCGGCAACGTAGTGGCCGTAATTACATCCCGTCGATCTGGACGCTCACGCATCGCCAGTGCAGCTCCTGCTGCTCCTTGTGGAGGCGTTTTGTAGCCGATTTCTTTAGCGCGCTCCAGCAGCTGTGGGGATGCAGAAGCGGTTGCTTCAGCAAACAAGCCTGGTACGAAGCTGTCTACGAAAGGAGTAATCCCTTCATTTTGAATCGCGCTGACACTCTTCAGTCGTTTTTCCTTAGCTTCTTCACTATCTGGATAAGCAGTAGAATGAATTAATCCAAAGCCTTTCAATCGAGAAGCATAACGCTGAGCAAACGATAGCGTAATATATCCGCCAAGCGAATGACCAAGCATGATGCATTCAGCAATCTCCAGCGAATCTAACAGACCCAGAACATCATCTGCCATTTGTTCAATACTATAAGGTCCTAGTGGAGCTTCCGAAGCTCCGTGACCACGTAAATCGGGAGCAATCACTCGGTAGCCGCTGCTTAAGACAGGAATGACTTGTTCCCAATATTCAGCGCTTCCACAAAAGCCATGCAGCAATACAATAACTTCGCCTTTCCCCTGATCACTGTAGCATATATTGCTTCCGTCACAACGAACTCTTTCCATGGCTGCTTCCCTCTTTCTAGAATACTAAGATAATGTGTCTAATATCTATTATTAAGCAAAACAGCTCACCTTGAAACGGACAGCTTATTTTTAAGTGCCCAATGGGTACTACTGGAGTCCGAATCCTTTTACTGCCGCTATAGCGATATGTTCTGCCATAACCATCACTCTATGCAGTGGAGTAGTCTGTAGCGTCCGATAAGGTTTCGGGCCATTCATATCCACAACGGCCGCCAAACTATAGTGACCTACGGCTGGAAGATTTGCCCCCACCGATTGTGCAGGCAGCAGTGGCTCACTCGAAACGAAGTAATATCCAAGCGCGATCGGAGGGCCCAGACATGCATCTACCGCAACTACAATATGCCCGGAGGGAATCTCAGCCACTCTGGCCACCAAATTATCTGCATCGCAAGGAGACGGCAACGTACCGATTACATGTCGGAAGCCATGTTCCACAAGTTTGCTGCCCGTCAACGGACCGAGTGCATCTCCTGTAGATCGATCTGTTCCGATACAAAGAAACGTGACTTCCTCGGCGGAATGCAGAGCAGCTATTTCCATGAAAAAGGACACCAGTCCAGCATCGTCCATTTTAATGCGTTTTCCGCTTCCCTGTTCTCTGATTGCCAATACATTTGCTCCCTTCGATGATATTTTTTGATCTCATGCCTTTAATTTAACATGATTTCAGTGAACCCGACAAAAAAATGGTGGTCAAGCTGCCAAACATGGTAAAATACATGAATCAGTATACAGAGAGGATGTTTTAACCTAATGGATTTAACAAAGCCTAGTCAGGAAAATGTTGAGTATATGATCGAGGCTATCAAAAACAAATTAAAAATGGCCAGTGCTGCGGCGATGCAAGCCTCCGCTTTTTCAGTAGATCATTATGAAGATATCTATGATGTATATGAGGTAGCCATGGGCAGCGACAGACTGAGTATTTCTCAGGTGGAAGCACTCGTCTCCGAACTCGGCCGTCTACGTCATAAATAATAGTTCTCCCTATACAAGAAGAAACGATGTTGCCGTCCTTTAAAGATGACCACCGCTTCTCGTAGAAAAAAGCCCTTCGCTGCGTATCCAGAAGATGGATTCGTAGTCGAAGGGCTCTTTTTATATGATCCTACTTTATGAAATTAAGCTTGAACTCGGTATCCGCATGGCCTACTCGTGTACCCCCGTCATTGTAAATCACGCCTGAAAATGCATTGCGCAGCTTTTCCAAGGTATTTTTCTGACTATAACCAATTTGGTTTAAAATTCCCTGTACAATAAGTCCCCACTCTTCTTCCGACCCATCCAGAATCTTGAAGGCAATCCCCAGTCGCTCACGGCGTAAACCGAAGCAATACACACCCTTAAATCCACCTTTAGCAATAATATTATCATCTTCCAAAAGAATAGAATCAAGGCGACCAGATCCAGAAACCATCTCCGGATAAGCATTCATTGCCGTTGTAATAGTAGTAACCGCTTTGCGAGTAGCTTCATCTGCAATCAAATCCGGATTGGCTAATTTCAAATAGGCTGTCGCCAAGGCGGTCAGAGGCAGAGCAAATACCGGAAGTCCACATCCGTCCGTACCTAAACCGATGCTGTCTGGGGCCACACCAGCCATATAAGCAATGGTGTCGATAATCTCACGCTGCACCGTTTGCTCCGGCTGTGAGTATTCTTCAAGCGGCAAACCTTTGAGCTTACTGTAAGCTAAGATGCCCATGTGCTTGCCCGCACAGTTATGATAGAACTTTCTTTTGCCCGCACCACGAATGGCGTTCTCCCTGCTGGAATAATCCAGCGGGTAACTCGTTGCACAGATCATTTGTTGCTCATCGATGCCAATCTTGGAGGATATGCTCTCTAGCGCAGCAACATGGTAGCTCTCTCCCCGATGAGAGGCGGTCATCAGGGCAACCTCTGCGGGAGTAAAGCCGTAATGCTCCACGATCCCCCCACGTACGCCTGGAATAGCCTGAAGGGGTTTAGCAGCTGAACGGGTGAACGATACAAATTCCGGATCACCTGCATACCCCTTTAAATTTCCGTTCTCTCCTACGATGGCAATATGCCCACTATGGACACATTCCAGCAAATCCGCCCGATACTCTCGTACTAATACGGTTTCCATGATATCTCTCCTCTTTTCTCTAGATGCTCTATAACTCACAAGGACTTATTAGTATTCTCATTTAATAAATGCTAGAAAATAACCCCGTGCTCCGGGGATTTTTGAGTACTCCACAAACTCCCTTAAGTGTTGGTTCCATGAGGAATTCTACTCCTATTTTCATTATTCTTCAATCCTGTCCACACCAAGAAGATTATAGAAACCGGATAAAATATAAAAAACCGCTTCCTTCTCAGAAGCTTAATCTCTGAGTAGAAAGCGGTTTTTATCGAATTCAGCGTAGCTTCACAAGGGTAGCGCAGTTCGCCTTATCCTTTGCTTGCACCTGCGGTGAGGCCATCCACCAAGAAACGCTGTAGGAAAATGAACAGCAGCGTGACTGGGAGAGCGACCAATACCGCTCCGGCAGCGAACAACGTAAACTCGGTTGAGTTGCTCTGGTTCACCATACGGTAAAGCCCAACGGCGAGCGTTCTTGTATCCTCCGTGCGCAATACAAGGTCGGCGAATATAAAATCCACAAAGCAGCCGTTGAAAATCATAAGGCTGGCATAGGTGAGCATCGGCTTAGATAACGGGATCATGATAGAAAGGAATACTTTCATATGGCTCGCCCCATCCATTCGCGCAGCATCTTCCAAGCTTTTAGGAATCGTATCAAAAAAACCTTTAGCCACAAAAACATTCGTGATAATAGCGCCGCTGCTGTATACGAGCACAAGTGCCCAATGAGAATTCAGTAGCCCAAGTGTGTTCAGCAGCACGTAAACTGCAATCATAGCCATAAATCCCGGAAACATCTGCAGAACCAGGAGCGCGGTTAGTGTAGTTTTTCTGCCCGTAAATCGATAACGAGAAATGGCGTACGAAGTCAGCAGCAGCAAAAAGGTGCCGAGCAGCGTAGACAACGCCGCAATCTTTAGCGTATTCATGAACCATAACAAATATTTAGTTTGCTCAAACAGTTCCTTGTAATGAACAAAGGTAAAATTCTTAGGAATCAATGAGTCACTGAACAAACTGTTTCCTGTTTTGAACGAAGACATAATAATCCAGAAGGCTGGGAAAAGACTAATAAAACTGAGCACAATCAGCAATAAATGGCTTCCAAACGTTTTTAACGCTTCCGTCAGTCTTAGCTTCATGCAATCATATCCTCCTCTTTAAAGGACCGCGTCCGCCGGTAGCTCCAGATGGAGAATGTCGCGACCATCAGGAAGATGACAATCCCGATGACAGAAGCAAAGCTATACTGCGACTGGTTCAGCGCCAGTTTATAAAGCCAAGTCACCAGCAAGTCAGTGTGGCCCGCGTACTGGTAGTTGGGATTAACCGGTTCTCCGTTAGTCATTAGATAAATGACATTAAAGCTGTTAATATTGCCGGCAAACTGCATAATCAGGATAGGTGCGGTTGCGAACAATACCATGGGCAGCGTAATCATGCGGAATTTATAAAATGACCCAGCACCGTCTACTTCTGCCGCTTCATACATATCCCTCGGAATTGTTGTCAGCACCCCGAAGGCCAGAATCATGGTCACCGGAATACCGATCCACATATTAGCCAGAATTACAGTGACCTTAGCCCAGAAAGGATTGGTTAGCCAGGCCACCCCCTCCAATCCCAAGGCTCTTAAATAACTATTGATCGGTCCAAATTGATTATTGAACATATTGCGCATGACGAGCAGAGAAATCATATTGGGAATAGCGAACGGAACGATCAGAAGTGTGCGCCAAAGCTTTTTGCAGCGGACACGGGGCTGGTGAATAAGTACTGCAATGAGCACACCTCCAATGTAAGTCGTCGCAGTAGCAATAACCGCCCAGATCAAGGTCCAAGTCAGCACTCCACCGAAGGTGGAACTCCAGACATCCAGACTAAGCATTTTATTAAAATTACCGAAACCCACCCAGTCTACCAGATGTGCTGGCGGTAAAATCGGGTCGGCATAGTTCGTAAACGCCAGTAGCACCGAAAAAACAAGTGGTAATATCGTCAGAAAAACCACGGCCACAAAGGGAATCGCGAGGACAAGATAGGCAAAATTCCTCCGCCCCATAGCTCTGAGCGATTCAGCGAATGAATGAATGGGCTCTTTCCGGTCCCGTGCAGCTCCAACTAGGAATGCATCTCTGATGTTCAGTAAATGAAAAGCTGTATAAAAGAGCAGCGCCAGCAATGCCATTAGCCCATTGATCATCATAAAAATGGAGTGGTCGCCTTCCACCATCCGGGTTAATTTGCCTACCTTGACCATACGGCTTGGAAATTCCCCAAGCGTAATTAAGCCATGCAAATGTCCCATCAGATCATGAGCAATATAGAAGATTCCAGCAGACCCCACCAGCAGGAATACCAATCCTTTCAGCCACTGCCGGTTGTAGAACTGGCCCAGTCCCGGAATAATAGCCGAGAGTAACGCTGCGCCTGTTTTTTTCCTCATGGTTAAATCACCTGCCCTTTACTTCGACTCCAGATCGGCCTGAATCGTGGTTACAGTCTTATCCAGCGTCTGTTTAACATCAAGATTCGAGTCGTTCCACAGGGACACAAACGCTGCTTTTAGGGGTTCCCAGACGGATTTGATTTCTGAAACGGAAGGCATTGGAACGGAATTTTGGAATTGCTCGAAGAATCCGCCAATAATAGGGTCATCTTTGATTTCCGGCGCTTCTCCAGCCTCTATACTCGCAGGAATCGCTCCCGTCATCTCAAAGTTCTTAAGCTGGTTCTCCTTGTTGCTTGCAAAATGTGCGAACAAACGGCCTGCGACCGGATATTCCGTATATGAGTTAACATAATACGATTTGACACCGGAGAAAGAAAGACTGTCTTGACCGTCAGGTCCCTTTGGAAGAGGAGCCACACCCAGGTTAACATTTTCCTTAAACGCCGCTATGGACCATGGCCCATCGATATTCATCGCCAGCTTACCTTCTTGGAATAATTGGGTTTTCACGTCATAAGTGATATCTCCTGCATTCAAAGGCAGAATTTTTTTGAGGCTCTGCAGAAACGTAAATCCTTTGATAGTGCCCTCATTGTTCAATCCAATATCCTTGAAATTCGTATTGTTGTCTCCGTAAATATATCCGCCGAAGCTGCCAATAAACGGATAGCTGTAATATCCGACGAATTCCCACATGATTGCGAATTTGTTTTCCTTCGGATTGTTGTACGTATCTGCAAAAGCAATCACATCATCCCACGTTTTAGGAGCGTCAGGAATCAGGTCCTTGTTGTAGAACAGCGCATAGGTTTCCACCGATTTAGGATAACCGTAAAGAATGCCATCATAAGACGATGCCTGAACGGCTGTTGCCACCATCGTTGATTTGGTTTCTTCCTCAAAAACATCGTTTGGCAAAAGCAGCCCTGCTTTTACGGCTTGCCCGATCTGGTCATGGGGCAGAGTCAACACATCTGCAGCAAGTTTAGACGGACCATCCGTCGCCAGTCTTGCGCCTTGATCGCCACCCGCCATTTCCTCAACCGTGACGGGAACACCATATTCTTTTTCGAAATCAGCAGCTACCTGCTTCATGTATTCAAGCTGCTCCTTGGCTTCCCAGACCATAAGTTTGGCCCCTGCTTCTGGCTTCATTTCCTCATCAGTGGTTTTCTCTTCGGTATTTGTCTCATTTGTGGTTCCCCCCGGCTCGTTCACTGCGGAATTCGGACTCGAATTCGGCTTTGATGCGGAGTTCCCATTGCCAGAACCGCATGCGGTGACCGTCAAAGTTAACAGCAGGCATAGGACTAAACTAAATGTTACCGCTTGCATTTTGGAACGTTTACTCTTCTTCATTTGCTCATCTCCCCTTCGATCATGAGTGATTAAACCTAACCCGCATTGAAAAAAAGCATATAAAAAAAGGTACAACCTCATTTGCACAAAGTGCCGAGGTTGTACCTTTGCAGGTAACAGTGCCTTTAATTTGAATGCGTGTTATGAAAAATCAAGTTCGTTCGCCCTCATTCTATAATATCCATAATTTTGATTGCAATCAGGGTATAAGTCCAAACAAGACGGTTTAACAAAGTTTATCTTATCTTTTCTCTTATTTTCTCTTTATTCCTACCACATACTAAATATTCCATATTGTAAATTATTGTGAAATAACCTCTTGCTTTGCTCTTGAGGGTTATGGTAAGATGTAGACAAATTTAAAGGCAATGAAACCGCCAAGGGTTCAACCTCTGAAAATCATGAGGTTGGCCCTTTTTTGCGTTTACATGCCCGAAGGGATGGAAAATGAGTATGATTCAACCGGAAGCCGTTTATCACCGTATGGGACAAAATTGGTCATATGCCTACGATGAGTCTACACTTCATATTCGCCTAAGAACTAAGCGGGACAACGTATCACAGATCGACCTTTTCTGTGGAGATAAATTTGGCTGGGACAAAACGCATGAGGTCATTCCAATGCAGCGCCTCGCTTCTGACGGCTTGTTCGATTACTGGCAAGCCTCCGTCCGTCCTGTTTACCGCAGACTCGCGTATTACTTTGCGCTTTATAACAAAGACGAAGTTCTTTATTTTTTGGAAAAAGGATTTTATCCAGAGCCACCTGCTGTTGTATATGAGGGTCTGTTCGACTTTCCATTTTTGAATCGTGAAGATGTGCACTCCCCTCCATCTTGGGTGAAAGATGCAGTATTTTATCAAATATTCCCGGAGCGTTTCGCGAATGGTGATCCCACCAACGATCCGACAGATGTACTCGAATGGGGCGGCACACCGAGTCCTCGGAATTTCTTCGGAGGAGACTTGCAGGGTGTACTAGATCATTTGGATTATCTCTGTGAATTGGGCATCAATGCTATATATTTTAATCCTCTATTTGCGGCAACCACCAATCATAAATACGATACAGAAGATTATTACTTGGTCGATCCTCATTTTGGCACCAACACATTGCTGAAAGAGCTTGTGGACTCCTGTCATTCCAAAGGCATCCGTGTCATCCTGGACGGTGTCTTTAATCATTGCGGCCATACCTTCCCGCCGTTTGTTGATCTGCTCGCGAACGGGCAATCTTCGCGTTATGCCGATTGGTTCCATGTACGCGAGTGGCCGCCACAGGTCATCGACGGAATTCCCACCTATGACACATTTGCATTCGAGCCTATCATGCCTAAATTCAACACTGAGAATCCTGAAGTCATAGAATATCTACTGAATGCAGGCCGCTATTGGATCGAGGAAATCGGTATAGACGGCTGGCGGCTTGATGTCGCAAATGAAGTCTCCCATTCGTTCTGGCGGCAATTCCGCAGTACGATCAAAAGCGTTAATCCAGAGGCCTATCTCGTAGGAGAAATCATGCATGATTCCTTGCCGTGGCTGCTTGGCGATCAGTTTGACGCCGTTATGAATTACCCGCTAACGAATATTCAAATTAATTTTTTCGCCCACGGACAGATCAATGCTGCACAATTCTCTCAGTCGATTGCTACTATGCTAGCGAATTATCCGCAACAAATTACGGAAGCCGCCTTTAATCTGCTAGACAGCCATGATACAGTTCGTTTCCTGACACTTTGTGGCGGTGACATCAGGAAGTTAAAGCTGGCCGTTTTGTTCCAGATGACCTTTCAGGGAGCACCCTGTATTTATTATGGCGATGAAATCGGCATGGATGGCGGATACGACCCGGACAACCGAAAATGCATGGAGTGGGACTCCCAGAAACAGAATCAAGAATTGCTCGAATACTATCGCTGGACGATCAGCCTTCGTAAATCTCATCCCGCATTCCGGAGCAGTGGATTTAAAGCGCTGGAGATTCCGGGTTATCCAAAGCTGCTTGTATATGAGCGGTGGGACAAACAAAGCCGATTCATAATCGTATTGAATAATGAAGATGTTATGGCCGATGTCATCATTCCTGTAACCGGGGCAGACATGATATGGGTAAACCTAAAGACGCAGAAGCGGACTGAATCCTCCACATCCCAGCTGTATCTGAATCTGCCTGAATTCGGCTATGCGGTACTCCAAGCCGTTAATGATTAATCCGTAACATTCTAAATTCAATCGTAGAAGGATGGAGACATATGCTGCATATCACAGCCTGTCTTCGCCCTTCTTTTTGCGCATAAACAAATGTTGATAAAGCCTCAAAAACGCGGTTTATATGACCTAAAGCCATCTAGGTTACCGTATCCTCCCTTAACCTCCCGTAATCTCCCCCTTGCTCTTCAACTGTTTCAGCCCATACGCCAAAGTTTATATACGAAGTAAGATAAATTATAAGGAGTGATTGGTGATGAGTAACGTAGAACATGAAGTAGAGAACGGAAGCAGCTTATTAAAAGGTATCTTTATTGGTAGCTTAATTGGTGCCGCAGCAGCCCTGCTATTTGCACCAAAGCCTGGCCGTGAAATGCGCAGTGATCTGTCAGATAAACTTTCTCTAGCTACAGACAAGACCAAAGAAGTTGCTGGTGCCGTAACTGACAAAACCAAAGCTATTGCGACAACAGTTGGCGAAAAAGCAACCGATTTGGCTAGTACGGTATCAGATAAAGCCTCTGATATCTATACCACTGTCAGTGACAGCAAACAACAGATTGCCGCCACTCTTCAAGAGGCTGGAAGTAAAATTGGTGACACTGTAAGTGAAGCCTCAAGCAATGTAAGCTCGGATGTTAAAGACGCCTCTAAAGACGTAGCTGATGAAGCCAAAGCATCCTCTAAAGAGGTTGCCAATCAGGCTAAGGATGCGAAAGAGGATGTAAAATCCTCCTATAAATCCAATTACTAATCTGCGGCATCATACAGCTATCACTTTAACAAACAACAGCCAGCTGACCGCAGCTGGCTGTTGTTTAGTTATACCTTTATTCACATCAGCAGATACAACTAGACATTTAATTAATGCCCGTTCGGGCTATAGAAAGCAGGGATGGCGCATGGCAGATTCAAATAACCAAACAAAACCTTATGAAATTGATGAACATCCTTTCGAGTTGCGACATGAAGTGAAACGCTTAAACAGTCGTCTTGATAAGATCGCTCACTCACTGGAAAAATCAGAATTCAAGGACATTCTCGACAACTATTCAGATCCGAAAAAAAGAATCATCACAAACCTGATGGCCGGTATATCTCGGGGACTTGGACTATCTCTCGGAACATTTGTAGTCCTTGGTTTATTAGGCTACATTCTTAGTCTTTTTCTTAATGTTCCAGTAATCGGAGAGTATCTTGGCGAAATTAAAAAATACATTGATGCTAATAGCTAACCGCAAGACTATCGATCTATTCCCCAACGACCGCTTCCCCCGCTTGTCCGTCTAATCCTCTAGGTTGGACGGACAAGCGGGGGAATAAGTCTACAACAGTATACAAATAAAGGACATGCGGGTCTCCAGTCAGCGGAGAGAGGCATGTCCTTATCGTCGAAAATGTATACTACCCATACAGGAACTCAATAGGAAGAGTTGGCCATAATCTGCTTTAACTTCTCAGTGGCCCGCTTCTGTATGCGTGAAACGCTCATCTGTGATACCCCCAGCTTCTGGGCGATCGCCCGCTGGGATTGTCCATCTTGAAACGCTAACAGCAGCACCTGCTGCTCCTGTTCCTTCAATTGACCTAGTGCTTGTTGTAAATCCATACGTTTCTCTACGGTCTCGTAATCATTTGCGTCAGAGCTGATCAGCTCGCCTAGTGTAGCTCCTGTCTCCTCTTGAGAAAGGGGCGAGTCTAGGGAGACGTAATGATAACATTCTCTGCCCGCCAGTACTTCTACAGTTTCTTCAACAGACAAATCAAGATAATGAGCAATCTCATCCACCGCAGGCGAACGTTCCAGCTTCACTGTTAGTTCGTCAATCGCATGTTGAACAAGTGCTCCCTTTTCTTTAATCCGTCTAGGTACCTGTATGTACCAAGATTTATCACGTAGGAAATTCTTCATATGTCCAATCATGCTTTTCATCGCATAGGGCTCAAAAGGGATTCCAAGGCTAATATCATATTGCTGTAATAACCGGATGAGCGCCATTTGCCCGACCTGATATAAATCCTCATACAAGTCGGGGCGGTTGCGAGAAATTTTTCCAGCAGCCATTTTTACCATAGGCTCATATTTCTGTATCAGCACTGTTGCGCGTTCATTATCCTTAGTCTGCTGATATTCCCAAATTTGGGTGACTGCTTCATTCATGGACTCGGGGGGAGTCACCTTATCACTCATACCTTTTCCTCGCTAAAGTTAAGGTGCTTCTTCAAAGTTACTACCGTCCCTCTTCCGGCCTCACTTACGACGCTCACGTCATCCATCAACGCTTGCATTAAGTAGAACCCTAAACCGCCGACCTGAACGTCACTCAACTCTTTATCATGCAGTGTCATACGCTCACTGGACGAGTCTTCCAAACCGTCAAAGCTCTCCCCCTCGTCTTTGACTGTAATGGATAAGGCACTTTCACCCACCTCAAAGATTACATCAACCATTCCGTCTTGTTGTCCATAGGCGTACAATACTGAATTGTTACACGCCTCTGATACAGCTACCTTCATATCTTCAATATCTTCGTAGGTGAAGCCCATTTTTGAAGCAATACCATATAAATTTAACCTAACAATATCCACATACTCTGCGCTAGCCGGCAGCTGAAGAATTACTTTTTGCACATCATCACTCATTCTTTGTTCTATCCTTTCCTAGTGGGAATTCTCTTGGGAGGCAAAAAACTTGGTAATACCAGTCATGTCAAACAGCTTCTGAATTTGGGGAGGAACATCCTCAACCATAAACTTAACGTCCATACCTTGTCTTGATTTCAGGATCGAAAGTAGAATACCAATACCCGTGCTATCGATGTATTTTAATTCTTTAAGATTTATTACTAAATCATGCTTCGTATCCCCTACAAGCGGCTCCATTACCAAACGGAAATCGGAAGCAACGGATAGATCAAGTTCACCATTCAGGAAAACCGTACATACATTTTCTTTTGTCTCTGTCTTAGCGTGAAACTTATTACTTTTATGCGTGTTCATAGACGATCTCTCCTGATAAATATTTTCTATATTAATAACCTCATAGTCCTACCTTTGAAACAAATAACATTAAAATATAAACTAGTAAATCTTGGGTTACGCCTGAAAAATAGATGTATCTGGTTCAACCATCCGATTATCGCTGCTAGAATACCGAGAGATAATCTGCTTAATACTGCTCATCTTAAGTGGCTTGCTGATATAGTCATCCATTCCTGAGGCTTTACAGCGATTCTGAATGCCATCCATGACATTCGCAGTCATTGCAATAATAATAGTCTTCTCAGCCGCCGGACCGCCTTCTCGACGGATTTGGGCGGTTGCCTCCAGGCCATCCATTACTGGCATTTGGAGATCCATAAAGATAAAATCATAGGGCTGCTTAAGCGCCATTTGCACAGCCTGTTTCCCGTCCTCAGCCATATCAGCTTCATAGCCGAGCTTATCTAGCATGCTAACCATCAGACGCTGATTGATAGGATGGTCATCTACAACAAGAATTCGGCTTCTGCTCTCCTGATTAAGAAGAAGATGAGGCGATTCCTCTTCTTGATAACCTCCTGTCAAATCTTCTCCAGGTACGGATGCTTGAATCGTAAAAATAAAGGTAGCTCCTTTTTGCTCCATGGATTCTACCCGTATTTCTCCGCCCATCATGCCTACAAGGGATTTACATATGGCTAAACCAAGCCCTGTCCCCCCGTATTTCCGTGTCATTGAAGAATCCAGCTGTGAGAACGGTTGGAATAATCGGTCGCATTTCTCTGGAGAAATACCAATCCCTGTATCCATGACCGTAAACTCGACTTCTACCTTGTGCCCAGATGTTTCTTTGATGGAAGCGACTAAATAGACACCGCCCTGATTTGTAAATTTAACTGCGTTAGCAATCAGATTAATTAATACTTGGCGTAGACGAGCCATATCTCCATATAAAAGTCTAGGCAACTTCTGATCGATAAAATAAGCGAGCTCCAGGTTCTTTTTTCCCGCTTCCACCGAAAAGAGGCTGAACACCTCTTGAATACATGTGCGAAGTTCGAACAGCTGCTCTTCGATTTCCATTTTACCGGATTCCATTTTGGTGAAATCAAGAATATCGTTTATAACCGTAATCAACGTGTCTGCACTTTTCCGAATGATCTCGGAATACTCCTTCTGCTCAGGAGCAAGGTCAGTCTCCATTAATAAATCAATCATACCCACTACGCCATTCATTGGTGTACGAATCTCATGACTCATCATAGCCAGAAATTCCGACTTCGCTTTGGAGGCGATCTCCGCCTCTTCCTTAGCCTTTACGAGCTCACTATTTATGATTTCCAGCTCTTTCGTCTTTTGCTGCAGCAGCATGGTCTGAGTCTGATGTTTTTTGCTCGTAATATACATCTCGACAAAACCTTGTATCTTAGACTTCAGAATTTGTGGAATGAAGGGTTTAACCATATAATCAATAGCCCCTGCAGAATAGCCCGCGAATAAATGCTCCGCTTCCTTACTATTCGCAGAGATAAAGATAATCGGAATTTCCTTTGTTTTTTCTCTGGCTTTAATCAACTTTGCGGTCTCGATCCCATCCATACCTGGCATCTGCACGTCCAGTACGATGACAGCAAAATCATACCTTAACAAACACCGCAGCGCTTCTTCGCCGGAGGTGGCTTTGACTAGCTCATAATGCTGGCTTTCAAGTACCGCCTCCAGCGCCAGCAGATTTTCAGGACGGTCATCTACTAGTAGTATATGAATTGGTTCTTGAAACCCCATAGGACCACCCTCCTTCATGCGTTATTTTATGTTACGGTATATTTTTTCTACTCTGTCCAAAGACTCATAACAATCGCTGTACTTCGTAAAGTGAATGGATTCTTTAGAGCCTAGAACAAGTATTCCAAAACGACTTAAACTTTCATGAAACAAGCCGTGAACATGATCACGCAGCTCATCATTGAAATAGATCATCACATTGCGGCAGAAAATAACATTAAACTCATTAAAAGAAGTATCTGTAGCTAAGTTATGCTCAGCGAATATAATGTTTTTGCGTAAATATGGCTGTAAAATAACCGAGTTATACTTCGCTGTATAGTATTCAGAGAATGCCCGGGTACCTCCCGCCTCCAAATAATTCTTAGTGTATTGCTTCATTCTGCTAATATCATAGACGCCTTCTTTAGCCTGCTGTAAAGAACGCTCATTCATATCTGTGGCATAAATCCGAGCCTTATCGTAAAGCCCTTCTTCATGAAGCAGGATGGCCATAGAGTATACTTCTTCACCAGTGGAGCATCCAGCATGCCAGATACGAATATAGGGATAAGTCCTCAACAACGGAACTACCTTCTGGCGAAACGTTAAAAATAACCCCGGGTCCCTAAACATTTCGGTGACCGGAATGGAGAGACTATAGACAAATCGTTCAAAACAGGCACGATCATGCAGCACCTTTTCTTGCAGCGCGGATATGCTGTGTACATTCTCCGCATGCACATGATGCCAGATACGCCGCTTCAAAGAAGGCAACGCATAATTCCGGAAATCATATCCATATAAACGGTGTACTCCATCAAGGAGCAGCTCGATCTCAATTTGCTCCAACTCGTCACTTCCTACCATAACGGGCTGCTCCTCATATCCGTGTTCTATCGCTTTCATTGTTATCCCGACTCCCTTATTAACACACCGTAATTCTAGTCATGTTAGTTCTTAAAAAGGTATTACCCCAAATTTGAGTTTACGAATACAACCAGACACGCATTAACGAAAGAAGTTGACCTGTTGCGATCGGTTTCTTCATATAATCAGAAGCTCCCGCTTCAATACATTTGGCGCGATCCTCTTTCATTGCTTTGGCGGTAAGCGCAATAATAGGCAGTTTCTGATATTGCGGCATTTCACGGATTCGGCGCATAGCTTCATATCCGTCCATTTCCGGCATCATCATATCCATAAGCACGAGATCAAAATCTTCTTGCTCTACCAGCATTTCCAGCGCTTCACGTCCGTTCTCCGCAAACTTCACTTCCATGTGGTATTCTTCCAGTACACTAGAGAGTGCAAAAACATTACGAATATCATCATCGACGAGCAGTATTTTCTTCCCTTCGAATAACTCTTCCTTGTTATGCAGCTTCTGCAAAATTTTACGTTTATCTTCCGGAAGATTGGCTTCTACCCGGTGCAAGAACAACGTTGTCTCATCCAGTAGTCGTTCCGGAGAACGAACATCCTTGATAATTATGGATTCAGCATACTTGCGGAGCTGTGTCTCTTCTTTGCTATCTAAATCCTTACCTGTATAAATAATAATAGGAAGATCGTTTAATTCCTCATCATCACGAATCTGATCCAGCAGTTCAAAGCCGTTCATATCCCCAAGCATAAGATCCAGAACCATACAATCATATCTCTGCTTGCGCAGCTCCATCAGTGCCTCATTGCCGGTTGATACCGCGGTAATAGCTACATCATCATGACCAATCAATTCCATAATGGAACGACGTTGAATCTCATCATCTTCTACAATCAGAAGGTACTTCACAGTGCTGGACGTATAGTTCTCAATTTGTGAGAAAGCCCGCTCCAATGCTTCTCTTGAAGATGGTTTTCTTAGATATGCCATAGCTCCCATCATCAATCCTTGCTTCACTTCATCGTTCACTGAAATAACATGAACAGGAATGTGACGGGTCTGAGATGCACTTTTCAGCTCTCTAAGAATGGTCCAGCCGTCCATTACAGGCAGCTGTATATCGAGAATAATCGCATCTGGCAAATAAGTTTTTGCCATCTGCAGTCCAATATCGCCTTGAAGCGCTACTAAGCCTTTAAATCTGCGACCACGAGCCATGTCTAGCAAGATTTTCGCAAAGCTTTCATCATCTTCAATAATAAGCAGGACTTTGTCATTCGCCGTCAAATTGTCACGGTCATCCTCAATTGTCAGTTGTGGAAGGGGTACGTTAACGGCTGCTGGCACTAAGGTTGGAAGCATGTCTCCAATATATTCATCATATGTTGAATCCTCTTTGGACACAGCAGCTTCTATTTCTGCAGGTTGTTTACTGTAATTTGCCTTCACCGGCAAATACAAAGTGAAGGTACTGCCTTGCCCCTCACGGGATTCGAGCACAATAGCTCCACCCATTATACGAACCAATTCACGGCTGATCGACAATCCCAGGCCCGTGCCTCCATATTTACGGCTGGTTGTTCCGTCTACTTGCTGGAAGGCTTCGAATACAATATCTGTTTTGTCAGCCGGAATACCAATGCCACTGTCCTTCACAGCAATAGCAATATATTCATTATCACTCGGCAGATTTAGTGGCAAGAGATTTGTATCTGCCGGGCTAACTGAAAACTCGATAAAACCTTCGGTTGTAAATTTAAAGGCATTGGAAAGCAGATTTCTTAAGACCTGCTTCAACCGATGACTATCGGCAATTACGCTATCTGGCAGCGGCTCGTTAAAGGCTATCCGTAAGGAGAGTCCTTTTTTGAGCGCCTGTGGAGCAAAATTCTGCTTCACAAAGCTTTTCAGCTCAGTCAGTTTAATTTCTTCATGATTCAGTTCCATTTTTCCTGCATCAACCTTGGACAGGTCTAAAATTTCATCAATCATCTTAAGCAGGTCAGCACCTGACATATAAATCGTATGGGCAAATTCAACCTGCTTCTCCGTTAAATTACCATCCTTGTTCTCGGTAAGCAGCTGGGACAAGATCAGCAGACTGTTGAGCGGCGTCCGCAATTCATGGGACATGTTCGCCATAAATTCTGATTTATACTTACTAGTCACGGATAATTGCATAGCCTGTTTCTCTAGCTGAACCTTAGCATGCTCAATTTCATCTTTTTTCTCCTCAACCTCCTGCACTTGCTCCTCTAGTGCACGAGTCTTGGCGACGAGTTCCGTATTGTAATGTTCCAGTTCCTCCTGCTGACGTTGCAGCAGTTCTTCTGAACGCTTAAGTGCGTCCGTCTGCTCTTCCAAGTTCTCATTGGAACGACGCAGTTCTTCTTGCTGAGTCTGCAGCTCTTCTGACTGACATTGCAGTTCTTCCGTAAGTGCCTGTGACTCACGCAGTAATTTCTCTACAATCAGACGACGACTAATATTATTGAAAATAATGCTTAAATTATTCGCAAGTTGTTGCAGCAAATCATTTTTCAGACTGCTAAATGGCTGGAATGAAGCGAATTCTACTACACCGAGCAGCTCGTCTTCAAAAATAAGCGGATGAATGGAAATATATCCTGGCTGTGAATCCACAAAGCCGGATTTCACGGAGATATAATCTTCAGGAGCCCGCTCCAATCTGATTGGGTGCATATCAAGCGCACTTTGTCCTACGAGTCCTTCTCCAATCACAAAACCTTCCTTTGGTTTCTTATCGCTATCTACTGCATAATAACCACTGCTTCGCAGAAAATCGGGACGGTTAGCATCCTTTAAATATACTGCCCCAAACTGGGCTCCCAGCACAGGGGTGAACTCGTTGATAAAGGTCTGTGAGACCTGATCCAATGAGCTAACTCCCCGGAGAAGTTCTGTCACCTGAGCAACATTTGCATTCAGCCAGGATTGATCATTCTGCGCCTGTGCATAGGCCTGTTCCATTTGCTGTTTCTCTTCAAGATCTAAAGCCATTTTCTTAAAGACAAGGGCAACCTCACCAATCTCATCTTTAGAAGTAACCTTGATGCGCCTTATAGCCCGAATTCTGCCGTTGCCGAAGCTGGTAATCATCATCGAAACGACGTTAAGCCCCCGCGTAATGCTTGGAATGATCCATAGAACAACTCCAAGTCCAAGTAGTAGACCCACAATCATCATCAAGATGACCATCTGAGTAGAGCTTTGATAGGCATCTTTAGCTTTTGCGCTCTCTTCATTCATAATAAAGGCATTATAATCAGAGAGACTGTTCAGAGCGTTTAATACCGCATTCTGAATCGCTTGTCCCTCTGTGTTAGAATACGTGCTGGCATTCTGGAAATAACCAGCTGATAGCAGCTTCAATATTTTTTCCTGATAATTTAGATAGATCGTATAAGAATCATCAATTTGAGTAACGATCTGCATCTCTTCAGCGCTAGTCATTGATTCTTTTATTTTGTCGTAGTGCTCATTCGCCTTAGCTATTTTTTTATCAATCTCTTTTTTTTGTGATTCTACCGTTGATGTATCAGCGCTTAACATGGTCGTCGTTAATATTCGCGCCATATCATTCACTTCTCCACGCATACCTGAAGAAGAACGCCCCTTCATATATCTATCCTGGTAACCCTCAAGCTGACCATTCATATAATCCAAACGATCGTATCCAATCATAGTAAGTGCCAGCATAATCGCCAGCATCGCACTAAAACCAATTAAGAGTTTAGCCTTTATTTTCATCCTCATTCTGTTCCCTTCTTCAGTGAGATCCACACTATACATTTGTCATCGTCACGCTCTTTAGGAACATCAGCATTGAAAAAAGCAGCCCGTATAGTTTCTTCCTTCCATTCATGCTCAACATTTAAATGCTTAATCATGAACTTCAGCTGCTCTTCCTGTTCACCCTCAACCAGCTCCAGCAGACCATCTGTATAGAGAACCAAATGCCCTTCATCTTCGTAGGTCAAGCTCTGAGGCTGAATATCAATCCGTTCAAACAGGCCTACAGGGTGACAATTACTTTCCAGCAAGACCGGAGTCTTAGCTGTGCCCTCAAAAAACAGCGCAGGTGGATGCCCAGCGTTAACATAGTCAATACGCTTTATACGAGTGTCAATCACAAGATAAATCGTCGTAAAATAGTATTGAATCAGCTTTTTCTCAATATAAAGTTGGTTAAACCTTCGATTGAGTTCCTGAATTACCTTTTCCGGCTCTACATAGGTAGTTACCGTATCCTTTAATACTGACGCAAGGAACATGCAAAAAAGAGATGATGATATACCGTGTCCCATAATGTCCAGGAGGATTACGCCATATCGGCCATCCCCAAGGGGATACCACGCATATAAATCACCTGCCAATTCAGAGGAAGGCTGATAGATAGCATGCACCTCGAAATTCTCTTCCTGCAGCGGCAGGCTGAGTACAGCATTCTGCACAAGCGCAGCCAGTCTCAACTCCTCCTGGATTCGCTGATCCCGTTCTTTATGCCAATCTTTCTCACGTTTCAACCGCAGAGCAAGCCGAATCCGGGCCATTAGCTCCACTTTATTAATAGGTTTCGTAACATAATCTACTGCACCTGCATCCAGCGCTTCGGCCAATTTCTTAGAATCGCCTACAGCTGTAACCATTATTATTGGAATATCCTTAAGATGTTCGTATTGCTGCACAACACGACATGCTTCGATCCCATCCATTTCTGGCATCATCATATCCAGTAAAATCAGATCAATATCTGACATCCGGGGACGTCCATCTTCACTCCCAGAACCGATTCCAAGCCTTTCCAACATCTCTTTAGCAGAAGATGCGGTTACGAAATTTCGGTAATCTTCTTTTTTCAGGATTTCACGGATAATGATAACATTAGTCGGATTGTCATCCACGATTAAGATTCTCATCATCTTCACCTCACACGAATAGTATTACGACCGTAAAATTCTGCAAACCTACTAACTATATCATACGCTATTTTACAGTGTTATTTCTATTTTCATAATATGTAAATATAGTCATAGGATCAATTTACGTATTCAGCAAAGTAACCTCCAGCCCCACTATACCTAGTGGTTCTGGAGGTTACTCTATTCTAAAGACAGCCTATGTTTATTAACCAATTTGCTCAAATATGAAACACATTAGGAAGAAATACTATCAAATAAATCAATTCCTTCAAATTCACCCGCCAAATTTCGATATATTTTGAGTGCATTATTCCCTCTCATATATACATCCCCATCTTCAGCTATAAAATACGGTTTGCCCAAAGTATCTTGCAAATTATCTCTTACAGGATCGATTTCTACACCATCTACATGTAAACCAAACTGCCGTGCTTGCGGAGGTGAAACATGTACATAAAGTACCATCCCCTCGCCCACACCCACTGTCACATCTGCGTAGTGGTACTCCACCGTCTCTTGTAATGGATCATTTGTCACCGCAAGCGGATTGCCTTTGGCCAGAAACATTTCTTCCTTTGTGGCATATAAAGCAACACCTTGCAGAGAATCAAAGTCATTGATATATGGGCTGGATTCTGAAGCATGTTCAAATGCGAGAACCGACTTAGGTTGTTCAATAAAAGTAGCGATAGGCGCCAACTGTGGAGACGCATCAAAGTATGGGAAAAGAAGACCAAATAAAAGGATCATCATGTTCATGTTGTGTCCCACCTTTCTTATCTGCAGCCACCGATTACAGAAGCTTTACTATCTTATGCTTAATGACGAAATTTCTTCCAAAGAGTTGCAGCTACGTCTACACCTTTTAGCACTGTAGCTATTTTTCCCGGTGACTTCTCAGCATAAATGGCATCATAGGAGTTAACAGTACGTTCTTCAGCAGGAGTTAACGGAGCTTCTTTTATAGAGACTTCCTTACTCTTCTCCTTCAGCTCACGCGATTTACGATATTTCTCAATCACTGTGACTGACACTTGTTTGACCGTTAAGGTCAGCTCATTCATGACATCACCCAGATTCTTGACAGAATCGATGACTGGGTCAATCTTTTGAATCTTATGCTGTACATCGGCAGTGATTTCATTTGCGTGTCTGACCGTCGTTTTCACTTCATAAGTAAGCTCATCCATCGTCTTCTGTACTTCCACCAAGGTTTGGCTGACTTTGTCGAGTGAATCCTTTGCCGACTTTAAGGTTTTAATTAAAAAGAAAACAAGTACTGCGAATGCAATTGCGACGAGAGCTACACTAAGTTCAATGATCATATTCATAACCCCTTCCATATCTCATAAATATCGGCTAATCAGCCTTGTATACTGCATAGTTACCCCTGGTCCCATAAGCCGAAACATCTTGTCGAGTCTTGTCAAGAGTCCCTCTTCCCTTTTGTTTCAAAATCAAAGTCCCCGTTTATACAATGACTACATTAATCAAAAAAGGATAGGTGATATGTAATGTTAAAATGGTCCGCAATACTACTTGTAGTCGCAGTAATCGCCGGAATCTTTGGTTTCTTCAACCTTGTAGCCGCCGCCGCTGGTCTTGCTAAGATCCTGTTCTTCGTCTTCCTGGTTCTGTTTGTAATTTCTCTCTTCACGGGACGCAGAGGTAGATCTATGTAGTAGCCCCTCATTTTAATGGTGTGACTGTCGTATCCCTCCCATATCTATCCATATATCTTATTCATCATGCAGAAAGTATAGGTCATTCCTGCACGGATGTCACTTGAGAAAATAAGAAATGTTGGATGGGTGGTTCATCACGCATCATTTACGTTTACTAGCATATTAGCAAACAGCGCTTTTGGAAAAAAATACATCCAACCCCCACTAGGAGGAACCAAACATGAAAAAAATCGCCAGCCTTACAGTAGCCTTAGGTCTTATGGCTTCCATTGCTGCTACAGCTTCAGCAGCTGAAGTAACTAACACTACTACGGATCCTGCAACCGTAACTGGAAGCACTTACAGCAATTCTTTTGAAACAATTATCACTCCAGCGGATATGATTCCAGCAACACCACAAATAGTGCTGACCGAGAAAACACCTTTCTACTTTTCCGTCGGAGGTATAATTCCAGCAGGCTGGCTTGGCGTTCAGACTCTTGATACAACAGGTGAAGTTATTTCGGACACTTGGGGTAATGAATGGAGAGAAATCTACACTTGGCTAGGAAAAGCATGGGTTAAGGTTCCTGTAACAGCCAATGTGATCTTACCTTAATTATCAATATGCGAAAAAAGGGTGTCCCAAGAGCCAGAAAAATGGCCGATGGTACTGCCCTTTTTTTATGTGGAGAGTGCATATTCTGAACAGATAAAACAGGAAGAGCTACCCCCTCAGTAGAGAATTCTACTAAAAGGATAGCTCTCTTGCGCGTACGCCCGCCATCGTTCACCCGTCACAAACATGCGATGCTGTCGCTTCCTGCATTTTTCATATATTTAGCGAATGACCGAACCTCCGTAGAGAAAACGATTCATCCAAGAAGCGCTTAGTTTATCTACTCTTACCCCGCCTGAAGCTACGGAATAAGTTTGTAGAACTTGTCCATCTCCTAGATACATAGCAACATGCGATATTCTAGCTGTAGATTTGTCGATTCCCTCATAAGCAGAAGCAGAATTCCCCTTATAATCCATAAAGAACATTAAGTCGCCGCGCTTCAAATTGGAAATAGACGTAACCATCGTACTATTCGACTTCACCCAATCTCCTTGTTGACGGGAATCCGCCGGCAGTTTGAGATTCGCAGCATCCATAAAAATTTGCCGGATGAAGTCCGAGCAGTCAAAGGTTCTTGTATCATTTCTGCTGGAGCCATACTCATAAGGCGTTCCTAGATATCCCATGCCTGCAGCAATTACCCGTTCGATTTGGGCTGAAGCCCCCGGTGTTGTTATAGGCGGATTGGGTGTAGGTGTAGGTGTAGGCGTTGGTGTAGGCGTTACCGTTCCAGATCCCCCACCGTTTCCTGAAAGTGTACTATATTGATCACTTGAACTTATATATCCGATGCTACCATCCGCCGCTTTAACTTGATACCAGTAACTGTTAGGCTGTGCCAGAACTTCTACTTTTTCTCCCTTATTCAAAAGCTTCATTACTTTTCCGCTTGTTGAAGGTGAAACCCGAAGATTCACACCATACTTAATGGTGCCAGTTTGTGCCGATGGCGTCGTTACTGAAGCAGAGGATACGCTGATATACTTATCTCCTGCACTGGTATAACCAACTGAACCGTCTGCTGTTTTTACTTGATACCAATAGCTGTTCGGCTGCGAAAGGATCTGCACTTGATCTCCCTTTTGCAAGTACTTCACTATTTCTCCGTCAGTAGAAGGGGTGCTGCGAAGGCGAACACTAGCCTCGATTACACCTGTTTGAACGGCTGAAGCTGCTGTAACTGAATTAGATGAACTTGAGGCTGCCGCTGCTTGTCCAGGAGCAGATACTCCTAAACCTGCAACAATTGCAGCAGATACTAACAAAGATGCTGTAATTTGCTTATGTGATTTGATCATACGTTCCCCCAAATTCCATGATGAGATTTCAATAAAGGATTGTACTACATTATTCCTTTATGCCCTCATTATAGGCTTGCCCGGGATTTGGAACATGCTCCAAATTTCACATATAATCATGCCACTTTATGGTAACATACAGGTCTAAAGTCTTGATTTCTCCTTGAATATGTGTGTTTTTCCCTTAATATAGCATTTTTAATTTATTTTTTAGGTTCCACGTGCACCTGCACATTCATAATATTATGCATTTTGCTCATTCTTTCTTCGATGGAATCACTTATTTCATGACCTTCCGTCACAGAAATATTCGCATCCACCTCCACTACAACATCCACATGCACATGATTACCATGAACCCGTGCCTTCACATCTTTAATCTCTTCTACTCCCGGCGTTCGAGCAATCGTACTGCGTAGATCCATCAATTTATCTTCATCAAAGCCATCGGTAAGCCGATAGGTCGAATCACGAAAAATATCCCAAGCAGTCTTGGAGATAATGAGTCCGACAAGAACAGCCGCTGCGGAATCAATCCATGGCAAACCAAACTGTGCGCCTACAATCCCAACTGCGGCTCCAACACTGACCATAGCATCAGAAAAATTATCCTTTGCCGCTGCCATAAGTGCCCCACTGTTAATTTGTTGGGCCAGTCTTTTGTTATATATATATACCCCCATCATAGCCACAGCACATACAATAGCCACCCCTGCCGACAAGAGCTGTGGCGTTTCTTTTGTAGAATCGAAAAAGGACCGCACCGCTTCCACAATCACTTGAATGCCCACTACCGCCATGATAAAAGAAGCCAACAACGCCGCTACGGTCTCTGCGCGGAAATGTCCATAAGCGTGGTCAGAGTCAGGTGGCTTCCGCGAAATCCGTAAACCCACCAGCACAGCTATGGATGCCACGATATCTGTTAAATTGTTGACCCCGTCCGCTACGAGTGCGCTAGATGCAAATAAATAACCGCAAACCAGCTTGAATGATGATAGGATGAGGTAAGCCGCTATGCTAACCCAAGCTCCTCGTTCCCCTTTACGTATATCTTCGTAAATATCAGTCATCTTGGCTCCCCCTCTTTTTCCCCGATTATTTAAAATACGGAAAAGAATTCTTTCAATTATTCTTGCCCTTGTGGCAGCATTTAAAAACAATTAGAATAAAGTGTAAGGACTTGCTTCGAAGGAGGTTATCATAATGAGCGAAAGCAACGATAAAGGAAAAATCAACTTAGCGGAAGCTATCCGTAAAAAACTGGAGCAGAAGAAACAACAATCTTCCTCCAAACCTGGATCCACATTTCAGGCTGGTTCCGCCAAACCGCTAAAAAGCCAAAATAACAAAAAGCCTAACAACCAACGCCGTCGTACTGGCGGATCTTAGTATTTACTTATATTTAAACATAAACGGCTGCGAATCCCTCGGGGAAACGCAGCCGTTTATACGTTCGTCCTGCCTCATAGGATGGATTAGAACTCTTCAAATTCATAACTGATTCTCTTTATTGTACGATTAGCCAGCTGAAAACATGCGCTTTGGAAAACTCAAGGGCTAAAGACTCCCGTCTTAGAAGCCCCGCGTATACTCCCCGTAGAATTCTACTTGTTAATAACTTTTCAAAATCGAAATTATAAAGACAGCTACCCTGATCCTAAAAGGATTAGAGTAGCTGCTTCATGGGTTCCTTCCGCATAGCGGAAATTAAATATTATACTTCTACAGGATACATGCGCTGGCGCATTTCCTTAATTTCTGGATTCTCCAAATATTCATCGTAGCTCATGGAGCGGTCAATTACACCTGTAGGTGTAATCTCGATGATGCGGTTAGCAATGGTTTGGATGAACTGATGGTCATGGGAAGTAAATAGAATCGTGCCATCGAAATCGATCAGCCCGTTATTCAGTGCCGTGATGGATTCCAGATCCAAGTGGTTGGTTGGTTCATCGAACACAAGCACGTTTGCGCCGTTGAGCATCATTTTGGCCAGCATACAGCGAACCTTCTCGCCCCCGGACAGCACGCTTGCTTTCTTCAGTGCTTCTTCTCCGGCGAACAACATACGGCCCAAGAATCCACGCAGGAAAGTTTCGTCCTGATCTTTAGAATACTGGCGTAGCCATTCAACAAGATTCATTTCTACACCATCGAAATAGCTGGAGTTGTCTTTCGGGAAATACGCTTGAGTTGTAGTTACTCCCCATGTATATTCCCCCGCATCCGCTTCTTGCTCACCCATGATCACATCAAACAGCAGTGATTTAGGCTGGGAGTAAGGGCCCACAAAAGCAATCTTATCCCCTTTGTTTACTACAAAGCTGATTTCATCAAGAAGCTTTTCACCTTCAACCGCTTTGGACAAACCGCTGACTGTCAGCAATTGTTTACCCGCTTCACGTTCAGGTTTGAAGTTGAGGAACGGATATTTACGGTTCGACGGACGAATATCGTCCAGTGTAATTTTCTCAAGTTGTTTCTTACGTGATGTCGCTTGTTTAGACTTGGAAGCATTGGCCGAGAAACGCTGGATAAATGCCTGCAATTCCTTGATTTTATCTTCCTTCTTCTTGTTCGAATCACGCTGCAAAGCTTGCGCAAGCTGACTGGACTCATACCAGAAGTCGTAGTTGCCGACGTACATTTGGATTTTGCCAAAATCAATATCCGCAATATGCGTACATACTTTATTCAGGAAGTGACGGTCATGGGATACGACGATAACAGTACCTTCATAGTCCATGAGGAAGTTCTCTAACCAGCCAATAGATTCGAGATCCAAGTGGTTGGTAGGCTCATCTAGCAGCAGGTTATTTGGACGGCCAAACAAGGCTTGCGCCAAGAGTACCCGTACCTTTTCATTGCCGCTCAGTTCGGCCATTTTTTTGTCATGCAGTTCACGCATAATTCCGAGACCAATCAGCATGGCAGCTGCATCTGGCTCAGCATCCCAGCCGTTAAGCTCAGCGAACTCACCTTCAAGCTCCCCTGCACGCAGGCCATCCGCTTCTGTGAAATCGGACTTCGCATAAAGCGTGTCCTTTTCTTTCATAATTTCATAAAGGCGTGTGTGACCCATAATTACGGTCTCAAGTACTGGGAATTCATCATACTCAAAATGGTTCTGTTTGAGTACTGCGAGACGTTCGCCTGGTGTAACATGTACCTCACCGGTATTTGCTTCGATCTCACCAGACAGAATTTTCAGAAAGGTTGATTTACCGGCACCATTGGCGCCAATCAAACCGTAGCAGTTACCAGGGGTGAATTTTATGTTTACATCTTCAAAGAGAGCGCGTTTTCCGTAGCGGAGTGTTACGCCGCTTGTGCTAATCATTACGCATTACCATCCTTTTCACTTAGGGTTTCGGCTCATTATAGCATAAATAGAGAGCAAAAAGCCCGTAAAATAGCCTTTTCAGCTGTTCTCTCCAATACTAAAGTTATTCCAGCTGCTGTACAGAGGTCGCCAGTAAGGAGGAATTTTTTCAATTATTGTCCAGTTATGCGATTCTCGGGTTGTATAACAAGCGTTTCACCATAACTGAGCGTACGGATTCTTTCTTCAGAAATACCTTGTTTAAGCCGGGCACTTTCCATCCGATCCAGCGCTTCCCGGGCCGTATCATCAGCAAGTCTATAGGTGCCGTAATGCATCGGAATCATGGTCTCCGCTCCAACATCTACAAATGCTTGTATAGCCTCTTCAGGGGTTACATGCTGCGAGGTCATGAACCACTCGGGTTCATAAGCTCCAATCGGCATGAGTGCAACATGAAGCTTATAGCGGCTCCCAATCTCCTTAAAACCCGGAAAATAACCGCTATCTCCTGCGAAATACAGGTTTGGGGGCAGCTTGTCGCTATCCGATTCGATCGGCTGCAGAATATATCCTCCCCAATGCGAAGTATTCGTGTCCCAAGGCGTTCTCCGCGTCCAGTGCTGAGTCGGCACGAAGGTAAGCTTAATTTTACCCAGCGTATTTTCCTGCCACCATTCCATTTCTATGCAGTTGCGAAATCCTTTGCGGAGCATCTTTCGTTTCAAGCCTATAGGAACAACAAGGGTTGTCCCTGCTCTATATAATTTACGGATAGAAGCCATATGCAAGTGGTCATAATGAGAGTGCGAGATCAGAATCAGGTCAATGGGAGGCACTTCGCTGAGCGGAATCCCGGGTTGCCCCAATCTTTTCTCAAAGCCTAGTCTTCTCGCCCAGATTGGATCAGTAATGATATTCATCCCTTCATATTGAAGGAAAAACGTGGAATGCCCAATCCACGTAATGGTAGTCTCCAGCCGATTCTCCGCCAGATAAGCTAACCTCGGTGGCGTACTTGGCACTACATATGAATAATCTTTTTTCTTCCGTCGACGTTCCTCCCGCCACTTACGAAACTCTTTAAGTGTTTTATCGGTACTCACATTGTCGAGGTTATTGTAGCGAAATTTAACCATAGAGCACCTCATCTTTAGAAGTTTGCCGAGCACGCTTTACTTTAGCGAATATAATACAACTATATTGAACGGCAGAGTATTTTGCAAAATATACAAGTTACTTGGTAAGGGTGCGCCCTTTTTCCGCAAAATATCTAAGCACCCTTTTGTGTTTCACGCCAGAAATGAGATAATATGTGTATAAAGTATGGCGGTGCATATACCGTTCAAGGGGGAGCTACGTATGAAGATTACTTTTATTGAACCGACTCCAAGTCCAAATACGATGAAGCTTCATTTGGACGAAAGTCTGGAACCTGGAATCCGCAGAACCTATACACCAGAAAGTGAACGTTCCGCACCTGCCTGGGCACGCGAAATGTTAACGATACCGGGCGTTATTAGCATCTATCATGCTGCTGACTTTGCAGCGCTCGAACGCAAGGGCAATGCGGATTGGGCAGCGATTCTAAGAGAAGTCCAGAACCGCTTCGGCAACAGCGAAGGCTTAATTGACGATTGGAATCTTGCCGATGAGAACGCTGGCGCTCATTTCGGCGAAGCCCAAGTCTTCGTCCAGATGTTCCGCGGAATTCCGCTGCAAATCCGCGTTAAGACCGGCGCGAATGAAGAGCGCATCTCCTTAGCAAACCGCTTCACGAAGGCGGTTATGGATGTGGCTAGCGCCGTGATGATTAAAGAGCGTAAGCTCACTGATTACGGCGTGCGTTATGGCGAGCCCGCGGAGATTGCACGCGAGGTGGAGCAAGAGGTTGAAGCGGCGTATCCGCAGGAGCGCCTCGACTCCCTCGTGCAGCAAGCCATTGCGCACGGAGCCGAAGGCGAGTTCGTCGAGCAGAGACGAACCCGCAGTCAGGATGAGCTGCTGCGAGACCTGAAGCATGAGGATTGGCGCGTGCGCTACGCCGCGCTGGAGGATCTTACGCCGACGGCGGAGCTCCTGCCAGAGCTTAAGGCGGCGCTGCACGATCCCAAGCTGCATATTCGCAGGCTTGCGGTCGTGTATCTAGGCGACCTTCGCACGCCCGAAGCGATGGAGCTGCTCTATGAGGCGATGGCAGACAGCGCGCCAGCCGTGAGACGTACGGCAGGCGATACGCTGTCCGACATCGGCGATCCTGCCGCCACGCCTGTGATGACGGCGGCACTGACGGATAAGAGCAAGCTTGTCCGCTGGCGCGCAGCACGTTTCCTCTATGAGGTGGGCACATCCGATGCCCAAGCAGCGCTGTCAGTTGCGGCGGAAGATCCGGAATTCGAGGTTGGACTTCAGGCCAAAATGGCTTTGGAACGTATCGCTTCCGGTGAAGCAGCGGCGGGTACAGTTTGGCAGCAAATGTCAGAACGTCGTCGTAACTAATGTTCCCTACCGGATTTTGTCATTGCTTGACTTGCGAACTTGCTTTATACTAATTCCTGTTGTTTATAAATGAATGAAGTAAAGATAGCCTCGTCATACTAAGATGAGGTAGAGGTCGCGGATATAAAGAGTACGCGCGTGGAGACGTTAGAGCCGTCTATGAATCGCGTCGAAAGGAATATCTGCCGAAGTCTGCACTGTCGCTCTTACAGCGGTGCAGGCTGGGGCCGTTGCCGAAAGGCACGGAACTGTCACATTGTATAACCTGCATAGTAGCAGGTCATAATGTGTTGCGCTATCTTCACAGGGAGTATGATGCGGAGCTGTATAGATGGAAACCGCAGATATAGTCTGCGGTTTCTTTGCGTTTACAGAATTTGTATGTTTGGTGTTTGTCCATTACCTCATGGAGACCACCAAATACACTCTCTCGCTCTGCGGGAGGAAGCAGCTCAGCACTCCCCGTTCATGAATTGAAAGATTAGATCATAAGGAGTGTCAAATCATGCAGGGCAAGCAGCAAAATCTAGCACAAGGCAGCATTAGTAACCCGCCTGAGCTAAAAAAATCATTTAAAGCAAGGCATTTGACCATGATTGCGCTTGGAGGATCTATTGGTACTGGACTCTTCCTCGCCAGTGGTGGCGCTATCGCTTCAGCCGGACCCGGTGGAGCACTTCTAGCCTATACGGCTGTTGGTGTTATGGTTTATTTCCTCATGACCAGTCTGGGAGAGCTCGCTACCTATTTACCGGATTCGGGCTCATTTAGCACTTACGGCACGCGTTTCGTCAGCCCCGCTTTTGGGTTCGCCATCGGCTGGAACTTCTGGTATAACTGGGCGGTTACGATTGCAGCAGAATTATCTGCCGCCACCGTCATTATTAAATACTGGTTCCCGGACAGTCCCTCCTTTCTCTGGAGTCTTGTATTCCTGCTGTTGATGTTCGGTCTTAACTTCCTGTCTGCTCGTGGATACGGAGAATCAGAATATTGGTTTGCCATTATCAAAATTATTACTGTTATCGCCTTTCTTATTGTCGGAGTTTTGATGATTTTCGGAATCATGGGTGGAAAAGCCGTAGGCTTCAGCAATTTCCAGATCGGGGGTAGCTCCTTCCACGGTGGCTTCTTCGCTTTCGTCGGTGTCTTTATGGCTGCGGGATTCTCCTTCCAAGGCACCGAGCTAATCGGTGTTGCAGCAGGTGAGAGTGAGAACCCTCGCCGCAACGTACCTATTGCTATTCGCCAAGTATTCTGGCGTATATTAATCTTTTATATCCTCGCTATACTTGTAATTGGAATGCTGATTCCTTACACGAATCCAGATCTGCTACGCGGTGGTATTGATGATATCGGAGTCAGTCCATTTACGATCGTATTTAATAAAGCTGGGCTTGCTATTGCCGCATCCGTCATGAATGCTGTCATTCTCAGCTCCGTATTGTCAGCCGGGAACTCGGGAATGTACGCCTCCACCCGCGTCCTGTACGCTATGGCTAAAGATGGAATGGCTCCACGTGCTCTAGGCAAGCTTAATCGCCGCGGTGTTCCCGTTGGAGCTTTGCTCGTGACCACAGCTGTCGGTATGTTGGCCTTTTTGGCATCATTCTTTGGTGACGGTGCCGTATACAACTGGCTGCTTAATGCTTCCGGTATGTGTGGATTTATTAACTGGCTCGGCATCGCTGTCTGCCATTATCGTTTCAGACGCGCC
Organism: Paenibacillus sp. FSL R5-0636; assembly: GCF_037974255.1. Taxonomy (NCBI): domain Bacteria; kingdom Bacillati; phylum Bacillota; class Bacilli; order Caryophanales; family Paenibacillaceae; genus Paenibacillus; species Paenibacillus sp. FSL R5-0636. The sequence continues at coordinate 6,201,623 of NZ_CP150232.1, forward strand.
TTTATAGCCCAAGGTCATTCCCTTGATGAGCTGCCTTACCGGGCTAGATGGTTCCCGTTTGGACCTATATTTGCCTTAGTACTTTGTGCGGTAGCCATCCTTGGCCAGAATATGGGCGCCTTCTCAGGTGGAAGCATCGACTGGTACGGTATTGCCGTTTCCTATATCAGCCTGCCATTATTCGTCTTGATTTGGGCCGGCTATCGCTTCTTCCGCAAGAGTAATATTATTCCTTTGGATAAATGCGATCTTAGTACTCACCCAGAATAAATAGACTCATCAAAAAAGGGATATCCAGAAGCCTGAAAGGCTGCAGGATATCCCTTTTTATATAAATCAATCTAGTATATTCAACTCCTGATTTTACTTAGCCCTTTGCCTATTCCCAAGTCACATACACTTTTAGATCACCCGTATTATCAAAAGAAGTGCTAGAATAAGACACATCCTCTAGTCCAAGTTTATATAACTCCTGTAGATCATTCTTCAGCTGGGTTCCACTACCGTGATAACGGAATAATAAAGATCCCTCTCCTGAAGCGACAGCCTTATTCGCCAGCTGAATTAAATCTGCTGCTGAACGTACAATCCGCTCCTCGGCATACAGCTCATAATTAAGGTCCTTCTGAAGCTGCTTATACACCCCGGCGCTCTGTCCTCCACGCTCTGCAAGTGCTGACAAGGTCTTATAATAGGCAACCGAGGCTGCCGGATAAGACTTCGTCCAGCTATGGTCCTGACGCATTTGTGCATCAGTCTTCAAGTAATACGCGGTGCTTACCACGCCGGCTTTATCAGGTGTCGGGTCATCCCAAGTTGTGTCGAGATGATACCATCTTCCTTCGAGCAGCACTAGATTCCAAGCATGAGACTGGCTGCGTCCTCCCGGCTGTTTTGCAGTGCCCTCAACGATTTTATTACTGAATCCCGCTTCCTTGAGCAGCTTATAGGTCAACAGCGAATACCCCTGGCAAACGGCACTGCCACTCTTCAGACCTTCATAAGCCGTATATTTACGATAAGAGGTATCATACTTCAGACGCAGCACCACCCAGTCGTGGATAGCCTTAACCTTCTGATGATTATTCATGCCCGGTGTAATGATCTTCTTGAGCGTTGCCTTCACTTCTTTGTTTACAAAAGCGGTCTGCTCCAGCGTTTCCAAGTATTTCACTTCTACCGTAACCTTTACAGAGCTTTTGCTCCCTCGATAAGTGTATCCGTAGCTGTCTATGATGTAATACAAATAGGGATCGCTATTCATCGCTTGATCTAGACCCGTTTGTATCTGTGTTTTTAAATTCGAGGTTTTCCCCTCATAAGTAAAAGTGATAGTTTCTCTACGATTATTCATCGCACCGGTTAGCTTCTGGGCAATTTCACTTACAGAACGAACGGTCGGTGAAGTCGTGGCCGCATAAGCATGCCCCCAGGTCCAATACAATGTCGGGGGAATGGCTGCGCAAATAATCACTCCTCCAAGAATGACTTTTGCCAACGTGAAGCGTTTTTTCCACATAATTATTCTGATCCTCCGGCTCCTACAGACTTATTCAAAACCCTCCATTTAATAGATAATGAGGACTTGGGCAAAAAAAGACTGTTCTCTGTAGAATAATTCTACTCTGAGAACAGCCACTAAGCCAGACCGATATGAATTATTTCTTTAGGGGTGTAATGATATAGGTCTCTCCGATTGCTGTTTCAAATTCCAGCCCCGCTCCTTCAATCTGTGTACCATCCGGTTTTTGAATGAGCAAAGGCTGGTGTTGAACAATTCTGCAGGATCGGCCATGAGTCGAGGTAACCTCTGCCCTTGTTAAACAGCCCTCGCTCCATTCTATAGTCGTGACAAAGCCACCACGTGCCACCAAACCTTTCACGCTGCCTTCAGACCATTCCTTTGGAAGAGCAGGTAATAGTTCCAGACCCTCCTGATGACTCTGCAAGAGCATTTCTGCTATCCCGGCTGTAGTTCCGAAGTTTCCATCAATCTGAAACGGAGGGTGATTACCGAACAGGTTCGGCAAACTGGAATCTTGCAAAATGCGACGTAGACAGCTAACCGCACTCTCGCCATCCTTCAGACGCGCATAAAGATTAAGCAACCAAGCTGCGCTCCAGCCTGTATGGCCACCTCCGTGTTCTATGCGTTTCTTCAGTGTGAATGTTGCCGCCTCCGCTAGCTCTGGTGTGGAGGAAGGGCTAATTACGTTCCCAGGGTACAGGTCATACAAATGAGAAACATGACGATGCCCAGGCTCTTGTTCAGCGAAATCCTCATTCCATTCGCGGACAGTTCCGTCCGGTGCGATCCCCTGGTGGGCAAGCTGCTTCTGTTTCTGCATAAGCTCCTGACGCAGCTCTACATCGGTATTTAAAATGTCAGCAGCCTGAATGCAGTGCTTGAACAACTCAGCGATGAGCGATAAATCCATGGCTGAGCCAGCCGAGACACTGCATGGTATGCCTTCAGCAGTCAGAAATACATTCTCTGGCGAGGTAGACAGACCTGTCGTCCATCTTCCATCAGGCAGCTCCACTAGCCAATCCAGACAAAACAATGCGGCTCCCTTTAATAAGGGATAAGCTGTGCGCAAATAGTCCTCATCTGGACGGAAAGCGTAACGCTCCCATAGATGGCGAGAGAGCCATACCCCGCCCATCGGCCAAAAAGCCCACATCGCCTTACCGTCTGATGGAGAAGTCATCCGCCACAAATCGGTATTATGGTGTACTGTCCAGCCGCGTGCGGCATAATGAATATTCGCTGTACGGCTGCCAGCCACGCTAAGCTCCGTAATAAAATCTATTAAAGGTTCATGGCATTCGCCCAATCCGCATAACTCGGCCGGCCAATAATTCATTTCGGTGTTTATATTTGTCGTATAATTGCTGTTCCATGGTGGCTGAATATAAGGATTCCAAATGCCCTGCAGATTCAGAGCTTGTGTCCCCGGCCGTGAGCCAGCAATCATAAGATAGCGGCCATACTGGAACAGTAGCGCTTCCAGTTCAGGATCCGTCTGTCCTTCGCGGTATTGTGCCAGTCGCTCATCAGTCGGAAGCTCTCCCCGGGAGGCAGCAGATGCAAGCGTCAGCTGCACACGGCGGAACAGGGATTGATGATCCTCTAAGTGGCGCTGCTTAAGCTCTGTGTATCCTTTAGAGGCTGAAGCTAACTGCACTAGGCACAACTCCGCTGGCAGCTTGCCACCGCTTCCCGGCATCCGGTCATACCCGGCATAATCGGTTGCCGCAGCCAGACGAAGGGTAATAGAGTGCGCGCCAGAAATCAACAGCGAGCCGTTCTCCGCTTCACAAGCCCCACCTTCCGTCTGGATCTCCATAACCGCAGCAAAACTTATGCCAAGCCCCTCTTCATATAATACGGCACGCGGGTGATCCCCTACGTAGTTATCAGCCACATGCGACGGGGCACGGCCAGTCATAATCAGCATGCCATCCGGAGTAATCTCCGAGTGGGAAGGATGCGGTGATGCCAGATCCGCCCAGAAATCTGGCAGAGTAGCTTGGCCCTCTCCCCCCTCCGCACGGATATGAAGAGCTATAAGCTCATCCGGTCTGCTGGCCAATACTTCACGTACGATCCTTACACCACCGGCAGTATAGGATACCGTAGCCAACGCCCGATCCAGATCAAGCTCCCTCCGGTAATCCTCTACAGCACCTGCAAAATTAAACTTCAATCGCAAATCTCCAAGTGGTTGATAGGATTCCGTCCGGCTGCCTAACATTTTGGCGTCCACCAGTGCTTCTGCTTCCTTGTATTTTCCCTCTGCTACTAGCTGTTTGGCTGGGGCTAAATACCGCAGTGCCTCATAATTGGCTTTATCCCGCGGCAAACCCGACCATAAGGTGTCTTCATTTAATTGAATCCGTTCTTCTTCGATTCCACCAAAGACCATGCCGCCCAGCCTGCCGTTACCTACGGGCAGCGCCTCTTCCCATACAGCCGCCGGCTGCTTGTACCATAACTCATGCTGTCCGGAGTTCTTGCTCTCTCCCATGTATATTCCTCCTGTCCTGTTATGACCGGTGAAAAGCAATCAGCGGGAGGCCCGGACTTTCGTTCGGACTTCCCGCCATCTTCATGCTTTTATTGTATTAGACGAAATTTAATAATTAATCATTCCAAAGTTTCACGCGTTGTTTAACCAGCTCTTCACGCAAATCTTCAGCTTTCGTTACACCAGCTTTATCTAGCTCAGCCATGTAAGCATCCCAAACTTTATCGAAATCAGCTGGTTTAGACAAGATTGCTTCAGGGATCCGTTTCCAACTGATATCCTTCAGCTTGTTGTCAAGAACGACGATTTCGCTATCCCCAGGAATCGTGATGTTCCATGCCGCGCCCCAAGGTTTAACTTTGAACTCATCTTCACTAGGGAAGAGGTCTTTCCAAGTGGTTGCTTTGTAAGCAGCAAGTGTTTCTTTTTCAACCGCATTGTAACCTACGGTTACTTGCTCAGGGAAACGAGTTGTGTAGTAGTTACCAGATGGATCCAATACACCGTCGCCATAGTGAGCGCTCAGCAATGCATAGTTTGATCCGACATTACCCAAGCCAGTTTCTTTTTGGAAGTTGGTAGTGTCATTATATTTACGGTCGTTCACATCTTCAGGAATGACACGTTTGCCATCAACAACATTGTAGTGTTTGCCTTCAATACCCCAGTTGACCAGTACTTGACCTTCGTCGGAAGCTAGGTAGTCCAGGAATTTAATTGCACGAACTGGATCTTTAGCATCTACGCTGATCCCAATTCCGTTACCACCCATGAAGCCTGTAGGCCAGAAGGAGGTTTCTTTGTACTCCTCAGACAAGGTTACAGGATAGTGTCCATAGCCTTGATCCAGCTTGCCTTCAGCTTTCAATGCTCTTTCTCCATCGCCATAACCCCAGTCTTGGTCAATCAAACCAATAACGCGGCCGGTAGCGATTTTAGCTTTGTACTGATCATACTTTTGAACGAAACTTTCTGGATCAAGCAATCCGATATCGTTCATGTGGTTGAGCCAGCGGAAATATTCTTTTTCAGCCGGACGACGGAAGTGATAAGTTACTTCTTGGGTGTCGATATCAATCGCATATTCACCATCGTCAGGAGAACCAGTAGTAATAAATGCTGGGTTAGTTACTGTAATGTACATGTACCAATCGTCTGCATTCAGAGTCAGGCCGATGTTTTTGTTACCATTTTCATCGGTAGGATGTTTTTCCAAGTAAGCCTTGATTACGTTCTCATAATCTTGAACAGTTTTGATTGCAGGATATCCAGCTTCTTTAACAGCACGGTGCTGTAGTTCAAATCCGCCACCAGCATCAAAATATTTGTTGTCCACACCTGCATAGGTAGGGATGGCATAAATCGCATGATCATCGTCACTGTAACGTGAACGTTTCATGCCTTCTTCGCCCAATACTTTTTTGATATTCGGAGCATATTTTTCAATCAGGTCTGTTAGATCAAGCATTGCGCCTGCATCCACCAGCTTGCTGACATCAGTCTTAGCACTGATCAAATCCGGATATTCACCGCTCGCTGCGATCAAGGCTACTTTTTGTTGAGGATCACCAACTGCATATTCAGCATTTAGGGTTACTCCCGTTTTTTCCGTAATCACTTTACCAACTTCATCTTGCATACCTGTCCAGTTCGGGTTAGGGTCTGCACTGAAGAAGGTCATCGTGAGCGGGGAAATATCCTCAGCCGCATTGGTCGCATTTCCAGCATTAGTTGCGTTGCCGCCTGTATTTCCAGCTGCAGCATTACCGTTGTTGCCATTGTTACCGCCGCAGCCTGCAAGCACACCGAGCAGCATAATAGAAGTGAGCGTTAATGCCGTAGCTTTGGCTTTTATCTTTCTATTACTTCCCATTAAATAAACCCTCCTTAAAATTGTTTATCTATCGTATCACAGGTGAAGACCTGTTAATACTTTACCCAGCTTGCCAAAAGAAAACGGATACACAATAGGTTTTAAGCATAGGGGAGACTAAGCTCCCCCCGTTGAACTGTGATTAGCTCTTCACAGCACCAAGTGTCATACCTTTAACAAAATACTTCTGAATGAACGGATAAACCAACAGGATCGGTACGGTTACGACAATCGTAATCGCCATTTTGAGCGACTCCGGTGAGACCTGATTGGAAGCCAGCGAAGCAATGTTGGAGCGGTAGTCGCCTCCGTTACCACTGGTTGTGGTCTGCAGAACCTTCATCAGTTCGAATTGTAATGTGGTCAAGTTAGGGCTCGAACCATTGTACAGATAAGTATCCAACCAAGCATTCCATTGACCTACTGCTAGGAACAGCGCAATTGTTGCTAACGCTGGTTTCATCAGTGGCAAAATGACCCGGAAGTAGATGGTAAAGTCATTGGCTCCATCCAGCTTCGCCGATTCCTGCAATGCATATGGCAGGCCGTCGATAAAGGAGCGGATGACGAAAACGTTAAAAGCACTGACCAATCCAGGTAAGACATAAACTGCAAAGCTGTTCATCATATGCAGATCCTTGATCAGCATGTATATAGGAATCATTCCTCCAGAGATATACATGGTCATTGCCAAGAATGTGGAAACGAATTTACGGCCTGCAAAGTCAGGGCGGCTGATCGTAAACGCCAGCATCGAGGCACTGATCAGTCCGAATAGAGTACCGACAACTGTCCGCAAAGCGGATATTTTAAACCCGGTGATTAATCCCGAGAAGGTGAAGATTTTCAAGTAATTGTCCCAAGTAAACTGGCGGGGATAGATGGTCACTCCACCGCGCACACTATCCACTGAATCATTTAGTGAGATTGCAAGCACGTTCAAAAACGGATAAATCGTGATTACAACCACGAACAGGATTACAAAATATACAAAGAAATCAAAGATCCGGTCTGACCATGACTTTCTGGTGATAGCTGATTCTCCCACGGTAACGCTCTCCTTTCATGAAAAGGGCAATTTGCTGCCACGATTGGGTTGAAGGGCCCTCTGTATTACAGAAGGCTCTCTTTTGTTGTGCGTTTGAAGATTCCATTAATCGTAAACAGTAGAATTACACTGATCACTGAGTTGAATATATTGATCGCTGTACCGTAGGAATATCTCGCCATGCCCAGTCCGTATTTCAGTGAATACAGGTCTAGCACCTGAGAATAGTCGGTAACGAGGTTGTTTCCAAGCAGGAATTGCTTCTCAAAGCCGATATTGAGCAAATTACCAATCGACATAATGAGTAGTACAGTAATTGTTGGGCGAATACCCGGAAGTGTAATATGCCATACCTGACGAAGTCTGCTGGCACCGTCTACCCGGGCTGCTTCGTACAATTCAGGCCCAATACCTGCGATAGCTGCAAGGTAGATGATGGCATTCCATCCGGTCTCTTTCCAAATATCCGATAAGGTAACGATTCCCCAGAAGAGATGGCCCTGGGCCATAAACTGGATAGGTGCGTCTATGAATCCTATTCCTAACAAGATATCGTTTACAATACCATTTTCACCAGATAACATTTTAGTTACAATCCCTGCTGCAACCACCCATGATACAAAGTGAGGCAAATACGAGACTGTTTGAGCAAATCGTTTAAAGAAGCCGAGACGCACTTCATTAAGCAATATTGCAAACGTTATCGGAAAGATAAGGCCTGCGACCAAACCCATTCCACTCATCGCTAGCGTATTACGCAGCGCCAGAAGGAATTGCGAGTCACTGAACAGTGTCTTAAAGTGTTCAAAACCTACCCATTCTTGTTCAAAAAAGCCACGTGCGGGCTTGTACTTTTGAAAAGCCATCGTCCAACCCCATAACGGGAGATAACTGAAGACGAATGCCCAGATCACAAAAGGTATCGACATCATCCATAAGTACTTTTGATTCTTAAAGCTTCTCCAAAACCGTCCTCCTGAAGCAGGCTTTTTGTTGCGTGTTCGGGTATCCGGCGGGATTTGAGAAGTTACTGTGTCCGCTTTCATAAAGCCCCTCCTCTCTATGTCTATATTCTAAATCTCTGTAAGCGATTGCAGTACCCTATAAATTCGACCTAAAATCAGGTGAAAATTAGAGATTTAGAGCCAAAATAAAGCGGATACATCGTTGAAAACACTGAAAATAATCATGAATTTACTGAAAATAAAATCAAGTGAAATTATTTAATTTCATAAATCAATACGATACTTAATCCCCTGTCTATTTCACACAATTAATACTTCACCCCATAATTAAAAAACGCCCCGAGCCAACGTTCTATAAGTGAACGTGGCCGGAAGCGAAGGCGCGGACTGAAATGACCCTATTTAAGCAAATTGCACTTCTTATTGGGTTAGGCGGACTATAAAGACCTTATTCACTTAAAAAACCACCTTTTGGAGAACATTTGCAGCTAATAACGTACATGGAGTCCGATAAATCGAAATTGGACTCGAAATAGCCCAAATAACGACTCTGGAGTCCGTCATACCCGCGAATGAAGACTGTAATGTGCTCTCAGATGAGGCGTAACAAGTATACCCGTAACCCCTGCCCTGCTCCTCAACGAAAACCTCCGTATGGTTCAATTAAAATTAATTACTTTAATATCATCTTAGCTAGAAAATATTACCTGATCCGTCAGTACTTTAACTATTTCAGATACATATTCCTTATATGCACATACCGAGTCGACATTATCTGTTGTACCTGCAATTTCTTATCCTGAAGGAGGGTAATAGGAGAGCAATGAAAAACAAAAACATCAAGGTATTATTATTGATTATCGCCGCAGTATTATTGACACTAAATTTATTTCAATTCAATAACAACGTAAGTCATAACAGATTAATGGATAGGTTGGACCTCTGTCAAGAAAGTGGACAGTCACGCAACAGACATTCTAGTCAATTGCTCAGCAAAACGAACTGGAGAAAGATACCCCAGCGCGCCATGCATTCGCTTGCGGTTATAGTAAAACTCAATATATTGAAAAAGTGTCTGGTAGGCTTGCTCCTTAGTTTTGAATCGTGGATTACAATAAATGAGCTCCTTTTTCAAAATGCTGTGCCACGACTCGATACAGGCGTTATCATAACAGTTACCTCTGCGGCTCATGCTGGGCTCCATGCCATACGCTTTCAACTGCTGCGTGTATTCATGAGATGTATATTGAGAACCTCTATCGGAGTGATGTAATAGACCCTTTTCCGGTTGTTTAGCTTCGTAAGCATCTTGTAAGGCGCCCGAAATTAAGCTAGTTTCCATATGGTTCTCCAAGCGCCACCCCACGATTTCGCGCGTGCAAAGGTCCATTACACTAGCCAGGTACAAGCGCCCTCCCCGGCAAGGAATGTACGTAATGTCGGTAACCCATACTGAATTGGGTTTGAGTATTTTAAATTGCTGGTTCAGCGTATTCGGGGCAATCGGATGGTCATGATTGGAGTCGGTGGTCTGTACGCGATACGTTTTGGAGACAATGGAGCGAAGCTTCATATGTCGCATGTACACACTCACCGTGCGTTCGGTAACGGTATAACCTTCTTGATGCAACAGGCGAGTGATCTTCGGACTCCCATACCGCTTTTGATGGTCTGCAAAATGATACTGAATTCGCTTCATTATCGCAGCCTTACGAAGCATATGCGTACTGTTTTTTTCTGTCCGCCACTTGTAGTACCCGCTCCGTGACACATGTAGGGTCATGCACATCTTCTCCAAGAGAAACTCGGAGCGATGTTTTTCAATAAACTGGAATCTCAGTTCCTTGGTTTGCTGAAGATGTGCACTGCTTTTTTTACGATCGCTAATTCCTCTTCCACATCAGCAATCTTGTTATCTTTTTCTTGAAGTTGACGGCTCATTTCTTTCAACTGTGCCTCGAGTTCCCGTACTCGATCCACGCTAGCTGCCGGTTCATTCTTTAGTTCTCGATACTGGCTCATCCATTGATGCAGGGTACTTTTTGGGATGTTGAGCTCTTCCGCCAAGTCGCCCACTGTCTTTGTTTGCTCTTGGATGAACTGCACTGTCTGTTTTTTAAATTCTTCGTTATACCGTTGTCGATGTTCTCCCATGTGAACACACCTCCGTGGACTCATTATCGCCAGTCTGTTAACTACTGTCCACTTTTTATTCTAGCTTCAGGTTGGACCTTAATCTGACATCAGAACTCGACGGTCTAAGACTGGAATTAGAACGATCCTCAACACCAAGCATTCTTGCTGTAGAGCAAGCGAGTAAAATTGCTGCCCTTTCGACGTATTCAACATTAGGGTTCGATTATGGATATACCTTGGAAACCAGAATACATGACAAATATGTGCAAAATGAACCTTTTAAAAAGATGGATCAAATTCAAGAGTTACTTCTAGCCCTTCTAAAAGACCCTGCAAATCAAGAATTGCAGCAACGATTAGATTTATTATTAGTGAAGTAGCTTTAATTTAAGAAAAAAAAGCCACAGCTAAAGCTCAGGTTATACCTGAACTGCAACTGTGGCTTTTTGGGCTTCTATTTTAGATGTTTTTGCGAAAAGAACTCGGGGAGAGCCCTACATATTTACGGAACTTGGCGTTGAAGTAATCGGGGTTCATGTACCCTACTTTCTCGGCCACCTCATATACTTTCATGCCTTGTGCTAGGAATTGCTTCGCCTTCTCAATCCGCACTTTGTCAACATACGTATTGAAGTATTCACCGGTAGTGTTCTTGAACATTTTACCTAGATATGCGCTGTTGTAATTAAATAACTCGGATAAGGTCTCAAGCTTAAGATTCTCATTGTAACGGCGGTTGATTAGCTCCGTAATTTTTTTGATCTCATTCCCTTTGCTGCCACTGGACATTTGATCGGCGATCTCCGCCATGAAATTGACGGCCTGCTCTTGCAGGTCTACCAGATAGTGACTATGGTAGAGCTCACCGATCGGCGGGGAATGCTTAGCGGCATTGCTGCGAATCTCTGGATAGACCGGTTCGAGACGGGCCAACACCGTGCTGAGAATCCGCACAAATGTATCTTTGATCTGCTGCTCCTCACTGCCCGCAGCCAGTAGCTCCGCACAGATCGTATCCACTAGCGGTTCAATGGCAGCGCGGCTTCCGGTTTCAACAGCCAGCATTAGGCGGCTCTCCGCATCCTGCCCTTCTTCGGCGTAAGCCTCCGTCACTCCAGGAAACAACATACCGGAGAGATCGGCGCTGATCAGAATCCCTTTGCGGTAAAAGAATGCCCGGCGCAGCAGTTCACGCGCCACTTGAAAAGACTGTGCCGCCTCTTCTGGTCCAGCTACTGGGCCTCCAGTTGCTGCACTGAAGTCGTACCCCTCGCGGCAAATTAAGGAAGAAAGCTCTTCCATCAGCCGCTCCTGTTCCTGCTCTCCTGGTAGCGGCTCTTGCAGCAGGAATCCAATATATGGCGGCATCGTGAAAAACATCCGCTCTTCACTGCTGCCAAAATACTGTTCTACCGCGGCCTTAACGGCCCGCTCTCCTTCCTCACTGCCGCCCGCAGACGCGAGTAGTTCGAGTAGGATCACTTCGACACGGTCTGGTTTAAGACCCAGTGCTGCCGCATGCTTAGCAGGATCATTCTCCCCCTCCTCCGCAGTTGAAGGCTGCAGCAATGCACGCAGCAGGCTTTCGCGATTACGGGCAGGCTCCTCTTCATTCCAGCGGCTAAAGCGATCTTCCTGAGCGATCGTGACTCTGAGTTCCTCCAAATAGTTGATTAGCTCTTCCTCATCCACCGGCTTCAGTAAATAGCCGTCAATGCGGTAAGAAATGGCTCGTTTGGCATACTCAAAGTCCGCATGACCACTTAAAATTAGCACATGGCTGGTCGAGCCTTCTTCGCGCAGCTCACCGATTAACTCCAGCCCGTCCATACCAGGCATGCGGATATCCACCACAATCAGTTCCGGATAAAAAATATGATATTTCTCCTGAGCTTGCAAGCCGTTGGCGGCCGTAGCCACCACCGTATACCCTAGCTCTTCCCAAGGGATTAGAGCCCGAAGGCCTTCCCGCAGCTTTGGCTCATCATCAACAATCAATACTTTGATCATAGATTTATGTCCTCCATTGGAATACGAAACGTAATAGATGTTCCTTCATTCATCCGGCTTTCGATATTCAGTCCATATTCAACACCGTAGGATAACTTCAAACGGTCGTGTACATTGCGCAGCCCGATCCGTGCCTCTTCCTGCTCATCACGAACCTCAAGGGTATAACGGATCTGCTCCAGCTTGTCCGGAGTGATCCCGGCTCCATTATCGGTAATGGTAAAGACCGCATGATTCTGCTCACGCTTGATATTCACCGTAACCATTGCTCCATCCATCGTGTTGTCCAGCCCATGAATCACCGCATTTTCCACAAGCGGCTGCACAATCAGCGGCGGGATGTAGAGTGATTCGACGGCAGGGTCTACAATAAATTGATATTTCAAACGATCCTCATAACGGAATTGCTGAATATCCAAATAACAACGAACCACTTCAAGCTCCTGGCTAAGCAAAATTTTACTTCGGCCTACCTCCAGATTACTGCGCATCATTTTGCCAAGAAGACGCACTACCCGTGCAATCTCCACTTGCCCTTTCATATGGGCCTCCATACGAATAGATTCCAGCGCATTGAACAAGAAATGAGGATTGATCTGGCTTGCCAGCATTTTAAAACGGATATCATTCTGTTTCTGTTCCAGCAGACTGTTCTGGTCATTAGATTCCTGTACCTCGTACATCAAATCGTTAATACTCCGCACCATAGAATTGAATTGACGAGCTAACAGAGCAATTTCATCTTTACCATCAATTTTTAATGAAGTGTCAAAATCACCCGTACTAACGCGGTTAATATGTCTGCTTAACTGCAATAATCGACGTGAAAATAACGAAGAGAAACTATATATGATTAAAAAGGCCAATAAAACGCTTACGGCAATCACGGTAATCGAAAGCTTAATCACCCGATTAGGTTCTTTGACTATACTATCAATAGAAAAAACAGAAATAATTCGCAGGGCGTTACGGCTGGCTTGTGGTTTAAGTTCTTCTATCACTATTTTGGAGGCTTCACCATCTACTTCTGCCTCATAGCTCCCGCTTCCTTGCCCCAAAAGCTTTGTATCAAAAGAAACATCTGCCAGTTTCTTTCCTGTTCGATCGCTCCGGTTCGCAGCAATGATGTTATCCTGATCATCCACGATCATGGTATCAAATGATTCCTGGCTCAGAATTGAAGTTAGCTGGTGACTGTTTACATTAATAACGAGCACGCCAATTTTACTGGAGCCCTCCAGCTCGATTTTGCGGACAAGGCTTAAATAATTCCGCTGATCACGCTCATCCTCTATATATTCCCAACCGACGAGGCTATCGTACCGCTGTGCTCTCTGATACCACTGGCTCTCCTTAATGGCAGACGAAGGATTAATCAGCTCCCAGTTGTTAAGCAGCGTAGCATTATCAGTGTATAAACGTATGTTGGATATGTCTTTATATAATCTTAGGTATTCACGCATATCAGTGTAATCCCGATAAGCCTCAACCACATCATAAGTGCTTACATACTGGCGTATGGCGAGTTTTTTCAGCCGGGCATCATTGGACAATCGATACGCTATATCTTGCGATACACCGATGACTTCTTCTGTTCTTTTTTTTACCCGATCTACGTTAATTGAAGCTTGCTCCAGTGCATTCTCAAACGCCATGGTCCTCATCTCAATCGTAAGATAACCACCTACCAGTAATACCGGCAAAAGTGTAGTCAGTAAAAAAGCAAGCAGCAGCTTATTGCGGATTTTGATGTCATTCAGCAACTTAACAAACCATTGAAACATGGCCTTTCGCCCCCCGAAACCTTCGCTATCTCATTTACAGGCTGCCACTACCTTGGAGATATTCCATACTTTACAGAAGAAAAATGAAAACGGCAACATTTTTGAATATTGCCGTTCATCACCTCTATAAAGAAGATGGTCTTTAAAAAGGCCTTCCGCCAGATGCGAAAGACCTTTTTTATATCAGACAGATAGATAAATGGCGCTTTATTGGCGATATGCAGCCAGCTTGTTATTCAATTCGCGGGTCTGGCCGTAAACTTCCTGATAGAGGTTGAATAAACCATCATAGATTGCCGTTTGTTTCGGATCTGGTTTATAAACATCAGCAGGACGGATAAACGCTTCTGCACATTCCGCAAGGGATGTGAACCATCCGCTTCCATAAGCCGCCAGCATAGCTGCTCCCATTGCCGGACCCTGCTCACTTTCTAGCTTCACGATAGATGCATTGAAAATATCAGCCTGCATTTGCAGCCAAGCCTCATTTTTAGCTCCACCACCAATTGCAATGATCTCTGTAATCTCTTTGCCTGACTCACGTACAATCTCAATTGATTCACGCAGTGAGAAGGTAATGCCTTCTAATACTGCTCGTGTAAAATGCGTCAACGTATGCCCTGAATCCATACCAATAAAGCTTCCGCGAATATTTGCATCTGGATGTGGTGTACGTTCTCCTACAATATAAGGAGTGAATAACAGGCCGCCGCTGCCAGCTGGAATAGAGGAAACTCCGCTTAACAGCTCATCAAAGCTTTTGTCCGCCGCAAAGGTTTCTTTAAACCACGTAAGGCTATGACCAGCAGCTAGTGTAACCCCCATAATATAGTAGGCATCTTTTTCACCATGGTTAAAGAAATGGACTTTGCCTTCGAGATTCAAATCTTTATTGCTCTCATAAGAAAGAACTACACCAGATGTACCAATACTGCACATGGTCCGGCCTTCTCCCAATACACCCGCTCCGAGCGCGCCACAAGCATTATCCGCACCACCAGCAAATACCTTCGTTGAAGATAAAAGACCTGATGCTTCAGCAATGTCCGGCAATAAGGTTCCAGTCTGTTCAAAGGATTCTACCAATCTAGGACAAAGAGAAAGTGGAAGTTCAAAAGCCTCTGCGATTTCTGCGCTCCATTCTTTAGAGCCTACATCCAATAGCAACGTTCCGGCAGCATCGGAGTAATCCATTGCATAATCACCCGTCAACCGATAGCGTACATAGTCTTTTGGCAGCAGGAACTGATGCGCCTGTGATAATACTTCTGGTTCATTCTCTTGAACCCACAGAATCTTAGGCAGTGTAAAACCTTCCAATGCTTTGTTTCTAGCGATATCGATCAACTTCGCTCCAAGCGTCTTCTCAATCTTACGGCATTGTGCAGTAGTACGGGTATCATTCCAAAGAATAGCTGGACGCAGCACTTGCCCTTCTTTATCTACCAGTACCAATCCGTGCATTTGTCCGGAGAAACTTAGACCGTCTACTTGTGACGGGTCTATGCCTGATACTTCAATCAGACGGCGCAGGCTGACCAGCGTACCTTTTACCCAATCCTCAGGATTTTGCTCACTCCAGTTCGGTTGGGGTCTGCTTAGCGGGTAGGACTCGGAATGCTCAAAAGCCACCTTCCCCTGCGGGTCCACTAGAACAGTCTTCACTGCACTAGTCCCCAAATCAACACCTATAACGTATTTCATTTTTGACCTCCTAAAAGTTTTATGGAGCTTAGCTTCTTGATTCTCTTCGCAATAAAACTCGCTTCGTAAGCATCTGCTTAGTTTTATGAGCGTTTACTACGTTGAGTTACTTCGAATAAAACTTACTTCGTAAGCATCCGCTTAGTTTTGGCTACAAAAAGGGGGCTGCCGAAGAATGCTCTCTTCAGCAACCCCCGTTGCATTTGTTCAAACTAGACTCAAAGCTTAAGCTTCAAGCTCCCTGTAAAAACTACTCAGCCAAGATGTATTGGTTAAGGGTAGCTCTCAGGTATTCTTGACGTCCGGATTGGTTAGGACGTGGGTTCTCATTGTTCAAAGCATATTCAGCCAAAGAAGCCAATGTTGCTTTACCTGAAACGATGTCTGCACCAACGCCTTCAGTGAAGCTGCTGTAGCGTTTGTCAACGAAGTCTTCGAATACGCGATCTTCGATCAATTTAGCAGCAACTTTTAAGCCTTTTGCGTAAGTATCCATACCAGCAATGTGTGCCAAGAACAGATCTTCTGGCTCGAAGGAAGGACGACGTACTTTAGCATCGAAGTTAATTCCGCCTTTGCCAAGACCGTCATTCTTCAATACTTCATAAAGAGTAAGTGTTGCATCGTAGATGTTAACTGGGAATTCATCAGTATCCCAACCAAGCAGTGTATCCCCTTGGTTAGCGTCAAGTGATCCAAGCATGCCATTAATACGAGCTACACGAAGTTCATGTTCAAAAGTATGACCTGCAAGCGTAGCGTGGTTAGCTTCAAGGTTCAGCTTGAAGTGCTTGTCGAGCTTGTATTTTTGCAAGAACGAAATTGTTGTTGCTGCATCGAAATCATATTGATGTTTAGTAGGCTCTTTTGGTTTAGGTTCGATCAGGAATTGACCATCAAAACCAATTTCCTTAGCGTAATCTACAGCCATGCTGAACAGACGTGCAATGTTATCTTGTTCAAGACCCATATCTGTATTCAGCAATTCTTCGTAACCTTCACGGCCGCCCCAGAATACATAGTTGCTTGCGCCCAGACGTTTACCAACTTCCAGACCTTTCTTCACTTGTGCTGCTGCATGTGCGAAAACATCAGCGTTAGGTGTAGAACCTGCACCGTGCATATAACGTGGGTTAGTGAACATATTAGCTGTATTCCACAGCAATTTCTTGCCGGAAGTCTTCATGCCTTGTTCAAGGATATCAACGATAGTGTCGATGTTGCTGTAGAACTCACGCAAAGATGCGCCTTCTGGTGCGATATCTACATCATGGAAGCAGAAGTAAGGCAGATCCATCTTGTCCATAAATTCGAATGCTGCTTCAGCGCGAGCTTTAGCTTTATCAAGACCACTCAATTTGTCCCAGCTGCGAATTGCAGTTTCAGCGCCAAACGGATCAGAACCGCCAGCAGTTAATGTATGCCAATAAGCCATTGCAAATTTCAGATGTTCCTCCATAGTTTTGCCGGCTACGACTTCTTTAGGATTGTAGAATTTAAATGCATAAGGGTTGGTGGAACGGCTTCCCTCGTAAGAGATTTTGTTCACTGTCTCAAAATAAGCCATTGTGTAATCCTCCTCATATTGTGCTACGCTAGCAAGCGTTTACAGCATCATCTTAACACATCTTTTTGACTTTGTATATTGGTTAAACAAAGTTTTTTTATAAAATTTCCGCCTCTTTAAGTCTCCCTTGCCTATCCGTTTAATATTCAAAAAATCCAACAAACATAGATTTCCTCTTTTCTGCCGATGTATTGCAATTTCCAGCACATCACTCTAGACTAAGTGGCATACAACAAAAGGGAACTATGCTAAAAAGGATGTGTGTTTCGTGAAGGTTACCGGAGATCAGGCGCTGGTCAAAAAAATCAATAAATCGATCGTACTACATACTATTCGAAGGAACTCTCCGCTCTCGCGCGCTAAGGTTTCAGAGATGACCGGACTAAATAAGGCCACCGTATCCAATCTGGTGGCTGAGCTATGCGCTCAAGAATTAGTGACTGAAGTTGGACCAGGTCAATCCAGTGGCGGCCGTAAGCCGCTAATGCTGCATTTTAACAGCATGGCCGGCAGTGTAATCGGTATAGAGCTACGGGTGAAGCAACTGACAGCCGTCTTATGTGATTTAAGTGGTGGCATTCTTTTCGAAAGCGATTTCTCCCTGGACAATCATGCTCTGCCTTATGTATTGGAACGGATGAAAAAAACAATTTCAGACTTGATTGATAAAGCACCTGAATCCCCATACGGTATCGTCGGCATCGGAGTAGGTGTCCCCGGGATGGTGGATGAGAACGGGGTTGTTCTTTTTGCTCCCAACCTTGGCTGGGAAATGGTCGACCTGCGGGGTATTTTGGAGGGGGAATTCGCGGTTCCAGTCACTATTGATAACGAAGCTAACGCAGGTGCACAAGGTGAACTGAACTTTGGGGCGGCAAAAGATGTTAGACATCTGCTCTACATCAGTGCGGGTTCAGGGATCGGATCCGGTATTATTATTGGCGGCGAGCTGTACAAAGGTGCACGAGGATATGCCGGCGAGACCGGACATATGACGATTGAAGCAAAAGGCAAGCCGTGCAGTTGTGGGAGTCGTGGCTGTTGGGAGCTATATGCCTCGGAGAAAACCTATGACCATTCCGAGTTCTCCCTCCCTGCTCATACTACACAAGAACTGGTCCGTTATGCAGCCGCTGGACAAGAAGACGCCTTGCGCCACTTCTCATCTATGGGTGAATATCTCGGCATCGGAGTAACGAATCTAATCAATAGCTTTAATCCAGAGCTGATTGTCATCGGTGGAGCTTTATCCGAAGCAGAAGCCTGGTTAGGGGAGCCTCTTCGCGGGGTTGTCGCGGAGCGTACGCTTCCTTATCATAAGCAGCAGCTCGAGATTACCTTCTCCAAGCTGGGCAGCCGGGGCACGATGATAGGCGCGGGGTTCTCTGCGGTTATGCATTTTCTAGGCGATATTCGGGTCACCGTTTAATGTAGTCTAATGGACAACGATTTTGCGGGACAGTTTCACGAGTGAAATTCATAAGCGGATAGAATTGACGTAAAATTGACGCATTTAGGTGGATCAAAAGTGCAGTAAAAGCAACTTAAATCCTATATAATAAAGGATAAGTTAGTGTGACATTTATCACTACAACCCCTTTTTTGAAATGGAGAGCGAGTCCATGACCTATGTTGATACGTCTGATATCTCGGCACAGATGTTCATCACTGTGTTGCTTTTTCTGCTCATTATTGCCCCTTTGATCAGTCTCGGTGTGCTCCGTTTTTTTCAAGCCAAAAAGAAATCAGGATTCATTCTGATCGGCAGCGGTGTTGCTGTATACGTCCTATTTCAGATCATTACCTCTTTCACTCAAGCTTAAATTGAACTTTGCGATTTACATCATAAAAAATAGCCTGCGCATATAAGCGTCAGGCTATTTTTGTATACCTAGACCACAAAAAGGTCACCTCCAAAATGGAAGCGACCTTTTGCAATTTCTTCGCAGAAATCTTATTTAATTAACAGTCGCCAATGCTTTGTCGAACTGAGTTTTGTTCATCCCCACGATTTTGTACTCACCAATTACAGTTACAGGAACAGCTCTCATTCCCATATCCCAAACCTGCTGTGCGTAATCATCATTCTGCTCGATGTTACGTTCTTCATAGGCTACGCCTTTTTCGCTCAAAAAGCTCTTCACCTGACGGCAATGTGGACAATTTGTTGAAGTATATACAATTACATTTTCCATCATTAGACCTCCTATAGAAGATTACAGTTATGTTATTTATTGTAGCACTGGGAGTTTTCTATACCAAATTACAGAATGACCGCGCTATGTTCCAGACTTTCAATGTATTTCTCAGCATCCATAGCTGCCATACATCCACTGCCTGCTGCCGTAATCGCTTGTCTATAACGGGTATCCTGCACATCACCACAAGCGAATACGCCTGGGATATTAGTTTCAGAAGTACCGGGATTAGTCATGATATAACCTTCAGCATTAGTTGTGATTTGTCCACCCAAGAATGCAGTGTTAGGATGGTGGCCAATCGCCACAAACACTCCGCTTGCTTCAATGATTTCTTCTTGTCCTGTCTCATTGTTCAGCACTTTTAGTCCACTCACGCCTTTATCTCCAGAAGTTACTTCCAGAGGAGTACGATTCAGGCTCCAAGCTACCTTAACATTATCGCGAACGCGATCCTGCATGATCTTGGAAGCACGTAGTTCTTCACGACGGTGTACCAAAGTTACTTTGGAGGCAAAACGAGTCAAGAAACCCGCTTCCTCAAGCGCAGAATCACCACCGCCAACAACCACGATCTCTTTATTACGGAAGAAGAATCCATCACAGGTAGCACAGGTGCTCACACCGCGTCCCACATTATCCTGTTCGCCTGGGATACCGAGGTATTTTGCCGTAGCGCCAGTGGAAATGATCAAGGTATCCGTCGTAAGAACACCCAACCCTTCAACATTAAGCTTAAAAGGACGTTCTCCAAGTTCTACACTGTTCACCCAACCCGTACGGAATTCCGCACCAAAACGTTCAGCTTGTTTACGCATATTATCCATTAAGTCTGGACCCATAATCCCATCAGGAAATCCCGGGAAATTCTCCACTTCTGTAGTGGTGGTCAATTGTCCGCCAGGTTGGGGTCCTTCGATTACTAGTGGGTTTAAATTGGCACGAGCCAAGTAGATAGCAGCAGTCAACCCCGCCGGTCCGGTTCCAACAATTATTGATTTATACATATCTATATCCTCCTTGAGTTAGACGGCAGTGACGTCGCTTCTTATTTAAAATAATTATAATGTAGTCTTAATTATGCTAACTGAAAGCAAAAATGTCAATAAGCCAGACTCCCTCAAGGAAAAATCATTTGTGAACAATTTAATTTTTGACAATAAATAATGTACTACAACATCACTGACCACTTACCGCAACAATCGCAGCCCATTAAGAATAACCAATATCGTACTGCCTTCATGACCGATCACGCCAAAAGGAAGGGCGATGCCCTGCACAAAGTTACTGATCATCAGAACTGCGATTACTGTTACAGCAAAAATCATATTTTGCTTCACAATACGCTGTGAGCGCCGTGCCAATGAAATGGTCGAGGCGATCTCTTCAATATTATCATTCATAAGCACTACATCGGCGATCTCAAGCGCTGCACCACTGCCTTTCATGCCCATACCCATGCCAACAGTCGCTGTAGCCAGAGCAGGCGCATCATTCACACCGTCACCCACCATCACAACATTACCGTGCTTTTCACGAAGCGCCTTAATATGCTTTACTTTATCCTCTGGTAAAAGGTCGGCAAATACTAAATCTACTCCGGTTGAAGCCGCAATAACTTTTGCTGTAGCTTCCCGGTCACCCGTAAGCATAGCCACTTTAATCCCCAGCTCCTGCAGCTTCCGCACTGCGGCTTCTGCTTGTGGGCGAACTGTATCCTGCAATGCAATCATACCTGCAATATGCTCACCGTCCAAAATAATGGAGACAGTCTTCCCCTCTTCCGCCAACTGCTGCCGTTTAGTTCTCCAGAATGCAAGCTCAGAACTTATCGCAGACGAAGTCAGCTCATCCAGTAAATTGGACTTTCCAATTTTCCAGAGATGCCCGTCAACTTGACCTTCAATTCCCCAGCCAGTGATGGTTTTACTTTCCTGCACACCCCGCAGCTCCAGATATTCTTCCTCAGCTTTACGCACAATGGCTTCCGCCAATGGATGGCGGGACATATGCTCAATGGATGCGCTAATCGCCAGTAATTCTTCCCGGTTGTAGCCTTCAGCTGCAATAAAGTCTGTCACCTGCGGAGTTCCCTCTGTAAGGGTCCCTGTCTTATCAAAAGCTACAACAGAGGTCCGGGCCATATTTTCGAGGTGGACCCCACCTTTAAATAAAATCCCTTTTCGCGCACTTTTGGAAATGGCCGACAGCATCGCAGGCATAATCGATGAGACCAACGCACAAGGCGAGGCTACTACAAGAAAAACCATCGCTTTATAAAAGGTTGCGCTCCAGCTCCAGTCCAGCAAAAAGGGTGGAAGGAAAATAAGAGCCACAGTCGAGGCAACGACTACCCGTGCATAGATGGCTTCCAGTCTTTTAATGAATCGCTGTGAGTTTGGAACATCCGTCTCTGCTTCTTCTACCATCTTAATGATCTTTGAAAAAAGTGTGTTCTCTGCTGATTTCGTTACTTCAATATAAAGTGGACCTTCTCCATTGACCGTACCTGCGAATACTTCACTGCCGGCACATTTTTCAACAGGCTCTGACTCTCCTGTAATGGAAGCCTGATCTACTGCCGATTCTCCTCTGTACACCTTGCCGTCTGCAGGAATAAGATCCCCTGGACGTACAAGCAACAGATCTCCAATTACTAACTGATCAATAGCTACCTCGTTCATGCTTCCTTTTTCAATCCGCATGGCTGTGGCAGGTTTCAAGGCCATAAGTGAGGAAATATCCTTCTTACTCCGTTCCATCGTATAGCTCTCTAAAGCTCCACTAAGCGCAAAAATAAAGATGAGCATAGCACCTTCATTCCAGTACCCAATGGTAGCTGCGCCTAGTGCAGCCGCAATCATCAGCAGGTTCACATCGAGATCACGTTCTTTGACGAGCGTCTCAACGCCTTCTTTGGCTTTGTTCCAGCCACCAATGGTATACGAAATAACATAAAGTACTATAGAGAAAACTTCTGACCAGCTACCCATAGCCCAAGCAAAAAGCATAAGCACTCCGCTGCCAAGCGCAGCCTGCATCTCGGAGTTGCTGAGCATGGCTCTCACATCGAACCGGCGTTTTGGAGCGCCTGGTTTCTTCATGCTGCCGGAGATTGAGGTTTGCTGGGGTAAATGTTTTGATGTTGCTTGCATAATAATCACCATCCTGAAAGTTTTGTGTAGGATTACTTCATTAACTTCTCTTCGCAACAAAACTTGCTTCGGGAGCACACGCTTTGTTTTGTCTAAATGATAATGAGAGCCATTCTTAAGACCCCTAAAATGACACATGCTGCCCCGGCTTAGCCGGGACAGCATGAATGATAACTATGAGTAGTGAGAATGATAATCATTGTTGCAACAGTACAACTATATTTCCTTAGCGCAACTTATATTTTAATAATACCACCTTGAACGAAAAAGTAAACCCTACCTTCTGGGCTATTCGTCATAAATTTAAAATAACGTTTTCCTATCTTAACTGCGTATTTTATTTAAAAGCTCGGATAGGACTTGCTCTTCGACTGGCGTCGAATAAGCTCCACCTTCAAAAGACTTCATCGCTCCAATTCCAGCTTGGAACACAAACCGTATACGCCCTTTGCGAACCTTTTTATCCGTATACATCTTATCGATCAGCATTCTATTTGTAATGGTTGCTGGTATTTCAGTCGGAAGTCCCGCCTTCTTCAACAAAGCAATCACACGCTGAGTTTCGTCAGCCGTTACATACCCCAACTGCTCTGCCAGCTGCACCTGAACCGCGAGTCCAATCGCAATAGCTTCACCATGTAATAATTCATAACCACTTAAAGCCTCTAACGCTCGGCCAGCAGTATGCCCCAAATTTAGAATTTGGCGCAGGTTGCTCTCCAGTTCGTCCTTTTCCACCACGCTGTACTTGATCTCACAATTATGAAAAGCAATCCGTTCGCAAACCTCTCGATCTAATACAAGTTCGCCTTCTAAGGAGACAACTCGCTCCATATTCTGTTCAAGAAACTCAAAAAAGTCAGCATCCGCGATGCAGGCATGTTTGATTGTTTCAGCCAAACCACTGCGAAGCTCACGTACCGGAAGCGTTCTCCAAGTGGCTAGGTCGATGTAGACCTTTTTAGGCTGATGAAAAACACCAATTAGATTGGTTGCAACCGGTGTATTCACGCCCGTTTTACCACCAATAGAAGCATCCGCTGCTGCTAAAAGGGTAGTTGCATAGTTCAAACTTGGCACTCCCCGACCAAATGTTCCAGCCAAAAAACCTGCCAAATCCGTTACCGCCCCGCCTCCAATGGCAAGGATACAGCAATCTCGTCCATAAGAACGGCTTAATAGCCGATCCTCCAGCTCTGCCTTCGTTTCTCGGGTTTTGGACTTCTCTCCAGCAGGGAAAGAAAAAAGCTCCGCTTGAAAATCATTCTGAAGCAGCAGTTCCAGCAAGGCTTGTCCATACAGGACTTCGACTTTGGAATCTGTAATAATCGCGAATTTGCTTACATTCTCGACAATTCCACGTTTTAAATCCTCAATCAGAGCGCCAAAAAGACCTTCCCCAATCTCAATATCGTAAGAATGATCTACGACCTTTTGCAAGCCAACTCTAAAATTCGTGGACATCTACAGCACTCCTATTCAGTAAGATGCTAATAAAATTCGAGCCTCCACTGTCAATATCCTGTTTATGTAAAATGTAAGAAGATGCTGGAAACAAATGTGAATGTTCCAAAACTAATGTTGCGCTGCAGCTACTGGTGATAGTACAGAGTTTGCGTGCAGTTAGTTTGAGTAGCTATATAGGACTCAGCTGACCCTAATCGCTGGTTTTAAACACATTTGGTATTCTAACGGACCCCATTGCAGCTATTGACTTGAAAAGCACCAAATATGTACCTCTTCCTAACGAATAGCGTCTCCGGTGTCCGAAACCATGCTTAAAAAGCTGAAATCAGGCAAATAGCGTCATCTGGGTCCTTAAGCATCGGGGGTTGAGGGGGGCGGAGGTTAGTGCCTAGTTTGAGTGCTGATTAGTTTAAGTGCGGAGGTTGAGCGCAGGGTATTAGTACGGTGGTTGGGCACAGGGTGGGAGTTCAGGAGGTTGAGGCGGAGTTTAAATGCAAAGCATGAGTGAAGATTAGTTTAAGTACGGTGGTTGGGCACAGGGTGGGAGTACGGAGGTTGGGTACAGGATAGGAGTTACAGGAGGTTGAGTGTGGAGGTTGAGCGTAAAGTATGAGTACGATAAGATTGATGAACGTATGATGCAAGTTGCTCGCGTATGTAGCTACTATCGGACTCAGCTGACCCTAATCGCTGGTTTTAAACACATTTGGTAATCTAACGGACCTCATTGCAGCTATTGACCTGAAAAGCACCAAATATGTACCTCTTCCTAACGAATAGCGTCTCTCGTGTCCGAAACCATGCTAAAAAAGCTAAAATCAGGCAAATAGCGTCATCTTGGTCCTTAAGCATCGGGGGTTGAGGAGTGCGGAGGTTAGTGCCTAGTTTGAGTACTGATTAGTTTAAGTGCAGTGGTGCACGATTAGTTTAAGTGCGGAGTTGAGTGCAGTGTTTGGGCACATGGTATGAGTACGGCGTTTAAATGCAAGCATGAGTGAAGATTAGTTTAAGCGCTGAGGTTGAGCACAGGTAGGAGCACGGCGTTTAAATACAAAGCATGAATACAGATTAGTTTAAATACGTAGGTTGAGTACAGTATTGAGCATGGAGGTTGAGTATAGTGATTGAGTAATGGGTTATATATACGCTGTTGAAGCAGGCAGCTAACGACCAAAAAAACAGAGCAACGATTCCCCGATAACCGGATAATCGCTGCTCTGAAGTCTTTTTACGATTCTTATATGAACTGCACCGTATCGTTCATCAGAAAAAGCTTACTGCCTTCCACCGGCGGCAGTATCCAGCGTTTCTCGCTGCCTGGCGATCCAGATCAGGCAGGCCGCTCTCAGCAGCGCTTCGGTCCGCTGACCGGCGCTGCAAAAGATCCCGCTGAGCCCGATCTGATACAGATCGGCCAAAGCCGACGCTGCCGGTGTCCCCGCGGCGAGCACCACCGCCGCCGGCTTCACGCTCGTCACGGCGGCAAAGATCTTCCCCGCCGCCAGGGCGAAGTCCTCCGCGGCGGTCTCTTCCGGCGCGTGTTCGCCCGCCGCGCCGTCCAGCACTAGGAAATCGGCGATACGCGCGATTTCCGCAGCGGCGGCAGGCTCCACATCGGGCGCGATCAGCGCCCCGATGCGGCATGCCGCCGCATAAGCGTGGCCGAGTGTCTGATCGGCCACGTCTTCGATGAATTCGCGCTTTGCGGCGAATTCGGCTGCACTTGCGGTGTAGGCGACCAGCAGGTCAAGGCGGCAATCGCCGCCTTGCCGCTGGCTCTCCGCCACCGCAGCGAACAGCGCTTCGAGCTGAGCGTCCTGAAGCGCGGCAAGCTTGGCGGGCTGCGCCACCGCAAGTGACTCTGGATGCAGCAGGGTGACCGCTGCCCATTCGCCATCCGGCGATTCAAGCAGCTCAGCAACAGCTGCGCGCAGACGATAAGAGATTCGCTGCAGAATACGCGCTGTTTGCAGTTCATCCTCGCTAGATAACCAATTCTCATAAAGACAGAACAGCTCTGGTTCCAGCAGCCATTCCTCACTCCGTATCAAACACGGGCCCGCTTGAACAGTCCTTGTTCCTTCCCGTCCAGCAAGACGTTCTTCTCTTCCTTCACGCAGCACTAGGAATGTCGATGGTTCCCCCGGCCGCTTAAAATAAGACCGCTTCAAAGGCTCAACGACATCCCTCTGCTCTACTCCAGCGATAAATTCTGCGGCAGCGGAGGCTACGGATCCAGCTTGGCTCATTTCCATTCCCACAGTCCGATCACCAGCCTTATACATGAACTTGAACGGGCGCTCTTCACTACTCCGCAAACCATCCTGCTGACGTTCACCCTTCATCCTCGCACCCACCCTTTATCTTTGGATTGCTGCCGGTATGCCAAGCTATATAACATAAGCGACCGACATTTCATTACCTACCTCACTTATAAATACGGGAGCCACACCTGAAATATGCAAGCGTTGCCAAATCCGATGAATATTCCAACTTTTTTAGGGAACAAAAAAAGCATTACCGCAGAGCGGTAATGCTTTTCGAAATATAAACTTTTATTGTTGACTGGCAGCAATAGCTTGCTCCAGATCATAGATAATATCATCAATGGACTCCGTCCCGATCGACAAACGCAGCAATTCCGGCGTTACTCCGGCTGTGATTTGCTCTTCATCCGACAGCTGTGCATGGGTTGTGCTCGCTGGGTGGATGATCAATGACTTGGAATCCCCAACATTCGCTAAATGAGAGAACAGCTTCACATTCTCAATCAGCTTACGTCCCGCAGCACTTCCACCTTTAATACCGAAAGTAAGGATCGCACCTTGGCCTTTAGGCAAATACTTTTGCGCTAATTCATGAGATGGATGCGTAGGAAGTCCCGAATAACTTACCCATTCCACATCTGAATGTGCCTCCAAATATTGCGCTACCTTTAGCGCATTCTGGCTATGACGTTCCATCCGCAAATGAAGAGTCTCCAGACCTTGCAGCAGCATCCAAGAGTTGAACGGAGAAATCGCCGCCCCTAAATCGCGAAGTAATTGAACGCGGGCTTTAATAATATAAGCAATCGGGCCCACTGCTTCCGTATACACCACTCCATGATAGCTTGGATCTGGCTCCGTAAGACCTGGGAATTTACCGCTTGCCTTCCAATCAAATTTACCGCCGTCAACAATAATCCCGCCAATGGATGTACCATGTCCACCGATGAATTTGGTTGCCGAATGGACAACAATGTCCGCGCCATGCTCAATCGGACGCAATAAATATGGACTTGGGAACGTGTTGTCTACGATGAGAGGAATCCCATGTTCATGGGCGATCGCTGCAACTGCCGCAATATCCAGAACATTTCCCTGCGGGTTGCCGATTGTTTCTGCATACAAGGCTTTGGTCTTATCTGTAATCGCAGCACGGAAGTTCTCAGGATTATCCGAATCTACGAAATGCACCTTAATACCAAGCTTAGGCAGTGTTGTCGAGAATAGATTATAAGTTCCGCCATATAGGCTTGCCGCAGATACAATTTCATCCCCAGCGCCCGCAATATTTAAAATGGAAAAGGAAATAGCCGCTGCACCGGAAGCTGTAGCAAGCGCACCCGCACCGCCCTCAAGTGCTGCCACACGCTGTTCAAATACATCCGTAGTTGGGTTCATCAGCCGAGTATAAATATTACCGAATTCTTTAAGCGCGAACAGATCCGCTGCATGATCAGCATCACGGAACCCGTAGGAAGTGGTCTGATAAAGCGGTACAGCACGTGAGAAAGTAGTTGGATCAATTTCCTGGCCTGCATGGACAGCCAAAGTTTCAAACGACAGCTTGCGATCTTCTGACATAGGTATTTCCTCCCCTATAATTAAGTATAGAAATGATTAACAATTTTGAATTGTACCCATTCTCTCACAAACCACGTCATTTGAAAAGAAAAAAATCTCATTATTCCGGTGTGAATTATTATACTTTGGTCAAATGCTTCTGCTAGTGCCCTCTACCTACTGGATAACGCTTTCAATATAAATTAATAAAAACCTCAACCTTATGTATAAAACACAATCGCTAATCAAATTGATCCGTTAATAGCTTGAATCAGGACAGCGGCGAATGAGCTTGTCCTCCTCACTCGCCGCTTCCGATTCAGCCCTTCGGCTTAGTAATTGCTTTGGCTTGTTTCGCCTTTAGCAATCGCTACACCACCACTAGTTCCAATACGGCTTGCACCTGCTTGTACCATTACATGTGCATCTTCTGCACTACGTACACCACCGGAAGCTTTTACACCGATATTAGGTCCAACTGTAGCACGCATAAGCGCGATATCTTCTTTCGTTGCCCCGCCTGTAGAGAATCCAGTGGATGTTTTTACGTAATCTGCTCCGGCCTCAACAGATAGCTTGCAGGCACGAACTTTTTCTTCTTCCGTTAACAGACAAGCCTCAATGATGACTTTTGTCAGGGCTTTGCCGCGCGCTGCATCTACAACAGCTGCAATATCACGTTTAACCAGCTCATCGTTGCCATCTTTTAATGCTCCGATATTGATGACCATATCCACCTCGCCTGCACCTTTAGCGATAGCATCGGTAGTCTCGAATGCTTTGCTCTCTGTTGTGGATGATCCCAGCGGGAAGCCGATTACTGTACATACTTTAACCTCAGGCGTATCTTTCAGCACTTCATGGGCAGTAGCTACCCAAGCAGGGTTTACGCAAACAGAAGCAAACTTATAAGTTTTAGCTTCCTCCGCCAATTTAATAATGTCTTCTTTCCGTGCATCTGCTTTAAGCAGTGTATGATCAATGATCCCCGATAGTGTAATTTCGCTCATTTTTATTATTCCTCCATGATTTGGATAGTAGTTTTTTTCATCTCTGTAATCATACCAATAGAACTGTGCTTTGCAAAGCAAACAAGGTGGGCATGCCTACCTCAAACCTTAATTTGTGCAGATTTTATGGATTTTAAGTAGTTTATCATTCCCTAAATTATCTTTTTAAAAAAATAAAGGTTTAATCCCCTAAACTTTCCCAATTAAAAATACGATAATAGTCTTAGATAAATAGGTTTTTTTATCCTATTCATCAAAATTTTTCTTAGATAAAACTTAGGAGGAGATTAATCAAAAATGGGAAACTTCAATTTCGCCACAAATGCTGCAGATCAAAAACTGAATGTACAAGTCGAAGGAACTATGTCGCCAGAAGATGCAGGACGTTTCATTAATGAGTACAACCAAATCATAAGTGCATTCGACCCCAAACAATATGAGATTATCCTAGATTGCAAGACATTGAATGTATCCTCAAAGGACACACTTCCCATGCTTGAGCAATGCTACATACTGTATAAACAATCCGGATTTAAAAAAGTAACCTTTATTATTGCCAAAAGCCCTGTCCTAAAAATGCAGTTAAGCCGAGTGGCACGGGCAACGAAATTAGAAAATTACGAAATTATTGAAGCATAGGAGGCGCCATTTGGGACATATAGCGATTCGCCAAGCTGCTTATTACCACCCAGAGCATATCGTAGATAACGAATATTATCTGAAGCATTTTCAGAGTATGGGCAAGGACATCAAACGATTCCTAGAAGTCATGGGTCGCGACCGGAGATACATCGTAAAAGAACAGGGTGAAAATGCTCTGACGATGGGATTAAAGGCTGCCCAAAAAGTGCTTAGCGAAGCGAATTTGCAAGGTGAGGATATGGACATGATCATGTTCGCTTCACAGACACCAGAGTACACCTATCCTACCAATGCACTTCTCCTACACCGTATGCTTCAAGGTAAACACCGGACCATTACGCAGGATTCCAATGCTAACTGCGCAGGAATGGTCTCCGCCGTGGAGCAGACAAGTCGTTATATGCAAGCCAATCCCAGCATCAGGTACGCACTCGTCGTAGGAAGCGACTACAGCTCAGTGAACTGCAATACAGATGATGAAATTACTTACCCTAACTTTGGGGACGCCGCAGCAGCAGTGATTCTGGAGCGCAGCAACGAGCATGCAGGCTTCATAGATTCCCTTTATTACACCGATTCTGAGGGCTCCGAGAATATTATGTTCCCGGCCTGCGGCCTGTCGAATATTTATCAAGAGGGTATGACCCCAGAGCAGATTCGGATACGTTGGACCCCTTTTGACGGTACAGTGTGTGTGGACGCGGCTATAGCGGATATGAAGGAGCTTCTCTCACGCAACGGTCTGACTACGGATGATATCTCAGCATTCTGCCTTTCACAATTCTCACTGAAAAATATCGAGCTCATCCAAATCGGACTTGGGCTCACCGCAGAAAAGTTCATCTATGTAGGCGACGAGTTCGGCTACACAGCCACAAGCAGTCCTTTTATCGCTTTTCAACGCGGAGTCGAGGACGGACGAATCAAACGTGGCGATTATGTCTTCTTTTGGTCAGTTGGCGCTGGCTGGCAAATTCCTACGATGCTTTATCAATATTAATAGTATAAAAAGCCCTACTTCTATAGAAGTAGGGCTTTTTCATCAGAGGAAATAAATCAGAAACCCAATAATGAATTATTTAGTCAGGGATTGAACATCCACAAAAGGTGTGGCTCCCCCTGTTACAGATGGCAGCACGCCGTTCCATTTTTCCAGTGCTTTCTCCTGAACCTCAATTTGCTTCAGCTGCACCAGCTCAGGTGTAACCTCTTGCTTCTTAAGTCTTAAAGATTCGGCCTCTGCTTGCGCCTGGGCAATTTTTTGCTTCGCTTCAATTTCAATCCGCCGGAGATCATTTTCCGCCTTCAGCGCCTGCTGCTGGGCAACCTGCTTTGCTTCAATCGACTGGTTAAACGCCTCCGAGAATTTAAAGTTAACGATGTTAATATCGTTGACGATCAGGTCATATTTTGCCAGCCTAGCGGTTAAGTGCTCACTAATCTCACTTGACACCACATCACGACGCGTAATCAAATCCTCTGCTGGATATTTGGCTGTTACTTCTTTAACGATTTCTTGAATAGCCGGATTGATAATTACACTATCAAAATTACCTCCGATATTGTTCATCAGATTAAAGGCCGAAGCCTTATTTACGGAATAGTTCACCGCCACATGTGTGGACACAGGCTGAAGATCCTTTGAAGAGGCTGAAGTATCGGTCTCCGCCTTCGTTACCTGTGTATTGACCTGAATCACTGTCTGAATAAAAGGGATTTTAAAATGAATGCCGGGTGACAATGTATTGTCATTTAATTTACCAAAGGTTTTGTATAAACCTACATGCCCATATTCCACAGATACAAAAGAGTTCGCGCCGATCAACAATACAATGAGCACCGCTGCAATACCGCTGACTATTTTCCCCGGACGCAGCTGTTTCAATTTCGGATTCATTTGCATATTCATCCAATACCCCTCCTAGATTATGGATAATCATTCAAGCTTAACCGTCTATACGGAGGTTTAGGGTAAATGGTCGCAGGAAATATTTCAACAGCAATGGTCATGGCGTTACCGCTCTGGGATCAGTCCTTCTACGGTCAACCGGAATTTTTTGCTCTGCTTGTCCCCGATATTAGAAGCTTCATATATTCCTTCATCCGTTAGCACCACGGAGTCCGCCTTTAAAGCATCATTAACGAAAGTTATCTCAGCGTGATCAACATTCCAGCGGTAAATGTAGGCACTCATCGGATTTCCATGTGCGGCTACACCCTCAAAAGATCCATCCTGATCAACATCCAGCTCTCTGGAATGTCCGGTATCAATTTGCAGCAAACCCGAGGGGTTACCGCTCTCGTCGATTAAATAATAGTTACTGAGCGAGTTATTTACTCCTAGTCCTCCAGTGATTTTCAACACCTTTTCGCTAAACAGCCGCACTACTTCTACCTTGATATCCTCCGGTTGACGATAATTATAAGTTCCTATCGCCCCTAGACTGTATTGCCCTTTGGAAGTAGAAGTTCTGGCATACACATAGTCTTCGTCACTAGCCATCGTATACACACTCACTTTGACTCCTCCGAAATCTTCCAGCTTCTTCTCTGTAATCAAAGTAGCGCCTGTAGGTGGAGCAATTAGTTGAGAGACTACGGGGATTGTATCCACCAGCTTCCACTCTAGCTTAATGAGATTTGCAGCGGTGTCCGTTGGCTTCGGTCTTGAGGTGTGGTAGTCGTTAGCCGATTGAAGGGAGGATGGGTCCACCTGATGTTGGCAACCTGCCAGCAGATTCATTAGAAACAAGGCTGTCAGCGTAACGGATTTATGTAGAGGAAACATCCTTGATCACTTCCTATCCTCTTTTTAAAATTAAATCTTTCATTAATCATAGATGAAGTTAGGCATTCAAATGTTACTTTTAGGAGGCGGTAGGGTTAATTTATTGTCTTTTGAGGGGATGCGCCGATCCAAAAGCTAAATTAGCATACAAAAAACCCGCATCAAATGCGGGTTAAGGTTAGCTATCCAGAATCAAGAGCCTAGCAGTTCACGCGCCAGTAGTCGGTAAACCTCTAGCCGTTTCTCCTGCGAATGTGGGATGCTGCATATCATTGCTTCTTGGAATCCATATTGTGCTTGTTCTTCTTGCAAACGTACGGCGATGTCTTTAACCGCACCAACCAAATGAATCTTGCGCCCTTCCTTGATTGACATCCGGTCAATTTCCGATAACGAAATGTTCTGAGCTTCTTCTGGTGTCAGCACCTGAGTAATCCGGCCCTTACTCATCATCAACCGAAAAATATCCTGCGGTAATGCTTCATACTCAGCTTCTTCCTTTGTTTCTGCTGTGGTCACCATATAAGATACACTGATCTCTGGTTTGTCCATAAAGATAGAAGGCTGGTAGTTATTCCGGTAATGGTCCAAAATCTCATTACTCATCGCACCATTAAAAAATTGTGCGAAGGAGTATCCGACTCCCATTTGTGCAGCTTTTCGCGCACTATTGCCGCTCGAGCCTAACAACCATACTTCAGGGAGCGCCACTTTCGTTGGAGCAGCGAGATTTTTGGCATATAGCTCATCTTCCGGAATCTGATCACTAAGCAGCTGCATGGTAATGCCAAGCTTGTCATACATATTATGCAGCATTAACTCGCGGCCTTCAGATAAAGCGTACATGGCGCTTGTATCGCCACCAGGAGCTCGTCCCACACCAAAATCAATTCTCCCCGGGGAAAAAGCACTTAACGTTTTAAATACTTCAGCCAGCTTAAGCGGAGAATAATGCATCATCATTACACCGCCGGTGCCGATTCGAATACGGTTGGTCTTGGCGGCTAAACGGGCAGCCGTTACTTCCGGAGCTGAGCTAGCAAATGTATTTCCGCCATGATGCTCTGCCATCCACATTCTGCTATATCCCAGCTCATCTGCTAAAATAGCCAGTTCTTCTGCTTTGTTCAAGGCACCTTCCGCAGTGTTGCCGCTTGTCACGGGTGCCTGATCCAATATGCTTAATCTCATGCGAATACATCCCTTCTTTGGTCAGATGACCATTTTATTACTGACCCATTCCTCTAAGGCTGCAATCTTATCTTTAAAGCGTTCACCACGCATTTCCTCCGACAACGAAGCAATAGTCTCCCGCTTTAACACGGCTTTCCAAGAGGATTCAGCTTCTTCCATCAGATTCGATAGCAGGCAGCAGCTGTCTTCTTTTTCTAAATCCAACATGTCTACCAGAATACCATTCGATGAATACAGCGACTGCTGGCCTTCCACCGCGAGGTAAACGTCATATACACGAATATCTTCAGGGCTTTTCTTTAATTTAAAACCGCCTTTAATGCCGGGAACAGACGTGATGATGTCTGCAGTTACCAGCTTTCTTAACAGTTTTTGAAAATAGGTCGCCGATGCTCCAAGCTGCTGGCTAATCGCTTCCCCAGACAACACCGCCTTATCCGGCAGCATGTTGAGTAGAACCAGTGCATATACCGACTGCTCTACCCCTGTTTTCATATGCATGCATAGCACCTCGATTTACGTAAATAGTTTGATACAAACTGTAGATAATACCGTCCGCGTATAAAGAGGATAAACATTATCCACTTTATACTTTATATTATTTTAAACCCAAAGTAAAACCTTGCTGGCCTTTTCTTTCAGTTAATATCTGCTATAAAAAAAAGATCACGCATACAGCGCAATCTTTTTTGAGGGTATCTGTTATTTTTTTGTATATCCTACTGTAATGATAATCCCACCCGCTGAACCAGCTGTGAGCTCTGGTCGTTAAGTCCAGTAATGGTGACTTTTTTGCCATGCTCGGCGTATTTACTCATCGTCTTCGCTATGGCATGGACTGCGGACTGGTCCCACACATGGGAGTGTGAAAAATCGATAATAATATGATCCGGATCGCTATCGTAGGCGAATTCATGAATGAAGTGGCTTGTCGTGCCGAAGAACAGCTGGCCGGAAACCGCATATGTTTTGGAAGAGGTCGCTTCCTGAACAGTTAGGCGGATCGAAGCTATTTTCCAAGCAAACGTTAAAGCACTTAGCAGAACCCCAAACAAAACCCCAATAGAAAGGTTGTCCGTAACCACCACAGTGACCACCGTCACAATCATAACCAGCGCATCGCTTAGCGGAACACGGGTTAAAGTTTTGAGTGAGCCCCATTCAAAGGTGCTGATACAGACCATTATCATTACCCCGACGAGCGCGCCCATCGGGATCTGCTTCACCACATCGCCAAGTACGATAATTAGGAATAATAAAAAAACCCCTGATACAAACGTGGACAAACGCGTGCGTCCTCCTGACTTCATGTTAACCATCGATTGGCCAATCATCGCACAGCCTGCCATCCCTCCGAAAAAACCAGTGACTACATTCGCAAGCCCCTGTCCCTTCGCCTCTCTGTTCTTATCACTACCTGTGCCCGTAATATCGTCTATTAAGGTGGCAGTCATCAGGGATTCCAATAGCCCAACTACGGCCAGCGAAAGTGAATATGGCAAAATAATAAGCAGCGTATCCAGCGTGAACGGGATTTGCGGGAGATGGAATAGTGGCAAGGTTGCTGTAATATTCCCCATATCACCTACGGTTCTTACGTCCAGATGAAGAGCGATGCTAAGAATAGAAACAATAACAATCGCTACAAGTGCTGAAGGTATGGCTTTGGTAAACCGAGGAACCGTGTAGATAATAAGCAAGGTCAGAGCTACCAGTCCGTACATCACCCAGCCTTGTCCTTTAAAATGGGTAAGCTGTGCCATAAAAATCAGTATCGCCAGCGCGTTGACAAACCCTGTCATGACCGGCTGTGGCAAAAAGGTGATAAACCGCCCCAGCTTTAGCATCCCCATCAATATCTGAAACACACCAGCCAGTACAGTTGCCGCGAACAGATACTCTATTCCGTGTTCTAGTACGAGGCTTCCGACTAACAGAGCCATAGCTCCCGTAGCCGCCGAGATCATTCCGGGTCTGCCTCCGGCAAGTGCCGTTACAATCGCAATGCAAAAAGAGGCATATAAACCAACCATCGGACTTACTCCCGCCAGGATCGAAAAAGCGATCGCTTCAGGAATCAGCGCAACGGCTACGGTCATCCCCGATAAAATATCGGTTCGAGTGTTAGAAAACCACCCATTATTTAAGGTAAGCTGCTTCAAAATCTAATTTCCTCCTGTGACTATTAAAATGTGTAGATCTTTTGTCAGAAAAGACCCGGGGCCGGTGCAACGCTAATGTTGCTTATTGTACTCGACCCGCCTTCACCTTCACAAAAAGATTAGTTAGACTTGTAAGCGCTTATACACATCATTTTCTAGCAAATCCTTAAAATATCATGCAAATTCTATATTTCTAGATTACCGGTACAATCCGGAAGCCTTCACTTCATTAAAGAAGGTGTTGAATTCATCAATATTCAGCTGCTGAGCGGCATCAGACAATGCGGTTGCAGGATCAGGATGCACCTCCACCATAATGCCGTCAGCTCCAGCTGCGAGTGCGGCTTTCGCACATGGAATAAGGATGTCTTTGCGGCCTGTCGAGTGAGTTACATCAACCAGTACTGGCAAATGACATTCCTGTTTGAGAATGGGCACTGCTGAGATATCAAGCGTGTTGCGGGTCGCTTTTTCATAGGTACGAATTCCACGTTCAATCAGCATGATCTGTGTGTTTCCACGAGACATGATGTATTCCGCTGCATGGATGAATTCATCGAGTGTGGCAGCCAATCCACGTTTCAGCAGCACCGGCTTGTCGACTTCTCCGACCGCTTTTAGCAGCTCGAAATTATGCATATTACGTGCACCGATCTGGATGATATCCACATAATCAAGGGACTCTTCAATATGTCTTGGATCTACAATTTCGCTGATGGTCAGCAGTCCATATTCATTTGCTGCTTCTCGTAATATTCTTAAACCGTCCATTCCCAGCCCTTGGAAATCATAAGGTGAAGTCCGAGGCTTGAAGGCACCGCCACGCATTACACGTACTCCGGCTTTTTGCAGGGCGGCAGCTACGGTGCGAGTCTGCAGTTCACTTTCCACGGAGCAAGGACCGGCTACCATCAGTGAAGAAGCACCGCCAACCGTTACATCCCCCGGCAGAACAATCACTGTATCCTCTTTGTGGCTCTTGCGGGCTACCAGTAAAGTTTTTTTATGATCATCTGTTTGTAAGTCCAGAGAAGCTGAGAAAATTTGTTTGAAGAGGCTACGGATCGTCCCGTTAGTGAAAGGGCCTTTGTTGCTCGCTACGAGCTTATCCAGCATCTGTTTTTCCCGTTCTGGATCAAATTTAGGGACACCTTGTTTTTCTTTAACTACTCCAATCTCCTGAACAATCTTAGCCCGCTCGGAGATCAGCTCCAGCAATTGCCCATTAATTTCATCCAGACGACCTCTAAGAACATCCAATTCCACGTTACTCATTACCCTTCCACTCCCTCTTTTTGTTATAATTTGGAACGCAAAAAGGCCCCCCGTCGCAAGGGACGAGGAGCCGTGGTACCACCCTTATTTAGAATTAACCCGAATACTAGCACAAAGGAATAGAATCTCATGTTCCCCTGACTAAGAATTAATTCTGTCTTTCACCCGGTAACGCGGGGCGCGGGCCTCCCTACTCATACCTGCCACAACCTGTGACAAACTACTTCAGGGGCCGACTCGGAAGTGAACTTCGGCATTAATCGTCTCATGAGGGTGCTCTCAGTCTCCGGCACGCCTTCCCTGTTAAGATCCGCTATAATGCTTACTCTCTTCGTCATAGTCCTTATCTATGTCAGCGCGGCTTTTGCGCTGGTTTCTGCTATCTTAATCAAAAAACGTTCCCGATGCAAGATAATAATGGAACGCAGAGTAGCTTTAACGCAATAAATTTGTTTGACTGATCCATACCCATTATCTATCCTATTCCAACCTGGCAATTACGGTTCCAATTCCTTCAAGCTGTATTGTTTGACAGCGATAATTGAATTGTTTACAATTTAATTATTATAAATATTTCCTGTTCTTTTTCAAAAAGCATAGATAACTGAAGGGATGTAGCAGCCATGAGCATTTATCAATATTCAGCACGCAGTATTCGGGGAAAAGATATCGAGCTAGAGCAATACAAAGGTAAAGTGCTACTGATAGTGAATACAGCAAGTAAGTGCGGATTTACCCACCAATATTCAGATCTGCAAAAGCTCTATGAACGGTACGAGGAACGCGGCCTCCAAATTCTCGGCTTTCCTTCCAATCAATTTGGAGAGCAAGAACCCGGCAGCAATGAAGAGGTTAATGTATTTTGCCAAATCAATTACGGGGTAGCCTTCCCACTCTTTGAAAAGGTTGACGTAAAAGGCGAAGCTAAACACCCTCTTTTCACCTACCTAACAGAACAGGCTGGATTTGAAGGGTTCGATATCAACCATTCTTCAGGAAAGCTGCTGCAAAGCATGCTTGAAGACAAAGATCCAGAGGCTCTGAACAATGACGAAATCAAGTGGAACTTCACTAAATTCCTGATTGATCGCGAAGGCAATGTTGTCACTAGATTCGAATCTACGGTGGACCCGCTGGATATTGAACCAGCTATCGAAGCCCTGCTGTAAGTTTCTAATATATGAAAAATCCGCCTAGCTTTCGGGCGGATTTTTTGGGTTTAAGCCTCTGCTTATTCATGTACGGTACTGCTCGGTAAACACTTCAAAATAAGGAGTCGTATCCCTCTCCGCCATCGAACCATTCGCACCTGGTCCCCAGCCGATTTCAGCACGCCAGCTTCCCAACGCGCCTGACTGGATTAACGCCTCCTCATTTACACCGATCAGCTGATCCGCCTGTGGTGCCACGTATAAAGCATCTACAGGACAATAAGCTTCACACATGAAACAGGTCTGGCAATCTTCCTGACGGGCAATGACCGGAATCTTCCCCTGCATTTCGAATACGTTCGTCGGACATACTTTCGTACACAGCTTACAACCAACACAACGCTCCAAGCTGATTAATTCGATCATATCGCTTGCCCCTCCTTCAGCGCATTCAGTTCATGAGCATGGGGCACAGCCTCTGTACTGATGCTTATATGTTGAATACCGGATAAGATCAGCCGGTGAGTCTGGCGCGGATCAAGCTCCGGATATTCCGCTAGCTTTTGCAGTCCGCGGGTCTCTTTCCGGGCGAGTGCCGCGGTGTACATCCACCTGCCGACCGCGAGCATAGCCGCGGCTTCACGCGATTGCACGATGCCCTGAACGCTGGCAGGAGCCTGCCCGTTCAAATAGGGCATCAAGGCATTCAGCCGCTTCAAGGCTGAAGAAATGCCTAGCTCGCTGCGGAAATAATTGATCTGCAGCGGCAAGATTTCACGCTGGATTGCCGCGATTAGCGGCTTCACCTCCAGCGTTTCCGAGGCATCGGCGCCAGCCGCCAGCCCGTAGCGTCCCGCTGCGGTCAGCTTGCGGCTGTTCGCCTGTCCTCGGCAGGACAGCGCATGCTGTGCGGCTCCCTGTCCAGCCCAGCTTCCGCTGCACATGGCCCAGGAAGCGTTATAAGCCCCGCCGCCGGAGATGGCGCCGGTCACTTTCTCGCGAGATGCGGCATCTCCGGCCGCATAGAGTCCGGGCACGGTCGTCTGGCAATCCGTGCCGCTCAAGCGCAGACCCCCAGTGCCGCGCATCGTGCCCTCATAGCGCAGGGTGAGCGGGAATTTCTGCTTAAACGCATCAATTCCCGCCCGCTCCAGCGGCATAAAGAAAATCGGATGCGCTTTGCGCAGAAAATCCTGTTTCTCCGCGGTGTCTGCCAGATCCAGCGAAGCGTAAACCGGACCCTTCAGCATCAGCTCAGGAATGCTGCCAAAGGTCCGGTCCCCTCTATGCAACGGATGACCGTCCGCATCATAAAGGGTGGCCCAAGCCAGCATGCGGCCACGTGTTACGGTTCCGTCCGCAAAGCTTGGCGCGTATTGGCGGCTGAATTCCATGCCCGAAAGATCAGCTCCCACCTCTGCGGACATCAACAATCCTTCCCCTGTCAGCACGTTGCAACCAAGGCCTTTGCTGAGAAAAGCACAGCCTCCGGTAGCCATCACAACGGCATTAGCCTTCACTTCCCATGACTCTCCTGTCAGGCGGTTGATCCCACGCGCTCCACCGACACCGTGTTCATCGTGAAGAAGTTCCAGCGCTGGTGACTGATCAAGAATTGTGACCCCTGCTTTGCGCACAACTTTTCGCATAATCCGCATATATTCTGGTCCATGGAGATGGGTACGCAGTGAGTTTCCTTCTTCATCCTTCGGAAACGGATACCCCCACTGCTCCACTTGAGCCAGGTTCTGCTCTACCTGATCCAGCACCCGGTGAATCCAAGCATTCTCCGATAAATATCCGCCGGCCTTAAGTCT
The DNA here is from genome assembly GCF_037974255.1 of Paenibacillus sp. FSL R5-0636. Taxonomy (NCBI): domain Bacteria; kingdom Bacillati; phylum Bacillota; class Bacilli; order Caryophanales; family Paenibacillaceae; genus Paenibacillus; species Paenibacillus sp. FSL R5-0636. Next base: position 6,241,427 of record NZ_CP150232.1, read on the forward strand.
GGCCTGCACTGCCTGCTCCCGCAGCTCGGCAATGGGAGGGATCACGAGCAACGTTGTTCCACCCGGTGCAGTTGCGCCACTTGTGCCCAAGTAGCCCTTATCCGCCAGGACTACCTTTGCACCTTGCGAGGCTGCACTCCATGCCGACCACGCCCCAGCAGGACCTCCGCCAAGCACGAGGACATCCACTTTCATTTCCTTCTTAAGCTGCGACATCTTTTTTCCTCCTACACCATTAGCTGAGTTAGTTGAACTTAAAAATCACTAAAGGGAGGAGTGGCGGAGAGGCGGCCGAAAGTCCAAACATTCACCGCAGTCACTCAATTACCTTTATAGAAGAATCTTAAGTTCAATTAAAGCAGCCTTTAAGCAACTTTATTTCAACTGCCAATCGCTAATATTGAAGTCTTTTTTCGCTAACTTCTCTTCGACGAGGAAGTTTTTGGTACCTTCCAGCAGCTTTGTTCCTTCATCAGTGAACGCAGTATCCTTGATATCACTAATCGGATTCACTTGCTTCGCCAGCTCAGGCGTTGTATCTCCGATTTCAGCCAGAAATTGATAATACTCATCCTCATGCTGCTTCAAGTCTGCCAAGGCCTTCTCTCTAGCTTCGTTCCATGCCTTCGGAAAATCAGGGAATTTCGCCAGATAATCCTCAGACACAACTGTTGCGCTAGAACCAAGCAGGTTCGGGTGCTTCGAGGCATCATCCAAGTGAGTGTATCCTTGGTCAATCAGCTTCAGCGCAGGAACGCCTAGATTTGTTGTAGCATCTACATCTCCACGGGCTAAAGCTGCGGTAGCATCAGGAATGAGCATATGCACGAGTTTGTAGTCGGTTACTCCTTCTTCCTGTAGTAATCCAACAACATAGCGGTGCATGAAGGAGCCCTTTTGAATTGCGATAGTCTTACCTTGCAAATCTTTCACCGTCTTGGGCCCATCCTTCTTGCCGATCAAATAACCGATCGTGTTCGCGGAAGATTGTGAAATCAGACGGGTCTTGGCTCCAGAAGCGTAGGCAATAATAGCAGGTGTATCTCCAAGGCTGCCGATATCCAGCCGACCACTAATCAAGGATTCTGTCTGATCCGGACCGTTTGGAAAGCCAGTAAGCTTCACTTCAGTAATGCCGTATTTCTTCAACTCTTCTTGAATAATCCCTTTATAAAAGCCCCAACCCTCTGCGCCGCCAGGCACATTCAATTTGTTGGAACCGATAAACCCAAAGTTCAATACCGCTGGAACATTGCTCGTGGCCTCTTCTCCCGCCTTCTCCGTATTTGATCCCCCGGAGGCAGATGCTCCATTGCCGCCCGTATTATTTCCGCAAGCCTGAAGCACCAGCATGGCCATCATAATTGTAGTTAAAAGTGCAAACCGAATCTTCCTTGAACGTTTCCCTTGAATCTCTCTGTACGCTTGTTTCATTGTTTCTCCCCCTAGGTTTATGCTATTTATTTAAATCTTAATCAAGCTCAGAACCCTGCCCTCGACGCCAATTTATACATAAAGTCATGGCTTGCCACCGGCTGCCTGCCCTTACCCCAGCCTACTTTTTCACGATAACCGCCAAGGAGTCCCTGCTCCTGAAGTTCCGCTTCTGTCACACCAATAATATTCTCTGAGTCTGGTGCAACGTAGAGAGCATCGACAGGACAATACAGCTCACACATAAAGCAAGTCTGGCAATCGCTCTGCCGGGCAATAACAGGAATGCCATCCTCTACCCGTTCGAAAACATTAGTCGGGCAGACAGATACACATTGGTTGCACTCTACACATCTGGCAGCGCTGATCACCTCAATCACGATAGAACACCCTCCTTAGCCACGGCTTCCGTCTTCACCCATACCTGATCTAATCCGCCGCTGATCAAACGATGATGCTGGCCATGATCTGTAGCCTTGAAATCCTCACGCTTATGCATGCCTCTCGTCTCTGTACGAGCAAGTGCAGAATTGTACATCCAGCGGGCTGTTGCGGTCATGGCTTCGGCTTCACGTGCCTTGACCCCTTCTGGCGTGCGTTGAATTTCGCGGCTTCGTTGCTCTTTCCACAACCCATCGAGACGATCTAGTGCAGAAGTCAGCCCTTGTTCTGTCCGGAACAAATTGATGTCATACGGCTTCACCTCAGCCTGTACAGCAGACACATACTCTGCCGTTTGGGCCGCCACTCCCGGCTTCACTTCCTGATGCACCAGTGGTGATGATGATAAGCCGACTGGACTACGCTGCGCAGCGTGCGACCCCAGACTCTGTGCATAGACAGCAGCTCCTTCACCAGCAAAAGAACCCGAAGACATCGCCCACGCCGCATTATGGCTGCCTCCGCCAGTAAAACCTCCGCAAATCAGCTCGCGGGTAGCAGCATCTCCTGCCGCGTAAAGTCCGGGAACACCTGTGCCGCAGCTTTCATCTGTAATATGGATGCCACCCGTCCCCCGAACCGTGCCTTCGAGCCGCAAAGTAACCGGAAACGCATCCTTGAACGGATCAATTCCCTGGCGGTCAAAAGGAAGGAAAAAGTTCGTCTGCGCCACCCGCAGCAGCGGTCTTAAATCCTCTGGTGCCCCATCCAGCTTGGCGTACACCTGGTTACCTGCCAACAGATTCCGGGCAATTACAGAACGGCCTTTCTTGGAACCGGCTCCCTCCACAATGCTTCCATCCTCATAATAAAAGCTGGCATAGCTGTAATACGCCGTCTTGGTCACCGAAGAGAACGTAGGGCAGATCGCATAGGCATTGGAGAATTCCATGCCGGACAGATTCGCCCCAGCCTCAGCAGCGAAGAGATATCCATCTCCGGTCAACACGTTGCAGCCAAGTGCCTTGCTTAGGAAGGCGCAGCCTCCGGTAGCAATGACGACTGCTCCTGCCTGAACAGTCCAGGTTTCTCCACTCTGGGTATGAACTCCAGCCGCTCCAGCTACGCCATGCTCATCCGCCAGGAGTTCCAAAGCTGGGCTGTGATCTAGAATTTTAACGCCTGCCTTTTTCACCAGCCTACGCATTAATTTCATATATTCCGGTCCTTGCAGACTTCTTCGGAATTGATTGCCCTGCTCATCTACAGGGAATGGATAACCGGAAACACCCAGCTTGTTCATATTGGCATAGGTTTGATCCAGCACCCGGTCCATCCAGCGAGATTCAGCCAGCTGACCGCCAAGCGCATAACGACTTGCTTTTGCCTCTTTTCGGAGCTTCTCATCCGGCTTCACATACCAGACTCCCGTTCCCGACGGTGCCGTTGCCCCACTTGAACCGCAGTACCCTTTATCTGCAAGGATTACTTTGGCCCCCTTCGCTGATGCAGTAAGGGCTGCCCACGTTCCTGCCGGACCTCCTCCGATAACGAGCACGTCTGCCACCAAATTCACCGATCCTTTTTTCACCGATCCACTCATATGTTCAAGACCTCCTCAGTTTGTTTAGCCTTCGTAACTATCGCGCCAGAACAGGAACTTTCGTTCAATAATCCGGAACAAGGAATCGATCAGCTTACCGACAATTGCGAAAATAATAATGCCTACGAATACAACCTCTGTATTAGAGTTCTGCTTCGCCTCATTGATAAGAAACCCAATACCTGACTGTGATCCAATAAGCTCTGCTACAACCAAACCAATCCAAGCAACAGCCAGCGACAACCTTAGCCCTAACAAAATTCCGGGCAGCGCCGCCGGGAGTATAAGCCTGCGCAGCTTCTGATATGGACTGAATCCTAATACCCGAGCTACTTCGAACAATTTATTGTCCACATTGCGGATGCCCATAAACGTATTAATATAGAGCGGAAAAAAAGAGCCTGTCATAATGATCACAACTTTAGATATCTCTCCAAACCCGAACCAGAGAATAATGAGCGGTGCTATAGCCAAATGAGGAACAAGCCTAAGCACTTGTACGCTAGGATCGAGTACATATTCCACACTGCGGAACAAGCCAGTCAGTACGCCGAATAGAAGACCCAACACACCTCCAATAAGAAATCCGATGCCCGCCCTACCCATGCTGACACCCAGATGATGAGTTAACTCTCCAGTAACCAACAAGTCGGTAAAAGCTCTTGCAATCGAAAGCGGAGTCGGCAAAAAGGTTGCTGAGACCAGCCCCGTACTCCCTGCCAGCTGCCAAAGGACTAACGTCACCACCGGGATAATTGCACCCATTCCCCAATCAGAGAGCAAGGGTTTCCATGCAACTTGTATTGCGGGTTTCTTCGGTGTCTTCTTGGATAAAGGAGCTGTGCCGCTGCTATCCAGCGTTTCTCTGGCTCTTTTAGTATTTTTGATAATAGCTTCTACTCCATCGCTCATGGTGCATCCCCCTTTTGTTTAATGAGCGTTCAAGGTTATCCGCGATAACTGTCTTGCCATCTCAACAACCGTCGTTCAATGTAACGGACAATGGAATCACTCAACAATCCAGCTACGGCAAAAATAATAATTCCCACGAACACCACTGGAGTGTCCGCGAATTGACGCGCATCGGACATCATGTATCCAATGCCTGAGGTAGATGCAATAAGCTCTGCCACTACTAACCCCAGCCAAGAAAGCCCTAGAGAGAGACGAACTCCAAGAATAATGTTCGGCAGCGCTGCTGGAAGTACTAACCTGCCAATCTGCTTCAACCGGCTGAAGCCAAGTACCCGGGAAACTTCAAATAGCTTGTTATCCACGCCGCGAATTCCCATGAACGTATTAATATAAAGTGGAAAAAAAGCTCCCTTAGCAATCAATAGCACCTTCGACTCCTCACCGATCCCGAACCATAAAATGAACAGCGGTACTACCGCCAGACTGGGAATCATACGGATCATTTGCAAGGAGGGATCTAACAGCTTCTCCGATCTGCGGAACAGACCTACGAGAAGTCCTAACAGCAGACCCAGTCCACCACCTAGCAGGAATCCAGAAAAAGCTCTGATCAAGCTGATCCTAAAGTTCGGCCACAAATCGCCTGAAGCCGCTAAAGTTACAAAAGATTCCGCAATCGTATACGGCGTAGGGAACAGCATCTCCGAGATCATTCCATAATGCCCGAGCGTCTGCCACAGAATCAGCACACTGCCCGGCAGCAAAAGACCAAGTCCTAGTGTTGCCACCTTTCCGGGTCTTCCGGAAGTTCTTATGGCTACAGCCCGATTTGTCATACTTTGAACCCACCTTTTTTCAGCTTTACAATCACTTTAAATAAACAGAAAGAGACCCTCGAATAGTAATGTCTTCGAAAGTCTCCATGGGTATGGTCGACCTATTTTATATTCCGGCTCCGTCTGTAAGCTCTAGCTCATCTACCTTTTCAAAATAATTCAACACCTTCAAACGCAGCTCTTGAAAGGAGGTCGTTGTTTTTTTCCGTGGATACGGTAAATCTATCGGTACAATTTTACGTATTTTCCCGGGACGCGGCTCTAGAATCACTACCCGATTACCCAAGAACACAGCCTCATCAATATCATGCGTCACAAAAATCATGGTTGTTTGGTTAGCCCGCCAAATGTCCAGCAATACCGTCTGCATATGGGCCCGAGTGAATGCATCCAGTGCACCAAACGGTTCGTCCAGCAGCAGTATTTTTGGATTGCGCAGAAGTGCACGAGCTATTGCTACCCGCTGGGCCATCCCTCCCGACAACTCGCGGGGATAAGATTTCTCAAATCCATTTAGCTTCACCAGATCAATCAATTCATCGACCTTCCGCCTGACTTCCTTGTTCCCTAGCGGTAAATCAGAGGCAATATTCTTCTCAACGGTAAGCCAGGGAAAGAGGCGATGCTCCTGAAAAATAAAACCCTTATCGATCCCAGGACCCCCAATCTCCGCCCCTTCCAGGGTGACGCTGCCAGTGTACCCGCTATCCAGACCGGCTACGATGCGTAATAGTGTACTTTTTCCACAGCCGCTGGGGCCGATGACTGTAATAAATTCGCCCTCCTGTACATGGAGATCTACATTATGGAGTGCTTGAACATGACCACCGGCAGACTCAAAACGTTTATTTAGGTTCGAAATAGACAGCAACGCTTCTCCCACCTTGACCCCTCCTTTAATCTGTATGGACAAAAAAACAGAGGCATTGCGTTTTTACATTCGCAATACCTCTGTAGGAACAGTCGGCAATCATTATTCAAAGTAAATCAATTGGAATTATAATATTTAAAATATCATCGATTTTATAAGCTGTCAACAAAAAACAAGCCCTTTTATGGAACAGAAGTGGAGTTATTTCTAGTTCATAAGTTAGAAAAGCAATGAATTAAATCACTTTTAGTAGGATGAAAGTATTAAAAAACCTAACTTTTGCGTCGATATAATGAAGTAAGCTTATGACAAATTGGTTCTAAGGAAGGGGCTTTTGCTTGAAAAGCATATCATTAAAATGGGGAGCAACACTTGTTGCCCTTAACACCTTGTTCGGTGGTACCCTCTACGCATCTGCAGCTGAAATCACTCCACCGTTCTCTGATTTAACCGAAATACAACAGACGAAAAGTGCCGCAATCCTCGAGGCTGCTCGTCTAGGCTTGCTTAAAGGCGATCCCAACGGACAATTCAGACCCACTGCGACAATGACTCGCCAAGAGCTGGCAGCCATTTTAGCGAAGACCTTAAAGCTAGATTCCTCAGTAAACTCCGCTTCTTCCTTTAGAGACGTATCTGATTCCAGTTGGAGTGTGTCCGCTATTGAGGCTGTTAAAAAGGCAGGATTTATGGAGGGTGATCTTACAGGTAATTTTAATCCATCCAGACCTGTAACTAGAGAAGAGCTTGCAGTTATATTTGTACGTGCCATCCGCGGAACTGGAGCGCAAGGCGGACAAGCCAACAAGGTTAAGGACGAATCCACAATTAGCAATTGGGCAAAAGAGTATACCGATGTCGCATTACGCCTTAAACTTATAGACTCTCCCGAAGATATGTTCAGCCCCAAAGGTACTGTTCAGCGGCAGGATATGGCTTCTTTTCTGCTGAATATTTTTAAAGAAGAACAACAAACTGCAACGATCGACAGTATAGATGGGGATTTCGTAACGATCAATGGCACGCCTTACCTCATTGAAGGTAAACTCAAAGAATTAATGGGTGATAACAACCATGATGCTTTAAGAGGAGCTGTCCTTAAGTTCAATTCCTTGAATCGTCATGTAGATGGTTTGCAAGAGCTTGAAATTGTACAAAAAGGGGTTCAACTAAATACCTCCGGCTTACCCTCCGGTTCTTTGCTCAATATTTCTGGAAATGATGTTGTTATTAAAGGCAATGTTACCGGTGATTTGAAGATTAAAAATGGCGTTTCGAGTATAACTTTTCAGGACCAAATTGGGCAGATCATTGTGGATTCTATAACTCCAGTTACTATTCATGGTAGCGGTTCCCTGCAAACCTTAAAAATAGTTGAAGGCGGCGCTAAGATCACCATCGATCCCTCCTTGTCTATTCAAAATCTGCAGTTGCCTGGCAACAGTCTGCCTTCACATTTCATAACAAATTACACAGCCATTCAAAATAATATCCAAACGGTTCAAAATACATCTGGAGCCGTTGCTCCTGTGTATACTTCGTCCACGTCTGCTAACGCCGTGAGCGATCCGACTCCTGAGCCTACTCCGGCACCGACTCCTGAGCCTACTCCGGCACCGACTCCTAGTCCTACTCCGGTAGCGACTCCTGAGCCTACTCCGGCGCCTACTCCGAGCCCTACTCCGGCAGTGACTCCTAGTCCTACTCCAGTCGCGCCTCCAAGCCCTACTCCGGCAGTGACTCCTGAGCCTACTCCGGTGCCGACTCCTGAGCCTACTCCGGTGGCCACTCCTAGTCCGACTCCGGTCGCGACTCCTGAGCCTACTCCCGTAGCGACTCCTAGTCCTACTCCGGTAGTGACTCCTAGTCCTACTCCGGTGCTGACTCCTGAGCCTACTCCGGCGCCGACTCCGGTGAACCATGCACCAGTCGCGCAAAATAATATTGATCCAATATCTGCTCTGATCACAAACGGTGTCCAAAACGTCGACATCAGTAATGTGTTCATTGATCCGGACGGCGACCCGCTTACATTCGCAGCTGCATCCTCTGACGCTAGCGTTGCCACTGTATCTGTAAATGGGAATCATCTCAACCTTGTGCCGGTCAATTCAGGTACGGCCATGATTACAATAACAGCAATGGACGGCCAAGGTGGCGTTAACACTTCTACTTTTGTATTCACTGTAACGTCTAATCAGCCACCAATTGCGATATCTGGAATCACTACTCAACTCTTAACACCAGGTATCACGGCACCACGTATATTTGATCTGGCCCAGCTTTTTCAAGATCCAGACAATGACATGCTTACTTATTCAGCTTCTATAGATAACGTAAATGCTGGTACACTTAGTATTAATGGCAACACTCTAACGGTAACTCCGGCAGCTAATAGTTCAGCGAGTGGTTTAGTGACCCTCACAGCAATGGATAATAAAGGAGGTTCAACCACCTCAACTTTCACCTTGATTACAGCCCAGCTTGTAAACAACGGCTTTGTGCCAATAACCACCAAGCAAGGTGTGTCCAATATTTCCTTCGATATTTCCAAGCTGATTCCTAATCAGAGTCAATTTAAAGTGTATACAGAAAGCAGCACAGGTTCATTGAGCGCACCTGCAACTCTGAATGGAGCTATATGGAATGGTCCTACAAGTCCAGGAACGGTATGGATAGTAGGTTCTGATGGCAAAGCGGTTGTTTTATCTATAAGTGTGGCTTCACAGGGCACCTCCGAGCTATTCTTCTCAGAGTATCTGGACGGCGGTGACGGCAGAATCGCAGTTGAGCTGTACTATAAAGGAAATGGTAATCCCGCAGGAAAAGCAGAAGGTTACACCCTTGAAGTCCACCAATTTATGAAAGCCACCCAAACCAAACAGGTTTATTCCCGGCCACTATTTCCTGTATCTGTAGCAATGCCTTATATGTTTATAGATTCTACTTTTGGGGACGCATTTGATTTAATGAATATCTCCTATTACAATGATGAGCTGAGTCTATATAATCCAAAAACATATAATATTACAGCATTAGTACTGAAGAAAAACGGCCAAATCGTAGATGTTCTCGGTGACCCTACCTCTAATCAGCAATTCCTCTCCACAGGTGGAACTATTGTCCGTAAATCTGGTATATACACTGGATCACAGCAGTATTCACTTGAGGGCGAGTGGAATCAATATCCCAAAGGAAGTTACCAGTATTTTGGAAGTCATACTCCTTAAGCAGCCCTTTCTAATGTAAAAAACAAGCAGGCAGTGAGCCTCCAGATATTGGAGAATCACTGCCTGCTTGATTATCTGCATTGCGTAGCGTTAAGTCGACTTTGGGTAAACCTCGGAATAACTCCTCCGGATCCCCCCGTATATTTTATATCGCCGAATCTAGATCAAATCTTTGATTTAGTTGCATTCTGTACACTTATTTCGTATAAAAAAGGGGGTGTCCTGAATATAACTGTATTCTATACAATTAAAATCCAGAAAAATCACCTTTAGCTGAGGAAATCATGAAAATAAGTGTACTGAATACAGCTATTTTTTGGGGACAATTTATTCGATGAGTTATAACTGTACAAAATACACTTATATGCTCCCACCGTCACTTCAACATATGTTCACCGCTTCAACATCTGCATTTTGCCTCCACTTGTTACTTATACTCCTGCATCTACTCCCTCTACTTCCTCTACTCCTTCTACTCCTTCTACTTCCTCCACAACTTCTACCTGCCGTTTCAAAATATCACTTCAAGCATATTACTCCCTGGCTCTTAGTAACGCTGCTTACATCAGATATCTTAAATATAAATACACGCTGGAGATCACAATGGACAACAGCATCAAAGGAAAACCGACCTTCAAATACTTCATGAACGTAATCGGGTACCCCTCTTTACCTGCCAAACCCGCTACGATCAAATTAGCACTCGCACCAATCAATGTGCCATTGCCACCCAGACAAGCCCCTAAGGCCAAACTCCACCATAACGGCTCCAAATTGCTGATCCCCATATTGCCCATCTCCTGAATCAGAGGGATCATAGTTGCTACAAAAGGAATGTTATCCAGAAATGCTGAGGTAATGGCGCTGACCCATAAAATCATCATTGAGCTCATCAGCACATCACCATTCGTTATTTCAATCGCTTTTGCTGCCAGCTCTGCAATCACACCTGTCTCTACAAGCCCTGACACCAACACGAACAGTCCGATAAAAAAGAAGACCGTAATCCACTCCACGCTGTGAAAAGCTTTTTCCAGCATATGTTCCCCTCCGGTCAGCAGCAGCAGTAAAAATGCACCGGCCAGTGCAACTGTAGCGGACTCCAAATGTAACGCCTGATGTAAAAAGAACCCGGCAATCGTAATTGCCAATACGATCAGACATTTTCGCAGCAGCTTATGATCCGTAATCATAACCTTCTCATCCATATCCATGATGCTCTGCTGCAATTCAGGTGTAGTTTTAATTTGTTTACCGAACATCAATAACAGCAGCGGGATATACGCCAAAACAATGATGATAATCACAGGTGTCAGATTGCTAATAAAAGCCATGAAGGTCAGCTCCTTAACAGCACTGCCAATCATGATATTAGGCGGGTCTCCGATCAAGGTTGCCGTTCCGCCTACATTAGATGCGATAATTTGTGACATTAAAAAAGGCAGCGGATGTATGCGCAGTTGTCTTGTAATACTGAAGGTGACTGGCACCATAAGCAGCACTGTCGTCACATTATCCAAAAAGGCTGAAGCCACTGCGGTAATCACAAACAAAGCAATCAGTATTCTTTTCGGCTTCCCCTTCGCCAACTTAGCGGATTTCACAGCTGCGTATTTAAAGAGCCCCGTCTCTGCGGTAATCCCTACAATCATCATCATCCCTACAAGCAGTCCTATAGTATTAAAATCGATGTGCTGCAGTGCCGTCTCCTGATTCACAATGCCCATCGCTATCATGACGATAGCTCCTAACATCGCCAGAATGGTACGGTGAATCTTTTCGGAAATAATAAGTCCATAAATCAGCAGAAAAATGCCTATCGCCCAAACCGCTTGCTGTTCCATAATATCCCTCGGTCCTTCTATGTAATTTCGTTAACTTACAGTCTACTCATCATATAACCTTATTATCATAAAATAGATTTGTATTTTTCGCACGGGGATTGTGGAATCATTCCACTAAAAAACGACTCTGCCGGATGTTTATCGGAGAGCCGTTGTAGATTCGATTATTTCATTTTTAGAGCCTGAGGCTCCTTGAAAGCAGTTAACGTCCCTTTAATCTGCACAATTATCATACCGTTTAGATCAATAGCAACCAATTTCCCATCGGTCTGGGCTACATACATGTCATGTCCCAGGCACCAAACTCCTCCTCATATAAGTAACTGCCTCATTTGGATAGATTCTTAAAATCAAATATAATAACATCAGACGAGCAGGATATAACCCTTATGGATTATTATTCCATTTTGTCAAAAACAACAGAAGAAATCAAAACATTTACTCACAAACTTACATTTTGTAAGTCATTGTGTTATAATAATCACATTCCTCCATACACGGACAGGCTTTAGCAAATATATGAATAACAAGGGGTTTGTGAGCATGAGTAACGAAGCAACCGCAGCACCAGCATCCGATTTTGAATTTGGTATCTATACCTTAGGAGACATCGTAGCGGATTGTCATACAGGGAAGAAGATCAGTCCAAAACAACGTCTCGACGAAGTTGTAGCTGCAGCTAAGCTGGCAGATGAGGCGGGACTTGATGTATTTGGTGTAGGTGAGCATCATCGTCTTGATTTTGTAATTTCTTCGGTGCCAGTCGTACTGGCTGCCATTTCTCAGGTTACTAGCAGAATTAAACTAACGAGCGCAACAACCGTATTAAGCACCATTGATCCTGTGCGGGTGTTCGAGGATTTCGCCACACTGGACTTGCTGTCGAATGGTCGTGCAGAGATTATTGCGGGGCGTGGTGCGTTTGTGGAGTCTTTTCCGCTCTTCGGGTATGAGCTTGAAGATTATCACCGTCTATTCTCCGAGAATATCAATTTACTCTTGGAGCTTAACAAACATGAAGTTATGAACTGGGAGGGCTCCTTCCGTTCATCGCTGAAGGATTCGGAGATTGCTCCACGTCCATTACAGGAGAATCTTCCACTCTGGATTGGTGTAGGCGGTTCTCCAGAAAGCGCGGAGAAGGCCGGGATGCTCGGGACCGGAATGGCTATCGCCATCCTAAGCGGCAGTCCAGAGCCTTTTCAAGAGCTTGCCGCAACCTATCGGCGTGCCGGAATTCAAGCAGGACATGCACCTGAGGATCTAAAGATTGCGATCACTAGCCACGGCTACATTGCTGAAACCTCACAGCAGGCGTTGGATGAATATTACCCTTACTACTATAGTTACCGTAACTCTATCAGTCCAAAGCCGGGTCAAGAGTACAAGGTGTCTCGTGATGACTTTGGGCAATATGTATCTGCTGATAACACGATGGCTGTGGGCAGCCCGCAGCAAATTATCGAAAAAATTCTCTATCAGCATGAGCTGTTCGGTCATAGCCGCTTTATGACTCAGCTCGATATCGGCGGCCTTCCTTACGCTAAGGTAGCCAAAGCCATTGAGCTTTTGGCAACAGAGGTTGCACCTGTCGTACGGCGTGAGATCGCCAAGAAGAACAACCGTTAGAATGGAATACCAAAAAGGGGCCCTCAAGCCAATGGCTGAGGCCCCCTTTTTATAAAAAAATCACGCAAAGGATGGTTTATTATTATCTACTTTTCCGCTGATAAGCTTCTTATACTCGTCGTCTCCGCCGTCCAAAGAAGGTGCAGTATAAATCTGAGCTGAAGCTGGCTGCTGAGCAGAATGACTCGAGCCTGCTTTTCTTTTGGTGCTTTTGTCATCACCGCCTGCACTCCTGCTCCCACCACTCGCAGATCGGAGAACAGCATCGGATAAGCTGTTAATACCTTTTATTCTCTTCATGCTGAATCCTCTCCTACTAAATGATTGATGGTACGGAATAAATCCTGATTATTCCCAACTACCGCCTTAAGATCATCTGCAGATAATCCATCACTTCCTGAGAAATGAACGGAAAGAACATACTTCTTACCTAGAGGATAGCATAGGATATATACCTCTGCAACTTCCGTGCGTTGAAAAAAAGTCCATTTACTCGATAAAAATGCATCTACCACACTAGGCTGCTTCTCATTCCCTTTCGTTACAGACAAGGGATAGGAGTGACCGCGTCCGACATTCCCCCCCACCTGAACTAGTTGTTCCTTCGCTTGTGCCTGCCAGATGGCTGCACCGATTACACGACAATGCTTCGGAGGTAAAAAGGAATTGCGTATCGCCTCACTAAGTGCGTGATACTTCTCTCCATTCTCGGAGATGGTCACATTACTATTATATTGCCAAAAAAAATGAAGGATACTTTCCTTGCGCCTTAAATCCATCTTTAGCTGCTCTAAATCTTTAAGCGGGTCACGGAATCTTCCACGCTCTTGAATACTATCAATAATCTTACCACAGCTCACATCCACAGCAGCCGTAGGATTATCGTGATGCACTTCATACTCTAACGATGTAATTCCTGCTAAATCAGATAGCAGATGATATTCTTCTACATTTTCTCCAGGGATCAGATCATCACGCGCAGTTACCTGATCAGGTACTAGACAAAAAACACGGCTGCGCCGCAATCTAGCCCAAAACAAACCCATTTCAAACCCCGTATTATCTCGGGTCACATAATAATATTTACCACGTATTTTGGCGACATCATCTGGCGAGAACACAAATACGGCAAAATCGCTCTCATCCAAATTTCTCTCCAACGCCTCCATGGTGTATTCATTCGCACGAAAAGCGTTGGCATACCAAGGATGCACTTCAGCATCCCTCTTCAGCTGCTCATGAATCGCTCTTGCATAACGTATAGACTCCCTGGAAGATCCAATGAATAGCTTTGGTTTAGTCACGGCAATGCTCCTTCATCCTCTTTCCCGATATGTAATAATTATACAAGTCTTTAGACCACCAGAAAAGAGGCCTTATTCTCAAAAAATATTATTCTAAACCTCGTAAATTGGGTAAGGAATTACGACTACTCTCAAAAAGCGAGGATACTATGAACAAAATGATAGGTGTCACCCTGCTCACAGCTTGCCTTTTGGGTATAGCAGCGCCACAGTCTGCTGAAGCAAAGACAGCAGCAGGAAGTTATACCGCACAGGTATATGCGAGTTCTTTAAATGTACGCGATGAACCGGCTAAGAATGCAACTGTTGTAGGATCAATTAAGAATGGGGCTCGGGTTACTGTGACTGATGAGCAGCACGGATGGTTAAAGGTTAAGGCGGGGAGCACCTCTGGCTGGGTAGCGGGTTATTACCTAAAAAAGGTGAACAGCAACTCCCTGCAATCCAGCGCTTCTGGAACGTCTATTGCTACTAAAACCAATACTGCCTCGTCAACATCAGCCAATGCTTCTAGTAGAACTTCAAAGGCTACAGTCACGGCTGATTCTCTACGCATCCGAAGTGGCCCAGGAACACAATATAAGGTGCTCGGTTCTTTAAAAGCCAAGGATACAGTCACTCTCCTTCTTCATCAGAACGGCTGGGCTCGAATTCGCACAGCCAGCGGTGAAACTGGTTGGGTGGCAGAGCAATATATCCGAAGCGGAAGCACACCAAGCAGTACAAGCAGCATAAGCAGCATAAGCACCGTCCAGCATAAAGGCGGACTACGAGGAAAGCTGATCGTCATCGATCCTGGTCATGGCGGCAGTGATCCGGGCATGCTCGGCACTACATATAACACCATGGAAAAGGATTTGAATCTGCACACTGCACTTTATGTCCGGGATGCTCTTGTTGCTAAAGGAGCACGGGTAGAGATGACTCGCACCCGAGACGATCAAAAGCCCACGTTAGCACGTCGTGTTCAGATGAGCCAAGCCTTGCGTGCTGACGCTTTTGTAAGCGTTCATTATAATTCTTCACCTAAAAATGTGTCCGGAACGTTGACCTTCTTTTATTCAGAAGCGGATGATTTGAAGCTCGCGCGGGCGATTGAGACCCGGCTGGGGCAAGGCATCGGTCTGAAGAGCAACGGGTTGTCCTTTGGCGATTATCACATCCTAAGGGAGAATCGGATTCCAGCTACCTTGGTCGAGCTTGGATTCCTTACCAATCCTATAGACGAGTCCATTGTCCGCAAGACCTCCTATCAGAAAAAAGCAGCTAAAGCCATCGCCGAAGGCGTAGCAGATTATTTTAAATAACTGGCTGGAACAACACTCCAAAAAAAAGCCCGACCCATGTATCTCTCAGGTATGATCTGAGGAGATTTGTGGGTCGGGCTCTTTTGACTGCTTCCTTATACGAGCATTTGATAGACCAAGAACAAGTTCAACGATACAACCAGACCGGAGATAATCCAGCCCAGAGTGGCTGTCATTTTGCGGTTCACTAACCCGCCCATAATCTGGCGGTTGCTTGTAAACACAACCAGTGGAATCAACGCGAACGCAATCCCAAAGGACAAAATCACTTGACTTATTACGAGTGCCTTCGTTGGATTCACACCAAAACCAATGATCGCTAGTGGGGGAATGATGGTAATCGCACGGCGCAAGTACAGGTTAATTCTTTTGTTGATGAAGCCTTGCATAACCACATCACCAGCCATAGTTCCTACGGAGGAACTCGACAGTCCCGCAATGAGGAGTCCTAACCCAAACGAGATTGCCGTTACTGGTCCAGCTAAGTGACCAAATTGTTGAAACGCGACATCCAGATCCTCAACCACGAGACCATTTTTGAAAAACAATGCCGCAGAGACAATAACCATAGCCATATTTACTGCACCTGCGATAATCATCGCAATTATAATATCTATAAATTCCAGTTTGAAAATCTGTTTTTTCTCCGATTCATTCACCCCGACGATACGGTTCTGTGTAAGTGATGAATGCAGGTAAATCGCATGTGGCATCACTGTTGCACCTAGTATTCCTGCGGCCAACAGGATGCTGTCCACCCCTTCAAACTTCGGTGTAAACATGCCTACAGCAACAGCTCCCATATCTGGTTTAGCTACAATAACTTGAAAAGCGAAGGCTAATACGACTATAAGAATCATTGCGGCAATCCCTGCCTCAAGGGAGCGGTATCCCCGGCGTTGCAGCTCTAAGATAGCAAATGAACCCACCGCAGTAATCAGTGCTGCTGGCAGCATGGGAATATCAAATAAGAGATATAATCCTAATGCCGCCCCGATAAACTCTGCCAGATCCGTAGCTATAATCACCAGTTCACTTTGAATCCATAAGAAGATAGATACACTCTTCGGAAAACGATCATGAGCGATCTCAGGCAAGTTCTTGCCTGTCGCAATCCCCAGCTTGGCGGATAACGCTTGGATTAATACAGCCATTAGATTCGAGGCTACGATCACCCACAATAAAAGATATCCATATTTGGAGCCTGCCGTAATATTGGTGGCAAAATTACCCGGATCCAGATAAGCAACTGCAGCGATAAAAGCTGGGCCTAGGAAAGGAAGTAATCGTTTAATCCCTTTGATCTCCCCGTTAAGTACGGCTTGTGCTGAAACAGAGTTCTTATGTTGTTTTATATGTGGTTGTTCTACTAAAGTTTGTTCGAGCATTTCGATTCCTCCTCTTGCCCTGAAAAAGTTGTCTATATACACGAAAGTTTCCCCTGTGCAACTTATATTTAAAGTATATGCTTATTTCTGAAAAATGTAAATATGTTTCATATGGAATTTTCATTTGCTTATAATACTTATGACCAATAACAAAAAAAGCTAGACGATGATCAGAAATTACCCGATCTTCGCCTAGCTTAAGCTGCTTATGAATTTTTCTTCCATGTGTCCTTCAGCGGTACTATCCGATTCAGCACCAGCTTATCTGCCGTGGTGTACTTCGTATCCACACAGAAAAATCCATGCCGGATCAATTGAAATTTATCTTCTGGCGTTGCGTTGCCCATCGATGGCTCCAGCAAACAATCCTTCAGGATCGTCAAGGAATCCGGATTAAGATACGCGTCCCAGCGCTCACCGTCTTCTTTAGGACCGTCGTTATCTTTCAGCAGCCGCTCATATAGATGAACATCAGCTTTGATAGCATGATCTGCCGATACCCAGTGAATGGTTGCCTTAACCTTCCGTTCATTAAACCCGCTTCCGCTCTTCGTTCTCGGATCATAGGTGCAGCGAAGCTCTAGGATTTCTCCGGTAACTTCGTCCTTGATTACTTCGTTGCATTTAATGAAATAAGCACCCTTTAGCCTTACCTCGTTCCCCATAGTCAGCCTGTGATAACCTTTTGGCGGCTCCTCCATGAAATCTTCTTGTTCAATATAAAGGGTTCGTGAAAAAGGAACCTCTCTTTCCCCAAGTGACTTATCTTCACTGTTATTCTCAATCGTCAGCCCTTCATTATGATCCTCAGGATAATTAGTAATGACCACTTTTAAAGGCTTAAGAACAGCCATCACACTTGGAACCTTTGCCTTCAAATCTTGTCTAAGCGCATGCTCTAACATGGCAATATCCACAATGGTGCTATTTCTGACAAATCCAATTTCCTTCACAAAATTCCGGATACTCTCCGGTGTAAAACCTCTTCTGCGTAAACCGCGAAGCGTAGGAAGTCTTGGGTCATCCCAACCGTCCACATAATGGCCTGTAACCAGCTGTCTGATATACCGTTTACTCGTCACAACTCCGGTGATGTTCACCCGTCCAAACTCTCTTTGCTTGGGAGCCTCAGGGGTATCCAGCTCATTCAGTACCCACTCATAGAGCGGCCGATGATCCTTAAATTCAATCGAGCATAAGGAATACGTAATCCCTTCGATAGCATCTTGTATAGGATGGGCAAAATCATACATCGGATAGATACACCATTCGTTACCCGTTCTATAATGCTCCGCATGAATGATTCTGTAAATCACCGGATCACGTAAGTTGATATTAGGTGAGCTCATATCTATTTTAGCCCGCAACACTCTGGCTCCCGTCGGATAAACTCCATCTTTCATCTCCGTAAATAACCACAAATTCTCTTCAACAGAACGCTCCCGGAATGGGCTGTTTTTTCCCGGCTCCGTAAGTGTCCCTCTATAAGCCGTCACCTCTTCAGGTGATAAATCACAGACATAAGCCTTTCCTTTTCGGATTAACGTAACTGCGCTATTGTATATTTTCTCAGAATAATCTGATCCATAAAAAATATGGTCCGGTGGATAGCCCATCCATTGAATATCTTCGATGATGGCATTTACATACTCCAGATCCTCTTTTAAAGGATTGGTGTCATCAAAGCGCAAATGGAACTTCCCGCCATACTTTTTCGCAGTCGTATAGTTCGTGTGAATAGCATACGCACTGCCAATATGCAGATACCCGTTAGGCTCAGGTGGAAATCTCGTGCAAATATCTCTACTGTAAGTCCCTGCTCCCAGCTCTTCTTGAATCAATCTGTCGATGTAGCTCTCTGCTAATACTTCCGGTTCCTCGTTCATTGGTGTTACCTCCTGTTTATAAGTGATATCCGCCTGCTTAATCTGCAAAATAAAAAGAACCTCACCTCCAAGACTTATGGTCTTGGGGACGAAATTCTCGCGGTACCACCCCAGGTTCATTAATATGTCACCATATTAATCTCATCAAGTACGGCAAAACATCTTACGCAGTGCTTATACTCTAGCTCTATAACAGGAGCTCCCGTCATACCATCCCCTTAGTCCGGTTCCGATATGCCGCTCAGAGGCTTGTTTCGATAAAATCCCCCTTACCCTGTTCTCATCATCCAGGGCTCTCTGTGAAGGAATGATTTCATGTACTCTTCTCGTCATCGCGTTTGATTATTTTGTATAGGATACCAAAAAGATAACCCTATGTAAATGTGCTTATTCTTCGTTCAGCGCCGTTAGAAGCTCCAATACTACTTCATTGTCAGGCTCTGCAGACAAAGCTCTACGCGCGTATTCCAATGCAGCAGCTTCAGCTCCTAGCTCGTAGTTACAAATTGCCATGCTATAAAGCACTGATGCCAATGGTTCTTCCGTGCTCTCATGCATGGAGCGTTCTAAGTAACCCAATGCTTCCGCAAATTTATCCATTTCGTACAGCAGCAACCCCGCATCTAGCGACAGATCATAACTCTGTTCCATCGGATAATAGCCAGTCCACATCAACTGTATACCTCGCTGTAGATCCAGCATTTCTTCATCACTGGCACCCAGCAGCAGCTCCGAAATTTGTTCAGCGCTATGGATAAACCATTCAGCATCATACCCACCCAAACGCCAAAAGGCCAAAATTTGCTGCAGCCCCATCGTATCTAATTGCTGATCCATCCATTCCTTCATACTAAAGAAATCATCCGGGCCAAAACGTTCTATAAACCGCTTGTAACCCAGCCGAGTGTTTGTATAGCTCAGCGGTGTTGGAAGCATAAGAATACAGCCGATGTTCAGGTTTTTATAGTGATGACTGGTGAATATTGAATGCGCCCCTTTTTGTTTCAGCATATGCTCTATCGCATGATAATTCGCGGTCAAAGAGAAGCTTCCGTGATGAATCAGCAATGGAGGTTCTGCAAATTCCCAGTTCTCTAAGCGATGGTCTCCCTTATCCGCTGTAAGCAGCACGAATCCCTCTGTAGAGAGCCGCGCAAGCCGCTCCAGACAAGTAAGCCCCACCACCGGAAAGAGTATATGTGAATCCTCCAGCTTCTGCTGATAAAGCGCTATAACGTCATGATAGGGATAAGTCTCCTCTTCATAACTAGCCGCACGCCGATAATGGTACTGCGGGATGATTTTGCCGAGCGCATCGGAGGGGTTATCCGGATCAACTTCCGCCGAATACTGGATCGAAACCTCACATTCATATATTTTTCCTTCATCCACATAAATTAATTCTTGCGGAATGCTGTCAAAAAAATAATTTGCCACAATCACCAATGGCTGCTGTAAATCACCAGGCCGAATGCTGAGCTTAGCGTGTACTAAATGTAGTTCTACATCCTGCACAGCATCAAAACGAGCGAAGTCCAAAATACCCTGCTCTACGTAAGGAAGTAGGCTCGGGTGCTGCTGCCAACTGGATATATTTTTGGAAGGCAAATCACTCATCACATAACGAAAAGGAGGAAGAGGAATATCTGCGTAGTCTACGATTTCACACAACTTTTTAAGCACATGGAACGCTAACCGGCCTGCTCCCGCTCCAAGTTCTAGAATCGTAACGGTCTCTGAGAGATGCCCTTGTCCAGCCCGGTCTTGCAGGAATCCAAAGATCATCTCTGCGTATGCTGTTGCAATCATAGGGTTACTCGTGATGTACTGCGGGACCTGATCATTATTCCAAGCCTTTAATCCCTGCTCTTCATAATATGTTCGTTGCAATTCCCAAATCGGTGCTTCGCTGAAGCGATATTGCTGTTCTTTGTTACCTGTCATCTGTTTCTTTACCCGCTCTCTGTCTAGCTTGTTTGAATAATCTATAGCAATTGCCTTATTGCGCTCTAAATGTGCGTGACCTGAAAATGACGTATTCAGCCTCTGTTGGAATGGAAACGGAAAATGATAATAATGCCGCCTTAGAGGTTAACGAATCAGGTCCTTTCAACGTTTGATAAAAAGAATTTCCTTTACTGTCCACACTCACCAGCTCTAATTCCGCGTTTCCTTTAGGGATGATGAATCCGGAGGTATTTTGCACGCCTAAGGTTAATCTATATTCTTTCCCGGATTGAGCCTGTGTTAGCATAGTAGGATATAACGGATACGGATGCGCTGTCGTTTCGAGTGGATAAGGAGCAAGCGCACGATCTGCCTCAGGCTTCACCCATTCCTCCCCTTTTCTGGCTCCAATGCCAAGGGTTAATTTATTCACATTATTAAATTGCACTTCCCAGCGAAAAGACTTAAGCCCTTCTAAAATGGGGGACGCCGGAACAAACAGAGTGCCATCCTTTATCTCTGGAGCAACGCCTAATGAATCCACGGTCTCCCCATTAAAATCTGCCTCTAGCTGCCCTGCTTTAATATTTCCTACCGATCGGTCCAGCAGTGAAACAGTAATACTCTTGCTCAGAGCGTCATAGAGCAAATCTGCGCCAATCGCATTGGAGAAGGCTCGAATCGGCACCATTAATTTACCTGCTTTGAAATAAGGGGCTAGTTTACCTGGAAAAAGCACGTAATATCCCCCGTATGACAGTGGCATTACCTGTGTCCCTAACTGGACAGCTGCCGACACCGATGTAGGTGTAACCGCAGATCCCGCGGCGAACATAATCACTAATAGACCTATTACATAAGCTTTTATTTTCCCTAATCGTTGTAAGGACTCCTTGATGTGAATCATCACAAACCCCTCTCCAGTTCATCTAGAACCTTAGCCTCTATTAGTAATAATCAATGATGACCCTACACATGTCAACTTGTACCACTTCTGCTATCCATCATAAAAGACAGCATTCCGCATATATTTTCATTGAACTCTTAAGGAACAAGAAAGGAGAACATCTTATGACTTCTGCTGGACAGGATTCGGCAAACAAAACAAACATCCCCCAGCCCATCCGAAGCGATGGCACAGGGGGATTAGATAAAGGACCCCGCGATGTTATGCGGGATCTTGAGAACCCGGATATGTTCGTACCTCCGGTAACTGATGCGGGCCTGGTTCCCAATTTGAAATTTTCTTTCTCCGATGCGCATATGCAGCTTAATCATGGTGGCTGGTCCAGAGAAGTAACCGTCAGAGAACTCCCTATCGCAACTACACTGGCAGGTGTGAATATGAGCCTGACCCCCGGTGGAGTACGAGAGCTTCACTGGCATCAGCAAGCGGAATGGTCTTATATGCTGTTAGGCCGCGCTCGGATTACTGCTGTGGACCAGAATGGGCGGAACTTTATAGCAGATGTAGAACCTGGTGATCTATGGTATTTTCCGCCGGGTATTCCTCACTCTATACAAGGTCTTGAAGAAGGCTGCGAATTCCTCCTAGTCTTTGACGACGGGAGCTTCTCCGATCTGAATACCTTGTCTATTTCCGATTGGTTCGCCCATACGCCCAAAGAGGTTCTTTCAGCTAACTTTGGAATACCTGCCGAGACCTTTGACTCCATCCCCACTGAACAGGTTTACATTTATCAGGATCAAGTTCCCGGCTCATTACAAAGCCAAAAGGTGCAGTCGCCTTACGGAGAAATTCCACAGAGTTTCAAACATTCGCTATTGGCACAGCCTCCATTGAAGACTCCTGGCGGGAGCGTCAGAATCGTTGATTCCAGCAACTTTCCGATCTCCAAGACCGTGGCTGCTGCACTGGTAGAGATTGAACCTGGAGGAATGAGAGAACTCCACTGGCACCCCAACAACGATGAGTGGCAATATTATCTTACCGGAAAAGGACGGATGACTGTGTTTGCCGGAAACGGTGCGGCACGTACCTTTAATTACAGGGCTGGCGATGTTGGGTATGTTCCTTTTGCATTTGGACATTATATTCAGAACACAGGAGAAGAATCGTTGTGGTTCCTCGAAATGTTCAAAAGTGATCGTTTTGCCGACGTCTCTCTGAACCAATGGATGGCTCTCACTCCCCATGAATTGGTTCAAAGTAATTTGAACGTTGGACCCGAAGTGACCGATGCCTTACGGAAAGTGAAATGGCCAGTGGTGAAATACCCTAAGTTAAAAGAATAGGTTACTTCCTCCTTTGCTTATTTACCAGTCTCTGCAAAATGTTTGATTCTATCTCCAATCTGGTCACGCACACGCTGGAACACTGCCCACTTCTCTTCATCCGTCCCTTGCGCTTTTGCCGGATCATCGAAGCCCCAGTGTTCCCGTTTGACCTTCGGAGGGGTCATTGGACATTTATCCGCAGCATCTCCACATAAGGTAATGACCAGATCCGCGTTGTTCAGCAGATTAGCATCAATAATATCCGAGGTCTGGCCCGTGATATCTATGCCTACTTCGCTCATGGCTTGTACAGCTTTTGGATTTAGACCGTGAGCTTCAATACCTGCACTGTACACGCTCCATCCTTCTCCTAGATATTGCTTAGCCCAGCCTTCAGCCATCTGACTTCTGCAGGAATTCCCTGTACATAAAAAATAAATCGTTCTCTTGTTCATCTTGATCTTCCCCTATTCAAATTAGTTAATTAACAACCACATATAAAGACCTAAAAGCGTAATAAATAACGTTGGAATGGTTAAAATAATACCTGTCTTAAAATACGTTCCCCAAGAAATCTTCACGCCTTTAGCCGAAAGTACATGCAGCCACAGCAGTGTGGCGAGTGAGCCAATCGGAGTGATCTTCGGTCCTAAGTCCGAACCTATAACATTCGCATATATTAAAGCCTCTCTAATGATTCCAGTGGTATGCGTCGCATCAATGGCAAGCGCGTCAATCAGAACGGTAGGCAGATTATTCATCAGCGATGAGATCAATGCAGCTATGAAGCCCATACCCATCGTTGCGGCAAATAAGCCCTGATCAGCAATAGACCCAATCATCTTAGCAAGTAAATCCGTCAGCCCAACATTCCGAAGTCCATATACTACGACATACATTCCAATAGAAAAGAACACAATCGCCCAAGGCGCTCCTGTAATCACTTCTTTCACCTTGACGAAAGGGCTTCTTCTCGCGAGAAGCAGGAACAAAATAGCTATGATCCCCGCAACCACAGATACCGGAATACCCAAAAATTCGCTGACAAAATATCCTACTAATAGAACAGCCAATACAATCCATGACAGCCGAAACATTTTTTTGTCTTTAATCGCCTCATGCGGATCTTTTAGCTGTGAATCGTTAAAGTGCTTGGGAATACTTTTGCGAAAAAAGAAATAGAGCACCACGATGCTCGCCACAAGTGAGAACAGCGTAGGTATGATCATCTTGCCTGCATACTCCATAAACGTAATCCCGAAAAAATCCGCCGATACGATATTGACCAGATTGCTGACCACGAGCGGCAGTGAGGTGCTATCGGCAATAAAACCGCTGGCGATAATAAACGGAAATACTTTTTTCTCATCAAAATGCAGCGCCCTTACCATCGCAAGCACAATAGGCGTAAGAATCAGAGCCGCTCCATCATTCGCAAAAAATGCAGACACTAACGCGCCAAGAACGATGACGTACACAAACATTCGTCTGCCATTCCCGCGGGCAGCCCGCGCCATATGTAAAGCAGCCCATTCAAAAAATCCGATTCGATCCAGAATTAAAGAAATCAGAATAATAGCCACAAACGCTAAAGTAGCATTCCACACGATCTGCGTTACATCCAGAACATCATTAAAGCTGACTACCCCAGCTAGCAAAGCTATGATCGCGCCACCGCAGGCTGACCATCCAATCGATAAATTACGGGGCTGCCAGATTACAAGGATTAAAGTTACTAAAAATATAAGGATAGCTACAATAGGCAAAGTGCCATCCCCCTTTTACTGCCAATCCACATCTTTTTCAACACTCCTATATAAGCATGTGACTTCAATCCAACATCATTATATAACTATATGGTTATATATAAATCAAAAAAATCCTTACCTGAAATTTAGTCGCAGCATGGCTCTTTAGCCTCTTTATTCAGTTCAGCCAATATCGATTTGGTACTAGGCATCTGTTGAAGAACAGCCTTAAGATGTGGTTTATCCTCGACATTTAACGAATAATGTACCCACTGTCCCCGCTTGCTTTCCCTAACGATTCCTCTACTTTTCAATTTCCGTAAATGCTGGCTAATCGCCGGCTGGGAAATGTCAAAGATATCAACGAATTCACACACGCACCATTCCCGCTCTTTCAGAAGGGAAAGCATTGCCAATCGGGTCTTATCTCCGAATAGCTTCAAGTCTTCAGCAATTTCCGTTAGTGTCTGCATTCCTTCTCTCCTCCTTTCGAAAGTATATAAGCTAATACTTATATTCTAGTGAACTTACCAGTGGGAAGCAAGAGTTAATTTTTAGCGGGCTACCGTCCACTCATGCTCCAACATACTGAACATCAAAGAATCCCGCCACCCATCTTTAATAAGTAAAGCATCCCTTAATCTTCCTTCATAGGTCATACCTATCTTGGTGAGCACCTTGGATGATCCACTATTCCTAGGGTCACAGGTCGCGTATATTCGATGTAGTTGCAGTTCTTCAAAACCGAACTTTAACATTCGTCTGGCCGCTGCTGTAGCGACTCCCTGTCCCCAGGCATCAGGATGGACAATATAGCCGATTTCGCCGCTTCTGTCCGTATGGCTTCTAATGTTTAATTCAATCATGCCGATCAAATGTTCAGTTCCTACTGCAACTATGGCTTGCGCGAACCGAGTTCTGGGAACTTTTTGAGAGTCTTCTAGTACTTGGTTCACAAATGAAAGGGGCAGCGTTTGCCTTAAGCTTCAGCTCATTAACTATTCATAGGGTTGAGAGATAGGGATCGAGACGATAAACTGGGTTCCTACCCCAACCCTGCTCTCCACTTCTATTTTACAATCATGCATTTTTAGAATTTTTAATACAATGGATAATCCAAGTCCATTCCCTTTATGAACGCTGCTCCGCGCTTTATCCACCATATAAAAACGATCAAAAATGCGGGGCAATGCTTCCTCTGGTATGCCTTGACCAGAATCTTTAATAGAAACCTTCACAAACGCTATAGAACGCTCGATTTCGACATGAATGATACCCTCTTGGCTTGTATATTTTATAGCATTATTGATTAGGTTTTGCCAGACTTGATCAAACAAATCCTTATCCACCATAATTTCGCAGGGCAATAAATCTAATTCTATCTGAATGTTTTTCTGTGCCCATTGGGGTTCCGCCAGAACGATCGCTCTTCTTAACTGTTCATCCAACTGGAAAGTGGTGAGATTAACCGGATGATGTTCTGAATCGAGCGAGGCTAATCTAAGCAGATTGTCACTTAGGCGGGATAAGCGCAGCGTTTCCTGATAAATAATATCCAGATGCTCTTTTTGCTCTTCTACTGGAACGACACCATCTTGCAGCGCTCTAGTAAACCCTCTAATCGACGTAAGCGGAGACTGCATTTCATGAGAGACATTGCTGACAAAATCATCACGAACTGAATCTATCTTTTGCAGCTCACTAGCCATATGATTAAAGCTTTCCATCAGTTCCCCGAACTCATCTTGATTTTTATGCGTCAATCGTACAGATAAATCGCCTGATGCCATTTTCTTAGCAGCTTCCGTCAGACGTTTGATAGGCTTCACAATGAAACCGGACATCAAGAGAATCAGTAAACTTCCGATGACTAAAACCGTTAGAAGTGTAAAAAATACGTTACGTCTGAATGTGATCAAGCTCGACGAAAAATCAATTTTAATGATGAGCGCAGCTTTCTCCTTATCTACGATGGGAATGCCAACAATAGCAACACCAGACTTATCATTAAGCATCACCGCGTCTGTGGAGTCTGGCTTAAATAGAGCGGCAACCTTCTCCTTATCCACTGAAAAAACAGCATCACTCCACTCATTCACTCTCACTTTCGCAATATCGACACCATATTTATTGAGTAGTTTAGTAAATGCCTGTGTTTTTTCCGGATCATCGATTAGGGTAAGCACTTTGGCTACGTCTCCAGCTACTCTAATGAAGATATGGTTTGGGGTCACATTATTTTCGGAAAACCGTACATTTAGCAAAAAAGAGATCATTAAGCTGACGATCACAATCCCAATGAACGTAATGACAATACGCAGACGCAGGCTTTTTTTCAACATTTAGGCCAACTCCAGACGGTATCCAAGTCCTCTTACCGTAGAAATAATTAGCTCAGGAATCGATTCCAATCTTTCTCTCAGACGTTTGATATGCACATCTACCGTACGCTCGTCGCCTTCATAATCGACACCCCAAATATTTTCTATGAGCTGAGAACGCGTGAATATTTGCCCTGGCGAACCCGCCAGAGCAAATAACAACTCACATTCCTTTTTCTTCAACTCCACCGTTCTCTGAGCCGCAACAACGGTCAAATTCCCCAGATCAATCATCACTGCGCCTAATTGAATCACACTCGAGGAGGTTAAATGATATCTTTTTAATAGTGATTTTACCCGCAGGACCAATTCTATGGGATCAAACGGTTTGACTAAATAATCATCTGATCCGGCATTAAATCCTCTGACTTTGTCCTTAGATTCTCCTCTAGCTGTAACCATCAGAATTGGAATATCGATATAAGATCGGATATCTTCGGTCAATTCAATACCATCTACATTCGGCATCATTACATCTACAATCGCCAAATCGATCTTTGTATGCGCTAGAATGTCTAATGCCTCTTGACCGTCTGCCGCTTCCACTACGGAAAATTGGTTTTTTTCAAGATATAATCGTATTAATCTACGGATATGAGAATCATCATCCGCCACTAGAATCGTGTTCATCTCTCAATTATCCTCTCCGCTAACCTATTTATTCATATCGTAGAGATTCCATTGGATCCAGTTTGGCAGCCTTAGAGGATGGCATCAAACCGGCGATAATACTAATCAGGGTACTCACAACGATCCCAAATAACACATAATAACCGGATAGATTAATAAGTTTCACTCCAAAAGCATTGTCCAAGAGAATATTTAACACATAACTAATGACAATGGCAAAGAGTACCGCAAAGATACCGCTGAATACACCTAATAAAGCTGATTCAGAAAAGAATATACGCTTAATATCTTTTTTCCTTGCGCCAATTGCCCGAAGAATCCCGATTTCCTTAGTCCGTTCCACTACACTGATATATAGCACAACCAATATCATGATCCCTGATACGAGAAGTGAAATCCCGGCAATACCAGAGAGAACTATAGTAGCCATATTCACATAAGTTGTGATTCGCTCCATGATTTTTGCCGATTGAGAACCTGAGAACCCAGCATCAACAGCGGCTGCATTAATATCATTCACATATTTCATATCGGTTGCAAAAGCATTAACTTGAATTGGACCTATTGTAATCCCCTTGTCAGCATACATTTGCTCCAAAGTCTGCGCTGGAAGATAACCCGTGGGTTGCATTTGCGCTCTTGGATCAGTGCTTTCATAAATACCAGAGATAGTGACTTCTTGTTCCAATGTGACCGGTTTATGCTTAGCATCCATTTCATTAATATATAGATGAATCGACTTCCCTACCAAAGACTCTGGACTGTCGTTTCCGCTTAATTTACTTGCCGTTTTCACGGGTAATAATATCTCTTTGTCCTCTGGAAAAGCCCCTGCGGTAATCGTCTCTTTATCAAAAGCATCCGTTAAGGTAGTTAATTGTGTAAGACTAACCGTCTGATCTGCAAAAACCATAGTAGATTTGCCCGAAATGGAAGTGATGGTTTCTACATAATCAACATTTGGAATATTTCGAATGGTTTCAATATCGGCAGCCGTAAACGTTTCGCCGGGCAACATCATTGCCTCTGGACCTTGCATGCCTTTAGCTTCTTCACTGGGTTTAGTTATATCCACGAGTAAAGGATCCATACTTGAATTAATTTCGTCATTCATATAGTTCGTAATTCCATTCCCTAAGGAAAGCATCAACAGTACGCTTAAAATACCAATAGACCCACCCAAAGCTACCAATACATTACGTTTGGCGTTGAGCTTCATATTCTGCAGAGCCATTTTAAAAGATGCAAATAAACTGAGATTTCGGGATGACCCCTCTCCTCCATCGTAACTAATCAAGGAGCGGTCCTTTAACTGAATATCATCTTTAATCCGTCCTTCTTCAACCTTTACGATACGGGTACCAGAGTCGGCTACTTTCTGTGAGTGGGTCACGGTAATGACCAATATCCCTCTTTTGGCTATGCTGTCCAATAAGACTAAAATTTGATCGCCGGTATCCTTGTCCAAGGCCCCTGTAGGTTCATCTGCCAAAATAATATCAGGATTATTCGCTAGCGCGCGGGCAATGGACACTCTTTGCTTCTGTCCACCGGACAGCTGATTGGGGCGTTTTTTCAGGTGCTCTTTCAAGCCTACCTCAGTCAAAATATCTATAGCACGTTTATTGCGGTCCTTCTCACTGGTATCCGTCATCTGCATCGCCACTGTAACATTCTCCAAAACTGACAGATGCGGGATCAGATTGAAATTTTGAAAAACGAAGCCAATATTGTTCTTGCGATAATCATCCATTTCCTTTTCGGTCATCGTGCTTAAATTCTTTCCGCGGACAAGGACCTCGCCCTCATAATCGGAGTCCATTCCCCCAATGATGTTCATCAGTGTGGACTTTCCGCAGCCAGACTCACCTAGAATAGAGACGAATTCACCTGTCTCAAAGCTTAGATTCACATCATGGAGTACTGGCACCTTTTCTTTACCGTACAAAGTATATGATTTCTTTACATGTTTAACTTCTAATATTTTCATTTGTTTCTCTTCCTCTCCTGGTCATGCGCTATATCTCTTTTGATGTTTCATATCCTAACAAATTTGTGTGAACTGATAATGAACTGGATAGCCACATGGAAGAGTCAGAGCTACAGCAGATATTTAGGTTAGGCAATATAAAAAGGCGAATTCACACTCAAAATGAGTGGAACTCGCCTTTTCTATTCGGCTTATTTTCAAAAGAAATTAGTGCATGAGGTAATAAGCTAATCCTCCAACTTGTTTGCCGGCGTAATAAATGATGTCTATAATCACCACTGTTAATACAAATTTCGAGAGCAGCGGATATTTCTTAAATAAAGGCTTTATATTTTTCTCTATGTACTCCATTCGCGCGCCTCCTTTCTTAAGCTAGTGCTCTTTTTCGGATCAGCCTAATCTGGCCTCTATGATTGATTTCATCCTCAAAAACGTGAAACCACATAAAATAGTAGTTCGCAGGTTTGTTATGCCAGAATTCCTCTTCAGTATATAACCAATTATCATCGACGGTTGCGAATAATTCATAAGTCTTTTGTCTAACTTCATTTAGGCGATCTAAATAATAGCTTAGGTCATTCCCCTTAATATTGGCTCGTCCTTCGTCGCCTAAATTTAATGCTGGTCCCCATCTTGTTAGCTCTTCTTCAGACAAATCTCTTTGCTCAAACGTTGCCACTTGATATGCATATTCTACAGCAGCGTAGTGCAATAATAACGCTCCAATAGAGTTACTCTGAGCATCCAATAAATAATCCAGTTGTTCCACAGTTAGACCCTTAACGGCTTCTAATGTTGTATATCTTGCATAGTTCATCATGGATAAAAGTCGGCTGATTTGCGGCGAGTAACCTGGGATATCTGTAATCAAAAATAGTTGGTTCATGTCAATCATATGGATGTTCCTCCTTGATTTTTTCAGAATAATACATCTAAATACCAGAATGGTTCAGAATTATGAATTACAGGTAATGACGATCAAGATGTCAAAGTGAGGTGCTTAACAACATGAATAAAACTAACAAAACTATGTATTGGGTTGTATGGGCTTCAACTTAGAAAGTCTCCATCCTAACAAGACCTAGTCGTTTACCCTCAACAATAGCCTCGGATCTGGAATGTACACTAAGCTTCTCAAAGATTCTCGTCAGGTTATACTCCACAGTCCTTTGTGACATTAAAAGCTTGCTGGCTATGTCTTTATTGCTTTTTCCACTAGCTACTTCTTGGAGTATTTCCTGTTCTCTTTGATTAATGGACACTTCTTCAAGCAGCCGATTATCCCGGTGATTAGAAATCTTGATATCATTTCTTCGTAGCTGTTTAAGTAAAGACACCGGAATGACCGCCTCATTCCTCAGTGCACAACGAATGGTATTTAACAACTGTTCTCGGGAAGCTGTCTTAGAGATAAATCCTGTGACCCCTGACTCCATCAAAAGATTATAATGAGCACTGATCTCATATCCGGTATAAATCACCACTTTAGATTCAGGATCACGTTGAACGGCTCTTTTGGCGAATTCAAGTCCGCTGATCGTAGGCATGTTGAGATCGCATAAGATCACATCAAATTCTTGTTGCTCCAGCCTATCCAAAGCTTCCATCGCTGACAAAACAAAAGTAACCTCCATATCCGCGTCCTGCTCAATCATAGTTTTGGTTCCTTCTCCGACTGAAGGATGATCATCAACCAACAAGATACGTATCATCGTCATCGCCTCCTCTGTGCTTTTCTTCTACAAAAGCCATTGTCGGTAAATAAATAATAACCTCCAGTCCCTTCCCTTTCTCCGAGTTAAAAGTGCATTGCCCCTCTAAGCTCGCAACACGTTCTTTGATGCCGGACAGGCCCATATGCTGAAAAGATTCCCTGATATCAACTATATTCATGCCAATCCCATCATCCTTATATCGGAAATAGAGATGCTCTTGCTGGTCCAGCTCAATTTCAATCTGATTCGCCTTGGCATGTTTCCCGGCATTCCGCAGGAGCTCCTGTACTATTCGATACAACGCAATCACCAGATCATCACTTAGCTCACCAATCGGACTGGATGTAAAGGTGATAATGTAGTTAGACTGCAGCTGGGCATACTCAAACAATAGTTCCAGTGCCTTCACAATTCCGGTCTCTCTTAGCAGCGGCGGACGCAGTTCATTGCAGGTCTCCCTAATCTGATATATCACATCCAGAAGTCCCTCTTTAATCTGAAGCAGCTCTGGCAAAATATCCGCCTCAATATCATGATCGGAGATCAGTGTTTCCAGCCTGCGAAGCCAAATGAGCTGATCCTGAAGAGCAGAATCATGTAAATCTGCCGCCAGCTTTCTGCGTTCTTTCTCTGATAAGTTAAAGATCAGGCGTAGAACCCATGGTGCTGCATGTAACTCTTTTTTCATCTCTGCTTCAAGGTCTTCAATCAAGCCTTCAATAAGATATAAATTCTCATAAACAATACTCGCATAATTTGCGAGGGTATTTAACCAATTAAGCTCATCCGAATTAAGTTTTGTATGATTCTTCTTATGATCAATCCAGAGGAGATTAAATTTTTTTTGGTGACGTCCGATTACGAGTAAGATCCCCTGTTTGAGTTGAACTACTTCTCCTACCTTAAAAACTGGAGATTTCGATACAAATTCTATGTTGATCTCTTGGCCCGAATTGTCGACTATTTGTTCGAGGTTACTCATATCCTCATCTCTCTCAAAAAAAGCAGACCGACTAACCGGTAAAATCTCATTGATTTCCTTGTAAATTGCAGCCTCCAAATCAGACCGCTTCATCACCTTGGAGATTTGCTTCGAGAATCGCTCCAGACTACCTTGATAATGATAAAGCTCACGGAACAATTTAGGCCGGAAATAATAATCTATTTTCTCCTTAAAGAATAAAAAGATTGTAATAGATAAATATACAACCAAAAACATCTGAATCCATTTGATCCAATCATACTCTTGCCTGCTCTGAATGATCGCAAGTACGGCTACAATCATTAGCGCCGGAAAAAAAGCAATTAATAAATAATATTTAAACCGATTAAAAGCGAAATCAATGTCAAATAGTTGCCTAGCCGTCAGCAGATAAAAATAAGTAACTGGCATCAAAAACAAAAAGATCGTAGTAATTTCGTAAGGAATCAAGTTGACCCCAACAGCAATGGGTGCAGCTGAGAAGAGAACAAAAGGTGTAAACGCAAGGATTTGTCCGGTAAGCATAATTTTAAACATCGATTTAAGCGTTGTGCTTCGATAAGTAATGTATAAATATAGCAGCTTAAATATGCTGTAAAAAATCCCAAAAACAAAGAACCCAATAATAATTAACCTTATAAAGGAATACAAGGATCTATCCCATGAGTAAACCATTAGACTGGAGGTAGAAAATAGGCTTAATAAAATAACCAGGCCGTAGTATATTTTGATTACAGTAGTAGATAAAACTAATACATCAAATCGTTTCAGATATACTTGGAGAAAGTGAATAAAAACCAGTGGAATTAAAGGCAACACGCAACCCATCGCGATTCTACCTATAAGATCAGATCTACTTGAAGCATATCCCGCAAAGTAAGTTATTCCGACTAATAAAAAGAATAAAATCAGCAGCTCTGCTGAGCGCTCCCCGCTTCTCCTGCGGTATAATAGAAGGCTTAACACTGCCAAAAAAACAAATGTCGCTCCAGGGACTACAAGCTGGGTAAACGTATGATATATGGAGGATTTATTCTCAATATCATAATGCAAAGCAAGTGGAGCACCCCCCTTGGAGTTACGAAGAAGGTCAACGGATTGAACCTGAGTTAAGCTTCCATATCTAACAGCTTCGTCCACTTTGTCAATCGGTTTCCCATTAACCCGTAATAAGATATCCCCTTCCCTTAAATTCTGTTTATACCCTTCGCTAAAAACGTCTGCCTCAGCAATATAATATTGCCCTCGTTCATTCTGCTCCAGACCAACGCCAAGCAAGATATTAGAGTGAATGACCCCCACAAAATGAATAATAAGAAAAGCAAAAATGCAAAGTAACCCTGATATGAATAACTGGCGGAGTTTTACTGTCATTTCAAATCCCCCGAACGAACAAAATTATACATATCTCTATTCTTAGTTGGTATTCCCCTACCATTTTATATGAATCACACAGGAAATTATATACTTTTATGCATGATATTCCTTCCCTTCTAAATGTCCGCATTGAATTATAGCTCTATTCTGGCTTTTTGCTGTTTCACTCTGTGGTTTCGATTCAGAATCCATATAGCTGCGCACCCATATAAAATCATTGGAACCCAACCGCTCTCCCCGGCCACATACTCCAACATAGGTGAAGAACTGACAGTAATATTGTGCAAAACACTATCTACAGCATTATTAGTTCCGTGTAAAAGCACTGCCGGCCAAATACTACCGGAGGACAGACGCAGTTCATTTATAATGATGCCCGCAAACATAACAGATAAGGTAAAGAGCACCACCACGAGCCAGCGGCTTCCAGAGGAATGATAAGCACGCGGCCCAAGAATCCCCGGATAATGCCATATAGCCCAGATTAAGCCCATTGTTACACTAGAACTTACTCTTCCCATCCATTGAAAACGCGGGAGCAGCCAACCCCTCCAACCGATCTCTTCCCCCAAAGCAGATAACGAACCAAGGACAATGTAAACGAGCAAATATATAACAATCTCGATCCATGAATCTGGAGGAATTAAGCTTGAAGTCCATTCCATCCAATAGACAGCATAACCCGCTCCCAGTGAACCTAAGGGAATAACTAAAGCCAATATGTATTCTTTGCCTCCCCTAAATTTGAAGCCCAACCTTCTCCATCCCTCAGCACTGTATCCATCTCTCACAATCAGAAACATCATGATACATACTGCGAAAAAAGGAGTAAAACCATACAGACCCTGTGCCGATTCCGGAAGCAGCAACATCCCTAACGCCATTGCCCATACGATAATAATAAATAGTAGAGATTGTTTCTTGTCTGAGAGCAATATTATCACCTGCCTTTTTTAGATATAAGGAACTACATTTTCCTATTTAATCCAATTGTATATAAACTGGCAGGACGTTTCACCGAAAACAACGTTCGCTAAAACCACAATTCTTTTGCGGTACTGCTTATCTGTATGCCGCAAAGTCTTCAGAAAGGTTGTCCCAAAAATAGGGAAATGGTGTGCGATGTGCAGCGTAAGTGTAAACTAATTAGGGAAATACTCCCTGAAAATAGCCGATATTCGCTCTAAAAGGACAAAATCAGGGAATTCCTCCCTAATAATCAGGGAGATTTCTTTATTAGTTACTGAATCGGCCAAAATTTAGGGAAGTTTTCCCTAATTATATGTCTGATGAACAGAAATCTCTGAATTTCAGGGAGAAATTCCCTAATTGCTGTATAAGTGCTTCACTTATTGCATCATTTGGAGCATCATTAGGTACGCCCCATGATTCAATTGGTTATCAAATAAAGGATGCTCCGCCGTACGCCGAATGACGGAACCGGAAAGTGTATTTGGATAACCGAAGAACAAACGAAGATTGCGGGGATCTCGGGGATTACAGGGTTTTATGCATTGCAGCACATAAAAGTGACATTAGAGATCAGGTGCCTTTACTTTTGCCCATAATCTACTGAAGCAAGCTGCAGTTGACCAAAAATGCAGAACAGCGATTCTCCAATATTAGGAGAATCGCTGTTCTGTTTGGCTTTTATGGCTTTGGGCATGAACGTTTTGGGGACAGCCTTTTTCTACCTAAATATTCTCTTAATAGGTCCACCAGTTGCCAGACATAACGATCATCGAAAACAGCTTGATGCTGTCTTCATAGTAATCTTCTGCAGCACTGCTTGCCGTGTGGCTCCAGAGAGAATTCAACCAGCTTTGGTAAGTTGATGAGGTCATCGCACTGACCCCAAATGGAGCATAGAAAGCACCGCTATTGTAACTTCCAAATACGGTTCCGTTTAGCTTGTACCCATCTTTTATACTACCAGGTGTACTGCTTACTTTAGTCTTAATCCAGCTATTCATCTTATTGAGCTGAGAAAGTGCCCTGCTGTCTCCAGTAATCAAATAGTCTGTTGCAATACGCCATGGGGTACGACAAGAATTGTAATTGTAATTCCCGTCATTGGCATCTTCAAGGAAATTCGCCGCAGCAGGTTTATACACACCCCCAGAGTAAACTACGAAATCAGGCAAGAGTCCAGTGCTAGAGCTATAACCCGTATAAAGGCTATTTATAATCGTGTACGTTTTATCGATAACATTCGTCCAGCGGGTATCTCCTGTAGCCTGTTGGAATGCTTTTAAATGATTTAGCATGAAATCCGAAGGTCTAGTTGCTGTATTATACGAGCCACTATTCGCCCAGTCACCTAGACGGATCGTCCACTGTGTCTGGTTAATCTCATTGTCCATAATCGCATTAATGATATCTTTTGCAGCTTGTAAATAATTGATCGTACCACTACTTCCCCACTGCTTGTCCGCAAGCAGCAATGAGAAAGCTATATCCATATCTCCATCTGTAGCCGAATCCTCGCCTTCAATGTTTTGAAAGCTGCTATTTTGCTTCCAGGACATCAAATAAGGGTTAATTGTACTTGGATGAGCCTTGTAATAATTATATAAGCCGTCAAAATAAGTCTGAGCATTACTGTCATAACCAGCCATCAAAACTGTGAACAACATCCCGTAACCATGTGCTTCAGATACCGTTTCTCCATCTGAATTATACTTAACGTAATATTTGCCAGTGCCAGCTGGTTTGAGATAGGCCGTTTTCCACGCATCCCATTTAGTCATCACTGAATTATCCATACTGGTCTGGGTTACATTGTTCGGCTTGATAGATCCACTCGTGTAGGTGGTGTGTTGCGGAAAAGGTTTGTTCACTGCTGCAAACGCGGAACCGGCAGGAAGAATACTAATTACCAAACATACGACAATAAGGCTTCTCCAACTCAACCTAAGCTTTGCATTCTTCTTCATCATTCATTGCCTCCTCTTCAATTGTGGTAATAAATTTGAAAGAAAACAGCAAGCTAATTCGTATTCGCTATCATTGTAATACATAATATGGAATTAATATATAATAAATCCCATTAATAGATCATTAGTACTATATATCTGAGACTTAGATTTGTTCTCACTCCTCAACTAAAAAAGGATGGTCCCACAACCAACTTCATTCATGGCTGTGCAAACATCCTTTAGATAAAAATTCATTCGCTATTCTCGTAATTTATTTAATTTAAGTCGATACGCAATGTATGGAAGACCCGGAAAGACCAACATACAAAGTGTGACCACTACTAACACTAGGCTGATATTCCTCACCATCTCAGGTAACCATCTATTAACGCCCAAGATCGCTAGGAAGATAAAAACAATCAAAGCTATAAGCAATGGCAAGGCTGCTTTGCCCATCGTTTTCTTTTCACGTTCATATTTGTCAATGAGGGTCCCAGTGTCTGAGTAGATAGGCGCCGTACCTGCAGCTGCCCGAAAGATATGAAACCCATTTCCGGCAGAACAGACATAGGTCCATCCGGCATCTTCAAAAATCAAATAATACTCCTCATCCACATTCGTGTGATAATCTACACTGTACTCAAAAGTCTGGGGATCTCCCTTTCTTAACTTATAACCAAATGGTGCAAAGCTTTCCAGGAGCCAGCCCCTTTTGGCATACTTACTCAATTTCTGCATATCACCTTTTTCAGTAAAAGCTAAGCCCCCGCTGGTCACATATTTTGTATTCTTCATGCCTATTCCCCACCTTTTATTTGAGAATTTGTTCTGCATGTCTAATCATTTCTTTTCGGCGCTCTACTTCTTTTCTCAGCAATCCAATCCCTTTTTCTGTTGCAATATACGTTTTTCGTTTATCATCCTCTTCTTCTTTATACAACTCAATAAATTCAGCCGCTAACAGCTTCTTAATAGTTGTATACATGGAAGCAGGCCCAATTGAAAATTGATTGTTCGTCATCGTTTCGATCGATTTCATAATTAGATATCCGTGTTTGGCTTCGACTAAAGATAAGAGAATATAAAATGCAGTGTCTGTGAGCTCTCCCATTTCCAATGAGTCCGTTCTTGACACTTAATCACCTCCTCATATGTATCATTAAAAGATATATCATTAAATGAACTATATCTTTTAATGATACACTTGTCAACTGCTGGCATAAAATTCAAACTACCTTCTCATACTAGGTGAAGAATATGGAGGTGAATGTCATGCCCAAAAATAGTGCCAATCCCA
The DNA here is from genome assembly GCF_037974255.1 of Paenibacillus sp. FSL R5-0636. Classification (NCBI taxonomy): domain Bacteria; kingdom Bacillati; phylum Bacillota; class Bacilli; order Caryophanales; family Paenibacillaceae; genus Paenibacillus; species Paenibacillus sp. FSL R5-0636. The sequence goes on from NZ_CP150232.1 coordinate 6,279,278, forward strand.
AAGAAGCTCCAGGTAAACATCAACCAAGTAAGAAAAACAATGCGGAGAATAACAACAATTTCAATGAAGCCGCTCAGATGGTGAACATCGATAAGGCTGCTGATTATGTGCCCAGCTTAAACGGCGTCTCCAAAACTGATGTCTAAGCTAGACCGCTAATAACTTCTTATATTTCAAACAAAAAAACACTCCTCAGAATTTTCTGAAGGAGTGTTTCAATCCGTGGCAGCTTCATTTCAAGCTCTCTAACTCAGCAGTCACTTTTTCAATTAAGTTCACGAAGGAAGCCAGCTCTTGAGAGCTTTTGACCTGATCCTTGGAATACATGGAGTTATGTTCTGATTCTTTTTTCACCTTGGAAAGGGTGGCATTGATATTGTCTAGTTTCTGGTCAATGGTTACCAATGAATCCTTTGAGCGGCGGGCTAGCTTACGAACCTCATTAGCCACAACTTCAAACCCTCTTCCAAACTCTCCAGCTCTGGCCGCTTCAATAGCCGCATTTAAGCCTAAAAGATGCGTATGATCAGCCACTTCTCTAATCATCGTACCCACTTGATGAATAGACTCCACCTCTTTGTCTAAATATAATACCGTTTGATGCGTTTTCTCTTGATAATCAGCATTTTTACTAGCTAAACTTTCTATCGATTCACTGCTATCCTTTAATTGAACCATCAAAGATACCAGCTCCTGAACGGCTGAACTCACTCCTGTAAGCAGGTGATTTTGCTTCTCCAGCAAGTTTTCAATTTTTGCTTTTTCATCCACTTCATAGGCTTCAAGAACGAGCTGTGAATCGAGATTAAACATCTTGGTTAAGGCATGAATAACAGGCTTCCACTCGTTTGGTAATATCCGTTCAAAATAAGCAGTAGCCAGATCCAGATATAATATGTACGTCCCCAAATACCAATTCGTTGTTAATCCAATACGAGAATGGATTTTCCCGATAAGCAAACGTCTTTCAATAAATGCTTCATCGATCACACCAGAGGCCATGGATAAAAAATACCACTGCTGTGTTTCTTTTAATCGATCCAGTGTACTGTGCTGCTCAATGATGTGGAGCAATTCTGGCTCCATCGTCATCTGTTTATACAGTTCCTCAACCAATGAGCTAACGATTAAGTTGAATTCTTTCTCCTTGCTTTTTAATATTTCTAAATCAGCCTCAGTAATCCCTATGTAGCTAACTTGCTGGAGTCGTTCTGGACTAAGATTGATCATAACGTTGTTAACATCCCCCTCATTCTGTTTATTTTTCTCAGCCATCCCCTATGGCATCTATATCTCTTGATTATAAAGGTATTATTTCAATAAATTTTAACACTATATTTGCCTATATTGCTTAATAATTTTACAAAACCTCACTAGTGCCCTTAGATTTGGCTTCCTATTCATGAATAAAGGACTGCCGCGGCAGCCCTTTCAGTTTCAAGCTTTAATTTATGCCGCCATTTCACGGCAAACTTTTGCACAAGCAAAACAAGCTTCTGCACATTGCTGGCAATGTTCATGATCATGCTTTTGGCATTCGTTGCCGCAGGCTTTACAAGCTTCTGCACAAGCCAGACAAATTTCTTTTGCATATTTACTGTTCATCGACATCGCATGAGCTGCGAACTCGCATATATCTGCACATTCACGATCCAGGCGAATGCACTCCTTCATCATCCCCACATGATCCTCATCCAAACAAGCTGAGTAACAGTGATTACAAGCTACCATACATTTCAAACACTCTTCAATACACTCTTTGTAGTTTTGATGTGCCATAACACATACTCCTCTCGAAATCATAAATTAGGATAGTCCCCTACTCTATATATACCCAATTTGAGCAAATAAAAAAGGATCCCAAGGAATCCTTCCGATTGATCAATTATCTAATTAATTTATTGATGGTAACTAATAGCTCATCCAGTACCTCGTTCTCACCATCCTGGATACGTTCCACTACACAACTTTTCATATGATGCTCCAGCAAAAGCTTGCCCACGCCGTTCAATGCAGATTGGACCGAGGAGATTTGATGCAGCACATCATCACAATAGGTGTCTTTTTCAATTAACCCTTTTAGCCCTCTAACTTGACCTTCAATTCTATTGAGCCGGCTAATCAAATGCTTTTTAGTTTTATCTGAGTGATGACTTTTCCGCTCATCCGTACTGCATGATTCATGCTCGTGAGTCAGATTATCCATGCACCGATCACCCCTTTCCTCGTATTTTTATTATACTATAGCCCCCCTATTCTATTCAAAAAATAAATCATTGATTAGATTTTCAATTCTTCATGAACTATAGCGGAAGTTTCAACCTGAATGGTTGTATGTTGAATTTTGAAATGATCGGCAATTAACCGAATCGCTTGCTGCAAAATGCGTTGGTCATCTGCTTCCTCTTCAATTAAGATATGACAGCTGAGTGAATCTAAGCCCGAAGTTATGGTCCAGATATGCAGGTCATGAATATTTCTAACCCCCTCAATGCTTTCGAGGATTTCCTTTACTTCAGCTGGATTAATTGTAATCGGTGTGCCTTCCATAAGGACATGAACGGTATGTTTGATAATTCCCCATGCCCCTCTAAGAATCAATAGAGCAACCAGAACGCTTATGATAGGATCTGCAACATACCAGCCAAAAATCATCATAATTAAACCGGCAATAATCGCCCCTACCGAACCTAAAGCATCACCAAGCACATGGAGATAAGCACTACGGAGATTAATATTATTTTTCACATCCCCTTTTCTCATAAGCGACCATGCACTAGCTACATTGGCTAAAAGACCAATACTTGCGATCAGCATCATAGAACCACTGGCAACCGCCGGCGGATCAAAAAATCGCCCATAAGCTTCTACAATGATAAATCCAGCAACTACAAATAAAGTAACTCCGTTTAAAAGTGCCGCCAAAATTTCAAATCGATGAAATCCGTACGTTTTGTTCGGAGAAGCAGGTTTGGTTGCGAACCAGACCGCTACTAGGCTTAATGCTAGAGAGCTTGCATCGTTTAGCATATGCCCACTGTCCGATAACAGGGCTAAGCTGTTGGTAATTAACCCTCCAAAAAACTCCAAAAACATAATTCCAACCGTAATGATTAACGCAATCATAAGCCCTTTTTTATTTCCACTTGGATCAAAATGATGATGCCCGTGAGCGCCATGCGAGTGATTGTGTCCTTCATGAGCGTGGTCGTGGTTACTGTGATCGTGATTGGCCTGTTGCCTGTGTGCATTCTCGACCTGATGATTGTGTCTTTTCTTCTTGTTCATCATGCTTAACCTCCTATTACCTTCAGCTAGATAGTATTCGTAGCCCTGCGCAGTTACATTCAAAAGCTCCAGTTAATAATAACATATGAGCATGTGTTCACATGTTATTATTAACTGGATTTTTCTTCTTGTCAATAAAAAAGCAACAAATGATTGTCTCTGACCTAATAAAATAAAGAGGACCCTCCGCAGCTCTTCCTGCATGGAGGATCCTCTCGAATCAGAACCGTGTATTAAATCAAATCTGATTGTTGCAGCAATCTTTGGATGATAGCCGCAACTTCTGCTCTCGTAATGAAGGCTTGTGGGGCAAGTACATTTCCGCTTCTGCCCGTGATGATTCCTGCTTGCAGGCTGTCTGCAATGCCACTCTTCGCCCAGCCTGATGCTTCATTCGCATCCGTGTAAATGCTCAGCAGCTCGCTTGCTTCTTTGGCAGGAAGTTTTGTCTTCAAATCGGTAATCACCATAGCTTTAGCAATAATACTCATCGCCTGTTCCCGAGTAATCTTGTCTGTAGGATGGAACGCTCCATCCTCAAAACCGTTGATTAGCTTATAGGAGTAAGCTGTCTGCACCGCATCATTATACCAATCTGAGACCTTCACATCCGTAAAGGATGTTGTTCCGCTCTCCAATTTCAATCCCAATCCACGTACGATAATCGCCGCAAATTCTGCACGTGTAATCTCCTGATTAGGGTTAAACAAATCGTCACCGACTCCATTAATAACCTTACGGGAAGCCATCTCATTGACAATGTCCTTAGCCCAGTGGGTGACGACATCCTTGAAGTTCTGTGGATCTTGAACTACAAAATACGTACTGTTCGTTAAACTGTGTATTTTCAAAAAGTTTTTGCCATCAATGGCAACAATCTGTGTGGGTACATGGCGGATCGTCCCCCCTGCTTCAAGCACTAGCCCAGTCGTAATCTTCTTAAGGTCTACACCATCCGCAAGAGGAATAGTTCTTTCCACATAGGTATTAAACTTAGTGAGTTCAACAGTTTTCCCAGCGTAAGTAACTTTCACCGTGAAATCTAATGGCTGAGCTACCAGCGTTAGCTTTTCATTGGCTGCCAGCATTTCTATTCTTTTCAGTACATCCGCAGTCGGAACAGAAATTGAAATTTGCACCTTCACATCTTGTAGAGCAATGTCTGTGCCAAACTGTTTTGAAATTGCACTGATATCAATCTGAGCTGCTGATATTGTATAAGTACCCTTTGGAGTACGAATGATTAACAGCGCCTGCTTCTGCTCCATATCTTTGATGATTTGACCATTAAGCTCGCCAATAATCACATCTGAAGTCGCAGTCACAGGGATAGTTATAATTGCATTCTGGTCTTCCTTTTCGATGCGTTGCTCTATTTTTGCCTGATCTACAACAATCGTGGTAACCGTCTGCCCGTTATGCTCAGATATCGTTGCTGTTCCGGCATTTTCAACCTTACCGTTCACCAATACCTCAACCATGCTGCTAGATGGTGTAGCTGTAGCTGTAGCAGTGGATCCTGCTGTTGCAGTTGGTGCAGTTGTTGCAGGTGGTGCAGTCGGTGTTGATGTCGGTGATTCTGTTGGTGTTGGTGTTGGTGTTGGTGTTGGTGTTGGCGGTGTAGGTGTAACCTCAACCTCCGTTGATGACTTTGGTGTCACGGAGTTCGAAACTTCAGAAGCTACACTACTACCAGCGCTATTAATCGCTTTAGCTGTAAACGAATAAGTTGTTCCATTCGCTAGACCTGTTACCGTTATTGGACTTGTTGCCCCAACTGTTACGATATTACCTGGAGAAGCAGTAACCTCATAATTCGTAATTGGAGTTCCCCCGTTCGAATCAGGAACTGCAAATGTCACAGTCGCCTCGCCATCTCCCGCTACTGCTATTAAGCCCGTAGGTGCAGATGGTGATGTTCTTGGTTTCGTGCTGACTTCGTTAGAAGCTGCACTCTCCCCGCCCGGATTAGATGCCTTAACTACGAAATAATAAGATTGGCCATTAGTTAACCCTGTCACATCATAGTTGTAGACGGACTCGCTTACTGTAGCCACTTGTGTCTCATAGATTCCGGAAGTGATACCTTGATATATAGTGTATCCAATCGCACCCTTCACCGGATCCCATGTTAAGCCGATGATGCCATTACTTGCCACAGGTGAATGAAGTATTGGCGCGCCCGGCGCTGGAACCTGAGGCGTTCTAGTTACTTCATTGGAAGCCGCACTGATACCATCAGGATTAACAGCTTTAACAATAAAATAATAAGCAGTTCCATTAATTAATCCTACAGCATCGTAACTGTTCTCAGAGCCACTTATAGTAGCTACCTCAGCTCCATAAACACCTGAAGCTGTAGACTGATATACAGCGTAACTATCGGTACCATATACGGGACTCCAAGTAATTCGAATATGTCCGTTTCCTGCCGTTACAGACTCAATACTTGGCGCAGCAAGTTCAGGCCAGGTAAGGTCAATAACTGCACTAGTGATCTCTGCAAGACCTGTCGCATCAAATGCCAGTTGGGCTCCGGTGATTCCAGCTGCATTCGTAGCTCCCAGATCCGTAAAGGAAATGACACCTGCTACTGCCGTCAACGTCGTATTCCCCGTCAACGTCCAGCTTCCTGCGTCCTTCTTCGACACAGTAACAACCGAACTGTTGTCGCCAATGTTTAGATTCCCAAACTGATCCAGCAGTGTTATTACTGGCTGCTGCGCGAAGCTGCCACCGTTGGTCTGCGGGGCACTTACGCCCGTAGTGAGCTTCATTGTCGCTGTGCTACCTGCGACAGGTGCAATGTTCAGCGCCGTTGCCGCTGGCGTGGCTACGCCTGCTTGGCTGAACACAACAGCTTGTGCTCCCGCTTTGTTCAGCTTCAGGTTCACCTGTGCTACACCCTCAACGAAATCAACGTTGATCTTGCTCGGTGAAGCTACCAAAGCGGTGCTTCCTAAGCTTCCGTACGTTCCGTCCGGCGCAACATCATAACCCGTTACCGTCACTTCTTTTGTTCCGGTAAACAGAGTGTCCGTGTCGCCCAGCGAGTTCTTCACGGTCAGCGTAATGCCATTATCTACACCTACAACTGGTGTCAACGTCGCCGCTGAGGCAGTGATGCTTTGCGCTCCCTGTGGTTGTGGAAGATTCACGGTAGCGCTAGTGATCTGTGTAAGTCCTGTCGCATCAAATGCCAGTTGGGCTCCGGTGATTCCAGCTGCATTCGTGGCTCCCAGATCCGTAAAGGAAATGACGCCCGCTACTGCCGTCAATGTCGTATTTCCCGTCAATGTCCAGCTCCCTGCGTCCTTCTTCGAAACAGTAACAATCGTACTGTTGTCGCCAATGTTTACATTTCCAAACTGATCCAGCAGTGTTATCACTGGTCGCTGCGCAAAGCCGCCGCCATTGGCCTGCGGCGCACTTACGCCTGTGGTCAGTTTCATTGTCGCTGTACTACCTGCGACAGGTGCAATGTTCAGCGCTGTTGCTGCTGGCGTGGCTACGCCTGCTTGGCTGAACACAACCGCTTGCGCGCCAGCTTTGTTCAGCTTCAGATCCACCTGAGCTACACCATCAACGAAATCAACGTTGATCTTGCTCGGTGAAGCCGCCAAAGCGGTACTTCCTAAGCTTCCGTACGTTCCGTCCGGCGCAACATTATAACCCGTTACCGTCACTTCTTTTGTTCCGGTAAACAGAGTGTCCGTGTCGCCCAGCGAATTTTTCACGGTCAGCGTAATCCCATTATCTACACCTACGACAGGTGTCAAAGTCGCCGCTGAGGCGGTAATGCTTTGTGCTCCCTGTGGTTGTGGAAGATTCACGGTAGCGCTAGTGATCTGTGGAAGTCCTGTCGCATCAAATGCCAGTTGGGCTCCTGTGATTCCAGCTGCATTCGTGGCTCCCAGATCCGTAAAGGAAATGACGCCCGCTACTGCCGTCAATGTCGTATTTCCCGTCAACATCCAGCTTCCTGCATCCTTCTTCGACACAGTAACAACCGTACTGTTGTCGCCAATGTTTACATTCCCAAACTGATCCAGCAAAGTAATTACTGGGCGCTGCGCGAAGCTACCGCCATTGGCTTGCGGAGCACTTACGCCTGTGGTCAGCTTCATTGTCGCTGTGCTACCTGCGACAGGTGCAATGTTCAGCGCCATTGCCGCTGGCGAGGCTACACCTGCTTGGCTGAACATAACCGCTTGCGCGCCAGCTTTGTTCAGCTTCAGATCCACCTGAGCTACGCCCTCAACGAAATCAACGTTGATCTTGTTTGGTGAAGCCGCCAAAGCGGTACTTCCTAAGCTTCCGTACGTTCCGTCCGGCGCAACATCATAACCCGCTACCGTCACTTCTTTTGTTCCGGTAAACAGAGTGTCCGTGTCGCCCAGCGAATTCTTCACGGTCAGCGTAATGCCATTATCTACACCTACGACAGGTGTCAACGTCGCCGCTGAGGCAGTGATGCTTTGCGCTCCCTGTGGTTGTGGAAGATTCAACGCTACACTAGTGATCTGTGGAAGTCCTGTCGCATCAAATGCCAGTTGGGCTCCGGTGATTCCAGCTGCATTCGTGGCTCCCAGATCCGTAAAGGAAATGACGCCCGCTACTGCCGTCAATGTCGTATTTCCCGTCAATGTCCAGCTCCCTGCGTCCTTCTTCGAAACAGTAACAATCGTACTGTTGTCGCCAATGTTTACATTTCCAAACTGATCCAGCAGTGTTATCACTGGTCGCTGCGCAAAGCGCCGCCATTGGCCTGCGGCGCACTTACGCCTGTGGTCAGTTTCATTGTCGCTGTACTACCTGCGACAGGTGCAATGTTCAGCGCCGTTGCCGCTGGCGTGGCTACGCCTGCTTGGCTGAACACAACAGCTTGTGCTCCCGCTTTGTTCAGCTTCAGGTTCACCTGTGCTACACCCGCAACGAAATCAACGTTGATCTTGCTCGGTGAAGCTGCCAAAGCGGTGCTTCCTAAGCTTCCGTACGTTCCGTCCGGTGCAACACCATAACCCGTTACCGTCACTTCTTTTGTTCCGGTAAACAGAGTGTCCGTATCGCCCAGCGAATTCTTCACGGTCAGCGTAATCCCATTATCTACACCTACGACAGGCGTCAAGGTCGCCGCTGAGGCGGTGATGTTATATGCAAGAGTAGGTCCTAGGTTCAAGGTCATTTTAGTGAAATAATCCCCCACGACCTTAAAGTTAGTACCATCGTAAATAATGCCATTAAGATTAGAAGTAAGATCTGATGTTTCCTGAGTCCACGTGGATCCGTCTGCCGAAGAGAATAACTCCCCCTTCAATCCAACAGCCAGAAAACTTCCATTACCAAAGCTGATATTATTTAGTGCGCTAGCTGATATTGTAACCTTCGTAAAAGTTACCAAATCCTCAGTGGTTAGAATTACTGCCTGCTGGCTAATTGTATCTTCTCCAACCAGAATATAAGCTCTGCCATCATAGGCAATTCCCTTTAAAGAAGTATTGGGGAACCCAATCTCTAGGGGCACATTCCACTGTATTCCATCCGATGATTTTGCGATAACAACGCTCTCTTGCTCATAAGTAGTACTATTGTATTTCATCCCAAGAGCTACAAATTGATTATTCAAGTAAGCTACTGTATTAAATGCAAAATCCCCATTTTTAAATCTCTCTGTCCATGAGGTTCCGTTAACTGAAGAATAAATTCCGCCATAATCGGAAACTGCAATATACTGATTTGTGCCAAAAGCAATACCTGTCAGATTGTCCTGCACTCCGGTATCTGTCGTAGTCCAAGTGTCACCGTTGGTCGAGGTCACCACTTTGGCGTTAAGATTGTAGTTTTCTTTATCTGTAACTGCAATAAACTTCCCTGCTCCATAAGTGACCGCATTCATTCCCGGCAGCTTAGAGGGTGTGACATCGTTCCATACTGCGGAGCTAGTAGATTTGTAAATAGAGCCATATTCCCCGGATGAGACGGCAACATAATTGCCATTACCATCCTTAGCAATACTTTTCAGATTACCGCTGACATTACTCCACGCCGAGAGGTCAGAAGAAACCAGCAAGCCGCTGCCCCCTGAGGCAACATATTTGCCATTTCCGTAAACCATATTGTTCACCATCATTGTTGTATGGGTATCCGAAGATGTCCACTGGCTGCTGTCCAGCGGAGCCGCAGGAGATTTATAAATTACGCCCTGCCCAAACAACAAATAGCTCCCATTTAAAGAACCTCCCCCATAAAATTGCTTATTATCCCATGAGGCATCAACGGTCCAGTTAACACCGTCTGTAGAGGTGAATACTTTTTTAGCATAAGGAGTCACGATATAACTAAAGAAACGATTATTTAAATAGATTACATTCGTAACATAAGGCCAGCTAGAATTATAGTGGTTGATCACAAGATCGGTTAAGGTAACCGTTGTCCAATTGATCAGATTCGTTGAGGTATAATAGACAGCATTGTTAGCAGAGACCACATATTTGTTGTCGCCATAAGCAATATCCGTTAAGCTTTGCATTCCGAATATTGCATTGGTAGAAGTGATTCCTGTGTCTGTCCAGTTAATGCCATCCGAGGATTGTAGAAGAGTTACATTATAAGAAGGTGGATTGGTGCCAGGTATATATACTGACTGCCATACAAAAAACTTTCCATTGACCGCTTTCAACCTTTCCGGAGTGATAGCTAACGTTTTTTTTGTCCAATTTTCACCATCGAGTGAATTGTATACTGCCTTTTCGCTACCATCAATAGCTAAGAACAGCCCATTAGCGAACACAATAGAAGTTAGTTTGGGGTTCCCCGCCTTATTGGAGATAGACCAATCTACGCCATTTGATGATGTAGATATCCCTCCTTGGCCCACCGCTACAAAAACATTGTTACCAAATGCAACACTGCTCAAATTTCCAGCTGATGTGGAGCTTTGATCTATGATATTGCTATTGCTGGGTGCTGCATAAATTACTGCAGGCATAAACAGAGAACTGACGATAGAGAATACTAAACTTATTGCTAATAAAAGATTGCCACTCCGCTTAATCACAATTTTCCCCCTTTGGCATTACACCAAAATATAAATACTTCCACCATATGGAGATTAGATGTCTTTTCTAAGATTTGTAGCCATTTGGTTTGATTTTTATATCGGTATAATCCGAGAGAAATATTACGAATTTAACATTAAATTTTGATTAAAAACAACAATAATTTACACGCTTCACCTATCCATTTCCACAACCTTACAAATGAGAAAAAAACCTATTAAATATCAGGACTTAATCCTGAATTTAATAGGCTCTCAAGCTTTTGCTCGTAGAACTTTTTAAGCTACTTAATCTTTTTTATTAAATAGAAATCGCTGCTTCTAAAGCTACTTCCATCATGCCGTTGAAAGAATTTTGTCTTTCTTCTGCCGTGGTTACAGCATGAGTAACTAACGAATCAGAAATGGTAAGAATACATGCAGCTTGTTTACCTAACACTTTCGCATTATGGAACAACGCATAACTCTCCATTTCTACACAAACACAGCCATGTTCATTGTAAAATTCATTAACTCCAGGCACATTGTCTTCATGATAGAATACATCGCTGGAATGAATTCTCGCCGTCAGAACTGGCTTGTTAATACGTGTAGCCGCTGCTTCAATGACTTCGTTCAATTCTTTACTTGGCAGCTGGATATCTCCTTCTACACCGCTTTGCACATAGGCATATGTAGATTCACTCCACGCGCTATCCGCCAACACCACGTCAAATAAATTCAATTTATCTGTGTATGCTCCAGCACTACCGATACGAATGATGTTTTCCACACCATAGTTTTTGTATAGTTCATAAGAATAAATACCGATACTTGGCATTCCCATTCCCGAACCCATTACAGAAACCTCTTTGCCTTTATAAGTTCCTGTATATCCAAACATATTACGTACCGTATTAAATTGGGTTGGGTTCTCCAAATAGGTTTCTGCAATATACTTCGCTCTCAAAGGATCTCCTGGCATTAATACTGTTTTGGCGATTTCACCATTTTGTGCTGCATTGTGCGGCGTTGACATAATTTATTCCTCCTATGTTGATTACTCATTACTATCTTACTATACCATTCATCATTTTAAATATACGTTTAAAATTTTCTTTTATTGCGACAAAAATACTGCTACTGAATCTCTTTTTATAATTTATTAGCAAACTCGTTAAGTTTTTGGGACATTATCTTTATTTCCTCAATAAATGTAGAAGTATGCTGAACAGACGCCGCCTGTTCTTGGCCGATAGCTGCTATCTTCTCTATCGAATTAGCCATTTGATTCGTAATTCCCTTGATCTGTAACATGGTTTTATTTATGTTTTGCGTTGAGGCAACGGTTTCCCTTGAAAATTTCCGGATTTCCTTGGCTACGACTTCAAAACTTCTACCTTTCTCACCTGCATGCGCTGCTTCTATTGCAGCATTCAGCCCAAGTAAATTCGTTTGATCAGCAACCCTGTTAATAATGGATAGGACTTCTGTTGTATTCTCTACATCTTTTCCAGCCTGCTGAGATTGAATGAGTAGTTCCTGAGAGTGATCCGAAAGTGAACTTACGCCATAGGAAATATTATTAATTTGCTCATTGGCTTGGGATAATGATTCCGAGATTTGTTCTACAATGGCTTTTAATTCACTTTGTCTTCGAATCTGAACTGCAATCCCGCCAATGACTTGTCCCGTTTGATCGTGAAGAGGTGTTGCTGTACCTGTAAACTCAAATCCATAAAAGTGGGCTGGAACATCGGACTTCAAGGTACGATTCTCTTGTATCGCTAAGTAAAGCGGTTCTTCTTTGTTTAAAGATTGTCCTTCGTTAATGTTTAAATTTATGGTGTCGCCAGGAAAATAAGCAACGAACCGTTCCAAATCACATATCGCTATTGATAAATCAGCCGGGATCGATAATTTTATAATAGGTATAAGTGAGATAAATTTGTCTAAAGATTCAATGTTGTTAATCACAGAAATATAGTCTCCATTCCAGCAAAACGTTATTTATAGCGCACCAAGTCTAAGCAGATCATGCCTTACATACATGCATTTAATCTAAATATTTAATTTTGCTTAATTCATATTTTAGATATGTATTCGCGAAAATCTTCATAAAATCCTCCAAAAAAGTTTACAAACACCCATTTCTCTCTCACAAAAGACGGATAACATAAAAAAAAGCCCCCACTTTGTGAAAAGTGAGGGCTTTCGTTCTCTTGCTGTTACTAATAATATCGATTAGTTACGGATCAGATAATCAAATGCTCCTAGCGCTGCAGTTGCACCGGATCCCATCGAGATAATGATTTGTTTATAAGCACTATTAGTGCAGTCACCAGCAGCAAATACTCCTGGTAAGCTAGTAGCACCATGGCTATCTACAACAATCTCACCTACGCGAGTACGTTCAACTGTGTCACCTAGCCATTCTGTATTTGGAACCAGACCGATCTGTACAAATACACCCTGCAATTCAACATGGTGAGTCTCTTCTGTCGCACGATCAACATAAGAAATACCATTTACCTTATCAGTTCCGGTAATTTCTTTAGTTTGCACGTTTTTAAGAACAGTAACGTTAGGAAGGCTGTAAAGACGATCTTGCAGTACAGCATCAGCTTTGAGCTCTGGAGCAAATTCCAGAACCGTTACATGCTTCACTATACCTGCAAGGTCAATAGCTGCCTCAATACCTGAGTTACCGCCGCCAACAACTGCAACATCTTTGCCTGCAAACAAAGGACCATCACAGTGTGGGCAGTAGGCTACACCTTTGTTCTTGAATTCAGCTTCACCAGGCACGCCCATATTCCGCCAGCGAGCACCTGTAGACAGAATGACCGTCTTACTCTTTAGAACAGCGCCGTTCTCGAGTTCAACTTCAATTAAGTCATTTTTGTCTAGACGTCTGACACGCTGCAATTTCATCACATCAATGCCATACTCTTTTACCTGCTCTTCAAGTTTAGCTACGAGTTGAGGACCTTCAGTGTACTTCACACTAATAAAGTTCTCGATACCAAGCGTGTCGTTAACCTGTCCGCCAAAGCGTTCAGCAACAATACCTGTACGAATACCTTTACGTGCCGCGTAAATGGCTGCACTTGCACCAGCTGGGCCGCTGCCGACAACAAGCACATCATATGGAGCTTTATTGTCAAACTCTGATGCGTCCACACTGCTGCCCATTTTAGCTAAAATTTCTTCAACCGTCATACGACCACTTTCGAAAAATTCACCATTAAGGTAGACGCTTGGAACAGACATAATTTCTTTGCTTTCTACCTCTTCTTTGAATACTCCACCGTCAATCATCGTATGGGTAATGCCCGGATTAAAGATACTCATAAGATTCAGTGCTTGTACAACATCAGGACAATTATGACAGCTCAGGCTAACATAAGTTTCAAACTTATATTCACCACTAATGCCTTTGATCTGATCAATTACACTTTGCTCAACCTTAGGAGCTCTTCCGCTAACTTGCAACAGAGCCAATACTAATGAAGTAAATTCGTGTCCAAGCGGAGTTCCGGCAAAGGTTACACCCGTATCTTCACCCACACGATTTACACTAAAGCTTGGGGTTCTAGATAGTTCGGTTCTTTCCACCGTAATCCTAGCTGACATTTTGGCAATTTCATCAACTAGTTCAGTCATCTCTTGTGATGCCTCGTCAGCGCCTGCACTGAGTTTCAGTACTACATCGCCTTCCAAGAGTTCTAGGTATTGCGCTAGTTGAGCTTTTATTTCTTGATCTAGTTTCATTTAGCTTTCGCTCCTTAAATCTTACCTACAAGATCGAGACTTGGTTTAAGAGTTTCTGCACCTTCCGACCATTTCGCTGGGCAAACTTCACCTGGATGATTGCGTACATATTGCGCTGCTTTAATTTTGTTAACAAGAGCGCTAGCATCACGGCCGATACCACCAGCATTAATCTCAACAGTTTGAATAACACCGTCTGGATCAATGATGAATGTACCACGATCAGCAAGACCGTCAGCTTCGATCAATACATCAAAGTTGCGGGAAACCACATGGGAAGGATCGCCGATCATAATGTACTTCACCTTGCCAATTGCTGCGGAGCTTTCATGCCATGCTTTATGTGTAAAGTGTGTGTCAGTAGAAACGGAATATACTTCAACACCTAGTTGTTTGAGGGTTTCATATTGGTTCTGCAAATCTTCTAGTTCAGTTGGGCATACGAATGTGAAGTCAGCTGGGTAAAAGCAAACTACACTCCATTTACCTTTGAAGTTTTCTTCTGTAACATCGATAAATTTCCCATCTTGAAATGCGCTTGCTTTGAATGGTAGTACTTCTGTTCCGATTAATGACATATTGTTTAATCTCCTTTGGGTTTAATTTATGAATAGAGTGGATACTATTTATAATTATTATAATTAACCAAATTAAGGCCTGTCAAGTTATTTATAATAATTCTAATATGATAATCGTTGTCAGTCGCTAAATGTTCATACAAATTCCTTTCTTTCGGATTTAAATACAACACTTTATCATCTGACTGATGCTCATTCGTACTTATTGACTATTATGGTTTAGTTTACATGTTTTATGTAGTTCAATTTCTACAATTCGATGTCTTCTACTATTAAATTGATAATATTCAAGGATTCTTCCGCTACTGTTGGGTTAGAATATCGATTTCCATTATAGGTGATCAGTGCTTTCCATAAAGCCCACCCTCTTGCTCTATTCCACGTTTGTGCATCCATGTTTAATACCTTTTTAAAGATTCTTCTACTAGCCTCATCAAAAAAAGTCCACGCCATTGCAGCATCACAAGCAGGATCACCCACCCCTA
This sequence comes from Paenibacillus sp. FSL R5-0636, assembly GCF_037974255.1. Lineage (NCBI taxonomy): Bacteria > Bacillati > Bacillota > Bacilli > Caryophanales > Paenibacillaceae > Paenibacillus > Paenibacillus sp. FSL R5-0636. The sequence goes on from NZ_CP150232.1 coordinate 6,294,439, forward strand.
ATATGCCAAAATCAATGACTGCACAAAGCTGTCCGTCTTTGACTAATATATTTCCAGGTGCGATATCACCATGAACCCAAACTGGTTCTGACTCCCATTCAGAGTCTAATGCCAGTTCCCAGATCTTTTTCAATAGACCTTCATTAAAAATATCTTTATTATGCTCAATCGCATTTCTAGATTCCTCATCATATACAGCTAAGGACCCACCTCTATAAAAATTATGCTCTCCGGCTAAAGGTCCCCCACTAGCATCAATAGACTGTAATTCAATTAAAAAGCTTCCCAAGTCTCTCGCAAATTGATTGAGATCATTAATGTTCTCATGGGATAAAGTCTCTCCCTCTAGCCAATTATTAATAGACCAAGGCCAAGGATATTCTTTGGTAGTGTCCCTTTTGCTAATGGTGTTGAAATAGGTAACGTCAGTCCTTTCTTTAAAAAAGGTAACCATAGTTGTTCTTTCTCCACTTGAGGAACATAAGCGGCTGCACTTGGTAATCTCACACTCATCTGTTCACCTAAATGAAAAGTCCGATTATCATGCCCACTGAATTTTACAGACCTGATCTCTAAATCGGACCATTCAGGAAATTGTTCATTTATTAATCTTGCTACTAAATCGACGTCTATAGTATGCATAATATCTCTCCACATATATGAAATTGAAGCAACACCAGTTGCGGAATCCGGGCTGATGTTGCTTCTTTTTAACTATGAAATGGATACAAGGGTCTACTTCAGATAGGTTCCTGACTCTCCGATTCCACCACTACCGTTCAATACATATACACGCGCATTTCCTTTACCGGAGCAGTTGATTGTGATCACACCGTTGGTAACGGTTTTCGTATCACCAGTGACCGCATCCACATAAGTTCCGTTAGGAATTCCGGTGAATGTTGCATTTCCTGAGATCGTAACCAAAGCAAAGCTATCGATTCCTTTGCTACTATCAGTGTATCTTCTTTTAAATGCCAAATCACCTGATACATTTTCTGTAGAATATTGGCCTTTTTGCAAAGCAGGAACAGCTCTTCTGATTAAATTAAGTTGTCTGATATGTTTCGCCAGAGGATAATTTAACGAGTCTGCAAGTGTGCCAGTAGCATTGGTATATTTACCGTAATCTTGAACAGTAACACTACCCTCAATATGATCGCCAAAGTAAGCACGGCCTGTTGTACTTAACGGTGCATTTGGACCTACATCTATGACTGATCCTTTTTTAAACTCAATTTCAGAACCATAATAGATCGCAGGTATTCCTCGGAAGGTGAACATCAGAGCGAGATTCTCAGCCCAAGTGTCCTGTGTGCCGGCAAATCTTTGATTTTCTGGTGCCTGGTCAGGTGCATAGTCATGAGAGTCAATATAAGTTACATTCCAGGTAGCATCATTATAGAATTGATCACCGCTTCTCATACTGAATGCTTCCTGAGCAGTCTTGAAGGCCCAGTGCATTGGAAAATCAATAACATCCATACCCGATTTCATCGAATAGTCAGGCGTATGATAAGTATTTCCTGTTAAAAAAGCATTGTTCGAGGTAGGCTGTCCTGCTGTAGTAGAGTTATCTGCCCACTCTTGTTCCACCGATAGCTTGTTGGAAGCGTAATCATTTTGACCGTCACCCGGATAGGATTTTGAGCTTTTCCAAGTATAAAATGGTGTTGATATCGCCGGGATTCCACTGTTCCACACATCTCTGTACCGAGTAGCCACTTCCCCAAAGACAAAGAAGTCTGAGCCCCCTCTTGTTTTCCATGCCGGCACAAAATATTTGTTAAAAATATACCGGCTTACATGCTTTACAGTATCGACCCGGAAAGCATCCACACCCATATCAATATATTGATTATAGCTGTCGATTAGATACTGATTCACTAGAGGATTTTCTGTGTTTAAGTCCACACAGTCTCCCGCAATCTGTCCTGTCTGGACGGTATAAGACTCCCAAGAAAGACTTTTTTCCGTATGGTAAATGTTATTGTTAGTCTCCGCAGTCTTCATTAAGGCAAGTCTTGCCTGATATTGCTGATCAGGGGTCATGGAATCATAGTTAGCTGGCAGCTTATCCGTAATTTTGAGCATGTTACTCACGGTGTCCGCCGCCGCCGGATCTTTTTTGAACATCGGGAACAGATTTTCTTCTCCAAAATTACCGGTATGATTGACGACAATATCTTGAATAACCTTTATCCCTCTAGCGTGCGCCGCATTGATCAAATCCTGATAAGAAGCCCCTGCGGATTCATATCTTGGATCTATTTTTGCAAAATTAATTGCATGGTACCCATGATAATCATAACCGCTGGCATTCTGCACCACAGGTGTAATCCAGATGGCACTGAAGCCTAGGGCTTTAATGTAATCGAGCTTTTGAATCAGTCCTTTGAAATCCCCTCTCCAAGCTGGATCAGAGTCCGGATTTCCTGCCTTGGCATCCTCCCATGCATGCTCGTTGTTACTGGAATCACCGTCATAGAACCGGGAAGTGATTACAAAATAAATCGTATCTTCACGAAAATCGCCCTTATTACCAATGTTATAAACAAAACTCTGTTTGGTTTCATTTCCGGCACCATCGATCACAAGAAATTTTAAGGTTGTCGTCTTGTTAATTAAGATAGACGGTCCTGCAAGAGATGTCAGTGCATTGCCTGAGATATAGACTTTTGAACTCGTTGTTGGTTCCGTACCATTATCTGTGTAATATGCTGTAGTTGTTGCCGCCTTGTTGTCTTTTATATTAAAAGATACGGAAACCGCTGAGCTCGAATTCCCAACAGGCAGATTCGCAGTGATAATCGGAGCTTGCAAATCGGCATTCAGATCAATCACATAAGCAAAAGAGCCTACATTACCCGCTTGCCCTATAGAGTTAACGCCGAATGCTTTGATAGTCAAAGATGAAGGTACTTGGATTGGAGTCGTATACAACGTTGAGGTTGTCGTAGGTGTCGAGCCATTGGTCGTATAATAAATTTTATCGCCGCTATTTGTACTGGATAGTGTCACCGTTTGGGCAGAATCATAGGTTTTGGGCACAGGAGAGACGGTTATCACCGGAACCTTAGGAACGTCTGGATTGGCGTCATACCATACATTATCTGAGTTATACCAGCCCTCTTTTATGCTGCGAGATAAGTCAGCCGTCTGTTTGCCATTGCCGTCATTAAAGATCAGGCTTGCACCTGTAGCATTTGGAACAGTATAGCTATACCAATCGTTTCCGTCCGATTTCATCAGTATTCCCGGCCATGCTCCACTAGTCGGAACGGTTGCCGGATTCAGATTCCAGTAATGGATGCGGATCGCTGCATTCCAGCTTGCTGGTTTCTTAAAGTGAACGGTTAGCCCCGCTGAAGTTGGTGTAGGTGTTGGCGTCACTGTTGGCGTTGGTGTGGGTGTTACGGTGGGTGTTACGGTAGGTGTTGGCGTTACTGTTGGTGTAGGATTTACTGTTGGCGTTGGTGTAGGAGTTACCGTAGGTGTTGGCGTTGGTGTGGGTGTTATGGTAGGTGTTGGGGTAACTGTTGGCGTTGGTGTAGGAGTTAACGTAGGTGTTGGTGTAGCTCCGGCCGAAAGGGTCACATAATCGATATTAATATTCCCGCTATCATCCGAGTCATATTTATAAGCAAGCGTGTTATTTCCTGCCTGTAAGGAGAGCATTTCTGTTTGGTCTGCCCATGTATCCCAGTTGGCCAGGTTCGCTAATGTTGTCTGTGTAACCTTTATTCCATTGACATAAATGGACACCTTTTTGGCACTGCCGGATGCATTAGCATAGTGAAGCGTGGCATTATAGGACCCTGCTGCGGAAGACTGGACGTTAAAAGTGGTGGCTGCTCCTGTAGTTGTATATCCATCAACAAAACCAGTGCCCGAATATCCGGTGTGATTCGTATTTACTTTTGCACCACCAGACAGGGATGCACTCTCTGCTTCGTATTTCCCGGCAACCGGAATAACCACCGTCCAGTTCTTCCCGCCGTTATTGTCCCAACTATCCGTTGGAGCCGTGATGTGATAACAATAAATTAGGGTGGCACCTTCCTGAACATTGAGGTTGGCGGTGAACGTGGTTCCATTTTTGGTCATCACCGTGTCCGTAGTATTAGCCCAGTTATTCGTAGTCCAATGTAAGGTCACAGCTGCCGCTGTAGGATTGGTATAGGTGACTGTATGATCCGTATTGCTGGCCGATGCTCCACCTGATAAACCAAATAAACTAAAAATGAGCGAAAAAATAATTAACCACGAAATATAACGCCTGGATTGTTTGGATACCAAGTAAATAACCTCCTCATAATTTTAAGTGCAGCTTACGATTTTAAGCGCTATCGTGGGGTGCAAACGTTTGCAAAAATGAGAAAAAAAGAAATACTTGATAGTTTTAATCTCCTCCTTCAATGATTAATAAGGAAAAAAATCATTGTATGCGTTTACAAACGGTTCAATATCTGATGAATTTTCCTTGTTAAGATTATAGGCGCCAAACTTTTGCTGGTCAATGCATCTTTTAGGCTATAATTCAATCGTTTTCACTATAAGTTCCCTAAGATAGCAGGTAAATTGTTCAGGTTCTTAGCCAGCCAATTCATTTCTTTTGCAAAACGTTTTGGAGGTACACTATGTTTGTCCATCGCGGCATTAATCCACCACGGGCTTTCCATATACCACAACAACTGCAATGATTTTGTTAAATCCCCCTGCTCCACCGTTCGTTCCTCACGATATCCGTCAATAAATGCTGAAGCTAGTGCTCCATCTAAATCTTCATCTAAAGCACATGACATCACTGCTCGCGCCACATCTAGCTGCGGATAATCATATTTGAACCGATCAAAATCTAGAATTGCAGACAATTGGCTATCTTGAAATAAAAGATTATCAACCCATAAATCACGATGTGCCCATCCAGCTACAAGTCCTTCGAATATTTCCGGATCTATTTCTTCAGTCGCTCTCAGTTGTATCTCTAGGTCAGTGATGATTGAAGTTTTGCCCATTTCCTTTGATTGTTGTAGGAGTACATTCCAATGTTCTAAACGTTCCTCAGGGCTTTGGGGAATAAATTGTGGGGTTCTTTTCAAACTAAGGGTCCCATCATTTAATAAACGATGCATTTTACCTGTGGCACGACCCAAATCAAACATTTGAAGGATGTTAATTTTGCCCGGCTCTATGACACGCCCTTCACAATATTCCATAACCATAAACGTCTCTCCCATATCTGATTCCAGTAAAACTTTATGGTTATAAGCCAACAATTCGGGACATGGGAGTCCCTGTAGATACAATCTTTTCTGTTGAGAAAAGGCGAAGCTCAGTTCTTCTGGGTTATACAATTTATATCTTTTTTTGTTGTATTGTTTAAGTAGAAATGGTCCTGATTCCGTTGTGATTTTCCACTTAAGATTTAACCAGCCACGTTTTATTGGGGTAGCATGAAGGACTTTCAATCCAAAAAAATGATAGAAACTATTACTTAAATCCTCTAAAATGGCTTCCTCTGAACGAATCGCTTCCATTTCATCAACTCCTATCTATTCAAAGTATAAAAGAAGAAGCCGCCAATGACGACTTCTTTTAGATATTTCTTTTTATCAGAAAAAGTTATCTATAAATGAGGCTCCCGCCTTGGAGAAACTCTTCTGCCTTCTCTTGCATTCCTGATTCAATTCTCGTCGAATTACGGATATTATGAGAGATCTTCATACTGCAAAATTTCGGCCCGCACATGGAACAGAAATGAGCTGTTTTAGCGCCTTCCGCAGGCAATGTCTCATCATGATATTCTAGCGCTCGCTCAGGATCTAACGATAAATGAAATTGATCACGCCAACGAAATTCAAAACGGGCTTTCGAAAGAGCATTATCCCGGTCTTGTGCTCCTTTATGCCCTTTCGCCAAATCTGCGGCATGAGCCGCTATTTTATAAGTAATGACCCCTACACGTACATCTTCCTTATTAGGCAGGCCAAGATGCTCCTTCGGAGTTACGTAACACAACATTGCTGTACCGAACCAACCAATCATCGCTGCACCTATAGCAGAGGTAATATGATCATAACCAGGCGCAATATCTGTAGTCAGTGGACCTAATGTATAAAAAGGGGCTTCGTTACAGGTTTCAAGTTGCTTATCCATATTCTCTTTAATCAAGTGCATCGGCACATGTCCTGGACCCTCTACCATCACCTGTACATCATGACTCCAAGCTATAGCTGTTAATTCACCTAACGTCTCTAACTCGGCAAATTGTGCTTCATCATTCGCATCAGCAATCGAACCCGGACGTAATCCATCGCCTAGGGAAAAAGAAACATCGTACAGCTTCATGATTTCACATATCTCTTCAAAATGTGTATATAAAAAGTTCTCTTGATGATGCGCAAGACACCATGCCGCCATGATGGAGCCACCTCTTGAAACAATGCCTGTCATACGTTGTGCAGTCAACGGGATATAACGAAGCAGAACCCCCGCATGAATGGTAAAATAATCAACCCCTTGCTCCGCTTGCTCAATGAGCGTATCACGGTACACTTCCCATGTTAAATCTTCCGCTTTCCCATTCACTTTTTCCAACGCTTGATAGATAGGCACCGTGCCAATAGGAACAGGAGAATTACGGATGATCCACTCGCGTGTCGTATGGATGTTTTTACCTGTGGAGAGATCCATTATATTATCTGCACCCCAGCGGGTGGCCCATCTCATCTTCTCTACCTCTTCCTCTATGGATGAGGATACTGCGGAATTTCCTATATTGGCATTGATCTTCACTAAAAAATTGCGTCCAATAATCATTGGTTCACTCTCTGGATGATTGATATTTGCTGGAATGATGGCGCGGCCGCGGGCTACTTCATCTCTTACAAATTCCGGTGTCACATTCTCACGAATCGCAACGTATTCCATTTCCGAAGTAATAATCCCTTTGCGTGCATAATGCATTTGAGAGACATTACGCCCCTTTTTCGCTCGCAAAGGTTTTCTATGGAGCGCTGGAAACACTTCCGCCACAGCTTTTCCCGTTGCATTCCCGTTATCTTCAGGCTTCACGGTTCTTCCTTCGTACGCTTCCGCATCCCCTCGTTCCTCAATCCAGCTTAGACGATTGGGCTCTAACCCCTGACGAATATCAGTATGAATATTAGCATCCGTGTAAGCCCCGCTTGTGTCATAGACATGAATTGGGGCATTCTCCTCTTCGCCGTCTATGCCCGCAGTTGGACTAAGTGAGATCTCCCGCATAGGCACCTGAATATCAGGCCGTGAACCCTTTACATACACTTTTTGACTTGCTGGAAAAGCTGATAGATTGATTGGATCGTTGTTCAATTCGCTTGTCATCTCAATTCCTCCTATAAGGTGATTTGATCAAGCGGAGACGGTCTACTCCCCACACATAGAAAAGGCCACATCTGTATAAGATGCGGCCTTAGAGTAGACAAATAGAAATAGAGCTCCATTTCCTCCGCTGGCATTATCCAGATCAGGTTTGACGGTCGATAGTTATAACTATCCTCTCAGCCTGGTCCCACCAAGCTCCCGTGACTATATAATTGCTACTTCAAAGTATAACCGAAAAGAGAGAATTATCCAAATCTACTCAAATGTGAGATCAATGTATACGTTAGTTTAACACCAATACCCCAAATCCTTCCAGAAGCACCTCGCCCGACAATGTTGTGCCGCTCAGTAAATCTGTTTTGGTCTCACGAAGATGGATCGTGACAGGAGTCTCACTATAATTAAGCAAAAAAGCATAACTGGAAGAAGCTCCGGTACGGACTTGCAGCTCTACCTCTTCTGGGAGCTCCAGCCAATCTGCTGGCGATTGTAGATCCATTAAATTTATGATCTCAGCCGCTGCCTGTTCATTAAATACGGCTCCGTAATACCAAACCTCACCCTTGCCGCGACGATTTCTAGTTACCGCCGGTTTTCCCGCATAATAATCAGAAGCGTAAACCGCCATCACTTCAACCGAAGCTTCCTCTATTTTGAGAATATCATTAAAGTCATCTGCTCCCGTAACGACTTCGGCCGCGCCCGACCAGCTAATTGTTGTTGGCTGACGACTGCCCTTAACCATTGTGAATTCTTCAACTGTGATCCCGCATAGATCCTTAGCAGCACCTGGGAAAGGACGCATATAACATTGACCCCGCTCATCCTTATACCCAGTTCTACAGCCGAAGATCAGTTTGCCGCCTTGCTGAACATATTCATCCAGCAGTGCTGCTGTCTCATCTGTCATAATCGCTGGGTGAGGATAGATAAGCACGTCGTACCTTGCAAGCTCCTCCAGCGTTGTTTTTTTGCGTAAATAGAGTACGTCATTCGGGATATGCTTCCGTTGAAGCGCCTTGTACCACTCCTTATTGCTCTTCCACATAAACGGGCCATGCCAAACATCGTATTCTCCATCCCACTCATTGTCATAATCACGAACAATAGCAATGTTAGCCTGATTACGAGTACCGACAAACGCTTGACCTGCTGCTGCCAGCTCCTGACCGATCTGCCCCGCTTCCCGCACTCTCCGGTTAGGCTGATTATGATAGTCATTGATTCCATGCCAATAAATTTCATTGCCCATCGTAGCTGTCCGCCAGCGGAAATATAACACCATATCTGCCCCATGAGCGATCGACTGATAAGTCCATAACCGCATCTGCCCGGGCTTTGGAGAAGGCATATCCATCCGGTTCACCCAGCCACCCGGGCCCGACTGCTGCTCCATAATGCAGAAATTCGGGGATATCGAACGAACAACAGATAACGACAGTCCCCAGCCTCTATCATTCAGCGGATTCCGCTCATTCGGGTCATAAAAAATAGTAGAGAACTGAGGATAGGAATCATAGCTGAAGAAATCCAGCAGTTCATCCGTCATTTCATGGCTATCGAGATGACCGAACAGACCGTTCGTGGTTACCCATTGCTTAGGGGCAAGTTTACGAATGATATCCGCTTGGTTTTTGGCAAAAGAAATTGTATTGTCCGAAATAAACCGTTTTTCATCCAATGCCTGATGAGGATTGGGTTGCTTCGGTACTGGAGTCGGACGTGGAAGATAGACCTGAGACCAGTCACTATAGCTTTGATTCCAAAAAACAGCTCCCCATGCCTCGTTCAAATGCTCAAGCGTAACATATTTCTGCTGTAGCCATTCCCGGAAGGCCTTATGGTCACTCTCCGAATAAAATTCACTGATCTCACAGTTGAGCTCATTATCAATTTGCCAGCCAACTACACCCGGATGATTGCCGTAATGTTCAGCCATTTGTTCTGCAATACGTGCACACAGTTCCCGGTATTTAGGACTGCTGTAATTATAATGGCGGCGCATGCCATGCTGAAGTGTAACACCTTCGTAGGTTACATTTAATACTTCTGGATATTTATCAGTCAACCAAGCTGGAGGCGTTGCCGTCGGAGTACCAAGTACAACCTGAAGACCATATTTATGTGCTAGATCAATCGCCCGATCAAAGAGCCCGAACTGAAACTCCCCTTCTGTGGGTTCAAAAATAGACCAAGCAAACTCCCCCATCCGAATGATCGTAAAGCCGAGTTCACGCATCCGGCGATAATCGTCCTCCCACATGTTTTCTGGCCAGTGCTCCGGATAATAACAAACGCCAAGCTCGAATTTTTCAGTTGCGACAGGTTTCTTCATCATTACCTCCAAAGTATTAAAAATATGCTTTCAATATTTTATAATTCTATTGTAGTATCAATGATAAGAGGTCTTATATAACAAAATATTGCTATCATATAACAATCTTGCGTTTATTGCCTTAATCCAACTTGCGCTCTGTTGCGCTACAGAAATGGGTGCTGCCAAACATGAAGAAACAATGGTATTTGCCGACACCGGCTTTTTCAAAATATGTCTGTTATCCTGAATTTTTGGGACATTACACTCACTTTCCACAACATACAGAGAGAAGAAGCGAAGGGTTTCTGGGGAGTTATAACCTGCATTTGATCTTTGGTGGGGAGGGTTATGTATTCCATGAGGGCGAACGTATTCCGATGAGTAGAGGACGAGGTTTTCTGTACCCAAAAGGGGCTTATCAGCAATACGGCTCTGACCCAGGCGAGCCTTGGGATGTCCGATGGGTTCATTTTAATATTGAAATCGTCCTCCCCTTATTAGAGGAAGTGGACCAGTCCCGTGCATACCTGTTCACTTTTGATTTGGATGCTAAGCTGGACGAGCTATTCGAGGAAATGTACCTACTGAGCGCTTCCTACGTGACCCGTAGCGAGCCAAGACTATCTGCTCTGCTGTATGAGCTTCTAGTTAAATTGCTGCAGAACTCCGAGCCGCTTCACGGCTCAGTACCGCACGAGGTTAGACAGTCCATCCGGAGTGCTGCAGATATCATTCATGTCGAATGTGCCAGCCCTTGGTCTCTGGAATCGATGGCAAGATTGACCGGGTACAGCAGCTATCATTTTCTAAGGCTGTTCCGGGTGGTTATGGGCAAAACTCCAAACCGTTATTTAACCGATTGTCGGCTGGCTAAAGCCAAGCTTTTACTGGTTTCCACAGGACTCTCCATTGCTCAGGTTGCGACTCAGTCCGGTTTTGCCCAATCCAGCTATTTTATTAAAGTGTTCAGAAGGTTTGAAGGCATGTCTCCTGTGAAATACCGGCAGGCTTTTGGGGCGTAGACGATCTTCCTTCAGTCCGTAGAGATTCAATCTTAGTCTCTTGGACTTATCACCCTTAAAGATCATCCTTAAGAGAAATTTCATTCTCAATATCTAAACTTATTGTTTCGGAATGAATCTCCCCTTCATTATCATTCCATGTAATAGATAAAGTGGTGTTTTCATAATTTTGTCTATTTTTATTTAATTCGTCATACGAATACGGACCTGTTATAGACCCGATATCAGTGTTACTTAATATTGAAACGGGTCCATCCGTTGACCTAGCTTCATTTACAAGAACTGTTTCATCCTTATTATTAGTGTTTTTTTCATTGACTTCATACTTATAATAGCTACTATTCACTAAAGCGCTTGGGTCTCCCTTGAACACTAACTTCCCATGTCCCCGTAAAATTTTGCTAGATGAAATTATTATTTTGTAATCTAAAACATCCCATGTATCCCCTGTACCCTTAAGCGTATATACTTGAACACCAGTGTTTAAATTTGTTTCGAACTCTTTATTGAAATATAAATAACTCCATATCGCATTCGAAATAATAACCACAGCTACAAGCACTAGGATTAGTTTTTTCATATCTGCTCCTTTATAAATACTCCCCAGCCATTATTTATATCTTAAATTCCATTCTTTTGACCAATTCGGAAATGCTTCTCCGGTCAATTCTTCGAGTGTTTTTCCATCAATGGTGTAAACCCAGCCCATATGTAATTCATCGAAATCAGGAAAACTATAGCCTCCTATCACTTCATCGTCTGCTTCTAGCAGAAAAATCAGGGTTTGTTTTTTTGTATTATCCTTCTCATTATCTAAGGGGTGGTTTTTAACGATTAACTTACTTGTAGTTATTTCCTTACCTATATAATCGATTGGATCAACACTTTGAACACTCCAATATTGTATGTATGGCATTTCCGTCAGCAGTTTTTTATCTAATAAATATTCAGAAACAATTCCTTCATTACTAATGATCAGATAGCCCATATCGGTAATAAATTGTTCAGCTTTGCTATATTCTTTTTTTGAATTATCGCTAATTTCCTCATCACTACATCCCAATAAAAAGATTAAGAATAACGGAACTATGATTGTCCTTAATTTTTTCATAGGTTCTCTCCTTGCATTGTTTATTATCTCCGCGATAGCCCCATAGATTAATCTTGTTGTATGAATTTAGTATCATCAAACTCTTTAGCGTCTTATAGGCTCTCCATTCCACGCTGCTCTTCTAATTGTTATACCGTCTGACTTCATAAAATAAGTTTTAAACTGACCCTAGAAATTGAAACAGCGACAGCAATGGACGAGAAAATAAAATCCTAGACTTTCGCTGTTTCATTGAACTAAAGTTCCCCATTAACATAATATTCCTTAACTTATTTGCTTTCTTTATCAGGATTCGTTATATATTGTTAACAATAGACATCTGCCAAATATTATACATTGATTCAAGAGCCTAACTTATTATTCTGCCAACTTTTTTCTTATTTTTCTCCAAAAGCCGTCATTCCTCCGATTAATATGCTTTTCATTGTAGATCAGCAGACTATAGGAGGACAACAAAGTAGATGTTCGAATAATTACATATGTGCCTATAGCAATCAAAATGACGCAAATAGGATAATAAGGGATTAACACGCCTTTGGAGATCCCCTTTCTCTCTAGCAAAAAGCCCATTCCACCTACCGCCAACATGCCAGCACCCACAATGATCACAGCTGCGTACCTACTCTTCAATCTATTCAAACGTTCTGTTAATTGCTTCACATAACCTTGATCCAGCATAAGAGCCTCTTTATCCAGCACATGGTACCTTTCCTCGTCTTTCAGTATGGCGGACACAAGAACAACGACACCCGCTGCCGCCAACAAAATGATAATAAGAAAAGAATAAATGACTTGTTCCTTCCGAAGCATCAAATACGGCAAAAAAGACATAATTAGAAGGCACACACCTGTCGCAATGCGATTGGATGACTTTCGCTGATGAATCAAATACCCTTCCGCCATCTCTTGGCTGACATAATACCCACGCTCTTCAACGCCGCCCTTTACCTCGCCCTCCTTTAGCAAATAATCAATGGACACCTCGAACAGGTTTCCAATCATTAGCAATTTTTCGGTTTCGGGGTACCCCTGTCCGTTTTCCCACTTGCTGACTGCCTGTCTGGTTGTGCACAGTTTTTCGGCCAGCACTTCCTGGGAATAACCTTTTTCTTTTCTAAGTTGCAACAATTTTTCACTGAAAGACATTTGCTTGCTCTCCTTTGCTATATCTTGCCTTAATTATAGAAAAACAATGGAGTCTATGCTATATGATTGAGGTTGCGTTTACGACACTTGCAGTTGCAAATGCGTAATACATTTTCTTCTGACATCTAGAATCGCAGCAATACCCTGACCTCTTAAACGTTTCCGCGTTCAGGAATACTAGTGGCTTAGAGCGTTCCAGCACCGAGTCATAGTCTTAGCCTCCTAGGATTGTCTCCGCATAACAGGTTGAACTAACGTGTATAAATTCGCTTTCAACATTCCATCCACCTTCCAAAATATTGAATATTTTGTGCTGAGAATTCAAATAAAAAAGACAAATCACGTATTAAAGTGACTTGTCCTACGGTGCTTCCACATATAAATTTGCTTAAAATGAATTGAACGCTAAATAATACGTTTTATTTCCGCCAAAAAGTTGAACAGTCTGCCTTATCCAAAATATTAAACTCGATCATTTTTTCAAGTAATGAGAAATCAACTGGACTTTCCCACCGGATGCGTAACAACTGCTTGGTGTGATCATAACCTGCCTGCACAATTTCATCAGAAAAACGATTAATTCCTGCAATTTCAGGGGCAACCGCCAAATGATGTTTGGATACACTAAAGCCAATAATAAAAGTATCGTGATCGGTAAACATAGGCTGATTCCACGCAACTTTTGGCTTTAAATCAGTGAATTTTCTGGCTACCCAAGTCAAAACTTCTTCCATTCTTTCCCGATGTTGCGGGTTATCAATTTGCGCTAAATATTCTGCAAATACTTCCATGTCATTCTCTCCTAAAAAAATATTTTCAAATGGTCTAATTGATGTTACGTCACTCCAATTACATTCTCTTAGCATAATAATTAAACAGGAAGATTCCTAAGGAGATTTGAAAAACAAAAACACCACATAACACAGTGACTACAGTTTGATCTACTCCCATTAAACTAAATACAACAGTTAGAGCCATTAGGATGTAAAAGTTAACAATATTAGTTTTCCAACCGGCTTTTTCTCTTATTCTTATTTTCCGTTCGTCATTAGCCTCAATTTTACTCATTCTAACTTTCTCATCATTTTTTACTTTGTTCTGAGGCTTATTAAGCCATAACGAATACCCCATATTTCCTACTCCAAGCACTGCAAGGACTGAACCCACACCAATGAGCAAACCGGAAATTCCTTTTAGCTTCTCGTCGATTAAAATAAATCCACCCATATAAACCATAATAGCACCTGCAATTGTTAAGAGCACCCATTTACTCGCCGTTTTCATTACCCAGCTCCTCCTCGTAAATGAAAATATCTTCAATACTCATTTCAAAAAATCGCGCAATCTTAAATGCAAGAATGATGGATGGGTTATACCGGCCATTTTCAAGTGAACCAATCGTTTGCCTGGATACTTCCAATTTATCCGCTAGTTCTTCTTGTTTAATACCTTTTTCTTTTCTAATCTCTTCAAGCCTGTTTTTCAATATCTTACCTCCTGAAGCAATTATGGAAAGTTAACTTTCCGTAAGAATAACACATTGAAGTGTGTATGTAAAGCTAACTTTCCATCAGCTGAAATTGATTGCAATTTAACCCGTGATCTTTATAGGTGTAATGATTTAGGGCACGCCTTGTTGATACTACATCTGTAGAATTGGGCATGAAAAAACGCCACTCGTTAACTCCCTTATAGGAGTACGGGGTGACGTTGAGTGTTTCACGGGCGACAACTTATGAAAGAAAACTTCAGTTAGCTTAGCCTGCCTCAAGAATATACCCTCCGAAAGTTTGCCTTTTGAATAAAAAAGTCCCGATGATTATTCACATCATCGGGACTAACGTGTCATTGTCAGCAGAAAATAAAATATTAGACTGTCTCTGTTTCATTGAACAAAAGTCTCCTGTTAGCTTAAACGACATTACGCACCGAGTTTAGCCTTGCAGGGTTGTCTGCTAATTACGGTTCACCGAAAATCCTTAGCAGACCAAGCAGAGCGGCGTAGATATGATTTAATAAGATGTCGGCAGCTTCTTCGACTATACTTTCAAATTCTTCTCTTACTGACTATGATTTATTAAATGAGCAATTTCTTTAACTCTCTCCATTGTAATTCCTTCTCTTTGTTCAACTGCAAGTTGATGATTCGTTTGTTCTAATTCTATTAACGGAACAGCACCAACCTCTTGTGTATGCACCATTGTCTTTAACGATAATGTAGTTATTGGATATATTGAAAGTTCAGTCGATAACCAACCAAAATAAGGTTCTTCCGTCTCCCTTCCTTCTACGTGCAATAATTCATTAGACTTCAGAAAGTTTTCTTCACTAAGAGAAACCCACACACTCCATATAAATTTCTCTTTGCTATCAATTATTGGTATTTCAATATGTCCTCTAATAAAGAAATGCTGTTCATCAATTACACAAAAATCTCTAATTAATTCTGTTCTTTTCTCTTCTGGTACAGTGTAAAAATAATATGGTGCTTCACTTCCGTAACATAAAGGAAGTTCACTTAATTCGTTGTTACAGTGAGGGCATTTCATGTTTTCTGCTCCTTATAGTTTCTCGCCGATTTCTTATAACGTCTTATTTGGGAACTTTGTGATAATTCCATCTGTTGAGTATTCGCGAAATTACTTAGTTATCCTGCCCTTTTAATTCAATAAAAACGGCAGCTGATCCTCTGATCGGCTGCCTTCTTGTTGCGATTAAACTATCGTGACCCGTTAGTTTAATCATATCAACTCTGAGATAAACATTGGTGTAGCTCCATCCTCTGTATTAAAGCCAAATTTATTATAGAAATCCACTGCATGAGGATAAGAAATTAATACTTTTGTTTTACACCCTTTATATCTATCAAGCATTATATTCATCATTTCCTTACCTATACCTATACTCTGATAACTCGGATTAATAAGCATATAATGAAAATATACCGTTAAACCACCATCTGACAAAGCATTTATTAAACCGACAAGCTTTCCTCCTTCCCAAGCGGTAACAATTGAATGAGACCCTCCGATTGCTTGTAAAATCTCGTTTGGATACTTGCCAGACTCCCATTCTACCGAAAGAAATAACTCTTAGAGTGCATCCTTAGTGATATCCTCTTGGCTTGAAGCGTAATAAATACTCACCCCTATACCTTCCTTTCATAAAACTAACTACAGCACAACATCTGTTTTAAACTCCCATATTTCGATGGTTTTGCAATCCTTACGAAGCCATAAAATAATACCGACAAAGCAATTTCGGATTTATCAAAGTGTATAATCACTTTATTTACCTCAATATACTATTAAAAATATGTATAGAAAATGGATTAACTGAAGTGGAATTTGTATTTATTCACATTAGAGAATTCATGAGAATACTTTTTTCACTTAAGCATACTAATCCTAAGAGGCTTATAGCGTAAATCTGCCAGTTAGCTAAATAGATAACATTGAACTATAGTTAAATATTTAGCTAATCGGTGAAGTATAACGTTCTTGTCCTCAGCCTGGGGCAAGAAACGTGATTCCTTAATCAAAAAAGCCACTAAATTAGCGACTTTTAATCAAACAATTTTCTTTTCCTAAACCTTTCCTTTGTTTTTAATCTAACATTTGCGTTTCTTAATGAACAGTTGTATCTGATAATCCCACTGCAATATTCCAGTCACAATAATGTTATGAAGAACAAAATCTGGACACACATCGTATTCCGTCTTTGCCCTTTCAAGTAAATTTTGTAATACAGCATTCTTATTCTCTTCGGTACAGTTTGCACACAGATAGTCCCCTTCTGGTAGCACAGTTACCCCCTCTAAAGACGGATATTTCAAGCAAACAGCAAATAACCGTGTTATTCCTTCAGTCGTGAACATTCCCGCCATATCTTCAAACAGAAATTGTGAATGCAGAGAAGTCTCAATTTGTTGATAGAAATGTCTGTGATAGTCCCATAAATTCTTAAGTGTGGGGCTTTCCATTTTATTCGAAAGCATAATTACCCTTTCCTCTATGTGTCTGACAAAGTAATTTTCACTTTGACTATAACCGTTGTGGAACTTATTTTCATAATGTAGATAAGCACGTTTAATTTTCGATTTTGCATACTGCAGACGAGCAATTTTATCGTCTGCTCTTTTTTCTGCCTGTTTTAGAAATTCAATTACTTTAGAGAGATCATTCTGCTGCAATATATCTTTAATATCCATTAAAGTAAGATCCATTGCTTTGAGCAGTTCAATGGTTTGCAGCTTTACGAGCTCCTGCTCGGAATAGTATCGATATCCCGACAATTCATCTTTATGGCATGGCTTGACTAACCCAATACGATCATAGTGCCGCAAGGTCTCACTGGTCATCTCTACGATTTCTGCTGCTTGCTTAATTGTAAAATAGTTGTTCATATCTACCCTCTTGACCTTTTTGTAACACAAAAGTTTATGATGATTAAAACATATGCGACTGATAAACGCAACGAAATACAAAAATGATCCGATCCAACTCTTGCAACATATTTGGGTAGACTTTTTCAAGATCATTATGTTTAGCTCTAATGCTTAGTTGCATATCGCAATTTTTTTTGCAGAGCAGCTTAGGATTGGTATTCGTAGGACTGGCTATATTAAAAAGAAAAATGATTTAACAAAGGAGCATTTTATAATGAAAAGTACTGCAAAAAAATTACTAACTACTATAGGCATATTGGTGACACTATTGATATCATTGGCAGGATGCTCCTCCCACTCCACTTCCATGGAGGAAAAAAATTACATCATCCCTGCCCAAAAGATTGATACCTTAACAATTGATGTAAAGGACAAAAAAATAACTATCCTCCAATCTAAAGATGAACAAATTCATATTGTTTACTATGAAAGTGAGAAAGATTTTTACAAGATTGATCTATCTGATGATAAAGAACTATCAATGGTAAGTGACAGTAATAAGGAATGGAATGACTATATCGGAGGAAAAGGCTCGCAAGTAACCAGAACTATTCAGGTATGGATACCTAATGCAACTTTAAAAAATTTGACTTTAAAAACATCAAATGAAAGTATTGTATTACCAACAATCGCGTTTTTGGGGACAGTGGAAGTAAACATAAATAACGGAAATATCCAACTGGACAAATTGAATGCAGGGACGGCTATAACCCTTGAAACAAAAAACGGAAATATTAGCGGTTCAATTCTAGGGTCATATGATGATTTCGCGATCTTAAGCAAGGTAAAGAAAGGAGATAGCAATTTGCCTGCCAATAAAGAGAATGGTTCAAAAAAATTATCTGCTTATACAAATAACGGCGATATTACCTTACAATTTTCTGAGTAGCCAGTAGTTAAATATTAGCTCGTATGAAGTCAGATACAATATTGAAAGGGATAACCCCTGTTTCACTTTTGAAACTTCTGGTCCTACCTCTTCGACTATTCCACCGGCCTATGACCGATACAATATCCCTCCCTCTTGTAATGGAAAATCACCTTGATAAAGTTGTTAATCCGACCCGTAAATCGATTATCTTATGATGTACCCGAGGGCCAAAATTAAGCTTGATCGTGAATTCCATCAAAATAAGGTATAAGCCGCATTACAGCGGCTTATACCTTCATGATTTTGTTTGACTGTTTTGAACCATCCTTTGGAACTGAATGTATCCGATGCATATAAAAAGTACTACTAACGATATAATTTAAATAATACCGTATATTGGATATTCAAACTATCCTGCCAGTTAGCTTAATGAAGCATCTCAGTCTAATA
Source organism: Paenibacillus sp. FSL R5-0636 (assembly GCF_037974255.1). Classification (NCBI taxonomy): domain Bacteria; kingdom Bacillati; phylum Bacillota; class Bacilli; order Caryophanales; family Paenibacillaceae; genus Paenibacillus; species Paenibacillus sp. FSL R5-0636. The sequence goes on from NZ_CP150232.1 coordinate 6,313,171, forward strand.
CTTTATTTTTTTTTGACAACAACTGTTCGGTGACATTATAGTTGGTGTCCAAAAAAACCAGTAAAATCAACGGATTCCAGGTTTTTATCCCTTATCTAAACTTACAATATAGTTGGTGTCTAGGAATAGGGCATTGAATACATGGTGACATTAAAGTTTGTGTCTGATTTTCACATTAAAGTTGGTTTCTATATATTCCTAACGTTCAACATCTTTTATGGAGGAGAGGTTTAACGGTTCCCTAGACCAGTATGGTCCTAAATTCATTTTTGTATGTATTTCAACTCTATATAGTGAGTCGCATGTAGTTCACATATATTCAGCACTATGAAAGAAATTATTGTTTTTATCAGAATGATAAAACTCCTTCTCATACATAGTTTGAGTAAAGATCATCTGTGTATACAGTAATAGTGTTATCAATACAGATTTCTCTTTGAGATTCCTCGTTGTAAATATATTCCACCTTGGTATTCTGCTTTACTAGCTCTTCGACTACTAACTCTAACTCTAATTGCTTTGACTTATTGTATATATTAAATAAAGTCAATAGACCATACAGAGGAACAAGATATTTATCATCAATATATAGTTGACTTCTTTTATCGACAGCTATGTAAAAAATACGAGGATATTCAATTAATTTTTCAGATCCCTTAAGTCCAAGGATCATATTCACATTATCAATATTCTTCCCTAAAAAAACTTGATGCTTATTTAGCTGCTTGTAAGCTTTGTTTAATGTGTCGAGTATCTTTACGTAGTTCTCCTCCAAAACTGATATATAATGATTTTCCTTCCATTTACACTCTATAATAAGTAATGTGTTTGAACTCCGATCGTAGATAGCGACATCTATATCACTATTTTCTTTTTTTCCCTTCTCATCAAAAAATTCATAATATTTTTCTTCAGCAACTAAGATGTTATTGTAATCTTCCACACTATTTTTAATTTCTGAGACTATAGTTTTTGATACAGATTCATCTCGTCTAATCACTTTTACATCTTTAAAATAATGCCCATTAGTTAAAGTGAATTGCAGGTCGCTCAACAAAAATGAGGAAGGAACAAAATATATTTTTTTGTTATATTCTATTAAAGGGAATTCTAATAATGTCCCACGACCATCAAAAGTAAAATAAGAAATACACTTTTCAATATAATTTATATTAAGATTAGTGATCTTATTAATTTTCTGAATTAAATAATCTTTTTCAAAAGATATTAGTAAACTATTGTAATGAGGTTTTTCAAGTAATGAGAGCTTATATACTTCTAATTGGATTTGTGAGAAGTAATATAACGACGCAATGAATTCTAATAAATTTTTGTCTCTACTGATGGCTTCACTCTTAAAACCTTCTATTTTATCCATATCCAATTTTGTATTTTGATAGCATAGACTAAATAAATCTTTATTAATGTCAATCATTAATCTATTAATTCTTTTTATGTCACCATTTAATTTTTTTTCTTTCGAATCATTTATTTTTTTAGCAATATATAGTACTGGCCTGCTCTTCATTTTTCTCTCACGAATCATCGTTTCTTCATCGTGAATCCCATTGTAATATAAATATTCTTTAATAAACCCTCCCCATACTGTTGAACTAGTTAGTTTATAAACACCTTTATTTACTTCAGTAAGTCGACTTTTTACAAAAGAATGCATATCCATTATTTCATTCAAGAATTTAAAATCTGAATAAGCTTTATAAATCTTCGGTAATATATTATTGCAATAGTAATCAAAATCATCAGAATTAAATACAAAATCCAGATGAATATTCTTTAAATTCGAAATGCTTCGATTAATAAACCAACTAACTGCACTACGATAAAACTCAACATTCCCTTGATTTGGGTATGAATCGATAAATTCTTTCTCAACAGCAAGTAAATGATAAAATAACAGAAATCCAATATTGTCTTTATACATACAAAAGTAGCCATCGAAAAATTCGTCGATTTGACCTTCTATATGCGCTTTTATTTTTTGTCTAATGTGAAATTCATCCATAAAAAAACTCCATTCAAGTTATTATATCGCTATAGATAAGCGTGACTTACTCATTTAGAACAATTTTTGTTTCTTACTAATATCCTTATCTTTTAATAACGAGTTACGAATTCACTATCTCATTTCTGGAGGCCAATTACTCCAATTGCTTGAAGTATCGTAAAGATGAAATGATTCGCTCACTTCTCCACGTACTTTAAACTGACTGAGTCAATCATCATACATTAATTATTTCAAAAACTCCCTCCAACTTTGAGTGGAGGTTCTCATCTATGTATGGAACAGATACAAAAATACGTTCTCTCGCCCTACTCAAAGCTACATACCTAATTCTGTGTTCTTCATTATTTTTTAAATTGGGCTTAATAAACACATTCAATTCAACTGATGATTCTAAAACAATCAATACATTATCAAATTCGTCTCCCTTTGATTTGTGAATAGTTCTGTGCTTACTTTTATCATCAATAATATTTACACATAGAGCTAGTTGCTCATATGTATAGCTTTCATAAAATGTTCTAGCTGCACCTTTCCCAAAATTAGATATTTCAGTTTTTATAGTATTTTTCACAAATAAGTAAAACTCATATAGAGACTTATTTTTAAATGTATCGTATTCGTTTAAAAGAAAGAAAAGTGATTTCAACGCGAACTTTCTTCTTCCTTCCTTATTGTTGCTATCTTTTTCGATGCCCTCAAGTTCTTGTATTGCCTTCTTCATGTTTCCATCGCGAGCATATTCTACGGATTTCAAGCAAGTAACAACTACTCGGCTTCTATACTTGTTGCTGCTAGTTGGTTTATCTACTTCTAAGAGTTCTTCAATCAACTTGTCATTAATTACATCCCTCAATGAATATTTTCTCATAGCATTTGATGTAGGATTGTCACGTGATAAGGTGTACAGCTCTTCTTCATTACAAAGTTCAGTTGCCTTTAATAAAGCAGCTATTCTTTTTCCCAGTAGAAGCTTGGGTTTATCCCCCTCCATATTTCTATACTTATTCTGCTGTATATCTTTTCGGGTTAAGTTTAATAAATCAATAATGGGGTTTGTACTTCTTCTATTATCCCTCATAACGTATTCAGAAAGATTGGGAAACGAAAAAGATGCAAACTGATCAGGATCAGCACCTTGAAAGCTGTAAATGGATTGTGCAGCATCACCGATGATACCAACAATTGTTTCCTCGGCACCTATAAGTCTTAAAATTTCCACTTGTATCGGACTTGTATCTTGAAATTCATCAATATATAAATAGGGAAATTTGGCTCGTAAAACTTTTAAAATAAATGGGTGCTTTTTAAGAAGCTGATAGCTAAAGAAAAGCACATCAGAATGATCAACAATACCTTTAGACCAATAAAGCTTTTTGTATGCTAGAAAATCTGTTTCTAGTACATCTAGACAGATTTTATTAAGATACTTACGTTCTTCTTTATCACCCTTTCTTTCTATTCTATATGCTTGTTTACGATTTCCAACGAGTGTAAGGTCTCCATGCATATTAAATTGATAATTTAAGTGATGTAACCATCTGATAAGAGGTATTGTATTTTCTTTACGCATTATTAATTGGTTCACTGTATAAGGATGTTTTAATTGATCGACATTGGAGTGATTCTCAATCCAACACTTTACTTTCTTTAGATGCACTACTGTTTCTTCATGCCCATCCATCTCATTTACATTCAATTCATAATCGGATTCCAGATATGAGGCGTAAGGTTTCACAATGTGTTTATATAAAAAACTATGTAACGTTGAGACATCTACCTGATTAACATTAGTACCTAAGCGGTTTAAAATGGTTTCTACTGCTACATTGGTATAGGTTATACAAGCAATTTTTCGAGTTTTGCTTAATCTCAATGAATGATACAAAACGTTCTTAATATGTTGTACAAGCCAGTAGGTTTTACCAGCCCCGGGCCCAGCTGCTACACGAAAATGATTTTCTAGAGGTATCAGAGAGTTAGAGTCTATTTCTATCAATGAATTATCCATGCGATGGCTTCCTTTATATAGTTTGGAACCTTAAATTCTTGAAAATCAGCTGTTCCTATTTTATAGAGATTATCTGTGAGTACAGAAGCTAATTCCAAAGCGTTTTCCCCTTTTCCAACAGAATTAAGATAACGAGATGCAATAAGACCTTTCGACTTCTGATCTTTTTTCCAAGAGGTATTTAAGCGTATACTTTCCAGCATTCTATTATTCTCAACGCTCTTTCTAAAATTCTGCTCATATTCAGATAAATCTTTTCCATCCCTAAACAACTTCATTAAACTCATTATTTCATCTTGATTTTTAATCGAATCAGTAATCAACATCTCTAGAGAAGGGTTATGTAAAATTAAATCATACTCAAATGTCTTTCCTTCAATTGCATCCTGAGAAAAGACAGCTATATTAGAATGCCCATCACGAGGATACAAGTTAAAAGAGGGATTTTGCTTATAATCATATATATCCTTTTGGACACCATATTCATAAGGATAGCACTTGCTATAGTTTTCACCTTTTGTACCTTTCTTCTTTCTCTCAGGGTCTCTATCGGTTATACATGCTACCTTTTTATGTATTGCATAAGGATTGTTAGAATTAAATAAATAGAGAAAATGTTCAAAATACCTTCCACCGACATTAACTACAGCAATATGTTTCTCTTCTAATGGGACACCTAGATATCTTGCTAAAATTGGTAATAATAGTTGTTCAGCTATTCCTTCTACTAGAATGACTTTCTGTGCAAAAAGCATATCTGATTTAGTTGCATCTAAAAAACGCTGAACATATTTTTTGCTTTTTTCATTCTCATTGAATACTTTCCCCGGATAACCTACACTTGTTTCCCCAATCTCATTATGTAAGCAGATCATCTCATCTAAAGAGACGGAAGACGTAATATGGGTTGAATGGGTGGTGACAAATATTTGTCTTACCTTTTTGTCTTCCTTATTTTTCAGCAAAAATTTCAAAAATTGATATTGCATAGCTGGATGTAAGTGAGCTTCAGGTTCCTCAATCGCTAAAATAGGAAAAACTTTCGCATTGCTTCCTAAATAGCTTCCATCTGAATTCACCTGCATTTTAGACAGCAACAATGACATAAAGATCAAATTATTGTAGCCTAACCCATTATGAGTTGCTGGAATTTTTATACCCGTTTCATATTCTACAATTAACTTTAAGGCTGAGAACAACTCAACATCAGATATATTCCCTTCAAACGTGGGTTTGGCTTTATTAAAGGATGCCCCTGTATTTTCGGCATAAGACAATATCTGTTGTTTACCGAGTAACATTCTCTGTGAGAGATTTTCTAAAAGTATATCAGCGGTATCAGAAAAGGATTGTTTTTTTAGCTTAATTTCTTCTAATTTTTCTATCTCCGTTCGTTTAGGATCAGATTTAATATCGTAATCCATAAAGAAATCTAAGACATCTCTAAGTAAAGTATTCCTACCTGAGAGCATATCTCTTTCGACATCTCGGATTGCATCCAAAAATTGAAAATCAAACTTCTGTAATGATTCGCTATCTGCAGCGGTTTGATTAACAACATTGCCTCCCCATATCTTATAGATATAAAGTCTCAAGAACTCCTGTTGAATTATTCTCCAAGCTTTATCTTTATCAGTCGCATGAGAAATGGTTGCTATATACCTTTCCGTTTCCTTCTCTGGAAGATAGAATTGATAAATTAGCATTGCCTCATAAGGCTCATCAAGCTTAGTCAACCAGTTGGCTACTGTCACCAGGTCGTCAGAATTAAGGTCTTCATTATCGCTTTGTTTTATAGTCACGCTTATGCTTATTTTAGGAGGAGCACATTTCAATTCATCAAGCGAAATACTCTTATTAAAATCATGTATGTCTAATCTCTTTTTTCCATTCGAGTCTAAAACGAGAGCTAAAGCTTTGATAAGATTTGTCTTCCCAGCATTGTTATGCCCAATAATAACATTGATACCCTCGTTGAAAATAACGGTTTTATTTTTAAAATTTCTGTAATTTTCTATTTTTATATTTGCTATATACATTTGCTTCTCCCCTTAATAGAAAAGATAACCATGTGAATTTTTTCATTACTATAATGCTGAAGATTCCATATTAAGATAATCGAAGTATCAAATTGAAACTTCAACTAATAGAAATATCTCAATTAACATATATAAATAATTCGACAAAAGCTCAGCCCTCCCTTCCATGAAAACCACGATTATCCACAAATAGACAAAATAAAACACGATACCTAAATGGCATCGCGTTCTTATATTAGGATTATTCTGTTTAAATTTTTATTTTAATCCCAGTCCTCTGTAAGATCCAATTTTCCATTACAGATATCACAGTGAACATGAATAACCATCCAAGACTAGTCGGAGTGAACATAGGAAAACTTAGCCCAGTCATATCAATCGCTTTACAACAAACATAAAAATACAAGATCTCATATTGCTATAGTCTTATACCAAGATAAGTCGCGTGTTACAACCTATCCTTTAATTATTAAGTATGCATTTCTTCCGTTACATACTGGATTCAGCATCATCACATCCATTCCTTGAAAAGTATCGGTCTGCACAATCTTTGACTAGAGCTTCACGAGTTTTTTCATGAATTTTCAACAACTGATTTAAGACAAAAATTCGCTGAACCTTATCTTCGGCAAACATGAAAAGTTGCTGTTTATAATAATCAATTTGCCTTTTATTAGCCCCAAAATGCCGCACGTTTTTTTCGTATAAACTGAGTAACTGTAACTGCAGATTATAAACCTCATCATAATTCATGTTAGGCATCCTCTCTGAAATTGTAGTTCTTAATAAGCCATTGTCTCCACCTTTCAAAAATTGATACTGTTTAAGTGAAGCTACTACCATTAAAGCTTTCAATCCATTTGCATTGGTAACGGCGAACAAGACCAAGCTTAAATTCTGTTTCTTCCGCTAAATCAAAAACAGCTACCCCAAGTTAACCTCGGAGGTAGCTGCGATATTCTATAGAAGATATCATTCAGTTCTTACTGAACTTTTACTCATATGAGATGCTAAATGACAAATAACAGCAAACTTCAACCTTTACCTGAAGCTCATCAACCTTCTGCCAAACGCAGCAATCAAATCGGCATCTGCAATAAGCGTAATGGTAGCTTCTCATCACTTGAATGATAAGGATTGCTTTCACGAGTTTACCTAGATAGCTGTCTTGTTTAACGTTCATCGATTCAGATTCCGAGGTTTTGCTGTGGGCTCAGCATAGTTATCGATGAACAACTCAGGCCAAGTGGTAGATTCCGGTTCCATTAGCTCTGTGCGGAAGAACCCAGGCTCGATAACGGCTTCGAGTAAGAAGCGGATTACGCAGCCAAAAATAGAGATAATATGACCTGAGCGTGCTTTATGGATGAATGGGAGCACAACTCGGGTAACGTTCATCGGACTGATAAGATTGGTGTTGATCCAACTCTCTATCTGAGCCGGACTCAATTCCTTCAATTTTTGGAGTTTATCCGCCTTTTCAAATGCCCTATAAAGATCTGATTAGGGTCAGAAGAGTCGAATTCTCGATTTACGGCTTTATCAAGAGAATCAATTTCCTTAGCAAAATCGTAAGCATTCGGCCCAAAACCCCAACTTCTCTTTATCGGTCTATAGTATTTGATTAAAATCTCTTTAGCACGATCATCCTCATGTCCCATAAGCTTAAGTTCACGAATGACTTCTTTAATATAGGGTCTATTCAGCATGTGTCTCGAATTGATCATGAAATTACCACCCGTTTTTTTGAGTTAACTCATTACTCTGTGATCAGATCCACTTTTAATCTATAGTATCACTTAAATTACGTTATTTAATTCCCATAAGAAACACTCAGCTCTCAGTTGATATTATTCTTGTATCTCAATGAGCGCTGATCAAAGCAACCCTACATTTATATAAGAAAGTTGCACATACAACCCCTATTTGATTTTTCTGAAACTCTCCAAATAAAAGACTTCTATCAGTGCTTACCCACTAATAAAAGTCTTTGGTTCCTTGTGACGTTACGATTCTCTAATAGTATTTAATCAATTTTATTTAAGTGATCATGCTTCGATAACTTCAACTGCTATGTGATCGATCTGAACTGCAGGATCATACGTTGTAAGGCGTACTAATTCCTTGGCTAATCAACAGAATTTCATCACTAATTGAAATCTTAGATGTTATGAATTTGCAAAATACAACGATATGAATGTTTCATATCCTTATGGTGAACAACACACTTTTGATTTAGCCATAGAATCATTAAGCAATTGAATAGAACGAATCACGGTTTGCCGCTCAAATTCATTCATATGCGAAAATACTTCCGATAAATATGAATTCATTTGTTGATCAATCGTTTCAGCAATAAACTTTCCTTCAACGGTTAGGGAAAGGACATAGATACGACGATCACTAGGATCTGGTGTCTTTTGTACAAGCTTCATTTTAACTAAACTTTGGATCTGACGGCTAAATGTTGTAATATCTGTTCCAAGTGTATCGGCTACTTGTTGGATGTTAGGATTATGCTGTTTATCTATTTCATATAGGATGTGGCTCTGTATGGGAGAGATATCAATTCCACCAGCCGTACAGCATACTTTATTCAGTACTCCAAATCGCCGAGTCATAATCTGAAACATATCCCGCAAATTTTCCAAGTGACTTCCCTCCTGTCCTTTCCCTTAGTTATACTTTAATTATTTGCATTTTGCAAGTATTACATACTGGAATTTAACAGCAGCTAGATCCTTCATTCAGTATCACTAAATTCTCTTCATCTAAATCTATAATAATGTTCTTTAAGACAGTAACTGTCTCTGGCTCTATCACAACTTGAATATCATTAATGATTTGAACCTGATCCTCTATTTTCGCATCATCCAATGCAAAGTTTACATTTGGACCACAACATCCTGAACTTGTTTGGGATATACGAAGGATCTTTCCTTCATTATCTTTCATGATGTTCTCAATGAATACCTTAGCACTATCCGTAATCTTCATAGCTTCTTCCTCCATTTCCTTTTTAGCTTGTTACTAATTGTTTAAGTGCTTTATAACCAATAATCTCTTGATTTTGCATTGGAATAACAGCAAATTTTCCATTGGATGTATCATTCACGCGCTGAATCCATGGTTGTTCTCCCAATGCTCTTGTGTGAAGAATTGGATCTTGGGTATGCGTCATGATCATACTCTGGTTCACGACCCACCACTTTGGCGTAATCCCAGCACGTTGTAGATCCACAGACAATCGTTCTGCCTCATAAACCGGTGTTGTCTCTGCAAGAGTTACAATAACAATACTTGTTTCTTGTTCATTCCGTAATCGAGGTAATAAGTTTTGAACAGATACAGGGACTTCACCAGAGGAATTCGCAATTTCTTTATGATAAGATTCGGTAGCATCGAGTAGAAGAAGTGTATGACCTGATGGAGCTGTGTCAATAACGACAATCTCATCGTTCGCACGCTCAACGATATTAGCAAAAGCACGAAATACTGCAATTTCTTCGGTACACGGAGAGTTTAGTTCTTCTTCTGCGTATGCAACACCTTGCTCATCCATGGTTTCACGTGCTCTTGTTAGAACTTCATCTCTATATTTTTCAACTTCTTCTTTTTGATCAATCTTACTCATTGAGATAAGGGACTTAATATCTTCATGCATAACATAATCCAGATGAGCAGCTGGATCTGTTGTTGTAAGATGCACCTTTTTACCGCGTTCTGCTAATCCAACAGCGATTGCACTAGCTACCGTTGTCTTACCAACGCCCCCTTTACCCATCGTGAAAACAACTCGTTGATTACGCTCCATAATATCATCAAGAATGGTCGTCAGATGAGGGTAATTAACGTCATTAAGTTCCGACGTGTGGTCTGGGATCATTTGAGTTTCATCAAAAAGTTTACGCACATTTCTAACACCCGTAATATTAAACGGAACCAGTGGTACAGCCCATGTTGGAAGTGATTTTAATACTTCTGGGATACTATTTAAAGCTGTTTCTTGACGAGAAGCAAAAGCTGCAGCAGTATCATCGGATAACATAGGATGATTCAGTAATCCGTTAATGATAAGCATTTGATTACGAATACCCGTTTCAGCTAGTTCTTTTGAAGCACGAGCGGCTTCTTCTAGTGGTGCAGTATCTGCTCTTGTGACGAGCACTAACGACGTTTGTTTGGGATTAGATAATACCTTAACCGTTTGCTCGTATACATCTTTCCGTTCATTTAGCCCAGCAAGCAATCCCATACTTGTGGTTCCTTCTGTACTATCCTCTAAGAACTCATTCCATGCATTGGGTAGTTGCAGCAATCTTAAAGTGTGTCCAGTTGGTGCTGTATCAAAAACGATATGATCGAATTCAGCTTGGATTTTCTTATCCGTTAACAGTGTAGAAAACTCATTAAACGATGCGATTTCTACTGTACATGATCCGGAAAGTTGTTCCTCCATTTGTTGAATGACCACATCAGGGAGCTTCCCACGATAGGGACCAACTACGCTTTCTCTATATTCTTGAGCCGCTTGATCAGGATCTAAATTTGCAACAAAAAGATTTTGAACCTCAGGTATTTCCTTGTAATGCATATCTAATTGCGTATTAAATACATCTTGTAAATTGGATGCAGGATCTGTGCTTACCAATAGAACTTTCTTTCCTCGATCTGCTAAGGAAATAGCTGTTGCACATGCTGTTGAGGTTTTACCAACTCCACCTTTGCCAGTGAAAAATAAATAAGGTGTAATATCAATTTTATTAACATCAAATAATGGAATCATCTGTAGTACCTCCTAAGTAGTTTTAATTATTTTCCTTTGATTTGAATATTCACCGTTTGTTTTTTTAATATCTCTTCGACGGAAATATTAAGCCATTCTGCAAGCTCTTCATTAGATGGGAAATCATGAGTTTTAACTACTTCTCCATTAACTAGCGTAATCGGTAGATTATTTAAATCAGCATCCATTAGCGTCTTTACTTGTTCATTAGAATTAAATACTTCTGTATGGCTTAATAAACTATATCTGTTAATGTCATATCCTTTTACAAATAAATTATTAGCAGCTGCAGAGAAACGAATGGAATTCATTTTAGCTTTGGGATCTGTAACGTTGGTTGAACAACATCCCCCTGAATCAAACACATCAATTTTTTTCATGGTAGTGGTCTCCTTTTTCGATTCAAATCAATGATTTAACCATAAATACCAACAACTAATTCTCATCGGTAGGACAACAGCCCTTATCTTCGGATTGATAACAACACGATTGTTCATTCTTGATATTTACATTTGGTTGGGCATCTGGACAACAAGTTTCATCTGTTTGCTTCACTGAATCATTAGTCATTACTTTCACCTCCTAAGTTCGGTTCAGCTAATTATTTGCATTATGCAAATAATGAATGAGAAAAAAACAAACAAGATTTCTTTTCAGAGCATTCATATAAACCTAAAAAATATAAAATCGAATAGTTTAGTTCCTTATCGATATTTTCATTATAGTATTATTATTTGCATTTTGCAAATAATATATCTAACCACTTCTTACCATCAATAAAATTTGTTAAGAAGTGGTTTATTGTTTTCCAAGGAACCGTGTTATATGTTGTACAACATATTTAGCATCTGCCCCTACGCCTCGTATCGTAGCTGAGGCAAATGAGCGTTGATTAGCCAACCCTACATAATACAGCCCCGGAACTTCCGTGCTCACACCGGCTACATGCAGAGGTTTGCCATCCATAGCAAGCGCACCAGTCTGATGAAGAAACGGAATATTAGGACGATAGCCCGTAGCAAATATCACACTGTCTGCTGGTTCCCTATCTCCATTTGCCCAGATGATACCTTCAGGATAAAAACCTGAGAACATTTGTTTTTGATTCGGATTGCCGTTGTCTATTTTCTTACGGTATCCACCAAGGTCGAATACTGAAATGGGACTTGGAGGTTCCTTGCCGATTCGATAGAAAGGAAATGTGTCAACTCCAGTCATCTTCAACCAGAAATGAAGATCAAGCCCTAGAAATCGTTGACGAGTAAATTTGACTGGATGTTGAACAGCTAGAGATACGGTGGCATAATCGGCCAGTTCTACTGCGATTTGAACGCCCGAGTTTCCCCGTCCCACAACGATAACACGCTGCTCACGAAACGGTTCAGGTCGTTTATATTCGGACGAATGAAGAAGGTTTCCTTGAAAAGATTCAGTTCCAGGAAGATTAGGAATATATGGACGATGAAAAGAACCCGATGCGCTAATAATCGATTTGGTTCGATATCTCTTGCCATTTAAAGTTATGATATCAAAGCCGCCATTGACAGCTTCGACTCGTTCCACTTTGCTATTTACCATTAATGGAAGTTTGAACTTTTCAGCGTATACACGTAGATAGGAGATGACCTCATCACGTAATGGATACTCGTTTAAATCTTTGGGGAAAGCGAAACCTGGTAATGACGAATATCGTGCAGGAGAAAACAACTTAAGGCTATCATAATATTGTGGCCAAGCCCCCGCCGGCTGATCACCGGCTTCCAAGATCATGAAATCCAGTCCAGCCTTTTGCAAATGATAACCGGATGCGAGACCCGCCTGCCCACCACCAATGACAATGGTATCTACAACTTTGGACATTGTTGTTCATCCTTTCTTTTTAACCGAGAATGTAGTTAACAGCAGTTATTCTTATTTAACGCATAGATCAACAGTTCTAGGCTCTCTGTAACCTGCTCCCGTTTGTTCTCCGGTATATCATTCATAATTTTTCCAAAGTATGCATTAAGAACAGCACTAATTTGTTCATTTAAAACTTGTCCCTTGGTTGAAAGCATCAGCTTCACATAACGCCTATTGTTCGGATCAATAATTCTTTCAACCCAATGATCTGCTACTAAGTTATTTACAGTTCTGCTCATGGTACTCTTATCCAGATTAAGTATATTAGCCAGATCTATGAGTGAGATCTCACCCGCAAGTCCAATTTCCATAATAGCATGGCATTGTCCGATCGTTGCTCCGCAACACATAAGTTGTGTTTTCTCTAGAGCACCAATGTTTTTATCGAAAGCTCTCATTAAATTCCTAAGTAAATCTACATTTTCCATGGTTTCACCTCAATAATGAATAGAGAAATATTACGAACCTTTAACCCCTTTATACAGGCTATATCCTATCTTGCCATCTAGTACAGCTTTAAAAAAAATCTTCTCGTTCTCCATGACCTTAAATACACCTTTCACTCCATGCTTCTGCACAATCCGTTTCAAGGTTATCAGTCTTTCGGGTATAGTAAGCAGCTTCGAATGATGCTTAACATCTCGATCTTTTCGAACCTTCCAGAATTTTTCCGGTTGTGACCATTCTTCATACTCCGCAATAATATTAACGACACCCGATTTTCTCAGCATTTCATTCCATTGCTCAAATTCCAAAGGAGTCGTTCCGTACCTTTCAGCTAGTTCTTCCTTCTCACTCTCTCTCATTTGCTTTTTCCAGATGGATTCATGGATCACAATGGTACCACCAGGTTTCACAACGCGCACCATTTCATTAAGAACCTGTTCAGAATCATCCGGGATTCCAACAGCACATTCGTTAATCACCACATCAAAGGTATCATCATCAAAGGGCAAAGCCTGAGAATCTCCCTGACGGAAGGAGACATGGCCCGTCATACCGGCCAATCTAGCAGAGTTCGAGGCGTACTCGATCATTTTTAGGGAGATGTCTAATCCAGTCACCTGAACCCCATAGTTCTCTGCATAAAATATTGCTTGAGTTCCTCTTCCACTGGATACATCCAAAACCCGCATCCCTTGTTTAAGCTCTGCAATCTCTGCAGTGCGTTTAGTTAAAGCAAAGCCTCCAGGATGCAGTGTTTCAATTCCACTAATTTCAATGGCATCCTCAATGGTTGGTTGATGTATTCCTTTTCTTTTCATCTTCATCCCTCCCACTAAAATGTAACACACAACTGTTGTATGTTGCAACAATCAAGCAGAAAAAGACTATATGCATTTGGATGAAGTCTTCACATGGTAATTTTTTTTGATTGTGACGGGTAAAACGTTAGAAGAACCAAATATTTTAGACTGTAAATTTTTATAACATAAACTCAAGAAAATTAAATAAAGGGTTCCACATATTATGGATAACTAATATGTGGAACCCTTTATTTTTAACTATCGTGTAAAGTTACATTAATAAATTACTTCTTTAATTACATAATTACATTTATTCTTTAACTTTCAATAACCTTAAACTGTTTAATGTCACAAGCAATGTTGCACCCATATCGGCAAATATCGCTATCCAAAGTGTTAACCAACCAGGCATAACTAACAGTAATGCCACTAATTTAATTGCTAAAGAGAAGGTAATATTTTGTTTGATGATGACAAGAGCTTTGCGGCTCAATTTAATAGTATATGGCAGTTTACTTAAATCATCAGACATTAATGCAATATCAGCCGTTTCTAAGGCTGTATCAGTCCCAGCACCACCCATCGCTACACCAACATTGGAAGCCGCAAGTGCTGGTGCATCGTTCACTCCATCCCCGACCATTGCCACACTATGATGCTTTGCTCGAAGTTCTTTAATATAATTCAACTTATCTTCGGGTAGTAAGTCAGCTTTAATATCAGAAACACCTACTTGTTTTCCAATTGCTGCGGCGGTTCTTTGGTTATCACCTGTCAGCATCACTGTCTCGATTCCAAAATAATTCAATTTACTGATGACTTCTTTGGAAGATTCTCTTATTTCATCTGCTACGGAAATTAATAAAAGGATCTTTTTTTCCGTTCCTAAAACCATTACAGTTTTTCCTTCTGTTTGCATATTAGTGATTTTTACTTTAATTGAACTATCAATTGTTTGATGCAGTTCTTCAAAAAGATTTGGACTTCCCACATAATACTTTTCATTATTTACTATTGCTTTTACGCCTTTACCTGTAATAGATTGGAACTCTTCAACTGAGAGACTATTATAGTTCAATCCATTTTCTTCTGCTTTTCTAATAATGGCAGAAGCGAGAGGATGCTGCGATCCTTTTTCTATGGCCGCAGTAACTCTCATTAATTCATTTTCATTTCCACTATACGTCACTATGTCTGTTACTGCAGGAACACCTCTTGTTAATGTCCCTGTCTTATCAAAAGCAATCGCTTTAAGGGCTCCTGCTTCTTCTAAATGGATACCACCTTTAATTAAAACACCATTTCTTGCAGCATTTCCTATTGCAGTAACGACGGCAACCGGAGTTGAAACAACTAATGCACACGGACAACCGACCACTAATACAGCTAAACCTTGATAAATCCATTCGCTCCAATCACCGCCAAATAGTAAAGGAGGAGCAACAGCGATTAACAGAGCCAATATAACAATAGCTGGTGTATAGTATTTAGCAAATTTATCGACGAACGCTTGAGAAGGTGCTCGTTCTGCTTGAGCTTCTTCTACGAGATGAATAATTTTAGAAAGCGTAGTATCCTCAACTCGTTTTGATACTTGAACTTCGAGCAGACCTTCTTCATTTAATGTTCCTGCAAACACTTCATCATCAATTGTTTTTGTTACTGGAACACTTTCACCCGTAATCGCAGCCTGATTTAATGTGGAATTACCTTTAATGACAACTCCATCCATAGCCAATTTTTGACCAGGCTTTACGATCATAATATCTCCAACTTGAATATCATCAACTTGGATCATCATTTCTTCATTTCCACGACGAATTAACGCTTCTTTTGGAGCAATATCCATCAATGATTCAATAGATTGACGAGCCTTATCCATTGAATAACGCTCTAATGCTTCACTGATCGCGAAAAGAATAACAACTGTTGCTCCTTCACCCCATTCACCAATTACCGCAGCTCCTAAAATCGCAATGGTCATTAAGGTATTCATATCGAATTTTAATCTGATTAAGTTTTTTAGACCTTTAATAAATAGTGAGTATCCACCAATTAAAATGGACGCTGCAAAACCAATCGTCGGAAGAAGATGATCTTCCCCATATTGCTCTCCTAAAAACCAACTAATAACAAGCACTATCGCTGAAATATACACCTTAATGTTTTCTTTTTGCTTCCAAAATGGTTCACGTTCTACTCTTTGTTCTTTTTCATCGCGAATCTTTAGATTTTCAAATGCTCCAGCTTTTTCTAATTCTGCAATTGTTGTCGTACCTTTAACATAAACTTTAGATGCTCCAAAATTCACTTTTGCATCATGTACGCCTGGTAGTTCTTTAACATTATTTTCAAAGATAGCTGCACAGTTTGTACAGGTAAACCCTTGAACCCTATAGGTTTTCATTTCTTCTTCGGATAATTTCGTTTGTTGATCAGACATTTATCCTAACCTCCTTACTATGTGCTAAAGCAATAATGATTAACTGTTTAATGTGTTCATCAACTAATGAATAGAATGCCAATTTCCCTTCTTTTCGATACCTCACAACCCCTTGTTTATGAAGTGTTCGCAAGTGATGAGAAGCATTAGCAACCGTTGACCCTATAATATTAGCTATGTCACAAACACATAACTCTTCATCCTTACACAATGCATAGGTAATTTTCGCTCTATTTTCATCAGCTATTGCTTTAAACAATTGAGAAACACTAGATATATCAATAGTTTGTAAATCCCCGCGTATTCGAGTCACCTTTTCTTCATCGAAACAATAAATCTCACAAGTATCTTTTTTATTCATTTTCTCACTCCATTATCATTCAAGTATCCGTTTGAATATAATATACCCTTTTTTTCGCTCTCATTCAAGTATCCACTTGAATGAGAGCGAAAAAAAGGAACTAGGAATTAATTCTTTAAACAAATATTATTGAGCTATCCTGCCCGTTCGTAATAAAATTGGTTTATTCATAGTTATTATCAATGGAGAAAACCTAGAAATAAAAAAATACGTATAAACAGACATTAGAAGAACTCTTACAATATGAGGAGAGTGGATAGGTGCTTTCAAGGGAAAGTTTAGAAAAAAAGCAAATTGCCGTGTACGCAGTAGCCTTAATTGTTGGAGGGATTGTGGGATTAATAAGTCCACGAATAGGTGGCTTCCTAGAACCCTTTGTTTCCTTTGTGATTGCTGTCCTTTTATTTAGTATGTTTAGTCAAATTCCATTTCTTAAATTAAAGGAAGCACTCAATAATGGAAACTTCATAGGAGCCTTATTACTTGTTAACTTTATCTTAATTCCCTTGCTTGTATTCTTATTAATCAAGGTTTTTCCTCAGCCTAGCCCAGTTCTAATTGGAGTTTGCTTGGTACTTCTAACTCCATGTATAGACTATGTCATAGTATTTACCCAATTGGGTAAAGGGAATGAAAAGTTAATTCTTGCTTCTACCCCAATACTTTTTATTGTCCAAATGATTATGCTACCTTTTTATCTTTGGCTCTTCATTGGCAATGAGGCATCACAAATAGTTAGAATTGGTCCTTTTATTGAAGCCTTTGTTTACTTAATCATAATTCCTTTACTATTCGCTTTAGTTATTCAGTTTTCAGCTAAAAAAAGTACACGAGGTATTAAAGCACTGGACTACACTGCGTGGCTCCCCGTCCCTCTTATGGCATTAGTACTCTTTTTGGTGATAGGCTCTCAGATTGATAGGATTGTAAAGGATTTCAATATCATTATTGCCGTGATACCAATTTATGTATTATTTCATATTGTTTCACCAGTTATTTCTCGAGCGATAGCATCTGTTTTTCGTATCGGACCATCAGATGGGCGTGCACTGATTTTTAGCGCAGGAACACGAAATTCACTTGTTGTACTTCCTCTGGCCCTTACCTTACCAGAAAATATGGCTACAATAGCAGCGTCAGTGATAGTAACCCAAACAGTTATTGAATTGATCGCAGAACTGTTATATATCAATTTCGTGCCAAATTATATTTATAGAGATCTAAAGGTAAATGAAAATTGAAGCTAAGAATATTACACTAACGGGGAAAGTTAGTTCAATGAAATAGCGACAGTCAAGGACTTTATTTTATCGTCCTTTGCTGTCGCTATTTCAATTTTTATGGTAAGTTGAGAACTTATTTATGGGGTCTGACGGTATGACAATTCGAAAAGCCGAATGAAATAAAGATATTCAGTCTAATACTTTATTTCCTGCTGACATAAAACCCTCTCAACACATCACGCATTTCTTGCTTGATGTTGATGTCAGGACGTTTTTCTTTGGCCAAAGCTTCCGCTTCTTCCACAGTAGAAGCCATGTCTAGTTCAAGTAAAACTCCAGTGGCTACTGTTCCTGTACGATTACGCCCACCTGCACAATGAAAATACACCGTCTTTCCACTGTTCACTGCGTCTGTAACTGCCTGAATAGCTGCTTTCACATAAGACCCTTGGCCTGCTTCATCCTCTACGATTGGGAAGTGATGACGGGTTACTTCGGCTGGAAAGCCTTCTGCCTCCGTTCCGTTATCTCTCAGATCAAACACATCTGTAATCTCATTCTCTTTAAGGGCTTCAAGCAAAGCGTTCTCTCCACCAATATATACTTTATTCTCGATAAGTGCGTGGTAATTTGCCATAATTGCTCTCTCCTGTCGGCTTAACAGCAGTCGCTGCCGCCACTCATAGTTAGTCCTGCGCCTTGCTCGTCCTCTACAAAATCAAGAACAAGTCCGCTGATTTGGTCAGCCACCCGGGAATCTGCCGCAATTTGAATATGATTTACTACACTCACCGCATCATTTTCTTGCGGCTTCTCAAGCGACAATTGGTAACTGGGTCCACAGCATCCTGTCCCGGAATATGCAAACCGCAAAGTAGAGACGCCTGCCTCCTTCATCATGTTCTCAATAAACTGCTTCGCTTCATCCGTAATCGTCATTTTTCCTCGTTCACTCTCTTTCCTATCTTAAGATACTTTCCCGTCAAAGCTTTCAATTGTTCATACCCTGTAATTTCGTCCGGTTGCCAAGGAATGATTGCCGCATGACCATTAGAGATTTCTTCAACCTTACTAATCCATTGTAGCTCGGCATGAGCACGCCCATTTAGGACTTTATCATTTGTTCCTGCAGCAGCAAAGCTTTGGTTGATGGCCCACCATTTTGTTGGAATGCCGGCACGCTCCAAATCACTTTCCAAACGAGAGGCTTCATAAAAAGGCGTTGCCTCCGCTAACGTGACGATTACGACACTGGTTTCCTTCGAATTACGAAGACGAGGGAGCAAATGTTGAACGGAATCTGGAATCCATCCAGAGGAACGGGCAATTTCTTTATGATACTCCTGAGTTGCATCAAGCAATAATAGGGTGTGCCCTGTCGGCGCCGTATCAATCACTACGATTTCCTCTTCTGAATGTTCAACCAAATCAGCAAAAGCCCTAAATACAGCGATTTCTTCTGTGCATGGCGATCTTAAATCCTCTTCTAGAAAAGCGAGTCCCTCATCATCTAGCGATTCTGAATTTTGTTGAATGACTGCAGCTTGGTATCTCTCCAGTTCGATTTTGGGATCGATCCGACTGAGTGTGATGCGATCAGAATTCTCTCCAAACACATACTCTAGATGGGCGGCAGGATCTGTCGTACTGAGATGAACCTGGTGTCCACGTTCTGCAAGCCCTACAGCAATCGCAGAAGCTACTGTGGATTTCCCTACGCCACCTTTACCCATTGTAAAGATCACACGAATACCACTTTCCTCCAGATCATTAATCAAACCACCAAGATCCGGAATGGAACGGCCAATCTCCACGGCAGTTACTTTTTCAGCAGATGCCAACGGAGCCGATTGAAAGAGATTACGTAAGCTTTCAAGCCCGGTCACGTTAAATGGAGCTAATGGAATAACATAACTCGGCAGTTCCTGGAGTTCAGCCGGCATTTGTTCCAAAGACCGCTGCTGTCTTTTATAAAACCCTTTAGATACAGGGTCCTCTTCGCTGTGTGATAACAGCAAACCATTAATGACCAGCATTTGGTTCTTGATACCTGTTCCCCGAAGTTCTGACGATGCACGTGCTGCTTCCATTAGCGGAGATTGTTCCGGACGGGTAACCAGAATTAGGGTCGTCATTTCACCATCTGATAAGGTGCGGACGGCTTCGTTATATAGTATTTTTTTGGATTCTAAACCAGCCAGAGGCCCCAGACAAGATGCACCATGCGTACTTTCATCCAGAAATCCACTCCACGCCGATGGCAATTGTAATAAACGCAGTGTATGACCTGTAGGTGCGGTATCAAACAGAATATGATCAAATTGAGACTTTAATTGTTCATTAGTAAGCAGCGTCGTAAATTCATCAAAAGCTGCAATTTCAACGGTACATGCCCCAGATAGCTGTTCTTCCATGGTGCTGATAACTGAATCAGGTAGGACTCCACGATACGGGGCAACAACTTTCATTTTATACTCTTCCGCAGCGGACTCCGGATCTAAATTTGCGACAAAAAGATTGGGCACACCTTCAATTTCGACGGGTTGATTAGACAACTCCCGGCCGAAGACATCTTGCAAATTAGAGGCCGGATCGGTACTCACGAGCAGAACCCGTTTACCGGCGTCCGCTAAGGCAACTGCTGCTGCACAGGCAGTTGAAGTCTTCCCAACGCCACCTTTACCTGTAAAGAAAAAATATGGCGTTTTCAGGATGGTATGTGGATCGAACCGAATAGACATGTTGACCCTTCTTTCGTTTATTGTGACTTCACTTTTAGTTCTAAACGCACTCTAGGCTTCATCGTAAGTTCAGAAGCCGGAATCCCTGTCCAGTTCTCTAACTCTTCATTAGTAGGATAACCTTGTTTCTTAACGACCTGACCATCTATCATAATTACAGGCAATACATCTGGTCCTTCATCAGTCAGTAATTGTTTAACAACTTCATTCGCAACAAAAGCAGCCGGCTCACTGGACAAGTTATAACGGGAAACATAGACGTCCCTTTTCTTCAGGTTATGCACCACTGCAGAGATCCGAATTAATTCCGGATCAACACTCGGACCACATACTCCTGTGGAACAACACATCGCTGGATCATAGATTTCAATAGAGTTCATTTATTTAATCTCCTTTCTGTAGAAAAAAGCCGGGATTTCTCCCGGCTGGACTATTCCTTATTCGCCGGTTTCAGCAAATTGTTTAATTCGTGCTCCGACCTGATCACGGACCTGCTGGAATACAGCCCATTTCTCTTCGTCAGTTCCTTGCGCTTTCGCAGGATCATCAAATCCCCAGTGTTCCCGTTTCACTTTTGGAGGTGTAATCGGGCACTTATCAGCAGCGTCTCCACACAAGGT
Organism: Paenibacillus sp. FSL R5-0636; assembly: GCF_037974255.1. Taxonomy (NCBI): domain Bacteria; kingdom Bacillati; phylum Bacillota; class Bacilli; order Caryophanales; family Paenibacillaceae; genus Paenibacillus; species Paenibacillus sp. FSL R5-0636. The sequence goes on from NZ_CP150232.1 coordinate 6,334,567, forward strand.
AACCACCAGATCAGCGTTATTTAATAGCTCTGAATCAATAATATCGGATGTCTGAGACGTGATATCAATACCTACTTCATTCATAGCCTTCACTGCTTTAGGGTTAAGACCATGTGCTTCGATACCTGCACTGTAAATATTCCACTCATCACTGAGGTATTTCTTTGCCCAGCCTTCAGCCATCTGGCTCCTGCAAGAGTTTCCAGTACACAAAAAGTAAATTGTTTTCTTTTCCATGAAAGATAATCTCCTTTATATTGAAGGTAATAGTAACTATATTTTTGATGCTTTGTTTAGGCAGCAGGTGACGGTTTATTAAAGTACTTCTTCCCGAACCATAATGAGACGTTTACAAGCCCGATAAGAACAGGCACCTCAACAAGCGGTCCGATAACAGCGGCAAATGCCGCCCCTGAATTTAATCCGAACACACCGATGGCCACTGCAATACCCAGTTCAAAATTGTTGCTGGCTGCAGTAAAAGAAAGTGAGGCTGCTACCGGATAAGAAGTTCCCGCTTTTTTGGACATCCAGAAGGACAAGAAAAACATAATGACGAAGTATATTAATAATGGTATAGCGATTCTAACGACATCCATAGGTAGCTGAATCATTAAATCTGCTTTAAGTGAAAACATCAACACGATTGTAAATAAAAGGGCAATCAAAGTAAGAGGACCAATCTTTGGCAAGAAAACCTTCTCGAACCAAGCCTCACCCTTTGTCTTCAGTGCAATCACTCGCGTCAATATTCCAGCTGCAAATGGAATACCCAAGTAAATCATTACGCTTTCCGCAATTTGCCCCATCGTAATATCAACGACTGCTCCCTGTACGCCAAACCATCCGGGCATTACAGTGATGAACAAATATGCAAAGACGGAATAAAAAATAATTTGGAATATGGAGTTAAAAGCCACTAAACCTGCTGTATATTCCGGGTCGCCTTTTGCCAGATCACTCCATACGAGAACCATAGCGATACATCGAGCCAAACCTATCATGATTAATCCAATCATGTATTCCGGCATATCGCTCAGAAATAAGATGGCTAACAGAAACATTAGTACTGGACCGATAATCCAGTTCTGCACCAAGGAGAGCAGTAGTACTTTCCAATCCTTAAATACTCTTCCCAGTTTCTCAAACTTCACTTTAGCGAGCGGTGGATACATCATCAGAATCAATCCCACGGCTATAGGAATTGAAGTCGAACCTACCTGCATCTTCGATAAACCTTCCGAAAAGCTAGGTATCAAAAAGCCGATCAAAATCCCAATTCCCATTGCCGCAAAGATCCATAAGGTTAAATAACGATCCAAGAAAGACAACTTTTTTTCTCTTTGACTCATATTGTTCAATCTCCTTTGATAAGTTTTCCTTATCACTTAGATCCTTGCACGTATTAATTACAAGAAATTCTAAGACCTTTCTTATCGAGCTCTTCCAATTCATGGTCTTGTGAAGGAACGTAGGACAGCAATTTCTGAATTAATTCATTATGATTACTATTAGAATTAATTGAATAAAAAATCCATTGACCCTTCCGATTTTCCTTTACCAGACCTGCATCCTTTAGTTTGCGTAAATGCTGACTGACAGACGGTTGACTCGTTTTGAAAACTTCGACAAGTTCGCATACACAGCATTCTTGCTTCTCCAACAATTTCACCATGGTCAACCTCGTTTTATCCCCCAAAAGCTTTAATACCAATGATATTTCATCCAAATCATCTAGAGAAAAACTCATAATTCGTTCCTCCTTTCCCTCATCATTATATAATCATATGCTTATATAAGCAAGAGGTAATATACCAATCAGACTCTGAGTATCCCTTCATTAGTCTTAAATCGTTCGATTAATCACAATCAGCTTCAATATAGTTCTCTTTTAACAAAGAAAGCAGCGTTTGAGTATCGGGTAAGGTATCTAGAACGGTTTGAATATAGGGTTTATCAGCCACATCAAGTGAATAGTATACCCATTGTCCACGTCTTCTTTCCTTAACCATTCCCAACGCTTTTAATTTCCTTAAATGCTGGCTGACATTGGGCTGAGTCATATCTAAGATTCCCGCTAGATCACACACACACCATTCTTTATCTTTCAATAGTCCCATTATTGTGAGTCTGGTTTTGTCACCTAATAATTTCAGTTTTTCAGCCATTTCCATATCGAACATATACACAGTCCCCTCAAGATTACGAACAAAATAATATATAAATATATAACCATATATTATTGTTTGATTCCTTCAAAATCAAGAAAAGCTATTTCTGTAGATAAATCCCCTTAATTCGAGAACCTCTTTTTATTCTTATGGTTTGCCGTGAATAATCGTTCGATAAACTGTTTTTTTTAAATTAGCTCATCCCACATGTTCACAACTGAATGTACGATGATACTACACCCGATATCGATACAAAGATCTTTATTCGTTAACTGGTATTTTCATTTCCTTCAATAGTGCAATAACTTTCTGTTGGATTTCGTCCCTTGCAGCTCTTACATCTCTCAGAAGACCATCATGCGTTAACGGATCAGTAATATTCCATTGAACGTTTTTGATGGCAAAGGGCACGATTGGACATTTTTCATTAACTTGTTCACATAACTTTATAATGACTTTCGATTGCATAAACGTTTTCATATCAATTGTTTTTGAGCTTTTGTTTGAAATATCAATTCCTATTTCCTTCATGACTTCAATGGTATAAGGATGGATATCTCCGGATTCAAGCCCCGCACTTTCAGCGACCACATGATCACCACCATAATATCTAGCAAAAGCCTCCGCTATTTGACTTCGGCAACGATTCTGGATACAGAGAAAATAAAGATGAATTGGTTGTTGCATTTTCTCAACCCCTTTCTATTTGTATATCATTATATAATTAAATCATTATATTCAAATCACTCTTTATGTTATCGCAATGTAAAAAAACTAAATAAAACCACATTACTTATATAATATTGACATCCAAAATCATGATTTACCCATTTCAATTTTTAGTTGCATTTTGCAAGTTTTAGGATTATAACTTATGTATGAGATGAAAATAATGGAAAATGGGCGAGAGATATTTCAAATAATGACTCGCCGCTTATGCGTGCTGAATAAAATCTTCTGCAACGTAGGTGGTTATAATATCTCCACTACACGGCTGATTTCTCTTCAGTTATATTTTCATATTACAAATTAATTTAAGTTCGCATTATAAAATGGTGGATTACTGAGCTGTAATTGAACCCAATGTTTGAATCGCAAACCTGATTAAGGATTGGATATGTGATTCCGATATCCAACTAATATCGTATCTATGTGTTTAGGCGAGAAAATAATATCATTTTATTTAGGGGGATGGTTCACAATGATTTCTACACTCAATGTTCGTCAAGCAACATTAGAGGATTTGAATAGTATTCTTCGGATTTACAATCAGGGTATCGAAGATAGGATCGCTACGCTTGAAACCGAGGGAAAAAGTTTAGATTACATGAACAGATGGTTCCAAGATCACCAAGGACGCTATAGCATCTTAGTGGCTGAAAGAGAAGACGAAGTGATCGGCTGGGCCTCTCTTAACCCTTATTCCCTTCGCTGCGCATATAACGGTGTTGCAGACCTCTCTGTTTACATTGATCGTAACTTTCGTGGACAAGGTGTAGGAAACTCCCTTCTCGAATCCTTGGAAAAGTCAGCACTAGAGCAAGAATTTTATAAAATCGTACTTTTTACCTTTCCCTTCAACCAAGGAGGTCAAGGATTGTATCAGAAAAGGGGCTACAGGAAGGTTGGAGTTTTTGAGAAACAAGGCGTTATGGATGATGCTTTCATAGATGTTATGATTATGGAGAAGCTATTGTAAATATATTTACCACATTGATTATTGAGCAAGGGGATCCAATCAACCACAATAATCTCTTTATTTTTAAAGCAGTTACTCTTATCTAATGATTAAAGAGGTGTCATAACATGAGCTTAAATTTTTACGATTATCGTGAAATGATTGCTAAAAACTTGGTAACTTTTCTTCGGCTGAAAGGCTATTCTAAATTGTCTTTGTCCAAACTATCAGACATCTCCCGACCTATCATTGATCAGATCATCAAAGGTGAAAGTTTTGACTCCCAACTGTACAATAAACAAATCGAAAAGATCAATAAAACATTTGACTTGCCAGATAACTATTTCATAACCTCCCACAGCTCGATGACTCCAACAACGTATACTTACTCAGATCAATATGTACATTCAGAAAGAACTCCAGAAGTTAAGGAATTGTTGGATGGCTTGTATAACATCCTGGACATTTATTCTCTGTACTTAAAGTAAGAAAATAAAACTACATAGTAATAGTTGAACTGAACCCCGGATAGTAGACACTTTAAAAAAAGTGAACCATATTCGGGGAAGACTCTTTTAGATGTAAGTGTGATTTGTGAAAAGCACCTAAGGTACCAAGCTGAAGAACAGCCAACACAGTATATTAGCGCCCACAGCCCTCGAGGATATTCAGAAATAGCAGTCTCGATCACTGTCCAATCGCTACATCACTATCTGCCTGAATGGATTGAATCTGAAACTCTATCTTGGAAGCGCCCAGGACAAAGTTATCGATTTTGCTATAGGCATCAGCGAAGAGAAACCACATCAAATTCAAGGTTATAATTTGGCTAGTGAGAGGGTACCACGTTAAAACATTAGAATTATTTAACAGATAAACCATTAAGAAGCTCTCAATGACTTCCTATAAATTCCACCTTTAAACCAGAAGCTCGAACGAGCTCCCAATGCTTAATAACGGTATTTGTTTTCATTGATTCTAATGCTCTGATTTCAATTCGCCTACTTTGAAATTGATCTATCGACTCCAGTACATTATCTAGCTGATTTGATGTCTCAGGTAGTTTATGTAACATATTAAATAGCAGAGGTAACTTCCCCATCCTTTTCCCTATTTCAGTCTTTGTAACTCTGATAAGTTTAGTATGCTTTTCATTTAATATAGCATCAGCAGTATTTTTTACCTCTTTAGCAAGTTCAACATCCCGTTCTTTCCAGTTAACTCGTTCTTTCTGAATAGCCTCGTATTTCTTAATCGGCGTATTTTCAGTCAGCCACTTTCTATCATGTCTGTACAACCATGTATATCCAGCCTGATCTAGTCTCCTTAACTCAGTTACTGATGCATGGCTATTTTTCTTTTTTAATCCATTCCATCTTTCTCTATATACCATAATTTCATGCTGATTCTCAATCTTAGTTACAGCAATGATATCTTTGTTAGTCAAATTATTAACCACCGTCTTCGGATCACACCCAAGTATTCTGGCCATTTCCCTCAAAGGAATATCTTCATGAGCAATTACTCTTAATTTCTCGCTCCACTCTTCTCCAAATTTTTTCACTCTTCCAACTCTAAAACGATCATCCGTGGTTTGATCTGGTCCCTTACGCGAATAGACAAACCCGCATGAACATGAAAACGTGCCAATAGGCTTCCCTGTTTTGGAGTCTCTAGTAACTTCACACGATTGGATAACCGAGTCATTATAATGTTTTGCAGCTTTATTAAGACATGGCCAGGGACCCTTTCCAAAAGGCTCAAAAGATAGCTTATCATGGCATATTCCATTATATGTACTTTCAACAGTCTCACCCAGAAATTGAAGTACCAGTAGATGCCTTAATGGATGGCATGTAACTCGTGGTTTTCGAAGTAACTTATGTAACCATGTCGCTTCTTGCGAAGGTGCAATGTAACTTTGAAGACTCATAAGTAACTCTTTACCGAAAAACTGAGTGAATGCAGGAATTAAATCCGCCCATCTAATTCTTCCTGAATGATTGGATAAACCCATTCGTTGTAATTTCATAACATAAAACTGATTAATATTTTTTAATCCAAGTGGTTCAAACCTATAATTTAATAGATTATAGGTCTGTTTAGCGATATAATCTATTATCTCAAAAGAGTGCGGCTGTATTGAAATCTGTTGGTGTCCGACTGTATCCTCCAAAATACTTTCTAAAGAAATAAACACATGTTTATTTCTTTGCTTAGCATGAGATACATTGCTTCTAATCAGAACATTGTTATGATAATGGCATATAAAAACACCCTCTGCCTGATGCGATCTATGCCAATATGCTTCTCCATAAGTTTCACGATCTTGATCAACACAGTTCGGGCAATATTTTAGATTTTCTTCTACCTTTACTGCCGAGGCTGGCTTTCCTAAATGCATATATGCACTAGCCCCTTTGTCCAAGATCATTATCTCCTCCAAACCTAAATTCTTTTCATGAGAAAGAAAAGGCATATAATATGGAAAAAATGTATGATTAGCTATTAATTCTCCAGGTGTAAGTTTACTTCCTATTGGCATATTTCTACAAAGAGCGGCTAGGTGAGATGGAAACAACAATGCTGCACATACATTCCTATCACCAAATAAATCGTCTACTGTTTGTTTATGATTTTCACTTCCTGAATCTCTATGATATCTTGCTAATGTACTATACAGTATTTCATCAGGAAATAAAAAAGGGAAATTTATCATAATGCTTTCACTCCTACTACTCGGCATTAAGAATATTTTCCCCACAACATATATGAATAATTCCTACGTCTCATAATTTTTATTTTGATATTATTCTAAGGCCTCGCAGATAAAGAGTTCATATTATTTTGTTAAACACTTATTTTCAAAAAGAAATTTCCGAATATGTTCATCAACTTCTTCATCACTATTTAAATAGAAACTTACAGAGGCTTTTTTTTTAAATTGACCTACTGTCATTCCATTATTGTTATTAGCTGAAATTTTAAGATGATACCTTGGTATACTACGAATTAAAAATTGTTTTTTTGTTTCAACATACTTATCAATCTCTAATGCAGCTAAAGGTAACTGATCACGATTATAATGTCTGAACCTATTTCTATCTAAGGGTGCTAATTTTTTAAGAATTGTTTTTCTACGGATGGGTAAATGATAATCTGAAGAGATACTCTTAGCTGCTTCACGTATCTTACACTGTAAGTCCCGATCAATTGCACTAAAATTCAATTTTCTTTTATGAGGGTTATTTTTCGAAGGTATTCTTGATTCCAACCATTCCTTGTCATATTTCATCAGCCATTCATAAAGATATGCAGATTGTTTTTTTAGTTCACTACGTGTTCTACACGTACGATTAGTTAATAATTCAATCATTTTCATTCTCTTCTTTTCTAGCTTGAATTCAAAATTCGCTTTAGGTGCCACTGCCACTTCTTGATAGGCTGCACACATTTCTACAATTTGTCTATTATTAGCATGTCTATTAATTTTGTTCTTAATACAATCTATATCATCTCCTTTAATAATACTCACATGATTGCAGTTATCACAATAATACCTGATCGAATATATCCTAGAACGATCATTCACATCTCGAACACAATGACTAATTCTCTCAATACCATATAAAGGGCATTTGCAATTTTGGCAAGCCCATGGTCCATTTCCATAGGGAATTTTTATAGCATACCTATTCTCAGACGCTGTTAGTAGTTTAAAAGAACCTGATAATAATTGAGCTAGCAAAAAGTAAAACAGAATATAATTCACCATCTGTTTCGGATTAAATAAGTTATTCTTAAAGTATTTACTATCCATATCCATTTTGTCATATCCCAACTCCTTAAAATCTAAGGATTTTGTGTTAGTTTTATAGAATGTTAGAATTTCGTTTTTTTTCATTGTTCCTCTCGGAGTAATAAAATTATGAGCAAAAAGTTCCTGAGTAAATTTTAAAATAACTGTATCAACATTCAGTTTCAAATTATTATTTCTAACGAAGGCAATATCATTGAATAACTTTATTTGCATTTTATGCATAGAGTTGATTTCTATTTGTTCGTATGGAAGGGTATTACCACATTTACATCTTGTTCCTTTAAGTAAAAGGCCTGTCTGATTATCACCGTATTTACTCATACACTTGGTACATCTGATATACAGAGGTACAAGATGAGTGGGGCATATTTGTAAAAAAGACAATTGATGTTCTCTATGCATATAAACTTCACCATACATAATTTCATCATTTATCACACAAGTAGGACAATATTTAATCTCGGATGATAAAATAGCCTGTACCCCAGATATTTGAAGCTGCCCTTTCGCACTTCCTTTATTGACCCCATGCAATATATTCTGATACATTTGACTAATTCTCTCTTGGGTAAGAAACACTTTATATAATCCAAACCATGTGTGCTCATTGAGAAACTTTTCTACCGTAAATTTGTGTCCAATAGGTAAATTGTTCAACATTGTTTGTAGCCCTCTTGGGAATATCTTTTGTTTATAAGAACGTACCCCGAAGATTTTACTTTGGGTATGTATAAATTCAGAATCTCCGGAATGCAAATAATACCTATAGACTATACTTCGGAAATCTTCGTCAGGAAAAGGCTCCACGAACGAAAGTATCCTATCCAATTTGATCATCCTTCCATCAACTATTTTATAGTGATATCAAATCTAGCAGTTCGTCCACTGCTCTTATATATCTTTTTTCTTCAAGCGCCTCTTCTGTCGTTAGCCCCCGTTTATACCCCATCTGAACAACATAACGGATATCATCTTTTGCCATCGCTGGTTTTAATGGCTTCCTTTTTTGGGATTTGGGAATTTCCCCGTTTGATATCTTATCTTTTCTGTTTGTATTTTCTGAGATATCTTTATTCTCCATAACAAGTTGTGCTATTTGACTATACATTAATGTTAAATCAGCTAACCCAGAACTGGCATCATAGACTTTATTAGCTATCGATTCTGCTTCTGTTGAAGATTGAACTAATTGCAGTGCAAATCTAGTCAGTTCAATCAATATTTCTTCTTTTTTTCTCTTTTGGAGCATTCGTGCATGATCTTCTGCTAAGCTTCCGTGAACGGTAATCCTATGAGATACCTCTTTTAGATATCCGTTGAGAGGAGCCCAATCGGGTTTAATATCCTCTAAGTCTGCGTATGCGGATGGATCTCCTGATCGTATTCTATCAAAAATTTGTTGGACCAATTTAAGACTTTTTTCTGCTACCTCACGAATAACACTTACACGAATACGTTCATCTCCACCATTTACAATGGTACGAGATTGCACATGAATAAAAAGCTTGACTGCTATATCGGGAATTCCTAAAGAAAAATAGTACATTGCTGCCTTTAGTTCTGGTGTGATTTCCGTATATGTTCTTGTGTATTGAATATCCCAGAGGTTTTCAATAAAATGATTCCAGTCCCAACTATCCTCAAGTAAATAACCGGATATATTCTCAGCATCGCCGTTTGGTAAGCACTTTCGGCTATTCGCTAAAGAATTTTTGAATAAATAAAGCGCTTTAAATGAGCCGATTAAGACCACTGGAACTCCAATTGTATTTACAAGTTGAGTAATAAAATCGATCATATTATCTTTACCACCAGAGTAAGCTGTTTGTATTTTTTGAATTTCATCAATAAACAATACACCGAGATGCGTTTCAGCAACTGTGGTTACCATTCTCTCGGCTAGTTTACCGGCATCTCCAGGTTTCTCAGCATATTTTTTATAGTAATCAGTCCCTAATATTTTATCTACCTCGGAATAAAACATTCTTACAAATGTCTTAACTGATTTATTAAATGGACATTCCACTTTTATCCAAACGAGTTGAGTCTTTGGTAGCATTCTTTCTTGATATTCACTATGATGAATTACTTGGGGAAATAGTTGCATTAATATTCGCTCGTATAATTGAGTTTTTCCATACCCGTTAATAGCAATCTCAACGAGACTTTGTGCTGTAGAAATGTTTCCGGCTAAATTTGCACCAGTTTCGTCTACCCCAGCTTTATATATTTCATCCCATCCAATAGCAAACTGACGATTATACATCGCGTGCATTGGATTTCTTGACTGATAGCCTATTTTTATCATCGAATACAGATTGCGATACTTCTCATAGTGATTAGGAAGCGGCAACCAGAAGTCCGGTTTGATTTGTTGTACGAATTCTAATCGATCTTCAGTGCATAATTTTGAATACTTTGAAGCAAGCGGCGGGGTTGAATAGAGCGCATCAATAAATTCATCTTCTTCGATACGCTCTGGTAAAGCTTCAATAAAAGGGTTACCTTGATTTCTTGGATGGACTTGCTCATTATATTTTGCCATAACATGTGTTCCTTTTAGCCCAGAAACCCCTTCGTTATTCATCCGCCGCATCTCTCTTTCTTTTTTCTTGAATCTTTCTTGAATATAGTGATTTTCTATCTTCTTCAGTGGTAAGCGCATTCTCATTCAAGTCATTGGAAGTTGGGAATTGTATGATATTATCCTCATTTGTAGTAGAATCTTTATCTGCACTTACCGGTTCCAGTGATACGCTAGTCATTGCTCCCATTGCCCCCCAAACTTTGCTATCTGCTGTTCTAGTCTCACGTTTGTTCTGATTTCTAGAATAGAAACTTACGTCTTTTGTAGCTTCTTTTGTCTTCTCCGTTGCTGATTTATCAAGTTCTGCTGTAAAGGCATGTAACTCAGCACGGTGTTGTTTTTCTTGCTTTTCCTGTTCTTTGATTTGGTTATCACGATATTCCATGATTTTGTCCACCTCATCAAAATGTAATCCCTCAAATTCCTTGGATTTTCCGGTAAGTAAACACTGTAGTAATTCTTTTCCATACTTAAAAAAGATACTACTACAACTTCTTGGGTCATATGTGATTTCAATATCAGTTTTCCCACCTACTCCAAGTCCGTTCCCCACAAACCATCCCTCTTCAATGCCTTTACTGCAAGTATAGTTAAGCCCTCTATATTCAATACCACGACGAGATACTTTCGCTGAAGCACGGGGCAATAGATTATAACGCAACTCATCTTTAGATCGTTGATGAAGTAATCTCTTCCCTTTACTCCACTTCCAAACACTTAATGGGGTAAGCTCAACTTGATCAGTGAACATATCTTTTGTAGCTGTGAACTCCTTACTCAAAGCACTTTTGTTATAGGTTAAAAAATATACAATTAAAAAGTGATTAAACTCTTCGATAGTCCAAGCCGATTCCTTAGCCGGATTATAGTCTCCTCGTTCAAGTGCTCCAGCTTCTGTGGAGCCAGATAATAATTGTCTAATCGTCTCATTAGTTATATGGAAGTTTGATTCTATAAAAGGTTTTAGATCACCACGATAGGATGGTGCGTTTAAGACATCCACTCCTATATTGACAAACCTTTCTGATAGTTGCGCTTTCAACTCTCCGCGATCACCAACTAGATTTCTTGGTAAATAGTGACATGGCCAGTCTTCTTCACTAATTTGGATACCATAACGTGCACAAAATTCCACTTTGTCAGTTGCTGCATTTTCTGCTGCTACCATAGATTCAAACCACGAAGCATTTGATAAACTCACATGAAAACCAGCAACTAATCTACTAAACACATCCATTACGACATATAATAGTGGCTTACCGAGTATTGTCTTACGATCAAAAGACACTAATAAAATGTCTGATTTAGTTGCATCTACCTCAAACACTGCACCAACGCATATTGCCTTTTCGGATGCATCTTCAACCATTGGTCGTGTATCCATGGTTGCGCGCCTTTTGCCATATTTATTTCTGTATTGGGAGGCTTTCGGATACTCATTGTTGTACCAGTAACGAAATTGACGTAAACTAGGGCTTTCGTCTGGATTAACAATCGGAACTCTAACTCCGTATTTTCGATAATAACCACGTTTATAATACGTCTCACACATTCTTTCATGCGTTTTAGTAATATTCATTCCTAACCGAATGTGAAAAACATTTATAGCCGATTTAAATATTTCTTTATCTGCTTCTGTTATCATGGGTCTAGTTGTAGTTTTTGGACCAGTTTTTTTCTTGTACACTCGCTCTTTACCCGGAATACCACAATCAAAATAATTATTAAGTAAGCCATTTATTGACTTACCGTAAAACCAGTATTTCAATAAATTATCCCTTATAACCTTTTTAGGTTTTCCAGAAGCTAAATGTGCCTCCTCAATTAATCTCCCTCTACTTTTAGATAAGTAAATATCTGGTTCTTTTTGTACAATATCCTTGATAAGATTCCAACGTCGATCTCTATTTTCCTTGTACTTATTTAGGTAATCTTCATCAGGTGAAACAATTCTCATATCAACTTCTAGCTCAGTTAACCTGCACATCCTCTCGCTTAAATCACTTAAAATATCTTCACACTTCACGAAATAAGGGTACGACAATTTCTGGGGGTTATCGATGCTTACGACAACAGCATTTTCCTGTTTGTTATCAATCCACAATACACGTAATATCTCAGTAACTTTTAGATCCTCACTCAGATACTCAACGATTGAATTAATTACTATTTGCACAAATAACCATCTCCTTTTTAAGCTAGGTGAATTATTTTATTCTGAATGTCGCTCTTAAAAATTCTCAGTGGTTCACTTTCTCTAATAATTTTTTTGTTCATTTCAGTCTCCCATTTTTTATTCGCTAACATGTGCTGCAGGATAAACATACAACTGCCTTTCGTCAGTCCAATTGCTTTATCTGTTCGAATGCAGAGGTTCATGATCGATGTTTTAGCAGCATCATTGATAAAAATCTCGTATATATCATCTGCTATTAATTCAATAAGCTCTTCATTAACTACTTGTTGTGTATCCAAATATTTCGCATGTGCCATCCATTCAACATTTTTCACAAGGAAATATGGAATTTTATCTTCCGTAACAATACACCAGTCAATACCTAACTCTGCAAAGTAAATCCTTTCAATTTCAAAGAGCTCTAAAGTACGAACGGTTAAATTCTCTTTAGGTTTTATGGTTCGTACAACATTTCTAAATCCATATATTGTTCGCAGCGTCAACATAAAGTCCGTTGTCATTATCACAGATTTACCATCTAAATGCGGATGTATAATACCAAGTTGTTCAGCGATCTCCATTGTTTTTTCTAAGGGGAGAAGCGGCCATTGCTCTCGAATATCAGATATTCCATCTAACCATTCACAATAATACAAATATCTCCTTTCATGTTCCGACAAGGTATGGTGTGTTCGTTTTGTTTTCCACCCTTTATGTCGTGTTAACCACCCCTCTGAGGCAATTTTATTATCATGTGCTTGAATAAACGGAAGATAGTTCTCCCCAACACCTTGCCCCCTCCCTTTTTTGAGATAATTGTTTTGTAACTTTACTTTTCTATCAGCACGTTTAGTCATAAAACTCCTCCATTCCATAAAGTTGTCCACTGAGTGAGGTCTCTGTTTTATCTTTTTTTCTGGAAAACGACTAATGGCCCCGTCCTTTAGTAACAAAGGACAGAGCCATTAGATATAAGTTGTTTGCTATTCTAGGTGTCATAAGATTAATTCTAGCCATGATCAACTTTTAATAAACTACTCAGACACAAACTATATTGTCTAAACACAAACTTATTGTAAATACACAAACTATATTGTCGCAGACACAAACTTTAATGTTACTGAACACAACTATACTTTTATATCACCAAACCTACTCCACAGTAACACTCTTCGCCAAGTTACGTGGTTTATCCACATCATGACCCAGCGCAAGAGAAGCATAATAAGACAATAATTGCAGAGGCACTACGGACAAAGCTGCTGTCAGCATTGGAAGTGTCTTTGGAATCACGAACACTTGATCAACTGATCTAAGCAGGTCAGTCAAATGCTCTTGGTGAGTGATTGCCAGCACGTCTGCGCCACGAGCTTTCACTTCTTTGATGTTGCTGACGGTCTTCTCAAGTACAGCTTCCTGAGTTGCCAGGGCAATAACTGGAACACCTTCTTCGATCAGAGCCAATGTACCGTGTTTCAATTCACCTGCAGCATAAGCTTCGGAGTGAATATAAGAAATTTCTTTCAGCTTCAAGGATCCTTCTTGAGCAACTGCATAGTCTACACCGCGGCCGATGAAGAACAAGTTTTTGTGCTCAGAAATTTGTTCAGCATAACCTTTGATCGCTTCTTTTTGAGCTAGGATCTCTTCCACTTGCTCTGGCAGAGATTGCATAGCTGCAAGAATCTTAGTAACCTGTGCTTCGGTTTGTGTTCCACGAACTTCAGCCAAGTAAAGAGCAAACAATCCAAATGCGATCAATTGTGAAGTGTAAGCTTTGGTCGAAGCTACTGCAATTTCCGGACCCGCCAAGGTTACCAACACATCGTTCGCTTCCCGAGCAATAGAGCTGCCCACTACGTTAGTGATCGCCAATACGTGTGCCCCGTTAGCTTGTGCTTCACGCAGAGCTGCCAAAGTATCTGCAGTCTCACCGGATTGGCTGACTACGATAACCAAAGTTTCTGGAGTCACGATTGGTGAACGGTAACGATATTCCGAAGCAATATCATTCTCAACCGGAATACGAACCAAGGATTCGATCATAGTACGTCCTACCACACCTGCGTTGTATGCTGTTCCGCAAGCAACGACTTGAATGTTACGGATGTTCTTGATTTGTTCTTCAGTCATGTTCAATTCAGGCAATACAACCTTGTTGCCTTCCGCATTGATGCGACCACGCATTGTGTCGCGGTAAGCCTTAGGTTGCTCGTGTATTTCTTTCAACATGAAATGCTCGTAGCCGCCTTTTTCTGCGGTAACTGCATCCCAATCGACAGTAATCATTTCCCGAGAAATAAAATTGCCTTCAATCGTCATCAATTCGACAGCATCTCTTGTCAGCACAGCCATTTCGCCGTCATTCAAAATATATACGTTACGGGTATATTCAAGCAGTGCAGGAATATCTGACCCGATAAAGTTTTCTCCTTCGCCAAGACCGATAATGAGCGGGCTAGCTTGACGCACAGCCACCAGTTTATCTGGTTCATATTCAGTCAGGACGCCTAATGCAAACGCACCGCGCATGAACGTAATCGCTTTTTGTACAGCCTTCACGATATCCCCGTCATATTCGCGAGCAATCAGATGTGAAATAACTTCTGTATCTGTTTCAGAGACAAAGTGGCATCCGCCAGCGATCAGCTCTTCTTTCAGATCCAGATAGTTTTCGACAATACCGTTGTGAACTACCGAGAACTTCATGCTGTTATCCGTATGTGGATGTGAGTTCTCATCGGATGGTTTACCGTGAGTCGCCCAGCGTGTGTGTCCGATACCTGCGCTACCTGCCAGCGGGCTGTCTTGGAGCTTCGACTGCAGATTCGCCAAACGGCCTTGAGCTTTCACTACTTGTAGTCCTTCTTGGGTAAATACAGCAATACCAGCGGAATCATATCCACGATATTCCAATTTCTTCAAGCCCTCAACCAAGATCCCCTGCGAATTCTGATTACCAATATATCCTACAATACCACACATTATAATTTCCCCCGTCCGAGTTATCGTAATGTGGCGGCATAAGGAAAGAAACGTGCCGTGCGGCATGTTTTTGAGAAAAAGCAAATATTCTGTTGTATTTTAGGATCAACAAAATAAACTGTCACTTACATTCTAATGTTCATGAAATGCACAGCCTTCTCCTCTGCCGTGGCAGAAATAACGTGTTTCCTTCTGATGCGCGCACACATGAATAATATAATTTGTTGCACCCATGAAAACGTTGTGTGAAAGGTCGCCCTTTCATTTTCCGTATCCATTTACGGTTCTGGTGCATCACCGGGAGGTCCCCGCCGAACATTTCGAACACCTCCACCTCGTCAGCTTACGTCTGCCGTGATCCGTTCAAGCCATAGCCTATACATAACAAGTAAGCAGCTTTCCCTTCTCCCCCGCGCTAGACCAAGCTCTGGCGCTTGCTATTGCTAACCTCACAATCCCCGCTTTCCTTCTAGAATGACACTTAATCTATTATATGCACCTTGTAGTACTTTGGCAATGGCGCACCAACCTAAATTTTACAAAACCAGTTCAAACGATCCAATCCTAAAATAAAATAACACTGGTGCAACGAGTCCGAATCGCTCTCGCTCACTGCACCAGCCTTATAGTTAAGGTAATGGATTATACCAATTCGCGTTGAACTACTTCCACAATTTGATTCACATAAAGATCTAGATCTGCCTTATCCGGTCCCTCTGCCATAACGCGGATTAGAGATTCCGTACCTGACGGACGTACAAGCACACGGCCATTGTCGCCTAGCTTGCCTTCTACTTCAGCGATAGCCGCTTCTATAGCTACGTTATTAGGGTAATTAGTCTTATCCTGTACACGAACATTAACCAGCACCTGCGGGTATTTAGTCATCATACTCTTAACTTCGCTAAGCTGTTTGCCTGTAGCCTTAAGCGTGTCTACCAGCTGAATAGCTGTAAGAATACCATCACCAGTAGTATTGTAATCCAGGAAAATAACATGTCCAGACTGTTCTCCACCTAGATTAAAGCCTCCACGACGCATTTCTTCCATAACATAACGATCCCCTACAGCTGTCTTAGCGGTATTCAAGGATAATTTCTCGGTAGCTTTATAAAATCCGATGTTACTCATAACGGTTGATACAATCGTGCTATCCTTCAGCTTACCTGCACGGTTCATCGCATCGCCACAAATACAAAGGATAAAGTCACCATCGACTTCATCACCATTATTATCAATAGCGATCAAGCGGTCTGCATCTCCGTCAAAAGCAAGTCCCAAATCAGCTCCATGACGTAAGACTTCTTCACGCAAAGTCTCTGGATGTGTCGAACCAAATCCATCATTAATATTCAATCCATCTGGCTCAGCCCCGATAGAGATCACCTCAGCGCCAAGCTCTCTGAACAGTCTTGGAGCAAGCTCATACGCTGCGCCATGCGCACAGTCCAGTACAACCTTAATTCCCTTAAAGTCCTGAGAAATGGTAGTTTTCAAATATTCCAGATAAAGATACTTAGCATCATTATCTACGGTAACCATACCTAAACCTGAACCGATAGGACGAGGCAATTCATCTACCTCCGCATCCATAAGCTCTTCAATTTGCAGTTCGGTTTCATCTGTTAGCTTGAAGCCATCCCCACCAAAGAACTTAATGCCGTTATCCTCTACCGGATTGTGAGAAGCTGAGATCATGACGCCTGCGTCTGCTTTTAACAATCTCGTAATATAGGCAACAGCAGGTGTACTAACTACGCCTATACGGATTACATCAGCTCCAATAGACAATAAGCCCGCAATCAGCGCGGATTCCAATAAAGGACCGGAAATACGTGTATCCATTCCGATAACAACCTTCGGTTTATCCAAGTTACCCGCTAGTACATATCCTCCACAACGGCCAATGCTATAAGCCATTTCTGCAGTCAATTCACGGTTTGCTACTCCCCGCACACCGTCTGTTCCAAAATACTTCCCCATTATTTTTCTCCTTTGAATACGCTACGTTAGCTTAATGTACTATCATATGATTTGCATACTATTTTGGTGTACCTCTGGGCTCAAAAGATTACGTCCCGCCCGTACCTACAGGATTTTCGGAATTCGTACTTGTGTTAGCTGTGCCGTTATTCTCCGGATTGGTATCCGTTGGTACAGGCGTTGGTGTTGCTCCAGCCTCTCCGCTATGAGTGGGCTTCTCCGTAGGTTCCTCATCACCTATAACAGGTTCAGAACTTGGCTCAGGAGTAGTAGTTACCCCCCCCGTATCTGGATGAGGTGTAGGAACTGGCGCTGCAGGTGATAACAGCTGCACGGTCACAGTAAGAGGCACCCCTGAATTGGCTAGTGCGATAAACTGGGGCAGCGATACCCGCAAAGAAACCTCGTGAGTTCCAGCCGAAAGACCGCTAACATCAGCCACAACCCCTATATCTTTCTTATCAAGTTGATCTAGTAAAGCAGGCGCACCCTTTAAGGTAAGCGCTATTTCCTTGCTTGAAGGATTAACAATACTTCCTTCCAGATCATCCCCCACACCCTGAAGCTTGACAGGTACCGCCTCAATCGTCCGCTCAGCAATTTCTGAGATGGTTAATGAAACATTCACAGCTTCGGGCATGACTTTCTCCGTTCCAGCCGGAGGCTTCAAATCGACCTTTACTTGTTTCGTTCCAGCAGAATCTATTGCACTAAGGTTAACAGTGGCTTCATAGGCTGATAAAGCTGCCAAAGCCTCTGCTTGTCCATACACTACGACTGCTTCCTGCTCAGGTGTCACTTTGGATAATACGAGAGAATCTGGGAGTTGTCCAGTAAAACCAATCTCCAGCGGCACGCTCTTAAACGGTAAGGTAATCGGCAATTCCACGGATACAGTAGAAGGCTCAATTACAGCATTTTTAATTTCATTTCCATCCTTATCATAAGCGTGTAGCTTCAATTTTTTCTCTTTAAATGTCTCATTTTCACCGTTAAGCTCAATGGTTCCTTGTATCTTAGCTACCTTGCTCAGTTCATTATCAGCAAGTGTGACTTCGACAGTATCTGTAGGCTGCAGGACCGGGGTGCCTATTTGGTAGCCCTCTGCAGGTTTCCCCTTCGTAACCAAGGATATGGGAAAAGACTTTGTATTCCGTGATTCTACATGTACGGTAACCTCTTTAGGATTCATTCTTACCAGGGATACACCTTTTGGCAGTTTATAATAAAGTGGCAACGTGGTATCTCCAGGTTCGACCTTAGTCAGATCAAGCATTACTTTATAGTCATCCGAGAACTGAAAGGAGATATCGGAATTTTTACCCGCTACCTCCAGACTCACACTGTCGACAGCCAAAGGTTCAAGGACATATTTATCCTCGTCAAGGCCGGTCACTTCAATCTTCACATTCTCAATAGTTTTTGTTTTAATATCCACTGTTGTCTGTCCAGAAGGCGCAGTATCGACATGAACCATCGTAAACAAAATGATCCCGAACACAAGGGCCAGAATCTTATTGAAATTGTTATTGTTCATCCACTTATCCATGATTCTTGTCCCCCTTCCGTTTCCAGAAAGTTGAACCCTTCTCCTTCAGCGATGAACTTACACTAAGCTCTTGATGGAGCTTCGATATCATGGATTCTTCCTTAATGTCTCTCACGATCTGGCCATTAATTGCAAGGGAAATCTGCCCTGTCTCCTCTGAGACAATGACAGACACCGAGTCCGCAACCTCACTTATTCCTATAGCAGCGCGATGACGGGTTCCCAGTTCTTTGCTGATAAAAGGATTCTCGGACAAAGGCAAGTAACAAGCAGCCGCAGCAATCTGATTTCCCTGCATAATAAGGGCTCCGTCATGCAGAGGTGTATTGGGGATGAAAATGTTAATGAGCAATTCTGAGCTGACCAGGGAACGCATGGGTATACCTGACTCTGTATATTCGTTTAGCCCCGTCTCCCGCTCAAAAACGATTAACGCCCCTATTTTTCTGCGAGATAAATAATTCACGGCTTTAATCACTTCGCCGATTAACTTACTGATCTCTTCGTCACTTTCTCCAGCCCGTCCGAAAAATCTGCCCCGTCCAAGCTGCTCCAGTCCCCTTCGTAGTTCCGGCTGGAAAATGATAAAGACAGCTAAGACCCCGAATGTAAACATTTGATTCATTAGCCATTTAAGTGTATACAAGTCCAAGATTGTGCTTACCGCCCAAATCAAGACCAGAACCAGTATCCCTTTTAAAAGCTGAATCGCCCGCGTCCCGCGTACCATATTAAGCACTTTATAAATAATGTAACTGACGATTAGGATATCAATTATATCTTTAATGGAATCTTTCCATGTTAGCTCAGTAAAATAACTCATTGCCTAAAACCCCCGTCATTTCAAATTAGCTGGGTTTATGTAAAATGTCTGTTAGCTCTGTATCATATCTAGGTTATAACGTTCGGGCTTCAGTTGCAAGTTTAGTCCCTCAATCCTTTCCGAAACCACCCAATTTAAGGAAACAAAAAAGCGCCATCTTTCCGGAAAAAGAGGCGCTAATTAATATTCCTGCTCAAGGTAACCACTGCCCGCATTAACGGTAGGCAACTTCAGAGAACATGTTCGTCACTTTATACCAGAACCAGCTTACTGCCTGGTCTATGCTTTTGACTTGCCCAGAAATATGAGCTGTTGAAGCCTGATATAGAGATCCGTCAATGACTGTCACGTTGCCGTTCACTTCTCCATATACCTGTGCTTTACCGTTCTCTATGGTAAGGTCTCCGGTAATTATTTTGCCGGAAGGTACAATTACAGTATCCCCTTTGATGACCACTTGATCCAAATCAACACCTCTAACTACAAGCTGTCTGTCTGGACTCCAAAAAGTTACGGTGCTCATCAGCATAACGACAAGGAATAGAGATGCCGCTGTAAGTGCAGGGTGTCTCTTGATCCAGGTAATAAAGGCTTTTTCTTTCTTAGTCTTTGGCAATGAACTCATTATCCGGCTCACAAGATCATCTGAAGCTACAGGATTCTGATGCATTAGGGAGAACATCAACATATCTGTCTGTTCTAATTCTTTAAACTTTGCACGGCAATCTGGACAGGATAGAAGATGCTCCTTCAATTCCCTCTGCTGCTGTTCGGGCAAGTCGTCATCCAAGTAGTCATGCATCATAGAGACGGCCAGTTTGCATTCCATAGGAGCCAATCCTTTCATGAGTGCTATTTAATTATCCTAAGACAAAGGGTCAGGACACATAAGACTTGCTTAACTTACATACGTCGCTCTCGAAAAGATGTTTCATAAAAAAAAATCTATTTTTACATTTTTGGGCCTAATTTTTTACGCAAAAATTCACGGCCTCGATGTACACGCGTCTTAATCGTGGTCACGGGCATATCCAGGACATCACTAATCTCCTGAAGTGACAGATCCTGCAGGTACCTCAGAATCATCACCGACCTGTATTTCACAGGCAGACTGTCAATCGCCTCATAGATTAGCCCCTGCGTCTCAGAGAGCAATAGTTCGGTCTCAGGTGTCACATTATCGCTCGGAATCAACGAGTATCCATCAAGGCCCTCCTGATCGTTCATTTCAGCATCCAGCGAATAGGTTGGTTTTCGTTTACGCAATCTATCAATACAGAGGTTCGTTCCAATCCGGTAAATCCATGTGGAGAACTTCTGTTTATCATCATAACGATCCAAATTCCTATACACACGCAAAAAGGTCTCCTGAACAATATCCTCCGCCTCATGGCGATTGTTCAACATCCTGTAAGCTAAATGATATATTTTGTCTTTATATAGTTCCACAAGCTCGGCAAATGCCCTTTGGTCGCCCTTCAAGGCGAGCTTTGTCAATCTGCCTTCCAAATTCTCCACCTGTTAACTCCCCCAGACTTGCCGCCCTTGGTATTTCTTCGCAAATATCCACGGTACAAGCAATTAAATCGTAATTCAAGTTTGTGTAAAAATCAAGGATTGTATTGTAACCTTCTATGTAAACTGAGTTAAAAACTGGACAACTTGGTATAGGCGATTAAGTGCGGCTCCGAGAAATATTTGGACTTCCGGTCGCTGTTATCCTCACATTTCCTGATTATAAACCGCATATAGCGGTCGAAATCTGAGGATAAAGGCGAACGCTGGCGCTCCTACAGTTCCAAATATTCTCTACGCTGCTCCATCACCGAAGTAATAAGTGCCACTTTATTTACCTCCGATTACATCTCGGTTACTTGGGTAGGGTAATAAAAAAAATATCGGGTTTGACTCTCCAATATTTAGGAACAAGTAAAGTTCACAGCAGCAATATACAGTTTATGATCACAACAACTTGTATTAGGCAAAAAAAGTCCGCCCCAAATAGGGCGGACTTTTTGTTGTTAAGACTATATCAGCCGGTATTCCGAAGACCGGCGGCAATGCCGTTGATGGTAAGCAATACTTCGCGAAGCAGTTCGCTATCATCTCCATCGATTTCACGGAGCGCTCTAAGCTCGGATAGCAATTGAACTTGCAGGTAGCTAAGCGGATCAACGTATGGATTACGGAGTCTGATAGACTCTTGAATCACAGGAACGTTATCAAGAATATCCTGCTGGCCTGTAATCTTCAGGATCAGCTCAGAGGTCAGATTAAATTCATCTTCAATCTGGCCGAATATCCGTTGACGTGCTTCCTCGTTCTTGCCCATGCTGGCGTATTCCTTAGCAATAATCAAGTCCGCTTTTGAAATAGCCATTTGCAGCGTATCTATCAGTGTAGTAAAGAATGAGAAGTTCTCATACATATGTTGCATTATCTTCAGATTCTCTTCCTTACCCTCATAGAAACTCTGCAGTCCGGTTCCAGCAGCGTACCAGGCTGGGAGCAAATAACGGCTTTGTGTCCATGCAAATACCCAAGGAATTGCACGCAGATCTTCAAAACGGTCGCTGTTCTTCCGCTTGGAAGGACGGGAACCGATATTAAGCTCTCCAACCTCAGGCAGAGGTGTTGATTCTTTGAAATAAGTCAGGAAATCTGGATCACGGAAGATCAAATCCTGATATTTGTTCAGCGAGACTTCAGAAATCCGGGCAACAATCTCTTCCCATTTCTCTTCATAAAGATCCGCTTGTGGCACTCTCGCACTAATTGCTGCAGTTACAAGCGCAGATGTCGCTTGCTCCAGACTGCGGTAAGCAATCCCCTGCATCGAGTAACGGGAGGAGATCACTTCTCCCTGCTCGGTAATCTTAATCCCTCCGCCAATTGTCGAAGCTGGCTGAGCAAGAATACTGCGGTTAAGTGGCATACCGCCACGGCCGAGCGCTCCACCACGACCATGGAAGAACTTCAGCTTGATTCCGAACTGATCGGCTGTCGCTGTAATTTCTTTTAGGGCAACACGCAGTTCCCAGTTAGCAGTAACCACGCCGCCATCTTTATTACTATCTGAATATCCAAGCATGATTTCCTGCAAATCATTCATTGCTCTTACCGCATCACGGTAGATCGGCATACTGAGCAGTGTGTGCATAATTTGCGGTGCTTCATGCAAATCATCAATCGTTTCAAAAAGTGGCACAGCTTGCAGGGTACATACAACTGTACCGTCGTTATCCTTGCGGAATAGTCCTACCTCTTTGGCGAAGACCATAACCTCCAGAATGTCGCTTGCAGCTTCCGCCATACTGATCAGATAACTTGTGATACATTGTTTGCCGTACTCTTCCTGCGATGCGAAGATCGTCCGGTAAACCGCCAGACACTCCTCTGTACTTTCAGTGTAAGTCTGGTAAGAAGAGGTCAACGGACGTGGATCATTCAGCAATTTCTCCAGCAGATCAATCTTCTCGATCTCCGTCAACTTAGAGTAATCCGGCGAAATGTTCATCTTCGCCAAAATTTCTGTCATGGCATTCTCATGTTCTTGGCTATGTTGACGCACGTCAAGAGTTGCCGTATGGAATCCGAACAGCTCCACTTGGCGGATTAGCTTTTTAATATAGGTATCGGCCACATAGTCGGCATAGTGATGTCGTAGACTGCGGTCAATGACATTCAAATCATCTATGAACTCCTCAGGTGTAGCATAACGCTCAGGAGTATCTTTTTTCTCATCATCCAAAACATTTTGTGTCTTAGAGATCATGTAGCTAAGTTTAATTCGGTAAGGTTCGTTGTCATTGCGCCATTCTTCCATCTTGCCTAGGTTAATGATCTCACGATCAGCTTCGATGGATTCTACTAGCTCAGGCGTCACTTTAACAATACTTGTGCTAAAGCTTAGATATTTCATGAGTTCACGCATAATCCGCTGATATTCACGAATGGCCAGCTTACGCTGCATGCGTAAAGTCTGCGCAGTGACTGTTGAGGTTACCGATGGGTTACCATCACGGTCTCCACCAATCCATGATCCAAAACGCAAGTAGGTTGGCACATGCCAATTCTGTCCAGGATAGTATTTGCTCAGACAGCGTTCAAGCTCTTGATACACATCCGGCAATACATGGAAAATAGTCTCATGGAAATAGTACATTCCATTGCGCACTTCATCGAGTACTGTTGGCTTGCGGTCACGTAGCTCATCCGTTTGCCAAAGCGTAATCACTTCATTCAATAGCTTCTCGCGAAGCTGTTCACGTTCACGGAAAGTTAGAGTAGGGTTATCAAGACCCATAACATCATCGGATATCCGTTTATGAATATCGAGAATCGCACGGCGCATGGCTTCCGTTGGATGTGCCGTCATTACAAGTTCCAGAGACAATCCTTCAATAATCTCGTTGACTTCCTCATGAGAGAAATCACGTTCACGAAGCTCTTGAATAGCGCTTTCTATAGAACCGGGTTGAACTGTCTCCCCAGCTGAACGTTCATAGTCACGTTTACGGCGAATCCGGTGGTTCTGTTCGGCAATATTCACCAATTGAAAATAAATGGCGAACGCTCTTATTACCTGATGACGGTTCTCCGGATCCAAAGAATTGATTAACTCCTTAAATTCACTATGCAGTTCAGGTAAAAATAGTGAGCGTAGCGATTTACTGGTCTCGCGGATCTTCTCCACGATCTCTAGCAGTTCGTTACCGCCTTGGTGAACCAAGACCTCTCCTAAAATGTTCCCCAAGAACCGTACGTCCCGTCGCAGCAGATTGTTAGAGTTGCTTTTGCTGACGGTAGTCGTAAGTTCGGTCATGCTGCTCCCCCCATTCTCTTCCGGATCAATGTGTTAAGTTTGTCTGTCTAAATATCGTCTATTAAAGCTTCCTCATATCATACAATAAAACCGTTTGAAAATCTGCAACTTTTTTGTGCTGTAAAGCGACACAGCACCTAAGATTATACACCAATTTCTGAATTTATACAGTCCTTATATTTTATGTATTCTTTCATATATATAATGGCTCTATCGTATATTCTCTATGTATGCTTATATTCGGATTGTGCGGAGCTGGTCAATGAACAGTCCAATTAAAGGAGAATAATGACGATCACGGTTATACGAATAATAAATATGTCTTTCAAAATTATAATCCGGAATGGCTCGCATTAGCAATCTTCCTCTGGCTACCTCGTCCTCCACAGCAAGTCGTGAAATAAATGAGACATGCTGTCCACTCATAAGCGATTGCTTAATCGCCTCCAGTGAATCGAGCAAAATATGCGGTTTTGATTCTTTTCCCTCTCGTTCAAACCATTTATCCGTCAAATGGCGTGTGCTTGATTCCTTGTCATGCAAAATAAAGCTCGCTGAAGCGATCATCGCCGAGTTTAAATTAGAAAATCCGGCAAAATCATGTGTAGGTGCAAAAACAAGGACAAGCTCATCTTCACATAAGGCTTGAGTATGCAGATCAGGCAGATAAAAAGATTCCGTAGACAAGATACCAAGATCAATCTCATGACTGGCAAGCATTTCTTTGATCACCGGTGAAGGTTTAACCGATAAAGAAATGGTAATCCCCGGATGTTGTTCGCCAAACAGCCCCAATATTTTTGGAAGAATATATGTAGCTGGAACATAACTGGCACCAATTTTCAGCGTCCCCCGGCCTGCCTGACTGAACTCTTTTACCACCCGCTCCGCCTCCGCAGCAAGCGCATTGATTTTGATTGCATAATGAAGAAAAGCTTTACCACTCTCCGTAAGAATCATTTTATCCATTCTGGATTCAAATAACTTCTCCCCCAATTGCTGCTCTAAATTCTTCAAATGATACGTAACGGTGGGCTGCTTTAGTCCAAGTTTATCTGCTACCGTGGTAATTTTTTTATGTTTATTCAGCAGTTCTACAATTTCCAGCTTCATTAGATTAAGGTTCATTCTCTTCCACTCCCTCGCCTTTTCCTAAACGGTAACATAGAAGAATTCTATGAATGTTAAAATAAATCGGCAAAAAAGTTAATATCACAGTTACATTCAGCAAATATAGCGGGAATTCTTTACCTTTACACTAAGAACAAGCTTAAGAACAGGCAGGTAGATAGAATGAAGGAAATTACAATCCACAGATTGGAAAAGAAATTCGGAGATGTGCATGCCTTAAAGGCTGCAGATCTGAAGATTCCCGCTGGAAGCTTTACGACATTACTCGGTCCTTCAGGTTGTGGAAAGACGACACTACTCCGTCTGATTGCTGGGCTGGAAACACCGGATGCAGGAGAAATTCTGATCGATGATGAGTTTATTTTTTCAGGCAGCAAAAGAATTAGCCACCCTATTCATCGCCGTAACTTTGGCATGGTTTTTCAAGATTTCGCCCTCTGGCCGCATCTGACTGTGTTCGAGAATGTAGCCTTCGGACTTCGAGCTTCCAAACAAAAAAAGAATTTACGGGTTCGGGTACAGGAGGCACTTCGATCGGTCAAGCTGGAGGGGTTAGAGCTGCGTTTTCCACACCAGCTGTCCGGTGGACAACAGCAGCGGGTTGCTTTTGCCCGAGCCGTAGTCATGCGCCCTCAGCTTGTATTATTCGATGAGCCATTAAGTGCGCTAGATGCGGTCTTGCGAGATGAAATGAGGCTGGAGTTAATCTCCTTGGTGAAAAACATGGGCATTACAGCCCTGTATGTGACGCATGATCAAACCGAGGCGATGTCTATGTCAGATGAAGTAGTTGTAATGCAAGGTGGCACTATTTTACAAAGTGGATCTCCTGAGGACATTTATCGTAAACCGAGTCATCCCTTTGTGGCACACTTTATTGGAAAATCCAACTGGATCGTTCCGGATAAACAGATGCTGCGTCCAGAACATTTACGCTGGTCTCAGGAGGATGCTTCCTTTCTTCCTTTTACAGGGACTATTCAGCATGTGAGTTATATGGGGGATCGCTATGAGATCATTCTGAACATGGAGCACAATGGGACTTGGACCGCTTATCATGATCGGCGCCTACCTGTAGGGGAAAAGATTCAGCTGTACGCTTCAGAGCACCAAATTCATCATCTGAATTAAGCGTCCACTGCATGGAATGGCTCTATATGATGCTGTTCCATGCAGCAAGATGCACACAACAATATTAGGGAGGCAATTACATTGAATCAAATGAAAAAGACAAAAGGGTTAAGTTCACTTCTTCTAACAACTGCACTTGGTATTACTCTAGTGGGCTGCGGCTCCTCGAACACCCCTGCGGCTAACGCAAGCGACAACCAAACCGATACTGCGGCGGCGACGCAAACTGAAGCCCCACAACCAACAGAAAAGACACTAAGCGGCAATCTTGTCGTTTACAGTGCAGGCCCTGAAGGTTTAGCCAATAAAATCAAAGACGGCTTTGAAGCCAAAACTGGCGTTAAAGTTGAAATGTTCCAAGGCACTACAGGAAAAATACTTGCCCGCATGGAAGCAGAAAAATCCAATCCGGTCGTTGATGTTGTTGTCCTCGCCTCTCTTCCGTCCATGCAAGGAATGAAAAACGACGGATTATTACTTCCATATAAAGAAGCGATTAATGCAGACAAGCTGGTTAGCGATTGGTCAGATACAGATGAAGGTAACTATTTCAGTTACAGTGCATCCGCACTCGGTATCGTCTACAATACCAAAAAAGTAAGCTCACCGCCGACCTCCTGGGATGACCTCAGCAAAGCGGAATGGAAGGGTGCAGTCAATATCCCCGATCCTTCACTTTCCGGCTCGGCTCTTGATTTCATGACTGGGTATTTAAGTGCTAAGGGGGACAGTGGCTGGGATCTTTTTAAACAATATAAAAGCAATGAAGTAGCTATGTCAGGCGCCAATCAAGAGGCACTTGATCCGGTGATTACCGGTGCTAAATCCGTCGTTGCTGCTGGCGTAGATTACATGGCTTATAAAGCAAAAGCTGACGGAGAACCTGTGGATATCGTCTACCCTGCTGAAGGAACTGTAATCAGCCCTCGTCCGGCTGCGATCATTAAGACAAGCCCGAATGTAGATAACGCTAAGGCTTTTATCGACTACCTTCTCTCCGATGAAGCGCAAGCCCTTGTTGCCAAAGCCTATTTGCTGCCAGGCAGAACTGACGTGAAGGCAGAAAATCGTGCCAATCTTGAAGAAATCAAAACATTTGATGTGAATTGGGAATGGATGAATGAGCACAGCGATGAAGTTTCCTCGACCTTCACACAAATTTTTAAATAAGCGTAATGAATACTAACTCTTTGCGCTCATTTAAATGGGTGAGCGGTGGACTGGCTTTATTTATACTAACCGTGCTCGTGCTGCTGCCACTCCTGCTCATTTTCTGGACCAGTATTTATCCAGAGGGGCATCTCGACATAGCCGCACCACTACGAACCATTATGGGGAGCAATGACCTAGTAGAGGTGCTGCTGAATTCTATCGGGCTTGGGGTAAGCGTTATTCTGCTAACTACTTTGTTTGCGCTGCCTCTAGCCTGGATTATGGCAAAAACCGACTTAGGGCGCCACAACTGGCTGGATGTCGTGCTGTTAATTCCATTTATGACGCCGCCTTACATTGGTTCTATGGGCTGGATGTTGTTTATGCAGACGGGTGGGTATATGGAGCAATTTCTGCCCTCCTCCTCCGTGCTTACACCGTATTTCTTTAGCTATGGGGGTATGGTGCTGATCATGAGCCTTCACCTGTTCCCCTTCCTGTATCTGCTGCTGCGCAATGCGCTTTTGCAGATCGGGGGCAATCTGGAGGAAGCAGCCTCTGTTCACGGCGCCCCCTTCTTTTACAGATTTAAAAGAGTGATTATTCCTTTACTGCTCTCTAGCTATGGGCTTGGAGCACTGCTCATCTTCGTTAAAACAATTGCTGAATTCGGTACCCCTGCGACCTTTGGCCGTAGGATCGGCTTTTACGTTCTGACCTCTGAGATCCATAAATATATCTCCAGTTGGCCGATTGATTTCGGTAAGGCTACTTCACTAGCCTCCTTGCTGCTCGGAGTTTGCCTTGTCATGTGGTACATCCAAACTGTAATTAGCAGCCGCTACTCTTACCGTCTGATCGGTGGAAAAGGAACTCGTACTAACCGTTATAAGAGTACAGGAATCGTAGGGTTTCTTAGCTGGGGTTATGTTCTTCTATTGCTTCTGGCATCCATCGGCATTCCTTATTTCTCTATCATAACAGCCTCATTATTGAAGCTTCGGGGAGAAGGTGTATCCTGGAGCAATCTAACCTTAAAACATTATGAAGAGCTGTTATCCCCGGGTTCGCAAGGATTTGAGGCCTTATTAAATAGCTTTACATTAGCTATCGTTGCTTCCAGTATCGCTGTTATTCTCGGGACTTGGTTTGCCTTAACGGTAGGAAAAGGGGCTACATTCAAGCAGAAAATTACAGATTTATTCAGCTTGCTTCCAAATACAGTCCCGGGAATTGTAATTGTAGTAGGGCTAATTCTGCTGTGGAATGCCCGCTGGATGCCTATCCCGCTCTATAATACCTACTGGATGGTTGTACTGACTTATGTCGTACTTTTCCTTCCTTATACTGTTCAGTATGTAAAAGCAAGCTATGGGCAGATCGATTCCTCTCTGATGCAAGCGGGACAAGTATTCGGAGGTAGTAAGCTGTATGTGTTCCGCCGTATCCTGCTTCCCCTCATCCTTCCGGGGATGGTGGCTGGCTGGATGATGACCTTCACCATTTCCAATCGGGAACTGGTAGCCTCCTTACTCATTCTTCCGCCTTCAATGCAGACATCAGCGACCTATATTTTTGCCCAGTTTGAACAAGGTGCGGTAGCGATGGGGATGGCCATGGCTGTAATTTCAGTAGGTATCACCACCATACTACTATTAGTCTTAGAATATTTAAGCCCAGATAGAAAGCGGAGACAACAATGAGCAGACTAACGATTTGGGGAGGGGCCGGAGAGCATGGCCGTTCCTCCTATCTTTTGCAGGGCAAGGATTCACGAAATGGCATCCTGCTCGATTGTGGCGTAAAAAAAGAAGGCCCCGGTGAATACCCCCTACTTGATACGGATATTATTCCACATTTGCAGGCAGTATTTCTGTCTCATGCTCATGAGGATCATTCCATAGCGCTGCCCTTACTTTATAAACACGGATACAGAGGTAAGGTATGGACTACTAGATCCACCTCATTACAGCTTCCTGATTATTTCGAGGCCTGGGATAAATATGTGGCAGCTCAATCCGCCCCGCTCCCCTATGAGGAAACGGATAAAGAAGCTATTCAATTCAAGTATTTAGAGGAGTATGTCTCCCCTCAAACTTGGCTGACGCTTGCGCCTAACCTTCGAGTTCAATGGGGACGTAGCGGGCATTTAGCAGGTTCGGTTTGGCTGGGCCTAGAATGGGAGGACAAAACTGTATTTTTCTCAGGGGATTATACGGAGGAGTCACAGCTGCTCACGGCAGACACCCCAGCAATTATGGAAGCCGAAGCTAAAAATGTGGCTGATCTGTCCATTATCGATGCTGCTTATGGGGCAGATCCTGATGAGCAGCTTGTAAAATTACAGCAATTAGAGATAGCCATCCACAACACCTTGCAAAAAGAGGGTACAGTCCTCTTTCCTGTGCCTATCCATGGCAGAAGCCAGGAATTGATCGTATGGGCAAATGAATGTTTTCCAGATCATCAATTGATCGTTGAAGAAGCACTCGTCGCTCCTTTACGAGCATTAAGCGACAAGGTGGAATGGCTGAAAGAGGACGCTATTCCGCGCGCAAATGCGCTTTTTAACAGAAAAAACTTGTGTGTTGTATCTAATTCGGACGAACGCGCGAAGGCAATGTTGAATCTTAAGGGAGCTATCGTATTCACCAATGACGGGATGATGCAGTCGGCAAAAGCGCAAGAATACTTTCATCAACTCTCTGTTTCTCCTGACAACCATGTGATTTTTACGGGACATTTAGCGGCAGGAAGCTTTGGACATCGTCTCGTTAAGCAAGCTATGATCGAAGAATCTAGCAGCGTACGCTGTACAGTCTCACTTATCCGCTATAAAGTCCATCAAGGCTTGCCGGACATTCGCAAAATGCTCCAAACGATTCCCAGCCACCGGACAGTGCTCGTCCATGCTCCCAAACCACATATCGACCAAGTAGCTTCTATATTAAAAGGAGAAGGTTTCACAGGACTATATTCTTTACAACCCGGCAGCACGCTTTCGTTCTGAATCTTATTTATGTAACATCATGAGAAAAACAATGGGGCTCTTCCTTAGGTCTTTTTCAGACTTTTTGGAACAGCCCTTTTTTATGATTCGTACCTATTATCCATTTACTCTTTCGTCGTCCCCGGGCGATCCTTAAAAGCTAGTTCAAACAACCCCGTCGCAGATAAACCTGCAAGGCCCCCAGCCCAAAGGCGAAGCACTAAATCGAGTTCGGTAAAAGGATACGCTACTACGCCGATGAGCAAACCTATCACCAGTCCGATAATCGGTACTGCATTACGCGGGATGTTGATACTATTTTTGACCAACTGAACCAGTGCCAGTACGAATACTGCTAATATAGAGGCGAACGCCATAATATCATCTAAGATTGTTCCAGTTTCCATCCTTTTCCCCTCCTTAATGGGTACTTGTAATCTCAACCGTTCGAGTCGCAGAATCATAACCTACCTGAGCACCCAGCGCTTCTGCAATAACACGTACAGGGACGTAGGTGATGCCTTTTTCAAGCACTCCATCTGCAACCTTAACCCCGTTAACCTTTACGACAGCAATAACATCACTCTTCAATTCTTCCTCCTCCTTCCGATTGATGACCTTATACGCTGACTCCACCGCAGATGTTGAGGGCTTTGTCCCTGCTCGCAACTGTGTGAGTGTTAACCCAAACGCCATTTGAAAATGTGGGTAATCCTTGAAGCTTGTCCAGTCGCCTCCCCACTCCAAGCCCAGCCCTTTTGCCTCCCTCACAACCTCCTGCCAATCTGCGATCTGGTTGTTATTGCCGTCCCGGCACATATCCCAAGACACACTAGATCCATTCGGCAGCAAAAGAGCAAAATCTACGGCCAATCCAAAATTGTGATAGCTATATCCACCACGTGCATTGGTTACAATCGCTCCGGGCTTAGTGCGCCCTTGTGCATATAGAGCATCCTGCTCGGCAATTGTGCGAAGTCCCTGCGTAATGAGAATGGGGATATTGAGTTTGTAGCAACGTTCGATTAGAGCAGTAGCAGCGGAACGGACTACGGGGTGTAGTCCTGTTAGGCGTTGGGCTGATTTATTTTTTACCTGAGTTATTGTCAGCATGAAGTTCCTCTTTTCTGTCTATCTTTTTCAGATAAATAAATTGGTCGTATTTCCCCGAACGTGTCAGTATCGCTAATATTATAATTCCACCAGTTGTACCGAATTGGGCAATAGCCCAGCTATAATTAAGCCAAGTCAGCCATGTTGCCATGTCCACTCCTAGTAATTCTGCCAAACGGAATAGTAGAACGATAAGCATATTGAATGTATAAGCCAATAAGAAAAAAAGCATAGCCAGCATAAACACGCTGACCACACCTTTTTGGAATCTTTCGTAAAAATATTGCCTGTGGCGATGAATAATGTATAATCCGCAGGCCGTAGTAGTGCCATATAGCACCAATAATAAAAATTCAATCATGTGCATCATGATCCCCTCGATCATAAACTAAATATTTGGCGAACCGGTTACGATCAATCTCCTCCTGAATTTCCTGCGAGACATTTTTATAATGACTTATGGTCAGTGTAACGCTGGTAGAGGCTCTGCGGAGCTCCATCTCTTTATCAACATGCCGGGGGAGAAGCAGCCGCCGAATCCATTGTGACAGCATTCCTAACTCCCCCTGTCTTCCGTATGGTCAATCTTCAGTTTCTTTAAGACGTCCAGTGTGGGCTGCATAAACTCCGAGCGCTCCTTATCCAAAATCGCTTGCAGACGATCCCGATCCTCCTCTGCCCGATCCAGCATTTCTCGCGGTACAAGGTTCCCTTTGACAATCGCACGCAATAACACCATCAGTACGATCATCAAAATGAAAGCAACAATATAAGCCAGCCCATACTTATCTGCCAGCGGCAGCAGCTTCTCCAATTGCGCAATATCCCCTTCGCCCATTCGTCCGCTCCTTTCTGTAATGATGTTGATGCGTAATAGCCCCCGGCACCACCGAGGGCACAAAAAAACAAGCTCCTCTGTGGATGCGTGCTAATTATTTGGCTGATGAAGCTTGCTCAGTCGAATCGTTTTCAGCAAAATGAATATCTGATCGTTTCTCGATAATCTGATCCTTAACCAAAGTCTCATTATCCGGCTGCATGTTATAGGATGAAATGATATTCTCTATCGGACCCTCCTCACGATCAAAACGAGTGATGCAGGCATTAGCCATCAACCGAATTTTGGCGGCTGTTAATGAATCCATTGTCATGATTACAACTCACCTCCTTTTGGGTTTATATGCTGAGTAGTTCAGCCATAATGACTTCGACATCTTGAAGCCTGTCTTGCAAAGCAGTATTCTCAGCACGGAGTTGCTCGACTTCGTTTAATTCTGGTGGTTTGTTAGCTTCTGCTTCTAGATATGCTTCCCACGCCGCTTCCAGTTCTGCTTCCGTTGGTTGCGGGACTTCTAGGTTCCAGGCTGCGATGTATGGGCCGCGTTCCTCTATTTCATAATCTACGCCCTCTTCTAACTCTGCGAGGTGTGCTGGACGAAGTATATAATGTACGCCTTCTATCCAATCTACCTCTTCCGTAGTCTCACCAGGCGTCTGTACATGCTTCGTAAGCAAAGGTTCTTTAAGATACTTTACTATTGGGCCGTCGTCTCTCAAAGTGAAATCGACTCCCAACTGACTATCTGGAAATAGGAATAGCAAGTTCTTCATTAAATCCATATTTTAGTCACCTCCATTAGTTATGCCACTCTCGCAAGAGTGGCATATGTGTACTGAGAAGCCCATGAAACATTTGAATTGTGAAGGGCAACGGCATAGATATGAACACGGTCTCCTGGATTTAAAACCAAAGTAGTATTACCATTAAGGGTACAGCCTATAAGTGCAGTTGTGATAGCTCCCTCGCTCAATGTGCAGTTTAGAACTCCGTTTATATAGATCTTAATTGCAACACCGCTTGTAACACTCGTCGTAATCCCAAATCCAACCCGAACAGATAATTCATAAATCCCTCTCTCGGGCGCATAGAAACCGCCTTGTGAAGGTTCAGCTACTCCCTTCTGACTCATGTGCACACCGTTAAAAAAAAGTTTTTTATCTACACCGGCAGTTAAAGGTACGTCGCCACCGGCATCCATATACATTGCTGCAAAGGGGCGTGTATCAATCGTGTTATCTCCCCATGGGTTAAGTACACCCCTAGTTATGATACCTGCGTCAATCTGTTCATTTATTGTGCCCGCGGGCTGACCGTCTTTTTTTGTTATTGTGCCACCGTCGTATGCTGAAAGTCCAATAGTATTTGAGGTCCCAAAACTATTTCTGGATATTACCGTTGATCCTTGGTTACTGACGATGCCTGCATTACGATTAGAAGCTTCACAGCCGTAAAGTCGCAAACCAGAATGGTTACTAGCCTCGAATCCTCCAACGGAGTTTGCCTTGCCATCTGCTAATATACGGCAATATAGCATCTGAATAAATATCGAGTTATTAATAAAAAATCCGACTCTCGTTGTAGAAGTTGCTGTGAATCCAGTTACAACTACTTGATTACTAACACCGTAAAAGGTCATACTTTTAACCTTGAAGTTTGCGGCCGTCTCGTAGCTTGTTCCTCCGTTAAGCCATACTTCCGTGCCACCACTCACATCTGCAAAAGAGATATCTTCGGCGTACGTACCGGCAGCGACATTGATAGTAGCGCTATGAAGAACATGTTTAGGAATACTGTTAATCGCCTTTTGTATAGTCCTAAACGCCCCACCCGCCGTATTCACCAATCCCGTATTATTATCATTCCCGTCCGTCCGTACGTAGTACGTAATATCCGCTGTCGTCTGCTGAGGCGTAGTAACCAACGGCGCCTTACCATTCAACTGCCCCTGAATCCCACTAGAAACCCCATCCAAGTACCCAAACTCCGCGTTTGAGACCACTCCCGTTCCAATCTTCGAAGCATCAATTCCGGCTGAAGCATTAACATCGGCGTTTACAATCACCCCAGCCGCAATAGCCGTAACTCCATCACCAGTACTAGTGACATCCCCCGTGTGATTAGGATGCACATAATTATTCGCTCCCGTAGCAATCCCCGCCAGCTTCGTTTTCTCAGCTGCGGTGTAGTCGTTCGTAGATAGCTGTTTGCCAGTAACTTTATCGACCTTACCATTCACTGCATTGTCCAAAATATCCATATTCCCGTTCAGATCGGCAATATCAACGATATCTGTTCCCTCTGGCTTCTTTAAGCCCAAATTTCCTGTGGTTTGCATATGTCACTCTCCTATCTATAAGTTCTTAATTCGTTCCATGTTTTACTGTGAGCACTCTCCCAAGTCAAAGCCTTAACAGAGTCCCACCAGGTATAGCTGAACACAAATTCATAAGCTAAATGCGCAGGTTTAATCTCTTCGATGATTTGAATCAACCCTGCCATATTCGGAGGAATCCCCAGTGTACTCACAAAATGAATCTCAAAACGGTACTCTTCAGGCACTTCCTTTACTTCAACCACTCCACCTGAAAAAGCTGACGCCGTCCGCTGAATCATTTCCGGTGTGGTCGTTCCATTTCCACGCAGCTTTGCCTTAATCATCTCTCGACGAGTGGCATAAGACTTGGATGGATCGCTGCTGAGTCCAAGTTCGGATTCCCAGCGCCCAAGGCTCACTGTAGCCGTTTCAATAAACGCCTGATCCAGTACATCTATAGTACCTACCTTCAGTCCACCAATTTCTAGCCCGATGGTCTCCTGAAGCTTCTCCATTTCGCGGACATCCTTATAATAATCCGGTAAATACTGCATTAGATCAGGCGCCTCGACTTCACCCGGATGGCTCGAATCTTTATCTGCGGAATATTGCAATTCGCTGTATAAAGAGCTGCCGTAACTCATCCTCTACACCCCCTTCAGTTGATTCCAGGTTAGGGGGCCTTTGGGCAAATAATCATGTGTATGCGCCGCCGGAGGAAATACCACTGGTTTACCTGCTACCCCCGCCCAAGCTACACTATCCGCTTGTTGCGCAAAATCCACCTTGCCATTGTTATTCGTATCGTAAATGCTTTTCAGCATATCCCCGGTACTTTGCGCGGCTACCAGCAAGACATTACCAGCGGCAGAACCAATGTACAGCTTGCCACTGTCTGTACAATACCCAAGCTCACCAATAGCCAGCGCTCCAATGGAGCTTTCCAAGCCGCGGCGTATTTGAATCAATGTTTTTAGAGCCATTGTCCCGCCCCCTAGAATGTTCCGCCATCAATACTGGCCACGGTAAGTTTATTGCCATTCGCAGCATCATAAACGATACTGCTTCCATCCACACTTACAGCTACACCAGCTGCATCCACGGTGATTCCTTTTCCAGCGGTAACCGCAATCGCGTCTGCAGTGACCGTGATCCCATTACCCGCACCAATGTTCAGCGTCACAGCATCGGCTTGACCCCCACCAATCAGCCCGTTCCCGGCTGTAATGGTCTGTAGTGCACCACCGGTACGTACCCATGCGCTGCCGTTCCAGCTGTAAATTTTCTGCTCATCATCGACGTAAGCGGTCCAACCGACGGCAGGAACATAAAATACCCAAGCGGCAGATTGGTATTCAACAATTTGATTCGTTTTGCCCGCCCATCCCCCGGTTGCCCCTGCTGGAATAATATAACGATCACCTTCAACCGGACTGGCAGGTGGAGCCAGCAGGTTCTGGTCTTTTACCGATGCTTGCGGTTCGATGTTATGCTTAGCCAGCTCAATTTCATTTTTAATCTTTTGCGCAGACCACAAGTCTGTAATTGTAGTCCCTGCATCATTGATTGTCCGGTGCTTGGCCACATCATCAATGTGAGTCTTGATCTCAGCGGCAGTCTTTACGTTTGTGCCATCCGATACTTTATTGATATGTCCCGCACTAATATCCGCTTTAAGCACCTTCGCATAGGTTGCTCCATCAGCGATATCATCAATTGTACCTGTCAGATCGGTAAGCTTCTGCGCATTCACCCGCCGCCAAGCTGCCCCATCATCAAAATATAAATATCCGCTATTCGAACCCGTAGTCACGTAATACAAACGACCAACGGATCCTGCAACCGGACGCGAAGCTTCTGGCCCTGACAGCGCCCTGCCGACCATGGAATTGGACGTGCCGTCACCAATATAAACTTCCTTAGTATCACTGCAAAAACCAAGCTCACCTGCCTTCAACACGCCATAACTCGTTAGCTCAGCCTTTGTACCCCGCTTTATTTGTATGGTCTGTGCCATTTTACACCTCTCTTCTAAATGATCCTCCGTCAATCTGGCCCTTGTTCTTATAACGCTCTATTTCAGTTTGGACAGCGGTAAGACTCACCTGCAAACCGTTAATATCCTCTGCTTCAACCGTATCACCGGGGGTTTCGTAAGTAACATATACCTCAGGCACATCGGCAAAAATCTTAATCAACCGCCGCCAGGGCGCCTCATCCGGAAAAGACACAGTGAAATTGCGTAGCTCGATCCCGGAATACTGTGACCCTGTGTACACCGCAATGGTCTGATTATTAATATTGTCATGCGCTAGAAGACCACTGTAAACGCCATTTACAAGCGGTAATCTCTCTTCGATAACATAGCTGCTACCGTTTGCTTTTTTATTAAGTTTTTCTTGAAAAATATCAATTTGCTCTGGATAACCCATGCTACACCTCCAGTAGAACGTTACCGAACAACGGTACTTCTTCTTCGTTCAACATCACATTGCCCGCTCCACTGTTCAACTTCAGCTCTGTGTAATCCGCGACTCCTTCAGTAGCAAGCAATAATGCCCCGATGACAGACTGACTGATATAGGTTGCTGAAAAAGCCTTCTCCTTGCGATATTTCTCAAGCATCACCTGAAAGCCTTGGTTTACAGCTTGCAGTGCATAGCCAGAAGCAAGGGTTACCTTGGCGCTTATACTGATGTTTTTGCCCGCAGCCGGCGCCACAGTCACCACAGCCCCTACCGGTGCTTGTCCCTCACCCGCTCCTGAGACCGGATCAATGTATTGCTGCACCTGAGCCGCCAACAGCTCGGATGCAGGTTTTTTTTCGGCGTCCACAATAATCACCTTCACAGTTTTAGGACCTTTCCATAATGGAAAAACACGTGCGCCTCCCACACCCGGAACTTGCAGTGCCCACTCCATATAGTGATATTTATTTCCGCTAGTAGCTGGGCGTCTGGCTGAATCCAAATAACGCTGGCGTAGCGCATCATCCGTTTCAATGTCCTCCCCAGGGATCAGAAGAGAAGCTATTTCTCCGCGCGCTAGGTCTGAAATATAATCCACTGGCAGTAAAGAGCCAAAATATCGATTTCCTTCTTCCCCAGCGGTTTCACTTTCCAAGCGATACACTCCAGGAGATAACTTCTCCACAGCCGTATAATTCAGCATTTCGAGTGAGAAGCGGCTGCCGAGTGGAACATCCAACAATCCTCCATCCGCCTTATAAAAAATCCCTTTCAGCTGTGCCTTGCTGGCTTCACGCCTTACAATGCCTGACCAGGAGATGCTTCGCTCCAAGTACTCTCCGGTAGCCGTATCTGCAAAATACAGATTATTATTCACATCCAGCTCAATATACATCTGTGCCAACTCAGCGGCTGCTGGAGCCAACGCGTCATAAATGATGCTGCCCTCGCGTTTATCCAATCCTGATGGAATCCGGTCCAGCATCCGCTCCAAAAGAGCCTCATACGTCTGATCCTCATACATCCTCATTCCACTCCTTTCTCAGCTGAAAATTTCCGTAACGTGTGACGACCTTGCAGTCAAAAGTTAGATTATCTCCGGTAAACGAAACAACAATATTCTCTAAGCTAAGGATTCGTTCATCCTGAAGTAGTGCCTCACTAACGATACGTCTGATTTCAGCTCTAACCAGCAGCCGATCCTTGCCAAGCACCAACCGCCACTCTGTTCCGTAATCCGAACTGTAAATCAGATGTTCAAACCGATCGGTTCGCAAAATTTTTGCCGCTGCCTGTTGAACTGCTTCCAGTCCATCCGTTTGGCCTGTAATCCTTTTTCTCTCCCAATCCATTCGGTACGTAAGACTAGGACTTTCCCCACGCTCAAGGTTGACCTCCCCCTCAAGCAGGGCCGTTATCGGTCCAGCTTTTCCAATCGCCGGGATCATATCGGACTCACCAGCCGATCCAGAACAATGTAGCTTTGTCCGCCCTGCATTCG
Organism: Paenibacillus sp. FSL R5-0636; assembly: GCF_037974255.1. Lineage (NCBI taxonomy): Bacteria > Bacillati > Bacillota > Bacilli > Caryophanales > Paenibacillaceae > Paenibacillus > Paenibacillus sp. FSL R5-0636. The sequence continues at coordinate 6,373,804 of NZ_CP150232.1, forward strand.
AACCATTAATACGCGGTCCCCACTCGCTAATCCTCGCCGAAGTATTACTTCTTTGCCCTCGATGTCGATCTTGCTTTCCATTACCGATTCAGGCAGCACTAACGCATTCCCCGATAAAACAAACCGCTGATCCACCTGAATCTGCAAAGGAGCTGCCACCGTTACCGTTCCATAAGAAAAAGCCACGGGATTTGTACTTCCCACGGCTCCTAGACTTGCTTTTTTAATAATATCTAACATCATTTCTACACCACCTTAATATCGAGGGACATTGTATGCTCCCCTCCAGAAATCTTATGGCTGCATTGGTCCACCAGAAACAATTGAGTCTCGAATTCATCCAATAGGACATAAATGAAATTGCCTGCTCTTACACGCATATCACCAATCGCCTGTATGGAGAGACTAAGCTTTTCACGATTGTGCATTTTCAGCAGATTGTTTGCCTTCTCCTGAATTTGTGCAGCATTCGCTTTGTCATCAGCCTTTTGATACAAGTGCAGGATACCCCAGCGTTTCACATTGTCCTTGTCACTGACCGGATAGAAATCGCGTTTGCCCGATGCCTCGTTGTCCTTGTACAGAAAAATCGTGTTGTACGTATCGTCATCAATACTTTTTTTGAGCGAATAATCGTACAGATAATGCCCCGCTCCCAGCACCAGGTTAAGCAGCATAGAATCCGGTTTACGCAGCGTCAGCTTCCCAAAATCATCGTAAAAAGCCATCAGCCGCCCCTTAAACTGAAGCTCACTGCCGATGGCTCCCATAATGATGTCCAACAGCTTTTTGTCATCTTCAATTAAAGAAGGAATCCGGTACTCTGTCTCCTCCAGCACACCTGTCTTTAATCCGTAGTCCGTTGTTATTTTCTTGATCACATCACTAGCCGTAACATCCTGCAAAACATAACTACCATTGCCCAGCAAATAACGAATTTGATCATAGGCAGTCAGCTTAATCTCCTGATCCGAGCCCGTATCAATGCTGAACACAAATCCGTAAAATACATCTACATTATCTTTACTGAACTGAATAATATCACCGTTGCTGATCCCGAACTTGGGGAGCTGATAAATTCCGTTGTCCACAAGCGTTAACTCTAGCGTTGACGGTTTACCTGACCGTGCAGTTTTCCAAGAAATATCTGAGACGATGCCAGAAATATCCCATAGATTCCCTTCCTTATTCTTCACTAGCAGTTCCATAACATCCTCCTACGGCAGCTTGATGACTTTACCGATGGGCAGCTTTTTCAGCTCACTATCCGGAATGCCATTAAGCTTCTGAATGGCTTTGTACTTCGAGCCATCTCCTAGGTTTTTTTGAGCGATGCTCCATAGACTGTCTCCAGCTTTTAAGGTATAGGTAGTAGGCTTTGCCTTTTCATTGGCCCGCTTCTGCTCCGCCTTCACTTCACCTTTAACAACCTTCACAGCTACCGCCTGATAGAATACGTACTTTTTGAGAGATAACGAATATTCAATATCCCCTGACGATCCCGCACTAAGCTTCCAAGTGAAACCTTCGATGCTCATAGCCATATTCACAGCAAAATCAATTTCTAAAGATGCATCCTCACTAATTGAAGATTCCTCTAGCCATTTCTGTGGTTTGTTTAACTTCTTTTTATCCTTTTTCGTATCATCGGGATACCTCACACCGGAGAACACAAACCGAATGGGCCGACGACTCGTCATCCATTTCTTAATAAGCTCCACATATTCAAAAGGTCTCTTCAGCCCGTCCTCCTGCACCAATACGAACGGATACCTTTGTGCCGGAAAAATACTTTCAATCGTGATCTCCGTAAGCTTCGGATAAGCAATCGTATTGATCTCACCCAGATCGATAATGGTATAGCTTTTTCCATCTCCACTCTCCTTGATTTCCAAGGTCTCTGGATTGACTGGCAGCCGGATTGCATCCTCCTGATTATTAAAACCCAAAAAAATCCCGTACTCTTCCACGTTACGTATACACCCCCTGCGCCGTAGAGACAAACTCCTCGTTCAGCTTTTGCCCGATCTTGTTGATAATCGTATCAATGTCTCCGGCATTGTTAATATTTCCGGTCGTCACCTGCACCGTCGGCGTAAGCTCCACAAAATTCTGGATCGCCTGAATCTCGGCCAGCTCGCGGAGCATTTTCAGATCATCACTGGAGATGTCTACGGTGTCGTTGATGGAGCCGAGCTCGTTCACACGGTTGACGGTGTTCAGATTACCAGGTACTCCTGCATTTTGAAAAGAACCTACAGCGGAAGGCGTATTTAACGCAGGAGTCTTCGTCACAGGAACTACTGGAACCTCAGGAATGGTAGGCGATTTCGGAGGTTTCGTTGAATCATCTTGATGAGTAGTATTCCATTGATTGATTGTAGTCTCGTTATTCGTATTCCCCCCTACGTTTAGGCTTTCTTTAAATTTGTTAACATCAAATTCTTGCGTATATTTCGCAGCCGTATCAAAAGTATTTTCAATGCTCATCTCCACGTTCTGTTTAAATTGACTGCTGTCAACCCGTTCAAGATGAAGATTAATCTCTGATTCTATACCTATAAATTTACCAACAGCCCCAATTACTTTATTAATACCACCTAATAAAAAATTGGCAGCATCAATGATACCATTAATAAATCCGGTCCATAGATCAATCACATAACCTACAAAATCTGCAACGATCTGTCCGAGAGCCCTGAACATATTGGCAAGAAAATCTCTTACTGGCTGAAGAGCTGCAACAATTCCTAAAAAAGCCACAATAAGTGCAATAACAAGTCCAATTACAAGCGCAATAGGATTGGCATTTAACACAGCGTTGTAAATCCCTTGCGCTGCGGTAGCGATCCCAGTCGCAATTGCTGACATATTTGTTGCGATTGCTGCTGCACCCATAGCAATTTTATAAGCAATAATCCCAGCAACAATTCCCAAAAGAATGGGTACTACATAAGGCAACGTGCTGCTAAGAACACTCCAAAGGAATAAGGCTCCCTGTACAACTTGTGAAAAACCTTGTGCTATAATAGCCAATCCAATGGCCATCCCATCGATAATAGGCTGAAAGGTACCTTCTGAGAACGCATCATTAAGAATGCTTAACAGCGGAGAAAATGCTGCAAGTGCCCCTTGTCCCATGCCAGCTAAGGAATTGTTATAGTTTCCAAGAAGTGTCTGCCACTGATTTACGGGTGAATCCATCATGGTTTGCAGCGAAGTACTCGTCATACCTGCCGTTGTCATGATATCTCCCAAAGTACTTAAAAAAGCGCCCATGTTCCCCGTACTGGCTACTAGGTCGAGTCCACCAAGCTCCTCTTCATCTACCTGAAGCATCGATGCTAAGTCACTAGAGTCTCCATCAAATGCAGAATTAATAGCTGATGAAGTATCGCCAATATCCTTACCTTCTGGAGACATCATACTAAGCCTTGTGGAATAATCCATTAGCTTATCTAGCTGGTCCGTATTTTGTGTTTTAGGATAAAACGACAAGACACTTTCCATAGACTTGCTGACGTCCTGTCCGGTTTCTAGCGCTCTCTTCTTGAATTTATCAAACATAGCTACACCAACATCAGCATTTCCGGTTTTTGCTTTGAAAAGATCTTCCCACTTTTGCTGCTCAGCAGCTGGCACAAGCACCTTCTCCATGACACCCTTAACTTTTTCCACCATACCCTTAGCCTTTTCAAAGGCCCCCGTAAGCTTTTCCCAGGTTCCTGCTTGCTTTTCAGCTCCTCCAGCCCCTCTATCAGCCGCATCATTCAGTCTCTCCTGAGCCTGAACCGCACCTCCAATAGAAGCTTGAATTCTGGTATAAGCTGCACTGTAATTATTAGTGATGTTGTACACGGGTTTATTGACTATTTTCATACTGATACGGTTTAAGGTTGCTGAAAAGGAATTTGAAATATTTGCCGAGACCTGTGTTGTAATCTGATTGGTTATATCATTGATCCATTGATTGGAAACTTGCTGTATTCCAGCTATATTATTTTGTACACCTGCCATTCTCTCACCCCCTAACTATCTCTTCCTCGCCTTACTCCGTGCCTGATCGCGCTTCTCCTTCTCCACACGAACAGCAATCATCGCATATATTGCGGCGCGTTCGCGGGAAGACAGCTTCATCAGCTCATGGGGTAAAATGTGCAGCTCATGGAGGGCGTAATAAGCAAAATTGGCTTCACTATCGCCCTCGTTGATTAGTTTTTTACTTCATCCACCAGCTCGTTCATGTCCGTGCCAAAACCATTTAAGGCCTGCACCCGCTCACCCAACGCCGCGAATTCACCCGGAAGCAGCATTTTACGCAGCAGTGTTTCAGCGCCAAGTACGCCATAAGAACGCTGCAGTTCAGCATTTTTTAGATCCGGATGCATTACACTTGAGGTCATCAGCTTCGCCATATAATCGTTAGGCTCAATTTCAGAGGTATACACTCCGTTTTTCCCTTTGACTTTGCGGGTTGCGGTCTTGCGGCATTCCTGATTCTCATCCTCAGTCATACTGCGCAGCTTCCAGGCCACCGCATTTCCTTCCTTATCCTTAAAACGCTGGGATACCACAAACTCCTCGGTCGTGTCACATGCTACATTTTGGGCAAAAAACAAACTTAATTCGCTCATTGTCTTCCTCCTAGAATTATTTATTTAGATACTTCTCCTGCTACTAGCTGCCAATAGACAGAGAAGAGACCCGTCGCTCATTCTACGTTCGGGTCTTGCTTACTCCATTCTATCTAGTTGTCTTAATTAAAGCCCGGAACCTGCCGGAGCACCAAAAGCTTGCACAATCTGCACATCTTCAAAGGTAAAGCTAACTTCTTCTTCCAGAGCGTCTGACTCTGTATCGAGTGAGGCCATGATGACACTATCGAGGTTCACCCCTTTTAGAATAATCCGTTGTGCCCCCACGCTGGACGATGGATCCTCGTTCGTAACCTCAATATCGAAGTACTGATCAACACCCGTATTCATATAATCGAGCATCATCTGGCGGAAACGACTAGTCATATAAAAAATCGTCATCGAACCGCTGCCCGACCATCCAGTCGCTTTATGCTGAACACCCCGGCGGCCCAGTGTTTTCACCTCTGCCTTTGTTTTTTCTACTGTAGCCTCAAGAGTTTTCACATAGAACATCTCTTCGGTTTGCGTACCAATCACAGCATAAGCACGGCCCTCCTGGCCGGAAATCGTATCACTAGCTTTTAAAAATGCCATCTTAAACCACCTTCACTTTCATATATACTTTTTCTACGGAATCTACCGGTTTCACAGCCACATCCAGCACGATACTGTCACTATCTGCACCAGCCACAACTACAACATCTGTCTGCGCGTTAAAGCCCTCAATCGCACCCATATCCTGCAAATCATTCATATAAGTCGCACACTGTGACCAGAAAAGAGCACGGCCATCTTCATTATTCGCGACCTTACCGATATAGTAGTTCTCAAAAATACGCTTCATATCATTTGCAATTCCATCCAGCACGCGAAGTACACGATTTTTGGAGAATGCTTTGCCTTTGTCCGGTGAAAATGCGGTAAATGTATTAATATCCTGTTCCACCACAGCCCGTCCGCCACTGTAAGTAAAGATAAGCTCTCCTTTTAGCAACGCAGCTGTAGTCTCAGAATGGCTAAGTCTTACATCAGCATCCAACGAATCATCATAACCCTGATAAGTCAGCGATTCATTAACAGCTGCTGCTGCTGTAGCACCAGCTACCCAAGCAACGGCATTGACGTTATCAATCGTAGTTCCGTCGCTCAGTACTACCCCATTATTCACGCTAATCAGACCTTCATGACCTGCAGCCGCATAATCGGATAGTACAGCCTGTACCTTTTTCCCTTCTGTATCCCGAAGCCGTCTCACAAAAGAACTGTAGAGTGCCTTGAGAGCACTATCCTGCGATACTAGACCCACTGTTTGGAATTCTTGCACCTCAAGAGCAGACAGGAAGTCACTATGTGCTCCATTCGTCACGGTTCCGTTAGCCCCCCCTGTAAGCGGCATGCCTGCAATTAGCTTCAAGCCTTCTGCACCATTTTTCTGGAATTGAACATAATCGTTCGCGACCAACTCCTCAGCCGTTCCAACTGTTTGCTTGTTCAGTTCTGTTCCATTAAGCAACGTCTTTACATCAAAAAGAGCAACATTCTCTATATTTTTCTCAATCACAATCGAAAGATCATTTCCGCGTACACCGCCATATTTAGCTGTTACCTGAAGACCGTTATTTGTGACTGCCGCTTTAACGCCTTCATTCAATCGATAGAGCAGCAAGGTTCCCGCCCGTTTCAGCGCTTCACGCACTGGCAATAGAGTTGGATGTTCCAAATCAACTCCTAGCAGCTTATTCACATCATCCTGCGGGGTAATCTTCATGATTACTCCCGGTTCTCCCCAAGATAGGGCAAGCGCCAATGCCGTAATCCCGCGTTCTCCCATTTTGCCGATGGCACCTTGATTTGATGCTACATTTACGTACACCCCAGGGCGCACCTTATTTTGCGTTGTCCATGTTCCGCCTGCCATTAGTTCATTACCTCCTTATTTTTGAACAATCCCATAGATTGCTTTGCTTCTTCGAGCGTATAGTTCTTGCCATCCTGCAAAATAACGTTCAATATATCCTTTTCCCTCGGCGTAAAAAGTGAGGAATTCACAATCTGTTCCTTACTGAACCCATTCCCGTTACTCCCTTTAGTACTCATTTCAATCGTTCTCCTCCAATCATTTGTCCCATCTTAATGCTGTCAGGCTTGTCGTTTTGCAAATACAACATATAGTCAACTGTAAACAGCGGCCCATGCCCTTCAGTTCCAGCTTCCCACGCTTGCCTAACTACACGAAAAGCTCCACCATCCTGCTCCATTCCTGCCATCGCCTCACTTAGCTTATCTGCCATTCTCTCAGCTTCCAGCAAATTGCCTTGCTCATAACGGATGCCAAAACGGTAGACCGCTAAATACCTGCCCTCCCGCTGCCGATCCAGTGTTGCTGAGATCAGTCCGGGATGAAAATAGGCTGTTTGAGGTTTTTCTCCTTCTACATATACAGGCACATCAGGAAAATACCATTCAAGTGTACTTGTAATGTGTTCTCGCAATTGTTGTACCGACATCACTCCATTCCTTTCTGATCTGCGATCGTTCGTCGATCTTTGATGGTGTTAACCTTCAACTGCATGAACATTAAGCAGACACCCCCTCAACTAGTTTAAGAAAAAAGGATACTATCCGAGGTTGGATAATATCCCTTCTTCATTAGGCAAATGCGAGAAGAATCTTTCACCGCTAGGTTTGTTCTCATCACCCTTAGGGCGGAACTATTAGCAGAGCATTCATGCTCTTGCGGTGTTCTTTTGCTTCATTTGCCATGTTATAATCATACCCCCATATTTTCCTTGCGGAGAGGGTAAACGGACGAGGTTTTGGCTAGCTTTTGGATGGTATAGAGCGGTTTTTCGGAGGAACATAATTGAAGACAAGCTTAAGAGCCTTCGTCCCTCCTTTTATGGACGGCAAGTTTTTGTGCGGGATTATAAGGATAAAGTACATCCTGAAACTTATACTTTCTTATAATTCAAAAAAAGACCGCATCATCCGCTCGGACGATACAGTCTTCTTTACTAATCACACTATTCTATTTCTATTAAGTAATACTCATTTTCTCTTTCTTTACCCTAGGCGCTGTTGTTACTAAAGTTTGCAGAGATAGTAAACCGAGATCCGTTAACGCTAATGCCATCTTGTAAAAAGCCTTCGAGCGTATCTTCACGTAAGTGTCCTTACTTACCGGTGGATCAAACACATGATTGTAAATCGTATAATCGTACATCTCGTCTCTTCTCATATACCTTTCCCGTACCAGCTGCTGTTCTCTCGTATCGAGTCTCTCTACCACAGAGTCTATTGCGGAACAGTAAGCCCTCCTTGCGGCGGGGATGTCCACATTATAAGAAGCTATCGCAGCAGTCTGATCAGTTACAGTGTTAGTAGGACCATGGAATCTTTCTGTGTATGAATAGGTTGTGCTTGCTTCCTTAGCTTCAAATGTAACGGTCTTAAAAATACGGTATTTCTCCAACATGCTCTCTATAGCGACCTGGGTTCGGCGACGGTCCAACTCTGGTAAAGTTGATATGTTCATCATTTATGCACTCCTTTTGGGTTTAACTGAATGAGATTTAATTTGCGGAATTTTCCAGCCCAATGTGATAAAATAAATCTTGTTCGTATTCTGTTCGTATTTTTTCTATAATATACCACTTCTTTACCAATCTCGTAAAACCCCGTTTTAGGCTGTTTTTATCGAAAAAGAGCGTATATCCCTCCATTATCTTGCCTTTTGGCAATAATATACGCTTTGTTGTTTACCTATTGGCAAAAATGGCTTATATTATTATCATAAGGTTACAGCCAATAAGGAGTGAGTTGAGATGAAACAGGAATTCGGGGATTATATGAAGCATCTTCGGGAAACAAAGGGACTCACCATTAATCAATTAGCAGCAGCAGCCGGAATTAGCGGTTCGCAAATTTCCCGGATTGAGAATGGATTAAGAGGGGTTCCTAAACCAACCACGTTACGCAAAATTGCTGAGGCCACTGGCGTCCCCTACGAGGAGCTAATGGATCAGGCAGGGTATTTGCAGGACCAGACTCTTTCAAGCGATGAGGCTGTCCCAGATTGGGCTACAAGCAAAGATAAACGAGACTTTCGAAAAATGCTAGAGGATGATGGAGAGCTGATGTTTGATGGGATTCCATTAGACAAAGAAGATAAACAGAGGATAAAAGATGTACTAACCGGATTGTTCTGGGAAGCCAAACATATGAATAAGAGAAAAAAATCCAAAGACACTAAATAACTATACTAACATGCTGCAGGTGAAGAACATGGATGAACTGATCAATAGTCTGATTAAAAAATATAAAACCAACTGCCCGTTCGAGCTTGCCGCAGCACTAGGCATTCAAATTCGTTTCATGAACCTGGGGACTGGCACAAAGGGATTATATTATCGAAAACTAAGAAGAAGGTTTATCGTCATTCATAATGAGTTGCCTGTAGAATGGCAGCGCTTCGTTTGTGCGCATGAATTAGGGCATGATCGGCTTCACAAGGGGATCAATCGCTTTTTTCTGGAGGAAAGCTCCTATTTCTCTCCTGGGAAGCTTGAACGTCAAGCTAATGTCTTTGCTGTAAAATTACTTTCTTCGGGCAGAAGCCCCGAACAAGAGGAATCATGGAGAAACTATTATCTACGGATTGGAATTCCACCGGAAGTCCGATTTTTTTTGGAGGAATAATAGAACATACGTTCTTCGACTGTATTTATATGTTTATTCAATACATAACAAAAAAGCCCTTACCGAAGTAAGAGCTTTTGAGCAGCGATTAAGCTGAGTATCGGGATGACACGATTTGAACATGCGACCCCCTGGTCCCAAACCAGGTGCTCTACCAAGCTGAGCTACATCCCGTTACTATAAAATTATGGAGCGGGTGATGGGAATCGAACCCACGCTATCAGCTTGGAAGGCTGAAGTTCTACCATTGAACTACACCCGCAAAGGTGAAAATCGGGATGACACGATTTGAACATGCGACCCCCTGGTCCCAAACCAGGTGCTCTACCAAGCTGAGCTACATCCCGTTATAAATACTATAATTGCTTAATAATAAAAATGGCGCGCCCTGAGAGATTCGAACTCCCGGCCTTTTGATTCGTAGTCAAACGCTCTATCCAGCTGAGCTAAGGGCGCAAAATTATGGAGCGGACGACGGGAATCGAACCCGCGACCCTCGCCTTGGCAAGGCGATGCTCTACCGCTGAGCCACGTCCGCAATAAGTGGTGCGCGTGAAGGGACTTGAACCCCCACGTCGTGAAACGCCAGATCCTAAGTCTGGTGCGTCTGCCATTCCGCCACACGCGCATGATAATAATAAAAGTGAGCCATGAAGGACTCGAACCTTCGACACCCTGATTAAAAGTCAGGTGCTCTACCAACTGAGCTAATGGCTCGCACTTGGCTGGGGATATAGGATTCGAACCTATGAGTGACGGAGTCAAAGTCCGTTGCCTTACCGCTTGGCTAATCCCCATTGATGGTACCTCTATGTTGCCCATAATCTCTTAGGAAGATTATGGTGGAGGCTGAGGGGATCGAACCCCCGACCCTCTGCTTGTAAGGCAGATGCTCTCCCAGCTGAGCTAAGCCTCCATATCTATGGGACCCTCTAAGGGTAAGTACAAGTAAAAGTTGGTGACCCGTATGGGATTCGAACCCATGTTACCTCCGTGAAAGGGAGGTGTCTTAACCCCTTGACCAACGGGCCTTGCAAATCTGTGGAGCTCTCAACCGGATTCGAACCGGTGACCTCTTCCTTACCATGGAAGCACTCTACCTGCTGAGCTATGAGAGCATGGCTCCCCGAACAGGACTCGAACCTGTGACAACTCGATTAACAGTCGAGTGCTCTACCAACTGAGCTATCAGGGAATATCCGCTTGGCAACGTCCTACTCTCCCAGGACCCTTCGGTCCAAGTACCATCGGCGCTGGAGGGCTTAACGGTCGTGTTCGGGATGGGTACGCGTGGAACCCCTCCGCTATCGCCACCAAACGGGCATTTACAGCGTAAATGCTCAGGCTTAATCGCCTGAAAACTGAATCCGAAACGAATTTGCATTCTAAGTATAGGATAAGCCCTCGACCGATTAGTATTGGTCAGCTCCATGCATTGCTGCACTTCCACCTCCAACCTATCTACCTCGTCGTCTTCAAGGGGTCTTACTAATTGGGAAATCTCATCTTGAGGGGGGCTTCACGCTTAGATGCTTTCAGCGCTTATCCCGTCCGTACGTAGCTACCCAGCCATGCTCCTGGCGGAACAACTGGTGCACCAGCGGTACGTCCATCCCGGTCCTCTCGTACTAAGGACAGCTCCTCTCAAATTTCCTGCGCCCACGACAGATAGGGACCGAACTGTCTCACGACGTTCTGAACCCAGCTCGCGTACCGCTTTAATGGGCGAACAGCCCAACCCTTGGGACCTACTTCAGCCCCAGGATGCGATGAGCCGACATCGAGGTGCCAAACCTCCCCGTCGATGTGGACTCTTGGGGGAGATAAGCCTGTTATCCCCAGGGTAGCTTTTATCCGTTGAGCGATGGCCCTTCCATGCGGTACCACCGGATCACTAAGTCCGACTTTCGTCCCTGCTCGACTTGTAGGTCTCGCAGTCAAGCTCCCTTATGCCTTTGCACTCTGCGAATGATTTCCAACCATTCTGAGGGAACCTTGGAACGCCTCCGTTACTCTTTAGGAGGCGACCGCCCCAGTCAAACTGCCCGCCTGACACGGTCCCCGTACCCGGTAAGGGTACTAGGTTAGAACCTAGATACGATCAGGGTGGTATCCCAACGGCGCCTCCACCGAAGCTTGCGCTCCGATTTCTACGGCTCCCACCTATCCTGTACAGATCGTACCCAAATTCAATATCAAGCTGCAGTAAAGCTCCATGGGGTCTTTCCGTCTTGTCGCGGGTAACCTGCATCTTCACAGGTATTAAAATTTCACCGGATCTCTCGTTGAGACAGCGCCCAAGTCGTTACGCCATTCGTGCGGGTCAGAATTTACCTGACAAGGAATTTCGCTACCTTAGGACCGTTATAGTTACGGCCGCCGTTTACTGGGGCTTCGGTTCATAGCTTCGGGTTACCCCTAACCACTCCCCTTAACCTTCCAGCACCGGGCAGGCGTCAGCCCGTATACTTCGCCTTGCGGCTTCGCACAGACCTGTGTTTTTGCTAAACAGTCGCTTGGGCCTTTTCACTGCGGCCCCCTCGTGCTATTCACACTACCGGGGCACCCCTTCTCCCGAAGTTACGGGGTCATTTTGCCGAGTTCCTTAACGAGAGTTCTTCCGCGCGCCTTAGAATTCTCTTCTCGCCTACCTGTGTCGGTTTGCGGTACGGGCACCTTCTCCTGGCTAGAGGCTTTTCTTGGCAGTGTGAGATCATGACCTTCGCTACTACAATTTTCGCTCCCCATCACAGCCCAGCCTTAATGATGTGCGGATTTGCCTACACATCAGCCTCACTGCTTAGACGGACATCCATCAGTCCGCGTCACTACCCTCCTGCGTCACCCCATCGCTCATAGCGGATTACGGTGGTACAGTAATTTCAAACTGTTGTCCTTCGACTACGCCTTTCGGCCTCGCCTTAGGTCCCGACTTACCCTGAGCGGACGAGCCTTCCTCAGGAAACCTTGGGCTTTCGGCGGATCAGATTCTCACTGATCTTTTCGTTACTCATACCGGCATTCTCACTTGTGTAGTGTCCAGCGCTCTTTTCAGTACACCTTCAACCCCTACACAACGCTCCCCTACCCCAGATACATACGTATCTAGCCATAGCTTCGGTGGTGTGTTTAGCCCCGTTACATTTTCGGCGCAGAGTCACTCGACCAGTGAGCTATTACGCACTCTTTCAATGGTGGCTGCTTCTAAGCCAACATCCTGGTTGTCTGTGCAACTCCACATCCTTTCCCACTTAACACACACTTGGGGACCTTAGCTGATGGTCTGGGCTGTTTCCCTTTTGACAATGGATCTTAGCACTCACTGTCTGACTCCCGGCAATAAGTATATGGCATTCGGAGTTTGACTGAGCTTGGTAATCCTTGCGGACCCCGCACCCAATCAGTGCTCTACCTCCACTACTCTTATACCGAGGCTAGCCCTAAAGCTATTTCGGGGAGAACCAGCTATCTCCGAGTTCGATTGGAATTTCTCCGCTACCCCCACCTCATCCCCGCACTTTTCAACGTACGTGGGTTCGGGCCTCCAGTGCGTGTTACCGCACCTTCACCCTGGACAGGGGTAGATCACACGGTTTCGGGTCTACGTCCACATACTCAATCGCCCTATTCAGACTCGCTTTCGCTGCGGCTCCACCTTCTCGGCTTAACCTTGCATGTTAAACGTAACTCGCCGGTTCATTCTACAAAAGGCACGCCATCACCCATAGATCGGGCTCTGACTTTTTGTAAGCACACGGTTTCAGGTTCTATTTCACTCCCCTTCCGGGGTGCTTTTCACCTTTCCCTCACGGTACTGTTTCACTATCGGTCGCCAGGTAGTATTTAGCCTTAGCAGATGGTCCTGCTGGATTCATACGGGGTTTCACGTGCCCCGCACTACTCGGGATCCGTCTCGGAGAGAATACAGTTTAGGTTACAGGGCTTTTACCTCTATCGCGGGCCTTTCCAGACCTCTTCACCTACCATATTCCTTTGTAACTCCATGTGAGACGTCCCACAACCCCTAAGAGCAAGCTCTTAGGTTTAGGCTGTTCCGCGTTCGCTCGCCGCTACTGACGGAATCACTATTGTTTTCTCTTCCTCAGGGTACTTAGATGTTTCAGTTCCCCTGGTCTGCCTCTACACACCCTATGTATTCAGGTATGAGTAACTGCGAATTACCACAGCTGGGTTTCCCCATTCGGACACCCCCGGATCAAAGCTTGCTTACAGCTCCCCGAGGCAGTTTCGTTGTTCGCCACGTCCTTCGTCGGCTCCTGGCGCCTAGGCATCCTCCGTGTGCTCTTATTAGCTTAACCTTGATTCTTCCGAAGAAAAATCTCACTAATAACATTTACTTGTTTGCACAAGTTGCTAAAAGATGTTCTAAAACGCAAATTCGTTTCGGTATCCAGTTTTCAAGGATCAAGTTAAAAAAGTTATTCATTTAAAAATTTATGGTGGAGCCAAGCGGGATCGAACCGCTGACCTCCTGCTTGCAAGGCAGGCGCTCTCCCAGCTGAGCTATGGCCCCATAAAATCACTCTATAATGTTATATGGTGGGCCTTGGTGGACTCGAACCACCGACCTCACCCTTATCAGAGGTGCGCTCTAACCAACTGAGCTAAAAGCCCATATAACATATATAACATTGTGAATCAACCAATGAATTGGTTGTCCGCTTGGCAACGTCCTACTCTCCCAGGACCCTTCGGTCCAAGTACCATCGGCGCTGGAGGGCTTAACGGTCGTGTTCGGGATGGGTACGTGTGGAACCCCTCCGCTATCGCCACCAAACGCATGCGAAAGAGACTTGCTCTTTCAAAACTGAACACGAGTGAGTGTTCGAACCCGAAGGTTCTATTATGGAAGCTTAGCTTCCGATTTGAATGTCCTCATTGCAGAAGACGATTCTCCATAGAAAGGAGGTGATCCAGCCGCACCTTCCGATACGGCTACCTTGTTACGACTTCACCCCAATCATCTACCCCACCTTCGGCGGCTGGCTCCCTTGCGGGTTACCCCACCGACTTCGGGTGTTGTAAACTCTCGTGGTGTGACGGGCGGTGTGTACAAGACCCGGGAACGTATTCACCGCGGCATGCTGATCCGCGATTACTAGCAATTCCGACTTCATGCAGGCGAGTTGCAGCCTGCAATCCGAACTGAGACCGGCTTTGATGGGATTGGCTCCACCTCGCGGCTTCGCTTCCCGTTGTACCGGCCATTGTAGTACGTGTGTAGCCCAGGTCATAAGGGGCATGATGATTTGACGTCATCCCCACCTTCCTCCGGTTTGTCACCGGCAGTCACTCTAGAGTGCCCAGCATTACCTGCTGGCAACTAAAGTTAAGGGTTGCGCTCGTTGCGGGACTTAACCCAACATCTCACGACACGAGCTGACGACAACCATGCACCACCTGTCTCCTCTGTCCCGAAGGCCGCTGCTATCTCTAGCAGATTCAGAGGGATGTCAAGACCTGGTAAGGTTCTTCGCGTTGCTTCGAATTAAACCACATACTCCACTGCTTGTGCGGGTCCCCGTCAATTCCTTTGAGTTTCAGTCTTGCGACCGTACTCCCCAGGCGGAGTGCTTACTGTGTTAACTTCGGCACCAAGGGTATCGAAACCCCTAACACCTAGCACTCATCGTTTACGGCGTGGACTACCAGGGTATCTAATCCTGTTTGCTCCCCACGCTTTCGCGCCTCAGCGTCAGTTACAGCCCAGAAAGTCGCCTTCGCCACTGGTGTTCCTCCACATATCTACGCATTTCACCGCTACACGTGGAATTCCACTTTCCTCTTCTGTACTCAAGCCACCCAGTTTCCAGTGCGACCTCAGGTTGAGCCCAAGGTTTAAACACCAGACTTAAATAGCCGCCTGCGCGCGCTTTACGCCCAATAATTCCGGACAACGCTTGCCCCCTACGTATTACCGCGGCTGCTGGCACGTAGTTAGCCGGGGCTTTCTTCTCAGGTACCGTCACTCCGGTAGCAGTTACTCTACCGGACGTTCTTCCCTGGCAACAGAGCTTTACGATCCGAAAACCTTCATCACTCACGCGGCGTTGCTCCGTCAGGCTTTCGCCCATTGCGGAAGATTCCCTACTGCTGCCTCCCGTAGGAGTCTGGGCCGTGTCTCAGTCCCAGTGTGGCCGTTCACCCTCTCAGGTCGGCTACGCATCGTCGCCTTGGTGGGCCGTTACCCCACCAACTAGCTAATGCGCCGCAGGCCCATCCCTCAGTGACAGATTGCTCCGTCTTTCATTCTTCTCTCAGGAGAAAAAAGAAATTATCCGGTATTAGCTACCGTTTCCGGTAGTTATCCCAGTCTGAAGGGCAGGTTGCCTACGTGTTACTCACCCGTCCGCCGCTAAGTTATTTTGAAAGCAAGCTTTCAAAATAACTCCGCTCGACTTGCATGTATTAGGCACGCCGCCAGCGTTCGTCCTGAGCCAGGATCAAACTCTCCAATTAGTATTGAAAAGAGCGAAATGCTCATTTTGAAACATCTGACGAGAAAATTAATTCTCTAATTTTGGACCTCACTTGCGTGATTTCCTACTCACTCGTTGTTCAGTTTTCAAAGATCAATGTCTCTCATTTCGTCGTCGTTGTTTATCAGCGGCGACCTTTATAATATATCACAGTGTTAAGCTGTTTGGCAAGTCTTTTTTTTGAAAAATCTTTTTTTTCAATTTTTCTTGCCTTCCGCTTCCCTTTTACACAAGCAAAAGGAGCGCGAGATATAATTTATCATGAGCACTCCTTTTTAGTCAAGCTATTTTATTAAATAATCTGAAAACTTTATAAAACTGTAGCAATTCTCGTATATCTTCAGTGTTTATACTGAGAAGAACGTCCACCCCATGCATACTTGGAAAGCTCTTTCTGAGGAGCGAAGCGAGCATACATCCGGAATACAGTCTTATATCTATTAGCGATGGCGTGCCTGATATTTTGGTCCAAGCGCTGATCACTCAAATCTAACAGCATCTCATCTAGTTCTTTTCTCAAAACATAATCCAGTTCCTTGCATTCCTTTTCGTTAAACAACATTCCCAACATATGCTTGGCCTCCTTCATGAAGTTGCAATTAACACCTTCTCTAAACCCCCAAAACCTTTTTGCATAATCAGTAAGTACATCTCATGGAGAAAGCTGCCTTAAGATCCTCTTACACTAGATTAACCGGAGTCCTCTTTTTATAACCATAATTATTAAAAATTCCCTTTATGGTTTCGTGTCGATTATATACTCCTTACCTTTAGGCAATCCTTGGATGAACGCCCTTAATGTTATGCTCTATTCCCGGAAGTTTTATGATAAAAGTGAAAAAGTAATTGTACTTTCAATAATGGCTGCAACAAATAACAGGATTACAGTCCATATGGAAGCCGTAAGTGTTTGACGCATGAAAGCAGACCAGTCTGCGCTTCTCTCCTCTTTTCTATCTGTAGATCGAAATAAACTTGAAATCACTTTCCCGCCATAATGCAGTCCAAAGGCACACGCGATAATGATTGCCGGAATCTCTATAATCCCGTGTGGCAGTAATCCTTTTACGATTAAATCGAACAAATCCTGTCCTTGCAGTGCGGATAAATGTATCAAGTAGCCAATTACCGCTCCGTTTATAAATAAGAATATAGCTGGCAATATGCCGAACAACGCTCCCAGGAAAATAATAACCACGCCCTTGATGGCGTTATTCAGAAATATAAATACAAAGAAGTTCCATTGCGGATTAGAGGTGTCTCTTAAGTTTCCGCTGATCTCACTTAGCCCTTCCAATTGCTGAACCAATAGTTTTTCCAGACTACTTGTGGCTACCCAGCCAACAACCGCTCCTATTACGAAGAGCAGACAGGACAGCAGCAAAGCCTTGCGGATCGATTTAATATCTTTAACAAACGTGAAGAACGACAACATAAATACCTCCTGAAATTGTGATCTCTGTTTCTTAGGTCATAACCGTGCGGTACGAGCATACATTTAGAACAAACAAGCATTTCGCATGGGAGAGGAGCGCTGTCATTAATGAATTCTTTTTATGTATTCAGCGGCAAAAAGATCAAAAGGTTCATCTATATCTTCGCCGCTGTGCTTCTTGCTGCTGGAGTTGTCTATGTCGAGAGGGGTAATATCACCGTTTTTTCTGAGGCTGGACCTTCTGCCATTTACAGTGTGCCAACAGAGAAGAAGCTGATTGCCCTAACCTTCGATATTAGCTGGGGGGAAAAGAGACCCGAACCAATTTTGAAGGTACTTGAAGACAAGAAAGTGGACAAAGCCACCTTCTTCCTATCGTCACCATGGAGTAAGACTCACCCCGATATTGTAACAAGCATCAAAAACGCAGGATTCGAAATTGGCAGTCATGGCCATAAACACGTCAATTACAGCACTCTAAGTAACGAAGAGATTCGCACTCAGATCACAACAGCTCACACTGTGCTTACAGAATTAACCGGTAAAGAACCCAATCTAATTCGTATGCCTAATGGTGATTTTGACAAAAGAGTTCTGCAAGTGGCCAATGATCTTGGTTACAAAGTCATCCAGTGGGACACAGACTCTCTAGACTGGAAGAACATAGGTGTAGACAATATTGTGAAGCGTGTAACGACTAAAGCACATCCTGGTGATATCGTTCTACTGCATGCCAGCGATTCCTGCAAACAAACTCACGAAGCTCTTCCGCAAATTATCGATGAGCTCCGCAGACAAGGTTATGAATTCGTTACCGTCTCTGAGCTGATCAGCCAAAGCAACGCAGAGGGTAAAGAGGTTCGTGACTCGGCCTCACTAAATAGTGCCTTAGAGGATGCTGCTGGGCTGTAACGCTCCTCCCAATCTTAGGTACCGCAATAGATGTTGGTCTTATCCAAATATTAATGACGCGGGGAAATGAGCTCCGATATGTCGGGTGTGGGGGTATTCAGCTTCGGATAGCTCAGATCCAGACTCTCCAGTGTCTTTACAACGATGGATAAGGCCAAATAGTTGCGGTACCATTGATGATTGGCTGGTATCCAGTACCAGGGTGCTTTATCAATACTAGACTCCTTAAAAACATCTACATATGCCTCTTGGTAATCATCCCAAAACTCCCGCTCCTGTAGATCACTTGCGTCGAATTTCCAGTGTTTTTTGGGATCTTCAAGCCGTTCTTTGATTTTCTTAAGCTGCTTTTCTTTTGAAATATGCAGAAAAAGCTTGATAATTGTCGTTCCCTCTTCCACCAGCATCTCCTCAAACTGCCGTATGTAACGAAAGCGGCGCTTCAAGTCATCCTTTTTCAGTCCCCCATGTACCCGCGGTACCAATACATCTTCATAGTGTGAGCGGTTAAATGCAGAGATGTAGCCTTTAGGGGGTGTCTTTTGATGCACTCTCCATAAGAAATCGTGAGCTTCTTCCTCCAGAGAAGGTTTCTTGAAGCTGGTCACTATAAAGCCTTGTGGATTGATCCCTGAAAAAATGTGTTTAACCGTTCCATCCTTACCGCTGGAATCCATCCCTTGCAGAATTACTAGCAGTGAATGCTTTTTCTGTGCAAAAAGAATATCTTGAAGTTCTGCCAACCGTTCCTTTAACTGCTCTGTTTTGGCTTCTGCTTCTTTTTTTGATTTAAAATTACCTGTATCGTCCGGGTCCAGCTTGTTAAGCTGGATTTCATTTGTGTCTTTTATCATATAGCGCTTGATGTCCATATATTCCCCTCCTGAAAGTTTTGTGAGCGATGCTACGCTTTGTATTACTACGTACAAAACTCGCTTCGGAAGCATCTACTTAGTTTTGTGAGCGTTGCTACACACAAAGAATCCGCTCTATTGTTCTTTAAGATTAACCTCCTCCAGCGGATTTTAATCGTTAGGATACATTCTAGAGCAAAAAACCCCGTCTTCTGAAGGCCAGAGCACGGGGTTCATGATTTGCTGAATTCGCCCCAGCCTTTATCCGGCTGCCGGCTTGAGAATACGGTGAAGCATCAAAATTTGGAATGCATTACAGGCGATAAGCGGAACAACAATAAACACTGTCGCACTATCAACACCTATACGGAGCACGCCGATAATTTCCACAATTGAAATAGCTGTCATAAAAAAGAGGGTTGGAATCCAAGCTGAGATGTTTGTACTTTTCACTTTGAAATAAGACACAATAATGGCAGCTAACAAAATAAAGATTCCTAATATTAGATCAGACAAGACACTTCTTTCCCCGCCAACGACGGTACGCAAAAAAATCAGTTCAAGCAATGCGAGCACAGAAAGCACCAGTTGTATGTATTTCCAAATTTTTGGTGGGAAAACACCATTGCCCATGTAATTCAAAATTAGATAAGCAAAAAAACCAAGTTGCGCATAAACACTGACAAGCATACCGTAGCCGAATAGTATCAGCGGGTATAAAAAGAAATCAGCGACACTTTTGAAATCAATTCGACCGTTCACGAATTGCAGTGCCAGACCTGCGATTACTGCTCCGCCCGCTCCTATTAGAAGGGTTGTCCAAAATAAATAAAACCATTTTTTTATAGTCAGCCACTTCACCTCCCCTATGTCAGATTTATTTTACCAAGGATACCGACAAAACACCATTAATCAGCAACATAAATGTGTGTTAATGCGGCATAATACAACTGGAGAATCCTAATAAAGGAGGGCAGCGCCAATGAAATGGAGATTTATCGGATCTGTGGGTTTGGCTTTAAGCTTTGTTATGGCCTTAACGGCTTGCGGAAGTGAGCAGAGCAGTTCTTCTTCTGGTCAGGGCAGTTATAAAGAAATGAAGACCATGGTTATTGATATATTAAAAAGTGAAGATGGAAAAAAAGCAGTTGAGGAATCATTATCAAATTCCAGTTCTGGAGGCACCAGCGGAATGAGTATGAAAATGATGCCACTTCAAACAACAGAGGATATAAAAACCGCTGTTAAAGATACCCTCACTGCACCGGAATATCAAAAGGAAATCGAGAAAATTATGACTGATCCCAAGTTTGCAGGCGATTTTGCTAAAGCCATTCAATCACAAAGCAAAGAATTGCACCTGCAACTAATTAAAGATCCCACATATCAAAAATCCGTCGAAGAAATCATGAAGTCTCCAGAAATGATGACCATGTTTCTTAATCTAACCAAAACACCTGACTACCGAAAGCAATCCATGAAGACCATCCAGGAATCTATGCAGACTCCATTATTCCGGATGGAGGTATTGAATTTACTTAAAAAGGTCGTTCAGGACGAGCTCGAACCAAAGGAACAGAAAAAGGGCGGCGAAAGCGGCGATAAACAGGAAGGCAGCGGCAGCGGTGGTGAAAGTGGCAGCGGTAGCGGCGATGATTCAAGCACATAACAAAAAAGAGGCCTTATCCCACCTAACAAAGTGGGATGGCCTCTTTTTATGCACAATAATTAGTGCTCATATTTCGCAATCAGCTTATCGGCGATATCAGCAAACAACAAGGCAGTTGGTGTGTCTTCCTTGTATACAGAAGGTGAGAAATCCGGTTCAGAAATATGGTTGTCCGGTGCGCCCAATGGAACTTGTGCAAGCAGCTCCGTATGGAGTGTCTCTGCAAGCCGCGCGCCTCCACCTCTGCCAAAAATATAATCTTTTTTACCGCAGTCTTTACACTCATAATAAGCCATGTTCTCAATGACTCCAATAATCTCATGTTCTGTCTGCAGAGCCATAGAGCCCGCTCTAGCCGCCACAAACGCTGCGGTAGCATGAGGGGTCGTAACAATAATCTCTTTGCTGTGAGGGAGCATCTGATGTACGTCAAGCGCCACATCACCTGTACCTGGAGGAAGATCAAGCAGCATATAATCAAGTTCTCCCCAGCCCACATCACCAAAGAATTGGCGCAGCATTTTGCCAAGCATAGGTCCCCGCCAAATTACCGGACTATTCTCACGGATAAAGAAGCCCATAGACATGACCTTCACTCCGAAACGTTCCACAGGCATAATGATTCCCTCTTCTACAACGGGGCCCTCTTCGATTCCCATCATATCAGGGATGCTAAACCCATAAATGTCCGCATCAATCAATCCAACCTTTTTACCTTTTCTAGCCAGAGCTACTGCCAAATTCACAGTAACCGTAGACTTTCCAACCCCGCCTTTACCACTGGCAATGGCGATAAAGTTAACACCAGAGTTCTCATTGATTAATTCATGATCGTCAAGGCCTGCTGCATGTCCCTTAAGTTTCCCCGGTTCATCAGCCAATGGCTCTTCCCCAGCACTCTCTCCGCGAAGCAGAGCACGTTCATAATCGGTTGCATCACGCAGCCGGATATGTACATTAGTGACTCCACCCGCTTCAAGCAACTCACGAACCTGTTGTTCTAGGTCCATGCGACTTTGCTCTTCAGGATCCAGACATACGATTGACAAAGAAATACGATCTTCTTTAATCATAATGTCACGGATCAGCTGTAGTTCCACAAGGCTTTTTCCGGTTTCCGGGTCTGTTAATGACTGCAGTATTTCCTGGATATGTTCCCTAGTCAGCATGGAAAGCACCTCTGTTTCCTTTCCGGAGGAGAATTCTTCCGGAGTTTTTGTCTATTATAGCATTACCCATCTCCTGATGAGTAGTCCCGGCTACTCGGAAGCATAACGAAGAATGCCACGATATATACTAGTCGCTACCTTGCGTTGATAAACATCATCTCCGAGCAGAACTGATTCCTGAGGGTGCGACAAGAAACCGACCTCTACAAGGATCGCAGGTATTTTTAATGCTTTTAATAGATAAACAGTATTTACAGTCTTAGCTACACGATCAGTATTTTCCAGGGTAGTCTTCAGCTCACTCTGTACAAACTCTGCTATAGCTTTATTATCCTTGTGATTGGGATAGTAAAAGGTCTGCGCCCCGCTCCACCGGTTCGAAGGCACACTGTTCATATGAACGCTTATAAAAAGATCTGCGCCCTTCTCTTCAATGCTTCTTACTCTTTGCTTAAGATCTTCAGTCTTGCGCTTAGAATAGCCCTTAGTGCCCTCCTGAGCTAAATCATAATCCCCTTCACGGGTCATCACAACAATAGCCCCTGCCTGTTGCAGGTAATCACGTAAATAAAGAGAGACCGCAAGATTAATGTCTTTCTCAATTAGCCCTTCCCGGCTAACTGCCCCTCCATCTGCTCCCCCATGTCCAGCGTCAATAGCGATCACTTTACCAGACAAAGGCAGACTCCAATAATTTAACGTTTTGGCAGTAGGCATGTCATACGCTATAATGCCGATCATTATAGCCAGCAGTGTCGCGCCCAGCATACATTTTTTGATACTGCTCCATGAGATCCAGACCGAGACTTTACTGTGTTTTCGGCCAGACATAACAAAGACCCCCTCGTCCCGATAGATAATACTCATCTATATGGGACAAGAAGGCCAAATAGTACTAGCTAACGATGATTAAGCTGTTACTTCTTGAGTCATGCCTTCAATTAGAATCTGCGCAACCTCAGGTCGCGTAAATTCAGGAGGTGGACATTGACCCTCCCGAAGCAAAGCCCGTACCTTTGTACCCGACAAAATCATATGATCGTCGCCAGGATGCGGGCAGGTTTTACTGGAAGCCATATTTCCGCATTTTTTACAGAAGAAGCTGTGTTCAAAAAATAATGGAGTAATATCAAGTTCCTCAGCGGTAAAATTCGCGAAAATTTCTTGTGCTTCATAAGTTCCGTAGTAATCGCCTACGCCCGCATGGTCACGTCCGACAATAAAATGGGTGCAGCCGTAATTTTTGCGAACCATAGCATGAAAAATCGCTTCTCTCGGACCTGCATAACGCATGGCTGCCGGGAAAACACCTAGAAAGGTACGATCCTCAGGATAATAATTCTCCAAAAGCGCCAGGTAGCTCTTCATTCGTACATTTGCCGGTACATCATCAGACTTCGTCTCACCCACAAGCGGGTTTAAGAACAGAGCGTCTACAACCTCCATAGCGCACTTCTGAATATATTCATGTGCACGATGAACTGGGTTACGCGTCTGGAAGCCTACAACTGTTCTCCAGCCTTTGTCTGCAAATATCTTACGTGTAGCTGAAGGGTCAAAATAAAATTCTCCGAACTTTTCTGGCTGTGGTCTATTCAGCACTGTAATTGGTCCTCCTACATAGGTAGCCGGGCGGGCCAACAGCTTACTTACTCCTGGATGTTCAGGGTCTGTTGTTTTGAATACATTTTGCGCTTCAAGGTTTTGATCAACCGTATAAATACTCTCAATATCCAATAAACCGTAGATCTCGCCATCCTCTTCACCGATTAGAGATACTTTGTCTCCAATAGCTAAACCAGAGACCACATCCTCTTCTACAGCAAGTGTTATTGGAATGCTCCACACTGTGCCATCTTCTAAACGCATGTTTTTGACTACGGAGTGATAATCTTGTTCATTCAAAAATCCAGTTAGTGGAGAAAATGCACCTACCGCTATTAGATCCAAATCAGATAAAGTCCAGGTGTTCACGGCAATCGCCTTATATTCACGTGCAAGCTGCAGCAATTCTTCTCTTTCTGTACCCTCTACTACACGGTTAACTAATGTTCCGCCATGCGGACGTATTGAAGTCATTATCGTCTCTCCTTCTGGGTTCTCACGGGGATAGGTCTTACTTGTGTAATCCGCACTCAGTCTTCTCTGATCCAGCCCAACGTCCAGCACGCGGATCTTCACCAGGCATAACCTGACGTGTACATTGCTCACAGCCAATACTTGGATAGTTACGGTCATGTAGAGGGTTATAAATTACATCATTTTCACGAATATAGTTCCATACATCCTCAGTTGTCCAATCCGCAATTGGATTAAACTTAACCAAACCAAATTTATAATCATACTCAACCTTTTTGGCATTAGCACGGGTAGGCGCTTGGTCACGACGAATGCCTGTAATCCAAGCTTCATATTGAGATAGGATACGAGTCAGCGGCTCTACTTTACGAATCCCACAACATTGGTTAGGATCTACTGTCCATAACGCATCACCGTGTTGAAGTGCTTGCTCCTGCGGAGTGATTTGTGGAGACACTCGTACGAACTCCAGCCCGTATTTATCCGCCATCAAATCTCTGGTCTCATAGGTTTCCTTAAAATGATAATCTGTATCGAGATAAAAGACGTCTGTAGACGGACTAACTTTGTGAAGCATATCAACTAGCACTACATCTTCGGCACCAAAGCTGCAGGCAAAAGTAATGTTAGGAAATGTTTCTACAGCCCAGCGGATAATTTCCTCGGGTGAAGCAGTTTCTAATTCTTCGGCCTTAACTTTGATTAAATCCTCTTTCTCGAGCAGGTTCATTAAGGTATTCCTCCATCCAAAATATTAATCGTATGAATAAATGAGGTAAAAGAAGTAATAAAACCAACTAATTCTATATGAAATAGTATATAACTTTTACTGAGGAAGTCAATGCGTTTCAACCGTTAGAATTAGTAAATAGATGCAAAAAAAGCCCATTTCTTGTGGAAAGGGGCAATAAAAAATAAAACCCTCGGCCATAAGGCCAAGGGTTGAATTCTGTAGATATTAACGTTTCGAGAACTGAGGCGCACGACGTGCAGCCTTCAAGCCGTATTTCTTACGTTCCTTCATACGTGGGTCACGAGTCAGGAAGCCGGCTTTCTTCAATGCACCGCGATATTCAGGGTCAACTTTAAGCAATGCACGGGAGATACCGTGACGAATTGCTCCAGCTTGACCGGAAATGCCGCCACCATGTGCAAGAACGATTACATCGTAGTTGCCCAGTGTTTCAGTCAGGTTCAAAGGTTGTTTTACGATCATTTTCAGTGTTTCCACACCGAAATATTCGTCCATCTCACGTTTGTTAATGACAATGCGTCCTTCACCCGGTACAAGGCGAACACGTGCTACCGAATGTTTACGACGACCTGTCCCATAGTATTGTACTTGTGCCATGAAACTGTCCTCCTCTATTCTTATCCGCGAAGTTCGTAAACTTCAGGTTTTTGTGCTGCATGTGGATGCTCGGCGCCTGCATATACTTTCAATCTCAGCTTCATGTGGTCCCCTTGACGAGTCTTAGGAATCATACCATGAACCGCGAATTCAATTACGCGTTCTGGTTTAGTATTCAGCAGAGTTTCAGCATTAGTAACTTTCAAACCACCTGGGTGCATCGAGTGACGGTAGTATTTTTTGTTTTGCAATTTCTTACCGGTCAAGTGAATTTTCTCAGCGTTGATTACGATAACGAAATCTCCTGTATCAACGTGTGGAGTGAATTGCGGTTTGTGTTTGCCACGGATCAAAGCAGCGGCTTCGCTGGCCAAACGACCGAGTGTTTTGCCTTCGGCATCAATAATGTGCCAATTGCGTTCAACTTCGTTCGGCTTCGCCATATAGGTGGTACGCATGAATGTTTCCTCCTTGTTCTCGTACGAAAATCTTCTGTTTCGTATATCTTGTTTCTCATTGAATTACGATTATGTGAGTTAAGCAAAGCATTTTTTTGGCATTTTCCTGATCGGGGCTGTGGGATAGCCATCAAGAAAACACAACTTTTATATTACAGTATAAACATAACAAGTGCAAGTGATTTTTAAACATTTAGCCTATTAATTAGGAAGAAATTTATAGAAAAAACTATTCACTTTCAATCTCGTCATATTCAACACTCCACAAAGCTAACCCCATGGCCACAGCTGTTGGACCAGCATGTGATCGATCACATGCTGCCAATATTTCAGCAACCTTATCAGCAGGTATTTTACCTTCCCCCACATGGATCAAAGTCCCCATAATAATGCGAACCATGTGCTGAAGAAATCCACTACCCGTTATATAAGTATGGATAACTCCTTGATCTGATGAAGAGGGTCGGCACATACTGCGATCAACTTCCATATGAGCTTCAAAGATCGTTCGTACATGAGAAGTCTTCGTAGACCGTCGTGATGCAAACGAAGTGAAGTCATGTGTCCCTATAATTTGCGTTAAGCCTTGCTGCATCGCAGGAATATCCAACTTCACTGGATGGTGAAGCTGCCAGCGCCGTTGAAACGGATCTGGAAACCTGTTGCCATTAATCGTGTATCGGTAAGTTTTACGCTTAGCCCCTCTACGAGAGTGAAACGTTAGCGGAACTTCCCTAGCCTCTGTAACCACGATGTCTTGTGGCAGCCGGGCATTAAGCGCTAGACACCAACGTTCAGTTGGGATTCGAGAGGAGGTTGTAAAGTTAAAAGGCTGGCCATAGGCATGTACTCCGGCATCTGTGCGGCCTGAAGCAGTAATCTTCAGCTTCTCACCAGTCAGATGGAGTATGGCTTGCTCCAGCCGATCCTGAATCGTATTGCCCTGAGGCTGGGTCTGAAAGCCATCATAATTCGTTCCGTCATAATTGACCTTCATCAATAGATTGCGCATTCCGTTCTCCTTTTTAAACCGGTCAGCAGAACGTCGATCGAAGCACTGTCTGATCTTCTATTTGAAGAAATGGCTTCGCCGTCCCTAGAAGGACGGCATCCATTTTTCATATATAGAACTACAAGTCCTATAGGATCCTTAATTTCAAAAAAAAGAGCCCCTGCGGGAGCTCCTTCAATTGAACCAAGGTGATT
The DNA here is from genome assembly GCF_037974255.1 of Paenibacillus sp. FSL R5-0636. Lineage (NCBI taxonomy): Bacteria > Bacillati > Bacillota > Bacilli > Caryophanales > Paenibacillaceae > Paenibacillus > Paenibacillus sp. FSL R5-0636. The sequence goes on from NZ_CP150232.1 coordinate 6,400,772, forward strand.
CCCACGGTTATTAGTACAGCAGAGTCTTGCGCCTCTGCAGCACAATAACGCTGATATTTCCCCCATCTTTACTCCAAAGAGGGCTGGATGAAAGGGAAGCATCGGAAATCAATACTTGTGATACTACGCGCGGTCTACCAATTCAAGATAAACCATAGGCGCAGCGTCGCCACGACGAGGTCCTAGTTTAAGGATACGAGTGTATCCACCTGGACGCTCAGTGTAACGAGGAGCAATGTCAGAGAACAATTTTTGAATTGCATCTTGTTCACCATCAACAGTCTCGCGGCGAACAAATGCAGCTACTTGACGACGAGCATGAAGATCACCTTTTTTAGCTTTAGTGATCAGCTTTTCAGCGATAGAACGAACTTCTTTCGCTTTAGCTTCCGTTGTTTGGATGCGCTCGTATAAAAACAGATCCGTTACCATGTCGCGAAATAACGCTTTACGCGCACTGGAATCACGGCCCAATTTTTGGTATGCCATTGTGTTTTCCCTCCTTTACTAAAGCAATCTGCAGCTATTCTTCTGTGCGGAGACCCAAACCAAGTTCCTCAAGCTTTTCCTGAACTTCTTCCAAAGATTTGCGACCAAGGTTACGCACCTTCATCATATCTTCTTCAGTCTTCGTGGTAAGCTCTTGTACGGTATTAATACCAGCACGTTTGAGGCAGTTGTAGGAACGAACAGAAAGATCAAGCTCTTCGATTGTCATCTCAAGTACTTTTTCTTTTTTGTCTTCTTCTTTTTCAACCATAATTTCGGCGTCTTTCGCTTCGTCCGTAAGACCTACGAACAGAACGAGGTGCTCGTTCAAAATTTTGGCTCCGAGGCTTACAGCCTCTTCCGGTCTGATACTTCCATCCGTCCAAATTTCAAGCGTCAATTTGTCGTAGTTGGTCACTTGACCAACACGTGTATTGTCTATGCCGTAGTTAACGCGTGAAATTGGAGTGTAGATGGAGTCAACTGGAATAACACCAATTGGCTGATCGTCACGTTTGTTCCGGTCCGCTTGGACATAGCCGCGACCACGGCCTGCAAAAATACGCATATGAAGTCTCGCACCAGGTCCCAGCGTTGCAATGTGAAGATCCGGATTGAGGATCTCAACATCGCTGTCCGCACGGATATCACCTGCGGTAACGATGCCTTCCCCTTCAGCATCAATCTCGAACACTTTTTCCTCGTCTGAATGAATCTTCAGAGACAAGGCTTTAAGGTTCAGAATGATTTCCGTCACATCTTCCATTACGCCTGGAACGGTCGAGAACTCATGCAGAACGCCGTCAATTTGGACCGAAGTCACTGCGGCTCCTGGAAGCGAAGAAAGCAATATCCGGCGAAGCGAGTTCCCCAGAGTCGTGCCATACCCACGTTCCAGCGGTTCAACTACGAATTTCCCATAGGTACCTTCATCATTAGCTTCTACGGTCTCAATCTTCGGCTTTTCGATTTCTATCACGAGTTTACCCCTCCTTCAACGTCGCTCCTATATGAAACTGTCACCCCATCAGGTGCATCATGTAGTATGCCTAAACACCTATTATTAGCAGATGCGTCAGAATTATACCACATTCACAATACTGATTTCACTATACGCGACGACGCTTAGGCGGACGGCATCCATTGTGAGGAACCGGAGTTACGTCTTTAATAAGGTTAACTTCAAGCCCTGCAGCTTGAAGGGAACGGATGGCTGCTTCGCGGCCCGCGCCCGGTCCTTTAACCATAACCTCAACCGACTTCATGCCGTGCTCCATAGCTGCTTTAGCTGCTGATTCAGCTGCCATTTGCGCTGCGAATGGAGTGGACTTACGGGAACCTTTAAATCCTTGGCCGCCGGAGCTTGCCCAGGAAATTGCATTTCCGTGAGGATCCGTGATGGTAACGATGGTGTTGTTGAACGTGGAACGAATATGTGCCACGCCGGATTCGATATTTTTACGGTCGCGACGTTTGGTACGTACGACTTTTTTCGGTTTAGCCATTGTCTCTTATCCCCCCTTATTATTTCTTTTTGTTTGCTACCGTACGACGCGGGCCTTTCCGGGTACGGGCATTCGTTTTAGTACGTTGACCGCGAACAGGCAATCCACGACGGTGGCGAACACCGCGGTAACAGCCGATCTCAGTAAGACGTTTAATATTTAAGGAAATTTCACGACGCAGGTCACCTTCAACCTTAACCGTTTTGTCGATCGTTTCACGCAGTTTGCTGACTTCATCTTCCGTCAAATCACGGACACGTGTATTAGCGCTAATGCCTGTTTCATTAAGAATTTTCTGAGAAGTCGTTTTACCGATTCCGAAAATATAAGTCAAGGCGATCTCAACGCGTTTGTCACGTGGCAAATCCACTCCAGCTATACGAGCCATTTTACGCTACACCCCCTTCTTAACCTTGTTTTTGTTTGTGTTTCGGATTTTCGCAAATCACCATAACAGTCCCTTTGCGGCGGATTACTTTACATTTCTCGCAAATGGGCTTTACAGAAGGTCTTACCTTCATGTTAATTACCTCCTCAAAGTTTTGCGAAGCAAAACTTTTTTCGTAGTTCCCATCTATTTACGGTAAGTTATACGACCTTTTGATAAATCATAAGGCGATAACTGCACGACCACTTTGTCTCCGGTCAAAATACGGATAAAGTGCATCCGCAATTTACCGGATACATGGGCAAGTATTTGATGACCGTTCTCAAGCTCAACCTTAAACGTTGCGTTTGGCAACGGTTCAAGGACAGTACCTTCTACTTCAATGACATCTTCCTTAGCCACAGTTAGTCTCCTTTCTCATCAGCACTTATTCCGGTGGGTCCAGCATACTTCATGACTGCGAATCGCAGCTTTCCGTTTGTTACCCGCCCAGTTTCCTTCAAACTGTCCACAACCTCACTGCTGATGAAGGGTATGAGCTCAAGATGAAGAATATTCTTCTTCTTTGGCCCATCAAACTTACGTTTGTCTCCATCTGCAATGTATACAAATCTGCTATCAACAACTGCGATAACAACGGCTGCCTCTCCGGCATCTTTGCCTTTGAGAATTCTCACTAATTGACCAACCTGCGGGCTGCTCACAGTATTCAAGAGGAGATCACCTACGCATTCAGTTTTGTGAAAATTTCCATGCCGTCCGGAGTAACTGCTACTGTATGCTCGAAGTGAGCACATAGTGAGCCATCAACCGTAACGACAGTCCAGTTATCTTCCAGTGTTCTGACATGTCTCTTTCCTGCGTTTACCATCGGCTCAATCGCGAGCACCATACCCGGTTTCAGACGTGGTCCGCGGTCCGCTATGCCATAATTCGGAATTTGCGGTTCTTCATGCAGTTTTGCCCCAATACCATGACCAACATACTCACGTACGACTGAGAAACCAGCCTCTTCGATGTACTGCTGAATAGCATGGGAGATTGTAAACAAGCGCACATCCGGCTTAACTAACGCCAGTCCCGCGTACAAGGAGCCTTCCGTAACGTCCAGCAAACGCTGAGCCTCTTCGGAAATGCTGCCCACACCGTAGGTCCAGGCGGAATCACCGTGATAACCGCGGTACTCTGCACCGATATCCAGCGTAACAATATCGCCTTCGATCAGTTTACGTTTACCTGGAAATCCATGCACCAATTGTTCGTTGACTGAAGCGCAAATGCTGGCAGGAAAACCGTTGTAGCCTTTGAAAGACGGCACAGCATCTTGACTGCGAATGTATTGATCGGCGATTCTGTCGAGCTCGCCCGTTGTAATGCCAGGCTCAATGGCCTGAGCAATAAGACGGTGACTCTCGGCAACAATTCGACCAGCTTCCCTCATAAAGGCAAGTTCCTGTTCGGATTTACAAATGATCATTACATTAACCCCGCATTAAAGACACGATTTCAGAAGTAACGACATTAATTTCGTTTTCCCCGTTTACCTGACGCAAAAGACCTTTATTATCATAAAACGCAAGCAGCGGCGCTGTTTTATTATCATACTCATCCAGGCGCTTGCCTACACTTTCTTCGTTGTCATCCGGACGTTGATATAATTCACCGCCATCAATGTCGCAAATGCCATCTTGCTTCGGCGGGTTGAAGATTAAATGGTAGGATGCTCCGCAAACGCTGCAGATACGACGTCCAGTAAGACGCGCCATTAGCAATCCACGGTCAACATTCAAGTTGATGACATGATCCAAAGAAGTGTTCAAACGGCTAAGAATATCATCCAGCGCTTCCGCTTGCGAAAGAGTTCTTGGAAAACCATCCAATAGAAATCCTTTTTCGCAATCGGACTGCTGCAGCCGTTCTTCGACTATCCCAATGGTCACATCATCTGGTACAAGCAAACCTTGATCTATAAATGATTTGGCCTTCAATCCTACCGGAGTTTCCTGTTTGATTGCCAAACGGAAAGCATCTCCTGTCGAAATATGAGGAATACCAAATTCTTTAACGATTTCTGCCGCTTGTGTTCCCTTGCCTGCCCCAGGAGGGCCCATGAATAAAATGTTCACGATTTCTCTCTCCCCCCAAAAGTTCGCCACCAAGCAAGAAACAGCATAATAGGTGCCGGGAAGAATAAAAACTTAAGCTTCACCGGAACCTATCACCTATTTATTGATGAAGCCTTTGTAATGGCGTTTGATCAAATGGCTCTCGATCTGCTTCATAGTATCCAATGCCACACCGATTACGATAAGCAGCGCAGTGCCACCAATTCGAACTTCTTTGGGCAATCCAGATATAGCACCGAAGAACATCGGTAGTACAGAGATCAAAGCTAGGAACAACGCGCCTGACATAGTCAAACGAGACATTACTCTAGTCAGATATTTCTCTGTAGCTTTACCAGGACGGATACCTGGGATGTAACCACCATTCTTCTTCATGTTATCGGCCATCTGTTGAGGATTCATCTGCACGAACGTATAGAAGAACGTGAACCCGATGATCATCACTACATACAGAAGCATACCAAGCGGAGCATCGGTTGCCAAATATTTGGTAATCCATTGTGCCCAGGCATGTGTTGACCAGAAACTGGAGAGAACAACTGGGAACTGAAGCAATGATACGGCGAAGATTACCGGAATTACACCTGCCGCATTAATTTTCAATGGGATATGTGTATTCTGTCCACCGTACATTTTATTGCCGACTACGCGTTTAGCGTATTGAACAGGAATCTTCCGAATACCTTGCTGTACGAAGATAACTGCTGTAATAATCGCTACAATCACAATCAGCACGATAACGACTTTAAGAATATTCAGGAACACCTGATCCGGCTGAATAAAACTTGAGTTAGCCGTACTTGTGATATACCCCGGAATGGCGGCGACGATTCCCGCAAAAATCAGGATCGAAATCCCGTTCCCGATTCCCTTTTCGGTAATCTGTTCACCAAGCCACATCAAGAAAGAAGTACCCGCCGTCAAGATAATGGCAACCAGCAAGTAATCAGCAAATGTCGCATTCGGCATCATTTGAGTTCCATAAATCCGGTTAAACCCTATCGACGTAGCAAAACCTTGGATCAGGGCTAATATCACTGTACCGTAACGAGTGATTTGCGCCAATTGTTTTTTCCCGTGCTCCCCTTGTTTAGCCCATTCAGCAAACTTAGGAACAACATCCATCGACAGCAATTGCACGATGATGGATGCTGTAATGTACGGGTAAATACTGATCGCAAATATCGAGAAGTTTTTGAGCGCTCCGCCCGAAAAGGTGTTCAAGAGTCCCATCAAAGCGTCACCGCTCTGATTTGCTGTTTGCAGTACATCTTTGTTCACACCAGGAACCGGAACAAACGAACCGATACGGTAGATAATCAGAATGAACAAGGTAAACAGGATCTTTTTGCGCAAATCTTCAACATGCCAGATATTCTTAAGCGTCTTGAACATTAGATCACCTCGGTTTTACCGCCGGCAGCCTCGATTTTCTCTACCGCAGATTGAGAGAACTTATTTGCTTGTACAGTCAATTTTACGGTCAACTCACCGTTGCCGAGAATCTTGATGCCGCTTTTGGAATTCTTGACAACACCAGTTTCAAGCAACAACTGCGGAGTCACTTCAGTTCCTTCTGCAAAGCTATTCAGATCTTCCAGGTTCACAATCGCATACTCTTTACGGGTAGGATTGACGAAACCACGTTTAGGCAGACGACGATAGAGCGGATTTTGTCCACCCTCGAAGCCCGGACGAACACCACCGCCAGAACGTGAGTTTTGACCTTTGTGACCGCGACCGGAAGTTTTACCATTTCCGCTACTAGGACCACGACCAACGCGATTGCGTTCTTTGCGGGAACCAGGAGCTGGAGCAAGTTCATGTAACTTCATCGTTTGCACCTCCTTATGTTTGTTAATTTATGCGAGGCGATTAGCCTTCAATTTCAGTTACAGATAGCAAGTGACTCACTTTATTGATCATTCCGCGAATTGCAGGACTGTCATTGTGAACCACTGTCGTGTTGAGTTTACGCAGGCCGAGCGTCTTAACAGTAACACGTTGTGTTTCTGGACGTCCGATTACACTACGTACGAGGGTAATTTGCAATTTTGCCATTGACGTTCCCCTCCTTAACCGCGCAATTCTTCGACAGATTTGCCGCGAAGTTTCGCGACCTCTTCAATGCGTTTCAGACGGGAAAGTCCCTCCAAAGTTGCATTGACCATGTTCATGGAATTCGAAGAACCCAGTGATTTTGTCAAAATGTCGCCAACGCCTGCCAATTCCAATACCGCACGAACTGGACCGCCAGCGATAACGCCAGTACCCTCTGATGCTGGTTTCAGCAACACGCGTCCTGCGCCGAAGTGTCCAGTAACGAGATGGGGAATCGAAGTTCCTACGATTGGGATGTGAATCAGGTTTTTCTTGGCGTCTTCAATGCCTTTACGGATGGCATCCGGAACTTCGCCGGCTTTACCGATACCAGCACCGACGTAGCCGTTGCCGTCGCCCACAACAACAAGTGCACTAAAGCTGAAACGGCGTCCGCCTTTTACAACTTTTGCAACACGGTTAATGTGTACAACTCTTTCTGTCAGTTCTAAACTGTTCGGATCTACACGCAAGTCGTTAACCTCCTTTTAAGAATTATTCTAGAATTCAAGACCAGCTTCACGAGCTGCATCAGCCAATGCTTGAATCCGTCCATGGTACAAGTAACCTCCGCGGTCGAATACGACCACTGCATATCCTTTTTCTTTGGCACGCTCAGCGACCAATTGGCCAACTTTCGCTGCAGCTTCAACGCTACCGCCATTACCGATGTTAGCGCTCAGATCTTTATCAAGTGTAGAAGCGGAAACGATAGTAACCCCTTTAACATCATCGATCAGTTGAGCGTAGATGTGTTTCGAAGAACGGAATACGTTCAAACGTGGACGCTCAGTAGTTCCCTGGATCTTCTTACGAACACGCAGGTGTCTTTTGAGACGAGCCTTGTTTTTATCTTCTTTTGTAATCATGACTTCCCTTTCACTCCCTTCAGTTTGCCGTAAACAGCTTCACTTTAAGATGCACGGGGTATCTTACAATTAAGTTTAAACTGGTTATTTCTTCTTACCAGCTTTACCTTCTTTGCGGATGATACGCTCGCCTTCATATTTGATACCTTTACCTTTATACGGTTCTGGTTCACGAACGGAACGGATTTTAGCAGCGTATGCGCCAACGCGTTCTTTATCGATACCTTTAACGATGATCTTCGTGTTCGCAGGAACTTCGAACTCGATACCAGCTTCCGGTGTAATTTCAACCGGGTGGGAATAACCAACGTTCAGAACGATTTTATCTCCGGATTTGCTTGCACGATATCCGACCCCAACCAGTTCCAGAGATTTCGAGAAACCTTCAGTCACACCTGCTACCATGTTGTTGACAACGGAGCGGGTTGTGCCGTGAAGTGAACGATGCAATTTGTTATCCGACGGGCGAACAACGGTAATTTCGTTATTTTCAACTGTAACCTTCATGTCTTTATGAAGCTCACGAGTCAAAGAACCTTTTGGACCTTTTACTGTAATAACGGCGTTGTCCAAAGTGACATCTACACCGCTAGGTACTGCGATTGGTTTGCGACCAATACGAGACATGTGTTGCACCTCCTTATCTTGTGACGTTTATTACCAAATGTAGCAGACAACTTCTCCGCCAGATTTTGATTGACGAGCTTCTTTGTCGGTCATAACTCCCTTAGATGTGGAGATAATCGCGATTCCTAGACCACCGAGTACACGAGGCACTTCATTGCTCTTCGTGTATACGCGAAGGCCTGGTTTACTGATTCTTTTCAAACCAGAAATAACACGCTCTTGGTTAGGGCCGTATTTCAAGAAGATACGGATAATCCCTTGTTTGCTATCTTCAACGAATTCCGCATCGCGGATGAAACCTTCACGCTTCAAAATGTCAGCGATTTGTTTCTTCATAGTAGAAGCAGGCATTTCTACCGTCTCGTGACGCACAATGTTAGCGTTACGAATACGAGTAAGCATATCTGCAATAGGATCAGACATAGTCATGTGTGTAAACCTCCTTCCCGTTTATAAACTTCTTACCAACTTGCTTTTTTCACGCCAGGGATCTGGCCTTTATAAGCTAATTCACGGAAACAAATTCTGCAAATTTTGAACTTTTGCAGTACCGAATGTGGACGACCACAACGTTCGCAACGTGTATATGCACGTACTTTAAACTTAGGCGTACGTTGTTGTTTAACTTTCATCGAAGTTTTTGCCACTTAGCCTGACACCTCCTAAACATTTTCGGAGAAAATGGATTAACCGACTTTATTTTGCGAAAGGCATTCCCAGCTGACCCAGCAGCTCGCGGGATTCCTCGTCCGTCTTAGCAGTCGTTACAATAACGATGTCCATACCGCGGACTTTATCCACTTTGTCATATTCGATCTCGGGGAAGATCAATTGTTCTTTAAGACCAAGTGTGTAGTTACCACGGCCGTCAAAGGCTTTAGTGGAAACACCACGGAAGTCACGTACACGTGGAAGTGTTACGTTGAACAATTTGTCCAAGAAGTAATACATACGCTCTCCGCGCAGTGTTACTTTAACCCCAATCGGCATATTTTCGCGTAGTTTGAAACCAGCGATGGATTTTTTAGCTTTAGTGATTACTGGTTTTTGACCAGCGATCAACTGCATGTCATTAACTGCAGCATCAAGTACTTTGGAGTTTTGAACAGCGTCACCCACACCCATGTTGATGACAACCTTCTCGATCTTAGGCACTTGCATAACAGTTGTATAGTTAAACTTCTGCATCAAAGCAGGTGTAATTTCGTTAAGAAAACGTTCTTTCATTCTTGCTGCCATGAAGATTTAACCTCCTTTCTTAAGGGCTAGATTAGTCGATAATCTCTCCGGATCTTTTAGCAATCCGAACTTTTTTACCATTGTCCAAAACTTTGTAACCGATACGGGTTACTTTGCCGGTCTTCGGATCGATGTGCATTACGTTGGACACATGAATCGAAGCTTCCTGCTCAATAATTCCACCCTGTGGATTCAGCTGGTTCGGCTTTTGGTGTTTTTTCACCATATTGACGCCTTCTACCAGAACGCGGTTTTCACGAGGATAAGCAGCGATGACACGGCCTTTTTTGCCTTTGTCTTTACCACTGATCACAAGCACCACGTCATCTTTCTTCACGTGCAGTTTATTGTTATGGGATTCCAGAACTTTTTTCACTCTAGGCATTTATTACACCTCCTATAACTAACCTTCAACTTATTGGTGCCGTGTTTATTAGATAACTTCCGGTGCCAAGGAAACGATCTTCATGTAGTCTTTATCGCGAAGTTCGCGAGCAACTGGTCCAAAGATACGTGTTCCACGAGGGCTTCTGTCGTCTTTAACAACAACAGCTGCGTTTTCGTCGAATGCGATGTAAGATCCATCTTTACGACGAACGGAACGTTTCGTACGAACAACTACCGCTCTAACAACATCACCTTTTTTGACAACGCCGCCTGGTGTTGCTTGTTTAACGGAACAAACGATCAAATCACCGATTGCTGCTGTACGGCGTCCAGTACCACCCAGTACGCGGATACACATCAGTTCCTTCGCACCAGAGTTGTCAGCCACATGCAAACGTGTAAATGGTTGAATCATTATAATTTCCTCCTTCCGGAAAAACTCTCTTGATTATCTTAGATGATAACCGCTGCTTCTACCACTTCAACTAGTCTCCAACGTTTGTCCTTAGACAACGGACGAGTTTCCATGAGTTTTACGGTATCGCCAATCTTTGCAACATTTCCCTCATCATGTGCTTTGAATTTCTTCGTAGACTTGATGCGTTTGTGGTACAAATTGTGTTTCTTATAGGTTTCAACAGCAACTACGATGGTTTTATCCATTTTATCACTGACCACTTTACCGATTAGCACTTTACGTGCATTACGTTCTTCACTCATTAGTTAGCCTCCTTCCTGAATACGGATCTGCGATCCGTCTCACTTAACTAATCCCAAGCACTCTTTGATGGATCACGGTTTTAGCACGAGCTATTTCCTTACGCACGTCACGAATCCGAGTTGGGTTGTCCAATTGGCCAGTTGCCAATTGAAAACGGAGATTAAAAAGTTCCTCTTTGAATCCAGCGATCTTTTGTTCAATCTCAGCAGTGGTTAAGTTGCGAAGTTCATTAGCTTTCATTTGCTTCACCACCCAATTCTTCACGTTTCACAAACTTAGTCTTTACAGGCAGCTTGTGAGCGGCAAGACGCATCGCTTCACGAGCGATTTCTTCCGACACGCCTCCGAGTTCGAACATAATCTTGCCCGGTTTAACTACGGCTACCCATTTCTCAACATTACCTTTACCACTACCCATACGAACCTCGAGAGGCTTTTGAGTAATAGGTTTATCTGGGAAAATCTTGATCCAAACTTGACCGCCACGTTTGATATAACGTGTCATCGCGATACGAGCAGCTTCGATCTGACGGTTAGTGATCCAAGACGGTTCAAGTGCAACCAGGCCGAATTCGCCGAAGTTCAATTCAGTACCGCCTTTTGCCATACCCTTCATGTGTCCGCGTTGTTGCTTGCGGTGTTTTACGCGTTTTGGTACCAACATGATTAGTTGCCTCCTTCCTGAGCAGCTTGTTTCTTAGCTGGGGGAAGAACTTCTCCACGGTAGATCCATACTTTTACGCCGATAAGACCGTAAGTTGTATGTGCTTCAGCCGTTCCGTAATCGATATCGGCACGAAGCGTATGAAGTGGAACTGTTCCTTCGCTATAACCTTCTGAACGAGCAATCTCAGCTCCGCCAAGACGTCCGCCCACTTGAGTTTTAATCCCTTTTGCGCCAGAACGCATAGTTCTTTGAATCGCTTGTTTGAGGGCACGACGGAACGATACACGACGTTCCAATTGTTGAGCAATGCTCTCAGCTACAAGAATTGCATCCAATTCAGGGTGCTTGATTTCATTGATGTTGATGTGTACTTTTTTTCCACCAGCGATTGCTGTAACTGCGCTGCGAAGTACTTCTACTTCTGCTCCGCCTTTACCAATAACCATACCTGGTTTAGCTGTATGAATTGTAACGTTCACGCGGCTAGCCGCTCTTTCGATCTCGATATGGGAAACAGCGGAATCCTTCAATTTGCCTTTAAGGTATTCCCGGATTTTGACGTCTTCCATCAGAAGAGTACCGAAATCTTTTCCTGCATACCATTTAGATTCCCAATCGCGAATAATACCGATTCGGAGTCCGATTGGATTTACCTTTTGACCCACGTGTTATCCCTCCTTATTTCTCAGATACCACCAGTGTAATGTGGCTCGTGCGTTTATTGATCCGACTTGCGCGGCCCATGGCGCGCGGACGGAAACGTTTCATAGTAGGTCCTTGGTTAACGAAAACCTCGCTAACGAACAAACTGTTCACGTCCAAAGAATAGTTATGCTCAGCATTCGCAATTGCCGAATTAAGCAACTTTTCAACGACCGGAGAAGCGGATTTCGGAGTGTGGCGAAGAATAGCAATTGCTTCCCCCACTTGCTTACCGCGAATCAAGTCAACAACCAGTTTCGCTTTACGAGCGGAAATTCGCACCGATCTTGCATGTGCTTTTGCTTCCATTGTTTAACCTCCTTTCAAACAGAGACCTTATTATTATCTTCTTGTTTTCTTATCGTCACCCGCGTGGCCTTTGTAAGTACGTGTTGGCGCGAACTCGCCCAACTTGTGACCTACCATATCTTCTGTTACGTATACAGGCACGTGTTTACGGCCGTCATATACACCAAACGTATGTCCGATAAACTGAGGGAAAATGGTTGAGCGACGGGACCAAGTTTTAACTACAACCTTTTTCTCAGCCTCGTTCAGTTCCTCAACTTTTTTAAGCAGGTAGCCATCGATAAACGGCCCCTTCTTTAAACTGCGACCCATGTGTGAATCCTCCCTTCATCCGGTTCTTCAAACCGCGAATCGACGCTTCGCGCTTTATTAACTTGCCAGAAGCGTCTTATTTAGTGCGGCGGCGAACGATATATTTATCAGATGCCTTGTTTTTCTTACGCGTTTTGTAACCAAGGGTTGGTTTGCCCCATGGAGACATTGGCGATTTACGTCCGATTGGAGCGCGACCTTCACCACCACCGTGTGGGTGATCGTTAGGGTTCATTACTACCCCGCGAACTTCAGGACGACGGCCGAGCCAGCGACTACGTCCAGCTTTACCGATTTTGATCAATTCGTGATCTTCGTTACCTACGGAACCGATAGTTGCACGGCATACGCTAAGGATCTTACGAACCTCACCGGATGACAAACGAACGGAACAGTATTTTTCTTCTTTACCAAGCAATTGAGCTTCTGTACCAGCTGCACGAACCAATTGTCCGCCTTTACCTGGTTTCAACTCAATGTTGTGGATAACTGTACCTACTGGAATGTTCTCCAGTGGAAGACTGTTACCAATTTTGATGTCGGCCGCAGGACCGGACTCTACTTTATCCCCAACTCTTAGACCTTTAGGAGCGATGATATAACGTTTCTCTCCATCAGCATAGTGGATCAAAGCAATATTAGATGTGCGGTTCGGGTCATACTCGATTGTAGCAACGCTACCTGGTATGCCGTCTTTAGTCCGCTTGAAGTCGATAATACGGTATTTACGTTTATGTCCGCCGCCATGGTGACGAACCGTAATTTTACCTTGGTTGTTGCGTCCCGCATGTTTGAACAGCGGAGAAAGCAACGATTTCTCTGGCTGGTTTGTTGTAATTTCTTCAAACGTAGACACGGACATAGCGCGTCTTGCCGGAGAGGTCGGTTTGTACTTTTTGATTGGCACTGTAGTTCCCTCCTTACTTCAACAGAGTATTATTCTACCGCTTCAAAAAATTCAAGCGGTTTGCTGTCCGGGCTAAGCTTAACGATGGCTTTTTTCCACTCTGGAGTGTAACCAGAATATTTACCATAACGTTTCAGTTTGCCAGGTACGCGCATTGTGTTCACATTTGTTACTTTTACTTTGAAAATAGCCTCGACAGCTTTTTTGATTTCGGTTTTGTTAGCACGGATATCCACTTCAAAAGCGTATTTCATTTCGCTCATGTAGTCGGAAGTACGTTCCGTAATCACCGGACGTTTGATAATATCACGAGGATCTTTCATTACGCGAACACCTCCTCTACCTTCAGAACTGCTTCTTTAGTGATGATCAGTTTGTCGTACGTCAGTACGTCAAGAACATTAATGCCGTCAGCCGCTACGAATTTCACCCCAGGGATGTTACGAGCGGAAAGTGCTACGTTATCATCATAGCTAGTAGCTACGATCAACGCTTTACGATCTACTTTCAGATTGTTCAAGATTGCTGCGAATTCTTTCGTTTTCGGAGCATTCATTGTCAAGCTATCCAATACGATAATGTCATTCTCGAGTACTTTCGAGGACAAAGCGGATTTGATCGCCAAACGACGAACCTTCTTAGGTAGTTTCCAGGAATAGCTACGTGGTGTTGGTCCGAAGACAACGCCGCCGCCTTTCCATTGCGGAGAACGAATGGAGCCTTGACGAGCGCGACCTGTACCTTTTTGTTTCCAAGGTTTACGTCCACCGCCACGAACTTCAGAACGTCCTTTTACTTTGTGTGTACCACGACGTAGGGAAGCTCTTTGCATAAGCGCAGCTTCATGTAGAACGTGCTCATTCGGTTCAATACCGAATACTGTATCGCTCAGTTCCACTTCACCAACTTCGTTGCCACTAATATTAAAAAGTGTTACTTTTGGCATTTCATGTTCCTCCTTTCTTCAATAATTATTTCTTAACGGTTTGTTTAACTTTCACGAAGCTGTTTTTAGGACCTGGGATAGCGCCTTTAACCAGCAATACGTTACGTTCAACATCAACCTTGATAATTTCAAGCTTTTGAACCGTAATAGTCGTGTGACCCATATGTCCTGGAAGGCGTTTGCCCTTAGGAACACGGTTAGCTTGGATAGAACCCATGGAACCCGGTCTTCTGTGGTAACGCGATCCGTGTGCCATTGGTCCGCGGCTTTGTCCCCAACGTTTGATGTTACCTTGGAAACCTTTACCTTTAGATGTACCAGTTACGTCAACAAATTCGCCCTCAGCAAAGATATCAGCCTTCAGCTCTTGTCCAACCTCGAGAGACCCGAGATCAACACCGCGAATTTCACGAACGTAGCGCTTAGGTGTTGCATTTGCCTTTTTGGCGTGACCCTGTTCAGGCTTATTGGAGCGTTTTTCTTTTTTATCAGAAAAGCCCAATTGCACTGCTTCATATCCGTCGATATTCAGGTCTTTCTTTTGCAGTACTACACAAGGTCCTGCTTCGATAACAGTAACAGGAATTACGTTACCTTCTGGAGTAAACACTTGAGTCATACCGAGTTTTTTTCCTAAGATACCTTTCAATGTTGACACCTCTTTTCTTTTCCTAAGTTACTTAAAATAGAATTACAATTTGATTTCGATATCTACACCGGACGGTAGATCCAAGCGCATCAAGGCATCCACAGTTTGTGGTGTTGGGTTCACAATATCGATCAAACGTTTGTGAGTCCGTTGTTCAAACTGTTCACGGGAATCCTTGTACTTGTGTACCGCACGGAGAATAGTAATGATTTGCTTCTCAGTTGGTAACGGAATCGGCCCGGACACACCTGCACCCGAACGTTTTGCTGTTTCAACAATCTTCTCAGCGGATTGATCAAGAATTCTGTGGTCGTATGCTTTCAAGCGAATACGAATTTTTTGCTTTGCCATTTTAGTCCCTCCTTCTATCGCCCAATTTGGTATCGGACATACTCCGTGAAAATTTTCTGACCTCGTCCCCATGGCAAAGGGGCCGGGTGTGTCAGTAACCTCTCACATCATCGCAACGTCTCAGAACAACATTTATTATTATATATAATAGGCAGCAGTATTGCAAGCAAAAATAGAAAAACAACGCATATTTTTTTCATGCGCTGTTCTTCTACTATATATATGTTAAAGATTCTCTGTCGCAGACTTAAAAATTTCTGCGGAGGAAGCAGTCTGAGCCGTTGCAGTTCCGATCCCCTCAATGGTTTGGATTAAGGTTCTTATTTCTTCTTCCACTATTACAATCTCCTGTGTACTGCTACGCATAGCGTCTACAATATCAGAGAACAAAAGACTAGTCTCGACCGATTGGTGTTTCCCATTCTTAGTTAAGTCCTGCACCTTACGAATCTCTTCTACAACCTGCTGAGTGAGGAGTCCTGATTTATTTGTTAGCTCTACGATCTGAATCACAGTATTCTTAGTATCCTCCGCAAGCCGGCTAACTTCTTGAGCAACCACACTAAACCCTCTACCATGCTCACCAGCTCTTGCGGCTTCAATCGTTGCATTAAGTGAGAGGATTTTAGTCTGATCAGCAATTTCCCTTACTGAGTTCACGATTTTTTGAATTTGTTTAGAGGAATCGCTTAACTCAATGATCGAGTCTTCCATCTCACTGGTGGTCTGATATATGAGATTAATTTGCTCAGTCAAATCGTCCAAGTGTTCATGCCCATCTGCAGCTAATCCCTGTGACTCCAGAGCGGATGAAGCCGTACGTTGGAATGTTCTACTTACTTCATTGCTGCTTGCCACTAGCTGCTTCACAGCAGCATTAGTATCGATGCTATAATCTATCAGTTCAACGCTAAACTCTGAAATTTTTTGTTTCAATTCATTTTTCGCTAATAAATATTGCTCCTCCTTCTCTCTTATATTCTCCTTCTCATATTCTTCTAGCACCAATTGCTGCTCGAGATTAAGCAGTTTAGTCACCGTCTGAACCACTCGAAGGCGTATATTGTCATCGTTTGTTTCATTATATATAACGCGTATAAATACGTTCTGAAGATTCTGAAAAGCAGATAAGTACCATTTAGGCTCAAGTCCTACTCTTTTATGAATATTAGCGATCATTAGACGCTTTGCTATGTACTCATCGTCAACCTTTCCATTAAAAATCTCTAGGATATGACCACGCAGAGTAGTTTTTAACCTATCTATACTGCTATGTTCCAAAATAATAGCTTCGAGTTTATTTACACCTAATACAGAATTGTAAAATTGATCAATGATATAGTCTATATTCTGCTCAACAACAGGTTTCACCCTGCGTAGTAAGTTCAGATCTGCTTCAGTCAGATCAATCATCCTCATCTGCTCGTTAAGTTCGCCATGTCCTTCCAGTTTATGAAAAGACTCCGCAACAGAATGATTCTGATCCTTGAAGTCTAAGGAACGAGAGGCAGGAGAATCCACATTATTATTACGTGCAGTTAACGCATGCATGAAGGAAAAAGGACATTTCCCCATATTAACACCCTCCCACAACTCCTATTATTTTACATTATTATATCTCCTTCATTTTACTCTAAGATTAGTATAATTGTAAACAATCGATTGTTGTAATTTGACGAATTATGTAGAAAAAGATCATAATAGTATGCTTTGATTATCAATCTTTGTCGAATAATAAATCATTCTCAGAAAAAAAAAAGCCCCTGATTCTCCGCAAGAAGAATCAGGGGTGTTTGTAATTCGGAATCTACCCGCAGATAGAAGTCGAATTATTATTTTTGGATAGAAGCTACGCTACCAGCACCAACTGTACGGCCACCTTCGCGAATGGAGAATTTAGTACCTTCTTCAATAGCGATTGGGGAGATCAGTTGTACGGTTACGGAGATGTTATCACCAGGCATAACCATTTCAGTACCTTCTGGCAAGTTGATGATACCAGTTACGTCAGTTGTACGGAAGTAGAACTGTGGACGGTATCCAGTGAAGAAAGGCTTGTGACGGCCACCTTCTTCTTTTGTCAGAACGTAAATTTGAGCAGTGAACTCAGTGTGTGGTTTAACGGAGTTCGGCTTAGCCAATACTTGGCCACGCTCGATCATGTTACGGTCAACACCACGAAGCAATGCTCCGATGTTGTCCCCAGCTTGAGCGGAATCCAGCAATTTACGGAACATTTCTACGCCCGTAACTACGGATTTCTTAGTATCTTCGTGAATACCAACGATTTCGATTTCTTCTCCGACTTTAACTGTTCCGCGTTCTACGCGACCAGTTGCCACAGTACCGCGGCCAGTGATGGAGAATACGTCTTCGACAGGCATCAAGAAAGGCTTGTCAGTTTGACGCTCAGGAAGTGGAATGTACTCATCGATTGTTTCAAACATTTCGATGATTTTTTTAGCGTAATCGCCATCTGGGTTTTGCAGAGCTTCACGAGCAGAACCACGGATGATTGGAGTATCGTCGCCTGGGAAGTCATACTCGCTAAGCAAGTCGCGAACTTCCATTTCAACCAATTCCAACAACTCTTCGTCTTCAACCATGTCGCATTTGTTCAAGAAGACAACGATGTAAGGAACGCCTACTTGACGGGACAACAGGATGTGCTCGCGAGTTTGTGGCATTGGGCCATCAGCTGCGGATACAACCAGGATAGCTCCGTCCATTTGCGCTGCGCCAGTGATCATGTTTTTAACATAGTCGGCGTGACCAGGGCAGTCTACGTGAGCGTAGTGACGGTTAGGAGTTTCATATTCAACGTGGGAAGTGGAGATTGTGATACCACGTTCGCGCTCTTCAGGAGCTTTGTCGATTTGATCGAATGCGATAGCTGCGCCACCGTAAGTTTTGGACAATACAGTAGTGATTGCAGCAGTCAGAGTCGTTTTACCATGGTCGACGTGACCAATAGTACCGATGTTAACGTGCGGTTTGTTACGTTCAAACTTTGCCTTTGCCATTTGAACAGTTCCTCCTTAATGTGGGGTTCCTTATATTTGAGCCGCCCGCATACGTGTAATCTTAGATGACTGAGTGTTTATACCCGGGACGGCAAGTTAAAACTGGTAATTATTCAGCGCCTTTGTTCTTTGCAGCGATCTCTTCCGCAATGGATTTAGGAACTTCTTCATAGTGAGAAAGCTCCATTGAGAATACGCCACGTCCTTGTGTACCAGAACGAAGTGTTGTAGAGTATCCGAACATTTCGGAAAGAGGCACCTTAGCACGGATAATTTGCGCTCCACCACGGGAATCCATACCTTCGATACGGCCACGGCGGGAGTTCAGCATACCCATTACATCACCCATATATTCCTCAGGAACAGTTACTTCTACTTTCATGATTGGCTCAAGCAGGACAGGCTTACACTTGTCTTTAGCTGCTTTGAGTGCCATCGAACCGGCAATTTTAAATGCCATTTCGTTGGAATCGACATCATGATAAGAACCATCTACGATGGTAGCTTTAACGTCTACTAGCGGGAAGCCAGCAAGTACGCCGTTTTTCATTTGTTCTTCAATACCCGCAAGTGCAGGAGCGATGTACTCTCTAGGAACCGAGCCACCCACAACTTTACTTTCGAATTTGCTACCAGTACCTGGTTCGAGGGGTTCAAATTCAACCCATACGTGACCGTATTGACCACGACCACCAGATTGGCGTACAAATTTACCTTCGACGCGAGCAGGTGCCTTGAACGTTTCGCGGTAAGCAACCTGTGGTTTACCCACATTGGTTTCTACTTTGAACTCACGACGCATACGGTCGATGATGATGTCCAAGTGAAGTTCACCCATACCAGCCAGGATTGTTTGGCCTGTTTCTTCATCAGTGTGAGCACGAAGAGTTGGATCCTCTTCAGTCAACTTTCCGAGAGCAACGCCCATTTTATCTTGGTCAGCTTTAGTTTTTGGTTCAACAGCGATCTCGATAACTGGATCAGGGAAGTTCATTGATTCCAGAATTACTGGATTCTTCTCATCACACAGTGTATCACCTGTACTGGTATCTTTCAAACCAACAGCAGCTGCGATGTCGCCAGAATACACGATGGAAATTTCTTGACGGCTGTTCGCATGCATTTGAAGGATACGACCAATACGTTCACGCTTGTTCTTAGTTGCATTAACTACGTATGATCCGGACTCAAGTACGCCTGAGTAAACACGGAAGAACGTAAGTTTACCAACATAAGGGTCTGTCATGATTTTAAATGCCAAAGCTGCAAACGGCTCTTCATCCGAAGAGTGACGAACAGCTTCTGTACCGTCATCAAGATGTCCAGTAATAGCTGGAACGTCAAGAGGAGATGGCAAGTAATCAACAACAGCATCCAGCATAAGCTGAATCCCTTTGTTTCGGTAGGAAGATCCAGCAATTACAGGGAACAATTTAACTTCAACTACGCCTTTGCGAATTGCAGCTTTAATTTCCGGAATTGTAATTTCTTCGCCTTCCAAATACTTCATAGTCAGATCCTCATCAAGTTCAGCAACTTTCTCGATCAACTCGAGACGCAGCTCCTCAACTTTGGCCAAATATTCTTCCGGAATATCCGTTACTTCGATGTTTTGGCCCAGATCATCTCTGAACATGTGTGCTTTTTGCTCAACTAGGTCGATAATACCAGTGAAATCACTTTCTGCACCAATTGGCAATTGAATAGCAACTGCGTTGGCTTGAAGGCGATCACGCATAGTTTCGATTACGTTAAGGAAATCCGCACCGATAATGTCCATTTTGTTTACATATGCAATCCGGGGAACGTTATAACGGTCTGCCTGTCTCCATACGGTTTCAGACTGAGGCTCAACGCCCTCTTTTGCACTAAATACACCAACTGCCCCATCCAATACACGCAGGGAACGTTCAACTTCAACAGTGAAGTCAACGTGTCCTGGGGTATCAATGATATTGATGCGGTGACCTTTCCACGCAGCAGTCGTAGCAGCGGACGTAATCGTGATTCCGCGCTCTTGTTCTTGCTCCATCCAGTCCATTGTAGCAGCACCTTCGTGAACTTCACCGATTTTGTGCGTACGGCCTGTATAGAAAAGAATCCGCTCTGTGGTAGTTGTTTTACCAGCATCAATATGCGCCATGATCCCGATGTTACGTGTATTTTTTAAGGAGAACTCTCTAGCCATGAAATGGATCTCCCTTCAAAATATAAGTTATTTGAATGACCTTAATCCTACCAACGGTAGTGAGCGAACGCTTTGTTTGCTTCAGCCATTTTGTGTGTATCTTCACGTTTCTTAACAGAAGCGCCTGTGTTGTTGGAAGCGTCGATGATCTCAGCCGCCAAACGCTCTTCCATAGTCTTCTCACCGCGGTTGCGAGAGTAGTTTACGAGCCAACGTAATCCCAGAGCAGTACGTCTCTCTGGTTTAACCTCGATAGGTACTTGATAGTTAGCACCACCGACACGACGAGCTTTGACTTCCAAAACCGGCATGATATTCTTGATGGCAGCTTCGAAAACTTCCATCGGATCTTTACCCGTACGTTCTTCAATCAATTTGAATGAATTGTACAGAATGCTTTGAGCGACACCTCTTTTACCACCCAGCATAATGCGGTTAATCAAACGAGTAACCAACTTGCTATTATACAACGGATCTGGCAATACGTCTCTCTTTGTAACTGGACCTTTGCGTGGCATGGATATCCCCCTTTCTTAAATGTTTATTATTCAGATATTGTTATCTTACTTCTTAGCTTTAGGACGTTTTGCACCGTATTTAGAACGAGCTTGCATCCGGTTAGCTACACCTGCTGTATCCAAAGCACCACGAACGATATGGTAACGAACCCCTGCAAGGTCCTTTACTTTACCTCCGCGAAGTAATACAACACTGTGCTCTTGTAAGTTATGTCCGATACCCGGGATATAAGCTGTTACCTCGAGACGGTTCGTCAAACGAACACGGGCATATTTACGAAGCGCTGAGTTTGGTTTACGTGGAGTCATTGTGCCTACACGAGTGCACACACCGCGTTTTTGCGGAGCGCTCAAATTTGTAGCCTCACGCTTGAGGGCGTTATACCCTTTTTGAAGAGCGGGAGATTTAGATTTTTCGATTTTGGCTTGACGGCCTTTACGAACCAATTGGTTAATTGTTGGCATGTTGTTGCCACCCCCTTCCTGAAATGATAGTCGATTTAAGAACTCTAAGCCCACAGACCCAGGCGGTTCATAAAAAGACAAATGAAAAGTTCTTGCCGCTGGTGTTCACCCCAGTACAAAAACATTTCTGTAGCTATTGTTTTAAGACGGCTGCCATCGCAGCGCCAACTTCTATTCCGCAGGCCTTGCCCAAATTCAGCATCGTATCCACATATGTGATCTTAACACCTTGTTTGTTACAAAGCAAAACTATCCTGGAAGTAAGCCTTTGATCTCCGTCCTCTGCCACATAGACTTCTGCGGCTAGGCCCAACTCTACCGCCTTGACGGTTTGTTTGGTACCGATCTTGACCTGAGCATCCTGTAGTCCTCTATCATCAGTCATTCTCTTTACCTCCAATGAACAAGGATAACATGGCTACTCACGCACCTTAGACATTTTAGCATTATCAATAGATGGTGTCAAGAAATTCAGCAACAATTTTTATAGAAATTATACACAGCAGAACACTCATGCCACACCTATGAGTAGGTATGACATGAGCACACTACCATGATTGCTAATTTATTCAGCAGGAACCGTCTCTAATGATTCAAGTTCGCTTTCTGCATTTGGATCACTTAGCTTAACGTTACGGTAACGGTTCATCCCAGTACCTGCAGGAATCAACTTACCGATAATAACATTTTCTTTAAGTCCAAGCAACTTATCTACTTTACCTTTGATAGCAGCGTCTGTTAGGACACGAGTAGTTTCTTGGAATGATGCAGCTGACAAGAAGGAATCAGTTTCAAGAGACGCCTTGGTAATACCGAGCAAGACTGGTTTAGCAACAGCAGGCTCTTTACCAGACAAGATAGCTTCCTTGTTAGCACCTTCGTACTCATGAATATCCGCAAATGCACCTGGCAACAGACTTGTGTCACCTGCGTCAATAATACGGATCTTCCGAAGCATTTGCTTGATCATAACTTCAATGTGCTTATCATTGATCTCAACGCCTTGGTTACGGTATACACGCTGTACTTCTTGCAGAATGTAGTTTTGTACCCCACGGATCCCTTTGATACGCAGCATTTCTTTAGGGTCAATCGAACCGTCTGTCAGCTCATCGCCGGCTTCGATTTCTTGGCCTTCACTAACACGTAGACGTGAACCATAAGTAATGGAATAAGTCTTGGATTCAGCTTCACCTTGAACCTCGATTTCGCGACGGTCTTTGGTTTCACGGATTTCCTTGATTACGCCATCGATTTCACTGATTGTAGCTTGACCTTTAGGGTTACGAGCTTCAAACAACTCCTGAATACGCGGCAAACCTTGAGTGATGTCATCACCGGCAACACCGCCGGTATGGAACGTACGCATTGTAAGCTGGGTTCCTGGTTCACCGATAGATTGTGCGGCAATAATACCAACTGCTTCACCAATCTCAACGTGTTTACCAGTTGCCAAGTTACGTCCGTAACATTTCTTACAAACCCCATGACGGGCACGGCAGCTCAGTACAGAACGAATTTGCAGCTTAGTTACACCTGCGTTTACAATTGCCTCCGCTTTATCGGAGTCAATCAAATCATTACGGTGAACAATGATTTCGCCTGTTTCTGGGTGACGAACAGTTTCGAAGCAGTAACGACCTTCAATACGGTCATACAGATCTTCGATAACCTCTTTACCATCCTGAATACGACTAACTGTGAAGCCTTTATCGGTTCCACAATCTTCTTCACGGACAATAACGTCCTGGGCAACGTCAACAAGACGACGAGTCAGATACCCTGAGTCAGCGGTACGAAGTGCGGTATCGGCAAGACCTTTACGCGCTCCGTGAGTGGAGATAAAGTACTCCAAGACGGTAAGACCTTCACGGAAGTTTGCCTTGATTGGCAATTCGAAAATCCGACCTGAAGGTGTTGCCATCAGACCACGCATACCACCCAACTGAGTGATCTGCGATTTGTTACCACGCGCTTTAGAGTCGACCATGAGCATGATAGAGTTGAAACGGTCCATCGACTTAAGCAGGATGTTCGTAAGATCATCCTTAGTCTTCGACCAGATCTCAATAACACGGTCATACCGTTCGTCATTGGTGATCAAACCACGGCGATATTGGTTAGCAACCACATCAACCTTAGCTTCAGACTCTTTCAGGATCGTAACTTTCTCCTCAGGGACAATAACGTCCGACACGGCAACTGTAACACCAGAACGTGTGGAGTAAGTGAATCCGAGCTGTTTAATTTTATCCAAAATCATAGAAGTTTTGGTTGTGTGATAAGTTTCAAAACAACGAGCAATAATCAGACCCAGATATTCTTTACCTACAGCACTGGCTTCTGGAGCGGATTCAATCAACTCGCGAATGTTCGCGCCTTTTTCGTAGATAAAGTATTTCTCAGGTGTGCCGTGCAGCAAGTTAGTTTTGGTTGCTTCGTTGATATAAGGGAAACTACTTGGGTAGATTTCATTAAAAATGATCTTACCGACCGTAGTAATCAACATTGCATTTTGTTGTTCTTCCGTAAAGCATGTTTTGCCAAGTGCTTTAGCCGGAATAGCAACACGAGCATGAAGTCCTGCAGTTCCGCGTTGGTAAGCTGATACAGCTTCGTTAACGGTACGCAGAATCATACCACTACCCTTTTCTTCCTTGTTATCCATGGTCAAGTAGAAAGTACCAAGGACCATATCCTGGGAAGGTGTTACAACTGGCTTACCGTCTTTAGGATTCAAGATATTACCAGATGCAAGCATGAGAATGCGTGCTTCCGCTTGAGCTTCTGCAGACAGAGGAACGTGCACCGCCATTTGGTCACCGTCAAAGTCGGCATTGTACGCCGTACATACGAGTGGGTGAAGACGAATAGCGTGACCTTCCACCAAGATCGGTTCAAATGCTTGAATACCGAGACGGTGAAGTGTTGGTGCGCGGTTTAGAAGTACTGGGTGTTCTCTAATTACTTCTTCGAGTACATCCCAAACTTCAGGACTTACGCGTTCAACTTTACGTTTCGCGCTCTTTATGTTGTGGGCAAGGCCCTTATTAACCAATTCTTTCATAACAAAAGGTTTGAACAATTCTAACGCCATTTTCTTAGGAAGTCCGCATTGATACATCTTGAGGTACGGTCCTACTACGATAACGGAACGTCCAGAGTAGTCAACCCGTTTACCGAGCAAGTTCTGGCGGAAACGTCCTTGTTTACCTTTCAGCATATGGCTGAGCGATTTAAGCGGACGGTTACCAGGACCGGTTACCGGACGTCCCCGACGGCCGTTATCGATGAGAGCATCGACAGCTTCCTGGAGCATCCGTTTTTCGTTCTGCACGATAATGTCAGGAGCACCGAGATCAAGCAGTCTTTTCAGACGGTTGTTCCGGTTAATAACACGGCGATAGAGATCATTCAAGTCGGACGTAGCAAAACGGCCACCATCCAATTGAACCATCGGACGAAGCTCCGGAGGAATAACCGGAAGAACATCCATGATCATCCAATCAGGCTTGTTGCCGGAGTTACGGAATGCTTCAATGACTTCCAGACGTTTGATCGCCCGGTTACGGCGTTGGCCTTGGGCCGTACGCAGTTCTTCTTTGAGGAATTCCAGCTCTTTATCGATGTCGATATCTTGAAGAAGCTTTTTAACAGCTTCAGCACCCATGCCGGCTTGGAAACCGTAACCGTATTTTTCACGGTAGCTACGATATTCTTTCTCGGACAGAAGTTGTTTCTTTTCCAGTGGAGTTTCACCTGGATCCGTTACAACATAAGATGCGAAATAGATAATTTCTTCAAGTGATCTTGGAGACATATCTAGTGCAAGCCCCATGCGGCTTGGGATACCTTTGAAATACCAGATATGAGATACCGGAGCAGCCAATTCAATGTGACCCATACGTTCACGACGAACTTTAGCACGGGTAACCTCAACGCCACAACGGTCGCAGACTACGCCCTTATAACGGACACGTTTGTATTTACCGCAATGACATTCCCAGTCTTTTTGTGGTCCAAAGATACGCTCACAGAAAAGACCCTCTTTTTCCGGTTTCAATGTACGATAGTTAATGGTTTCCGGTTTCTTAACTTCTCCGCGGGACCATGAACGAATCTTCTCCGGAGAAGCGAGTCCGATTTTCATAAATTCAAAATTGTTAACGTCCAACAAGGAGCAACCCTCCTTAACCTAATCCTGATTTAGTACCGCTTTGCCCTCTTCTGACTGTTACATCAAAAGAGGGCGTGCGGTCCTTTATAAAATGGAACTTTTAAGCTCCAGCTTGATTATTCTACTCCGACTTCTGAACCTTCTAAATTGAGGCTTAGTTTGTCGCCTGACGTCTCGTCCTCATCGTCCAATTCTCTCATTTCAATTTCCTGCTCGTCACCGCTAAGAATCTTAACATCCATACCCAGGGACTGCAGTTCTTTGATCAATACCTTGAACGACTCAGGAACACCTGGTTCCGGTACATTTTCACCTTTGACAATGGATTCGTACGTCTTCACGCGACCAACCACGTCATCGGATTTCACGGTCAAAATTTCTTGCAATGTATATGCAGCACCGTAAGCTTCAAGCGCCCACACTTCCATCTCCCCGAAACGCTGTCCACCAAATTGAGCTTTACCACCCAATGGTTGTTGCGTAACTAGTGAGTAAGGTCCTGTTGAACGGGCGTGAATCTTATCATCAACCATGTGCGCCAGTTTGATCATGTGCATGACACCAACAGTAACTTCACGTTCGAAGCGTTCACCTGTACGGCCATCATACAGTACGGTCTTACCATTACGCTGCATACCTGCTTCTTCCATCGTATCAAACACGTCGTACTCACGCGCTCCGTCAAATACCGGCGTTGCAATGTGAATTCCCAGACGCAATGCGGCCATACCAATATGGACCTCAAGCACCTGTCCGATGTTCATACGAGAAGGAACGCCCAGAGGGTTAAGAACAACCTGTACTGGCGTACCGTCCGGAAGGAACGGCATATCTTCTTCTGGCAGGATACGGGCAACGACACCCTTGTTACCGTGACGTCCGGCCATCTTGTCACCCTCAGAAATCTTACGTTTCTGAGCGATGTAGACACGAACCAATTGATTTACACCAGGAGGCAGCTCATCGCCGTTCTCACGTGTAAAGACTTTAACGTCCACGATAATACCATCACTACCATGAGGAACGCGTAAAGAGGTATCCCGTACTTCACGAGCTTTCTCACCAAAGATAGCGTGCAGGAGACGTTCTTCTGCTGTCAGTTCAGTTACACCCTTAGGAGTAACCTTACCCACCAGAATGTCACCAGCGCTGATTTCCGCACCGATGCGGATGATTCCGCGCTCATCAAGATTGCGCAGAGCTTCTTCGCCGACGTTCGGAATATCGCGCGTAATTTCTTCAGGCCCCAGTTTAGTGTCGCGAGCTTCAGATTCGTATTCTTCGATATGAATCGAAGTATATACATCTTCCTTAACCAGCTTTTCACTTAACAGGATCGCATCCTCGTAGTTGTAACCTTCCCAAGTCATGAACGCAACGACTACGTTACGGCCAAGAGCAAGTTCGCCCATTTCTGTGGAAGGACCGTCTGCCAGGATATCACCCTTCTTAACAATGTCCCCTCTTTTAGCTAGAGGACGTTGGTTAATACAGGTACCTTGGTTAGAACGCATAAATTTGTGTAATTTATATTTAACGATATCGCCTTTAACTTCCTTGCCTTCGACAGTCTCAACGCGACGCAGCCAAATTTCATTAGCTGAAGAACGTTCGATAATACCGTCATACTTGGAAACGATACATACGCCAGAATCCTTAGCGGATTTATGTTCCATCCCTGTTCCGACCAGCGGAGCTTTTGGAATTAGAAGCGGAACGGCTTGACGTTGCATGTTAGATCCCATCAGTGCGCGGTTGGAGTCATCGTTCTCAAGGAACGGAATGAGCGCCGTAGCGACAGATACAACCTGTTTAGGCGAAACGTCCATGTAATCGACACGATTACTTGGCATCGTTGTAATGTTGTCTGAGTCTTTGTTGTAACGAACGATTACCATATCTTCTTTAAAGGTGCCATCTTCTTCGATCAACACGTTAGCCTGAGCAACTACATAATTATCTTCCTCATCAGCAGTCAGATAGTCAATTTGCTCAGTCACCTTACCAGTCTTCGGATCCACCCAACGATACGGAGCTTCAATAAAGCCGTATTCATTGATGCGCGCAAAGGTGGACAAGGAGTTGATCAACCCGATGTTTGGACCTTCCGGCGTTTCAATTGGACACATCCGACCGTAGTGACTGTGATGGACGTCACGAACTTCAAAGCCCGCGCGTTCACGTGTCAAACCACCAGGTCCGAGGGCGGACAGACGACGTTTATGCGTAAGTTCCGCAAGCGGGTTCGTCTGATCCATAAATTGAGACAGCTGGGAGCTACCGAAGAACTCTTTAATAGACGCGATGACCGGACGAATGTTGATCAGAGCCTGAGGCGTAATCGCATTAGCATCCTGAATCGACATTCTTTCACGTACAACACGTTCCATCCGGGACAAACCGATACGGAACTGATTCTGCAAGAGTTCACCTACAGAACGCAGACGACGGTTACCCAAGTGGTCGATATCATCGGTATTGCCAATTCCGTGAAGCAAATTAATAAAGTAGCTGATTGAGGATATAATATCAGCTTGAGTAATATGCTTAACAGATTTGTCGATGTTGCCGTTAGCGATCAGCTTAATAACCCGGCCTTCTTCAATTGGCGAGAATACGTCAATTGTTTGAAGAGGAATATCTTCGCTGTCCATAACTCCGCCAGTAACACGGTAGTTTTTAAAGGCAACATTCTTTTCGAAATATGGAATCAATTCATCAAGCAGTCTACGATCGACCATTTGGCCGGATTCTGCCAGGATTTCTCCAGTAGAGTCGTCAACCAAAGGCTGAGCAAGACGTTGATTGAAAAGACGGTTCTTAATGTGTAGCTTTTTATTGATTTTGTAACGCCCTACATTAGCTAGGTCGTAGCGTTTTGGATCAAAGAAACGCGCAACCAGCAAACTTTTGGCATTGTCTAGTGTCGGCGGTTCGCCCGGACGCAAACGCTCATAAATCTCAATAAGCGCCTTCTCCGTGGAGTCCGTGTTGTCTTTATCCAGCGTATTGCGAATATATTCATCATTGCCAAGCAATTCCAGAATTTCGGCATCACTACCGAAACCGAGAGCACGCAAAAGTACGGTAACAGGAATTTTACGAGTCCGATCGATACGAACATACATAATGTCCTTAGCATCGGTTTCTAGTTCCAACCAGGCTCCGCGGTTCGGGATTACTGTGGCGGTGTAGGTTTTTTTGCCGTTCTTATCCACTTTTGTGCTGAAATAGACGCTTGGAGAGCGAACCAACTGGCTGACAATAACCCGTTCCGCACCATTAATAATAAAAGTGCCGGTCTCCGTCATCAGCGGGAAATCTCCCATGAACACTTCCTGCTCTTTAACCTCACCGGTCTCTTTATTAATGAGCCGCACCTTTACACGCAGAGGAGCCGCATACGTTACGTCCCGCTCTTTAGCGTCGTCAACCGTATATTTCGGTTCACCCAGGCTGTAATCAATGAACTCTAGTACCAAATTACCTGTGAAATCCTGGATCGGCGAGATGTCCTGAAACATTTCCCGCAATCCTTCCTCCAAAAACCAATCATAAGATTTTTGTTGGATCTCGATCAGGTTCGGGACCTCGAGTACCTCGTTAATTCTCGCATAGCTCCGCCGAGTGCGTCGACCATACTGAACAAGATGTCCTGCCAACTTTACTCACCCCTCATGTCTACTCACTTAAAAATTGATTGCGAACCCTTGTTTGGAACCGTATAATGGAACCATACTACAAGGATTCAGTCATAAATAAAAGAAAAGCCCTTATCGAAATCTTCGAAAAAAGAGCGCATTTATCCATGACCAAAATACTCCTTATCAAGTAGATTTGCCCAAAACGTACATATTATACGTCACCAAGCAATAGTTTATGCGCTATTATCTATTACCACGCAGCATTTGCTACGTTAGAGCATAGACAACCAACTCGCAAAAACTTGCCGTGCGGCATGCGCTAGCCGGGCGACAATATATTGCTTGACATTTCAGCAAACTAAAGACATGGAGCCTATCTTAATACTGACATTTTATAATAATACCATTATCACTATCACATGTCAATAACCTATTGTATTTTATTTTTGCGCTTTAATAATACGATAGCCTTTGTCTTTCCCCACTTCTTCCACCATTGAGAACAAGCTTTCTAGTTTTGCCACTGCTGATGGAGCGCCCTGCTTCTTCTGAATTACAATCCACAGATAGCCACCCTCATTTAAATGTTCATAAGCATCTTCAAAAATCTTATGCACTACAGCTTTTCCTGCACGAATCGGAGGATTAGTTAGAATCACATCGAACTTCTGCTGCTCATTCAATGCACCGAGCACATCGCTTTCCATTATCGTAACATTCCGGATTCCATTGTGCTGAGCATTCTCACGCGCCAGTTCTACCGCACGACTGTTAATATCAATCATGGTCACATGTCCTTTGGGAGCTAGGTATGCTGCACTTATGCCAATCGGCCCATAACCACAACCTACATCAAGCACCGCTGAACCGTCCGGAATTATCATAGCTTCAATAAGAACTCGGCTACCGTAATCGATGTCTCCTTTAGAGAATACACCAGCATCGCTCGTAAAACGAAAGCTTTTGCCTCTTAGTACGGTATCAATGCTACGTCTGTCATGACGTACTTCCGGCTGCTGCGAATAATAATGTTGCGACATCTCTTTCCTCCCTTTCCTATTATGTTAGCAGTTGGTATAAACGCCCTACTAACTCTATTTATAAAACAAACCCCTTGAACAAGTTCAAGGGGTTTTCAGTAATAGAAGGAATTACTTCACTTCTACAGCTGCGCCTGCTTCTTCCAATTTTGCTTTAGTAGCTTCGGCTTCGTCTTTGCTTACTTTTTCTTTGATTGCTTTTGGTGCGTTGTCTACAAGATCTTTAGCTTCTTTCAAGCCAAGACCAGTGATTTCGCGAACGATTTTGATAACGTTGATTTTGGAAGCGCCAGCGCCTGTCAAAATTACGTCAAATTCGGATTGCTCTTCAGCTACTGCTGCTACCGCACCGCCAGCTGCTACTGGAGCTGCTGCAGTTACGCCGAATTCTTCTTCAATTGCTTTAACCAGGTCGTTCAGTTCCAATACGCTCATGCCTTTAATTGCTTCCAAGATTGCTTCTTTACTCATGATTGAACCTCCATTTTATATTTAAATTTATTTGTGGTATTGATTATGCTGCAAGAGTCAAAGGCTTACGCGCTTTGTTCTTCTTTTTCAGCAACAGCTTTAACTGCAAGCGCGAAGTTGCGCATTGGAGCTTGAAGTACGCTAAGCAGCATGGACAGCAAACCATCGCGGGATGGAAGCTCAGCCAGTGCTTTCAGTTGTTCCGCGTCAATGACACGACCTTCAACTACGCCGCCTTTCAATTTCAAAGCGTCGTTTTTCTTGGCGAAATCGTTCAAAATTTTAGCTGGTGCTACTGCATCAGTTGTGCTGAATGCGATAGCTGTTGGACCAGTCAAAACTTCATCCAATTCACTCAACTCAGCCGCAGCAGTTGCGCGACGTAGCAATGTGTTCTTCAGGACTTGAAACTCAACGCCAGCTTCACGAAGTTGCTTACGCAGTTCAGTCACTTGGGAAACGTTCAATCCACGGTAGTCAGCTACAACAGTCGAAAGACTGTTTTGCAGTTTTGCAGTAACGACGTCAACCGCGTCTTGTTTTGCTTGAATTACTTTTGCATTTGCCAATGTATACACCTCCTGAAAATTTATGTGTCGGCGTTCTTTCCAAGGAAAGCTTCACCGCTCCTACGCAGGCAGTAGAAAAGCCTCCGCAGAATCACGAAGGCTTGATAAAACGAAAGTTATACGAGCGAGCTCGTTACTTCTTGTTTCTATCACAACACCTCGGTAGGAAATTAAGCACTAAGGCACCTACTGTCTACGGTAAGCATATTCAAGGTTAAGATTGATACCTTAAGTTTCACAACTGTTATAGATTATCAAAATTGACTCAAAGAGTCAACCCTTAATTATCTGAAGACGGTTGTGTTCACACGAGCGCTAGGACCCATTGTGGAAGAAATCGAGATGCCTTTAAGGTATACACCTTTAGCAGCAGCTGGTTTCGCACGGTTCAAAGCGTCGATAAGAGCTTTAAGGTTATCGTTCAATTGTGCAGCATCAAAGGACACTTTGCCGATTGGCGCGTGAATTTGACCTGCTTTGTCGAGACGGTATTCGATTTTACCGGCTTTGATTTCTTGCACAGCCTTGGAAACATCGAATGTAACTGTGCCAGCTTTAGGGTTAGGCATAAGACCTTTACCACCAAGCAGACGACCCAGTTTACCGACTTCACTCATCATATCAGGTGTAGCTACGCAGACATCAAATTCAAACCAGCCTTGTTGAATTTTGTTGATCATGTCTTGATCACCAACAAAATCAGCGCCAGCAGCTTCTGCCTCTTTCGCTTTTTCACCTTTTGCAAATACAAGCACGCGTTGTGTTTTACCAGTGCCGTGAGGCAGGACAACAACACCACGAACTGCTTGGTCTTGTTTACGCGGGTCTACACCCAGACGAACTGCTGCTTCAACGGTTTCGTCGAACTTAGCAGTCGCTGCCTTTTTCACAAGCTCTACAGCTTCTGAAGGCTCGTAAGTTGCTTCGCTGTTGATCAGCTTAGCAGCTTCTTGGTATTTCTTACCATGTTTAGCCATGAAAATGTTCCTCCTTTGTGGTGTTAGCGGAAATTCCTCCCACATACTTGCGGGTCACGAATGACCGATTCTTCGAAAACTACTAGTCTTCGATTGTGATACCCATACTGCGGGCAGTACCTTCAACCATACGCATTGCAGCTTCAACAGTTGCAGCGTTAAGGTCAGGCATTTTTGTTTCAGCAATTTCACGTACCGCAGCGCGGCCGATTTTTGCTACTTTTTTCTTGTTTGGTTCGCCGGATCCTTTTTCTACTTTAGCAGCGATGCGAAGCAGAACAGCAGCCGGAGGAGTTTTAGTGATGAAAGTAAAGGAACGGTCTTCAAATACTGTAATTTCAACCGGAATGATCAAGCCAGCCTGGTCGGCAGTACGAGCATTAAATTCCTTACAGAATGCCATGATGTTGACACCTGCTTGACCTAACGCCGGACCTACTGGAGGCGCTGGATTCGCTTTCCCTGCAGGAATCTGCAGTTTCACCATTTTAATAACTTTTTTAGCCATGAGTGACACCTCCTTGCAAAAATAGTGGTCTTCGAACGCCAATAGCGCTCTCCCACAAGAAACCCTAGCTTATGTTATATTTTCTCCACTTGAGTGAAATCCAACTCTAGCGGGGTTTCCCGTCCAAACATGTTAACATGCACTTTGATCTTGCTCTTGTCAGCCAAAATTTCTTCCACGGAGCCCACAAAATTCGCAAACGGACCAACCATAATACGTACGGATTCCTTGATTTCGAAATCAATCTTCGCTTTAGGTTCAACCATGCCCATATGCTTCAGAATTTGTTCTACCTCTTCCGGAAGCAAAGCTGTTGGTTTAGACCCTGAGCCTGTCGAACCAACAAATCCAGTAACGCCCGGAGTATTGCGGACAACATACCAGGAATCATCAGTCTGAACCATTTCCACCAAAACATATCCGGGGTAAACTTTACGCATAACGGTTTTTTTCTTACCGTCTTTGTTTACGATTTCTTCTTCCATAGGAACAAGAACGCGGAATATTTTGTCTTCCATGCCCATGGACTCAACGCGCTTTTCCAAATTGGCTTTGACCTTATTCTCATACCCAGAATAGGTATGAACGACATACCATCTTTTTTCCATATCAAGCCACCTGGGACCTCTCTAAATAATCGCTTCAATCACAGCGGAAATACCGATGTCCAGAACCCAGAAGTAAATAGCGACAACTACAATCGTACCGAGAACGATCAATGTATAGTTGGTCAATTCTTTACGACTTGGCCAGCGAACCTTTTTGAGTTCACTCCAGCTCTCAGTGAAAAAGGAAAACATAGACTTGAAACTACGTTTCATGCCGACTACACCTCCACAGACTATCTGGTTTCGCGATGAGGAGTTTGCGAGTTACAATACTTGCAAAATTTCTTCATCTCCATGCGGTCGGGGTGATTTCGCTTGTTTTTGGTAGTCGCATAGTTTCTTTGTTTGCAACTTGTACAAGCCAAAGTGATAATTACCCGCATGATGTGCACCTCCCGAGACGTCCTTCTAATTCACATTAGAAGACGCAAATATTGATCCTAAAAAAAAGCCGCGAATTTAGGCCTACCTAAAACACTTTAGCATAATGTCAAGGTCTGTGTCAACGAAAGAATTCCGTTCTGCACTGGGTAATTCCGGGTTTAGTAGTCATATGGCCGTACCCTGTCTTTGGGTCTATCTCTTCCTCACACTTCGCTGTCTTCCTTACCATTATGGGGTATTCCGTCTGTGTATAAACCTACCTTCAACGGCAACGACTAAAATCGGCTCAAATAGAAATTTATGGTGCAAGCACCTAATTCTATCCGAGTGATTTCAAAAAGACTAAAAAAAAGAACTCGATGTCCGAGCCCTCTCTTGTTCATTATATCATCAATTGTCACGTACTTCTAGATATCTTTCTAATTTCCTTTTTACTCGTTGTAGAGCGTTATCAATAGACTTCACATGCCGCTTAAGATCTTCAGCAATCTCTTGATAGGATCTTCCGTCTAAATACAACATCAGAACCTTGCGCTCCAAGTCACTTAGAATCTCCGCCATCTTATCTTCAAGACCAATGAATTCTTCTTGATTAATAATTAGCTCTTCTGGATCTAGAACCTGTGTTCCACAAATGACATCCATAAGTGTTCTATCAGAATCTTCGTCATAAATGGGCTTGTCCAAGGAAACATAAGAGTTCAGCGGAATATGTTTCTGACGAGTGGCCGTCTTAATAGCCGTTATAATCTGTCGTGTAATGCAGAGCTCAGCAAAAGCCTTGAATGAAGAGAGCTTGTCACCTTTAAAGTCACGAATAGCCTTGTATAGACCAATCATTCCTTCTTGTACAATATCTTCACGGTCTGCCCCGATCAAGAAATAAGAGCGGGCTTTAGCACGTACAAAGTTACGGTATTTATTAATCAAGTGTTCTAATGCGCCACTGTCGCCACCACGGAAAGCCTCGACAATATCTTCATCACTTATGAAATCATACTCAGACAGCATTATTTCCTTGAGGTCGACACTCACCAAGAATCCCCCCGGCTGCAACGCAAGACACATCGTTACTTCGCGAAATATAGGATCAGTATATATTATGTTACCTTCCACCGTCAACCGGAGTTTGTCCAAAATCAATCTAGAATAGCATAAATTGGAATAAAATATTTCCTGATTCTTCCTCGATCTCACTGTCTGCGCCATTTTTCCAGCTTACTGCGCACATCGGGAGGCAGTTTGTCTTCCAAAGAATGACGAGTAGAACTGACACCGCCAGGTTCGATAGCTTTTTTTACTTGTTTTTGATTCTCTTCAATTTCCAGATGCAATTCCCTTGCCGAAATTCGCAATGCACCTTGTGCAAAAATAATATGCTGCTCTATAAAATCACTCGTAGCCACATAGATCTGCCGGCGCCGATTGCTATATTCCCCAACCAGTCGCTCAATGCATTCATCTGCGGTTTCTTTTTCCTTGGTGAAGTACACCTGGACCTTACCCTGGACAAAAGACCTTCCCAACCCCGGAACACGGTATGCATCAAAAACAGCAATAACTCTTCGTCCAGAGAAAGCCTGGTAATCTGCCAGCAAATCCATCAAGCGGTCGCGTGCTTCCTGCATACCAATCTGGGACAGTGCCACAAGTTCCGGCCAGCCACCGATCATGTTATATCCATCCACAAGCAGCACATCGCGCCAGTCGGCCATAGCTATCCCTGCAGTTGCCGGCGGCGTATCACTTCATACATAATGACTCCTGCGGCGACAGAGGCATTTAATGAATTGATCTTTCCGGCCATCGGCAGCTTAAGAAGCACATCACATTTTTCACGAATCAGGCGTCCCATTCCTTTATTCTCATTGCCGATTACAACAGCTACCGGACCCGTGAAAATATCGGATTGGTATAGATTCTGTTCGGTATCCACGTCTGTTCCTACTACCCAGACTCCCTGCTCTTTTAGACGGTCAATGGTCTGACCCAGGTTTGTAACCCGGGCAACCGGAACATACTCCACAGCACCCGCGGATGTTTTGGACACGGTCGCAGTTATCTGAGCCGAACGGCGTTTAGGTACGATTACCCCATGTACTCCAGTACAATCCGCCGTCCGCAGAATCGAGCCCAGGTTATGAGGATCTTCAATTTCATCAAGCAAAATAAGGAATGCCGGTTCTCCTTTGGCTTCTGCTATAGCTAACAAATCATCCACTTCAACATAGGCAAATGGTGCTGCTTGTGCAACCACCCCTTGATGCTGCACACCTGGTGCCAGTTGATCCAACTTACGCTTGTCCACATGCTGAATGACAATTCCCGCTTTCCGGGCTTCGGCAACGATGGGTGCTGTCAGATGCTTCTGGGCTGTCTCTGCGATCCATATTTTATTTAATGTACGACCAGCACGAAGCGCTTCAAGCACAGAATGCTTCCCTGCCAATATTTCCTCTTCAGTCTTCAATTCTTCTTCCATGTTCACTTCTCCTATTTTCTATTTCGCCAAAGCCTATCACGGCTGTTTCAACATAAACTGTATACCCTTGTGCACAATTTCTTCTATTCTCTCCTGTTGTCCTGTGTAGTACAAGTAACCAATCAAGCACTCAAAAGCTGTAGCATGACGGTATTCAAGCACATCCGCATTCTTAGGAACACTTCCCGATTTCGCATTTCTCCCCTGACGGGCGACATCCTTCTCCTCTTCCGTGAGACTAGGCTCCAAAAAGTTCAGAATTGCACACTGTGCTTTAGCAGATACCAGCCCTGTAGCAGAACGATGCAAATGGTTCGGACGCAAATTCGGAAGAGATACTAAATACTGGCGAACAGCCACCTCATAGATAGCATCTCCTACATAAGCTAGAACAATAGGCGAAAGTAGTCGCGCAGGTTTGGAAGGCTCATAAGGAAACCATCCGTTATCAAACTTGCGTTCCTCACTCATTTACGACGCCACCGCATTCCTTGTGGAGTATCCTCAAGCAATATGCCCAAGCGGCCTAATTCATCACGGATCTCGTCAGACCGGCTCCAATTCTTATTCTTACGAGCTTCAACCCGCTCGGCGATCAACCGTTCAACTTCTTCACTTGCAATTTCCTCTTCCAGTTCAGGCGTCAAACGCAGCACAGCATTCATTTCGCCAAAAGCTTGCAGTAATGCAGCAAAATCAGCAGGAGCAGCCTCGTTATTCGCAAGCGTATGGTTTGCCAGACTCACCCAATCGAACATAGCCGTGATCGCATCAGGCGTATTAAAGTCATCCTGCATTCTAGCATGGAAATTGGCCACTATAGCCGACAGCTTATCATTAATCTCTGAGTTGACTTCACCTTGAGCACCATCAGCAGCGAGTTCAAGCCGATGTTTAACGTTACTCTCTGCAAGCGTGATCCGTTCAACGCTCTTTTCGGCGGAAGTCATAGATTCCTCTGAGAAATTCAACGGGTTGCGGTAATGGGTCGATAGCATGAAATAGCGGATAGCTCCTGCTTTAAAACGCTCACGGATGTCTTTTACAAGCCAGCCATTACCGAGCGATTTCGACATTTTCTCATCACCGATGTTGATGAATCCATTATGCATCCAGTAATTAGAGAGTGGTTTACCAGTCAGAGCTTCAGTCTGAGCGCATTCGCATTCATGATGTGGGAACTGCAAATCTTGTCCACCACCATGGATATCGATCGTATCCCCCAAGAACTCCCGCGCCATAGCCGAGCATTCAATATGCCAGCCGGGACGTCCGTCTCCCCAAGGGCTACTCCAGTGCACTTCACCAGGTTTGGCTGCTTTCCAAAGCACAAAATCCTCCGGTTTTTCCTTACGTGAGTCCACCTCAACACGGATACCAAACTGCAGCTCATCCAGATTCTGACGAGATAATTTACCGTAGTCTTCAAATTTTGAAGTGCGGTAATATACATCGCCACCGCTTTCGTATGCGAATCCTTTTTCCTCAAGCTCTTTAATAAATCCAATGATCAGCGCCATGCTTTCCGTTACACGGGGATTCAAGGTTGCCGGTTTAACACCAAGCCCTTCCAGATCCTCACGGTAAGCAGCAATGAAAGTTTCCGCTACCTCTGCTACAGTAGTGTTCATTTCTTCGGCTTTGCGAATCAGTTTATCATCAACATCCGTGAAATTCGTAACATAACGCACCTCATTACCTAACTGCTCCAAGTAATTCCGGACCATATCAAAAACAATTATAGGTCTAGCATTTCCGATATGCATATATCCATAAACGGTTGGACCACACACATACATCTTAACTTTGCCCGGCTCCTGGGGCACAAACTGCTCCTTGCTGCGTGTCATTGTGTTATATATTTGTAAAGCCATCCTTATTCCAGCCCTTTCTGTTCTTCCGGATTCCTTAATACCGGGATGCTTAAATTTCATAGTCACCAATATACTGCTGAGCTTCTGCTATCCGCTGTGCGGTTTTTTGTTTATCTTCTGCGCCAAGCTTTTCCCTAATTTCTTCGATTTCTTTCTGCAAAAACCGCAGTGAATCGACAAGCGGGTCAGGCATCTTCGTATGATCGAGCCGATCGGATACCCGTTCTCCATTACGTTTTACCACACGACCTGGATTCCCTACTACTGTACTGTTGTTAGGCACTTCACGCAACACAACAGCATTCGAACCTATATTTGAATTGTCACCAATACGAAAAGATCCTAAAACCTTCGCACCGGAACCAATAACTACATTGTTGCCAACCGTGGGATGTCGCTTACCTTTTTCTTTTCCGGTTCCTCCAAGCGTAACCCCTTGATAGATTATAACATCATCACCGATTTCGCAGGTTTCTCCAATAACAATCCCCATACCATGGTCGATAAACAGCCTGTTTCCGATGACAGCTCCGGGATGGATCTCAACACCAGTCATAAATCTGCTAAACTGCGAAACCATACGAGCCATTGTATACCAGCGGCGTTTGAAAAAAGAGTGGGCGATCCGGTGACCCCAAATGGCGTGCAAGCCGGCATATGTGAAGACAACCTCGAACCAGCTGCGGGCAGCAGGATCGTTATCAAATACCGCCCGAATGTCCGACTTAATATGCTTAAACATCACGGTTCCTCTCTTCTTAACTTCCTTATCTCCTG
The DNA here is from genome assembly GCF_037974255.1 of Paenibacillus sp. FSL R5-0636. Classification (NCBI taxonomy): domain Bacteria; kingdom Bacillati; phylum Bacillota; class Bacilli; order Caryophanales; family Paenibacillaceae; genus Paenibacillus; species Paenibacillus sp. FSL R5-0636. The sequence continues at coordinate 6,439,771 of NZ_CP150232.1, forward strand.
TTTACAGGTACACAAGAAAGGTATTGTCTCCAGGCCCATCATCCTTATCATACATATGCTGTGAGTGTTCGCTTGGTTTGTTATCTCGTAGAAATATAAGACAAAGAGTATTGTATGAAAATTATTTTTGCTTATATTTAGACAAAAAACGCCCCTGCAGCATAATGCTGCAGAGACGTTTAACCGCGGTTCCACTCTGCTTGAACGAATCAAATGAGCCGCTATTGTAACAAACGGCAGAATTTCTTCATTCCACTTGGCATCATTAACGGCGACGTTCCCGGCGCGATCTAATGAGCCTTAAAAAGGTCATTCAACCGTGCAGCTCACAGGCGCATGTTCTGCCCCGGACAAATGAATAACTCCCAGCCCGAAAGGGTGTCCCTTTCTCGGTTATTCTCTCTGGCAATTGTCTTCAATGGACGTACTTCTCCTGATCACAGCTATTATCATATAATTCTATCTTAGCGCAAAAGACAAGATACTGACAAGGGGGTTTAGTCGTATGAAATACGACCTTAAGCGCCCTTAATTTGTGATTTCAAACGTTCGATAACGCGATTTTTGCCGAGCAAAGCAATGGTTATATTAAGATCACGTCCGTGCGTTTGTCCGGTCAGAGCCACACGAATTGGCATAAAGAGTGCTTTGCCCTTATGACCTGTTTCTTTCTGTACTTCCTTAATCAGAACAGCCATGTTGCTTGCACTGAAATCCTGACAGGCTTCAACCTTAGCCAGAAAAGCAGACAATACCTCAGGGACTTGGCTTTCAGCCAGAACCTGCGCTGCTTCCGTCTCTAACTCTAGGTGACTGCGGAAGAACAGTTCCGATAGCGCCACGATGTCAGAAGCTGCAGTCATCTGCTCTTGATACAACGCGACAAGGCTTTCCGCCCATGCTTGTTGCTCTTCGTTCAGCTCAGCAGGTATTTTACCCGCTTTTTGCAGATGTGGAATAGCTAGCGCAGAGATCCGTTTAGGATCAGCATGCTTAATATAATGATTATTCAGATGCGCCAGCTTGTTTTTATCAAATACAGCCGGGCTTTTGGACAAACGGTCCGCATCAAAAATAGAAATAAGTTCTTCTTTACTGAAGATCTCTTCTTCTCCCTCTGGAGACCAGCCAAGCAGAGAAATGAAGTTAACCAGAGCCTCAGGCAAGTAACCCAATTCATCATATTGCTCGATAAACTGAATAACGGATTCATCCCGTTTGCTGAGCTTCTTGTGGTTGTCGCCAACAATAAGCGTCATGTGACCAAATAAAGGTGGCTCCCAGCCAAGCGCTTCATAGATCATAAGCTGGCGGGGTGTGTTGGAAATATGGTCTTCTCCACGCAATACGTGGGTAATAGCCATCAGATGATCGTCAACAGCTACCGCGAAGTTATAGGTCGGAATTCCGTCCTTCTTCACAATAACAAAGTCACCCATTTCTTTTGTGTCAAAAGAAATACTGCCTTTTACGAGATCATCAAACGCATACGTACGATCTTCTGGCACACGGAAGCGAATGCTGGCAACTCGTCCCTCAGCTTCAAAAGCTAGACGTTGCTCTTCAGTCAGATCACGATGTTTGCCAGAATAACGAGGCGTTTCTCCGCGAGCAGTCTGTTCTTCACGTTCCGCTTCCAGCTCTTCCTCTGTGCAATAGCAGCGGTAAGCCAGACCTCTGTCCAGCAAATCCTGCCAATGTACACGATATAAGTCAAGACGTTCTGTCTGACGATAAGGTCCGTACTCTCCGCCCACATCAACGCTCTCATCCCAATCCATACCCAGCCATTTCAAATACTTAAGCTGGCTCTCTTCACCACCAGCGACATTGCGCTTTACGTCTGTATCTTCAATTCTGATAATGAATTTACCGCCTTTATTACGGGCGAACAGATAGTTAAACAGCGCCGTTCTGGCGTTACCTATATGTAAATGTCCCGTAGGGCTCGGTGCGTAACGCACCCGGACTTCATCCGTCATTGTATTCCCTCCGCTTCATATGGTTGAACTTAATTTACTACTTAGACCATCTCAAGATGATATCACATCTTGGAGTAGACAGACAATAGATTGTGCGGCAATTCCTTCGCCGCGTCCGGCAAAACCAAGCTGCTCAGTTGTAGTAGCTTTAACATTCACCTTGGACGGGTCGGCATTAAGCGCACGTGCGATAATCTCGGTCATTTGTGGAATGTATGGAGCCATCTTAGGCTTTTGGGCGATAATTGTTGAATCGATATTTCCCAGCTTATATCCTCGCTCACGAGCAAGTGCCCATACCTCTTCTAATAACTTCAAGCTATCTGCGTCCTTAAAGGCTGGATCTGTATCCGGAAAATGTCTGCCGATATCACCAAGTCCAAGTGCGCCTAGAATCGCGTCACTAACTGCATGCAGCAGTACATCTGCATCGGAATGCCCAAGCAATCCTTTTTCGTAAGGAATCGTAACTCCCCCAATAATACAAGGCCTGCCCTCTACCAGCTGATGCACATCAAATCCTTGTCCTACAGCGATCATGATTGTCCCTCTCCCCTGTTTCTTTCTGTGAATTCTGCATAATCCAAATCATCAGGTGTCGTAATCTTAATATTTCTGTAGCTTCCCTCTACCACAGAAACCGGAATCCCCGCACGCTCCGCCAAGCTGGAGTCATCGGTGCCCAGAAAGCCATCCCGTTCCGCCGCTGCATAAGCCTCCAGCAAATCAGAAAGACGAAAAGTCTGCGGGGTTTGAATCGCCCACAGACTTCGCCGATCCGGCGTAGACAGTACTTGTCCTTCATTATCCACCTGTTTGATCGTATCCTTGACGGGTACAGCAAGAACCGAAGCACCCATCTGCTTCGCTCGTTCGTAGCAAGCCTCAATTTCATTCGGCTGTACAAACGGACGAACACCATCATGTACCATTACCCACTGTGTCGTAAGTTTCAACAACCCTTTATGTACGGAATGCTGACGCTCAGATCCACCAGTTACTATAGCCTTAACCTTGTCCAGCTTATAGAGCTGTATCCATTCCCGGCAGCGTTCAACATCCTCTTCACCGGTTACGAGCACGATTTCAGAGATCAATTCGTGCTGCTGGAATACCTCCAGCGTATGAACGATAATCGGCTTCCCCTGCAGTAACAAATATTGCTTGCTCTCCGCAGTTCCCATTCGCGTTCCTCTGCCTGCCGCCACAATGACGACGCCCACACTGTTTGACATTAATCTGGCTCCTGTCTTTCACGTATAATCCCATCATAACGTGTTTGGCGGGCATTTCCAACCCATAGGACAGTCCCCATACACTTTATCTTCACTTATTGCGCTTTTTCCAAAAGTTTTGGCTTAGCAAATATCATTCGTCCGGCCGAAGTTTGCAGCACGCTAGTGACCAGAACCTCCATCGTAGTCCCGATATATTCCCGTCCGCCCTCTACAACAATCATCGTTCCATCGTCTAAGTAGGCTACACCTTGCCCATGCTCTTTGCCATCCTTAATGACCTGAACTACGATTTCCTCACCGGGCAGCACTACTGGCTTCACAGCATTCGCCAGATCGTTAATATTCAGAACGGAAACGCCCTGCAATTCGCAAACCTTATTTAAGTTGAAATCATTAGTGACTACTTTACCTTGCAGTACCTTCGCCAACTTCACTAACTTACTGTCAACCTCAGAGATTTCTTCAAAATCTCCCTCATAGATCAATACCTTCACATCAAGCTCTTTTTGAATTTTGTTTAGAATATCAAGCCCACGCCGTCCCCGGTTCCGCTTCAACAAATCCGAAGAATCAGCAATATGCTGGAGCTCTTCTAGTACGAATTCAGGTATGACAATGGTTCCCTCAATAAATCCCGTCTTACAAATGTCAGCGATTCTTCCATCGATAATAACACTTGTGTCGAGGATTTTATGTTCCTCAAGCCCGCGGCCTTCCGGCTCAGCCGCTTGACCCCAGCGTCCAGATGTCCACAGTGCAGCTAGCTCCTCTTTTTTCTCCAAACCGATCCGCAGCCCCAGATATCCAAAAGCTAACGTAGCTGGCACTTGCAGCAGCTGCCCAGCTTTCCCAAGCCAGATCATTGCAGGGTATAACAGAAGAGATAACAGAAGCCCCCCTGTAAGCCCAGCTGCACTTGCAGCTAATTCATTCATTGGAATACGCGAACAGTAGTGAACCGCCTCCCGAAGTTTTGAACCTCCCCATTCCGCGCATAAAGACCCCGCAAACAAAAAAATAATGGCACCCAGCACCGTAAATAAAATGCTTCCTTCTACAGGTAAGCTTTCACCCAGCTTTTCCATCCCCTTGGGGAATCCTCTTTCGAGCGCATGGTATAGCGAAAAACCTGACCAAGCACCACATATTAAGGCAAAAGACAAAATCACTTTTTTCCACATAACCTAACGCACCTCCTTTTTATTCATCCTAAATGGATCTATTCCTCACCAGTATGTTCCAATTTTCAAGACGATAAACTTGGGTTAGTGCTGGAAATGCAAAAAGGCTTTGCCATCCCCTAGGGAAGACAAAACCTTTGGTCATAATTTATTCAGTTACCTTACCTTATGGACCGATTAACCGTTCTTGGAGTGATACACTTTATCCTCTGAACGGCTACGACGACGATGACGGCGTCTGGCAGTCAACCGATCAATATTTTGCTTAAAGCCGTATAATGCGTAAATTCCAAGTAAGACAAAGATCAGCTTAGCGATTTGCTCTGGGAACACTACAGCTACAGCCACTGCAACAACAATAACCACTGGCGCTCCAACCACCGCTTTTTTCGGCAATCCAATCTTTTTGAAATTAGGATATTTAACAGTGCTGACCATCAAATAAGATAAGAGCAGTGTAGCAACGATCATAAACGGAGCCGAAACATCTTTATTAAAAAGAGCTAATGTGGCCAGTACACCACCTGCAGCAGGAATTGGCAAACCGATAAAATAACCCGGAACCCCCGGACGAACATTAAAACGGGCTAAGCGCAAAGCACCAAACACCGGAAAAATCGCAGTTACTGTCCAGCCTAATGCAGAGTTCAAATCCTGCAGGCTTGAGACGTACAAAATAACGGCCGGTGCGACTCCGAAAGAAACGACATCAGATAAGGAGTCCAGCTCCTTGCCAAATTCGCTTTCGCATTTTAGAGCGCGAGCTACTCGACCATCTAAGCCGTCTAACAGCATAGCAATAATAACCATGATAGCGGCCATGCTAATCTTACCGTCAAACGCCATCATGATACCAAACATTCCGAGCATCAAATTACCTATCGTAAAAAGACTCGGAATTGATTTTTGTATCATTTCTTCACCTCAATTTTCTAACTTTGGCCTTTAACGTCCCCAATATTACGTGATTGTATGTTATTTACATTTGCCTGTCAATAAGAACTTGCTTCTGTAAACGTTTGAGCCCATCCTGAATATTACGGGCCCGCACCTCCCCAATTCCGTCCACTTCATCCAATTCAGCAATGCTTGCGGACATCAAATTAGGCAGCATTTCAAACCGCTCCACCAGATTGTGAATGATCACATTCGGAAGCCGCGGAATTTTGTTAAGCAGGCGATAACCACGTGGAGTCACCACTTCTTCAGAGGTAATTGCCGTAGAAGAATAACCCAGTATACGGGCAATATGGTTATCATCCATCAGATCATCATCGCTTATCCGTTTGAGACCGGCGATAATTTCACGGATTTTATCCTCCTGCTCTTCCTTAGCATAGTCTCTGTATAGAAGCCATGCTTCTTCCTCTGTATTTCCAACCAGTTCTTCCATCTGCATGCTGATCAAGCGTCCTTCGTTGCCCAATTCGTTGATATAACGTTTGATCTCCATTTTTATGCGCAGAACCATCTCTACACGCTGGATAACACCCACTACTTCAGCAACGGTAACAATGCCCTCATATTCTGAAGCTGACAAATTCGTCAGTCCTTGCGTGAGCACTGCTTTATACTTCTCGAGTGTCTGAATCGCTTGGTTAGCCTTTGCCAAAATAGCGCCGATCTCTTTGAGTGCATAACGTATCGAGCCTTGATAAAGCGTGATGATATTGCGGCGTTGTGAAATGGAAACCACCAGCTTACCCGTTTGCTTCGCTACACGCTCCGCGGTCCGGTGACGGATCCCCGTCTCGATGGATGAGATAGAGGAATCCGGTATAAGTTGTGTATTAGCATACAATATACGCTTTAAATCCTCGCTTAGAATAATAGCTCCGTCCATTTTAGCTAGCTCATATAAATAATTGGGCGAAAAATCGCAGTTAATGGAGAATCCGCCATCCACTACGTCCATCACCTCAGGACTGTACCCTACGACAATAAGTGCCCCTGTCTTAGCGCGCAGCACATTCTCCAAACCTTCCCGAAAAGGTGTACCCGGTGCCGCCAGTCTGAGCAGATCATTCATATTCTCTAATTGGTTATATTCTTTCATATCCCTGTGCCCCCTAATCTAACGCGACCGATAGTGCATCTGCTACGGTACTGACGCCAATAATCTGGATATCTTGCGGGTGCTTCCATCCCTTCATGCTCTTCTCAGGCATAATCACCCGCCGGAAGCCAAGCTTTGCGGCCTCCTTAACGCGCATTTCCGCGCGCGAAACGCCTCTTACCTCACCGGTAAGTCCTACTTCTCCGAAGAAAACGTCGTAAGGTTTTGTTGAAATATCACGAAAACTGGAGGCGATACTAATAGCTACAGCTAGATCAATCGCCGGTTCATCCAGCTTTACTCCCCCGGCAACATTAAGGTATGCATCCTGATTCTGCAGGAACATGCCCATCCGTTTCTCGAGTACAGCGATAATAAGTGCCATCCGCTGGTGATCCATGCCTGTGCACATTCGCCGTGGGGAAGGGAAGTGGGTGGCAGCAACAAGTGCCTGAAGTTCTACAAGCACAGGTCTAGTTCCCTCCATACTTGCCACCACAGTAGAACCAGCCACGCCAAGCGGACGTTCCGATAAAAAGAGCTCCGATGGATTCTCTACTTCGGTAAGCCCCGCTTCACCCATTTCGAAAATGCCGATTTCATTCGTAGAGCCAAAGCGGTTTTTTACAGCCCGCAAAAGTCTATACGTATGATGCCGCTCACCCTCAAAATACAGCACGCAGTCCACCATATGTTCAAGCATCCGTGGTCCAGCAATAGCCCCTTCCTTGGTAACATGACCAACGAGAACTGTTGCAATTCCACGAATCTTAGCGATACGCATAAATCTTGTCGTACACTCCCGAACCTGGGTCACGCTGCCTGGCGCACTCGTTACTTCTGGCATAAATACGGTCTGAATAGAATCGATGACAAGAAATTGTGGCTGGATTTGTTCGATCGCTTCTTCTATGCTTTCCATATTTGTCTCACATAGTACATAAAGCTCCGTTGACAACGCATCGAGGCGATCCGCGCGCAGCTTAGTTTGCCTTACCGATTCTTCGCCCGAGATATACAGTACTCGCAATCCCTGTGTTGTAAGGGCATGCGAGGTCTGTAATAAGAGCGTAGATTTACCGATTCCTGGGTCTCCCCCTACTAGTACCAGCGATCCTGGTACGATCCCCCCACCGAGAACACGGTTAAGCTCACCTATACCTGTCAGTATGCGCGGTTCCTTGTCACTTTCTATACTTATGATCGACTGTGCCTTTTCTTTACTATGAAAAATAGGGGCATTCATTCCCTGTGTTTTGACTACGCTTTCCGTTTCCTCCACCATGGAGTTCCAAGCCTGGCACCCTGGGCATTTCCCGAACCATTTTGGCGATTCGTATCCACAGTCGGTGCAAAAAAATTTTGTTTTTGCTTTAGCCATTTGTTCTCCTTACGGTCCGAACTGTTTACAATTCGGATCATTTTCTTCTAATGAAAGTTTACCATTTCTACCCCTTTAACGAAAGGTCATTCGGTATTTGCATTAAATGTATATTTAAAATTGATCTATTTCCAATAAAAAAAGCTTCCGCTCCTCTATAAATAAGGAGCGAAAGCCTTGTTTATTTTATTCGGATTCTACTTCTTTTTCAAGCGCTGGCGCTACTGGAGCGTCCACTTTAGTCACCACAAGTTCTCCGCCGACCTCATCAATATTGAGGGAATCACCCTTTTGGATATTTCCTCTCAACAATTCCTCAGAAAGACGGTCCTCAATATGCTTCTGAATTGCCCGGCGCAATGGACGTGCACCAAAGGCTGGGTCATAACCTTCTTTAGCCAAGAAGGCCTTCGCTGCATCCGTGAGTACGAAATCAACATCATATTCACGCAGGCGCTTGCGGAGCTCATCAGACATCAACGTAACGATCTCAGCGATATGTTTCTCATCGAGTGAGTGGAAGACGATGATTTCGTCGATCCGGTTCAAGAACTCTGGACGGAAGCTCTTCTTGAGCTCTTCCATAACCTTGCCCTTCATATTGCCGTATTCTGCTCCTGCATCTTGCACAGCCGTGAATCCAAGTGTCGAATTCTTCTTGATTGCCTGTGCGCCTACGTTAGAGGTCAGAATGATAAGTGTATTACGGAAGTCAACTACCCGGCCTTTAGAGTCGGTAAGGCGACCATCTTCAAGCACTTGCAGCAAAATGTTGAATACTTCCGGATGCGCTTTTTCAATTTCATCAAGCAGTACTACAGAGTATGGTTTACGACGTACCTTCTCTGTTAATTGGCCGCCTTCTTCATAGCCGACATATCCAGGAGGGGCACCAACTAAACGGGACGTGGAGTGCTTCTCCATGTATTCCGACATATCAATACGAATGACCGCATTCTCATCGCCGAACATAGCTTCAGCAAGCGCACGTGCCAACTCAGTTTTACCTACACCCGTAGGACCGAGGAAGATAAACGAGCCCATTGGACGTTTCGGATCTTTAAGACCCGCACGCGCCCGGCGCAATGCCCGGCTGACAGCCTTAACAGCTTCGTCCTGACCAATCACTCGTTCATGCAGCAGAGCCTCCATGTTAAGCAGACGGTCGGTCTCTTCTTCCTTCAGCTTGCTTACAGGGATCCCCGTCCAGCTTGCTACAACCTGTGCGATATCTTCAGGAGTAACTTCAGAATCCGTGCGTCCTTGTTTTTCTTTCCACTGGTTCTTAGTCGTATCAAGCTCTTCACGGATTTTTTGCTCCGTATCACGCAGGGCAGCCGCTTTCTCAAACTCTTGGCTCTGAACAGCGGAATCCTTCTCCTTGCGGATATCATCCAAGCGCATTTCTAGTTCCTTCAGATTTGGCGGGATAGTGTAAGAGTGAAGCCTTACTTTAGACCCTGCTTCATCGATAAGGTCAATGGCTTTATCCGGCAGGAAACGATCCGGAATGTAACGATCAGACAGCTTTACAGCTTCCACGATAGCTTCATCCGTAATTTTCACACGGTGATGTGCTTCATAACGATCACGAAGTCCAAATAGAATTTGTACCGCTTCTTCTGGAGACGGCTGATCCACCGTAATTGGTTGGAAACGACGCTCCAAAGCTGCATCTTTTTCAATATATTTACGATATTCATCCAGCGTAGTCGCACCGATGCACTGAAGTTCTCCGCGGGCTAAAGCCGGCTTAAGAATGTTAGATGCATCAATAGCACCTTCTGCGCCACCAGCACCGATCAGCGTATGAAGCTCATCGATAAAGAGTACGATATTCCCCGCTTGGCGAATCTCATCCATGATTTTCTTGAGGCGGTCTTCAAACTCACCGCGATATTTAGTACCAGCCACTACAGAACCCATATCGAGCGTCATTACGCGTTTGTCGCGCAGTGTTTCTGGAATTTCATTATTAATGATCTTTTGGGCCAAGCCTTCAGCAATAGCTGTTTTACCAACCCCAGGTTCACCTATCAACACGGGGTTGTTCTTCGTCCGGCGGCTCAGTACCTGAATAACACGTTCAATTTCCTTGCTACGACCGATAACTGGATCCAGGTTGCCATCCTTCGCATAAGCCGTCAAATCGCGTGCTAGGCCGTCTAGAGTCGGTGTGCTGACATTAGCAGGTGTTCCGCTATGACTGGATGCAGCCTCGCTGCTTCCCAGAAGCTGAAGCACTTGCTGACGAGCTTTGTTCAAGCTGATGCCGAGGTTATTAAGCACACGAGCCGCGACACCTTCTCCTTCACGAATAAGTCCTAGCAGAATATGCTCAGTGCCGACATACGTATGTCCCAGCTTGCGGGCTTCGTCCATCGACAACTCGATTACTTTTTTGGCGCGAGGAGTATAAGCAATGTTCGTAGGTTGTTCTTGGCCTCTGCCAATCAGTGTCTCCACTTCGTCCTGGATTTTCTCAAGACCCAGACCCAAAGCGATTAATGCTTTAGCAGCAATGCCGTCTCCTTCACGAATAAGTCCTAGCAAAATATGTTCTGTGCCAATATTGTTGTGTCCTAAACGAACAGCTTCTTCCTGCGCTAGCGCTAGCACTTTTTGTGCGCGTTCCGTAAATCTTCCAAACATCATATCTCCTGCACCTCCATGAATAATAAATATCTATATTAATGTTGTGTTCCCAGTGTTTCTCGGAGCAGTTTCGCCCGATACATATCCCGTTCAGTAGCGTTCATCTCGTCACCGAACATTTTTTGCAGAAATCCTGGCTGTGTCTTAACGTTAAGCTCATTAAGCACGGAAATCGAAGGGCCTTCCAGTATGCCAAGGTCGACCCCAAGTCTCACATCAGACAGCCGTTGTGCGGATTCTTTAAGCTCCATTAGAGCTGCATAACACAAAATCCCATAAGATCTTTTCACTCGGTCTGTAATTCTTAAAGCGGAATCTACAAGCAGCCTTTCACGGGCATTTCGTTCATGCTCTATAATCTGGGTGACTACACTGTGAAGGTTCTCGATGATTTCACTTTCCGTTTGACCGAGAGTAATCTGATTGGAAATTTGAAAGATGTTCCCTACTGCTTCGCTGCCCTCACCATAAATTCCTCTTACAGTCAATCCCACTTGATTCACTGCTGACAATATGCGATTGATCTGTTGGGTCATTACTAGTGCTGGCAAATGCAGCATTACTGAGGCACGCAGCCCTGTACCCACATTGGTGGGACAACTGGTCAAGTATCCTCTTTTATCATCAAAAGCGTAATTAACAGCCGATTCGAAGATATCATCGATGGCTGTCGCACGTTCCCATGCTTCTCTTACCTGAAGACCCGGGAACAGACATTGGATCCGCAGATGGTCTTCTTCGTTAATCATGATGCTGACCGACTCATCTTCATTTAATATCACAGCTGCACCACGTGAATCATTAGCCAGATTAGGACTGATGAGATGTTTCTCGACCAATACCTTTTTGTCCAGTTCATTCACTTCAGCAAGCTTTATCAGTTGAAAAGATCCGAATTCGGCAGCAGTTTCCCCATGAAACACAGGGGCCAGCAGCTCTAATACTTCTTCCGATTGCTCTAAGGAAGCAAGCATAGGGAATGGAAGATGCTCTAAGTTACGTGCAATACGCATACGGCTGCTAATTACAATCTCGGAGTGACTGCCTCCCGAGCGCATCCAATCACTAAGCGCTTGTTCAGTAAATCGGAGACTTGACATGTCATATCCCCCCTATATATCAAAGACTTTACTCTTGTGCCATTTCTTTTTCAAGTTGGCGAATTTGATCCCGCAGCTCTGCCGCAGTTTCGAATTCCTCCTGTGCGATACTTTGCTGTAATTCCAGCTTCAATTCATCAATTTGCCGTTTGAACACAATCTGTGCTCCAGCACGTTTGGGAATCTTGCCTACATGCGAAGTGCTGCCATGCACCCGTTTAAAGAGCGGGTCCAGTGCACTGTTAAAATATTTATAACAGGAGCTGCAGCCAAAACGACCCAATTTGCTAAACTGCGAGTACGTCATCCCACAATTCTCACATTGCAGACTCTGCGTAGTCTTCGTAGCAGCCGTCTTTTCCTTACCGGCCCCTTCAAGATCAAGCAGACCGGACAGCAAGCTGTGAATGGAGAATCCTCCAGCAGTTCCCGGGATCAGTTCACCCTTCTCCCGCGCACAGCTCTCGCAGATATGAAATTCTGTCTTCTCTCCATTCACGATCTTGGTGAAATGGAGTGTTGCTGGCTTGACGCCACATTCCTGACATTGCATAAGCGAAAGCCCCTCCCTTATGATTGACAATTATTTGCCTAACAAAGAGATTAACATCGCCTTCATAATCTTGGCCCGAATCTCATCCCGATATGGAATCTTAACCGTTAGGCAATCCCGAGAAACAGCAGCGCGCATAAGACACGCCTCACGCTTGCTTAGAAAACCAGCTTCCTCCAGTTGATAAATCAACCCTTCGGCAGCGTTCTGATCTATCCCGCCACCTATAGTATGGTTTAAATGGGCATGCAGTGCCACGTTGGGCGGCAATTCAAAACGTTGAATACGAATATATCCCCCGCCACCACGCTTACTTTCCACCACATAGCCTTTTTCCAGTGTAAAGCGTGTACTAATAACATAATTGATCTGTGACGGTACGCATGAGAACTGGTCCGCCAGGTCATTTCGCTGGATTTCCACCGTACCTTCGGGACTTTCATGCAAAATATTCTTCAGATATTGTTCAATAATATCAGAGATATTGCGCATCACTCATCCTCCAGTGCTCTTTAAAGCTTCATAATATCGGTTGCGGCCCGCATCCTTAATGACATTCATTAGTGAACTTCATTCATATAAGTCTGAAGAAAACTTCACGAATTCAGAGGATCGCACTGTATGTCATCAGGTGCGTTGACTTTGACTTTCTTTGACTTTTTAATATTATAACATATTCTGTGCTAATTCCAAGAGGATTCTCTTATTTTTCACTTTTTTCAGCGAATGTATTCGGAAATAAAGAACTCTCCCAGCATCTTTCGAAGGGGAGAGCCTAATTATTTTCTAAAAATGATCAAAAAGTGCGGTTTCAGCTTGCGGAATGATTTCTTCGAGCCATTCCAGAGCCGTCGGACTACCAGTCACAAGTCCATAACGAGCCAGCTCTGCAGGGCGTTTATATCCAAACATTAGAATCGTCAGCGTGCCAATATCACAGCTTAAGTCAGCTGCATCCCGTTCACCCTCTATACGCAAGAAAGCTGCTGCTCCCTCTTCGGAGACCGTCCATTCCCACAACCCGTCATTCCATGGTGCATATTTATCTTCAATATAAATAACCTGTTTCTTCTGACTGCTGTGACGCTTAAAAGAATAACTCTCCACAAATACTTTAGCATTCACAATACGCGCCATAAAATAAGGATAGTTCTCCTGCTCTATACGCGGATCAGGCAGCAAAAAGGGTAACATATCATCGGATGGCACCAGTTTTAGCGATGCACCGGTCACCATTGAATCGTGATTCGCAAGAAATGTCCACAGCCCCTGCCGGGCCTGTTCGTTCAAAAACACAAATTCATCAATGACCAGTTCTCTATTTTCTATCTTATATAATACGTATCCTTCAGGTTCCCCAAGCTGTGAATAAAATACCGCAGTCTGACCTTCATCATCCAGAACAGAGTTCTCCCACCAGTCCAAATCACGCTTAAGTGTTCCGTTATATCTAACTGCAAAACGATTGTATAAGTTGTCCAATACTCCGATATCTTTAACACCGCGTCTTACCTTGCCCTCAACTTCAACCTTCTTGGGAAACTTGGCAACAGGAATGGAGTATTTCTTATATTCACAATAAACTTCCCAACCAAATTTGCGATAAAAGGGGATCAAGAACGGATGCAGAAAAGATAATGTCTGCCCCGCCTCATTCATCGTTTGCAGCGTATGCGCTAGGAGCTTTGCCACATGACCCTGTCTGCGATTCTCTGGCCATGTCGCTACCCCAGCGAGCCCTCCCATAGGTACTAATCTACCTTGTATGTACACTTGGAATGGAAGAAGAGTAAGTTTGGCTTCCAAAGTACCTTCTTCAAAAGCACCCCATACGCGTTCTGCTTTAAATCTTTCCTTAGCATTAGCCCTTTTCTCACTAGGCAGCTTGTATTGAAAAGCATATTCAGATAAATCCATGCTTAGATCAAACTCTTCTGAGTGCAACTGTCTGATATCCACAAAACTCACCTCACCATTTATGAATTTACTTTTATGGTTAGTATAACAAGAGAGTGTATTGTGTGCGAATTATAAGGATATTTTTCGAACTTTTTTTAGTTATCCACAGCTTTAAGCAGTTTCAAAAATAGTCTTGTAATCTTGTCCTATTCAAGTTAAAATAATTATCCACTTATCAATCCCTTTATCCACATAAATCTGACTATATCCACAGCAACCCGTGTATTACTTAGGTTTTCTGTTGACAGATCTACATAAATATGTACTTAATCCACACCATTCGGTGATTTTTTGCCTTTTAATCATCTATCCACATGTGTGTAAGTTTTCTGCAAATTCCAATGAATTATCCACAAGTTTTCCACAATCTATAATAGACGCAAAAAAGCCACTGTCGAGTTATCAACAGTGGTCTATTTGTGCTTGGCAACGTCCTACTCTCCCAGGACCCTTCGGTCCAAGTACCATCGGCGCTGGAGGGCTTAACGGTCGTGTTCGGGATGGGTACGCGTGGAACCCCTCCGCTATCGCCACCAAACATGCGTCTGTGAAACAGACGCTGCCGCGTGAAATTCGGTTCATCACCAGAAGTGACAATAAATTTCTAAGCGTATTTCAGGCTTAATCGCCTGAAAACTGAATCCGAAACGAATTTGCATTCTAAGTATAGGATAAGCCCTCGACCGATTAGTATTGGTCAGCTCCATGCATTGCTGCACTTCCACCTCCAACCTATCTACCTCGTCGTCTTCAAGGGGTCTTACTAATTGGGAAATCTCATCTTGAGGGGGGCTTCACGCTTAGATGCTTTCAGCGCTTATCCCGTCCGTACGTAGCTACCCAGCCATGCTCCTGGCGGAACAACTGGTGCACCAGCGGTACGTCCATCCCGGTCCTCTCGTACTAAGGACAGCTCCTCTCAAATTTCCTGCGCCCACGACAGATAGGGACCGAACTGTCTCACGACGTTCTGAACCCAGCTCGCGTACCGCTTTAATGGGCGAACAGCCCAACCCTTGGGACCTACTTCAGCCCCAGGATGCGATGAGCCGACATCGAGGTGCCAAACCTCCCCGTCGATGTGGACTCTTGGGGGAGATAAGCCTGTTATCCCCAGGGTAGCTTTTATCCGTTGAGCGATGGCCCTTCCATGCGGTACCACCGGATCACTAAGTCCGACTTTCGTCCCTGCTCGACTTGTAGGTCTCGCAGTCAAGCTCCCTTATGCCTTTGCACTCTGCGAATGATTTCCAACCATTCTGAGGGAACCTTGGAACGCCTCCGTTACTCTTTAGGAGGCGACCGCCCCAGTCAAACTGCCCGCCTGACACGGTCCCCGTACCCGATTAGGGCACTAGGTTAGAACCTAGATACGATCAGGGTGGTATCCCAACGGCGCCTCCACCGAAGCTTGCGCTCCGATTTCTACGGCTCCCACCTATCCTGTACAGATCGTACCCAAATTCAATATCAAGCTGCAGTAAAGCTCCATGGGGTCTTTCCGTCTTGTCGCGGGTAACCTGCATCTTCACAGGTATTAAAATTTCACCGGATCTCTCGTTGAGACAGCGCCCAAGTCGTTACGCCATTCGTGCGGGTCAGAATTTACCTGACAAGGAATTTCGCTACCTTAGGACCGTTATAGTTACGGCCGCCGTTTACTGGGGCTTCGGTTCATAGCTTCGGGTTACCCCTAACCACTCCCCTTAACCTTCCAGCACCGGGCAGGCGTCAGCCCGTATACTTCGCCTTGCGGCTTCGCACAGACCTGTGTTTTTGCTAAACAGTCGCTTGGGCCTTTTCACTGCGGCCCCCTCGTGCTATTCACACTACCGGGGCACCCCTTCTCCCGAAGTTACGGGGTCATTTTGCCGAGTTCCTTAACGAGAGTTCTTCCGCGCGCCTTAGAATTCTCTTCTCGCCTACCTGTGTCGGTTTGCGGTACGGGCACCTTCTCCTGGCTAGAGGCTTTTCTTGGCAGTGTGAGATCATGACCTTCGCTACTACAATTTTCGCTCCCCATCACAGCCCAGCCTTAATGATGTGCGGATTTGCCTACACATCAGCCTCACTGCTTAGACGGACATCCATCAGTCCGCGTCACTACCCTCCTGCGTCACCCCATCGCTCATAGCGGATTACGGTGGTACAGTAATTTCAAACTGTTG
This sequence comes from Paenibacillus sp. FSL R5-0636, assembly GCF_037974255.1. NCBI lineage: Bacteria > Bacillati > Bacillota > Bacilli > Caryophanales > Paenibacillaceae > Paenibacillus > Paenibacillus sp. FSL R5-0636. The sequence goes on from NZ_CP150232.1 coordinate 6,456,044, forward strand.
TCCTTCGACTACGCCTTTCGGCCTCGCCTTAGGTCCCGACTTACCCTGAGCGGACGAGCCTTCCTCAGGAAACCTTGGGCTTTCGGCGGATCAGATTCTCACTGATCTTTTCGTTACTCATACCGGCATTCTCACTTGTGTAGTGTCCAGCGCTCTTTTCAGTACACCTTCAACCCCTACACAACGCTCCCCTACCCCAGATACATACGTATCTAGCCATAGCTTCGGTGGTGTGTTTAGCCCCGTTACATTTTCGGCGCAGAGTCACTCGACCAGTGAGCTATTACGCACTCTTTCAATGGTGGCTGCTTCTAAGCCAACATCCTGGTTGTCTGTGCAACTCCACATCCTTTCCCACTTAACACACACTTGGGGACCTTAGCTGATGGTCTGGGCTGTTTCCCTTTTGACAATGGATCTTAGCACTCACTGTCTGACTCCCGGCAATAAGTATATGGCATTCGGAGTTTGACTGAGCTTGGTAATCCTTGCGGACCCCGCACCCAATCAGTGCTCTACCTCCACTACTCTTATACCGAGGCTAGCCCTAAAGCTATTTCGGGGAGAACCAGCTATCTCCGAGTTCGATTGGAATTTCTCCGCTACCCCCACCTCATCCCCGCACTTTTCAACGTACGTGGGTTCGGGCCTCCAGTGCGTGTTACCGCACCTTCACCCTGGACAGGGGTAGATCACACGGTTTCGGGTCTACGTCCACATACTAAATCGCCCTATTCAGACTCGCTTTCGCTGCGGCTCCACCTTCTCGGCTTAACCTTGCATGTTAAACGTAACTCGCCGGTTCATTCTACAAAAGGCACGCCATCACCCATAGATCGGGCTCTGACTTTTTGTAAGCACACGGTTTCAGGTTCTATTTCACTCCCCTTCCGGGGTGCTTTTCACCTTTCCCTCACGGTACTGTTTCACTATCGGTCGCCAGGTAGTATTTAGCCTTAGCAGATGGTCCTGCTGGATTCATACGGGGTTTCACGTGCCCCGCACTACTCGGGATCCGTCTCGGAGAGAACACAGTTTAGGTTACAGGGCTTTTACCTCTATCGCGGGCCTTTCCAGACCTCTTCACCTACCATATTCCTTTGTAACTCCATGTGAGACGTCCCACAACCCCTAAGAGCAAGCTCTTAGGTTTAGGCTGTTCCGCGTTCGCTCGCCGCTACTGACGGAATCACTATTGTTTTCTCTTCCTCAGGGTACTTAGATGTTTCAGTTCCCCTGGTCTGCCTCTACACACCCTATGTATTCAGGTATGAGTAACTGCGAATTACCACAGCTGGGTTTCCCCATTCGGACACCCCCGGATCAAAGCTTGCTTACAGCTCCCCGAGGCAGTTTCGTTGTTCGCCACGTCCTTCGTCGGCTCCTGGCGCCTAGGCATCCTCCGTGTGCTCTTATTAGCTTAACCTTGATTTTTCCGAAGAAAAATCTCACTAATAACATTTACTTGTTTACACAAGTTGCTAAAAGATGTTCTAAAACGCAAATTCGTTTCGGTATCCAGTTTTCAAGGATCAAGTGTATAGACATAACAAATAGATGAAGTTTGTTGGTGGAGCCAAGCGGGATCGAACCGCTGACCTCCTGCTTGCAAGGCAGGCGCTCTCCCAGCTGAGCTATGGCCCCGCAAATTCCATCAAAACCGAACAAATGGATACACGTTAATTAGTTTTGGAAGCTTAGCTTCCGATTTGAATGTCTTCATTGCAGAAGACGATTCTCCATAGAAAGGAGGTGATCCAGCCGCACCTTCCGATACGGCTACCTTGTTACGACTTCACCCCAATCATCTACCCCACCTTCGGCGGCTGGCTCCCTTGCGGGTTACCCCACCGACTTCGGGTGTTGTAAACTCTCGTGGTGTGACGGGCGGTGTGTACAAGACCCGGGAACGTATTCACCGCGGCATGCTGATCCGCGATTACTAGCAATTCCGACTTCATGCAGGCGAGTTGCAGCCTGCAATCCGAACTGAGACCGGCTTTGATGGGATTGGCTCCACCTCGCGGCTTCGCTTCCCGTTGTACCGGCCATTGTAGTACGTGTGTAGCCCAGGTCATAAGGGGCATGATGATTTGACGTCATCCCCACCTTCCTCCGGTTTGTCACCGGCAGTCACTCTAGAGTGCCCAGCATTACCTGCTGGCAACTAAAGTTAAGGGTTGCGCTCGTTGCGGGACTTAACCCAACATCTCACGACACGAGCTGACGACAACCATGCACCACCTGTCTCCTCTGTCCCGAAGGCCGCTGCTATCTCTAGCAGATTCAGAGGGATGTCAAGACCTGGTAAGGTTCTTCGCGTTGCTTCGAATTAAACCACATACTCCACTGCTTGTGCGGGTCCCCGTCAATTCCTTTGAGTTTCAGTCTTGCGACCGTACTCCCCAGGCGGAGTGCTTACTGTGTTAACTTCGGCACCAAGGGTATCGAAACCCCTAACACCTAGCACTCATCGTTTACGGCGTGGACTACCAGGGTATCTAATCCTGTTTGCTCCCCACGCTTTCGCGCCTCAGCGTCAGTTACAGCCCAGAAAGTCGCCTTCGCCACTGGTGTTCCTCCACATATCTACGCATTTCACCGCTACACGTGGAATTCCACTTTCCTCTTCTGTACTCAAGCCACCCAGTTTCCAGTGCGACCTCAGGTTGAGCCCAAGGTTTAAACACCAGACTTAAATAGCCGCCTGCGCGCGCTTTACGCCCAATAATTCCGGACAACGCTTGCCCCCTACGTATTACCGCGGCTGCTGGCACGTAGTTAGCCGGGGCTTTCTTCTCAGGTACCGTCACTCCGGTAGCAGTTACTCTACCGGACGTTCTTCCCTGGCAACAGAGCTTTACGATCCGAAAACCTTCATCACTCACGCGGCGTTGCTCCGTCAGGCTTTCGCCCATTGCGGAAGATTCCCTACTGCTGCCTCCCGTAGGAGTCTGGGCCGTGTCTCAGTCCCAGTGTGGCCGTTCACCCTCTCAGGTCGGCTACGCATCGTCGCCTTGGTGGGCCGTTACCCCACCAACTAGCTAATGCGCCGCAGGCCCATCCCTCAGTGACAGATTGCTCCGTCTTTCATTCTTCTCTCAGGAGAAAAAAGAAATTATCCGGTATTAGCTACCGTTTCCGGTAGTTATCCCAGTCTGAAGGGCAGGTTGCCTACGTGTTACTCACCCGTCCGCCGCTAAGTTACTTTGAAAGCAAGCTTTCAAAGTAACTCCGCTCGACTTGCATGTATTAGGCACGCCGCCAGCGTTCGTCCTGAGCCAGGATCAAACTCTCCAATTAGTATTGAAAAGAGCGATATGCTCATTTTGAAACTGACGATTCATTAAATGAATCTCTTTAAAAATTAACGTGTTCCATTTGTTCAGTTTTCAAAGAACTTGCTCCCAGCATTTCGACATTCAATGTCTCTTGCACAGGAATTAGAGTGTATCATGTTTGTTTCTATATTGTCAACTTATTTTTTCATCGCTTGTGTTTCGTATGTGCGATGCGTCGTAAGCACAAGAGATAATATACCATGCTGTCATTGAGTTTGCAAGCTTTTTTTGAAATAAAAAAATCATTCGTATAAATAACTTCGATACAACACAAATTGATACCATTCATCCATTATTTGTGGCTAAATAGAATTTATCGTATTCGCCAATCTTACCTTCTAACTAACAGTACAGAGAGGAGTCAAAATGAAGACCAAACCTACAGACGCTGCGTCCACGGTAGACAGCAAGGACAAGGAGCAGCGTAATCTGCAGCAGGCAACGATTTATAAAATTTTGTTAGCTGTCAGTTTTGTTCATTTATTTAATGATTCTATACAGGCAGTCATTCCAGCAATCTTCCCTATTCTCAAAGATAATCTACTGCTCTCTTTCGCCCAGATTGGATGGATCTCATTCGCTTTAAATATGACGTCATCAGTAATCCAACCCGTCATTGGATATGCTGCAGACCGTAAACCCCGTCCTATATTATTACCACTAGGTATGTGCAGCACATTTTTAGGTGTACTTCTATTGGCTTATGCCAATAGCTATTTTCTGGTCTTATTCTCGGTTATCCTGATCGGATTCGGTTCAGCCACCTTCCACCCAGAGGGTATGCGTGTTGCTCATATGGCCGCAGGTCAGCGAAAGGGATTGTCGCAATCTATTTTTCAAGTGGGCGGCAATGCTGGACAGTCCCTTGGTCCAATGCTTACGAAATGGGTATTCATCCCCTTTGGCCAGATTGGTGCCCTAGGCTTCACGATCGTCGCGGCTGCCGGAATCGCTGTTCAGACCTATGTAGCTCGCTGGTATAGAGAAATGCTAGATGCCGGTTATACCTTTCATAAAAAATCAACAGCACGAGCAATCGACCCCGCCCGCCGAAAAAGCATACGAACAGCAACGATTATTCTTGTATTCCTAGTCTTTGTTAGGTCTTGGTATGGCGCTTCTATCGGTAGCTACTACGCCTTCTATCTAATGGACAAATATCAAATGACACTGGATAAAGCCCAAATCTATATTTTTATGTATTTGGCTGCTGGCGCAGTGGGTACATTTTTTGGGGGTCCGCTGGCTGACCGTTTTGGACGGCGTAATCTCATCTTACTGTCAATGGTGGGAACCGTCCCCTTTGCGCTTGCTCTACCCTTTGTAGGTCCATTATGGGCGGCTGTATTGCTGCTGATTGGCGGTTTCATACTTCTGTCCAGCTTCTCCGTTACCGTCATTTATGCTCAAATGCTATATCCGGGCAACATTGGCACAGTTTCAGGTCTGATCACGGGACTTGCTTTTGGACTCGGCGGGATCGGCTCATTAGTCCTCGGCAACCTCATTGATAGTATCGGGATTGCTAAAGTGTTCATCGCTTGCGGCTTCCTCCCGCTGCTTGGGTTTCTTGCCTTGCTGCTTCCTAGAGATGAGAAATTAGAAGAATGGGCGGCGCAATAACTTCTCAATGATCACTTAAGGCTTTACTCATTACTGTAGAAAATAGAGCGGCAGCCTTCCCGCTGCCTTCAGTCATATAATTATCCTGATTCGTACGATCAAAACCCATCCATACCGCAGCTGTCCACTCCGAAGTATAGCCTACAAACCAAAGATCCCGATTGGCTTTCTTGCTCACGCCAGCCAAGTCCAATTGGGTCGTACCGGTCTTTCCCGCTACTGGTCTGTTCATCTGCGCTTTTTTCCCTGTTCCTTCATTAACAACATTGCGTAACATAGCCGTCATCGCTTCTGCGGTACGCGGCGAGATTACCTGACGTGATTCAGAGGGATGAGTATACAAGACCTTCCCTTTTGAATCCGTTATGGAGCGCACCATATGAGCCGCATTAAATTTGCCTCCACTAGCAAAGACACTGTAGGCCTGGGCCATTTTTAGTGGAGAAACCCCATTATGAAGCCCCCCCAAAGCTATAGATAAATGATTGTCCTCCTCCGTCAGTACAATTCCTAATTTGGCGGCAAATTGCCGCGCAGAAGAGATTCCAACCTGCTTCAATAGCCAAACAGCTGGTGCATTGATGGACTTTTTCAAAGCTGTATTCATTGTAACCTGACCTTGGTATATACCGTTCAAGTTCTCAGGCTTATAGCTGCCATAAGCAACTTTACGGTCGGACAGCACACTATTCGAGTTGAATTTCCCGCTCTCGAGTGCAGGTCCATAATCAATGATCGGCTTAAAGCTGGAACCAGGCTGACGTGCATCAATAATAGCTCTGTTCAAATTGCCCTCGTTTTGATCTCGCCCACCAATCAACGCCACTACTTCTCCTGTACGATGATCCATTATGGTCATAGCTGCTTCTACCTGCTGATCTTTTCCGTCAGGTGGAAATGAAGCCTCTTTGAGAACGGCCTGCTCAAGTGCCTGCTGTGCTTTGATGTTCAAACCTGTAACTATAGTGTAGCCGCCTGTACGAAGCTCCTCTACGGATTTCCCTGTGATCTGAGCCGCTTCCTTAAGGGCGGCATCCACATAATACACTCCGGCAACCCCATTTTCGACCGCAGCTGGAGGCTGATATTGTTTATTCAGAGCTTCCTGCATTTGCTCATACGTGATTAGTCGCTGATTGAACATCATCTTTAGCACTAGATTTCTTCTCGTTTTAGATAATGCACTATTGTCTACTGGGTTATAAATAGAGGGGCCTTTAGGGATTCCCGCCAGAGTGGCTATTTGCCAGATCTCCAATTTTTTCAGATCAGACACGCCGAAGTAACGCTTCGCTGCTGCTTTTACTCCATATTGTCCCCGCCCCATATAAATCTGATTGAGGTACAGCTGCAAAATCTCACGTTTCGTCAGTCGCTGCTCCAAGGCAAAAGCAATAGAGGTTTCATTTAACTTACGCAGCATGTTCTTATCTCTGTTCAAATAAAGATTGCGAGCAAGCTGTTGAGTAATACTACTGCCACCTTCTGATAAACTCATGTCCAAGATATTTTTTAAGAAAGCGCGTGATATCCCTTTATAATCGACCCCTTGATGGCTATAAAAACGGCGGTCTTCTACTGTTAAAAAGGTATTTATCAATAAAGCCGGCATCTCCTCAAGCTCTGCTGTAAGCCTATAACCCGAGCTCGGTAGCGGAGTCATTCGTATAACTGTTCCATCTGAAGCTGTGATGATGCTTGATTCTGGCAATTGCAGCCTATCCTCATGCCGGTTAAGTACGATCCCCCCATACTGGTATACATAAAAAAAAATCAAAAGCGCCAATACCGTACTAATAACACTCACATCAAATAATAGGTACCCTACTCGCAATATCCGGGTGCGTGCATTCCATCTGCTCATGATTCGATAATCAGGTTCTCCAGGAACCGCTCCATACTGCGCACTTCATCATTCGCTGCTGCAAGAAGTGTATGTACTTCCGCCTCATCCTCTTCAACCTCACGGAGGGTGCGAAGTATCGCCCTAGTCCTTATTAATAAAGCTACTGCTGGTGTGTCCTCTATCCGCTTTGAGCTTGCATCCCTATCTGGAACTTCTATTCTTTGCATTCGATTGAGGTTAGCAGCAATTTCACCTATTTCTCCTCCAGAAAGAACCTTGATGTTCTGAGCGACTCCTTTGTCTGCCAGCTCCGAGGTTCCCACCACTAGCGAGCGCAAATCATCAGCTATTTTCTGTGAACGAAGAACATACAGCCCACCGAAGACTAGAATAAATAGAAGGATGGCACTAGGGGTTTGACCCAAATGATTAATAACCCAATGAATAAGCCGGACAAAAAAGGCTTCTGATTGGCCCGAATAATGAGAATACAGCAAAGCGACAGCCCGCTGGACAACAAAAAGAAAGGCAGCACTCAAAAGAGCGCAACCCATAAAAATATATAAATAGCTGATACGAACCGTCCGAAGTTTTGGCATGGTAGTTCCCTCCTTGTGCCACAAGGATAACTTCCAAATCTTAAGAACCCGCCAGAGTTTTCTTAAGATTCTATGAAGAATGGGAAACGGGTAATAAAATCCGTGCGAAGAGATGTACTTTCTACATAAATAACGCCATTGTGGCGTTCGATGATACTTTTGGCAATCGCAAGTCCAAGCCCTGAGCCACCTGTATGCTGTGAACGCGACTTTTCTGCCCGATAGAATCGTTCAAAAATAAAAGGGATATCACTTTCCGCAATCCTGTCTCCAAAGTTGCTAATACGGACCACAGCATCCTTTTCCTTTTTACTGAAACCTATCTCCAATTTTCCGCCGCTTCTGCCGTAACGGATCGCGTTAGTAATCAGATTTTCATAAGCACGTACTAATTCTTTAGGCGAAGCCTCTATCCATAACTCATCAGCAACGTCCTCGATCTCATAGACCATATCCGCCTTTGTTAGTTCAGGAACCGACTCCTCGGCCAGCTGCCGTATGAAAGCCTTCAAATCCAATCTCTGCATAACCAAAGGGTACTCTCCACTATTTACACGTGTGTATTCAAAAAGATCATCGATCAGTTTACGCAGCACCAGGGATTTGTTGTAGGCTATATCCACGTAATACCGTATTTCCGCTTCTTCCTGACATCGATCTTGTTCGATGTATTCCAGAAAACCCAAGACAGAGGTAAGCGGGGTGCGTAAATCATGGGAAACACCTGTGATCAAGTCATTTTTTGCATTTACAGCTTTACGTTCCTCCTCTATGGAGTGCTGCAAACGCTCAGCCATTTCATTAATATTCTCAGCCAGCACACCCAGCTCATCCGTGGTTCTGACTTCAATTCTATGGGACATCCCGGAGCTTGTAATTTCTCGAATCCCTTTTGTGATCTCTTCCAGATACAGCACAACTTTACGAGTGTAGATAAAAAAGAATAATAAAAAGCTGATAATACCCGCTGCTGTCATTAGTGGCATAGAACCAATATGATTAATAATCCAGCGCAGTATGCGTGAATAGGGCGCCGACTCTGAAGCCGGATTTAGATAGATCATAAAGTTGACGAGTTGGTACCCTGCCATAAGCAGCAAAGCGCCTGAAAGCACACTCAGCAAAAAAGCGAACATAAACTTCCAGCGAATCGTCGTTATATATTTAGAATTCAAGAAGCCTCACCTAATCCTTTCAGGAAGGTCCGTCCAATTTATAGCCAACTCCCCAGACGGTTTGTATGTAACGTGGGCGTTTCGAATCGATTTCGATTTTGTCTCGGAGATTACGAATATGTACCATCACTGTGTTACCGCCATCTAGAAAAGGTTCATTCCATACCTTATTGTAAATTTGCTCCAAGCTAAGCACTTGACCTTGGTGTCTCGCCAAAAGCTCTAGAATAGAGAATTCCCGCGGAGTCAGTTTAATCTTCTGCTGGTCTACATACACCTCATGCTTAGACGTATCTATAGTCAGATCCTCAAAGCTTAGTTTGCTGTCGTTTCCCAACGTATTACTATCCTTATTAAATCCGTGATAACGGCGCAGCTGTGATTTTACTCGTGCCACAATCTCCAAGGGATTAAACGGCTTGCCCACGTAGTCATCTGCCCCGAGGCTCAGGCCGGAGATTTTGTCCATATCTGTATTTTTGGCTGATAGTATGATAATTGGCATTTTCCGCTCTTCACGGATTTTCATACATGCAGCTAACCCGTCCATTTTAGGCATCATGACATCAAGAATAATTAGATCAACTTCCTCTTTCTGCAGACATTCCAGCGCTTCCATTCCATCATAAGCCTTTAGCAGTCTATAGCCTTCATTACAGAGATAAATCGTTAACAGTTCTACAATTTCCTTCTCATCATCTACTAACAATATCGTTTCTCTCTTCACAGGAAGGGTTTCCTTTCAAATATAGTAATAAATATCTATAGCCTATATATTAGCAGATCATCCGAATTTTTTTCTAAAAAAGAAACGTTTAGTTGTATCCACGCAAAAAAGGCCCCTGCTCCTCTCGCACTTAAACGAAATGGAACCCGGAACCTTTTGGAATCGAATATAGTTTGTTACTTACATATCCAACAAGCGAATTAGCTCATCTTCATCCTCAATGACCTGAATGCCTAACTGCTGCGCTTTAGCCAGCTTACTGCCAGCTTTTTCACCAGCGATAACTAAATCTGTCTTCTTGGACACACTTCCGGACACCTTTGCTCCGAGTGCTTCCAGACGTTCAGCTGCTTCATCTCGGGTAAGCTTTTGCAAGGAACCGGTCAATACGACCGTTTTGCCACTAAAGAAGGAATCGGTACTAACAGGACGTGGCGCCTCAGGAGCCTTCGCTTCCACACCCAACGCCCGCAAGCGGGAAACATTAGCTACTACAACTGGATCTGCGAAGAAGCTGACAATGCTCTCGGCGACAATCCCACCAATGTCTGGTAACTCAGCGAGCTCCTCGGCTTTGGCCTGCATCACGGCATCCAGATCGCGGAAATGATCAGCCAACATCTTCGTCGTTGCTTTACCTGTGTTAGGGATCCCTAACGCAAAGAGAAATGAAGCAAGATCTCTACCTTTGCTATCTTCTAAAGCTTGCAGCAAATTCTGTGCTTTTTTCTCACCAAAACGGTTCAGCTGTACGAGCTGCTCAAAGTTCAGTTCATACAGATCCGCAGAGTCATGTACATTAAGCTCATCATAGAGCTGACCCGCCGTCTTCTCACTGAATGTCTCAATATCCATCGCATCACGCGAAGCAAAGTGGGTGATCCGACTGATAATCTGCGGCCTACAATTCAGTTTATTGTTACAGAAAAGATGTGCTCCGCGCATTTCTAACGGATATCCACAAGCTGGACAATCCTCAGGGAAAATAATCTCTCCACCGTCATTCTCCTCTGTTACCTTGCCGAGAATTTCTGGGATAACATCATTGGAACGGCGAATAAAGACCCGCGAACCTAAGGCGAATTTCAAGTTTTTGCGCTCAATATCACCCACATTATTCAGGGTGCAGTTCTGAACGGTAACTCCAGCAAGCTCTACAGCCTCAACCCGAGCCAGCGGAGTCACTTTACCTGTACGACCTACATTCCAGCTAACAGACTCCAGCACGGTCGTCGTTTCTTCGGCTTCAAATTTATAAGCTACTGCCCAACGCGGGAACTTGTCAGTGTATCCAAGCACCTCACGGATTCTGAAATCCGTGACCTTAATTACAGCCCCATCAATGAGGTAATCGAGACTCGAACGACTCTCCTCGATTCCAGCAAGCTGCTCAGTTACATCATCAAAATCATTGCAGTAGGTCAGGTATGGGTTCACTTTAAATTTGTTATTCCGCAGAAAATCCATCATTTCCTGATGATCAGCGAACTCCGCACCTTCTGCAAAGCCTACATTATAGAAAAAAGCGTTCAAACGGCGGTCCGCAGTAGTCTTCGGATTAAGATTACGCAGTGCACCTGCTGCTGCATTACGCGCATTCTTCAGCGGCTCTGCAGCCCTTGTATTATAATCAGCCAGCACAGACAGATTCATAATCCCTTCACCCTGAACCTCAATGACCCCATCCTTGAAGGGAATCGTCAATGGAACGGATTTGATGGTCTTCACCTGTGCAAGTATTCCTTCGCCAACTACACCATTGCCACGCGTCGATGCCTGTTCGAGAACACCATTACGATAGGTTAAATTCAGCGTTAAGCCATCGAACTTCAGTTCTACTGCATAACAAGGATCAGGAAGAGGGTTGTCTGGATTCTTAAGATTGTATTCATTCACTAACCGGAGCACCCGGGTATTCCAGCTGCGCAGCTGTTCAATATTCTGTGCTTTATCCAGACTCCAAAGCGGTGCCAGATGCCGATGCGGCGTGAAGCCCTTAAGCAGCTCTCCACCTACACGTTGTGTAGGCGAATCTGGTAGCACGAAGCCACTCTCAGCCTCCAGTGCTACAAGCTTGTCGTATAAAACATCGTATTCCTTATCGCTGACTAGCGGTGCATCCAGCGTGTAGTAGTGGTAATTATAATTATTTAATTCCGCAACAAGCTCTTCCATCACATGCATAGCATCCATGCAGGTACATCCCTCCGTCAATAAGTTTCCTAAAGTTAGCGTGGTCTAAATATCCGTTCGTTAATCGTTGTCTGCTATTATTCCACTTTGGTAATCGGCGCAAACCCCGCAAGCAGACGTTTGACACCCACTGGTGCCGGAAAAGCAATCTGCAGCTCCGTGTCATTCCCGCTGCCTTTAACAGATACAACGGTGCCGGTGCCCCATTTGCCGTGGGAGACCTTGTCACCCGCTTTGTAATCGCCAGCTGCTGCAGCTCCTGCTCCGGTAGCACGCTGTGCGCCTCCGGAGGTCACGGTCACGCTGCTCTTGCTTGCCGCCGCTGACGCCGTGCTTCCGCCGCCTGCCGGTGTAGCTCCGGCGGCTCCGCCTCGGCCGCCAAAGTTCCCACGGCCACCGCTGCCGAAGCCGCGTCCGCCGTAAGCACCGCCTACCTCCGCGCCTCCGCGCTGGAAGCGGTCTTGAGTCTTAACGGTATCTTCCTTCAGTTCCTCCGGAATCTCCTCTAAGAAGCGGGACGGTTGGTTCGCCGTCGTCCGCCCAAAGAGCGTGCGCATCCGCGCACAAGAGAGAAACAGTTGTTTCTCCGCGCGGGTGATCCCTACATACGCAAGCCGGCGTTCCTCTTCCAGCTCGTCGTTGTCCTGAAAGGCACGGCTGTGTGGGAACACGCCTTCTTCCATTCCGACGATAAATACCGTCGGGAACTCCAGACCTTTGGCGCTGTGCATCGTCATTAACACAACCGCATCACTACGATCCTCTTCATCATCGTTCACACTATCGATATCTGCGATAAGTGCAAGATCCGTGAGGAAGGAGACCAGCGACTTGTCTTCATTGTTTTTTTCAAACTCCATCGTCACCGATAAGAACTCATCGATATTCTCTAGCCGCGAACGTGATTCGAGTGTATTTTCATTTTGCAGCTCCAAACGGTACTGCGACATCTCCAGTATTTTTTCCGTCAATTCGGTTACAGACAAGAACTCCACCATACGATGCAGAGCTTCAATCATATCGTAGAACTCTACTAGCATATTCCGCGTCCGTCCAGCAAAGCCCAAATCATCGACCGTTTGCAGAACGCGGAAAATAGAAACACCACGTTCACCAGCCGCAGCTGCCAGCTTACCAACCGTTGTATCTCCTAATCCACGCTTAGGAACATTAATAATACGCGTCAGGCTGATATCATCATCAGGGTTAGACAATAAACGCAGATACGCCAGCAGATCCTTGATTTCTTTACGATCATAGAACTTGATCCCGCCAACGATTTGATATGGAATATCTGATTTGATCAGAATTTCCTCTATTACCCGTGACTGAGCATTCGTCCGATACAAAATCGCGTGATTCTGGTAGGCTTGACCTTGTTTCACATTTTTGCTGATTTCTCCGGTTACAAAATATCCTTCGTCATGCTCGGAATCCGCCCGGTACACCTTAATCTTGGCGCCTTCCTCGGAATCGGTCCACAGCTTTTTCGGTTTACGGCCACTATTAAGCGCGATTACCCCATTGGCTGCATTCAGGATATTAGCGGTTGAACGGTAATTCTGTTCTAGCAGAATCGTCTTCGCTTCCGGATAATCCTCTTCAAAATTAAGAATATTCGTAATATCCGCACCACGCCAGCGATAGATCGACTGGTCACTATCCCCTACCACACAAATGCGGTGGTGGCTGTCTGCCAGCATGCGGCACAACATGTATTGTGCTCTGTTCGTATCCTGATACTCATCCACATGGATGTATTTGAACTTCTTTTGGTAAAAATCCAGAACCTCGGGAACTTCCTTAAATAATTCGATAGTCTTCATAATCAAATCATCAAAATCAAGCGAGTTATTGCTTCTCAAACGTCTTTGATACATTTTATAAACCTTAGCAACTAAACCTTCGAAATAATCACCGACTTTTTGCTCATACTGCGCCGGAGTAATCAGTTCATTCTTAGATGCGCTAATTATGGCTTGTACAGCTTTCGGTTCGAATTTTTTCGTATCAATATTCAGTTCCTTCATGCAATTACGAATGACTGATAACTGATCTGTAGAGTCCAGAATCGAGAAGTTGGAGGTAAATCCAATCCGCTCAATATCCTTCCGCAAGATCCGAACACACATGGAGTGAAAGGTAGATACCCAAATATCTCTTCCCTCAGGTCCAACGAGCTTAGATACACGTTCCTGCATTTCCCTCGCAGCTTTATTCGTAAATGTAATCGCCAAAATCGCCCAAGGCGGCGCCTTTCGATTGGCAATCAGCCAGGCAATTCTGTGAGTCAGCACTCTCGTCTTCCCACTGCCCGCACCAGCCATAATCAAAAGGGGGCCTTCAGTAGTCTCGACAGCCTGCCTTTGTGGAGGATTCAATCGGCTGACCGCGTCTTGTATGTTAATAAGTTGCATGTGTAACATGCTCCTTTCTAAAAATGAAATTACAAATCATAAGTATCTATAAGCTAATCACTACTCGAACTGCTCTTGCGCAGTTTCTTTGACAGCTAATACCGTACGAATTGCCTGCTCTACATCCCGATAAATAATATTGCCGACAACTACTGTATCACATAGAGCTGCTGCCTGCTCGGCCTCCGCCTCACAAGTAATGCCGCCTCCATAAAATAGTTGGGCTTGCTCCACCATCTCACGCACTATACGTACTGTCTCCATCTCCCCAAATCTACCGCTATATTCAAGATAGACTATTGGCAGTGACATCAGCTTGTCCGCAACCTGGGCATACGCAGCCGCCTCTTCAGCATTAATGGTTGTCTCGGCCCCTGTAATCCGCGCAACTGAAGAATCACTGTTCAAAACGACGTAACCTTCCGTTAGCAGCTGATCCCATGGGATCATAAATCCATAACGCTCTATAGCTCGACGATGATGACCTACAATCCAAGCTGGATCGGGTGTATTTAGCACCATAGGAATCATATAAAGATCAAATCCGGGTACAGCAGCTTCAAGTTCGGATACCTCGAGTGCACAGGGCAGCTCAAAACGTCTTACTCTTGATAAGAGATCTACTGTATTCTCATAGGTTACTCCTGTAGAGCCCCCTATCAATATGGCATCCGTGCCGGACAAGCAAACGGCCTCCAAATCCTCATCAGAAATCATACGATCCGGGTCCAACTTAAACACATGCCGCCAAGGTTTGATCATTTGCTGTACTGATTTCATGAGAATCATCCTTAATTGTCATTTGGGCAAGACAAAACACTCCTGCCGCCGCAAAAGATATAGATCTAGTCTATGCCAGCACAGGAGGTGTGTCAATTTAAAGCGAACAAAAATACGAACATTTTTTCGTATATAAATTTGGGGTCCCTGCAAAGTACCTGAATACGCATCTGAGGAAAGCATCACTTTGTGGGGATATATTAGTGGTAATGAGTGGAGAAAGATTTCAGCGTATACCTTTGAGGTTATTCAAATCATTTTCAGGCACAAAATCACTATAAAATCCGTCTACACCCATACGAGATAACTCTCTAATCTCATCCTCTTCATCCACTGTATGAACGTATACACGAGCTCCGATATTTTTTAACTGTTTGACAAAACTCTTGGTGGCCCGGTTAACTGGCATCGTAATATCCACACCTGTTTTTTTAACAAACTCAATAACTTGTTCATCCGTATCCTTAGATTGGTACAGGGTGTAAAGCACTTCTGGAAAAGAATACACCTTATTGATCTCATCAAGCATCGGCTGATTGTAGATCTGTGGAACTATCCGCTCCAACAACGCTGGATCCCGACGCTGCGCCGCTTGGGTCAGCAATGTAAATTGCTTCTCTATAAGATCCGGTTGGATTTCTTTGGTATCCGTAACGATATAAGCATCTGGATAATTCTGCATTAGATCAAGCACCTTCTCAATATCAAGGGGAGAGTATATATTCAGGATGGGGCTGTCCATAAATTCCTCGTAATCTAGTGCCACACCCTGTTTATTAGCAGGGAGAACCTCCAACTGACCTAAAAGCTTGCTCATATTGCCTGTCCATTCATGCCGAGCAACCAACTGATCATCCTTCGATAGCAAAAAATCAACTTCAAATACGCGAGTGCCCCGTTCATAGTTAGCGACAAATGCCTCCCAAGCATTGGTATACGTATAGCCGTTGATTCCCCCCATGGCATGTGCAACGATTTTGTGCGCTTCAAAGCCGCTCACGGGTTGCTCTTCCTCTTTGTTCAACGTTATTACAAGAATCATTATTAGTGCGACAATCATTACTACGGTTGCAATAATCTTTTTCTTATTCATAGTTGTGAGTTTCCTTTACAAAGTTTAGATTAGAAAATTAATACCCCGCTCTGCCAGTGGCAAAACGGGGTATTATTAAAATTTCACAAATCTAAATAAGTGCAGGTCTCAATATGCGTTTTTGTTAACGAAGCCGTTGCGAATCGTTTTGAAAATAATTCGAATGTCGAACAGTAAGGACCAGTTCTCGATATAGAAAATATCGTGCTTAATCCGTTCCTCAATTGAAGTGTCCCCGCGCAGCCCATTGCTCTGTGCCCAGCCCGTAATTCCTGGACGCACATGGTGCTTCACCATATACTTCGGAATTTCATCACGGAATTGTTCTACATAAAATGGTCGTTCTGGCCGTGGACCAACTACACTCATATGACCCAGTAACACATTAAAAAATTGCGGAAGCTCATCCAGACTTGTCTTACGGATAAAGGTTCCAAATCGAGTTCTACGAGGATCTTCCCGCGTACTCCAACCTGTATCTTCTTCCCCGTCCTGCTGCATCTTCATTGAACGAAACTTATACATCATAAAATTACGCCGATTAAGTCCCACCCGTTCCTGCCGGAATATAATCGGTCCCGGTGAGGTAAGACGTACGCCGAGAGCTACGATCAGCATCACGGGAGATATCATAATAATCGCGAATAGAGAGAACACGATATCAAACAAACGTTTTGCCATCTTATTCCCCGTCATATCCAGTGGAATATCACGAACATTAATCATTGGCATACCTGCGAAGTTATCAAAGTAAGGACGCGCCGGTAAATAATCAAAGAAATCCGGAATAATCAATGTGCGTACCCCTGCTTTTTCACAGGCCGCAATAATGGAAGGATATTTAGAATGCGCATCGAGCGGCAAGGCTAGAATAACCTCATCCACAGGCAGCATCTCCAGCATTCCGGATAACTGATCGACCGTTCCCAAGATCGGTTTATACCGTTGCTCCTCAATCCCGTCCCAAGTATGGTAATCGTCTAAAAAGCCAATGGCTTCATAACCGAGCTCTGGATATTGCTCCAAATTGTTATAGAATCTTTTGCCGAGTGTACCTGCACCGATGATAAGTACGAACTGACGATTCAATCCTTTTTCCCGCAAAGATTTAAGCATCTTCTTCAGCACATAACGGTAAAGCATAATGGAAAGAACATTAAACCCCATATAAATAGCCAGATATGTACGGGAGATGTCAATTTCTTTCACGAAGAACATTAGACCGAGCAGGATGAAAATACTCATGATATGCACTTGGAAAATCTTAATAAATTCATCGACAAAACGTTTCTTACGCTTAGGCAAATAAAGCGATAAAAGGATACCGATTAAGACAGCTACTGCACCATAAATCATACTCCAATAAGCGTAAGACTCTACAGGCAGCGTGTTATAGGATTCCATCCATCCGCTCTTGAACTTGATCCACCAAGCCGCTAAAAAGGACAGTTGGATGACAAGAAAGTCAGCAACCATATAGAGCTGTGTCAAAAATTTCTGATTCCGCCGAATCATAATCTCACCTCAGTATTCTTATCATTACGAGCGCCTGTTTCCGTAGCAGAGTTAAGACTCTGTGCAGGTGATGGAACTGCTTTAGGAAAGATTAGGGCATTCCGCAAAAGGGACAGAGCAAATTTCACACCAACACCAGCATATACTGTTCCATTTATAATACTGTTGTACTTCCTACTATAATGCTTACGATGAAATAAAATCATTGCCCTATGAAATTCATAGACGATCTTGAACGGTCTACGTCTGGCACTGCCGCCCTTAAGATGTACGATGGAGGTCTTCGGATAATAATAAATCTCCCACCCAGCCTCTTTAATACGATAGCACCAATCTAAATCCTCACCGTACATAAAAAACTCTTCATCTAATCCGCCGACCTGATCAATCGTCTCCCGCCGCAGCAGCATAAACGCACCCACCAGACAATCTATCGGGTAATCAAGATCAGGGTCCAGATAACCTAACTGGTAACCGTTAAACTTCGGTCGATCCGGAAACAACTTACTGAAACCAAAAGCATAATAGAAGGAAGCTGACGGTGTAGGAAATCCACGCTTACACGCTTTATCCAGCGACCCGTCTGGCAAAATAATCTTACATCCTGACGCCCCAACATCGGACCGACCATCCATAAAGGAGATCATCGTCTCCAGCGTGTCCCTACGTACCACCGTATCTGAATTGAGCAATAGTACATACCGTCCGGATGAAGCTTCCATCCCCTGATTATTTGCACGGGCAAAACCGACATTGTCGTTATTTGCGATCAACATGACACTTGGAAACTCTCTACCAATCATCTCTACCGAATCATCATGGGAATTGTTGTCTATCAAAATAATCTCATAGGAATAGTTCGTTTCTGAGTCATATACCGACCTGATACAGTCCATCGTCAGGCGACACGTGTTGTAATTGACAATAAGTATGCTTACATCTACATTCACTGCGTAACGCTCCTGACAAATATAGTAATCTACCGACAATTATTATAACATAAAACCTCCCTGAGAGGAGATGACCTTTCAGGGAGGTTTTACCAGATACTGTTCAATTTACGGGTTTCTTTCTCTCTTTTACGACGGTCTGTATATATTTTCGTTTCTTTTTCAACGCTGGGAGCTGAGTAAAAAAGGATTTCCATGCTACGATTAACTTTGGCTCTCTCAGAAGCATATAACCATGAGCGGCAATTTCATAGGGAAGAGAAACCAAGATTGTCTTCAGCATAGTTCGAGCCGATTCATTCTTGTAGATCATTTTGTAGCGATTAATGTAAGATATTCGTCGGATAAACATCGGTTTGGTACTGCGGCCAGACGTTTTCCACCCACGTTCATGATACCCAATTGCCTCAGCATCATAATATCCCCGCCAGCCGAATAACTCCGCCCTCCAAGCCACATCCACATCTTCCTTATAGGCAAAAAAATCTGCATCGAAAAACTCCCCACCAACACTAACGTCTTCAATCATCCGCCGAGAATACATCGCCGCAGCCCCAGAAACGCCAAATACTGTCCCCGACTGTGTCCATTGGTCTGCTGGCTCACCCGCACCACGGTCAAACGCACGACGTGCCTTGTTCATCTGAAGACCAGTGCTATCTACTGATCCGTGATCAACCTTTAGCAAAAGCTTACCTGTGGCGCTGCCGATCTGCGGGTTGGCTTCCATTTGTGCGATTAGTCTAGAGATATAGTCTGGAGCCAGCGTCAAATCCGGATTGAGAACGAGCACATAATCTGTTTCTGTAGTAGCTATAGCTTGGTTATGAGCTGGGGCGAAGCCTGTGTTTTTTTGATTTTGGATAAGTAGCAGGCTCGTGGGCGCTTCCATGTTAGCTTGTGAATTGAACGGTTCTAAATCCTCTAGTGAATTACTTGAAAAAGCCCCTTTATCGATCGCGTTAAAGAACATATTCACTTTCTCTGCACAATCGTCCGAAGACGCATTATCCACAACAACAATTTTCTCAATAGGATAATCCTGTGCCATTACTGCCTCTAAGCAATCTATAATGTCATCCGCACTGTTGTAGGTCACGATATGTACACTAACTGTTTTGTTATTCATGAGTATCCTCGACTTTGTAATTTCTAATTAACTACCTGCTTCCTTCTTATTATAACGAAAGAACACAAAAAACTCCCGCATCGTTATAAACGATTTGGGAGTTTCAATTGGTGTTATTCTATTCTTTTAGCTCTAAGAGGAAATCTCTCAAGCCTTCACGCCAAGGCCGAATGTCCTCAAAACCATTCGTACGTATCGACAGATGCTCCATCACCGAATTCCGAGGACGTGGTGCAGGTCTGGGAAACTGTTCCGTGGCACACGGTTCAAGCGTAGCAGTGAATTTGAAACCCAAAATATCCTCGGCCTCTACAAAGATCGCCTGTGTAAATTCAAACCAGGTACAAGAGTCGCTATTTGACGCATGGTATACACCATACTTCTCAGTTTGAACAAGCTCAAGCAAGAATCGAGCTAAATCGACTGTATAAGTAGGCGAACCTTTTTGGTCATCGACAACTTGAAGCATTGGCTTTTCTTGACCAAGCTTTAGCATTGTTTTGACAAAGTTATTCCCGTATTTGCCGTACACCCATGATGTTCGTACGATGAAATACTTAGAGGAGAGGGATTGAACGAGTACCTCACCCGCACGTTTCGATTTGCCGTATATACTCTTAGGGTCTGTATTATCATATTCATGGTAAGGCTGTGCTCCCATACCATCAAACACATAATCCGTGCTAATATACACCAGCTTGGCTCCAGCTTTTTCAGAAGCTAGCGCTACATTTCGGCTTCCAGTAGCATTAATTAAATAAGCTGCATCAATATCACTTTCTGCCGCATCTACTGCCGTATGAGCAGCACAGTGAATAACCGCATCCGGTCCAAAACCGCCAATAACTTGGATGCACTGATCCAGATCAGTAATATCCATCTCCTGACGATCGCAAGCCAACACTTCGTGACCTTGATGCTGGAGCAGTAAAACTACGTCCTGACCTAGTTGTCCGGCCGCACCTGTAACAAGTACCTTCATAGCTATTTTACCCCCGTATCAAAATTACAATGAGTCACCTAATCGATCACCATATTGCTGTTCAGCATATTTTTGGTATTCCCCAGATTGAATACGGGTCCACCACTCGCGGTTATTGAGATACCATTGGATAGTTTCTTTAATACCTGTTTCAAATGTATGTTTCGGCTTCCATCCCAGTTCATTCATAATCTTAGTTGGATCAATACCATAACGGCGATCATGACCAGGACGGTCTTGAACATAAGTAATCAAAGAATCAGGCTTGCCTAGTTCCTGCAATACCGTGTTTACAATATGCACATTCGTACGTTCATTATTACCACCAATGTTGTAGACTTCGCCGTTCACACCCTTGTGAATAACCAGATCAATCGCGCTGCAATGATCCTCAACATACAACCAGTCGCGGATATTCATTCCATCGCCATAAACAGGCAACGCTTGATCAGCAAGTGCGCGGGAGATCATCAGCGGAATAAGTTTTTCCGGGAATTGGTACGGGCCATAATTGTTTGAGCAGCGGGTAATATTCACTGGCAGTCCAAACGTTTCGTGATATGCACGTACTAGCAAGTCTCCGCCTGCTTTGCTTGCTGAATATGGACTGTTAGGAGCCAAAGGAGTTTCTTCGGTGAATAATCCAGTCGCACCCAGTGATCCATATACCTCATCCGTAGATACTTGAACAAACTTAGTGATACTGTATTTTTTCGCCGCATCCAAAAGTACTTGTGTTCCAAGTACATTCGTCTTCACAAACACTTCCGGCTCTAAAATACTCCGATCCACATGCGACTCCGCCGCGAAATTGACAACGACATCCACACCCTGGCTAATCAGTTCATCCATCGCAGTAACATCTGTAATGTCGGCCTTCACGAACGTATAGTTCGGATGATTCTCGATCGATTTTAGGTTCTCCAGATTACCTGCGTAAGTCAATGCATCCACGTTGACGATCTGGTAATCAGGATGTTGTTGCAGCATGTATAATACAAAATTGCTGCCGATAAATCCGGCTCCGCCGGTGATGAGGAGTTTCATGTGGTTACCACCTTTTTAGATTTGTTTAATAATTTGTATGATTATTCTAACACGCAGAAAGGATTAATTATTAATTCATTGTAAAAGTATTTAAAAAATAAACTCTACACCCCAACACACGTGTCACCCATTCATGATATGTCGATTACTATTTCAAGAGAATATTTATTATATATAGACCAAAATTTTGAATTACATGCGTACACCAAAGACGATCAATGACCTCCATAGGATTGATGTTGACACGTTTTTACGCGGGTGTGAAGAATTTTTTAGTAAAACACATTGTGGACAATATCACTTTTTAGCCATTTCCATAGCCCTTCAACTAAGTTGAGCTCCATAGAATACTTCGGCAGGAGCACAAACTGTAGCCGAGTATCTTTTGCAAATAGGCTTGCTCTTTTGTGGCATGTTGAATTCGGCTATTATCTAGGAGCATCACAATTCCCCCTCAGGATAGGCCCGTTGGACTGCATCAAGAAATAGGAGGAATACCGGGGCGTCATATCGTTCGCCATTACGGTAAAGGACTTGCCCAGTCTCGTAGTTTAGGATCCAAACAGTTTGGCTCCGTTATGGCAGTCATAGTCGGTACTTTCGCTGCCGGCCTACCGAAACTAGATCTACTTCAGGGATTGGTACGCCTGAATCAATATTTGAGCTTTTAGCATTAATGATATATATAAGATAATTTCAGAAATGATTGTAGTTCTGTATTTATTTCTTCATATTATTTATTTATGATGTTCGATATCGATTTGCAACATATAGTTATATATATTGAACTCAAAAATAAAATATAAAAATCATCTTCATGAGGTGAAAAATAGTAAAGAAGCAAATACGGGGATTGAAATGAATTACGAAAACGAGATTGAACAACTGACAATGGTAACGAAAGACACAGAAAACGCCAACATGTACGAAAGAGATTTAGCAGTCCGTTTACATTTAAAAGGTCAGAAGTTAATCTAAATTGCAGATATTTTTGAAAGTTCTTCTCATACATTTAGTGGGTACTCAAATGATTATTGCAAGCACGTACTTTCAGTCCTAAAATTTGGCCAATATCCCGAAGACATTCAAAACGTTCCGACGACCAAAAAGAACGACTCAAGGTAACGATTGCAAAGAAAGGACCTGTGGGAATCTTGGATTCGAACTCAGACACACCTAGACCTTGAAAATCTTATTTACATCATCTACTCTCATGTCACTGCCTTCACATAACTGATCAATCATTATCCTCTTGAAACGATTAACTACTGCTGTTTCGAGTATGAAGTTCTCAAGTTCAATCTATGTTCCATTCGATACCGATGGACAAACGCAGCAGTAAACGATCGACACAATTACACTAACCGCTTCCATAGCCAGCATCAATCCACCCGTTCATAAAAAGGCATTCCCATTGAATGTAACAGCCATCGAATGTCGGGTAGATAATCAGCTATTGAATCGCCTCTTAGCCACAATCCTAACCCTCAGAATGATTTTCAAGCAAAAGCCCAGTAACGATTTAAAGTGAAATTAGAGATAGGTACAACAATAATAACGATAACCTGAGCCCAAATATACCAAACTCCCAACAAGTTAACTAACAGGAACATAATTAAAAGGTTAATGCCAAGACCAGATAATGATACAATTACGTATTTGTAAAAAAAAGATTTCTTTTTCTCCAGCTGAAATGTCCATTTTAAATTAATATAATACGAAACAATTAGTGATAAAATAAAACCTGCTGATGAACCTATTAGAGGTTGAAACCCTTCCTTTTCAACCAAAAATATCAATACAGAGGTATGCAGTATGGTTCCAATAACACCAACCAATGCATATTTAATAAATTGTCTCATGATTTCTATCTTTGCAATCCTCACAGAATCACTCCATTTTTCTTTCATTTTCAAATTGTTTTAATTCATTTTTCAAGAGCCCTACTTCTTGGGAAAGTTGGCGTATTTTTATGGAGTTCTTAGATATTTCAGATGTCAAATTATAAAGTATCATTAAGCAAGTCATTATTCCGAATAGAAACAGTGTATTCACAGGAGTTTCAATTGAAAGCAATTTCGAAACGAAAAGAACAATATTAGGAAATATGGCGATGAGTATATTAATAATTGTCATAACAATCCAGAGAATTGTGTACTTTAACTCTATTTTATAAGCTTTGATTCTTACTATAAAAGAAACAAATATTAAACTACTAAGTATAATTAGGATGAGTTGCAAATTAAATGGAATCATATGTCATCTCCTAGTAATTCTAAGCTCTCTACTAATTCCTTTTTTCTAAATCGATCAATAAGAATTGCTAATGAAACTTTTATAACGTAATAGATTGACCTCATTAAGTTTATAGAAGATGAGCCAAATTGTCTTTCTGACATAATCACCGGCACTTCAAGTATTCTATAATTTTGTCTCAATAGAGCAACTATAGATTCTGGTTCAGGATAATCTGTTGGATAATAATTAGCAAAGTAATTCATAACCTTCAAGTTACACGCCCTAAACCCTGAGGTTGGATCAGTTATTTTCATTCCTGTAAGTAATCTAATCAGCGAACTAAAGTATTTAATTCCGATTCTCCTCACGACACTTGATTGAAACCCTTCTTTCTCAATATATCTTGATCCAATTATCATATCGGCTTCTCCATTTAAAACAGGAGTTATTATCTGTAGTAGATAATTTGGATCGTGTTGACCATCCCCATCTACCTGTACAGCAACATCATATCCATTTCTAACACCATACGTGTATCCAGTTTGCACAGCTCCACCAATTCCTAGATTACATGGTAGATCGATATAATTAACTTTTAGTTCACTGAGAATTTTCAGAGTATTATCAGTAGACTTATCATTGATAACAATGACATCAACATTAAGTTTATTTAACTCAAACACTAACTTCCTTATATTACCTTCTTCATTGAAAGCGGGAATTATCACTAACACTTTCATTTCTATCTTTCACCTCACGATATTTTCTTAAGTACCGACAAACATTTCAGATATTAGTAAAATGAAGTGCGCCAACTAAAAAAGATAAGGTCCATGCAAATATTCTCTGGGCATGTCTGCCAGCACATCGGTTTGGGACCTGGTCGTCATCCTTTACGACACACGATAATTGAGTTTTGGCCGTCCCCTATTAAAGGGTACACGACGGCCTACACACTCGAAGAAACGCATCAGGAGCACTGAGTACGAAGCTTCTCCGCTGGAAGTCACCTCACGAATCGTTTCTGGATGATCTATCGCACTTAGTTTGACATCACTTCATTTAATAATATCTCAGTAATTGATGCGATAAATTGACCACGGATCTACACTGTCTTTATACAATAAAGTTACTTCACCTTTATCAATAATACTTTGAGGGATAGGAATCATTGTGAATATATATTTAATTTTTAAGTCCCTAGCAGTTTCAATTGGAGTATAAATGATACGATTAGTACCATTTACCTTTAGACTCCTTTCATGATCTAAAAGTGAAAATTCTAAATCGCCATCAGTTAAGCGCATATCAATATGAGCAAATTGATTCCAAAGATTGATATGTTCATGTTTTTTATCAATGATGCTCATCATTTCCCAATCCGGATAGTAATATGTTCCAGTTGTCCTTGCAACTCCTTGTGCCGTTACAAGATTCGATATAGTGGGACTACCACTAACCATCCATCGGCCAGCATCCACTGAATTGATTTTTCGTATTTGCTCCATGGTAGTCTTCTCGAACATAGAATCGGTTCCTTTGGTAACAGGATTTACCATAATTGTAGAACAAACTGAAAGAAGTAAATACAAAACAATAAAAGATTGTACAGAGTTATAATTACCCTTCATTAGCAAAAATCCCATATATGAGAGTAAGACAACTACTAAAATCATCAATATAGTACCGATAGAAAATGACTTGAAATAACTAAAAATATTTATGCTATTTGTCATTATGCAAAGTGTTAGAAAGCATATAACGCTAGATAAAATAAGTGGCATTCTCCCTGTGAATAAATTTTCCCGTTTGTCCTCCAAATGAGCAAGAAGACATACAATTAATAAAGTGAAACTGTAGCCATAAGCATATGTGATCCTAACAGGATAGGTAAAACTTAATAAAGTTATCTTGTTGAAGAATGGCGCTTCAGGAATCCACGAGACGAGCATTAAAAATAAAGAAACACTCAATAACAGGGACATTAATAGAGACTTCTTTTTATTTTTGAATATTAGGGTTGTAGCAACTATGATAACGAATGGAGTAAAAGTGAAAAATTGGCTAATCTCACTCGCATTTAAAAAATCCGGTTGTTTAATACTTGCAGTAAAAATATTTACAAACTGATATAATTCAAAGTCCCAAGGAAGCTTAATCCATGGTCTATCAGAACCAGGGTATACCGTATTCATAATAACATGCAAAGCAGGTTTTGAATTTGAATAAAAATGATATAAAACCAGTGCGATTGGTATAAGCATCACTGCATATTGTAGTAATCGAGAAAAGGCGAACGGTTTATTCTTTTTATTCTCAATTAATACATATATGAAAAGCATCAAAAACACATAACCCAAAGGAACCTGAGTTGCAGGATACATAGTCAATATATAAACTAAAGCGAATAAAGCTAGTCCGGATAAACTGATAAATTTACCAAATAACTTTTTAGAATTTAAGTACTTATTAAATAAAACTATTGCAAATTGCCCACTCATAAGCATAAGCATTAGTGCTTGTGATAGCCACCATTGGACCGGCGGAGCAAATGTAATAACAATTGCAGTAATGATTCCAAACCGTTGTTTTTTTGTGAGAAGAACTCCCATTTCATATGATGCCATGAATAATAGAATTAACCGCAATGTCCAATAGAAAGAAAATGCATAATCATTAGGCATTACCATAAATCCCCAAAGATCAGGTCGAGCGATTACAGTTATGTCTTTAACTGGTGCAAATGCAGAAATAACCATGTCAGTACCAGTAAAACTCAAGTTTTTATTGAAGTACTGTAGTGTGGGATTTGCATTTGTCTGGGCAAAGTAATAGGGTTTCTCTGTGGCCCATTCATCACCTCTGATTCCTTGGGGATTGCCTAGTAATGTGCTTTGTTGATAGCTTGGAGTATTGCCTTGTAGCATTCCATCATAAAACCCTAATGATGATCCGGTGAATTTTCCTAACACCATAAGAATTAGCAAGATAAATGCCAAAACATATCGATACTTATGTGCTTTAGATTTTCCTAAAATAACTATTAATCCTATAATGAAAATAAATGATGAAAAGAAGTATATTCGATCAAATGAGAAAACGTAAGAATTTAGAAAATAACGATGAGCAGTGTCGAAGTTAAAGAACCCTGATACTTTTGCGATACTTCGTAATATAACAACATCCAATATAACCGCTGATATGATCGAAATACATATAATTATAATTAAATTAAATGCATTTTTTAAAAAAGTATTTTTGATTACAAACTTCTCTTTAATTGTTTTATAGTAAATCGGCAATTTTGGTAAACTACGAAATATCAAGAGCAATTTATTAATAAACAATATGAATAAGGCTATACAAGCTATAAAAAGCTCTTTGATTAAGAATGAATTTTTGAACTTTATTGGTAAATTTGAATATGTGTCTGTAGAGTAAATATGACCATCAGGACCAGAACTAGCGATGTTAACGGTTCCGTCTTCAAAAGAATATTGAGAAATATCGTTTTTAAATTTAAATTTATCCAAAAACACTTTTCCACTAATAACATATTCATATAGAGGAGATTTTTGAATAGACAAAGAATATATCTTAAAATTGCCTGATTTATCACCAAAATCAATTCGCAGCTTATTAGAATTAACTATATCTAATGGAAATTTCACATTTTGCACCTTGCTACTTTTCACAAAATACTCTTGAGACATATGGGAATCATCAAAGGGATAATCGGGGTGACCATTATCATAAAAAAAACTAATTTTAGAATCATTTTCACTGTAAATGGATAAATTCACTGATTGTCTAAAGGATGTGAATATAGCAACATTCATTAGCACTATTAATATAATAAACAAAATAACTTTTTTGTGCGTTTTAGTTATATATTTCATAAATTCTCCTGTGTTATATATTGTTTGCGTTTTTGATAACGCGCTTTAGTATAGCAAGAGTAATTTCAAAAAACTATCGAGCTCCCTGGTTCACATCTCAGAATGACAATGTTGTTTGTTGCCCTGTCTCCGGCTGATCATAAGCACAACCCATTGTCGCCATCCTCGGATGAGCACATGTAAAAAAACCTTTAGTATCTTTGAGCTACAATGTGTAGATTGTTCTACCCATACTCTCGTTCGTCTGAACCCTTCCATTTACGTAAAAAAGCAGACTAAACCAACCCAACCCACGTGAATATATCCGGCATAATACATGGAATAAGGAGTTACCTCGGGTTTTATAATTGTTACGTTACGCCGAAGAAACTCCTTATAATATGCATTCAGCTACTTTGAAGATCTAATATCATTTAGCAATTTTCCGAATCAACTTTTTCAAGAAAGCACCAAAGCCTTCTGAACGTATAATACTTATTGCTTTCGATGATAATGATTTGTATTTTTTAAAATTAACATTTAAATTCAATTTACTATTAAAAAAATCATTACTCATTTCAAAAGGATTTTCAATACTAAACATCAAATCATAGTCTTTACGATAATCCATTCTTACCAAATCATTTATTTTCTCGCCTGACTTATAATATGCATAAGTCCATTTTGTTTTAGAGATATTATCAGAATTATTTAAATTGTGATAATATGCATATTTATCATACAAATCTTTGAAGGGGTGAGGCCCTTTAGGAAGCCAATCATTCATGCATTTTTCAGCAGAACTACCAAATCCTGAGTAGTGTATAAATCTTAGGGGGTCCCCTTTTACATAATATTGTCCACTTTGTTCAGTCATATCACAATTCAATAGTGACCACGGCGCAAAATCATATCCATGATGTTTAAATATTTCCACATCAAAAAAACACGGTGCCAAATCAATCCACTTTTGATCAGTAAAAATTCCTCTCGCAATGTCATCATAGCAAAATAAGTATAATCTCTCTGCCCACCAGTTTATGAAGCTTTGGGCCTCTTCACTTCTGTTTACAGCAAGAAATCCTAAGTTATAAACACCATGAGATGTGCTAGAGAGTTCCATATCAATATTACCTGGCTGAAGCAAATGCGGACAAAGTACTATTGGTCGAGTTATCAATAGCTGCTTAAGTTCAATAAAATCTGAATACACATATATATCTGGATCTAAATAAATAAATTGAGTCTCATCCTCGTAGTTAGCATAAAGATATTTAAAAAATTGGCCTTTGACAGCTGTAGAAGCTTCAACAATAGTATGTTTAAATATAAATCGATTGAAATTTCCTTCCCAAGCATCCTTCGATAGTACGATATCATCAAAATACTCGTAATTGAATTCAGGAAGCATCTCTTGTTCAGTTAGACATATGATAAACTTACAATTTGGTATATTATCCTTTACTGACTTTGCCAATGTACGGGCTTTATGCAAATAATTTGCACAAATAGAAGTGAATATGATCATCGTTTACCTCTTCATGATATATTTTTTTATTATTAACTTTAATAATGGTATGCTTTTTAATTTATCTAATATAGCTATGCCCTCTTGAAGAGCTCGATTAAGAAATATTTGCTCTATCAAAGCATCCCTTAGTATAACTGCGTACTCATTAGTATACTGTTCATAAAGTTTAGGATGTTGGTTATAAATTGAACGATAGGTCTGTTTAACAATTTCCGCGTTAGACATAAACTCTGTGGTCCGCGATTTAGGTTTAATTCGGTAGTTAAACAGTACCTCTGGAATTTGATAGATTTCTTTGTCTAGTTCTATAATGGAAAGCCAAAAATCATAATCTTCCATACCATGATACATGGTGGTTTTAAAACCCCCAACTTTTTCCCAATCTTCTTTGTAAAAGAGCGATGTTACAAACACAACATTATCAAGCAGCATTGCATCTAGTGAGTAGTTCGGAAGACTCCATCTCCCAGTTCTATCACCAAATAAATCAGCATAGCAGTAAACCACACCAATTTTCTTATTTGATTCTATAATTTTGACAGCTTTCTCGATGTAGGTTGGTTCGATGATATCATCAGCATCAACTGGCATTATATATTTACCAGTAGCATGAGCTATACCTGCATTTCTTGCAGCTGCAGGTCTGGTATTATCAGTTCTCAACAAAATAATATCAGTATTATTGAACTTATTCAGTGTAATAATTGTATTAGGGTCCGTCGAACCATCATCAATTATTATAAGTTCAATATTGTTATAAGTTTGTGAACGTACTGAATTTATTGCCTGTTCAATATATTCACCGTCGTTATAACAAGGCATAATTACACTGACTTTACTCAAATTATTCCCCCCTAGTAATCTCACCAAAAAACAATATTTTAACTATGGATTTTATTCTATGATGTTTCAAGTGTGAGTGTATTTTATTTAACTTATTACTTTTTATATTCAACTCCTCTTGAGTATTAGCTAACTTATTTTGGTTAATTTCTAACGTTTTTTGTACACTTTCTAAACTCTTTTGCGTCTCAATCAAATCATTTTGAGAATTGGTTAATGAATCAACTGTCACATTAAGTTGTGTTGAAACTTCCTCCAACTTTTCTTCTAGTATTTTTTTATTTATCTTTGAGATTTCCTTGTGATTCACTAGTTCATTTATTTTTTGATTATTTACATACATTTTTTTCTCTTGAAGTTGATAGCCAATAGTCCAATCAAGTATTTCGCATGTGAAATTGATCTTAATATATGTTGCATTAGTAAAATCACCTTGCAAAAGAAACTGAGGATCATATGTTGTGAATTCATACTCAGAATTATTAAGAACTCGCTCAGCATTGATAGCAGTAATCTCTTTTATAGATCCATCTGTTTCTATACTCTGTATATATATTAATGCGGGATTTCCTTCTAGTGGGTCCCAGCGTAGTGCTTCCGCATTATTTATAGACTTATCTTTGAACGTAACTGAAAATCCAGTATCAGTAGATGTAGTTACACAGCGTTCGAAATCATGATCAGTAAACCCGGCACCATGATCATAAAATAGCGTACTTTCAATAGAATGGTCTTTTAAGTAACGAGTTGAAACAGCATTAAGATCGACGGGTATCTCATCATTCGCAAAAATATAAAGATCTTGAATTTTCACGAAGTTTTGAATAAAATTTTCTTCCCATGAAAAAAAACATTGCTCGGTGGCACGAGTAATATTTAGAGTATCGTATATGAAGTTATCAACAATTGATCTATCAATGATATCTTTATGGTTATCTTTAAACTGCTTTAAAGTCCTCCAAAGAGTAAACTCAAGAGGAATCTGAAATGGCATATGCCATTCATAATCAATAACCTTATATAAATCTCCCTCTAAAAAGATATTTCCTGATATTAAGTCGAGATTAGAGTTTGAAGACCAGTGTAAATTTTGTTCAGGTTTTTCCCCACCAAATATTCCCACAAAATCATTATTGCATGTAAAATCACTAGGATGAACGCCTTCATACAGCGCATTTCGCAACTTTACTATCTCATGAATAAAATCTCCAGTGTTAGTATCGGTACATTTAGAAACCAATCTATCCTCTAAAGTTTCAATAGTATAAAATAACATACTAATTCCATCCACTTCTTTATAGCATGTTGCATTCTTAATTTGATTAGAATCGTACGAATAGTCACTATAATGCAACATTCGGTTCAGGTGATCCTGACTTTTTGCATTAAGGCCTTTTTTAT
Source organism: Paenibacillus sp. FSL R5-0636 (assembly GCF_037974255.1). Lineage (NCBI taxonomy): Bacteria > Bacillati > Bacillota > Bacilli > Caryophanales > Paenibacillaceae > Paenibacillus > Paenibacillus sp. FSL R5-0636. The sequence continues at coordinate 6,487,352 of NZ_CP150232.1, forward strand.
AGACTTTATTGTTGTTTAAATCAAAGTAGGTGAATATTCTGAACTCTTCAGATCTATTAGCACTAATCTTCACATAGTCTATTTGAGTAGGTATTTGTTGTGTAGCGGATATTTCCACTAAAAAAGAATTCGCGAAGATATCCATAGAATTAGAATCCATTAAAGTTTTGTGTAGATTATTTTCATCAAAAAGTTTCACCCTTGGCATATCAAGCGGAAAATGAGAACTAGAAGGCACAATTCCATTTATAGTCGTATCCGTAAATATTTCCGTTGGGAACTTATAATCAGGGTACGGATAAAAGAATTTAATTGCACTAAGATTCGTCTCATTTAGTAAATTTGTCAATTCGCCTTTTGTAAAAGTTCGAACACGTTCATTATTATTGTAGTTATTTATTCCAGAAAAAAACTCACCAGTATGGTCTTCTCTAAAGCCTGAAATATATTTTAGACCAATGCGATTTTCTATAGAAAGCAGCATCTTTCCGGATGAACTTAAGTGTTGCTTAGCCTTTTCAAGAAATTGATTATATGGTTGATTGCCTGTAAACATATATGCTGCATATTCAAGAACACCGTTTATTATAATGTAATCAAACTTCCAGTCAGGAGGTAGACTCTGAAAATCGCAAACCACTATTTCTAGATTTTCAATATTTTGATGACGGTAGTAATTTATTTCTGCTCTTGTTTTCGTTAACTCAACAGCTACAACCCTACTTGCTTTTTCACAAAGGAGTCCAGTTATAGCACCACATCCAGCACCGATTTCTAAGATAGTACATCCTTTTTCAAAAGAGTACCAATTTAAAATATTTTGTCGGAGGTGAGATAGATGGTAAATTATAGGCCATTCTTTCGAATTATACCAATCAAAATCCTTATTTTTCACCTTCCTAAGTAATTCTAATTCAATCGACCCATCTGAATATACCTCGTCCATACTAGGATTATAATAATCAAAGTTAAGTTTAGTCATGTTACTCCTTTCTGTAGCACAGCTACATCACTATCATGAATATCCTCTTCTATGGATCGACGCATCATCAGCGGCACCTATATTATAGTGAACCTGAATGTCATATATTTCATCCTCAACTAATTTGAAAGATCTTATTGAAGAGTATGAATCTATTTCAGTGACATAGACTCTATCTTCAATTTGGGAAAAATTATAAGGGACCCCTTTCATTTGTAATTTATCATAAAGGTCCTCATAATTAACGCCTAGTAGATTTAAATCTTTTGTTCTAACTAATTTTGGGGCGATGTTCCCAGATCCGTCTTGATACACACTTATATAGTAATATGAATCAATTTTAATCAAGTCATTCATTCCCTGAAGTTCGAAAGGGACTGGGTATTTATTTATTAGATTAAATGACATATCTTCTGTATTAGCAACAAGAATCTCCCCTGGACCGGAAACAAAATAAAGTTTACTTTCGATGAGAGATATTGATCTGACATAAGAATTTTTCAAGTAATCCAATCGTACTACATTATCTATTTCTACCTCACCATTATTGTTTTTTAATACAAACAATTGTTGTGATGATGCAGATATACCGTAAAAAAGTTTTTTATCTTTATCATAAATAATCTTATTAGGCTGGTATCCAATATTTCTTATTGTTTGTGAAAACTCATATGTTTGCAATTTTTTCTTGTACACTTGTACAGCATTATTACCTGTATCATCTAAAATCAGCAGTTCACCGTCACTAGCAATGGAGTGAGGGGTGTGTACGTTATCACAAAGCATAGTCCATCCAGCAATAGTATCTGATATATTGGGGTTATAGATAACCCTGTGATGCCAACAATCCACAATGAAATATTGATTATCTATCTTTGTTATCTGTGTAGGCGAATATAAGTTTTCGGTATAACTATTATTTGACATACTTGATGGGGGAGTATCTGTTTGCTCACTTAAGTACGCTTTACAAACTTCAATGGAATTACCAATCATTCTTATACTGCCTTTATCTAACCAAATAACACGTGAACACATTTGCCGGATTTGTTCTATACTATGAGAAACCATGATGACCGTAGTACCACCACTCATTAGTTCGAACATTCTTTTCGCGCTCTTTTTTTGAAACTTTGCATCTCCAACAGATAATATCTCATCAACGATTAGAATATCTGGATCTACAAGAGTAGCAATTGAAAAAGCAAGTCTCATTATCATACCTGATGAAAAATTTCTAATTGGCACATCTAAAAAATCATTAAGCTCTGAAAAATCGACAATTTCACTGAACTTCTCAGTCAAATATTGCTTTGAGTACCCAAGTATTGCGCCATTCAGAAAAATATTTTCTCTTGCAGTTAAGTCCATATCAAACCCAGCTCCAAGTTCTAGCATAGGAGCTATATTTCCACTAACTTTCACATTACCTTTAGTTGGCGTTAGAATGCCTGAAATAATTTTCAAAAGTGTACTTTTACCCGCCCCATTATTACCTATAATACCTATGACTTCTCCTTTTTGAATTGAAAAAGACACATCACTTAGTGCATGGAAATGCTTATATGTTAATTTGTTTGATACTCTCTTAATGACATATTCTTTCAAGCTAAGAATACGATCGTTAGCTAATCGAAAGTTCATAGAAACATTTTTTATATCGATCACTTTAGTTCTCCTTATAAATACAGAATAAATTTTTCTTGAGTTTTATTGAATACAAGTACTCCTAAAACGAATGATACCAAAGCAAATAATAAACAGAATACCCAGGCCTTAAGATCAGGAATCCCCCCAGATAGAATAATAAATCTTATAAATCTTATAAAATGATACATAGGGTTAAATTTAAGAATATATAGCATGTAATTTGGAAGTATGCTCTCAGGATAAAAAATTGGAGTTAGATATGACCAAATAGTAATTATAATACTATAAAGGAACTGCGTATCTCGAAAGAAAACCATAATTGAAGACAACATAAAAGATATTCCACAGATAAAGAGAAATAGACATGCGATAGCAAAGAGCATTGCAATATGCGAATATGTTATACTCATTCCAGTTGAAATTATTACTAGGTACAGTGCTAATAACGAAAAAAGAAAATTAACACCTGATGATAATACCCGAGAAAATGGATAAATGAATTTCGGTACGTATACTTTGTTAATCAATGATGCATTTTGGATTATACATGTCATAGATTGAGAGGTTGCCTCTGTCATGTAATTAAATATTACAATACCACTAAGCAAATACACAGAGTAGTTAGGTATATCGAACCGGAATAACGTCGAAAACACCAGGTACTGTACCACCATAATTAAAAGCGGATTTAATAAACTCCACAAAATTCCTAAAATAGATCTCCTGTATCTAGTCTTGAAATCTCTTTGAACTAACTGCGCAAGAAGAAAATTATATTTACTCAATGAGTGTATTGCCTTTATTTTCATGTTTCATTCCATCCCTAATTAATAGAATCAGCCAAAAAAGCCGTTTTTACCATCAGCAACATAATAATACTGACAGTTTAAAAGTACATTATTACTACAAAGCATACCGTGTTATGTGTCGACATTTTTTCGATTTAATATTTATGAAGTGACTATTAGCAAATACAATCAAAAAATTACTATTGAACACCTGAATTTGCATCCTTTCTGAAATTTTATATTATATTAACAACCCAATAATCTGAGATTAACTAACCTAAATATAGAGTGAATCATTTGAAAGTGTTAATACATTGTCGTTAATTATAAGAAAAGGAAATATCAACGTGTCGAAACCAGTATACGGTAAAAACGTTGCCCAGTCGAGGAAGTTTGAAAAAATCCCCAGTTCCGTCTGGGTTTGAGTTTGGATTTTATTATGTTAATAATCTGGTACCCCTTCCAGGTAGGGTTATTTAATGGACGCAGGTGGACTATGAGAAACCTATCTATCTCACCACCTTGTTCAGCGGCGTCATGCTGCTGGTATGTATGGGATTGTACTACAATAAAATAAAGCAGGAGGAAAAACGCGACCTATTACCCTTCTTTTTCTTGCTGCTAACTGTTACCTACGCGGCGTCACACTAGATGGCGATGAATCTGCTGTTTGTGCAATGTGCGTATACCACAGTATTCATTATAGCGTTATACCTCATGAAGCAAAAGCAACTAAATTTTGTCACTCAGAAAGATGTACTTACGATCGTATATGTCATTATCGGCTTTGGACTACTGAATTGGATTGGTAGCTGGAAATTTGCCGGTGGTCTGGTTGGCTGGTTTTCTAATACCGTTATTAAAGAAAATATTAGGATCCTATTATGCCAAACTCAAATGACCTACGTTTGACTTCTATTTTCTAATATGCCAATACACGCCTTTGCCGCGCAAATCGTATACGCGCCCACCTTCTTCATTTTTCGTCGGATCTCCAGCATCAAACAAAATGCCATCCCCACGTTCCAAAGGGGCATGAATGTGGCAGACTACGCCATCACGTAAATTCGCTCTACTGTGCCCAGGTATTACACCCCGGCTTTTTGGGAAACTGCCGTCCACGAGTTCTTTGTGATTCGTCCCTTACAGGAAACTATGCGTAAATCTGCGCGAGAAACTCTGCTGCAGCTCACGCATCACTACCTTCGAAGGCGTCGCCCATTGACCCTCCAGATAGCGATCGATGACTTTACTTACGATATTTGCTAGCCCCATTGGCTACATATTCCGGACTCTTGAATCGGCCTTCGATCTTAAAAGAGGTCACACCTGCTTCAATTAACTCCGACATCAGATCAATCGCCGCCAGAGCCTTCGGACAGAGCAGACAAGTAATATCGCCCGTCGGCTTCACTTCATCGTCCACCATCAGGTCATACGGCAAACGGTAGGCCTGCGCACATTCCCAGCGATTCGCAGAACGACCGCCCCACGATTCCGAAGTCAGACACTGTCCAGAATAAGAGCCACAAAGTGCACCGTGTACAAACACTTCCATCGGCATACGAGCCTGCTCGCCAATCGTGCGAATCTGCTTCAGATTGTCCTCACGCCCAAGCACCATGCGCTCTATGTCGAACGGTTTGGTAAACTCAAATGCTTCCGGCGAAGGAATTGTCATCTGAGTAGATCCATGAATTGTCAAGTCAATCGAAATCTTATGAATCATGCGCATCAAACCCAAATCCTACACGATAACCGCATCCACACCAGCGTCGATCAGTTCTTTGGCATCGGGAAGCTCTTTTTCAAACACCGCTATATTAAAGGTCAGAAAACCTTTCACACATAGCTATGCAGGAACGCCATAATCTCCGGCAACTCGTCCATGCGGAAATTGTTTGCTCTCGCCTGGGCATTAAATTTTTCTAAGCAAAAAAAAAAAAAAGATTTCATTCGCCCCATTGGCCACCGCCCTACGCTTACAATCCCAGTCGCCTGCCGGTGACAGCAGTTCTACATCCATCCTGCGTATTCCTTGTTTGTTTATTTATATCCTCCTAAACCGCTGGATGGCGGATCGTTGTCATTTGCTCAACTGATTAACTTTATCAAATATCACAGTATCCACCTGTCAATTAGCATATTCCACTTAATCACTTTCTTCCTTTTGAAGCTTGATATTATGTATAACTTCTTGTTTAATAGACAAATCAAGAATTTCCGGCGTACAATAAGAATGGAATGTCCAAGATACTAAAAAGATCTCATATTTTACAATTTTTATATATACTAAGGAGAGTCGATACGAGTCATGAAAGGTATTATTCTCGCTGGAGGAAGCGGTACGCGCCTCTATCCGCTTACAATGGTAACCAGTAAACAACTGTTGCCGATTTATGATAAGCCAATGATCTATTATCCTCTATCCACATTAATGCTAGCAGGCATTAAAGACATCCTAATCATCTCAACCCCTGAGGATACGCCACGTTTTCAAAATCTGCTCGGCGATGGATCACAGTTTGGTATTTCTCTACAATACATTGTACAACCTAGCCCTGATGGATTGGCTCAAGCCTTTATTTTGGGCGAAGAATTCATTGGTGACGACTCCGTTGCCATGGTCTTGGGCGATAACATTTATTATGGAAATGGAATGACCAAGCTTTTAAAGCAAGCCGCTACTAAGGAACATGGTGCAACAGTATTCGGATATCATGTGCAAGATCCAGAGCGTTTTGGCGTTGTTGAGTTTGATGGAAACGGCAAAGTGCTGAGTGTGGAAGAAAAGCCGGAACATCCTAAATCGAACTATGCCATTACTGGCTTGTATTTTTACGATAACCGGGTAGTTTCGCTGGCTAAGGAAGTAATGCCTTCCAGTCGAGGAGAGCTTGAAATTACCTCAATTAATGAAGCTTACTTGAAAATAGGCGAACTAGATGTCGCATTACTGGGACGTGGCTTCACCTGGCTTGATACCGGAACTCATCAGAGTCTGGTCGACGCGACCAATTTTGTCCGTACGATTGAGGATCATCAAGGAATTAAGATTTCCGCTCCGGAAGAAATCGCATATATTAACGGATGGATTACGAAGGAGCATCTGCTAGAGTGCGGGCAAAAACTGAGTAAAACTGGTTACGGTCAATACCTGATTAAAGTAGCCATCGGTAAAATTCAATATTAAAGAACGGAGAGTGAACCATGAAATTCACACCAACAGAACTAGAAGGAGTGCTTATTATAGAACCCGCTGTCTTTGGGGACCATCGAGGTTGGTTTATGGAAACCTTCAGTGAAGCCAAATTTCAGGAACAAGGACTACAACTGCAATTTGTGCAGGACAATCATTCCTTTTCTGCCACCAATGGCACACTACGTGGACTTCATTACCAAGTTAATCCCAAAGCGCAAACTAAACTTGTCCGTTGTACTAAGGGGGCGATTTTTGATGTAGCGGTGGATATTCGACGCGGAAGCCCGTCATATGGAAAATGGTTCGGCATTGAGCTTACCGCTGATAACAAGAAACAATTGCTGATTCCCAAGGGCTTTGCTCATGGATTTATGACTCTCACAGATGACGTGGAAGTTCAGTACAAATGCGATGAGCTGTACGCACCGGAATGCGATGGCGGTATCCTATGGAATGATCCTGAGATTGGCATCAAATGGCCAATTCATATTCAACCAGTGCTTTCTGCAAAGGATGAAGGTGCCCCACTGTTCAAAAATTCTTCGCATAATTTTGTATACTAATTTTTGGAGTGCGTTCTGGCTACATAGCTGTAGTCTGGGGCGCTTTTTTTAATAGAGCCCCCATATAGTATCTAGATAAAGTTATTCATTCACTTATAGTAATTAACATCATAGAATCTGATTAAAGTAGCTCAATGATTATCTAATATGCTAAAATATTGTCGTACCTACAGGAAAAGGAGATTATAACGTGTCGAAACCAGTATACGGTAAAAACGCCGCTCAGTCGAGAAATGTTGAAAAGATAGCAAGTCCGATATGGGCATTAGTTGTTGCTTTCATTTTATTTTTGTGTTGGGCCCCATTTCAAGTGGGATTATTTAACGGACAGCAATTAGACTTCGAGAAGCCAATTTATGTATCTTCATTACTAAGCGGCCTTTTGCTGCTAGTATGCCTTGGCTTATACTACAAAAAATTCAAAATTGATGAACAGAGGGACTTAGTAGCTTCTGCTTCTATATTACTGCCCCTGACCTACGCTTTATCATTGTTTGTCGCAGTTTCGCATTATACGTCGATGAATATGCTGTTTATTCAGAGCATGTATGTTGCAGTCTTCATTATAGCCTTTTATCTCTTGAAGCAAAAGCAAGTAAATGTTGTCATTCAAAATGCTATAATGGCGATTGCATATTTTATAGTAGGTTTTGGACTCTTAAATTGGCTAGGCAGCAGTAAATTAGCTGGTGCTCTGGTAGGCTGGTTCTCAAATACCGTACGAAATGATATCTATTTAGATGCAGTTATGAGTGACTCTAATGGACTCCGGCTGACTTCGATCTTTCAGTATGCGAATACATACGCTGCATTCTTAATGGCTTTTCTCTTTGTAGCAATATTCGCGCTTATTCGCTCTAAAAAATGGTATGGAACCTTGACTCATGGCTTTATGTTAGTGCCCATCATTGTGTCGATCTTGTTAACCTTATCTCGCGGTGGCTTAGTCTTGCTACCCGTAGTATTCATACTTCTGCTTCTATTCCTAAAACCCGCACAGCAAATCCTTTGGATTCTGCATCTAGGAGTAGCTGGTATTGTATCTTTGCTCATTACGACACCCGTAACTAACCTAGGAATTGAGTTAAACGCAAATTTCACTTCTTCTTCCGCTTTAAAAGGCTGGGCATATCTATTAGGAGCTTCACTAGTTGTAGCTGCTCTATCTTGGCTCATTCAGCGTTTTGTCGCTCCACGGTTGGATGCAAAACTAAAGAATTGGTCGTCACGTAAACTGACAGGTCTTTGGATCCCACTCGGATCTGTCGCTCTAGTAGCTATTGTAGCTTTCTTACTTATCGGTACAAGTGCAAAAAGCATCTTGCCTGATAATATGGAAACTCGTCTTGAGAACATCAATTTCCAACAACATAGTGTACTTGAACGGATTACTTTTTATAAAGATGCCATGAAGGTAGTAAAGGATTATCCAATCCTTGGTGCTGGTGGTGGAGGCTGGTCCTCACTATATGAACATTATCAGAATAACCCTTATACTAGCCGCCAGGTGCACAACTTCTTTCTTCAATTTTTAATCGAGGTTGGGATTCTTGGTTTTATCGTATTTATGGGTTTCATTCTGTATATTTTCTATAAGTATATTCGCGGGTATGTAAAACGGGATAAAAATGATTTTGAGAATGGCTTCTTCTATCTAATCATTGCTTTATCGATTCTTGTGCACAGTTTACTTGATTTCAACATGAGTTATGCCTTTATGGGGATACTCGTCTTCCTTGGACTGGCTGGGATGGCAGTTGTGATGGACAGTAAAAAGTTAAGAAAAAATTGGAATAAAGCCGGTATTCGGCTTGGGTATTTCGCAGCTCTCACAATAGGTACTGTATTCTTGTTATTCCTTTCGATCAGCTATATTGGCTCCAGTAATGCTGCTCTAAAGGGTAAGAATCTAATTAGAGTGAGCACTTCCTATGAAGAAATTAAAGCGCCGTTGGTTAAAGCTTTAAAAACCCGCCCTAATCATCCTGAATCAGCTATCTCTTTATCTGCCATTGATATGACGGTATTCAAACAAACGCAAGATGAGCAATTTCTTGTTGAAGCAAATAATGTATTAACTCGAGCGCTAAAAGATGAGCCTTACAACAAATATCTTTTAGCTCAAATGGCGGGCTACTATGATTTAAAGGGTCAAAGTGACCTTGCATACAATGTTTACCTCGATAATGCTGATAAGTTCAATTGGGATATTAGTTGGTATGATACTCTCATCAGCCGTTCTTTTGCATTAGGTCAGCAAGCACTTAATCAAAAGGATGAGACAAAGAAACAAGAGTATTTCAATGAAGTGCAAGAAGCATATAATCACGTTCTTGCTGGAATAGAACATTTGAAGACTCTTCCACCAGAACAACTGCAAGGGCGTCCTTTCTCAGTAACGCCAACTATTGCTTTAAACGTTGGCAAAATGCAACTTTTATCCGGACAAGAGGATGCGGCGAAGACCACTCTCAAGCTTAATTCAGATGCTAATTACACGGATATTATGAACAGTGAAACTCCATGGGATATAAATTGGTACAGTTCACTCATCAGCCGTTCATTTGATTTGGGGCAGGCAGCTTATGCACAACAAGATAATCCAGATAGAATAGACAACATGAAAGCTTGCTTTGTTATTGGGCTTTTGGCCTACGATCATGTACTTGCGGATAATGATCCTTCGAAGACATTTACTCCGGATGTGACACTGAAGGTAGGGAAAATGCAATATATGTCTGGAAAGATACAAATTGCAGCCTCCATCTTAAAAACAGTCTTAAGCCAAGATTTCGCTGATGCAACCAATCGTGAGATTGCTCGTTGGTACCTTGCTGCACTGGCGAAAACTGGTGGCGAGGATCAGGCACTATACGATTCGCTGATCGCAGCTGATCCTGCGGAAGCAGCACAAGTTGAGGCCATTACAAATTCACAATTTTAATAAAAGAAAGAAACCATAAAGGCGCGCCACTGTAATAACAGCGGCGCGCCTTTTTTTAGATTATATGAGATTTACTTATAGCCCGACCTTAGCTGCTTCGCTCTCGACAAGCTCTTTCATATAACGAAGCAAGTCATCTTTAAGCTCCTCGTGTTGAAGTGCATAATGAATGGTAGTCTGGATAAAGCCCATTTTCTCACCAACATCATGACGTTTACCTTCAAAGTCATAGGCAATAATTCGTTCAACCTCGCTTAGACGTGCTATCGCATCAGTAAGTTGAATCTCTCCACCTACACCTACCTGCTGCTCACCTAGCATATCGAAGATACGTGGAGTTAAGATGTATCGTCCTAAAATTGCTAGATTAGAAGGAGCCTCTTCTCTCTTTGGCTTTTCTACTAGACGATTAGCTTTATATACCCGTTCTGCCAAAGGCGAAGCATCTACAACACCATACCGTGATACTTCTTCCCATGGAACAGGCTGAACACCCACGATAGAAGATTTATACTCGTCATAAACATCTATCATCTGTTTGAGACAAGGTTTATTCGCTTCAACAATATCATCGCCTAGCAGGACAGCAAACGGTTCGTTTCCTATGAATTTACGTGCACACCAAATCGCATGTCCGAGACCTCTTGGTTCTTTTTGACGAATGTAGTGGATATCGGCCATTTCGGAAGATTTGCGAACGGATTCAAGCAGCTCCCACTTCTGCTTCTCAGCCAAGTTAAATTCCAGTTCAAATGAGTTATCAAAGTGGTCTTCAATCGCACGTTTGCCTTTCCCCGTTACAATAATAATATCCTCGATCCCGGAAGCGACTGCTTCTTCAACAATATATTGGATCGTTGGTTTATCTACAATCGGTAGCATTTCTTTAGGCATTGCTTTAGTTGCAGGTAAAAAACGAGTGCCGAGACCTGCGGCGGGAATAATCGCTTTACGGATCTTCATCACATTAACTCCTTCTATCGTATACTCTTTTCAATTACATATCTGTAAGTACCCTAAAACGGCATATTTCTTTCAATTATAGCAGTTACAGCACATTTATGTCAGAGTGTTTGTTATATTTGTATATCTATTCCAATGAAATAAGAGGGCAGGAATTATAATCATTTATTGCTATTTTAAATACTTTGCTGACCCCATAATATACTACTATTTAGTATATGCAAATTAGGATGAGGACGAGATCAAATCTAATAAAAAGGGCTAAGCAATACCAGCATCTACCTGGTAGTTACTTAGCCCTTATCTTTAACTCTTAACTCTTATTACTTCGCGTTCACCAATTGCCCACGCGTTACGCCAAGTTGGTTAGTAGCCTTTAGGCTCTTCCATACCTGCGTCCCAGAGATTTCACCACGCAGAGCGCGGCTGTAGAGGCTGATTACCTCAGCCACTTGCTCTGGCGTCTCTTCCAAGAACTCAACACGGTATGAAGATACTCCTAGGTCACGGAAATTGTTCAAATACTCCGCACCAGACTGCTCAACAGCGTTATAGACGGTATTACGGCAGCCTTCATCCACACGAACTGGATGTGACATTCCAATACGGTCTTGCAAAGAAGCACGGTGCTCTTCACAAGGACGACCACAGTTCGTATAGTCAGTGCCTTCACTCATAAAGGTACAGTACACACAGTGTTCAGTATGGAACATCGGCAAATGCTGATGGATAACGACCTCCATCCGGGAAGTATCGCTGTGCTCAAGCAGATCGACCATCTGTTGAATGTTCAAGTCATAGGATGGCGTTACTATGTCACAGCCTGCCTCAAGGAACAAATCCACTGCTTTATGATTGGCGATATTCAATGAGAAATCGCCAATCAGGCGTGGATGCACAGCATCCGGTTGCTCCTGGCGGCGGCGCAGATAATAATACAACGCGCCTGTATTACGCACGAGCACAGCATCCGGCTGCAAGCGAAGAATATTCGCGTGGTAGCCGTTCTCGCCCGGCATATGAATGCGCGGCGTGGCCAGCGCTATGCTGGCCCCTGCAGCCCGTACCGCATCTACCGCTGCCGGGAACTGCTTGATAAACTCGAAGTCGGCGTAGATGTTTCTCACGCCGGCCTCGAGCGCAGCCTGCACCTGCGGCAGGCTGCGGCACAGCGCGGTGAGCTCCGCTTCACCAGCGCGCTGCGGAGCGACACCCCTGCGGGTGGCGTCGCCGTAAACCTCGATCGCCCGTTTCACGTAGACGGGCGGTTTCGGGCGCTCGCCCGCAAGCAGCTCCACCGCTTGGCGGCGGATGCTGTTCAGCTCGCGCATAGGGACGATGACTTCGCCTTGCAGATGCGACTCCAACGCGTCAAGCTGGAACACGGTCCCGCCCAGGCGGCCGAATTGTTCTTCCAGCAGCGCGGTATCCATCGGACGCTTTTGCGCGGCTTCCAGCGCGAGCTCCGAGTCCACACGGACGGTAACGTTCTTCTGAATGTCCGTCCACCAAGTCGTCAGCTTCTCGCCGACGCAGCCTTGCACTCTAACATGTACCGGAAATACCCGGTACGGCTTTTCGGTTTCATAAGTCTGGCGCAGCGCCTTATCTAACGCAGGGTCATTTGTCTTCCAAATGCGGTCACCGACATTTAGACAACGAAGATCTACATCATTACGACCGGCTACGATGTCGATGATCCAACCTTCTCCGGCTTCGCCTTCCAGCTTCACACCTTTACGACGAAGGTCGTAGACACGACCGCCTTCTTCTTTTTTCGTCGGATCCCCAGCGTCAAAAACAATTCCGTCCCCACGCTTAAGCGGTGCATGAATACGGCAGACCACTCCGTCACGCAGAATTTGCTCAACAGTCCCCAAATATACACCACGGCTTTTTGGGAAAGTCCCGTCTACCAGTTTCTTATTGTTCGTTCCATCCAGGAAACCATGTGTAAACCCGCGGGAGAAGCTTTGTTGCAGCTCACGCACCTCCTCCTTCGAAGGTTTAGACAGATCGCCTTCAAAATACCGATCAATCGCTTTACGATACTTACTAACTACATTCGCTACATATTCCGGGCTTTTGAGGCGACCTTCGATTTTAAAAGAAGTCACACCCGCCTCGATCAGCTCAGGCATTAGATCAATTGCTGCCAGGTCCTTAGGAGAGAGCAAATAAGTTACGTCTCCCATAGGTTTTACCTCACCATCCACCATCAGATCATAAGGCAGGCGGCAAGCCTGCGCACATTCACCGCGGTTGGCAGAACGTCCGCCCCACATTTCAGAGGTCAGACATTGACCGGAGTAGGAAACACACAAAGCACCGTGTACGAATACTTCCATCGGCAGGCGGGCTTGCTCCCCGATCGTACGAATTTGTTTCAGATTGTTCTCACGACCTAATACCACACGTTCCAAACTAAAAGGTTTAGTAAACTCGACCGCTTCCGGCGAAGTAATGGTCATCTGTGTCGATCCGTGAATCGGGAAATCCGGTGAGATTTCGCGGATCATTTTGACCAAACCTAAATCTTGTACAATTACTGCGTCCACGCCAGCATCCACGCATGCATCAATCAGTTCTTTTGCATCAGACAATTCATTTTCAAAAACCAGTATATTAAAGGTCAAAAAGCCCTTCACACCATAGCTATGCAAAAACGCCATAATTTCCGACAGCTCGTCCATGCGAAAGTTGTTCGCTCTGGCCCGTGCATTAAACTTCTCTACGCCAAAAAAGATAGCATCCGCTCCGTTTGCTACCGCTGCACGCATGCAGTCCCAATCACCTGCGGGTGCCAATAGCTCCACGTCTTCTCTGCGTATTTGTTGCTCTTTCATTTATATCCTCCCAAACCGCCATTTGACGGGTCATTTCTAGTTGATTAACTTGATAATTGTATCAAATATCACACTTGAGCGCTATGCGTTTACCAACATTTATATAGAATAAAAGTCATAATGCTGTCAGGAAGCTGACTTCTTGCTCTTTACTCCATGAATGTTGTAGAACATGCAACTTTATTGCCCAATTCAGCGCTTCGACAACTAAATGTTGTACATAAAGCATCATTCTCACACTCTAGTATCGACAACTGGCACAAAAAGTTGCAACATTTACAACAATTCACTAGGAATATCGTGACATACAATAGAATGTTGTATCAAATCGAATACACTAATCCACCCTTTAGCTATTCACATTATGCCCAACTTGGATAACATTGGGTCCAATCCCTTTTCCCTCTTTATACAAAAAAAGAACGCCCCAAGCCAAATCGGCAACTGGGACGTTCTTCGTCTGATTGAATTATACGCTTCTATTCGTGTGTCAGCTACGACATTGGTACTCTTTTAACTACTTGCTGCCTGTAAACCGAAACGATTGTAACGTCTTGTCTAATAGAGCCTGCTGTTCTGCAGTGGCATTGGCATCATTCAGCGTAACGGTAATCGTGTAGACCACATCATTTTTGCCGAAAACAACCTGCTTGCTGCGAAAAGGGATGCCATTTTTGATTTGATGTGCAGTTATGATCGTAGCAGGGACATCCGCAAAGGTAGACTCCACTACACTTTCTATACGAGGGCCTTTGGGATCATTATTTTTATTTTGATAAGCATCTTTGAGAACATTAACTGTATAATCCACTGAACCCTCGGATTTTGAGTTGATCTGTAGACGTCCTCCGCTGAAGCGATATTCAATCGACTGCGTCTCAAAAATATCCTGATAAGGTGTCCATAAACTTGGAATATCAATGGCATAACCGTAGGTTTTGGATACTTTGGTTAATGTCTTATTTTTGAGCGTCTTATAATCATCACTAGCGAGTCGCCCGAAGTTCTCCTTCAGCAGATCAAAATCAATATCAATAGAGGATATGATGGCTTTGAATTTTGCCTTATCGTCATCTTGCCCAGCAGCTGTTACATATTCAAAATAATAGCGATACCCATTTTTGAGTATGAGAGCTTGATATTCTGTAGTAACACCGTTGCCGTAATTTAGCTGCAGCTCATTGATTTGTGCAGATACACCGGAGATCTCCGACTTGTTGCTGTCTTTCAGAACATAAGCATCCGCTACAAAGTTCTCTTTAGTTTTCGTTTTCAGATCTTCAGCCCAGCTCTCTAGTGTAGAACCAGCAGGTGCCGAGGTAACCGCCACACTCAGATGACTTCCCTGCTTACTCTCGTAATAGAGATGCTGGTCGTCCTTACTCCAATCTGCGGGAACCTGTAGCGAAATCCCATAGTCCTCATTGTACGCGTCACGCAATCCATTTTTGACCGTAGAAAGATCACGGATTTTTTTGTTTTTAGTATCAAAAGAAGGCTGGAAAGAGTTAAGTAATCCTGTGTATTTAGCAAAATCTTTATAATTAACTGCTTTGTTATCCGTCAAATAAATCTCGTAGAGTCGACCTTCAGCATATAACAGTCTACTTTCCCAGAGCGCTCCACTGGAATCTTTACTGATCAATCTAGCATAAGGTATCGCGGCTTTGGGGAACGACTCCCGATCCAATATCAACTCCCCACCTGCCTCGACCTCCCGAACCAGCTGTTCCAGCAGCCCTTCCGCATCTACCGCAACCGCCTGGTCAATTACATGAATCTCCACATAATATAGATTGTCCGCACTTGAAAAGGTAGCCGCACTTTCATCCCCACCGCTATTTCCAGCGATCAGCCCAGAGGGATAATTCAATGTCCATTGAAAATAGCTGTTTCCAATTTGAGTCTTACCAACATCGCTGTCAATCCCAGTATCCTCTGGCGTATCTTCTTCGTTGTCTACAGGAACTAGGGTAACCATAAGCTCACCCCCACTCCCTTGAGTAAGGGTCGCACCTAACACATCAGCCACAAAACGTAGCGGTACCATCAGCACATCTGAAACCATCCGGGGCGCTGAGCCCAGTTTAACTTTGATTCCATCCTTCCAAGCGATATCACTCCCAATCGTCATCACCCCTGAATGAGTACCGTAGGTTACTTTTACAACATCGTTCTGCTCTAAGGAAACATTGCTGCCAAACGTCTTTTTAAAAACCCCAAGCGGGACCATAACCGTTCCGTTCTCCCTATAAGGCCGCTCGATAGCCACCTTCTTACCATTCACCGTAGCTGAAGTACTGCCAACTTTTAGACTCAGCTGTAGCTTGTCTCCTTCTGAAGCTAATACTGTTTGTATGGGTAATATAGAAAAAAGCAGTAATACGGCTAACATCGCACAAAATCCTTGCTTTAAAATTTTTAAGCCCATTTACCGTCCCCCTCTCCAGTTTACTGATCACTCTTCCGCATGCTCGTCCTCATCCGCTTCATAATCATCTCCGCTTAACAACGGATCACCTTGAGTGAGCACGAGTTTACGGACGACGATATCCCCATCGCTTTGCATAACCAGCCGCACAGTTGCTCCCGGCAGGTAGCTTTTGAACAATTCATTAATATCAACTAGTGAGACCACACGATGCCCGTCGATGCTATATAAGACGTCCTCTTCAGCAATCCCTGACTTGAGTGCTTCTGAAGACACCACCTTCGTGACGGACAGCGGGTCCAGCGTTGGCAATCCCACAACCGTAGACCAGCTTGCCTCCAGCTCTAGCCCCAGACTCGGATGCTGGACCTCACCATATTTTAAAAGCTGGTTCATAATATACTGCACAGTATTCGCTGGAATCGAAAACCCCATATTTTCCACACCCACCGCTGAGTATTTCAGGCTGTTGATTCCCAGCACCTCACCTTTCATATTTACTAGCGGCCCTCCGCTATTTCCGGGATTAATCGCTGTGTCACTCTGGATAAGACGATAAGCCGCATCTACCTCACGGTTAAGACCACTTATAACGCCTACAGTCGCTGAATTTCGTAGAGAAAAGCTAATCGGTGTTCCGATAGCAATAACCTTCTCCCCAACCACTGTTTTGCTATTCGCTGGAATAAACTTGGCGGGCTTTAAATGGGTGGCATTGATTTTGATCAGCGCCAGATCACTAACTTCATCCAGATATGTTTCTTTAACGCTGTAGGTTTTGGAGTCCGAAGTGACTACTATGGCATTTTGCAGATCCTTGATTACATGAGCATTGGTTATAATCCATCCGTTCGATTTCACAATGATGCCGGAGCCATGCGTCAGATTGTACCGATCATCCAGGCCACTATTCCCGCCACTCTCATCTTTGCCGATAATGCCCACAACAGAGGGAGTGATACTTTTAATAATTCCAGGTATCGGATCTTCTGCCGCTGCTTTACTAACCACCTTACTAGTACTATCAAAAGCAAACACCGACTGACTCCATACTCCCGACAGCACTACGCCGCACAGTAATAGACCCAATCCTTTCTTCACCAGCTTCTCCCCAATACTCCTCATTCCTCACCAGACCCTCTCTTTGCTCATGGATAAATTTTACATTATATTATTTGAAAAAAGACGCCTTCAATGCGCCCATGGCGTTAAAGGAGTCTTTTGGTGCAAAGCTGTTCAATTTAGTTCTTTCATTAACTTAACCAATGCATCACCATGGCATAGTCAGAGATCACAAAAACCAGCAAGCTAACGGCTCCAAAACCAATGGCAAATTTGTTCTTCTGGGGAGCTTTCAATAGTCGAACAACCCCGACCAAAATCAAGATGGTAAATAAAATCATAAACACATCAAAGGTATGAAATTTAGACGGTCCTTGCGCGGCAACTTCTGCAAGCAGCATAACCTTACCTCCTCAAAAATGTTGTCAAGCAAGATCCAGTAATCCCCATATCACCTTCTATGTTATCGCTACCATTTGGGCGATGCAATAGGTTTTGTAGAAAAATTATGTATTTGTCGCAAAAAATATATTTTATCCCTGCAAAATCCGTAATATTGATGAGATTGATCACTGACAATTGAGTGCAACATAGTGAAAAGTGCTGTGAGCCCAGTCAACTCTTTCGTCGTGAAGGTTACAATAGAAAGTCCGTTAACCGCTTTAGAGATGAGATAAATTGAGCAGTGAATTGAAATTTAGAACTTAGAACTTAGAACTTAGAACTTAGAACTTAGAACTTAGAACTTAGAACTTAGAACTTAGAACTTAGAACTTAGAACTTAGAACTTAGAACTTAGAACTTAGAACTTAGAACTTAACATTCTGAGCTCAAAATTTAGGTTTTTAAAGAATTAGGGAAATTCTCCCTAAAATTGTCCGATTAACAGTTCATTTTGTGGTTATCAGGGAATTCCTCCCTAAAAATCATTAGAAAACCGGGTATATGAGTAAATTCACCCGATAATTGGGGAGGTTTTCCCGGATTTCACCTTATATGATCTAAAAACTCGGATTTTCAGGGAAGTTTTCCCTAATCTAACAAACAGTTATTTGATAGAGTGATATGATGATTAATTATTCGGTTTTCAAGGAACTTTTGGCCCTAACGTTAATCAATTACTTGTTAACCCTATCAACAGAATACTCCTCATTGAATCTTACTACGAACATGTCCTACATATGCCTACCTTGCCTATTATTAAATCCATTTTTTCTATAGAATTCGTATAACTTTTGCTAGAAATATCACATCATATATCTATGAGCCATCTTTCGCACAATTACCAGATAATCCTACAACGCCTTAAGTCGCTTTGACTCCATTCTAGAGGACGAGGTTAGCTATTAGCTGTTAGTTGTCAGATGTTTCCCTTCAAGAAATTATTGCTTACAACCTACAATAAAAGCCCCGGCAAGATACCGAGGCCTTATTTATACATAGGTTATATTACTTACTGTTTATTTGGTTTCCGCCGTCTCAAGCATAAGCGCTTCGGTCCGCTCTGTATCACGAATCAGAACCGGCTTCAGATATTTACCTGTGTAAGACTCTGTGACAGTAATGATCTTCTCCGGTGTTCCTGTTGCCAGGACGGTACCACCGCCGCTACCACCTTCCGGTCCCATATCGATGATATAATCCGCTGTCTTGATTACATCCAGATTATGTTCAATAACAAGAACCGATTCTCCGGAATCCACCAAACGATGCAATACCTCAAGCAGACGACCAATGTCATCTACATGCAGACCTGTCGTAGGCTCATCCAAAATATAAAGTGTTTTACCCGTGCTGCGACGGTAGAGCTCAGAAGCCAATTTTACCCGCTGTGCTTCACCACCGGATAAAGTGGTTCCCGGTTGACCAATCTTAATATAACCAAGTCCTACATCCATCAGTGTTTGCATTTTACGATGGATACGCGGGATATTTACAAAAAACTCTGTTGCGTCCTCTACCGTCATCTCTAACACATCTGAAATGTTTTTGCCTTTATATTTCACTTCTAGTGTTTCCCGGTTATACCGTTTGCCTTTACATACTTCGCAAGGGACGTATACGTCCGGCAAGAAGTGCATCTCAATCTTAATGATCCCGTCTCCACGGCAAGCTTCACAACGTCCGCCTTTTACGTTAAAGCTGAAGCGTCCCTTTTGGAAACCACGTACCTTAGCCTCATTTGTCTTGGAGAATAGGTCACGGATGTCATCGAATACACCTGTATAAGTTGCTGGGTTGGAGCGCGGTGTCCGCCCGATTGGTGACTGATCGATTTCAATAACCTTATCGAGATTTTCTAGTCCACGAATTTCTTTATGCTGACCAGGACGCACCTTCACAGCCTTATTCAGCTGCCGTGCCAGACTCTTGTAAAGAATCTCGTTGATAAGCGAGGATTTACCGGAACCCGATACACCTGTCACCGCTGTAAATACACCTAATGGAATCTTCACATTCACATTTTTCAGGTTATTCTCTTTAGCACCACGTATTTCTACCCATCGATCATCGGTAGGACGGCGTTTAGCGGTAACCGGAATAAATTTACGTCCACTTAAATATTCACCCGTTAATGAATTTGGATCTTTCATAATCTCTTCTGGCGTCCCTTGAGCCATAACTTGTCCACCATGAATACCTGCGCCCGGACCAATATCAATAATATAATCCGCTGCCATCATCGTATCTTCGTCATGCTCTACAACAATCAGCGTGTTGCCTAAATCACGCATATGCGCAAGCGTAGAGATCAGGCGATCATTGTCCCGTTGATGCAAGCCAATACTTGGCTCATCCAGAATGTACAATACACCCATGAGACTTGAACCGATCTGAGTAGCCAACCGAATACGCTGCGCCTCACCACCGGAAAGCGAACCCGCTGCACGGCTAAGCGTCAAATAATCCAAGCCTACATTCACAAGGAATCCAAGCCGATTGCAGATCTCTTTTAGAATGAGGTTGGCGATGGCTGTTTCTTTTTCGCTCAATTTTATCTCTTCAAACCAATGCTGGCAGTCTCCTATTGAAAGGTCCGTAACATCAGAAATATTATGATCATTGATAGTCACAGCTAATATTTCTTTTTTCAGACGTTTACCTTTACATACATGACATGGCTTAGCACTCATAAACCCTTCGATAAATTCACGAATACCATCCGAAGCAGTTTCACGGTAACGCCGCTCGAGGTTAGGTATAATCCCTTCAAAAGCAACCATCGCATCTTTCTTTTGACCGAAATCATTTTCATAACGGAAGCGGACCTTCTCACTGCCTGTACCGTTCAGTAATTTATTCATATGATCAGGTGTCAGACTGCTTACCGGAACGTTCTGTGGAATTTTAAAGTGTTCACAAACCGACTTTAGGAATTGCGGATAGTAATTAGAAGTACTTCCAGTCCAAGCTAAAAAAGCACCTTCTTCGATGGATTTCTCAGCATCAGGAATAAGCAGGTCTGGATCGACCACCATCTTCATGCCAAGTCCATCACACTCTGTACAAGCTCCAAACGGACTGTTGAAAGAGAACATCCGTGGTGCCAACTCTTCAATACTAAAACCACAAATTGGACAAGCAAAGTTAGAGCTGAAAAGCAGCTCTTCCTGGCCGATGATATCCACAAGGATTTTACCGCCCGAAAGCTTAAGCGCCGTCTCCAGTGAATCCGTCAGCCGGGTCTCCACATCGTCTTTAACAACGATCCGGTCTACCACAACTTCTATTGTATGTTTTTTATTCTTTTCTAGTTCAATATCCTCAGACAGATCTCTTAGTTCCCCGTCCACACGCACACGTACGAAGCCTTGCTTAGAGATATCTGTGAAGAGTCCTTTATGCTCACCTTTACGTCCTGAAATGATTGGCGCCAGGATCTGCAACCGAGTTTTCTCGGGATACTGCATAATCCGGTCTACCATCTGTTCAACGGTCTGGGAGGTAATCTCAATACCATGCTCTGGGCAATGGGGATGACCAATACGTGCAAAGAGCAACCGCAAATAGTCATAAATCTCCGTAACTGTACCTACCGTGGAGCGTGGGTTCCGGCTTGTTGTCTTCTGATCTATAGATATCGCCGGGGACAAACCATCAATTGAATCCACATCTGGTTTCTCCATTTGTCCCAAAAACTGACGTGCATAAGCTGACAAAGATTCAACATAACGCCGTTGTCCTTCAGCATAAATCGTATCAAATGCAAGCGATGATTTACCTGAGCCGCTCAGTCCCGTCAGCACGACGAAACGGTCACGTGGAATCGTCACATCGATGTTTTTGAGATTGTGCGCCCTCGCGCCTTTAATTACAATATTTTCGTTCGCCAACGGAACCTCTCCTTTAAAAAACTATTTCAACTTTATTTCAAAATATTCTCAAAGCCTTTTCAAAGCCTTTCGATCCCTCCCAAACCCTCCCTTCCAAGGGAGGGCCCCAAGGGTTGCACCCTCTGGACACCCGCATTTTCTGGAGAAGGAGTATGGTGGGACGTAACTTAGTGACTATAATGCTCAGAGCGCTTATCCCTACGGGACCACTTGGACGTTACCGCACTAACTAAAGACAGGTACATGCAACTGTCATAGACGTTGCATGGTGCTGTCCCTGCGGGATACGCATAAGTACCAAGTACATTGCCTGGTGCTGTCCCTACGGGATACGCGTAAGTGCCAAGTACATTGCGGGCGCTGTCCCTGCGGGATACGTTTAAGTGCCATAAACATTACTGGATACGCGACCCTCTATTGATTCAAAAAGAACGGTCTAGGACAGCACCGTTCAATACCTATTTTAAATATCGGTGATGCATTAATGGTTTGTTACTCAGCCCGAAGCTCCAGCAATGCGTCACGTAGCTCTGCCGCGCGTTCAAATTGCAGGTTCTTGGCAGCGTCCTTCATTTCAGCTTCCAGACGCTGGATCAGACTTTGTTTTTCTTTCTTATTCATCTTGCCACCCACACCTGTGAGATAATCAGCTTTAGACTCAGCAACCTTCGTTGCCTCGATGATGTCACGCACTTTTTTATTAATGGTGGTTGGGGTAATGCCATGTTTCTCATTATGAGCAATCTGAATGGCGCGACGGCGCGATGTTTCGCTCATCGCTTTCTCCATCGAATCAGTGATCCGATCACCATACATGATTACACGACCCTCAGAGTTACGAGCCGCACGGCCAATCGTCTGAATTAGTGAACGTTCGGAACGAAGGAACCCTTCTTTATCGGCATCGAGAATTGCAACTAAAGATACCTCCGGTAAGTCGAGACCTTCTCTCAGGAGGTTAATCCCTACCAGTACATGGAACGTACCGAGACGAAGATCCCGCAAGATCGCCATCCGTTCCAGTGTTTTGATGTCAGAGTGCATATAACGAACCTTAATACCGATTTCCTTAAAGTAGTCTGTCAGATCCTCCGACATCTTCTTCGTCAAAGTGGTAACGAGTACACGTTCATCACGTTCGACCCGGTCACGGATTTCGCTAATCAGATCATCGATTTGGCCTTCTGTAGGACGAACCTCAATGATTGGATCCAATAGCCCAGTCGGACGGATAATCTGCTGCACCATAGTTTCACAGTGTTCCATTTCATAAGGTCCAGGTGTCGCGGAGACGTATATGATCTGGTTCACTTTATCTTCGAACTCTTCGAACTGAAGCGGACGGTTATCCAGTGCAGAAGGCAGACGGAAACCATGCTCTACCAACACTGTCTTACGCGCCCGGTCACCGTTATACATCGCCCGAATTTGCGGAAGGGTAACATGGGATTCATCTACGACAATTAACATATCATCAGGAAAATAATCCATTAACGTATATGGAGTTGCTCCTGGCTCCCTGAAGGTTAGCGGCCCGGAATAGTTCTCGATCCCCGAACAGAAACCCACTTCCTTCATCATCTCAATATCGTAACGTGTCCGTTGTTCCAGACGTTGCGCTTCCAGGAGCTTGCCTGCGTCACGAAGCACGGTCAGCCGCTCTTCCAGCTCCCGTTCAATATTGACTATTGCTACACGCATCGTTTCTTCCTTGGTAACAAAGTGAGAAGCCGGAAAAATGGCGACATGGTCGCGTTCACCGATCAATTCACCCGTTAAAACATCAATTTCAGTGATCCGCTCAATCTCATCGCCAAACAATTCAACGCGAATCGCATGTTCACCCTGAGATGCCGGGAAGATTTCAACCACATCACCACGTACACGGAATGTTCCGCGTACAAAATTGATATCATTGCGCTGGTATTGAATATCCACCAGTCTGCTCAGAATCTCATTGCGCGGCTTCTCCATCCCAACCCGCAAGGACAACAGCAAGCTTCCGTATTCCATTGGTGAACCGAGACCGTAAATACAAGACACACTCGCTACAATAATAACGTCACGCCGTTCGAACAAGGAGCTTGTCGCGGAGTGGCGAAGTTTATCAATCTCTTCGTTAATACTGGAATCTTTCTCAATATAAGTATCGGAGGAGGGAATGTACGCCTCTGGTTGGTAATAGTCGTAGTAGCTGACGAAATAGTCTACCGAATTATTCGGGAAAAACTCCTTAAACTCACTTGCCAGCTGGGCAGCCAGTGTCTTGTTATGCGCAATAACCAGCGTGGGGCGATTTAATTTGGAAATAACTTGCGCGACAGTAAAGGTCTTCCCTGTACCTGTCGCTCCCAGCAGCGTCTGGTGCTTCTTACCCTGCCGGATGCCTTGTAGTAATTCATCTATGGCATGAGGCTGATCGCCCTGGGGTGTATACTCGGACTCCAATTCAAAAGTCTTCGTACTGACGACAATATCACTCATTTGCCCGTCTCCCCTCTATCGTCTAAACTAGATTAATATATTATAATTGTTGTCTGAATCTTCTCTCTCCATACGATAGTAAAAAATATGGAAGATAAGAATATGTGTTCCCGTTCATTATACAGTGTTGCTTAGATCGATGCAAACCATAATACACAGAAATGTTAGGAGCT
Source organism: Paenibacillus sp. FSL R5-0636 (assembly GCF_037974255.1). NCBI lineage: Bacteria > Bacillati > Bacillota > Bacilli > Caryophanales > Paenibacillaceae > Paenibacillus > Paenibacillus sp. FSL R5-0636. The sequence goes on from NZ_CP150232.1 coordinate 6,511,774, forward strand.
TGAAGCATGGATATTACCGCAATAATCGGCCTAGTGGCCGGACTGGCTGCGCTAATCGGCGGCTACCTCTGGGAAGGCGGAAGCCTTTCCGGACTGCTGCAGCTTAATGCAGCTTTGATTGTATTTGGAGGTACGATTGCCGCCGTAATGATCAGCTTCCCGGCAGCTAAGCTACGCTCCATTCCCACCGCTCTGCGCATGGCTTTTGGCCGCAATCCTGAACGTGATGAAGAGAAGGCAGAAGAGCTTATCGCAATGGCCACAGTGGCCCGCCGCGGCGGCGTTTTAATGCTCGAAAAACAAGCGGAAGCACATCCCGATTCCTTTACGCGCGAAGGACTGTTGCTTATCGTCGATGGCACTGACCCTGAGCAGGTAAGACAGATTTTGGAATTGGAAATGGATGCGAAAGAATTGAAGCATGAAAGCTACGCCAAGATTTTTGAAGCCGCTGGCGGATATGCTCCAACGATGGGGATCATCGGTACAGTTATGGGACTCATTAGGGTACTGGGCAACCTTACAGACCCATCAAATCTAGGTACCTCTATCGCAGTAGCGTTCACTGCAACACTGTACGGAGTAGCCATCGCTAATCTAATATTTTTACCCATTGCTTCCAAAATCAAATCCCGCAGCCAAAGTGAGCTGCATAGCATGGAGATGCTGCTAGTAGGCATTCTTTCTCTACAAAACGGGGATCATCCGCTGCTGGTGCGTAAAAAACTGAACTCCTTCATTTCAGATACCACCACAGATGACCGTGCAGAAGCAAGAGGTTTTATATGAGACAAAGAGACCGGCGCAAACGGCGGGTAGAGAATCGAGAAAGCCGTGATCGTTGGATGATTACTTACGCAGATCTAATTACGCTTTTACTTATATTTTTCGTTATATTGTATGCGATGAGCAGCCTGGACACTGACAAATACAATATCGTAACCGGCTCTTTATCCCAGACTTTCAAGTCGAGCAGCACTGTTCTTGAAGGCGGAGATGGTATTTTAGATGCTGGAAAGACCCCTGACAACAAACCAGAGAGTACAGATGGGAATGCGAACGCAACTGCAAAACCAAATGACGGTTCTGATAAACAAACGGAGAATGAAACACCTTCAGCACGGGAGTTGGCTTTTCGAGAACAAGAGGCGAAGCTTGCTGAGTTAATGGGTGTGATCACCCACTATGTGGAGGAGAATAATCTCGGTGAACAAATATTTGTAGCCGACAAACCGCAGGGCATAGAAATCACGCTCAGCGACCGTTTTCTTTTTGATGTGGGTAAAGCAGATGTGAAGTCACCAGCCCTTCCTGCTCTTCAGCAGTTGTCTGGCTTATTCAAAGATATCGGGGCAACGATCAGCATTGAAGGACATACGGATAATACACCAGTGTCATCAGCTTCACGTTATAACGACAATTGGGAGCTATCGGGTGCTCGTGCGCTTTCTGTGCTGCGCTTTTTCTTAGATAATGAAGGACTGAACCCGGACACTTTTCAATATGCAGGTTATGCCGATACCCGACCAACAGCAGATAATACTACGGTAGCAGGCAAACAGAAAAATCGACGCGTAGAGATCATTGTCCTTCGACAGCTTCAAGAGGTGGAATAAAAATATAGTTGTTTGTGCTCAGAGCTAAGTTCGGCGGCTAAGGCCATTTCAATTGCCACATTGACCAATAATGGGGTTTCACCTAATTTAATTCGGGAAAACCTCCCTGATTTTTCACCTAATATCGTATCCAATCGCGGAATGAGGGAATTTCTCCCTGATTATTACTCTTTTTAGTCTGATATAGTGGTTTTACCGAGATAATTAGGGAGGAATTCCCTAAAATCCTAACTCTCACGCTATAATCGTCTAAAATGAGGGAGGTTTTCCCTAATTCCATACTCCACTAGACCCTCAAACCATTCGATTGAGTTTACGAATACTCGCACAATCTACATAAGAAACACAAACAGCAAGTCCCCAAATCACAGAAACTTGCTGCTAAAAACATCACACTTGATCAGACTATTTCCCGTCCCCAATTTCCAATTATTCAGCAACTAACGCGCTATAACCGGCTGCATCTAACAGACCTTTTACAGCATCAGCATATTCTCCATCAACTTCAATCTCAAAAATCCAACCCCCGCCATATGGCTGATCATTGATAAGCTCCGGACTAGCTTCTAATCCATCATTCACCTTGGTAACCGTCCCAGAGACGGGCGAATACAATTCCGATACCGTCTTAACGGATTCGATACTGCCTACGCTGTCACCGGCCGAAATGGTTGATCCTACCTCAGGAAACTCAACAAATACGATGTCGCCTAATAAATGCTGAGCATGGTCCGTAATCCCAACACGTACTACTCGTCCTTCTACTTGCTGTGCCCATTCATGCTCTTCGCTGTAAAGAAGGTTGTCTAATACTTCACTCATTTCAAGCCGCCTCATTTCCAATTTGGAGTTCTAAATTTAGTTATAGCCTAAGTTATCCCGGCTCACAATGTCAATATTACTAACAGGAAATTTAAATTTGTCATTTTTTCGACGTTTTCTTGTTGACAGCGCCCGACTATACCCGTTTAATGGAGACATACAAGAAGAAACGACGTTGTCGTCTTTTTATAGACAATAACCGTTTCTCGGAGAAATATAAGGATAATGTATAATGTGAACCATATACTTTCTTATATTTGAAATAAATATAGTTGCGGATGATGGCATAGGGAGAGACTGTCTCACTTGAAGACGGCGCCGAAGGAGTAAGCCCTAACAGGGGTGAATCTCTCAGGCAAAAGGACCTTTGTCGGACGTATCTCTGGAGAGCATCAGACGCAAGGCTAGATGCGTCAGATCACCAACGGGGAAACCTGCAAGCTAGTTACGGCAGGGTAACTCTCAGGTACAAAGGACAGAGCAGAAAGCGATTTGTGCATTTATGCATGATTGCTTCTGCCTGTCCTTTTTTCGTATGTAATCAGATCAGATCAAGGGGAGTGACGACATGGATGCTTTGAGAAGAACACCTTTTTATGATCTCTATTCCGCTTATGCGGAATCCAGATGCATTGACTTCGGTGGCTGGGAGCTGCCAGTACAGTTTACAGGTATCGTAAAAGAGCATGAAGCCGTTCGCCAGCAGGCTGGGCTGTTCGATGTCTCGCATATGGGTGAATTCATGGTGATTGGGAGCGGTGCAGAAGCCTTTTTGCAAAAAATGACAACCAATGATGTCAGCCGTCTCACGGATGGTGCGGCACAATATACACTGCTCTGTTATCCAAATGGCGGAGTTGTCGACGATCTACTCGTGTATCGCCTAAGCGAAGGGCATTATATGCTCGTCGTTAATGCCTCCAACATCGACAAAGACTTCCAGTGGCTGCAAGAGCATTTGACCTCTGAATTCGGCGAAGTCACGCTCACTAATGTCTCTGACGAGACGCTTTTGCTCGCCTTGCAGGGTCCTCTGGCAGAGACCATTCTCGCGGAAGTTACTGATGCTCCTATTTCAACACTCAAGCCTTTCCATTTCATCGAACGCGCCACCGTTTGCGGTGTAGAGGTACTTATCTCCCGTACGGGTTATACCGGTGAAGATGGCTTCGAGATCTACGCTTCGCTGGAAGGTGCAGAAACGTTATGGAACGGACTGCTTGCTGCAGGCGCGCCTCACGGATTAACACCTGCTGGACTGGGTGCACGGGATACCCTGCGTTTTGAGGCAAAATTACCACTGTACGGTCAGGAGCTATCCGCTGACATCACCCCGCTTGAAGCAGGAGTACAGTTCTTCGTGAAGCTGGACAAAATAGACTTTATCGGACGCGATGCACTAATACAGCAAAAAGAAGCTGGGATTCCCCGTCGCCTTGTCGGCCTAGAAATGATTGATCGAGGCATTCCACGCTCCCATTATCCTGTTTGGGCAGATGGGGTTAAGATTGGTGAGGTCACAACCGGAACACAGTCCCCTACGCTGAAACGGAACCTGGGGTTGGCTTTGATTGATGCTGCTTACAGTGAAATAGGCACAGAGGTTTACGTAGAGATACGCGGCAAGCAGCTTAAGGCTGTAGTGATCAAGGCCCCTTTTTACAAGTATAAACGCCTTTAGCGTCCATATAAGGACGGTGAGCTTTTAAGCGAGAAATAGAAGGATAAAGTATAGCGTGAAAATTGTACTTTCTTATATTTTAAAAAAGCCAAGGAGTGAAACCTTAATGAAGCACCGTTATCTGCCCATGACAGAACAGGACCGCGTAGAGATGATGGAGGCCGTCGGGATTCAGTCTATAGATGAGCTGTTCTCCGATATTCCTGAAGCGGTACGTTACCAAGGCACTATGCCGATGTCTGAACCACTCGATGAATACGCCCTGCTGCGCCACATGAAAGGTTTGGCTGACCAAAATGCCGACTTTGATTCTCACGCCAGCTTCCTCGGCGCCGGATTATACGATCATCACATCCCTGTGGTCATCAACCATGTCATTTCCCGTTCTGAATTCTACACTGCCTACACTCCTTATCAACCGGAGATCAGCCAAGGTGAGCTGCAAGCGATCTTCGAATTCCAATCCTACATTTGCGAACTAACCGGTATGAAAGTTGCCAATGCCAGTATGTATGATGGCGCTACAGCTTTATCCGAAGCAGCGGTTCTCGCGGCTGGTGCTACCAAACGCAAAAAATTAATCGTCTCCCGTACCGTTCATCCTGAGGCTCGCCAAGTGCTATGTACTTCGGCTAATGCTTGGGGTCTGGAGGTGGTGGAGATTGACTATAAAGACGGTGTTACCGATCAAGCTAAACTCGCTGAAGCTATCGATGGAGATACTGCCGCAGTGCTTATTCAATCGCCTAACTTCTTCGGCAGCATCGAGGATCTTCGCTCGGTTGAGCCGCTGATTCACGCGGTTAAAGGTCTTCTTGTAGTCAGCGCGAACCCAATAGCTCTAGGTGTACTTGAAACTCCGGGCAAACTTGGAGCCGACATCGTAGTGGGTGATGCTCAGCCACTTGGTATTCCAGCTTCTCTCGGGGGTCCAACTTGCGGATTCTTTGCCGTAGCTGATCACCTGATGCGCCGCATGCCAGGCCGGATCGTTGGCCAAACGGTAGACCGTAACGGTAAACGTGGCTTCGTTCTTACACTTCAAGCGCGTGAGCAGCATATTCGTCGTGAAAAAGCGACATCGAATATCTGCTCCAATCAGGCGCTGCTGGCTCTCTGCGCATCCGTCTACTTGTCCGTTATGGGCAAAGAAGGCATGCGTGAAGTAGGCGAGCTAAATATTCGCAAAAGCCATTACGCTGCTAATAAACTCAGCGGACTAACAGGTGCTGAACTTGCCTTCTCCTCCCCATTCTTTAACGAATTTGTCGTGAAGCTTCCTGAAGGCAGCAGTGTGGCCTCTATTAATTCGAAGCTGCTGAAGGAAGGTTATCTTGGGGGTTATGATCTGGGTCGTGATTATCCTGAACTTGCTGGACATATGCTGGTTGCCGTAACGGAAAAAAGAAGCAAAACCGAAATCGGCCAATTCGCTAGCGCACTGGAGGGCTGTTTATGAAACCGGAGCAAAGTCTAATTTTTGAATTAAGCCGTCCTGGCCGTTCGGCCTATTCTTTGCCACTATGCGATGTGCCGCAGGAAGAAACCTTGGAATCCCTAATTCCATCGGATTTACTCCGTAGCGAACCCGTCGTACTTCCAGAAGTATCGGAAGTGGATGTCATTCGCCACTACACTTCTCTTTCACGTCGCAACTTTGGTGTAGACAATGGCTTCTATCCACTCGGTTCATGCACGATGAAATACAATCCGAAGATTAACGAAGATGTTGCCCGCTTCTCCGGCTTCGCCAAAATTCATCCCTACCAACCAGAAGAAAGTATTCAAGGCGCACTGGAATTAATGTATACCCTACAAAATGATCTGTCCGCGCTGACGGGCATGGATGCAGTATCCTTACAGCCTGCCGCAGGTGCTCATGGTGAATGGACCGGCCTCATGATGATCCGCGCCTACCATGAAAGTCGCGGCGAGACGCGTACTAAGGTTATCGTGCCGGATTCCTCGCACGGAACCAATCCTGCTAGTGCCTCAGCAGCAGGACTTGAAACGATCACGATCCCTTCCACAGATAAAGGAATGGTCGATCTTGAAGCACTGAAGGCAGCCGTCGGTAGCGACACAGCCGCACTGATGCTGACTAACCCAAGCACACTCGGCTTGTTCGAGACCCAAATTGTCGAGATTGCTGAGATCGTGCATGAAGCAGGGGGCTTACTCTATTACGATGGAGCCAACTCCAATGCCATTATGGGCATTACCCGCCCTGGCGACATGGGCTTTGACGTTGTGCATCTGAACTTGCATAAGACAATGAGCACCCCACATGGCGGTGGCGGCCCTGGAGCCGGACCAGTCGGCGTAAAATCTATCCTCATTCCATTCTTGCCACAACCTACTGTGGTAAAGAATGAAGATAGCAGCTTCTCACTTCACTTCGGTGGTCCTGAATCTATTGGACGCGTGAAAGCTTTTTATGGAAACTTTGGTATTCTGGTTCGTGCCTATGCCTATATCCGGACCTATGGTCCAGACGGACTGCGTGAGGTATCCGAAAATGCTGTGCTGAATGCGAACTATATGATGCACCGTCTGGCGCCGTATTTTGAAATCCCATATCCGGGTGTATGTAAGCATGAATTCGTGATGTCCGGCAAAAACCTCAAGCAATATGGCGTGCGCACCTTAGACGTTGCTAAACGATTGCTCGACTTCGGCTACCACCCGCCAACCGTGTACTTCCCTCTGACTGTTGAGGAATGCATGATGATCGAGCCGACGGAAACCGAAAGTAAAGAAACGCTCGACGGCTTCATCGATACGATGATTCAGATTGTGAAAGAAGCGCAGGAGACACCAGAAATTGTAATCAACGCACCGCATACCACAGAGATTAGCCGTTTGGATGAGACACAGGCTGCGCGTAAGCCAGTTTTGAATTGTTCTTGCGGTTAAGTACTTATCAAAAAAATGTTCTAGACAGATAAAAGCCATCCTCCGTTGTTGATTAATTTCGGAGGATGGCTTTTATATCTTATGTACAAACGAGTATTTTGATGTTTATCATCAAAATTTACAACTTAAGTATTTCTATCAATTCCCATCTCTCGCTGATATCCATCTTACTATAAATACTCTTAACGATATTCCGCACAGTCCCCTCTTTCACATTAAGGTCATTGGAAATTTGCAACGCACCTTTTCTTAGTGACCAGTGATACGCTACCTCCCTTTCTCTGGGCGATAATCGATACGAATCACACTTTTCCTGAAATCTGTACTCAATTAACTTTGGGCTTCGTTCCTTCAACTTCAGAACAATCTTTTCGGATAATTGTTTAATAAAGAGAATCGAAAAGCCAATTTGCCTCTCGGCTTCAAATGAAATGTCGATATATCCACATATACAACCATTTATCATTATAGGAGCGCATACACAATTCCACTCTTTAAACATTGGCATACTATGCTCTTCTCCACGCACTACTGCAATTGATTTAACCTCCATCGCTAGTGAAACTGCATTTACTCCAGAGAATTGCTTCGAAAGGTTAGTTCCACTCCTAATTCCAAAATGATCTACTTTCTTCTGAAACGCTTCGAAAGGAGTAACAATATTAATAATATTGCCGGCTTGATCTGTTAAGAAAAAAACAAAGGGCAATAAGAGAAATTCCGTTACTTTCGCCAATTCTGAATGTAGTACTTCAACCAATACCTCGTAGGGAACCAGCTCTTCTATAGAAAAGGATTTTTCTGTTTTGAGGTTACTCCAAGGTTGGCAAAATTCACACAAGGAATTATTAGATTTTTTATCTAAATCATCTACCGTAAACCAAGCTCGTTCACATTCAAGAATATCCAAAACAAACCATTCTCCCAACTTATGGTATTAATTAAACAGAGCATAACACTCCATTCAAAAGAAAACAATGACATAAGTCGTGAGGTTTGTGTTAGATCAAAAAGATAAAAAATTGTTAAATAAAGTGGATTTATTGTAAAAAAAATATATTTTAGCACAGATTAACTCAAAAGGGAATATGTACTGAGGGATATGTATCTTAATAGATATTCTAGTTACTATAAAGTTATTAATCCACTCATCAGGGAGTTTAACAATTACGATAGGTTTGTGAAAATTCACATAGTTATGATCTTTTTTAGGAGGTGCTGAATTGTTTGAAATTCAAAAAAATCAAGAAATTTTGCTTGAAAATGTCCTTTCCGTTAGAAAGAAGATGAATCAAGAAGAATTACAAATAGAAATAGCTCAAACTGCAAAAATAATAGAAAAATATCAAGCAGTGAAAGCAGGACCCCTTATTACGAGCACATTCTCGGCGGAGATTGTTAATGGGGAATATTTAATGGACATGGAGATTATGATTCCTCTCAATAAGCCTTTTCCATCAGATCAAACTTATAAACACAAAAAAATTTTCCACTTAGTTAATGCCCTATCCTGCAGATTCATGGGGAACCCTGTTGGAGTACAAAGTACATATGAATCTATTATAAAGTACATATCAGATAAGGGACTTCAACAAATCACAGCATTTTATAATGTGTACACTTCAGATAACTCTGAAGCTTCCTTAGAAAAAATGATTATTGACATTTATGTAGGTGTAAATCCATCTATTTTATAAAAATGAGGAGCCGGCTATGAAAAAAAAAATAGTGATTTTCTGTTTTAGTATCACATTAATTTTCACTATCTTGAGTTTTATTTATTATATCGATACCTTTCAAGATACTACAATTACTGTATTAGGAACTCTTTTGATTTTGAATCTATTTATCATCAGTGAATGGAATAAGCTTAGACTGGGAAATCAAAATATTAAGCTTTGGAAGGTGTATTTTTCAGTTATTTGCTCAGGAATTATATTGATAGCCAAAATGAATAGGATTACTAATGGTCCCATATGGATACCCTTTTGTTTCACAGGATTTATCGCTCTCATATTAATTGGATTGAATTTTCTAGCCAAACACGAAAAATGAATATGGAATTAAATCAGGGATTTTCATTTGATCATTCACTCCCGATTTAATATAAATCATGATTAAAGGAGGTGACATAATGGAACTCAGTTTTAATCATAGTACGTTTGAAGAACTTGATTTATCTTCGTTGATGGATCTTAATGGTGGTGGCTGGTTAACTAAAGCAGTCGGCGTAGCCTCTTCAGTAGTGGGCGTTGGGGTTGCTGCTGCTGGAGTACCAGCAATCGCTAGTAGCTGCGCAATCTTAGGAGCAATTGCCACAGTACCAGCTCTTCCTGCATTAGGTTTAGCTGCTGCAGTAGCAGGCGTAGGAGTCGCAATATTTGGATAAGGGGGGATTGAATTGGAAATTTCAAGTAGTGGTTTTGAATTATTAAAAGGATCTGAATTGTACGATATTCAGGGCGGTGCTCTTTGGGGACAAATTGCAACTGGTATAGGTGGAGTTATTGCTGGAGCCACTTTAATAGCAGTTGCGGCAACAGCACCAGTTAGTCTTCCAGTAGTAGCAGCATGCGCCTTTGGCTATACTGCCTTAACTACATCTAGTATCATTGTAATTTCCGCAGGAATTGCTAATAAAAATATATAAAACACTTTCCTGAATATTTAGTAGCTCCAAGAGAATAAATATCATTCACTTGGAGCTTATTATGATTTCTATTAGGTCAGAGAAGCAATCTTCTAGTGAGGCTTATTTACAAAAAGATTTTGTTTCAGTTACGAAATCATTCTCTACATGGATAAGATATTGTTGATCCCAATGAATATGTACAAATCACTAATAGTAGGTGGGGTTTATTCTGTTTAAGAAATACTATTGTATTAAACAGCTTGATATTAAAGACTGCGGTGCAGCCTGTCTAGCAACTATCTCCAAACAATACGGTCTCAAATATCCAATCACTAAAATTCGTGAAGTAGCCGGAACTGATAAAATGGGAACCAATATATATGGACTCATAAAAGCAGCAGAAAAACTTGGGTTTACAGCAAAAGGAGTCAAGGGAAGCCATGAAGCCTTCTTCGAAAACTTCCCACTTCCCGCTATTGCCCATGTCATTATAGATCAGACATTATTACACTATGTTGTAATCCATAAAATATCAAATAAGGAAATAATTGTTGCGGATCCAGTCCAAGGCATAGTTAAATATACACCGGAAGATTTCTTCCAAATCTGGACAAGTGTCCTTATCTTAATGGTACCCACTCCTCAATTCAAAAAAGGGGACCAAACAAAAGGTCTATTTGCTCGTTTCTTTGGATTGCTGATTCCTCAAAAAAGAATGCTAGGAGGAATTTTTCTAACATCTATACTCTACACTATCTTAGGTATACTTGCTGCATTCTATTTCCAATTTCTTTTAGACGAAATTCTACCCTTTGGATTAAAAAAGACACTTAACATAATATCTGTTGGAGTCATCATTCTCTACATATTTCAAATATTATTAAATGCCTTTCGTAGCCATATCTTACTGACGTTGAGCCAAAAACTCGATATTTCACTCATACTTGGCTATTACCACCATGTGTTAAAGCTCCCAATGAATTTTTTTGGTACACGTAAGACAGGAGAAATAATATCAAGGCTTATGGATGCTTCGAAAGTACGAGATGCCATTTCCAGCGCAACACTAACCATCATGATCGATATTATCATGGTTATTGCCGGTGGAATTATTCTATATTCGCAAAGTGCTCTTTTATTCGGAATTACTATACTTATGGTGCCAATGTATCTGGTATTGGTTTGGAGCTTCCACAAACCATTTGACCGTTTAAACCGCGAACAGATGGAAAAAAATGCTCAGCTCACCTCCTATATTGTTGAATCAATAGATGGTATCGAGACAGTTAAAGCCTATCATGCAGAATCGAAAGTGGGCTATGAAACTGAACAGAAGTTCATCTCATTTCTGAGATCTGTCTTCAGTTTTGGTCTTTTCAATAACATTCAAGCCTCCCTCAAGAGTTTTGTACAACTCGTTGGAGGAGTAGCCATACTGTGGGTCGGAGCAAGACAAGTGATAAAAGGCAATATGACAATGGGCCAATTGATTACCTATAACTCGTTATTGGCTTACTTCCTGCAACCCATCCAGAACTTAATCAACCTCCAGCCCACTTTGCAAACGGCCATTGTCGCTGCTGACCGATTAGGAGAAATTCTTGATTTGGAAGCGGAGAAGCATAATGATGAGGACAAGAAGATTCAACCTGCTTCATTAAAAGGTGATATTAAATTTGATCGTGTCAGCTTCAGATACGGTACACGTTCCCTTGTACTTCATGATATCGATTTGACACTTAGACAGGGTGAGAAAATTGCCTTTGTCGGTGAGAGCGGCTCGGGTAAAACCACACTAATCAAATTAATTATGCAATTTTACCAACACGAAGAAGGCGATATCTTAATTAACAACTACAACATTAAAGATATTCATTTAGATAGCTTAAGACAGCGGATCGCATATATCTCACAGGATACTTTCTTTTTTAGCGGAACAATTCGGGAAAATCTATGTCTGGGTGTCGATCAGGATATGGATTTGGAACTGATTGTTACCGCCTGCCAAACCGCACAGGCTCACGAATTCATCAATCAGCTTCCACTCCGCTACAACACTTTGTTAGAAGAGAATGCGACCAATATTTCCGGAGGACAGAAGCAGCGACTGGCTATCGCCAGAGCGGTGCTCAAACAGCCGGATATTCTTATTATGGATGAAGCCACTAGTAACCTGGATTCTACAACGGAGAAGGCAGTATCGGAGACGATCAATGCTTTTGAAGACATGACTACGATTATTATCGCTCACCGTTTGAGTACAATCATGCGTTGTGACCGAATTTATGTCATGGATCAGGGGCGGATTATTGAGTGTGGGACACATCAGGAGCTTCTAGATTACCGTGGAAAGTACTACGGCTTGTGGAAAGATCAACTCCCCGGGGTTGAACAAAAACAAGATCACACCATTCAATATGCTGCTGCAGGAGTAGGCGAGGTGTCTCTCGTATGAGCGCACAAATACATAACTTATCAGAAATGACCGATAGCAGAGAAATCATGGAATCCAAGACCAGTCCTGTGATTTCTATTTTCATACTTATCTTATTTATTCTATTGGGGTCTGCGTTGGTCTGGTCCTATTTTGGCCAGATCGATGAAGTCGCCAAAGCCTCTGCTGTAGTTAGGCCCAATGAAAAAGTCAGTACCATTCAGACTTCATCTGTGGGAAAAGTGGAACAGGTATATATCCATGAAGGGATGCAAATTAAGCAGGGCGAGCAGTTAATTTCCTTTGAGCATAAAGAACTCGATATAGAATTATCCAATCGTAACTCCGAAATCAATAAGCTCACTAAGAAACTGCACTATCTCGAGCTTTATAAACAAAGCATTAGCAATTTAAACAATCAATTTTCTTCTGAACATGCAGACGAAGTTTACTATTATGACATGGTAGAACAATTTCTCCTTGAATACAGCCAGCAGCAGCAGACCTATCAAGGAACCCAGGATCAGCTTACAGCTGCCATTCACGAGAATATAGGTTTGCAAGAATCTTCTGCCTTTAGTGCCGAATCCAGTTTGGATAAATCTCTTCAAAATAAAATTGAACTGGAACGAAAAAAGAAACTGCTGAATGTTGAAATTACAAACGAGAAATTGCTTGTGCAATCCATCAAAGAGAATCAAAATCTGCTTCCATCTACAGATACCAAACGGACGGAACAATATAATACATACCAAATTAAATATGTGCAACTATCTAAACAATCTGCTGAGAAAAAAGAAATCTACAACCGTTCGCTCAGCTTGGGGGACCGCCTTGTGCCTCAATCTCAGATTACAGATGAACAGCATCTATATGAAAGTTCATATTTGCAAATCAACCAATTCCAAACCGAAGCCGTGCTCAGCGCAGAAAGCAATATCACCAATTACAATCAACAATTGGTTGAGATAGAGGTCAGCCTCGATTTGCTAATAAATGGGCATGATCCCTCAGTTTCAGAACGAAAAACTTTAGAAATGCAAAAGAAACAGCTGGCTGAGCAGCAAAATGATCTACTGAATCAAGAGAAACTTAACCGGTCAACCGAAAAAACCTCATTGGAAAAGTTGAAACTTGACCGTATTGTACAGATTCATTCAGCAATAGAAGAAAATAAAAGAACCTTAATTACGCTGCAAGAGGCTATTAAGCAACTTGAGCTTGAACGAAACAAAAGACTGCTCATAGCACCAATTTCTGGGACCATTAATATTTTAAAAGAAACCAACATCGGGGACATGGTACAATCCGGCGAAGCCTTGATCTCCATTATTCCTAGCAACGAGTCAAAATATAAAATGAGCATCGCCGTACCTAACGCAGAAGCAGGAAAAATAGCGATTGGCAATAAAGTTGATTTCAGCTTTTCAGCCTTCCCTAAACAAAGTTTCGGTTCCCAAAAAGGTACGATTACATCTATCAGCACAGATTCAATTGTTCAGCAAGACGGTCTAAGCTACTATTTGGTGGAAGCAACGATATCCAATGACCCACTTGTTAATCGCAGAGGTGAACGTGGAGAGCTTCGTGTAGGGATGATAGCGCAAGCCTCTGTTATTACCGACTCCAAGAAGATCATTGATTTTGTTCTTGAAAAAATCAACTTAAAGGAATAGTGAGGTTGCCAGCTAAATGTTAAAGAAAACAGCTCTCTTGATACTTTCCTTCTTATTACTTCTATTGCCGCATTCCATTACAGCTCATGCTGATACGCAGGTATCTAGTGCAACAAAATTGCTTTCCATGGAAGAAACAATCCAGCTAGCATTAACTAACTATGTAGATATCAAGCTCTCACAATGGAATATTGCAGAAACGGATTCCAAATTCTCGTATGTATCATCTGAAAAGAAAAAGCTGGAACAAAAAAATGTAGTCATAACTAGCGGACTGCTGCCAGTAAATCCTGATATTTTTATCAGTAGTATTCCTGGTTACTCTGATTTAAGTAAAGAAGAACAGGCAGGGGTTAATCAATCCATTCTCATTCAAATTATGATTAACACATCTCTGAATCAATGGGTTAGCGCTCAGACTGAAAGCCAAAACAGTTACAATCAAGAGACTAAAACAGCGCAGCTCAAGGAATTTCGTGACCAGTTGCGCACATTAGAAACAGATAAAGTAATTAATCAGTTACGACTTCAAAAAACAGAAGCCCTCATCCGCTACTACGCTGTGCAGAAATATTATCAACTCTCTTCTCTAAAAAAAACGATTGAGTATGACAAACAAGAAAGCCAATATTGGTTTCAACATTCTGTGGATACCTTGCGATCATACGAGCATGGTCTACTGTCTAAGAGAAGTTTGGACGATTTTAATCGTAAAAATGCGGAACGAAAATCTGCTTTTGAACGTAACCTTAGGAGTTATGAAGCTCAGCTAGAACAATTTAAGCTTGAGTTAGGATTATCATCCTATTCAGAAGTCCTGCTGGATGATGTCATCTCCAGTGCACCAGAGCCTGTGAATTGGAACACTGTAGTCAGCCTCTCTAGCAATTATGATTTACGCGAGGAAGATGCACGAATCACACTCGCCAAAGATAATCTTGATGCAGCTAAAGCTTCCGATGCTGAACTCATCACTTATTATTCAGTCCTATGGTCTAGCCAGATTGCACACAAAAATATAGTACAACAACAACTCGAAGAAAAACTGGCTAGTTATAAGCCGGAAGCAAATGAAATTGATTTTGAATATTCAGAACTAAAAGAGCAGCAATTGGAACTCGTACGCGTCTCCCAGGATAATGATACTCTCCTAAATAGCGGGTTAATCTCAGCGGCTCAGGCAGATCAGAACAAGCTCGATTTACTCAACTTAAATCGGCAATTCGATAAGCAAAAAGTAAAGTACGCTTTATTCCAAGCAAAGGTTACTCTGGCTCTTAGTGGAGTCATCCTCTAATAACCATTAAATTATCATTCATAACTCAAAGGAGAAATCACAAGATGAAAACCATATCCAGCATAATCGCAGCAACTCTTCTTTCTACCGCTATCGCATGGCCTGTCCATGCCGCAGAGAAGCCAATCTCCATTCAGATCAATCAGCAACAGCTCGCACTGAAGGGACAGGCTCCCTTCAATGATAATGGTACAATTGTCGTTCCTTTTCGCCCGGTTTTTGAAAAACTAGGACTTTCAATCGATTGGAATCAAACCACAGGTACCATAACGGGTACTAAGGAAGGGCTTACGATTACACTGCAACTAGGCAGCAAGCAGGCCAGTGTCAATGGTGTAATAACCCAACTTTCTGTTGCCCCTAAGCTCATCAATAATTCCACTTACATTCCGCTGCGCTTCGTTGGGGAGGCTACAGGTAATGAAGTCTCCTGGAATGCACACTCGAAGACAGTAACCATTACAGGCAAGACTAACCAGGTAAACCCGCAGGAAATCAATGCTTTTTTTGAAAAATACGTAACCTATACCAACAATGAGAATTATGAAGGGTTCATGAGCCTAATCGATAGCAAGTCTCCTCTTGTGGTCATCGGGCCACAGATTAAGAGCCAAATGGAACAATACGATTCGACCACTTCACTTGATCAATTAGAGGTTATCAGCCTTCAACCCACAGAGGCTACGGTTCACGCCGTTGAAACGACTACACACCTCAGCGGTCCATTCACCTTAGACAATACCTCTGAATATATTTATAGCTTAACGCGTACTGCCAGCACTGAAGACTGGAAAATCAACAACCTGCAGATTAAAGGCGTACAATATATACTCCCAGATAAACTGCTGAACGCTAAGCCAGCTGTGACGAAGTCGGATGAAACGGATATATTAGCTGTGCTTAAGAGCAACTTGGACTATACCAATGCAGAGAATATTCAAGGTGTGCTATCTACTATTGATCCTGAGTCCCCTGCTCTCGAACAAACCAAACAGCTCGTCAGCCAAATTTTCACAGTCTATGATCTAAAGTTCACTCTGGAATCTGCCAAAATCATTCATTATACCCAGGATACCACAGCCGTATATATGGTTCAGACGAGCATCAAGCTTAAGGGTCCTGAGTTTCAGGATAACCGCTCCACCTCTGTCACAACGCTGAAGAAATCCAAAGCAGGCAAATGGATGCTGGATCAGACCTATCCGATTAGTGTAGACAAGTTAACTCCATAATTATAAGGATTTGTAACAAAACAAAAAAACGGCAAGCCCCATTAACCCGGAGGCTTGCCGTTTGCTTATTTAAAGTGCCGGAGCATTAGTTTTTTCTGCTCCTTTACGCTCTTTTGCCGATTTACGGAAGTAGAACAACTCGTAAATCGCCGGCACTACAATCAGCGTAAGCAGTGTTGCTGCGGTTAAGCCGCCAATGACCACAATCGCCAAGCTTTGCGAGACGATGCTGCCCATCTCGGCATGGCCGAACAGCAGCGGTGTCATGGCGCAAATGGTGGCAATCGCCGTCATGAGAATCGGACGCATCCGTGTTCCGGCAGCTTCTAGAATAGCCTCGTGAATACTCATATTGGCTTCATTTTGCTTAATCCGGTCAATGAGCACAATGGCATTCGTAACAACAATACCTATTAACATCAACGCCCCGAACAGAGCAGTGAAGTCAGGCGTTACACCGGACACGATAAGTCCAACAATTGCACCAATCGCCGCTAGTGGCAAGGAGAACATAATCGCCAGTGGAGCCCGAAGGGTTTTAAAGGTGAGTACCATAATCAGATACACCAACCCGATGGAGATTAATGCCGTCATACCCAGGTCGTTGAAATCCTCTGACTGATCAACTGACGCTCCACCTGCAAATAAGGTCACGCCTTTCGGAAGTGTAAGACTATCGGTTTCTTTTTTAATATTCGCACCGATCTCAGATACCTTCTTCGGATCAACCTCTGCTGTAATTCGTACATACGGCTTCCCATCTTTATGGAACAACATTGCAGGCTCATTCCGAACCTCATAAGTTGCGAGCTGAGACAGTGGCTTCGGCCCCTCAGCCGTCATGAGCGTCAGTGCTTTTAAATCCTGCTCCGTTTGCGGCTGAACCATAGGATCTAACACTACACCTGCTGCGTCACCATCGAGCTCAATTTGCCCCATTGGAATCGGATTAAGCATCGCTGACAGCTGCATCGAAATCTCCTGCGCATTGCTTTGCGCCGGATCTACCTTAAAGGAAAATACAGGTTTCGTATCCTCCATATTGCTGCTGACTTTTTGAATCCCCTCTACGCTCTTCAGCTTAGCAGTAACTTCTGTTGCTACATTAGTAATATCCGTAAGATTATCTCCGACAATATCAATATATTCGCTGGTAGAGCTGGATCCCATCATGCTCATTTGGTTGGCAACAAGCGTTGCTCCAGTGTATGAATCTTTTACCTCACGAACATGATCAATAAAAGCCTGAGCATCTGCACCTTTTTTCATAACAACGGTATAGTCCACTAAGGTTTCAGAGGTAACATTCCCCCACTTAGCGGCGTCCGCACTATTCCCTGATTGCATGATTACCGTTTCTGCTTGTGGCTGCTTCATCAAATCTTGTTCTAACTGCTTTCCCTTTTCCAAAATATCTTTGACAGGAACATCCTTCGGATAATTCATCTGAACAGAAACATAGCTGGCATCTGAAGCATCGAGTGCCCCTTTTGGCATAGTCACATAAGCAGCAATGGAGCCAATCAGAAGCAGGAGACCCAACGATAAGCTAACCCATTTACGGCGAAGATTCCAGTCCAGAAAGCGGATAAACCATTTAGAAGGTTCATGTTCTTTCATTGATGTCCTTCTCAGCAGCCATGAGCTTAAAAGAGGAACAACCGTCAAAGCTACTACGAGTGAAGTAAGCAATGAATAGGTCACTGTTAAAGCAAACGGCAGTAAGAAAGCTTGCAAACTACCACGTAAGAGACCCATCGGCAGAAATACTGCTACCGTAGCGATGGTTGATGAGGTAATCGCTCTAGCCACTTCCCCAGTTGCGCTAATAATCATTTCACGGGAAAGGGGTTCTTTTTGCAGCCTACGGTAAATGTTCTCAATCACCACGATACTATCATCGACCAAGCGGCCTACCGCAACCGCGACTCCCCCGAGTGTAATGATATTTAAGCTTATGCCGGAAATGTTCAGCAGATATAAGGTGACCGCTAACGAAAGCGGAATGGATACTGCCGTAATCAGAGTAGCCCGCAGGTTACGCAGGAACAACAGAATCACGATCGTCGCAAATAATGCACCTAGCAATACCTCACGCATCATACTGTTCACCGAGGTAACTACCATATCCGATGTACTGAACACCACTGCTGCTTCTGCATTAGGAATAGTTTTATTAATATGATCTACGGCAGCCTGAATGTTATCTCCGACACTGACTGCATTCGCATTAGCCTCTTTGGTCACTATGGCGAATAGAACGTCTTTCCCATTCGAACGGCTGACACTTTCCTGATCCTGCTTCAATTCGACAGCAGCGATATCCTGCAGCTTAACGCCCGCAGATACAGGAAGCTTTTTTAAAGTATCCATACTATCTATCGTAGAAACTACGTTAACATTGCCGGTTTGCCCACCAATCGTTTGCTCCCCAAGGGATGCCGATACATTACGTCCTTGAAGTAAACCTAATACTTGTGGAGTCGTGACTCCCTTCTCAGCCATTAATTTTGGGTCCAGCTTAACACTGACCTGCGGAGTTACCTTACCATATAAAGCAACGTTCGCTACCCCTTCCGCTTTTTGCATCTCTGGAATGATAGTTTCTTCCGCAAGCTTAAGATTCTCTTTAGTCAGGCCTTCGTCAAAAGCAAGGGTAACCTGGGATACAGGAATCATGGAGGTATTCAACTGAAGTACAAAAGGAGCCATTACCCCTTCCGGGAACTTCAATGAATCGACGACCTTCTGGACCTCCTGCGCAGCATCCTTCATATTCGTTTTCGAATCATAAAAAATATTCACCTGCGCATATCCGTCTCCGGAAGTGGACAGTATTTCCTTCTTCCCTTTCACAAAAGCTGCTCCAGCTTCTATCGGCTTCGTTACATTAGTCTCCATAGCATGTGTATCCTGGCCAGGACCCAGCACAGTTACAGTCACTTGAGGATTATCCGCCTCTGGCATAAATTCCATCGGTAACGAAGTGTAGCTCATCCCTCCCACCACAAGAGCCATGACTACTAAAAGCCCCACCGCAGCCTTGTTACCGAACGACCATTTTGTTAACCATTTCATTTTCTTTTTCCCCTTCCACTCCACATGATTTCTGGCACTCCCCTTATGTCTGTTTGATTATGTATTAATTTCCATCCCGAGATTTAGTTTAGTCATTTTTGGCTGAAGTCAAAACAGCCCTACGGCTGGTTTCGTACTCAGTCTTAAGACGGGGAACTTTCCCCTTCTGCAGACAGATCCCCGTACTTTTTCTTGATGATGGCAACTGGAACGTGAGCATAAAAAAAGAGCCCTGTTAGCCATATAAATGGCCAACAGGACTCCCTTTTGTTATGGTTTATTTCCCTTCCGCACGTACTGGATCACGGAACATAAATTTCAATAGTGGCGGCGTTACAAGTGTAGTTACAATGACAACAATAATGACCGAAGTAAAATACTGTTGCTGTAACAAGCCGCTTTGCAGCCCTGTGGCGGCAATGATCAACGCAACTTCCCCCCGTGAAATCATCCCTGACCCAATAATGGCAGACGAGTGGTTATCAAAGCCTGTAAGACGCGCGCCCAGACCGCCACCAAACAGCTTGGTCAGAATGGCAACCACCGTAAGCAAGATCACGAAGCCTATTTGACTGCCTACCCCTTCAAAGGAAACACTAAGTCCGATACTTACAAAAAAGACCGGCACAAAAATCGAATAAGCAATCGGCTCGAGCTTGGATTCTACCGTGTGCTTAAAGGAGGTTTGCGAGATAGCAATCCCAGCCGCAAAGGCACCAATGATTCCTGCCATCCCCATGATTTCAGCAAAATAGGCGAATGCGAAACAAATCATTAACGCTGCTGAGATAACTGCCTCTGTCACCTTCAGCGGAGCCATCCATTTCATGACCCGAGGAACAATAAACCAGCCGGCAACAATCGCTACGGCAAAGAACAACACCTTTTTCCCAATTAGAAGACCAATAGAAACGTCTGCCCCTGTACCGAAAAAGCTCATCAGAACAGCGAGCAAAATAACAACCAGAATATCATCTACTACAGCAGCCCCCAGAATTGTAGAGCCTTCACGTGTGTTCAGCTTATTCATATCTTTTAACACCTGCACCGATATGCTGACCGATGTTGCACTAAGAATAACGCCCATAAACAATGCATTATGATAAGCAAAACCAAACATTTCTCCTAAGGCGAACCCACCCAAAAAGGGTAATATAATTCCACCGACGGCTACTGCAAAAGCTGATTTCCAGTTCTTGCGCAATTGATCCAGGTCCGTCTCAAGCCCTGCTATGAACATTAACAGTAGAACACCGATCTCAGAGATATAATGAATAAACTCTCCATCCTGAACCCAGCCCAGTACCGCAGGCCCCAGTATGATTCCCACAATAAGCTTGCCTAGCACAGCTGGTTGCCCAAGCCGCACAGATAGATCACCAGCTACTTTGGTGAACAATATGATCAGCATAAGATATAAAACAAACTCCATCTTTCTATCCACTCCCTTGTTGTATATAAGAACTGCCAACCAGGAGCTTCTCCAAGCCAAAAAAAGACAAAGAGGAGCCCTTGTTGACAGGCTCCTCCAAAAAACAAATAATTATTCAATTTAACTTTATAAATTATATTATACCTATATTTAAAATAACTGTAAACCAGATGCGCCGATAATATAATTATGCACATTTGATTTGTTCTAGAATGCAATTACTTATTTCAGATAGAACACTTCACGTAAGGGCTGCATAGGCACCTCATCATTGAAATCAAATGACCCTTCAACCATCTTAGAGGTAATCGCATTCCAGCGGTTGCAGGCATCACTTTTGGCAATGTAATCAAAAGCCGCCTTACTATCCTCACACTCATAACAGTAAAAAAATTGATTGCCATTCTGAAAGATGGAATAGTTAGAAATACCAGCCTTACTGTGCTCCTCCAAAATTTCTGGCCAAGGATTTAAATGCATAGCTACATACTCCTCTAAACATTCTTCCTTCACCCGCCATGTCCAAGCCAATTTATTGCTGCTCATCTGCTCATCCTCCTAGAAATCCCCTCTTTTGCACATATTAAGAACTAGGGACATTTGATACCTATTATTGTACCTGAATAGAGTAGTCCAAGCTATGCATATCTATATTCTCTGGAAATTTCTTAAGCGTTAATTCCGGCTTCACTCGGACGAAGAATAGCAGAACCAATCGCCAGCAGCACGGCGGCCATAAGGCCCAAGATGGCAAAGGGCAGCCATAATTCATTCCAGCCCCCACCTGTGGCAGCGATATCGATCGCTTGGATCGCCCATTTTTGCGGTACAAAATTAGCTGCCTTCTGCATATAGTCCGGCATAATGGATAACGGCCAGAAGCAGCCTCCAAGCATACATGTCGGGGTCAGGATCAGCGAATTAAGCATGCCCGTATTATTGGGATTGCGAATCAGACCTGCTACCGTACTAGCTAAACCCATGGAAACGAGCATAAATGCTGCAAGAACCAAGAAATACAAGTAGAGCGGTAACCCAAAGTCAAACTGCAGCACATAACGGCCTAAGGCAAGTATTACAATGATTTGAATTAACCCAACGATGAAGCTTCCCAGAAAATTACCGAGGGCAATCTCATACGAACGAACCGGGGCACTGAACATACGTTTCATCGTTCTTTCTCTTCGATCATCCATAATAAGCGACACTGAACTTGTAACCAGCCCCATTAAGAACATCAAAGTAAATCCTGTGACGATGCTTAAGCCCTCTTTTGGATATAAATCATAATCTGTTCTTATACTGCCTACACTATGTTGCTCTGCTCTCTGCATTACGGCAGCAAACTGTGAGTCCGAGCCAGTAGCCTCAGCCCGAGCTGCTCCAATTAGTCCAGCAGTGTTTCGCATTTCATCAGCAATTACACTGATTTTCATTTTTACCATAATTGATGTTTCGGTAGCCTTAAGCTCATACACACTAATTTGCGGCTCTTCTCCAGCAAGCAGTGCGGAGGTGAAGTTTTGCGGTATCAAAACACCGGCTTCTCCGTTCTGATCGATAATACTCTCCCTCAAATTAGCCTCATCTGTCTTCTCTACAAGCTTATAATCACCGGTATTCTCCAGCTCGGTAAGCAAATGTTTACCTGCTGCACCATCATCCATATTCGAATATAAAATAGTAGCCGGTCTTTCACCCATACTTCCACTAATTGCTACTATCACCGACACGACAATACAGGGCAGAAGAATATACGTAAGCAGCCCATTCCGAGAACCGATCGTTCTTTTCACCATATTCCAAGCAATCGTTAAGATCTTATCCATGGTAACCTACCTTCCGGTACGAGATAACCGCTCCACTGAATAGAACTAGACATATGATCGACATGACCAGCAGATTCGGCAAAATCTCTGAGACCTCTGCATGCAGCATCATTTTTAGAACAGCTTGTAGCACCCAGTGATTCAGGGTAAATGCCCCGACGGAGTTCACCCATGATTCCGGAAGTGGAGCCATCCCTCCACTAATAAAGGTCATGACCACAGTGATAACATTAATAATACTTCCTGCACTTGCTTTAGTTTTGCTAAACATTGAAATGACAATCGATAACGTCATGGAAGCAATGATCATTAAGAGACAGAAGAGCAGCAGCAAGCCCGGACGATTGCCCCAATTTACGCCAAACAACAAGTGAGTCAGGATAATAATCGCTGCACACTGCACTACACTTACAACCCCTACACCTAACATTTTACCAATAAACAGCTCAGAACCTTTTACCGGCATTGAAGTTATTCGGAAGAGGGTATGATTTTCTTTTTCATTAAAAAGAGAGGTACTGACGGTCAAACCGCTATATAGCAGAAACATCAGCATCATGGATACCGCATAGAATTGGGAGGCTGTATAGGATCGGCCACCTTCACTGAGCGCCCCAACCTTAACAGAAGGCTGCTCCCCCGAACTTGGTGCAGTAACGGTCAAAGCTTCTGGACCCAGCGTCATAGCTACGGACTGCTTATAGTTAATATTGTTCAAAAAGTTATCGAATACCGTCCCCGCAACCATATTATCTGTCCGATCTTTACCCAGAATAAACTCTAGCTGTGCAGTATCACCGCTTTGTACTTTTTTATCGAAGCCTGGAGGAACAATAACCGCATAACCATATTTTCCGGTACGCAAGCCGCTTTCCGCTGTCTCTCGGCTCCCTACTTTGACCGGAATGATGATATCCTTAAGCTCCGGCGTCTTCAAAAAGCTGTCTATCATCGCCGAGCTTTCATATCCTTCTCCAGAAAGATTAACTATACCAACACGTACTGGATCAATCTCAGACGCTGCCTTATCACCGATTACACTGGAAAGGGAGGCACCCAGCAGAAAGATCAAAAGCAGCGGTAGCAGAAACATATTAATGATGATTGAGCGTGAAATAAACAGCCTGCGAAGCTCATAAATCATAATTGTCCAAATATTTCTCAAAGCGTTCTCTCCCTCCTTTAATCGCGCAATGTCCGTCCTGTCAAACTAAGGAATAATGTCTCCAGATCCGGCTCCTCTATATTTAAAGAACCAATAACCCCTTCATGTTTAGCAAAAATAAATAAGATATCCTGCAGCTCATCCTGTGAGGAGGGGAGATACATTTCTACCGTTCCCTCTTTACTTTCCACTCTCGTGATCCGCGGGTGTAGACTAAGCTCATTGATTAGCTCCGGGGTGATGTTCGTTGCTTTGACCACTATTTTTTCTTCCTGAGAAACCCGTTCCCGCAGCTCCTTTTCCGTACCACAAGCAATGATATGTCCCTTATCCATAATCGCTACCCGATCACAAATGGCTGCAACCTCTTCCATATAATGACTAGTGTAGATGACGGTTGAGCCAAGCCGATTGAGCTCTTTGACCGACTCAAGGATATGATTACGAGACTGCGGATCAATCCCTACGGTCGGCTCATCCATAATAATCAGCTTTGGATGATGCATGATGGCACAGGCGATATTCAAACGTCTTTTCATCCCTCCGGAGAAGGTGGCTGGTTTTTCTTTGGCCCGGTCACTAAGTCCTGTGAAAGCAAGAGCTTCCGCCACCCGCTCTTTTAGCAATTTCCCCCGCAAGCCATACAATCTTCCGAAAAAAGTTACATTTTCAGCTGCTGTCATTGTATTGTACAAAGCCAAATCCTGCGGAACTAAGCCGATCTTTTTCTTAACCTCCAGTGCATACGAAGAGACTGATAACCCATCAATAACAATGTCTCCACTATCAATCTTTAGCAGGCCGCAAATCATACTTATAGTTGTACTTTTGCCCGCCCCATTCGGCCCCAGCAGACCAAAGATCTCTCCTGCTTGGATCGTAACATTCACATGATCTACCGTTAATTTGTTCTCATACCGTTTCACCACATCGGTCAACACCGCGATTGCCATCTCTTATCTCCCCTGTCGTGTGTGCTTCTATATTTTCAATTTTATTCTAGGTTGAATTTTTACGGATGTACGAAAGGTCATTTTTTGAAGGTGACTAAAGTCATCTCCTGAAGTAGTGGGATAATATGCTAAGATTATTAAAAAACATAAAGGATGACTAAGGCGTGCCCAGAGAGCTAAATTTATTGCGTTACGGACTCATCTTAATCCCTGCGTTTATTACTATTTATGTCTATCAATATAACGATTATGGAATCTTCACGCTGCATATCCTGATGCTTCTATTCCTTGTGGTGATGGTACCAAAGCTCCCACGATCCATTCACACTTTGATTAGTATCATCGAAATCTTGTTCACAGCCTGGTTATGTTATCAATATGGCAGCATGATGATTTTCCCCGCTATATCAGCACTGCTTTATTATTCCAGATTCCAGCCTAAAGCAGTGCCTTACGTGTTCACAGGTGTACATCTGATAGCTTTGAACGTTGCACTCAAGAATTCTCCATCGCTCGTAGTGACTTACATTAACTTTTCATTTCTGCTCACTGCCTACCTAAATAAGCTATTATTAAAAGCTGGCCAGAGGCGCGAAGACACTCTTCTTCTATATGATGAGTTGCGCAAAAAGCATTTCGAACTCGACGAAGCTCGCAACCGCCTGCTGGAGTTCAGCGCGCAAGTAGAAGAGTCTGCCCAATCCAAAGAGCGCGTCCGCATCTCACGACAGCTCCATGACGATATCGGCCACCGGCTAATCCGGATTAAAATGATGATGGAGGCCGCCCTCCAGACCTTGCCTACCTCTCCCGAGAGCGGAATGCAAATGATGGAATTGATTCGTGACCAGCTGTCGGCCAGCATGGACGATATGCGGTCCGCAGTTAAACGTATCAACTACACTCCGAAGCTTGAGGGAGCGTATGCGTTAGACCGGCTGCTCGAAGAAATTGGACGTGAGACGGGGATCGAGACCTCATACCAAGTACAGGGCATACCTTATCCACTCTATCCCAGTATTCAAGTAATCCTGTACAAAAACGCCCGTGAAGCTATAACCAACGCCTTGCGGCATGGAAAAGCAACGTCCATCCGGATCAAAATTGACTACGCGCAAGCAGGAATCACTATGGAGGTTAGCAACAATGGATCACTTCCAGAAGAAGAGAAGCTCCGCAAATTATTGGGGAGTGGTGGAGACGGGATGAAAGGAATGTACGAGCGCACTCATCTGATCGGCGGAACACTCGAACTAAGGCAGGCGCCACATTTTACAGTCGTTACACGGCTGCCCATTTATAAGCAAGATGAGATTGTATAACGAAAGGAGCCATGCTAATGATTAAAGTGTTGATTGTTGATGACGACCCCTTTATTCGCCAAAGTCTGCAAGTATTGCTAGGTATGGACCCAGATATTGAAGTTGCCGGAGCAGCTTGTGAAGGTAACGAGGCCTTGGAATTACTTCAAAAAGGATTAAAGACCGATGTAGCTCTGATGGATATCCGCATGCCCGGCTGCGGTGGCGTTGAAGGAACGGAGAAGATTAAGCAGGCTTTTCCGCAAATTGCGATATTGATGCTGACCACTTTCGATGACGATGAATATATCATTGAAGCACTGCGTAACGGAGCTAGTGGATATTTGCTCAAAAACATACCGCCAGACCGGATCATCCAGGGCATTAAAACGGTTTTTGATGGGAACATGCTTATCCACCCTGATATCGCCCGCAAGCTGGCAACCTTTCTGCAGCCTACGGCACGGCAAGAATTGCCACAGATACAGCCACTGGAATCATTCGGATTGACCAAAACAGAGCTGGCTGTAGTGTCTTCTATCGCTGAGGGGCATAGCAACAAAGAAATCGCCGGACAGCTTTTTTTAAGCGAGGGTACCGTCAAAAATTACATAACGGATATATTAAGCAAATTAGAGCTCCGCGATCGTACGCAAATTGCAATTTTTTATTTGAAGAACATGCGGGGTTGAACTAGTAACATAAAGCCTGTGAATAGGCCAACCGCCAAAGTTAGTTTTTCTTACGGAATCCAGTGACGTTACTCCTTGGCGCGGGCGGGCTCGGACTCCAGCGACGCTATTTACAATTTTATCGGCGTTTGAGCAGAGTTTCGGACCCCAGCGACGTTATTCCTCAGAAAGAGGCTCATCTGGGGTGTTTTTGATGCCAATAGCGGCTTTGGGGTCCCTTACCATTGTAAAAAAGCGAAAATGCTGCGATTAGGGTCAACTGGGTCCGATAGTGGCTTCACGCACGCGAAATTATCCTCTAATCAAAAACAAAGATGCCCCATTCACCATTTCATGGCCTATGGGGCATCTTCTAGTTATCCTTCCGCTGATTCCTGCTTGGCTTCAGTGGTTTTTTTTCGTTTAAGTTGGCCGTCCGGAAGGTTCCGGCTGCGTATGCCTGTCTTCATCCCGATGATGCTGTAGATGCTGGAAGGCTTCGCCTCAGCGGTAATCATCCCATCCGTCTCCGGCACCAAAATAATACCGAGCTGATGGTGATCCCCATCATAGATTGGACTTTGAAGGTATTTGCTCTCCCCTTCACGGTTCAGCACCTCCAGCTTGCAGAACGCTGGATTCATGCGCAGCGCCTCATGTAGCTGCGCCGCATCGGTCAACAGGACCCCGTTGACCTTCAGTAAGATCTCGCCGGGCAGGATGCCCAGCTCCTGGCCGGGACTGCCCGGCAGCACGGCCAGCACTTTGCGGCCGCGCGGTGGATGCACGAAGATGGGGCTGATGCTGCGCTCTTCCAGAGCGCTGTACCAGCTTAACCCTTCGTGCAGCACAATGGCTGCGAGCGCCGCGACCAGGGTCAGCGGGCTCCACCAAGCGGCAAGCAGGCTTAAGCCGAGCAGGACGATGCTGTAGATCAGCAGTCGTCCTGCAGTGCGGGCCGCCTTGCGCCCGGGCAGCATGCCCTGCGTCATCTCGCTGAAGCCGATGATGACGGGCAAAGAGACGATGCCAAGGCTGCCGCCGAGCAGCGAGTGCCATGGCAAATCCGTTCCTGCACCCGAAGGGAGCAGCAGGAACAGCGGCAGCGGCCAGAAGGCCTGCAGCTGATAGCCGCCAACGACCATGCCGCGCTTTCCCTTCAGGAAGAGCGGCGTTGCAAGCTTGGCCCCTTGTCTGCGGGCCAGCAGTGCCTCCGCCATGTGCAGCAGCGCAGCTAACACTAGCAAAGCAGGAATATCCATCTCCCTTATGGCGGTGGTAATATTCCCTACCGTTCCACTATCTAAAGCATCTGGAAAGAAAGAAATTACAAACTGAATGATACCTAACAAGCCTATAGAATACGCAAAGCACAAATACCGCACACGCAGTAGCGACAACACGAGACTAACTACCCAAATACAGGCTACAGCGGTACCTGATAACGATATTCCTAGCAGAACGGCTGCTATAGAGACGACCAAACCCATGACTAGACCACTCCATACCGTCCGCCACGTTTCCTGACCCCAGCTATGTAATTTTACATGTATCAGCTTTCGTTCTAATGCCACCTGCCTACGGTAATATAACGCAATAAATATAATAGCAATGTAGTAATACGGCTGGATCAATAAGTGTAAGAACGCAGTGCCCAAGCTTCCTAACAGTTCCTGAATCACATTCAAACTGTTCGTCACACTCCTTTTCGTCCGATGACTGATTTGTATATATTCTAATTCCTCTACGTCGGTTGGCATTTTCTTATCTAAAAGAAAAAAAGAAGGCTGAATTCAGCCTTCTTACTTTTTCGACGCTGCCGCCTTAATTTCCTTCTGAATCTCAGCAATCCCTTTATTCCGTTGGTTGTCGTGAGCAGGGTCTTGAATGACCTTGATCAGCGCCGCTTCCAGCGCCTCCGCTGTCTTGGCGTCAATTATGCCTGTGACTTGGAGCTTTGCTGTACTTTGGAACTTCTTCACTGCGTCCTTAGTGCCAGCATCGAAATAGCCATCTTTACGTCCAGGCTTGTAACCCAAACCGTCCAGCATCGTCTGTGCACTCTTCACATCAGCATTGTTCATATTATATTGCAGCGCCACGCTTTTGTTAATTGGAGCCACCGAGAAGTAATCCGGCTGCGCTACCGCGATATCCGGTTTAATTCCCTTGCCGTGGATCCATGTGCCGTCTGGCGTAAGCCATTTGGCAATGGTAACTTTCAGCAAGCTGCCGTCTCCTAGCTGTTTGTCAAAGCTCGTCTGCACGGTGCCTTTACCGAAAGAATTGTCACCGATTAGCTTAGCTCCTGCCGACTGCTGCAAGGCACCCGCCAATATTTCCGAAGCACTTGCGCTACCTTTATTCATCAGCACGACCACTGGATAAGCTTTACTCGATCCTTTTGAGGTGCTAACTTCGCGTTTTTTGTCTTTGTATTCTATTTGCACTATAGATTTGCCAGCTGGAACAAATTGCTCTGCCATTTCAATAACAATCGGAAGAACACCACCTGGATCATTGCGGACGTCAATAACAAGTCCCTTCATGCCTTGCTTCTCTAACTTCTCCAGCTCTTCCTTGAATCGTTCTGCGGTATTCAAGGAGAACTGCGTAACCTCGATTACGCCCACATTGTCCTTTTCCATGGTAGCGTAGACTGTTTCGAGCTTCACATCATCCCGGGTAAGAACAAATTCCAGCGGCTCTACAGCGCCGGAACGTTGTATTTTCAAAGTGGCCTTACTGCCCTTAGGACCGCGAATCTTGGCAACAGCTGCATTCAGCTCCATACCTTCCAGCGATTCACCGTTAACGGACAAGATAACATCTTTGGCCTGAATCCCAGCTTTCTCAGCAGGTGAGCCCTTGATCGGAGAGACCACGACTACCTTGCCATTATCCGAAGAGACCTCCGCACCGATACCTGAAAAGGAACCCTCAATGCTTTCTTCGAATTTCTCAGCTGTTTCTTTACCCATATAGTTGGAATAAGGATCGCCCAGCGCTTCCATCATACCGTTGACAGCACCGTCTATCAGCTTCTCCCGATCTACTGTCTCGTAGTAATTGCTCTCAATCAGACTGAGAGCAGTTCCAAGCTTCTGGGATTCCTTCTGCTGAAGGCCAGTAACCTGCAATGCTGAGGCCAGTCCTTCTCCTGCAGCTTGTCCAATAACATGACTATAACCCGTCACGCCCAAGGTCACCAGACTACCGCATAGCAGGGCGGCGATAATCATAAACGCCGCTGTGCTTTTTTTTAACATGATGTTCCCACCGTCCCTTCTTGTCCATCTCGCAAACAACTCCATAAGTCCGTCCTGAAAGGTACGGTATCTCTTCCAGTATATGCCGTACGTTCAAATAATATGAGTTATAAGTTCTTAAAAATTAGAGATAAGGCATCGGATTTACTGTCTTGCCGTCGATCCGAACTTCAAAATGGAGATGGGGGCCCGTCGAATTACCTGTAGAACCGGATTCAGCAATCACATCCCCACGATTGACTCTATCCCCAGGGCTAACCTTGATACCACCTTTACGGATATGTCCGTAGAGGGTCCAAACTCCGCCGCCATGATCAACAATTACACAATATCCATAGCCGCTATACCATTCAGCTACGATTACCGTTCCGGAATCAGCCGCATGAATATTGGTTCCTTGTGGAACTGCAAAGTCTACCCCGGTGTGTACTTTCCCCTTCTCACCCGTAATTGGGTGTGTCCGTGGTCCGTAGGAGGAAGAGATTCTTGCCGAACCTACAGGCAGCAGGAAGGGTCCATCTCCACCAGCATACGCGGTTGAGGAGCTGGAGCTTGAACTGCTGCTTGCCTTGCTAGCTGCAGCTTTCTTGGCCGCTGCTGCTGCCCGGCGTGCTGCTTCTGCTTTGGCGGCTGCTGCTTTGCGAGCCGCTTCCTCAGCTTTAATCTTATCCTTTTGGGTTTCCAAAGCAGAACGTTCGCTCGCCAGCTTAACCAGCTTCTCGTTCTGCTCTTCACTTAGATCATCGCTTTCTTGAATCTGCTTATCATAAAATGCGATAAGCTCCTGCTTCTCCGCTTCCTTCTCTTTCAGCAGGCTTCTCTGATTTTCCAAGGAGGTGTATAACTGCTTGGCTTGAGCATATTGCCCCTCAAGCTCCTGCTTCTTCTCTACAACTGTCTGCTTGTCCAGCTTGTGTTGGACTAACAGCTCCTGATCCTGATCCACAATCATCTTAAGCGAATCGGTGCGGCCCAGAAAATCAGAGAAGCTTGTCGATGAGAGCAAAACATCTAGGTAAGACACCGCTCCATCCGTGTACATCAACCGGACACGGGATCCTAAGAGTTCTTCTCTTGAGGCCACTCGTGCCTCTGCTTCATCCAATTCCGTTGCTGTAACGTTAAGGGATTCTTCTGTATCGGAAATTTTGTTAGAGATTTCGGTCATTTTACCTTTAACTTGATCCACTTGCTGCAATACATATTGTAAATTAATATTTGTCTTATTCTTATAGTGCTGCGCTTCCTGCGTTTGGGACTCCGCTTTCTCTTGCTGCGCCTTAGCTTCCTGCACCTCTTGTTGCAGCTGCTTTAATTGCTTATCGATCTCGGCAACACTTGTTTTTTTGGCATATCCATCAGAGGGTTGGAATATAGTGACAGCTAGTAACATTACGGCTAGTCCGGCGGCAATCTTCTTCAACTCGCACTCCCCATCCTTCACTCTTAAATTAAACTTTCAAAAACTTACGAATAGAAACCGTACTTCCCCAGACGCCGATTAGCACGCCTAGTCCAACTAACAGACCCACGAGCAGCAGCCAAATATCACTGAAAGGGATCAGCTGCAATCCTAGCATTGGATCTCCCTGTATCGAAGATTCCAAACCCTTGTAACCGGCATATAAAACGCCCGAAGTAATCAATGATCCAATGAGTCCAATTAATGCCCCTTCTATAAAGAAAGGCCAACGAATAAAATAATTTGTCGCGCCTACCAGCTTCATAATCCCAATCTCTTTACGCCGGGCAAGAATCGTTACCCGAATAGTATTGGAGATGAGGAACATAGACATAAGTGCCAGCCCCGCTACAAAAATAAATCCAATGTTGCGTACGGCACGCGTGATTTTAAACAATGTTTCAATCGAGCCTTTGCCATATTTCACTTTGTAGATAGGCTGCTCGGTATGTGTCTTGTTAAGGGCTTGAATCTTCTCAGCCACAAAAGCAACGGTTGTAGGTTCAATAACCTCTACCTGAAGGGTATCTGGAAGCGGGTTATTATCTTCATCGAACCCTTCCAGAAGCTCTGCTGCCTCCTCGCCCATATCCGCGCGGAGATCTTTAAGTCCCTGTTCCTTGGAGATGAACGTAATCTTGCTGACCTCCGGCATATTGCCAATTTCAGTCTGCAGGGTTTCGCGCATCTTCTGATCTGTATTCAAAGCTAGATGCACTTTGATCTGTACCTGACTGTCTGCCTCATCAGCTACAGAATTTACGTTGAGGACAAGAAGAATAAATACACCTAGAACAAAAAGAGAAACAACAATCGAAGTGATTGAGGCGATCGACATCCAGCCATTACGGAATACGCTTTTAAAGCCTTCCCGCACATGTCGCAAGAAGGTTTTAAAACTCATAACCATATTCCCCTCTCGCTTGGTCTCTGACAATGTTTCCATTCTCAATCGCAAGCACCCGTTTGCGCATTTTGTTCACAATATCTCTGTTATGGGTAGCCATTACAATCGTTGTTCCGCGAAAATTAATCTCGTCAAGCAGCTGCATAATGCCCCATGAAGTCTCGGGGTCTAAGTTACCTGTAGGCTCGTCCGCAATAATAACAGAAGGATTGTTGACGATAGCCCGTGCAATAGCGATCCGTTGCTGCTCACCACCAGAAAGCTGTGAGGGCTCACGATTCGCTTTACTTCTCAGCCCAACCAAATCAAGAACCTCATTCACACGTTTCTTGATGACTTTTTTCGGCGCTTCAATAACTTCCATAGCAAAAGCTACATTCTCGTATGCCGTCATTCTGGGCAAAAGCCGAAAATCTTGAAATACAACGCCGATATTACGGCGGACATAAGGGATTTTGCGTGGTTTTAGCTTTCCTATATTGAAACCTCCCACCGAAATCTGTCCTTTGGTAGGCACTTCTTCTCTATAAATCAATTTCATAAAAGTAGATTTACCCGCGCCGGAAGGGCCGACAACGTACACGAATTCATTGCGGTCGATTTTCACTGAAACTCCTTGCAGTGCGTGAGTTCCGTTAGGGTACGTTTTCCATACATCTTGCATTTCAATCATTTTCTCACTTCCCAATTATGACATTTTCCACTTGTGCGAATCGACATTGTCCACCTCAAGTTTCCATAAACTTCAATATTTCCGCAATGTATCTATTGTAACAAATCTGTAACTGATTGAGTACCCCGTAACTGCACGACTATTCGAAAGTTTTGTAGTGACTGGACATATACATATAAAAAAGCACCTAACGGTGCCTGTTATCAGATGTCGTAACTCCCTTTATTAGAGACTACTTGTTTCTTACTAATTTATTATCGGTATCCCACGAAGTGTTCTTTAAGTTTTGTTACAGGGCCGCGCCTGCTTAGCACAATCCAAATCCCCAAAAGGAGATTAATTATGAAAAAAATCCATGCTGCCCTCATAGTGGTCATCGCACTCCTCCTTATCGGCTCCTGCATTTACGGAGGGCTTCATCTATATGGCAGCAAAACCACGCTTCCAAAGGGTACAACCCTTGCCGGCTGGCAGGTCGGAGGCATGACCATCACCGAGGTCCGCTCCCAGCTGGATCAGCGGCTGCGTGCCCTCGAATCCGTCCCTCTAGTGCTAAAAGTGGAGGGCAATGCAGATTTACCCCTAACTCTTAGTAAGACTGGGTTGAGTTATGAAGCCGCTGCTTTTCAGCAGGGCTTAAAAGAGCTTGCCGAAGGAACCCTTTGGGAGCGGGTAAAGGCACGCTATAACTTCCCTCAGCTGTGGAAGCTTGAAACTCATCTGGAAATCGCACAATTCCAGAAAATTCTAAGTCCCACTTGGGAGAAGGAGTCCTTTGGTGAACCAGTGGACGCTACGCGGCGAATTACAGGCGATGACCGAATCGTATATACTTCTGAGAAAACTTCCCTGGAGGTTGATTGGACAGCTCTGGAGACTTCCTTAGGAGCAACTGCCCCCACCAGCTTTAATCATCTAAATACCCTGCTGGAGAAGGGAATCACGATGGAGGTCCCTTTGTTAATTCTGCAGCCTGACATAACTTTAAAGAAATTAAAGGAACAAGGTATCGAGCGAAAAGTAATGCAGTTCAGCACCTCTCTAGGTGCAAGTGGACCTGGACGAAGCTACAACGTGGAAGCTGCTGCCAAAGCTGTGGATGGAACCATTCTCCCGCCTGGAGCCGTCTTTGATTATGGAAAAGCTATAGAAAAAGCAAAGGTGAATTACGGCTTCCGTGAAGCGCCGGTGATTGTGAACGGCAAGCTGCAAGCAGGTGTTGGTGGAGGGATCTGCCAAGTGTCGAGCACTCTTTACAATGCCGCACTGCGTATAGGGCTAGAAATTGTGGAACGCCGTAATCATTCCTTGCCCGTCAACTACTTGCCCAAAGGTCAGGACGCAACATTCGCTGAAGGTTATATCAACTTTCGTTTTCGCAATACGACTGGCAAATATCTCATAATTAAAGCAGCTGTGCAGGGTAAATCACTGACCATAAAGCTGTTCGGCACGTTTCCGCAAAATGTCACTTACAAAGTTCATTCAAAAACAGTAGAAGTACTCCCTCCAGTCGATAAATACGTAAACGATTCTTCACTGCCTCGTGGCAGCTCACGCGTTATTCAAAATGGGAAAACCGGATATATTGTAGAAACCTACATTACAAAGTATGTTGACGGTAAATCCACTGAGGTGAATAAACTGTCCCGCGACGTATATTACGCACAAAAACGATTAATCGCCATTAATCGTGGAGGCGTGAGCAAATCCATAATCCCCGATGTCCCCCGAAAGCAGCTGGTGGAGGACGGGGTCCGCAGTGAATAGCTAACAACAAATAACCGGTCAGAGCCCCTAAGGTCTGACCGGTTATTCTTGCCAGCAATCTATTTTACCTGTAGCTTACGTTACCCGGCTTTGAAATTTACGATTCAGGGGTACATTAGAAGTAGACCCATAATCAGAAAGGATGAACATCCTATGACAACAGCTCTTGTAAATGATCTTACTGGTATTGTCCGCAGTGCTCCTGCTATTTTTGCCTCACGCACTTGCAGAGAAGCCCTTCGCGTCATGTTTCAGCATCCAGAATCCAAATGTATCGTCGTCTGCAATGCTATGAATGAACCCCTCGGATTGTTGATGAGCGAACGTTTCTTTTTAAAAGCTACAGGAAGATCCGGAGTAGATCTGTTCTACAGAGAACCTGCCATGAAGCTTATGAACAAAACCCCGCTCATTCTTGACATTTCCACTCCACTCGATACGGTATTGAGCCTCGCTATGAACCGCCCAGACCCTATGAAAAATGATTGTGTCATTATCACTCGCAAAGGTAAATTCGCTGGTGTTGCTTATACCTCTGACCTTATCCGCGCCCAAGCGTAGAGCCTCTTTGCCCTTCCTCTTCTACCCTAACCCTTCCTCAAAAAAGAATATCCGGTGACGTATCAATTCTCCAGTATCCATTCACCTTTTTCAGCTTCACATACACCGACTCACTGCCTTCCTGCCCGCTCGAATAAGGAACTGTTAAGTCAAATTCAGCGGTTGTTGCAGTTTTGGAGAGCATTCGGGCGGTGGCTTTTTCAAACATTAATGAGTTTCCAAGATCCGCATTCACCTGTGACATTCTACCTTCATGCTCCAAAAATTGAGTCTGCACATAATAAGCTGCTGCATTATGCGTGTAGGCTTTTTTTATGTAATTCATCAGCTTCGCCTTTGTCCCAATATCATTGGAAAGGTAACGGTACTCTTGCGCTTTATACATGAAGGTTTCCATCGGGAAAAAGTTGCCCCCACGGCTAGTATAGAAATAGATTGCTCTGGCATGTACAACAAGCGGTACCACACTTTTTACCGTCAAATTGTTTATAGTAGCTGGGCCTTCTTTTCCTGTGCCAATCACAGCCACATTTTTTATTGCCGAGCTTCCCACTGATGATGAAGCTGCCATAACTCCGCTACCTGCTGATAAAAGGCCTAAGGATAGGGCCAACGAACCAAGCATCCATTTTTTGTTCATCTGAAGTTCCTCCTCTTTCATCTGAAAAATACAGGCGATCGCCACTGTTTCAGCTTATGCACCCCGCAAGCTAAAATACCCAATAAACAGAGGAATGAAAACGTATTACAACTCTTTTGAAAATATAAAAAAACTCCACCCTCCTGATTCACAGGAAAAGCGGAGTAATATAGTTAAATAAAGTAGGACAAGAACCCTAATTGGATGCTGCTGAGGTGGCCTCATAATACGCTGTAAAAGCTACGTTAGCAGTCAAAATACTCTCCGTATTGTTCTTAGTACGATCCTCGTAGGATTGCTGGAAATTGAAAGAGTCCACATTCACAATACGGGGTAAGGCTTGTAGTTCATCCATCCATTGCCGTATCCCCGAATATGTCCCCTCCACCACTGCAGTCATTTTGATCTGTTTGACCGTCGGGAATGACACCTCAGCTGAACCTGTCATTTGCTGAATCGGGTTAGCCTCATCCAAAACAAAACTAAGATCCTTTAGCCGCGCTTGTGAGGACGTGCTAACCTCCCGCAAATCAACAATCAGACCTTCGCTGTCATCGCCCTTTGGGAGTTTCCCCAGTAATTCCTTCTGTTCTAGATCTCCCTCAGTGCCGCTGCCCTTCAGCTCATTGATTTTGGTTTGGAGGACTTCTGCTTCCTTTTCCAACTGACCGATCTCGCTGCTCTGTGCGGAAATTTCCTTATTGGTCGGCTGAACACCCAGCATATAGAACGCAAACAATATCAGGAACAAAATCAGCACTCCCAGAACAATCGGCGAGCGATACTTATTGATCTGTTCCATCGCTGATCACCTCCCCTTGGCTTGCATCTGTATTATTTGCCTGCTGCTTAGCCGCTGCTAAGTTCACTTTATAAATAGCCGTATACGTATTGTATGAAATGGCATCTTCGGCTCCTTCAGTAAGCTTTTGAATAGAGGCATCGGTCGTAAAAGACATTTGGCGAAGTTGTCTTAAATAGTTGGACGCATCCTCCATAGTGGATACATTTACAGTCAGATCTATAGATGTCCGGTAGGTATAGTTAATATCACGGATTAGTGCCTCCTTAGGTAATCCTTCCACAAATTCGTCCAAGATAGGGACTGCAATCACCTTATTGTCCTGAAGTACTGTGATGGCTGCTTTCCGATCTAGCTGTCCAGGTCCGCTGTTCTTAAGCTTCGCGAGCTCTACTTGGAGCATTAAACTGCGATCCTGCAGGCCTTGCAGCTCTTCTTTACCATTAGAAATCTGACCCTTATTGGCCGAAAAATAAATCCCCGTTCCGATCATCCCCAGCAGCCAGATCGCTACAAGCCCCATCGTGACATAAGGAAATAGCAACGTCTCCCGATCTTCTCTCGGCAATAAATCAATCGTATCCGTGTTGATGCTATTTTTTAGAGCGGTCCCGGCAGCTACGCGGTAATCATTTAGTTCAGGGTCAGAAACAGCAGCACTAGCCATCTGTTCCAGACTTATTGGTGTTATTTCAAGTTCTGCTAGGGACTGCTGGAGCTCTAGGTCCAGTTGTTTACGAATTGAGGGAGTGCCCGTAATCACTAAATTATTGATACGAGTGGAACCGTCATGCAAGCTGTATTGATAAAAGCTGAGCATACGGGAGATTTCCGCAGTGATTTCCACCATTTGCTCGGGCGATAAATGTTCTTCTACAGCGACAGCTGTTTCTGCCAAGGTTTCACTGTCTGTCAAAAGATCCATTCCCGCTAAATTTCTTCCTTTATGTAGATCAAGTAAGTTTATCGTACGAATGAAGACCGGATTCCCGTTTCTGAACATATAAATGTCCATTACCGATGGCTCCATATTAATCAGCATCGTCTCCGCAAAGCTCTCCCCGTGCCCAGTGGTTATAGCACGCGCCAAGGCGGTTGCCGAAATTTCGACACTGCTTATCCGAAGACCCGCCCGCTCCAGAACTTCTACGTAATCCTGAATCGATTTTCGCGGAGCAGCAAATACGAGCAGGTGACTTTGCTCCTCATCCACTTCGAGCGTTACATAGTCATAGACAGGATTTTCAAAAGGTAAATGCAGTCCCGTCTCCACTTCCAGCTTCACGAGTTGTTCTACCTGTTTGTCGTTGGTACTAGGAATACTCATTTTACGGATAATGATCTGTGAAGGGGGAATGGACAAAGAAACCTTACTGCCCCGTAACCCTTCCTTCTTCACCCACTGCCTTACCCGATCATAAAGCGCCTCGCTATCCGCCACCTGATTCTCAATGATCATGCCTGGAAGGAGCGGGAGAAACCGTTTTTTACGGACTTCCCATGACTGTTTATTCTTAAAACTAATATAACGGATTCCGGCAGCTTCAATTGAAAGTCCGGCCACTTTGGGGCCTAATCCAAGCATGTGATCAATGTCCTCCTATCCGATAAGCGAGAGATACGCGCTGATGATGTATGAGCCATATCCAAAACTAATTAAAGCTCCTATAGCTAACCATGGGCCGAAGGGTACCGGCTGTTTACGTTTGATTACACCGAGCAGCATCAGCAGTCCGCCCACCACGCTCCCAAGCAGACAAGCCACAAAAAAGGCCAAAATCACATTCGGAAAGCCAATCACCAAGCCCAGCAGCGCAAATAACTTCACATCTCCAGCCCCCATGCCACCTAATAGAACAAAAGGGATAAGAACCCCTCCCCCAAGCACAGCTCCTAGCAGGTGATGCCATAGCGGTCCTTCCGGAATTAGCAGTACAAGAATCAGCAGCAGCGGTAAAAAAAACAACAATACCTTGTTGGGAATCAGCATGTACTTCAAATCCGCAACCGTCACGATAGCCGCTAAACTCACAAGAATGAACCCGATGATTCCCTTACCCGTCAGGCCGAATTGCAAATACACCCATAAAAAAAGCAAACCCGTTGCCGCTTCTCCAAGCGGGTATAATGGCGATACCCTTGTGCCGCAGTATCGGCATTTGCCTCCTGACAGCAGGTAGCTTACCACCGGAAACAAATCCCACGCTTTCAACCGCGTGTTGCAGTTCGGGCAATGTGACGGCGGATTAAGCAAAGATTCCTTGACCGGCACCCGTAGCGCCACTACGTTATAGAAGGAGCCTAGAATCAGACCCAGTAATGTGATGTAACTTGCGATAAATATCGTCATGGCTGTCCTCTGTTAGCTTCTGGATTTTAAAAAAGGAATCGGGAAGTCCGATTCCTTAGGATAGATTCTACGTTTAAATTTATAGATATTAATTAGATATTCCTGTTAGCCACCAGATCAATTTTTTGGTGTTGGTGTTGGTGACGCTGCTGGCTCTGCACTAAGCACCTTATCAGCTGAATATTCACCACTCTCACCCGTAGGAACTGGATCTAATATTACTTTTTGAAGTACTCCGCCCGAAGTATATACTATTGTTGTTTTTGTACCATCTAACGATTTTTTTGTACTAGGCAAAACAAGAGTCTGATCAATATATTTTTTATCCTTAAGTGCTTCAAGAGTTACTGTCTTATCTTTAAAATCTCCATCTAATTCGCCCATAATATACATACGAGATGCATCATAAAGCTGTCGAGCAGTTGCTAAATCTGCATCCGTTTTTGATTTATTAATAATTCCACCAATCATAGGTATAGCAATAACCGCAATAATCCCCAAAATAACGATAACCGCCAGCAACTCAATCAGCGTAAACCCCTTTTGATTTTCCTCTTTGCTTAATCTTCTCTTAATCGCTTGTGCTAACATTTGATTTCCCCCTCTAAGTGATGTGTGATGATAAGACCTATATCCTTTATTTCAGTGAATCCAGCATCATCTTTCTTGTGCTTACGGAAACAGCTCGTCCATCGTCGTCTAATCGCCAGCGTAAGTTCGTGGATCTTGCCCCGCCTCCCCGGCGTCACCCCTCTCAAAATATACAAGGAACCAAGAGGTTCACATATTTCCGTACAGACTGAACATTGGCAGCATAATGGCAGCCACAATGACACCTACAACAGCAGCTAAAAAAGCAATCAGCAGCGGTTCAAGCAGCGACTTCAAACGGTCGACGGTATTCTCAACGTCCATCTCATAAAAGTCAGCTACCTTGGACAACATCGTGTCGAGCGCCCCTGTCTCTTCGCCAATCGCTATCATCTGCGTAACTAGTGGCGGGAAGACCCAGGCTTTTTTTAGCGGCTCAGATAGTGGATTTCCTTGTCGCAGCGAATCCCCTGCACTACGGATGAATTTCCCGATGACCTTATTTCCTGCTACCTCCTCAACAATCACCAAGGACTGTAGGATCGGTACAGAGCTGGCATAAAGAGAAGAAAAAGTACGCGTAAACTGAGCAATAGAGCCCTTTTGATTCAGCTTGCCGAACACAGGAATTTTTAACTTGGCATAATCAAGGGCGTAAGCACCCTTTTCCGTACGTTTTGTAATCTGAAAAGCTATCACTAGGAGAAGTACTCCGAGTATCCAGAAATACCATTGACCTTGAATGCTTTTGCTAAGTGCCAAGACCATCTGTGTAATTGCTGGAAGCTCGGCATCCATCGATTCAAACATCGTTACAAACTGCGGCACAATCGCCCAAAGTAGATAGATAACCGCGGCAATCGCCATAACCCCTACGGTAATTGGGTACGTAAGCGCTGACTTTATCTTTTCTGTTGTGGTGTGCTGTTTCTCAAAAAACATAGCCAACCTGTCCAACGTTCCTTCGATATCACCGGATTCCTCACCGGCACGGATCATGCTGACAAATAGCTGCGGGAAGATTTTTTTATGATCCTGAACGGCTTGTGAGAACGATATCCCGCGCATCAGGCTGGAATTAACATCTACTAACGCTTTACGCAGTGGTTTACTCTCGGTCTGCTCTGCCAAAATACGCGTTGCATCCACAATCGATACCCCCGCCCGCATAAGCGTGGCAAACTGCCTGCAATAAATGATGAAATGAAGCGGCTTAACGGGATTACCAATATAAATGTCCATCGATAAAATTGAGGTTTTGCGTTCAATCAGTGAAAATACCGTAAGTCCCCGCTTGCGTAGCTCCTCCATCGCCGTAGGTTTATCGGTTGCTGTTAGTTTCCCTTTGATAGATTTGCCCGCGGATGTCTTCACCTGATATTCAAAAAGAGGCATCAGCTGCTCACCTCCGCCATAAACGCCTTAGCTGCTGCTGGATCAATAAGCCCCTGCGATAAATAGTCACGGATGCTCATGTCCAAGGTGTGCATGCTTTGTGAGCGCCCGGTTTGCATTACATTTTTGATCTGATGTGTTTTTTCGGTACGAATAAGATTGGCTACGGCTGGTGTATTGATCAAAATTTCCGTAGCGCATAAACGCCCCCGA
Source organism: Paenibacillus sp. FSL R5-0636 (assembly GCF_037974255.1). Taxonomy (NCBI): domain Bacteria; kingdom Bacillati; phylum Bacillota; class Bacilli; order Caryophanales; family Paenibacillaceae; genus Paenibacillus; species Paenibacillus sp. FSL R5-0636. The sequence goes on from NZ_CP150232.1 coordinate 6,553,142, forward strand.
CCTCCAGCCCTTGGGAACAACCGCTGACTGACTACTGCCAGCAGCACTGATGCTAATTGTGAACGAACCTGTCCCTGCTGATGGCCCGGAAAAGCGTCGATAATTCGGTCAATCGTCTGTGGTGCGTCTGTGGTGTGTAAGGTTGCCATCACAAGATGACCTGTCTCTGCGGCCGTAACCGCTGCTGAAATGGTCTCCAAATCCCGCATCTCACCAACGAGAATAACATCCGGGTCCTGACGTAAGGCAGCACGTAATCCATTAGCAAAACTAGCCGTATCACTTCCCACTTCACGTTGATCTACTAGACAGGTTCCATGGTTATGTAGAAATTCTATCGGATCTTCCAACGTCACTATATGCTTGCTCTCCGTCTGGTTAATATAATTCAGCATAGCTGCAAGCGTAGAAGATTTGCCGCTGCCTGTGGGTCCTGTAACCAAAATTAGACCTTGTGGCTTAAGCGACAAAGTAGTTAAAATCGAAGGCATCGACAGCTGTTCCAGACTCGGAATCTCTGCAGGAATGGCCCGGGCGGCGATACTAACCTCGCCCCGCTGACGATAAACGTTCACCCGGAATCTTACCCCACCATCAAGCGGATATGAAAAATCCAACTCGCCCGCATTCCGAAATGCTTCAATTCGTTCATTACCAAGTAGCGTTTTGGCCATATCTGCCGCTTCTTCAGCAACCACGGATTCACCCTCAAGCGAGTGCAGCTTTCCATCCATCCGAATAACCGGCGGTGATCCTACGGAAATATGTAAGTCAGAAGCTTTGGAGGAGTAAGCCGTTTGTAATAGTTGTCTAATATCCCGCGTATACGTTGGCATTAGCCGCTCCCCCTAAGTTAGAATGCTAAATCCCTGTTAACCTCTAATGTGAGACCGTCTCGCGCATGACTTCTTGAAGCGTTGTAATTCCTTGACTGACCTTGAGCAGTCCGTCATCCATCAGTTGAACAAGCCCACGCGCTTTACCTGCTGCACGCAGTTCTTCTACTGAGGCAGTGTTTGTAATGAGTTGCCGTAAGTGATCATCAATACTGAGTACTTCATGAATCGCTATTCGTCCACGATAGCCAGAATTGTTACAGCTACCACAGCCGCGTCCACGCTGTAATTCTTCCGCAGGTAGTCCTAAGCTACGTAGCATAATTGCTTCCTGTTCAGATGGTTTGTAGGTTTCTTTGCAGTCAGTGCAGATTTTGCGCACCAGCCGCTGTGCTACCACACCAATCAGCGAAGAAGCGATCAAATAAGGTTCTACCCCCATATCCCGCAATCGGGAGACGGAGCTAATCGCATCGTTTGTATGTAAAGTAGACAATACTAGATGACCCGTTAATGAGGCGCGAACAGCAATTTCTGCAGTTTCCGCATCCCGTATTTCACCAACCATTACGATATTCGGATCTTGTCGAAGAATCGAACGTAGCCCAGCTGCAAAGGTTAGTCCAATAGCCGAGTTTACGTGCACCTGATTTACTCCTTCAAGCTGGTATTCCACTGGATCTTCGACTGTGATAATATTTGCGCTTTCTACATTAAGTTGATTCAACGCTGAATATAAAGTTGTTGTTTTTCCGCTACCGGTAGGTCCTGTGATCAGCAAAATCCCATAAGGACGAGCTATCATCTCCTTAAAAGCTTCTGCATTCCCCTCACTGAATCCCAAAGCATCTATGGATTTGACCCCTGTGCTTAAGTCTAGCAACCGCAGCACAATCTTCTCTCCGTGCATCGTTGGTAATGAAGACACACGAATATCTACCATTTTGTAATCGAACTGCATTTTGATCCGCCCGTCCTGCGGCAAACGCCGTTCTGCAATATTCAGGCGGGCCATTATTTTCAGACGGGCGGTGATAAAGCCCTGCATCTGCTTAGGAATAATCCGCTCTGTCCGTAAGGTTCCGTCAATGCGGTAGCGGATGGTTAAATTATTTTCACCTGGATCCATATGTATATCAGACGCCCGCAGAGCAACTGCCTGCTGAATCATCTGGTTGACCAAACGTACGATTGGGGAGTCCTCATCTGTAATCTCTGTCTCTTCTATTTCTTCCTGTGTCGGGAGTTCTACCAGCATCTGATTCATAGAATCGCGCATGCCATAGTGACGCGCAATCGCCCGCTGCAGCTCATCTCTCGTAGAAATAGCGGGTTCGATCCGGAAGCCAGTACTCATACGTAAATCTTCTATCGCAAAATAATCCAGCGGGTCCGCCATCGCAACCATCAGCTTGCCGCCCTCTTTTAAGAATGGAAGCACCTGATATCGCTTAGCCATACTTTCAGGGATTATCTGCGTGATTGCGGGATCTATCTGGTATTTAAATAAACTGACATGCGGGATGCCGAGTTGAAATTCAAGCACTTCAATCAACTGCTGCTCCGTAATATAGCCTTGAGAGATTAGCAGATCGCCGAGCTTACGTTTGCTCTTACGCTGTTCCGCGAGAGCCTCAAGCAATTGGTCCTGCGAAATAATATTATTTTCTACCAGCAAGTCGCCCAGTCTCTTTTTCGCGATAGCCAAGTCTATTCATCTCCGTATGCCGTTATTTATGCCGGCTGAAATAATGGATATTTTTTATAAAAATAGAAATCAAAATCCCAGCAAAATTCGCTCGAAAACGAAAGATATAATTACCATAAATACGCCTTCCATAAATTTGTAAATTTTGAGTATTTTTCAATCTAACTAGGACTTTAGTTATAATTTAATAGGTATATTTCAATAGATTTATGTTGTCTATCAATGCTGAATGTCCTAGAATGTATATAACATAGATTGGATAATTTTACAACGACACGGAATGAAAAAGGCTGTCGGAATCTAGCATATACGAGACGGAATACGACCATATCTGCCAATAGTTAACAATCAGGGAGAGATGACAATGAAACTTGCCAGCAACAAAAAAGTTTTTATTTTTACAGTAACTACCCTGCTTCTCCTTCTGCTTGTTCTGCCGATCAAAAATCACTTTATGAATGTCGATGCCAGTTCAAATGAATACCAAATTCGTATGCTGGAGGTTACGGAGAATGGGGTTAGTGAGCTTGCGTCTCTAAAAACGGGAATATCTAACCTTACCATTGACACGATGAGTATGAAGCGCTTTGTGGCGCTGCGGGATGATCTGGACGGGAGATATGATGCAGTATATATCGGGAAGGGAACTTACAGTACAAGTGGGGTCTCCGGAAAAGATCATAATACCAAAGCAGTTATGAATGACATAACTAATTTAAAAGCGAAAGAAATCACCGATTATTTTATTAATAAAGGACTTTACGTATTACTCAACAAAGAGCCGTTTGATATGCAAACAACTAACCAGCGCGGAATATTGTACAACACCTTCAATACCTACCGGACATTAACACCCAAATCAAATGTTAAGTTCGTCGATAACAATGAGTTAAATACATGGATCGAAAATTTGAAAAAAGATCCTTCTGCTCAGAAGGATCTTTTAAAGCAACGCCCTCGTATTCAAATTACTAATAAAGCTAACATTATTGATTACAGCCAGAATCAGGAACATGTTTATAAACCCGGAAATAATCTTAGTTTTAAATTCAACGTATCAAATGTAAATAATCTCAACGAACGTCCCATTCTAGCTAAATTGTATGTCAGTGTAGATAAGTCGATTAAAATGACTGAAAATGACGTCGTAGCTGTACAGACTTTAAATCAAGATCCTAATGGTGAAATTGTATACAAGCTTCCTAATACATACTCCGGGCTTCTATATTGGAAGCTAGAAATCGTAGATAACTTAAATCCGAACAAATTAAAAGACTTTGATAGTGGTATGATTCATTTCCTTGGCAAGAAAACAATCGTTAATATTCTTCAGGTGTTGCCTACTATCGCTGCTAATGAAAGAAGCAGTAGTTTACGCAATCCTGAAAATATGACGCAAAGCTTCCTAAGTAATAGCAGCTACGAGTTAAAAATTACAACCAAGACCATTTCCGAATTCAACACCGATATTGCGACTCAGTATGCCAAAGATAATAAATATGGATTAAACGGCGTATATGATATGCTCATTTTTGGATTTCGCGATGTTTATAATGACAAAGCCCCGTTAAGTGACCTTGCAACCCAGGCTGTTATTGATTTTACCGAGGTTACTAAACAAAGCGTTATGTTCACACATGATACGGTATATCAAAATAAAAGTAATTGGGTTAAAAAATTCAAAAAAATCACGGGTCAGATCGACCCGGAAACAAACTTAGGTTTAAACGCTCCTAGTCCCTCAACTACAGTCAAACCAATCAATGATGGCTTGCTGACCCAGTACCCTTTCTACTTAAGTACTATCAATGCAAATAATGAGCAGACAAATATTATTCCACCACAAGTAGCAACTACACATAATCAATACTTCACTTTGGATCTGGAGGATGCTTCGGTCATCCCATGGTATAACATAACCGGGAGTTCGCGCGATATCGATGATAGCTGGAACCACTATTATACATACTCAAAAGGAAATGTCACTTACTCAGGTACCGGTCATGTATTCGGAACATCCAGCATTAAATTTCCGGAATGGGAGCAAAAGCTCTTCGTCAATACAATGTATCGCGCGTATATTGGTGCAAATCATGCGCCAGAGATCACTGTATCAACACCTCAGCAAGGTGAAATAAAGCCTTCTTACCAGAATGAACTATTAATAGATTATGTTGTCGAAGACCCCGATTTAAAAGATCGTGATTTATTTACAACTATTCGTTTTAAGTCCGGGGATACTTATCTACCTAATACAGGGATGGCAGAGAAGGCAATTCTTTCAGGAGAAACTATTCATCAGGTATTTCCAAACCCTCTGCCGAGCGGTGGTGAACTCACAATAGAAATTACAGCGCGTGATAAGCAAGGCGCTTATGCAGCTCCCAAAAATATTGATATTACCATTTCGGAGGCAAGATCGAATCTTGAATTATCACGGGAATTGTCAACCAATGTTAGCACTAGCGGCGAAGTAGCAAAAAACGAACCTTTTACTATCACTTATATCATTCAAGCCAAGCCTATTCCTTTTGATCAAGTAAGTACTATCGATCAAGCCTACGATCATCAAAGAATTTCTAATATTATTTTCCGTGATACTCTACCAGCGAACATTAAACTTGAAGCATCAGGTTTACCTGATGGGATGACTAATCCTTCTGGTAGTGTAGAAACAGGACTAACATTAGAGAAGCCGCTTAATAACATTACTTATACATTGAAGAACGTGAATGGGATTAAGACGTTCCAACCCGATTCTAATGAACCCATCAAATTCACTATTAATGTATCAGCAAATGTAGCAGCAAGATATATATTCAATAATGCCTTAGTTGACTTCGTAGATATTCATGCTGTTCCTTCTGCATCTCCTACTCCAACGGCGACAGCAGTTGTCACGGCTAGTCCATCATCTAGCGCTACTTCTAATTTCAACCCATCGGTTTCTGCAACTGGCTCCGGGCTTGGAATTGCTGGTGATTATAATGCTTTTATATTTGGAAAAGCCACAGTGACTGCTTCTTTGAGGGGTAATCTGGCAGCTGGGGGTGATACTACTACCAGTAGCGTGGACATTAACATGTCCAACGGCAACAAAGTACCTTATGCTATAGTAACTGGTGGTAACCTAGATTTCACCAATGGTACTGTATATGGAAATATCATTCACCAAGGAGAATTCAATAAAGTTGATAGTGGCAGCATCATCTCAGGAACATACAGGAAGGTTACCGATACACTTATCGATTTTGCGTCAGCTCAACAATATTATGTGAATCTATCGAATCAACTAGCTGCGGTTCCGCAAAATGGAACAACAGAGCTAAAATATAACGGTTTATATATTAAAGGAGATCATTCAGTCAACATATTTAACTTTACAGCAGATTATTTTAATCAGGCAGGATGGACTGATGTTACCGCTTCTTCAGGCTCTACTATGATTTATACTATTACTGGTCCAACTGTTAATGTTCATAAAGCCTTTAATCTGCCGCAGAATACAACAGGTAACAACATCCTATATAACTTTCCAGATGCAACAACGGTCAATATATCGGGGGTAGAAATAAAAGGGTCGATCCTGGCTCCTAAAGCAGCATTAAACATCAGCAATGGGAATGTATATGGCAATGTAATTGCGGCTTCTCTGAGTACTGCATCATGCTATATTGATATCCTACCCTATACGGGACCAATTCCTGTACCAACACCAACACCAACACCATCATCAACGCCGACACCGTCTTCTAATCCGCTAGTGCGTACGATCATTAAATTTTCTGAGATGACGATTACTGCCATCGACAGAATAACTACTTTAGAGTTAAGTGGAGCACAACTTTTATTAGGAGATAGCCAAAAGCTTTCTCTGACTATCAAGCCGTCGGAGAAATTTAATCAACTGATCTGGACATCAAGCAACGATAATATTGTTAGTATTAGTCCATTAGGCGTCGTGTTTGGTAAAAAGGTTGGCTCTGCTGAAATTACAGTAGCTGCTAACGATGGAAGTAATCTTTCTAGAAAAGCTACTGTTACTGTTCTCGATCCACAATTAAATATTGTTGGACCTAACAGTGCTCTTGTAAATGAGAAAATAGATTTCAACGCTACTTACTTAACAAAAGAAACGGGAACCCAATTTTCATGGAGCGTCGTGGATGCAAATGGATTACCAACTAATGATGTAGCTCTTAATAGTGATAACGACCAGGCTCATCTTACAGCAACAAAATCAGGGGTATATACTGTAAATCTTACTGTAACTACTGATTTGAATACAGGTGGCGTTAATACCTTCAAAACAATAACTGTTGGACTTAAGTCCTTAACAATCAAAGGATCTAAGAGTGTTTTCCAGGAAGAAACAATTAATTTAGAGGTAATTACTGATCCTGACAGCGCAAGTAAAGAGCAGTATGAATGGAGTTTGGTTAACCGGAATGATCTTGAATATGCTGGATTTGTCGCTGCGAATAATCCTACTCCTGTCTCAACTATAACAACTTCCACGAAGAACGTTATATTAAAGGGCTTAAGTTCTCATGAAAATATTCAGATCCAGGTCAAAGCCGCTGGTACTATCAGCAATATTCATACAATAAGTGTGCCTCTTGATCCTGGACTATTATTCCACCCGGAATCAGGAAAAATCGCAGTCGGGGAATCCCTTGATTTGCTACCCTGCTTATGGATAACTCCTTATGGAAATCTACCTGATAGCATTTTACACAAACTGCAATGGGAGATAGTAAGTAACAAATCAAGTGAGGATGCTTCTAAACCAGTTGTTCTGCAAGAACAGAATGGGGTCTATCGTGGTATCAGTAAAGGAGAGGCTATTATTAGAGCTTATTATATTACCCAAAGTAAAAAGACAGTTGAAGCGTTTTATACGATAACGGTTATTGGAACACAAGATACTATAGAAAATCGCTACTAAATCACATCAAAATCTATATTATGTAAAAGCAGCCGATCAGAAGTTGATCGGCTGCTTTTATAATTCATATTATCCTTTAATTTCCAGAAGGCGACAATTCGATGGGACCTACATTAATGTTTATTTGATTCACACGTGGCAGTCCCACATTTTGATCTTCGAATACTTGTTCATTATAATTAACAATAAAACGAGGAGACTCAACCTCCGTCTGGATATCAAAATTAAAGTTTGCAGATCCTGTCTCCTTCTTGACTTTGCCAACAACCGCATTGATAATCAAATCTCCTTTAGCAAAAAAGCCACCATCCAGTGAAAATATAGAGCCCACACCGTACAACTCTGCCGTACTATCCGTATAAAAAAAGGCTCTTAATCTTGTAGCCTCATTTTTAAACTCTTCAACCCGATTAATAAGTATAGCTCCCTTTGAGATCAATACAAGTTCTTTACTTCCGCTACCTGCAGTTGGTATTCCTGATATCGTGGCATCCACAATATCAGTTTTTCCAAGCACAAACATAGTAGAATCAAATTCAGCTTTTCCTCTGATATATAAATTCCCTGTCACCAAAATGTTGCTTTGGACAATGGCCGTTGAATAACTATCTATTGTTAAATCACCGTTTACAATAAGCCAATGAGCCCCAGTGCTTAGATTAAGCTTAGAAATATCCCTTATCTGATTTAACATTACTCCATCCAACTTTAGATTCCCTATAAAGATCGTGCTTCTCTCCAATCTCTCAAGGTTTTGCTTCAGTGATAGCTTCGCTTCTTCGAAAAGTCTATGTTTCTCCTGCTCCTTCTCTTCATCTGTATCACCAGTTGCAATGTCCTCAAAATCTTCTAACATAGGCATCCATAAGGTGGAAATGCCTCCGGGTTGCTGAAGCGTGTTAATTAATCTTGTTCCTCTAGCAGTGGGTTCTTCACTACTATTTGATCCAGCCACTTCATAATATCTATCGCTGAATACCTTCTTATTTCCAGCCGACCCTGAAGCTTCAGCAACTTTATCTAGGAAGGAATCCTCCACATTCACTTGGACAAACGTCGTTTTCTTTTTGATCTTTGCTTTTTCAACGATCGTCTTCACCCTATTATCTAGTGAAGAATAGTCGGCATCATCAATTGTCGGCACCTTTTCAAAAATATCACCCGTTCTGGAATAAAGCAGATCGTTCATTGATTGAATATGAGCTTCTCCATCGACTAACGGAAATAGACTGCGTTTTTCCAAATCTGCGTTATGTCTATACTTAGCCACTTGGCTAACTTTTAATTGATTTCCAGCATAAATATTCCCCTGAATATAAGGAGCACCATTCAAATAGATCGTTCCCTCAGAACCCAATGAATAATTCAAAAAATCTGGGAATGTCGTAATCACAACCTTTTGTTGCAACGTCCTTAACACGCCGTTTACCGTTGCATTGGCCTTAATCGTAACTACATGCTTACTACTTGTAGAACTGCCATCGAGAGTAATTCCCGTGATTTCATTGCTAGCTCCCTGTAAACTTGTATCGGTAACAAAAGCTCCTTTATTAGAATTGAGGCCCCTTAAAAATGTCTCTATTTCTTGATCAAACTGTGCCTGAGTAGTATTACTACTAACTTGTATTTTCTGATTTAAATCTGCTGTAATATAGGCAATCGCCTCATCAATCGATTTCTGCGCTAAATGAAGGCTTTGTACATCATTCTCACGAGTTTCGGTACGCCTAGCTCCTCCAATCGTAGCACTAAGCACCGTAACTCCTAAAATAGTGAGCAACAGGACGATAAACATCACAAGTACCAAAGCCGAACCTCGTTCCGATCGAAGGCTTGCCCGCCTCAACATCTCTGTTTTCCTCCTAAAATCCAAATTGGCTTTCCAATTCCATCTTATCCGAATCATTTCCCTTATACTTTAATACCAACTTAATCTGGATCAGACCAGAATTGCATAGCGAGGCTACATTACATGATCTACCATCTGATGTGGAAGCAGTTATGATAGAACCTGCCATATTCGATTGTACCGCGATAGGAGAACCAGATTCCGCTCCACTTTCCTTACCATTTATAACAATTTCATTTCCTGATACCCGAATCACACGCGGAGAACTCCCGTCTTTTATTAGTTCAATTCCACCAGATATATTTTGTAGCCGTTCAGGACTATATGTATAGAGTTCAGTAATAATAGAGGACATGATCAGATCCGCTTCGTCCCGTAAAGCGTTCTGAACTGAGATTTTATGATAGCTGCGAAATCCATACATAGTAACTCCAGAGATTAGACCGACTATCATAGCAAATACAGTCAGTGCCGCAATTAATTCCACCAAAGTAAAACCTTGTTCCGACCTAAGTCGTTTAGCGAATTCTTTCATCAGTTATGTATCCCTCCAACATTACGTTATAAGCGGGCTGTTCATTATTTTCTACTCGTCTTACCTCAACTTTAACGGGTATTAAATACTCCTTTACAGCTGATTTATCAATTGGAGTAGTGGACGGATGATCGACTAATTCCGGTTGATAGATAATATTGATCTTATAACGAATATCATTAACTGTTGGATTCAGAACATTTGCCAAAGCTGTCATGTTTGAGAATAGATTACTATAGCTGCAATTAACTATGGTGCATTTTTCAGCCTCTATCGCATCTTCCCCTTGCGTAAAAAATTCCTTCATCGCCTTAAAATCCTGCTTCTCCACATAAAACAGTGCATTCCGCGCCAGATTGACCATAATCGTTTTGTTCTGGTTCGATTTAGAGTAACTCATGGCGTTAGTAAAGTAAGACGTAAGCACCAGAGAAACTATCGATAAAATAACTATAGCTGCCAGCACTTCGATTAATGTAAATCCTTTTTCCTGCTTTAGGCCCGGTTTCATCCTACTTTCCGCCTCTCGCCTATGAAAATACTTTTCGTATTTGCACGTTTTTCCTAAATTTTCTACTTCCATTATATTCTCTCATATCCAGCTACAGCAATCCTCAAACCCCTTATAATTCAGATATTTCTACAATATCTCTCCCTTTTGGTCTATGCTATGATTTGGAAAGAGAGGAGATGAATGAAATGGCTTTAATAGAGTGCAAATTTTATTCTGAAGTACTAGGTTTGAATACCTCAATGACTGTAATTTTGCCGCAAAAAACAACTACACAAATCGGGATGAGTAATGTAACAAGAGGTGATCTTCACCCTACTTTGTATTTACTGCATGGCTTGTCTGACGATGATTCGATCTGGCTGCGCCGGACTTCCATAGAACGGTATGTAGCGGAGATGGGGATAGCTGTGGTAATGCCAAATGTGCACCGCAGTTTCTACACAGATATGGCCATGGGGGGCCGTTATTGGACCTTCATTAGTGAGGAGTTGCCGATGCTGGCGCGCTCATTTTTCCCGCTTTCCGATAAACGCGAGGAGAACTTTGTAGCCGGGTTGTCGATGGGTGGTTATGGAGCGATTAAGCTGGGACTGCGTAAACCGGAATCTTTTGCAGCAGCAGCGAGTTTGTCTGGAGCACTTGATATGGCGCATAATTTCTTGAACGGGGAAGGTGCTACCACTAAAAGCAAAGAATACGAAATGATCTTCGGAAAAGAAGATACCGCTGGAACGCCGGAAGACCTTCTTTGGCTGCTTGAGGAAGTGAACCGCTCCACGGGACCAAAACCAGCGTTGTATCAATGCTGTGGCACAGAAGATTTCCTATATACCGATAACTTGAGATTCCGCGATGCCTGCCAGGCAACCTCACTTTCTTTAACCTATGAAGAAGGTCCGGGGACACATGAATGGGGATACTGGGATGCCAAAATCCGCGATGTGCTGGCATGGCTACCTTTAAAAAGTAACTAGCTGTACTTAATAGACCACAAAAAGATGCAGCCATAAGCTGCACCTTAATATCTGTTCTACTCAGATTGCCCTCTTCGGAGGGTTCTTCTCGCTTAATTGCTTACCGTCCTTATAAGAACGCCGAAGGCAATTATGCTTGTTTGGTGATTTTTTTAAATAATCCAGTCTGTTCTGTGATTCCTTTTTCAGCAGCAAATCTTTCAATACTCGATGCACCAAAGAATCCGTCTATGCCTTCTGTCCGTTCAATTACGTACGCCGCATCTTCTGGCTCTGCAATCGGTCCGCCGTGACAAATTACCATAATATCTGGATTTACTGCTTTCCCTGCTTTAATAATCGCTTCGATTCTTTCTACACAATCATCCAATGTAAGAGCAGTCTTAGCTCCAATTGTACCTTTGGTAGTCAAGCCCATATGTGCCACCAAAATATCTGCGCCGGCTTCTGCCATGGCTTTTGCTTGCTCAGGATCAAATACATAAGGAGTGGTGAGCATATCCAATTCATGCGCAGCTCTAATCATATCTACTTCTAAACCATATCCCATGCCGGTCTCTTCTAGATTCTGTCTGAATACGCCATCGATCAAACCTACGGTTGGGAAATTTTGTACGCCGCTAAAACCTTGTTCCTTAAGTTGTTTTAAATAAACCTCCATTACTCTAAATGGATCTGTTCCGCATACGCCTGCTAATACAGGGGTGTTTTTTACAACAGGCAATACCTCCGAGCCCATTTCGACCACAATTTGGTTGGCATCCCCATAAGATAATAACCCTGCCAGTGATCCACGGCCTGCCATTCTGTATCTTCCTGAATTATAAACAATCAGCATATCTGCTCCGCCAGCTTCGCTGCTTTTTGCAGTAATTCCAGTGCCAGCCCCCACGCCTAAAAGAATCTTTCCATTTGCCACTTCTTCTCTAAACTTCGCCATGATTTCAGTTCTTGTATTTTTGTTCATGTGTAACGCCTCCATTTAAATATTTATTTATCTTATAAAAGCCTTATTTGCTCATGAGATCTATTAGCTTCTGCGCTGCTGCTTCTGCAAACTCCACATCATTAATGGCACAATCCATTTCGATAACCTCTACAACATTTCTGTTTACACCATTTCTTAAAGTATCAAATAACATTTGATCTTCCTCTACCCCATAAAAAGCTTCCCCTGCAACATCAATGCCGGATATCCCTTTAAGCGGCAGCATTAACACCGTTTTCTCTTTGGCCATATTTAATTTCTCGACAAGCTTTTTGCCGATGGCTTCATTTTCTTCTACTGTTGTTCTCATCAGAGTAACTGTTGGATTGTGTTTATAAAACTTATGTCCAGCAAATTTGGCTGGTACCGTATCATAAGGGCCAAAGTTGCACATATCAAGCGCGCCTACCGAGACAACCTGTGGAATATGATGTTTACCAGCAGCTTCTAACCGATGAGGTCCAGCATTCAGCACGCCGCCAATAATTTCGTCCGCCCATTCTGTTGTGGTCAGATCCAATACACCTTCAATAAAACCAGCCTCGATTAGCGCTTCCATGGACTGGCCACCTACACCTGTTGCATGGAATACAAGCACTTCATATCCTCTAGCTTCAAGATAGTTACGGGCTGCCGTCACACAGGGGGTTGTTACCCCAAACATTGTTGTAGCTATTAATGGTTTTTTCTCTATCACTTGTTTATTCTCAAATTTAAGCATACCGGCGATGGCGAAAGCTGCGTTAGTAAAAATCTTTGTTGAAATAGAGTTCAGTCCGGCAACATCCACTACGGATGGCATCATGACAATATCACTAGTGCCTACATATGGAGCAGTATTCCCTGAAGCTACGGTCGAAACCATCACTTTAGGTACACCAATAGGTAATGCCCGCATACCCGGTGTTACAAGTGAAGTGCCTCCAGTGCCCCCAAAGGAGATAATTCCATCAAATTTGCCTTGCTTATATAATTCAGGTACTAATTTTTCAATACCTTTGGCTAATAATTCTGTTGCTAGTGCTCTATCTTTTTTGGCAACGAGCTCATCTATACTTACACCCGCGGCTGCTGCTACTTCTCTATTAGAGATATCCGGTGTAAAAGTGGGCTCAAACACACCTGTATGAATTGTAAACGTACCCAGCTCCAAGCTTTCCAATAAATTTTTAATGTAGAGATATTCTTCACCCTTGGTGTCAAAAGTTCCGGCAATAGCAATCGTCTTCATTTCTTCAACCTCCTCTTCAAATATCTGCAACAAGAAATATAAGCATAATGTATAATGTGAAACTTATGCTTTCTTATATTTCAAAAAAAAAGCATGATCAACTTATGAGTTAATCATACTTCTTTGATTTATAGATGAAAACGCTTTTATGTCTTATGTTTTTGTGTTTATGTTAGATTTATATTGTTTTGGAGAGTACCCTTTATACTTCTTGAACATTTTGCTAAACTGCGCATAATCCTGGTATCCAACTAATGGCGCTAGCTCAGATAACTGGATATGGTCTCTATGTAATATTTCCGCCGCCTTATCCATCCGAAATTGCACAAGATACGTTTGGAAGCTGCATCCTACTTTTTTGGTGAACAAACTGCTCAAGTAACTTCGGGATACATGCGCCACCTTAGCTAAATCTGCAAACAAGATATCATTCATATAATTTTGAGCTACGTATTCTTTTACAAATTCAACATAATCATAGTGCTTTGTGATGCCATCTAACATTTTGACCATAAAATCATCTTCATCCAGCGTCCCCGACACTTTAAAAGCTTTGGTTATATTCGTAATGGACTTCTCCGATGGAATTCTTTCAAAAGCAGAGCCACCGATATATCCCATCAAGTTTTGATTATTGCTGTACATATATTGCACATCAATTGGCGTTTTCACCGGACCACCGTAAACCAGCTTAATTAAATCTGGCTTTAACTCATTGCATGTATTAAATATCTTGTCCGCTTTAACCTTGGCCGCTTCCAGAGAGAATACTTTCTTAGCGCCTAATAACCCGCCTTCTGTTAGACCTAGATGTGCACAAATAATGTCCGCTCCAGCCTCAATCATCTGTGCTGCCTGGATTTCGTCAAATACAAAGGCAATGGTAAACAAATCCTTCTCATGGGCTATTCTTATGGCTTCTACTTCAAGTAGATAACCATTCCCCTCTTCTTCGAGCGCTTCTCCAAATTGACCATCTATTAAACCAACCGTGGGGTAATTATTAATGCCGGCAAAGCCTCTATTCTTTATTTCACTTATATAGGATTCCATATCTTTTGTCGGATCAGTTGCATTGAGGCCAAAAATAATAGGGATATCTCTGACCAACGGTATGATCTCTCTAGATGCAAAGTCCATCACCATATCATTGCTATTACAAAATGGTAAAATACCAGCGAGAGAGCTCCTCCCCATCTGGCGAAATTTACCCGAGTTTAACATCAGAATGAAATCAGCTCCACCCTGCTTCGCATACTTTGCCGTTATACCAGCACCGGTGGCTACTCCAATAATATGATTGCCTACTTTTAATTCCGATCTAAGCTCGTCTAGGGTTTGCTTTCTGTTCATATCTACGAACCCTCCTATCCTAACCTAAGGATAACCGTAAAGAATACTGCTAATCCAGTCATAGTTCATTTAGATAATAAAAAAAATCCCGCCTGCCACCTATAAAGGACTGAGGCGAGATTTGATATGGACACGGTTTACAATATAGCATCCCCGTGTTGTACAACCCATTCATTAGCTTCGTGCAATGCCAGCTCCGCCCGTTCAATTGCAGCCTTCACCTGAACGGTGGCTGTGCCGCCATAAACGTTACGAGCGTTAACTACAGCTTCCGGTTGAAGAACAGCATAGATATTCTCGTCGAAAAGCGGTGAAAATTGCTTGAACTCTTCCAGCGTCAGATCCAAGAGGAACTTGCCTTCATTGATACAGTAGAGTACCGTTTTCCCGATTACTTCATGCGCTTGGCGGAAAGGAAGACCCTTGCCTACCAAGAAGTCGGCGATATCCGTTGCATTCGAGAAATCCGTGTTCACAGCTTCACGCATACGACCTTTGTTCACCTTCATAGTGGAGATCATTGGTGCGAACAATTGTAGTGCACCAGTCAGCGTAGTAACCGTATCGAACATGCCTTCTTTGTCTTCCTGCATATCCTTGTTGTACGCCAGTGGCAATGATTTCAGCACCGTCAGCAAACCAATCAGGTTGCCGTAAACGCGGCCTGTTTTGCCCCGTACCAGTTCTGGTACGTCAGGGTTCTTCTTCTGCGGCATAATGCTGCTGCCTGTGCAGAAAGCATCATCCAGTTCTACAAAGCTGAACTCTGTGCTGCTCCACAGGACCAGTTCCTCACTGAGTCTGGATAGATGTGTCATGATAAGGGAAGCATTCGCCAAGAACTCCACGATGAAATCGCGGTCGCTGACAGCATCCAGACTGTTCTCATACACACTGTCAAAACCCAGTTGTTCCGCTACAAAATGACGGTCAATCGGGAAGGTCGTTCCAGCAAGCGCTCCTGCTCCGAGTGGCAGCACGTTGATCCGTTTGTAGCTGTCCGTCAGACGTTCTGCATCGCGGCGGAACATCGATACGTAAGCCAACAGGTGGTGAGCAAACAGGATCGGCTGTGCCCGTTGCAAATGCGTATAACCAGGGATGATGGTCTCCACATTGTCTTTTGCCTGTTCGATCAAAGCTTCCTGCAGCTCATGCAGCAAACTAACTAGCTCAACTACACGGCCACGTAAGTAAAGGTGCATGTCCGTCGCCACTTGATCGTTACGGCTACGTCCTGTGTGCAGCTTACCACCAACTGGACCGATTTCCTCGATCAGATGTTTTTCAATATTCATATGGATGTCTTCATCCGATACTGAGAAAACAACCTCTCCAGCATTGACCTTGTCCAGCACTTTGTTCAGACCTTGTTTGATTGTTTCCACGTCTTCTTGTGGAAGGATTCCGCATTTGCCCAGCATCGTGACATGTGCCAGACTGCCTTGCACATCCTCTTTGGCCAAAGCCTTATCAAAGCCAATGGAAGCCGTATATTCCTCCACCAGCTTGTTCGTTCCTTTAGTAAACCGTCCGCCCCAAAGCTTGCTCACCTGTTGTTTCCTCCTCTTGGACGCCAGAGGGCCGCTCCTATCCTGACGGGAGGAACGGCCTTCGGGGTTGCCCGTTTAAGTTTATGTTATCGTACTATTTAGAAGCACCATTTACACCTGTAGAAACTTTAAGGCGCAATGCGTTCAAGTGGATAAAACCAGTGGCATCCCCTTGATCATAAGCTTGTGTAGGATCAGCTTCCATCGTTGCAATCTCAGGGTTGTATAGGCTGACTGGGCTCTTCACTCCAGCGCCAATGATATTGCCTTTGTACAGTTTAATACGAACAGTACCCGTTACATTTTGTTGGCTTTGCGTCACAAGAGCCTGCAGTGCAATACGCTCTGGAGCGAACCAGAAACCGTTATACACCAAAGTGCTGTAACGGGTGATCAGGCTGTCACGCAGGTTCATAACTTCACGGTCCATCGTGATGGACTCCATTTTGCGATGAGCGACAAAGAGGATCGTTCCACCTGGAGTCTCATACACCCCACGGCTCTTCATGCCGACAAAACGGTTCTCAACCATATCTACACGTCCGATGCCGTGTTTACCACCTAGATCATTCAGTTTCTCCATAACTTGAAGTGGGGATAAAGACTCACCATTCAGGGCTACGCAGTCTCCCTTAACGAATTCGAGCTCCAAATATTCCGCTTCATCCGGAGCATCCTCAGGAGCATTGCTCAGCAGGAACATTCCTTTGTTCTCTGGTGCACTTGGATCGAACCAAGGATCTTCCAATACGCCGCTCTCATAGCTGATGTGCAGCAGGTTACGGTCCATCGAATACGGCTTCGCCGCAGAGGCTTGTACCGGAATATCATTAGCTTCCGCATAAGCGATCATTTCCGCACGACCTGGGAATTGATTGCGGAACTCTTCCAGACGCCAAGGTGCAATCACCTTAATGTTCGGAGCCAATGCAGCTACGCCAAGCTCGAAACGGACTTGGTCATTCCCTTTGCCTGTCGCGCCGTGCGCGATAGCCGTTGCGCCTTCAGCGATGGCGATATCTACCATGCGCTTAGCGATCAATGGACGAGCAATACTAGTTCCGAGCAAGTATTGGCCTTCATAAAGTGCGCCAGATTGGAACATCGGGTAGATGAAATCGCTAGCGAACTCATCGCGCAGGTCGTCGATGTATACTTTCGATGCGCCAGTAGCGAGTGCTTTTTCCTCCAGACCGTCGAGCTCTTCTTTTTGGCCGATATCGGCTGTGAAGGCGATGATCTCCGCGTCATAAGTTTCTTTAAGCCATTTTAAAATAACAGATGTATCCAATCCGCCGGAATAGGCGAGTACAATTTTTTCTTTAGCCATGGTGTGGCAACTTCCTTTCGTGTGGGCTATATAAATTAAAATAAACGTGCCTTTGCCAGCACTCTGACGATAAATCGCAATTACACTGAATATTTGGACTTCCGGTCGCTGTTATCATCAGATTTCTTTTATTTCAAACCGCATTGTGCAGATGAAATCTGATGATAAAGGCGAACGCTACGCTCCTACAGTTCCAAAAATTCCGCTCCATTACTCCATCGTCCAAAGTCTAACTTCGCCCAACATTAATTCAATTTATATAGTGATTTATATTTTATATTTTTTAAATTCCTTAACTCATCAACGCAGCCATTAAAGCTTTTTGCGCATGCAGGCGGTTCTCAGCCTGATCAAAGATCACCGAGTTAGGGCCGTCAATCACGCCTGTGCTGACCTCTTCCTCACGGTGGGCTGGCAGGCAGTGCAGGAAGAGATAATCGCTCTTAGCGCCTTTTACAAGCTCCTCATTGACCTGATAGTCCTTGAATGCCGCTTCACGTGCCTTTTGCTCCTCCTCGAAGCCCATACTCGCCCATACATCTGTATAGATGACGTCAGCGTCTTGTACAGCTTCTTGCGGGCTGCGAGTGACCACAATCTTCGCTCCGGTTTCTTTAGCGATCTCACGAGCTTCTGCGACAACCGCTGCATCTGGCTCATAACCTTCCGGTCCGGCGATAGATACGTCCACGCCCAGCTTAGCTCCGCCAATCATTAAGGAATGCGCCATATTGTTGCCATCGCCGATGTAAGCCAGCTTCAGGCCTTTGAGCTTTCCTTTGTGCTCATAAATCGTTTGATAATCCGCCAGCACTTGGCAAGGATGTGCCAGGTCACTAAGACCGTTGATTACGGGAATAGAAGCATAACGAGCGAGATCTTCAACCTTGTCATGGCCGAAGGTACGGATCATAATTCCATCGAGATAACGCGACATTACTTGCGCTGTATCACCAACAGTTTCTCCGCGTCCAAGCTGGATATCATTTTTGCTCAAGAAAAGGGCATGCCCTCCCAGCTGATACATTCCAACTTCAAACGACACACGCGTACGTGTAGAGGATTTTTCAAAAATAAGACCAATCGTTTTCCCCTTCAGCGGCTGAAATTCTTCGCCATTTTTCTGCTTCTTCTTCAGCTCAATCGCCGATTCAATCAGATACGTAATTTCCTCCGGGCTGTAATCGTTCAGCTCCAGTAAATCACGGCCTTTCAGTTGCTGCGCAATGGTGTGTTTGTTACTCTGTACGCCCTGACTCATGAGCTTACCTCCCCGTTTGCTTGTTTAGCATAAGTATGAATGAGTTCGCATAGGATGTCCACCGCTTGGTCGATCTCCTCTTTGCTTACATATAGATTAGGCAGCAGACGAAGAACATTAGGACCGGCTGTCACGAACAACAGGCCTTTCTTTTGTCCAGCCAGTACAATATCGCCCACTGGGGATTGACATTCAATCCCGATCAACAGCCCTTTACCACGGATATCCTTCACAAAAGAACAGTCCGCCAGCTTCTCTTTCAAAAGACCTGTCAGGTATTTACCCATTTCTTCGGCGCGCTGTGGAAGCTCATCTTCCAGCATCGTCTCAATCGTCGCTGCCATAACAGCTGTTGCTAGCGGTGTTCCCCCGAAGGTGGACGCATGGCTGCCCGCTGAGAAGGCTTCACGCAAATATCCTTTGCCAAGCATTAAACCTGCCGGGAACCCACTAGCAATCCCCTTTGCCAAGGTGAAAATATCCGGTTCAATTCCATAATGCTGATGAGCGAACAGCTTGCCTGTACGTCCCATACCTGTCTGTACTTCATCTACAATCAGAAGCAATCCGTGTTTCTTACACAAGGCCACTACAGCGTTCAAGAACTCAGGTTCTACCTCAAGCACGCCACCCTCTGCAAGTACCATCTCCAGCATGATAGCAGCTGTATGATCTCCGATAGCAGCTTCTAACGCTGGGAGATCATGCAAGGGTACGGTCTTGAAACCTGCTGGAAGCGGCAGGAAGCCTTCTTTTACCTTTTGCTGGCCTGTAGCTGTTAGTGTTGCCAGTGTACGTCCATGGAAGGATTGTTCGAATGTGATAACCTCATAACGGTCGACACCTTTAATCTTCTGATGGTAACGGCGGGCCAGCTTAATAGCAGCCTCATTCGCTTCTGCCCCGCTATTGCAGAAAAATACTTGATCAGCGCAGCTATTCTCTGTCAGAAGGTTGGCAACTTTATCTTGTCCCGGAATATGGAACAGATTCGAGACATGCCAGAGCGTATCAATCTGATCCTTCAGCTTAGCGCCGACTTTTTCAGGAGCATGACCTAGACTGGTCACAGCCAATCCACTGGTGAAATCCAGATACTTATTGCCTTTATCATCCCATACCCAGGTACCCTTGCCTTTAACTAAGCTGATATCATATCTGGCGTAAGAAGGGAACACTGCACTCAGCTTGCCTGCTGTAACATCCGGTGTACCTGATCCTACTGTATCGGTCTGCTGTGCCCCTGCTTGCGAATCCAACTCCGCTTGTGTAAGCTTGCTCATTCTAAGTCACTCTCCCATCGGCTGCTCCTGTGAACAGGCTGCGCCTCTAATTTGTATTCATCTATGATTCTACGAACGAATAATACGTGTACCTATCGCTTCACCTTGCAGTACTCGACTAAGCACCCGCGGTTCTTTTCCATCCACAATGATAACCTCTGATACGCTGCCCTGAATGCAATCGATAGCTGCCCGCACTTTAGGGATCATGCCACCGTAGATTTCCCCACTTTCGATCAAGGCTTCGATTTCCTGTACAGTAACGGAGGGAAGCACAATCTTTTCACCTTCCACTGTACTCATGATGCCTGGTACATCTGTGACGACGATCATTTTGGGAGACTCCACATAGGAAGCAACTGCCCCTGCTGCCGTATCTGCGTTAATATTGTAGCGCTGACCTGCTGCATCTACTCCGATAGGTGCAATGACAGGAATATAACCCATCCCAACAATACCAGTTATGATCTCAGCCTTAACTTCCGTTACTTCTCCTACCAAACCTACTTCGGCGCTGTTCGCCACTGGTTTAGCAATAATCATATTGCCATCGATGCCCGAAAGCCCCAGAGCTAGACCGCCACTCCCTTGAATTCGCCGGACAATCGCCTTGTTTATACTCCCTGCCAGCGTCATCTCTACAACATCTAGTACTTCCTCGGTGGTTACTCGCAGGCCATTCACAAAGCTGCTTTCAATGCCCAGTTTCGCTAGATTCTCGGAAATGGCTGGCCCTCCACCATGAACAATTACTGGCTGAATGCCCTCCTCCTGCAAATCTCGCAAATCCTCAAAAAAAGAATCAGGTAGAGCCGCAAGCGTACTGCCGCCGCATTTCATTACAAACAATCCACTACCATCTAAAACATCTATAAGTTCAAGCTCGCTATTTAGCGTCATATAATCGATATCCTTCCCTTATGGGCTTAACACGCCATAAATTAAGTGCGATATGCGGCGTTAATACGCACATAATCGTAAGTTAAGTCACAGCCCCAAGCCGTTGCTTTTCCGCTTCCATCATGCAGATCTACAGTGATCAGCACAGTTTCACTTTTTTGCAAATAGGCCAAAGCCTTTTCCTCGTCAAAAGCAACTGGCTTCGAGTGCAAAAGCACCTCAATATCCCCTAACGAAATGTTCACATGCTCCGGCGATACCGGAACACCCGCGCGTCCAACCGCAGCAATAATCCGTCCCCAGTTCGCATCCGCTCCAAAAATAGCAGATTTCACTAGACTAGAACCAACCACTGTCTTAGCAATCGCTGCCGCCGCCTCATCATGAACAGCCCCATTCACTTGAACCTCAATCAGGTGAGTTGCACCTTCGCCATCTCGAGCAATCGCTTTGGCAAGCGTCTGGCACACATAAGTGAATCCAGCAGCAAAAGCGTCCCAATCCGGATGCAGCCTTGTCAGCTTCTCATTACCGGCAAGCCCACTCGCCATCGACACTAACATATCATTGGTGCTAGTATCTCCATCGACTGTAATCATATTAAAAGTAACATTCGTAGCTGAACGCAAAAGACTAAGTAAATCCTCCACTGCAATATCAGCATCCGTGGTCATAAAGCCAAGCATGGTAGCCATGTTAGGATGGATCATCCCTGAACCCTTTGCAGCTCCGGCAATTGTAACTTCTACACCGCCAACGAGCACCTTCACGGCGATCTCTTTTTTAACTAAATCAGTGGTAAGAATAGCTTGGCAGAATTCCTCCGCGCCAACAGCTCCTCCGTCCAGCTTCTCTGGTATTGCAGTAATCCCGTTACGTACGCAGTCCATTTTCAACAGTTCACCGATAACTCCAGTCGAAGCAACAGCCACATCATTAACGGCCACACCTAAATGCTGAGCCGCAGCAGCGCGCATCTCATAAGCATCTGCTTCGCCTTGTTCGCCTGTGCAGGCATTGGCATTCCCGCTGTTCACGATAACCGCCTGCAATACTCCGTTCGAAAGGCTTTCCCGAGTCACTTTAAGCGGAGCCGCTTGAAAAACATTCGTCGTATACACGGCCGCAGCCGTTGCCGGAACTTCACACAGAATCACTCCGAGATCGTTGCGATCTGTTTTTTTTAATCCACAATGCAATCCTCCGGACTTAAAACCCTTAGGTGAAGTGATACTTCCACCCTCCAATGTGGTAAATAACTCAATCTCGCTCATATTATTTGTACCGCTGATCCTTATGGATACACAGGTGTGTAGCCGAGGCCAAGGGTTTCCTCCCATCCCATCATCAAATTAAGGTTCTGTATTGCCTGCCCTGCCGCACCTTTTACAACATTATCAATGACGGAGACTATGGTCACCCGCCCTGTACGAGCATCTGTTGCAAATCCGATATCACAATAATTAGAGCCGCTAACTTCTTTTGTCGCCGGAATCACACCTACATCACGCACCCGCACATATGGCCGGCCCGCATAATATTCACGGTATAAATTCACAAAATCCTGCTCCGTATAATTGTCCATCATCCCTGCATACATCGTACTCATAATTCCCCGGCTCATCGGCACGAGATGTGTGGTGAACGTTACCGTTACCTTTTCTCCAGCAACCTCTGTGAGCGTCTGCTCAATTTCTGGTATATGTTGATGCTTATTGATTTTATAAGCTTTAAAGTTCTCATTAATCTCTGCATAATGCACCATCAGGCTTGTTCCGCGTCCTGCTCCAGTAACTCCTGATTTAGCATCAATAATAATACTGTCGTGTTTAATCCAACCTGCCTGAATTGCAGGAATTAGTCCAAGAAGTGTAGCTGTAGGATAACAGCCTGGATTAGATATAAAATCTACCCCAGCCGCACGCTCTCCAAACACCTCGCAAAGTCCGTATACAGCCTGCTCTAGATATTCATCAGCCGGAGCGGGATGTTTATACCAGTGCTCATACTCTGCACCATCCTTCAATCGGAAATCACCGGACAGATCCACGACCTTAAGTCCAGCTTCCAGCAGCTGCGGTACCAGCTTTGCGCTCACACCCGACGGCGTCGCCGTAAATACCACATCCGCCCGCTCAGCCATCTGAGCCGGGTCAACGCCATCCAGCCTTCGATCAATGATGCCCGTCAAATGCGGAAAACCTTCCTCTATAGCATCCCCTGCACTTGATGAGGAAATTACCGAAGTAATCTCTACCTTAGGATGACTTTGTAGCAGCCGAATCAGCTCTACGCCCCCATAACCCGTTGATCCAACAATCGCCGCTCTCAGCTTGCCTTCCACTGTCATCCCCACTTCCTGCTTATCATGAATTATAATAAATAATATAATGCATACCGTCTTAGAAATATGTATTATTATACGACTCAATTAATATAAATACAACACATAGTGTTAACTTTCTTTATTCCTAAATATAATTCTATTTACAAAAAAAGAGAAGCGTAGCTTCTCCTTTCGGAGAAATTACACTTCTCTTTTAAAGCCTTCACCCAGCACCTCATGCGCCTCAGTTATAATCACAAAAGCACTAGTATCTACCGATTGAACAATCGCTTTTAATCTGGAAACCTCATTCTGGCCTACTACAACCATCAACACCGTACGCTCATCACCAGTATAACCGCCATGTGCATCCAGCTTCGTCAGACCCCGATCCAGATCATTCAAAATCGCCTCAGATATTTCTTCCGTCTTGTCCGAGATTATGTAAGCCACCTTTGTATAACGGAAGCCTACCTCTATCGCATTAATGGCCTTACCTGTAACAAACAGACCGATCAGTGCATATAGCGCTTGTTCCATACCGAGTATAAAAGCAGCCAGCACAATGACCGTCCCGTCCAGCAGCACTACGGAAATCGAGAAGCTGAGACCGGATATCTTTTGAATAATCTGCGCCAAAATAGTAAGTCCACCTGTCGAGCCCCGTCCGCGGAACACAAGACCTAACCCCACCCCCACACAGATACCGCCATAAATGGAAGCTAAGAGTGGATTGGTGGTAGGTGCAGGCAAATCTTTTGTCAACAAGATAAAGAGCGGCAACACAAAGCTCCCAAGCAGCGAGCGAACTCCGTATTGTTTACCCAAGAAGATTACCCCGAGTACAAACAACGGAATATTAAGCGCCCACTGCGTAAATGCCGGTTCAGCCCCAAACCAAGCTTCAGCCAATACAGACAGACCGGATACACCACCAGAAGCAATATGATTAGGCAGAAAAAAAAGATTAAACCCCAGCGCTGTAACTAGCGATCCGAGCAAAATTAACATCGTATCCACCACATGTCGGAGTGGCCCATTCAGAGGAATCAGTGGGGGTTTATTACGTGAATTGACTTTTTGCATTTCAAAGGCTCTCCTTAAAGTGTCATCTTGCTCTACGAAAGAAGAAACGGCCATCCCATCCTAATCCTTGAATGGTATCCGTTTCTCCGAAACTCTCTTTTATTCTGCCTCAATCTTGATCTGGCTACGCAAGTAACCATCAATGAATGCATCAATATCTCCGTCCATCACAGCGCCCACATTCCCCGTTTCCACGGAAGTACGGTGATCCTTAACCATGTTATACGGATGGAATACATAGGAACGGATCTGACTGCCCCAAGCAATATCGGATTGCTCGCCGCGAATCTCATCCAAATGCTGCTGCTGCTCTTGCAGTTTGCGCTCATATAGCTTGGAACGCAGCATTTTCATCGCTTGTTCGCGGTTTTTGATCTGTGAACGTTCGTTCTGACAGGTTACCACCACACCCGTAGGTAAGTGAGTAATCCGTACCGCGGAGTCTGTGGTATTAATATGCTGTCCACCGGCGCCACTTGCACGATACGTATCGATCTTAAGATCCTCCGTACGAATCTCAACCTCTACATCATCTGTAATTTCCGGAACTACATCACAGGATACAAAAGAGGTATGCCGTCTGCCTGAAGAGTCAAACGGGGATATCCGCACCAGCCGATGTACACCCTTTTCAGCTTTCAGATATCCATATACATTGAAGCCTTTGATGAGCAGTGTAACACTCTTGATTCCCGCTTCATCACCCGGCAGATAATCCAGCACCTCAACCTTAAATCCTCGTTTTTCAGCCCAACGGGTATACATCCGCAGCAGCATCTGGCCCCAGTCTTGGGATTCTGTACCGCCCGCACCCGGATGGAGCTCAAGAATAGCATTCAGCTTGTCATACGGCTGGTTAAGTAGCAATTGCAGCTCGAATTCATCCACTTTGCTGCCTAAACTGCTGATCGTCTCCCCAATCTCTGCCGCAAGACCTTCATCGCCCTCTTCATCCGCAAGCTCCGCCATCATCGCAGCATCGTCGTATTCTTGTTGCAGCTTCTCGTATTGATCCACGGACGATTTCACCGCATTCATCTCGCCGATCACGCTCTGTGCCTGCTCTGGATTATCCCAGAAGCCTGGAGCAGCCATTTTTTCTTCAAAGTTCGAGATCATCTCTTGCTTAAGATCTAAGTCAAAGAGACCCCCTAAGGTCAGTTAGTTTCTTGCCTATTTCACGCAGATCCTGCTTTACATTTGGTTCTATCATAGGTCACTTCACCTTTCAAAATTGGTTGTTACGGTCTTCGCTATTGGAAAGTTAGTAATGAGTGAATGTTCAGCCATTCCGAGAAGGATTGGACTTCCGATCGCTGTTGTTTCCAGATTCCTTGAATTGATAACCGCATAGCGGTTGGAATCCCGAAACAAAGGCGAACACTCCGTTTCTCCAGTTCCAAACCTTCTCTCCATTCCACATTCACTCAAGTGCTAAATATCCAAAAAAAGCGACTGGGCCGTAAACGGGGGATCCCCCCGGGCCCAGCCGCTCTTTATGGTTAGTATACCCATAGAGATCAGGGTTAAAGACTTACATCTTCAACACCTGAATATGAGCGTTACTAAACGTTTGTCTTATGCGTTTTGACCGTGGCAGTTCTTGTACTTCTTGCCACTTCCGCAAGGGCAAAGATCATTACGACCAGCCGCCGCCTCAACATGTACCGGACGTTTCTCAGCAGGTTCGCTGTTAGTGGAAATTTTATTTTCCTCTACAACGGATTGACGCTCCTGATTTGTCTCGATGTGAGCCTTCATAATATAAGTAGCTACTTCTTCTTGAATCGTAGCCGTCATAGTATTAAACATTTCGAAGCCTTCGAATTGATACTCGCGAAGTGGATCTGTACCACCGTAAGCACGTAGGTGAATCCCTTGACGCAATTGATCCATCGCATCGATATGATCCATCCACTTGCTATCTACGGAGCGCAGCACGATTACCTTCTCGAATTCACGTACCAATTCTGAACCCAGGCGTTCTTCACGAGCAGCATATTTCTCAAGTACACGTTCAAAGATGTACTCAATGATCTCTTCTGCTTCCTTGCCCCACAGAATATCGCGAGTCAAAGCACCTTCTTCAAGCAGCTTGCTGTTTACGTAATCAGCAACTTCTTGCAGCTCCCAGTTCTCAGGAATATCGTCACTGCAGTGTGCGTGAACAATACGTTCAATAACTGGCTTGATCATTTCAAGTACGATATCTTTAATATTTTCAGACTCCAGAATCTCACGGCGTTGTTTATAAATAATTTCACGCTGTTGATTCATCACGTCATCATATTGCAATACGACTTTACGAATATCAAAGTTATTACCTTCAACACGTTTCTGAGCAGATTCCACAGCACGCGTAATCATGCGGCTCTCAATCGGCTGATCTTCCTCAAACCCAAGGCGATCCATCATACTCAAAACGTTGTCAGCGCCGAAACGCTTCATCAACTCATCACCAAGGGACAAGTAGAATTGTGTAGAACCTGGGTCCCCTTGACGACCCGCACGACCACGCAGCTGGTTATCAATCCGGCGTGATTCATGACGCTCTGTACCAATGATATGCAGACCTCCAAGATCTGTCACGCCTTCGCCCAGAACGATATCTGTACCCCGACCAGCCATGTTGGTAGCAATCGTAACTGTACCTGGCTGACCTGCATGTGTAATGATTTCAGCTTCCGCAGCATGATGTTTCGCGTTAAGCACTTGGTGTCTAACGCCTTTGCGCTTCAGCATTTCAGATACGAGCTCTGAATTCTCAATCGACACTGTACCAACAAGTACAGGTTGGTTCTTTTTATGACGCTCTACAATTTCTGCCACAACAGCGTTGAACTTACCGTTCTCACTCTTGTAGACGACATCTGGCATATCTACGCGCTGATTCGGTTTATTCGTAGGGACTTGAAGAACTTCAAGACCATAAATCTTCTTGAACTCTTCTTCCTCAGTTTTAGCTGTACCTGTCATACCACCCAATTTGCGATACATACGGAAATAGTTCTGGAAAGTAATCGTAGCAAGCGTCATGCTCTCATTCTGTACTTCGATTTCTTCCTTCGCTTCAATCGCTTGGTGCAAACCGTCACTATAACGACGGCCTGACATTAAACGTCCCGTAAATTCATCAACAATAACGACCTCACCCTCGTTAACAACGTAGTCTACGTCACGACGCATAATTACGTTTGCTTTCAGGGCTTGGACGATATGGTGATTCAAGGTTACATGACTGTGATCATACAAGTTCTCAATACCAAAAGCGCGTTCAGCAGTAGCTACACCTTTTTCAGTCAAGGCTACGGACTTCACTTTGATATCAACTGTGTAGTCTTCTTCAGCTTTAAGCTTTTTCACAAAACGGTCTGCTGCAAAGTACAATTCAGTAGACTTCTCAGCTTGTCCGGAAATGATAAGAGGTGTACGTGCTTCATCAATAAGAATGGAGTCCACTTCATCAATAATACAGAAATAAAGAGGGCGCTGAACCATTTGTTCTTTATAAAGCACCATGTTGTCACGCAAATAATCGAAACCAAATTCGTTGTTCGTGCCATACGTAATATCGCAGGCGTAAGCATCTTGTTTATCAGCATGGTCCATACCGCTTAGGTTAACCCCAACCGTCATGCCCAGGAAGTTATAGATTTGTGCCATTTGTGCGCTGTCGCGCTGAGCCAAATAGTCATTGACCGTTACAACGTGTACGCCTTTACCAAGCAAAGCATTCAAGTACACCGGCAATGTTCCTACTAGAGTCTTACCTTCACCAGTCTTCATCTCGGAGATTCGGCCTTCATGCAGAGCCATACCACCAATTAACTGTACATCAAAATGCCGCATGCCAAGCGTCCGTTTGGAAGCTTCACGTACGGTTGCAAACGCCTCAGGAAGAATTTCTTCCAAGGTTTCGCCTTTCTCAATACGGGCGCGGAACTCTTCCGTCTTAGCTTTTAAAGCTTCATCGGATAATGCTACAAATTCCGGCTCCAATCCATTAATTACATCGACTGTCTTCATGAGACGTTTAACGTCACGATCGTTTGTGTCTCCGAATATTTTCTTTACAAGTCCTAGCATGGTTAACCCCTTTCATGCAACACAGATGGTGGAACCGAGCCCATCCTCACAAAATTGAAAGGGCCATTTATAAATTCGATTCCGCTGCTTCATAAATTGTAACAGTTTGTAAGAGATGCCGCAATACAAGGTGTAACAGCCACATTTTTCATATATACGCACAAGAGCCCTATTCGCTATAAGCGAATAGGGGCTCGGTTTAAATTTCTTAAGTCCTGACTAACTCTCGAGGCCCTTTATACTTAGAGCATAACTGGCATCATCGTATCTTAGCCCTGTTCAATCAGTCCATATTTACCATCATCACGTTTGTAAACTACGCTAACTTCCGAGGTGTCGATATTGGAAAACACAAAGAAATTATGTCCTACCATGTTCATTTGAAGAATCGCTTCTTCCACATCCATCGGCTTCATCGTAAAGCGTTTGTTCCTAACCACTTCTAAATCATCATAATCTTGTTCTTCTACAGCAACAGCGGCACTAGCTCCATCCACAAACAGCGTTTTGAGTCCCTCTTGACGGAACTTCCGATTCAGCTTCGTTTTGTGTTTGCGAATTTGACGTTCCAGCTTGTCCACAACGGCGTCTATGGAAGCATACATGTCATCGCTGCGATCTTCCGCACGAAGCGTCACGCCAGCAAGCGGAATGGTTACTTCCACCGTATGAAGGCCGCGAACTACGCCAAGCGTCACAGACCCTTCAGAGGTAGGGGGTGCTTCGAAATACTTCTCAAGTTTGCTGAGCTTCTTATCAACATACTCTCTCAAAGCGTCGGTCACGTCAATTTGTTGACCTCGAATGGTGAATTGCATGGCCACTCCTCCTTTAGTTACACCTTCATTATACCAAATTGTAAGCGCTAAGTAAAAAGCAATTCCTTACAGCCCTTACATTTAGATAACAAATGTTGTCATAGCGTTCACAAATAAAACAAGTCCGGTAAGAGCAACCAATCGCCCTACCGGACCAAAAGTAAACCTGTCGTTATTATAGTACGGATTCCACTCTTATATTCTCCGAATGAAATCACATAAGGTCAGGCTATTTGGTATGAATTTGAATAATTTCTACAGGGGACCATTGAGAACCCGATCCTGCAATAACATATACCTTATAGGCAGTATTTGCTGCTAAACCAGTTAAAGTCTGTGTATGCTTTACACCAGGAGCAAACGTAAGCGTGTTAGTCCATGGAGCAGCCAATGCAGTACCGCTACCATTTTGGCCTAAAGCAATCTGTGCTGCAGTAGGTGCCTTCTCATTTGCCGGCAATACTACATATCTAACTGGGGTTGTATCGCCACCTGTTACACCATATTTAACATATACATCTGCTGTAACTGTACTAACTTGTCCCGGCTCAAAAAGCGAAATCGAGCTAGCAGTAGCTTGAGCAGTAGTCAACCGAACTGTCGTTACAGTAGACAAGTTACCAGCTGCATCCGCAAGCGTGATATATGTTGCATATTCTGTACCAGGATTCAATCCGTAAACAGAGAATGTAACCGTTGTGTTAGCTACAGTCGCAACACTACCATGGATACCACTTGCAGTCCCGTTACTAATTTGTCCTTTTTCCACCTGTAATGCAGTTGGAGCAATTACATCAGCATTATAAGGAGCTACAACATAGTATACTGCACCAGTTACGGAAGGTGTCAGGTATACATCCGCTGTGACCGAACCAACATTACCGTAGGTTGCCCCACTTACTGTTGGCGCTGTGCTACTTCCGCCACCGTTACCACCGCCAGAACCTCCGCCAGTACTACCACCTGGAGCAGCAGTTGGGGTTGGTGTAGCTGTTGGTGTCGGAGTAGCCGTTGGAGTTGGTGTAGGTGTTACACCACCACCTGTGCCACTACCAGGATAATAGATAGCTGAAGTATTGATAATACCTACAGCCTCGGCACGTGTTAACGATCTCTTAGGACCAAAGGTTCCATCTGGATAACCGTTAACAATCTTCTTTTCCACTGCGGCTGCTACAGCACCTTTTGCCCATGCTGCAATTTGTGCATTGTCTTTAAATTTGTTCGAAGTTGTATTGGTGCTCAATTTAAGTAATTTTGCAGTAATTACAGCTGCTTCTTCTCTTGTAAGCGGATTATTAGGACGGAACGTATTATCCTCGTATCCTCCGATATATCCAGCTTCCACGGCTTTAGCCACTTCACTGTAATTCCAGTTTGTGCTCTTCATGTCTTTGAAAGTTACTGTTGCTTTAGTTGTAAACCCTAACAGGCGATTTACCATAGTCACATACTCACCACGCGTAATTGCTTTGTTTGGTTTTACCGTTCCATCTGGGTAGCCTCCAAGGTAACCTCTATCTAGCCATTCCTGCAGCTGACCTTGCGCCCAGTGGCCTTGAATATCCTTAGGTACAGCTGCAGCAGATACGCTGCCGAGAGACCCCAATAACATACTAGTACCTAATATTCCGGTCATAAGACCGCGCCACATCTTCTTCATCCTGCTAATCACCCTCCTAATTGTTTTGATAGCTTAGGCTATATTGAATTTCTTCGTGAATGTAGTAACCTAGGCTAACATAGTGTGTGTCGAGGTAAGATAAACAGCTCAACGTATATCTATTACCCACCTTTTGCAGAGTTCTAACATTTTCCATAAAATGAATTTACAAAATAGGCTATTTTCTTTACTAGGATTGGCTATACTAGACACATATGAACGCACAAAAAAAGGATCTTGGAAGATTCCAAGATCCCTGCTAGCGCTGTCTAAATTGCTAACCATCTACTTATATGTAGTTCGGCTTCGCCGGATGATTATAATTTGATTACGTTAGCTGCTTGTGGTCCACGTGCACCTTCAACGATATCGAATTCTACGGATTGACCTTCATCCAATGTCTTGAAACCATCAGTTTGAATCGCGGAAAAGTGTACGAATACGTCGCCACCGTCTGCAGTCTCGATAAAACCATAACCTTTTTCTGCGTTAAACCATTTTACTTTACCTTCCATTGATTAAACATTCCCTTCGTCATCAGATGAACGTGAGTCTTGCTCACAATTCGACTATACCACCGTAACTTCTTTATTGTCAATTGGAAAAGAAAATGTTTACATTCAATAATTTACCACGTAAAATAAACTATTAAATTTTCCATAAACAAGAAATAGATTCGGTACAATGATCAAAAAAAGGAGCAGACGGTATTTAATACCCGTCTACTCCTATAGTGAAACACCGATAAATTATTTTTTGCGATCCATAAGAAAACTATCTGGGGTGTAGGCGGCCTCGTAGGCGTTGCGTTGTGTTTTGGCCTGATTCCGCTTCTGCAGCCAGTCTTGAGCTTCCAAACGTAAAGTGTTCATTCTATTTAAGATCACATTATCATGTTCCAAGATTCGATTTATTTCTTGCTTCTGTGCAAGCGTCGTTCGACAAATAGTTGCTTCTTCTGCAATAGAATCGACAAGTTTCTGGCGTTCGTCTACAAAAGCCTCTAACTCCTCATAGGTAGTCTCTTGAAGACGCTCTTCGATCTCCCGGGTGAGTTGATCCAAACTCCGGATTAATTCATCCATGAGCACTTTCAGCCTGTCCCTGACCCACAGCGATCTTCGATGCTTGTAGCCAAGTTTCCCGAAGCTCGGTTAAGTAGCCAATAGCCTCTTCTGCTTTTTCTGGGCTTTTGCGAATATTGGCTTCAATTAAAAGATGATTAGTATATTCATAAAGTGAGAACAAATTCTTAGAAACTTCATAAGAATGATCTAATGTCGACATCAGTTCACTCATAATTGTCTGGGCTTTACCGAAATTAAGATTTGTTTTCTCAAAATCTTGTTTTGTAAGTCCATCAATTGCCGTTCTTACAAAGCGGATCGCTCCGTCGTACAACATGATTACCAACTGTGCTGGAGTTGATGTTTGAACTGACGACTGACGGTATTTGTCATATGGAGAAGTCATCATGTATATTCACCTCTATCGGTTATTGTGCCATAAATCCAGACAATGCTGAAGACTGAGAGTTATATTTATTCATTGCTGTTTCCATGGCCGTAAACTGTTTGTAGTAGTTTGTCTCCATGTTAGCAAGGCGCGTCTGAAGTGCTGCGATCCTAGTATTATAATTAGTCAATCGCTTTCCCATTAAACTATCTGTCTTAAAGGCCATAGTTACATCTGATGAAAACTTTGAGGTTCCTGCTTTAGTCACAATTCTATCTAAAGTATTTCCAACAGTAGTAATTAATTTATCGAATAATCCATCAGCACCAGACCCACCTTGAAATAAATTAATGATTTTCTGTGGATTATTTAAAAGTGATTCTTTTAATTTAGTTTCATTAATATATAGTTTTCCATTTTCACTATATGAACCTGT
The DNA here is from genome assembly GCF_037974255.1 of Paenibacillus sp. FSL R5-0636. Lineage (NCBI taxonomy): Bacteria > Bacillati > Bacillota > Bacilli > Caryophanales > Paenibacillaceae > Paenibacillus > Paenibacillus sp. FSL R5-0636. The sequence continues at coordinate 6,586,275 of NZ_CP150232.1, forward strand.
TGTTATACCAATCAAACTGAGATCTCCCAATTTGTTTGAAAGTTCATACCGCATCGAGGATATAGCCGACTTCAAAATCTCATCATTTCTCAGCAATCCACTTTTTGCTTTCTTCTCCCACAATTCAATATCATTATCCGTCATTTCTTTCTTTTGCTCATCAGATAGAGGTGTGAAATCCTTATACCTCTCTTCGTCGATTTTACTTTGTAACATGCTTATCAAATCATTATAGTCCTTCACAAAACTAGTGATAGTTTCTAAAGACTTTGTCGAATCTGATTGAGTAGTGACTGTTGTTGGATTCCCGGTAACTGTCGTTGAAAGTAAAGTAAAACTCACACCGTTCAATATAAAATTATTACTATCAAAACTTAATTCTGTGAACTTAGTTGGGTCAGTATTATCAAGGACCTTAACCTTAGCTTGCTTAAAATCAGTATTGGGACCAGTTAATCCAAACAAATCAATCAAGCTATTGCTACTCGTATCTGGTGCTGTATTTGGATCCGGATCTACTACTGTGTTCGCACTTAGTGTGAGTACATTAGAACCATAAGTTTTTGAAGCTATCGAAAACTTACCTGAGACCTCATCAAATACAGCTGTAACGTTGGCTTTAGTATTTATATTAATTTTTGAAACAACATCAGATATACTTGCATCCTTGGAAAAACTGAATTCTGTTCCATTAATTGTAATATTATAGGCCGATGTAGCAGAAGCGCCAGTAAGCGCGCTTAGCTTAGAGGCGGATGTAATCTTAGTTCCATCCGTCAATGTTATAGCTCCTGTTTCCCTAGTTACTGGTTTTGCTAACTGAGTAATCTCCATTTTCATTGGGATCCCATTTGCATCTGCGGTTGCATCGGCCTTCAATGCAGTTGTATTCCCGCTGACAACAGATGTCTGGGTATTTAATGCAGACGACTTATCATAAGCCTTTAACTTTGTATTTTGAAATTCGATAAGTTTGCTATTAATCTCACGATAGTTGTCACGTTGCCACTGAAGCGTCTGCTTTTGTTGATTTAACTTATCCAAAGGTATACGTTTGGCCGCCATCATTTGCTTAACGAGACTTTCAACATCTAGTCCGGAAACTATCCCGCTGACACGAGTTACCATGTAATCATCCTCCGCTCCTATATTCTTTCATCAATCATTATACCTACAATTTCCATCATGTTCGCAACAAGATCCAGTGTTTTCTCAGGAGGAATTTCTCTAATTAATTCTCCAGTTTCTTTATTGAGCACCTTTACCATGATGGCATTGGTTTGCTTATGTACACTGACCTCAAACGTAGTCGTTGGACCCTGCAATGCTTTAAGGGCTCTATCTAATGCCTTTATAACCTGTTCTTCTCCGGTAGAGACAGAGAACCCTTGGGACTCCAACTTCTTTAATTCAACATTGCTACGTAGTTGTCCTAACTTGATAGTTTCTTCTTTGTGCTCATTCATAGGAGTTGCAGATAATGTCCCCCCCGTATCCATTATTTTTTTTGTATAACTTCCAGAATTCGAAAGGCGAACATCCATACTGGAACCCCCTATATAAGTGTTATTTATACTATATCTATCGGTTATTCTGTACAGTAGATTAATACAATCATAAAAATTATCTTTTTGGGTGCCATTTTGCTAAACCATTCTTAGTTTTTTTTGATATTTTATGATGCACTGTTTCAACATATCGTTTTAAAAATACATCTATGATTGTCATTATAGCTTTATCTTATAAAGCCAGAAAAGGCTTCTCTACGGAGAAGCCTCGTTATGGTGCACATACTTCATTCAGTTATTTATTAGAATAGCCATATAAGCCATAGAGGTATAGCTATTTTTCTTAAGTAATTCAATTACATCACGCAAGTACAATGGATTGTGCTCAACTGTTTTGGAAAATGATTGAATTAATTTAATAACATGATCAAAGCCAAAAGCTTCCTTATGGTGTCCAGCCATTCCAATTAAATGTAATTTGATTAGGGAATAGTGAACAACAAGCATAATATATGCTTCAAAGACATTTCCATCGCTTGTTCTTGGGAATAAATTTTTGTACACATAATTCACTAAATAATTTTCTAATATATATTCATGTTCTGACATAAATAGAGCATAATGTTCATCGTATGCCTTTTGGTATCTTTCTGCAATTTCCTCAACTGTTGAATCCTTAGTGTATTGAATTCCATGAAGTACTTCGCCAAAACACTCCATATAGCGTTTACTTTGTATTCCGTGGAATACTCGGACATCGGCTAATTCTTTTAAGAGCTGCATTTGAATTGCTACAGAGCTAGATATACCCGATAAACCTTCTCTGAAACTACCATCCTCCAACAAAATAGTATATGATGCTATTTGCTGTGGAATACCACTTAAGTTCCCTTCATTAATATACCCATGTATCTTCTGGTAGAACATTCCAAGAATTGTAACTCTATGAGCTAAGGAATAACTCCGGTTCTGTAATACTTGTATAGTAAAAATACGAAGCTCCCAAAAATAGCTTTCCATTTTCTGAATAGCAATTTTACTATTAGTATTCAACTTCTTACTAATCATATTTCGGGAGTGTATTGATTCTTCCATCTCATTAAATTGAATACCTTCTGGGTTTAACAAAGCTAACCGGGCAGCTTCAGGGCAAGATAAAGTAGCGGATTTCTCTAAAATTTCATTAACTTGGTTTGTGACACGAGGATAAGTACTACATACATTAGAAAGGTAATCTTCTCCTAATTCCTTTTGTATAGAGCATAGTTTATCTTCATTTAGAAGTGGGCATGCAGTATCTGACTTCATCACTATCTTTGCATAATTCCCTTCCGAAGGATTGGAACGATTACGTTTTATATGCTTGCTTAAAAGGGGTTTAATTTCCCAATCGCCTACATTTTTATACTTCTTATAGGTTTTTTGATCAATGTCCACTCGCCACCCTACACAACAAGTATCTTCACATGCTGATCCTATACAAGCGAATTTCTCTAAATAACTTGGAACAAGAACCATGCGTTTTTTTTCTGTCATAATTTATTTCTCCCTCTAGTTTAGAAATCCTTGTAGACTTATTATCGGCAGATCGACCGATCAAATGAAGTTAATTACTGTCTAAGATTAATTGATAGATTTCTACAGAATTAAGAAATAATATATATATGTAGGATGCTTTCTAGCTCTTTTTTTAAATCCTGATAATTGGGCAAGAAGAAGTTATGAATCACACATTTAGCTCGATCGCAATTATGATATTCCAATATTGATACAACCTCTTCGATAATACCCATAAAATTTCTAAATATTCTTCTATTTGCGTGGTATCAATATCTATGTCACATATAGATATCGAACGTTCCATCTGATCTATCGCTGATACCACATCATAAAATACAAGCAGTGCAATAACTCTATTATCTTTCTCATCACATCGAAGTATCTCACCATTGAGTTCCCTTCTATAATTAAATAAAAAAAGAGATCCTGCTGAATACAGGATCTCTAATTGAATCATAGAAATTAACGAAGCAATTGAAGAACACCTTGTGGCTGTTGATTAGCTTGAGCCAACATAGCTTGTGCAGCTTGTGCAAGAATGTTGTTCTTTGTTTGTTCCATCATTTCTTTAGCCATATCAACGTCACGAATACGGGACTCAGCTGCAGTCAAGTTCTCGGAAGAAGTTCCCAAGTTGTTGATTGTGTGCTCTAGACGGTTTTGAACAGCACCTAGTTTAGAACGTTCTTTGGATACCAATTCGATAGCGTTATTAACAGAGGTAATTGTACCTTGTGCCTTTTCTCTTGTAGAGATATCAGCACTATTAATTGTGAATTTAGAACCATCCGCCAACGCACCTTTAATTCCTAAGTCGGTGTTAGCAATAGTGACTGCTTTGCCATCTAACTCCGTAATATTACCACCAGCAAACTTACCTACGATTTGTCCATCTCGTATTACATTTGCGCCTTGGACTTCATAATTACCTGAAGACAAGTTTGATCCAGCGGCAGTTAATTCTTGTCTAAGTTCAGCTTGATTGTTTTTAATAACAATAGTTGAACCATCTGCTGGTGTGCCCTTTGTGAAGGTAATTTGTACAGTACCAGCCGCATCTTTTACAGTATCACCAGCTATTGTACCAATTTTTGTACCGCTAGCATCTTTAACATCCGTACCATCAACAGTATATGTTCCATCAGCAAAACCTGTTGATGCAACACCAGACTCAACAGTAGAACTTGCAGTCAATGCAAGTGCCGCGGAACCCATTGCTGCAACTGACAAGTCAATAGTTTGCCCTTGGTTCGCACCAATTTGGAATGTTCCCTTGAAAGAACCATTCAACAACTTTTGAGTATTGAACTCAGTTGTAGTCGAAATTCTATCAATTTCTTTCACTAATTGGTTCATTTCTTCTTGAAGTTCTGAACGATCTGAGTTTGTATTTGTATCAGTTGCAGATTGAACAGATAACTCACGCATACGTTGAAGAATGCTATGAGTTTCATTCAATGCACCTTCAGCAGTTTGGATCAAAGAGATACCATCTTGAGAGTTCTTTGCAGCCATATCCAAACCACGGATTTGTCCACGCATTTTTTCGGAGATTGCCAGACCAGCAGCATCATCACCTGCACGGTTGATGCGAAGACCGGAAGACAATTTCTCGATGTTCTTGCTAGTTGCTGCAGTGTTTGCACCCAATTGACGGTGAGTATTCAAAGCTGCGATATTGTGGTTAATAATCATTTGATATTTCCTCCCTGAAATTAAATTAGTTCCACATCCATGTGGTAAACGCTGATCCATTAAGGTCGGCCGCCCTGCTGGCTCAGCGTCTAATACATATATCGACGGTATGCACCCAACTGTTTAGAGCAAATCAAAGTTTTTTTGAAATTTCTTGGTTAAATTCTCCAAAATAAAATAAAAAACCCGAGTCAGCGATTACGAAGTCCCAGGTTTTGGATTATGTGTGTGCTACATGTCAATCATTCATTCTTATTTACACCACGAAGTCGATGGATCAATGCATTCAAATCAGACTGCTGAGGAGCGACAGACTCACGGTTAGCCTTTTGGATCGAGAGATATACCTCTTTACGAAAAATATCGACATGTTTTGGTGCAGAAATACCAATTTTTACCGTGTCACCATCTACGCTTAAGATTGTCAGCTCAATCTGATCTTGAATGACAATAGACTCCCCTTTTTTACGGGAAAGTACGAGCATATCATCCACCTTCCTTTCCATCTATAACCGACTGATCTTGCAGAAGGCTATGCTTCGTATGATAAGGGGCTCTATGCAAAACAATTTGTTTTCCCGAATGGACTACCGGATTCAATACAACGGGTGCCAGAAGATTAATTGTAGAGTGATCGACTGGTTCCTTCAGTGTAATCACGCAACGGACGATCACCTCTGTGTCGATTTCTAACTCTTCAGCCTCATCATCAGGCAGTTCGAATTCATAAGATGGAAAAAAAACAAACGGATCGCCTAGCAGAAACGATAATCCCTTTTCTCTTATAGACTGTAAATACGCAAAGGGCGTCTCAGGCATCTCAATTAAGATAAAGTCTGTTTCATCGTCAAATCCTGGTAAACCTTTAGAAAAATGATAAATCTGCTCCGTATCCACTTCTAGTTTGCCCCAAGATAGTGTTTCTATAATCAAGTTGTTCACTCCTCAAAAGTTTTGCTATGCAAAACTAGCTTCTTACGAGATTCTATTACATTATATAGCACAAAAGCTATAGAGGCGCTTTCTGGCACATCTACAGCTTAAGGAGCTACAATTGAACATTCAATTCTGGTGGAATAAACTGAATCGAAGCATATTGCTGCATATATATATTTAACTTTCCACGAGTATATTCAATTTCCGGATTACGTCTTTCCACCTGAATGTCGACTTTCACAGCTCGAAAATCGATTTGCGGAGCTCTCGTTTCGATTTGAATATCAACATTATCGTAGGATGCCGGGCCTCGAATCTCTGGAAACGAATTTGGCTCTGTATCCATACCGTATACTTCCGCAATTGTATTACCAGGTCTAAAAAACTGAGCCATTCGATTGCCTTGCTCAACCTTTCTCGCAATGCCCTGAAGGTATAACTGTTGAATTCCGGAATAGATACGCTTGTTCATATCCAGCATCTTTCCACCATTATAGGCTTCCCACGCTCGTGATTGATCTATGGTAAGCTCAGGCCGAGTCGAGTGAACCGTAAATTGCCCAGGGGTGGTTGTTACATTGATCTCAGCCTTAGGCTGGGTTATCGAATATGCGCCGGGGTCAGCATCAATCCCAATCACAGCAGGTGTCTGACGGATTTGCAATATCGGCCGAAGCAACGAGAACCACCTCCGTTTATCTTATAAAGTCTACGAGTGTTGTGGAAATAATCTTTGCACCCACAGACAAGGAGGCATTATAGATGTTCTCTTGTATCTTTGACTGCATTATCAAACCTTCGTAGTCAGCATCTTCAGTCTTAGCCTGAAGATCAGTTAGGTTGATATTCAAATCACTTAGTCGGTCTTGCATTAGCTCCACGCGGTTAGTCTTCGCTCCTATTTCCGACCGAGCCGTTAAAATAGATTCCATACGTGTATCAATTGAACCAAGTTGTGCCGAAACCCCAGAGTAATCACCAGACTTCAAAGCATCTGATAATTTATTAATGATTGTAAACAGATTATCTGTATCCCCCGTATTACCAAATATCTCATTACCAGACGTGCTAATGGGCATTCGCACGTCTTCACCTACGATAAACTGAATCTGCCCAGTATCCGTAGTAATTGGCTTAGATACATCATATGAGCCATCTGCACCTTTAACGAAATCATAAGGTTTCGTGTTGTATTGCTCGCCATTAAAGATATACTTACCATTCAACGTACTGTTAGCAATATCCACAAGTTGGTCTTTTAATTGCAATACTTCTGCATTGATACTGTCTAGTGCGGATTGTGGATTAGTTCCTGTCGCTGCTTGTACGGACAGTTCGCGAATCTTTTGAACGACATCTCCAGCTTGACCCAGCACTGTATCATTGTAATCAAGCCACGAAAGAGCACTATCTACATTCTTAGTATATTGTTCATTAGAGGAAAGCTCCGCACGGTAGCGCAGGGAATACGTGATCCCTACTGGATCATCGGAAGGCTTGTTGATTTTGCGTCCGCTGGAAAGCTGTAATTGTGTATCGTTCATTGTACGTGCATTGCGATTTAGGTTAAGCAGAAGCTGTGAATTCATCATGTTAGAGGTTACTCTCAACATACGCTATATCTCCTTTTTATCTGCCGACTGTGCCGGTGGAATTGATCAATTTGTCGAGCAGTTCATCAAAAGTAGTCATAAAACGCGCTGCGGCACTATAAGCATGCTGGAATACTAGCATATTCGACATTTCTTCATCTAGTGATACACCGCTGACTGATTGACGACGGGAGTTAACTTGCTCTACGAGATAATCTGAGTTATCCGTCTGACGTGCAGCCTCTTGGGATTGAATACCAAGTTGACCAACCATAGAGCTGAAAAGCCCACCAACAGTGTTGCTCACACTACCGTCTGGCTTAGTAAATTTACTATCCTTCAGGTTCGTCAATAGAAGTGCCAAGGTGTTATTTCCTTTAACGACTTGCGTATTTCCATTCGCATCAACAGTTGTACGTAATGAAGTTGCAAATAGGTTTACGTCAGCTGCAATTTCCGGATTCAGCTTGATCGTTCCAGCCTCGCCTGATGTTACAAAGAAATCGCGTCCGGCGCTTCCATCCATCGCGTAACCTAACTTGTGAAGTCCGTTAAACCCTTTGACAATGGTCTTGACGTCCTCATACATTGTTGCGCCCTTAGGCATGGCCTGACCAGCGGTCAAAGTAACTACGGTACCGTCAGCTTGTGTAATCTTGGCATCACTAGTCAACACTGTGCCCTCAGGAAGATTGGAGCCAGCTGGCACTGTAATTTCAACGTCACCTGTAGCAATAGTGCTCGCCAAATCATTGAGCTGTTTCTTGTAATCGGCAACATAGGTATTATTGGAAAAAATCATTCCGTAAGCCTCGCCGCCCTTCAAGGTTCCGGAGGCATAAGCATTATTAAGAAACGCGCCATCTACGGTTGTAGTTACTTCTCCACCCTCTACGAGAGGTTGTCCCCCTAAAGAAATGTTATAACCTGCTTCCGTCTCTACAACAGTAATATTAGCAATTTTGGAGAGCTTGTCCGCCATCAGGTCGCGTTGATCACGTAGATCGTTCGCATGATCCCCCATACCCTCAATCTTATAGATGGATTTATTTAGATCTGCGATCGCGGTCAGGTAACCCTGAGCTTCTTTTGCTTTAACATCTATATTAGTGGTTAGATCCCGCTCCAGATTATTCAGTTGCGTGCTCATATAGTTCATAGCATCCGTCAAAGATTGTGCAGTTTGCACTACAATCTTACGGGCTGTTGGATCTTCAGGGTTCTTACTTAGATCCGACCAAGATTTCCAGAAGTTATCCAGAACTGTACGAATGCCTGTATCCGATGGCTCATTAACGATAGCTTCCAGCTTAGAGAGCGTATCTGCTTGAAGACTCCAGTTGCCGAAAGCAGCGTTCTCACCACGGTACTGATCATCCAGAAACATTTCTCGAATCCGATCGATAGATGAGAATTCCACCCCTGTACCCATTTGACCTGGAACGGTAGATTTTAACAATCCGTACGCTTCAATAGGTAAAGAGGCTTGCATATTAACACGTTGACGAGTATAACCTTCGGTATTCGCATTAGCGATATTGTGTCCAGTTGTATTAAGAGCTGCGGTCTGAGTAAAAAGGCTGCGTCTCGCCGTCTCTATCGAGTGAAATGTGGATGTCATGCTTCTTACTCCTCCTTATGTTCTGCTCCGGCAGAACACTTCATCAGTACAATTCTAACCTCGTGCATCAAAAATCCCCGACCGATTTACGTTGTTACCTTTGTCGGACGGACGATGATAAGTGATATCCTGATTTGGTCTTCCGACCAACAGATCCAAAGAATAATCTATAAATGTAAGCGACTGCTCTATCAGCTTCTGATTTAGGTCATTGGCTTCTTTCAGGCGATGCAAAGTGCCTGAAAGCTTCTGCTGAATATGCAGCAGTCGTGCCTTGTCTTCAGGGTCAAATATAAGCCTGGACAGCTCCGTTAGATTCAGGTTCAGGTTGGAACGAATACCCACACCTTGCAAAACGGTATATGCGGCTAATATTCGCTCTTCCTCGAGCTGCCCAATTACCTTCATTAGCTTGGATTCACGATTAAGGATGTCGATTAACGCATCCACCTTGTTATCCATAATTGTCTGTTTCTTCTCAGCGGCCAGATCCAGCATTTGAACATGCACTCCATCTAGCCGCTCCAATAGTTCTATTAATGTCGTCAATGCCATGGATGTTTTCACCTAATTCTCGGAGGATTGCTTAAAGTAAGGGGCGAGTTTCTCTGCTAGCTTAGATGCATCAACTTGATAGGTACCTGCGGAGACCTGCTGCTTTAGATTGTCGATCTTAAGTGCGCGTTCTGGATCATTCTTGCCAGTGTTTTGTGCTTGCAAGAGTTGAATCGCTTCATCAGAGATCGAAACCTCATCCTTGCGTGTGCTTTTCTTCATTTGTTCCTGCCTTTGCGCTTCCGCGCTGCGTTGATACGGATTAATCGCGTTAATTCGTCCGGTCTCGTTAATTTTCATAACTTCCACCTTCCTTCTAATATAAAAAAGCCGATAATCTTTACTAAGTTTATCGGCGTAGACTGAAACATTCTTTATAGCTGCAAACGTTTTTTTGCAGATTTTATAGGTCACGCAGCTTATCTATGGCACGATATGCACCATCAGATGTCTTTTTAGTAGTATCCTCAGCAGAATTTTCCTTGACAGCATTCGTGAGATCTTTCCTGAGCCGGCTACGACAGCTGTCACACATATGGCCATCCCGAATCAGTGTACCACACACTTCGCAAGGGTACATCATATTGGGTGCATTAGCTATAGAAATCCGGCCTTCTCGAATAAAGCGGGTAATCTCTTTAATAGAAATCCCCGTAGCATCGGAGAGCTCCTGAATGTTGGTTCCTTTGTTTTCCCGTAAATAATTCACGCAGATCTCATATTCATGCTCCAGCTCTTTGATACAGGCCTGGCACAACCCCATAAGATTCTTGACAAACAACCGGCCGCACCTTGGACAATTGTCTAGATTCATAACAAGCAGCCGCTCCTCTCCGTACATTCTGTGCAATGCATAATATTCTTATGCTCCTAGATTACATGATTGCAAGGAATTCGTCTATGGGACAGAAGAAACGCTACCAACCGCAACTAATCCTTAATGAAATAGATATAGCTGTTCACAATCATGCATTTTCGCTTTAGGAACGCGCCCAGGTTAGGCTATAGATTTCTGTAGCATAATCATAGTTTGAAACCATTTGTTTTAGAATTTCGGCGCAAGCACGAATCGTGCTTCCCGTTGTATAGATATCATCAACAATAATAATTCGAATAGGACGGCTTATAGGTGAGTTATCTTTCAGCCAATCCTTAAATGGTGTGGAGACTGCCGGATTCGCTCCAAAAGCATTCTTCATATCTGCCAGTCTCTCCGCACGTCCTTTAAAGCTCTGCTTAACCGTATGATGCGTACGAATTAGTAGCGGTAGCTGAGGAATCTTCCTATGATGAGATAGAACATCGGCCAATCTTTCCGCTTGATTGAACCCCCGGTCTAGAAGCCTTGAATCACTGACAGGTACCGGAACTAATAAATCAGCTGACCAAAGGCTGTTTTTTTTGTACCTTTTATGTTGAATAAGATGAAAAAACGATGCCTTCTGGGATGAAAGAGCCCCCTGTTGCTTCTCCTCCTTTAGGGTTAAATATGCCCTATCCAGCATGAGACCAAGCAGAGGGGCATATCGTTCATTCCCGCGATATTTATATTGACCGAGCCATTCTCTCATCTCATTAGTGTAGGCTACCGCACTCCGGTTACATACAATGGGTGAGGGCTCAGCGCTGCGAGTACAGTCTGGACAGCCTACATGCCGCCCACATATCAAACAACGTGGAATGCGTATCCAAGGAATGGATTCCGCACAATTCTTACAGATACCAGGCAACTGTGAGGACTGTGGGCTGTACTTCCCGCAGGTTAGACATTGAGGCACGGAGGGGGTAAGGAGGAAAGACAGAGATTTTCGTAACCCTGTAAGCTTGGTATTCATATAGCCCCACCTTTACGAATATATCCTTGGCGGCGAGCGATGATATTCATAGTACGAATCTGAGCAATCGCTCCACGCTGGGATCGGCTCCACTGAGGGGAGGCAAATACAACATGCCCGTCAGGATCGTCTTTAGAACGACCAGCACGGCCTGCCATCTGAACCAAAGAGGCTTCGTCAAAAAGACCACTGTCTGCATCCAAAATAAACACATCACTGCGTGGCACGGTAACTCCCCGTTCCAGGATCGTAGTAGTTACTAACAAAGAGATGATATGGTTGCGAAAAGCAGTCACCTTCTCTGCCCGAAATGAATCCTTGGACGAGGTGCCTTCGATAACCACGCCAGGAAAGCTACGACGAAGTAGGATCAGCAAGCCTTCGATATGAGCTATGCGAGACACAAACAGAAAAATTTGTGCTTTTCGCTCCAGTGACTTTTGAAGATTCTGTATAAGCGATCTTGGCAAACTTCCACGCTTCAGAAAGGTTAGAACAGAGGGCATACTCAAATGCTGCGGGATAGGCAAGGGATGACCATGGAAGCGGACAGGCACTCTGGCATGTGGAAGCTTGCCTAACCGGACCAAACGCTGCATTTCTTGTGGTGGCGTAGCTGATAAATAAATGAAAGAGCCGTCCACTTTACAGGCTTGTTCAGCGGCATAGGCCAACATAGGATCATTGTGGTAGGGAAACGCATCCAGCTCGTCAATGATTACGAGATCAAAACCTTGATGGAAGCGCAGGAGCTGATGGGTGGTAGCGAGCGTTAAGCGACCGCTCACCCAGCGATCTGCGCTGCCGCCATAAAGTACGGCGATGTCCTCCGCCGGAAAAGCCCGGGCGAGCCGCGGCGCGAGCTCAAGTACGACGTCGCGGCGCGGCGTCGCTACCAGCGCCCGCCCTCCGGCGGCGAGCACAACCTCTAGGAGCGGGAAGATCATCTCCGTCTTCCCCGCTCCCGTTACCGCCCAGAGCAGAAACCGCTCTGGGCAGGTACTGGCGGAGCGCTTGCGCGCCTCCGCCAGAAAACCCAGCCCAGCGCCAGCGGCTCCCGCCTGCGCTGGGCTCAGCCCCCACCGGCCTGCGGCCGCGGCGGGGTCAAGGGCGGCCGTGCACCGCACGGCCGGAAGTGCTGCGCTGCGCAGCAGCAGCGCACAAGCCCGGCTGCGCCCAAGCGCGAGGCAGGCCTCGCAATAGGCGCAGCCCATAAGCCCGCACGCGGCGCATGCCGTGCGGCCGGTGGGCACGCTGCCGCAACGCAGGCAGCGCGAAACCGCGCGGCGAGCGACAGCGCCGCGCCACAATAAGTGCGGCAGCCTAGCCGCCGCACGCATCATAACGCCAGCACCCGCAGGGAGCTGGCGGGCCCGCGCCCCATGCGCAGCGGGGGCTGCATTGCCTACGGCGGCTGTAAGCATCAGCCGCCCCTGTAGATGCGCCAGTTGTGCCGCCTGGCGCCAGCATCCCCCTAGCTCTGGCAATTCTTCTGCCAGCAGCGCTTCTACTTCCGGCTCCAATAAAGAGCGCCCAGCCACAGCCCCCAATAATTGTTCTGAATCCGATTCTAGTAATCCAGATTGAAAATCCTCTTTTTCACACCAATCGTATCTTTCATTCTTCTTATTGTCCTGATCTATTCCGAAACTTGATTCATTAGGCTTCCATATGAATATTCCATCATTCAGCCACTGTGCCTCCCACAGTCCCCCTGTCTCTTTCTCCTCTCTCAACTCAGCCTCAAGCATACTATTAATATATTGCCCCCACTCCTTAATCCCCCAGGTGCCCATTACGCTTCTTTGTTTAAAGTTGTCCCGGAGCTTCACAGCCCAACCTAGCGGCAACGCAGAAGAAAGCAGAACCAAACTATTCGCCGCTAAGGAACTCCCAGCTTTCTTCTCCGGTCTAGCTACAGACCACCACCATCTATCCACGCTAAGATCTAATGAAATTTCAACCCTCCAGCTCCCCTTGCATTCCACAGCATATACAGCGACTTGCATAATAATCCCTCCTACCTTTCGCTTGTACTTAGCAACTCCATATTTGATCCCGAATTCACGACTCCGTCTCCCCAAACGCAAAAAGCACACTCCCCCAGTTCTTGGAGAGTGTGCTTCACCCGTTACTTACATATTTACTTAAGATCTGTTGCGCTTTGATTCGCATCCCCTACTTCCTGCCATCCCCATAAAAGGCAGCGATACAGACTGCCCTGACAGCCGCAAGTCTACTACAATTCCTTCATGCTGCAATTCTTCACTCATCTGAAGAGAGTACATAGATGTTGCAAGATCGATAGAGCAGCCACTAGCGGCCATTTTGGAAACTATCCCAAGTGTTCCATCGCTCGAACCATCATCCATGAACGTTACTCGCAATCGTTTTCCGGTTAGAAGAGCTTGAAATGTCAGTGCCCGAATGTACCATTCCACAACAGATTCATGATTGCGGGTAATAAAAATATAATGAATCCATTTTCCGGACTGCGGTGTTTTACGCACCTTCTGCCGGTTATGCAACATATGAATCATCACTGCAGCGGATACATAAACAACCGCAATCCATATCAACTGGGCTACCATGGAGATGCACCTCCTCTGTATACCAACACTATATGCCGGCATTAAAAGGTCGGTGACTGCCTAGAATACCCATCAGGGAAGCAAGCTGTGTCTACTTAATTTCTTTCCTTTATGTAACGTATTACTGTGAAGCTTCTACAAGGTTACCCAGCCGTATTTAATCGAATTAATAACGGCTTGAGTCCGATCATCCACTTCCATTTTTTGCAAAATACTGCTAACATGGTTTTTAACTGTTTTTTCACTAATGAATAAATATTCACCGATCATTTTGTTGCTCTTACCTTCAGCCATTAGACGAAGCACTTCTGCTTCACGACGGGTTAGAGGATTGTTGTCACCAGCAATAAATTTAACACCAGCTTCCTTCACCACTGTATCTGTAGTTACGCCAGTCTCGTTAAGGTAAGTCATACGCCGCAATTGATTGATAAGCTTTCCAGTAACCTTTGGATGGATAAAGGCATGTCCTTCACAGACCGAACGAATGGCATTAATAAGGGATTCAGCCTCCATATCCTTCAATAAATAACCATTGGCGCCCTTACGTAGGGTCTCAAATACATAACTCTCATCATCATGAATGGATAAAATAATTACCTTAACCTCCGGGAACATTTCCCGAAGTTTTTGAGTGGCTTCTACGCCATTCTCAACAGGCATATTGATGTCCATTAATACGATGTCCGGTTTAGTCCCGTTACAAAACTCTAATACCTGAATACCGTCGCCGCACTCCCCTATGACCTCGATATCCTCCTCCATATTCAAAATGCGTTTCAGCCCTTCACGAAAAAGCTGATGATCATCCGCCAAAAGAACCTTAATGGGCGTTTTACTAGAGTTTAAGTTCTCCATCACACTACTCCTTCCCCTTCTCCACATTCGTCGGAATATGGATCACGATTGTTGTCCCCTGATTCTCGGCTGATACAATTTCCATTCTTCCTTCAAGCAGTTCTACACGTTCCCGCATACCTACTAACCCGAAGCTTTCCCGATTACCTTGCTGATTTTTTAACTTTTGTACATTAAAGCCTAATCCGTTATCTTTAATCACAATCTTAATTAACTGCGCTTGGTATGTAATCTCCACCAATACGAAGCTTGGGTAGGCATGTTTTGCTGCATTAGACAATGCTTCCTGAACCAGACGATATACCGCCGCCTCCATCGCTGAAGATAGTCGGTGTTCCTGTCCCCGGGTTTCCAAAGTCGTCCGCAGTTTCGTCTTCTCTTCAAAATCATGCACATATTTCCGCAAAGTCGGAATCAAGCCCAAATCATCGAGAGCCATCGGTCGTAAATTAAAAATAACCTTACGCATTTCTTCCAGGCTGTTACGTACCTGCCCTTTTAAATCTACTACTTCGTCCTGCACCAGCCCAAATTCCTGCTTTACCAGCATTCTTTCTACAATTTCCGTCCTAAGGACTAGATTTGCCAGCATTTGAGCGGGACCATCATGAATTTCCCGGGCAATTCTCTTCCGTTCTTCTTCTTGAGCCAGGATAATTTTGAGTCCGATCATCTGTCTGTTCTTCGCAGATTCGACAATTCTCGTCACTTGGCCTAGTTCTCCCGACAAATATTCGAGCACTACGCTCATTTGCGAACCAATTGACTCTGCACGCTCTACAGAATTTTCGACACTGCGCACTCGCATTTGTAATTCATCACGTCTGCTTCGAAGATAGACCTCTCGCTCACGTGTCATCATGAGTTCGAGCTGAAGCTCCGTAGCCTTCTCATAAGCAATACGGATATCCTTCTCTGAGTAGCGGACAAAGTCCCGGCTGACCTCTGTCAGCCGGATTCTGGAGCGGTGATACTGTAGCTCCAGCTTGTCTACCTTTTTCAATGTTTCATCCGTTTCGTCCATGACCCGCTGCAGTTCCTTGTTGAGTGCAGCAAGTTCATCACGTGCAACCTGCAATATTTCAAAAATCTGATACTTGCTGCTCTCCATCACGTCGATGGTATTTTTAATAACGCGATCAATCGCATCGGCTTGAAATTCCACGGATGCTTGCCCCTTTTCTATCGGATCGTATTAAGGTTTTCCTTATATATTAACATATCACGATTCGATAGTTACGGTCTTCGTTTTCTGTTCCCATTTTACAGTTAATCCTAACTGTTCAGAAACCAGTCTCAGAGGTACTAAAGTCCTACCCTGTAAAATAATAGGTGCTACTTCAGCACTTTGTCGCTTACCATTTAACAGGTATTCCTTTTTATTTACCGTCAGATCCAGTGCCTTGGCTCCGCGCAACACCATGATCTTCTTATTCACCTGATCCCAGGTAGCATTCCCTCCAAAAGCATCCAGCACATAACGGATCGGCACATAAGTACTGCCGTCTTTCACAATTGGAGCTACATCAATAGCCTTCTTATTTCCGTTTACGGTCATTGCTTTGGAGCCGATGCTCATCGAAGCCGTACCCTTTGGTAACCCTGCATCACTGGAAAGTGAAGGCATTGTGAAGGTGATATTATCAAAAGCAACGGTACCTGTCTTCGCCCGTTCATCTTGGCCTTCCTCTACATTGACTACATAAAGTCTCTTCAGCGTAGCCGGGAATTTAATCCCTGATCCTGACAAGTCGATGTTTATGTTCTTCCAACCGTTCCAATCGATAATCTTCGCAAGATCTACATAGGCTGTAGCTCCACTATTGTCTACAAACTCAGCACGCAGCCAATTTAAGCTCATATCGCCCATCACATCAACTGACATCGAAGTTGCAAGCGCTGGAACGGCTTTTCCACTTGTGCCGTTAAGTTGAGCATAAGCGTACATTTTACCGCTGCCAGCCGTCATATCATAACTGAGTGACAGCACCTTGGACCCTACTCTTTCAGCCGATCCGTCTACTATTGTTGCAGTCCCCTGTACCGCTGGCACATTGGTAGTAAAGTTGACTGGATAACTTACCTTCTCGAAATCTTCCCATGTTGTAGCTGCTGCTGTCGATAATACAACCGCTGTGCTAAACCCATCATAACGAGCAATAGCGTAACCTGTAGTAACCCCTGCATCCACAGAGTTTACAGTAAGCTTGCCATTTTGCACGACTCCCTTAAAGCCTACAAACTCCCACTTCAGCGCTGAATCTGGAACGCTTATGGTTGCTCCACTCTTCGTAGCGGCCTTTACAGGGACAGATACAGTTGTCCCAGCTGTCAGTGGCGCTGTAGCAGTGCCTACACTCATGCTGGATAGATCATCTCCACCCAAGACTGTAAGGGTTGTAGAAGCGCTTGCTACGCCGCTTTTAGCCGTTAAGGTAACGGTGCCTGGCTTCACTGCCGTTACTTCTCCTGCACTTACAGTTGCGCTTCCTCCACTTGATGTCCAAGTAGGATTGCCTGCTGCTACATCTATAGGGTTATAGTAAGTGTCATAACCTTTTAACGAATAAGTAGCCTTTTGTCCAACTAATAGTGAAGTGCTTCCGCTAATTTTAATTCCTTTCACTTCACCTTGTGGTGCGTTAGTATAAACACCAAGCGCGTTAACGATGCTGCGCTGCTCTGTGCCATACTCTGTATTAAAGGTTAGTGTGGCTGAGGTTTCACCGAGAGGCCGGTCTACCATCGTTGTAGAGCCGCCTCCGTCTAAGTTAAGCCCTTTCCAGACTCCAATATTGGTCATAAAAGATTGCAGCTCGGTCAATGACATTCCTGAGCTGTTGCCATTTTTTTCAGTAGCTATGATATATACATAACGTCCATCCTGAGAGTATCCTAAAGCCGTACGTGCACGATAACCGCCAATACTGCTAGTCGAGCGAGAAAACGTTGCTGCTTTTCCGTTATTTACAAGAATCGTATGTCCACCAATCATTGTTTGCAGATTAGCAGGATCTAGCGATTGCTGCGTAGTCTTGGATTTCAGGGAGTACACACTTGTTACCGGTTGTCCAACAGTCAGATGGGCAGTAACATACCGTGCGGCTAAGCCATGGGCCCGCAAAATATAAGCTCCCTTTGGAACCGCTGTAGGAAGCGCAGCATTTTCAGATATTTGAGTAACTACGCCGTTCTCAACGAGCACCTCTGTCGGTGTGGTTGAGCTGTTTTTGGGACGATCGAGTGCGGTCCATACATCCGTATAGATATACATTGCATTAGCATGGCTATAAGTAGAGCTTCCACCTTCAGGACTATAAGCACCTTTATTGATACCGGATATCTCAAACTGTGCGCCGTCAGGTGCGGTTATCATTCCTTCAAAGCTGAACTCATCAATAAGAGGCTTGCGGTCCTTAGTCACTGCAAAGGCATACATTCCATCCAATTGCGAAGGGGTGGATACCAATACTCCACTGGATACTTGTCCACCAATCGGAGCACCTTCCCCGCCTGTATTAAAATAATCTCCGTTTACTGCAGCCACGGCTCCAGTTTCCTTAGCCATCCCGCCAGTACTTTGACGTGTTGTCAGGTTTCCACCTTTACCTGTCATAACATCTAAAGAAACATATGGATTGTTGAGGTCAACGCGAATAACATCCGCCAAGCCAGAAGCGCTCGCTCCTGAACGTGTAGCCGTATATTTGTATTTCATCATAATGGCGCCCGAAGTAATTACTTCTTCTCCCAGCTTGCTTACTTTAAAATTAGATGTGGCTGCGGCAGCAATTGGTGTGGAACTATGACCAAACATAGCTAAGCCTTCACTGCCAATTACCGGCATAATCCACAACACACCTGCCAATGAAGCGGCAACCCATTTTTTAGTAGATGATAATTTCATTCCCCGAACAACTTCTCTACTCTTCTTCTCCATGAAAACTTCATTCATTTCGACGTAACTCTCCCATCTCTTTTTTACTCTTCAAGTCCGTTATCAAAAGTCTGGAAACTGGTTCCTATTTTTCTAGTACTCTTTTAATAGACTGAAAATAAGCGAAAAAGTTGCGAAATTGAGAGATTTCAAGCTTTATAGAGTCTCTTAACACAAACTATTAACATAAAAAAAGCCCAGCAGAATGCCAGGCTTTACCAATCTATTTATTCTACAAATAATCTGTTTGCTTCAGCATCCGATGCAACATCACAGCAGCTTGTGCACGAGTGGCATTACCCTGAGGCTGGAACTCACTTGTGGTCATTCCCAAAATAATCCCCGATTGTACAGCTTTAGCTACGAATTCTGCACTTTGATTCTGAATTTTGGACTTATCCTTGAAGCGTGCCAGTGTTGAGGCAGAAGTGCCGCTTAACGTAATAGGATGTTTGGTGTATTCCATTGCCCGAATCATCATGATTGCCATCTGCTCACGAGTGATATTATCATTAGGCCGGAAGGAGCCATCCGTGTTGCCTGTAATAATACCTGCCTTAGCTGCTGCACCAATATAGTCTCCCGTTTGTGTGGAAGGCTGCACATCCCGGAAGCGCTGTGCGGTCTCGCGATCGCCTAGCAAACCAAGTCCCCGGCTAAGCATTACTGCAAACTCTGCACGGGTAATCTTTTTTTCTGGACCAAATGTAGTCCCGTAACTGCTATCGATGATAGTCTTTGCACTAAGCTCAGCTACGATTGAATTACTCCAATGTCTACTCATATCTGAAAAGGCCCGGGTTGATATAAAGGTTCCTAACACTTGATTACCCTCCGTACGAGCACGAATAATCGTATAGCTACCTACCGTACTTACTTTTGTTGGCAGATAGGCTGCATCGTAATAGGAAAGATCCAGTCTAGCAGCAGATGTCTGCGCATTGTTCAATGAAGAAGTTGTACGCACAGTGTATTCTCCAGGTACCGATAATGCCTTAGCATTAGAATAATTGCTGCTTACTATCGCAGTCACCCGGACATCCATAAGACTAGTAACGCTCTGCATCCCCATAGTTTTTAGCTTTTGCTCAAATGGGGAGAACGTACCTGCCGGAACCTTTTCTAAGCGGAACACCAGCGAGATATTTTTACTGTCTGCAATCAAGCTTGTCGCTAATCCGTTCATATCGATATCGTCTAGTCCTACGCTATATAAGTGATCGCCATAACGTATCATAAATTTTGTGGTTTTACTGCGATTTACAGCATCAAGCAAAGGCTTTAAAGGAACAGTCACATAGGCCGATTGTTCCGTAGCAGGCACCTCAAAAGCTAATGTATCACTACTTGCCTTATACAGATATTCAAAACTGGCCGTCAGGCGATCTGTGTTTAAGGTATATCTTTTGACAGATTGATTGTATAACGAACGGTCATCCACGATTTGTGAAGAGTCACTCTTCAGCAGCGCGTATTCTTTTCCAAACTCACTTGTTGCAATCGTCCCTAGATAGGATGGACGATTTCCCGTTCCGGTGCTCACGCCGGTTAGGTTCTTAACAGAAAGTGAAGAGAAGGAGGACAGTATATTACCACTTAAATCCTTGATCGTACCTGAACCTGACATATAAGACAAATCAACAGTTTGCCCGGTTTTTACTGCTGAGGATGTTGTTATTTTTAAAATATCCCCTGACAAAGTGTAGTTTTGTACACCCATACTGCTTCCATCTGCTCTAACTCCGAACTGATTAGCATAGAGGGAACCAGATGCCTGCATGTTTTTACTGAATGTAACCGTAAGCTCGTCGCCATTGATGGTGGCAGAACTAATCTCAGGTATGCTAGTGCCGCTATTTTCCGAGATGGACACAGGCTGCAGGTTAATATAAGCTGCACGGTTTCCATTTAAATCGCTTATTCCGGTAGTCCCCGGAACATAGGATAACGTAACATTCTGATTCACCGTCAAAGCACTCTGGAGCGTTAGCGTGACCTGTGAGCCACTGACGGATACATTCGTAACATAGTTAGGAGTGCTGCCAACAAGCACAGAGAACTGGCTGTTCATCGGGAGGTTTGTCGTTGACAAGCCTTCATTGTAATTCAGAAGGATTTTATTGCCACCTCCGGTTGCACTTTGGAACACGGGTGGAATTGTATCGTTACTGTTGCGAATGTAGAAATCTGTGAAATCCGCAATATTTTGTCCAAAAGAATTCTGCAAAGGATAAGAGCCTGCATAATAGGAGACACGAACGGTCTGGCCATTAGAAGCATCGCTGTTTAACCCTAAATATACAGTGTTCCCGCTGGAGCTTATGGAGTTGACCCCTAGGGATCCCCCATCTGAAGTCACTAGAAACTGACTATGTGCGTAAGAGGAAACTGCCTTTAAGGAGTCATTGAAATTCAACGCTACAGTTCTACCTGTGATCCGTCCATCTTTGGGTGTAGGCATGGAGGACTCGATCGTGTTAGTAACCTGCTTTGAGCTAAAAGTGCTGGCTGCATTTCCGCTTGGATCTTGAATGGTCCGCAGACCCCCTGTATAGCTAACCTTCACGTTCTGTCCAACCGCTACCCCAGTACTTAGCACCACATAGGCGCTGTCCCCTTGAATATAGACACTTTCAATTGTACGACTCTCATCATTCACCGTAGCACTAAAACTTGAGATCAACAGTGCAATGGAAGAGTTGAGACTCTCATTGTATTTTAAACGAATGGTCCGATTGTTCTCGAGTGATGCAGATGTGAGCTGTGGAGCTGTTTTATCCTGAGACAAGGTCCGGAAGCTCCATGAACTTTTGCCGCTTAGTCCATCATAGATAACACTAGCATCAATAGCATCTACAAAAGCTCCTTTAGCAATATCAATATAATAGGTTGAGTCGCTATCTAAAGCTGTTTTAGGCGTAATTACATATTCGTTTGCAGCAGTTGTACTCCGGTTAACAGTAACCGCAACCAGTGCTCCACCACTTTTATAAAGCGCTACACCATTTTCCACAGCACTGTTATAATTCACATTACGATTGAATGTGACAGAAAATGATCTGTTGTTAGCTATGGATTCACTCCGGTCAGCTGGATTTAGCGCACTTACGTTAAGTCCTGTCAAAGAAGCCGTTGTAAATGTCCAGGTATACGCACCCGAAGCTGGAAATACATTTCCGTCTTGATCGTAAAAAGCTCCCTGCGGTATCGTCACCGTATACTGCGTACTGTTTAGCAAGGGTGATGCTGCAGATGCTGGAAGCAATGTTATAGTTCTGCTGCCTCCTCCTGTAACGGCCGGGGAGTTTACATTGAGCCATCTCGTTCTAGCATCGTTAGCAGCACCTGGAGATACTGTTATGGTTCCAGCTGCAGGCATCATAGGACGATCAAATGTAAGCTGTAGGGCACCAGTGGTAGACACCCCACCTGATCCGTTTGCCGGTGCAGGAGTCACTGGAATCTCTGCCACACCTTTAGTAGAGAAGCTCCACACATCACCGCTTGAAATCCCGGAATACGTTCGATTATCAACATCCTTAAAAGCATAAGAATCTATAAGAACATAATAGTTACTTCCGGAGGCCAATGTTTTATCCAATGTTAGTTTAACTGTAGTAGAGTTAGCATCAGTCTGAACGTTGACTCTAGTATCATCATCCTTAATTTTGAACTCTTGTACGGTTGCATTATCTGCAGACGACAAAATCCGGATGGAACCTCCACCTTTTATCAGGTTTTTATTTAAGGTTAGACTTAGCTCCTTAAGGGCTCCTGCATCCACTCTTGTATTATTAGCAGGTGAAAAGTTACCTGCCGTAATCGCTGTATTACTCTCAGGCGCAGTGGTAAATGCCCATGAAGTAACACCTGACTCATTACCATCATTATCCTTGAACAACCCCTTAGGGATTGTCACTGTATAAGTCTTGTTTGAAGTAAACTGTTGATTTAGCTTAAGCTCGTAATCTTTTGAACTACCAATTAGACCATAACTACCAATAGGAATCGTTAAAAAAGGTGAGCTATCACCCTGACCCGTGATGGTAATTTCACCTGACTGCGGGTTTACTTGACGATCAAAGCTCAGTCTAAGAGATGATCCGATAGTTACATAACTTGCTCCAGGCGCTGGCGAGACTGTTATACCAAACTCTGATGCAGCGTACACTGCTGAATTCCCTATTCCAATAGCAGGATAACCCGAACCAAGTACTAACTCTCCCGCTAGAATAAGTGCCGTCCATATTGAAATTTTTCTTTTCATTCCGTGATAGACTCCTCTCAAGCCATACTATCGTCTTTATGTATATTCTTATATTTCGGCTAAAAGGCTGGCAAAGTTTAGTAGTCTACTTCTCTATGGTTAGATTCACTAGCCTTGCTCGTTTTCGCACGCAAAATAACCCGCAGAGCTGACACCATGGCCAACTTGCGGGTTAACATATTATAAGACCGTATGATGAATTACAACCCTGCTTGATCTCTTAGCAATTCTGCTTTATCTACGCGTTCCCATGGAAGATCAACATCAGTACGTCCGAAATGACCGTAAGCTGCAGTTTGTCTGTAAATCGGTTTACGCAAATCAAGCATAGAAATGATGCCCGCAGGGCGAAGATCAAAGTTGTTGCTGATCAGTTGAACCATTTTCTCTTCACTGATTTTACCTGTTCCGTATGTATCCACATTTATCGAGACAGGAGTAGCTACACCGATGGCATAGGCAAGTTGGATCTCACATTTGTCGGCCAAACCAGCAGCTACAAGATTCTTAGCTACATATCGAGCCGCGTAAGCCGCAGAACGGTCCACTTTAGTTGGATCCTTACCTGAGAATGCTCCGCCGCCATGACGAGCATATCCGCCGTATGTATCGACGATAATCTTACGGCCAGTTAGACCAGCATCCCCTTGAGGACCCCCAATAACAAAACGTCCGGTTGGGTTAATAAAGTATTTGGTTTCTGCATCAAGCAGTTCCGCAGGAACAACAGGCAAAATAACATGTTCTTTAATATCCGCCTGAATTTGTTCAAGAGAAATTTCCTCTGCATGTTGTGTAGATACTACGATAGCGTCTACGCGTACAGGTTTTTCATCTTGATACTCAATCGTAACTTGTGTTTTGCCGTCTGGACGAAGATAGTCCAAGGTTCCATTTTTACGAACTTCAGATAAACGACGTGCAATACGATGTGATAAAGCAATCGGCAGTGGCATCAGTTCAGGTGTCTCGTTCGTAGCAAACCCAAACATGAGTCCTTGATCGCCTGCACCAATATTAGCTGTTTCTTCAGCTACTTGAGCAGGATCCCGGTGTTCTAAAGCAGAGTTAACACCTTGGGCAATATCAGCGGACTGCTCGTTAAGAGAACTCAACACAGCACATGTATTATAGTCGAAACCATATTTTGCACGTGTGTATCCAATTTCTTTGATGGTATTGCGTACGATGGCAGGAATATCAACATACTCTGATTTGGTACTGATTTCCCCGATCACAAGTACAAGACCTGTTGCTACTGCTACTTCGCAGGCTACACGTGCATTAGGATCATTAACTAAAAATGCATCCAATACTGCGTCGGAAATCTGGTCACAGATTTTATCCGGATGCCCTTCCGTAACGGACTCAGAAGTAAACAAATGACGCCCTTTAATAGACAAGTATAACAACCTCCCATATGGTTAGTCTGACACTGTATAAGGGATTCCTTAATGATAACAGGCCAAATAATAAAACTAAATAATATAAATAATTCAGGTTTGCCTGATTTCTTTTTATGAAGGATTTTCGCAAAATTTGATGCCTGCATTCACTAAACTCTTCAAAAAATGAACCTTTTCCATATGGAAAAGGTCTAAGGCTTTCCTCAAAAGTCATATTATCTTATTTAGGGGGTGGTGTCAATTAAACACAGAGCCCCCCATGAGAGTATGAATATTGATTTCACGCTATAAAAAAGCAATATCAGATAAGGAATACGGGCATCCTAACCCCTGATATTATTGAAAAAGAGACTGTTCAGCTTGCTTAATGAGTCTCTTCGTAATTTCTCCTCCAACAGACCCATTATCCCTTGAACTCAGATGCCCAAGGTACTGACTACGGCCAGAACCACTACCTCCGACTGCTCCTAACTCAGAAGCAAACTCCGTGTCTGCCCCGCCTCCATAATGAGCCCCATATAAACCAAATTCAGCTGCAATTTCATATTGCATTTGTTTCAGCATTGTCCGACTTTCAGGTACGACTGTACGATTATTACGTGCCATGTTACAGCACCTCCTGTGAATTTGTAAGATTACAGGAATATTGTGCGTCCATCACTTAATCTTCAATCGCGCCAATGATTTGTAACTTTGGAAAACAGTTTGAAGGTATGATTAAATCCGTTTACGGGCATTATGAATATATATCATTACACATTATTTCAGGGTATATCCACCACGAACCATCACAACAAGACCAAGGGTTTGACCCTCTTGAACAGCTATACCACGACCATCACGAGGGAAGGACAATAAGTGGTTAGATGGTGCAGCTAGTCCATTTGTAAGATCTTTACCATCTGTTAAATCGGCCACACCATTCGCATCTTGTGAAACGATTACTGCTTTACCCGCGCGAACGATAAACTCAGCGCCTGCAGAAGCAATTAAAGTTTGGCCAGGCTTCACATCAACGATCACAGATTCATTACTACTATTTTGACCAGGTGTAGCTACTGGCGCTGTGGTTGCACTAGGCGCAGGTGTAGCAGTTGCTACCGGAGTCGTTACTGTACCACCCGAAAGTACTTTCTGAATTTGCTGATCTACGTAGCTTTTCGTAACTACAGGATCATCGGTTGTGCCAGGCTGAGAACCAACACCTGCACCTTCAGCAGTAATATTTAGCAAAGATCCAGCCCATACACCACCAGCCAGCAATACAGCGGCGGTTGTTACTTTCCATACCGATTTCAAAGAAGTTCCTCCTCATTATTTGGGGATAAAAACCTATAAAAAAAGAATAGCCTCCGAAGAGGCTATTCTGTGCTTCGGTAATCCTAAAGCAATGATTATTTACCAGTAACTACAGTACCAGTTGTGATCTTGTTACCAGCATCATCAGTGATGTTCGCACTAGCATTAACCTTAACTTCGATGGAGTTAACATCGTTAGCGTTGAGGTTTTGTTTACCAGTAGTTCCATCCAATTTGTCGAATGTTACATAGAACTTACCAGCGTCAGATCCAGCACCAGGAGCGATGCTTGCAGGTTTAACGTTGGATTTGTCTGCGTTTTGGCTAACACCGTTAATCGAGAATTCGAAATCAGCAAGTTGAACTGTAGAAGCCTTAACATCTTCGCTGAATCCGATAACCAATACAGTGTTGTCACCACTAGAAACAGCAGCAGTTGTCAATGTAGGTTTAACGCGGTCTGTAAGTTCGGATTTCTTCTCAACAGCAATAATTCCGTTTCCAGCTTTATCCGCGATACCGAAGACTTGGAATGTATAGTCTTCTGTTTTGGTGATTGTGTTACCAGGGATGTAGACTCTTACAGTTGCTGTTTTAGGAGCAGCTGCATCATCACCTGTACCAATTGAAGTGATTACTGGGTAAGCACCAAGTGGCAATGCTTTGCTGTTCAAAGTATAGCTGTTAACATCAGTTAAAGTAGCTACATTCAAACCACTTGCATCGGAACCAGAATCTTTAACAACTACGTCGTAGTATACATCAGCAATTACAGTACCAGCCGCATCTTTGTCATGCGGAGTAATGCTAACTACTTCTGGTCTTGTTACATCACTAGTATTTGCAGCTTCAATAGCTAGAGCAACTGTTGTTGATGCAAACGGATTAGTTGAGAATGAATCATCTGTAACCAAACCTTGTGGTAGGCGTACAGTGTAGTCTGCACCAGACAAGGAAACAGCGTAAGTCAATGTTTTCTTATCAGCAGACAAGGAACCAGCTCTAACATTCAGTGTTGCAGCTTGTTGACCAGTCTTGTTGTTGATAACAAGAATTTGTCTGTTGTTAGTTCCAGCAGTATCAAGAATTACTTCTTCATTGAACTTAATTACCAAACCTTTGTTGGAATAAGTTGCAGAAGTTACACCAGGAGCACTAGTATCCTTAGTGAATGTAATTGCTTGAGTCGCAGCTGCACTCAAAGTGTTACCAAGAGTGTCACGTACGGATTGACCAAATACGATGGATCCTGTGAATGTGCCAGATGTAGGCAATGCACTCAATGGGGATCTCAATTTGATTGTGTCGCTATCGGAAGAAGTGCTCACATAGAACACACCTTTGCTTTCTCCGTTAGCATCAAGTAAACGAACATTACCTACTAGGGAATCTCTGTTTACCTTTTTGTCGAATTTAACTTCAACATAACGATCGCCGACTGGAGTCACGCTCTTAATTACAGGAGCTGCTACATCGGATACTACAGTAACACTAGTTTTGATTGGGTTAGGGTTCGCAACATTACCTGCGAAGTCAGAAACGTTAGTCAGAGATACATCATAAGTAGTACCGCTATTCAAGTTTCCAGTAGTCAAAACAAATGTGTCATAAGTATCTCTTTGAACAGTTGCAGCCGCACCGTTAACATAAGCGATAATACCCGCTGGTTTAACTGGTTCGCTAAATTTAACATATACTTTGTTTGTAGTTGCTTTAGCAACAGCATTTACAGTAGCTACTGTAGGAGCCACAGTATCAGCAACAGGTACAATGTTAGTGAAAGCTGGAACTACTTCACCACTTGTTGTTTTGATTTTATCGTTAACAACAACAGTGTATTGACCTTTCAAATACTCAAGTCCTGGGAAAGTGATAGTAGCTTCAGTGTTATCAGTGCTGAAAGATACTTCTGCGCCCGCTGCAGTTACAACTGGAGCACCACTAAGTGCAGTTACTTGAACTACATCTTTGATCAATTTTCCATCTTCAGCAACTGTATCTCCATCAACAGCACGGTTGAATTTAACAACCAATTGTTTAGAGTTTGGAGCAGTTACAGAAACAACTTTAGGAGCTTGTAAAGTTACTTTTGCAGTGAAATCTTTTTCTTGGTGTTTAAAGTTGATTGTAGTTTCAACACCTGCTACAAGAGCAGTAGTCAATTCTACAGTTGTAGTAGTTTTATCAGAGAAAGTAACAACTACTTTAGTTGGGCTTACTGCTTCAGCAGAAGCTACAGTCAATTGTGGTACTGTAAGCTTTTGATCAACAGCATAAGCTGTTTCAACTACCAAAGAACGGCTAGCGTTAGCTTTGAAGTTAGTGTCTTTAGCAACCAAACCTGCGTCGATTACTGCTTGAGCGTAACCTTTAGCCCATGCGGATGCAGAGTTATCAGTTGTAGTTGGTTGTTCCAGTTTCAAAGCACGGAACAATACAGCCGATACTTCTTCAACAGTCACTTTACCGTTGTAGTCAAAGATACCTTTAACAGTATCTTTACCTTGCATCAAGTTAGCTGCAGTAACAGCTTCGATGTAAGGAACTGCCCAGTTAGAAGCATTGTAACCTTTGTCTTTGTAAGACAATTTGTTAGTCACTTCTGAAAGATCAAACAATTTAGTAACGATCTTCGCGAATTCAGCGCGAGTAAGATCTTTTTCAAGGTGAGCTTGACCATCTGGGTATCCATTGAGAATACCTTTCGCTGCCAAAGCATCAAATTTTTGTTGCGGAGTTGTTGCTGCGTCACCAAACGCTACAGAGGCAAACATCGAGAATGCCATTGCTGTAGATAATGCTACGGATAAAATTTTCTTCATAACCTTTTTTTCTCCTCCTTGGACGTTCATAAACTGGGATTTTTCTTTAGTTGAGTAGCTCATATCACTCATTAGCCGATGCACCCCCTTTCCAGAGTTGAGCAAATTAAGTATAAATAATGTCTGTGACGGGTATCACAGAAACTGGTAAACGATTTTAGGACATGACAATACTAGATTCCTAATTATACCTAAGTATTATACAATGTGCCTCAAGTCACGTAAAGCTAATTTTTCCATTTGTTGAAATTGGCTTTACCAGCGGTTAATTTCAGCCCCTGTGTAAATGACTCTACACCTTAAACGCAGAAGATTTGAAAAAGTTGCGGTTTCTCAAAAAAAATCTTCTTTTTTATATTTTCCGGTGTGATCCCATTAGAAGATACATATGTATGATCTACTAACTATTGTTAATCATGGGTGCCTACGGAAAATAGTATATCATAGTCGCTTTCTAAACGTCATTATGCAATATTTACTAAGAATCATTAACACTTGTACTATTAATTTAAACATTCCTACAAAAAACAAAAAAAGCGCCGTCGCCGACGCTTGCTTCTATTACATTGTTTCTAACGAATCTTCATAGATAATTGGATCAATTCCTGACGTTTCTCAGGACTTGAGTTCACATTGTCATACATTGCATCAATAGCTGCGCGGTTCTCGCGGTAGCTCTTCTCATGCTTGATTGTAGTATGAGACCATTCGATCAGAGCGTTCTCAGCAACAACAAGCTCGTTGTATGAATCGTGGAATCCTGTTGCTTGCACCAGTTCTTCCATGACCTCTTGAGTGATCTCCTGTAGTGCCCGTTTAGCTGCAATTTCCTTCTCCAACACTTTTGCTCTATTCTCAAACATATTCTTGGCTTTCATGTAATCCAACTGTGCTTTTGATAAAATCGGTTTCATCGATGGCTTTCACCTTTCAGAAAATAATATTTTCTACATTATTGTATCGTAAATCGGTGCAGATTACAAAATTTATGTCGCTGGTAATTGTTATCTTTACATCAAAACTCCGACCTACGAATACTTTTCGCAAGCCGGAGCATTTTTTTTATTCTTTAGTTAAAGTTCTTAGGGAAGATGCTTGTACTCTTCTGTAAGAGTGCCACAGTAATCTTACCGGCCTCTGCTCTAGTCAACTTACCCTTCGGGTTAAAGTTATAGACGGGCTTCTTTTGGCCTGTAACGGTCACAGCGCTTCCTTCCATAATCTTAGCTTTAGATATAGCTTCAATTGCAGGACGTGAGTAGAAATCCATGTTACTTGTATCAACAAATGATTTGCTTAAGCTTGCCAGCAGTTTACTGTCATTCAAAGACATCTTGAGTTTCAACGCCCTAGCTATCATTACTGCAGCTTGTTCACGTGTTAAGGCTTGATCAGGCCCAAAGAAGCCATCACTGAGGCCTGTAACAATACCTGCCCTAGCAGCTGTCTCAATGTGTTTGAAATCCCATGTGGCCGCTACGGCTTCTGGCACAATATCAAAGAAGGTTTGTTTATTAGCATCATAGTTCAAAGGAATACTTAATGATTTCACCAACAATGTAGCGAATTCACCACGAGTGGTCAAATCATCCGCCCCGAATGCATCTGCTCGAAGGTTAGTCATGAATCCTTTGGAATACAATCCATTCATTATATTTCTGCCCCAAGGATGATTCGTAATATCAACAAAACCACGGCGCAGCTTCATAACAGTGTAATAACCAAATTCATCGAATGGAACGGTGATGGTATGTTTTTTCGTATCTACGACCCCGCCCAAGTTCTCCCACTTACCTGAATCTGTATATCGGAATACTGTAATAGTCGATCCCACTTCATCCACAATGCTGGAGTTGAAAGTAAGCGTCAATTCACCACGTTGGGAAGGTACGATTTTTCTCGTTTGACTATACTGTGTAAAGTATCCAGTCTTTCCACTTGCATCCACGAAATGTGGGGTAACCCCGTTGGTCTCAAGATTAACGCCATCATTTCCTAGACCACCACTAAGCCAATAGATATCCGATACTCTCGAAAAGTTATTAGTAGAGACGGTTGATGTAAAGCGTAGAGCAAGATCCTGTGGAATCACAAGCTGCCCGCCCCCGCCTTCGGTTCTGTCGTCACTACCCGTTACGTTGATAATGTTCCCGTAATCATTCTTACGTTCAACAACGCCATCAGCGGGATCCGCGATACCAAACAACAGTTTTGTATTAGGATAATATTTTGCAGCACCAGAGCTAGTATATCCCTTCATAATCGTACCTTTAGGGAAGTTCAATTCCAAGGTTTTATTAAAGACACTATACTTCGTAGCTACCTTCTCCGCCATATATTGTGTATCAATCTGCACAGCACTGGCATAATACACATTTATGGTATCGCTTATTGTGGAGTTAGCACGAACCACTTGTATCTTAATAGGATTCGATTTGTCTGCTTTTAAACCCACATAATCATAGGTGAAGCGATCTTGATTTGGCAAATCCGTACGTTTAATTGCTTCTTCTTTGCCAATTATTACTTTAGTGGCACCTTCAGCCTCAATATCAAAACGAACAAAGTTTTTGTTAACAACAATTTGCTCACCTACTGTCGCTACAGGTGACAAAAGACGATATGGAGCAACTTCCCGCACTACTTCAAGACGTTGTGTAGTTCTTGCCCCTGTTTTGTTAATAAGCTCTAGGGTATAAACTTGACTTCCTGGGGCATCAAACTTAATGTCACGTAATCTTAAAATAAAGTTTTTAGCACTGCCAATGTAGTCATAATACAAACCATTTGCAGCCACTTCATCAGGATAACGTTTAGGGCCAATAGGTCCAGCGGTTTCCGTACCGTCAATTAGCAGCTTATCTTGCCCCGTCGAAGTAAACACCAGAGTAGAGCCCTGATAAAGATTCAGCGTTGTAGCACCACTACCTTGTAGTACCAAGTCGAATTTATCTTTGCTTGTTGTATATTTTTCATCCTTATATACAATTTCAGCTGGCAATGCCAGCATGGCATTACGCTCGACTTCATTAGAAAGGGTTGTAGTTGTAAATGGTAAACGATTATCCCCTAAAGTAGGATGGAATTGTTTTACCCCAGAAATATTGGTATCAATGATGTAGATTTTAAGTTCTTTTTTGATAATACGTTGGTTACCAGCATTATCTCTTGAGACTCCAGTAAATACGATTTTATTCTCACCGTATACCAGTGGTCCCGTCTGACTGATTGTCACAGTGAAATTAAAAGTTGTTTTATTTACTGTTGAGTTTTTTTCTACTTCAAGCTTAAAAGGATTGCTAGTTAATGAGTTACTGTCTGTGCCGTTAATTTGCACTTGTGCATTTTCTATATTTTCGAACCCGATATATTCCCCAGAAACATTAAGTTTTCTTTCTACACTGGAATCGAATTCGTAGGTCTGACCATCTTGCAGATTACTTACATATATATAGTTTTTCGATACATATGAAATATCAGCATTATAGAAGGATTCTGATCCTTTATAACGGAATTGTACCTTTTGTTGACCATTAGAGAACCCTGATATTTTATAAATATATTCATTTGTTCCTGTGCCTGCAGTTACATAATCTATGGATAGTGGTTTATTACTCAATGGCAAATAGTTTGCAGTTATATCTGCCGGGGTTGTTGATCTATTTGTCTTCGCCATTATATAGAAACTATCCGTCTCTAACTGTTGGCCATTCAAAGGCAATTTAGAGATATTGGTGAGATCACCTGAGCCTGTATATCCAGGAAGGTAGTACATTTCTGTTATAACAGTCTCATTTTTCAAAAATTTATATGAATAAAGATGAGAACTGCTGTGGCTGCCATAATCTACAGACAATTTAAAGTCATTTACACCCGCCAAGATTTCTAAATCAGCTGCAGTCTTAAATTTAACCAATTTATACGTTGGCGTAACGCCATCAGGACCAGGAATTGTTAATTCTTCTGTCACAGCACTAATCGTTACAACTTTTTCGGAACTATTACCTTTATTAAGAGTTAGCACAGCATTTGTTGCAAACGGAGCCACGTTATATGGAACTAAGATCTGTCCAGTAAAACCTGCAACATTCAAATCAGCAGTCAACGTAGGCACATTATCATTTAAGATATTATAGTCCGCATTGTCGTGGTTGATGTTCAAAGAAGCGTACGGTTGATCCTTATCAAAGAAATATACGGATCTGTCTATTGTTATTGAATCCGAAGCATTTTGAATAACAATCTTAAGCGTACTTAATCCCGGACTCAAGTTCAGCGCGGGTGTGAAAAATGTTCCGTCTTCCAATAGGGAAGTTTGTAGTGCAGTTCCTCCATTCACGGAGACACTGACTTTAGTGGCATTCGTTACTTTACCTTGAAGAGTAACTGTAGATACTGGTACGACAACTTGTGTTCCTTCATTTAAATTAAGCGCAGAAGGACCACCCAAGATTTTCAATTCTGTTACATAGGGAACTTTATCGTAAAGAACATAAAATGATTCTGAACGTTGGAGATTCCCTTGCATACCAGAAAAGGTCACCTTATTAAAACCTGTATACAAAACAAGACCAGATGCTACAAAACGGTTATCTGGGCTATTGGTATCTGTTGTTACCGCTCCCGTAGTCAGGTGAGTAGCATCTGTTACCCATTTATTAGATTGACTATCTTTTGTAAGCTGCTCCACAGTAACCTTCATCGTGGAAGATGTTACCTGAGAGTAGGTTCCTGTAATTGAAAAGGTAGGGCTACTTACTTTGTAAACACTAGAACGGTCAATAAGTCCCTCAGGATTAGGATTAGCTGTTGTTGCTACAACATCCTGTTTCAACAGAACAGTATTCCGTAATGTGAGATCATCCGGACTGAAGAAAGTCGTGGAGCTCGTGGTAGCCGCTGCCGCTATGGGCGTGTATTTACCTGGGAACATAGAAACGATCAAAGCCGCCAGCATCAGCCAAACGAACGGTCTCTTAAAGCGTTGCATGTGTTATATCTCTCCTTTGAGTATAAATTCTCGTAAACCTTCACTTTGTTCTTTATCGGTCATAGGAAGCGATATTTTTAGGGAAAACAACAAAAAACTCATCCGAAAAGGGATGAGTTTTGTTAGTTATAGAAAATATTAGAATAATACCATTAATAAATTAAGATTTGGAACCTCTTTCCGGATTAGCCTTCATACGAATTCTTAAAAAGAAATCAATCAGCGGACGTTTAGTCTTACCGATCAAACCTGTAACTTCCGCACCGATCTGCAAGAAGAAGAGCATGATGCAGATGACTACAAAGGTAACCCAGTTCGCCTCGTAAAGAGCGGCAGAGGATTGAATAACAGCTAAAACTCCGAAAAATGCAGCAATACCATAAATAATGAGCACAGTCTGACGATGACTAAAGCCTAGCTCGCGAAGGCAATGATGCAAGTGACCTTTATCTGGTGCAAAGATTGGTTTCTTCTGCAGCTTACGGCGCACGATCGCAAAGAACGTGTCCGACAACGGTACACCAATAATAAGCAAAGGTGTAATAAACGAAACCACGGCAATCTGTTTAAACCCTAGCAAAGCAAGTAAAGCTAAGCAGAAGCCTAAGAACAGCGATCCCGTATCCCCCATAAAAATCTTGGCGGGATGGAAGTTGAAGAACAAGAATCCGATTATGCTACCCAGAAGCAACAGGCATAACATGGCAACCATCGTGTTACCCATCAAGAAAGCCATTACCGCAATCGTAGCAATCGCAATCCCTGATACACCAGCAGCAAGCCCGTCCAACCCGTCAATCAGGTTAACAGCATTGGTGACACCAACAATCCAGAAAATCGTAAGCGGGATAGCAATCCAGCTTTCCAATGAAGAATACGTATTGTTAAATGGAATATTCACAAAATCTACAGTAATACCAAAACCGAAAACTACAATACATGCTGCGACAATTTGGCCCAGCAGCTTCAACTTTGCTGATAATTCAAATCGGTCATCCAACCCTCCGATAAGTACAATCAGTCCGCCGCCACACAGCAGCGCTTTGATGAAGTTGGCCTCCCGCGGAGTGAACTCATATGGAATAATCGGCAATACGGCAAGCAGGCCTAACACAAACGCCAGAAAAATAGCTAATCCGCCAAGGCGGGGCATAATTTTCGTGTGCACTTTACGAGCATTCGGCACATCTGTCGCACCAATCTTAATGGCGAATTTTTTCACCAAAGGTGTGAGGCCAAGTGCGAGTCCCATGCATACGATAAATCCAGCGATGTATATGATTAACATTTGATCAGTCGACCCCCATTTCTCTACCGCATTGAATTATACGCTGTTACAAAAACAAATTCCAATCCCTTTTTTAGGCTATTCATCTGATTTTCTAGGTGAATATCGGCATTTGACTAGACTTTTGTTACTTTATCTTTCTCACGCACCACTTTTAATGCGAATTTCGGCAACGCAAGCATTCTTTTGTACCGCGTAGGCTCTTTTAATAAACGGTACAACCATTCAATTCTCATTTTTTGGAAAACTTTTGGTGCTCTCTTGCTCTTGCCAGAAATTACATCAAAGCTGCCGCCGACCCCCATCATGATCGGAACACCTAACTTGGATTTGTGTTTTGCAATCCATGGTTCCTGACTATCCGCGCCTCTGGCCACAAATAATAAGTCAGGATTGGTTTTAACAATTCCAGCAATAATTTCATCGTCCGATTCCGGACCAAAATAACCGTCATGATATCCTGCAATAATAACACGCGGATATTGCAATTGTAACCTTTCAGCGGTTTCCTGAATCACCTCAGGTGTAGAACCAAGGAGATATACCTTCCATCCATATCTTTCACCCTGTTGCATCAATTCATGTAACAGGTCAAACCCAGCTACCCGTTCGGTTACAGGCTCCTTACAATAATTAGCAGCCCATACCACACCGGTTCCATCTGGGACAACCAATTCAGCTGACTTCATTATCTCCATATAAGCTGGATCTTCCAAAGCAGCCATAACCATAATCGGATTAGCTGTAATCACTTGATGCGGGATACGGGTATGAACCGCCTCTGTCAAATAAGCAACAGTTGCTGCCATATCCACCTTGGAGACTCTAATCCCAAAAATAGGAACTGTAGGTACCGCGCTTTCTGCTTTCACTTTAGATCATCCTTTATGGTGGAAATATTCTACGATTTGCCGTGCTGGAGCCCCTGCTTCTTGAATCAACGAGGAGAGGATCGTCTCCCGCTCATTTCTCCATCCCTCTGTTGTTTCCAAAAGATGGCCTATCTCAGCAGCAACTTGTCCAGCATCTAATGATTGGGTCGTGCCCACAGGCTGACACCGAACTCTGTCTAGAAAATGATCAATTTTCGGATCATAAGAGATACCAATCAGCGGAACTCGCCGCCCTGCGGCATAAATCAGGCTATGAAGACGCATTCCGATCAGCACTTCACATTGCCCTACTTCCCGCAGCATGTGTTGCGGATGACTGGCATCTTCACAAATACTGACCTGACCCCCATGCTGGCTTATATTTTCTTCCAGCTTCTCCATCACATAACGTGAGGCTTCAATATCAGATGGAAGATGAAACGGAAGGAATCTTAAATGCAATGGTTTCTCAAGATTCGCCTTAATCAAGCCTTGAGCAAGAGCGTCCAGCTCCTTGCGATCTTGTTCCCAATAACGTACCGAAATACCTACTACCGGAAGTGAATCTGAAGACTCTGGTAATTCAGCAGCATCAGTATCATCAGGTAAAGATAAGCCCATCACCGGGTCAGGAACAACCTCTATGTTCTTCTGTTCTAATCCCATAGAAAGTAAAAGCTCGCGGGATTGTTCATCCCGCACAGAGATATAGGTACATTTGCGAAACACTGATTTGATTAATGGGTGGAAAAGCTTACGATTCACAGGTCCGATTCCTTGCGCATAAATAAAGGTCGGTTTACCCATCCACTGCGCAAGCTTGATAATACCTAAATAGTAAGGAATACTCTTGCTTCCTGTTACATCTTGCAGCAAGCTACCTCCACCGCTGATCAGACCAGAACTCTCATAAATAGCTTGACGGACTTCAACCAGCTTCATCCGGTGCACAGATTTCACTCCATATGTGGCGCTAGTCCACTCAGGATCGATGGACAAGACAATGGGTTCGATCTCTATACCTGCAGCTTGAGAATGTTGTTGCAGTGCAATCAATATAGATTGCAGTACCGCCTCATCCCCGCTGTTATGGAAACCGTAATAACCGGAAATAACTATCTTTTTAGGAGTGGCGACCATCGTTTCCAACACCCTTCTGCAATTTGCCATACGATTACGGCAATCACACCAATGATCAGTCCTAATCCAAGACCGAGCAAGCCACGAATGAGCGAGATCAGAACTGGCGAGTGAATATGTGCAAAGGTATCCACCATGGAGAGCTGACCGATTACAGCAATAATCATGATAAACGCTGCATTCCGATATCTAAAGGCCAAGAATGCGCCAAGAATTAATAACGGATGCGCTAGCAAGAACTCTTTATTACGCGGTCGAACGCCAACCGTATTCTCCAAGAATGTACGTAAAACCATTTCCAGCGGACTCACACTGCCACCGTTACCTGTACGGGTCATGTAATAATAGCCAACAACCGCCAAAACAAAGGCAATGATAATCATCGCAAATGTGATTGGTGTCCGCAGCAGCTTACCTGTCTTGTTAAAGACAAAATCCCCGCGATACAAAAGTACGTAAAGTGCCACAAGACCGATAGGCGCCATATGAAGCAGACTGACACCACGGAACTGGTTGAGAACCAGGCTATAAGTAACATTATTAAGCAGTGCTATCATAAACGGCACAGCGCTCAAAGAGATCAGTGAAGTCTTAAAATAAAGCACTAAGCTATGTGTAAACCGGCGTTGCGGGCTCATAGCCTTATAGGTAAGGGGATTGCTCCGTAGAGGTGGCCCCATTTCATTAACCTTACGAATGGCAAGCACAACGGCAAGCGTTGGTGCACTTATCGCAGCGGCAAGCGCGAGCGCTTGTTCAAACATTTCAGGCTTCACTAGCATCAGGCCTGCACTTCCAATCAGACCTAACACCCAGGCAGCAAGCGTGAGCTGTGGAATGAAGTAAGAGACCAGCAGAGCCACTAAAGACACTGCTCCAACCACCGCAACTAACTTAAAGTAACGTTGATAAGAGGAATCTACAACCTCAAATGCCGTAGCTTGTCCCAACTTAAATCCATTATCTTCAATCTGCTCAACAGCTCCGCCTGGTTCGCTTAGGCTGGTAATAAGATTATCTAATGTATCTGTTACCTGTGCCTTAGCAGTATTTCTTGCAGGAATCGTGTTTAAGTAGATCATGCGGATATTCCGATCCTTTGTTGCCAGAGCGAAACGGTCCGAAATCACTTTTGGATCTAAGGCAGAATCTCCCTCACTAAGGGAATATAAACGTGTCACATTATAATCCAGCAAATAAGCGAGCCTGTTAAAGCCCTTTTGCTGTTTCTTAATATTCTCAATTGCTGCAATCCCCATTCCACGTTCTTTAAGGAGATTAGCAAAGTCAGTGATACTGCCAGTATCGGCATCATCATTAAACCCTTTAACAGACTCACCTTCAAATAGAATCCGTTTAACACCCAATTCCTCATAACGATCCAACAGCTTCTTTACCGTGGCTTCATTATAAGTCAGAGAATCCACAAGACGAGGTACAATACTGAATCCCTTGTTGTGCAGCATCTCCAATGTAAATGGATCGGGCTGGAGCGGCTTCAATGTAGCATCTTCTAGCGGGGTCTCAATGATAAGACCCTGCTGTCCGCGGAAACTCCAGTCTCTTGAATTAATCCCAAGATTACTAAATGCTTCTTTAATTACAGGCGCTAAAGTATCGCTGTAATCAGCACTGGTAAAAAGAATATAGGTATAGTTCTCATTTTCAGGAATGATCGTGTCCGTAAGATTAGCTATATCAGCCGCACCCCATATCATCAGACGACGCGCCTTACGATAATCTTCCAGTGTGCTTTCGTAAATCGCCATACTCTGAACACCCGCGTCTTTAAGGCGATCTAACTGCTTGGAAATATAATCTTGTGGATTTGCACGATAGCTGGCTACATCAACCAGATCACGATAATCAAATACAAATTCTACTGTCTTGGAAGACTTCTCCATCTGCAGTCGATCATAGACCACAGGCAAGGCTGCTATAACGCCAACCACAACTATGATCCACAGCCACTTTCGGGAAGTAATATTCCAACGTTGCCATTTTTGCCGCACCAAAAGTACCTCCTCTTTCGCTTTAAAAACTCTTTTAACAAAAGTAGAAACGGATCGTCATCCTTTTAGAGACGGTACCCGTTTCTACATAAAATATAATTCACAATATAGAAGGCACTCTATATTTATTATTGTCCCCCGTCAACGCGAGCCATAACTTGTTTCGACAGTGCAGCAACCTTATCCTTAGCATTCTGCAGGGAGTCACCCACTACTGCAAAATAAACTTTAATCTTAGGTTCTGTGCCGGAAGGGCGCAGGCAGAACCAAGATCCGTCAGCCAGCAAATACTTCAGTACATTTTCCTTCGGCAGTCCATTTAAGCCCAGGGAATAATCTTGAATTTCTGTTACGGCAGATCCAGCAATTTCTTGTGGTGCATTAGAACGCCAATCATTCATGATTCCTTGAATTTGCGCAACGCCATCTTTGCCTTTCAGCGTACGGGACTCCAAGCTTTCCAAGAAGTATCCGAACTGCTCGTACAATTCCTGAAGAACATCATATAATGTTTTGCCTTGAGCTTTATAATAAGCACCTGCTTCAGCGATAAGCATAGCAGCAAGAACAGCATCCTTATCACGAGCATAATTGCCTGCAAGATAACCATAGCTTTCTTCATATCCGAAAAGATATGTGTATTCTCCGGATTGTTCGAACTGCGTCATCTTTTCTCCAATATATTTGAAGCCAGTCAGCGTATTAAATACAGTTGCACCATAATGAGAAGCTACAGCAGCCCCCATTTCGCTAGTAACGATAGTCTTTACAACCGCACCATTGCGAGGCAGCTTTCCTTGTTCCTGCAAACGACTCAAATAGTAATGAATCATCAGTGCTCCGGATTGATTGCCGGACAGAACAACAAATTTACCTTCATTGTCGCGAACTACCGCACCCATACGGTCTGCATCAGGATCTGTACCAATCAAAAGGTCAGCATTCAACTCTTCGCCCAGCTTCATAGCCAGCGTAAAAGCTTCACGTTCCTCCGGGTTCGGAGATTTCACTGTAGAGAATTCAGAATCCGGCTGCTCTTGCTCAGGTACAACATGCACCTGGGTGAAGCCGATTTTCTCAAGTACACGGCGGACTGGCAAATTACCTGTACCATGCAGCGGAGTGTATACGATTTTGAAGTCTTTTCCAAGCGTAGAGGCAATCTCTTCACTTGCAAGACTGACCGCAGCAACAGTATCAGTAAACGCTTCGTCATCCTTCTCTCCTAGCCAGTGCAACAGCCCTTGAGCTTCAGCTTCTTCTTGCGAAATCCGCTTTACACCATCAAAAGTGTCAACCTCTAGTATGTAAGAAATGACCTTTTCGGCTTCGTGTGGTACAAGTTGTCCGCCTTCCGAATTATAGACCTTATAACCATTGTATTCAGGAGGGTTATGGCTCGCGGTGATTACAATACCACCCGTTGCTTTCAAATAACGCACACTGAATGACAGCTGTGGTGTTGAACGAAGGGAAGTAAACAAATGCGCCTCGATACCATTAGCAGCCAGTACGAGAGCAGCCTCAAGTGTGAATTCAGGCGAGAAGCGGCGAGAGTCATGCGCGATAACAACCGAAGGTCTGCCTTCTCCAGTATGCTTTTCTAGAATATAATTAGCGAAGCCTTGTGTAGCTCTGCCAACAGTATAACGATTGATACGATTGCTGCCCGCACCAATAACCCCACGCAAGCCGCCTGTACCAAACTCTAAGTCTCTGTAAAAACGCTCTTCAAGCTCCTGTGGCTCATTCTCCAGAGCGCGAAGCTCTGCCTTTGTAGCCTCGTCAACAGAAGGGTCCTGCAACCAGCGGGATAATGTGTCTGCCGCTTTTGCACTTAATTGAGTCATATGAATCTCTCCTTTAGATATATTTATAAAAAAATAAAATATTTAGCTCAGAGCAAACATAATTTCTCCAGAGGCTACAACCTTACCTTCAACGGAAGCAGTAGCTTGTCCTTTTCCGATGCTGCCCTTAAGACGGGTGATCTCTACTTCAAGAGTAAGTGTATCGCCCGGTACCACTTGACCACGGAAACGGAATCCGTCCAGCCCAGCTAAAAAACCGATTCGGCCGCGATTAGCCTCTACTCCCAGGATAGCAACCGCACCCACTTGTGCAAGGGCTTCTGTAATCAGTACACCCGGCATTACCGGATAGCCCGGAAAGTGACCTACAAAGAACGGTTCATTGATCGTTACATTTTTGATTCCTACAGCTTTTTTGCCCATTTCAATCTCGATAATTTTGTCCACCAGCAGAAATGGAGGCCGATGGGGGATGATTTCTTGAATTTGGTTGATATCCAGCATTATGACAAAACTCCTTTCGGATGTTGCACATTTTCTTTTATTCTTTGCCGAAATGCATAAAATTAGGCAGGTTCGGTAAAAACTATATTTATCCTTCACCAACTGCAGAAGTGGAGGTTGAGATAAGGGGCTTTCTCCACCGGATGCGGCAGCATGGCGGAGAGGGCCCTTTTTGCTGCCCGAGGCCCCCCACCATTATACATTTTTCAGCATAAAAAAGAAAACTCCCTTGTATAACAAGGGAGTGGTTAAATCATCTTCATTTATGGAGCAAAAACCAAATCATATACATGTCTCCACGTGCTCCACTGCAGAGCATCGCTTAACTCTTTCTTACCCAGGACAACGTAACCGACGGCCAGGCCGCCTCCAAGTGCAGCTACGAGAAGCAAGGGAATAAGAACCCATTGTATCATGGTCCATTTGGAGATCCCTCGTGGAGAGGGTTCTTTCTTCTCTTCCGATTTAACTTTTTCCTGTCGATCCATTCCTTCACCTCTACGCGCGCATGTTATTGGCTAGACCAAACATCTGATCACTGGACGAAAGTGCCCGAGCTACGAGTTGATACGTGCGTTGAATCTGCATCATTTCTGTCATTTCTGAGGTCATATCGACATTCGACTGCTCCAGCCATCCTGAGCGCACTCCAATTCCAGATGCCTCGCCTGCCGCTCTTTGTACAAAAGCCTGCTGTGCTGTAACTCCATCTGCAAGCATATAGAAATTCCCGTCGACAGCCTTTAAGGCATTCTGTGTCTTAGGTTCTACTATCATTATAGTACCCGCTACCTGAACAGGTCCATTCTCCGTCTTTTTCGTTAACACACGACCGGATTCATCGATAGCAGCATTCACACCTACAGGAACCGTTAGAGGTTTGCCCTCTGTATTTAAAACGGAGTTTCCTGTGTTATCAACCAATACCATCATCTTGGCATCAGTCGTGTCAGGAATAAAGTGAAAATCACCCTGACGTGTGTACGCCGTAGTACCATTGACCTGAACACCAAAAAGCCCGTTGCCCTGAATGGCTAAGTCGGTCGGACTCCCTGTTTCTTTAAGGGGACCCTCTTCCCAATTCGTTGAGATCGAAGGCACATAAGTCCCAAAACCCATATTAAAGCCTAGGGGTGTAGAACGGCCCGGTTGGTCATAATCATCCGATTGCTGTTGTACACGAGTCAGCACGTCCTCAAAAGAGCCCTGCTTGCTCTTATAACCATTGGTATCCATGTTGGCTAGATTATCCGCTATAATATCAAGCCGCTGCTGAAGGCTCGACATGGAGACTGCTGCACTAATCGTTGAGTTGTTCATAGATCAAACCTCCTATAAGCTCTACCTGTAAAGCTCATTTCCTAAGCACTGCCTAAACCCTGCCAACTTCACTTACAGCCTTCTGCAAGCTGCCATCATAATATTGAACAATCTTCTGGTTCGCTTCATAAGCCCGATAGGCGGCATTCAAATCCACAGTAACCTGAGTAGGATCTACATTGGAGCTTTCCAAGTAACCTTGGCGTACTTGCATGTTATCTGTTCCGTTAGAGAAACGGATATCTGCCGCCTCTACATCATCAGCGTGAAATACACCATTACCGTCACGTACAAGCTCCTGTGGCTTTGTTACTACACTCACACCAAGCTTGGTCCCTGTCGGAAGTCCTGTTACTGGATTAAGCAAATTACCCTGCCCGTCCACTTTAAGGGTGTCCTGATTTCCTGTCAAGACAAGGGGCTTGCCTGTGGAATCAAGAACCTTGAAGCCACCACTGCTCAGTACCTCTCCTGTAGCCGCGTTTATTGAGAAGCTCCCATTTCGCGTATACAGATTATTCCCTTCAGCATCCTGTACAGTAAAGAAGGCCTGTGGACGATAAACAACCTCACCCTCAGGGCTTACATATTTGCCCGAACCATCAAAGGAGATATTTTGACCTGTCACAGGATCAGCTACTTGCAGATCCGTAGATAAAGCAAAATCCATGGTCTTGCCGCTCTCCCTTAAATCACCCTGTAAATATTGGGATATCGACTGTTCTGCAAAAACCCCAGTGTTAAGACGCCCCACTGGCTTGGTATTGCCATTACTCATAGCAGAGATCAATACATCCGGAAAAGCATGATTGACACTGTCAACCTGCTTGTACCCCGTTGTATTCAAGTTAGCGATGTTCTGTGTTGCCGTATCATGTCTACGCTGCTGTGTAACCATACCTGCAGCGGCTGTATATAATCCTCTTATCATGAAGGTAGTCCCCTTCCGAATCTTTTGCTACCTTTTATATCGGCTGCTTAGAACTTTTTCTTAACGACCTTGTCCAAATTATCCAGCATTATTCCTGTTCCCTTAACTACACAATGCATCGGGTCTTCCGCTATCCACACCGGAACATGTAATTCTTCCGAGAGGAGCTCGTCCAATCCATTAAGTAAAGCGCCACCGCCAGTTAGAACAACACCCCGG
This sequence comes from Paenibacillus sp. FSL R5-0636, assembly GCF_037974255.1. Lineage (NCBI taxonomy): Bacteria > Bacillati > Bacillota > Bacilli > Caryophanales > Paenibacillaceae > Paenibacillus > Paenibacillus sp. FSL R5-0636. Next base: position 6,629,844 of record NZ_CP150232.1, read on the forward strand.
TCAATAATATCTGCTGATAGCTCAGGCGGTGTACGTTCCAGAACGGACTTAGCAGCTGCCACAATAGAAGAAACCGGATCCCATAGTGCTTCTTTTACCTCGCCTGAAGTAATAGTGAGCGTCTGAGGGAGTCCACTTACCATATCACGACCACGAATATCCATTTCAGCCTGCATCAGGCCTGGACGCACGGTGCCAATTGTAACCTTAATATCCTCTGCCGTACGTTCGCCGATTAACAGCTTATACTTTTGTTTAATATATCTTAAAATGGCCTCATCGAACTTGTCTCCTGCGACTTTAATCGAAGAAGCGGTAACGACGTCGCCCATAGAAAGTACGGCTACATCCGTCGTTCCGCCACCGATATCGACGACCATGTTCCCACTAGGCTGATAAATATCCATTCCCGCTCCGATTGCAGCGGCTTTTGGCTCTTCCTCCATAAAAACTTCCTTAGCCCCGCTCCGCTCCGCCGCTTCCCGTATGGACTTCTGTTCCACAGATGTAATATTTGTAGGGGCGCAAATCAGAATACGGGGCCGTGCGTACCAGGACCGGCCGCCAACGCGGTCGATAAAATACTTAAGCATCATTTCTGTGATTTCAAAATCTGCAATGACACCATCCCGGAGAGGACGGATTGTTATAATATTTCCAGGTGTACGTCCAACCATGCGACGTGCCTGTTCTCCCACCGCAAGGACTCTCTTCGTATCACTTTCAAGTGTGACCACGGAAGGTTCATCCAGAACGACTCCCCTTCCCTTAACATGTATGAGCACATTGGCCGTGCCGAGGTCGATTCCGATATCCTTGCTAAACATAATGAAAGAGCCCCCAAAGTGTTATTTTAATTGAAAAAACAGCAGTTAGTACTAAATTTAAAAATACCATACTTTAGGGGAAGTACACAATGTATTAAAGCTGAATATTTCCTTAAATTTCCGAAAATCTCATGGCTTTGATGCTACAGCAACCTCACGTTTTTTCCCCGTCGATTTTTTATATTTGATTTTTGTGGCTTCTCCCCCCCGAAGATGTCGGATGGACTTGTGATATTCGAGAATGTGCTTCACCTGATCGGCCAGATCAGGGTTGATCTCTGGCAGACGCTCAGTTAAATCTTTATGCACCGTGCTCTTTGAAACGCCAAATTCCTTGGCTATGGTCCGGACCGTATGCCTGGTTTCCACGATGCAGCGTCCGATTTTGATCGTACGTTCCTTGATGTAATCGTGCACGCTCCCGCCTCCCAACTGTGGATAGTTTGGTACATTATATGAGGGGCGGGCTTATATATTCGCGCTTTCAAGACATGACAAGCTATGGAGGGCTCATTTTATTTAATGGACAACCTAATAACCCGTGTTATTAGCATGATGAAAAGCCGTCGCTGTCCCTTTAGGTCAACAACCGTTTCCCGCGTAAACAAAAGGCTCATCACAAACATAACCTTAAAAATCCCTATATACACAAAAAAATAGGGGGCTTTCGCCCCCTGCTATAGAAATTTTTATCGCTGTGGCAGTAAATCCGATGGATTGACTACTTTGCCATCTTCGTACACTTCAAAGTGTACATGATTTCCAAGGTTCTTTTCGATCTCACTGCGACCAGCTGTGGCAAGAGTATCTCCCTGCTTCACTACATCGCCTTGTTTAACTTTTGTTTCACCAAGACTTTGGTATACAGTCTTCAAATTACCTTGATGGGTAATTTCAATCACTTTACCTAATACCGCAACATCTTCCACTCTGGTCACTTCACCGCTGAGTGCTGCTTTGACATCGAACGTATTGTTGTCTTCACGGGCAATATCGATTCCGACATTAGGAATAAATTTGTCGTTATATTGCACCATAGCGGCAACGTGATTGTCCTCTGTACCATTCTCATCATAATACGGCTTAACTACTTCTACTTCACCTGGATTAGCTACTGGCCAAGTCATACTTTCCGTTGAAGCAACAACTTCAAGTGCATCTGGACCTCCGGTTGTTGTACCAGCTTCATTAGCGGAAGTTCCTACTTGCTGCGAAGTGGCGGCAGTGTCCTGGTTGAGCGGCTTTTGGCCGGCATCCTGATAGACCCACACCAAGGTTAGTATAATTGCCGCTGCCGCCGTGTAGACTGCTGGGAATACCCAACGTTTAGATACCAGTCTGTTCCATGAAGAAGGTTTTGCACCAGGTAAATCTCCCTGAGTTTTTTTGAGAGATTCATCTTGGTTTGTTTTGTTTTTGTCTTGTTCATTCATATGGTTATCACCTCAGTAACCAGTGTTACCGGGCTTTTCTCTTTTATACGTATCTTTCAAGTTATTTTTTCAGAAGAGTTGAGATTTGTGTAAATGAGATACCACTATAATAGTGTTTGAGAATTTGGGTAGCTGTTCCACCCTCTTTGGCCATCCCATTTGCCCCCCACTGACTCATCCCTACCCCATGCCCATTTCCGAAGGTCGTGATCAAGATCTTATTCCCCTTACGGCTCCAACTGAATTGGCTGGATCGTAGGCCTAGCTTCTCCCTCACTTCACGTCCAGTAAATATAGAGCCTCCAATTGAGATCTCTTTAATCCGATGTCCAGTGGTAAGAGACAACACTTCCATAGGTAATCTCGAAGATGATGAAATCTTCGTTGTAGTTCCTGAATTAGTAGTTTCTTTGGAGGCAGGAATGACTTTATCGTCTAGACCCAATCTAGTAAGTATCTCAGCAACAGTAAAAGTGTTAGTCAACGCATAGTTTGGGGTAATCTCTTTCTCCCAAGGACTCGTCACACTGCGCAGATAGGGAATCGCTGCATTCCAATACTCTTCTGAGTTCTCAGTATATCCTCCACTGGAGGCGAAAAAGGAGGCCGTTATCGGCTGCCCTTTATAAGTCATAATCACTCCGCGCGTCTCAAGGACCGCGCGCTGCAGCTTTGCGAGGTCGGCGCTTCTTCCGCCGAGCTTCCATTGCCGTTCCAGCGTGTCCTTAGATATGTAAGCCTGATGGCTTACCGTATCGGTTACATCCGCCTCCGGAACGGGTACGCCGCTTCTGTCGCCAGCCACCAGGCGGCGCATGATAAAGGTGCGGGCCGCTACGGCCTGCGCTTTGAGCGCTTCAAGCTCAAAGTCGGCCGGCATCTCGGCCGCTAGCACGCCGCGGACGTAGTCCTCCAGCGGCAATGTCTCTATTTGTCCGCTGTGCGACAAATAGACAGAGACGTTCGGCTGCGGCGCTTCCTGCGCAGCCGTCTCCGGCGCCGCCGGAGGGGCCGTGACCGCCGGCACGGCCACAGGCGCCGGTTGTCCCCGGTGTAGCGGGACAACCGCCAGCGGAATCAGCAGCGCCGCCAGGAAAGGCGCTGCGAGCCAGGCGACGGGAATGAGTCGCCTGCGCCGGGGAGCAAGGGGACGCGAATGCCAGCGCGTTGTCTTGTTTCTTCGCAAGTAGCGGAAATCTTTCATCTCTATGGCTCCTTCCGTGAATCACTGGCGATTCTTATAGATATGAAATTACAGCAACTGCTAGAACACAATTTGAGAGAAAGAGAGTTCCTGTCCTCAATCTATTACTAGACCGCAGGCTATTAAATTGCGCACAAAAAAATCCCCATCAGATGAGGATTCCATAAAAAAAGACCAAGCTGCAATCTGCAGCCTGGTCTCTCTTAATGAGTGATATTATACCCAAGTTGGTTGAACCTGAAAGCGTGGTTTAACCTCTTCGGTTTTAGTCGATTCACTCTTGGATACTTCCGGTTTAAGAACTTCATCCTTCACGGTTTGCGCTGAAGTATCCTCCATGGAAATGCGCCAAATTTCCGCACCCAGTCCGGACAACTTCTCAGCCAAATGAACATACCCGCGGTCAATATGATGAGTTCCGCTTACTTCAGTAGTGCCTTCAGCAACCAGACCTGCCAAAATAAGCGCAGCTCCCGCACGCAGATCCGTAGCACAAACCTTAGCTCCGACCAATTGTGCATTACCTGTAACGATCGCCGAGCGACCTTCGATCTTAATCTCAGCGTTCATATTGTGGAATTCATCCACATGCATAAACCGGTTCTCAAATACGGTTTCTGTAACGACACTGGTACCTTCAGAACGCAGCAATAATGCCATCATTTGCGACTGCATATCCGTAGGAAAACCTGGATACGGCAAAGTCTTCAAATCAACAGCTTTGAGAGGCTTGTCACTGATTACACGAATACCGTTCTCGTCGGGAATAATGGTTACACCCATTTCTTCCATCTTAGCAATAACAGGACCTAAGTGATCTGCAATTGCGCCTTCCACATATACATCGCCACCGGTAATTGCTGCAGCCGCCATGTACGTACCTGCTTCGATACGGTCAGGGATTACATGATGTTTGACCCCATGCAGACGTTCTACCCCTTCAATACGAATAACGCCTGTTCCCGCACCACGCACGATAGCGCCCATACCATTCAAGTAATTAGCTAGGTCTACAATCTCAGGCTCCTTAGCCGCATTCTCGATAACGGTCACGCCTTCAGCTAGTGTAGCTGCCATCATTATATTTTCGGTCGCACCTACGCTTGCTACATCCAAATACACTTTGGCACCGCGCAGGCGTCCGTTGCTTTTCGCTTCAATGTAGCCCTGGCCGAGACTAATCTCCGCACCCAGTGCTTCAAACCCTTTCAAATGCTGATCAATCGGTCGTGTACCAATGGCACAGCCGCCTGGCAGGGAAATTCTTGTCTGACCAAGTCTAGATAACAGTGGGCCCATGACTAAAAAAGACGCCCGCATTTTTCGAACCCATTCATAAGGTGCTTCACAGGAAGTGATGTTTGTAGCATCCACCTGGATAATATCGTTCTGATATGTAACCCCTGCACCCAGAGATTCCAACATTTTTGATATCGTCATCACATCATCAAGCGGAGGTGCGTCTACAATGACGCTTACTCCTTCTTCTGCCAATAGAGAGGCGGCTATGATCGGTAATACGGAATTTTTTGCGCCGCTAACTTTCACGCTCCCGGTCAATCTGTTGCCACCGCGGACGATAAATTTGCTCATTTTCGGTTTCCCTCCGCGTCCATTATTTCTTAAATTATTTTTTTAGATTAAAGTAATTGCAAAAAAGTTCTCTACTCCATCAATACGCCCATTTACTCGGGCATGTTCCTTAAAGTTCAGTGTTGACATAATAAAACCTTATTATTCGACACCTTTTGACCACTGCGACCTAAGACACTTATAACCAAACTACATCCCCTTAAAACATATATCGGATCATCCCACTCCAGCTCAGGTAATCCAGGAAGAACCCCGCTACAAAACGACCAAGTACAATGGCCAACAGCAAGTGCAGCAGCCTTCCCTGAGGACTCTTGGGATATCTTATGACCAAATCGAGCTTAAGGTTCTGCAATGCCCACCAAGATAATACAACACTGAGCAAAGATACAATCATTGAGACCATACTGCTGGTTCCAACTGCACTAGACAACCCACCCGACAATATATCCTCCATGCTAACCCTCCGTGTTCGTATTACTCGGAAATCGACTCTTATATCATACTTGTGAAGGGCAAAAGAATCCAGTACTTTTACAAATTTTTAAACAATTCAGCGCCATTATCCAAAATAATGAAGAAATTTTAACCTTTTTCAATAGATTACTATAATAAAAAAGCAGTCAAACCCATAAGGCTTGACTGCTTTTTTCCTACTGTTGTCCTTTTCCAGTGGACACTTTAATCCGTGTAACAGCGCGTTGCAGCGCCAATTCCGCACGGCGGTGATCGATATCATCTTGTTTGCTCCGAGTCTGGAGACGGCGCTGAGCCCGTTCTCTAGCCGCTTCGGCGCGCTCAACATCGATATCTGTTGGCAGCTCGGCACTTTCAGCCAGCACAGTTACTTTGTCCTTATGCACTTCAACGAATCCGCCATGAACGGCGATGGAGATCGTAACACCGTCCGATTTGACGGATAACGGAGCAACCTGAAGTGGAGTCACAAGCGGAATGTGTCCCGGCAAAATACCCAACTCGCCTTCGACCCCTCTTACAATCAAGCTATTCACTTGCTTGGAGTAAACGAGATGCTCCGGCGTGACAATTTCCAACAAAAAGGTATTCACTTCCATTCCTCCTTAAAGCTTTACATAGTAAAGCTCGCTTCGAAAGCATGCACTAAGCTTTACGAAGTAAAGCTTGCATCGAAAGCATTAGCTAAGCTCAGGTTACATCGATTTCGCTTTTTCTACTGCTTCTTCAATCGTACCTACAAATAGGAAAGCTGCTTCTGGAAGATCATCATGCTTACCATCCAGGATTTCCTTAAAGCTGCGTACAGTTTCTTTGATTGGTACATATTTACCCTTAAAGCCAGTGAACTGTTCAGCCACGTGGAACGGCTGCGACAGGAAGCGTTCAACTTTACGAGCACGAGCTACGATAACCTTATCATCCTCACTCAATTCATCCATACCCAAGATGGCAATGATGTCTTGAAGCTCGGTATAACGTTGCAACAATTGTTTAACACCTTGTGCTACGTTGTAATGTTCTTCGCCAACAATTTCTGGAGCTAGCAAACGCGAGCTGGAAGCCAGTGGATCAACCGCTGGGAAAATCCCCTTCTCGGAAATTTTACGCTCAAGGTTAGTTGTTGCATCCAAGTGAGCAAACGCTGTAGCCGGAGCAGGGTCAGTGTAGTCATCCGCCGGTACGTAGATTGCTTGAATCGATGTAACGGAACCTTTTTTAGTCGATGTGATACGCTCTTGCAGCTGGCCCATTTCAGTAGCCAAAGTCGGCTGATAACCAACCGCGGATGGCATACGGCCGAGAAGAGCGGATACTTCGGAACCCGCTTGGGTAAAGCGGAATATATTATCGATAAAGAGCAGCGTATCGCGGCCTTCCACATCACGGAAATATTCCGCCATGGTCAAACCGGTCAAAGCTACACGAAGACGTGCACCTGGAGGCTCGTTCATTTGTCCGAAGACCATTGCTGTCTTCTTAATAACGCCGGAATCCGTCATTTCGTGATAAAGGTCATTACCTTCACGAGTACGTTCACCGACACCTGCGAATACGGAAATACCACCGTGCTCTTGGGCAATGTTATTAATCAATTCTTGGATTGTTACTGTTTTACCTACGCCGGCACCGCCGAAGAGGCCGACTTTACCACCCTTAGCATAAGGTGCGAGCAAGTCGATAACTTTAATACCTGTTTCCAGGATTTCCGCTTGTGTTGACAATTCGTCAAATGTTGGTGCGAGACGGTGAATCGGGTTCTTTTTCTCAGCAAGAACTTCACCAGCGTTATCAATTGGATTACCAAGTACGTTAAATACACGGCCTAATGTCGCTTCCCCTACAGGAACCGAAATTGGACCTCCTTGATCGATCGCATCCAGTCCACGAACCAGACCATCAGTAGAAGACATCGCGATACAACGTACCAGATTGTCTCCCAAGTGATTGGAAACCTCAAGTGTTAGGTTAAGCTGACGACCATTGTCCAAGACGGTTTCAATTTTGATAGCGTTGAAAATCTCGGGCAACTGGCCGCGTTCAAATTCAATATCGACAACCGGACCCATAATGCTTACAACGCGTCCTTTGTTCATCTTCTTTTCCCTCCTCGAAAGCTGTTACATCAAGAAGAAACGACGTTGTCGTCATATAAAGATGACAACCGTTTCTCGTAGAAATATAAGCATTTTGTATAGTGTAAAACCTATACTTTCTTATATTGTAAGAAGAACTTACAGTGCCGTTCTTAAGGAACTATGTACCCTAAGCAAGCGGCACTGTTTCTCGTAAAATACAAGACAAGTTAAGCACTCGGTTTAACTTTTCTTGTATTTTAAGACTGCGCGTTCGCTCCGGCCACGATCTCGGTAATTTCCTGCGTAATTGCCGCCTGACGGGCACGGTTGTACGTAAGGGTAAGTTCTCCGATCATTTTCGACGCGTTCTTCGTTGCACTGCCCATAGCTGTCATTTTCGCACCCAGCTCACTGGCCTTGCCATCCAGAATTGCGCTATAAATCAAAGTTTCAGCGTACTTTGGAAGCAATACTTCTAGCACGCCTTCCGGTGAAGGTTCATATTCGTAGTTTGCAGAAGCTTCATGATGCTCTTGATTCCCTACTCCATCCATAGGCAACAGTCGCTCAACGGTTGGGATCTGGGTGATAGCATTGACGAATTGATTGTAACAAACATACAACTCATCATACGTACCATCTACAAACTGCTGTACTGCCGAATTCGCGATAGACTTGATGTCAGCAAACTTCGGCGCATCCGATAGCTCAGTAACTTCCTGTACAATCGGATATTCACGGCGACGTAGAAAGTCACGGCCCTTACGACCAATAACAAACAATGCGTACTCATCTTTGGACTTATGCTTCTCCGCGATGAGCATCGTCACCTTACGCAAAATATTAGCGTTGTAACCACCTGCAAGCCCTCTATCAGAGGTAACGATTAGATAACCAGTCTTCTTCACAGGGCGGCTAACCAGCATAGGGTGTTGAACACCTTCTGTGCCAGCAGCAATGCTCGATACAACCTCTTTTAGCTTCTCAGCATAAGGACGGGCGGCAATTGCCTTCTCCTGAGCTTTTCTCAGCTTGGATGCGGCTACCATTTCCATCGCTTTTGTGATCTGTCTTGTGTTTTGAACACTCTTAATTTGACGTTTAATATCACGCATGCTTCTTGCCATGATTTCACCACCTTAAAGCTTTGACGGAGTCAAAGCTAACTTCGTAAGCATCATCTTAGCTTTGACGGAGTCAAAGCTACTTCATAAGCACAGCCTGAGCTTCGGCAGAGCCAAAGCTCACTTAGTAAAATCCGTTAAAGTCTATCTATATTAGCTAGTAGCGAAACCTCTTTTAAAGGTATCAATCGCTGCTTTTAGAGCGGCTTCGTTATCAGCTGTCAAATCTTTTGTATCCCTGATGGATTGAGCTACATCAGCAGCACTGCTATCCATGTAAGCAAGGAATTCCTTTTCAAAACGTTTTACGTCTTTAACTGGAATATCATCCAAATATCCTTTTACAGCTGTGTACAAGCTAAGCACTTGATGCTCAACAGACAACGGCTGATTCACACCTTGTTTCAGAACTTCCATCATACGTGCCCCGCGATTCAGACGGGCAAGTGTAGATTTATCAAGATCTGAGCCGAACTGTGAGAAGGCTTGAAGTTCGCGATATTGGGCAAGATCCAAACGGAGCGAGCCGGCTACCTTCTTCATCGCTTTGATTTGAGCGGAGCCCCCTACACGGGAAACGGAGATACCGACGTTGATCGCCGGACGTTGACCAGAGTAGAACAGATCGGATTCAAGGAAGATTTGACCATCTGTAATCGAGATTACGTTCGTAGGAATGTAAGCTGATACGTCAGATGCCTGTGTTTCGATAAATGGAAGTGCGGTTAATGAACCACCACCAAGCTCATCACTAAGCTTAGCTGCACGCTCCAAAAGACGGGAGTGCAAGTAGAATACGTCACCTGGGAATGCTTCACGACCCGGTGGACGACGAAGCAGCAAGGACAATTCGCGATAAGCCGAAGCTTGTTTCGAAAGGTCATCGTAAATGATCAGTACGTGCTCGCCCTTGTACATGAAGTATTCGCCCATTGCGCAGCCTGCGTATGGAGCAATATACAACAATGGGGACGGCTCGGAAGCCGATGCAGTTACAACGATTGTATATTCCAAAGCGCCATGACGGCGAAGAGTTTCTACAACCTGTGCTACTGTGGATTGCTTTTGACCAATGGCAACATAAATACATTTCATGCCGTTGCCTTTTTGGTTGATAATCGCGTCAATTGCGATTGCAGTCTTACCTGTTTGACGGTCACCAATGATAAGTTCGCGTTGTCCACGACCGATTGGTACCATCGCATCAATGGCTTTAAGACCTGTTTGCATCGGTTCATGTACCGATTTACGATCGATAACACCTGGTGCATTATTTTCTACAGGACGGAATTCAGTTGTAGCAATTGGGCCTTTGCCGTCAAGCGGCATACCAAGTGCGTTAACTACACGGCCGAGCAGAGCCTCACCAACAGGAACTTGCATAATTTGTCCTGTACGTTTTACTTGATCGCCTTCACGAATTTCCTTGTACTCACCCAGAATAACAACACCGACGTTGCTTTCTTCCAGATTGAGCGCCATGCCCACTACTCCGTTGGAGAACTCTAGCAATTCGCCTGCCATTGCGTTTTCCAGACCGTAGACACGGGCGATACCGTCGCCGACTTGAATGACGGTGCCGACTTCGGCAACTTCGATATCGGCTTTATATTCCTCAATTTGACTTTTGATCAAAGTGCTGATCTCTTCAGGTCTGATGCCCAATATCCTCACCCCTATCTTCTATGCTTATCATTAAAGGATTTCTCGAGACGCTCCAATTTGTTAGACAGACTGCCGTCATACAGCTTATCGCCGATATAAACTTTCAGTCCTCCCAACAGGCTTGGGTCCACCACATTCGTAATCCGGATTTTACGGTTTACGAGTTGGCCGAATTCTGCAGCTACAGCTGCTTTTTCTTCTTCACTTAAAGAATAAACAGAGTATACCTTAGCATCACCAATGCCAAGAGCGTCTCCTTCAATCTTGATATACGTATCCAGCAGATCGGCAAAAATATCGGTTCTGCCTCGCTCTACTAACAATTCTACAATGTTCATCACGATGGGAGAGAGCTTATCTTGAAGCGCTGTGCGCAGCACTTTCAGCTTGTCGGACTCCGAGATGCGCGGTGCAAGAATAAACCGCTTTATCTCTTGGTCGGAATGTAATAACCCAACCACTGCCTTGAGCTCTTCTTCTACTTCAAGGGTAATCCCTTTCTCTACCGCTGCACTGTACAATGCTCTAGCGTAGCGCTTGGCAACTACCGTATCGCGGCTCATGATTGGCCTCCTACCTCTTTGAGGTATTGGTTCACAAGTTGCTCCTGCTCGCCGCTAGCACTAACTTCTTTCTTAAGAAGTTTGGAAGCAATACGAACAGATGCCGTTCCAATTTCGCTGCGCAACTCTTCCACTGCTTTGTTCTTTTCGTTCTCGATATCGCGCACAGCCTCTTCTTTGACACGTGCTGCATCTGCTTTGGCTTGTGCCAAAGTTTGTTCTACCTGTAGATTGCTTGTGATTTGCGATTGTTGAATAATCTGTTGAGCTTCCTGGCGTGCACTGTTCAGCGCTTGCTTCTGCTCTTCCACATACGCGACCGCTTGTTCTCTAGTCTTCGCAGCTTCGTCCATTTGCTGCATTACCAGCTCACGGCGCTTCTCCATAACTGCAAAAAGTTTGCTGAACGCATACTTGCTAAGCAAGAAATATAAAATCCCAAAGGCGACAATTGAAAATACTATGTTTGTCCAAACAATATCCACTGAGGTCACTCCCTTCCGTTACCGCGTCATGCGGACGTATACAAAAGTAAGGCGCGGATGGCATCGGCCGTCCCCGCCAAACCGTAACTACGGTTTATTAAGTAAACATAATCAGGAATGCGATAACTGTTGCTGCCAACGGAATAACTTCGACGATACCTACACCAATAAACATTGTTGTTTGCAAAGCATTTTTCGCTTCTGGTTGACGAGCGATGGACTCAACTGTTCTACTAACGATCATACCGTTACCAAGACCTGCGCCAAGTGCACCCAATCCAACCGCTATTGCTGCTGCTAAAAATTCCATTTGTAAATATCCTCCTTTAATTTCGGTTCATATTTGTGTTTAATGATATAAGATATCTCCCACGAAGGAAAATCAGACGATAGCCGTTCTCTTCGCAGCAGTTCATTAATGTGCTTCTTCTTCGTGAATCGTCATCTGTGCGATATAAACCATCGTCAGAATCGTAAAGATAAACGCTTGTAGTGCCCCGACGAAAATACTGAAGCCCTGCCATACAGCCAGGAACGGAATACTGAGAATCCCCAGCTTCAAAATGACTGTAATTAGTACTTCTCCGGCGAAAATGTTAGCGAATAGACGAATAGCCAACGCTACAGGTTTTGCCAGGTTTTCGATAATGTTCAGTGGCAAAAAGATTGGAAACGGCTCGATGTAGTGTTTGAAATAATGTTTGCCGTTGAGCTTAATGCCCAGAAAGTTCATCAGTACAAATACTATGATTGCCAATCCTGCAGTGACATTAATGTCAGCAGTTGGCGACTTGTACCATAAAATTTCTGCATGCTCACCATTCGCCAAGTTCTTAGTTGCTTCAATCACGTGGCCAAACACTGTTACAGGTCCATGCGCCTCAGTTACAACGGAGAAAGGCAATCCAAGTAGATTGGAAACAAAGATAAACAGAATCAATGTCAACCCTAAAGATATGTAAGGTTTTCCTTTCTTCAGATCCATGGCACTGCTTATGACACCCTCTACAAATTCCACAACCCATTCCATGAAGTTCTGAAGCTTGGATGGATTTTCAACGGAAAGCTTACGAACCGAAAGCATAACCAGAACAAATACCACTGTACAACTGATCAGAAGCATCAACACGGCGGATAAATCTATCGGTATTCCCCCGACAAATATTTTCGGCATGTCATGCATAGTATCATCCCCCTTTCTCTTTAATCTGGTTAAAGCTTATTCTTCACACTCAGATATATCCCCGCAGGAATGGCGAGAAGCTGAGGAATGAATACGCCCGAAACAGTTGCTACCAGGGAGAAATGCTCAATCTTGACCGAGAACATGGTGACCAAAATTGCGAAGCTAATCCGTGTAACAAAACCGAGGCTGAAGGCATTCCCTTCGTTGCTCGCAATCGACTGCGTAACCCGTCGAACCTTGACGGCCAGATAACGAAAGTTTACCAATCCCGCCACCAGACCCAGAGTCATGCCCAGTGTAATTGCCCGGGTCTCATGATGAAGCACCCAGCCCATTAAGAGTCCTGCCATAAGGACGAGCGTAACTCTAGTGACGGTATTGATCATGGGAGTCATATTATCCATTCTGCTCCCCCAAAAATTTTTTAATTAACAAGGCGACATTCACAATTCCCAGAATCATTCCAGTTATAGTGCCAATGGCGAGCCAATATTTTGGCCCCTCCATCAGGTCTTTCAGCCATCTTGCCGCAAAAAAACCAATAAGAATGTAAGCGGCAAGCAAAGTGCCTGCACTTCCAATGACAAGCGCGGTCTGTAACAAGCTGTCCTTGCTATTTTGTTCTTTCATGGGCTACAATCCCAACTAATTTTACTGAATTTCCTGAGTCTTTGTCAATTCATTGAACATTGCCTAAAAACCCTTGAAAACATGAAAATAATCACAGCAAAACGTTCCAAAACCATATAAACCGTACAGTTTCACTGTATGTTGATTTTAATCAGATCAGATATTAGTTTAATTGAAATTATTTATTTTTTGTGAACATTCTGTGAAACTCTTCAGGACGTTCCTTATTAACACCAAAATGGTGCAAAATCGCATTGACAATTCGTTGGGAAGCCTTGCCATCTCCATACGGGTTGGCGGCCCGACTCATCGACTGATAGAGCTCATTATCAGTCAAAAGAGCATGTGTCCGTTGATACACCTTCTCCTCGTCCGTGCCCACAAGTTCCAGCGTTCCAGCCTCTATCCCTTCGGGACGCTCCGTTGTATCACGAAGCACAAGAACAGGCACTCCATAAGAAGGAGCTTCCTCTTGCAGACCGCCGGAATCGGTCAATATCAAGTGGGTATGCGGATAAAAATTATGCAGGTCCACGACATCCAGCGGATCAATCAGCTTAATTCTTGGATGTCCTCCCAGTATCTCATGTGCAGGTTCCTTAACGGCAGGACTCGGATGCACAGGGTAAACAATGGCGACATCTTCGAATTCATCAGCGATTCTTTTAATAGCTCGGAAGATATTACGATGCGGTTCACCTTGAGATTCTCTGCGGTGAGCGGTCATCAAAATAAGTCTTTTTCCTGAAGCAAAATCCAAAACAGGATGCCGGTAATCCGGCTGTACGGTATATTGAAACACATCAGTTACGGTGTTGCCTGTGATATAAATACTTGATTCTTTTTTGTTCTCGTGTCTCAGATTACTAGCTGACCAATCGGTTGGAGCGAAATGCAGATCGGCTAATACACCTGTTAATTGACGGTTCATCTCTTCAGGATAAGGAGACAATTTGTTCCATGTCCTAAGTCCTGCTTCTACGTGCCCAACCTGAATTTGCTGCAGGAAGGAAGCGTAACTAGATAAAAACGTTGTTAAGGTGTCCCCATGCACCAGCACGAGGTCAGGCTTAACCTCCCTCAGTACAGGTTCCAAACCTTCAAGCACACGAATAGTAATCTCGTTCAAGGTCTGACGGTCCTTCATCACATCCAAATCGTAATCAGGGGTGATATTAAACACTTCCAACACTTGATCGAGCAGTTCTCTATGCTGCGCTGTTACACATACTATTGATTCGATATGCTCAGGATGCTTCTTCAGTTCAAGAACCAGAGGAGCCATCTTGATCGCCTCGGGGCGCACTCCGAAAATAGTCATTACTTTGATTTTGGACATAACCCCTACCCTCTCATCAAATATTCTCGCATTACTATACTTAATACTTAATTACTTATTACTTGGTTCCATAAAGACGGTCACCAGCGTCACCAAGGCCTGGCACGATGTAACCATGTTCATTCAAATGATCATCAAGCGCTGCTACATAAATATCAACATCCGGATGAGCTTCCTGAACTGCAGCAACACCTTCTGGCGCTGCAATCAAGTTCATCATTTTGATCTGTGTACAACCACGGTTCTTCAGTGAGGTAATCGCAGCAATTGCGGATCCGCCTGTAGCAAGCATTGGGTCAATCACTATCAACTCACGTTCCTGTACATCAGTTGGAAGCTTGATATAATACTCCACTGGTTGAAGAGTGTCTGGATCACGGAAAAGCCCTACATGTCCTACTTTAGCCGCAGGTAGAAGCTTCAGTACACCTTCAAGCATACCTAAACCCGCACGAAGAATAGGAATAAGCCCCAGCATTCTTCCCGAAATCACTTTGCTTTCCGTCTCAGTGACCGGTGTCTGTACCGTAATTGTCTCTAGTGGAATATCACGTGTAATCTCATAAGCCATCAATGTGGCAACTTCGTCAACATGTTCTCTGAAATCCTTCGTGTTTGTTCTAACGTCGCGAATAAATGTTAGTTTGTGTTGAATTAAAGGATGATCGCAAATCACCAATTTTCCCATTTACTGTCCCTCCGGTAATTGTAAGTCTTGTCTATAGCCATAGAAAGCGCTTTGCTTCTCAGTGGCTAAATCCTGTCTATTATAGCACTCCCGCCGCTGCATTTCACCTCAGAATGGTACTTGAACTCACATTGAACATATTCCCTTGTATTTCCTTGTTTTTAAAGGTAATGATTGGCTTAATTAGGAAACCAATCACTTATAAAACCTAGATTATGTTGTGCAACTTTGGCTTTTTCATACTATTCACATTATTTTCACTAATTTTATTGAAAGTTCCATGAACTTTCAAGATTAATTTCATTCAATTTCATCTATTAACTGCAGTAATATTTGTGAACAATATGCAACAAAAAAGCCTCCATCAAACCCGGAAGAGGGTATGAATGGAGGCAGAATCATTTCTTATTGGAAGCAAAAATTTAGTATTTCAACTCTGGATAAAGAGGGTATTGGTCAGTCAACTCAGCCACTTGACGGGCAGATTCTGCCAAGTTTGCCTCATCCTTCGGATTCTTTAGAACATTAGCAATGATACGTCCAATAGTGACCATTGCCTGCTCGTCCATACCACGGGATGTGACTGCAGGTGTACCAATCCGAATACCGCTTGTTACAAAAGGACTTGTAGGATCAAATGGAATTGCGTTTTTATTCACAGTAATCCCGATGGAATCTAGTACTTTTTCCGCATCTTTTCCGGTAATGTTCAGATTACGGGTATCCAGCAGCATCAAGTGGTTATCTGTACCTCCGGATACAATGTTAACCCCTTCACTGATCAACGTTTCTGCAAGAACATTAGCGTTCTTCACTACATTTTGAGCATAAGTCTTAAAGGATGGCTGCAATGCTTCACCAAATGCGACTGCTTTTGAAGCAATTACATGCATCAAAGGTCCACCTTGGGAACCAGGGAATACCGCTTTATCAATAGCAGCTGCCCACGGCTGTCTGCACATAATCATACCTCCGCGGGGACCGCGCAAAGTCTTATGCGTAGTAGTTGTAACGAAATGAGCATGAGGAACCGGGCTCGGATGAAGACCAGCAGCAACCAATCCTGCGATATGGGCCATATCTACCATAAATAGCGCACCCACATCATTGGCGATAGCGCCAAGTTTTTCGAAATCAATAATACGCGGATAGGCACTGGCACCAGCTACAATCATTTTTGGACGGTGCTTGAAGGCTGCTTTACGTACTTCATCATAATCAATTAGGAAAGTATCTTCTTGTACTCCATAAGCAACGAAGTTATAAAGCAATCCTGAAGCATTAACTGGGCTACCGTGTGTCAAATGACCGCCGTGAGCCAAATTCATTCCAAGAACAGTGTCGCCAGGCTTAAGCGCAGCCAGATAAACTGCCATATTTGCTTGAGCGCCGGAATGTGGTTGTACGTTGACATGATCCGCGCCAAACAATTCTTTTGCACGATCACGAGCAAGGTTCTCAACGATATCTACATCTTCACAGCCACCATAATATCGTTTGCCTGGATAACCCTCTGCATATTTGTTCGTAAGCACGGAGCCCATAGCTTCCATTACGGCTTCGCTAACGATATTCTCTGAGGCAATAAGCTCAATGTTGGCACGCTGACGTTTCAGTTCCAGTTCCATCGCTTCCAGTACTGCCGGGTCACTCTTACGCAATTGTTCCATGTTCTTATTTCCTCCCTAGTGTGTGTAGATATGTTGTATTTAAGTAGAAACGATTTGCCCGCTATAAAGAGACTTAGGTCTTCGTTTCTGCAAAAAATATAAAACTAAAGTTCATTAATCACAAAACTGTGAACCACTTTGTTCTGGAGCACGATATACCGCACGTTCACCGCCAATTAGTGGGGGTCTGGTCCATGCCGCATTCACTCTGGCTGCTCCAATGTATCGTAGAGTCGGACGGAAAGGAACGGCTACCCGCCGTAAATGCATTCCTATCAGTGTCTCGCCAATATCCAAACCAGCATGAGCTTCTATCGTTTCCGCCAAAACAGGATCTTTCATAGCGTGATAAGCAGCCGTAGCCATCGAACCTCCAGCACCTCGTATAGGTACAGCTGATACTTCCTTCAGACCAAGTGACTCTAGTAGAGAGCGTTCCATTACAAGTGCACGATTTAAATGCTCGCAGCACTGATACACGGGATGAAATCCTTTTTCCGCTGCTACTAAACGAACACCTTCAAGCAGTTGTTCTGCAACTTCAAGTGCACCACCAGTTCCAATCCGGACACCAGCAACTTCACTTGTGCTCACTCCGATGACAACAATTTTGCCTGACCCAAGGTTACCAGCCTCCGCCAACTCCCTTAACACAGTGACGGTGGCATCAGTTAATGATAGCTCTACAACTTCGTCCATCACTCTACCTCCTCAAACTTCAAACAAGCTTATTTTAAACAAAAAAGAGCAGTCCGCAGGTAGCTGCGGATTTGCTCTTTTGCCCAGGCGACCGGCCGTTTATTCCGATGCTCCATCGTGGTTTGATCCACATTTGTCGCCAGTTACATCGGAACCGATTATTTGTAACTTCATCTTAAAGCAAAGTGAACTGAAAATCAACCATTTACAAATGGCGGAAGGTTTCCAGCTTATCCAGCAAACTGAATAGCGCAGTGCGAATCTCAGCAGCAGTTAGCTCATAGTCCTCACGCGTGCCACCAAATGGATCAGAAATATCGAAGCTCGGAATACGCTGGCGAATCTCAATCATCCGCTGCAGATCCGTTGCATTCGGTTCACCACCAAGGGCTAAGCTCAACTCCGCATCTGCGTAAAGGCTGTCCAATTCCTTGATATCTTCCGTCACCGCATCTTCATCATGCACGTATTCCTTCAATGTATAGGTTTTCGTTACAGCATCCGGAAAATACTGCAGCAAATGCTGCTTATGCCCACCCGTCAAGGTCAGCACAAGGTCGGCCCAAGCGACAGCTTGACCTGTCAATTGTGACGACTCCATTGAATCATGAATTCCTTCTTCCTGCAGTATAGCTGCAGCATGTCTTGATATAGAAGTACCGGAAATGGCGGATACACCTGCAGACCGCACTTCCAGGTCGATTCCACGTTCCTTCGCGAGCTTTCGTAAAAGCCCCTCAGCCATAGGACTTCGGCATGTATTTCCGGTGCAGACGAATAAAATATGCAGCATGTTTTGCACCCCCATGAAATTAAATATTCTAATGCCGTTATTGTATCAAAAGATGAATAGCAAGCCAAACCCCAGAAGTATTGCACCGCCTAGTGCTTCTCCATAATCCCCGAGACCACGACTGACATGCCGTCCAATTAGCAACCCTAGAATCGACATTAGTCCCCCGCAGGCACCGAAGGCTAAGATGGTCAAAAGCACTCCATTCACAAACATCCCTAGTGATACACCCACGGAGAAAGAGTCAATACTCACACTGAGCGAAAGAAGTATCATCCCCCACAAGGTTCGATGATCCATAGCTCGCGAGCTTCCCGTATCCGGACGAAAGGAGTTGTACACCATATGCCCGCCCAAAAGAACTAGAAGACCTCCAGCAGCATAAGTCGTTACTTGACCTAACAAGTGTCCGACATAACTTCCTGTCAACAAACCCAGGAGAGGCATCAGCATATGAAAAACAGCAATGAGCAGACTCATTTGCAGAACATGCAGCAGACGAATACCTTTCATCCCGATCCCTACACCGAGCGAAAAGGCATCCATCCCTAATGCAACCGCCATTATAGTAATGGTAACAATCTGCCCCCATTCGGTATATACATCTCCTAAGCCCATGCTTAACCCCCCAAGTCCGAAATATCTTGTACAACAACGATATGCGGACAAGGGGGTAATCATGACTTCATATGGGAGTCATATACGAAAAAGCAACGCCGTGGTTATCCGGCGTCGATGACGGATCCGCCGGCGGCTTTCATAAGCCGGTTCATGATGGCAGCGCCGAGGCCGGTATACGGGCAAGCCTCGGCTAAGATGTAAGTCGCTCCCGCTTCATCGAAACGCCGCAAAGCGGCATATAGGGAGCGGGCCCCTTCCTCCGGCGAGGATAACGAGCCGAGGGAAAGAACGCAGGCGGCAGGATCGGCGGGATAAAGGGCCTTATGTTCCTCAAAGAGGAGCAGGCCCGTGACCTCGCCGTTTAGCTGCGCCGCCTGAAGTTGACTTGCGGCTTCGTCCGCCACGCGTTGCGGGGAAGAGCCGCGCACTACACCAAGCCAGCCGCGCGGTGCGTAGTGCGTGTACTTCATGCCCGGCGCGCGCGGCGCCGAGCTGTCGCCAGCAGTACTGAAACCAGCAGCAGACTTAACGGTTTCAGACCTAGCAACGGGAGTCTTTACAGCCCCCGAATCAGCCACGACAGTAGTGGTAGCGGCAACAGTTGCCTCAGCATTACCGGGCTCTGAGCTTACAGCTTCTGCTCCCACCACTGCAGCCAATTGCTCCGAAGTAATCCCGCCGGGGCGCAGCACAGCAACTTTTCCGTCAGGCTGTACCTGTACCACTGTTGACTCTAGTCCAACTCCAGCAGCACCACCATCAAGGACGCCATCGATGTATCCAGCCAAATCTTCCATCACATGTGAAGCTAATGTCGGGCTCGGTCGACCCGAACGATTAGCGCTGGGCGCCGCAACTGGACAACCCGCTGCACTTATCAGCGCCAGAGCTACCGGATGATCCGGCATCCGCACACCAACCGTATCCAAACCCGCCGTCACACAAGGCGACAGTACACCTTCACGAACAGGAAGCACAACTGTCAGCGGACCAGGCCAATAAGCTGCCATCAGCGCGGCCGCCTTAGGATGCATCTCTGCAACAAGCTCGTCCAAAGCTGCCGTATCCGCAATATGTACAATTAACGGATTGTCAGAGGGCCGGCCTTTTGCCGCAAAAACAGCCTCAACTGCCGACGTATTTCGGGCATCCGCCCCTAGCCCGTAGACGGTTTCGGTTGTAAAAGCCACTGTTCCGCCTTCGCGAAGCATTGTTGCTGCCTCCGCTATCGCCAGCTTGTCAGCTTCATTCGGCTGAAATACCTCAGAGTTCGTTCCCTCAACAGAATTCAACTTCCAGTATACAGTCTCATCTCTATTTCCACTCCGCCGCTGAACGGCGAATAAAGGATTATTGTGTTCATTCATTCTCATCACAGGCTTTCTAGAAGATATAATTTATCTTTAGCAAAAAAACGGCCCCAGTAGGGAGCCGTGATAGATCTGCTTATAAAATAGTAACATATCTGGGGTCTTACGACCATAATCCACTGATCCAGTTCCAAAGGTTTTGCAGCAGCTCCCAGACGAAGAACCGTACCTCTGGCTCAGCAGCAGTTTCTCCTGATGAAGCACTTCCTGCCGTGGAATCAGCCTGCACTGTTTTTGCAGCTGCCGATTTCACCTTAGCACTGCTATCCGCACCAGCAGCGGACACTGTTTTTGTACCTTTGTCAGCAGCAGGCGCTGCCGCATCTCCGGAGCCTGCATCGATAAAGCAAAGCGGAGGAAACAGTACACACCACCAATTTTGTCCCTTGCCCGCACCAAGTGTGACCCGCACAGCTTCATACTCCCCAGCAGGATAGACAGTACCACCGTATAATTTAGTGGGAAAAGGAACCACGCCGAGCTCCACTTTGTAGGAATATTCAATGCCCCGTTTCTCCAGCTCTGATCCAACCAGCGCATTAAGCTCCGGCAGATGATTTCTAATCAGAGCACGTGCCTGCTCCAAGCTCTGCGGATCCTCAAGAGCAGATACCCACTGGTTCATTTGCTCCACAATTTTATCACGAATTTGCCGTTTCACCAGCTGATCTTGCGCTCCGTCAGAATTAGCTAGAATACGTAACCGGATAGATTCTTGGGGAATAGATACTTCAGCTACTGCAGCATCGGTTTTTTGACCTTCCCAAGCCATCATGAGGACCATAAAAAAACAAATTAAAATGGCAGTATACTTAAAAGTTACACGTAAGGAATCTCTTTTATTCATATGATTATCGTTCATTTGTTGCAGCCCCTCTCCTCTTAACTCTCATGCTAGTAGTATGCCCGGAGATAAGAGACTGCAAACCTATGAATCTATTAAATTTATAACTTCAATGCCAGCTCCTTATGCAGCTGCAAATCTTCCTCCACATCCTGCCCATAAAGATGCACGCTCATCACGACCCCCATGCTGGCCATATTAATCAGAAGAGACGTGCCTCCATAACTGATAAACGGAAGTGTTATTCCTGTCAACGGCATCAGGCCGATAAAAGCTCCAACATTCTCAAGAATTTGATACAACAGCATAGCCGTAATTCCAATGATTAGAAATGGTCCGCTACGCTCCTTACTCTCGAGAGCAATCAATATCATCCGATGCAGCAAAATAAAAAAGAGCAAGAGAAGCAGCGCAGACCCCACAAATCCAAACTCCTCGGCAATCTGCACGAATATCGCATCCGAATAGGTATATGGGACACGATTATTCTGCACAGAGCTGCCCTGCATATATCCCTCTCCACTCATTCCCCCGGAGGCTATAGCTAATTTGGCATTTTTCGTGTGATAGCTTGCCTTATCTGTCGCTAAATCAGGTACCAGCCAAGGGTCAAACCGCTCCACTAAATGATCCTTACCAATGCCTTCAAAAAAATTGACTGCTTCATCATGATAGTTTATATAGCTCAAAATCCCAGCAAGACCAATCCCACCCACTATAAGCAAGCCGATGAGCGCATGCGACAATTTGATGTTCCCAATCCATAAAAGTCCAATTAATATTACGATGTAACTAAGGGCATTTCCCAAATCATTTTGCATAATCACTATTCCAAATGGAATGAACGTAAGAATGGTGAGAGGAACAATTCCTTTCCAGAAGGTTAAGGTAGACCCTTGTTTTCGAATTAAGATCGATGATAAAAAAAGAATTAATACCAATTTAAACAGCTCGGCAGGCTGAAACCTAAGTCCACCGATCTCAAGTCCCAATTGAGCACCGTTCTCTACTTTACCAATAAAACTAACCGACACTAACAAGACTAAGCCCAAGAGATAAATATAAAGTGCATGTTTAACAAATATCTTAAAGTCCACAAAAGCGAGCACAATAAAAACCACAAAACCTAAAATATAGTATTTAAGCATTTGTAAATGAAAGCCATCCAATTTCATCGGAGGCGTTATTCTTCCATTAGTTACACTGTATATTGAAAAAATACTAATCACCATCAGCAAAATCAGAACAGTAACAATTACCTTATCAATCCTTTTGAACTTTTGAAGCATCTGCAAGCCCCTTACTCTGTTAAGGTTTCAACTCTCCTCTCTCAGGGAAAGTCGTTCCTTTCTATTGTAAAACATTCGTCAATATAATTCCAAATTTATGTAGCCAATCTATAAAATATCTTTCTATTAAAATTACACTCTGACGTGATTTTACTCTATAATCCAAACCTATCGGACTCAGTAGACTTTATTTATGGATTTATTGCTCCACGGGAACTTTTGCGGACTCCAGAGTCGTTATTACTTGCCATTTTGCAGTAAATCCAGTCTTTTTGATCAAATAACGTCTTTGCGGTCCGATACTATCCAATAAGTAGTTAATATTCGAATATAAGGGCATCTGAGTCCGAGTCAGGATACAAATACAAATACAAATACGAATACGAATACGAATTACTTCCAGCCAGCTTACCTGAAACGGTCCGTATTACGTATTACACCAATCCGACGAAGCCGTCCACCATCAAAAAGAACCGCCAGCCCCCTATTAAACAATAAGGACCTGACGGTTCTATTTTATTTCGTGGTTACACCTGTTTGGCAGCTGCATAAGGAGTAGGTTTAGGAAAATCTTCTTCTACTTCTTGCCCGTGCAGGCGCACACTCATTACCAGCCCGATGCTGGCCATATTGATGAGCAGTGATGTACCCCCGAAGCTGATGAAAGGTAGCGTAATACCAGTCAAAGGCATCAAGCCGATAAATGCGCCGATATTCTCAAAAATCTGATATAGCATCATGGCGACAATTCCGACAATCAAGAACGGCCCGGCTCTATCCTTACACTCCAGCGCAATCAGAATCATTCGGTGAATGAGGATAAAGTACAGCAGCAGCAGCAGCGCCGCCCCCACAAAACCGAATTCCTCGGCAATTTGCACGAAAATGGAGTCCGAGTAGGTATATGGCACACGATTCGTTTGAACGGAATCTCCCTTCATATAGCCATCACCACTCATTCCTCCAGAAGCAATAGCAATTCTAGCATTGGTGGTATGATACTTAGCCTTTTCTGTTGCCTTTTCGGGAACAAGCCAAGGATCAAAACGTTCAATCCAGTGAGATCGCCCAATATCCGTAAGAAAGGTTTTAATTTCATCGTGATAATGGATATAACTCATAATTCCCGCAATCGCAGAACTAGCCACGATGACCAGCCCGATTAATGCATGCGTGTATTTAATATTGCCAATCCACAACAGACCCGCAAGAATCACAACGTAAGACAAGGCATTCCCAAGGTCATTTTGGGTAAGAACAATAAGAAATGGAAACAAGGTCAGAAGGCCGAGTGGCACAACATCCCGCCAGAACAGAAGCTTACTCTTATTCTTGCGGACAAGCATGGCCGCCAGAAAAAGAATCAATATCAGCTTGAACAGCTCAGCAGGCTGCAGACTCAGACCCCCAGGCAGGGTCAACCAGCCTTGCGCATTATTTTTGGTCTCGCCCAAAAAGCTGACGAGCACCAGCATCCCTATCCCAAATAAATAAATATATATCGCATATTTCACTAAAATTCTGTAGTCCAAAAAGGTCATTCCAATAAAAGCCACAAAACCAATAGCATAATACATCATCATACGAATATGATGTCCGTCCAGCTTCTCTCTTCCATGAGTAACGCTATATATGGCGAAGATGCTGACAACCATGAGTAATAACAGAACGACTACAATAGCACCATCAATCTTTTTAATCTTCTGAAGCACGCTCTGCCTCCCTACTCTATATCTGGGCTTTCTTTATGATCCCCTAAGAAATCCTGCTAAATTCTATTGTAAAGGAAGTCGGATTGAAAATACAATTTCTCTACCCCGGACAAAATGAACCCTCTGCATAGCAGGCAATATTATCTCGTTATGCCTAGCACATGACGCGGGATTCCAGCCAGATCATTAATGGTGATAATCTCGGTCCAATGGCCCGCTGCCGCAAGGAGTGCAGCGACTTGCTCAGCTTGACCGAAGCCAAGCTCAAAGCCGATCAGGCGCGGCGGTGCCGGGAGCAGCGTTAGCTGCTCCATCATACGGCGGTACGGGTCCAGCCCGTCCGCTCCGCCATCCAGCGCAGTGCGCGGCTCATGGTCGCGCACCTCACGCTGCAGCCCGGCGATATCCTCACCGGGGATGTACGGCGGGTTGGAGACGAGAATATCCGTCTCCATCCCCGCGAACGGCTCGAGCAGATCGCCGAGCCGAAAGTCCACAGCTGTGCCATTGCGCAAAGCGTTGCGCTCGGCCACAGCCAGAGCCGCCGGCGAAATATCGCCGGCGCAGACCCGCCACGCCGGCGCTTCCGCCGCCAACGTGACGGAGATCGCTCCGCTGCCGGCGCCGATATCGACGGCGGCCAGCGGTCTTGCGGCGCCTCCGTTGCGGGCCGCAGCGCCGCCCGCGCTATCCAGCGCCGCTTCGCCCGGCGTTACAACGCCGTTCGGCCAAAGCTCCGCGCCGTAACGTAAAATCGCCTCGACAAGCAGCTCCGTCTCCGGCCGCGGAATAAGCACGTCAGGCGTCACCTCAAAAGGCCGCCCGTAAAATTCTTGCTCGCCGATGATATACTGCACCGGCTCACCAGCGCCCCGGCGGGTAACTCCCGCCTCAAATGCTTCCTTAACCGCTGCTGGAAAAGGATCTGCCAACGCCATATAATAAGCTGCGCCAGACACTCCAAGCACATGCTCCAGCAGCAATTGTGCACTGCGCTGCGGTTCATTGCAGCCGCTCCGGCTCAAAAAAGAAGAAGCCTCCGCAAAGGCTTCCCGGATGCTTTTGACTTCCGACATGACATATACGCCATCGTTCAAAGCATTATTCTCCATTATCCATATTATCCATCAAGTCAGCTTGTTCAGCGATTGAAAGGGCTGAGATAATTTCAGTGATTTCTCCGTTCATAACCTGCTCCAAACGGTGCAGTGTCAGGCCAATACGATGGTCTGTAACCCGGCTCTGCGGGAAGTTATACGTCCGAATGCGCTCACTACGGTCACCCGTACCTACTTTACTCTTCCGTTCACCAGCATACTTCGCTTCTTCTTCCTGCCGTTTCATATCAGAGATACGGGCACGAAGCACTTGCAGCGCTTTTTCTTTATTGGAGTTCTGTGACTTACCGTCCTGACAGGTAGCAACGATGCCTGTAGGTACATGGGTTACACGTACTGCAGACTTGGTCGTATTTACAGACTGTCCGCCTGCACCACTTGAACAGAAGGTATCCACGCGAATATCTTTATCATGGATCTCGATCTCAAAAGCCTCAGCTTCCGGCATCACGGACACCGTAGAAGTAGAGGTATGAATACGACCTCCGGATTCGGTCGCTGGGATACGTTGTACGCGATGCGCACCACTTTCGTATTTCAGCTTACTGTATGCACCACGGCCGTTAATAAGGAAGATTACCTCTTTGAATCCACCAAGATCACTCGCGTTAACATCCATTAACTCAACGCGCCATCCTTGTGCATCAGCATAACGAGTGTACATCCGGTAAAGATCTGAAGCGAACAATGCTGCTTCATCTCCACCCGCTGCACCACGAATTTCAACGATTACGTTCTTATCATCATTCGGGTCTTTAGGCAGCAGCAACACGCGGATTCTCTCTTCCAGCTCCACTTGACGTTTGGAAAGGTCATCAATTTCCATCTTAACCATTTCTTTCATCTCATCATCAAGCTTTTCGCCTTGCATCTGCTTAGCAGCTTCAAGCTCTTCCATTACACTCTTATATTCAGTATACGCCTCAAATGCGGGCTGTAGGTCTGATTGTTCTTTGGAATAGTCCCTCAGTTTCTTACTGTCGTTTGCAACATCCGGATCACAAAGCAGTTCACTGAGCTTCTCATAGCGGTCCGCCAGGGATTGCAATCGGTCCAACAAGGGAATTCACCTCTCCTGATTCAATTTCAAATTCGCAAATATAACATCAAATTTGTACTGTCATAAAAATAGATATACGACTTTATATTATACCAAAGATATTGTGAAATGGCTACAGTTCCGTACGCACAATACCTTAATAAAAAGCTTATATTTTTAAAAAGGATCATCCCAGCAATAGAAACTCCCACTGCTCGAGATGACCCCTATATCATTCGTACACTTAAACCTTCTTAAACGTTAAAACGGAAATGCATTACGTCGCCGTCTTGCACCAAATATTCTTTACCTTCAAGACGCAGTTGACCACGTTCCTTCGCACCGTTCATGGAACCAGCTGCCACAAGATCCGCGTAAGCCACTACTTCAGCACGGATAAATCCCCGTTCGAAATCTGTATGAATTACACCGGCAGCTCCAGGTGCTTTGGTGCCGCGACGAATCGTCCACGCCCGAACTTCCTGAACGCCTGCTGTGAAATACGTATACAAGCCAAGCAGTTTATAAGCCGCTTTAATCAACCGGTTAAGGCCGGATTCTTCCAGTCCCAGCTCTTCCAGGAACATAGCTTTATCTTCACCTTCAAGCTCAGCAATTTCTGCTTCCACCTTAGCACTGATCGGAACAACTTCTGCACCTTCAGTAGCTGCAAAATCGCGAACTTGCTGTACATAAGGATTGTCCTCAGCACTTGCCACTTCATCTTCACTTACATTCGCCGCATACAGCACTGGCTTCAATGTTAACAAATGAAGATCACGGATAATAAGCTTCTCGTCATCAGACAATTCTATACTACGTGCAGGTTTATCTTCGTAGAGCACTTCTTTGACGCGTTCTAGCAGCTCAACTTCTTGAGCGTATTTCTTGTCGCCGCCTTTGATATTCTTACGGGAACGCTCAATCCGCTTCTCAATGCTCTCAATATCAGCAAGAATCAACTCCAGATTAATGGTCTGGATGTCGCTGATCGGATTTACCTTTCCATCAACGTGGGTAACGTTCTCATCTTCAAAACAACGAACCACATGCACGATAGCATCTACTTCACGGATATGGGCCAGGAACTTGTTGCCTAGTCCTTCTCCTTTACTGGCACCACGCACGAGACCAGCAATATCAACAAATTCAAAAGCAGTAGGTACGGTCTTGTTCGGCTGTACCAGCTCAGTCAGTTTATCAAGACGTTCGTCTGGAACTTCAACAACACCAACGTTAGGGTCAATGGTACAAAAAGGGTAGTTAGCGGATTCTGCACCCGCTTGCGTTATCGCATTAAACAATGTGGATTTTCCTACGTTAGGAAGACCGACGATTCCAGCTTTCAAAGCCATTTATATGACAACTCCTATTTTCAGCTAAATTGATCATCCGAATAAGCTATACGATCTAAACCATTATATATTAGAACATATTCGCCAGCAACACCGGATGTCAGGCAGATGTGTCCGAACGCGCAAGCTCTAATACCTTTTTTATCGCCGGCTGGTCCAGTAATGGCTTAGATTTATCCGGATCAACCTCCACATCAGGCACAGTCTTTACCTCTTCATTACAACTTCCATCAGAATTCAGACCCATTTCAAAGGAAAACCTGAAGAGATAACCGCTATTAGGCAATGCAACAACAAGCGGATCTATCCCTAGTCCATCCCCACCTGTCCTGCCGCCTACAACCGTTGCAAACCCGGTGCCTTTTACAAAGGCTGCAAGACCTTCCGATGATGAATACACAGAGCTATCTACCAGCAAATAGATTTTCCCTTTAAATCCAACAGATTTATTAGGGGTTACTACATCATTTGTTTTTCTATATGTCTTAAACATCTTTAAAGCTTCGGTTGGCAGCTTGGGCAGTTGCTCATCTTTGATGCCAGCAATAGGTTGTTGCCCCTTTGTAATCTGACGTGCTTGCATAAAGGTCTCCGCATATTTGCCTCTTGTATAAAGTAAGTATGTATTGTATTCGATAGGTTTATTGATCAACATAGGGACAAGATGAATTCTCCAATAATTACTGTTTCCTCCCCCATTTCCGCGGATATCTAATATTAATGTCTTATAGTCCTTTACCTCTATTAAAAAATCATGGATCTCGGAGCTGTCCATCTCCATGAGACTCCCGTCAAAGCTTTGCATGCCGAGATAAGCGATTCGATCGGGCTCTATAATGACTTTTTTTACATTCCCAGAAGTCTTTTTTGTTACATCTCCTACTCCATCTCCACCATTATGCATATCGTTATTGATATCATTAGAGCTTTGCTGCTCCGCTAAAGGTTTCTGGTTGTAACGGGCCAATACGTTAGGCTGCTGAAACACGTTGACCCAAGGCTCAAAACCAAAACCTAACTGAGCATACGTATGTAGATACCAGGGGTATTCTTCCTTGGATATAAAATTTGTATGCCCATTGTTTAATCTGCTAAGGACAAATCTCATACGTTTCAAAAACTCATCATCCGATTTCACGGCTGCTATTTTATTGCGGTATTCCTCTTTTTTTGCAAGCCAATCCTCTCCATTGAGACGTTTATTCACCTCTAAGAAAGGATAGTTCTCCTCAATAATCTTCCACATGTAATCAAAATCCTCTAGCCTTTGTTCTACCGTCAATGAAGGCAAAGCTATTTCTGATTGATCTTCAACTACAGCTGAAGAGGCTAGCGGTGCAACCGGACTTGCCTGGACTTGCTCAGACTCAGATTTCTTCTTTCCTGGTAAATCGCCACTGTTGCAGCTGACCAGTAATAGTAATACTACTGCAGAAACAACCACCCACGATACAGTCCTTGGCCTCACCTTAATCCCCCCTTTTCTCTCTTTATGACTTAATCCATTTTCAGGAATTTATTTTTTAATCATATTTTCCTAATCATCCTAAATCAAATATATTTATCACAATTATTTACATAATAATTCAGTAGAACAACAAAAAAGGACCTCTTTCGAGGTCCTCACACTTATGGACTATAGATCTTTAGACATTGTGATGTCAGTTACGATATATCCCATTTTTTTGTATAACTCAAATGCGCGATTGTTCTGGCCGAAGACGTGTAACCCGATTTTGGTAACATTCATCTCCCGGGCTTCTTCATCGAGTGCGATCATAGCCTGCTTGCCATAACCCTTACTCTGGAACGGTTCAAAAACATAAAAATCATAAATGAAAGCCTCGCGGCCGCCTCGGCCTTCACTTACGTTAAACCAGATATAACCAACCTGTTCATCACTGCTTATTTCTACTATAGAATATAGATAAGCACCATCTGTGTGCAGCCCTTTTGGCAAAGAGCGTGTTATGGCTTCCTCAGACAGCTTCATCGCGATCTCCGGATCCCAAGCACCGGCGCTGATCTTATCTTCCGCATAATCCCGGGTAGCTTGACCTAAGAAAAATTGAAAGGCCGACTCATCCATATGGACCAGTTTAATCATAATCTTACTCACTTCCTCGCTTCAATATTTACCATCCTATTTACGTATTAAACGGGAAGTACCACGTAAAGTTGCTAAATCTGGAGCGCCAATACCAAACATTGCTATTTTTAGCTCCAGCTCAACCTGTGCCAATGCAGCATCCAGCGCCTCTTCAGAATCGACAGCCGGCCCTAACAGATTGCGGCCAAAGCCTGCCAGATCAGCTCCAAGTGCCAGTGCTTTCGCTGCATCCACGCCATGTTTTAGTCCGCCGCTGCCAATCAAAGCGCCCTGCGGGGAAACTGCGCGCACCTCTGTGATACAATCAGCTGTTGGAGTACCCCAATCTGCGAAAGCCTCCGCCGCTGCCCGCCGTATAGGATCTACACTGCGGAACTTCTCCACCTGACTCCAGGATGTCCCGCCTGCACCCGCAACATCAATAAAAGCCGCACCTGCATTATAAAGACGTGCAGCTGCATCTCCATCAATGCCCCAGCCTACTTCTTTCACACCTACAGGGACTTCAAGTGCACGGCATACCTTCTCTATCTGGGATAGCAAAGAGGCAAAACCAGTGTTCCCTTCCGGTTGAAAGACCTCTTGCAGCCCATTCAGATGCAGTACAAGAAAATCAGCACCTGCGATATCCACAGCCCGGCGACATTCCTCAATCCCAAAACCATAGGACAGCTGTACAGCACCAATATTGGCGATAACCGGAATATCAGGTGCTTGATCCCGCACATAAAAGGTCGCCGTAAGCTCAGAGCGCTCCACTGCCGCCCGGACCGAGCCTACACCCAGCGCCCAACCACGACGCTGTGCAGCTGTGGCCAACCGGGCGTTAATCGCTCCTGTAGCTGCGCTGCCACCTGTCATCGAGCTGATGAGCAGCGGTGTACGCAGCTTGCGATCCAAAAACGTAGTCTGCAATGATATATCGTCAAAATTCAGCTCTGGAAGAGCATTATGCTGAAATCTGTAATGTTCAAACCCTGTAGTCACACCGACGCCACCTACTTCTTCATTTAGGCAAAGGCGTACATGTTCAATTTTGCGTTCGCCTGTCTTCGATGTAGGCAATAAAGATCTTTTGTCAGAAGCCTCTACAGCCGGCAGGTCCTTGCCATGATCTGCGCCAGACTGCCTAGTCGCATCATATGGCACGGCCTCTTCTGGCGTATGATTCATGCTGCGTTCCTCCTATTCCCAAACTCGATTTATTATAACATATCCCTACAGATGAATTTACAATATGAGGTTAGCGATTACAATTCTCCGGCTTAGTAATCATTAATTTCATAAACTTCGTACTAATCGTTCAAACTCATTATAGCTAGCTGAATGTTATTTATTAATGTTAAGGATATTTGGGCTGCTTCATTTCGCTCCACTAGGTGTTAATAGGTTGGTAATACACCGGAGCATCACAATCCTAAGGAAGTGCTCTGCAATAATTTCAGGAGGAACTTCCATGAATTCAGATCGTCAGCAACCCGTTCACCCCCATAAACCTAAAGATATAAACTACGCTCCCGGTTTAACTACGAAGAAACGTTCCACTTCACGCCGCCGTACACGGGTGTTATGGGCTTTCGTCATTCTACTCCTTTGGTTAACCGGCGTAATGATTTATCAGACGCACAAACCTCTACCCAGCGGTATTTCCTTTGAAAGCCCCATATACAAAACAAATCATGTATCCTTCTGGCACGACTTAACCTATTCGGACGGTACAGCCACGGGCACTCAAGAAAGTCAGATTCTTTCGAGGATTCTACAAATTATCGAGGAGTCCGATGAATTTTTGGTGATTGACCTCTTTCTTTTCAATGATTATACCCATAAAGATCAGTCATTTCCTCCAGTCAGTCGAATGTTGACGGACAAGCTTATTTTACAAAAAACTACTTATCCTGAGATGGAGATCGTCTTCATTACGGATGAGGTTAATACCAATTACAACTCTGCACCTAATCATCTCCTGGAAGAGATGAAGTCTGCAGGGATTAAAGTGATTATGACTGATGTAAATGCTCTACGCGATTCTACGCCTGCTTATTCTGCTGTCTGGCGTACCTTTATTCAATGGTTCGGACAGTCGGGCGAAGGCCGGATTCCGAATCTTATGGCCAGCGGCGGACCGGATATTACTGCTCGTTCTTATTTGAAGCTACTCAATGTAAAAGCTAATCACCGTAAGGTGGTTGTTAGTGAGAATAGCGCTCTAATCTCCTCAGGAAATATCCATGATGCCAGCGCCTATCATTCCAATATCGCTCTGGAAGTACAAGGTCCAATTATTGCTGATATTCTCCAGACGGAACAGGCCGCGGTCAATCTTTCGGATGCAGGGCCATTGCTCACTTATGAGCCGGATTTCACCAAGGATAAGGACCAGCACTCTGAAGAATCTATGGGAGTCCGCTATTTAACGGAAGGAAAGGTATATAAATATGCAAGACAAGCCCTCCAATCTGCACAGGAGGGTGACACCATTTGGATGGGTATGTTCTACCTTGCCGATGATGCAATTCTCGATGAATTGGTAGAAGCTACCGAACGAGGGGCTACGGTAAGATTGATACTGGACCCCAATCAGAACGCCTTCGGCCGTGATAAAATCGGCATTCCTAACCGTCCAGTTGCCATGAACCTGAACAAGCGCACGAACGGAAAAATCTCTATTCGCTGGTACAACACGACCAAAGAACAATATCACTCGAAGCTGCTTTTCATTGCCAAACAGACTGGAAGTTCCATCATTCTTGGCGGTTCCACCAATTTCACGACACGCAATCTGGATGACTACAACCTGGAGAATAATCTGTGGGTATCTGTAAAACAAGATCAGCCTCTTTATGCCCAGATGGAAGCCTACTTCAATCGACTGTGGAATAACGAGGACCATGAGTATACCCTACCTTTTGAGGCTTATCAGGGCGAAGTGACCTGGTTCAAATATATCCTGTTCCGGTTGCAGACCACCTTGGGCTTAACTACTTTTTAAAGCAAAAACCACCGCAGATGAGGCAAAACACCCTCTGCGGTGGTTTTTGGTTATAGTAACGGCGACATAAGTCGAGCAGCAGATTCCAGTATACGGATCACCATACGCTTATTCATAAATTCCTCATGCTCAATTAAGCTGGTAGATAATAAATCCCGCTCAAAATCAGCCACAATACGAGCAACACTCTCCGTCTGAATTAGTAATGCATTCACTTCAAAGTTAAGGTGGAAGCTGCGCATATCCATATTGGCCGTACCGATTGTTGCTATTTCACCATCGACGATAAGCAGCTTAGAGTGGATAAATCCCTTTTCATATTCATAAATCTTCACGCCAGCTTCCAGCAACGCCGGGAAATAAGAATGTGAAGCCAGAAAAGGAATCCATTTATCCGGCTTAGCCGGGAATAACAATCGCACATCTAAACCAGAAATAGCGGCTACACGCAGTGCAGTTAAGATGTCCTCATCAGGAATAAAATATGGACTGGCAATCCACACCGATTTCTCGGCAGAAGTGATCATGGAGAAGAAAATGTTTTTGAGCGCACGACGTTCGTTATCCGGTCCGCTAGCAATAATCTGTACGGCTCCATCACCTGTCATAAAGCGAAGTTGTGGAGTGAGGTAGTCTTGCTCCAGTATTTTTTCACCCGTAGTGTGCATCCAATCTTGCAGGAAAATAATTTGCATCGTCCGTACCGCTTCGCCTCTAACCAACATATGTGTGTCACGCCAAAATCCATAAGTCTTACTGCGGCTTAAATATTCATCGCCTACATTGAGACCACCCATGAATCCGACATCTCCGTCGATCACAACAATTTTACGGTGATTCCGGTAATTCACACGGCTGGAAAAAAAGGATGTTGAATTTCCGTAAGAAGCCACCTGAACTCCGGCGTCACTCATTTCCTTCAAAAAAGCTTTGGAAAGCTGAAAACTGCCAACGGCATCATACATAAATCTGACTGCAACACCGGCACGAGCTTTATCGATCAGAATTTGTTTAATGCGTGTTCCAATGTGGTCCGCCCGGAAGATGTAATACTCCATATGAATGTGATGCTTAGCTTGACGGAGCTCCAACAATAACGTACCAAACGTCTCTTCACCATTAGTGAGGATACGAGTTTCTGATGCAAAGGATATAGGAGTACGTGCTAAAGTCTTGGATAACAGCAACAGTTTTTGGCGCGAGGGATCAAAGACTGACCAATCTTGGTGCGTACGTAAAGCGTCATTCTCAATTCTTTCGTAGGCCATAAGGTCTCTTTGTGCCTTTTTATCATATTTACGGCGTTTGAACACATTTTGCCCAAATAGAAAATAGAAGACCAGTCCCAGCACCGGGATCAACGCAAGCAATAAGATCCATGACATTGTTGTAGAAGGATTACGGTTCTCCATAAAAATAGCCAAGCTAATCGAAATAACTGTCAGAGTGGAGAAGATACTAATAATCGTTCCCGCAGTACTCCCAAAAATGCCGAAACCAAAATAATAAAATGCTATGAATGCCCCAATGATAATTATAGATTGAAGTCCTCTTCTCATACTCTACCTACCTTCTTATTCATACAAGCAACACGAAATTGACACATTTTATATATTACATGAAGAACCCTTTTCTTCCTAGCTAATTACTGTGCAAAAGTCTATTTACGACAAAACTGTAACCCTTCTGTTCCGATATTTGTATTGCCTGGTTGGATGGAATATAATAATTTTGACCAACTAGTCAATTATAGAACCCAGTAGTCAGAAAGGAGGTTAATCCTTTAATGAATGATAAAACTATTGACAAGCAGGAACAAATTATTAAGATCGCCATGCAGTTATTCGCTGTGAAAGGCTCCTCGTCCACATCCATGCAAGAGATCGCTGAATTATGTGGGATTTCGAAGGGCAGTTTGTATCTGGTATTTAAATCAAAAGAAGAACTGGAGCGCAGTATCTTCCTTTATTGTTATCGGATGATTCGTGATCCCTTGTTACGTGAAGAACAGGAAACCCGACGAACACCACGTGAGAAGCTTAGGAATCAGATAGAAATTCTGCTAAGTCACGTGTACGAATTGCGCGAGTTCTTGCAGCGTCAAATTCAGGAGGTTGCGGGCAAAGGATTTGATACTGAAGTCCCGGACTGGCTGCGGAGAAACAACGCTTCCTTCTTAAGATGGTTCCAGGTGAAGATGGAGTTGCTCTATGGAAAAGACGTCGTTCCCTATACCGGAGATTTATGTATGATCGGACATGGTCTCATCAAGTCTTATATTGCGGTTATTTTTCGTAAGGATACGCAGGTACCCATTGCCGATATGGCAGATCATCTAATGAATCTAATGGATATGATTGTGTCTGGCTTACTCACTAGTAAACAGGTTCCACTAATCAACTCTGCTACTTTAGCGAACTGGATGGCGGAGAATGAGGAGAATAAACGAAAGAATCCATTACAGCTCATTAAAGAAATGAAGACTGTGGTCAGTAAATTAAATAGTATAGAATCCGAAGAAGCAGCCGATCTGCTGGAATCGCTCAATATTCTGGAAGGTGAAGTGCTTATACCTCACCCACGAAAAGCAATCATTCAGGGGATGCTGTCCAACCTCCAATCCTGCTCTGAGCTCACAGCAGAATTAGAAGAGCTGAGGAAGCTAATTGCCTCAATTCCGCACAATTCATGTGTATTTCGTTAATTGACTCTAAGAAGAGTTCGGTAGAGAGAAAGTCATGGATAGTGAGTATTATGAATTTTTATAATGGCGCCTTATTTCGTAAAGAAAAGGGCCGAGAGGAGCAGAAACGAAACTTATGAAAAGCTTAATTAATTTCTCGCTCAGGAACAAATTTGCCATTTGGCTTCTGACGATAATTATTGTGTTTGCCGGTTTATATAGCGGACTGACGATGAAGCAAGAAACCTTGCCTAATATTAGTATACCCTATCTTAGCGTAACAACCATTTATCCGGGGGCCGCACCAGAAGGCGTCGTTAATGATGTCAGCAAACCGTTGGAGCAAAAGCTCCGCAATGTGGATGGTGTAAAGACGATCACCTCCACTTCTCTGGAGAATGCCTCCAGTATCCAAATTGAATTCGATTACGGAACAAATCTGGATAATGCTACAGCAGCAGTGCGCGAATCGCTAAATGAGGTCTCATTGCCAGACAATGTGCAGAAGCCTTCCATTTCCCGTTTTAGCCTTAGCTCAATGCCTGTCGTTTCGCTCAGTCTTTCCAATGGAGATACCCAGGACCTTGAGGAATTGACACGTATTGCTGAGAACGATATTCGCCCAGCCCTAGAGGATGTTGAGGGTGTGGCTTCTATTCAAATCTCTGGTCAATACGTCAAAGAAGTATCACTTAAATTCAATCAAGATAAGCTCAGCCAATATGGACTGACTGAAGATACCGTTAAAGGTATCATTCAAGGCTCTTCCCTCCGTGTTCCACTAGGACTATTCGAGATGGACAAGGCTCAAAAGGCAGTTGTCGTGGACGGCAACATCACTACCGTTGAAGATCTTAAAAATGTGACCATACCGGTAATGCCAACTGGCGCTAACGCTGCAGGTGCTGCAGGTGCTGGAGCTACCGGCGCTGGTGCTGCTAACGGAGCTGCTGGTGCAGGTGCTGGAAATGCTGCTCCTGGCGGAGCTGCAAGTATGGGACTTCCAACCGTGAAGCTCGGAGAGTTGGCCACGATTGAGGTTGTGGGGAATTCCGAATCCATCTCCCGTACAAATGGTAAAGAATCGATCGGTATTCAGATTGTCAAAGCCAATGATGCCAACACTGTTGATGTTGTAAATGGCGTTAAAGACAAAACTGAAGAATTAAAAGCACAATATAAAGGCATTGACCTTACTGTTCTGCTTGACCAAGGTAAGCCCATTGAGGACTCCGTAAATACGATGTTGTCCAAAGCTGTGTTTGGTGCCTTATTCGCAGTAATTATCATTTTGGTGTTCCTGCGGAATATTCGTTCGACGATTATTTCTATCATCTCTATTCCATTATCCCTGCTGATTGCAGTGCTGTGTCTGCGGCAGATGAACATTACGCTTAATATGATGACACTTGGAGCGATGACGGTCGCGATCGGGCGGGTAGTCGATGACTCGATTGTAGTTATAGAGAACATATATCGACGGCTCTCCTTATCTGGTGAGAAACTGAAGGGCAGAGAATTAATCAGTGCAGCCACGCGTGAAATGTTCGTGCCTATCATGTCCTCTACAATTGTAACCATCGCGGTGTTCTTACCACTTGCTTTGGTTAGTGGTATGGTTGGTGAGCTGTTCTTGCCTTTCGCTCTAACCATGGTCTTCGCCCTGCTCGCTTCATTAGTAGTTGCGATTACCCTAGTTCCTGCAATGGCTCACTCGTTGTTCCGTAATGGATTGAAAGGTAAAAAAACTCACAGCGAGAAACCAGACAAACTTTCTGCTGGTTATCAAAAGATTCTGAACTGGTGTCTTTCTCATAAACTCGTTACGTTTGGAGTTGCCGTTCTTCTCCTTGCGGGCAGCTTATTCTTAATCAAGCCTATTGGTGTAAGCTTCATGCCATCCCAAGAGGATAAAACTGTAATGCTTACTTATTCACCAAAGGCTGGACAACGGATTGAGGAAGTTCAAGAACAAGGTCTGAAAGCTGAAAAATACATTTTAGCGCAGAAGCATATAGACAAAATGCAATATTCCATCGGCGGTGGAAGCCCGATGGGTATGGGTGGATCCAGCAATTCAGGACTATTTTTCATCGTTTATGATAGTGATACTCCTGATTTCGAAGCTGTTAAAGAGAAACTTATTGAAGGTTTGACCGCAGAAGTGCCAGATGGTGTATGGGGTGACATGTCCGCTCTGATGAGTGGAGGTATGGGTGGAAGCACTCTAACCGTGAATGTATTCGGAGATGAACTGGATCAGCTGAAGCCGGTCGCGGATGAGATTGCCTCAATCGTACAGGCTGACACCACTAATTTCAAAGACGCGGAAACAAGTCTCAAAGAAGCATACGATCAATATACGATTGTAGCGGATCAACAGAAGCTTAGCTCCCTTGGACTTACAGCCGGACAAATTGCGATGAAGCTGAGTCCAGCAGGCACGCGTCCAGTGCTCACAGAAGTAGAATTGGACGGCAAGAACTACAAAGTCTATATCGAAACAGATAAAGAAACGTACAAGAGCATTAAAGAAATGGAAGAGGCTACTTTGACATCGCCACTAGGCATCTCCGTGCCAATCGGGCAAGTCGCTAAAATTGAAAATGGCTCCTCCCCTGACTCGATTACTCGTATGGACGGTAAAATGAAGGTAGATGTTACTGCCGAAATTATTTCGAGTGACGTGAATAGCGCTTCGAACAGCGTGAAAGAAAAAGTAGATGCTATGGAATTGCCTGATGGTGTAACTGTTACCTTCGGCGGTGTAACCGAGCAGATCAATGATACGTTTGGTCAATTAGGAATTGCTATGGCGGCCGCTATTGCCATCGTATACTTCGTGCTTGTGGTTACATTTGGCGGTGGATTAGCACCATTCGCTATCCTGTTCTCACTTCCTTTCACAGTGATTGGGGTACTCGTTGCCTTGCTGATCGCTGGGGAAACCTTAAACGTGTCCTCGCTCATGGGTGCGCTGATGTTGATTGGTATCGTAGTAACGAATGCGATTGTCCTCATCGACCGCGTTATTCATAAGGAAAAAGAAGGACTCACTACGCGTCAAGCCTTGCTTGAAGCAGGTGGCACACGTTTACGTCCAATCCTGATGACTGCCCTTGCAACGATTGGTGCATTGCTGCCATTGGTTACTGGACTTGAAAATAGTGCAGGAATTATCTCTAAGGGGCTCGGCGTGACCGTAATCGGTGGTTTGGTCAGTTCCACGCTGCTGACACTTGTAGTAGTGCCAGTCGTGTATGAATTCCTGATGAAATTCCGCAGCAAAAAGGTAATTGATTAGAACTATGATGTGAACAAGTAAATAGGCTCACACGAGAGGCTGTCTCCAAAGTAGTGAATTCTACTTATGAGGCAGCTTCTTTTTTTTAGTAAAAGACTGCACAGCGGATTCCTACTTTGGTCAATAGACTGTGTGCTGTGCCAATGTTCAACGTCATTAGGTTGGGTGGTGAGTGGAGAGAGTTGAGCGGTGAAAAATACGTGATGTGTGATAGCTGATGTACTGTGGGTGCTGGATGATATGCAATTTATGGTGGGGGGTTTGCGATATGCGGTATTTGTGGCGACAGGCGGTGGAGCATTTGCAGCATTGTGGTGGCAGACGATGTACCGTGAGCGCTGGATGATATACGAAGAGCGGTGGACGATGTGCGATTTATGGTGGGGTTCGCGGCATACAGCGGGTGATCTGCGTGGGTCGTTTGGACGGCGTACATTTGTGTTTACTGCGTTCTGTGTTTGGGCGATGTGCGGAGTGGATCTTAAACTAATTAGGGAAAAATTCCCTTAAAAAAGCCAATATTTTCTCTAAATGAACGAAATTAGGGATTTCCTCCCTGATAATAAGGGGATTTCTTTAATTACCACCGAATCAGCTATATTTTAGGGAGGTTTTCCCTAATTATTAGTCTGATGACTGAAAATCCCAGAATTTCAGGGAGAAATTCCCCAATTAGTCTATCGGTGCTTCAGTTGGGCAACAATAAGACGCTTCGGTTGGTACTTCAATTACTACTTCAGTTGGTGTGTCAGCCTCTACTTCTATCGGAGTTTAACTAGATCATCACTAGGATGCTTCACATGGTACTTCTATTTGTGCTTCTACAGAGCTTCTATTAAAGCTTCATATCTACTTGAATAGCACGCAAAAGCCCGACCTATCAATTAGGTCGGGCTTTCTAATATTAAATGCTTGTAGCTGCACTACTCTCCAATGAAGCTCTCCAGGAACGAAGCATTTGCAGATCAAGTGGCAGAAACTCCTCAAGCATATGAGAGAGGCCTAGATATAGCGGACTATCTGTTGCTGCATTCAGTTTCTGACAGAACTGCGGTGTCCATTGAAGTAGATGCTTTTCCAAAAAGGATTCCTGAATATCAAGCAGTTCCATAGCACTTCTTATTGAAAAGCTATTGTAAAGCATACGCTCATGCATGACTGCCATAAATTCGAGCTCAATAGCAATATGATCATCGGCTTCACCATTACACTTATTGAATACAATTCCAGCGGAGGTGTACACATCCGCAAGCACGTTGCAGAAATCCTCCGAACGACCTAAAATCGCTGCTTCGCGCAATTTAAAAGAACTAACGGACTGCTCTTGCATAAGCCGTTTATATTCTTTGCTCTCTTTCTCGCATATCATTGGCAGCTTGTTCGGTTCCTGACTCAAATAGCGCTTCAGCTCCCGACCGCCTTCTGTCATCTCTGCCGCTACACTCATCTGGCGATGGCGGCTCCATTGAGCCACTAGAGAGAGTGATGGTTTTCTACCCAAAAAATCCACTAAAAGCTGATATATTAATCCCCGACTTTCCAACCAACGGCTAAAAGCCTCCGGAACGGTGAGCGATGGAACAGTATGTGTACTCATTTTGCAAATCCTCCTCAATGGTTTCCCGGTCACTCTCCGTCACACACATTACCGACGTGCGGTTTCCGGTATCCTATCTGTTTTCGCAAAAGTGAACGTTAAAACTAATCCGCACCTAGATTATATCGGAAATTAAAAGCGCTTTCCGTGAGCATTCTATGTCTAAAAACTTTATTTGTCGTACTTTTGTCACACTTTTCGTTATTCAATATGCGTTATCTTCTTATCTAGTTTGTCCAGTTTTATGTAATGAAACCCTGTCGTCCAGAACTTTGCTCATTGACGTGAATCCAAGCAATCTTTAAAATTCTAAACAAGTATAAACATCTTCGCGTTCTATCCTGTTAGTGACGTTAGGCGTTTATACGAGAAAATTTAAGAGCAATTTATCAGCCAGATTTAAAGGAAGGGAGCAACGCCATGGAGCCGCTGACGGACCCTTTTGGACGTTTACACGATTACATCCGCATTTCGGTTACCGACCGCTGCAACCTGCGTTGCATCTATTGTATGCCAGCGGAAGGGATGCAATTCCAACCGCAGGACGAGATTCTAAGTTACGAGGAAATTACCGCAGTCGTTAAGTCGCTAGCCCCTCTTGGATTACGTAAAGTACGACTAACTGGCGGAGAACCTCTTGTCCGCAAAGATCTGGAAAAGCTTGTTGCGATGATATCCGCGATTCCAGGTATAGAAGATATTTCGCTGACTACAAATGGTTTAATGCTTCCAGCCAAAGCCGCGCTGTTAAAAGAGGCTGGTCTGTCACGGGTAAACATCAGCCTAGACTCTTTACGGCAGGATCGATTTTCTATGATTACTCGTGGCGGTGAAGTCGCCAAGGTATTAAAGGGGATCGAGGCCGCACAAGCCGCCGGACTTCAACCGATAAAGCTTAACGTTGTATTGATGAAAGGAATTAATGACGACGAAATCAAAGACTTCATCTCCCTTACGCTGGAGAGTCCTCTAAATGTACGCTTTATAGAATACATGCCGATTGGCAGTGCTACTGATGCTTGGCGCCAAACTTATCTGCCTCTGGAAAGGGTTGTAGAAGCTTGTACTGAGGCTGGTTGGGAAACGGAAGCAGCAGAAATGCCCTCCGGGAATGGCCCTTCCCAGAATCGGCGGGTTGTTGGAGCCCCTGGTACATTCGGCCTGATTCATCCGGTGAGCGATCACTT
Source organism: Paenibacillus sp. FSL R5-0636 (assembly GCF_037974255.1). Lineage (NCBI taxonomy): Bacteria > Bacillati > Bacillota > Bacilli > Caryophanales > Paenibacillaceae > Paenibacillus > Paenibacillus sp. FSL R5-0636. Next base: position 6,671,519 of record NZ_CP150232.1, read on the forward strand.
CTGCGATAATTGCAACCGCCTGAGACTTACCGCAGATGGGCACATCAAAGCTTGCCTGTATTGGGCAGATGAATACAATGTCCGTCCTTTAATAAGCGATCCTGCTGCTGTGCAGGCCTTATTCCGGAAAGCGCTGGGCAACAAACCTCATAACCATGAAATGGCCTTAGCTCTGGAGAAAAAAGCACAAAGCCACACGCCGACAGCTCGGCGCATGTCTCAAATTGGTGGATAAACGTCCATCCCGGTATTATAGTTCCTCTTTTAATTTCATAAATACAAAAAACGCCGCTTTCCCACTGAACAATCTGGGAAAGCGGCGTTTGGTTTAAAGCTTAGCGATGAACTATTCAATCACTATTAGAGAGACAGAGCTTCGAGCAGCTTATAAATAGTCGCTCCTGCCTCGGCTCTTGTGGCATTATTCTCAGGACGGAAGGTGTTATCCTCGAATCCACCCAGAATACCAGCTTCAGCTGTTTTTCACATACAGCAAGTTTATTTCTTTCGTACTCGCAAGCTCACCTTAAAGGCGGTTCCTTCCCCCGGACGACTATGTACAGTTACCTTACCTTCATGCAGCTCAACGATTTTTTTAACCAGTGACAGACCCAGTCCACTACCGCCACCACTTGCGGTTCTAGCTTTATCTGCCTTATAGAAACGCTCGAAGATCCGAGGCAGATCTTCCTCCGAGATGCCAATCCCGCTATCTTGAATCTCCACCTCTACCTGCTCATCCACCATGCGAAGGCTAATATGGATGTAACCGTTCTGCGGAGTAAACTTGATGCTGTTATGCAGTAGATTGGTCCAGACCTGGCTCATTAAATCTTTTACAGCAGATACATTCACTTCTTCCAGTTCAGCCTCTACCTCTATATTTTTCTCCAACCACTGTGGTTCAGAAGCCAGAATCGTATCTCTAAGCTGCTTATCCAGGCGGTAAATCTGATTTTCAAACGGAAAATTGCCCGATTCAAGCGCGGACAGCTTCAATAAATTATCACTGAGCCCAGATACACGGGTACTCTCAGCCACGATAATATTAAGGTAGTGCCTCCTGCTCTTCACACTCAAAGTTTCATCCTGCAGCGCAAGAGCAAACCCCCGAATAGAGGTTAGCGGAGATTGAATTTCATGCGATACATTAGAGATAAAGTCTTGACGCATGGTCTCCATCTGACTCAGTTCGCTGGCCATTACGTTGATGCTCTCTACAATCTCACCAAAATCACCATAGTCCTTAGTATTATCGAGTACCACATTGAAATCACCCTTAGCAATACGCCCTAAACCTTCGATAATTGATTTATAAAAAACACGTTCCCAGCCCCGGAATAACTTGGAGGTTACCAATGCCATCATGAACAAAATCACAATTCCGACCATCACGCCGATTAACTGGGTCAAATACTCCGAAGAGGGGCGTCCAACCCTGCCATATATCCAGTTCATTAAGAAATAAGCTGCACTCCAGCTAATCCCAACGCCACCGAAGTAAATAAAAGTCATCCCAATCCGCTTAAGAAGCTCCTTAAACCGGTTCATGCCTCTGCCTCCAGCCGATAGCCTAATCCGCGGATGGTACGAATAACAAACCCGTATTTATCTGGAGCGAACCGTTCGCGTAAACGGTTGATATGCACATCGAGCGTCCGCTCATTCCCTTCAAAATCATAACCCCATATCTCTTCGATCAGCCTGTCTCTAGTCAATGTCTGCCCCGGATAGCTGCCCAGCTTAAACAACAGCTCAAATTCCTTAAGCGGCAAGGTGACTTCTCCATACTCTGAGGATACCTCGTAGGTTTTACGATTCATTCGCAGCCGGCCGATCCCCACACTTTGTGCAGCAGAGATTTGGTAACGTTTGAGCAGCGCCTTTACTCGCGCAATAAGCACCACTGGCTCAAAGGGTTTGACGAGATAGTCATCACTTCCCAGTTCAAAGCCCTTCACAATTTGGGAGGTCTCACCCTTAGCCGTCAGCATCAATATCGGAAAATCATAAGTTTGGCGCATCTTCCGGCACAGCTCCCAGCCATCCAAATTGGGCATCATCACATCAATAATGGCTAAGTCTATGTTATGGCTCTCCAGAATCTGAAGAGCCTCCAGTCCATCAGAAGCTCCATAGATGTCATCCATCCCCTCAGCTCTCAGAAATACTTCTACCAATTCGCGGATGTGCGGATCGTCGTCCGCTACTAGTATTTTTGTCATGTATCACTGGAGCCTCCTCTTTATTGTCTTGAATCTCAAGGTTATTCATCTGCAGCTGCTGGGTGGCAAATTCACGATACAGCTCATGGTTTTCCAGCAGTTCTTCATGTCTTCCCATCCCGGTAATCTGGCCCTTTTCCATAAAAATAATCTGCTCAGCATTTACAACAGTAGCCAAACGGTGCGCAATTACAATCGTAGTCCGGCCCTTCATCAAATTGGACAGTGCTTTCTGTACTACGGACTCTGATTGGCTATCCAGACTGGAGGTAGCCTCATCAAGCATAAGAATCTTTGGATTCCGCAGCAGCGCTCTAGCAATAGCAATCCGTTGCCGCTGTCCACCTGAGAGCTTCACACCTCTCTCACCAACATCCGTATTATATCCTTCAGGAAGCTCATCGATAAAGCCATCTGCATAAGCCATTGCTGCTGCTGCACGCATCTCCTCCATGCTAACGTCGCGATCCAATCCATAGGTTAAATTCTCAGCAATCGTACCTGCCAATAATGGGCTTTCCTGTGAGACATACCCGATCAGTTTCCGCCATGAGCGTAAAGAGAAGGTTGACACTGGTTTATCACCTAACTTAACCATACCTTTCTGAGGCTCATAGAATCGTTCGAGCAGTGAAAATAATGTAGTCTTGCCGCCCCCGCTCGGTCCAACAATAGCCGTCACCTGACCCGGAAGCATCCGAAAGCTTACATCGGTTAGCACATTCTCACCATTTTTATATCCAAAGCTTAGATCTTCTACCGAGATAGGACCTTCTGCACCGTTCGCCTCTTCCTGGCCCTCATATACCTCCTCTTCTGCTGCCAGGGTTTCAATAATGCGCTCTGATGCCCCTTTAGCCTTCTGAATCTGTGTAAAGAACGTGGTCAATTGAGTAAGCGGCATAATAATCTGAATAAGATACAGGATAAAGGCTACCAGCTCTCCAGCTGTCAAAGCCCCGGAAGATACCTGCATTCCGCCATAACCGATAATGACCACAAGTAACATCATAAAAACAAAAGAGACAAGTGGACTGATCATAGCGCTGATTTTGCCTTCACGAATACCAAAGGAGAGCAGGTTCATAATTCCGGTTTTGCCTGCTTCGTACTCTTTTTTCTCTGCACCCGAGGATTTCACCAGACGGATTTCTGACAATACACCACTAAGTGTCGCGGTAAAAGAGGCTGTTTCGTCCTGCATACCTTTGGAGATTTTGTACATCTGCCGTCCAAGCGGCACCAGAATCAACGCAGATAGTGGAAGAACGGTGAATAGAACAAGCGTCATTTTCCAATTTAAAAATAACAGCACAGCAATGGAGCCCACAATGGAGATCACTCCGGTAAATAAGCTGGCCAGATGTTCAGAAATCAGCGTTTTGATGATCCCTGTATCATTCGTCATCCGGCTGACGCTTTCTCCTGTTCGATTATCATTGTAATAAGCTACTGGCAATACTAAAAATTTACGCCATAACCGGTCACGTAGACCTGCAACCATCTTCTGGCCCACGTAATTCAGCAGATAGATGGAAATTCCCCCGGCGATCGTCTGCGCGATAAAAGCACCCGCTATACCCGCAATTTGCAGCTTGCTGACGGAGGCCAAAGAAAAGCCATCCACCAGATTTTTGGTGAACATTGGGATCACCAGACTAACCAATGTCGAGATCATGCTTAGTGCAATGGCTATTGCCAATAAGCCGTATGAAGGCTTGGTCTCTTTTAATAATGTGAGGAATGGCTTCAGCGCCGTTTTCCCCTTAGCTTCGGATTTTCTCATGCAAAAACTCCCCTTTTCTTGGTGACTCTGCGAGAAGAGTGTATCATCTCTGTTTCGCTTAACCCCATCCTAGCCCTGAATTGTAAACTGAAGTTAAACCCGTTGATCCGCTTTTGTACGACGTAGATAGGGTAATCCTCAGGCATATTCCTAGTAAGGAGGAGCGATCTCTTAACATTTCTGCCACCTGCAAACTTGTTATATGCGTTTTTTGTCACTTAGCGGATCAAATTTAAATAAACGTTAAAAAAATGTAAAAAAGTAAAAAAGGAAGTTTGTATCCCTTTTCAACACGTGTTACAGTGATAGAAGGGCCTAATATTGGTCAGTATATCCATGCAAGACATCTAGTGGGAAAGGAGTGACGCATTTGCGGAAAGGCGTTAACTATCCATCTTCTTTCACGTCTTTAAAATGGTTCAATTTTTTTGTATACGGAACCATGGTCCTCTTCTCCAGCTTCTTTCAACTATACCTGCTGGATGTAGGGATGAACAAATTAGAGATCGGTGCCGTATTCTCTATGGGTGCGCTAGTATCCATCTTTGCAAATCCATTCTGGGCGATCTGGACTGACCGATACCAGAATATCCGGCGAATCGTTTTGCTTATGTTAATCGGAACATTAGTGTTATCCCAGCTTATGTTTCGGGCAAATACATATGAGATGATCTACATCTCCATTCTTTTGTTCTATTTCTTCCAAGGACCGTTATTTGCTCAGAGCAATACGATGATTCTCAGCTATATTGACGGAACTAACTATCGCTTCCGTTCTTTTCGGCTTTGGGGTTCATTGGGGTGGGCACTAATTGCAATTGCCGCCGGATTGGTCCTAGATTGGGCTGGTGTATCTATCTTGTCCTATCTGTTTGCAGGCTTACTATGTGCATCAATGTTATCCATTCTTGCATTACCGAAACTTAACCATACCATTGGCATGGCTCCTATGCCGTATAGAGGCTTCAGCAAACTAATTTATAATCCCTTTTTCTTGTGTTTCATATTGTTTGGTATCCTAGTTTCCATACCGAACACCATGAACACTACATTCATGTCTTTGTATATTACGGACCTAGGCGGCTCCAAGGGAATGATTGGTCTCGCAGTATTCCTCTCCTCTATTTTGGAAGTGGGTGTATTTGTTCTCTGCGACCGATTCCTTAAACGTAAAATATCTGTTCTGCTCGGCTGGCTTGCACTGGTTAGCGCTTTATTCGTACTACGATGGTGGTTCATGGCGGACGCGACTACAGCCCTCCAAGTAGTGCTCATTCAAATTTTACACTGCATAACATTTGGTGGTTTCTTCTATGTAGGCACTCAACTGACCATGCTTCTTATTCCAAGACCTTACCGTGCTTCAGGACAAGCGCTCTACACACTGACTTGGAGCGGTATAGCCGGTATTGTTGGAGGAGTTCTCGGAGGGTGGATGTATCAAAATCTAGGGGCACAGAGCATGTATCAAGCGGGTGTCTTCTTGACACTGTTTGGAACGCTAGGCTTTACTTTCATGTGGCTCTTTGTAAACCGTGGAGGCTACCGGCCCCCTACAGAGGATGAGGAAGAACTCTCTCACATCGAAATATTATAAGCGAAAATATAAAAAACAGGCTCAAACGTACCTAAACGGGACGTTTGAGCCTGTTTTATTATAAAGAACCTGAACGAATCAAGTGTTAGCCTTGTTTTGGAGGCTGAAATGAACTCTTCAGTGAAACGATAAGATTGAATACGAGATGCCCAGGCGCCGAATATTTGCTATCTACATTAAAATAGCCATGACGGAAGAACTGGAATTTATCCTGAGCCACACTGTCCTTAAGCGCGGGTTCCACAAAACCTTGTAAGATTTCAATGGATTTAGGATTAAGCTGATCCAAGAAGCTAGGCTCCGCTTTCTCTACCGTGGAATCCAGACCTTCAACTTCTGCAGCTTCATCTACTTCTTCAGCAGAAATCAGTGGCTCGTATAAACGGAATTCTGCAGGCACAGCTTGACTAGCTTCTACCCAGTGCAGAGTACCTTTTACCTTACGGCCTGTAAATCCACTGCCACTCTTTGTTTCCGGATCATACGTACAATGCAGTTCAACAACCTCGCCATTCTCATCTTTAATGACTTCATTACATTTGATGAAATAAGCATGCTTCAGGCGTACTTCATTGCCGGGGAACAAGCGGAAATATTTATTGGGCGGATTCTCCATAAAGTCGTCGCGCTCAACATAAATCTCACGAGAGAACGGAATTTGGCGTACACCCATTTCTTCATTCTCTGTATTATTCTCCGCTTCAAGCCATTCTGTTTGGCCTTCCGGATAATTGGTGATAACAACCTTAAGCGGACGAAGTATAGCCATGGTGCGAGGCACAGTTAACTTAAGGTCTTCCCGGATAAAGTGCTCCAGCATTTGCAGGTCCACTAGACCCTGACTCTTGGAGATCCCTGCTTCGTACACGAATTTACGAATCGCTTCCGGCGTATATCCTCTGCGGCGCAGGCCGGAGATCGTTGGCATCCGCGGATCGTCCCAGCCATCCACATGTTTTTCGTCTACCAGCAGCTTCAGCTTACGTTTACTAGTCATGGTTTGAGCGAGATTCAGACGGCCGAATTCATATTGATGCGGAACTGAAGGCATCTCACATTCCGCTACGACCCAATCATAAAATGGGCGTTGATCTTCAAACTCAAGCGAACAAAGGGAGTGAGTTACTCCTTCAATAGCGTCCTCAAGTGGATGAGCGAACGTATACATCGGATAGATGCACCATTTATCCCCTGTATTATGGTGATGCGCATGAGTAATCCGATAGATGACAGGATCACGCAGATTAATATTTGGTGATGCCATATCGATCTTGGCACGAAGAACCTTCTCACCATCTTTGAATTCCCCTGCCCGCATACGGCGGAACAGATCCAAATTCTCTTCGATGCTGCGCTCACGATGTGGACTGTTCTGTCCTGGCTCTGTCAGCGTTCCCCGCAATTGGCGAATTTCATCCGCGCTGAGGTCATCTACATAAGCTTTACCTTTAGTAATTAATAATTCGGCACGTTTGTACATTTCCTCAAAATAATCCGATGCAAAACGCAGCTCTTCCCATTCATAACCCAGCCACTTTACATCTTCCTGAATGGAGTTCACATATTCCGTATCTTCTTTGGCAGGATTCGTGTCGTCAAATCTTAGGTTAGTCTTGCCACCGAACTCGTCCGCCAGTGTAAAGTTAATCCAAATCGCCTTGGCATGTCCGATATGTAAGTAACCGTTCGGCTCCGGCGGAAAGCGTGTGACAACTTCTTTTACTTTACCCGTACGGAGGTCTTCGGTAATAACATTTTTAATAAAATTGGAGGGGGTAGTACGGTTCTCCACAGCTATCAACCTTTCGTTCTGTAGTGTTACACTACTTCTTGTATAAACATGTTTCCTACTAATATACCCGTTAACTGTAGATTGTTCAATAAAAGGGGGCACATGGCCTGGATCAATTTTTAGCATCTTTAGACCTTTTGACTTCTCTGCGGGCGATAGAGTAGCATGATAATCATAAGAAAAAATCCATAATCATACATAAGGCCTTGTGCCGAAAAGGAGGCAACTGCTTGTTTAATTATGTCATCGACGAAGAGCTTATCTTAAAGCCACTCATGCCTGAGCATGCTAGGCACATATTCGCGTTAGTGGAGCGCTCGCGGGAACGACTTAGGCAATGGCTTCCTTGGGTTGATGCCGTTACGGAACAGGATCACACCCTTAATTTCATTAAAAATGCTATAAAACAAGGCACCGACAATGGCGCCTTCACTGCTGGACTTTGGGTCCGCGGCGAGCTCGCCGGTGTCATTGGGTATCACCAGATTGACTGGCATAACCGTTCCGTAGGGATTGGTTATTGGCTTGGTGATGGCTATGAAGGCAAAGGTTATATGACCAGCGCCTGCCGAGTTCTAGTAGACTACGCACTGCTGGAAATGGAGTTGCAGCGGGTAGAAATTCGCTGCGCGACCGCCAACGTAACTAGCCGGGCAATTCCTGAACGGCTTGGTTTTGTGCTCGAAGGTGTGATCAGACAGGCAGAAAAGCTGCCCGATGGCTACGTGAATCACGCCGTATATGGTTTATTGCGTAGTGAGTGGCAGCTGCTCGGCTAAGTTACGTAAGCAAAGTTAAACAAACACACAAGCAGAAATAAACCTGGCTGGCATACGCCCCCAGGTTTATTTTATTGAGCAGACCAAGATTAGATCTCTGGCATACCCAGCTGTTTTCGAAACTTGTTCCGTACTACGGCTGAGAGGGCTTCCAGCTCCACAAGCTCTGCCAGAGCAGCTTCCTCTTGCAGCCCAACCTGCATTAAATGCAGTACATGCGCCACGGAAGCATTGCTGTCTCCGTTTTCTTTTTTGACAATTGCATCGCCGGTTGAAATCATTCCTTCACGAAGTACACGCAAGTAAAATCCGCTATACCTTGTATCCAGAACTTGAGCCGGAAGATCTGCGGGTCCATGCTTTTGTGAGATTTTGAAGCAAGGATATCTTGGCTGGCTAACCTGAAGCAAAGTGGTGCCTATTTCATATACATCGCCAATACACACCTCTGTCTCCAGCAGACCCGTTGTGGTGATATTTTCTCCGAAAGCCGAGTACTCCAGTTTCTTTCCCAGCTGCTGTTCCCAATAAGGATAGTGCTCAATGGGATAGGCGCACACCGCCTTGTCAGGACCTCCATGATGTTTAAGATCTGCCTGACCATCTCCAACAAATCCATTGGTATGCAGCCGAACCGATCCTTCTACAGGCGTTTTATAAATTCCGGTCTCCAAAGGTTTTCCCCGATAATCCACCGTCACCGGCCGACCGACATTAAGCGAGACGATCTCCATATCCATTTCCTCCTGTCAGCATACAGCTCATAAATATCTCATCCACATAACGGCCGCCAAGATAAAACTCCTCCCGCAGACGTCCCTCTTCCACAAAACCGCATTTCCGGTAAAAAGAAATCGCTGATTCATTACAGGATAATACACGCAGGCGAAGCTTACGAATAGCATGCGCCGCAGCATGTTCCTTAATGGCTTCCATGAGCTGCCGGCCGATGCCTAAACGTTGATAGTTCGGATGAACAGCAATATTAACCTCGCACACATGCCGGTTGCTCTCCATTCTACTAGGGCAGCCAAACCCGACATATCCGCATAGCTTGTCATCTTGCAGCGCTACGAGCTGAGAGCCCGGAGGAGCATTCAGCAAGAAATCCTCTTGTGAGCGCCACAACATAGGTCCCGGGCTAGTGTCCTCTGTCCAAATCAGATGGTCCAGATCAATCAGTTCTCGCACGTCTTTAATCTCTGATGGTCTAATAGTTAACCTTGCCTTGTTGATTTGTTTCATAAGATGTACACCCCTTGCCTTGCACCTCTATAGAATTCACAGCAGATGTTGGAATCCACTGTGTATAGTTATCTTACGGACCGCTCTAACGAATGGCCTTTACGATTGACTAAAGAATGGATGACGAAAAATCCTACAGACAGCAGCGCCATCGCACAGGCCAGCCAGGCTGTTGGTGCCAAACCACCGCTATCATACAGTCTGCCCATGAAGTAAGGGCCAATGACTCTCCCGACTGCACCAATCCCTCCGCTTAGTCCCAAATAAAATGGTGCGCTGCGCCCCGCATGATCCGAGATAAAGGATGGCATCGCTGGAGAAATCAGCATTTCTCCCAGTGTAGCAAGCACCATTCCGAGCACTAAGCCAGGATAATTAGGCATCCACAAAAGAAACGCATAGCCACCCAAATAAAACAGGGCACTTGCAGTCATTTGCGCCGTTGAGGTAGACGCGAACCAGCGCTTAATCATTGTTACCAATGGCTGAGCTGCAAAAATCAAAATACCGTTCAGTGTCCAGAGAAAACCATAAGTTTTCTTAGGCCAGCCCTCTGAAATAATGAACGGAGATACCCCTGTATTCCAGATAGAGTTACCGAGAAGCAGGAACAAAGAACCGATCCCCATATAAAGATAAATACGAGTATGCCCCATTAGCTTCCACGTGGATTGTTTCTCTGGTTCATTCTTCTGATGCCCCATTACCTCATGCGCAGGTTCTCCACCGATTTTCTTCAGATATATAAAAAAGAAACCCGCAAATACCGCCGAAGTTACACCATTCATTACAAAGCTTAGCATATAGGAAATATCGGCCAAAAAACCACTTAATGCCGTACCCAGTGCTACACCAATATTATTGGCGACATAAATAACATTAAACAGCTCACCACGCTGCTTCGTGAAACGAAAGCCGATAAATGCCTGAATGGCAGGTAATGATAAGGAATTAAATAATCCTACCAGTCCCATTGCAACCATAAATAACGTCCAGTTGTTACTAGCTGCCGGCAAGGTGAACAGTGCCAAAGCATTCATGGCGAGCGCTCCGACAATCAGCCGGTTAACGCCTACCTTATGATAGAGTGAGCCCCCGAGTAGTTGACCCACGATCCCACCAACCGATTGAATAAGAATCACCAGTCCAGCATCTGACATGCTGCGTCCAAGCTCATCAAATACATACATCGTAACGAGCGGCCACATCAGCGCACTACCTGTTGCATTAATTAGGCTGGCAATTAGAAATATTTTCACTTCTTTTGGATATGCCTGTAAAAACTTCATAAGTAGTGTACATCCCCTGTTATATATGTGTCATTAATTCATCCAGTATTATCCCAAAACAGGGTTATGAGCAAGCATACACATTGACGTTTTATCGCGATAAAGTACGCATGAAATCTAGAGAATAAAACGCACATATCGCATGAATTATCCCGTCTCCCTTGGGGTTCACGTCCGCAGCCCTTCCTAGCTCTAATATCTATTCTTATTTTAAAGCCGTGGCTGTCGTCCGTAAAGCAAACTAAACAAGAAGAAACTGATTCGCTTTTAGAAAGACGGGGTAATAGAGCCTAGAAACACTCCCCCTTCAAAATTCGCCGTGATCCGATTTCGTTCCCCCGAGCGCGGATATATCACGGCGGATTTTTTTGTGTCTACATAACAAAAAGCACCCCTAAAACATTAACGCCACCAATAAGGCAGACCTTGAATGTTCTATGGAGTGCTCTATAAGACGAGCTTAAGCGTGTTTTTTGACACTGCTGCCGGACATGCTATCTACGGATTGAATAGCCGTAGGTGCTTTACGCAAGTATGCCATCCAATAGGCAGCTGCGACAAATATTGCTCCACCCGTTAGATTGCCGAGCCAGACGGGAACAAAGTTAGTGAAGTATTGCCCCCATGAATAGTAACCTTCAAAAATAGCTGCTGGAATTAGGAACATGTTAGCTACAACGTGCTGGAATCCGATCGCAACAAAGGCCATCGTTGGGAACCAAATACCAAGGATTTTGCCGCTGAAGTTATCTGCTCCATAGGAGAGCCACACTGCCAGCGCAACGAGCCAGTTACAGCCGATACCCGAAACAAATGCCGGAAAGAATTCTGCATCGATTTTATGACCAGCCATATCCACCAATTTCTCTAAATACACACCCTCTGAAGTTAAACCCACCACATGACCGAAGAAATAAGCTACAAATAATGCCCCTGCCAGATTACTAATCGTAATGAGCAAAAGATTCTTCACAACTTCCCAAAAAGAAATCTTCTTAGCCATAAAAGCGAGCGGCACGGCCATCATATTCCCTGTCAGCAGTTCTCCACCCGCAAGGAGTACCATGATCAGCCCAACGGGGAAGACTGCTGCCCCGATAAAGTTAGCAATGGAACCCCATTCCTGTGGTGCGCCAGCAATGACGCGAATATCCAATAAAAACCCGAGCGCAATAAACGCTCCTCCCAAAAAGCCCAGAATAAGTACGGTACTTAGCGGATTATGAGCTTTTTTTATGCCGTTCTCTACAGTTACTTCGGCAATTTGCTGCGGTTTGCTATAAGCCATGGTTCCTATCTCCTTCATCTATTTACTTCAAATTTGTTCCTTTATGAACATTGTAGCGTGTCGTAAAACACATTAACGTGATAATTATCACTTTGAGAAAACTAAGTGAAAGTTTTCACTGACATGTCAAATTTACTGCGACCTGTGCACAAATAGAAGTTTATGTATGACCGACTAAGCCAGCATATCTTGTTTCGTTGGATTACATTTGAGCGTACGCAGCAGCTATCGGACACAGTTGTCCTTATATGCAGCTATATCTCACTGTAGCTATACCTCACTGTAGTCATACCTCACTATCGGCATTCTATCGGACTCGGATGACTCTAATCGTAGCTTTTGAGCATATTTGGCCCACACCCGGACATCGGACCCAGATGCCCCTAATCTTAACTTTCGAGCACATTTGGCTTGCTATCGGACCCCATCGTCGCTATTAGCACGAAAAACACACTAGTTGTACCTCGTTCTATGTAATAGCTGCACTGGAGTCCGAAATCACGCTCAAAAGGCGATTAATTGCTATATAGCGCCTTCTGAGTCCGAAAGCTTCTGCGGAGGGATGATGACTCAGCACGATCGGACTCAGATGCCCCTAATCTTAACTTTCGAGCACATTTGGCTCGCTATCGGACCCCATAGTCGCTATTGCCACCAAAAACACAATAGTTGCACCTCATTCTATGTAATAGCTGCATTGGAGTCCGAAATCACACTCAAAAGGCGATTAATTGCTAAATAGCGGCTTCTGAGTCCGAAAGCTTCTGCGGTGGGCGTTGACTCAGCACGATCGGACTCAGATGACCCTAACCGTAGCTTCTGAACACATTTGGCTTACTATCGGACATCGGACTCAGATGACCCTATTGGTAGCATTTGAGCACATTTGGCTCGCTATCGAACCCCATAGTCGCTATTGCCACCAAAAACACACTAGCTGTACCTCATTCTATGTAATAGCTGCATTGGAGTCCGAAATCACGCTTAATAGGCGATTAATTACCAAATAGCGGCTTCTGGGTCCGATAGCTTCTGCGGTGGGCGTTGACTCAGCACGATCGGACTCAGATGACCTTATTCGTAACTTTCGAGCACATTTGACTTGCCATCGGACCCCATAGTCGCTATTGCCACCAAAAACACACTAGTTGTACCTCATTTTATGCAATAGCTGCATTGGAGTCCGAAATCATACTCAAACAGCGATTATTTGCTATATAGCGGCTTCTGAGTCCGAAAACTTCTAAGGAGGGCGGTGATTCAGCACGATCGGACTCAGATGACCTTATACGTAACTTTTGAGCACATTTGGCTTGCTATCGGACATCGGACTCAAATGACCTTAACTGTAACTTTCGAGCACATTTGGCTCGCTACCATCGCCGAAGCCATTGGATTGTACCTACCTATGCAGCTAATCATTCTGCACCTAACAAAAAAAGCAGCGATCCTCCCGTTACAGGAGGATCGCTGCTTCTCTAGCTTTATAAGGTTGTCTTTTTCCTCAATAAATCACTCAGGAACAACGTTCCTTTTTAAACCGTTACAGCCTCTTTGCTTGGTACTGTTGTCGGCAGTGCTTGAAGACCCACTGTATTCAGGAAGTTCCAAGGTTTGTTGTAATGCGGTTGGAAGAAGAAATCGATAAAGGCTAGTTGGTCGATTGTCATATGATTTTGAATGCATACAGACACTGTGTTGATCGATTGCGTCAGATCCATCTTGGACATAATTTGTGCCCCGAGAATACGGCGTGTGGCGCGATCAAACACTACTTTTAACTGAACCTGCTCAAAGGTTGGCATAAATTCTGGACGGTAATTATCAATAATCATGGCGGTTTCCACGTCCATTCCTTCAGCCTTAGCTCCTTCTTCAGTAAGCCCTGTTGCAGCGATATTATCTTCATAAATCTTAATGCCCGAAGTCCCTTGTGTACCCATATAAGGAATGGTCTCTGTTACCAAGTTGCGTGCAACTAAGGTTCCCATCCGCACAGCATTGGTTGCCAGTGGGATATAGGCGTGTTTGCCTGTAGGGTTGTAGTGAATCGCACAGCTGTCGCCCGCGGCATATACATCTGGGCAGCTAGTCTGCATATAGTTATTGACCACAATGGCACCATTAGGCAGCATATCGACTTGACCTTTTAAGAGTTCAGTATTAGGACGGAAACCAATGCAGAGAATGACCAGATCTGTTTCATGCTCTCCTTTGCTTGTAATAACCTTTGTTACCTTACCATCTTTGCCCGCAAAAGAGCTGACCTTCTCATTCAGTGCCAATTTAATCCCATGATCCTGAAAAGATTGTTCGATCGGTGCAGTAAATTCTTGATCCAGATATTTACTCAGAATGCGATCTTCACCATCAATTAGCGTAACTTGCTTCCCATTCATTTGAAAAGCTTCCACCAGTTCAACGCCGATATATCCAGCGCCGACGACGGTGATTTTATTCGCTTGTTTAGCTTTTTCTATAATAGTGTTGGAATGATCATAGTTCTTGGAAAGTAAAATCCCCTCGAGTTCAAATCCTTCAAGCTTCGGCACAATCGGCCATGAACCTGTAGTCATAATCAGCTTATCGTAGGTGTCAGCGAACTCGTGGCCTGTCTCCAGATTGCGTACACGCAATGTTTTGGACTTCGTATCCACTGCAGTTACTTCATGACGCATATTGGTCTTTACGCCAAGCTCTGCAAGCTTTTCTGGTGAAGAATAGAATAGCCCCTCTGGGTCTTTAACCACTCCACCTACATACAAGGCAATTCCACAGGATAAGAAGGAAATATTATCATTACGCTCATATACAGTAATCTCGGCATCTGGGTAAAGCTGAGCAGTATTCACAATTGCGGCGGTTCCGGCATGGGTACATCCAATGACAGCTACTTTCATTATTTCTTCCTCCTTCAAATGGACAATCGGGTTATATATTTGACTTGCATGACCGATCAATGATGGAATCTGATCAACAATGGGTTAGTTGTGATTTATTTCACTTTATAAATTGATTATATTGTGATATTTATCACATTACAAGTCTTTTCCGCCTATATCCTCAAATTGTTCACAATTTTAAGTTTTTTCCGCCACTGCTGCCGAATGCGACGACCTCATTAGCTTTGCCACGTGAGAGGTACATTATGATCTGCATTTGCAGGAATCCAAAGGAAGCATAAAAAAGGCTTCCCCTCTAATACAACAAGGAGAAGCCCTTTATTAAACACTTTTACACCAGACCGTGAATCTCTCCGTCCTCGTCCATCCATAGTCCCTCAGCAGCTGGCTTAGCTGGCAGACCTGGCATCGTAACGATATTGCCTGTAATAACTACCGCAAAGCCTGCACCAAGCGAAAGAGTAATATCTCGGACACCAATCGTAAAACCTTCCGGTGCTCCGAGGAGTCTAGGCTGGTCGGAGAAGGAATAAGGCGTCTTCGCCAAACATACTTGAAGATCATTTAGCCCAAGCCGCTCAATAACCGCCAGACTACGCTTAGCCGCCGGAGAAAAGTTCACTTCTGCCCCGCGGTAAATCTCACGGACAATTTTGTTGATTTTGGATGAAATGTCGAGATCTTTCTCATACAAAGGAGCAAAGTGGCTCGTGCCACTATTATTCAAGAGCTTGTTCAGCTCAGAAGCCAGCTCCTGTCCACCTGCACTACCTTCCGCCCATACTTTTGAGATTGCAGCCGGCACGTTTAAATTGCGGCAGGCCTCCAGTACATCGTTAATCTCGCCCTCACTGTCCCCTTCAAAATGATTAATGGCAACTAAAACAGGGACTCCAAATTTACCGAGATTCTCTACATGGCGTTCTAAATTCACCAATCCCGCGCGCAGCGCCGTCCGATTCTCGGTTAGAAGCTCACCTTTAGGCACACCACCGTTATATTTCAAGGACTTAACAGTTACGACAAGAACAGCAGCAGAAGGGGTTAACTCGGCCTGTTGGCATTTGATATCCATGAATTTCTCTGCACCAAGATCCGCTCCGAAGCCTGCTTCGGTGACCACAACATCCCCTAGCTTAAGGGCATAACGAGTGCCAATAACACTGCTGCAGCCATGAGCGATATTCGCAAACGGACCCCCGTGCACAATAACAGGCGTACCTTCCAGAGTCTGTACCAAGTTTGGCTTAACTGCTTCCTTAAGCAGCGCTGTCATCGCTTCAACGGCCCCGATTCGCTCGGCTGTCACCGGTTGTCCCTCTTGGTCATAACCAATTAGAATACGGTTCAAACGCTTCTTGAGATCAATGAGGCTATCGCATAGGCATAACACAGCCATAATCTCAGAAGCCGTTGTAATCTGAAAGCCACTTTCCCGTACGGCTCCGTTTCCGTCTCCGAGCCCAGTCACAATACTGCGCAGGCTGCGGTCATTCATATCCATGACACGTTTCCAAACGATACGCTGCGGATCCAGTCCCAGCTCATTGCCTTGGAAGATATGATTATCAATCATTGCGGACAATAAATTATGTGCAGAAGTTACCGCATGAATATCACCGGTAAAGTGCAAATTAATCTCATCAGCCGGAACAATCTGCGACTTCCCGCCGCCTGTTGCGCCGCCCTTCATCCCTAAGCAAGGCCCGAGCGACGGCTCACGTAAAGCAGCCACAGTCTTCACACCTGCTGCATTCATTGCCTGCGCCAACCCGATGGTTGTTAAGGTCTTACCCTCGCCAGCAGGGGTGGGATTCACCGCAGTGACCAGAACCAGCTTGCCATCTGGCTTGTTTTTCATTTCCTCCCATAAGGATGGCGAGAGTTTGCTTTTATATTTGCCGTATAGTTCCAGATGCTGCTCGTCGATCCCTGCTTGTGCTGCTACCTCTGTAATTAACTTCATGCTTGTATAAAACCCTCCTGCCGTTATTATCCTGCTGTACTCCACTTTTTTATGCATGTTCGCACAGTTGCTATATTCTCTTCAAAGGATACATGGTCTTTTTAAAGCGTCAAGTATAATTTATCACAATAAAAATTCAAGGCAATCTCCATTAATCCTTTTAAAAAAAGAAAATCCCCGCGAGCATCGGTCGAAACCGAGTCGAAGGGATACTTGGAAGATCACTCTGCAACTAACCCCATAAAGGGTCTACAGGAGTGACTCAATATGTTGTTTCATCGTTTCCGGCGATTCTTTGGGCTCCACACGAGCCACTACATTGCCGCTGCGATCAATAAGAAATTTCGTGAAATTCCAGCTAATGTCGCTGCTGTCTCCAGCACCAGGCTGCTGCTCCTTCAAATAATTGAAAAGCGGGCTGGCATCCGGTCCATTAACATCAACTTTGGCGAAGACCGGAAAGGTAACTCCATAATTAATCTGACAGAATTCCTCAGCCTCTTCACTCGTACCTGGCTCCTGACCCGCAAACTGGTTGCAGGGGAATCCTAATACTACAAGTCCTTGATCGCTATACTGTTCGTATAGCTTCTGAAGGTCTCCATACTGTGGTGTAAGTCCGCACTTACTAGCCGTATTAGCAATCAGCAGCACCTTACCTTCATACTCCGCAAACGGCACTTCTTTACCCGAAGGTGTAACGCCGGCAAAATTGTAGATCGACATCTTTATTCCCCTTCCTTCCTTGTACTTGGACTACACTACGTATCTTACCCGAACTGTAAGGGAATGCAACTTCTGAACTCTTTGTATTGCCATAGAAAAAGCAGCCCTACCCATTTCATAGGACTGCTCTCTGCGTCTGTGTTATTTCGATACCGGAATTGCGTCATAATATTCTTCCAACGTAATATCCTTCTCATTGATATAAGTTGCAATGTCCTTGCCTACATAACGGATATGCCAAGGCTCGTACTTATATCCGGTAATGTCTTGCTTACCTTCAGGATATCTGATGATAAAACCATATTCCCCTACATGCTTGGCCAACCACTCGGCTTCCTTCGTCCCACCAAAACAGCTCTCGGCGGCACATTTTCCATCACTTCCCGAGACATCAATAGCCAGCCCGGTCTGATGCTCGCTGTAGCCGGGGACTGCACTGTAAGTACGGGCTTTTTCTTCCCCATCTCTCTCCACATAACGGTTATACAAAGTCGTCTGGGTTGCCTGTGACCGGTATGCAGAAACGCCTGCTAAATAAATTCCGTCTTCCTCTGCACCTGCGAACATCTTCTCCAAGGCTTTGGCAGCTTCACTTCGCATCATACGCTTTTCGATTTTCTCTTTGAATGTAAAACGGACATCAGGATAGACAAGATCCGTTGGTTTATAATTATCAGGCAAGCCGTACTGCTTATTTACCATCACTGTAATACTATCAGGCTCTGCAGAAATAGGATCTGGAACACTACCCGCATTATCACCGCCTGATTCAGGCGGATTAGAGGGTTCAGATGGATTAGATGAATCTGGAGTATCAGATGGATCAGCTACTGCCGGGTCTGTAATCCCCCCTCCATCACTTTCCCCCGTATTCCCAGGCTCACCTTGAAGATTATCCCCCACATTTATATTAGAACCGTTACTCTCCGAAGCAGAAGGAGACGTGTACTTTCCTATTCCCCAACCGACAGCAATAACGACAATTAACAAGATTATAATTTTAAATTTTTTTGACATCTGTAAGTTCTTCCTCCTCGAAGCCGAACATTCTATTTATCTATTAGACAGGCTTTCCTTCATAAATGTTTCACTAAGAACCTAATTTAAAAATAAAAATCAATATGTTCCACGCTATAAAATAAAGGTTACCATAGGTCATTAGCTTCAGCGCTAACTACCCTATGGTAACAAGTTTCATCTATAAAACTCTACTAACTTTATCTGGAAGTGCCGCGACCGCCGCTTTTAAAGCCACCGGATCCATTGCTACGGCCACCGCGTGAAGATCCACCACCGCTGTTGCGGCCGCCTTTGCCAGCAGCGCCACCCTTGGCACCGCCGTATCCACCTTTGCTGCCTTTACCACCTTTGCCGCCTCTAGACGGGCCTGAACCATAGCCGCTGCCTAAGCCGCCACGTGGAGTGCCTCCAGTGTAGGCACCGCCGTCCGCACCTCTAGCTACGTTCTCACTGTAGCCAGTGCTTGGTCCGCCCTTCCGGTTCGCACCGCGCGAACCGGTGCTAGGCGTTGCCGCGTTGCCGCTGGCAGACGCTTCGCCTCTGGAGGCGAAGGCGCCATAGCCGCCGCCTACTCGCACTACACCGGCAGCCTTGCCGCCGCCCTTAGGAGCAGCAGCGTCATAACCGCTGCCGCCCCGCTTGCCAGCCGCCGCATCGGAACGACCGCGGCGTCCTTCTGCAGGCGCGCCCCAGCCGCCTGCTTCTTTACCGCGGCCACGGCCACCTTGCCGCGCTCCGCCTTCGCCGCGCGGAGCTCCGCCGCGGCCAGAGCCGCCGGTCTTCGGCCCGCGGCCCGTGCGCGCTGCCTCAGCGCCGCCGCTTTGGCGACCGCCGTGGCGTCCGCCGCCTTGCACAGGGATGAATTCGCCAACGCCGAATTCATCCTTCTCGTAACGACGGCGATCCAGCCGCTGCGAGATGCCATGCTCGATCAAATCCAGACCCTCTTGATCACGTGGAGATACGAAAGTAATTGCAAGCCCTTTGCCTCCAGCACGGCCAGTCCGTCCGATCCGGTGAATATAGCTATCCACATCAAGCGGCATATCATAGTTAAAGATGTGAGTAATACCTTCAACATCCAGACCCCGAGCTGCTACGTCTGTCGCTACTAGCAGCTGCAGCTTCGCATCACGGAATCTTTTCATCACGCCTTCACGTTTACCTTGGGACAAATCACCGTGCAGCTCGTCACACTCATAACCGGCTGCTTGCAGCGCTTCGTTCAGATTGGATACCCGCCGTTTCGTCCGGCAGAAAATAATAGCCAAGTAAGGACGATCCCGTTCAATGAGGGATTTGAGCGCTTCTTCTTTATTACGGTCCGAGCATTCCACTACTTGCTGTTTGATATTATCCAGCGGAATTGGAGAACCACTCTTAATGATGATATCCAGTGGCTCTTTCATGTAATTAGCAGCGAGACGTTTAATCGGATCAGGCATTGTCGCGGAGAACAACATAGTCTGACGACGATAAGGCACAGCCGTAATGATTGTCTCAACATCCTCCAAGAAGCCCATGTGCAGCATTTGATCGGCTTCGTCCAGAACGAGCATTTTTACGCCGCTAAGATCCAGCGTCTCCCGGCGCATATGATCCAAAAGTCTGCCCGGTGTACCGATGATAAGATGTCTGCCGCCTTCCAGCTTGCGCAGTTGCTTCTCTACATCCTGACCACCGTAAACCGCCAATATTTTGATATCCGTATGACGCGCCAGCTTGCGTGCCTCTTCTGTAATCTGCAAAGCCAGCTCACGTGTAGGAGCCATAATCAGCGCCTGAGGATAAGCCCGCTCCGTATGGATCTTGTCCATAATTGGCAGCAAAAAGGCCAAAGTCTTCCCTGTACCTGTCTTCGCTCTAGCTATTACGTCCAAACCCTGCACCAATGGCGGAATGGCTTCCTGCTGCACTGGCGTAGGCTTAACAATGCCTTGACCTTGAAGCAATGTACACAGTAATTCTGAAACTCCTAAATCTTTAAATCCCGGCAAATTCTCCACCTCACTATTTTCTCGGTTTAATTTGATTACATCTCTTTCTTAACTTCCGTCTTCAAAAGCCCTGTATGAGGCAGCCTGCATAGGCTGACCTGTTCTGGGGCATATGCTTCAGATTCAGCTATATTCAAACAAAAGCGGAAGAACACCGTCACCGGCATCCTTCCGTCCCATGTATCCCTTGACCCGTTAAAAGAGTGCGGTCAAAGTTCGGTTTCTGGGCAGCAGCGATCCACCGGACGTTAAGACGGCACTCCATTTGCGTTCCATTCCACTTTATACAATAGAAGTAAAGTTAAGCTTAGAAAGTTATCTTTTATATTGTACTTGATAGAAAGGCATTTGTGTGAAACTGCTGAAGAATAATTATTCAAATCCCTTAAGCTAGAACCTTCCCGATTTAAAAATCGCATAGATCAGCCATAAGAACATCAGAAGTGCCACCACGCTGCCAATCTCCACTGTAGGGAAATTCCATAACACTGAAGGCTGTCCACGCATCGCAGTACCAATAATGAGTCCTGTCATGATGATGCTAAACGCGAGCATCACAATACTGAATGCTAAACGGTTACCTACCCGGTCCAGCTTACGCTCCAGATTCTGCATCTCGGGTGCCACAATCTCCACCTTAATCTTTCCCTTACTGATCAGCGCGGATAACTGCTTAGCCTGCCCAGGAAGCTCCAGCAGACTCTCTGTTAAATCCGCTACGCCTCCCAGAAACTTGCGCTGCAAACGACTGCCGCTAAAGCGCTGCTTTACTAGTTCCCGCCCAAAGGGTTCCGCCATTTCCAAAATACTGATGGTTGGATCTAAGTTGCTGATAACTCCCTCCAGCGTGAGCATTGTCTTCCCTAACATCGTCAAATCTGGCGGCAGCACTAGACGATGTTTTCGCGCTATGCCAAACAGATCATTCAGGGCTTTGCCTATACTCATTTTGCTAAATGGAACATCATAATATTCATCCCGCAGCCGATCCATATCATCATGCAGCGCGCTTCGATCAGCATCCTCAGGAATGACTCCAAGACGCAAAATTGCCCGGACCATTGCATCCGTATTTTTGCGCATTAGAGCGATAATAAGTGCAGATAGCTGCTCCTTCATCTCCTCATTCAGCCGACCCATCATGCCAAAATCAATCAAAGCCAGCTTTCCATCACCCATCCGTATAACATTGCCCGGATGAGGATCAGCATGGAAAAAACCATGAATGAAGATTTGTCTAAGCATCATCTCCACAAGTTGCTGTGCGATGGCTTTAAGCTTAACGCCGTTACTCAACAGCTCATCGCGACGACTCAGCGTTGTCCCTACCACATATTCCATCGTCAGCACTCGTGCTGACGTATAGTCCCAATAGATATCCGGGATGTACACTCCCTCATAATCCATCTGCTGATCGATTTTCTCTGCATTACGCCCCTCTTGGCTATAATCCAGCTCGCCAAGCAGCGATTTAGAGAACTCCTCTACCATACGGCACAGCTGATATTGCCTCGCCCAGCTGAGCCGCTTTTCAGCAAGCGTGCTTAAATCTTTGAGAATTTCCAAATCCCTGCTCATCGTTCGCAGAATACCAGGACGTTGAACTTTAACAGCTACGACTTGTCCACTGTGAAGTACAGCCCTATGCACCTGACCAATGGATGCCGCAGCAAGTGGCGTATCCTCAAAAGAGTTAAAGATTTCATCCATATGCTGATCCAGTTCCTGCTCAATGATCGCGCGCACGCGGTCGACAGGAAAAGGAGGCACATTATCCTGTAGTTTTACCAATTCCTGAATAATAGAATCAGGCAGCAGATCTGAACGGGTACTGGCGAGTTGTCCCAGCTTAATAAAGGTTGGACCCAAATCCTCCAGCACCAGCCGAATCCGCTCCCCGAGCGTAAGGCTTGTGTGTGCTTCCTGCGTTACAAGACGACGTGGAAGGGATAGTAAGTGATAGAGCCCCAGCTCTTCCACCATATAGCCAAAACCATGGCGCATAAGCGCCATGGCGATTGCCCGGTAACGTCCGGCATGTCTAATGCGTACTGCCATTTAGTCCGAACGCGTTTCCGCCGATGTTCCCTCTAGATGGGAAATTCCCTCTAGCTCGGCCAACCGGCGCTCCAATACTGCAATTCGCCCTTCCAGCTCGGCAATATCGTTTTGTACAGGCACATTCATTTCCTTCAGCACGCGTTGTACTTGCTCTTGTACAGCAGACTTGAACATGCCTCGTTCTTCCTCACCACGTTCAATCAACCGATCGACGAGAGCCCTAGATTCCGAAGGAGCAAGCTCCCCGCGTTTCACTAGTTCTTCAACAACCTTCTCTACTTTTTCCTTACTGACAATGGTGAGGCCCACTCCTAAAGAGATCGCTTTTTTAAACAAATCACTCATGGCACTTTCCTCCCAAAGATTCCGTTTCATTACATAACGGAGTTTATGATTAAAGTATACCCCACTGTGTACGTATTTCAAAAAAAACACAACATTCCTTAGTTAGTGACCGGAATACGGGCAGCCCAAGTAGCCGCCTGTAGAATTAGTTTACGTAGTGCCGGATGACGGAAGGAGGGTTCATGATGACCAGGCATTAGGAATACTACTCGTCCTAAACCGTAGCTATGGCACCATGCAGCTGGAATCCATTGACCCTCCGATTCATATTGAAGCAGAATAGTCCGCTCTGTGAACGGGTCAAATTCAAAATGATATGGCTCCTCATCCAATTGGAAATCTTCCACACCTTCGGTGATGTCATGCTCCAGCACCTTGAAGTTCATCGGTTCGTAAGCCGTGTGTCCGTTAAAACGACCCCCTATTAGCTGAGCAAGCTCGTTACGTTTCGTCAACGAAGCTCCCGTATGAAGAACAATGAGTCCTCCTCCTCCACTTACATAGCTGAGCAAACCAGCCGTTTGTTGAGGGGAGACTGTTTCGTTCCACAATTCATTGTAAGCGATACATAGGTCATAACTTGCTAAATGCTCAATGCGCATTAATTTTTTATTTTCTGAACATTGCACGGTTAATAAATCATTTAAGATCTCGCTAATTTGTTGGTCCACTCCTTGAAGTGGATGAAACCGGGGATGGGTGTAATCACCAAGTAATAGACATTTTCTCTTGTCCATGGGATCCTCCTCCTTATTCGTTGTTATTATTCGTCACATGTTGCCTATATTCTAAGGAAAACTGCCGCGAATGTCCATGCAGATGGCAGGTATATTGCTCTTTGGACTTATTTTTCCCGGGTAAAAAAGCATCCCCGGCCATGATAACAGGCGGGAATGCTTCTGTGTGATAACGTCATTCGTGTAAAGCTGACGCAACTTGTGACTTAGCGATTCGCCGCCACATATTTGCCTAGCTCTACAATCATGCTTCCCATCCGTTCATGCTCAGGCATAATGATACGCTGTACGCCCTCTTCTTTAAGAGCCTCAGAGGTAATCCGCCCTACAGAAACAGCAAGCACTTTATCCTCGAAAGACTTCAGCATTTCGTCCAGCTTTCCCTGTTCCCGGGCAAATTGACAGAGGAAACGAAACTGTGGTGCACTCGTAAAAGCCACGGCATCAATTTTGCCTGATATGATTTCTAGAAGCAATCTTTCCAGTTCGCCCGGCTCAGGTGGGGTATGGCGATAAGGCAACACTTGGCGGGTAGTAGCCCCAGCCTCCTGCAGCCATGCAAGCATATGAGGAGCTGGATCTCCGTGCAGCTGAAGAACGACTTCTTTCCCCTGCAAATTCAGGGATTGAAGCCCACGAATCAATCCGATTGTACTTCCGTCGTCGTCACGAACCTCCGGCGTAAGTCCTCTTTTTTTCAAAGCATTCACTGTCTTATAACCCCGTGCGGCAATAATAGAACCAGAAAGTACTTCTAAGAAACGTTCTTCGATCCCCATTCGCTCAGCCATATCGAAGAGAGCATCAAGTCCCATCCCTGTAGTCAGGATCGCCAAGTAGGGAGGCTGATTGATCCATGCATTCAAACCTTCCAGCAATGCCTCATCATCAAGAAATACAGTCCCTTGAGCAGGTCGGCATACTGCCGTCCCCCCCATATTCTGAACCAACTTGGCCATTTCTTCCGATTTGCGTGGACCCGCCAAGGCGACAGTGAACCCTTTTAATTGCTCTGCCATTTCCTATTATCTCTCCTCTCTCCATTGCCTAACCCAACATTATTGTTTATCAGTATACTTGCAAAGGAGTTGAAAAGGGAAGATAAAAAGCCGGTTCTCCTATCAGAAATCATTCTTATTGCCAGAAGCGTGTATCTTAAAGCGGCTCGCCAGCTTTTGCAGTTCTTCTGCAAGACGGCTAAGGTCGGTAGACGAAGATGCCATCTCCTCTACAGAAGCAAGCTGTTCTTGTGCGGCAGTTGCGATAGTTTCCGTATTCACAGCCGCCTCTTCCGATATGCCGCGAATTTCCCCAATAGCCTTCTCCATATGATTAGACTCCACCAATAAGGTCTGCACAACCCCGCCCATGGCTTCAATCTTCTCCGCGGCACTCTTTACTGCTCTTCGGATACGGGAGAAAGAACGGCCGGAAGTATCCACAGCCTCAATGCCTTCGGATACACGCTGTCTGGTGTCTTCCATCGTATGAGTTACCAGCAGCATTTCACTATTAATAGCGGTAATCTGCTCGGCAATCAAATGTGCGGATCTCTCTGATTCCTCTGCCAGCTTACGCACCTCGGCAGCAACCACCGCAAATCCACGCCCTTGTTCCCCGGCTCTGGCTGCCTCAATGGAAGCATTGAGGGCCAGCAGATTGGTCTGGCGGGCAATCCCTGTGATAACGCCAACAATACCCTCAATTTGACTGGTTCTCTCATTCAGTTTGTCAATTACACTGCCTAGCTCTCCGACCGTTTCATGGATACCATTGATTTTGTCCACTACGCTGATAACCGAATCATTGCCTTCTGATGCTGAGAGTGAGGTCTTGTCCATCATTGTAGATACTTGCTCCATATATGTGGAAATCTGCTCGACCTCGCTGGCTGTAGCAGCAGTGCTCTCCATTCCTTTTCGTACACTAACCACCTGTCGCTCCGTCCCTGCTGCTACGTCCTGAATCGCTATGGTTACCTGCTCAATCGTTTGGGCAGTCTGATCCGCACTAGCCGTCAGTTCTTCCGCTGAGGAGGATACATTGCTTGTCATCTCCTGCACGCCAATAATCATCTCGCGCAAGCTAATCACCATTAATTGAAAATTCTCTGCCAGCAGCCCTATTTCATCTTTACGGAAAACACCCATGTCTTCCGACAGATCACCTTTGGCTATCACTGCAGTTGCTTTCCGCAGCCGGAAAAGCGGTCTCAAAATCGATTGAATATTAAAATAGATCACAACCAGCGCAAGCAGAACGGAAACTACAATAACAAGCAGAGCTGTATCGCGGATTCCACTAGTTGCTGAGTTAACCTCATCAATGCTGATCGTACCTCCGATTCTCCAACCCGTCAGTTCATTGACCATAAAGGTCATCTTTTTGGACGTATCCTTGAAAACATAATCGAAGACCCCTTGTTCTTTCTCGAACATTTTCTTTACAAAATCATCGGACGATTCCTGCCCGATAGCCTCTGTAGGGTGAACTAGAAACTTCTTGCTGTTATCAACGATGAGGATATAACCTTCCTTCCCTACCTTAATTGAGGTCAGCTCCCCTAAAGTAGACAGGTTGAGATTCATTGTGATCACCCCATCACCGCCCATAAGAACCGTTGATATCGCAACCGCGGTTTCCTTATTTACGGTTTGAAAAGCAGGAGAAATCACAGCCCCTTTCCCTTGCTTCAGAGAATTAATATAGGCGCTTTCCTGCCTTGGATCATAACCCTCCGGCAGCTTAGCATCTAAAGCATGAATAGCCTTGCCATTGCTTGTACCCACATAAATGTCCAGTACATCCGGATGCAGCGCCACATATTCCTTCAGTCTGGCTTTTACAGCAGAGGAAGTCCCCCCAGATCCCTCACTGTTGATCCCCTCAGATGAAAATTCCGCGGCAAAATAAGAAATCGCATCTATTTTGGATTGAATATTAGAGTTAATGATTTCATTTACGGCCAGCACACTTTCGGTAGCATTGTTCACCAGTTGATCTTCCACTTCCTGGCTGGCAGCTTGATAGGTTCGCCAGCCTATTATAATACTGGGCAGCAGCAGTATTATTAGGTATGTAAGAATTAACTTGGTACGGATAGTCATACCCGCATTTTTTTTCATAGATGTCATCATCTCTCTCTCATCTGAGTCTTAGGCAAGGATACATTTACCAGACTTAATATATAATTTTATATCTGTTTTAGGAACCGATTTTCCTCCTATCTTTCTTCGTTTTTCTCATTTTTTTTGAGAATTGTCATATAAATGCAACAAAAAAGGCCGCCTCAATGAAAGCGGTCTCTTCCGATATACTTATTATTGCCGCGGCACAGGGCTCCGGCACCTCTATCCTAATTATTCTTTTTGTTCTTACAGTTCGGGCAGACGCCCCCAAATACTACATGGGCATGACCAATGGTATAACCGGTATCCTTGGCCACTGTATCCATCCATTCACGCGGAACTTGATTCATAACCTCATCTACTGCTCCACAAACCTCACAAATGATATGCTGGTGATCATCCATACGTGCGTCATATCTGCTGGCAGCTTCACCAAGCTTAAGCTCACGAATCATTTGTTTATCTGAAAGATAACGCAGAGAGTTATATACAGTACCGTATGCTAAGCTATGTCCCTGCTCTACTAGCCGATTCATCACTTCCGCAGCAGTAGGATGGTCATGTGAATTAAGGACGATATCGTAAACGGCTTGACGTTGGGAGGTCAAATTTAGACTTTTCATTCCTATCATCCTCTAACTTATTTTTAGATCAAGTATAAATCTTGTGGATGGGAACGTCAATCCCATTTTTATCCACATGTTACTTTACAAGCTACCTAATCATTCCTGAATATTTAATATCTACATCAGCCTTCACTTGGAAATCAAGTTTAGAATAGAGCTCCTTCCACACTTTCATTTCCGTATCGTTATTAAAGTGTCTTGCTCCATAATGCAGCCCCCAACCAAAGGGATCAAGGCCACTTGCTTGAATTTTGGTCAGCAATGCTAAGATATCCTCTTCCAGTTCTTTTCCCCCAGCAACTGCAATTTTCTCCAGCATGCTATGAGTCACCAGATCTGGGCTACTACTCTCTTCGAGAATACCTTTTATCTTAATATGATAACGAATAGTAGCTTTCCCTTGCTCTGGTGTCACGATTTTATAGTGCGAGGATGACCTCTCTGTGTAATATTGAAACATAATTCCCTCGGAATGGGCGGGTAAGTTAGTCCTAAGATTCGGGCGTGACAGCAGATTATATAGCCGGGTCTCATTTGGCGTAAGAACCATTTTGATTTTCTCATTATTCAGCAGAGCAATTTTATCAATTAAAAACTCCTTTTCCCCTTTAGTCTCGATAATCGGCAGGATCGGATCAATCCCCTCCTCAAAAACATTTCTCATCAGCTGATAGGAATACACACTAGAAATAAATGGAGACTCCGTGCCTTGTCCACTCATAGCCAGGATAAGAGAATTCGATGGGATACGCTCTGATTCGGGTCTTACCTTCAGCACTTGAAGTGCTTCCGGACGCCCTATTGCAAAATTAATAATAAGCTGTATATCTCTACGTCGCACGGCCCAATCCATAACATGGAGAATATCTTTACGGGCAACCTCCTCCCCCAAAATAATTGATTTACAATGGGAGTAATCAAGCTCCTTTTCCACTCTGGATTTCATTCTACGGAGGGCTTCCGAAATGCTTGGAGACTCCTCCGTCAAGATCTGCATCTTCTCATCAATCTTGGTAACATCCCCCTGAGGGATGGCAAGCTTTAAGCTAATCTTAAAATTCCCTTCTTCTGCACCTTGGTCAACGCCGATTGCTAACACGAAAATCCGCAAATCAATCTCCTTGAAGTCACAACCAGGAAGAAGAAGGAGTAAGGTAATCCCAATTCCAGCAAGTACTCTTCTCACAGCTTCCCCCTCCTAACTTTGCGATAACAATAAAACAGCAGAGCGATGATGAACATCTCACCAAACCAGCGAATTTGCAGAAACCAGGCACCAAACATGTTAAGCTGATATTGATCCAGCCCCATTAAGGACAGAACCATCGCGCTAAACAAGCTTAGAATGCCCCACTCTTTCCAGCGTTCTGCTTTTGGGGAATGTTTTTTTACAGATGAAAGGGCACCTTTAAAAAGCTCTAAACCTCCATGCCAATGAACAATTACACTTACCAGAGACAAACTCAAATAGGCAAAATAAAAAATAAACAGCATCCGTTCAATAATAAAGGATTCCATCCGAATACTGTCGGCCGTCGAGAACCATGTATACACATGTTTATCAATAGCAACGGTTCCGAAATAACCGATGGGAACTAACAAAGTCAAGAGCAATACGAACAGTCCCTCCACCCCTAAAATCCAGACATGCTTCAGCTTCAGTCCATGAAATACCCGATTAAATATGGCCAGGTTTAAGTAACCACTAAACGAAAAGGTGGCCGCCGAAAGGCTCATTAGGTCCGGCTTATGCCAGAAGTATGTAGTGACCTGCAGAACAGAATCCCAATTGAAGTCCGGATTGATTAACGCTTTTACGAGGCCATAAATAATTAACGGTAAGGTTACGCTGAGAATGATTTCAAGCCCATACAAGAGTGATAAAGAATCGAAGCGACAGCAGATGCAGACCAAGACTAAAAAACTGATCACAACCGTATAGGGATTCGAATCCGGACTGATAAACCGCAGCGTGATATCTACAAAGGAAAGCAATGTAACTCCCCCGGCCACACACCATAAGCCAGCAAAAAGGACCAATAAGAGTCTGGCTAACTTCTTAGGAAGCAAAGAGTCAAATATTTCCGGAAATCCCTTGCCGGGGAATTTAGCAATCAGTACAGTAAATATATAGACAAACAAAGTGCCCAAGATCGTTCCGATTAGGATGGACATCAAAGCACCACCAAAACGTCTGTCTATTAGTTCCCTTGGAACAAAATTAATGATGTTGATCAGGCTGTTCATCAGAAAAAGACAGTAGAAATAACGGCTTTTGGCCATCAATGCTCTCCACCCTTCTTCTTGCCGAGATTATCGAGAAAAAACAATCTGAAATAAGGTTGTCCGAAGCTGCGCTGTTTGCATAAATACATGGCAAATCCCACGACACAGACCACTACCCCAACCAATCCTAAAAAAGCTGCGGCAAAAAGAAAAATATACTTCAGCACACGTATGGACAAGCTCATCATATTCAGCGGAATTAGAAAATTGGATATCGCAACAGCTGAAACCAATATAATCATGATATTCCCTACAAGTCCTGCTGCCGTCGCTGCCTGCCCCAAGATAAGCCCCCCTACAGTTGTAGCCGTTGGACCAATCGCCTTGGGGAGCCGTAAGCTCGCCTCAGTCAGAAACTCCATCATCATGAGCATTAAAAGCACTTCCACAAAAGATGGATAAGGTACTGTTGCACGACTACCCGAAATAAGCAGTGCAATCTGCACCCGAATAATTTCTGGATTATACGAGGTGAGGGTTACATAGAACGCAGGCAGCCAAAGTGTCATGCCTACACCGATAATCCGCAAAAGCTTCAGAAAACGCCCCACGATAGGAAATTGGATTTTATCATCCATGGATGTGAAAAAGTCATTAAAAATAGACGGCAGCACTATCGCATAACCCGTAGTATCAAGCATTATCGCTACTTTTCCTTCAGACAAATTAAACACAACCCTGTCCGGTCTTTCGGTGATAATGGACTTCGGGAGTATTCTTAATTTATCACTGCTTATAAACTTCTCAAGTTCGCCTGTAGCCTGCAAAATATCAACCTTTAACGTCCCCATTTTCTCACGTAATTCCTTTAAAACATTCTTATCCACCCGACTGTCATCGTATAGAATCGCTATCTTTGTTTTGGAGACATCGCCGATGACCATGGTCTCCATTTTGAGATTGGTGGATTGATATCGCCGACGAATCATGTTCATATTCACTGCAATATCCTCAGTTAGTGCATCTGAAGGTCCCTGAGAAATGCTTTCTGCAGATGTTTCATTAACCCCACTAATCTCCGTATTCATAGCATCAAAGAAACAGAACGTATCCTTCAAGCCCAGAAGAATATAACCGCTGAGCAAAAGCTCGATCGCTTTATCTCTCGTAGTCGCCTCTTCACTGCCCGGATACGTCATAATGTAATTTTGGTAAGCGTTGATATTCTCCATCTCATAGAACGGTGTGATTACATTTCGGCTGAGGATCTGCGAATCCGCAACGCTTTTGATATAAAGTAGGTCGACCTGCCCAAAAGAGGTAACGATCGTCTTATCGATTAAATCCGCGAACCCGTTCAGCTGGTCTTTGATCCATTCCAGAGAAATATTGTCCTTATCCTGTTGAACTGACATGGAACATCATCCCTCCTATTTGTCCTTTACGTCCCGGATCCCCCCTTATTTTGGCACTGTTTCTTTGAATTCATGCACTGCACAATTGAACGGGGAGTTTCTTTTCACAGGACTGTGGTAATAAATGAGATGAGGATTGTACAGATGGAGGGATAATAGATGGACCCAAACCGTAAGATAACGCAAAGTCTTCCACAATTTCCGGAATCATTATGGAGAGATACCACGGATTTACCGACTTTTCCAAAGCTGGCTGAAGATATTTCTACAGATGTGGCAGTGGTAGGCGGTGGAATTACAGGCATTACAACAGCCTATCTCCTCAGCAAAGCAGGCTACAGAGTCACGCTCTTGGAAGCAGGGGAAATTCTAAGTGGTACTACGGGTTTTACCAGTGCAAAAATCTCAGCACAGCACGGGCTAATCTATCATCATTTGATAAAACATTTTGGGCAGGAACAAGCCCGGCTCTATTATCGTTCGAACAGCGAGGCTATGAATTGGATCCAGAATACTGCTGAGGAACTTGAAGTATCCTGCGGCATGAAACATGAGGCAGCTTTTCTGTACGCGGATGCTGAAGATCATAAGACGCTTAAACAACTGGAGGAAGAGTATAAAGCCTATGAACAATTGGGTCTGCCCGGAGAGTGGCTAGATAACGTCTCTATCCCTTTGATGGCCAGTGGTGCCATTAAATTACCAGGACAAGCCCGCTTTCACCCGCTGCAATATCTGAAGGGCCTGCTGAAGGTCATTCAGGATAAAGGTGGCGTAATCTATGAGCATACGATGATGGCAGATAAGGTGGAGAAGAACGATAAGCTTACGCTTTTTACTGAAAAGGACGAGTATCGGATCACCTGCCGCTACGCCGTTTCAGCTTCTCATTTCCCCTTCTACGATGGAGGAGCATTATATTTCTCGCGGCTGCATGCTGAACGTTCCTACTGTCTGGCGATCCAGCCTGAAACGGATTTTGAGGGTGGAATGTATCTAAGCGCAAGCGAACCCACCCGTTCTCTGCGTGCAGTAGAGTGGGAAGGCAGGAATCTGGTCATTGTCGGGGGAGACAATCATAAGACAGGCCAGGGCATCTGTACGATAGGACATTATGAGAACTTGGAGCTATTCGCAGGAAATCTGCTCGGCATCAAAACAATCCCTTACCGCTGGGCAGCACAGGATTTAATCACCCTAGACAGAGTGCCCTACATCGGCAAGATTTCGGACAACGCAGAGATTTATATCGCCACAGGTTTTGGAAAATGGGGCATGACAAGCGGTACGCTGGCCGCACAGATCATCTCGGATCAGATTCAGCGCAAAGATAATCCGTATACCGAATTGTACGATCCGTCCCGCTTCAAAGCTGGCACCAGCCTAAAAAACTTCATCGTGCAAAATGCCAATGTGGCAAAAGAGCTCGTGGCGGGCAAAGTGGAAATCGTCCATAAAAAGACAACTGATTTGGAAGCTGACGAAGGAGCCGTTGTGTTCCATGATGGCAAACGTGTAGGAGCTTATAAGGATCCAGAAGGTAAACTTCATCTGGTGGATAGAACCTGTACCCATATGGGCTGTGAATGCGAATGGAACAACGGGGATCGTTCCTGGGATTGCCCTTGCCACGGCTCCCGTTTCTCCTACGATGGCGAAGTTTTAGAGGGCCCTGCTTCGGTACCGCTGACGAAACTCCATGAATAATACTTTTCATGAAAAGGCAGTTCGGATTCATGAAAAATTGCATTCCCTTTTCTAAGGGGCGATTGTAATTGCCCTATAGCATTCAGGTATAATAAGACTTGAATGAAGCAGCTGCTTCAAAAAAGTTTGAAGGAGAGTGACGATAGAGATGGATTTGAGAGGAAAGAGTGTTGTAATTACTGGTGCAGGCAAAGGGATCGGAAAAGCCTTGGCTATGGCACTGGCTAAGGAAGGTGCTAATTTAGGCCTGATCTCCAGAACTTCAGGTGATCTCGAAGCGCTAAAATCAGCCTTAACGGAAGTATATGACGTTAAAGTCAGTATTGCCGTGGCCGATATCGCCGTACGCGAAGAAGCTGAACGTGCTGTTGCTTCCCTGCAAAATGAGCTGGGAGCATTTGATGCATTAATCAACAATGCCGGGATCGCAAAATTCGGCACTTTAGTAGAAATGGACCCTGCAGACTGGGAGCGCCACATCCAAGTTAATCTCTACGGCACTTATTACGTAACCCGTGCTGCACTGCCTGCGATGATTGAGAAAAATGGCGGAAATATCATCAATATTTCATCCACAGCCGGAGAACGCGGCTTCGCGACAGGCTCTGCTTATTGCGCGTCCAAGTTCGCTCTCATGGGCATGACCGAAGCCCTCGCACAAGAAGTGCGCAAACACAATATTCGCGTCGTAGCCTTGACTCCAAGCACGGTCAACACTGGCCTAGCTTCCAATGCTGGACTCAAAATCGGTGATGAAGATCGCATGATGCAACCTGAAGATGTTGCTGAATTGGCACTGACAGCTTTGAAGCTGCCGGATCGCGTCTTCCTAAAAACAGCAGGACTATGGACCACCAATCCGCAATAAAATCGCGCTGGACGCGGAGGGAGCCGGGTGATCTAGGGTGATTGCACTTTGTGCAATCAATTTAGTGGCTCCCCTCCTTTTAGGCGATTGGGGCTTGATTCTATTGTACAGAATGCAACAGACTGCATTATTCAGACAACATTCAGGCTATTCTGTTGCACATTCTGCAATGTAACTTCATTTGTGGGCTATATTAGGTAACCGGGACTGCAATTAGGTGCTAGCTGGAAT
This sequence comes from Paenibacillus sp. FSL R5-0636, assembly GCF_037974255.1. Classification (NCBI taxonomy): domain Bacteria; kingdom Bacillati; phylum Bacillota; class Bacilli; order Caryophanales; family Paenibacillaceae; genus Paenibacillus; species Paenibacillus sp. FSL R5-0636. The sequence continues at coordinate 6,705,476 of NZ_CP150232.1, forward strand.
GGTGGTTTTGAGTAAACACTTTGGAGTTGAGTTGCACTTTGGCTTAGAGTAACGTTACGGTTGAGTTGGCACTTTACTTGCAGTAGTTACTTTTACTTGCGATAGTACTTTTACTTGCGATAGACACTTTACTTGCAGTAGACACTTGGATTTTTGGCAGGTACCTGAGTTTGCACAATACTTAACGTTTAAATAGATAATAGTTGCACTTTGTACATCTATTCAGCGTAATTAGAGGATAAATCATATTTTAATTGCACTCTATACAGTTAAAAAAAGGCTATTCTCGTCGATTCACCAGATTCGCACAAATTAGTTGCAGAGAATACACTTATTCGATCGTTTCTGGTGTGACGGATAATTTAAGTGTACAAAGTGCAATTAAGCGCCCGCGTTCTTGTGTCTTTTGGGGTGGTCTTTTATTTTGTTAGTTGGTTTGTGGTTTGTGTATTGTGTTCTGTGCCTTGTACCTTGTACCTTGTCCTTGTGTCTTGTACCTTGCGCCTTGTCCTTGTGTCTTGTACCTTGTACCTTGCGCCTTGTCCTTGTGTCTTGTGCCTTGTGTCATATACCATTGCTCCGTACTTTCGGGTGTACTGTGCTTTTGAGAATCACGATGTTACCTTGAGGTCTTGATGTTAATTTCCAAGGTTCTCATGTTATATTTTTTCGATTCACAATGGCCTGAGAATATACTAACTTTCTGATCGGAGGTTTATCTATCATGCTGGTAGTAACTAATACTATTAAAGTAAAAGAAGGTCATGGCGAAGCTATTGCTCAACGTTTCGGAGGAAATAATGGTGTACAGGATATGCCTGGTTTTGTACGTATGGAGGTATGGCGCGGAAATGCCAAAGAAGGTATCGAGGAATTAAAAATCTGCACCGTATGGGAGAATGAGGATGCGTTCAAAGGCTGGACCTCCAGCGAGTCCTTCCGTCAGTCGCACCGTGGTGCTGGTGGTAATGACGCAATCCTGGGTGCTTCCATCGATAAATATGAGCTAATGATCAGCCGCACGCCTGGTAACTAAGTATTAGGACTAACCAATCGGAGTTGTAGCTAGATTGGACCAGCAGTGTGTACGGGATTGTTGTCCGATAAGCACAGTAACTAATTAACTATTACTGCTAGGTTAACCAATACAGCGCGCTAGTTAACTCTTACCGCCGGGCTAGCCAATACAGCGCGCTAATTGTCTTTTAACACTGGGTTAACCGTTACAGCACGCTAATTAACACAGTTATCGCTTCTAAATGCTAATTGCTACAGTAAAAACTTAGAGTGATTATCGTCCAGCAGACTTATTGATTAGCCTATTAGATACAGTTCAGTTAGTTGGTACAAGCAGCACTATTATCCAGCGATGTCCTGGACCTAAGCCTAAAACAAACAGGGATGTCCGGAGCCAATATGGCTCTGGGACATCCCTGTTTGTTGTTTATAAACTCATTATTTACTTACATCTGGCTGAGGAGTCTCCACCTCTTGATGTTTACCCGGCCAGAACGACCAACGACCAAAGAGCGTCGTAATAGCTGGTACAAGGAACGGACGAACCACGAAGGTATCCAACAGAACACCAAGAGCGGTGATGATACCGAACTGCACAAGCACCTGAATCGGCAAGCTTGCCAATACAGCAAATGTACCTGCCAGAATGAGGCCGGCAGAGGTAATTACCGAGCTGGTCTCATTCACACCTTCCGCGATAGCCTGCTTAAGCGGCATGGTTTTACGCTTTTTCCAGATATTCGAGATCATGAAGATGTTGTAGTCTTCTCCAAGTGCCACCAAGAAAACAAAGGAATACAGTGGGATCGCTCCCTGAATGGCATCTGCTCCCATCACATAGTGAATGATAATCCAGCCTAAGCCAAGCGCTGAGAAAAAGGAGAGAATAACGGTGCCGACCAGATAGATGGTGGCCACTATTGAACGCAGATATATCAACAACAGTAAGGTGATCATTCCGATGACCACGGGGATAATCAGATCGGTATCCCGATCTCCAATCTCTTTAGTGTCGTGCTGTGTTGCCGTCTGTCCGCTTACCCACACATGATCCGCAGGGTTCGCAACGTCTACATCGATTAATGCCTGCTCTGCGGTAGCAAGAAGGGTAGGAATATGCCCCATCGCTTCTAGTGAATAAGGATTGCTTTTAAATTCAATATCAAAACCAACAATATCTTTGTTTACTGCCCCCTGCTGCGGATCGGAAACCGTGTCCACATAGGTAAGTCCGCCAAGAATGACCTTTAGATCCTCTCCACTCGCTTTTCCTTGGGTATCAATAATCAGCTTCGCTGGAGCCAATTCTCCGGGAGAGAACTGTTTGCCAATAAGGTCGAACCCTTCGCGGGACTCCATATTTTTAGGAAAAGAGGATAGGATATCATACGTAAATTTGATGCCACTGGAGAATGAAGCCAGAATCCCCAGGCCGATAACGGTCACACCTACGATAGCCCAAGGCCGGGTTACTACCAAGCCGCCAATGCCCTTTTTACGGGAAACCTTGGGTTCAGGAACAGGTTTGCCTTTAGCCTTAGCCCGTTCTACCTCCATTTGCGGTGTGCGCGGAATGAATGGGAAGAACGAGGTCCGTCCGAAGATCGCCAGCAGTGCTGGTACGAGGGTTAGACTGGCAATTCCCATGATGAAGATCGACACGCTAAATGGAATGGCAAAACGATGATAAGCTCCATACTTAGCCAGCAATAATGCGAACAGCGCGAGCACGACGGTGAAGCCGCTCATAGCAATTGCACCTGAAGATTCGGTAATGGAGCGAAGAAGGGCACGACTCTTGCTCTCCTCTACCTTCAACAACTGCCGGAACCGTGAAATCAGGAACAGACAATAGTCCGTACCAGCTCCGAATAACAAAACGGTCATAATCGAGATCGCCTGTGAATCCACTGTGATCCAGCCTTCTTGCGCCATTTTTCCAAGAATCGGGCTAGTTACGCCATAAGCGAACCCAACCGCAATAAGCGGAATAAACGCCAATATCGGCGAACGATAGATCACCAATAAGAACACCAGAACAAGCATAACCGTAGCAATTAACAAGGAAACGTCTGCGTTTTTGAACAGCCCTGTAGCATCTATGGAGATGCCCACTGGACCTGTAACACGTAAACTCAGGTCTTTTCCATCTACCTTAGCAGCAGAGGAGTCTCCGCCCGTCTCCGTGTTTATGATCTTCTTCATTTCTGTCACAGCTTCGCCGAGCTGATCACTATCTGCCGTTTTATCAAAAAGCACTGGGGTTACCAGCGTACTAAGATCCTCAGATAACGAGGCTTGTAATGCTTGTGGCGGCAGTTGTCCTAATGGTGGAACAAAATTCTGATGGGGCAATGGTTGCTGCTCCAACTTCTTGTACACAGCAGTGATATGTAATAAATCATCTTGTGAAAGCCCGCCTTCTCTATGCCATACGAGCAGCGCAGGCACTCCACTTCCACTAGGGAATTCTTGCTCTGCAATAGCTGCTGCCTGTACCGATTGTGAATCATCTGGGAGGTTAGGCGCATTATTAGCAACCTGAGAATTCACTGCAGGCCATAACAGGGTAAGTGCACCTACAAGCACTATCCATACGAGAAGAGTAATCCACTTCGTCTTTTTTCCTGCCACCCATTTTCCGTAGCCTGACATTCCCTTCATCCTCTCCTTTACCTTGCAGCCTTAAAAATGAGCCGCGGGTCATTTTTTATTCTATCATATATATGCTTTAATTTTTAATCAAACTTTTTTTATTTTTCAGAAAAATTAAAGCACCTCATCACATATAAAATACCCCTCTCTTCACATAAAAAATCAGCATCATGTGAAAAGAGGGGTTTATGATTAACTATACTTTTTTCTTCACTTCAATTTAGCCTACGTCCAAATCCCCTTCAGAGAACTGACTGTTATAGAGATCCGCATAGAATCCGCCTTGTGCCAGCAGTTCTTCGTGGTTGCCTTTCTCGATTACACTACCTTGGTTCATGACAAGAATGAGATCCGCATCACGAATCGTCGAGAGACGGTGGGCAATAACGAAGCTTGTTCTGTTTTGCATCAGCGCATTCATCGCTTTTTGAATCAGCAATTCAGTCCGTGTGTCGACACTGCTCGTTGCTTCATCAAGAATGAGGATCGATGGATCAGCAAGAATAGCGCGAGCAATAGTAATCAACTGCTTCTGTCCTTGTGAAATATTAGAAGCTTCTTCATTTAACACCGTATTGTAGCCAAGCGGAAGTGTGCGGATAAAGTGATCAGCATGCGCAGCCTTGGCCGCCCGCACCACATCAGCTTCTGATGCACCTTCACGACCGTAAGCAATGTTATCACGAATCGTACCGTTGAAGAGCCAGGTATCCTGAAGCACCATACCAAATTTACTGCGTAGGTCACTCCGTTTCATATCGGTAATGTTGACGCCATCAATGATAATTTCCCCATCGTTAAGCTCGTAGAAGCGCATCAACAGGTTAATCAAAGTGGTTTTACCAGCACCAGTAGGACCGACAATAGCTATAGTCTGACCTGGACTAACCTCAATATTCATGTCCTCAATCAGAATAGCATCCTCTTTATAGCCGAATTTCACATGACGGAACTCAACGGAGCCTTCCGGAGCACCTTCATCAAGCTTCACAAGTGTAGTATTAACTTCTTTGACTTCCTCTTCTTCATCCAGAAGTTCAAATACACGTTCTGCGGAAGCAATGGTGGATTGAATAATGTTAGCAATATTAGCCGTTTGTGCAATCGGCTGGGTGAACTGACGTGAATATTGAATGAAGGCTTGGATATCCCCGACATCAATCATTTTTTTAGTAACAAAAATACCACCCACAACACAGATAAGCACATAACCCAAGTTACCGATAAACATCATAAGCGGCATAATCATACCCGACATAAATTGGGAGCGCCAGCCAGAATCATATAGCTTATCGTTTATTTCATCAAAATCTTTAAGCGACTGCGGTTCGCGGCCGAAAGCTTTAATAATCCGGTGCCCTGTATACATTTCCTCTACATGACCATTCAACTGACCAAGCGATTTCTGCTGTCTCACAAAATAAGTCTGCGAACGTTTGGAGATCGCCATAATCACAATAAAGCTGAGTGGCAACGTAGTAATCGTGATTAAAGTCAGCCATGGGCTGATGGTAAGCATCATCACAATAACACCAATAATAGTGACGATTGAGGTAATCAGCTGCGTTAAACTTTGCTGCAACGTGGTACTGATGTTATCCACGTCATTCGTAGCACGGCTGAGAATTTCCCCGTGTGTACGGGAGTCAAAATATTTTAAAGGTAAACGCTCCAGCTTGCTGTTGATCTGCTCACGCATGTCATAAACTACCTTCTGCGCTACTCCAGCCATTACATATTGCTGAATGTAACTAAACAAAGCACTAAGCAGATACAATCCCGCGAGCAGGATCAGAATATCATTAATATATCCAAAATCAATGGAGGCACCCTCTACACCCATCAATTTGCCGTAAGCACCTTCGAACAGTTTGGTTGTAGCTTTACCCATAACCTTCGGACTGAAGATACTGAACACCGTACTGGCAATCGCCATAATTAGTACAATAATCAATTGAACCATACGTGGGCGTAAATATTTGATCAAGCGACGAAGTGTACCTTTAAAATCTTTAGCCTTTTCTGCCGGCATCCTCATTCCAGGACCGCCACCCGGTCCACCCGGACCTTTATGGCCGCGGGGAGCTGCAGGCTTATGTTCTCTGTTTTGTTCGCTCATGCTATTTCCTCCTCTGACAGCTGCGAGGATACGATCTCGCGGTACACATCACTGCTCTCGAGCAGTTCACGGTGAGTGCCCATTCCAGCAATTTCACCCTCATCAATTACAATAATCCGGTCCGCATCCATAACGGTGCTAACCCGCTGAGCTACGATCAATACGGTGGATTCCGTAGTTTCAGCTTTGAGAGCCGCGCGAAGTTTGGCATCTGTCTTGAAATCAAGAGCTGAGAAGCTATCGTCGAACAGATACACCTCAGGTTTTCTCACAAGCGCCCGAGCAATGGACAACCGCTGTTTCTGACCACCAGAGACGTTATTCCCGCCTTGGGCAATTTCCGAGTCAAACCCTTCCTTCATCGCGGATACGAAATCGTAGGCTTGAGCCACCTTGGATGCATGAATGATTTCTTCATCCGTAGCATCCTCTTTACCGTAGCGGATGTTCTCATTAATCGTACCCGAGAACAATACTGCTTTTTGAGGGATGTAACCGATTTTGCTCCGCAGCTCTTCCTGTGTCATCTCACGCACATCCACTCCGTCTACACGTACAGCACCTTCATTAACATCATAGAACCTTGGAATCAAGCTGAGCAGCGTAGATTTACCCGATCCGGTACCCCCGATAATTGCGGTAACTTCACCCGGACGAGCACTAAAGCTAATTTTCGAAAGTGCAGGCTGTTCTGCCCCTGGATAGGAAAAAGATACATTCTCAAACTCAACAAAACCACGTAAAGAATCGCGTCCGTCTTTTTTAGTAGCTTGAGCTGTTGTATGCAGTTCACTCTCAGTAGGATCTGTAAATTCAGGCTGCATATCCAGTACCTCATTGATACGCACGGCTGAAGCTGAAGCACGCGGAATTAACACGAACATCATCGATACCATAATCAGAGAGAACATAATTTGCATCGCATATTGGATAAATGCCATCAGGGACCCAACTTGCAGATCGCCGTCACCAATTCGAATTCCACCAAAATAAAGAATAGCAATCATAGAAAAGTTCATTACAATCATCATCAGCGGCATCAGGCCGGCCATGATTTTGTTGACCTTGATAGCTGTATCCGTAAGATCACGGTTAGCTTCGGTGAAACGTCTATTCTCATGATCAATCCGGTTAAAAGAACGAATAACACGAATACCTGTCAGATGCTCACGCAGCACTAGGTTTAATTTATCAAGCTTAATCTGAATGGCTTTAAACAGTGGCAGACCCTTCATCCCAATAAAGAAGATCGCCCCAACAAGTACAGGAATAACGACTACAAAAATCAATGATAATTTAGCATCTTCAGATACTGCCATGATGATACCACCAATCATCATCATCGGTGCCCCGATCATCATGCGCAACATCATAGTAAGTACGGTTTGAACTTGTGTAATATCATTTGTTGTACGTGTAATCAAAGATGCTGTACCTAACTTATCGAATTCATGCAGAGTGAAATTCTCTACATGATTAAAGACTCGAGCACGCGTGATTTTACCAAACCCAGCCGCCACTTTTGCCGATAAGTAACTGGCAATTACCGAACATAAAGCACCGCCACCTGCAACCATGAGCATGAAACTACCTATTTTCCAAATATAAGCGCGATCTCCTTGAACGATCCCTTTGTCGACGATGTCAGACATCAGAGTAGGAAGGTATAAATCACCCATGGACTGCAAAAATACAAGGATTAATACAGCACCAATAGCTACCCTAAAAGGCTTCAGTTGTTTAAATAATTTAATCAAGCTTCTCATCTCCGTTCATTTGTAGCCTATCCCAATCAGGTGGTGGATTATCCTCAACGTATTCATGTACCTTAAGCAATAGCTCAGTGAGCTGTTTAGTGTCTTTTTCGCCTAAGTGTTGTACAAGCTTATCAAGCATCACATCACGATAATGTTCCGCTTTTCGTGTGAGTTCTTTTCCACGTTCCGTCAATTTTACGCGTACAACTCTTCGGTCCGAAGGATCCGCGTGTCTTTCCACCATCTGTTTCGCTTCAAGACTGTTAATCAGCTGCGTGATGGTAGGAGGAGTGAATCCAAGTAGTCGGCTGATTTCAGACACCTTAAGACCCTCTTCATCAGAATGATTCCATTTTTCAATGCATATCATTAAAGTCATCTCACTTGGCTTGTGGCCCTCAACGCCCTTTTGCCATTGAGCTTTATGCAGGCGTTTCATCGCCGCAAAAAGCCCGTGTGCGACTGAATTTTCAGTATTTTCTGTATTTCCTCCGTTTATCCCAATTTCCTTCACCTCTATTTTAGTTAGGTCAACTAATTATTAAACACTATATTATTTAGGCTACCTAATTATATTTTCGCCGGATTGCTTTGTCAAATTATGAATACGCTATCAATTATTACGAAAAAGAAAACTCCCCAGCACGAGTGCAAGGGAGTAGTTATGCGTATATGTATCTGTATATAAAATATTGCCAAGGATAACCTTTAGAATCCTGCTCCGTGCTCATAAGTTGTGATTGGTCCATTACTTCCGGAACCAACTGGGCCGATAATGATGAAGCTAAACAATGCTAAAATGCCTGCCATCATCAATAGTGATTTTTTCATCTTTTCTCACCTCCCTTATCAGCTTTCTGTATTTCTCCTGTTGATTTAGAGTTGCATAGTCCCTATTGGTCTCAAATAAGGTCACGCACTTAATGAAGTCTATTCCATTATTAGTCTTAATAGATAACTCTAAAGACTGTATGATATAGTCCACACCCGTAATATATTGTCCATTGTTTATTAGATACATGGCTATTTGATAGTACAACCGATATAATCGGTCAATATTAATGGGATCTTCAAACTGTTCAAATCGTAACATTTCCCGTGCAAAACGTTTAAGCACATCATCTACAGAAAATCTGTAATGATTAGCCGATTCCATAATAATAATGAGTCCTGGCAATATTTCTCCGGGGTGCTCAGCCAAAAAAGCTACATAGTCCGGTACAACCTTTACGTTCCCCTCCAGCATTTCCAGTGTGAAACTGTTCCCAACTGCAAATAATCGGAATTGTTCTACAGCTTGCTGGCCTACTTCATCCAACATCTCAAACCAGCCTAAGTCTGCATAACCAGCGGTATATTTCTTCGCAGCTTCATATTGACCTTGCTTCGTCAACGAAATTGCTTTAAGTAAATATCCGTGTCCATAATAAACAACGAGCGGACGTTCCGTACAGAGTTCTTCTCTTCGTTTGTCTCCGCTCCTCCGCAGTTCTTGGCGGTAAACTGCATTGGCTAAAGCTCTCAACTCATCAGCATAGATCTCCATTTCTTCCCATCTGCGAAGAGCGAAACATAGCTGTGTCAGCATCAATAAACCATCTAATTGCAAATTTTCCGGAAGGCGTCCCCTAAAAGGACTAAAGCTAATGACTGCGCGTAGCTTCTCCTCCATATCAAGTGTTTGCAAAAATTTAAAATTACGATAATGACTGATCGCGAGACGTTCACTATAACTATCCGACTCGTTCTCTACTACAATCTTGTAAAAAAACATGGATTCCTGAACTTTGCCTTTATTGAATAATTTATCAGCAACAGAATAAATGATATCCAGCGGCTTGGTAGACTCTAATAACCTGCTTATAGTTTCATCAATGCAATTCTGTTTGCCCAATTCAGCACAACGAATCAAAAAAGGCTCCACTCTACGGCGTGAGACCTTCTCATCATTGAAGCATTCATCAACATATAGAGGATATAACCAACCTTCTGGAAAACCAAAGGCTTTTATAATTGCATCTACTTGTCCCAAGGACATAGGCTTCGGCGGATTTCCATGCAGAATTGCACTGAGGCTGCCTCGATTCAGGCCACAAATTTTTGAAAATGAGGCGAGATTATGGCCGGAGCGGGACAAATTTTTCTCAATTTCTGAGCGTATAGTTGTTAACTTTCCCTCCACTCGGCACCCCCAAAGTTTGACTTGAAAAGATTCTATTAATTGACATTATAGGTGAAAGTTATGGATTGTACAACAAATAGATTGTACGACAAATAGAGGAGCCTAATACGCTCCTCTAGATCAGTAACATCTTCATAGTATTATAATACTATGTCGTTGGTAGTTTAGCTAACAGTGATGGCGGTTTTGGAACTTCTACTATAGGATGTAATGCCGGCTTTCCGGTTGCGCAAATTTTCCATCATCTTATTTTGTGCCAGCAAAATATAGCTGTCTAATCGCTCACTGAGCTCTAAAACAGCACGGTCACTAAGACTCCGTTGCTCTGCAACCTCCAGCAATTCACATCTAAGACTCTCTATAGTTACAAGTAGCTCATCTTCTTTATAATCTTTTCTATGATTATTCTTGGAGGAATTTGGATTTTGTGTCACATCTCTCTCCTTCTCTCTATCAACATCTTCTCCTATCATAAGTCATGATACCAAAAAACATATTTTCAAAAAAAAGAAAAATTGTAGAGCTTCTAACAAAAACGGAATTACTATTTATTCAGAGTCCTCCGCATGCTGGTCAGGGAGCTCATTGGGATACTGTTCTCGCAAAAGTCCCTTTGCAAAAGAAATCCATTCGCGTGCCGCAAAAGATAAATAACGGTCTCTACGCCACGCCATAGCAAGCTGCCACGGAATTACCGGATCCGTCAAAGGCACAACAACTAACCGTGATCGATCCATATCCCGGCATATGGTCTCTGGCAACAATGCGATTCCCATACCGGCAGCCACCATGCGGCTAATTAAGTCCCATTGGGAGCTCTCATAGATTACCTTAGGCTGAAATCCCGCCTTCACACATTCCGTAATAATCCGATCATGCAGCGTAAAATCCTCCCGGAACAGCACAAACTCCTCTTCGGCCAGTTCACTTAACGGAACAAAGTCTGCACCGGCCAGCCGATGTCCTACAGGTAAAATAAGATTCAGCTTCTCTTCAACAAAAGTGAAACAATGAAGTTTGGCTGTATTTACAGGCAGCACAACCATTCCGATGTCCAGCAAGCCCGTTTCTACATCTTCTTCCACTTTTTTCGCGCCATCCTCATGCAGACGAATAGTAACCTGCGGATAACGTTTATGAAATTGACCAATCACCGAAGGAAAAAAGCTCGCCCCTACCATTGGAGGCAGACCGATGCGGATGTGGCCCTGCTCCAAATTTCGTAAGCTATCCAGCTCAGAAGACAAGCTGGCGAACGACTCCACGATATTTTGCGCTTTGGTGAACAGAATTTCCCCCGCATCTGTAAGCCGGACACTTTTCCCTTCACGGTAAAACAAATCCGCCTCCAGCTCGATCTCCATATTCCGGATCATTTTACTGATCGTTGGCTGAGAAATATATAAGGATTCGGCAGCCCGAGTAAAGCTTTTCATTCGTGCTGCTTGGACGAAATATTCTAATTGTCGGATATCCATCTTCCAACCTCCGATACATAGACAAAAGGAATGTCATTTATTCAATCTATTCATTTTACCTATGAAAACAATTGATGTAAACTTTCATTATCATGAAAGGAGCGAAGCCTTATGAAAAAGATTGTTATAGGCTTGCTGCAGGTAGCAGGACTTACCCTATTCTCATTACTAATCAATGCTGTAACCCCATTATTGCATATCCCTATTCCCGGAAGCATACTCGGAATGATTATATTGTTTCTTTTGCTTGAGTTTGGTGTCATTCATCTGAATTGGGTTGAAGTTGGTGCTTCTTGGCTACTGGCTGAGCTCTTGCTGTTCTTTATTCCATCTGCTATTGGCGTAATGAAATACGCGAATATTCTGGAAACTGATGGTTTACGAATCCTCGCGGTGGTCATTTTGGGTACGATTGTTGTAATGGCCAGTTCCGGATTACTTACCAGTAGAATTTACAAAGCAAAGGAGCGGAAAGGATCATGTTAAACGCTCTGTTATTCTTCGGTCTTACGGTTGCTGTGTATCTACTGGCGAAACGCATTTATGCTTCTAGTGGCAAAGTGTACACCTCTCCATTGATCATTACACCAGTGCTTATGATTATCTTCTTACTCATCACAGGCATTACTTATGATTCTTACAATGCGGGAGGCAAATGGCTGACGGATTTGCTGCAACCGGCAACTATGGCCTTTGCAATCCCTTTGCATAAAAACTTCAAGGTGCTCAAAAAGCACGCCGCCGAAATTGCGGCAGGCGTGCTGTCAGGGACGATAACAGCGGTGATCTCTTCTATTCTGCTCGCCAAATGGCTGCATGTCAGCGGCGATCTGGCAGCCAGTCTGGTTCCACGTTCGGTGACTACGCCGATCGCTATGAGCATCTCGCAAAGTATCGGCGGTGTACCGAGTATTACTGCAGTCTTCGTCATCATTACCGGGATACTCGGTACAATGATGGGCCCTACAGTGCTCCGCATCTTCCGCATTGACAATGAAATCGCGCGTGGTGTATCGCTGGGAACCGCTGCGCATGGTACAGGAACATCCAAGGCCTTCGAGCTTAGTTCACTGACCGGAACCATCTCCAGTATTGCGATGATTCTGTCCGCGCTGTTATCCATAGGTGTGGCGCCAGCTTTACTCGCGGTATTCCTCCACTAGGCTAACCCAGCTTGAGCCAAGGACATGTCTCTTTAGCACATCTAAGGCGACATGTCCTTTTTTTAAGAGATCTAAACCTAGAATTTAACCGGAAGTCCACTTTGTGCTGAATCGTAAGCCGCGCAGGTTACTTTAAGCGTCTTGAATCCATCCTCATAGTCACTGAGAATACGTGAACGATCACCTGTCCGTACAGCATGCAGAAAAGCTTCACTTTCCACTAAATATGGATTTCCTGTGTTTTCAAATTCGGTGCTATTGCCACTTCGCACTTCCAAGAGACGATCCGGGTTCCAATCCAGCAATCCCCGATCATTATAGAAACTAAGTCCTACACTTCCCACCGGATCAGGCAGTACACATGTATTTGAAATATTAGCTATGATTCCATTCTCAAGCTTCAGAGATACGGTACCTACATCGGCTACGCTCACACCTTCATGCTGCTCATGCATAATTCGGTTTCCGAACATGCCGTATACTTCTTTTACCTCTCCTGCCAGATAACGCACTAAATCGACGATATGAGTAGTCTGCTCGGTGAACTGTCCTCCGGATTGCTCCTGATCACGCCACCAAGCTACGCCCGGCATGCCGCCCATCCACTGGCCCATAACCATACCGATCTTATCACCACGTAGTGTTTCCTTGAGCCGTCTGACATTCTCTTGATAACGGAAATGGTAACCTACCGAGGTCAATAAATTATGTTCTTTAATATCTTGCAGCAAGCTCGCAGGAATTTCAGTAGTCATACTAAGCGGCTTCTCTATAAAAAAAGGAATATCCCTCTTGATTAATGAACGTTCAATCGCACCATGAGATTGTGGAGGCACACAGATATAAACAGCATCAAGCGTCTCTGCATCCAACATCTCTGTAATATCACCATATCCAGCAGCTCCGTATGGACGTGCCATATCTTCGCCTTTGGCTTTACTGCTTCCACAGACTGCCTGCAACTGGACATCATCCATCCCTGCCAGCAAATCAGCATGTACCTTAGAGAACCAACCCGTACCCACAATACCCACTTTTAATGTCATATTATTTCCCCCTGCCGATTGATTATGAATACCCTTTCGTAGATTATAACCTCTTACGAGCGGATAAGATAATCTCTCCATTCTTCGGGGAGCAAATGCATATATGGACTCTGCAAAAAACGGTCATCAGCCAACACGATAATGCCCGTATCCGTCTCGCTGCGAATCAACCGGCCTCCGGCTTGCAGTACCTTGCACATTCCCGGATAGACATAGGCATAATCAAAGCCATTTTTTCCTCTGGCATTAAAATATTGACGCAGCAGATTGCGTTCAAGACCAAGCTGTGGCAGGCCAACGCCAACAACCATAACCCCATTGAGGCGATCCCCTGGCAGATCCACACCTTCTGAAAAAATTCCTCCAAGTACAGCAAATCCCAATAACGTCTCGTCATTGTCTGGACTAAATGCAGCTAAAAAACTTTCTCTAGCTTGCTCACTCATGCCCGTATCCTGCATCAATGTCCGGATTTCAGGGTAATTCTCCGTAAAGGCCTGATATACGTTTTGTAAATAGAGGTACGAAGGAAAAAACACCAGATAATTGCCCTTCTTGGAGACCATTTGGCTTAGTGCTTTAGTCAACGGAACTAGGGAAGCTTCCCGGTCATGATAACGTGTGGAGACAGGTAAGACGGTTACTTCCCACTGCTCCTTCTGAAAAGGGGAAGTAACGGTTAGACTGTAATCTTCCTCCGCCGCACCAATCATATCCCGGTAGTAAGATAATGGAGAAAGTGTAGCTGAGAACAGGATCTGACTGCGAAAGCTCTTGGACATCTGCCGAAGCAGATGCGAGGGATCCAAATTGAATAGCTTGAGATAGACATCCCCTCTACGAACCTCCGCATAGGTAATGTAGCGTTCATCATAGGTCTTAAAGGTGCGGAGCATGCCCTGAACTGCAAAATAGGTATCCAAGAGGACATTTTCCCCTTCTCCTTCCCCATTCAGTGAGACAATACTGGAGCTGGGGTGAATAAGTTCCTGTTCCGCCTCCAAAGAAAATATCTCAAGCAAAGCCGGCAGCTCCTCCGGGAACGAGTCCCACTGCCCTTGCCCCTCTTCATTGCAAATTTTGCGAAGGGAGATGAAAAAAGCATTCACCGATTTAGCGGTTTTACTCAAACTCCGGTTCATTTCTTTATATTGGCGCTGGATCTCCAGGAAAGGGGCTTTCAGCAAAGAGGCGGAGAACATTTCCCGTCCCCGGTCTACCAGATTGTGTGCTTCATCTACTAGAAGTACCGTTTCTCTCTTTCTTTCCTCTGTTAGCCGTTTCAGACTGATGCGAGGATCATATATATAATTGTAATCGCAGATCACAGCATCACAGGCATAGGCCGCATCCAATGAGAACTCAAATGGGCACACTTTGTGTTTGTGAGCATACAGTGCAATGGTGTCTCTGCTCATGAGCGTCTCGTGCTCTAACAGATCCATCAACGCCTCGTTGATCCGGTCATAATAACCATCCGTATAAGGACAGGAATCCTTACCGCAAACCCCCTCTTCGCGAAAACAGGCCTTCTCTTTAGCGGTAATAGTGATGACATGCAGCTGAAGTCCCTGCGTTAGCAACAGCGAGATGGCTTCCTGCGCGGCAAAACGGGTAACCGTCTTTGCCGTTAAATAGAACAATCCCTTAGCTTGTCCTTCGCCCATCGCTTTAAGGACAGGAAACAACGTCGACATTGTTTTCCCAATACCTGTGGGTGCTTGAGCGAACAGACTGACCTTTTCCACGACGGACTTATATACGGCTCCTGCAAAATGACGTTGTCCCTTTCGATAAGAGGAGAACGGAAAGCTCAACTCCCGAAGACTCTGCTCCTTCTTAGCCTCATGATGAACCATCATCTCGGCGTACGGAGCATATCTAGCTACTGTGTCATTCACAAATGAAATCAGCTCTTCAAAAGACAACGTTCGGTACAAGCTTTTTTGCTCATCAGTGGCCCGGTGGACATAGGTAAGCTTAACCTGAATAGAAGAAAGCTCTTGCTCCAGAGCTATCATATATGCGTACATCAGCGCCTGTGCCCAGTGAACCTCATGTCCCTCATCCAGTAAATCCAGCAGTCCGGAGGTTGACTTGATTTCTTCGACCGTAAAGCTCCCATCCTCCGAGACAAGCAATCCATCACAACGCCCATCTACAACATAAAGCAGGTTTCCATAAGGAATTTCCGTTTTCAAATAAACCTCTTTGCGGTCACCTTCCTTATATTGCTTTTGGATTTTCTGATGAATTCTTGTGCCTTCGACCATAGCGCCCGTTCCATGAAAGCCAGGCTCAATGCTTCCGCTGCGAAAAACATATTCAACGAGAGTTCTAACTGATAAAGCTACTGTAGAGCCCATCCGGCATCACATCCTTTAATTTTCCATATATTCTTTTTGCTCCCAATCACCATTTTAGTCCTGAATTCGTTGTATAACCCTGCATGAGAGCAAGAGCGTCAGCTTCAACCCTATGTGTTTAACTTTACGCGCTCCGCTAAGCTTATACTTAGGATCTCGATTTTTGACATTCTATAGCTAGCCCTGCATAATAAATTTTATTACTATGGAATTATTTTGTCTGGGGCGCTGTTTCTTCCTAGCCGGGAAATAGCGTTTTATCATGTAGAAAGAAGGCGAAGCTGTGTCATCCTTTAACTTTAAACAGTGGATCGTTAAACCTTTTGTGTTTTTCACAATAATTTTTATTCTAAAAGCTTTCTTGGCATGGGGCGTAATCTTTGACGATATATTGCCCTGGAAATCATTATTAACTGAAATCCCCTTTGCTTGGGCGCTCTTCTGTATCATTGAACGTTTTGGTTCCAAGCGCAAGCTCGGATATTACATGACCGTAAATTTATTAGTGACAGCCATTTTCTTCGCAGCCATTATGTATTTTAAATATTATGGTGTTATTGTGACTTACCATGCAGCGGAGCAGGTGAATCAAGTCACCGCCGTCAGCAACAGCGTATTCTCACTAATGGATCCATACTACCTGCTGATTTTTACAGACATCATTATTCTCGGAGTTTATTTCTTCTTTAATAAAAAAGGCCGGGTCTATAAGAAAGAGAATATCAACCGCCGCCGTGGCGGAAAACTTAAGTACAGCGTTCTGTTTGCAGTCTCACTTGCTTTATGCCTGTTCAACATCTTGCCTAATAAGGCCAGCATGAACGAAATTAAGAAAGCCCAGGAAATGGGAATTCTTAATTATGAAGCCTATACGATCTTCGCTAAAGAAGAGCCTGAGCTAGTCAATTCAAGTGACATTACACAAGATGCCATCAACAAATTGAAGGGGATTAATACTACGGCTAGTTCTCCACTTCAAGGCATCGCGAAAGATAAGAACCTTATTATTATTCAAATGGAATCTTTCCAGAATTTTTTGCTAGGACTTAAATTAGACGGTCAAGAAATTACACCGAACCTGAACAAGGTGATGAAGGACAGTCTTTACTTCCCTAATTTTTATCAAATGGTTGGTCAAGGGAATACGTCGGATGCAGAGTTCGTAGTTAATACTTCCTTCTACATCCCTCCACGTGGAGCGGCAACGATGTCCTATGTAGATAAGGTACTGCCGAGTCTGCCACGTGTGCTTAAAGAAAATGGTTATCAGACTGCAACCTTCCACACCAATGTCGTAGAATTCTGGAACCGCGGCGAGCTGTATGACTCCCTGGGCTTCGATCATTATTATGATCGCAAATTTTTTGGTGAAGATGATGTCTTTTTCTTTGGCGCTTCTGATGATACGCTCTACAGTAAGACAGCCGACAAACTAAAAGAAATGGACCAACAGGAGCAGCCTTTTTACGCTCAAGTCATTTCAATGTCAGCGCATCACCCTTTTACTATTCCGGAAGAAAAATACCGTATGGAGCTGCCAGAGCGTTATGAAGGTACTTTTGTTGGTGACTATATCCGTTCCCAGAACTATGCGGATGATGCTTTTGGACATTTTGTAGAAGAGCTTAAAGCGAAAGGTGTCTGGGACAATAGTGTAATCATGATTTATGGAGATCATATGGGATTGCCGATTTATTCCCTCGATCATGATGATAAAGAATTGATGACTGAAATCTATGGTCATGAATACAGTTATGCGGATATGATGAACATCCCTCTGCTTATTCATGCAGGTGATGGCGTAGCGCCGCAGACCATTGATGAAGTAGGCGGAGAAGTGGATATCATGCCAACCGCTGCAAGTCTGCTTGGGATTTCATTAGAGAATAACGTATATTTTGGTCAAGATCTACTCAGTCAGACTTATAATTTGCTGCCAGAACGATATTATTTACCTTCTGGTTCATTCATTGCCAGCTCAGGATTGCTTATTCCTGGTAACAGCTTTGAAGACAACACTCAGTACTCTATTTATAACGATGGAACAACACCAAGTGCCACTGAGGACGAATATAACCGTGCCTTGAGGCTTTTACAGCTTTCCCACAGCTATATCACTCAGTTGCCCGACAAACAACCTAAACAATAAATTACAGGGCGTAGGCAACCAACGAACAAAAACAGCAGAGCAGCGATTCCCCAATAATGGAGAACCGCTGCTCTGCTGTTTTTTATAAAGATATCCATTCCGAAGCTTAGCTGACTAACGCTCCTGATCCTCGATCATACGGTAATACTCTGCAAAGTTGCGTAGTTCTTCGGGCTTCAGTATGGACAAATGCTCCGCCAGCAGTTCTTTGGACCGGAAATGTCCTTCTTCCAGCACCTGCTGACCCTTCTCGGTGATCGTTACTACAACCGCTCTCCGATCCTTCCCATCCGGCTCACGCTTGATATAACCCAGCACCTCCAAACGGTCCAGCATCACCGTCACTGCACTGGATTTGACCTCCATACTTTCTGCCAGCTGTACCACCCGCGACTTCTTTTCTTTCGCTATCATATTTAACAGACCCATCTGAGGCACCGTAAGTCCGAGTTCTTTGTGCAAAGACATTTGAGACATAATCTTACGCTGTACTCTCCACATGGATAGTCCAAGACGATCAATTAACGGATCTATTTGATGTGGCATATTTGTTCAACCCCAATCCGTTTTTAATAACTCAAGCGTACCACTAGAACTGGTAATGATTCAATGGTTTTGTCTACTAAACCATTGAAAGCATGCTGGAAAGCGCAAACTTCCACGAATCTCCAATTTCCGACACAGAAATACTATATTCCATGTAAGGTTATGAGCATATCAATGCGATATAATCGTAGAGGTGAGAGCTATTATCACTGAGAACATAATTTGTCAAGGTTGGTGCGAAGAATGAAATTAGCAACTAAATTAACTTGGATGATGTTCATCGTCTTACTTCTTGTAGGATCATCCATCGGGTTCTTCGGATACCGTACAGCTTATAAGCAAGTAGACGAAGCCGCAGGTATCGAATTGGTAGGATGCGCTAATATTACAACCGGCCTGATTGACCCCGCAGATATTTCCGCATTGTTGGCAGGCGATCAAAGTAAACTGGAGGCTGTAGAGGATCGAATCGGTTGGATTGTGGCACATAAGGCTATTTTTAAAGAGGCATTCATCTTATCCTTAGACGGAAAAGTACTTGCCGCAGATTCAAGCTTCCAGGCTAGAGGTTATAAAGCAGGCGATACTTTTTATTTTTCAGATGAAGATAAGCAAATGATTACTGAGCATAAGCATTCCTCCTACTCCAAGGTTTATACATACGAAGGTACCTCACTTAAGACAGGTTACGGCCCCATCTATCAGGATCATGATCCATCCAAACCTATAGTTGCGCTGATGGCCATTAATTTCGATGGCTCCATAATTCAAGAAAGAACCCAAGATATCATAGTTCAGCCCTTTATTATCGGAGCTTCCATTCTGGTTATAGCTATCGTAGCAGCTTATCTGTTAATCCGCCGAATGATAAGTCCGTTAACGAAGCTGTCTAAAGGGGTCAATCTTGTTGCACAAGGCGACCTTACTCATAATCCTATTTTATTCAACAGCAAGGATGAGATTGGTACATTAGCCCGTAATTTTAATGACATGACCCAAAGCCTGCGCTTGCTTATTACCGAGGTCAATGAGACTTCCATGCAGGTAGCTTCCTCGTCCGAAGAGCTCTCTGCCAGTGCACAGGAAACCAACCGGGCCGGTGAGTACAGCGTCAATGTTACAATTGAGCTTGCGGATAGCGCGAATTCACAGCTGCAGAATATGGAGGGCGAATATAAGTCTGTACAAGACCTGTCTCGCTTCATCACAGAGATTGCAGGCAATGCAGATAACGCGATGAATAATGCGGTCAGCAACGCTAATAAAGCCCGTACAGGCCGTGAAGCAATGGATTCCACCACACAGCAGATGAGAGTCGTAAGTGACAGCATTACCGACCTAGCAATCATTATTGAAACCTTGGGTGGTTATTCCAAAGAAATCGAAAATATCGTGGGTACTATTGCCAGCATCGCAGAGGAAACCAATCTCCTGTCCCTAAATGCAGCGATTGAAGCCGCAAGAGCTGGAGAAGAAGGAAGAGGGTTTGCGGTCGTTGCCCATTCCGTGCGTAAGCTTGCTGAGCGCTCAGCCCATTCCGCTGCGCAAATTGGCCAGCTGGTAAACATCATCGTGAATCAGATGGATCAAGCAGGAGAAACAATGAAACGCTCTACAGAAGAGATGGAGCACGGCAGAGAAATGATTGCCACGGCAGGCCAGTCCTTCTCGGAGATAGAAATGTCTGTCTCGGGAATGGCCTCACAAAGTCAGCAGATCTCCGGAACAGTTCGACAGCTTTCGCTAATTTCCGACCGTCTCGTTACAACCCTTCAGAATATCGTAAATGTCGCTAATCAGACAGCCAGCAGTGCAGAGACATTATCCGCTTCCTCAGAAGAACAGCTTGCCGCGATGGAAGAAGTTGAGTCTGCAGCAGCTTTCCTGTCCTCACTAGCTGAGAAGCTGCAAATTCTGATTGAACGATTTAAGGTTTCTTAATAGCAAAGGGGCTAGCGTCCAAGCAGAGAAATTCTGCTTGGACGCTAGCCCCTTGTTCTATGTATTGAGATCATCTGCTACGATACTGCTGTATTCGCTATAAACCACTGGCCCAGCTCATGCACCGGCATTGGCCGCCCATAATAATAACCCTGCATCACTCTGCAGCCTAAGGATTGCAGCAGCTCAATCTGCTCTGGTGTCTCCACACCTTCCGCCACGACCTCCATATTAAGATTGGTGGCAATCGCAATGATATTACTGATAATAGCTTTCTTGGAATGCATCTTGCTCTTACGAATAAACACTTGATCAATCTTGAGTGTGTTCACTGGAATCTCATCTAAATTACCAAGGGACGAAAAGCCTGTCCCAAAGTCATCCAGTGATACCCTTACCCCAAGTGCCCGAAGTCTGGATAGCTGCGCAACCGTCTCTTCCATGTTATTCATCGCAATGGACTCTGTAATCTCCAGTTCAAGGAAATGTGGTTCTAGGCCTGAACGTGTGAGTGCTTCTTCTACAACATCGTATAAGCCCCCGCCCTCAAACATCCGCGCTGACATATTAATAGAGACTGCGACATTTGCTATCTCTTCCTTATGCCAAAGCATGTTCTGGCTGCATACATCATGCAGCATCCAATAGGTAATGGGGACAATTAGTCCCGTTTCCTCTGCGATGGGAATGAATTCCGCGGGAGAAATTATCCCATGTTCAGGGTGCCGCCAACGCAGCAGTGCTTCAAGACCCACGGTAACGTTCATATACGAATCCCATTTCGGCTGGTAAACAACCATAAACTCGGAGCGTGCCAGCGCTTTACGAAGATCCTTCTCCAGCGACATCCGTCTCAGCTGATGGCGGTTCATCTCCTGATCGAACACACTGAATTTATTCTTACCCGAATCCTTAGAGGTATAAAGAGCTGTATCGGCTGCCTTCATTAACGCTGAGCGGTCAGTTCCATGCATAGGGGTCATACTGATCCCCACACTTGCAGTAACATATAGCTCATTACCTTGAATACTGTAGTATTTCTTAAGCTCATATAAAATGTGCTCTGCTTCCTCTTGCGCATCCTCCACAGTACAATCTGGAAGAGCGATCAGGAATTCATCTCCGCCCAAACGAAAGACCTTGCCTTTACTTCCTACAGATCGTCTTAATCTTATAGCGACCTCTCGCAGTAACAAGTCCCCTATATCATGTCCAAGCGTATCATTAATCGACTTAAACCGATCCAGATCCACAAAAAATACGGCACCGGATCTACTCCCGAAAAATTCATCTTTAAAATAACGTACCAGGCCATGCCTGTTCGGAAGATCAGTTAGTGGATCATAATAAGCCATCCGTTCCAGCACATGCCGGTCCAGAAATACAGCACCACCAGAAATCGCAAGCATAAATAGCGTTACCAAGGATACTCCCATTAAGAGAATAACATCAGTCTCCATAAAAAAAGTTGTATTGCCTAACAGACCGTTATATTCAAAATGAGTCGCCCTTACACTCGTATAATGCAATCCAGTTACCGAAAATCCGATAAAGAGAGCAGAGTATAACTTCCAGCGGTTAAAACCCACATAGTCTTTAAACTTGTGAAATAGAAATAATCCGATAAAAGACGAGAGCATAACGAGGATTACAGCACATGTCTGAGTCCATATCTCATAATGGATCTCCGCTGCGATCTTCATGGAGGACATCCCGATATAATGCATAGCAGAGATCCCGCTGCCCAGTAGAACACCACTAACTATTAAACAACTTTTTCTTAAACGTGGCACAAACGTAATCCGGAATGCCGAATAGCAGCACAATACACCAACCAATAACGATAATACAGCCCTGCCTGGATAATAATTCACGCTAAAAGGAAAACGGCTCGCCATAATCCCTACATAATGTATCGACCATATGCCACTGCCGAGTACACATGCCCCCGATATTAACCATAAGCGACGAACTTTCCCAAACGAGCGAGGGACTTGCGAGATCAGATTCAGCGCGGAATAAGCTGCAGTCGCCGCTAGCGCAAATGATAGTAAAACAATCCAAACGTTATAGTGGATTCCCATTTTATCCATTAGTTAACCTCTTCACCGGTTTTGAATACCGTAATCGCTGCAGCGTATTTCTCAAGTAAAAAATCAGTACACGAATATCAGATAAATGGAAGAGTGCGTAAAGATTATAGGTTATCCCTGAAAAGCAACTTTAGATGTATTCTACCTTGTATTCAGCCGATTGTCTAAGAAAATACTGGAATTTATACCCTTTTTTTATGTCGGCAAAAAATGTCCATATTTGACGCATTCACTCACCCCGGAAAGTTGGATATGTGACCTGTGGTTGATGGGGTTTTGGGGAAGGTCTTTCGCCATAACCATTGATTCAAAACTACCAGAACTAACAGATAGATGTAAATTCCTCCGGTAAATAAAGTGAAGACATAGTGAATACCCGCCATCCCCATCAGCAAAAACATAAGCATGAAGGCGACTCCAGTGTAATCCTTTTGTTTGGCTGCCTCATAACGCTCTGAAAAAGGTAAGCTCCGCGGATAAACACGAAAGCAGATGACTGAGAAAATCAGCATGGCGAATAATACCACTACTAAATCAGGTACAATGTGCACACCGAACAACAGAATGAACAATACCGCATCTACAGCAAATAAAGGTAAGACTAGCCGCAGCAGCGCCGCCTTAAGCATCCCACGGTAAATAGGTGTGCTATCGGGTAAAGGAATCAGCCTATAAATCCAAGCTCCTTTATAACTTGTAGAGTAGCGTAGCATCTGTATTACAGTCTGCATTAACATCGTGCAGAAATAGATTAACAAGTACACTTTTGAACCTTTAAGGGAACCATCATAACTATTCTGCAATATACCAAATATAAAAATAAACGGGAATGCGATAGAAAAGCCAAGTGCAGGATAGACCTTCAGCTTAAAATCGCGCTCATTCTTCATCATGGACCAAGTAAACCGAAAGAAAATCCCCTCTGCCGGTTCCTTACATACTCTGCGCGAGAGCCACTCTGCGAGCTGGCCCTTGTCTTTTCCACCGGAGCCTTGCTCCGCCAGCTTTTGCAAATTCCGCTCAAACTGCGGCATCAGCTTAATATAAGCTACGATCAGTACAAGTGGGGTTATCAAAGCCAGCAATGAGAGAATGAAGTAATAGGGTTCTCTCGCTCCACCAAGCAACAGTTCAAACGGAGCCGCGAACCAAACCGGAAAAATAAAGTACTGCCACCAAGCAGGATGATAAGCAGCGCCAAGCTCAGTGAGGTTGAACAACCGGGAGATGAATTGATAGCCCACCATTATTCCGATCGTTAGAAGGATTTGCGTATAATTTATAATATCCTTGAGCTTCTCCCCATCAAAAAACCGCATGATCATCAGGTAGAGCAGTGCAGTTATTACGAGGATAAAACAGTCTAACAAGACAATTGTCACCGCATACATCAGAAAAAAAGCGATCCCCTGCTTAAATAGGCTAAATACCAAAGATGGACCAGTGATCGACAATGTAACTGTCCCTAAGTAGAGAAGAACGTGTATACTTTTGGCCATATTTAAGGTGGTTCGGTTGACGGGTTTGGAAAAAAGAATATTTTTATCACGTAAATCAAGCATTACTGAAGAAAAATCAGAGATCAGGGTTGTGGAGACAAAAAACATAATGATCCCAAAGGTTAAGCTCATTTGCAGCATATAGTGATCATTGGATAGCGTTAGCGGAATTAATATTAAACCAAACAGTAAGTAAATCCACTGCAATCGCAAAGGCGAACCTTCTTTAACGTTCTCCTTTTTCTGCATACCTGCAAGCGCTGTAGGCGTTCTTCTTCCGTCCATGGTCAGTTTGATCTGCAGAATACTCCGCAT
Organism: Paenibacillus sp. FSL R5-0636; assembly: GCF_037974255.1. Classification (NCBI taxonomy): domain Bacteria; kingdom Bacillati; phylum Bacillota; class Bacilli; order Caryophanales; family Paenibacillaceae; genus Paenibacillus; species Paenibacillus sp. FSL R5-0636. The sequence goes on from NZ_CP150232.1 coordinate 6,729,802, forward strand.
GGTGTCATAATCGACTCCAAATCTTATAAATGCACCCCGCAGCTTATCCAACAGCCTCAGCACGAAGAAATCAGTCATAAGAGGATACCTCTTGCTCTTGCATGACCGCAACAAATTCACCAGCGATATCACGGTATTTATCAAATCCGGTTAATTGATTGAAAATATCTTCAAGCGTCCCTTCGCGGCCTTTCTCCTTCAGCTCCGCAAAACTTCCGTCCGCCACAATATCCCCGCCATCAATCAAAATGATCCGGCTACTGATTTTCTCAACCACATCCATGATATGTGAGGAGTAAAAAATGGTCTTCCCCCGTGCCGCCAGCGATGCAAAAATCTCCTTCACTATCATCACGCTATTAGCATCCAAACCACTCAGCGGTTCATCCAGGAATAAAATATCGGGGTCATGCAGCATGCTGGAGATAAGCAGCACCTTTTGCTTCATCCCTTTTGAGAACGAAGAAATCCGCATATCGTAAGACTTCTCCAAACCTAGCAGTGTGGTTAATTTTTTGGCCTTGTAGTCCGCCTCCGCACGACCTAGCCCATACAGCTCGCCAACAAAGGTTAGATACTCTCTTGCAGTGAGGCTATCATATAATTCGGCTACCTCCGGCACATAACCTATACGTTTCTTGTAAGAAACATCTCCATCAGCAATATCCTTACCGAAAATCTCCACTTTACCGTTATATCCTTCTACCAAACCGAGCATAATCTTCACCGTTGTACTCTTACCTGCCCCGTTAGGGCCGATATAACCAATAATTTGTCCTCTATATACCTTAAGATCAATTCCCTTTAGCACCATTCGGTCTGTATAGTTCATCCATAAACCTGAAATCGCTATGACCGGATCGTCAGCTAAACCCATATCTCAGTCCCCTTTCTAGTAACTAATCAATAATGTGAAATATTACTACTTTATGTAATTACAATAATTGTATCATTTAGTAGAATCCTCTTCCATGATTTAGTCTGCTAATCTTATGTCTAGTTAAAAAAAGAGTGGCCATTAGGCCACCCCCTAGAGATTTATAGCGAAAGGCAGCGCCACCGATGCCACGAAATGGCTGTTGGCACCCCCTTTATTTTAGTAAACCGGGCTAAGATCAGAGTCCGTTTGGTGGGGTAGCATTTTTGCGTAAGAGAGCGAGCACGCTATCGGACACAGCTGACCTTATACGCGGATTTTTACCACATTTGGAGTGCTAAAGGACCCCATAGTCGCTATCAGCATGAAAAACACCATAAACGCACCTTTTTCTAAGCGATAGCGTCGCTGGAGTCCGAAACTATGCCCCAAAGGCTGGAATGTGGAAAATAACGTCATCTGGGTCCGAAAGCCGCGCCGATAATGAATGAGCTGCTGAATCAAGCGGGCAAGAGGGCAAGCGTGCAAGCGGACAGGGCAAGGGCAACCAGCCAGCTAACAAACAAAAAAAACAGAGCAGCGATACTCCAATAAAAGAGGAATCGCTGCTCTGCTGTCTTAGCCAAACCGAGTCGCCGCACTCATAGTTGAACGCTACTTACGTGACGTCCGCTATGTCTTAGTGGCTGATTATTTGGATAGCAAATTGTAAATAACCTGTGCTGCTTCTGCTCTTGTAGTGACTTCCTTCGGATTGAGTTTACCGTTCGCTCCGGTCACTACACCTCTCTCTACCAGCGCTTGAAGGGCTTCTTGTGCATAACCAGCGATCTGTCCAGCATCACTAAAGCCGGAAAGCGTGGCCGCTGTTTTCTCAGATGGCAGTTCACCTAGCGCTACAAGCGAGCGGTACAAGAGTGTAAATAGCTCCTGCCTAGTGATCTGAACCTCTGGCTGGAATTGATTATCTCCCGAACCCGTTGCTACCCCAAGGCGCTTAGCTGCAGCAAGATAATTCGTATAATACGTATTGCCCGCATCTGCAAAATTATCTGCGGCAACCTCATCTGGTGCGATGTCATATGCCTTAAGCAACAGGACGATGAACTGCCCTCTGGTTATTGCGGCATTAGGACTGTAATGCTCAGCATCCGTACCAGATGTGATACTGCGTGCTGCCAAGAAACCTACTGCATGGCTATACCATGAGGCATCTGGAACATCTGCAAAGCTCACTTGATTATATCCAATAATATATTGGGAGAAATGTGTGGTTACGAAATCTACAGTTCCCTTAGCGGCATTGTAATTTCCACGTACATTGTCCAAACTTCCAGTGCTGTTAATGTGATACACAATAACCGCATCTGACCGTTCTCCCGCTTGCAGCACGTACGGTACGCTGACACGAACACTGCCCCCACCGAAGGTGGAAATCGTGCTTTCACCCGCTATAACCGACAAGTCATAAACTGGTCTGTCTCCGAGAACAGCCTTGCCTTCTGCCGTTAATGACACCTTCGCGATTCTAATAATGATGTCTCCGGCATCTGAAGCTGCACTAATGCTTGCCAATGATTTGGCATCAAACGTAATCGTACCCACATTCTCATAATCAATGGTAATCTCCGCCTTCGTTCCGGCGGCTAACTCATTAATTATGCTTCTTGGAAGAGTAAGTTCAGCGGTTTGAGTATCTGAAGTAGCTGCAACACTAATTTCAAGAACAGCTTTCTTCCCATCAGCTTCTGCCTTCTTAGCGAGACTCACGAATTCAGCAGCCGTTTCTTTTGTGATCGTTGCAGTAGTCACTCCTGTGGTTTTATCCGTTTTAGTTGCTGCTGTTGCTGATAGGTTCACGGTACTCCCTGCTGTTGCCGTAGCAACCAGTTGAGGGCTTGCCGATGGTGTTGGTGTAGTCGTGCTCGGTGTAGAATTGCCACCCGATCCACCCGATCCACCTGTTCCACCTGTTCCAGGATCTGAAATAGGCACATAGGCCGGAACAACAATGTCAGTCGCTGGACTTGCCTTATAACCTTCTTTGGCTGCGTATCTCACTTGATACGTGCCCGGTATTAATCCTGTGATTTCTTTATCTGGTGCATACACATAATTAGTTACACTCGACAGCTTATATTCTAAGGCTGTCGTGGTTCCCGTAATTCTTCCATCATTGTTCGCTGCTGAGGTAGGAGCAACTCCCTGTAACCCAGTTGGAGCTGCTTGTTCCGCAGTGAATGCTGGAACGATTACATCTGCTGCTCTACCCGCGTTAAATCCTTCTTTAGCTGCGTATCTTACCTGATAGATACCCGGCACCAGTCCAACGATCTCTACATCTGATGCGTAGACATAATCGGTAACCGTAGACAGCTTATATTCCAGCGCTTTCGTAGTTCCTATAATTTTACCGTCGTCATTGGCTGCACTGGTTGGTGCTATACCTACTAATCCTGTAGGTGCCGCTTGCTCACCATATGCCGGGACTTCAACTGTAGCGTCTTTACCTACGCTGTATCCCTCTTTTGCCGCATATCGCACATTATAGAAGCCCGGAGTAAGACCAGTGATAGCTGTACCTGTTACAGGCTTATAATCAGCTTCTCCAACGCCTTTATACTCCTGTCCTTCAGCAGAACCCGTAATTTGCCCATCATCATTAGCTTCAGAAGTAGGTGCTACGCCTACCAGTCCTGTCGGGGCTGCTTGTTGATGGGTGTAAGCAGGAACTTCCACACTTACGTCTTCGCCAGCATTATAAGGAATGATTGTGGGTCCAGCTGCGGAAGTTGGCCCTTGATAGCCCGATGTAGCGGCATATCTTACCTTATAAACACCAGGTGCAAGCCCTGTAATGGCTGATCCCGAAGCTGGGGTGTAAGCCTCGTCTCCAGCAAGCTTAAATTCCAATGCTGCACTGGTGCCTACAATTTGCCCATCCTTATTGTCGGCCGCTGTTGGTGCTACACCGGTAAGTCCTGCCGGTACAGCTTCGAGTCTGGAGAATATTTTATCCAGCGCTGTTGTAGTGTTATTGTATCTGGCTCCGATTGGGTAATTAGCCTGCACGTAATCCGGTTGGATATTCGTCCAGCTGTACATAAGTTCAACATGCCCTAGAATCGGTGAGTTTTTGCCTCCTGCATCCTTGTTGTCCTTGTTATAAGTGAACAGATATGGAACTTGAAGTCTGTCTCCGCTCACGGTGTTTCCAAGTCCATCTACATAACTAATTACAGTTGGTTTGGCAGCTGAATTGTTTTCGGTCTTGATATTGGTCAGATAAGTACGAACCAGATCAACATAAAGCTGCGCATACGGATGATTAGTGGTTCTAATCTGAAGCTCATTATTATTATGCGGATTTGCACTGCCCTTAGTGCCGCTGTTGTTATTAGGCTCAGCAACGGTCACACCAGCATCCAACTTAGTGTCGAAGAAGTAGATCTTATTGATATTATGTTTTTTGGCATATTCGTTGATATATTTAATCACCGCTTGCGTGTTAGGGCACCACGACCCGCCTAACAAAATTGCATAGTTTCCCTCACTCGCTAAAATTTGCTTCAGCTGATGATAGGTCACATGTTCATAAACAAGCGTGCCATCCGCTTCGTTGAAGATCGTAGGTTTTCCCTCATTTTCCCCTTCATAGTTCTTATTAAATGCAGCCTTGATATAAGCCGACTCGTCGATAGTGTCATATCGGGAAGCGGCACCCAGCACCTCACTTACTGATGTTTTATACGCATTAACCTTCGCCGCATCAAGTGTTCCGTTCGTCAGGAACTCATTCCACGAATAGCTCTTATCCAGGTAGGATACGACAGGAGCACTATTTCCCTGTGCATCCTTGTGATCCTTGTTGTATACCAATAAGAATGGAGACTCGAACTTGTTAGCAGTCACAACTTCCCCGTTTTTATTGGTATAGCTGACATTGCGTTCTGGATCATCTTTGGAAGACAGATTTAAATTCTTCAAATACTTGTTGACCAGATCAACATATTTATAAGCAAATTTATTATTGCTGTCTGCAATCTGAAGGGTGTCCCCGTCCAGCTTAGTATCAAAGTTATAAATCGTAGAGATGCCGTATTCCTTGGCTGCCTCGTTGATAAAGCCGATATCGGCCTGTGTATTCTCGCTCCAAGCGCCGCCAACCAGAACAGCGTATGTGCCTTCACTCTCAAAAAGATGAACGATATCTTCATACGTCGCTGTTTTAAATACATGGTTAGCATCATTTAGACGGTCATAGACATGACTGAAATAGTCAAACTGGTTAACGCCGCCTTGGGAAGAGGTTATCGCTTCTGCGGTATCCGGATTAGCATAAGCTCTTCCTGCCTGAGTAGGCAGGATTAGCAGGGAGGCTGCCAGCAGCAGCGTTACAATTTTTTTGAAGGTTAATGGTCGTATCATTATGTGCACCTCGCCTTAAATAGGTTTATGGGATGAATGGGCTGAAAGGAATCCTGAATGAGCCTGCTGCTCATCAAGGACAAACCTCTTCCTCAGCGGCTGGTGCCGGTGCGGGTGCCTGAACCGTTTCCGCTGGAGCAGCTGCTGGTGCGCTGACCGTGGATGCAGGTGCAGAAGACGATGTTTTCGGTTGAGAAGACTCAACTACCGGAGCCGGGGTCGCTTTAACTACCTCTGTTGTAGAGAAGGTTATAGCTTTTTTGGAAGGTGTCTCCGTTGCTTTTGCTACAGGAGCGGCGGTTTCCTTAGGCTGTTCAGATACAACAGGAGCTGCGGTCGGCTGAACGGCTTTAGCGGTTACGTTTGCTTTTGGAGCAGTCGTAGGCGCAGGCGTTGCCGCGCTGGTTTGCGGTTTAACAGATGCAGATACCGTTGTTGCAGCTGTTGCCGTCTTAGCGGTGTCCGCAGCCGGGGATGCGGTTGCTTTAGGCTGAGCTGCGCCCGCTTCTGGAGCTGCTGAAGCAACAACCTTCGCCGCAGAATCAACAGCTGCTGGGGCCGCAGTAGCTTCTGCCGTGACTGTCTCTGCTGCTGGAGCCGAAGCTTCCGGCTGGACAGCTTCTGTTACAGGAGCTGCAGTAGCTTCTGCCTGAACAACAACTGCTGCTGCAGAAGTAGCTACTGGTAAAGCTGCTGCGGTTACTGCTGTATTACTACTCTCTTGAATGGGTGCTGCCTCTGCTGTTTTTTTGTTAGCGGATACCGCGGCATACGTCAATGCGGAGAAGACGATAGCGGCGGCAACCAAAGAGATCGAAAGCTTTTTCATATGTGTACCATCCTTTTCAAATAAAATAAGAGACCCCTTCATTACATTCTTGTACCTTAAATCCGTAACTCTCCCTTCTCTAAAGTTAAAAAAAAGAGACTCAACGGGACGCAATTTACGCGTCTTTCGTTGAATCTCCGGCTGTCCAGTCGATTCCAATTGGCTTGTGATTAAGTTCCATATTATTCATGCCATAGTGCCTTGTCAATCAATTTTTATTTTTCACATGGTTTTTATCGGAATTAATTATTTTTAACATATAATTACATTGACTTTACTATAAATTCTATATAGATTGATCTCAATAGGATTAATCACATTAAAAAACTAGGTTTAAGGGGGTATTGATAGTGAACATAGATAACAACTTATTATCCGCCATCGAAACGAACTGGTATGGATTTGTCGCTTCCATATTTGTGTTTGCAATTTTGTTTCTACTGGCACGTAAACGAATTGGATTTGGCACCCGGGTACTCATCGGACTTGGCATCGGACTTATTGCCGGTATATTCTTTCAATACTTCGATTTAGAGACCAAAGCTATTAGCACATTCGGCAGCATTTATGTCAGCTTGATCCGCATGCTCGTCATTCCTTTAGTATTCGTACTCGTATTAAACAGTATTTCTTCCTTAACCAATCTGGAGTATCTACGCAAAATCGGGATCAAAACCTTCGCCTGGTTCCTCGGAACAACTGGCATCGCTTCTATTATCGGCCTATCGGTTGCGCTGCTGTTCAATCCCGGCCAAGGTATACAACAAGATGTACCCGCAGATTTTGCAGCCCGGGAAATCCCGACCTTCTCCCAGGTTATCCTCGATCTTGTTCCATCTAACCCTGTTAATGAAGCAGCTACGGGTAAGGTTGTGCCTCTACTCATTTTCGCCATCTTCTTAGCAGTAGCTATAATCAAGATTGGCTCCAAGAAACCCGAAGCAGTCAAACCTGTACGTGATCTTATTGAATCCCTAACACTGATACTGCATCAGGTTGTGAAATTCATTATTCGCCTGACCCCTTATGGCGTATTCGCACTGATTGCCGGAATCACCGCACGTTATGGCTGGGAGACGTTGCAGGAGCTAGGCAGTGTAATTATAACCTCGTACGTAGCAATGATTATACATTTTGTACTTATCTTTGGCGGATTGGTTCTATTAGTAGCGAAGGTGAATCCAATTCGTTTCTTCCGCAAAGTGTATCCAACCATTACTGTTGCCTTCACAACCAGAAGCAGCTATGCAACACTTCCGGTCAATCTCGAAGTTATTACGAAGCGGCTTCATGTCTCCCCACGGATCGCGAGCTTTATCGCACCGTTAGGGGCATCTGTGAACTTTAATGCGTGCGGTGGGATTTGGCCAGCTATTGTGGCTGTATTTACCGCTCAAGTATTCGGTATTGATCTGAACTGGACCGACTATATTACACTGGTATTAGTAAGTATTATTTCTTCCATTGGTGTAGCTGGCGTACCTGGACCTGCCGTAATCTCCACCACGGTAGTCTTAACTGCTCTCGGCCTGCCGCTTGAAGGAATCGCTATCGTTGCAGGTGTTGAAGCGCTCATCGATATGGGCCGTACCGCTGTAAACGCAACTGGAACAGCTGTAACAGCTCTGTTAGTAGCTAATTCCGAAGGTGAATTTGACCGCGAAGCGTTTAATAGCAATGATGACGATGATATTCTCTTGAGCACTGTTTAAAAGCTGAAACTGTAAAAACCTCCGGAAGCTGCGTAAAGGAGAGCGCCCGGAGGTTTTTTTTGCATAGATTCATATTGGATTCATCTTCTTATAGCATACTAATTCTTTCCCGCTTTTTAGCAGAAGCTAGACAAGTCTCGATCAATTGCATGCCCAGCACTGCATCCTCAGGTGCAAATAATTTTTTTCCTGTAAATACTGCGGCGGCAAAATCATCGACCTCCCGTGTATAGGGATTCGCCCCGGTGGCATCAACCCGTCTTACCCCTTCTCCCGTATGCACAAAAAATTCGGCATCCTCATCTCTAGCATTAAAAGGCATAGGCACTTCAATCATTCCATCGGTCCCCAGAATCTCTAACAGCTGGCGGTTATATGCCCACATCCCGCAATCAAAAATCAGGCTTAGCCCCTTCGGAAACTCTACCAGCCCTGAAGCCATCATATCTACATTGTCATGCTCCGGAGAGAACATAGCCTGTACTGTCACGGCTTCCGGCTCAGCTCCGAACAGCAGTCGTGCTGCACTTAGCGGATAACAGCCGATATCATAAAGCGAGCCGCCGCCCCAAGCGGATTTAAAGCGAATATTAGAGGTATCTGTAGCGTCATTATAAGTAAAAGTGCCTCGAATGGAGCGTAATTCGCCAATTTCACCGCTAGAGATAATCTCTTGCAATTCCGCAATCCGAGGATGATGCCGATACATATAAGCTTCTGCCAAATGGACTCCAGCATCATTACAAGCTTTTACCATCTCAGCCGCTTCTTCACTGTTCAGCGCGATCGGTTTCTCACATAAGATATGTTTGCCAGCTTCCGCCGCACGGATTACCCATTCCCGATGGAGGTGATTTGGCAGTGGAATATACACTGCATCAATATCCTTATCCGCCAGTAATTCCTCATAGCTGCCGTAAGCTTTATCTATTCCGAACTCTGCGGCTACAGCGCTGCTTTTTTCTAAACCGCGACTGGCTACCGCTGTGATCATTCCCGTCTCCGAATCCATTATAGCCGGCATCACTGAACCTGTCGCAATCTGCGCGCAGCCCATGATTCCCCAGCGAAGTTTTTGCACCATCGTTGCTAACCTTCTTCCTTATAGATTACTTACTATACTTAAAGCCACCTTATCATAGAATGAAACGTTTCTCTAACAGAAAGAAACCTGCAAATTGCAAAAAAACAGTGCCAAAAGGAGCTCCAACCCCGATAGACACTGCTTTTTTATAAAATATGAATGTTTATATTAGTGCATTTAACAGCACAGCCGCACCCAGCACAACTATACGCGCAAGGTTCATCAATACGAAGTTTTTGACGGCAAGAATAAAGGTACTCGCCTTCTCCTGTTTCTCTGTGAACAAGGCAATATTTCGGCGCAGCGGGATCAGCGTAAGTAGAATCAACAGAACCAGAATAGGGTTAATCCCTAAGATCAGCAGCACTACAAGATCCAGATAAGAGACATAGTAGAGATATTTAAAAAGCACAAGCGCATTGCGGCGGCCAATGTACACCGGAAGCGTATACCTTCGATTCTCCACATCCTCATCAATATCACAAATATTATTAGCGAGCATAATCCCTGCGATCCCCAAAATAGCGGGCACGGAAAACCAGAAAAGGTACAGCACTTCCACGATGTTGATATTCAAGCTGACCCAGCCGTTCTGGAGCAGCAGTGAAACCACATGCTCATCCGTATGGATATAGGCAGAGATAAAAATAATAACAAAGCCCATAAACAAACCGGAGAACAGCTCACCTAACGGCATCCGCGAGATGGGAATCGGCCCGAACGAATAAAGTATACCGATCAAGAACGACAGTCCACCCAGCAAAAAGACCAGCAAACCCGTCTGAGTGACAAGCGCAATCCCGCCCCCTGCTGCCAGCGCCAGCAAAATCACAATCGTCGCCACGACGGTGCGCTCTTTTAGCTTAAAATGAACAATCGCATTATGTGTCTCGTAGCCGTAGCCGTGGGTTTTAGAAGCTTTTTTGAAATCGTAATAGTTGTTAATCGCCGTCGTCGCCATATCGAAGCTAAGCAAAGACACGAACATCAATCCAAAACGCAGTACGTAAAAATCCTCAAACCGGTACAGGGCGTACAACGTTCCCATTAGAAACGGAATAATACTGGCTACCTTCGTCGGCAGCTCCACAAATCTTAGAAAGCTTTTAATATTCACACCATACACCCTTATCTGTCAAATGAGCCTGCAAGGCATTACTGTTCAGTTGTTGTAACCGTCACTGGGGACCATTCTGCAATAACTGTTTGTCCATGTACAGACACACTGCCTTCAGGACTCAGATCCTTCTCTGTCATAATTCCGAGCGCTACAGTGAAGTTATTGAATTTAAGCGGAATATTTTTCTCGCGGCGTACTTCCTTGCCGTTCAAATAGAATACAGCCTCATCATTGCCACGGTGATAGGTAATACGGTACGTATTGAATTCCCGTGGTTTGAAATCCGTATCTTCTTTAAAGATGCAGAAGTATTTCGTTCCAGTGCTTTCTGGTACTTGTACACCCGGGAACGGCAAAATACCATATACACTAGCGTATTTATCATTTCCCGCGAAGAAATCAAGCGCAGCGCCTGTCGTGAAATCCAGCAGGTTCAGCGATACATATCCATCATACAGATCTCCAGGTGCAGTTTCTTGTGTACGGCAACGAATTTGCAGCTCAATGCTAATCTCTCCTGCTTCCGGAATCTCCACTGGCTTGGCTGAATAATACATGTGCTTGGCATTGTCCAGAATTTGCACTTGATGATTCTCGCGAGATAACTTCGCACGTACATACAGGGTGTCATTACGAACGATAACTACAGCCTCCGGCTCACGGTAAGCCCAAAATGATCCGTCAGGCAGTGTAAATCCACCCGTCTTCCAGACCTTTCCTTCTTCTAAAATGGAGTGGAAATCCCCAAGAACCATGCGATTGCCTTTAACTTGTTGTTCTTCTGCCATCAATACCTTGTCCTTCTTTTCCATGAAAGCTCACTCCTTCTGTAGTCCATCTATTAGTATCAGATCAAGCCTTGAATTAATAAAGTTATTGCCATTACTACTCCGCAGCGTACGGAGGCTTTTTGTGAAGCACCCATCAGCGGGATATAAGCCGGCGAAGCATTATGTTGCTTGAGACTACTGTAAATGCGCAGCGGCCAGAAAGCTGTAACCAGCGCCAGCAGTGCGTAAACAGGAAGTACACCCAACAGCACACAGACTATCACCGAAGCGTAGCCAGTGAAAAGAAGTACACGTGAGAATACAAGTGCCTTTTGTTCTCCCCATACTACAACAAGCGTAAGCTTACCCGCCTGCTCATCCGCTTTCCAATGTAGGAAATGGTGATTAAACAACAATAATGTAGTTAAAAATCCGACAGGCAGCGAGAGAATTACAGGCTTCATGCTAAACTGACCGGTTTGTACGAAATAGGAGCCTAATACAGGCATAATCCCAAAAGCAATAAAAATGGCCATCTCACTATAACCTTTGCCGCGATAGCCATAACGCAGTGGCGGAGCCACATAGAAATAAGCGATTAAAGCACCAACAAGTACAAACCAGAGGATATTCCAACCGCTATATATACTAAGAATCCCACCACAGATAAGGGCAATCGCCAGCATACTCCAGGTCATCCTTGCATAAAAAGACTCCGAGAGGATCCCACCTGTCAGTAGCCCGGAGTTTGTGCTGATTTCACCAGCGGAATTCTTTGCTTCTGTATCGGTTCCGTTGCGGAAGTCCCACAGATCATTCACCATATTGGAGAACAAATGCGCCGAAATCGCCCCTATTAATGTAAGAATAAATAAAACCGGATGGAATGTCCCTTCCCATACATATGCCCCAACGGTCCCCAAAACAATCGGGATGAGCATAACAGAAAAACTCCAAAACCGGGTCGCCTTGGTAAATAATGTCCATTTGTTCACTTCAAGCTTACCGCCTTTTTCATATGATTTGATAATAATTATCACTGACTATTATACATCAATTTTCGATAGATTGTGAAGATTATCACTGCATATAATGTCTATTCTTGACATAATATTTCCGTTTGTTTGGTCAAGTAACTTGATAATGGAAGATAAAAATGTAAACAATTCCTTATTTCACGCAGGACCCCTATTTTACGACAAAAAATGAGTGTTGTTTTATAGGCAAGCACATACCGATATGATATGATAGGCAAGCCTATGAACAGCGCCCCTTACGGGCTGTTTTTAAGAGCGTAAAACTATATATAATAATGGAGGCTTTTACTGTCATGTCAGCGCAATCCCCTAACACCCAATCTGTCAAAATCGTCACTGCCGACCCTAGCGCCATCGGGCTATTCGGACTGGCTATTGTCACATTGGTCGCTTCTTCACAGAAGCTTGAATTTACAACAGGACTTAGCTATGTTATTCCTTGGGCTATCTTCCTGGGAGCATTCGCGCAGCTATTCGCCGCCATTCAGGATGCTAAGCACAACAATACCTTTGGTATGACCGCCTTTGGCGCCTACGCTTTCTTTTGGTTCGGCATGGCTAGCAGCTGGCTGATCAAGCTTGGCGTATTTGGTCCAACGCTTGCGGAGGCTGTAGATCCTAAGCAGCTCGGATTTGTATTTTTGGGTTACTTGATCTTCACACTCTTTATGACGATTGGTGCCGTTGAGGCAAATAGAGTTCTGCTTATCATTTTTGTATTGATAGATTTTCTTTTTATCGGACTAACCTTTGATTCCTTTGGGATCGCTCCAGAATTCTTCCATAAGCTTGCTGCTTGTGCTGAGCTTGGTATTGGTATTGTGTCCCTTTACGGATGTGGAGCATCCGTGCTAAACGCTCATTTCGGCCGTAGCTTCTTACCAATTGGAGCTCCGCTGGGCATCTTCAAAAAATAGAAATTGTTCTGATCTGAAACTAATACTTTTGCAAGCCGAAAGGATGCTGAGACTATGCATGTCCTGTCCTCTTCTGAATTAGCGGTAACTGCTATTTTCGCCCTTATTCTCGCAGTTATTGCCTATCTGATCATTCGGAATATCCCGAAGATGGTTGGCGATATTGCGGCTTTTCGCAAAAGAACACTGGTTTGGACCCAAGTTTCACTGGTACTAACGGTGCTTCAATTAAATTTCAAGGCAGGCGATTGGCGCTTTTCTATCGTCCTTGGACTCATCGTGTTATTTACCGGAGCTATTTGGCTGTCCGCCCGTTATTACGACATCAGTCGCAATGCAGATCCAGAATGTAAAGATCCTGAAGTACATTAGTAAATCTCAAGCTCCCGAAAGGGGGCTTTTTTTATAATTTCAGAAAGCTTCTTCGCATAGTTCTCCCCACCACAACCATACTAATGACATTCTAATAAAAGTAACGGGAGGATTATCAGGGTGAGCAAAAAAATCAATCTGCTAATGTTCAGTGGGGAATACGACAAAGCGATGGCTGGACTGATCCTAGCGAATGCCGCAAGAGATATCGATGTCGAGGTTACCATGTTCTTTTCATTCTGGGGTCTATTTTTGGTGCGTGATCCGGAGAAAATGACCCTTGAGGACAAGAGTATCTACGAGAAGCTGATGGATGTTATTACACCGAAGGGTCCTGGGCAGCTGCCGCTCTCTCATCTGAACTTCAGCGGGCTGGGACGAATGATGCTGGAGGAAATGATGGAGGAACAAGGCGCACCGAAGCTGATTCATTTTCTAAAAGGGGCTCGTAAAAAAAACATCAAATTCTATGCCTGCAAGCTTTCTGTGGAGATCATGGGCTTTAAGCCCGAGGAACTGCTGCCAGAGGTCGAAATCATCGATGCTGCGGCATATTTAAAAGATGCTTTAGAAAGTGATGTACAGTTATTTATTTAAAGTCTGACTAGGCTTTAACCCAATCCCCCATGCAGGCATATACTGTTGCCATAGAAACTACTGGCACGCCGAAAATACACCCCATTAACTTAGCACTGACGGCGTACGGGCTGGAGGGAATATCCGTGCTAAACATCATCCACGCCTCTTCTGCAGAGACGCCCGCTTCATTACAAGACCATTTTGATACTTTTCGTGGTCACACCATCGGCATTCGGCATCAGATCACCACCCCATATGGCAGACAACCGCTTCTGTATGCCGATTGGACCGCAAGCGGGCGCCTATATGAACCGATCGAACGCAAGTTGCAGGAAGCCTTCGGTCCCTACGTCAGCAATCCACATACAGATTCCAACACCACCGGACTAATCATGACGCAGGCTTATAATGAAGCTCGCCAAATCATTAAGAACCATGTAAATGCCGGCCCTCAGGATGTACTGCTCTTCTGCGGCAATGGAACAACAGGAGCCGTGAACAAGCTGCAACGTATCATGGGATTAAGGCTCCCGGAATGGCTACAGGAACATAATAACCGCGCGCTGGAAGATCGCCCCGTTATCTTCACCAGCCATATGGAGCATCATTCCAATATTCTTCCTTGGCAGGAGGGGCTTGGTGACGTCGTTACCATTCCCGCCGGAAAGGACGGAAATATTGACCCCCAGCAGCTTGAAGACCAGCTGCGATTATACCCCAATCGCCGTTTCAAGATTGGTTCATTTACAGCTTGTTCTAATGTGACTGGAATTCAGACGCCTTACGCAAAGCTAGCGGCTGCTATGCATCGTCATGGGGGCGTGTGTTTTGTGGATTTTGCCGCCAGTGCTCCCTACGTGCCTATCAATATGCACCCACCTTCCCCATTGGAGAAGCTTGATGCGATCTTTTTTTCTCCGCATAAATTTCTGGGTGGGCCGGGCACAAACGGCGTTCTAATCTTTGATGAAGCGCTGAACAATGGACGTATTCCTGACGAACCGGGTGGAGGTACAGTAGCCTGGGTCAACCCTTGGGGAGGACGCCGCTACACTAATGCGATTGAGATGCGGGAAGACGGGGGAACACCGGGGTTTTTACAGGCTTTTCGCACGGCACTTTGCGTGAAGCTGAAGGAGCAGATGAATGGAAACGGTCAATATATGGTGATGAGAGAGCACGAGCTGTGTCAGCAATTATTGGCAGGACTCAGCGACATACCGGAGTGCTCACTGCTGGCCGGAGATCATACAGAACGTCATGGAATCGTCTCTTTTACACTGCGCGATATTCATTACAACCTTGCTGTCCAGCTGTTGAATGACCGTTTCGGCATACAAGCTCGAGGCGGCTGCTCTTGTGCAGGTCCATACGGACATTACCTGCTCGGATTAGGGTGGACGCAATCCGCTCAGATTGCCGGAGCAATCATGAGCGGCGACCAATCCTTCAGACCAGGGTGGATTCGCATCTCTCTACATCCCATTATGACTAATCAGGAAGTAGAGAGAATTGTATCCGCTGTAAGGAGTATTGCGACCCATGTCCAGCAATGGAAGCAGGACTATCTTTACGATACTTCCACGAACAGCTGGAATCATATCTACGTGAAGCATTCACCCGAGATGAAGCTCCAAGAACTCTTCACCGTGTAACATTCTAACTTATCACACGTTGCCCTTCACCATGTCCAAATCGGCAGCACTGGCATTGGAGATGACTTGTTCTACATTTTTGCAGCCCGGAATTACACTGGTTACTGCGGAATGCTGGAGGCACCAAGCCAAAGCCCACTGCGCCATATCCAGACCTGATGGCACTTCATTGGCAGCAATTTCTGCTACTGCGCGCAGCTGCTTTTGTCTTACATCCTCTTTATGGTTCGCTCGCACATCACCCTGAGCAAAAATCGCATCTGGCTTATACTTGCCGCTCAAATAACCACTGGCTAACGGAACGCGAGCTAACACACCTAATTGATGCTCGATGCACAGCGGAAGAATCTCTTCTTCAGGTTGACGATCCAGCCGATTATATACTACTTGTATGGCCTCTGCCTGCACATCCGCTGCCGCAGAGGTCTGATGCACCCCCGAGCCCGATGCACTGATCGACACGCCTAAATGACGGATTTTACCGGCTTGCTTCTGTCTGTCGAGCATACTCCACAGCTTATCATTATCGAACTGCTCATCCGTTCCGGAATGGAATTGATAGAGGTCGACATACTCTGTTTGGAGTGCGCGTAGGGAGTCGTCCAGCTGCTTAAGCACATCCTCAGCACGCCATAGCTGTTCCCGCTGCAAATGCCCTTGAAAATGATGGCCAAATTTCGTAGCTACAACCCAGTCCTCGCGTTTGCGGCGCGCCAGATAATCCCCGATGAACTTCTCCGACAAGTGATCTCCGTAACATTCTGCCGTATCAATCAGGTTAATCCCCAGCTCCCCAGCCTTATCCAACATGGCATCGACTTCAGCCTGAGTGAAATCCTTGCCCCACTCTCCGCCAAACTGCCAAGTCCCTAGGCCAATCACCGAGACATTCATTCCTGTACTGCCAAGCTTACGATATTTCATCATCATTTCCTCCTTTATTCTATTTAGATTTAGGAATTCAAGTTAATTCTGATACTATACTAAGCTATCTTGTTCCCATCCTGTGCTGTTCTAGCAAAACGCGCTTCGATGGCTTTGACTCCCCATAACGACAGCCCGATAAACAACAGAACATAGATAATCTCCCACGGTTGGCGAATGAAACGTTCCAGATCGTTGCCAATGTATGAAACTGCGAATACCATAATCGCTTTGCCCACCGTGAGCGCAAGAAGATACGAACGGAACCTCATCCCGGCAAGCCCCGCTGCCATATTAATCACAACAAAAGGCCCTACCGGAAATATACTAAGCAGAAAAACATAGCTAAATCCGCTTTGCCGTACCCATGTCATGCTTTTGGCTACTTTGGGCCGCGCTGCCCATTTTCGTAAATAACGATGGGAGGCTACTTTGCGGATAATCCAAAAGGTAGTCACACAACCTGCAACCAGACCGATCCAAGAATACAAAAAACCTAACCATAAACCATATACGGCCCCATTTAGCCCTACGATCGCAATAGTTGGTAGTGGTGGTATAAATGATTTCATAAACGTTAACGCAATGCCCGGAAAGGGCCCAAACGAACGATATTGTTCCAGCAGATGCCGCAGATTATCCTCTGTCAGCCAAGACATAATATCAAGAAAATACATAACCAGCTGATCTCCTCATCCGATTGGAATTCTTAACACTTGGTCTCAATTATACACGAAGTTGCGTTCATTCCTACAGTGCATAAGGTTATGATCATTCATTCAGAAACGTTGGATCTATAAACTACCACCGAGCAGGACTTAGCGTTCGTTCTAGCCATTGAACAAAGTGAGCTTAATCGTGCCTATATCGGACAATGGAGTAAAGCGGAGCACTCTACGGCTATCCATGATTCAGATATCCTGCACCTTACAATTTGGGAGAGCTCCGGGAAAAGAGTCGGCTATATCATCGTAACAGGACTTCAAGATACTCATCTTACCGTTCGTATCGAAAGAATCGTGATCCATTCCAAGGGCTTTGGTTATAGCAAACTGTCGCTTCATCTCGTGAGCGACTGGATCTTCCAGCACACGAGACGCATCGGCTATGGTTGGATGTTAGAGATCACAACCACAGGGCTCGCCATGTCTACGAAAGCTGCGGCTTTACACTGGAAGGCACTCTACTTGATTGTATAAAGGTTGAGGGACATTTTGAATCTCTGCATATCATGTCCATATTACGGCATGGGTATATAGAGCGTGAGCAGCAACAGCAGAAGAAATAGATTAGGGAAATCCTCCCTGATTTTTGGTCTGTCAGGTGCCTATAACTGCAAATCAGGGAAAACTTCCCTAATATTCAGCGAATTTGCGCAAAATCGGCATATTTCACTGATTTTTAGGGATATTTTCCCTAAAACGTCTATTTTGGGACCCTAATCAGCTACTTTTTAGGGAGGATTTCCCCAAAAAGTATATTCCGAGACGATAATCGGCTATTTTCAGGTAGGTTATCTCCTCGCACCCTTTCATGGGCACAATAAAAAGCCGAGCGGCAAGTTCCCTATCCTACGTGGGCTCACTACTCAGCTTTCAATTCCATTCCCTTCAAACCTCTCCACTGTAACAACCCGCCTGCTCACCTTCCGCCCTCAACCCCGCAACCACAAGGGTTGTCACGTACTTACGGGCATCCGCTGTGAGCAGTAACAGCTCTACCGAGCTTTTAGCCGGCTCCCCTCTGACAAACTTTATTCGGGCACCGTCCAAATCCTCTTGGATGCCGGCAATCGTATACCCTTTAAAAAGCAGCCCATCAATCTCCTGCTGTTCTTTGGCATATTCCGCAAAAGCAGACATTAGACTACACCTCCGCTGATTTCTGCCTTAGAAGGAAGAGGAGCCTCCGCTGCAAAACGTTTGCGTTTCAAATATTTTCCCGAACCTGCTTTGCCGACAAATTTTTTGTCACGAATAACAAATTCACCTCGACTGAGAACAGAAACAGGCTCTCCCTTCACTTCAAAGCCCTCAAACGCATTATAATCTACGTTCATATGGTGCGTGTCCGCAGAAAGGGTTCTTTCTACAGAAGGATCAAAAATGACCAGATCAGCGTCACTACCTACTGCGACCGTGCCTTTTTGCGGATACAAGCCAAACAGCTTGGCGCTAGAGGTAGCAATAATGTCTACGAATTTGTTCAATGAGATCCGGCCTTTCTGCACACCTTCCGAATATAGAATCGTAAACCGGTCCTCGATGGTCGGCCCACCGTTCGGGATTTTGGAGAAATCGCCAAGCCCCAGATCCTTTTGTCCTTTGAAATCAAACGAGCACTGGTCAGAGCCAATCGTCTGCAAGCTGCCGCTCCATAGCGCATCCCACAGAACATCCTGATTCCACTGCTCACGCAGGGGCGGAGACCACACGTATTTGGCACCTTCGAAATTAGGCTTTTCCAGCGCCGTCTGATCCAGCACTAAATACTGTGGACAAGTCTCACCGTATACGCGCAGTCCCTTTTTACGCGCTTCAGCAATCTTCCAAGCGGCTTCCGCACAGGTCACGTGTACAACATACAGCTGAGAATCTGTCAGTTCGGTTAGATAAGCTGCGCGTCCCGTAGCTTCACCCTCCAGCTCCGGCGGGCGGGTCAGCGCATGAAAGATCGGATCAGTGTTGCCTGCGGCCAAGGCCTGCTCAACAAGATATTCAATGACATCTCCATTCTCCGCATGCACCATAACGAGCGCACCTTCTTTTTTCGCGGCTTGAAGGGTCTTAAAAAGTGTGCCGTCATCCGCCTGAAAAGTATTCTTATAAGCCATAAATACTTTGAGCGAGGTAATGCCTTCTTTCTCAATTATCTCCGGAAGCTCACCCAGTACTTTATCGTTTAATTCTGAGACCATCAGGTGGAAGCTGTAATCAATCACCGCTTTATCCTGCGACTTATGATGCCATGTATCTACGGCTTGCTGTAGCGGTTGTCCTTTGGTGGTTAAGCAAAAATCAATGACTGTGGTCGTTCCGCCATATGCAGCCGCAATGGTTCCCGTCTCAAAATCATCAGCTGTAACCGTGCCGCCAAAAGGCATATCCAGATGCGTATGAGGATCAATGCCTCCAGGAAAAACATAACACCCCGAGGCATCTATAATTTCCGCACCAGGGACATCCAAATGAAGGCCAATCTCCGTAATAACCCCGTTTTCAATCATCACATCGCCTGTATAAGTATCTGCTGCGGTAACGATGATGCCATTTTTAATAATCTTTTTCATCCTTACACCACCTCCACTTCCGAATAGGTGCCATTCAAACTCCCGATCACTTTCTGCCGCTGGTTCCAGGTCAGTGGGGCTGCCCCGGTATCGACTGGAACCATATCGATCGCGCCGTCTGCTGGACAGACAATAGAACAAAGATTACAACCTACACAATCTTCCTCGCGGACCTGTAGAATAGCTTTCCCATCTGCATTAGTTAACATATCAATACATTGATGTGAAGCATCTTCGCAGGCAATATGGCATTTATTACAGTTGATACAGTTGTTCTCATTAATACGGGCAACGACCTTATAGTTGAGATCCAGATCACCCCAGTTGGAGTAACGGGATACCGATTTACCGATTAACTCTGTTACGGAAGCCAAACCTTTGTCATCCAAATAGTTGTTCAGGCCATCGATCATTTCCTCCACAATCCGGAAGCCATGATGCATGACCGCTGTACATACTTGAATGCCCGTAGCACCCATCAGCATGAATTCAACAACATCCTGCCAGGTCGAAATCCCTCCAATACCGGAGATAGGAATGCCGACTCCCCGGTCACGGGCACACTCGGCCACCATACTAAGCGCAATTGGTTTCACAGCCGGCCCGCAGTAACCGCCATGCGCACCCTGACCTCCAACATTCGGAATTGTGTTCCAGCTATGAATATCTACACCAGCAAGACTGTTGATCGTGTTGATCATACTAATCGCGTCCGCTCCACCCTTAACCGCATGGCGGGCAACGACGGTGATATCCGTAATATTAGGCGTCAGCTTCACAATCACCGGAGTCGTCGCAACTTCTTTTACCCAGGTGGTCTGTGCCTGCACCAGATCAGGCTGCTGCCCCGAAGCAGCGCCCATTCCACGCTCAGCCATCCCGTGCGGACAGCCAAAGTTAAGCTCCAGACCGTCTACACCCACATCCTCTACCCGCTTAACAATCTCATGCCATTTATGCTGCGTTGGTTCTACCATCAGGGAGGCTATAATCGCATGATTCGGGAATTTTTTTTTCGTTTCATAGATTTCCTTCAGATTAACTTCAAGCGGACGGTCGGTGATCAGTTCAATATTGTTAAAGCCCGCAACCCGTTGCCCATTGAAATTTACTGCCGCAAAACGCGATGAGGTATTAATGATCGGATCGCCGAGCGTCTTCCACACCGCCCCGCCCCAACCTGCTTCAAAGGCCCGCTGCACTTGATAACCTGTATTCGTAGGCGGCGCGGAGGCCAGCCAGAACGGATTCGGTGATTTGATTCCTGCGAGATTAATACTTAAATCTGCCATTGATGTTCCCTCCTGTCATGTAAAATCCAATATGATTTCTACGCTCAGCCCGCAGATCTAACAACGACCTCCTGCTGGCCTGAGAATTGTTTAACAATCGCATGGGCTGCATCTTTTCCCTGCTGTGCCGCTGATACAACCATGGCCTCGCCTTTACCTGAACCAAATATGATGTCCCCAGCGGCATAAATCTGCGGATCGGAGGTTTGGCAGGTGACCTCATTCACCCTCACAACCCCACGGTCATGCATAAGACCTAAGGAATCTATTAGATCTAGACGACGCTTTTGACCAATAGCTATTACAACTGCATCTACAGGAATCAAGAACTCAGAACCCTCGATCGGCATAGGTATTGGACGCCCATCTTTGCCCAGCTCCTCCGTCAGCTTCATCTGCACACATTCCAGTGCAGTTACATTCCCAAGCCCATCACCCACGATACGTTTCGGTAAGGTAAGCCAGTTGAACTCCACACCTTCCTGCTTCGCAAATTCATATTCAAAGTCATAAGCCGTCATCTCTTCGCGGGTCCGGCGGTAGACCATTTTCACATTGGTGGCTCCCAGCCGCACTGAGCAAGTCGCTGCATCAATAGCCGTATTCCCTGCACCAATGACAGCGACCCGCTGACCCATCAGCTCTAGTAGAGGAATGCCCGTCTTAGTGAATTCTACGAGCGCAATAGCATCATAAACTCCAGCCATTTTTTCACCCTCAATCCCTATTGGAGGCACATAACCCATACCCGCTGCCAAAACGATGGCATCATAATTCGACTTCAGCTCATCTACAGAAACATCTACTCCGACTTTCACAGCTGTACGTATTTCCACACCCAGCTTCTCTACCTGCTCTACTTCCCAAAGAGATACAGACTGCGGGAGCCGAAACGATACAATCCCATGTGTATCCAGCCCACCCGCTAACGCCTTCGCTTCGTAGATCACAACAGCAAAACCTTCACGGGCGAGTTCCCTAGCCGCTGACAATCCCGCAGGACCACCGCCGATAACGGCTACCTTTTTCCCATTAGGAATGCCAGCCTTAAATAATTGAACTCCGCTGTTCATCGCCCAATCTGTCGCATAACGCTGCAGCAGTCCGATTTGGATCGGCGCCGAGGCATCATTTAACACACAGGCGCCTTCACACAGCTCATCTGTAGGACAAACACGAGCACAGCTGGCACCCACAGGATTGGAATCCATAATCGTCTGTGCCGAGCCTTTCAGATTGTCAGTGGCGATCCGTTTGATAAAGGAGGGAATATTAATGCTGGTCGGACATGCTTTTATACATGGGGCATCGTAGCAATATAGACAGCGATTGGACTCATCCATGGCACCTTTATGGGTCAGAGGCGGCTCAGCCTCGGCGAAATTACGCATGAACATATCAGGTGTAAATGCTGTTAACGGAGAAGAATGCTCCATCACTAGTCCCTCCTTATGGGTAATTTTTCATATTTGTGTTATATAATATAACATTATTTCAAGTTTTGTCTGAATATTTTGCTTACATCTTTTAATTATTGTAGTAATATAAGCTTTAACAGAAATTATCTCTCAACGTTCTCCCTGATTAGGTTATATATACTGACATCCGTTAATCAAACTATAGTCATTTCGAATTTTCGTTGCATTAGACACTTTGTCTAATTTCAAAACTGTATTTTTTACGTGTGAGAATAGGCTGAGAATAACAGGGCATTAACCGAAGGCCGGAGCGCAGAAGATCGAGGGGGAGTAACTATGGACTGGGAGCTTGTATTAACCATTCGTGACGCTTTAAAAAGACCACTATTCACAGAAGCCGAGGTGATCGGCGGGAAAAGCGGCCTAAGCCGTGCCATTCGCTGGGTGCATGTGCTGGAAAGTGCCAACTTCGAGACTCTGATTCATGGCGAAGAAATGATTTTGACTACGGGGATTGGTGCAAGTGTCGATCTCCCTTCCTCCTTGGAGTTTATGCAGAACCTGATCGACAAAAATGCAGCTTGCCTATGTATTGAGTTAGGTACGTATTTCAGCACCATCCCGCAAGAGATGATCGAATTAGCCGATAGGCATGACTTTCCGCTAATCATCTTCACCCGCACGGTTCGTTTCGTAGATATCACGTTGGATCTTCATTCGATTATCATCAACCGGCATCACCGGATGCTCCAAGAACTTGAAAAAATCTCACGTGAATTCCACCGTCTGACCTTAACTTCACAAGGAACGCTGAAAGTGCTGCAATTATTGTGCAAAAGCACCCGCACACAAATTGTCTATATGCAGCTGCAAGGCAAACCCTTATTTTTCCCGGCCCTTTCGCCGGAAGAGCAGGCTCCATTGCTGAATTTTTTCACCGCCTTCGGCGACGAGCTGGAAGGAATTCAACCTGACGCTGCCCCCTATATCCGGGAATATGGACAGAAGACCATCGCGCTCAAGCCTGTAGGTGCGCTGGATCAGACCTGGGCTTACATTCTGATGGTATGCAATCACAAACCACAGGAATTCGACTGTCTGCTGCTGGATTCCGCCTCTTTGTCCATTGCTCAGGAGCTGCTGCGAACCCGGTATATGGAGGAGCGCAAGCTTTTTTCAGAAAATCTATGGGTCGACGAGCTGATCAATGGCCGCATCGAAGATGATAACCGCTTAAAGGGCCTGATAGGCTCTAATTTCAATGTGGTCAACGAGCTCCCTTACCGTGTATGCCTTATAGAGATCAAGAACCCCAGAGATGTAAAATGGAACAGCTCGGAGAACGAATGGGAGTCCATCACCTTCCACCTTTCGCTCATCCTGCGTTCCATCTTTGAGAAATATTCTTTACGTCCGCTGATCACCCTTAAGAACAATCGCCTCACCGTCATCGCCCTCGACATCCAATCAAAAATGCCTGGCAAAATGCGACTTCAACAAGCACTTGAGGCCCTGCAGAACATCCGCTCCGATGAGAAACTCAAGGATTTGCAGCTCGTCATTGGAGTCAGTAAATCACATAAGCGCCTAAAACGAGCCTATTCCGGTTATCAGGAAGCCCTACAGGCATTGTCGTTATACTCCTGTTACCAGAAGTCACTGCTCTTCTATGAAGAGCTGGGTGTATTCCAGTTGCTGTTGAGCTTAAATGACGGAAAAACGTTGCAGAACTTCATTCGCAGTTATCTCGGCCCGCTAATCGACCACGACCAAACCAAAGGCAGCGAGCTGCTGCTTACCCTTCGCGTTTATCTGGATCATGATGGTTCCAAACAAATTGCCGCTCGAAACTTATTCATTGTCAGACAGTCACTTTATTATCGCCTGGACAAAATAACAGAGCTACTGGGTGAAGACTTCATGCAGCCAGAGAATCGCATCTCCATTCAAGTCGCCCTGCGCGCTTACCAATTTCTATATCCAGACAAAATCACTTTACCTAGCCCCCGTTCAGCACAGATTTAAAGGTATCGATAATAAATTCTATATCTTCATCCGTGGAGGATAACGGCGGGGCGAAGGTAAGCACATTGTTGAACCCAGCTACGGTATCGCCATTTTTGCCGATGATAAGCCCCTTGGACTTACATTCGGCAATAATTCCTTTCACAATATTCAGATCAACCGGCTTCTTACTGACCTTGTCTTCAACCAGCTCAATCCCTGTCACCAAACCAAAGCTGCGGACATCACCTACAAGCTTGTGATCAAGCAGCTCGGTAAATTCTGTATTTATTCTTTTACCTAAAAGATCCGCACGTTCCACCAGCTTCTCCTGCTCGATAATCTCCAGATTACGCAGCGCCAGCGCACAGGAGGCAGGGTTGCCACCAAAAGTATTCACATGGCGAAAATGGCCATAGTCATCGCTATTGTCCTTAAATACCTCATAGATATCCTTACGAACAGCAGTCGCGGATAAAGGAAGATAAGCGCTAGTCAGTCCCTTAGCCATCGTTACGATGTCAGGCTTCACATTAAAGTTGTGATGACCAAACTTACGTCCAGAACGTCCGAATCCACAAATCACCTCATCCATAATGAGCAACACACCGTGCTTACGGCAGATTTCCTGCACCCGATCCAAATAAACCTGATGCGGTACAATGACGCCACCACCCGTAATTATAGGCTCCATAATCACCGCAGCTACCGTCTCCACGCCTTCCCAGATGATCATATCCTCTATGGACTGTGCACACTGGAGGTTGAATTCTTCCACAGTCATCCCGGCCGGGCGGCGATAGCTGTCCGGGGGAGCTACATGCAGAAACCCACCCGCCAGCGGTTCATATTTATATTTGCGCTGGGCCTGGCCTGTTGCAGATAATGCACCAAGCGAACTGCCGTGATATCCACGATAACGGGCAATGAATTTATGGCGATAATGCTGGCCGATTTGCTGCTGGTACTGGCGTGCCATTTTGAAAGCAGCCTCATTGGCTTCCGATCCACTATTGGAAAAGAAGATCACGTAGTCGTCTCCGAGCCATTCATTCAGCTTCTCCGCCAGCGCAATCGCCGGGAGATGACTTTGTGTCAGAGGAAAATAAGGCAGGGTCAGCAACTGATTGTAAGCAGCTTCCGCCAGCTCCTTGCGCCCGTATCCCACATTTACACACCATAAGCCAGACATCCCATCCAAAAATCGATTGCCCTGTATATCCGTAATCCACGACCCACTCGCCGAGGCGGCAATCATAGGCGGATTCTTTTCACTATAAGGCGTAATGTTGTGCCATAAATATTCCTGATCCTTCTTCACCGCAAGCTCGCTATCGTTCCCCAGACTCTGCATAACATTTTCTCCTCTCAGCAGCTCATTTTCTCTAATAACGGGCAGTGATCATCTTTTTACGCGTATAGAACTCCACCCCATCACGCCCATTGGCATGCAGGTCTCCATAGAACGATTTCTTATAACCCGAGAAGGGGAAAAATGCCATGGGCGCAGGCACTCCCAGATTCACACCCAACATCCCTGCATCAATTTCTTCCCGAAATTCACGAACCGCCTTTGCGCTGTCTGTATAAATACAAGCCCCATTCGCGAATGGGGACTGATTCGTTACCCCAATCGCTTCACTCAGACTTTTCACACGAATCACTGACAATACCGGTGCAAAAATCTCATCCTTCCAGATGGTCATTCCCGGCTGTACATGATCAAATATCGTCGGCCCGATAAAATAACCCGCTCCACCCGTAGCAGCATCCTTCCGCCCGTCTCTCACAAGCTTGGCTGCCTCAGCTTCACCAGTCTCAATGTAATAAAGCGTCCGCTCCTTATTCGACTGGCGAATTACCGGACCCAAAAACACCCCGTCATCGGCGCCATTACCAATCTTAAGCTCATCCGCAGCCGCAGCCAGACGACTCACTAGCTCGTCAGCGATATCCTCATGAACCACTACGACCGAGCAAGCCATACACCGCTCACCTGCCGAGCCAAAGGAGGCCGCAATGATATTTTTGACCGCATTGTCCAGCTCCGCATCAGGCAGCACAATCGAGTGATTCTTAGCGCCTGCCAATGCCTGAACCCGCTTCCCTTGCGCCGTCCCTGCCTTATATACATATTCCGCAACCGGCTGCGAACCCACGAACGAAATCGCCTTCACTTCATCATGCTCCAGCAGCCCATTCACAACCTCGTGTGCCCCATGTACCACATTCAGCACGCCAGGCGGGAAACCCGCTTCGGCAAATAGCTCGGCTAACCGATTAACCAGTAACGGCGTACGCTCGGAAGGCTTTAGCACAAAGGTATTTCCACAAGCAATGGCAAGCGGAAACATCCAGCAAGGAACCATCATCGGAAAGTTAAACGGGGCAATTCCCCCGATAACACCCAATGGATAGCGGTACATCCCGGATTCAATTCCGGTAGCAATGTCCGGGAGCTGGCTGCCCATCATCAACGTGGGGATGCCTGCGGCAAATTCCACACACTCAATTCCACGCTGCACCTCACCTTGCGCCTCTTCCAGACTTTTGCCATTCTCCAGCGTGATCAGCTCGGCCAGCTCATGCCAATGCTTCACCAGCAGCTGTTGATATTGGAAAAAGTAGCGGGCACGACGCGGCACAGCGACCCTTTTCCACACTTGAAATGCCACTGCAGCCGCATCTACCGCCGCACCCAGCTCTTCCCTACTGGAAATAGGCACATAGGCAATCACTTCACCCGTCGCCGGATTATAAACCTCTTCATCTCGCCCGGACGACGATTCTACCCAAGCTCCATTCACATAATTCTTAACTCTTTCAGCCTGCGTTACTAGGAGAGACATAGCTCGCACCTCTTTCTCTGTTTCAGATGCACTGATGGACTGCTGATTATAATAGATGACCGCCAGATCAGGCGGCCATCCACTGTAACATTTGAGCTCAACTGGTTATTTTGCCGCCATTTCTACGATTTCGTTCGTATAAGCCTCATCTACCTTAACCGGTTCTTTAATGACACCAAATTTAAGCGAAATATCAGCAGTTTGCTGGAACGCCGCCGCATCGGTATATCCCATCTTGGCACTGTCAAAGCCTTCAGGCAGAATCAGCTTGGCAACCTCAGTCATCATTGTCAGCTGATGTTCCTTCGTTGTACTGCCGTCTTCCGCTTGTTTCATCACACTGTCCACTGCGGCTGCAGGATCAGCAATTGCATCTTTCCAGCCTTTCAGGGAGGCACGTACAAACTTTGCCGCAGTCTCTTTGTTCTCCGCAAGCCATTCCTTATTGGCGAACAAGTTATCCTCAAGCATCGCAACGCCTTCCGTATTCATGTCGATGACATTCAGATCCTCAGCCTTAATGCCTGACTCCAACACTACTTGGTACTCGTTATAGGTCATCGCTGAGGCCGCATCGATCTGATCGCCCAAGAACTGATCCATCGTGAACCCTTGCTTCGTAAAGCTCAGATCCTTATTCGGATCGAACTTATATTTATCGAATAACGCTAATAGTTCAAACTCGTTGCCGCCCATCCAGTTGCCTACTTTTTTACCCTTAAGATCAGCGGCTGAGTTGATGCCCGCCGATTTTTTGGAAACCAGGACCAATCCGCTCTTTTGATAGATTTGCGCGATCTGCACCAGCGGCATTCCCTCTTCAAGACTCGGCAGCAAGCTGGCTACCCAACCCACACCGATATCTGCAGAGCCGCCTGCCACTTGCTGTTCCGGAACGATATCAGGCCCACCCGGCAGAATTTCTACATCCAAGCCTTCTTCCTTGTAATATCCTTTATCCTGCGCCACAAAATACCCAGCGAATTGTGCCTGCGGCACCCATTTCAGCTGTAGCTTCACTGTAACCGGATCAGCAGCCGGTTCAGTAGCAGCACTTGCGTCAGGAGCTGCTGATGCTTCAGGGGCAGTCGTAGCTTCAGCTGCCGAGTTATTATTGTTGCCACCGCAACCCGCCATTAAAGAAACACTCAACATCATCACGATTGCCAACAAACCACTACGAAATTTGCGTTTTTTCCCGTTCATCAACCGAACTCCCCCTATCGTAATTTAAGTTTGTAACAAGCACAGTATGGACAAGCATCGTGGTGCGTTTATGCATACAGCCGCGGGCGGTTTCTCTTTTCCATTCCCACTATGGCCGGATGTAATGAGGGTGAGATTAAGTACGCTGCGAAGGATGCCACTTAATGAATACTTTCTCCAGCCGCTCAACCACTAAATAGAAGAGCACGCCTGCAATTGCAGCCAGCACAATACAGGACCAGCCCAGTGGCATTTTGGCAACTTTAATGGAATTGGAGAGCAGATATCCAAGCCCCTTTGAGGAGAAAAAGAATTCCCCAACAATGGCGCCAATCATACTGGCAGTAGCATTAATCTTCAGTGCTGTAAATACATAGGGCAGACTGCTCTGAATCCGCAGATAACGGAACACTGCCGGTTTACCTGCCGCATAAGAATGCATCAGATCCAGCGCCAATGGATCAATCGCCGCCATGCCCTTATAGGCGTTGATCGCCATCGCTGCCATTGTAGTTGCTGTTACTATGGCAATTCGTGAGCCTATCCCATCTCCAAACCACAGATTCATGATGGGCGCGAGGGCGACGATGGGCACAGCATTTAGGGCGGCAACCAGCGTCAAGCTTCCACTCCCCCAGCGCGGCCAAGCCGTAGCGACTAAAGCGATCAGGAAGCCGATAGCAGAACCAACCAACATTCCCAGCACAGCTTCAGCAAGAGTGTACCCGGTATAGGACAACAACAAGCTGAAATTATCTCCCATGGTTTCGGCGATAGCTGTAGGCAGCGGGAGTTGATATTTTTTCAGATCAAAGATCTTATGAAAAAATTGAAATTCCCATAGTGCAAGAAATAACAGACCTGCCAGTACAGGCAGCAGCACCCCTGCGCTAAATATCCTCTTCAGCATTCGTGAGCCGCCTCGACTCGCCGTACCTTCCGCAGGTTTCGGAACGGCTACAGCATTCTTTTGTGTAGCCGTTAGCGCCGGCTGAGCCATTTCTTTACCACTAGAACCTATAAACGAGTTCTCCCGAACGGAATTAGTTTCCATTAGCGGCTGCCTCCTTTCGGACGATATTCAGGCTGCCAAGGCGTTACCAGACGTTCTATTAGACTGATTAACCAGTAGCTTACGATCCCCAGCAAGGCACCCACAATCACCGTAGACCAGAACATATAGGTGTGAGAGCTTCCATAATAGAGATTGCGCAGCATAATTACACCAATGCCATGCTGGGCACCCATAAGCTCCACCAGAATAGCTCCAGTCACAGCAAGCGGGGCAGCTATCTTAAGTCCACCGAACAAACCCGGCAAAGCCGCTGGGAATCTGAGTTTCCAATAGACCGCCCAAGGTTTGGCCGCGTAAGAATGCATCAATTCAAGCGCTGATGGATCTACACTCCGCAAGCCGCGCAGCATGTTCAGAGCCACCGGGAAAAAGGTGATATATCCCGAAATAATAATCCGCGAGGTCTGCTCATCGCGCACAATCCCGTAGATGATGGGTGCCAACCCCAGAATCGGAATCATCTGCGAGGCAATGGCATAAGGAAAAGTTAATTGCTCTATTGTCTTCGACAAGCTCATCAGCACCGCCAATGAGGCACCAGCTACCGCTCCAATCAGGAAGCCAACGCCAGCATTACCGAAGGTCGCGGCCCCCTCCTTCAAGAGCGTGCCTCCATACTGCCACAAGGTAGCTAACACCTCATGAACATATGGCAGCTTGGACTGTGCTAACGGTGTCTCCACCACATGGAGCAGCATCCAGGAAGTCCCTTCCCAGACTAGCAGCAGACCAAAAATCCAGACGAACAACGGCAGCAGACGACCTCGTACAAAGATACTGCCCCCTTTCATCACTACACCCCTTCGAAGCTGTCGCGAATACGTGCGATCAGTTCGAAAAACTCTGGGCTATTTCTCATTTCCTCCGTTCGCGGACGTGGCAGAGGAATTTCAACCACAGCGGACAAGCGACCTGGATGCGGGGAAAGAACAAACACCCGGTCAGAGAGGAATATAGATTCAGGAATACTATGAGTTACAAAAACAATTGTGTTCTGCACTTTACTCCAGACAGACAATAACTCTTCATTCAATCGCTCACGCGTAAATTCATCCAGCGCAGAGAACGGCTCATCCATGAGCAGAATTTCCGGCTCCATCGATAGCGCTCTGGCAATCGCTACACGCTGCTGCATCCCGCCACTGAGCTGCCACGGATATTTATCCGCAAAGCTCTGCAGCCCCACCAGATCAAGAAGCTCCATCGCCTTTTCCTCACGGATCGACTTCTTCACCCCCATCAGCTCCAGTGGCAAAGTGATGTTATGCTTCACTTTCCGCCAGTCGTATAACACTGGACTTTGAAAAACAATGCCATATTTTTGCGCCAGCCTGGCTTCTCTGGCACTTTTCCCCGCTACCACAATGTTCCCGCCTGTTGGCGCTATGAGATCAGCCATCAGTCTAAGCAGCGTCGTTTTGCCACATCCGGAAGGTCCGAGTAAGGAGACGAACTCCCCTTTTGCAATATCAAGACTCACCTGATGCAGGGCAAGCACTTCCGCAGCTTCTGTCCGATAACGCATTTCAACATTCTCCAGCTGAATCTCAGGAATATTTGTCGCTAGTGATGACATCCTCAGCCCCCCTTTTCAAAATAAGTCATGTTTATAATGTTATATAAACTGACGTAATATAGATAAGATCAAGAAAACTTCTATCGCATGTAGTATTAACTAACATGTTACACGCTGCTCACTGGACTCTCACTAGACAATTAGTAAAATAGCTCCTGTTAAATTGCGTCATTTTGTCTAGGAGACATTTTTTTGACTACAAACCCGAAGTATTTTTTTTATATCCGTAGATATGTGGTAATATTTATCCATATCTTTCCTCGGCAGGTGACAATAGACCCATGGGATCTATAATCTCGAATTATATTGTAATTGTTGCTATATCAGGTGTGCTGAGTGTCTTACTAGCCCTTTTCGCCTACTATAAAAAAACTGATTTCTTAGGAATCAGGGCTTTTGTTATAAGCTCCTTTACCTCTGCTATTTACACCTTCGGCTTCGCATTAGAGTTATCGGGGAAAACCCTGGAGGAAATCAGCTTCTGGATTAAGTTAGAATATCTGGGGATGCCCTTCATTGCGCCAGCTAGTCTAATCATGGTGATCCATTTCGTTGGGCTGGAGACGCTGTTTAAAAAAGGCATACGGGCGGCGTTATTTATCATTCCGTTCATTACAACGCTGCTGGTTTGGACCAATGATTACCATCATCTCTTCTATAAATCCATTTATTTACGGGAAAATACGCCCACCCCACTCGTTGATGTTGTGATGGGACCTTGGTATATCGTTCACGGCAGCTTTACTTTTGGCTGTCTGCTGGCAGCCATTTGCCTCATGATATGGCAGTGGAACCGGATGAAGCGGGTATACCGCAGGCAGATCATCACAATAATAATCGGGTTAAGCCTTCCAACACTTGGCTCTTTTTTGTATCTGATGGGCTTGACTCCTTACGGAATGGATCCCGTCCCGATCATTATGAGCCTGACCTCCTCCCTATATATTTGGGCTATTTTATCCCGGGGCATGTTAACGGCTGCGCCTATTGCTCGTGAGAATCTCTTCGAGAGCATGCGGGAGGGAGTGCTTGTCACCGACCGCTCGGACATGCTCGTCGATTACAATCGTGCAGCCGCGGATATGATAGAGGGGCTCAACTCCTCATCGATTGGCAAACCGCTAGCGCAATTGTTTCTTAACGCAGGCAAAGACGCCTTGTCCTATGTGATGGACGCCGAGCCGCTGTTGCGCGAAGAACGGGAAGTGGCTTGGAACAAAGCAGAGGAGGTCTGCTATTATCAAATCCGCTCCTCTCCGGTACAAAAACAAGAGGGGCACATAGCAGGACAGATGATCATGCTGATTGACGTGACTGAACGAATACTGCTTCAGGAGAAGCTGCGCCTATTGGCTACGATGGACAGCCTAACCGGTATCTATAACCGCTCCTATTTTTTGGAGCTGAGTCGAGCTCTGCTTGCCCGGTCCGCCAACCTGCGAAGTTCATTATCTATGATTTTGCTGGATGTGGACTTCTTCAAGAGCATTAATGACCGCTATGGACATCAATACGGAGATCAAGCTCTCCAGCATATTGTCCAAGTGTGCAGCAGACATCTGCGGGAGGGAGATCTCTTTGGCCGTTATGGTGGCGAGGAATTTGTGATCTGTCTGCCAGAGACGTCGCTTAAGCAAGCTGCATTGCTCTGCGAAACTATCCGCGCGGATATTGAACAAAGCACCTTATATACCGTCATCGGGCCCATTAATGTGACCGCCAGCTTTGGAGTTGTGGAGGCCCTAAGTCCAGAGGCTACTCTAGAAGAACTGCTATCTGAGGCCGACCATGCTCTGTATAGCTCTAAACGGAATGGACGCAACGCTGTGCATCTCTCCCAAAGGTCAGAAATCATTCTTTTCAAACCTGTTTAATGACAATCATGTCCCTTCCTGCGCATTCAACAACTGGCCTTATTTTTCATAGTCTGTTTTTAAGTTTAATAAGAGTTATCTGAAAAACTAATCAGAGTGTTGAGAGTAAAATTTGCTTGATGGGATATGGAGGCGTAAGAAATAATGAGGAACCATACAATGATGCAGTTTTTTGAATGGCATGTTGCTGCGGACGGGAAACACTGGGATCGCTTAAAAGAAACTGCACCCGCGCTAAAAGCCGTAGGCATTGATTCTGTTTGGGTACCTCCTGTGACAAAGGCCGTCTCCGCAGAAGATACAGGCTATGGCGTGTATGATCTATACGATCTGG
Source organism: Paenibacillus sp. FSL R5-0636 (assembly GCF_037974255.1). NCBI lineage: Bacteria > Bacillati > Bacillota > Bacilli > Caryophanales > Paenibacillaceae > Paenibacillus > Paenibacillus sp. FSL R5-0636. The sequence continues at coordinate 6,763,023 of NZ_CP150232.1, forward strand.
GCGAATATGACCAAAAAGGTACGGTACGCACCAAATATGGCACCAAACAAGCACTGATCAACGCAATTTCGGAATGTCAAAAGAATGGCATCGCCGTTTACGTTGATTTGGTCATGAATCATAAGGCAGGCGCGGATGAAAAAGAAGTATTCCAAGTCATCGAGGTCGACCCCAATGATCGGATGAAAGAAATTTCGAAACCTTTCGAGATTGAGGGCTGGACAAAATTCACCTTCCCTGGCCGCGGGAATGAACACTCTGCCTTTAAGTGGAATCACAATCATTTTAACGGCACTGACTTTGACGCCAAAGAAGAGCGAACCGGCGTATTCCGCATAGTAGGCGAGAATAAAGCATGGAATCAGAATGTTGACGACGAGTTCGGAAACTATGATTATCTAATGTTCGCTAATATTGATTACAGCCATCCGGAAGTCAAAAAAGAAATGATCCAATGGGGAAAATGGCTGGTGGACACCCTCCACTGCAGCGGCTTCCGCTTGGATGCCATCAAACATATCAACCATGAGTTTGTTAAAGAATTCGCGGTAGAGATGTTTAATAAATGTGAGAAGGACTTCTATATCGTCGGTGAATTCTGGAATTCCGACTTAGAGTCCTGCCGACAATTTCTGAATACCGTCGATTATAAAATTGACCTCTTCGATGTATCCCTTCACTACAAGCTGCATTCAGCTTCCTTGGAGGGCAGAAACTATGATCTGACCAAAATTCTTGATGACACACTGGTGCAGACCCATCCCACCAATGCTGTAACCTTCGTTGACAATCATGATTCTCAGCCTCACGAAGCCCTGGAATCCTGGGTTGATGATTGGTTCAAGCAAAGTGCTTACGCGCTTATCCTGCTGCGACGGGATGGATATCCTGTGGTCTTTTACGGGGATTATTATGGGATCGAAGGACCAACACCTGTAGCAGGTAAAAAAGATGCGATTGACCCTCTGCTGTATACCCGCTATCACAAAGCTTATGGTGAACAGAAGGATTATTTCGATCATCCTAACACGATTGGCTGGACACGGCTCGGCGTGGAGGATATTGAACACTCCGGTTGTGCGGTGGTGATCAGTAATGGTGAGAATGGCCAGAAGAGAATGTTCGTAGGAGAACATCGCGCCGGTGAAGCATGGGTGGATTTCACCCATAACCATAAAGCCACCATAACCATTGAAAAAGATGGTTGGGCGACCTTCCCGGTCAATGGCGGCAGCGTCTCCGTCTGGGCTCTGCCGGATGCAGAAGCTGACAAGAAGTAAATCACTTGTACCTGATTAAAAAGGTGCCCAACGCCGTTTGGCGTTGGGCACCTTTTTTTAGTTATTCGCTTTATGCTCCGGATGTCGGGATACAAGCCTCACCAGATCCAGCGTTAAGACGGGTAATGTTAGGGACGCTGGATAAGCCAAGTAACGCGGCTCCCACTCTGGATTGAACTTTTCCTTGTAACGACGCAATCTGGCAAAACCGTAACCATGCCCATGCCCACCTCTATTAAACACTTGATGAGCCAGCTTCTCCTCCTTCAGAGCTCCGGGGTCCTGCCCCCCACTGGATGATAGAGGAGTGTTGCCTAGATTAAATCGCCGATACCCCTTGGACTTCGCCCATTCCAACATACAAACCAATAAATAATCTACCGTCCCGTTTGGGACATTCTTCCGCTGGCGCAACAAATCTACGGACAGGGTCAATCCTTGATCATACCCCGGGGCAATAGAAGCAAATGCCAGTATTGTACCTTTGGCGTTCCGCAGCACCGCAATGGGAGCCAGTTGCAGATAGTCGACCTTAAACCAGCCTAACGAATAACCCTTTTCCGCTCGGCCATTCAACCACTCGTCCGAAATCGCTCGCAGTTCTCTCAGCAAACTATCAGCAAGCGGCGCTTCTGTAATTTCAACAAACATGCCTTCCCGTTCAAAACGATCGCTTACACTTTGCAGATCACCTTTCTTCAGACCACTGAGTGCAATGTTATCAAGGCTTACCGCTGCCTCTTCACCCAGCTTAAAAAAGCGATAGCCCTGCTCCTGATAGACCGATAAAAAAGCAGATGAAGCTTGATAGAAAACTACAACCAGACCATACTGATCTGCAGCTTGTCTAAATTCACTGATGGCTTCATTTATTAAGCTTCTCTCTCCCAGCGGATCACCCAGCACAACGAGCTTATCCCTAACTCTGGCGAAAGCGAGCAGCACTTTATCGTTCTGAGCCCAGAAGAAGCCCTTATCACCCAAAAATAACGTATGCGTTAAGGTATTGCCTTGAACTCCATCTAGAAAATGTTTCAGCTTAGCTACATCCAAGGTCCCGAACAGCTCGTTCTCCTTATGATGGGGCCTGAGGTTTACCCACATTATGAGCAGTACCCAAGACAAGACCAATCCCCCCACTGCCGTAAATGCAACATGACTATACCGCTGCAACCATTCAGGCTGCACACCCGGAGGCAGATGCTTCAGAAATCCACGATGTACATAACAGCCCATCAGATAGTAGCTTAGTGCAATCACTGAAGTGAGGACAAACCACCGGATCGCGCTCTGCCTGCTGATTGGCGCACTAATCCGATAAAACCGCGATCTGGATATCCAAAGAATAAGCGCTACTATAAGTAGCAACAGTGCCTCTTCATAATCAAAACCCTTAGTGACTGCAAACAACGATCCAATAAACAGAAGTATGCTAGTCCATACATATGCACTATGAACCCGCAATGTAATGCCCCGCGACAATAAAATCAGCATAAAACCAATAAGTACAGACAGATGATGAGATAGCTGCATTACCGGAAACGGCAATATTTCCTCCGTAATCTTCAACCTATACAGCAATCCGGGTACTGCTGCAGATAGTAAGAGAATAAGCCCGCTAGCTAGTACCAGCTTGCCAAGAGCCCACATTCCAAGATCGCTCAGAAAGGTATACTGACCCGGCCAGCCCCAGATCTTCTGCCATTTGTTAAGAGAGGGTTCGAACCCTGGAACTGAACGATCTTGATCCTTTTTTCCTTGCAGACCAATTTCCAGTGCAGCCAGCACCAATCCGATCAACCAAGGAATGACATAATAAAACAATCGAAAGATGACAAGCACCGCCATCGCCTTATCGGTCTGGTAGCCAAGCTGTGTCAGCCCGAGCAAGGCAATAAGGTCAAATGCACCGATACCGCCGGGTGCCATACTCAAGATGCCGGCAATGGCAGCAATCGTAAATATACCAAAGATAGCTATAAAATGGACCTCATCCAAGAGATGGCTGCTGATGGTCCAAAACGTCACGCCAGCAAAGCTCCATTCTAGAAAGGAAGCACCGACGGAATTAACGACTGTAAGCCATGGTGTTCTACCTTTTCCCCGGTTAATCCATTTCGCATAAAGCGATGAGCGCTGTACAAACACAAAAACCGGCAAATAAAGCGCCATTCCCCATACTGCAAACACCAGCCAGCGATGTTCTTCCATCAAAGCCGTTGCCGGGAGTAAACCAAAGATATTCGCCCACGAAAGTAGCGATAACCCGGTAATCATAAGCGGCGACAGAAATACAATGGCGGGTGTTAGCACGGAGGTCGGCACCCCGCTTTTTTTATACAGCAGCGTCCTTAAACCAACTCCAGCCAGACCCGCAAACCCAATCAAGTTATTAAATGTATTAGCAATCCATGCATACCGAAAGGTACTCCACAGCCCTACTTTTAAACGAAAATGTGCCCGAATCAAATAATCATAAGCACTCATCACAGCTACGGAAAGAAGTGCAAAACCAATCATTTGTAAAATAGCAGACGTAGGTACTCGCCTCAGTTCACGCATTATAAGTCCTAAATGAACCTGCTTCAGCTCATGTTGCCCCTCCCAGTATACGAACGCTATGATAGCCACTGGAAAAAGAGCTCTGACCGCCCGGATCCGATAGATAGATAAGATCAGTCTTACAATTTTGAATCTTTCTAGTGTCTGTTGCTTTGAATACATGAGCCCACCTGCCTTTACCGCTGACACACGTTGTGCTAGACAATTTTTACAACTAGTCCATTATAGCAATTCTTGGAATAGAAGACCCGTGATAATCAACACCTACTCTATTAGACTGCCAGCAAATCCCTAACCCCTGCAACAGTTAAAGATTTTATAGAAAATGAGGATAAGCATAGTTAATATATTACGAAGCTGGACTGATCAATATGACGGAACTTTATTTTAGCGGTATCTTTCTAGTATTAGCCAACAATGTGATAAAAGAACATTTAAATTGTAGTCTAAACTTAAAAATACATAACAAAAAGGACATCCCTCACGGCAAAGGATGCCCTTTTTGTTATGTAACATGATTTAGTATGATTTATACACGGATATCAAATCTGCCTTGGCTATCCGTTGTTGCGTTAGCGATCTCTTGCGGGCTTGCCGCAGCAAGTGCATTGTTTGCAGGTTTGGCAGGTGCTTCTGCACTACTGCTTGCTGCGGAAGCACTGCTCTGCGACTTCTGGGAAATCTGTGCCTCGATCTGCTTGATCTGCTGCTCAATCTGTTTCGTTTTCGTTTCTTTGGTCTTCGCGTCATCCGAGCTGGCATCAATCTTGTCCAATTCGGCTTCCAGCTTCGCTTTTTGTTTCTCGAGCGCGCTGGTATCTGTAGTACTAGACGTCGAGGTGGTATACGATGTAGAACCTGAGACTGCGGATATACTCATAATCATCCCTCCCTTCCTTACCTCCAATATAATCCTTTTGCAGATAAGGAACGTTAAAACCCGCTGAAAGTTTGCTGAAAGTATTGCTCGCTTTCAAGGTTATAAGGATAAGCTGTTAGGAATTGGTGTTTCCCCGTCTGACCAACAGAAAATAAGACAGAATAGAGAGAACACCCGTACAGGCAATCACAATCGCCATCGGAAGTGCTGAGTCTACGCCCCCAAGGCCCACAAGCGGTGCTACACAGCTACCAAGCAGCAACGGTAACAGTCCGATTAAAGCCGAAGCACTGCCTGCGGCTTCTCCTTGGTCCTGCATTGCAAGTGAGAAGCTGGTTGCTCCGACAATCCCCACACTGGAGACAACAGCGAACAGACAGATTAGAATAGGGATCAGCCCTCCCCCTACCAGGATCGTAAGCAGCAGCAAGACGCCCCCCGTTGTACAGAGCAGCAACCCGCTAAGCAGCAGCTTCGTCTCACTCACCTTACCAGCTAGTCTGCCGGCGATTTGACCTGTAATAATAATCCCAATCCCGTTCACAGCAAAGATCAAACTGTATACCTGCGGAGTAACCGCAAAAATATTTTGCAAAACAAAAGATGACCCTGAGATATAAGCGAACATAGACGCTGTAACAAAACCTTGGGACAAGGCATAACCCATAAACTTGCGGTTGCCAAGTAACACCTTAAAGGTAAGCAGAGTACCCTTCAACCCGCTCTTGGAGCGCCGCTCCTTCGGCAATGTCTCAGGCAAGCGCAGGAGAATCGTCAAGCAGAAGATAATTCCGGCAGCAAATAATACGAGGAATATCCCCTGCCATGTAGTCACTCTTAAAAGCTGTCCTCCAATGACTGGAGCCAAAATCGGACCCAGACCATTAACAATCATCAATAAAGAGAAAAATTTCGTTAGTTCAGAGCCACTATACAGATCACGCACAGCCGCCCTAGAGACAACTACACCCACTGAACCAGCAAGACCTTGAATAAACCGCAAAACAATTAAAAGTCCAATCGAAGGACTAAAAGCACATAGCACTGAGGAAACGGCATAGATGAACATCCCTATAAGCAGTGGACGGCGACGTCCATATACATCACTCAGTGGTCCAGCTACTAACTGACCTGAGGCCAGTCCCAATAAAAAGAAGGTGAGACTTAGCTGCACCAAAGCAGCCGTCGTACCGAAATCGTCGACAAGTGTAGGCAGCGCCGGCAAATACATGTCAATCGACAACGGCCCAATGGTTGTAATGGAGCCCAGAATAACAGCAAGTTGCAATCTCTGCTTCCTAGAGGGTCCATCTACAGCAAGTTTATTAGCATTTTGCATTCCAATCATGATCCTTACGTCAACCTTTCTAAAGCAACCCGGGGGCCTTTTTTTGTATTCTTCATACTAACGTAAAGGAACTCAAATGATCAATCCTTTTATAAGGCCTCATTCGGGGCTAATAACTTAAAAATAACCGCCAAAAGGCGGTTATCCTAATTGTTTTATGCATTTTGAGATGTGCTAAATCCCTGCAGCCAATCTTTGGCGGCTTCGGCTTCCGCCATACTCAAGCGGTGACCTTGGTTGCCCCAATGGGTTGTAACCTCAGCGCCTGCTTTCTGCAGAATCCCCTCTAGCTCCTGAGTTTCCGTAGATGTTATTAGCGGATCATTCGTACCTGCCCCAATAAAGATAGACACCCCTTCAAGAGAAGGAAGCTCCACATTGCGTAATGGCACCATCGGATGCAACAGCACTGCCGCGCGGAAAATGTCCTTATAATGAAACAGAAGGCTACCAGCAATGTTTGCACCGTTAGAGTAACCAACCGCTACCAGATTGTTGGCATCAAACCCGTATTTTTCTGCCACTTCATCCAGAAATTGCTTAATCTCATGGGTACGGAAAACTAAGTCCGCTTCATCGAACACTCCTTCTGCCAGCCGACGGAAGAATCGTGGCATGCCATTCTCCAGCACATTGCCCCGTATACCTAGCACCGATGAATCTGGGGATAACATCTCAGCCAGCGGCAGCAAATCCTGCTCATTACCACCTGTACCATGAAACAACACTAACGTAGGTTTAGTTATATCGTTACCTTTACGGAATACATGAATCATCCCTGCTTCACCTCAATTTCTCTTACTTGAATAGGCGTTAAGTTTTCTTCGATGGCCGCGCGATGCGGCTCAAACCAGGACGGCAGCATCAACTTTTCACCCAACGCATCTGGGGCTTCATCACGGGCAAAACCTGGAGGATCTGTAGCGATCTCGAACAGGATTCCTCCTCTTTCACGGAAATAGATCGCATTAAAATACTGACGGTCTTGAACGGGTGTAGGTCTATGCCCATGACTCTGTACATGGCGCGACCATTCCAGTTGCTCTGCATCATCCTTTGCCCGCCACGCGATGTGATGAACTGTCCCTGCACCTCCCGCTCCGAGCGGAACGGGTGATGTCTTCAAATCAATAATATTACCTAGCTCCCCGTTGGTTCTATACCGAGTATATCCATCTCCGTCAGCAATTTGTTCCATGCCCAGCGTATGAACAAGTGTCTCAGCTGTTTGCAACGGATTGCTGCTATACAGCACAGCCCCGCCAAAACCTTTGATCGCGTATTTAGTAGGAATCCCACCAAAGGACCACTTACTGAGCGGGCCTTCCTCACGTTCCACCAGTTCAATCCGCAGACCGTCGTAATCGGCAAAAGCTAAATAGGGTTCCGAGATCCGACTTCCTTTTGTAACCGAAATTCCGTATTCAGCAAGGCGTTGTTCCCAGAATTGCAGAGCACCAACCGGCACTGCGTAGATCGTTACGCCAACTTGACCACTGCCGATTCTGCCTCTACGCCCTACAGGTGAAGGGAAAAATGTAATAATCGTTCCCGGAGCACCCTGCTCATTCCCAAAGTATAAATGATAGACCTCTGGAGCATCAAAATTAATCGTTTTTTTCACGAGCCGTAGGCCCAGAATCCCGGCGTAGAAATCAACATTGCGCTGAGCGTCTCCGACAAAAGCTGTAATATGGTGTATTCCTGCAGTTTGAAGTGTCATTATTATAAACTCCCTTCTTAGTTAAAAAACAATGCATCTAAAGAAATCGAACCTGGTCCCGTAAGCGCCACACCTACCGCAAATACCAGAACCGTGAGCGGAAACTCAATCCCGTTCGAAGTGGACCAGAAACCATTTGGAGCATGAACCTTAACGATTGCCCCCAGCATCGTGGCAGCGATCAACACCGCTGCAACAGGCGTTAACAGTCCTGCCGCGAACATAAATCCGCCCACCAGCTCCATAATCCCTGCTAAAATCGCCATAGTCACACCCGGTTTGATTCCGATGGACTCCATCCAGCCTCCCGTACCCTTCGGACCGTAACCTCCGAACCATCCAAATAGCTTTTGTGCACCATGTCCTATAAACGCAAGTCCAATCACCAATCTCATTAATAACAGTCCTACACTTATCATTTTTACATTCCCCTATTCCTTTGATTTAATTATCTTAACATTAAGATATTGGATAAAAAAGAGCGCCCGGCGAACCGGAATAACCTATGGGCTGCTCTCCTCTTCCCTCTTCTATCTACAACTCGGAGGCGTTAAACGTATCGCCGCCCTTAATCGTACCCGAGTTAAAACCTTTGTAGAACCAGCGCTTTCTCTGCTCTGAGGTACCGTGAGTGAAACTATCCGGCACTGCATAGCCCTGAGCCTGCTTCTGAATCGTATCATCGCCGACGGCGCTTGCAGCTGCCAGAGCTTCCTCTAAGTCGCCTTCCTCCAGCAGATTCATACCCTGAGCATGATTGGCCCAGACACCGGCGAAATAATCAGCCTGCAGCTCAAAACGAACCTGATATTTGTTGTACTCCTTCTCACTCAACGTCTGACGAAGGGAATCGAGCTGTTTCGAGGTGCCTAGTAATGTCTGTACATGATGTCCAACCTCATGGGCAATAACATAAGCCATGGCGAAGTCGCCCGGCGCATGGAAGCGTTGCTGCAACTCATCATAAAAGCTCAGATCAATATATAGTTTGGCGTCACCCGGACAGTAGAACGGACCGACTGCCGAGGTCGCTGTTCCGCAAGCAGAGTCTACACTCCCACTGTATAGCACTAAGGTGGGGTCCGTATAGGTCATTCCCTGCTGCTGAAAAATCTCACCCCAAACCTCCTCTGTGTCGGCAAGAACTACCGATACAAACTCCGCAAGCTCTTGCTCCTCTGCGGTCTGTTCATAAGGGGCCGTTGAACTGGAGCCTGTGGAAGTCAAACTTCCCAGGATATCCCCGGCATTGCCTCCACTGAGTAACGTGATGACCAGGACAAGGATAATTCCTCCGATCCCGCCACCAATCATCTTGCCGCCGCCGCTCATGCCTCTGTGGTCCTCCACGTTCGAACTCCCTCTTCTTCCCTGCCATTTCATGGCCAAGCCCCCAGTCGAAATATCAGGTAATCTTAAGTAAATGGCTACCTGGCTTCGTTAAGTTAAATATCTTATTAGTGATATACCCAAAAAAGCAGGGTTTCACTTATACTTACTGGAGTTGGGAGAATGAGGATGGAGCCGAACTACTTCCAACCTTATAGAGGCGCCTAGTTATTCGTCATGTTCGCAGCGCCTACACACCTTTGCCAAGCTTTTTCATTAATTCGATAGCCTGGACTTTCTCTTCCTTATCTAATCCACCCATCAAATCATGAATTGAGGCTACATGACGAGGGAAAATCTCATCAAACAGTTCACGGCCTGCATCCGTAATCTCCGCATAAGTAACGCGGCGATCCTCGCTACAGGGTACACGTTTCAGCAGTCCCTTTTTCTCCAACTTGTCGATATTATAGGTAATGCTTCCGCTCGTAACGAGAATTTTCTCCCCGATCTGTTGCAGCGGAATCCGCGTTCTATGGTAAAGTACTTCAAGCACCATGAATTCAGCCGAAGCCAAGCCATAACTCTTCATATCCTTCACCGCATGATCCATTAGGCTCTTATAAGCCTTAGATAAGACTACGAACAATTTCAGTGAGGCGGCTTGTTCTTCGTCAGGTGCACTCTCTGTATTACGCAGATTTACTTGTTTATCACTCATCAATTCCACCTCCACTTCAATCAAACTTGTATTCAATCCATTTATTTGTCTTTACATTAAATATCTTTAAGTTAAGATAACTATACGACTTCCCATCCTCCTTGTCAACCTCATCGCTAAAAAAGTCACTTCCGTCTAGAGACCGGTAAGTTTCCTTTGACACTTTACAGGGAGTGATAAAAATCACCCCAAGTTTGACCTGACCTATAAAAGGGCGTATTCTTGTCTTTACGAATGACTCTTTAGTAAGCGATTTCAATACCCTAAAGGAGGTGACCTGATGAGTTCGTTCAATCCAACCCCTACCGAAGAAGCTATGGAAGGGCAGGCTGGAGCACGACGCGTGCTGATCGTGACAGCCGTAGACGCGGAGCGTGACGCGGTCCTGCGCGGCCTGCAAGGCAGCGACAGGTTCCATGTTATCGCTGCCGGCGCAGGGCCGGCAGCGGCGGCGGCGGGAACCGCCGCGGCACTCGCAGCCGGTTCTTACGGCTGCGTATTGAGCGTCGGGATCGGCGGCGGATTCCCGGGGCTGGCACCTTTAGGCTCCCTGGTTGTAGCCAGCGAGATGATTGCCGCCGACCTCGGGGCCGAGACGCCGGAGGGCTTCCGCAGCGCTGCCGAGCTCGGCTTCGGCAGTGTGTCCGTGCCGGCTGACCGCGGCACGGTGCAAGCGGTTTCGGCCGCGCTGGCAGCGGCCGGGTTACCCGTAAGCACGGGCACCGTGCTTACGGTCTCGACGGCGACCGGCACCGCGGAGACGGCCGCCGCCCATCTCGCGCGGCATCCCCATGCCGTCGCGGAAGCGATGGAAGGCCACGGAGTCGCCGTGGCCGCCCAGGCGCTGGGGCTCCCGGTACTGGAGCTCCGCGCCATCTCGAACCCGGTCGGTCCCCGCGACCGGGCCGCTTGGAAGATCGGTGATGCAATGGAAGCATTAACGGCGGCAGCCGCTATATTACTGGAGGTGCTGTAATGACAACTGAGCTTAATATCGCTTTTTCCCCTTGCCCTAACGATACCTTTGTATTTCATGCCTGGGCGCACGGGCTTGTCCCGAATGCACCTAAGCTGAATGTAACCTATGCCGACATTGATATTACCAATACGCTGGCTGCTGACGGAGAAGGACCAGAAGTCCTCAAAATCTCCTACGCTGCTCTGCCTTGGGTTCTGGAGCGGTACAAACTGCTGCCATGCGGCGGCGCTTTAGGACGCGGCTGCGGCCCGCTGCTGCTTACAGCAAGTGGACCCCATGCGGTCAAACGCCCAGAAAAGCTAGCCGGACGCCGGATTGCTGTACCTAGCGAACGCTCTACGGCTTATTTGCTTTTCCGATTATGGGCAGCACAAAATGTAACTGGAGGCATCGGCGAAATAGTCGTAATGCCTTTCGATGAGATTATGCCTGCCGTACGGGATGGCCATATCGATGCAGGGCTGGTAATTCACGAAGCCCGCTTCACTTACGCCTCTTATGGTCTTAATATGCTGACTGATCTAGGCAGCTGGTGGGAAAGCGATACCGGACTGCCCATTCCTCTCGGCGCTATCATTGCCCGCCGTGATTTAGATGCCGATGCTATCACCGGCTGGATTCGCAGCTCTCTTCAGTATGCGTGGGATCATCCAACGGACTCCAGAGACTATGTGCTTAGCCATGCTCAAGAGTTGGCTCCTGAAGTGGCTAAATCCCACATCGATCTCTACGTGAATGACTTCTCGATGAATCTGGGTGATGACGGCTATGCCGCAATCTCTGCCCTGCTTAATCGTGCTGCGGCAGAAGGACTTGTGCCTGCAATTGATCCAGCACTGCTTCGTTAGCATTTACCAGATAGTTTAAAAATCCCCGGCTACACCTATAAGGTGTTCTCCGGGGATTTTATTTATTCTGCGCAACCTTCCAGCCAGCCATTATTTGGCTTATCGAACCAGTGATTATACAATAGACCTATAAACATGATCTATGAGGGAGGATCACATGATACCTGAAAAAAACAGCAAACAAAACATCGACCGCTTTCTGGGCTTTCAAAATGAATATGACCGCTACCGTCCCGAAGCCCCTGAGATGATTATCAAATTGCTAACAGATTACTTGGGTACCACCCCTTCACTCGTCGCAGATATAGGCTGCGGTACGGGTTTGTCTACTTTTCTCTGGAACGATGCCGCAGAACGCGTAATCGGTGTCGAGCCTAATCCAGATATGTTGGGAAAAGCAATCGATAAACTTAGCAGATTAGAAGCACCCCAATCAATTACTTTTGTGCAAGGCTACTCCAACCAGCTTCCGCTTGCATCAGATAGTGTAGACATAGTTACCTGCTCGCAATCATTCCACTGGATGGATCCTGAAACTACACTGCAAGAAATCTCCCGGGTCTTAAAAAAAGGCGGAGTATTTGCCGCCTACGATTGCGATTGGCCTTTATCTCTTCAGCAAAATGTAGAAGAACAATACAACCAGCTGATCTCCAAAACAGAAGAATGGCTGGCTTCGCTTTTGCCTAATGAGGAGAGAGCACATAAATGGGACAAAGAAGGCCATTTGTCACGGATCAAAGCTAGTGGGGCCTTCTCTTTTGCCAGAGAAATCGTATTCCACAACCTTGAGTCCTGCGACGCCCAGCGATATATCGGTTTAACCCTAAGTCAAGGGGGAGTGCAAACCGTAATGAAACTAGACGCTACCTTGCTTGAGCAAGATATCGCCGCTTACACCGCCGCGGTTGAACAGCATTTTCAAGGCAGAACATTAGAGGTTCTGATCAGCTACCGAATGAGAATCGGCATCAAATAATCTTCGATCACAACCAAAAAAACGCCCCGCCCCCTCATATGAGGAGTTCGGAGCGTTTTCTTCTTTTTATTTAACTTCTTCCATGAATACCCTTAGGTTCTCTACGATTTCTTTCGATTTTGAATGATGTAAGTAATGTCCGCCTTCAAATGTCATTACTTTTCCATGCACAGAATCCTTGACTTGCCCTTCATGCAGAGGAATCCAGTCTTTCACGGTAGTATTATTCGCTTGTATAAAGAAGATAATGGGAAGATTCTTGTCGAATGTTAAGCCTCTGGAGGCAACAAAGTTAGGATAAATATGTTCCATTTCATTTAAGGTAGTGGAATTGTTCATATTTTTAAGCGAAATCAATTTCATTTGTTTTTTGGTTTCATCATCAAATGGCAGTCCATCATAAGGGTCACCGCTTAATTGCAAGCCCAATCTTATGATCCCTGAATCTTTAAGCAGCTTTAATTTTTTAATTGGGAATTTAACATCCATACCGCCTTGCTCCGGAACACTACTATCAATACCCACAAAAGCACTCACTTCGTTTGGATATTTCTTCGCATATTCCAATCCGTAAATACCCCCAATCGAGTGGCCCATTAGAATGTATTGGTCAATGTTAAGATTCTGAACGGCTTCATGAATTTCACTAACGATATTCTCTGTAGTTCGTTCTTTTTTCGTTTCATCACTGAGTCCATATCCAAACGGTTCAACCGCCACCACTTTGTAGAATGGTGATAACTCATCAATCAACGGCTTGAAATCAAGCGCTGGTGCTCCTGTTCCAAAGCCTGGTATGAGCACGATCGTCTGTTTACCTTCTCCTTGAATCAAAACATTCATATTTTTCCCGTCAACAGGGACTAACTGACCATAGTGCTGTATTTTTTTCTGGTCTGTTTTGTTGCTGATCACATTAACTGTATAGACAACGGCTAGAAAAAGTACGACCACGATCACTATTGCTCCTAGTATTTTGAGCAACAGGTTACGCGGTTTATGTTTTTTCTGTCCATTCCCCGTTTTTTTGTCCGCTTGTTGTGTCACCCTCATCTTCTCCTGTCTTTAATCTGTTTATTAAGCTCTCTTAATGTTTCGCTAATGAGATCATAACTAACAAAGATGTACCCCTCATGACGGCAATATGAACTGAAAATGAACAGGTAAAAAAAATGCTACGGCAGCACAAGACAAGAAAACTTGCCAGTACTGCTGTAGCAATGAAAAATACGGGATGCATCCAAGCCCTCGCAAGGCACCGCCTGGAAGCTAATTACTCTGTCGGCGCTATAATTGGCAGGGTGACAACGATGGTCGTTCCTTGACCGGGTTCGCTTTCCACGCGGATATCCCCTTTATGAAGCGTTACGATCTGTTTAACAATGGCAAGTCCCATCCCGCTGCCACCATATTTACGACTGTGGGATCGATCAGCCTTAAAGAACCGTTCAAATATACGTTGCTGATCCTCAAGTGAAATCCCGATGCCAGTGTCTGTTATCCGAACGGTCACGTTGTTGATATCTTGTTTGAGGCTGACGTTAATTACACTGTTATCCTTAGAAAACTTGATGCTGTTGCCAAGGAGATTGGTCCATACCTGACTTAACAGGTCATAATCAGCCAGTAGGATAATAGGCTTCAGATCAAGGTCGAAGCTGATGTTACGAGCTGACCATTGCGGCTGAATTGCTACGATTACTCTTCTTATCTGTTCGTCCAGATTGAATGTAGTTAGCCGTAGCTGCTGGGACTGCGATTCTAATAAACTCAGCTTCAGCAGGCTGTCACTCATTTTAGACATCCGTTCTGCTTCAGCGATAATAATATCCAGATAACGATTTCGCTCTTGTTCTGCAAGATCTACTCGCTTGAGCGCAATCGCATACCCAGATATTGAGGTGAGCGGAGACTGGACCTCATGCGACACATTGGATACAAACTCCTTACGCATCTGCTCAAGCTGCTGCAGATCGTGCATCATTTCTTCAAAGCTGCGAGCCAAGGTACCTAGCTCACCGGTTTGTTTAATATTCAGCTCGACGTTAAAATCACCAGCTGCTATTCGTCTGGTCGCTTTGGTTAGCTTCTTGATCGGTCTGACTAAGAACATTGCAGCTACCAGAATCAAGAGGCTTCCAGCTATCAATGAATAGAGCAAGAAATTTAATACCAAGTTCCTTCTGGCAGTGACGGAAGGGGGATTAAGCGTCTCCACAAACATCGCTTTGGTGCCGTCTTCCGTTCTCAACTGTAAGCCTAGGAGAAGCGCAGAAATATTCCTGTTATGAGGTTGATATACTTCTCCTGCGAGAACTTTTTTTATTTCTTCCATAGTTACAGGGACCGGCTTGTGCCCATTAAGCGTTCCGTAAGATTGGAATTTACCCGCTTCATCGAAAATTCGGATGTGGTAGGAATCAAGCTGCTTCATTCCACTTACGAAAGAGTTGGCTCCACGAAATGGGAAGGTCTCGTAAACCCTGACAATATCCTGTCCAAAATGCAATAAGGGAATTCGCGTGTTCTCGTTCAGTTTATCTTCGAATACCCAAGTTGCCACAAACAAAGCAATGATTGTGCCCCCGATTACGGAGGCTAGGAAGGTCAGTACAACGCGTGTATATATCGATCTAATCATTCGTACACCTCAAGCCTGTAGCCAAGTCCACGCACCGTCTCAATACGAAAATCAGGGGTAGTCGCAAACCGTTCACGCAGGCGTTTAATATGCACGTCAATCGTCCGATCATCTCCAGCATAATCAATTCCCCAAATTTGATCGATCAACTGCTCGCGCGTATAGACTTGTCCGGGTGTCCCAGCAAGCTTGTACAGCAATTCGAACTCCTTGAGGGGTAAGGCAAATGACTCCGTGCCTCTCATCACCTTATAGGTCTGCCGATCAAGGATTACATTGCCAATTTGGATCATCTGCGTGGAGCCAATCCGATATCGTTTCAGCAATGACCTAACACGAACCGTCAGCTCCAAAGGATCGAAGGGTTTAGTTAAATAATCATCCGTGCCTAATTCGAAACCCTTCACTTTCTCCCAGGTTTCGCCTCTGGCAGTCAATATAAGTAATGGAAGATCAGGATTAGCTCTGCGGAGCTCCTTACAAAGCATCCAACCATCCATATTTGGCATCATAATATCCAGCACGACAAGATCGACATGTGTTCCAGCATATACGGCGAGCGCTTCCTTGCCATCCACAGCTTCAACTGTTTCGAATCCGTCGTTGCGGAGAAATAAACAGACAAGTTCGCGAATGTTCGCATCGTCGTCAGCAACCAGTATAGTAGGCATTCGTTTCCTCTTTTCCTGTTGTCCATTCTTACTATTATACTATATTATACTTTCGGCTAAACTGTCTGTTGTCTTGAGACTACACGATGATCAAACCGAAAAAGAGCGTCTAACACGGTTACCCGTATGTAGACGCTCTTAATGTCGTTTCGCTTTAGCTCTAGCTTTAGTCAGCTTACTTCTTATTCATCTTAAACATTAGGAACAGCTCATTATAATGAGCAAGCATCCGTTTGCCAAGGTTGTCGTATACTTCAAGCCGGTCCGTAATTTCAGCAGGTGGATAGAAACGGGTATCCTCAGAAGTTTCCTCAGGAAGCAGCTCCAGCGCAGGAATGTTAGGCGTGGAATAACCTACATATTCTGCATTCTTAGCAGCAACGTCTGGGCGGAGCATGAAGTTGATGAACTGATGCGCTCCATCCACGTTTTTCGCTGTCCGAGGGATAACCATGTTATCAAACCACTTATTCGAACCTTCTTCCGGTACTACATAATCCAGCTTATCATTCTCGTCCATGATCTCGGAAGCATCGCCGGACCAGACAATCCCAACCGCAGCTTCTTCATTTGCCAGCAGCATCTTGATCTCATCACCGACAATCGCCTTCACGTTAGGAGACAACTTGTTGAGCTTGGTCAGTGCTTCTTGCAGATGCGCCTCATCCTTGTCATTAACAGAATAATGCAGGCTGTTCAAAGCCATGCCCATCACTTCACGGGCTCCGTCCACCAGGAAGATGCTATTATGCAGTCTGCTGTCCCAGAGAGAATCCCAGCTGGTGAAGTCCATGCCCTTGGTCATTTCCGGATTGAAAATAATCCCGACGGTCCCCCAGAAATAAGGCACGGAATATTTGTTGTCTGGATCAAACGAAAGGTCCATAAACCGTGAATCAATATTCTTTAGATTTGAAATCTTGCTATGATCCAGCGGGATGAGCAGATCTTCTTCTTTCATCTTAGCAATGGCATAATCCGAAGGGATTACAACATCAAAGGTAGTTCCACCCTGCTCAACCTTGGTCAACATAGCTTCATTGGAATCGAAGGTTTGATAAATGACTGTTAAGCCGGTCTCTTTTTCAAATTCCTTCAATAGATCCGGATCAACATAGTCGCCCCAGTTATAGATAGTCAGTGTGTTTCCACCCGAATATCCCTCTCTCGAATTCATCCAAGAGCCCAAGTACATAAGCGCAAATGCTGTGATAAGGATCGCCAGAAAAGCATTTATCAGCTGTTTCATCTAGGCACCCCCGCTTCTGCAACAGGCTCCGCCACAGCTTCTGCTGTGTTATGACGATTTTTCTTAAGGGTCAGGAAGTAATAACCAACCACAAGCAGAATGGTGAACAGGAAGATCAGTGTCGACAGCGCATTAATCGATAGCGATACCCCTTGTCGAGCTCTAGAGTATATCTCAACCGATAACGTCGAATAACCGTTGCCTGTTACGAAGAATGTAACTGCAAAGTCATCCAGTGAATACGTAAGCGCCATAAAAAATCCGCTGAATATCCCTGGTTTAATAATCGGCAAAATAACTTTAGTCAGCACATCCTTACGGCTTGCCCCAAGATCACGGGCTGCATCCGTCAATGTAGGGCTCATTTCCTGTAGATGCGGCAAAATCATCAATACGGCAATCGGTACGCTGAATGCAACGTGTGAGAGCAGAACAGACGCGAAGCCCAGCTTGATGCCAGCAATGGTGAACAGGATAAGGAACGAAGCACCAATAATGACATCCGGACTGACGATCAGCACGTTATTCAGAGACAGCAAGGTGTTCTTAGCGCGGCGATTCTGCACACTTTTAATGGCCAGCGCACCAATAATAGCGATAAGGGTCGCAATAGCCGAGGATAGCAGCGCGATCACAAGCGTATTGATTACGATGATGATCAGGCGCTTATCTTGGACTACCTCACGGTAGTAATCCAGCGTAAAGCCCTCGAACTTATGCATCGTCCCCCCACTGTTGAACGAATAGTACATTAAATAGAAGATAGGTGCATACAGAACAATGAACACCAGAACTAGGTAGAGGTTAGAGAATCCATTTTTATTTCTCATTCCGCGCCCCTTTCCGCGATCCGCCTGTGATAATCATAAACAGCGCCATGATGGCAATCAGAAACACTGCAACTGTAGAACCCATGCCCCAGTCCTGAGTGACCAGGAAATGCTGCTCAATTGCGGTGCCCAGCGTAATGACCCTGTTGCCTGCAATCAGACGGGTAATCATAAATAGGGACAGCGCCGGTATGAATACTGCCATACAGCCTGAGCGTACTCCCGAAATGGTCAGCGGAAAAATAACACGTCTGAACGTGGTCCAGCCCGAAGCCCCCAAATCACGTGCCGCATCCAGCAAGGATAAATTCAAATCCTCCAAAGCGCTGTATATCGGCAGGATCATAAACGGGATAAAAATATAGACAGATACAAATACAAAGCTGAAGCCCGTAAACAAAATTTGCTGTTCTCCGATTCCAAGCAGATCAAAGAAATTATTGATCGGACCAAATGTACCGAATATCCCTATAAAAGCGTAGGTTTTTAGCAGCAAATTAATCCATGTCGGCAAAATAATCAGCAATAACCACAGCTGCTTATGTTTGGTTCTCGTCAGTAGATAAGCCGCCGGATAAGCAACCAGCAAAGAGAATGCTGTAATCAGAAACGCGTACCAGAACGAGGTCAGCGTCATTTTCAAATATACAGGGGTGAAGAAACTGACGTAATTATCCAGAGTAATATGGCCATCCAAATCAAATAACGAATAGTAGATGACAAGCACTACCGGTGCAATTACAAACAATGCGATCCAGAGGTAATAAGGGATGAGATAGTACGATTTGCCCTTATTCTTCATGACTCTCCACCTCGCCATAAGCTTCCAGACGTCTGTCGAATTCTTCCTCCGTTTCACCGAAACGCATAACATGGATCGCTTCCGGATCAAAATAAAGGCCAATTTCACTGCCTACAGTCGCCTTGCGTGTAGAATGCACAAGCCATTCATGCCCGGATTCATCATAACAGCTGATTTCATAATGCACGCCCCGGAACAGCTGGGAATCAACCCGCACACGTAGTTTACCCTGTTCCAGCGTAGAAATTTCCAAATCCTCAGGACGAATAACAATCTCTACGGATTCATTCGGTTTCAGCCCGGCATCGAAACATTCGAAGCGGCGGCCGTTAAACTCCACCAGATAATCCTCGATCATAACTCCCGGCACAATGTTCGATTCGCCAATAAAATCCGCCACAAAACGGTTAATCGGCTCATCGTAAATATCATTAGGAGTGCCGCTTTGCTCGATTTTTCCTTTATTCATGACAAAAATCCAGTCGGACATCGCGAGTGCCTCTTCCTGGTCATGGGTTACAAAAATAAAGGTAATCCCTAGCCGCTGCTGCATTTCCCGCAGTATGTACTGCATCTCCGTGCGCAGCTTGAGGTCTAGCGCCGATAGAGGCTCGTCCAGCAATAGAACCTGTGGCTCATTCACAATCGCCCGGGCAATGGCGACCCGCTGGCGCTGACCGCCGGACATTTCGTTAATCGCACGCTGCTCATAACCCACAAGGTTAACGAAGCTTAGCGCTTCCTGTACCTTCTTCGTGATTACGTCCTTCTTAAGCTTCTTAATACGCAGTCCGAAAGCCACATTCTCGAATACGTTCAGGTGCGGAAACAATGCGTAATCCTGAAATACCGTATTGACCTGCCGCTCATTGGCGGGAATGTGGTTAATTACTTTTCCATTTAAATAGATAGAACCGCTCGTTGGCTCAGCGAACCCGGCGATCAATCGAAGAATAGTTGTTTTACCACAGCCAGATGGACCAAGTAGTGTATAGAATTTGCCGCGCTCTATCTCAAAGCTGACTCCTTTTAACACCGGATCTTCGTCGTCATATTGCTTAGTAACTTCTTCAAATGAAATGATGGTACCTTCCTGAATAGCTATAGCTAACAACCTCCCTTACCTTAGTAATACAATACTATTTTACCCGCATCTTGCGGAGAACAATCGAAATGGGTATGCTCAGCGCTAATAAGCGACAATTTCCCCTCTCCTTCGACGCTCCAATAGATATAGCATATTAGATTGTACCATTATATGCGATAGCTTACATTGTTAAATGCTAAGCATAAACTTAACAAGTTTGTAAAAAGTCCAGTCTTCCATGCCCTTTTTGAGGTGCTATAATGAAAACGAACTGAAAAGCCAGTGTGGTTTTCTTATTTTTGCGAAAGAAGATGAATGATAATGAACGAGGGGTTACTAGACCGCCTTGAAAAATATGGATTCTCACTTTACATGATACGAATTACGCTTGCCGCATCACTATCCTGGGTAGCCGTACACAGTTTATATGGTGACCAATATCTATACTTTGCACCGCTTGCAGCCATTCTTATTACTCAAGCCAGTGTGAAGGCTTCACTTGAAAAAGGAATCTACCGCCTGATCGGCATTATTATCGGCGGAATCGTCAGCCTGATTGTAGGCCAATTCTTCGATGTAGGTGCATTTTCCATTCTGCTAATTCTGCTCATCGGGATCGGAATTGCCACAGCCTGTCGGATGAATATCCAAGCGGTTTCGCAGGTCGGGGTGACCTCGGTTCTGGCCCTTACCTTTTATCACAATGATTACGTGCTTTGGAGAGTCGCCGAAACCTTTATTGGTGTGCTCATTGCCTTGATCATCAATATGATTATCGTTCCACCAAACAGGTTCGTCAAGGTAAAAGCATTGGCACTCGATGGAAGCCTTCTACTTTCGGAAGCATTAAAAGGCCTCGTAGGCATAAGACGAGACTCTTCAAAGGATAATAATATGCTGGAGCAAGCAGGTAAACTGCTGTCTGCCAGCAATCAACAACAGAAGGAAATGTTCTACACCATTGCTCATTATCAGTGTCGTGGTGATCTAAAGGGGCTTATACAAGCCACAGCACATCTAAAGACCATTCATTCCTATGTTAAAGAAATTTCCGACGATATTTGCTTGCTGCCAGCACATCATGCCAATTCTGACTGGATGCTGGAAGTGCTGGAGGCAACAGCCGATTGTATAGCTGTTTATGGTACGAAGACCTTATCCAAGGTTGAATGCCAACGTTCACTTACAGATTGTCTGCATCGTGCCCGCGACTTGCAGGCGGCCAGCTTCTCTGAACTGCAAGGACGGTGCTCGCTGTCATCTGTTCGTGATCTAGGAGCGCTCTTCAGTCACTTAAACCGGGTACTCGAAGAAGTGGAACGTGCTAGTTCTGCTACTTACGTAGTTGCAGCTCGGCCTTCAACAGCTGAAATCACACGCGCTATACGCTTAATTAAAAAAGGACTCTCCCAGAAGCTCTAAGCTTGGGAGTGTCCTTTTTTTATGTTCAATCCCTATTAGACATAATGTCCTTTAGCACGATTGGTTACTACAATCATCCAACAAATTTAACTGACTGATTGTTTGGCGGCACGCCCTATCTTCACATTTACCAGAACAATACTGCTAACAATCAGTAATAATCCAATCACAAGGTTTATGGTAATCTGTTCTTTCAAAAAAACTACGCTGGTAGCTATCGAGATCAGGGGGATTAAGAAGGTGAATGAACCTACTTTTCCTGCTTCTCCTTCGTTAATCAGCTTGAAATAGATTAGCCAGCCCAGAGCAATAACAAAAATTGCGATAAACAAGGTATCCACAATAAAGGTTCCACTCCAGGTGATATCCGACCATTTCTCCGTAGCTGACCCCGAAAGTAGCAGAATGATGCCACCAATCGTGATTTGCATAGCCGTCATCCACAGCATATCCACACGTACAGCATTCCGTTTCATATATATTGTTCCTAATGCCCAGCTTAAGGCACTGGCTAAAGCCAGCACAATTCCCCATATGGAGATACTCCCATTAATTCCACCGATACTAAGAGAGGCTACCCCGAGAAAACCAAGCAGCAAACCAGCCATTTTAAGCCCGTACATGCTCTCACCTAACCACAGCCAAGAAAAAATACCTAACAATACAGGCTGCAAAAATACAATCGATGAGAACAATCCCGCCGGAACATACTGCAAGCCAATCGTCTGAAATCCATAATAAAACACAATACTAAGGACCGCCGAGATCAGATAGATCGGCCAGAGCTGCTTGAAGCGAAGCTCCTTCACCTTGGGCAGTGCAATTAGAATCAGAATAATACCGCCTACGACGGTTCGAATACCTGCAAATAATAGAGGTGGAGCGTAGTCTAAGGCGATTTTGGATATAGGCCAATTAATGCCCCATACAATCACCAAAAAAATAAGAAGGATCATACTTTTCTTCTGCTGATTCATTTGTTCACTTCCTTGGTGTAGATTCATCACAAATGATACAATAAACAAGAGCATAAATGAAATGAATAATAATCATAAGGGGCATATCATATTTGTTATGAACAATACTCAAATTCGTTTATTCGTCAAAATCGCCGAAAGCGGCAGCTTTACTAAAGCTGGTGTAGAACTGAATATGACACAGCCTGCGGTCAGCCGGGCGATCTCGTCCCTCGAAGCCGAATTAGACGTGAAGCTCTTGCTTCGAGACCGGCGTAATGGCCTGATGCTTACGGATATCGGCAAACGTATTCTTGTTATTTTCCGTGAAATTCTAATGGGCTTTGATAAGGTCAATCAGGAGATTTATGCAGAGAGAGGTCTTGAAAAAGGGAGTATCCGCATTGGGGCTTTTCCTGTGGCATCTGCTCATTTTCTACCGAAGATTATTAGCTCTATCACTAGAAGATATCCAAACATTACGATTAGCCTACAGGAGGGTTCTATCGCTGAAGTCAGAGAATGGCTGGATTCAAAAGAAATTGATGTTGGCTTATTGCTCGCTCCCAGTGCAGAATTCGAAACCATTCCATTATATAGAGAGAAATTGTTTGCCGTTTTTAGAGATGACCATCCCCTGCAAAAGCGATCCATTGTATGTGTGCAAGAATTAGCGAACGAGCCCATGTTGATTTGCAAAGCAGGATATGAACCGCCTGTTGTAGAGCTATTCCGCAGAAGTAATAGCCATCTGAATGTAAAATATGTGGTTAATAACTTTGCAACAGCTCTTAATATGGTTCAGGAGGGGCTGGCAATCGGCGTGATGTCTGAACTGTCCTTGTTATCTCTGCCTCCAAATGTGGTTACCCGTGAGCTGCAGCCGGATGCTTATAGAGATATCCAAATTGCGGTCAGCTCGCTTGCCGACACTTCAATTGCTGTAAAGCTCTTCATTGAGACAGCGCTGGATCTTTTCACTCAAAAATAAATGGATTAATGAATAGATGATAAGGAGTGCTGAGGATGAACTTTAAAAGACTAGGAAATAGCGGATTACAGGTATCCGCATTAGGACTGGGAACGAACGCTTTCGGCAAACGTGCGGATCAAGAGACCTCCATTCAGATTGTACATGCTGCGCTTGATCATGGAATTAATTTCATAGACACTGCTAATATTTACGCTGGCTCAGAATCCGAGCGAATCATTGGTCTGGCCTTGGAAGGTAGGAGACAGGAGGCTGTTCTCGCAACTAAAGCAGGTTTAGTTAAAAATGAGGGTCCCAACGGCAGCGGCTCCTCCCGTCGCCATTTGCTGCAGGAGCTTGAAGATAGCCTTCGCCGCCTAAAGACGGACTATATCGATCTGTACCAGATTCATACCTTTGATCCCTATACGCCGCTTGAAGAAACCTTACGAACCTTGGACGATATGGTATCCTCGGGCAAAATCCGTTATATCGGGGCCTCCAACTATACAGCATGGCAATTAATGAAGGCGATTGGGATTAGTGAAGCACGCAACTTCACCAAGTACATTTCAATTCAGTGCAGCTACTCCTTAGCAGACCGGACACCGGAGAATGAGCTTCTTTCGCTCTGCCTGGATCAAGGTTTAGGGATCATTCCTTACTTTCCACTAGCTGGCGGAATTCTCACAGGCAAATATAATACAAGCGATTCAGCCCCATCAGGGTCCAGAGCAGATACCGATCCTAATTTCAAAAGATTCCTTGATGATGACCGGATCAAGCTCGGAAGCCAAGTGAGCCAAATTGCTGAGGAAATGGAAACCTCAGCTACTGCGCTCTCCTTAGCTTGGCTTATGAATCGGCCTGCCGTCTCGACGGTTATTGTCGGGGCTACACGTGTGGAACAGCTGGAACAAAATTTGCTTAGTACCTCGCTTATACTTAATGAAGAAACTTCGGCCAAGCTGGATGAAGCCAGTGATTCCTTCCGTTATGGCGAGCCGTTCGCTTTTTACCGACTCCCATAGAGTAGTATGCTTTAACTTCTTACAAGGATGGAGGAAAGATTAATGACAACCTATACAACTGACAGCATTCAAGGAATGCTTGAAGAGCATAAGGATTTTTTTAATAGCGGCGTAACTAAAGAGGTTTCTTTTCGTCTCCAGCAGCTGCGAAAACTTAAAAATATTATTAAACAATACGAAGGACGTATCATCACCGCACTACAACAGGATTTAGGAAAAGGTGAGTTCGAAGCCTATGCCACAGAAATCGGCTTTACGCTGGACAGTATCGGCTACATGATGAAACATCTTAAGCGTTGGGCGAAGCCTAAAAAGGTTCGATCCCCGCTGCACTTATTTCCTGCAAAAAGTTATATTTTAAGTGAGCCTTACGGCACAACGCTCATTATTGGCCCGTTTAATTATCCATTTCAGTTGCTAATTGAGCCCCTGATCGGTGCCATTGCCGCTGGTAACTGCGCTGTCCTCAAGCCATCTGAGAGCACACCTGCCATCTCGTCCGTGGTTGAGCAGCTTATTCAGGAGACCTTCGAGCCGCAGTATATCCGCGTAATGCAGGGGGAAAAAGAGACCACTAATTTGCTGATCCACGCCAAGTTTGATTATATTTTCTTTACGGGCAGTGTGCCTGTCGGCAAAATCGTAATGGAGGCGGCGGCGAAAAATCTAGTGCCTGTAACCTTGGAGCTTGGCGGGAAAAGTCCGGTTATTGTTGATAAGACCGCTAATCTTGATGTTGCAGCGAAACGGATTGTCTGGGGCAAGCTGCTGAACGCGGGCCAAACCTGTATCGCACCGGATTATCTATGGGTCCACAAGGATATTGCCAAAGAATTGATCACCAAAATCAAACATCACATCACTGAGTTCTACGGTCAGGATGCACAGCCTAATACAGATTACGGCCGGATCGTGAATGATCGCCAGCTGCAAAGACTTGCCGACCTCATTGCGCGTGATCAGAGCAAGGTGATTATGGGCGGCACCATCGTGCCAGAAGAACGTTATATTGAGCCTACTTTAATCTATCCTGCCACTTGGACGGATGCTGCTATGGAAGATGAGATCTTCGGTCCGATCCTCCCAATATTGGAATATCATCAATTGGATGAGGCCATTCAGAGCATTAATGAACATCCAAAGCCACTGGCACTATACCTATTTACGGAGGATAAGAGTGTAGAAAAAGAGGTGCTGTCCCGGGTCTCATTCGGGGGAGGGTGTATCAATGATACGATCTCACATGTGGTGAGCACTTATCTTCCGTTTGGTGGAGTAGGAAACTCTGGAATCGGGGGTTATCACGGGAAGTATAGCTTTGAGGTCTTCTCCCATCGTAAAAGCATCGTCAAGCGAGGCACACGGATCGACCTCGGAATCGTGTATCCTCCTTATGGCAATAAAGTGAAGCTGGTTCGAAAAGTAATGAAATAAACAAAGCAGCAAACCTCCCATGATCGGGAGGTTTGCTGCTTATCAGAGTAACTACGCAAACAGCTCTAACAATTTCTCAACACTTATCTCAGCGGTGGAAGCCAGACATAGATCCGCTGTCTCGGTCACGAGCGCCACTCCAGCTCCCACTGACTTCATACCAGCAGCATTAATTGCGGCTATTCCCTCCTCAGTATCCTCAATCGCCACGCAGCAGTCCGGGGATATGCCCAGCATCTCCGCAACCTGCAAGTGAATCTCTGGATCTGGCTTGCTTCTACGCAAGTTGCCAGGGTCAGCCACCGCCTGAAACCAATGCCCGATCTGCAAGCGTTCGAGAATCAGCAGCGCATTCTCATTCACTGAAGCCAGTCCGATAGCGATTCCTCTTTGCTGCAAATCGGACAACACGCTGTGGATACCCGGGTACAGCTCAGCAGGCGTCATTTGCTGAACCAGCTGTCTATACTTCTCGTTCTTTTTGTTGCAGAGCATTCCCTTTACCGGTTGCGGCAAATTCAGTCCACTACTCTCCAGAATGACTTCTAAAGATTCCATTCGACTTAGGCCCTTGAGACTCTTATGCTTCTCTCGATCAAAAGAAAGCGCAAGCTCATCCGCCAGATCCTTCCAAGCCTCATAATGATACTCTCCAGTGTCAGTAATTATCCCGTCCAGCTCGAAAATAACAGCTTCAAGCTGCTTCACATTCGAAAGCCTCAGCGGCTTCTGCGCAGACAACTGTATAAGGTTTCCCTTATGCATAATCTCAAGCTCTTCGCCCTCCAGCAGCGTATAGATCACTTCTGTATCACTCACAAAAATATCCAATAGCTGTCCAGCGCATGTTATTTTAAACCGATAGCTCTCCCACTGCGCTGGCACACTAGGATTAAATGATAACATCCCGCCGCATAAGCGCATGCCACCAAAACCATTCACAATCGACAGCCAGGAGCCTGCCATAGCAGCAGTGTGCAGCCCATCCTTCACGTTGCGGTTGATGTCATCCAAGTCCATCCGTACCGTGCGGTCAAAATAGGAATAGGCTCCCGTCAAATCACCAATCTCAGCAGATATTATACTGTGGATGCACGGTGACAATGAAGAATCATGCGTCGTCAGCGGCTCATAATAATTATAATTCCGGATCTTATCCGCCAAGCTGAATTGGTCACCCAGCAGAAACATCACCATTACCAGATCCGCCTGTTTCAACACCTGATGCCGGTAAATTACCAGCGGATGGTAGTTGAGCAGCAGCGGATATTTATCGGCTGGTGTATGCTCGAAATCCCATTTTTTCTTGGAGAGAAACGTGTCGTCTTGAGCATAAATGCCAAGTCCCTCATCAAAGGGGATAAACATTTTATCCGCCGCTTCCAGCCACACTAATGTCTCATGCCCAGTCAGACCGATTTTTTGCTTCAGGCGTTCAAAATGCTCCGGATACTGTTTAGACAATATCCCTGCCATCTCGTGTGCATAATAAAGCTGATCCTGGACCATAAAGTTGGTGTATGCATTATTGTTGACGATAGCTGTATATTCATCAGGACCGGTTACTGCATCAATACAAAAGGCACCGCCCCTAGCCGGATTAAAGTACCCCAAGTCCAACCAAAAGCGGGAAGTTTCGAATAAAATTTCCGCTCCCTTCGTAACCAAAAAATCATAATCTCCGGTAGCCAGTACATACTGCTTAATGGCATACGCAATATCCGCATTAATATGCATTTGCGCCGTGCCTGCCGGGAAATACGCAGAGTTCTCTGCCCCGTCTATAGTCCGCCAAGGGAACAAGGCTCCCTTCTGCGACATTACCGCTGCACGCTCCCGTGCTTTGTCTAACGTGGCATAACGAAATTCGAGCAGCTTTCGGCTAATCTCCGGCTGTGTGAATGTAAAGAAGGGCAGCATATACATCTCGGTATCCCAGAAATAGTGCCCTTCGTATCCTTCACCCGTTAATCCCTTGGCTCCAATATTCGTAACCCCATCACGCCCTACGGATTGAAGCAGTTGAAAAGCATTAAAGCGAATGCCCTGCTGAAGGGCAAGATCACCATGAATTTCCACATCCGTATGTGCCCAGTATCGATCCAGATAAGCCTGCTGTTCCTGGGCAAGTGCTTCAAACCCGCTATGGTCTGCTAAGTGTAATATTTCATTACTTCTACTGAGTAGTTCGTCTTCCGGATAATCTTTAGAGGTATGGTAAGAGATATATTTGGTTAGTGAGACGCTTTCCCCACGCTCCACCGGGACGACAAACTGCATGGATAATTTCTGCCCCTCATGCTGCACGGTCCTTTTATCCTCATATCTTGAATCGAGCTTATGACTTACCCCTGTTAGTAAGGCAAACTGGGTATGCCGCGTCCGCTGCTTCATCCATAAGAAGGACTGTCCCGGTTCATGACCGGTATCCTCCAGGAGCAGACTGGGCTCCTTGCCTCCCGAGCCCAATCTGGGATCATCCGTTACCTTAGGTTTTTGGATCTTGCCGTCGATGGATGAAGTGAAGGTAAGCACTCCGCTGAAATTCAGCGCTTTAACCTCATAATCTATCGCCGCCAGATGTTTGTGCTGCAAAGTCACCATCCGCCGGATATGAAGCTGTACCCGGTGACCAGCTGGAGATTCCCAATCTACCTGCCGGTGCAGAACCCCGCTTCGCATATCCAGCTTTCGTTCATAATGGTGCACTTGCCCACTGTTTAACTGAAAGGTCTGCCCTTCAATACTCAGTTCAATAATCTTGGCATCTGTTACGTTCAGCATCGCTTGATTGCGGGATGGATATCCGTAGGCTCCCTCTGGATATACAATGGGCTCCGAATCAAAAAAACCATTCAAATAATTGCCTGTTACAGACGAGCCTGAGCTGCCGTGGTAACCTTCTTCGAAATTACCGCGCATGCCAATATATCCATTGCCAAGCGCAAAAATACTCTCGCTTCTTTGATTGTTCTCTTCGCTATAAGCTTCCTCATCAAGACTCCACTCCCGGTAAGGATATACCGCCGCCGGATGTACGTATGGTTTCATCTTCATCTCTCTAAGCTCCCCCTGATCACAGTTTCATTCGGGTTCTAAATCATTAACCTTTCACCGACCCACCCATAAGCCCTCTGACGAAATACTTTTGCAGCAGGAAAAAAATAGCGAGCGGCATCAGCATGGAGATAAATGCAGCCGAAGTAAGTAAATGCCAATCGTTGCCTCGTGAGCCTACTAAATCGGCAATTTTCATCGACATGACTTGCACAGACGGTTGATTGCCGATAAAAATCAATGAGACTAAATAGTCATTCCACACCCATAGGAATTGGAAGATCCCGATAGAAGCCAGTGCAGGCACTGATAGAGGCAGAATTAGCCTGCTGAATATAGTGAAATGACTTGCCCCATCCATGAAAGCCGATTCGAACAAATCCTTCGGCAATTGACTGATAAAGTTGTACATAAAGTACGTAACCAGCGGTAATCCAAAAGCCGTATGCGCCAGCCAAATTCCCAGATAACTTCCGTTTAGCCCAAGTGCGGTATAATCCTTAAGCACTGGAATAAGCGCAACCTGTATCGGAATGACGAGCATTGCAATAATGATGACAAAAAGGATTTTGCGCCCAGGAAACCGCAGCCAGGCAAAAGCATATGCAGCAAAAGAAGCGATCAATACCGGAATAACTGTTGCTGGAACTGCAATCGTTAGCGTATTCCAGAAGGCCTGTGACAATCCGGAGCCTTTTTGCACCGTTTCACTGCCATCAGCCTGTTTCAGCTTGTATTCCTTACCGGAAAGCACATTATTATAGTTATCCAGCGTGAGATCCGGTGTCATCTTCCAACCTTGTATCTGTTCATTTACGGTACGTGCTCTACGATTCTCCCACATAAGCCGGCTGCCATCAGCCTTCACGCCAGCCTTCAGCTCATCATCTGTATAAGTTTTACCGTTCACCTCAATTGGCTCCCGAAGATCCACGTCCTTGGATAGCTGAATCGTCTCTCCAGCCTTCCACTCCTGATGGGGAAAAGCTTTCCACCATCCAGTCTGCAGAATGTCAGCAGCCGGACGGAAGGAGGAAATAAATAGCCCAAGAGTCGGAAGCAGCCAAATAAAACAGATCACACCCAGCACGATATTTACAATCGTTTTGCTGCCTTTTCTCTTCTTTTTTCCAGCCATTAGAATCCCCCCTGCTTACGGAACTGACGTAGATTGATTATGATTACAGGCAGCACCGCAATCAGTAGAACAATAGCCAGCGTGGAGCCGTAGCCGAAATTACGGTACATAAAGAATTGCCGGTAGAACTGTGTAGCAACAACCTCTGTATCGTATTGACCTCCTGTCATCACCATGACGACGTCAAATATTTTCAACGTAAAGACGATAATGGTCGTTGTCACTGTCAGAATGGTTGATGAAATATATGGAATCATGATTCCAAAGAAAATCTTCACCTCATTTGCTCCATCCACTCGTGCAGCTTCCAAAATGTCGTCAGGAACCCCTTTGATTGCCGCCGAGAAAATCACCATTGCAAATCCAGTCTGCATCCAGATCAAAATGATAATGAGGAAAAAGTTATTCCACGGCTGAAGCATACTCGTCCAGGCTTGGGGTTCTCCCCCAAAATAAGTAACGATTGCGTTCAACAGCCCGATTTGTTCGTCACCCGGTTGATAGTAATATACGAATTTCCAAATGACCCCTGCCGCTACAAAGGAAATAGCCATCGGCATAAAGATGATCGATTTGGCAATTTTCTCATAGCTGCTGCGATCGGCAAGAATAGCAATTAAGAGCCCGAATGCTACACAGGCCAGCGTACCGACGAATACCCAAAGTAAATTGTTACGCAATGCCGTTGCCATCAGATGATCGCTAAAGATCGCTGCATAATTGCTCAGGCCCACAAATTTTTCTGAAGAAGCATTAAAAAAGCTCAAATATAATGTTCGTAGTGCAGGCAGGACCAGTAACCAGCCCAGAATAATCACTGCCGGACCAATAAAGATATAAGGCAGCACCTTTCGCCGGATATGATCAGGGTACTGCTCAACCGCCCAAGTCAGCGTATAGTAAATCAGATAAACACCTAGAACTCCCCAGAGGACAGCCAGAACCGCTGTTAGCAGCGGATTTAATGTGGAATCCCGGAAGAATAAAAAGATTGCGCCGTTAACAACAATATTCGCTAACAACACTACTAGGGACAACATTACCGCCTTCAGGCTGACGGTTGGCCTAGCTTGTGGTTGTGTTGGCATTTGTGGCTGTGGCTGTGATTGTGCACCCATAATAGCTCCAGCTCCTCCTATAAGTTTTGCGGAGCAAAACTCTTATCATAAGCATCGAACTCACTAGTTAGAAAACAAAAAGAGGGGCAGACAATCCTCTTTTCCTACTGCCCCTCTTTTTACTGTGCGCTTTAAATATTAGGTTAGTTGTTCCAGCCGGACTGGATTTGTTCCAAGGCTTGATCCAGTGTCGCTGTACCGCTCACATAGTCGGTCATCCCTTTCCAGAAGGTGCCTGCACCCACTTTACCTGGCATCAAGTCAGAGCCATCAAAACGCAGTGTGGAAGCATCCTGAACCAACTTCGCCATCCGGCGATCGGATTCAGAGGTATACCAATCAAGGGAAGCGTCATTCATAGGAGCAATTACGCCGCCAGATTGTACCCAGCTCTTAATCGACTCTCCAGTGGTGAAGAATTCCATGACTGCACGAACCTCTGGACGATCGTTGAACATAGCGTAAATATCACCTGCAACCAGCACTGGTTTACCATATTGCGCATCAATTGGTGGCAAGTAGAACCAATCATAATCCTGATCAACCTTTGCCGTTTCAGGGAAGAAGCTTGTAATAAAGTTACCAAGCATATTAAACCAGGCTTTAGGCGGATCAGTGAACATTGGCGCTGGGGCATCCCCGAAGGATGTCGTCACGATGGACTTAGCGCCACCGTAGACATAATCCTTGTTGAGCCAAATTTTAGACATGATTTCAACAGCATTTTTTACTTCTGGTGAAGTAAATGGCAGTTCACCTTTTACCCATTTATCGTAGTTCTCAGGCGTAGTCGTACGAAGCATTATATTTTCGACCCAGTCTGTTGCTGGCCAACCCGTTGCAGCACCGCTCTCAATGCCAATAGCCCAGGCAGGATCGCCATCCTTAGCAATTTGTTCCGTCAGCGCCATCAGCTCATCCCAAGTTTCAGGAACCTTGTAGCCTGCATCATCAAATTGTTTCTTTGGATACCATACCAAGCTTTTTACATTACTGCGGTTCCAAATCCCCGCCATGATCTTCCCGTCTTTTCCGTCCATCGTAGACATATCGAGCCAGCTCTTGTTGTAATTAGCCGTCAATTTATCTTGATCCAGCACGCTGGTCAAATCGATAACCTTGCCCGTCTTAGCAATCGACGCCAGCAGTCCCGGCTGCGGGAAGTCAGCGATATCAGGAGCATTACCGCCGTCCACACGAATATTTATTGTAGCTTCGAACTCCTTGGAGCCCTCGTATTGAATATCGATCCCTGTCTTCTCTTCAAATTCTTTAATGCTGCTCTCAAATTTCACTTGGTCAGCATCTACGAAGGGGCCAAACATTGTTACTTTAGTCCCTTTATATTCACCTTTCATCGCTAAATCTAACGGGGAACCCGAAGGTTCTGCACTAGGTGTGTTTGTCGCTTTCTCGGTGTTATCTGCTGTTAGGCTGACTGTTGCCGCCGGTGGATCTGTAGGCGCCGCATTATTGTTGCCTCCGCCGCATGCGCTCAGCGTCATTGTGAAGGATAAACACAGTACTAAAGCCAACGACTTTTTACGTCCTGAGATCTTCTTCATCTTTTGTACATCCCCTTTAATGGTTATAGAGATAACATCTTATTCAATCATCCGGGCACCCTGGCATGTATTAGCAGCTTGTAGCAGATCACCTCCTTGCAAAGCTTTTCAGAAGACAGGTAAATATCCTAAAATCAAACTCCATCACAAATGTAATTTAATAATAGCGCTTACATTTTTTATATTATCATAATTAGTAACCGTTTCCAATCGGAAAATGAGATGTTTTTCATAAGAATTCATACTATTTTCTATCCTAACATTTAAATTTTAATTAAGACCGATACATAGCTCTGAAAAGCTTTTCAGAAGAAGGTCACAAAAATAAAGGGCCTTTATTTTTCCCGCGTGGATTCCCGCACAATCAGCTTATGCTCCATCTTTTCATTCAATACCTGGACACCACCTGTTGTGAGCAATTCATGCAGCATCTCCGCCGCCCGATAACCTAACTCATAAATCGGCTGTGCAATTGTGGTCAGCTTTGGAATGAACATACTCGACATTCGCAAATTATCAAATCCAATCACAGATACCTGCCCCGGAACTAGAATATTACGATCCTTCAGATAAGAAATCGTCCCCATTGCAAATTCGTCAGCAACACAGAAAACGGCAGTCAGCTCGGGATAATCAGTAAACAACTCATGCGCCGCTTGATAAGCGTGTTCGAACCGGTGATTGGCATACTTGCTCTTCACAATATTCTGTTGTAGTCCAAACTCTGTTAACGCTCTTACAAAACCCTCATAACGAGGCGGGCCGGATACGGAGTTATCATGGTTAAAACCAATCATGCCAATGTCCTTATGCCCTAAATCAATCAGAAACTTTACCGCATCGTAAGCCGCCTGTTCATCATCTACCTCCACAGATGGAATGTCGTACTCATCAGAATGCGAGGATACCAACACAAAAGGAATTCTACAACCGACTAATTTGTCATGTGTCTCAGGATAAAGGACATCACTGGCGAACACGATCCCATCCACCTGCTTCTCATGGAAGTTATCAATGTAAGACAACATCCGTTCTTTGTCGCGGTCCGTATTGCAGATCATTAAACTGTATCCAAGCTTGATGCATGCATCCTGCATTCCCCGAATAACCCCTGCGAAATACAGGTTCTCAATATCCGGAATCAGCAGGCCCAGTGTAAAAGACTTCTTGTAGATCAGGCCCCGTGCAAACGCATTTGGTTGATATTGCAAACGTTCTACAGCCTCCATCACTCGATTCCGTTTGCTCTCTACGACCGTATTCGGTGCATTCATAACACGCGATACGGTGCTGATCGACACCTCCGCCATTCTGGCAACATCTCTTATGGTTGGCTTCATAACGATAACTTCCTTTTTTTCAGGTAACTTTTCGATGTGATTATAGCAAGCCCGTTAAGAAATAACAACAGATTTTTTAAAGCGCTTACATTTTATTTAAAAGACATACTTATTCCTTATCTAATCATTACAAAGTGCGTATAACTTACTTAAAGTGTGTATATAGTTTTATTACATGGTATACTAGGCGAGTAGCATTATTCGCAGCTACAAATACTGCTCTAGACTATCTGAGCGTTTATTATAGGAGGGATTACATTGAAGCAACAGCGCGATATTCGATTCTCCGTACTGGACTTAGCCTCTATTGTGGAGGGTGGCACAGCGGCAGACTCTTTTCATAACTCTTTAGCTTTAGCTCAACATGCTGAGGAATGGGGCTATCACCGGTATTGGTTTGCTGAGCATCACAACATGATTGGTGTTGCCAGTTCTGCTACCTCACTCTTAATTGGCCACATTGCTGGCGGCACAAAAAGCATACGCGTAGGCTCTGGAGGCATCATGTTGTCCAACCACGCACCACTTGTCATTGCTGAACAATTCGGGACCCTCGAATCCCTATATCCAGGACGGATTGATTTAGGACTGGGCAGAGCCCCGGGATCGGATCAACCGGCTTCCCGTGCGCTACGCCGTGGTCTCGGAAGCGACGGCAGTGACTTCCCCGAGCAGTTAAGTGAGCTCAGAGCCTACTTCGATCCTGCAGGTGCAGGATCACGACCGGCCGGAGTTCGTGCGGTTCCCGGTGAAGGCTTGAATATCCCCATCTGGCTGCTGGGCTCCAGCGGTTTTAGTGCTCAGCTGGCAGGAAAACTAGGTTTACCTTTTGCTTTCGCCAGCCATTTCGCACCAGAGTATTTACTACAGGCCTTACACATCTATCATAGCAATTTCCGTCCTTCAGCAGCACTAGACAAGCCTTATGTGATGGTCGGAGTTGGCATTACAGCGGCCGATACTGTGAATGAGGCAAGACGACTGGCTACCTCGCAGCAGCAGCAATTCCTTAATATCATCCGCGGACGTACGGGGAAGTTACAACCACCGGTTGATAGTATGGAGGGGCTATGGACGATGCAAGAAAAAGCAGCCATGCTTGAGAAGCAGCGTTACTCTTTCGCTGGTGATAAAGCAGCAATTAAAGAACGGCTTCAAGAAATTCTGCAAGAGACACAGGCCGATGAATTGATTGTTTCTGGTGGAATTTATGATCATAACGCTCGTCTACGCTCTTATGAGATTGTAGCCGAAGCTATGAAGGAAATCTAATTTATCATCATAATTAAGGCAAGACGATAGGTCTGGTATCGGGGTTTGAGCCCTATTCCAGATGTATGTCTTGCCTTTTTATTTTGCATTCATAATCGTTCTCAATAAAACACAATTAAAACAATGAATTATATAAAAATAAAGAGTTAAATAGAGAAAACTGCTGTAAATCCATTAATATAACTGATATTTGATCAAATATGATGAATTTTCTTCTAATATCCCATTTTTGTTTAGATATTATTTTGATTATACTTTAGTTATTCGCTATAACGAACGAATTGACGGTAGATCTCTATCCTCTCCTTCCGCTTTCACGGAGATTCCTGCATGCGCACAAAAAAGTGGTTCTGTGAGATACTACTTATTTCGACAATGTTTGATGGAAAATACGATTAGAAAAGAAGAATTTGCCGGAAACCCGCAAATGATGTCTACAAAATTTAATATGGGGTTCAGGAGAAAGGAGCGAGTAAAGTGAAGAAGAAATATCGCTCGGCTTTCATAGCTGCTTATATCCTGACTATTCTAGCAGGAGTCATCTGGCATGCTGGCGGAGTTAGTGCGCAAGATACCATTAAGCTTACGGTGAATTCGCATACGACGAGCACAACCACCATGAACAATATGCAGCCTGGTGATGAAACGAACTCAGAATACACAATTATTAATGCAGGTAGTGAGGGCTTTAATTACTATGTGGACTTCAAATTCATCTCTGGAGACGCAGAATTATACGATATTCTCCAAATGACACTCGAAAAAGAGGGAGTAATCATCTATTCAGGGGTGATGAGCGAGGCTGCCGGAAGAGTTACCATCGGTTCACTTGCCGGGGGAGAACAAAGTGTAATCCAAATGGATGTAATTTTCCCGTGGGAAGCAGGGAACGAATATCAAGGTAAAACCACAACTGTAGCCTTTGAGTTCTCCGCTTCTGGAGGACCGGAGCCATCCGCTGAACCTAGTCCTTCACCGACAGCAACGGCCACAGCTCAGCCTACACCTGAGCCAACACCGACAGCGACTACTACGCCTACAATAGAGCCAACTTCGACACCTACTGCCACGGCTACAGCTACACCTGAAGCTTCGCCGACAGCAACAGCATCACCAACCACGACACCGACAGATTCACCGACAACTACCGCTTCACCAACTGCAACGGCAGTCGCCACACCAGGGCAATCAACGACACCAACACCATCGCCAACACCTACAGCTTCAACAGTAGTAGATGAAATTAGTGTTACTGAAGCACCGATCCCACTGGGTGGAGGCGATAATGAGCCAACAGCATCACCAAGTGCTGGCAGCCAAACTACCAGCGCAACACCGCAGCCAAGCAATGAAATCGCCTTGCCTGATGATGAGCTTCCACTGGGGGCACCAGAGGTTGGCAACAAGCTTCCGAATACCGCTGAGCCTTGGTATAACTTGATTCTTGCCAGCTTAGCCATTGCGGTACTCAGCGTGATTATCATGCGCAGATTGAAATCGAAGAAATAACCACATTTTGCAGCATAAGTCTGGAGGTGAGAGAGTATGAAGGAGCGTAATGGTGTCTTGCTAGCCGTGAAGCTAATCTTCATACTCTCTTTAGTTGTGTTGATTTACTCGGTTGTACAGGTGGTCAAAGCACCGATCGAAGCTAAACAGGCTTTAAATGATTGGGCAAAAAAGAGGGAGGAAACAGTCGCCCACTCCCGTTCTGCCGAAGAAACCCCTCTTCCCTTGGGAATGGTCAGTTCAGCCAAGGAACAGCCGCCCCCCGCTCATTCCTATACAGAAGGTGAAATCATAGGAGAGATTCGTTTCCCCAAATTAAACAAAAAGATCGCAGTGCTAGAAGGCACGGAAAGCCCCGAGCTAAAAAAGGGAGCCGGACATTATAAAGGCAGCGCAGCTATCGGTGCCACCGGCAATAGTGTGCTCGCAGGCCACCGCGATACAGTGTTCCGTAATCTGGGAGAACTCGTGGCTGGAGATCTTATCGAGCTGGAAAGTACGGACGGGACTTTTACCTATGAAGTAACAGGCAGCACAATTGTTGACGGGGACGAACGTGGTGCTATAAAGCCAAGTGATAAGGCCATCCTCACGTTGATTACCTGTTATCCCTTTTCATATGTGGGATCTGCACCGGACCGTTATTTACTTTCAGCGAAGTTAGTGAAACAAGAAATATTACCGCATTAAACCTAAATATTACCTCAATCTTCTTCCTCAGGGATGAGACCTTATATGGAAAGTGATACTATATATATACAATAGTAAAGAGGAGATGACCCAAGGTGAAGAAAGAGGTTGTAGAACGGTTTATTTCGTATGCACAAATGGATACCCAATCGAATGAAGATAATGAGACTTGCCCATCCACTCCGGGACAGATGGTTCTGGCCCACAAGCTGGTTGAAGAGCTTAAGGAAATCGGTATGGAGGAAGTCCAGGTGGACGAGCATGGCTATGTTATGGCGACACTCCCTGCGAATACGGACAAGGATGTTCCGACCATTGGTTTTTTAGCCCATTTGGATACGGCGACTGATTTTACCGGAACGAATGTGAAGCCACAGATTATCGAGAACTATGATGGTCAAGATATTCTTTTGAATAAAGAGCTGAATGTTGTATTGTCCACAGCGAGCTTTCCGGAGCTGGCGGAATACAAAGGCCACACCTTAATTACAACTGATGGCACGACCCTGCTTGGCGCAGATAATAAAGCCGGTATTGCTGAGATTATGACCGCCATGCATTACCTCATTCAACATCCAGAAATCAAACACGGCAAGATTAGAGTTGCCTTCACACCAGACGAAGAAATCGGCCGCGGGCCTCATAAATTTGACGTAGCCGCTTTTAATGCTTCCTATGCTTACACTGTAGACGGAGGTCCACTCGGAGAATTAGAGTATGAAAGCTTTAATGCTGCGTCTGCCAAAATCTCAGTCTACGGCGTTAATGTTCACCCTGGTACTGCAAAAGGAAAGATGATTCATTCCGCCAAAATCGCCATGGCACTTCATCTCAGACTCCCTGCTGAAGAAGCGCCCGAATATACAGACGGGTATGATGGCTTTTATCACCTAAGCTCTATAGAAGGCACACCTGAATTCAGCAAGCTGCAATATATCATCCGCGACTTCGACCGTGAGAAATTCGAGGCACGTAAAGCTTATCTCTCAGCTGTCGTAGAAGAATTCAAAAGCATCCATGGCGAAGAGAACATCGTGCTTGAAATGAAGGACCAATATTACAATATGCGCGAAAAAATCGAGCCTGTGCGTCATATCGTCGATATTGCCCATGAGGCGATGGAGAACCTTAACATCACACCGATCATCCGCCCGATTCGCGGAGGTACAGATGGCTCGCAGCTTTCCTACATGGGCTTGCCGACACCTAATATTTTCACCGGAGGCGAGAATTTCCATGGCAAATTCGAATATGCGTCTGCGGACAATATGGTAAAAGCGGTAAATGTTATCGTGGAGATTGCTAAGCTATTCGAACAGAAAGCCTAAAGCATTATCCGCATCACTCCTTTAAAACACCAAAAATCCCTGTAGAGGCCGATCCAGACCTCTCAGGGATTATTAATGTTCTTAGACTATTCGATTAGCATCTTTCTTCCGGCGGCGTGTCCTTCCAGATCACGTTTTCTCCGTAATTCTTACCCCAATCGTACATCAATCGAAGGACGGGAAGCAGACTTTGGCCGTATGAAGTCAGGGAATACTCTACTTTTGGTGGAACCTCAGCGTACACTTTTCTTAGAACCAACTGGTCTTCTTCAAGCTCGCGAAGCTGATTGGTCAACATTTTTTGCGTGATATGAGGAATTAGCTTTTTCAGCTCGCTGAACCGCTTTGTCCCTTCAAGCCCAAGATGCCAGAGGATAATCAGCTTCCATTTCCCTCCGATCACCGCAAGCGTTAATTCCTTCTCACAGTTAATTTCCTTCAAGTTTATGCGATCTTTAATCTCGGTTGCCATTCCTAAAGTGCCTCCTCTCTCCTGTTATCATACTAACACAAAAACGAATAACCTCCTTATAGGAAGGCATTCGTTTCTGTACGTTCACTCTAAATTAGCATGCTTGCCGAACATTTGCTGATTCGTCTGCCCCGTCTTCTCCATCATTCGCAGAATAATAGCATCATAAAAGACCAACATCGTCTGTTCGAATAAAGAAGCCATCGGCTGGATCGTGCTGTAGCTTCCACTGGCCGGATCTTTTGGAGATCCCGGCAGCTTCACTGTGTAGCCCGCTAAACGTCCAACCGTCGAATCCGGCGCAATGGTAACGGCAACAACTTCTGCACCCACCCCTTTGGCTTTCTCAGCCATAGAGATCAACCCTTTCGTCTCACCGGAACCGGAACCGAGGACTAACACATCCCCCTGTTCAATCCCCGGAGTCACCGTTTCGCCTACAACATAAGCCTCTTTACCAACATGCATTAACCGCATAGCAAAGGCCCGTCCCATCAATCCAGATCTGCCCGCTCCAGCCACGAAGATCTTGTTGGACTGAAGCAGCAGCTCAGCCATTCGCTCAGTCTCTTCTTCATCAAGCTGAGATATGGAGCGCTGGAGCTCCTCTATAATGCGCTGTGCGTATTTCATTGTATCCATTGTAATCTTAAGCCTGACTAACTAGACGTTTCATTTCTGCTGCGGCAGCCTTTTGATCCGCTTCACCTGTGATGCCTCCGCCAACGATGACAAGATCAGGGTTCGCGGCGATCACTTCTGGAAGTGTGCTTAGCTTGATCCCTCCAGCGATAGCTGTTTTTGCCTGCTTAACCACACTCTTAATCGCATTTAAATCTGCAAAAGAATTTTTACCTTCCGCTTGATGGTCATATCCAGAGTGCACACAGATATAGTCTACGCCAAGTGCGTCTACTTCAGCCGCTCTTGTTTGGATATCCTTCACATTGATCAGATCAACTAGAATCTCTTTATTGGTTTTCTTCGCTTCCTCCACTGCACCTCTAATGGTAGAATCATCAGAAACACCAAGTACAGTAACGATATCCGCGCCCGCTTCCACGGCCTTCATCACTTCATATCCACCTGCGTCCATGATTTTCAAATCTGCCAACACAGTCAAAGCAGGAAAAGCCTCTTTAATTGCTTTCACTGCATGCAAACCTTCATTTATAACGATAGGTGTTCCAATTTCAACGATATCTATAAATTCGGCAACTTTTGAGACAACCTCTTTCGCTCCCGCAATGTCCACTAAATCCAACGCTAATTGTAATTTCATATTTATTTGCACTCCTCATTAATATATTTTAGTAAGTCATGTACAAATTGTAGTTCCTTACATCCCTCTAGGGAAGTAGGCACTTTATTGTGATGTAGTTACCTGGAGGATACTAATGCGCGGTTAAAGGGCTCTTTTCGACCTAAATTAAAAACGTTTTGTCATTTTTCTGTAAAAATACTGCATTTCCATGAAAGCTGTGCTAATATTACAGTTTGTTTATGAAATTTTAGGAAGTACATCATAATATAAGAAGGTGCACAATGAAGCAAAATAATCACCAGGAATTCAACCTGGTCAAACTGACCTGGCCGATTTTCCTCGAGCTATTCCTCTTTATGCTCATGGGTAGTGTGGATACTTTTATGATCAGTTCAGTGTCCGACGATGCCGTGTCTGGTGTCGGCGCAGCGAATCAGATCATTGCGATAGCAATTTTAGTCCTCAGTGTAATTGGTAACGGTGCAGCTATTGTGGTCTCCCAATATCTCGGTTCCAAAAAACCTCTGGAAGCCGCTCAAGTGACCGGCAATGCCATTACCCTAAACCTGTTAGTCGGCATTCTTCTAAGTACGTTTTTGCTGATATTCGGAGGGACGCTACTGACTGCGCTGAATGTAAAAGGGGATATCCTCATTTACGCCAAAGCCTATATGAATATTGTTGGTGGCGGTATTTTTCTGCAAGCATTAATCAATGCTCTGGCGACTACTATCCGTACTCACGGTTTCACCAAACAGACGATGGTCGTATCCTTGCTGATGAACATTATTCACGTGGTGGGCAACTACCTGCTCATTTATGGTCATTTCGGACTTCCGGCGTTAGGTGTGGAGGGTGCGGCTATCTCAACAGTGATGAGTCGATTTATCTGCCTGATCCTTTTCTTCCTGCTGCTCTACAGAGTGATGGAGGTACGGGTGAAAGTAACCTATTACATTCATCTTTCTAAAAAATACGTGCTGCAAATTCTCAAAATTGGCATCCCGTCCGCTTTTGAATCCATCACTTATCAATCGTGCCAGCTTGTATTCACACTGTATATTACTTATTTAGGCGCTGAAGCTATGGCTACTCGCCAGTACGCGCTTAATATTTCCAATTATATTTATTTATTCAGTGTAGCTGTCTCTATGGGAACTTCCATCGTTGTAGGACATCTCGTGGGAGCTAGACGCCCTGATGAAGCCTATAAGCGTGTATTCACCAGTGTAAAGTGGGCGCTGCTGGTTACCGTAATAATAGATGCTGTGGTGATTTTCTTCCGGGTACCGCTATTCGGGCTTTTCACAGACAATGAGAACATCATTAGGATGGGGGCGCAGGTCATATTGCTTAGCTTCTTCCTGGAAACCGGGCGCACAACCAATCTGGTTATCATTAACTCTTTACGCGCCTCGGGCGATGCCAAATTCCCTGTATATATGGGACTGATCTCTATGGTCTGCATGAGCTTACCTCTTGGTTATTTCCTGGTGTTCCAACTTGATCTCG
The DNA here is from genome assembly GCF_037974255.1 of Paenibacillus sp. FSL R5-0636. Classification (NCBI taxonomy): domain Bacteria; kingdom Bacillati; phylum Bacillota; class Bacilli; order Caryophanales; family Paenibacillaceae; genus Paenibacillus; species Paenibacillus sp. FSL R5-0636. The sequence continues at coordinate 6,805,030 of NZ_CP150232.1, forward strand.
GGTTAGCCGGCGTGTGGATTGCCACTGCGGTGGACGAGTGGGTGAGAGCCGTCATTATGTATTTCCGTTGGAAAAGCCGAGCTTGGGAGAAACATGGACTTATTGAACACGAAGCTCCAGAACACTGTACGCCTTCCGCTACTCCCGCAGCTGTAAATTAACATGTATACTCAGAGGTTCTTTAAGGTCATATCAGATCTTAAGGAACCTTCTTTTTTATTTACGCCATAATTACATAAAATTTGAGAATGAATGAACCATTCTACGTTACAATAGATAGAACATAATTAACAAAGCTAAAGGAGAGAGCTTCATGCCGGAGGAAACCGGAATTCATGAGTTACTGACGCTCAAAACGATTGCGGAGACTTTGAACAGTTCCAATGAGCTGAGACCCATGCTCGATACAGTCATGGGCAAGCTACTTGAGTTAACCGGAAACACTGCAGGCTGGATCTTCCTGAGCGAAGAATACATGGAATATGAGTGTGCCGCTGATCGAGGTCTGCCACCTGCACTACAACGCGACAATAAACAACCAATGCAGTGCGGAAGCTGCTGGTGCCTAAGCCGCCTATGGGATGATCGGCTCGAGCATGCCGTCAACATTCTAAGCTGCAAGCGGCTCAGTAACGCCAGGCAGTATAACTGGGGCGACACGCTGGGGATCACCCACCACGCTACCGTCCCGCTGCATTCAGGTGAGCGTTACTTGGGACTTATGAATGTGGCCGCACCAGGCAAAGCACATTACGCCGACAGCGAGCTGGCTCTGCTGCAATCCGTGGCTTTGCAAATTGGCAGTGCTATTGAACGGATGCAGTTATATAGCACCGAGCAGCGCCGCGCGAATCTGTACGCCAAATTAGGCGAATTCAGCGCAGCTTTAAATCTAACCGCCAACCAATGTATCTCGCCCAGTATTCTAATCGAGAAAAGCGCCGCCCTGATTGGCGACTATTTCGATTGGCCCTTTGCAGCGATTATCGGGCAGCATGAGGGACAATTCGAAGTCCATGCTGCCTATGCGGCTAATATAACGCCGGAAACAGCTCCCTTCCAGCTCTCGGATTCTTTTAAAGTACGTCTAGGAGATATCGCAAAAGGACAACGCTTTGCGACATTAACCCCTGATGAAGAGCAGGAAATTACGAAGTCCTGCTGTTCTGAACAACCTGTTGCGGAGCGTGTTGTGATGCTCGCTGTGCCCTTTCGGCAGATTGCCGCACAAGGTGCAGGAATTCTACTGATCACCTCACCTAAAGCACTAGCCTCCGCAACTGCGGATGGAGAGGTGCTTGAGGCTGTCGCTGAACATATTTCCGCTACATTGGAAAGTGCTCAGCTTGGAGAGAAACGCCGCGAAATTGCGCGTCTTGACGAGCGGAATCGTCTGGCCCGTGACCTGCACGACTCCGTGAACCAGATCCTCTTCTCCCTCTCAATGACCGCCAAAGGCGTGGAAAGCATGCTGAAGCAGGAGCATATCTCCCATCCTGCTACTGAAGCTGTCCGCGATATTCAAGCTTTATCCCAGTCAGCACTCAAAGAAATGCGTGCATTAATTATGCAGCTTCGGCCTGCCGGACTGGAAGCCGGTTTATTGACTGCGCTGCAGGCTCATGGCCAGCAGCTAGGGCTGCTGATACAGACGCAACGGAGCGGTGTTCACGAACTTCCCCGCAACGTGGAGGAAGGGCTGTGGCGCATTGGCCAAGAAGCGCTCAATAATGTACGAAAGCATTCTGGAACCTCTAAAGCGGAGGTATCTCTGCATCTGAATGCAGCCGAGGTGGTAATGAGCGTTGCCGACCAAGGTAAAGGCGGGGCCAAACGGCGTTCTAACACAGACACTAATGAATCTCTTGGTCTGCATATTATGAAGGAAAGAGCAGAAGCTCTCTCCGGTCGTATTCATATCCACAGTGTGGAAAATCAAGGCACAACGGTTGAGGCAATCATACCTCTGCCCATCCAATCTACATGAAGTCGGGTGATCATAAATGACGATAAACTTATTATTAGTAGACGACCATGCAATGGTACGCCGTGGGCTGCAAGTATTTCTCTCCACACAACCCGATATCAAGGTTATTGGGGAGGCCTCCAACGGCCGCGAGGCACTGGAAAGAACAGCCGAATTGAACCCGGATGTCATATTAATGGATTTGCATATGCCCATTATGGACGGCATTGAGACCGCTCAAGCACTGAGGATCTTCCACCCGCAGGTCAAGGTCATTGTATTGACCTCCTTTTCGGATCAGGATCATGTACTCCCGGCTATCCGCGTAGGAATCAAAGGCTATTTGCTTAAAGATATAGAACCAGAAGCGCTGGTAGTTGCGATCCGCAAGGTACATAACGGGCAAGTGGAGCTACATTCCGAGGCTGCCAGCCAACTGATGAATCTAATGGCGACCTCTACACTAGAGCAATTGGAACTTAATGCTTCCGATCCGAACGACCCAAACGCAACACCTGCTGCGATCACCGGATTAGAGCTTCTTACTCCACGCGAGCAAGAAGTATTAGACCTGATTGCGCTCGGTATGAGTAACAAAGAGATTGCCAGCAAGCTGGTCATCACCGAAAAAACCGTTAAGACCCATGTCAGCCACGTTCTCGGAAAGCTAAACTTAGCGGATCGGACTCAGGCTGCCATTTTCGCATTGAAAGGCGGCTATAACGCCTAGAATCAAAACTCCTCTACAACTTTAGTCTTAGACGCTCAGCACAATGGCTGAGCGTTTTTATTATGTATGTTCATTCCATGTGCTGATGTTAACAGAGGCCGATTCAACTATCATTGGTTTATAGCAATTGACCTCACATAGGAGTGGATACAGATGAAAGTGATGATCCTGACAGGCAGTAATCGAAAAGAAGCAACCAGCACGAAGCTGGCAGAACATGCTGCCCATTTCATTAGTCAGCATGGGGAAAAGGTTACCGTGTTTGACCTCTACAAACGCCCACTTCCCTTTTATTCACCAGACGAGATTTACACAGAGCATGAACATTTAAACGAGCTTAAACAAGAGATGTTAGCAGCGGATGCAGTAATCTTGGTTACTCCGGAATATCACGGCTCGGTAAGTGGCGTATTAAAAAATGCGATTGATCATCTAGGCCAGGCGCATTTCAACGGTAAAGTTGTGTTATCCGCCAGTTCAGCCGGGGGAGCGGTAGGGATAAGCTCATTACTTCAATTGCAAGCCATCGTACGTAACCTGCACGGCATTAATACACCAGACTGGATCTCCATCGGCGGACTGCAACGCAAGCGGTTCGAGGTCGGGTATGACGGATACGAGGGTGGGCAAGAAATCGAAGATCGCATCCACCTAGTATTAGAAGCATTCCTGAATTTAGCCCGCAAAATCGACAGATCGGCAGGTGCTATCCAATGATCAAAGGGCTATATGAAGCACATTTACCAGTAAGCAATCTTGAGGTATCCATCGAATTTTATGAGAAATTAGATCTGAAAATGGCTTGGCGGGATGAAGAAACTGTATTCTTCTGGATCGAGGAAGGCCGGAGCTGGATTGGTCTTTGGGAAGGCCAGGAGGTTCAAACCCCATACCACCCGTCCTTGCGGCATATTGCCTTCCGTGTCACTTACGAGGACTTGAAGCAATCACTGCAATGGCTGGAATCGATTGGGGTAGAGGCTGTTCCGTTCCGCAACCGGACTTCTGTTGAGCCTTTTATCCGGGCTTATCAAGGAAATGCTTCTGTCTACTTCAACGACCCTGACGGCAACAGCTTGGAATTTATGTGCCACGTAGAGGTCCCTGAACATCTGAAGCCTATTTCAGAGAACATAACCTTAACGGAATGGGAGAAATTACTGCACAGTAAATAAAATACTCAAACAAAAAAACAGCTGCTCCCGTCCAAGGGTCCAGCTGTTTGAGTATATTAGCTTCTTCGATTACTTAATCGAAATGCCCTTCTTCATGGCCTTCATGTCTGCATTCGTATTCACAAGCGTTGGCAGTATCTTCATACTTCTAGTCATGGGAGAGTTGCATTGCCAGCAGGTAGGTACATATTGAAAGGCGAAATTATCGCGCATCCAACCTGTGCAACCTTCCTTGGTACAGGACCAAATTGCTGTGTCTTCTTGCGGAAGTTCCTCCAGTGCTTTTTTACGAAAATACATAAGTACCCCTCCTTGGATCGAATCGAGACGATATCGCTACCCTATTAGGGGCAGATTCATACTATGAAAATAAAAAAAGCTGCCCTCAACTTGTGTTAAGGGCAGCCTGATTTTTAAACTACAGTTTTACAACGTTTTCGGCTTGTGGTCCACGAGCGCCTTGAGTTACGTTGAACTCAACGCGTTGGCCTTCGTCCAAAGATTTAAATCCGTCGCCTGTGATTGCGGAGAAGTGTACGAATACGTCGCTTCCACCTTCAACCTCGATAAAACCGAATCCTTTGTCTGCGTTAAACCATTTCACTGTACCTGTTTGCATGATATTACCTCCAATATTTTATTTAACACATGTCCTTTTATTCCTACGTAGTGTACGAACAAATAAAAATTCACACATTGGAAAAGGACTCATACGCACAAATGATAACCTTTTACAATATGTGAATTAAGGGTTAAATTTATGATTGATTTCATTGTACCACACTAAATCACTAAAAGCAATGCGTATGCCTATTTAATTTTCACTCCGGCTCTTATTGCCTGTAAACAGCAGCAGCCGAGCCGGACGAATACCCATGTTAGTCGATATAACCTGCCAATCCTTTATCCATCAGGTAATCCATTTCTGCATCAAGAATAGTCTCTACTGTGATTTCATCCAGCTTCACATCACGTTGGGCAGTGACATAGTCGACCAGATCATCGCTGTCGATGTCTACCTCACCCTTGGCGTTCGCCTTGGCCTTATTGATAAAGGTCTGTTCATGCTTCAATACTAAGCGGATAATTTGCGGATCCACTTTGGTTTTGGCAGATAATACATTTACTAGCTCCTGCTCATTTACTTTGTCACTCATTTTTTTAAATTTCATCTCCTTACAATTATTACACAATCATTGTAGCATATTTCGCGCTTTAACGCGTCATTACGCGAAGTATACCGCGGTTTATTCACACTTTTCTTATCATCCCAGCGTCTATAACGTTCCACTTGAAGTAAGTTATTTAATAAAAACAGTTGTGAGGAACATTGACTTGTGCCAAAATATAAAAAAAGTGTTGGACCAAATGAATACTAGAAAAGGCGGTTGAATTCATGAGCTCTGTATCTACCCAGCAATTAGACACAAACAGCAACAAGGCACATCGTTATATCGAAGACGTATACGCACAGGTTGTTGCGCGTAATCCTTTTGAGCCCGAATTTCATCAGGCCGTAAAGGAAATCCTTGAATCTTTGCTTCCAATCCTCGCTGCTGAACCTAAGTATCAGGAAAATGCCATTCTGGAAAGATTGGTTGAGCCAGAACGTTTGATTATGTTCCGTGTTCCTTGGACAGACGATCAAGGTAAGGTCAGAGTTAACCGTGGATATCGTGTACAGTTCAGCAGTGCAATTGGACCTTACAAAGGTGGACTTCGTTTTCACCCATCCGTTAATGCTAGTATTATCAAATTCCTTGGTTTCGAGCAAATCTTCAAAAATGCTCTTACCGGCCAACACATCGGCGGAGGTAAAGGCGGATCCGACTTTGATCCTAAAGGTAAATCCGAAGGCGAAATCATGCGTTTTGCACAAAGCTTCATGACTGAATTGCAAAATTACATCGGTCCTGACCAAGACGTTCCTGCAGGAGATATCGGTGTAGGTGGTCGTGAGATCGGCTACATGTACGGACAATACAAGCGGATCCGCGGAGGATATCCGGCTGGCGTATTGACTGGTAAAGGTATTGGTTACGGCGGAAGTCAGGCTCGGACAGAGGCTACTGGTTACGGTACGGTTTATTTCGTAAACGAGATGCTGAAGGCAAAAGGCCTTTCTTTTGAAGGAAGCCGCGTTGTTGTTTCCGGTTCTGGTAATGTAGCGATCTATGCGATCGAAAAAGCTGTACAGCTAGGCGCTAAAGTCGTAGCTTGTAGTGATTCGGCCGGATATATCTATGACGAAAATGGGATTAACCTCGAAACTGTCCGCCGCCTAAAAGAAGTCGAAAGAAAACGGATTAGTGAATATGTGAATGAACATCCTAACGCTGTGTATACTGAAGATTCCACGCAAATTTGGACCATTCCTTGTGATATCGCCCTTCCGAGTGCTACTCAGAATGAGATTGATGAAGCCATGGCATTGAAACTGATTGAGAATGGTGTAAAAGCAGTAGGCGAAGGTGCCAATATGCCATCCACCCTTGAAGCTATTCATCAGTTCCAACAAGCTGGCGTGCTATTCGCACCTGCCAAAGCTGCTAATGCTGGCGGCGTAGCTGTATCTGCGCTTGAAATGGCACAAAACAGCATGCGGTTGTCCTGGAGCTTTGAAGAAGTAGATACGAAGCTGCATGAAATCATGGTTTCCATCTACGAACAATCTGTAAATGCATCCGAGCAATATGGACAGTCCGGCAACCTTGTTGCAGGAGCGAACATCGCTGGATTCAAAAAAGTGGCCGACGCTATGCTGGCTGAAGGTGTAATCTAAATAAATTACCGGCGCTCTAGACACGAACGCCCGACATACAAAAGTCCCCGTAACCGGTCAGTAAGAATCCGGTTACGGGGACTTTTTGTATGTCTAAGCGTTCCATCCGGGGATCTTCCGCAAATCCCCGTCCCATATCGATTGAGTACTCTCCGCAGTCGTATTGGGGGGTGAAGAAGCCGTACGAATGTAACAGGAATCTATTCCTATCGTTAGTGCCCCTGCAATATCCGTACGGGGATCATTCCCGATCATAATGGCCGAACGCAGATCCGCTCCATAATGCTCAACTAAATAACGAAAAAATAGCGGATCCGGCTTACTCACTCCTGCTTCGGAGGAAATGGCAATGCCATCGAATAAAGGAAGAATATTCAGCATCGTTAATTCTGCTTCTATAAAGGTTTTCTGGCCGTTGGAGAGCAAGAACACCTTTTTGCCACGTTCTCTTAACGTATGCAGAATTTCAAGCACACCCTCATAAAGTGAGATATGGATCATCGATAATGTCCGCAGCCATCTAACCGTTTCATGTAACCACGCTTGATCCGGTTCTCCACCCAATTGACGGGCCACAGAACGAAACACATCCTCCATTACGAAATCTGGATACTGACAATTCCGCGCGGCTTTGGTGAGCTGTAAATCCCTCTCCCGCAGAAATTGTGCCTGTAGCTCTTTTCCTGTTATGGACATCCCCTGATATCCGAAATGGAGCGATAATCGATCCCATACCTCCGGCTTCTCCTCATCTGTCTGAATATCGATTAATGTGCCATACAGGTCGAAAATATAAGTCTCGTACATCCACCGTCTTCCTTCCTATTATTCTCTCTGTGTTTTATCCTTTAGTACCATTATCGGCGGTTGTCTGGCCCTCCTCCATCCGGTTTGACACCTTTTGATAGAGATAAGAGATACCGAGCAAGCAGATGCCAAAGCTGGCATAAGCTATGATTTTGCTGCCAGTGTTCAGCAGACCCAAATCATAGAGCAGCAGCTTGCCCGTAGCCAGCAGTGTTAATCCAAGGCCGAAGCGCCGGATGTACACATACCTTTTGCGGAAGCCATACATGATAAACAGAACGGCTAATAGTAGATAAATGAGACTAAAAATTAACCCTGCATCACTCAATTGCAATTGCACTCCTAGGAAAGCGGTGATAATGCCGAGTAGATAAATCGCCATGAAAACAGGATAGATCTCCATACTCTTAAACTGGCGATTCAGCGCTGCAATCAGCAGATCACGTCCGCTAAACCAAACAAAGATATTAAAGATAATCAGTACGGCTAGTGCGATATAATCAGCTGCTGTATTTTGCGCGAGATTATTTTGCAGACTTGGCAGGCCTACTGTAATTACTATACAAATGACGTAGCCAACCCCAAACAGAAATCTCACAAAATATTTAACAATCGTGTCATACAGCACCTTCACCTTTGGCAGCACGTACGCCAGAACCAAGGTCCATACAGCGGACAGCAGTAAATTATAGAAGGTTCTATGCGCAAAGTCCTCCGGTACAACCAGATGATACAATCTTCTCGATTCATACAAGCCGTAAATCCAGAAATTTAATAACGCCGCATATTTAAACCACAACGCTAAGGTGATTTCATAAGGTTCGCTGCGCTGAAGAGCATCCTTGCGGTTATGCTGAACTGCATACAACACCGCGACAATCAGCATGCCTGCTGTGATAAAGACATATTTTAGCGGGAAGTAGACATCTCTAAAATTCGTCCATTGATAGTCTGCGACCCACTGCGTCGGTACATTTAGACAGAAGAATACTACAAGGCAGAGCATCATAATGCCCCAGCCTGCCCTTTCCATCCCCTTAAAGCGGTTCAGATTGCCATACAACGTAAGAACGACGCCCTCAATCAGCCAACCGATGGACCACCAAGCCGCTCCAAATTGAAATGGAATCATCAATATGCCGAAGGTCAGTGAAGTGGCGTAGAACAGCAGCATGCTTTCTTTTTCCTGTGGCATCAGCTTCTCAAGCCCTCGACCCAGACCGAGATACAGCAGGCAGAAAAGCAACGCCAGTGCACCATTGTAATCCTTCAGTCCTGCATCCATAAATAAAATATACAAGGTGAGACAGCTAATAAACGTATTACATCCTAAGAGAGAGAAATCCCACCAGGACAGCTTGGAACGATATTTGAACGGGTACCACAAGGTAATTCCCAGATACATCGCAAAAGTCAAAACAGCATAACACATATTAATTCCGTTGCTATCCGACAAAGCTATTAATATGAGCATGGAGGGTGTATTAAATAAGTAGCTGATATAATTGACAACGTTCCAGCGTTTGCGGAAAGAAATCAATAAGATGAATAAATTCAATAGAAACAAGTAACCCATAGCTACATAAACTGCGTTGCCCGAAAGGCCAAACGCCCCCAGATAAGAGTATAAGGGCAGATATCCTCCGATTAAGCCCAGTGCACAAATACTCCGTGATTCATACCTTAAAGACAGGAGTACCGCAGTTAAAGTAACGAGTACAGACAAGGATAACCCTACATATATACTAATAATATCAAGCAGAAAATAGCTATAAAAAATAGAGCCATACAGCACCGAAATCCCGCCGCCAAGCAGCCCTAAAGCGAAGGTGCCTTTTCCTTTGCGGTATAACCACTCCCCGCCTCCCAGCATCAATAATCCCAGTAGAAAAAAGGCGCTTCCCTTCATATAACCTGTGAACCAGTTGGAATAGGTATACCGGAAGCCTGCCCCCACCGCCAAAATCAACAGCAGAATACCCAGCTTGTTAATCCAGCTTAGTCCAATCTTCATTTCGATCTGATTTTGTTTTCTTCGGCGCTTCAGCACCTCTTCACTGATCTCTTCCGAGGCAAAATCATGTAATCCATTATCCATGCCCGAGTTGAGGCGAAGTTCCGCTTCCCTCATTCTCTGCCGCTGTGCCAGCACACGCTCATTTAATTCTGCCGCCAACGCCCCAAGTCGACTGGATATCTCTGCTTGTTCCTCACCCAGCTGCCTGGAGGCTGTATGGTACAGCTGCTGAATATGACGTTTCGTCTCCACTTCAAAAGCCGTCAGACGATCTGTATGAGCATGGCTTCTAGAGGCAAAATAAGTCTGCAGCTTCTGCCTCGACACTTTAAGAATGCCCAGCTTTTCATCTAAAATCTGTTCCGTTAGCGCAACTCTTAGCTCAGTATTCTCTTCTTGAAGCTTACCTACCTGAGTCTTTAGCTCGACCAAAGCAAGCTTATGCTTCTCATATTGCTTCTTCAAGTATTCATTCTCGTTGACCAGATCGTGACTTTCATATTCCGCAATCAGAGCCTCATATTCCTTAATAAGCCCGTCCTGCTGTACCTTCATGAATCTCAGTCGATCTTTGAATGACTCCATAGCGCCTCCTTATGTGAGCGATTGTTAATACTTACATATTACTACATATAGCTGTGGGGTCTTATGCTTTTTTTATATTTGCAGTGAATGAAGATTACGATCGGGATGCAAAAAAACTGCAACATTTTGGAGGCGTGTCCCGTCAGAATAATAACAACACTAACAAAAGATTTTAAAAGGAGCTCACAACCATGAACAACATTTTAAAAACAAGTACAGTTCTTTTAACTTTGTCACTAGCACTTTCTACAGGAGCAGCTTATGCTGCACCCACCACAACTTCTGCTAAAAATGAGGCTACACAAACCTCCGCTAGCGTTAATCAAAAGACGTTTGCGATTGAAATCAACGGATCGACTATTAAAGAAACAGGCTTCCAAAGCACAAGCGGCAAAGAACCGATGGTGCCACTACGTTCGATTACTGAAGCCCTTGGATTTGAATTAACCTGGAATGCACAGAATAAATCCGTTGAACTTATCAATGGTGCTGTATTCACTACAGTGAAAGCTGGAGAAGATCGTTATAGTATCAACAAAATGTATACAACACTTGGAACTGCACCACAATTGGTTGACTCCACTTTGTATGTCCCAGCTTCCTTTTTAAGCGAAGTAATTCATCAAAACATGACTGTGAAGGGAGATTCCATTGTGATCAACACAAATGCCGCCGAGCAGCACATGACTAAGACTGGTGTGATTACAGCTGTCTATGATGGTGGTAAATACCAATCCGTTCAAATCCAAGGTGTAGGTACGGATGGAATCGTATTAAATGTAGGGGAAGATACGGCTATTGAGATGGCAGACGGTACTAAAATTGCACTCAAAGATCTCCATATCGGTATGACTGCAAAAGCAGAACACTCCATGGTCATGACTATGAGTCTTCCGCCACAAACACCAACTTACAAAATCACCGTTCTGGATAAGCAGAAACAAGATGATCTTCTAGGTACTGCTGGCACTATTGAAGAAGTTCAAAAAGACGATGAAGGAAATATCAGTATCACTGTTAAAGGCAGTGGCCTGAGCGAATTGTCACAAAAAGAAGTAGTACTGCGCATTAACGAAGACACAGTACTCATTAATAAAGACGGCGAAGCTGTTAAAAGCAGCGAGCTTGTTAAAGGTACAAAAGTTATCGGATTCTACAGCCCAGTGCTGACCAGAAGCCTGCCACCAATCGGCACAGCTGTCAAAGTTGTAGTAGATTCTGCGCAACAATAAGTGAGAGACTGAAATCTTATTAAAAAGATTCCAAAGAGACATTAAAACAGCGATCCTTCCGTTATCGGAGGATCGCTGTTTTGCGTTTTGGGCAATAGGGTGGGTGACTCACTTCAGAGCATTTGAGGCAAACGAAAGCCGGCTGAACGTCTAGGTGCACTTTTGCTCGCCTTGCTGCAAAGTTTTGGATGATCATAATCGCGAGCCTTACGGCCCAGCTGACGTTATTTGCGATTTTTCCGCCTTCAGAGCAGCGTTTCGGACTCCAGCACCACTATTCATTAAAAAGAGGGCATATTCGATGTTTTTTATACCAATAGCGTCAGTGGGGTCCGTTAGAATTACAAATGTGGTAAAAAGCTGCGTTAACGGTCAGCTGTGTCCGATAGCAGATTATAGTTACTTCGTTCGTGCAACTTCGTTTGAATTATCCGAAGTTAGAGGTCTAGTTCAACGTCAACAAAACAGGGGTGCCCCAGCAGCCATTGTCATGACTACTAGGACACCCCATGATTGTTTCCGTCCATTATCTATTTCATGAATCGCTAGCTAGAATCAATTGCATCAACGCTAATAAACGTTCCAGGTTAATCGGCTTGCTAAGATAATCTGTTGCCCCTGCCTGAAGGATTTTAGCCTTATCTTCCTTCATCGCTTTTGCAGTCAGTGCAATGATGGGAATATCCTTCTTTGCGGGCATTTGTCTGATCCGATTGATTGCCTCATATCCGTTCATCACTGGCATCATAATATCCATAAGAACGATGTCTATAGAAGCCGCTTGCTCCAGTTCAAACAGGCCGCTCTCTCCGTTAGTAGCTGTAGTTACATGCAGCCCGCGCTTTCTTAGGGTATTTGATAAAGCAAACAAATTCCGTTCATCATCATCCACGATAAGTACATGCTTTTGATTCAGAGAAGTGAAGTCATTACGTGTATCCTCAGCCGTTGTAGCGGCAAGTACCACTCCATTCCCAATCTCTTGAATAACAGTCGCTTGATCAGCCACTTCCTCAAGGCTTGGGGCCTCAAGCTTCAAGGGCAAATACACTGTAAAGACGCTACCCACTCCTTCTTGACTCTCCACTATAATTCTACCACCGAGCAGGGTTGCCAGCTCTCTAGATATGGATAACCCAAGCCCTGTTCCACCATATTGACGTTCTGTATTTCCATTTGCCTGTTGAAAAGCCTCGAAGATAATCGACTGCTTTTCTTTTGAAATCCCAATTCCAGTATCCTTGATGGCGAAGGCAATAAATTCCCCTGTATACGAATCTGCCAAATCCAGCAGCTCGTCCTTAGTTGCTGAACGGATTTCCAGAGTGACTGCGCCTTCCGCTGTAAACTTAAACGCATTGGACAGCAAATTTATAATAATTTGCCGCACTCTTTGAGCATCCGAATAAAACAGCGGGGGTAAGTTCTCTCCCAGCTGTATTTGCAAAGGAATCTCTTTTTTACGGGAAAGCTGACTGAAGTTCTGGATCATTGCCTCCGGAATCTCCGATATATTTATCGCTTCAATTTCAATATTCAGCTTTCCTGCCTCAACCTTGGACAAATCCAGAATGTCATTAATCAGCGCCAGCAGATCTTGTCCCGAAGAATGAATGGCTTTTGAGAATTCAATATCCTCTTCGCTTAAAGCTCCCGACTGATTCTCCATAAGAAATTCGGAGAGCAGCAGAATGCCGTTAAGCGGAGTTCGCAGTTCGTGAGACATGTTAGCCAGAAACTCTGATTTATATTGTGAGCTTTGCTGCAATAACTCTGTGTATTCACTGAGTTCCGTTTGAGCTCTTTCCGCCTCTAGTGACTTTTGTTCCGCCAGCAGTTTCTTATCCTCCAGCTTTCTATTCGTTGCATGCAGTGACTCCGTCTGGATTTGCAGCTCCTCAGACTGAGTCTGTAGTTCCTCGGTATATACCTGTAGCTCTTCGTTTAGACGCTGAGATTGTGCCAGAAGTTGGTCAATCTTCATAATGCTAATCGTACTGTTAATTGCGGAGCCAAAGGCATTCGAAATAGACCCTAGGAACTTAACCTGCAATTGCGTAAGTGGAGCAAAGGCGGCGATTTCCACCACAGCAACTACCTCACCCGAAAAAGAAATCGGCATTAGTAGAAGCGCCTTCGGCGCAGAAATACCCAACCCAGATTGTATGCTAATATAATCCTCCGGCAGATCCTGTATTTGCATCAAGCGCGCCTCTTTAGCACATTGTCCAACTAGACCTTCTCCGATCTGGAATGCCCGCTGATCTGGAATGTTACTGCTTCCGCCAAAAGTAGAGACTCTCTTAAAGAAATCTCGATCATGGTCCTGTGTTCGAACATATAAGGAACCATATGGGTAATCGAGGACTTCTGCGGTTTTGCCAAGAAAAATGTCGCCCAGTTGCGAGATATGTGTGATGCCCTGATACCTCGCCAACAATTCGTTTGCGTTAGCCTGAATCCATATCCGCTCTTGTTGCGTGTCTATCAGATGATTCGTAGCTACGCTCAGATCCCTGATCTCATCATTCGTGGTGATCTCTATCCTTGTCTTCATATCTTCGTCAGATTCCAATTCTGCAATCGTATGGGTAACTTTACGAACCGTACTAACGATGGCGCGTGAATTGATCCACGAAGCGACCATCGCGGTAACCGCTATAATTGCCCAAGCAATATAAAGAAGCTCTAGCAATAATTTATTCTTGTCTGCTTGTCTAGCAATCAGACTGTTGGTGTTCTCTTTCATCGTCTCGCGGTAAGTGCTGATCTGATTACGAATCCGGTCCATTTGATCTTTGCCGTCGTCGGAATTGAAGTATCTTAGGAGCTCAGCGTCCTGTCCCTCTTTTTTCAACTGGATCACATAATTTCCCGACTGTTCGATCCATTGCTTAATTTTACTTTCAATACCCAACAGACGCTGTAACTGTAAAGAATCATTAGCAGTCAGCACGTAAAGCTTATCATAATTAGCTTCCCATTCAGCCTTACCCAAATTGTAGGGCTCCAGATACTTGTTATCGCCGGTGATGACATATCCACGTTGTCCGGTTTCCATATCTAAAATATTCTTCTCAATTAGATTAGCCAAATTAGTAATCTCTCGATCCTGATGAGAGATGAAGCTGGTTTCCCGCTGTAGAGCATTGATTCTTCCATGCATGACAAAAACAAATCCTAATAGACAGATCACGATTAAAACTGTAATTGACAGTATTTTATACTGCAAAGTGAATCGACGTTTGTTCACAACTAGCCTCCGTCCTGTCTTCTAACTATAAACCCCTTTCTATTCTACATCATTGCAAAAGATTACTTGAATAAGGCTTCATTAATTCTTCTATGTAAATTTTGACTGCTGCTAATTTAAACAATTTCCGCAGGGTTGAAACACTTGTTTTTCCCGGAATAAAAAAAAACCCCACAAGTGCCTTTCTCCTTGAAGGGTTACCTAAATATCTAACTCAGCAAATACAAGTTTTCTTCTTCACACCTAGCTTCCCAGCCTGTTCAACCTTAGCAATATAATCAACAGCCATGGGAACTTTACAAGCGGTTTGTCCCATGTTCACCTGGACCTTACCTATACCTGCTGCGATCTTTGCTGCCTCCTCATGCAGTTCTGTGATACTGCTGCCCACCATAATTACAAAAGTATTCATCGTATAACGAACACGATTCCGCTCCTGATGAATAGTAGCGCCTACTTGTTGTAACAACTCCCTAATCTCAGCGATGTCCAGCTTATCATCCGGTGTAATTGAAATGTAATTTGCATAAGTGCTCCAGCCGCAAACGGCTATTAGTTCATCCGAGGAACGAGTCCACTCTCTCGCAAGTTCCAATCCATATGGACTCTCTGCGGCGAGAGGGGATACTATATATTCCACTACCGCATGCCAACTGGCCGCCGAAGCCCAGCTTTGAAGCTCTTGCTTCGTCATAGTCTTGGGATTGACGGTTAGCCCAGCCAAATACATTGCATCGTAATTGCCTGTCTGATACAAAGCCCTTGCCAGACTCTGATCTTTTTTCACATCCTTAACCAGCTTCTTCATATCCCCTACCTTTACTCCAAATAAAGGTTCCACTGCGCCATGTCGTAAGAAGGTACGTTTCGTCTGCTCTGTACCCATCTCCTCAAGCTTGCTCATCACTTCATCAACAGTCAGATTCATTAGGCCACTCCCTTATCTTCGATGTTCTTATCCCTTTACTGTTTCTCTTATGATCGGTTCACGACCTAACGTAACTCTGTTCTTCCCTGTATTCTTAGAGTGATATAACGCTTCATCCGCTTCCCGATATAAATCTTCGAAACTCACCTCTCTACGCTCCGTAAAAGAGATTCCGATACTTGCGGTAAGATGAATGCTATCCTGTTCATTCAAGATTATCGTGTAATCACTCATCATTGTACGAAAATTCTCTGCTTCTTTTAAGGCTGCACATTTATCTTCAGCGAAAAAGCATACGGCAAATTCCTCGCCACCTACTCTTCCAGCAATACCTTTATTCTGGTATACCTGAAGTATTTTATTCGAGAAATCAACTAACGCCTGATCGCCCGCTAAATGACCATAAGTATCATTAATTAATTTAAAATCATCGATGTCAAATAACAGCAGAGCCAATCCTAATCCATCTGGGATCGTTTGATTCTGGACCCTTTGCATGAAATGCCTGCGATTATAAAGCCCTGTCAGATCGTCAACCGTTGCCTGATAGACCAGCTCACGCTCATACCGCTTCTTCTCACTATGATCACTAAACACAATAAGCATACCCTTATTCTCTGTTGTCGCATGTTCCGTAGCAATTAAAGAAACCCCATAACAGAGCTCCCCTGCGCCAGAACAAACTACCTCAAACTGTCCCTCCGTCCTCTGACTGTAATGAGCTGCAATGTCTTTGTGAGACTTCATAAAAAGATCAATGTTTTTTCCCATCCAGTTATCGTTCGCTATTCCGGTAATGTCGTATAAAATAGCAGTCGCCGCATCATTTATGCCAATGATATTATCATAACGGTCAGTCAGAACTACGCCGTCTTTCATGTGCTCTAGAATTTTGTTTTTGGTTAGAGGGAAGATGGTTAATTTGGAGCTAACAAAAAGTGCGAAATAAGCCGCTATAATCGCAGGCAAATAAGTAAACGCCGTAAAACCTGTAATGGTAATCTTCAAGAGGGGAAGTAAAAAGACGGAAATAACCGGAACTAGCAAACCCGCCAACAGCAGCAAATTAGTCCGCAAATAAACTCTCGGGGTATTCAGTAGGGAAACTGCCAGCAAGCAGACTGCATATAGCCCAAAAAGCTGATCATACGCAATAAAAGCCATACTAAGGAGCGTAGGCTTTACAGCAATTCCACTAACACCCGCGACCGTCAGGACGGCCACTTCACTGCGCATCAGATGATGATAGCTATCCGTAAAAATAAGAAGTACATCCATAACAATAGGGATAGAGAAGATGGCAAGCTTCACGGGCAGGCGCCCTGTGGAAGGAGATACGTATTCTTTTACCACAGCATAAGTAAAGAGCGCACTAAAAAAAAGCGGAGCCTGCTGCACATTCTTCCACCACAGCTTAGACTGAAAAGAGGGTGACATAATCTCTCCGGCCGTTGCAACAAATATAAGGCTGACTAACAGCATTAAGATCCACAAATAGCGTCTGCCTGCTAACTTACGGTGCCGATAGGAGCTGACGCCCATGTACAGACTTAGAACACTGCCCATTAATAAGTAATACGGATATCCCTGAATCCATGGCATGCCATATTTCTCCTATTTTTCAAGTCACTCCTATCATTATAGCCTAATCCTTGGTACAAATGAATCAACAATAACAGCACATCTTATGCCTTAAATTTCACCCGATTGGAGAACATATATTTTCTGGCTAAATCCTTAAATGTTATTTTATCTTGTGCCGATTCAAAGAAACGTTTAGGGATAATCAGCGCTCTCTGTGTGGACACAAAAAACACAAACAAGTTCGTAGTTTCACCTATCTTATGTATCTCTTCCCACTTCACTTGTCCAGTGCCCGCTTCGGAAAGATAAGATATGCCTTCATCTGAAATCGTATAATTTTGCGGTTGCTGAATTAGGCTATCTGTTTTGAACGCCTTCTTGGATTTTTTGATCAAGCTTGCCTTGGTCATATACCATAAGACAGCGGCAAGAATTATAGCAGTCACAGCCAGGATTGAGATGCTTTGAGTACTGTAATCCTTAGTAATTAATAACAAAATCATAAAGTAAGCGACTACGCTAAAAGAGTTGAGTATAATCCGGCTATTCAAGCTAAACCATAAGTTAAACTCCTGAACGTCTTCACTCTTTAGGACTGTATCTACTTTTATTACATTTTCCATCACTGATCGCTCCCTCGACGCCATGTATATTTTTAAATTCATCTCATTTTAACATGCCTGAACACAAAAAAGGGACATCCCCGAAGCGATTGCTTCTACATGGGTTGTCCCTCTTCAATCCGTAAGGATTCTTATTTCTTTTGTGCAAGACGTTGTTTGAACTTGTCAACACGGCCGCCTTGTTCTGTATCTCTTTGTTTACCAGTGTAAAATGGGTGGGATGCGGAACTTGCGTCCACACGGAGCACTGGGTAAGTGTTGCCGTCTTCCCATTCCATAGTTTCATTGGATGATTTAGTAGATGCACTCAAGAATTTGAAGCCTACGCTTGCATCCAAGAAAATCACTTGGTTGTACTTAGGATGTATGCCTTCTCTCATTCTAATCGTCCTCCTTCTGAATAAATTCGTGGAGCCTTTATGGTAAATTATCCAAATGATCTGTAGGTTTATATATAGTATAACCTAATAAACGTAGGAAAATTCGTAAATCTTACGATTTAGACCACCGCTCCATCATACGCTTATTTAGAGCACAAAGCAACTAATATTGAAATTACTAATATTTCCATAACCTTTCAAAGCCTACCCATAACGCCGGAGGTTAGAGCGATTTCACCATTCCTCCATCGACTAAAAGAGATTGTCCCGTAACATAAGTATTCGCAAAAGAGCCTAGAAAAACAGCAGCCTTGCCGAATTCTTCGGGCGTGCCCAATCTTCCTAACGGGATTTGCAGCAGCGCTTCCTCTTGAATCTGCTCCATAGGGATCCCCTCGGCTTGTGCACGTTTGCCGTCTAGTTGAAGAATCCTGTCGGTTGCAATACGCCCTGGAGCGATCGTATTAATTAAAATGCGATCCGCAGCCAGCTCAGTAGCCAAGCTCTTGGTCAAGGCATACACGCCAGCGCGAAAAACATTGGAAAGAATTAGTCCCTCAATAGGCTGCTTGATAGAAATCGAGCTTATATTAACGATTCGCCCTGCCCCAGAAGAGCGCAGATGCGGCAGTGATTCACGGATCAAACGAATGGTGCTCATCAGTGTGAGCTCAAATCCTTGGTTCCAATCCGCGTCTTCCATATCAGCGAAACCTCCGCCATGAGGCCCCCCCGCATTGGTCACTACAACATCAAGCCCACCGTTTTGGGCTACAACCGTTTGAATAGCATGTACGATATCCTCTGGGACAGTCACATCCATCTGAACAATGTTGACCTGCTGTCCTGTGGCTGCCTGAATCTCTTTCTGTGCGTCTACAAGCTGCTCCATACTCCTGCTGGCGATCATTACCTTCGCCCCCTCACGGGTGTACTCCAGCGCAGTTGCGAGTCCTAACCCTTTACTTGCTGCGGCTACAAAAACTGATTTCCCACGAAGTCCCAAGTCCATCATTAATGCCTCCTTCTTAATTAAACTCCCAACAGCTAAGACTTAAATTGCCATACTGATAACTTCGGTGCAGCAGCTTCGCTTCTTTCCCTTTATCGCCAGCTCCCATAGCTATTATCAGAGGGATAAAGTGCTCATTAGTCGGCACTGCATCAATACCATAGGGAGCAAGCTCCTGATAGCTAAATAGTGACTCTGTATCCCAAGCTTCCACCCTGTGCTGCAGCCAGTCATCGAATGTCTCCGCCCATTTCTCGACGTTCTCCATTCCCCACTTCACGCTACGCAAATTATGGACGGTTCCACCACTGCCAATAATCATAATATCCTGCTCACGCAGCTCAGATAAAGCCTTACCCATTAAATATTGCTGTTCATTGGACAGCTCTCGATTAACTGACAAAGACACGACAGGAATATCTGCATTCGGATAGATTAATTTAAGAATAGCCCAAGCTCCGTGATCTAGTCCACGCTCTGTATTTAATTTGCTGACAATCCCATTCTTGTGGAACAGAGACATAATTTGCTGTGCAACCTCATTGTCTCCTTTGGCAGGATAAGTCATTCGATACATCTCATCTGGGAAGCCATAGAAATCATAGATGGTGTCGAAAGTCTCCATAACTCCAACCGACTGTGTGTGTTCTTCAAAATGTGCAGAAAATAGAACAATCGCTTTAGGTTTGACATTCCTCTCAGCGAGATCCCCAAGAAATTTCGTATATGCATTGTTATCAAGTACCAGAGAAGGAGCACCGTGGGCAATAAAGTAAGAAGGTATCATAGTTTATCACTCCCTAAGTTCTGCAGTAACCAAGCGATCAGGTCCTGCTGATTCTGCGGTAATACACCATGATCCGAAGGATAAGTTTTAAAGGTTAATAATGGGGTTAGACCTTCGAAATAAGCGGCTGTTTCTGTCCCCACTGAAATTGGAAATACAGAATCATATTCACCATGCGAGATGAATACCGATACCTCCTGCACACTCTTCAGCTCATAATCTGTCTTCACAAACCCCGGAACATAACCGTTCAGCGCCACAATTCCCCGAAGCGAATTCCCCATTGTAAGAGCGAGTGTCATGGACAAAATGGCTCCTTGACTGAAGCCAAGCAGATAACGGTGTTTAGCATCTATAGGATATTTGTCGGTGGCGTATTCGATAAACTGCTGCAATTGCGATACAGCCTGATCAAACTGCTCACGGATGGGATGACCTAGACTTTTGAGATCATAATATTGAAATCCAGCCCCTAAAATCATATTTCCCCGAATCCCGATAATAATAAACTCTTCAGACAAGGGCTCGACAAGTCCGAACATATTCTTCTCATTGGAACCTTTGCCATGCAAGGTGAAGATAACCGGATAAACCCGATTCACATCGTAGCCGGAAGGTAGACTGACATCATATATATAAGGTGCCTTCATACTAAACACTCCTTCAAAATATTTGTAATACAAAAATAATATTTGTAAGGATAATATTATAAACCTCTGGCTAGTATGTCAATTAATAATTTGTTAATATAAAAATATATTTGCTATTACTAATATTAAAAGGGGCTTTACTTATGAATATAGGTTCAAACATTCGTACAATCCGTAAAAGAAAACATATAACGATTGCCCAAATCTGTGAAACTACTGGCCTGTCACAAGGTTTTATGAGCCAGGTTGAGACTAATAAGACCTCTCCTTCGATCGCTACCCTTAGCCTGATTGCTGATGCACTGAACGTTCCGTTGGCTTATTTGCTGTTAAAAAAGGAAGAGCGGATGCAGGTGGTACGATCCAAGGAGCGGCAAATCACCAGCAGTGGAAGTGATCGACTGCAAGTTGAACATTTAAGCTCGGCAGGTGGTGTACGAATGGTGCTTGTCCATTTCCCTCCGGGTACTTCTACGGGTGAAACTCCGCAGGCGCACGAAGGCAAAGAGGTCCATTTAGTGATAAAAGGTGAGGTTTATGCGGAGCAAGGTGAAGATTTCGGGATGTTCCAAGCGGGGGATTCCTTTAGCTGGAATGCCTGTGTGCCACATCTGGTCATAAATAAAGGCGATGAGCCGGCAAGCGTGCTCATCGCCATCCATACAGAGGCTGATAGTGAAACTGTTGATTTTTAAGCTGGCCTACACGTCGTACTCCAGCTGTTTTTTGGCCTGAACAATGAAATCCAGCGGATTCTCAATCGTGCCGGCTTGGTATTCGACCGCCCCAATCTTAAGACCCAGGCTGACCTTATATTTTCTGGAGAAATTATTGTCATTCAACTCCTGAAGCTTGAGCTTAATCCGCTCGATCACAATCTTCGCCCCATCGCTGTCCGTGAACAGCAGCAGGCCCCATGTTGCTTCATCCTTATCTAGCAGATAGAGTGCATCATTGGTACGAATACTCGCCTGACTAAGCTGAGACACATCATAGATAGCTTCTGCCAGCTGATCTTCAGGAATGATCCGTCTGATCTCTTTCCAATACTTCACCTTCACCACTAGCAGGGTGAGCGGAATCTGATAGCGGGTCGAAATGCTTGTAAATAATGTAGCATCCGTCTGAAAAGAAATACTGTTCCGCAAATTTGTGTTTTCATCGACGATAGCCATATTGGCAGTCTTTTTGCGTAGCTGCTCATTCTCCACCTGCAAATCACGGCTGCTTAAAGTGAATACCCATAGAACGACCGTTAATAGCGGAGTCATAATTAACCAGAAATAAGTATTCAGGCTAATCGTCTCCCCTAGCGTTATCGTCTGGTACATCGTGTAGAATCCGTAAGCAAAGATAAACACCAGATTCAAGACCAGCCCTGCAGTGACCGTTGTAAAATACGTAACAATGGCCAGAATAAAAGCCACCGTTAAAATGATAATATTCTGGAGGTAATCATCCGGCGCCCCGGCAATGAAGACGATACAGAGGAACGATAACACCAGGAATGATAAGAGAGCGATGTCCGACACTAAGCTGCGATTACGTCTCACGCTTATCACCACGTTTCTTCATGTGTTTGCGAAGCAGCAGGATCAGCGATAGAACCACCAGCGTTAGAACCAGTAAAATCACAATGATAAAACTGAGTACATCCGACCGTTCCATTATTTTTTGGGCCACAGAGTCCTCGGCTGCTCCAGTGATCGTTTTGAAACGGTGTGCGCTGACATTACCGTCTTTATCAACGATTGCACCATCGCCAAACACCTTCCACTTGTCCCGTTCTGTAGCGAGCAGCTTCGATCCTAAGTAATACTCTTCCGAGCTGACTCCCGTAACCGCGAGCAATGCACGTCCCGCCTCAAATGGCGAATCAATCAGCTGCAGTGTTCCGATTCGTGCGCCGTATTGCTCTTCAATACTCATTTTCTCATTGGAGCGAATTGTGGTTCCATCTCCGTTATATTGAAAATAAAGCTTAGCATTCTGATCACGGATCACCTTATTATTCTTATAAGCACCAATAACGATGATATTATTATTTTTCAAATGATCGGCACTGACGGTATCGGTATAGAACTGGATGTTCCCTATATTTCCGCTGGCATATTTACCAAGCAGATTAAAGATATTCGATACACTTAAATAGGCGTAATCATCCATTTGTTCGGGCAGTACAACCGCTACATGATTATAGATCCCATCGCGGATGAACGGATATGGATAGTTATTAAATAAGAGATCCGTGCGATCCTTCGTATTCAGCTGCATTACAGAATCTTTACTGATATAAGCCCATGGCATTTGATCCCGATCGATAATACATCTGGCTCCTTCGATCTCCAAATCAAAAGCCACTGTCACCGAGAAATTTCCGGAGATATTCAAGTTCTGAGGCACCGAGAGATTAAGAATATCGCCATTCGCCAGTTCCTTAGTCAGCTTCTTACTGCCAATCGGAGTATTGTTGATGCTCACGGTAACCAATGAACGAGTAAAATCCAAATTCTGTGCATAACGGAAATCCAGGCTGATTTTACCGGAATCGGCAATCGAGCGGTTCGCTGGCAATGAAATAAAATACGTCTGCTCCTGATGATGTGCCCCGGTCAGTTTATCACCTGTCTCAGTGAACGTGATGTTAGAGCTAATCGAAAGCGCAGGTGCTGACACTTCTGTAGCATCCGTTACTGTTTTCAGATCACTAGTGATCTGCCCGATCAGCTCTGGATTAGCAATCAAACGACCCGCTTTAATCAGCAAGTTCTCATCCTTCGAGGTTACAACCAAGGTGGGCTGGGTATCCTTATTCACTAGCTGGAGCAGCGCGTGCGTACCCAAATCTTCAGTGGAGCTTAGCTTAGCTTTCAGTTCGCTTGGTACTCTGTCATACATAGCTACCAGTACAACTGCGGCCTTATTCTGCACAGTGTCTGCCCGGTAGGGAAGTAGGGGAATAGTCTTATCATTTAACGTAATCCCCTTAACAAACCCGGAGAGCGCATAAGTGGCTGCTTCCATTTCTGCCGCCGTGCTTTTGTCCGGTACAGTCAGAATACTCTGACTCTTCGTTAAGGTATCTATCCCGGCGAATCGCTCGCTGAAGTCACTGATCCCTCCACTCAAGGGCTTTGCGGTATAAATCACGTTAACACTGGACGTATTGAACAGATGCAGCCAATTATCCGACGTTTCATCGACCGAACAAAAGAGGTCATCTTGACGATCTGTCTTCAAATAGCCCTGAATGCCCAGTGTATTCGTCCCTTTTTTCAGAAACCCCTTGGGTGCCGCAAGGGTCAACAGCTGTTCGCCGTTGTCTTGTAGTGACGGACGAAACGTATAGAACGGGCTGCCGTTTAGCGTTAAGGTAACACTAGAAATCTGCTCTTCGGTAATTTGTGAAATTTGAAAATGCAGTTTGATCTTTACTTGATCCACATTCCAATAATCCAGAACCTCAAAATATTGCTGCTGGGCACTCGAACCTGTTAAGGACGAGTCCGTTCCCGTAAATGAGGTTGTATAAGTCGACTTATGATCCTGCGGCAACGTCTCTGCGGCAGCTGGATGGATTGGAATTAACAAAAGGGAGAGGCAGGTTAACAGTATAACCAGCTGTTTTTTTATCTTCATGTTCTGTTTCTCCTGTGATTACATTTTTCTCATATGACTTTTTGGTGCCTCGTTAGTAGCGCTCCGTCTTATACCATTTGGCTTCTCTTTTGAAGATGAGGTCTTTCAGGTATAGATATAATCCGTTAGCCGCGACAACCATCCACAGCTGGCAATAAGACACATACATCAACATTACAATCCCTAGATTGGACAAGCTCATCTCGCCCTTTTCTGTCGTTAGCGTGATGAAGGTCCCCACAACGAAAAGAATAATAGCGAGCAGCCATAAGAAATTACTAAGACCTGCAATAGTAGTATGCACATAACCCAAAGCATGCAGGATCAGCAGCACATCGGAGGTGATTAACGACAGCAGCAGCAAGAAGTAAATGGATAGAAAATAAAGAATATCGAACCGGACCTTTGCGGCCGATTTATTGAACAGCAGCGGAATATTTTTGACAATGACATAAATATTGCCCTTCGCCCAGCGGGTTCGCTGCTTGAACCAGACCTTTAGGGTCTGGGGTTCCTGCTCCCACGTGACGGATTTCGGCTGGAACTTGATTTGGTAACCCATCATATAAATCCGGAAGCTGATTTCTGTATCCTCGGCTATCGCTTTGACATCCCAGCCACCGATGCTTTCCACAATTGACCTGCGCATAATGAAATTGGTTCCCGGAATAGTGCAAAGCTTGAACAGCTTCCAGCGTCCCGCTTGAGCCATCCATTGAAAGGATAAGGTCTCAATATTAATGAACCGGGTCAGTAAACTTGCATCACGATTACGGGTCCGGAACTTCCCGATCACTGCACCGAGGCTGGAATCATGCATGATCTCAGCAACCAGATAACGCAAAGCTGTTTTCTCCGGAGTATTGTCGGCATCATAAATGGCGATTAGCTCCCCTTTACAGCTGGTAAAGCCTATATTCAAGGCATTGGATTTACCTTTGCCTCCTGTAACTGCATCCGTATTAATGACTACCAGCTGGCGCCCCGGATTTCGGGATTGTATTCCCGCCAGCAGCTCGGCACTGTTATCAGAGGAATTATCATTAATTACAATAATCTCATACCGATCTTGCGGATAATCCAGCGCGAGCAGAGATTCAACCGTCTTACAAATCACTACCCCCTCATTGTGAGCGGGAACCATAATTGAAACAAAAGGATATTCACCCTCTATCTCTGGTATATCCTCATTTTCGGATTTAATATAATATAGATAGCCCGCGATAATGAGGGTCACATTCACCAGCAGCAGAGACCAAATACAGATCACCGCAATCACCATCAGCACGTCTGAAATCGTCATAGGGTCCTCCAAATCACGATTAGTTGTCTCATTTCAAAAACTTTCTGCGATATAACCGGTATCCGATCATCAACAATCCGCCAAACAGCAGCAGAGAAATCATGATCACAACAATAAAAAATTGATTCTGAATATTAAAAAGCCGGGTGAAGCTCTTTTGCTGCTCCTCTGTGTAGCGATAATCGCTATCCACTGTTTCCGGTGTATAGTCCAGGCTTAGAGGTTGTCCATTAATAGAAATCATTCCATCTAATGAGGAGATTGTGTTCTGATCAGTAACCACCTGATGCTCTTCTTGCTTATAATCGGCAAAAGAAACCCAATTCCGCTCCAGACTTTGCAGCATTTCTTCAAGCTGACGCTCATCCTCGGGCATGTCGACGGTGATTACAGTATCCAGCGGCAATTGCGGGATCACTTTATTGGATGTATGCAAAGCCTGAAGAAATTCCAGCGGAACGCTATATAAAGAGGATGGAAAGGATTTAGAGGTGTCGCTCTGCTCCATATAATCAATCTGTTCATCCGGATATAACACCACGGAATCAAAAAAGCTCATCCCCGCTTCTGAATACTCTTTGTCATACGACCAATGCATCTCCGCTCCGGCTCCAAGCGGCCCAAGCCCGTTTTCGGCCAACAGATTGATGAAATCATTCATCTTTCCTTTAAGCGTATGGTCACTGGAGCTTATCGTTGGCATCACCACTGGGGCATTGACCAGAATGCTTCCATTGCTGGATTGCACACTTTTCATGGCCACTAAATAACGCTGCATGGCCGGATAATCGGTATTGCTGAACACAGGCCGCACACTTGCAAGAAACGGAATCCCCAGTTGATACAGCCGCTCACCCGTTTCTGCCAGCAGTCGCAGATCGGAGAAAGGATAGATTTCTTTGATCGCAAGGTACATTTTAGGAGCAGCAGTGATATGGAGCCAATCCTTCAGAACATATGCCATCCCCAGCGTACTGACATTCCCTTGTTCAAAATATGGGGCATATGTATCATTCCCCTTACTCACAGCGTACGGTGCTTGCAGACCCTCCTCCGCAAAAGAGAGTTTCCCAAAGGATTTGACCGCCTGACTCGCTGCAATATAAGGCATATCCTGCACCTTAGCTTGAATTCCGGAGAACTGTCCAATTTCGAGCTCAGCACTCCCGTCATAGATCACATCAGTGGTTAGCTGTAACGCCTTCATTAGACTAGCAGGTGGGTTGTACCCAATATGCAAATACTGCCCCTGATAATGCTCCCAATCCTCTATATAGGATTTATTCGTGATCGAAATATCCGCTTCGTTACGGACCATGATCACTCTGGAGTAATTTTTCAGCATCCCCTGCTCGTATTGATCTAGGCTTCGAAGTGTAACCTTTGTCGAGTAAGCTGCCAGCAGACGTTGAAGTTCAGTCACATTTCCATCCTTAGCGGTCCCCTTGGCAAGGCTGTCATAGAGCAGTAAGACTTGTTGTGGCGATGCAGCAGATTGAACAGGAGTGGCGGGAAGCAATAGGATGGTTAAGCTCAGCGTCAGCAGCAATATACAGTATAAGATCCCTCTGCGCTTCAAACACTCACATCCTTTTGAGACTTTGTATATGGACTAGAAGTGGTGGAACTCTCGTTAACCGGCTTTTTACGATTTTTCGAGAATCTGCGTCCGATCACACTAGATACTGTCAGAAAGGTCACCAAATCAAAAGATAAAGTGAACAAGAATTCATGCTTGGAAATGTCGGCATCACCAGCACCGATAATCGATACAAAAATGCCTGAAAGACCAATGCCTATCGTAGCGACAATCAATACCATCCGCTGCAATCCTCTAAAATTACGTGCCTTAATGGCTGTTACGAAAGAAGGCATATACAGACCGATGACAAGCACTGTCCAAAGGAAGATAAAACCTATCGTTCGTGGTGCCAAAGCCTTTTTCAGCTGACTGTATCCAGTAAAAAAGTGACTCTGTGCTCGAAATTCCTTCCCAACGGATTGCTCGTAATTGCCCATCGCCGCTGGTTTGATCGAGAATGCACTTTGAGCAGCTACATTAAGAATCGAGTTAAGCTGATCCGGATTCGATATATAGTATTTAAGGATCGAAACAAATCCGTAACGACTGTAAAAGTTCTCTTGGAGGATCGGTGAATTCACATCAATAGTTCCGTATTTCTCGTAGTAAATGCTATTCTTCAAGATGGCATATTGTTCATCAATATCGAATGACTTCAGTGCCTTCTCCGGATCGGAGGAATCCTTCAGCACCCCGCGGGTCATGGCATGGAACTGGTTAATATTCACGAACTCATCCGAGATATTCAAATAGGTGAACACACCCGCGAACAGGATCAAAGCAAGGGAAACCATTGTCAGAATGCGAAATATTTTATCCCTGCGAATCCAAAGGAGCGAACACCCCAGAACCGCAATGATTATACCCACTGGCGCATTTTGCTGCTTGGAAGTAGTCAGGATAATCGTACTGATCAAGAACAGGGCCAGCAGCACATAGTCATTGTATCTTTTTTGATATAACAACAACCAAGCTGCGAACATAGTAATCATCGTGATCATCACGACGCTCTCGCCGTAAAAGGAGTTGAAATAAGCGGTATACCCGGTATCTCCAAATATAAAAATAGCAATACCTGCAGTGACCCATCCCTGCTTGCGGGTCATCCCCCATGTAACAGCCTCTATTAATAAGTAGATCGCCGCAACATATAAAATCGTATAAATGACTGCTTGAAACCGGATATCGAAAACCTCGCTGCTAAAAAACAGCTTATTAAGTCCAATGGCCAGCTTGATAAATAGGGACTGCGAAGAAAATAATGTCGCGCCATTCTCATTAAAATATTGAAAGATTCCATATTGCTTTACAAAATAACCAAAGTATTGCTCGTCATAATCCGGCAGATTGAAATAAATTCCGTTACTATAGATGCTGCGAAAAAAATCACCATTATCCGCCATTCCGACATACGGGGCGGTAAATAAGGCTATGATGGTTATAAGCAACACTCCAACAGCAGTGATAAAAGCCGGGGACAATGGCAACGGTAGGTTAGCGAGTGTCATCCCCTGCCTCAGAGGTGATTTCACCGTGTTGTTTATCATGCAGATTCACCTTCGTTACTATAGGTTTAAATTAATAGACATAGGCCAATGATGCCATCAGATTATCAA
The DNA here is from genome assembly GCF_037974255.1 of Paenibacillus sp. FSL R5-0636. Lineage (NCBI taxonomy): Bacteria > Bacillati > Bacillota > Bacilli > Caryophanales > Paenibacillaceae > Paenibacillus > Paenibacillus sp. FSL R5-0636. The sequence goes on from NZ_CP150232.1 coordinate 6,833,681, forward strand.
AGGAATAGGCTTGGCCACTAGCTACATCGCCGAAGCCTCCATACAGTGAGCTGCCGGCATCGGTTATTCTGAACTCGTTCATTCTTTCAATGCTTTTGCGATAGAGTGCATCGTCTCCGATCTCGGCACCAATCATAGCCGTAATAGCGTAAATGGCTGTTGAGCGAATATCGTTAAGCGGCTTTCCCTCACGCGAATATTGTCCATATAATGTGCCAGCTTCGACCTGCTGCTTGATATAATCAATGCTGGAGGATTTCTGCTGGTCTACCTCTGCCAAAGCCAGAATAGACAGTAGCGATTCTACTGTATTGATATTCTCCGAAGTATAGGTTCCACTCTCATAATTAAACCTTGTTTCATAGAAGGGAAACTCATCTGATAAATATCCATCTTTCAGTATAACGCTCATATTATTCAACAAAAATTCACGAGATTCTCCAGAAACCGACAATTTTCGCATTGTACCTAAATCAATATAACATAAAGTAACGAATGTGTTGGTTTTTTTGTAATTTTCATCATAGAAGTCATACATATATCCATTTTTTACATTATAGTTATAAAACCTCTCACCATACTTAGCCGCTTCTTCTAAATAGTGTTTATCCCTAAACGTATCCCCCGCTTCATAAAGCGCACGAATGATACGTAAGTCATCAACGGCAGCATTCACAGGATATAATTTCTGCTGTTTAGGGCTATATCGGTAGCTAAAACCGCCCTTCATATCAAAGGTTTGCTTAGCCAGCGCCCATTCTTCTGCAAATCGCTCTTTCTCACCACTCCGTACGGCTGCCAGCATCCTCAGAGAGGCAGACTCACTTAGAATCTCATGGCCGCTTGCCGCTTCCCCGGATTGCTCTGTTTCAATTAAATTCGTATAAACACCGGACGAGCCGGTAAGCTTCGTAACAATAAATTGCTCTAAAGCATCCAATTCCTGTGAATGGTCCCCCACATCATTATTAGCCGAACCCGTAGGATTCGGTGGCTCTGTTGTATGAACATTCGCGGAGGGCGAGGGTGTTGATGCCGGCGTTTCTGTTTGCTCGCATGCTGTTAATGCTGTAAAACCTATAAGTACCACTACAGCAACAGCTATCTCTTTCCTCAAAAAATCACCTCCCTAAGCATCTGCTTATATTGCCTAGTATTATCTATAACGGTAATATACATCACATACTTAATCCAAATGTTAAATTTATGAAACTATTAGATGAAAAAAAGAGGCATCCACACGCCTTCTGACGAGCAGACCCCTCTTTTTCTATCATCTATTTACTTTATTCCATACGTTCCCAAAAACGATGGGCAGAAATGGCCGCAACGAAGCTAGCCGCAAAAACTTCCCCACCATCGCCTATTACGACGCCCGGACTGCTTCTGTGTTCATCTGTTGCAAGCAGCTCAGCAAGTGTTGTGGTCATCGCGATGGGTTTAAAATGTGCATATGCTTGGTTGAGGAATAGCGCTGCATCTTTATGGAATTTCTTGCGCTCTGCATTTCCACCAGCCGCATAAATCGCATCGAAGAGCACCGAATCTGTAGTGGATAAGGTGTGGATGACTTCAAGCTCTGTACCGTTTGAGCCTTTAATAAATCCAAGCTTATCACTGATTAGCTCCGGTTGAATCCCAGCTCCCATAAGCGTGTCCAATACAGGCATTACCGCAGCTTCATCAAAACCATCCCCGATAATCACGCCTACTTTACGCGTGTTGGGATGTTTTTTCGTATTAGCTTGACTTAAGGCTGGGGAAGCTTGAGTGACCTCAGAACCGCCAACTTCTGGAGCCGCTACTCCAATGGCTTCTGCCACAGGTACAGCAAGCTCAGAGGTAATGTTAGCGAGCATATTTACGACCTGCTGTCGGACCGACTTACTCTTAACCTTCCCAAGCTCGAAAGAATAAGCTTCGATAATATGCAATTGTTCCGGAGGGCTCATACTATTCCAGAATAACTTGGCTTGTGAAAAATGATCCTCAAAGCTTTTACTCCGGCTCCGTACCTTACGGCCCTCAACCTTTTCTTGATAATGCACATAACCGCCTTCAGCCTCTGGGACAGGTCTCGGTGTATTTTGGGCCAGAGAATTATTATGATAACTCACAGTGCCCTGATTAATCGTCTGCCGCCCATATCCGTCACGCTGGTTGTTGTGGAAAGGACACACCGGTCTATTAATCGGCAATTCATGAAAGTTAGGACCCCCAAGCCGAATCAGCTGTGTATCCGTATAAGAGAATAGTCTGCCCTGAAGTAGGGGGTCATTGGTGAAATCAATACCAGGCACTACATGTCCAGGGTGGAAAGCCACCTGCTCCGTTTCGGCAAAAACATTATCCACGTTGCGGTTCAAGGTCATTTTCCCAACGATCTGCACGGGCACGTCTTCCTCTGGCCATAGCTTTGTAGGGTCCAACACGTCGAAATCAAACTTGAATTCATCTTCTTCACTAAGAAGCTGAATGCCCAGCTCATATTCCGGAAAGTTGCCGGCTTCAATCGATTCCCATAAATCACGTCGGTGGAAGTCAGGGTCTGCTCCTGATATTTTCTGTGCTTCGTCCCACACCAAAGAGTGTACACCAAGCACTGGTTTCCAATGGAATTTAACAAAATGTGCTTTCCCCTGCTCATTGATCAGACGGAAGGTATGAACCCCAAACCCTTCCATCATCCGGAAGCTTCGCGGAATGGCGCGGTCAGACATCAGCCACATCGCCATATGGGCCGATTCCTGGTTATTGGCGATGAAATCCCAGAAGGTATCATGGGCTGATGCCGCCTGAGGCATTTCATTATGCGGCTCCGGCTTAAGCGCATGCACTAGATCAGGGAACTTAATCGCATCCTGTATAAAAAAGACCGGCATATTATTGCCTACCAAATCATAATTGCCTTCTTCGGTATAAAATTTGGTCGAGAAGCCCCGGGCATCCCGCACAGTTTCGGCTGAACCCCGTGATCCTGCTACCGTTGAGAACCGGACAAACACCGGGGTCTTTACGGACGGATCTTGAAGGAATTTCGCCTTCGTATATTCTTTCAACGATTTATATACTTCAAACTCCCCGTGGGCGGCAAATCCGCGTGCATGCACGATCCGCTCAGGAATCCGCTCGTGATCGAAATGGGTCATTTTTTCCCGAAAATGAAAATCCTCCAGCAAGGTTGGCCCCCGGTCACCGGCTTTTAGGGAGAACTCATCCTCGGACACTTTCAATCCCTGATTGGTTGTTAAAGCGTGACCTTCGTCCTTACTGCGAAACTGTTCCAGTTGCTCATTTTTGCTATTTCCGTTCACTTTTTGCTGTTCACTCATTAACAATGGCTCCTTCCGAAAGGTAGAGTAACGATAATATTCATCTCTTACCCTTAAGGAAGGAACGGCAAACAAAAAGAAGCGGAATTCCGAGAAGCCATTCTCCCGAAAATCCGCTTACTCGCTTATTTCTGACCTAACCTTTAATTCTCCGGTACGTCTCTTCATCCGAAACAATATATAATCTAGCCTCTTTAGGAATAGGCTGGCCCAGCTTGCGATTGATGCTAAGGTCACTACGATCCGAGAGTAAAGTTGCACCTTGAAGGAGCAATTCCTGAAACGCCTGCCCATAGGTCTTCCATGCACTATTCACTGGAATCTCATAAATATCATCCCCATACTGGCGGCTCAGCAGCTGCGTAATCACCTCTGAATTCCCCTCTTGTAGAGCGGATCGGACAGCCAATCTAGAAATGGCATCATGCGACAGAACGAATTCATTGACCTGAACATGCCTGAAATTCTGTATATTCTTCTCCTGCATAATTTCTACGGTAGTATGTACTTGTGGCGCTATGCGCTCAATGCTGGAGGCGATAAGCAGAGACTTCCCGTCAATTAGCGATGCTTCATCAATCCGTGTGTCTCCGAACACAATGGCTGCCCGGGCTTCGTATATGTTAGCTTTAAGGAGAATCTCATCGCTGGAAGCATCACCGCTTACAAAGTGGACCTGTTCCATATGCTCCAGCGGATGCCGTCCTATCTCATCAATGATGACGATATGACATTTAGGTGAATAGCATAACACCTCATCTACCGCAGCTTGCGCTTTCTTACTCCAATTGATTAATATCACATGATCCTTTCCCCGGAAGCTCAATGTTCCTGCTCCTCTCATTCTCTGCACTTCTGCAATAGAGTCAATGACCTTGCCAATAACCAAGCTGAGAAGACCAATCCCAAAAATATACAGAAACATGGTGAATAGCTTACCCACTACAGTCTCTGTAAAATAATCTCCATACCCAACGGTTGCCATCGTTGTCATGACCCAATAGAAGGCATTAAACCAGTTGTGGAATGTACTCGGTTCAAGCAGGTAAGCTATCGATGCGCTAAGAATTATAAAGATCAAAATAATCAAACCGATCGACCGTTTGCGTAAACGCATCATCCTGGTGGATATTCTCAGAAAAAAATGCATCTGCCATCCCTTCCTCACATTAATAAAGCTGCCTCTCGAGGTTATTACTGAGGGCAGCCTTTTCCATGTCCATCTGCGATTTTTGAACTAAACAATCAAACTGCTGACTGCAAACGCTGTGCCGATAAACACCAAGCAGAGCATAGTGCCTACTGCCACATTGCCTTTTTCCAGATGTTCTGAAATTTTAAAGCTTGGTGTCGCCAATTCAAAAATCCAGTAAGCAGCGATGAGGCACACATAACCGACAGCAAACCAAATGATCATATGCAGAATAGAGGTATTCGTATACGCCGCTACTCCAATGATAATTGCTGTGGCGAGAAATTTGCCGCCAAGCGCTAGAGCTACAGCCACATTCCCTTTTTTCAGCTCTTCCATATCCTTGAACGGGGTCATCAAGCCAAAGATAACCATACCCAACAATTGCAGAAGAATAATCACAAATATACTGACTATCAAATTAACAACAATCGTCACTTTGCCCACCCCCGAAATTTCGCATATGCCGAGTCATAATCGGCGAAATCATGTACTTCCTCAAGGACTACGGAAGCGGTCTTTTCTTTCTCTAATGCTGCATAACGCTCATCGTCTATCGGCTGCTTGATCCGGTTGCCGGAAGGCAGCTCAAGGACGGCAAAGTTTCTTGTCTTCTCATTATATTTTGTCTTGTATACTCCTACAAGATCAACATCCGTAGTTACCGATACCTTAAGGTTGGTAAGGTCCTCTACTGCTGTTTTTTCATCGGGATACGATTTAATGGTCGTCCAGGAAGATAGGCGGACTTCATTGCGCTGGTCAGCATCTGTGATCAGCTCAGCGTCCATGAACTGCAATGTCCATATTTTATCGCCAGTAGCATAATTCTCATCATTCGGCAGCAGCTCATTATCCGGCAACACCGTCATATCGCTGCCAATTAGATCACCTACAGTACTCTCCACAACCCGGTAATCCCAAGGTACCCGTGCAACACTATCAGAAGTTTCGGCAGTGCCTGAATCAAACACACTCCCCTGATTACTGGAACATGCACTAAGCAGCAGCACCGTTAGAAGCATCATACATAAAGCGCCGATCCGGGCCTTTACTAATCTAGTAGACGACTTGTTTATAGCCTTACTTTTATCCAACTATCTCACTCCCAACGCGATAAAATGACTGGCATTGCCCGTAATCAGTCCGCCAGCCCGGCCGAGCAGCCCACACGGTTTCCCATTAATGACGAACATGCCTGTCAGTAGGTGGAATTCACCTTCGGCGGTGTGTATTCGGGCTAGTTCAGCTCTTTTTTGATATACAGAGGGAAAAAGCTGACTGCTATCATAACCCTCTTCGTCCTCAATTTCCAGAGTTCCACTATCGTCAAAGAGACGTACAGAACCGCCTTCGCGGCCAAATACAGATTTGGACACAAAGCTGCCAGAGAACACAGGCTTATTATAAGTCGGCAAAATATAACGTGAGATCGCCTCACGCTCTTCATTGTCAAATAATAAGCCAAGCTCATACATTCCCCACACAGCTGCAATCAATCCCTTAGACTGCAACAGGATACTGTGAGGTCCATTAAAAAGCTGAAGATTTCCCTGCTCAACGGCATAGGCAAGTGCATCTCCACCTTCATCGACGGCCATCCACTCTTTAGGATATAGAGCAAACATCCGCTGTATCACCCGGTCCTCCCCATCCTTCAAAATGCCCTCATCGACCCACAGGTCGAGGCAATCCACACACTGAATAGTAAGTCCGCTATGTCTGACCAAGGCTTCAATCGTACCTGAATCTTCAAGATGGGAACCATAAGCAACACAAGCTGCGGTATCTGGACGTTCTATCTGCCATGCTGCGGCAAGTTGTTCCTTCATCGCATGATTTGGACTAGCCACACCCGCCTGTTCACAGATCCAAGGTGTTGCTATGGAAGCCTCCACATAACCTGTAGGTGTATCGGCATTCAGTTCCAGAAGCTTGATGGTTCCATCATGAGCTATCGCAAAATCAAACCTTGCATACCGGCTGATTAAGCCTTCTTCCGGAATAGGAGACCCATCAAGCATCTCCCAAAGAACAGGGGGAATGCCCAGTAGCTCATACAAATCGCGTTTTAGATGTATATACCGAACCGCCTTATCGAGGATAGCCCAAAGCTTTGCGGAGGCTTCCTCAAGCTCCTTGTAAATGTCGCTGCGCATCACAGCTATTGCATCCATCCAATACTCTTCTTCCTCTAGATCTGCCCAAGTGAACCCAAGCTCATACAGCGCTTGTACCCGTGGGCCCCGCTCAAGATCAGACAAATCCAGGATCTCAAACACGCTCTGCTGATCACTCATCCGCCGAAACCACTCTTGCTTGAACCTGATCTCGATGAAGATTTCGAGCCTGAGCTTGATTTAGAGTTCTTCGAAGAGTTTAAGCCACTGGAAGTGCCCCCGATTCCGGTCTTCGAAGAGGAACCCCTTCTCGTGATGGAACCCGTGGATGAGGTTGAGGTTTTAGGTTTCACTACAGAACCGGGCACCTTTTTATTCTGAAACTTTTCGCTGCTATAAGTAGGTGGTTTATAAGTGGTTCTCGTGCCTCCATAATAGGTAGGACGGTCCTTAGCCCATCCTCTGGAAGAGTAATTGGCACCGCTGTTAAACAACATATGATACAGAAGCAAATCCGTCCAGCCAAAACCTGAATGATAACCGCCATAGTTATTCACTACAGTTGTCCCGTTTGAAGTTACTACGCCTTGGCCTTGCTCCTCTACCTCTTTCGTACCTTCTTCGGGATAGGGAATATTCCAATCCACATTTTTATCAAAATAAGCTTTAACCTCTTCATTAGACCAAGAGACTAGCTGTGGTTCGCCCGCAGAAGTATTCGCGCTAGCCCCCGCTCCGCCAGGAATAAACATAGCATTCGCTAATAAGGCTATGCCTAGCGATGTTGATAATACACGGATGGGTTTGCCATCGGCGGTAAATAATTTTGATGCAGGTAATTCCTTATCCCTTTCTTCTTTAGCCATCGTAAGGTTCTCCTTCCCTGATGATCTTCTATCCCTCAGTGTGCATCGGAACAAGCAAAAGCTCCAGCTTGCCCTCATCCACATTCAGCCGTCCTTCAACCGCTTCATATTCCTTACTGCCCACCACTATATAATTGACATGTTCAAGTGCAGTTATCATATTCATGCTCCACGTACGCTCTTCAATTACTCGTAGATCACCCTCTGGCATTTTTTCGATTAAAACTACACTCATCCCGTTATCCATTATTACCATTCCTTCCTTATATCTGCTATAGCATCTGATACGTTTTTATCACCTTTTCGTTTCAGTTCTAAGCTTGTATAGATTGCCCAGTATTACTTTTGGAATAAGAACGTCTGTATAAAAGGAGAACTCCTAACGAACACAAGCTGACAAGAAGCAACAGTCCGTATACATGCTCATATGCTTTTGCCGGCGCAAGATCACGCTGAGCATGCAGCAACAGCCCACAGACCGCAACAGATACAGAACCTCCAAAGAACTGAATCAGTTGTAAAAGCCCCATACCTGAACCAATCCAAGTTCGCGGAAGAACCCGAGAAGCTTCATTATTTAAGGATGCCATTGTCGCCGAGAAGGCAGGAGAGAAGCAAAGATAACCAAGCAGAAGAACTACAGGAGATACAGAAAGGTTCAGCGCAAATGCAGCCATAACAGCGGCAAGGATACAATGTCCTATGATTAAGAAGCGCAAGTTGCCATACCGGTCAATAAAACGTCCAACAAAACGGGTAAGAAATGCGGATAATAACGCACCAGGTGCGATAAACAAACCAATCATCAACGCCGATTTACCAAATAGATTAGCGAGCACAAGCGGCATCAGGAACAAATTCCCCAAGTTCAGCACCAGAATACAAAAGCCTATGGTAACTAGCTTCAAGTATCCCGGCATTTTTAGCAGCTGCGGGTTAATAAAGGATTCCTTCGCCTTCTTCAAATACCAAGCGTGCACGATAATAGATACTATGCCCACTGCTAACCATACCAGAGATTGGGTAGTTACGGCTACCAGCAGACTTGCCGCATTTACAACGGTCAACGCCGCCCCAATAACATCAAAGCTTGCAGGCTGAGGCTGTTCCTTAGGTAATAACCGCAGCAGCACTGGCAATACAACAAGCACAAGGCAAGTAATTCCGAATAACCCGTTCCAGCCAAAATACTGACTGATGACGCCACCGAAAATAGGGCCCAACCCAAAGGCCATTGCACTCCCTGCGGAGATCATGGCGATAGCCGCACCACGTCTTTCAATAGGTACATAACGGCTGGCCAGTACGAGACCCAATCCAGCCATCGCACCCGCGCCGGCAGATTGTACTATTCTCGTTATCAATAATGTATTAAAGTCATGCGCAAATAATCCAAACACTGAGGCTAACCCAAGAGTAATTAAGCCAACGGTCAAAAGTCTCCGAATCGGCACCACGTCTGATAAGCGGCTATAAATAACCGTCGATAAAGCATATCCAATCGAATAGCTCGAAATTACCCATGAACCTAGATCAGCAGAAATTTGGAGATCCTGAATAATGGTTGGAAGTGATACATTAAACATCGTTGTGTTCATCACTACGATAAAAAGGCACATGGTCCATAATGGCATGACTACTTTATCATTCATTACTACTTTATCATTCATTCCTATCCATCCCTGTCCTAATTTATCTATACAAGCTTATCTAAGTTTATGCCTATAAAATCAGGATGGCAATTGGAATACGGGGATTTAAATTACTTCCGCCACATCAATCCGCACAACAATTCAAACAACTCCATGTAGTTGCGTGGATTTTTGCCCGTCAATGTATGAATGCGATTAAGCCGGTAGTTCAGTGTATTTCGGTGAATATTCAGCTTCTGTACAGTACGATTATGGTCCCCATTCTCAGCAATAAATACTTGCAGCGTTTCAATCAGGCCTGTCTTATCGCCCGACTGATCCAGCAGAGCATAAATCGTTCCGGGCCGTTCAGCACCGTCATAAGAGAGATGAATCAAGAATTTTAGTTCCTCATAAGTGTACAATTTCTTGAGCGGGTCGACTCTACTGCCAACACTAATCGCCGCCTGGGCCTGTTCAAGTGAATATGCAGCTAACTCCTCTGCTTCGCCAGAACCTATTCGCCCTACATTCGCACATGAATTTAGTTTTCCTATAAGCTCTTTATAAAGAAAAACATCCGTTATGAAAAAAACCGCCTTATCATTCTCCAAATTCCAGTAATGTGGATAGGACCTAAATACATTTTTGAATTCTTTTCCGTTCACATCGCCTTCCACAAGGATCGCCCAGCATTTTTTCTTAAGGTCAAGCCCATAGCTGCCCGCCCGTTCCAAAAACTCAAGATCATATGCTTCTTTACGATAAGACAATTCATGATAAAATTTCACACGTTTTACTCGCTCATCCTGTTCCAGCTTGTTCCTTGCTTCCTGCTCAATAAGTAATATAGTAGTGACTCTGACCAGCTTACTAAACGGCCTAACCTCATCTGGATGTCCCGTAATACCTACCACACCCAAAACTTTATGATCTATAATAATGGGTTCATTCACCCCCGGCTTCATGCCGCTGCCATCCTCGTACACTTCAAAGACATGACCACTTTGAATGGCTATTCTCGCTCCCTCATGTAAGGTTCCGACCCGTTTCAGATCTCCGCTCCCCACAATAAACCCGCTCTCATCCATAACATTAATGTTATAAGGAACTACGCTCATCATTTCTTGTGCTATTTGTCCTGCGAGTGATTTCGATATCTTCATGTCTGTACCTCCTGTTCCCTTATATTCTACTCAGAAAGCTTCTACCTTAAAAAAGAAAAAAGGGGCTGACTCCGTTCAGTCAGCCCCTCTATCACTTTGTATAATTCATTCAGCTTCCTTGGTTCAGCATGACTAACCTAGCCACATTCTCAGCCGTTCTTTCCAGGTTCTCTTGCCCTTTATTCAAAGCATCCTCCAATGAAGCTGCGCCTGGCATAATGCCAAAAATAGCATCGATCCCTTTATCATACAGCACTTCCGTCTGATCGCCGATCCGTCCCGCGAAGGCCAGTACGGGTTTATTATATTTCTTAGCTACCTCAGCAACGCCAAGCGGGGTCTTGCCATATTGGGTCTGGAAATCGATGCTTCCTTCCCCGGTCCACACCATGTCCGCCTGCTGCACCTTTTCTTCAAGTCCAGTATAGTCGATCACAAGCTCAATGCCCTTTTTTAATATTCCGTTTAAGAACACTACCAGTCCTGCCCCAAGTCCACCCGCTGCACCAGCACCAGGCATATCTATAATATCGAAACCCAGTTGCTCTTTGATGACACTCGCATAATGATGCAGATTGCTGTCCAGCTGTTTGATCATATCCGACGTAGCCCCTTTTTGCGGACCAAATACATTGGAAGCTCCGGTCGGACCACATAATGGATTCGTAACGTCGCAGGCCACTTCAACCTGTACATCCTTCAGGCGAGGGTCAAATCCACTCAGATCAACACGGGCTAATCTGCCAAGCTCACCACCACCAAATAACAGCTCATTGCCTTCGGCATCCAGCAGTCTGCCGCCTAATGCCTGCACCATCCCGGCGCCTCCGTCATTGGTGGCACTGCCACCTATGCCAATCAGCAGCTTGCTGACCCCACGATCCAGACATGCTTTGATTAATTGTCCTGTCCCGTAGGTGGTTGTAATCAACGGGTTACGTGTCTCAGGGGATACCAGCTGAATGCCACTCGCACTAGCCATTTCCAGCACCCCTGTCAGCCCGTCTCCTGTGATTCCGTAGGATGCGCTAACTTCATTGCCCAGTGGCCCTTTAACTTTTGTTATATATACTGTACCTTCCGTTGCATCGACCAAGGACTGCATCGTTCCTTCGCCGCCATCTGCCATGGGTACATGAATACAAGTAATATTAGAATTTACTTTATGAATGCCTTTTTCCATGGCTTCACAAGCTTCTTTGGCTGTCATGCTTTCCTTGAAAGAATCCGGTGCCAATACGATGACAAAGTCTTTATTCATAGAATATCCGTCCCTTCTAGTTGCAAATATAAATTATAGGATGAAGCCGTATAATATAGTGGCGACGATAGCCATCGTCAGACCCACGAGACTTTCATAAGGAATCAGTGACATCCGGTCCTTGATGTTCATCTTAACGGAATCTGCGGTCACGTGGAAGAAGTTACCGTGTGGCAGATGGTCAATAACTGTAGCCCCGGTGTGCACCATAATTGCTGCATTTAGCGGCGCTGTGCCCATCGAAAGAATAGCGGGACCAAATGATCCGGCAGCCACGATAGAAGCCGTAGAGGTTGATGCTGTAGCAGCCGCCATCAGGATCCCTGCAATTGGAGCAAGGAACGTTCCGGAAATCCCCATAGCCGTTATTGCATCTACAACAGTAGCGCTCAGATCCGATTTCGAGATAATACCAGCGATAGCACCAGCACCAATCAGGATAATGGCTGTACCTGTCATTTTATTTAACCCTGAGGTTGTAAAAGAAATGATGTTCTTCGTTTGTTTCATAGCAATCAATCCAATAATGCCGGCAAGAGGCAAGATGATCATAGAATCGACTTTAAATGATTTCAGCAATTCGATATTTAGAATATTTCCGATTGGGTTAATGGCTAGAAGCAAAATAGCGACAACTGGAGCGACGATAGCACGGCCAAAGCTAGGTTTAACCTTAGTGCTGTCTTCCTCTTTAGTTACAACGTCGCCCTCTGCAATTTTTACACCTTTGTTGACTAACAGATTAGCAATAATAACAGTGACAATCAGACCCGCAACGGCTGGGATGAATCCATGAATCATGACCTGAGCCAAATCTACATCAAAGCCTTTAGCTACGGCAATGGTGTTCGGGTTCGGTGAAATAATGTTACCGGCTTTACCGCCACCGACCAGTGCGAGCAGCAAAGCGGTTTTGGAAATGCCGATCTTCTTACCTACGGACAAAGCGATTGGAGCGACAATAATGATAGCGACTGTGATGAATACGCCCACTGCTGTAATTATCATAGTAGCCAGCGCTATAGATAATAACGCTTTCTTTTCACCAAGCTTATCTACTATGGTCTCGGCCATTCGTTCGGCTGCCCCTGATTCAATCAATACCCCGGCCAGCACACCAGCTGCGAGAACACGTACAACTGCACCCATAACACTATTCGTTCCGTCGATGACATATTGTACTGTCTCTGCAATGGATGCCCCGCCTAATATCCCTCCGGCAATCGCGCCTAAAAAGAGTGCGTAGACCGGGTTAACCTTTTTGAAAATCAATACGACGGCCAGAATCAATCCCGCAATCGCGCCCATCCAGTTAATTACTGTGCCTTCCATCTCTAGTTGCCCCCTAGTATAAGAATTTGACACTATACAGTGTGTAATTTGATAACGCTTTCTAAACTGAGTATACTGCGCTTACAAGCCCAATAATATTGACGGGACAACCTATTTTTTTGTGCATATGCACAAGCACTGAGCATGAGAAAAAGACCAAGCTTAGGTTTCAGCACACCAGAGCTTGGTCTTTTAACATGAATTAAACGTATTATGAGACTTGTGTTTCTTTCGTTAGAACAGGGGCAGCAGGATCTTCTGCCAGAACATTATCCTTTGTCTTCGAGAGGAAGATATTCAGCACAATCGCTGTAAGGGAACCGGATACGATACCGTTTTGCAGCAGCATCCGGGCGAATTCAGGCAATTGATCGAACATCGCAGGTACAGTTGCCGAACCCAAACCAACAGCGATACTACAAGCGGCAATCAGCAGATTACCATCCTTACGCAGATCTACCTCTGACAGAATCGACATCCCGGAAACAGCAACCGATCCGAACATCACGATCATCGCTCCACCCAGTACGGCATTGGGAATAACCGTTGTCAGAGCCGCCAATTTAGGCAGTAATCCAAGCACAACCATAATCCCGCCGGCTGCAAAAATAACATTCCGGGTTTTGACCCGAGTCAGCGAGACCAGACCTACATTTTGCGAAAATGCTGTGTACGGAAATGCATTAAAGATCCCGCCCAGCATAATCGCCAAACCTTCCGAACGCAGCCCGTTTACGATCTGCTTTTGTTCCACTTTCTGATCCGTTACTTTACCAATCGCAAAGTAAACGCCTGTGGACTCCACCATACTAACAATATTAACAATGATCATAGTGAAAATAGCCGTAAGATTGAACTGAGGCCATCCGAAGTAGAAAGGCTGTGCAACACTTACCCAAGAGGCTTCACCTACTGTAGAGAAACTAACAATGCCCATTCCATAAGCAATAATTGTACCCACTAAAAGACCTATCAAGACAGAGACCGAGCGAAGAAATCCTTTAGTAAAACGGTTAACCGCTAAAATGACCAGCAGCGTGATCAGTGCAAGCAACAAATTGCGGGGATTCCCAAAATCAGCGCTGCCTTCTCCGCCAGCTACGCTATTCATAGCTACAGGAATAAGAGATAACCCAATAATGGTCACGACTGAGCCCGTTACTATCGTTGGGAAGAACCTCAGCAGCTTCCCGTAAAGCGGGGCCGCCAGTACCACGAATAGACCAGATAAAATAATTGCTCCGTACACCGTTGCCAAATTGTTGGCACTGCCGATAGCGATAATCGGCCCTACTGCCGTAAAGGTACATCCAAGAATAACCGGCAGCCTGCTGCCAAAATACTTAGTGCCCATAATCTGCAGCAAAGTAGCTAACCCGCAAGTAAACAAATCAGCTGCGATAAGATAGGCCATTTGGGTGGCATTCAGGTTCAGTGCGTTCCCTACGATCAGCGGAACAACAACTGCTCCGGCATACATCGCCAGTACATGCTGAAATCCTAACGCAAATACTTTTTTCTTGCTTAACATCTCGCACTCTCCTTGATTGGCTCTTTTGAACTTTCATTATCAATGAAGTGAATTTCACCTGGTGACATAGATGTGATCCGGGCTAAAGCATGGACTTCTATCCCTCTATCCTCGAGTAGACTCCGGCCTTCTTGGAAGCATTTTTCAATCACACAACCAACGCCAAGGAGCTCAGCGCCAGCCTCTTGCACGATATCAACCAGTCCAACAAGAGCAGCACCAGTAGCCAAAAAGTCATCTACAATAAGCACCTTATCGCTTGGTCCGATATATTTTTGCGAGACACTAACCATATAATCCTCTTTGCGTGTAAAAGAATGTACCGGCGCGGAATAGACCGCTTCAGATAAGGTCACTGCTTTCTTTTTCTTCGCATATACAAACGGTACGCCTAAGGCGATGGCCGTAGCCATGGCAAATTGAATGCCACTCGCTTCAATAGTGATGATCTTAGTGATAGGTAAATGTCCAAACAACCGCTTGAACTCCTGTCCAATTTGTAAGGCAAGCTCCGTATCCACCTGATGATTCAGAAATGAATCTACCTTTAGTACCGTATCTGATAAAATAAGACCCTCTTGTCTGATGCGCTCTTGAAGTACCTTCATAGTAAACTTGATCTCTCCTTCTGAATTAAAAACAAAAAAAGGACAAATCCCTTGAGTCGTTTCTCTCAAGTGAATTTGTCCTTCTGGGTTTTTGTCCCTTAGTGGTGTAACACTGCATAGTGTCCGCATCGCTCGGTCCAGTCCTTCCATAGTCAGGAAGCGGAACCCTAGATGCGCTATTTCACTCATAGTCGGATAATTACAGTGGTTATCCGGTAGAAACTTATGGGCCATATTCCCAAGATTATATGAGTTGATAAGCAAATATAAAGATAATGTATAATGTGAAACTTATATTTTTATAAATGTTCGATATGAATACCTTGTATATCTTACACGCTCTGTCTGGTGCTTACAAGCAAAATTTTAAGCAATTTGCATGCCATTTTCAGGTTATTTTCACGAAATTCAATTGTTTACATTTAGTAGTTGTTACTCCAATATCTTCTGCGCCGTTTCTTGGGTCGTTACAAGTACATTCATATAACCCCCATTTAGCGCACCAAGGATCCCTGTAACCTTCTCAAGTGATTCCGCTACACCAATCGAATACCGAGCTTGCTTGATCTGCTCCAGCTCAATAGTCAGCGTTCGATCCGATATTCCGGTATGCACGGGAATCCCGTTGCCATCATAGAATCGTGAACAGATATCACCAGCGACCTTTCCATTCTCCAGCTCAGCAATCACTGCATCACCATAAAATCCGCGCCACGCCTCTTCCCCTTTCATTTCCGGCGATCCGATGCCGAACACAGCGATATCCAGATGGTCCCACGCCTTGGCAATGGTCTGATAGTACTGTGAATTCATCAGTTGATCTCTAGTTTCCTTTTGCTCCGTGATCGCTGGAACATCAATCATTAACGAGCGCGCACCCCATTTTAGAGCAGCTCGATAACAGATGTTATTTACATGGTACCCGCTCTCCATCTTTCCTGATGGGCCGCCGACCGTAGGTACACAGGTTACAAAAGGTCTCTGGGCTTGTGTTAGGCTTTCTACAACGGCAGCTAAGCTGCTTCCCCAAGAAAACCCAATCGTATCTTTCGGCTGAAGCACTTGCTCGAGCCATCTCGCACAGGCTTGTCCTATAGCTTTGCGTTTAATCGTGCTGGACTGTGCAGGATCTACCTCCACAACAATGGCTTCCCGTAGCCCGAACCGCTCCTTCAGCTCCTGCTCCAATGTAAAATGATCGCCAGTATCGTAATTAATAGTTATTGTAACGATACCTTCTTCACGTACCCTCTTTAGCATCCTGCTGATGGTGGTACGATATATACCAAGTTCGCTAGAGATTTCACTCTGCGTTAAATTCTGTTCATAATACATTTGTGCTATTTTAATGAGCAGCTTCTTATCTTCTTTTCGATCCATGTTACAACGCCCCCGCTATATTCAACAGTTTGACGGATTTAGAACCCCCCGCTATACTGTAGACGATTGTTTTGCACATTTATCATTATATTGCACAAATGTGCTTAATATCAAAACTTTTATGGAGATGAATGGTTCAGATGGAATCAAGGTTATCTCTAAATAAAAACAAACAATCCAAACAGGCGAGGTGCTGGAAATGAATCCCTTAAAGTGGGCAATTGTAGGTCCGGGAAGTATAGCTGCCGAATTTGCGGCTGCGCTGAATGAAACGGGGGAAACATTGTATGCGGTTGGATCGCGGAGCTTAGAGAAAGCACAACAATTCGCTAATCAATATGGAGCCACGAAAGCTTATGGCAGTTACAGTGAAATGCTGCAGGATCCCGCAATTGATGTAGTGTACATCTCTACGCCACATAGCAATCATTATGAATACATCATTGAAAGCTTACAGAATAACAAACATGTTCTCTGCGAAAAAGCAATCACGGTGAACAGCAAACAACTTCAAGAGGTCACCCGACTTGCCGCTGAAAAGGATCTGGTTGTGGCCGAAGCTATGACCATCTACCATATGCCACTGTATAAAAAACTGCGGCAGCTCATTGAGGATGGCATCATCGGGCGCCTCAAAATGGTGCAGGTCTCCTTTGGCAGCCATAAAGAATATGATGTGAACAACCGTTTCTTCAGCAAAGATCTGGCGGGCGGAGCCCTGCTGGATATTGGGACGTATGCGTTGTCCTTCACAAGATTCTTCCTGTCCAAACGGCCCCATGAGATTCTTACTACAGTAAAACGATTCGAGACAGGAGTGGACGAGCAATCCGGCATTATTCTTAACAATGCTGCAGATGAAATGGCGGTAATCTCCCTTACAATGCGCTCCAAAATGCCTAAACGAGGCGTGGTTGCAGGAGAACTCGGATTTATTACCGTAGACAATTTCCCGCGGGCCAGCAAAGCCACCATTCAATATTTGGATGGCACAGTAGAGACGATTGAGGCTGGAGATACAGCCAAGGCTTTACAATACGAGATTGAAGATATGCGGCGGTATATTGCAGATAAAAGCCATAAAGAGACCCTCGACCTCTCCTTGGATGTCATGGACATTATGAGCAATGTCCGGGAGCAATGGGGGATCAAATATAGCTTTGAATAAATAAACCGATTATTAGGCAGCAACTTAGGCAAATGATTGTTTTTCGAGGTGGTCCGCCCGTATTCATCACTTAATCCCCCCATCTGCATTAATGTTAATGAAGTCAAAGTATGGGAGAGTGAATATGGGTGGCCTATAAAAGAGACCGGATCGTTGTCATTATTCAAAAAGGAAAACGGCGCATAATTACAAGGACCCCACTCCACGGAGTGGACAGATTAATCTTTGTCATCAACAATCAATATACGAACGCCCCCAACACTACACAAATTGCAAGCGGTGCAGGACGCAGCAGCGCAAGCGGCAATAATGCCGCCATTGCTTCTCCCTATACACGCCAACAACAAAGTGTCGGCGCAGGCGGTGATGCGACTAACCTAGGCAGTGGGGGCAACAAACGCGGCAAAGCTAAGCCCCTCTTATTATATCCGTATCGCAAAGAAGTTGTGGTCGTTATCAATACCCAGACGGTTAAACTGCCTAAACGGAGCCAGAATGCCTCCGCAACTCAGGTAGCAAGCGGAGGCGGAACGTTCAGCACCGGTGGAACAAACTCCGCTATTGAAAGTCCAGGAACAAGACAGCAACAGGCGGTTGGTGGAGGATCGGGTGGGCACGCCACTAACAAAGGCACAACTAAACGGCGCCACCTCAAACAACGGTCTCGTTAACCCTTTCGGGACTATATAACAAGTATAGCAAAAAGCATGGGCAAACCCGACGAGATCAGGGCGCCCATGCTTTTTTTGGGTTTGGTGAGTTGCGTTACAGGTACTTTTTAGTACCTATAGCACTTTAAAGTACGTACTATACTTAATGGACAGATCTCTTCATAATAGCACTTACCGGCCGGTGATTAACACAGCGTAGGAGTGAAAGAAATGTCCTTAGATAAAAGAAGAAGCACCTTGGCACTCTTAGCTCTAGCCATTAGTGCCTTTGCCATTGGTACCACTGAGTTTATCAGTGTGGGGCTGCTGCCTCTAATCGCCACGGATCTGCATATACCGGTAACCACAGCCGGGTTGACCGTTACTTTATACGCTTTAGGAGTAACTTTTGGCGCACCCATCTTAACGTCGCTAACCACGTCGATATCGCGCAAAACCTTACTGCTAAGCATTATGATCGTCTTTATTATCGGCAATAGTCTTGCGGCGGCTGCGGACGGGATTACATTGCTGTTAATCGCGAGAGTAATTTCCGCACTGGCCCATGGCTTGTTCATGTCGATTGCTTCGACCATTGCCGCCGACCTCGTGCCTGAGGATCGTAAGGCCAGTGCCATTGCCATCATGTTCACAGGACTTACAGTAGCTACTGTTACTGGCGTTCCGCTAGGTACGTTCCTTGGCCAACAACTCGGCTGGCGTGCTGCATTTGTTGCTATTATTGCTATCGGGCTTATAGCACTCATCGGCAATCTGATCCTTGTTCCTTCATCCGGGCTGCGCAAAGGTACCCACACACCCCTTCGTGAGCAAGTTAAGCTGGTCACCAATGGGCGTTTACTGCTTGCCTTCGCGATTACAGCTTTGGGCTATGGGGGCACATTTGTAGTCTTTACTTATTTATCGCCCCTTCTGCATGAGATCAGCGGCTTCAAAGAGAATACAGTCGCCGTAATCTTGCTTGTATACGGCATTGCGATTGCCATCGGGAACGTGATTGGAGGTAAAGCCGCCAACCGCAAACCGATGAATGCTCTATTCTATATGTTTGCAGTCCAAGCTGTCGTCTTATTTGTCTTAGCTTTTACCGCACCTTATAAGGTTGCCGCACTGATTACGATCTTCTTTATGGGACTGTTAGCTTTCATGAACGTGCCCGGCTTGCAAGTACATGTTGTTACGCTTGCAGATCGATATGCGCCAAGTGCACGAGATGTAGCTTCTGCATTAAATATTGCTGCTTTTAACGCTGGTATTGCCATTGGTGCGTACCTTGGCGGCATCGTCACAGATCATATGGGACTGATTCATACCACTTGGGTAGGTGCAATCATGGTTCTGTCCGCAGTATTACTGACGGCATGGAGCCGTGCTCTGGAGAAGAAAGATGAGGCTCCTCTCCAGACTAAAGCTGCTTAAACAGCAGTCCATTAACAACCCAAACAAACTTTTAAATATCTTAGGAGGTTACTTTATTATGGCTCAACATCTACAGGATACAACTACATTACACAACGGTGTAAATATGCCTTGGCTAGGGCTTGGCGTATTTAAAGTAGAAGAAGGCGCAGAACTGATACAAGCGATCAAGTCCGCTATTAAACAAGGTTACCGCAGCATTGACACTGCCGCAATTTATGAGAATGAAACAGGCGTGGGACAAGCCATCCAAGAGGCTCTACAAGAGAACAACTTGTCCAGAGAAGAGCTTTTCGTAACCTCAAAGGTCTGGACCGCAGATATGGGCTACGAAGAGACCATTGCCGCCTACGAGACTAGCTTAGCTAAACTCGGACTTGAATACCTGGATTTGTACCTTATTCACTGGCCTGTAAAAGGAAAATATAAAGAGTCTTGGAGAGCGCTTGAAACGTTGTATAAAGAGGGCCGGGTAAAAGCCATTGGGGTCAGCAACTTCCAGATTCACCATCTTGAAGATGTACTGAAGGATGCTGAGATTAAGCCGATGGTCAATCAAGTTGAATTACATCCCTATTTGAATCAGCAAGAGCTGCTCGACTTCTGCAAAGAGCAAGGAATCCAATTAGAAGCTTGGTCTCCGTTAATGCAAGGTCAATTGTTCGATCAGCCTGTACTGAAACAAATTGCTGCCAAACATGGCAAATCCGTCGCTCAAGTTATTGTCCGTTGGGACCTGCAACGTGGGATTATCACTATTCCTAAGTCTACTAAAGAACACCGGATCATCGAAAATGTAGACGTGTTTGATTTCAATTTATCTGACGAGGATATGACTCTAATTAACTCTCTCAACCAAGATCAACGGGTAGGTCCAGACCCAGATCATTTTGATTTCTAAGGGCTTACGCACCTTGCACTAACACTATAAGCACCGGCAACACGAGAAACGAAGCAAGCGTCGTCCACAAAATACATTTGGATACCAGCTCCGGTGAGGCATTAAAGCGCTCGGCTAACACTACGGCGTTGACGGCAACTGGCATAGAAGCCAAAATCAGCAGCACAGAGAACAAGGTCCCGGTTATTTGCAGGATCGATAATCCGAGGTAAGCCACTAGCGGCGCTAAGATTAATCGAATCGACATCCCTGTCCAAAAAGTAGACTGGCCCTTGCGTGCGGATGGCATGGTTCTCACTTTAACCATCTGTGCGCCAAGGATCGCCAGTACCACCGGCGAATATCCTCCAGCTACCAAGGCAACCCCTGTAGCCACCTCTGTAGGCAAATGCAGGCCAAAGATGCGGAGAAGAAGGGCCAACAGAGCTGCGTAAATGGCAGGAAGCGAAAAGACCGATTTCACTGCATTTTTTACCGAGAACTGAGATCTTGCTGCAAAATAAACGCCTATCGTATTCACGATAATCATCTGTCCGATCACATATACAGAGGCCTTATCGAGACCAAGCTGTCCGAAAGCTAGCAGCACCAGCGGAAGTCCATAATTCACACTATTCGTAAACGTTGAAATCAAGGTCAGACCGGATACTTCGGATGGATCTAGCTTCAATAATTTGCCCACTATATTCGCAATCGCCCATAAGAAGATTAGATTCAGAAGCGAAAAGGCGAGCGTCTTATAAATATCATCCATGGAAATCTCGGCAGTAGCCAATGTATTTAGAATAATTGCCGGCGTTAAAAAGTATAGATAAAGCGTCAATAACGGCTTCGTATCCAGATTCTTAAACCGCCCAAGCAGCGCACCCACGATCACAGGGATGGACAAGGGCACGATGACTTGGTATAACGTCGTTAACACACTTTGGATCATGAATAGAACTCCTCTGCTGTAGGTTACTTCAAACTATAAGCGCAACAGCGCAGAACGTCTAAGATATGAAATCAATATACCTCATAGCCAAAACCTATCATGCCAACAAAAAAAGCTCCCAGCCCTTACAAAGGGTTGAGAGCTTTTCGGTATATTGTTACATCATTTTGATCTCAAGCAACTCATATTTAATGATGCCCATCGGTGCATTTACACTAACAATATCGCCGACCTTTTTACCCAGCAATTCCTTGCCTAGCGGGCTTTCATAGGAAATCTTGTTATTAAGAACATCTGCCTCAGCAGCTCCAACAATTCTATATTCGATCTTCTCCGAATATTCGATGTCATTCAGAATAACAATACAACCCATACTAACCTTTGACAGATCCATTTGGCTCTCATCCACGATCTTGGCTTTGGTCAACATTTTCTCCAGAATCATAATACGAGTCTCCATGAACGATTGATCGTCCTTGGCCGAATGGTACTCACTATTTTCCTTCAAGTCTCCATAGCTGATCGCCAATTTAAGCCGTGCGGCCAATTCCTTACGCCCTGCGCCTTTCAATTCCTTCAGCTCTTCCTCTAATTGAGCCAACCCTTCTTTGGTCAAGAACACTTCTTCATTAGACATGTATACAACTCCTATTTAGATAATTTACAGCTTGAACATATAAATGCTTATATTTTAAAAAAATCCCTGCCACAATTGAACATTGGGCAAGGAGGTCAATGCTGCTTAATTATTCTGGCAAATGCTCTTTACAAAAAAGGAGTAACGCTTCTTCCTCGTCCTCTTCCATATCGAAATCGAGCAGTTGACCTGAAGTTGTCTCCTGTAGATCATAACTTACGATGCTGACTTGATCTTCATCCACCTTAATAATCGCTCTAGCGGATACTCCGTTCTCTACATACAGCTCATCATCCTCTGGAACGTCCAGTTGAACGACAAATTCATACCGTTTACCGGTTAGTATACCGAAAGGATCTTTTACATTCTCCACATTGTAGCCCGTAAATGTCAACATAACTCAATCAACCTCTTTTCCTAATACCTGCCACGTCATTGTATCACAAAAAGTAACATATTGTTGTCGAGGTAGTCCATCAAGCCATGGCTTTGGATTTCTTGATTTGTTTGCTTCGCAGCTGTCCGCAGGCAGCATCAATATCCACACCATGCTCCAGACGAGTGCTTACGCTGACACCCTGCTTCTTCAAGGTATCAAAAAAGGCCCGCACCGTCTCCCGCTCGCTTCTTTGATATTGGCTGTGTTCATCCACCGGGTTATATGGAATCAAGTTCACATTGACGAGCGGACGTCGATCACCAATCAGCTCAGCCAGTTCAAGCGCATGCTCTCTGCCGTCGTTTACATCCTTCATCAGAATGTATTCCAGCGTAATTCTCCGCTTGGTTTTCTCCAAATAATAATCTATAGACTCCATTAGCTTCTCTATTGGAATGGCCTTGTTAATCTTCATGATCTGCGTCCGCAGTTCATTATTAGGGGCATGCAAAGAAACCGCCAGGTTCACCTGCGTATTCGCATCCGCAAATTCAACGATTTTGTTAGCCAATCCGCTCGTTGATACGGTAATCCCTCTACCCGCAATTGCTAGTCCCTTGTGATCTTTGACAATCGCCAGGAAATCGAGCAGGTTCTTAAAGTTATCGAATGGCTCGCCAATGCCCATCACTACGACGTGACTGACCTTTTGATCCAGGTTCGCCGCATCCAGATGCTGCTGGACCTTCATAATCTGCTCCACAATCTCTCCGCTGGAGAGATCCCGGCTCTTCGCCAATAGCCCACTTGCACAGAAGCTGCAGCCGATATTGCAGCCCACTTGCGTGGTTACACATACAGACAAGCCGTATTTCTGTCTCATAAGCACTGTCTCGATCAGGTTGCCATCCTTTAGGCGGAACAGGAACTTAATCGTTCCATCCGCAGATTCCTGCTTCACATGTTCTTCCAAGGTATGAATGACAAAATTCTGCTCTAATAATTCTACACAATCTTTATTTACATCGAGCATTTCCGAAAAGTCTGTAATCCGCTTCCGATAAAGCCAATCCCAGACCTGCGTAGCCCGAAACTTTTTATGTCCACGTTCTAACAGCCATGCCGCCAGTTGATCAAAAGTTAATCCATAAATGGATTCTATATTCATTCGTTATCCTCTTTTCAAAACGTTAAAGTTCAGACCATCACTACTCATTGTCTCAAATTTTTTTTATTAAAACAAGGGGAGTTATTGGGTTGTGTCGAAGTTTACACCATTAAAGTCTGTTCTATGAACATGTATCTAAGGAGCGATGGAATCATATGGGTTCAACAAGAATAAAAGCAATCAGTCTCACCCTTCTAGCTGCCGTTCTAATCCTTGGCGGTTTTTTAGTGTATATTACCCTCACTGACTACAAACCACAGGAGATTACTACCCTTACTGTAAACAATAATCCGCAGCAAGTACTGAAGCAGGGAGAGTCCTTCTCGGTAACCACCTTTAATATTGGCTACGCCGGGTTGGATAAAGGCCAAGATTTCTTTATGGATGGCGGAACAAAGTCACGCTCAAGCAGTAGGGAACAAACGAAGACAAACCTTGAGGCCGTAGCGTCCCTTATGACAACTACAGACTCGGACCTGTTCATGTTGCAGGAGGTCGACGTCGATTCTTCCCGTAGCAACGGTATAGATGAAGTCTCTTTCTTGTCGAATAAGTTCGCTGATTACAGCAATGTTTTCGCGACCAACTACAAGGTACCTTGGGTACCGCTTCCAGTTCTTGATCCGATGGGCTCGGTGAACAGCGGTTTATTAACTTTATCCCGTTTTAACAGCACAAGTAATATTAGATATGATCTCCCGGGCAAAGAAACCTGGCCTCGCCAACAGTTTGATCTCGATCGTGCTTTTGTGGAGAGCAGATTGCCCGTTGATAACGGAAAAGAACTGATTCTGATCAATCTTCATTTATCAGCTTTTGACCAAGGCGGAACGATTCGTAAACAGCAGTTGGAGTATTTATCGGCTTATATCATGAAGGAGAATGACAAAGGGAATTACCTCATCTTAGGGGGAGATTGGAACCATTCCCTTCCGGGTACAGCTCCTGATGCTTTCGAGACAACGCAGGATTGGCCGCAATGGCTGCAAGAATTCCCAGAACATTTTCAACAGGGCTTTCAGTGGGCCGTAGATGCCAAGGTACCCTCCGTCCGGACGCTCGATGTTGCCTATTCAGAAGGTGTGAATTTCCGCGCAGTGATTGATGGCTTTCTAGTCTCACCAAACGTCAGCATAAGCGGCGTACAGGGTCATGAGTTATCCTTCGAACACAGTGATCACAACCCTGTAACAGCCACTTTTATTCTGCAATAACATGGATTCTCTGATTCTATTTAAACACAACAAATTTCAGGTTTTTCTCTTGAAAATACTTAATGATAGCAGGCAAAGCTTCTACAGTAATCTTCTTTTCGTGAAATAGATAGACTCCGCCGGACGGATCGGCATGATGAACATATTGAAGAATATCCTCTGGGTTCTTGACGTTCCAATCCTCGGGATCACGATTCCACAATAATACCTTCATCTGCTGTTCCGTCACCTTGGCGGTTAACTTGTCATTGATCGCCCCATATGGCGGCCGAAAAATAGTAATCGGTGATTGTGTAATTTCCTCCAGCGCCTGATTAGTCTTCGCCAAGTTATTCCGGTTCTCCTCAACGCTATTAGCAGTCATTTTGCTATGATCCCACGAATGACTCCCAACCGACATCTTATGCTCATTAGCATACCTAACGGCTTCCGCATTATGAGCTACCTTATTCCCAATGAATAAAAAGGTGGCAGCCACCTTATGTTCTACTAGAATATCTACGATCTCTTTCGTATACTTTGACGGTCCATCATCAAATGACAAGGCAACGTAACCCTTTGGCAAGCTATACAAAAATTCATTCTCGGGTAATTCATACTTTTCGTACGGCAATGTCTGTTCCTGAGGAGGGGCCGAAGGTTCTGGTGTAGGCTCGGCTTGCTGGTTATGAACCGATATCGTCTGCGCAAGGGTAACGAACGGCACCGAAAGTAATGGCTCAGAGTCGGCCCCTAATACGGGTTCCTCCAGCGCTTCAGCACTATCTACGAGTTGTCCATCCATTCGCAGAGGTAACACAAATATCAAACAAGCGAACATGAGACACAGCAGTGCAACCAGTCCAATTCGTTTGGTCTTCTTTCTGCTTATCCTATGCCCTGGTTCTGTAGAGGGAAGCATGGTCTGAACTACCCTCTCCTCTTCTGCTTGAGGATAGTCCTGCTGCTTTAATTGAAGAAGTTGGGTTACATAATATTCAGAACAGGCAAAATACAATGTTTCGCTGTATGCTCTGTTCATTATAATCAGTGTGCTGTAGTAACTATTCCGAAAAGGATCCCACTTCGGATACAGCGACAATCTCATTCTCCCTCCGGAAAAGGGACCTAGCGCCTTCAATTGTTCGTATGTAAATTCATCTATGGTGAGCTTGCTTCTTGCGTACCCAACATTACGGGTTAGACCTACCTCAATCTGATAACCGGCCTGTTCATGCTCAAGCGACAGTAACTCAATCATTAGAATGGTGTCCGGTTCCTTAGATGCCATGAATCCTATGTATCTCCGTTTCCATCATTTCGATCCGTCAGACTACTGCCACTCCCAAAAGGAACCGTCATCCGATTGGTGAAATCGCTGATCATACCCGAGAGATACGCCTTTTCTTGGCGAATCGTATCGTACTTCT
The DNA here is from genome assembly GCF_037974255.1 of Paenibacillus sp. FSL R5-0636. NCBI lineage: Bacteria > Bacillati > Bacillota > Bacilli > Caryophanales > Paenibacillaceae > Paenibacillus > Paenibacillus sp. FSL R5-0636. Next base: position 6,860,000 of record NZ_CP150232.1, read on the forward strand.
GTTTTAAATGTGCATTCTCAATCTCAACCCGTCCGATTTTCTCTTCCAGATCATTCATCTTTTTAAGTTTCTCTGCATGGGCTTCGTTATGTTTTTGAATCAGATTTACATATTTTTGCTGCTCCAGCTCAATGGTACTCTTTAATTCCTCGATCTCAGCTGTGAGCGCAGTTTGAAGCTCGCGGTAATCCTCCAGCACTTGATCGACCTTCAAATTTCTCTCAATCAACTTATGCTCAAGCTCGCGGACATTCTTTTCTCTTTCCTCAATGACCTTATTAAGGTTTTTCATATCCCGGTTTAATCGCTCCACATGACTGCTGGAATGGGTCAACCGATCCTGAAGCTCATTAATATTGGTCTCCGCATGTTGTCTGGCCTGAATAATCTGCTCCACGGAGAAGATCAAATCGAGTGATTTTTTATCAAGCTGAGCTTTGCCTGTCGTAACCAATCCAGCTAAAGTCTCGTCCGAGGTCTTTTCTTCTATTTCTTCGACCTGATCATCTAATAACTGTACCTTTTGAACCATATCCGACTTGGATTGCTTATCCACTGAATCTTTCTTTTTAAAAAAGGGGGAAATCATCGATTTTATCACCTCAATTATAAAAAAATGTCAAAAAATGTCGAGTGCCCACGAGTCTATTATAGTTTACTTATCTTGTATGTAAGTGAGCCTTTATATCTAACTTTCTGAAATGCACCTAAAGACCTATTTTCTTCTGCAAAATAAAAAAAGCACCCCTTCGGGTGCTTTGATTTCAATTGAATTTATCGGGAAATTGTTTGATCAATCCCTCGGTTAAAATATCTGCGAACATGATCATATGCTCCAGCCCTTTATCAAATGCGACAATTTCGGCATCCCAATCCTTTTTAACTCTAGCCGTCACGTCATCAGTAATCAATTCCAGATGTTCATGAAGCATTTCCTTTAATTGTTCATAAGAATATTTGGGATTCTGACTACTAAGGAACTTGGCAATGTCATCGGCGTTGGTATACCACTCTTTATTGTATTTTTCCACATCGGCCTGATTTCCAGCCTTCGCAGCATCTAGGACTTTTCCGGCAATAAGAATATGCTCCCGCAATAATTGAGCTACCTTATCTCCAACTGCCTCACCGTAATACGGTTTAAAGGCATCCCCTATGTCCTGCTGATTCTGTAACAGCCTTGCCAGTACCTTCTCCTTATCCTCGGAATCTGCAAAGGCGCTAACAATGTAGTTTTTTGTCCATACCACATGATCGATCCATAACTTCCTAAGATTATCCTTAAGCTCAATTACGGAAGGGGTTAAGCATTGCTTGTGGGAGCTCTTTTTCTCTTTAGCTGCTGCAGCATCAGCAATTGTAGGTGTAACACTTACAACCAGAAACATACACAATAAGGTTAGCTTCAACATCAAATTCTTATTTTTCAATATGACCTATCTCCTTGTGAACAGTAATGGATTTGAATATCTTGTATATTGTGCACCTTTACTTCCATTTCATTCACACAGCTGATCTCAGAACACAAAAAAAGCACCATCACGTGGACGGCGCCTGAGTCTAACTATTATCTAAACATCACTTTGTCTACATTGTATTTAGATTTCAGTTCATTAATGATATAGGTTTCGTAGATCTCTCTATGAACTGGACTTTCGATTAAACATACATCAATTCTGGTGACCTCGTCCCGATGTTGCTTGATGTCAGATACGGTGTCTTCAAAATGTTTTTTAATTTTGTCTTAACTTTCTCGCTTTACCTACAAACAACAACTCATCCTGATCATTGTAGAACATAAAGATACCGCCGTAATCTCTCGGAATCAGGTGAAAATCAGTAAATCCGTAAATATTGCTTAACTGCGGGTTAATTTGTTTAGTAATACTAACATCCGCTTTGGGAATCGTTATGTTGATCATTAGCTCACGTCCTCTTTCTATATAGGAGTAAATAGTATCATAAATCGCTAAGTAAGACCATTCAATCTGGCGCAGTCAAATAAATACAATAAAAGCAAGTTCGATTGATCTAATGGAAATATTACTAAAAAATATGGCATTATTCAAAACCTTCCTGCCCAAGGGTTGCGGTCTTAGACAGGAGAGGATTATAAATAAAATAGAGGCGTTTGCATCATGATATATAGATATTTGTCATCTAGGAGGATTTGATTCATGGCAGTAACAGACCGGCAAAAAATAGTAGATAGCGTCCCGCAAAAGGGTTTCTTCGGACATCCTAAGGGACTTTTCACCCTTTTCTTCACAGAATTTTGGGAGCGTTTCTCTTATTATGGCATGCGAGCTATCCTTGTCTACTACATGTATTATGAAGTAAGCCAAGGCGGCCTCGGATTACCTGAAGATATGGCACTTTCTATTATGTCTATCTATGGATCGCTTGTATATATGTCAGGGATCATCGGAGGCTGGCTTGCAGATCGGCTTCTCGGAACTTCGAGGGCTGTTTTCTACGGCGGCGTTTTAATCATGTTCGGGCATATACTACTGGCTATTCCAGGCAATACCACATTGTTTTTTGCTTCGATGGTTTTAATCGTACTCGGAACGGGTCTACTGAAACCCAATGTTTCAAGTATTGTCGGCGAAATTTATAGCGAGCAGGATAACCGCCGTGACGCTGCCTTCAGCATTTTTTATATGGGCATCAACCTGGGAGGATTTCTCTCCCCACTAATTGTTGGTGCAGTAGGCATGAATAATTTCCATCTAGGTTTCTCGATTGCCGCAGTCGGAATGTTTATTGGACTAGTCGTTTATATTATGACTCGCACAAAAAATCTGGGTCTGGCCGGTACGATTGTACACAACCCTATTCCTGCAGATCAGAAGAAAAAAATCTTTACTTGGATTGGTGTAGGATTAGTTGTACTTGCGATTTTGATTACGATCGGCATTCTTACCGGAGTGCTTACCTTTGAAACATTAATAAAAATAGTAGGGGTATTAGGCTTACTTATTCCTACGATGTATTTCATTATGATGTACCGCAGTCCCAAAACAACAGCCGTTGAACGGTCAAGAATTCTCGCATACATTCCTTTATTTATCGCATCGATTATGTTCTGGGCGATTCAAGAGCAGACTTCCACAGTTCTAGCTAGTTTTGCTGATAAACGGACCCAATTGGATTTTGCAGGCTTACACATTTCTCCTGCTTGGTTCCAATCGCTTAACCCGCTGTTTATTATCACTCTTGCACCTATATTTGCCTGGTTGTGGTTAAAGCTCGGTAACCGTCAACCCTCGATTCCGCAAAAGTTCTCGCTTGGTTTACTGTTTGCAGGTTTATCCTTCCTGGTGATTCTAGTACCTGCTTATTTCGGTGGAGCTAATTCACTTGTGAATCCATTATGGCTGGTACTCAGCTATTTTATCATCGTAATCGGGGAGTTATGCTTGTCCCCTGTGGGTTTATCAGCAACGACCAAACTGGCACCGGCGGCTTTTACCGCTCAAATGATGAGTATGTGGTTCTTATCGAATGCCGCTGCCCAAGCAATTAATGCTCAGATTGTGAAGTTCTATACCCCGGATACCGAAATGATGTACTTTGGAGTAATTGGGGGAGTGGCCCTTATCCTTGCGCTTATCCTCTTCCTATTCTCTTCCAAAATTCAGAATTTCATGAAAGGGATACATTAAACACACCCAAAGGCTGCCCGAGATTCTCTCGGCAGCCTTTTTTTGGTTTCCTATAGTTATCCAACCTCTACACCAGAAACATGGCGACAATCGTCGTGACAACCAGCCCAATGAGTACAGGCTTAACATTCCGTCTCGCCAGCTCAAAGGGGCTTACTCCGCAAATAGCGGCGGCCGGAATCAATGCCCACGGAATCAGCGTGCCTCCACCTACCCAAATTGCAGCTACCTGACCCAGCGCAGTTAAAGTCGCCGCATCGGAATGTGTGGCCACCGCAAACAATTTCCCAATAGACCCGGCAAGTGAAATGCCCGAGAACCCTGAACCATCTAGGCCTGTAATGGCTCCGGTTATAGTTGCGGTCACAGCACCCACTGCGCCGTTCAGAGGGACGTTATGAGCTAGAGCGACCCCTAGATCATTTACAATCCCCTGAGATGCGGCGGGCAGCACTTTGCCGAATAATTCAGCAAACGCCGAATCCCCCAGATAGAAAAAAGCGGCAATCGGTATCACAGGACCAAATACTTTGAAGCCAAACGTAAGTCCATCAATCAGATAAGAAGTTACTTGCTCCAATCCTTTATTACGATGTGCCAACAAGGTGACTACAACCAGAATGAATACCGCAGTTCCACCAACTAAGGCAGTTGCGTCTCCACCCTGCAAATCGAGCAGGAACATGCCTGCTACATCGGCTAAAAACAGGATGGGAATGGCGATGGCCAGCCATTTTTTCAATGCTGGATGAATCACCGCTGGATCCTCTGCCGTATCATTCTCTGCAGATAACGCACTCCCGGCACTTTTCCCGGCAATAAGCCCGTCTCGCCAAGTTCCCTTCTTCTGATCTCTGCGCATCATCCAATACGCCGTTATCGTAGTCACCACGCCCATAACAATTACAAGCGGAACACTCGCCTCCATGACACTGGTCACTGGAAGTCCTGCCGCATCTGCTGTTAATTTAGGCGCACCTTGAATAATATAATCACCTGAGAGTGCAATCCCGTGGCCAAATAAATTCATTGCCATCGCCGCTCCAAGAGCAGGCAGTCCCACTCGAATGGCAACCGGCAGCAGCACAACCCCGATCAAGGCCACTGCGGGTGAAGGCCAGAAGAACCATGAGGTGACCATCATAATCAGACCGATCCCCCAAAAGGCTATGAACGGTGTGCGCAAAAAGCGGGTAAGTGGAGCAACCATGATCTCGTTAATCCCCGTGCGTGTTAATACCCGGCTCATGGCTACTATGATCGAAATAATCATGATCGTACCCATTAGCTCCTTGGTTGCATATACAAAAGAGTTGAATACACCTGTGACTGAACCACTGACGGTTTCCGTGGCTAACCACCCAAGTACAAAGATGCCCGCAATACAGATCATCGTTGTGTCCCGTCTCTTGATCAGAAGTGCCATTATAAATATGATAAATGCCAGATATACATAATGGAGCGCTATTAACTGGATGCCCATCTCTGCACCACACCCTTCTCCTACTATCCGAGTGCTATATGGTATGCAGGGGTGTAGGCTAATGTTCGGTAGAAATAGACCTAAAACAGCAAAAGAAGCCGTCCCGCGCGTAGAGAAAATCTACGTATGGGACGGCTTCTTAGTGTTTCTTAATTAAAGATTATTATTTAGCTACGACTCCGCCATCAACCGGCAGCTCAACACCTGTAATGTAAGAAGCTTCATCAGAAGCCAAGAACAATACAGCTTCAGCTACTTCAGAAGCACGACCAACACGTGGCAGCGCAGTCTGAGACATAAAGAAGCTATGCATTTTTTCGTTATTTACAAATTCAGCACTCATTGGGGTTTCGATAAATCCTGGGTGAACAGAGTTCACACGAATGTTATCTTTACCAAAGTCTACAGCTGCTGCTTTACTTAGCATACGAACTGCACCTTTAGAAGCTGTATAAGCACCAGCACCGCTGCTGCCAGTCAAACCTGCGATGGATGAAATATTAACGATAGAACCACCTTTATTATTCTTCATTTGAGGAACAACATGCTTCATGCCAAGGAATACGCTGCTCACGTTGATGTTCATTACTTTGTTCCATTGATCAACAGTGGATTCGAGCAATTGAACCGGGAATGAGATCCCTGCATTGTTTACCAAAATGTCGATTTTCCCGAACTTGCTAATCACATCTTCTACAACCTTGATCCAGTCTTCTTCGGAAGCCACATTATGTGCATAAGCTGCTGCTTGTCCACCATTTGCTTCAATTTCCTTCACAACTGCTTGTACGGCAGCCTCGTTAATATCAGTTGCCACAACTGTAGCGCCCTCTTTGGACAATAAAAGGGCTTCTTCACGGCCCATGCCACTGCCTGCACCTGTAATAATTGCTACTTTATTAGTTAGACGATTCATAATTAGGTCTCCTCTATAATCGTATTGTGATATAATATTTGAGTGATGATAGTCACACTATCACTGTGATATACATCATATCATTTTTGTAAAAGAACTACAACTACTCCTTGCTTAATCCAATAAACGGTGGATATAATACTAATAATTGAAAATCCCAATCAAAAAATGGAAGGGTCTAGCCCTCATGAATCCTAAAACACGATATGAAAAAGAACGATCCGAAGGTAAGCAGCAACGATTAATTACGATCCTCGAATCCGCAGAACGAGTATTTTCACAAAAAGGAATCGAAAAGTCGACGATGCAAGATGTCGCAAGCGAAGCCAATATCGGGATTGCGACGTTATTTCGCTATTTTCCTAGAAAAGAAAAGCTCATAGTGGCTGTAGCCACCCGAATGCTGGAGCCTATGCTCGATCATTTTAAATACGTAGCGGACTTGCCCCTTACTTGTCTTGAACAAATCGAGAAATTATTTGATTTCTTTATTCAGGATCAAAATCATCTAAGTATTATTTTTATGGTCAATTTCGAAAGCTACGCCTCACACTCAAGTGAGCCTGTTGAGGATGTTCTGAGTTTCAATGCACTCAACCGCAAAATTTGGCATGAATATTCCAGAATCATTCAAAATGGGGTAGAAGACGGTTCTATTCGTGCGGGTCTCCCCGTAAAAGAGACCTTAATTACGCTCATGAATAGCTTTGCCCTCTTTTCCAGAAAACTAACGATGAAAAAAAATATTCTCCTGCTGGAATCGGATCTAGACTCCGACGATCAGCTTGAGCTGCTCAAACAAATTTTTCTGGATCATTTAAAAGCCTAAAAAGCGCCAGTTTCCTTAGGAGGGGAACTTGGCGCTTTTTCTATAGTCAAACAAAAAGAGACATTTCCAAGGAAAATGCCTCTATCCAGATTCAAGTTGCGACCTATACTGCCTTCGTCTGCTAGTGAAATGGGCAGGTTGCCACGGGTGATTGTTGATAAAGAAAACGAGGGCTGAAATCATATTCTTTTAACGTACGATCATGCCAAATCGGTGTAGACGAGGGTGACATAGGCGGAATCAGCCAGGACCAGCGCCCTGAGACTTTGCGCCCCTGCTCGTTCTCCTGTTGCTGGAATCGAACAAATTGATCAGCTGCTGTATGGTGATCCACGATGCTGACACCTGCTTGCTTGAAGGAATGCAGCACTGCGCGATTCAGCTCAAGAAGCGCCCGATCCTTCCAAAGCGTTGTATTGCTGGAGCGATCCAGTCCCATCACATCAGCTATAGCTGGCAAAGTGTTGTATCGTCCGGTATCCCCCAAGTTACGCGAGCCGATTTCAGTCTCCATGTACCAACCGTTAAAAGGAGCAGCCGTGTACAGAATACCGCCAATTTCCAACTGCATGTCCGCGATAATGGGTACAGAATACCAACGAAGCTGAAGCTCAGCAAAACGTTCAATTTCAGGATGTGTTAACGGTACCTCCTGAATTAAGTGATCAGGAATGGGGAAAACGTAGGGATGCCCGTTGCCAATACTGATCACTAACGGCAACACATCATAATCGCCACCCGTTCCTTGCCAACCTAGTTGCTGGCATATTTTTGTGAATTCATCCGATGCCGGATCGCCAGCGCGTTCGTGTTCTTCATCGCCAGGGTACCCGGCATAACGAATCAATTGGTGGTTCCAGATCCGAATCTGCCGATTCGGATCTTCCCCGCTGCGGAAGACCGTGATGAGTGAACGAATACGTCCTCCGTTGTTCGCCTTTTCCAGATGTCGCAGCAACGCTTCAGCAACTTGTTCCTCAGTCTCTGCTTGGCGTTCATCGATTAACTCAATGGATTGCCAAAAAAGACGCCCAATGCAGCGGCTATTGTGGCGCCAGGCCATTCTTGCACCATGCGCTAATTCTTCCTTTGTATGTGTGTAACTGCCTGATTGGTTAATTTCCTCATGTACGGCTAGGATGCGATGATCCGTCTCGGCTTCAGACTTGTCTAGTTCAGCGTAACATTGTCGAATGAAAACTTCCGCCTGCCGGGTTAATTCTTCGATGTGCTTGCCATCCATATCCCTTATCCCCCATCTAAACCCTTGCTTAAACTCTCAATCCAGTATAACATCCCTCTTCCTATGCCACATCTTTCAGGGAACAGCGCATAAGAACAACCCGTGAAGCTTGGAGCTTCACAGGTTGCGGCAGGACCATTTAGCGCTCTGAACGTTTCCCTTGCTTATTCAATGAGGCAAGTCTGCTCTTATCCTCGGTCAACAGTTCTTCAGCCAACTCCACACCTTGAGGACCTAGCCAGTCCTGAGCTTGCTGAATCGCCTGCTCAGTATGTGCCAGGCGGTTCTCAGCCTGTGCCAAAGTCTGTTCTGTTGGATGACTAAGTGCCTGAGAGACAGAGAAATGAAGCTTACCCAAAGAATTTTTGGCTTGAGTTACATTGTCATTCGCTTGCAGACTGGAATCGGGTTGTTTCATAAATGAAATACGCTCCCTTCTGAAATGCGCCTGTTCTCTTCTAGCATGGTTTGGGTGAAGTAATCTTATGCATTCACTATCTACTGGATAATGGATTGCATAAAGGACGTCATTTCATTACTCGCTTTATTCAGGCGCTCAATGACACCGCTGAATTCAGTGACCAATTCTGCTTGTGAGTGTGAAGAAGCGGAGATTGCTTCAATTTCTTGCTCCATTTGCTTAATGGACTTTTGAACATCACTCAGTGATTTTTCAATATTATGGGTTGCTTCTTTAGTGTTAACGGATAGTTTGCGTACTTCCGTAGCAACCACCCCAAAACCTGCCCCTTGCTCTCCTACACGCGCGGCTTCGATTGCCGCATTCAGCCCAAGCAGGTTCGTCTGCTCAGAAATCTCACGAATGAAGCCGGCAACCTTATTCACTTCTTGTGATTCCGTTACGGCTCTACGCGTGTTATCCAATATTTGCTGGGAAGTAGCTGATAATTCCTGAGATTGGGCAGCTACGCTCTGCACCATCTCCATTAGATGACTGCTTATCTCATTAATCTCATCTGTGAATCCTTCAAGCTTATTCTCGTTCTCTAGTGTATAGGCAATGGCAAAAACCCCGATTACATCATCATCCGTTCCGTAGATAGGTACACATGTTGAGATTACAGGAGCTCCATAAATTTCTGCTGGGATTCGGTTAGAGCTTGCTATACCTTTCAGTCCATTTGAAAGCGACAGATCTTCAGGCGGAATAGGGTTACCCTTAACCAATCCGAGATCAATAACTTTACTTGGTGCGTAATAATGGAAGATCTCCCTGTCCGTGATTCCAATCATAATATCCTGCGAGTGAATCTTTTTGAAATAAGGTGCTGCGAGGACTAAGGCATCGATAATACTCATCTCTTCATCTCCCATATAAAAAAAATGTATATGTAGTTTTATCGTCACAATGGGTTATTAAATGAATATTGTCATAGTAGAGTAACAATCCCCACGTATGATTTGTTTATGAATACTATTAGCAGACGACAATTTCTACAGAAAAGCGCTCAAGTAACTCTAGGCCTTCTTGGAACAGCTGGTGCATCCGGCATCTATTCACATTGGATCGAACCCTACTGGCTAGAAATCAAATACGTAGATATTACACTCCCTAGACTTTCTCCAGCCTTCGATAAATTTCGTATCGTTCATTTTAGTGATTTACATCAGGGGGTATATTCCAAGCCGCAAGCTTTAACGGAGTTAGCGCAGCAAATTCAACAGGTAAAGCCTTATCTGATCTGCTTCACCGGCGATTTATTAGATCATTCAGCCGATTATATTTCAGAAGCCGTAGCCTTGTGCTCTCAGTTGCGGGCTCCTTTTGGACAATTTGCAGTATTAGGCAATCATGATGCTTTTGGGACCAGAAAGGTTGTAACGAAAGGGCTAACACAATCGGGCTTCCACGTGCTCCATAATGAACATATCGTCTTAACCCAAGGTACGGACAAGCTCTATATTGCCGGAATAGATGATCCTTGGGTCGGAAAAGCAGACATTGCCCAAGCGCTGCTTCATATCCCGGAAGAGGCTTGCACAATTCTCCTTGCCCATGAACCTGATTTCGCCGATGACTTTTGCAAGCTGCCTATAGATCTGCAATTGTCTGGCCATAGCCACGGAGGCCAAGTGCGGCTTCCCTTTATCGGAGCTTTATATACCCCGCCTCACGGAAGTAAATATTCAAGTGGATTATATCAACTGCCCAACAGCCAACTTCAGGTCTACACCACTCGCGGGATAGGAGTAACTCGTATGCCTGTTCGTTTTAATTGTCGCCCCGAGCTCACCGTAATTACTTTACATTCTTAATGCTAGTGTCTTAATCGTACAAAATGGTTAAAAAGTATATACCTTTTGCATATCTATGCAACAACACTGTAACCGCCTTTGTAATCAAATCTATTTAGGACCTAGGTATAATTGTAGGAGTGATAGAGGAAAAAATATCATATTGCAACTACATAAGCCCATCCTTGGGAAGGAGAGATTAAGTTATGAATAAAAGTATGAAATGGACCTCAGCCATCTTGGCTGCTGGAGTATTGCTTGGAGGGTCGGGACTAGTAGGAGGAACTTTAGTTCAAGCCGCAACTACCGGAGGAAATACGGTAAAACAAGCCGCACAGCAACCCTCTGTAGTGCTTAAATATAAAGGCCAGACCTTATCGCAGCAAGCGAAAATAGTAAACGGCAATACCATGATCCCTTTAACTGTACTACGGGATGCTTTTGGCCTTTCCATTAACTATAATGCAAGCACTAAAACTTATAGTGTGGGCAGCGATTCCATGAAGCTGGACATGGAGGTCTCAGATTACGGTGTTAGTACAACCCTGAATGGCTATTACATTTATAGCATGACCGGCAGTCATGATGTGAAGGTCATCAACGACCGGATTTATGTTCCATTCAAACTCTTGTCTGACTATTTAGGAGTGCAAGGCGTTTATAATCCTTCATTGAAATCACTTGATCTAAGTAAAAAAGTAATGAATGACATCAAAATTACCTCTGAAACCTTAGATAAGAGTAATAAAAATGCTAGTATCAAAGTGCAATATCCAAAAATCAGCGGCTTAACAGATGAAGTACAAACTAAGATTAATGCAATCTTCAAAAAGCAAGCTGAACAATTCGTCGCAGAGAGCGAAGAACAGGCTAGTCATAGAGATGGCACTATAGAGAATAAATATGACTTCTCTCAAACTTTTGTTGTCTCCTTTAACCGTGAAGGTGTACTAAGCTTAGTGACGGATCAGTATGGTTATACAGGTGGAGCTCATGGTGGAGCCCTTCGTGAGGGATTTACCTTCTCGCTGAAAGACGGCAAACCAATAGAACTTAAGGACCTGCTGAAGGCAGAGCCAAACTACAAACAAAAATTAGATAAAATGTTGAAGGAAAGCACCAAGGAGCTAGCTTTTCCAGATACACCTGGCGGACTAACAGAAAAACCAAACTTCTACGTTTCCGAGAGTGGCCTTGCAATCTTCTACCAACAGTATGAAATTGCCCCTTATGCGGCTGGAATTCCTACGTACACCTTTAATTTCAGTTCAATATTACCAAAGGGAACTAACCCATTCGCTGCCTTCAAATAAACTTCTATTGTAAAAAAGAGCGTCACAGTCATTAGGACTGGGACGCTCTTTTGGTTTTACAGCTTATGCTTCCAAACTTCCAGCCGGGCCGAAGAATTCATAATGAATTCTGTCTTCAGCCACCTTCCATTCCTTAAGAGCCTTATATATCGCCTTCATAAAAGGAGTCGGTCCGCAGAAATAGAATTCAGAGTTTACGTCTGTTACTTCTTGCAGGCAAGCTAGATCAATATAACCTGTTTTATGGAACGTATCTCCTTCACTTGGGGTTTCATAACATACATAGGATCGTAGGGTAGGATGGGACTGCTCTAAATCCGCCACCATTTCTTTCATAGCATGCAAGCTTCCATTGATGGCTGCATGAATGTACGTTACCTCTCGTTCTAGCTGCGTAGCAATTAACGTCTCCAGCATACTTACCATAGGGGTTAGTCCAACCCCACCGCTGATAAGAACCACTGGACGATCACTATCTTTATTTAGTACGAAATCACCCGCTGGCGAGCTCACTTCCAATATAGATCCCACTTGAACAACATCATGAAGGAAAGTAGATACGACACCAGCCGGTTTATCGGGCCCCTCACCTTCCCGTTTAACTGTGATGCGGTAATACGACTGTCCCGGCGCACTGGACAAACTATAGTGGCGAACATGGGTGTATTCCTCGTCCTCAGGCTGAACACGAACCGTGATGTATTGACCCGGCAAGTAAGAAGCTATAGCCCCTCCGTCCTCAGGAGAAAGGTAGAAGGAAGTAATAAGTTCACTTTCTTTAACCTTCTTAGTAACCACAAAGTTTCTAAATCCACTCCAACCCCCGGGAATTTCGGCAGCCTCACGATACTTCTCTGCTTCGACACCAATAAAGGCATCTGCGATCACGCCATACGCCTTTGCCCAAGCATCAATAATTTCTGGCGTCGCCGCATCGCCAAGTACTTGCCCAATGGCAGCTAACAAAGTCTCACCTACGATGGGATAATGTTCAGGTAATACTCCCAATGCCCGATGTTTCTCCGCAATCTGTTTTACCACAGGCAAGATATTTCCTAGCTGATCAATATTCATTGCCGCCGCGAGTACGGCGTTAGCAAGTGCAGTCTGCTGTTTACCTTCCCGTTGGTTGGCGTGATTAAATATATTTAGTAACTCCGGATGATTTTCAAATAACATGCGATAGAAAGTAGTTGTGATGGTCTTCCCATGAACCTGCAAGACAGGCACCGTTGATTTTATGATTTCAATTGTTTGTTGATCTAACATCTAAATACCCTCTTTCCTGCAATAAATTAATTCCTCTATAAAAAGCATATAGAAGCTTCGCATGCCATAGTGTGCGTTCAATCACACGGGAAATTGAAAAAATGTGAACGAACCAATAATTGCAATGATATCCATCACAATAACGTACCCAAAATCAAAAAAAGCTATCCAAGCAGCCATTATAGCTTCCGGGATAGCTTTTTATCTTATTATTTTGACAGCTCCACAAACCCTTCTCCGAATACATCTCTTACATCGTGTATGGTAATAAATGCCTCTTTATCAATGGATTTGACGATTTTCTTAAGCATAGTCACTTCCTGCTTGCTAATCACAATATACAGCAGCTCTTTAGGTGTCTTGGTATAGTACCCACGGCCATATATTACTGTGACGCCTCTATCCATAATTCCATTAACCTGTTCAGCAATTTTGTCCTGCTCTTGGGATACAATCGTAACAGCCTTCTTAGGGTTCACTCCCTCAATAATGAAGTCCATTATCTTAGTGGCTACATAGAGCATCACGATCGTAAACATCAGACTTTGTACTCCAATGATGAAATACGAAGCGAACACCACAATTAAATCGACGAGCAGCAGTGCGTAACTAACGTTCCAGTCCAAATATTTATGTAGGATTCTGGCGATGATGGTTGACCCTGCAGTCGTTCCACCCACTCGTATAATCAGCCCGATCCCCACACCTGAGAAGATACCCCCGAATATTGCATTAATTATCAACTCATCACTGCCAATATTCCAATTTTTCGTAAGAATCAGGAATAACGAATTGAAAAACACCGCAATAATCGTGTATACCGTCGTAGTTTTGTCTAGAAATTTGTACCCCACAATTAATAATAAAGCGTTAAGAATCAAACTAACAATACCGGGTGACCACTGATACAAATAGTAAGTAATCATAGTCAGTCCCGTGACCCCGCCTTCACCGAACTCGTTTGGAATTACAAACAAATTAACGGCCAAGGAGAATAACAAAGCTCCTACTATGATGGAAACAATATCCGAAATACGCTTTTTCATACGATGCCCCTTCTACCCTAGATCTATATCCACAAATACTAACACCGCTTTGATATAGATGCAATCCATCCGAAAGAAGTCAACAGTCTATAGATACAGTAACCAACCACCCCACCGCTAGTGTTCAAAATAAGATCATCCACATCAAAGGTACCGATATACAATACTAATTGCGTGAATTCAAAACAGAAGCTCAGCGCCAGTGAGAGAAAGAAGACTCTTTGAAACAGCCTTACTTTTTGCGATAACAGCATAGGCACCAAGATCCCAAATGGAATAAAAGCCAACAGATTCCCTACTAAATTAATAGATGAAAAAGGATCTGAAAGTGACAGATTGTCCATCCCCCGTGAGATCTCCTTAAAAGGGATATAGTTGCCACGCCGATTAAAAATCCTGTCTGGATGTTCAAACATACGTCCCGCTTGATCCAAAAGCGATAATAAGTTAACCGGTGCACCTTTAAATAAAATAATTCGGATTAAAAAATACATATAGACGATAAATATCGCTGCCAGCAAAAGGTTTATAGCAGACTTTTTTTTCGGCTCTTTAGTCATTAATATGTAGTAACAATTATGCCATCCATGTTATCGCCTGAAGTCATATATTGCCCTTCCTGTGGAATTTTGATCGTAGTGTATTTGGATACCGGAAAATAACTTACTGTATAAGCTTTACCGTCTACTGTTGTCGAAATCTCTTTGTTCTCCTTCAAGAAATCCAAATATTGCTCTAACACAAGCCCTTTCTCATGAATAATGGCGCTGTGCGGCAACCCTACATAACGGAAATGCCAGGGTTCATATTTTATCCCCGTAATCTCGGTTTTGTCTTTCGGATAGCGGAGAATAAAGCCGTATTTCCAAGCATTTTTTTGCAGCCATTTTCCTTCAGGCGCTTTACTCATTTCTGCTTGGGACGACCCGATATCCAGAGATAATCCTAAATTATGTTCACTGTATTGCGCCGGTAAAGCATAGTCCGAGCCTTTTTCCTGATATAATTTCTCTTGCTCTTCAAAGTCCCTGTACCCGCTGCTAATTAAAAAATGATTCACACCCTCTTTTTCGGCAGCTTTGACCATCTTATTGAATTTATGCGCTACACTTTCAGACAAACGAATCGAGGTATCCAGCAGTCCATAACCCTGCACCAGATCCGCCTGCTCATATAAGGTCACGATATCAGGCTTCACACTATCCTCATGTACCGGGTATTGTCTATTCACCAGCAACAAATCCCCTTGATACACCTGATCTTGTGTTACCACCTCTAAACTATTGTTATTTGTAATAGATTCTTTGCGAATCTTATCATCGTATCCTAAATTGCCCGTATTCGGTAAATAACGAGCCGCTGCATACCCAAGCAACAACACAACCAACGCCAAAAAGCCCCACTTCTTCATCAGCAATGTCCTCCCATTTCCTTGATAGGAATAGAATAACGAAGACACTTTAAAGAAAAGGCGGGACAAATATAAAGTTTTTCTTAAAATATATAAACTTCACTGGCTTTACCCATTAAAAGTATATCCAACGCCCCAGATCGTCTTAATGAATTTATTCTTATTGATGTCTTCGCCCAGCTTTTTGCGCAAGGTACGGATATGCACCATGACCGTGTTCCCACTCTCATAATAAGCATCGCCCCACACCTGTTGAAAAATGCTCTCCGCACTAAACACCTGCTTGGGATGGCTAACCAATAAATGCAAAATATCAAACTCTTTTGGAGTTAACTCTATGACCTCACCATAAAGAGTAACCGTATGCTCATCCGGTGAAATCATCAATCCCCGAACCTCTAGCACCGATTTAGTTATGGCTGCGGGCTGACTGAATTGTATGGAACGCCGCAACTGGGAATTAACCCGGGCGACCAGCTCCATTGGATTAAACGGTTTGGTCATATAATCATCTGCGCCCATAACCAGTCCGGTGATTTTATCAAGATCGGAAGTTTTAGCACTCAGAAAAATAATCGGCAGATGATGATGCTCCCGAATATGGCGGGTTACCTCGTAACCATCCAGCCCCGGCATCATAATATCCAGAATCGCCAAATCTATCGTTTGCGACTCAATGGCTTGTACCGCTGCCCTTCCATCGGACACTTTGAGGATATGATACCCCTCTTTTTGCAAATGCAAGGCCACCAAGTCGGCAATTTCCGCCTCATCATCCGCAATTAAAATGGTGATGCGCTTCATCTATTTTTCACTCCTATAGGTTGTGCTGTACACTCTTCATCCATTATACCCTAAACTCAAAAACCACTCCTAGAAAGAAGTGGTTTCCAATTAAATCTATGATTTATATAGTTTATTTACTTTTATTATAGCTGTCTAACAATAGCTCTAATGAAATACCATTTACTGTGACGCCTGAAAGATTGCAGTCTCTTATATCCACATTCGAAAGATCACAATCTACAAAGGATGTCCCGTTCAGCTGGCATCGCTCAAACTTATTGCCTTTGCCGTACAAATGAATATCGTGGAAATAAGCCTCTCCTAGTTCACTGTTACTAACCTCTATTTCCCACAGCCCCACTTCATTAAACTTAACAGAATGCATATTGATGTCATTAAAGGTGGTACTGCTCATATTAATATTATCGAATCCGGTCCCCTCCATATTTACATTGGAGAAGTTTGTCTTATGCATATCAATATCATCAAATTCACTCTGGCCCATAGCCACACGGCGAAAATTCGTTTCAGTCATTCTTTCATCCTGAAAGACTCTCTTCTTAAATTCGTCCTGTAATTTGTTTTCACTAAGATTATTATTCACTGTACTCAACATCTCCCTTTTTAAGATCGCTCTTGATCTACGGAGTCTACTCTCAACAGCTTCGCTGGATAAATCAAGGAAATCGGCGATTTCCCTAACCTTGTAATTGTCGATATAGTAGAGAATTGTGACTATACGATTAGCTTCTGATAGGGTGTTTAAGGCTTTCCACACATCTTGCTGGAGTTCTTTTCTGATAAATTTTAATGGAGAGGGGATTTCAACTTTTCTACTATGGTCTTAGCCAATCTGCTTCATCCCCCAAATGTATTCGGATGCTTATTCACCGTGATAATTATAGCCTAATTATTACCTAGCTAAAACAATCTGCGAGCCGTCACCAAACGTTTCTTCCACTTGTCACTTAAGGCTTCATAATGAACGCCAAGCTCCTTGGAGTACGTATGTAGGATCTGATTATTTCCCGCGTAAATCGCCACATGTCCAATATCAAGTCCACGTGCACTGAAGAATAACAGATCCCCCTTGCGCAGCTCGTTAATTCCAACCTCTTTGCCCTCTTTGGCCTGATTGTAAGAGACACGTGGCAGGTCAATTGCCAACATATCCTTAAATACATGTCCTACAAAAGAAGAACAGTCAAAGGTTGACGTCTGGTCAGTAGCAGCGCCAAATTCATAAGGCGTTCCCAGATATTTTTCTCCGTAAGCAAGCAGCTCGTTTCCCTGCCGCTCTACAAGAGCAGCACTCGTATAATTGCTATATTTGGGTTTAGCAGAGATATATCCACTCTTGTTATCCTGCGTTCGCACTTCTAACCATAAAGCATCTACTTCTCTAACCACATGTACCTTATCTCCTGCCGACAACATTTGCTGAACCGTTGATTGGGCTGACGAATCTGGCAAACTTCGCAGATTAACTCCATATAGAATTGTCGTATCGTAATCCACTGCCGAGTAGATACGAACAGCACGAGTAGCAGTATCCCACTTCACAGTGCTGCCCAAAGCTTCGCTGACAAAACGCAGTGGCATCATCGTATAACCGCCGGCAATCTGGCCGGGAACGGCTACACTTAAGGAATGGCCATTTTTATTCGCTGCTTGATCGCCAATATGATAGGTCAGCACCAGGTCTCCCTTGGTTGCCTTAACGGTCTTGGTATCATTATTCCAAGTAATCTTTGCCCCTTGAGCTTCAAATAACTTGCGCATAGGGACTAGTACTGTATCGTTTACGAGCAAGGGCTGAGCCTCTAATTGTAGCTGTTGATCATCCAGATAGACGGCTGTAACCGGAGTCTGAGGCGTTGTCCCCGCATAGGCCGGAGCAGTATAGAGCATAGATGTAAGTAGTAAAAGTAACATAGCTTTCTTTTGAAACTTCATGATGTCATCACCTCGTTGATTGATATGTGCACCTATTGTTACTAAAAAAAGGGTAATTAGTTTTGTTACAAATATTGGGGTGAGCATCTAGCTACAGCATAAGCACCTAAAAAAAGAGGACTGCGATCACCTTTCGGTACCACAGTCCTCTTTTTAAGTATGCCCTCATGGAGCCCGCTAGACAGGTTCCTCTACCTCAAAAATGGAATCAATAATGAGCGGAAGATTGTCCCTTACAGAAACAGCACCCAATACAGAACGAGCATGAAGACCCTTGTCTCCGAACACCTCCAGCATTAAATCTGAACAACCGTTAAGCACTTTATGATGTTCTTCAAAGAGGGGATCTGCATTAACGAAGCCTTGAACTTTGACTACTCTTTTCACTTTATCCAAAGAACCTAAAGCTGTCTTAAGGACGGCAAGGATCTCTATACCCGTTAAACGTGCAAAATGGTAGCCTTCTTCGGTAGTGTAGTCTTGTCCCAGCTTTCCTTTGGGATGGCCCGCCGGTCCTTTTCCCGATACAAAACATAAGCCATTAACAATTACGTAGTTAGCGTATTTTGCCGCGGGTTCACTAGCCTCAGGCAGGACAATTCCTAATGCTTCAAGTCTGCTCGCTATAGTGTGCTCTGTCATATCCATCTCCCCCTCCATTATCAACAGCATCAATAATTTAGTAAGATCATAGTTACTACTTAGCTTCAACCTCTGCTTCCCATCTCGATATTTCAGCGCGAACAATGGGTGCTACTTGGGTACCCAATAGCTCAATGGCTCTCATTACATCCTTATGAGGCATTGTGCCAAGCGGCACATGCAGCATAAAACGTGTGATGCCTACTTGCTTGCGCAGGTGAATGATTTTCTCAGCAACGGTCTCTGGGTCACCTACGTACAAGGCACCTTCAAATCTACGTGCCGCATCATAGCTTGCACGGGTGTATTGACCCCATCCGCGTTCCCGGCCAATAACATTCATACTAGCTTGCGTAGAAGGGAAGAACATATCCGCAGCCTGCTGATTATCCTCTGCAATGAAGCCGTGTGAGTGTGAAGCAACGGGCAGCTTCGACACATCATGTCCCGCTTGCGCCGCAGCCTTCTTATAGAGCTTCACGAGCGGAGCAAACTGTAGCGGACTGCCGCCAATGATAGCCAGCACAAGCGGTAATCCTAGTAGACCTGCACGAATTACGGATTCTGTATTTCCTCCGCTGCCAATCCATACTGGCAAAGGATTCTGCACGGGACGCGGATAAATCCCCAGATTATTAATGGCAGGACGGTGCACGCCGCTCCAGGTTATTTTTTCGGATTCCCGTATTTTGAGCAGCAAGTCCAGCTTCTCATCGAACAGCTCATCATAATGATTCAAATCATACCCAAACAGCGGGAACGACTCGATAAAAGAACCCCGGCCTGCCATGATCTCTGCGCGTCCATTCGAGATTCCATCCAGGGTAGCGAAATCCTGAAACACACGTACGGGGTCATCAGAGGAAAGTACTGTAACTGCACTGGTTAGCCGAATCCGTGTCGTCTGTGAGGCCGCCGCAGCCAGTAAAACTGCTGGAGAAGAAGCCGCATAATCTTTGCGATGATGTTCGCCCACGCCAAATATATCTAAACCCACCTGATCAGCAAGCACAATCTCCTCTACAACCTCGCGCAATCGCTGCGCATGACTTATCACTTCACCCGTCTGAACATCCGGTGTTGTTTCTACGAACGTGCTTATTCCTATTTCCACTTACAAATCCCCCTTAACTATAATTTCCTCTTTAAATTGTTTGTTTGATTATAACACAAGTTAAGGTTAAAAAAGCTAATCATTCTGTCCAACCCCAGTTTGTCGAGAAACTCATCCTTAAAATTTGCAAAACCACGCTTACAAATAGAGGATTTTGAAGGAATATGTTGAAACACTCTTAAACAAATAGCCGTTCTCGTAGAACAAATGATCATATGGCAAACCATTAAAATTCAAGGTAACATGAAAGAACTGTTAACCGGGTGGGAGAAGGTGTCACTGAAATGAATATCATGACATGGATTGATTTATTATTATTTTTTGTTTTGTTCGCTTTGTTCATCTACATATTTGCGTCTGTAACCATCACTAACCTACATAAAGCATACTTAGTATTTCATTTTACTATGATGTTATGGCCCTTCTGTCAATTTGCTATCAAAACAACCGACAATCCCAGGTTTCAATTGTTTTATGTGAAGCTCGCATTTATCGACTCGGTTCTGTTAACGATTGGCTGGCTTCTTTTTACGATACTTCTCACTGGAAATTCACATCTCCTTCGAAAAAAGAACACGCTGATCCTATACATTCTCGCAGCATTGATCATAGTAGTAGTGATCGCTAATCCAAACGGAAATTTTGTTCTCCCTATGAACGGCGGATATATCGAAAGATATTATGGTCCGATTTTTTGGCTGCTTATTATCTTCTTAACCACCAGCGTAATGATTTCTCTGTATATCATCTATTCAGCCCTAGTCTCAAACACTACACAGCGGATCAAAAAACAGGTTGCTCATGTGCTCAAAGGGGTGCTGGTGCTAACGGTATTTATATTATTGGATGTTTTTCTTAATGTGGTGTTGCTTAAATCTGATCCAGTTATTCCGGGGCTGACCTCTCTGGGGATCTTAATCTCGGCAATTTTTTTCGTAATTGCTATTCATCGGGATAAAATATTTGATCTCGTAACCATCGCCCATCAGGATATCATTGACACCATTACAGAAGGAATTCTTGTACTGGATGATAGTGAGACTGTAGTAGAAATCAATCGCTCGCTTTTCCCAAGAATCAATCTACAAACCGGTGCTCGCTTTGACGTGTCGACCATCGCACCCATGGAGCAAACTTCCGGAGCTTTCGATTTATTCCTTCATACATACTTGAACCAGCCCATGGAGAGAACCGAGGTTGAACTATTCTACACCTCACTCAATGCATACATTAACATTACTGCCGCGCCGATTGTGGTAGGTGGAATCAGGGTTGGACGCATTCTTACTTTTCAGGACAGAAGCGAGCTGCATCGCCTCATAGCCGAGACCAATCACCAGAACGAGACCCTGCAAGAGCGTAATGCTGCATTAACTGAAATCCAGAATGAACTATCGCAAACCAACCAAAAACTTAAGCAGATGGCCATAACGGACAGCTTAACCGGTTGTTATAATCGTCATTACTTAACGTTACACTTAGAGCATGAGATCATAGAAAATATGAAACTCAAGCAGCCTTTTGCTATCATCCTTCTGGATATCGACTTTTTCAAAACAGTGAATGATAATTACGGCCATTTAATCGGTGATGTGGTCATTTGCAGCACGGTAGAGGTAATTAAGAAAACGTTGAGGGAGACGGATGTTCTGGCGCGTTATGGCGGAGAAGAATTTATCATATACTTACCAAATACAGATCAAACACAAGCAAACCACTTGGCAAAACATATCAAATCTATAATAGAAGCTAATAAAGTACATGTAGAGGATGTTGCTCATGCCCTATCAATTACTGTTAGTATGGGACTGCTGTCCATTAGTAATTTTGCAGCTCAATATACAGAAAGCCTGACCAATCAACTAAATGATTTATTCGAATCTGTGGACAAAGCCTTATATCAAGCAAAAAATGCCGGACGAAATCAGATTGTTGAGATTAATAGATAACACTCCTTTGAGCGAATGACCATATCAAAAAGAAAGAATCAGCCTACTTCTGTTGAAGTTAAGCTGATTCTTATTTTTTAGATCTTTTTAACAAACTCGGACTTTAATTTCATAGCTCCAAAACCATCGATTTTGCAATCAATATCATGATCTCCGTCCACTAAACGGATGTTTTTCACCTTTGTTCCTATCTTCAGAACGGATGAGCTTCCTTTTACTTTAAGGTCTTTAATAATAGTTATAGCATCTCCATCATTTAAAATATTACCGTTGGCATCTCTGACAACCTTGTTCTCTTCACTGCTTTCAGCCTCTGTGTCGAGGCTCCACTCATGCGCACATTCCGGGCAGACGAGCAAACTACCATCTTCATAAGTGTATTCTGAATTACATTTCGGGCAATTTGGCAAAGTAGACATCAAAGTGTCCTCCATTCGTTAATGTAAATCTAGTTGTGGTTCCAGTGCATAGCCTCAAAAGTATATTTCATATTTGGTAAGGTTTCCACTAGATATCAGCAGTAAGTTTGTCTAGATTTCGACAGCGGACAGTAATTCTCAAATATTGTCTTGTATATTTTTTCCTAATTCAATAAGATGGAAATGTCGAATTTTTATGTAAATAGATAGGAGAGTGAGTAATGATTAGTCGCAGAAGTGTTGCATTCGCCATTATTTTGTCATTAATTACATGTGGGCTCTATACAATATATTGGTTTATTGTTCTAACCAATGAGGTAGGCGAACTGAGTGGGGACTATACATTTACAGGAGGAAAACATTTTCTTTTAACGTTGGTTACGTGTGGGATCTGGAGCTTCATTTGGGCCTATCAGGTAGGTAAACATATTGCTGAAGCTCAAAGACAGCGCGGCCAGTACCCGTCAGATAATTCAGTGCTTTATGTGATCCTGACACTCTTTGGTCTGGGTATTGTCACGTATGCCTTGGTACAATCCGATGTTAATAAACTGGTATAAGTTTACGACTTATAAAAGGACACATCCTAAACTATTTTGGGGTGTGTCCTTAAGTCTCGTCGGCGTAGTTTATCTCAAAGCATGGATACCCTTAACCAAGATTAGTATCCCTTGTCCATTTCATGAATGGACTGGATTGTATTGTCCCGGATGTGGAGTCACAAGAGTTATTCTTTCCTTGCTGAAGCTCGACGTTATTCAAGCGTTTAGATTTAACCCGTTGCTGTTTATTTTAGCACCTCTGTATATGTTGTATTGGATTACTAATAAGAAGCAAATCCGGCCTCTTAGCCAGGCAATTATGGCTATAATGTTGATTCTGACCGTTACATTTGGAATACTGAGGAATCTCCCGCTGTTTGAATATTTGGCCCCGACAGTAATTCGTTAACAGCAACAACTATTACAAAATAGCTTGCAGTCGCACAATCGCTTGGGCCCGATCAACCACTTCTAATTTGCTGTAAAGATTGCTAATATAATTACGCGCCGTACCTTCCGCAATATGTAATGTATCGGCGATTTCACGATTGTTCAGTCCCCGGATAATGAGCTGTGCCAGCTCTTCTTCCCGTTCTGTCAGACTGATACGATCCAGACCCGATCTTTGCCAATGTTCATAGTCCTCTGTTAACCTGTTCATCCTCGACGCCAGTTTGGCTGCTACCGGAGCTGGCAGAATAAATTGCCCGGATAACGTATCATGAATCGAAGCGATCATTTTATCTGCGTCCATGTCCTTCAGCATATAACCGCTTGCTCCGTAGGCCATTCCCTCTACAATATAATCAGTCTCTATAAAAGTAGTCAGGATCAGAATGAAGATGTTCGGCCGAATCTGCTTTATTCGTTTCAAGGCGCTAAGGCCATCCATAACTGGCATTTGAATATCAAGCAGCACCAGATCAGGCTGGAGTGCCTCCACCATCTCGCAAGCCTCTTCTCCATTCTTGGCAGCACCGACCACTTCCATATCATCTTCCAGATCCAAAATGGTGCGAAGTCCTTCCCGCGTCAACAATTGATCATCGGCAATTACAATTTTTATTTTACTCATGTTCTATCCACAACCCTTCGCATGGGCAGATCAATCTCCAGTAAACATCCTTCATCCATTTCTGAATCGATGGATAAGCTGCCTCCCAGTTGCTCAACCCGTTCCTTCATCGTCCTAAGTCCAAATCCCATCACGATTGGACTCATCCCTAGCCCACAATCCTTGAGTCTAAACTGCAAGTTCGCTCCAACAGACTCCAGACTAAAATGGAACTCGGCACTCTTTCCATGTCTGATCCCATTAGTTAAGCCCTCCTGCAAAGCATGATAGATTGCCTTTTTATAGGCTGTTGACATGGCTTCCGGCAGATCATAAATAACTGCATGAACAACAACGCCTGCATTGCGTTCTGTATCTTTAATCAACTGCCTCAGCATCACGGTTAGGTCAGAATACCTGTCCTCTTTCAGCATATGGACAGAGCCGCGGATTTCATTCAAGCTATGCCGCACAAGATCCTGGGCTTCTGCCAGACGCTGAAAGCCGCTGTCTATCTCCTTCTTCTGAAGCAGCCGCTTGCCAGCTTCAATCTGCAGAATCGTCGATGTAAGGGTATGCCCGACAATATCATGAATCTCTTGGGCAATACGATTGCGTTCCTCAAAAACAGTAGCTTCGGCCAAAGCCGCAGATGTTTCCCGCATCGAACGCTCCAGGCTGCGAGTTCTTTCTACCACTTGATCCTCCAGATTTTTTTTGAGATATTGGATTCCCGAATATAGCTTGGCATTAGCGATTGAGATTGCGCATTGTGAACCAAGCAGCTTGAGCACATCGAGTCTGCTTGGAGTAAATACACCCGGCGATAGATTATTCTCCAAATAGAGCAGGCAAACCAATTTATTCTGATTCATGATGGGGAGACATAGAACAGATTTCAGTCTATTATTCCTAACGTAAGTATTACGTGTAAATATCCCTTCACTGAGCGCATCATGTAATACAACCTGTTCTTGTGTTCTTGCCGCGTAAGCTATAATCGCTGCCGGGACCAACCCCGATTCTTCCCCAAGTGGAACAGATTCGATATGCTGGGCTTCTGAGGTCCCATAAGCTTCCACCATCCATTTGCCGTCATGATCAAAAATAACAGCCCCATATTCTGCCCCAGCATTGTGGAGCATGATTCGCATCAGCGTGGCCAATAATCGGCTCATCTCCATCTCGCCCGATAATGCTTGGGCAGACATTACCACAGAAAGGGAATCCACACGATCGAGCCCGGGCTCTCGTTTAATATGCAGCAAATGGCGATGCTGCTGCTCCAGGTCAGCCGCTTTAGCCTTTGCGCCCCATTGCAGATAAGCCTCATAGGCCTCAGTCATATAGATTCTTGCCAGATGCATTTTGCCATGACGAAGCCCATATTTGCCATAACATTCCGCCGCCATCGCTAAATCGTGAATATGACCGTGGACCCGAGCGTTCTCAATGGATTGCTCATACAACGCTTCAGCTTGGCGGGGATCTCGCGATAGACGAGTTAACTCAGCCTTCATCAATAGATATTTATGCTGATAATTCCCCGGACAACGCATGGCAAGATTTTTCATTTTCTTCAAGCATTTACGCATTTTTGCCCGATATGTACGTTGCTCTTCAGCGTTATATTCCTCATACAACTGAGCCCAAACTAAACATTCATACATGATCTGCATGGGACTGTCTAAGCCATCTTCGCGTGATTTTATAATGGCCGCTGATTTGGCTAATGCCTCACCGGCTTCTCGGTATTCTCCAAATACATAGCCCGTCAAATACTGATAGATCCAGACCATTTCTTGTATAAAATCAAAGGTGTCCCCATGAACCGACTGTGCAAAATCAGGCTCGCTAATCTCCGCGATGGGAAAGGGATCATCTATAGAGCGATAACCTGTCAGTCGAACAAGAATGGCCGCCGCTACAATAGCCTGCTTACAGTGAAGACTGTTGTTATGGCGCAGCAAATCTCCGGAATGAGTAATTAATCGCTCATAGATATCGCCGAGAGGATGACCAAATTGCAAAAGGGAGGCACAGTTGATCAGCACATTCTGGTTGCCCTTCCATAAGTCACCTGATTCCAGTCCCACTTTACCAGCCTTCTCGGTAAATGTATGGAGCATAGCTGGATCATAATGCCGCCAGCTATCGTAGCACATGGCGAACGCGGCTAAGGTTGTCATATGCTGTTTCGGATAGGGTTCGGATAAGCTGAATGCCAGCATGGCCCATTTAAATGTTTCTTCATCATTACGGAAGTAATAGTACTGAAACATTGCATAGCCTATGAATCCAATGGAAGCCTCCGGGGTCATCCCATAATCAAGCGTTAATTCAATCATGGTGAAGGAAGAAGCGAGCCACCCTTCTCGATTGACGTAGAAACAAGCATTGCTCGAATGATCTAAAGTAGACATTGCGATTCTACGTGCTTCATCAGTCATTGGAGGTAAAAGAGTAAGCGATTCGAGTGAGACCTTCTTGAGTCTACGCCGCAATCGTAACCATTGAAGCGTCAATTGAGCATAACCAGGATCAAATTGATGCTTCACTTTCAGTAACGATAGGGTATGCTGGCCTAAGGAGATCACCTCTTCGTGGTTATCATTACTTGCTTCCAACTGCACCTTCATTGCGTAGACATAAGCCTTATCCATATTTGTCGTAGCTTTATCAATTAACAGATGGAATAATTCATTAGCCGTATCAAAATGGGAACATAAATATTCGAGCTCTGCCCTCTCACGAAATACCCGGAAGGTTAGCCCATAATGCGCCTCCCAGCTCTGCTCCGCTAATAATGACGTTGCCTGAAGCATATATTGTAAGGCTGTCTCATGTGCGGTTGTTTGCTTCGCTTTGACCCCTGCCTGTAAGTTCAGCTCTACCAGTTGAAGCCTCTGTTCAGGGCGGTCTAACCATGTAAGTGCCTGATTCAAATGCTGGACAGCTTCAAATAGGGTCGTTCCTTCACTTAGCGGGCTGCGGCCTAGCAATAACAGACCAATCTTCCAATGCAGCTCGGAACGCTCCTCTTCGGAAATAAAGGCATATGCTGCCTGATGAATGCGGTTATGCTGAAACTTATAATGCGGATATTCCTCCCCGTTAACGGGCTGCAACAAGCGCCCATGTACAGCAACCGCCAACGCTTCGCTCAATGCCTCTATCGGGGTCTCCGTAATATCAGCAAGTGTACGTAAATCAAATAGGCTGCCTATGAATGCGGCTCTGCTAAGTGCATATACCGTCTGTTCAGGAAATTGTTGCAATTTACTTGAAAGGTATGAAGCTACGTTATCGGGAACATTTAATTCAGTAATACGCTGGAGATCCCATTTCCAGCTTCGAATATTCTCATCAAATTCCACTCGCTGATCATCTATCAAATCTTGAAGGAATTGCTTAATAAATAACGGGTTTCCATCTGTCTTATGAAGCAGCACACGCGCCAGCTCGTCCAAGTCAGCTGCCTCGTAACGCATAACATCAAGTAGCAGTTGTTTTAAATCGGTGAGTTCAAGCGCTTGTAAAGAAATTCTGCTCATCGCTACGTTGCGGTCAATCAGATGCTTTTCCAGCCTACTGAGTGGGTGCAGCCTTGTAATCTCCCGATTGCGATAGGAAAGCACGATTAGCAGATGAGTCGTTGCCGTATCCTCTATAAGCGAAGTGAGATATTGCAGCGACGTATCATCAGCCCATTGCAAATTATCCAATACCAAGATCAATGGATGATCCTCATGAGGAAAGAGTTGAATAAATCGGCTCATGATTAATTGAAAGCGATGCTGAGCTTCCAGCGGTGGCAGTGAAGGCACGGAGGGTTGTGGGCCAATCAAGAGTTCAAGCTTAGGAACAAAATCGATCAGCAACTGACCGTAATTGTCCACTGCTTGTAGAATACGCAGCTTCCAAACCTCCACTTGCAGCTTTGTTTCCATCAGCAGCTGACTAACCAACTCTTCTATGACTTGATGCCAGATGCCATAAGGGAGTGAGGTATGTCGGGATTCGAATTTGCCTCTGGCGAAGAAACCATCCAAAGAGACTGTATTTCTAAGGGTCTCCTTTAGAAAGGTTGTTTTGCCGATACCACTCTCCCCGCTAATCCAGACCGTCTCTACGGCACCTTGTGATGCTCGTTGCAGCGCTTCCCTTAAGCTTTGTTGCTCAAGATGTCTTCCATAGAAGCGTCCTGATACCATCCACCGCTCTGGGATATCCCAGCTTCCTAGTGGAAAAGGCTCAATATGCCCGGATTCTTCTAGACGGGATAGACATTCCTCAAGATCCGATTTAATGCCTAATGCGCTGGCGTATCTCGCTTCAGGCATCTTCTCCATGCATTTACCAACAATATCAGAGACCGATAGAGGGATAGTGGGGAACTTGCGGTGCAGAGGCTCAGGTGTATCTGCAAGATGACGATATACAATATCAACAACATCATGCAGCTCAAAGGGGCGGCTGCCTGAGAGACATTCATACAGGATGATCCCAAGCGAATAAAAGTCAGAACGGTAATCCGGTTTGACTCCGGTTCGTCCCGTTTGTTCTGGAGCTATATAAGGAAGCAGAACATCGGGCCGACCGCTTAACGGTGACAAAGGACTCGTGATGTTTTCGGTAGAGCACATTCTTATATCAATAAATTTCACTTCAAAAGTAATGGGATTGACGATTAGATGAGCGGGGGTTAGTTCATTTAGTGTTATTTTTTCACGATGAATTTGCATAAGACAATCAGCAATAGCTGTAGCGATCCGAAGCAGCGCTGGAAGACCCAGTGAATTAACAGGCATACGCAGGATCTGCCCAAGAGTACTCCCCTCTATATCTTTTAAGAGAAGGACTGGTCGGTCCGCCATAATTTCCAAACTGTACGCCTCTATTGCACCACGTCCGCAAAGTCGCTTAAGCATGTCATACTCATGACGAAAAGCATCGACCATGGCAGCTCCCGGGTATTCTCCTATTGTTGTCTTAGCGATAACCCTTAGGCCGTCCTCTTGACGTAGAAGTCTGTATAACCTGATATCTGCGGTATTATCTATCAGATCTAAGGTTTGGTATCCTGGCAATTCAAACATCAACAGCACTCCCTAATTACAATTAGACAGAATACTCAATCTCGCAAAGTAGTTAAAGCCATTATAACATCTGATCTTGCCGTTCTACTCATAAGACATTTCATATTTCGTTAATCCTATCGCGTTGGCGCACAGTGCCGCCTGTGTCCGGTCAGTAACCTGCAGCTTCGCTAAAATCTGACTGACATGCTTCTTCACCGTAAATTCACTGATAAAAAGACGTGTGGCAATCACTCTATTGCAAGCACCTTGTCCAAGCTGAATCAGGACTTCCTTCTCTTTTGGTGTCAATTCATCTGTTGGACTGCTGGCGCTCATTCGCATCTTTTCTTCCATTAGGCCAGGATCGTAATATTTTCTCCCTTTGTTCACCAACTGGATAGCAAAGAGTAATTCCTCCGGCAGTGCCTCTTTCAGTACATATCCGTCTACCAGTACTTCTTCAGCCCTCAAAAAATCCTCTCTGCTCGCAGAGGAAGTCAACAGTATGAATTTACTAACCATGCCGCGGGTACGTGCTATCTTAATGACATCCAGTCCTGATTCATCAGCAAGTTTAAGATCAATGAGGACAATGTCTGGATTTGTCTCTTCAATCACATCAAGTGCTTCCGGGCCAGTCGTAGCTTCACCTGCAAATTGCATATCCGATTGCATTGCAATGACAGATGCCAGCCCTCTTCTAACTAATGGATGATCATCTACAATGATGATTTTCACAGAAACACCTCTCTCTAAACCGCATACATTATTTACTTCTTTGTATAAAAAGCTTCAATTAGAGTATTCATTTAAATTTGACGCATTTCTGATTAAGTATAGTTAAAAGACTACACCGCTTATAGTGAGCGTTGTCATTTCTTTTGTCATATGACAAAATGGATATTTTTACATAAAAACCCCTCATTTAAAAACTGGCGAACCATGGTTATAGAGACCACAATCCGCCTGTTTTCTTGGGAATTTAATTATTATTAATAAAAGAAATGATTTGCACGAGATTACCTGCGACTTGGTAAGTTAACCCCAGCATGTAAGTTCCTTTCTCCTCGTTTGATAGGTCAATAGTAAACACAT
Source organism: Paenibacillus sp. FSL R5-0636 (assembly GCF_037974255.1). Lineage (NCBI taxonomy): Bacteria > Bacillati > Bacillota > Bacilli > Caryophanales > Paenibacillaceae > Paenibacillus > Paenibacillus sp. FSL R5-0636. The sequence continues at coordinate 6,890,072 of NZ_CP150232.1, forward strand.
CCGGATTAGCAGCCCATTCCTTCATATCAAACACAATTTCTTTAGATGTTCTAGTGTTTCTTACCCCAGCGGAATTAGGGATCACTTTGCTGCCATCGAGCCCTTTCACCAGATTAGCTACTTCAACCACAGGTCCCTTAAATTCTCCTACCTCTAACACTTGTGGGTCGGCCAATAAGCTCGTTAGTTTAGTTAACCCTTGTAATGGGGAGAAATCTGTAATTTCATTTCCAGTAATGTCAAGTGTCTCTAGGTTATTTGCGTACTGCAAACCTTCCAAGGATCTGGCTCTTCTGGTTTCGCTGGTTAACGTTGTAAGGTTATACATATCCCCTAGCGTTAGTTCTCCAGTTACGCCCAATGTAGTCTTGATCGAAGCACTTAAATACGGGTCCGCCACAGTAATCTCTTGCGTAAGATCTATTTGGACCAAACCTTCGGTTGCTTGTTGCAACGCTGCTACAGCTTCGTCTACTTCACTTTGCGTAACAGAAGAGTTAGCCAACACTGTCTCTGCTGTCGAGAGGTTGGACGTAAATGCCGCGATGCTCTCAGGTGTGAAGCCTTCTAGAGAAATTGCTTTAGCCGCTGCAATCGCCTGTTCCAGATCTCCAGTGAATAAGTGATCTCCATTCGCGAAATGTAGTTTGGCTCCACCCCATGTAGCATGGTCAGATCCGTTGCCATTTCCCCCGTCTGTGACAACTAATTTCAGTTCTTTTGCTCCATTAATATCCAATTCAATGAATTTCTGCGGATCTCTCGAACTCATGACTCCACTATCGAATTTCTTCTCTCCATCGACAAACACCTCAAAGCTCACCGAACCAACAGAACCGTACATTTGTCTATCTACACCTACATAGGAAGTGAAATAGTCCGCGTTTTTGTCGCTTAGATTGTATACAATCGTCGAGTTAGAGTGCGCTCCAATTCCTCTTTCATAGGACACTACCTGATTGTTCTCATCTGTTAATCTCAGCGTATTGGCACTAATAGATTTATCCTTCAAAGGTGCAGTATAGCTGTTCTGAGTAGAGTTCCAGTCGTAATCCGTCAGATACGTAAAGTCCGTCATGTCTACTACGGCTATAGTTCTAATCTTCGTGGTCGTATTTCCATCACTATCTGTTACTGTGTAAGTGATTGGATACTTTCCAGCCCGGTTGAATTTAACTTGCTCTTGGCCTGTGACCTTCACTTGAGCCGTCAAGTCACCGTCTTCCGAATCCATTGCCGAATAGCTTTCACTGATATCAATCGCTTGGCCCACTTTGGTTGAGACAGATTTAGGTATGGTAAGCTCTGGTGTATTGTTCAAGATCAAAAACTTCGCATCAGCAAAATCACCGTGATCTGAAGCATTTCCGTTACCTGCATTATCTAACACCAGCTTCAATTCACTTACACCCTTAACAGGTATCCGCGCAAGCTTGGCTTCTGTACCAAATTTCATCAGTCCGCTGTTATAAACCTCTGCCCCATCGGCAAAGATTTTGAAAATTACACTGGAGTTGCTCTGCTCAGGGATATTTCTATCAACCCCTACATACGTTTCAAAATATTCATAGTTTGCACCCGCCAGATTATACACGATTTCAGAGCTGGCATGGGTTCCTAAGCCCTTAGCGAACTCTTTGACCTCACCATTTACCAGCAGCTTAAACGGATTGTTAGAGCTAGCCTTATCTTTTCGAACCACATTATAATCCGTTTTTGCCGATTGCCAATCTACATCACTCAGGTATTTACTAGCGCTGTATACAACAATCTTTCTGGCCTGCACAGCGGAGTTTCCATCTGAGTCTGTAACTGAAAACTCGACGTTGTAAGTCCCTGTTTTGCTTGATGTGAATCCATTGGATTGTACTTCAACGGCTCCAATTAAATTACCATCTTCCGTATCAAAAGCTGTTACATCGCTCAACACATCAAATTCGCTGTTCAGCTTAACGAAGTTTGTCTCTTCCGGCACTGTAATGATAGGTTTGCTTGAATTATTCGAGAACTTCGCATCGGCCCATACCGTATGGTCTGAAGCATTGCCATCCTTAGCATCTGTTGTGACCAGCTTCACCTCTCTTGCGCCAGTCACTGGGATTTTCACAAATTGATGTTCTGTTCCTGCCCGGAAAACATCACTCTCAAATTTCTGTTCTCCATCCACATACACTGCAAAAGTAGCCGAGGAAGGTTTCCCTTTCATGGCCTGATCGATCCCAATGTAGCTTTCAAAGAAGTCGTAACCCTTACCTTCAATATCGTAAACTACCTCAGAGTTGGCATGAACACCAATCCCTTTCGCGTACGTCGCAGCCAATCCTTGGCGAACAAGGGTTATGATTCCCCCGGAAATAGCTTTATCTTTCTTTAATTCACCCCAGCCTACAACGACTGACTTGGCATTGAGATCGGAAATATAGGCGTAGTCGCTCGTTACCGTAACCTGTGTGGTTTTCGTTTTCGTAACCCCTTCGCTTTTCACTTCATATACAATTTCGTAGTTGCCTTTTTGCGTTACATCAACGTTATTGGCTTTCAGAGAGACATCCGCAGTAATATCGTTTCCTAGATAGTTAGCCGCTTTTACATAGCTCATCGGATCAAAGGTTTGATTAAGCTTTAAAGTGAGCTGATCTTCAACAGACAAGGCTGGCTTAAAGGCTTTAACCTGTACGGGCTTCAGTGGGTTCAGCTTTTTATCATAACCGACGATCTTGTACGTATAGTTGATACTCGCATCTACATTCTGATCCACAAATTGGTCAGTTCCTGTAAAACCAACTAACACATCATTTCTATACACTTCATATCCTAAAAAGTCTTGCTTAAGCTCTTTATCTATACTGAAACTTAACGTGTTCGTTCTAGCCGTGGTGTTAGGTGTGATATTAACCTTAATGGCCAGATTTTTATCCGCTATTCCAGTTCCCTCATAATTAATCACCGAGTTATTTAAATACCATAACTTTTGCGGTGCCGGATACTTGGCTACTTTCGCTTTTGTCTCAGGATTCACAGTGAAGCCATGTCTGGCAAAATAGCTGCTTAAATCTAATCCCAGTACTTCGGAGGAGAACTCCACCAAATACTGCTGCTTGGAATTGTCACCGTTGGGAAGGGTGACCTTCCGCTCCCGATATAGCTTGGTCAGCTCTGTCCAGTATCCCGGATGTGCCAGCTCCAGCTGCCAATAGGCTCCGAGTTGTGCAAATAAGCCCTGCTGATTCATTACCACTTTATTTTCTTCGAGGACATATTTATAGATATCTGATTCATACGGTATACGATTATCTATCGAATTCGCCGCGACAGACATAAACATAGACACCATATTATTAGTTACTTCGCCATATTCCCGTTCACCCATAGCCAAGCGATGCCCAATTTCGTGATTCAGTCCCCAGCCCGGATAAGCTTTGTTAAAATCACCTAACATGGTTCCTACTGTTCCAAGTTGGATCCCTGTATGATCTCCCGCTGCATACATCGCACCATAAGGCTGCATCAATCGAATATTCTCACGAATTAGCTTGGCATCATGAATCTCACTACTGCCATCCAAGCCATAGAAGGTAAAAATGCTTTTCATCCAGGTGTCATACCCAGTTACGGTATCCAGCGGGTTATTTCCTTGCGTAATAAATTTGTTGTACGCTTCAGTCGCAGTTCCTGTAAAAATAACATGATCGCTGGCCATTTCTACCACATCGATAAGTTTGCGATCTTGAACATTTGGATGAGCCGCTTTATCTTCGTCTAATCTTTGTTTGTATGTGGTTAAGAAGGTTCTGAATTGTTCTGGATCCGTGGTCTTGGTCATAAAAGGAATCTTTTCTAAACCTTCGAAGCGGATCAGTGGCGCCTTCCCTTGCTCCTCAGCTGTATAGGGATTTACGATATAAACGGTGCCGCCCTTAGTTACATCATGAGCATAAGCACTAGTCGTTGCAATTTCAGGTACAGTTATAGTGTTCTTGCCCGCACGCAATTGTACGCCCCTAGCCCAACTATTCCAAGCTCCCTCTTGTTGAGAAAAGATCAAAGAAGGCAACTTATCACCCGAAGCAGCATCCACATAAACATTGATGGTCTCGCCAGGCATTGCCGCAAGTCCTGTAGGCTGGTTGTTCGTGCCGAAGCCTATTCTCAGGTTTTGCTGAGCATGTTTTTTCATATCTCCACGCTGCTCCGCCTCTATGATGGTACCTTCGATTTGAACCTCGCCATTAACCAGCTTCTTAGCTAGTTCCAATGAATCTTTAAGGATTGGATAGAGCGGATGTACTTTTGCCGCTTCCTCCAATTCATTGATTTTTGCAACGTTATTATAAGCAGACACAACCGCACTCATCGTTCCATCTGTGAAAATACCATTTACAGCTTCGCTTACTTTATCTTCTGTATAAAATCTAAATTCAGCCGCAAAAGGTCTGTTAATATTAGCTTTTGTGAACTTAAATTTTAATCTTTTAAACTTCGTCGGTTCGAATTTAAATTCCAGAAAATCATTGGTACTAATCGCGGTTCCGCTAGATACAAGTTGGAAGGTCTCTCCTTTACTCGTCTCTGATGCATAGATTTCAAAAGCCTCTGGGAATCCTTTGCGGTTATCTCTAGCCAAAAAAGCCACTCTGTCCAGCACTTCCGCTTGCGCTAGTTCAAACACGACTTCATTCGTGAAGCTTGCATCATTGTTTTTGTTCGTTTCCCAATGCGTAGTGGGCTGGTCATCCAGCATATATTCAGGCTTCGTACCTGGGTAGCTTCCACCGTTCACCGTTACTTTTGATACGTTTGCATTTGGCATTCTATAAGCTTGGCTATAGGCATTTTCATAGGCTGTACCATACCCTTTTAGCTTCGAAACCTTGGCTGCCGTTGCGTCTACCTGATGGTTCTCCAAAAGGATCTTTGCATTCTCTATCTCTTCTTTAAACTGCGTATACAGTGGATGTGCCTGCACTTCATTCTCTAAAGCTGTTAATTTCTCTGTCGTATTAAAGGCAGCACTAACTTGGCTCAAGGTATCATCTGTAAATAAATTTTTCATTTTAGCAGAGACACTATCCTCTTTATAAAAAGAAAACTCAGCCGCACTCGCCCAATCTTGGTTCGCTTTTTTGAAGACAAATTTAAGTCTCTTAAAAGCCGTAGGTGCGAACTGAATCTCCACTACATCACCGGTTGAGCCTGTATATTCTCCAGAAGACACGAGTGTGAAATCACCCGCATCGGTAGTGGAGCCATAGATATCAAATTCTTGAGCAAAACCTTTACCTCTAGCACCAGATTGCCTAGCGGCATAGACCATTCTATTTAATTCAGTGGACTCATTGAAAACAAACACAACCTCATTCGTAAACGTTGAACTATTCGGTTTGCCAGTCTCCCAATGCGTGCTCATATCCCCATCCATAGCCTTAGCTATAGGTGAGCCTGAGTAGTTGCCACCGTTATTTGTGATGGTTTTAATATTTGCTGGATTCATTCTAAAAACCTCATTATAGGCATTTAGAACATCCTTGCCGTACAGCTCAAACGGAATAACCGAAGCGTTGCTTAATAAGTTGACCTTACTTTGCGCGACTGTTTTTGTTACATTTACCTTGCTTGCCTCACTTGCTAAAGCATAACCTGCCTCACTCGAAAAACTGGCCAACATGGCCGCCGATGTAGCGATCGCAATCATTTTCTTCATCTCTTCTTACCCCCAGATGTCATATGAATCTCTCCAGTGCCCAAAAATGGGCACAAAAAAAACTACCCCAAAAGAGTAGCTTGATTGCGTATAAAGTCGCCTAAAAATTAAGACTTAATTTTTATTAAACCTTAACAAGCATAAACGTCTTCGGCGTCCTTATAAGGACGGTAAGCGTTTAAGCGAGAAATATAAGATATTAAGTATAGGTGTATAACTTATACTTTCTTATATTTTAACAAAAAGCGTTACACACTCTTTGGCAGCTGGCTGACAATAGTTATGATAACCTTAGTCCCTATAGCTTTGCGTCCCTACATTTCCATAGGTTTGCCTATGAAGTTTCGAATACATTCAAAGAGTAACATAAGCCTAGATCTGATCGCATGATTAATTGGTATGAAATGAGTATAGGTAATTGCAATTAGTTTTTCTCATGTGATAGATATTATTTATCGACTATCCCGGAAGAGAATGGGATCCTTTAGGACTGGAGGTCTAATTAACTCCCCGATCCGAACAAACGCCGGAACCAATTCCACACATCGCCCGTGATGGGAATTAATCCGAAACCATGTTCGCCAACTGCGATTACACCATATGCCCATTGTCCGATAGCTATGGCACCCCCAGCGATCCTGCCTATCGCTATCGCACCAAACGCCGTATCCCCTATGGCGATGGCCCCCAACGCTTTTTCCGCGATTGCGATCGCTCCTACAGCCACTCCTGCAATCGCAATCGCTCCCACTGCGAAGCCAAGCCAGCTAAGTGCTATTGCTCCAATCGCTAACCACATTCCCAGTGATATTGCTCCTAAGGAAAGTACGCCCACGCTTATCGCACCTATGGAAATCAATCCGACAGCTACATCTCCAATAGCGATTAAACCAACAGCTGTCTTTACACGGGGTTTACTTCCATGACCATACTTTTGACCTGAGTATCGCCCTAAATTACTACGAATACTGATGACCGGAAATGAGGGAGAAGGCCATTGATAATCAATTTCTCGTCCATCAAAGCCCCTAGAATCCGCCCAGCGCGTTACAAATTGATGCCATTTCATATCCATCCCGTCCCCCTTTTCAAATTACCTAAATTATACAACCCCGGGGGTTGGCTGTACTCAGACTCTGACCTGAAATTCATCTCATCCTCTGGACCGATATATACTCATTAGGATTACTGTTTGGGAATAGGATCAGGCTTTCCAAATAAATATCCCTGAAACAACTGATAACCACTCTGCTTAAGCCATTCAAAGTCCTCTCTAAACTCCACACCTTCTGCTAAAGGAACAGATTGGATTTCTAAAGCCTTTTCTAAAAATTGTTTAGCTATTTTCTGTTTGTTCGGATCACTGGACACGCCTTGAACATATTTCATATCTAACTTCATGTAATGAGGTTTAAGCTCCAATAACATCTCGATCGTGCTGAAGCCCTCACCAACATCATCTAAAGCGTATTCAAATCCCCGATCCTTGTAATATGTCAAAATAGCTTTCAAATGAGCGAGATCATCCACTTTCTCCGTCTCAACAACTTCAAAGACAAAAAGAGAGGGGTCGACGCCTAATTGATTGGCCAGTTCAACGGTTGATCTTAAGCAGAACTCTGGAGCGTAAATTGATGTAGGGATAAAATTAATAAACGTTTTTTTATTTAAGGGCGCAGCATATTTTACGGCAGTCATTCTACATAACCGGTCTAAAGCATATAAACGCCCACGATTCCGTGCTGCCGCAAAGATCTCATTAGGATAGATAAGGGATCCATCTTCTTTTTTAAATCTCGATAAAAGCTCGTATGCAAAAATCTCTTCCCTTACGTTCACAATCGGTTGGAAGTAACAAGTAACAAGACCCTTAGTGATAACCTCATCAATCCACTTCATATCCATTACAGTAGACATCTCGGATAGAGGTCTCCATGCTTGGTCATCTATACGAAATTCAATTTTCCCGGACTCCATATGATCGTTACAGAAATCTAGAAGATCTCGCGCTTCAGCTTCCTTAATCGTAATCACATTTTCTTCTACCTTATGTATCGTATTACTTCTACTCAAGTGATGAATAACCTCAGGTAAAACCCTAAGATTAAGCTCACCATGAGCCTTGATTTGAAAATTCAGCTCTCTTACTACACAATGATTACAAGCCATATTCATAACCCCTTTAATAATCGATTCTCTGAAAAAGATCCCGGAACGGCTCTTCTCAATCGAAATCCGTATACTCCAGTAAATATGTCGCGTCTAACACGGTGATCTGCTGATGTTGAATCTCAATAATCTTTTGCTCTTGCAGATCTTTAAGCACAAGGGTAGCCGTCTCCCTTAACGTTCCGATCATATCCGCGAACTGCTGATGGGTCAATCGAAGATCAATCCTCTGTTTGCCTTGCTCCTCTACTCCAAATCTTTGGTATAGTCTTCTCAGCGTAAATATCGCACGCGCTCTCGCATCATGAAATTTCATTTCATGTAATAACCGATTCGATAAAAATAAACGGTCCATTTGCAGCAGCATCAATTGCTCCTTAATCAACGGGTAATCGGCAAGCATCTGCTTAAAAAGCTCATGTTTAATCTCAAATAATACAGTATCATTCATAGCCACCGCAGACAGCACTCTTATATTGGAGGGATGGATCACTTCCAGATCGCCAAAGAAATCGCCTTTTCCAAAAAGATCTACGGTATGCTCTTTCCCTTTCGTGGTAGCGTACACCCTTATAATCCCCGAATAGATAATGTAGGCATAATCCCCCGGATCTGATTCTGCAAACACCAGGGTCCCCTTAGAATATGCCTTATAAGTGAATAATCCTGAGACCGCCTCGATCTTCTCCGAGGGTAAACCTTGAAAAAAGCGAGTGCCAGTCCAAAAAGAAGCTTCCATCTCATTATTCCTTTCTAACACATTCCATAGTTTTGTATGCCAACATACTGATAATAAATCATCATCCTGTTATATTCTATCGTAACGTTGTCACATAGGCTTGATGCCAATACAAATTACAAAGGAGATCCATTCATGAAATATAATTTTGACGGAAAAGGACTTATTGAAACGCCAGATGTCGTGTTTGAGAGCAATCCGCTGCTAGAACTGAGCATGTACAACAATCATATTAAAGAGATTCCCGATCAGCTCTTCCTTCATGACGAATTAGAGGCACTTAATTATGCGGGCAATGAAATCGAACAGTTATCCGAGAACATCGGTCGCTTAGTTCACCTAAGAATGCTGGATTTAGGCCATAATCGGCTGAAGGTGTTGCCGGAGAGCATTGGCGGATTGCAGGGGTTGGATTCTTTTCTATACCTAAGCAATAATCAGTTCGAACAGCTGCCGGAGCAGCTCTGTATTCTCCAGAAACTTAAGTATCTGAACGTAACAGATAATCATCTCAAGCAATTGCCTGCCCGTATAGGCGAAATGAGCAGTCTGATTGAATTGCGGCTTTATTATAATCAGCTAGAATGTTTACCTGATTCGATCACACAAATAAAAGGGCTAAGAGAGATCCATCTCTATGGTAATCAACTGGTCATGTTACCAGAACATTTGGGTGCTATAGAAGAACTTCGGATACTTGATTTAAGTGATAATCGAATCACTAAGCTGCCTTCATCTATCGGTAATTTAAGCAAGTTAAGAAGACTGAACCTTAGAAAAAATAAACTTAATCAGCTTCCTGAGGAAATAGGTCAATTAAGCAGCCTTGTTGAGCTTGATTTAAGAGATAATCATCTGCAAGAAATCCCGGATTCGATTCTACAACTTGGACGATTAGAGAAACTGGATTTAAGATGGAATCACAGCTTAAGAAGAACAGAATTATTAGAGCAATTAGAGCAAAGAGGATGTATCGTTTATAAATAACAAAAAAAGCCTCCAATTAAAGAAGCTTTTCACTCAAATCCATAATATGCGTAACGCGATTTCTCCCCTGTTCTTTCGAAGCGTAAAGCGCATGGTCAGCTTTTTCCAGAAGAGTGATGTCTGTATCGGTTGCTTCAAAAGTAGCTATGCCGATGCTTACCGTAACCCTGCCAATCTCCCAAGTGGAGCTGGCTATGAATTGCCGCAAATTGTCCGCTATAGCCTTGGCATCCGATGAATCTATATTAGGCAGCAGAAGGATAAACTCCTCACCACCATACCTAGCTACGATATCTTCTTTACGAGATTGGGATTTCAGGATACTCGCCAATTTCTCCAGGACATAATCACCCATCTGATGACCGTAGGTATCATTCACATTTTTAAAGTGATCAATATCTAAAATACATAATGAAAAAGGCGCCTGATCACGGTGATACGCTGCAATCTGCTCTTCCAGCTTTTCTTGCAGGAACCTTCTATTCTTTAATCCAGTAAGCTTGTCTGTAGTAGATAGCTCTACTAAAACGGCATTCATCTCCAGCAATTCAGCTTGCTTTTGCTCGATTTCAAGGTGGATTTGTTTGAGCTTTGCCAGCGCCTGATCTTTTTCCCAATAGGCCTCTTCTATTTGCTTCTTCGCAGATCGTAACTCTAGCTCATAATCAATACGTTTGCCCATCTGTACGAGAATACAATCAATGACCTCTACACCTTCACACTCGAGGCGTCTACCATTTAACAAGTAAGGGACGGCTTGTCCCTTGCTGTCCTTCAAATTGATAAATAGCTCTTCTACATGTCCATTCAGATTGATAAAAGGATAGAAGTATGAATGAAAAATAAGCTTGTTCGCCGTAGACATGATAGATTCAAAATGTTTATTTACCAAATCAACCTGCTGATATCCCATCCCATCCAAAAAGGTTTGATTCACATTGAGGATCATTCCTTCATGGGTAATGGAAACATATCCGCACGGCGCATATTTTAACCGGTCATCCATTGTCTAAATATCCTTTCAACACCATAATCTTCTCCATCTCACCTAAGATACTCATTAATCAAAGTAATGGTCTCCTGTGGATGGCTAATATGCGGATAATGGCCCTTGGCCTCCATTAACCGGAACGTACTATTATTCAAGTGTCTATGTAAATATTCTCCTACTTCTATAGGAACGATACTATCATCCGAGCATTGCAATATGAGTGTAGGCACTGTCGCTTTAGGCAGATCTTCTCTATGATCCGAAAAAAATGTAACTTCCGCAAATTCTCTAGCGATAATAGGGTCGGCCGAAATAAAACTTCGTTCCAGCTGTTTAGTCAACATTGGGTCAGGGTTATTCATCGCAAGTGGAGCCATAAAGCTAGCCCAGCCCGCGAAATTCATCTCCATCATATCCAGAAGCTCAGTAATATCACTTTTTTCAAAGCCCCCGAAATAAGCATCTCCCTCATTTAAATAACGTGGGGAAGGTCCGATCATAATCATTTTATCAAAATAATCCGGCCGCTCGATTGAAGCAAGCAAACCGATCATAGAGCTAATAGAATGGCCTATAAAAATAATATCCTTGAGTTCAAATGTTTCGATGACATCTAGTACATCCTGTACATAACCATGGAGAGTATGATATTTATCCGATGTATATGCGCTTAAATCTGAATGGCCTGAGCCTACATAATCAAATAGAACGATTCGATACTTTTTCTCAAATGATGGCGTAATAAACTGCCACATGCTTTGATCACACCCAAATCCATGCGCAAAAAGGATAGTTTTTTCTCCTGCTCCAATGACTTTTACATGATTCCGCACCATAACATCGTTCATTTCATATAACTCCTCTATAGTTAGCATTCTCTCTATTTTGCAGGGTTCCCCTGGAAATATCAAGCGTATAAAAAACTCCGCTAGATTAATCTCTAGCGGAGTTTTATGTAACATCCCGTTTGGGTCATCATTTGGCATAATGGTAGCGTGCTGGGGCACTCCTTCGTTTAATCCGATAACATTTTGCCCGAAAAAATTGGTTGGCGGACCCAGCAGACCTTAAATGCGCCATTATTCCATATTTGAATTGCTATCGGACTCCACTGCAGCTATTGGCGCGAAAACACCAAATATGGGTCGATTTATATGAAATAGCGTCTCTGGAGTCCGAATCCCTTCTCAAAAGACTGAAAATTTGCGAATAACGCCATCTGGGTCCCTAAGACTCCGTGGATAAATTGTTGAGGCAGAGGTAGACAACCAACATTTAGAATGCAGAAGTCCAACCCGCATCAGCAGCGATGATAGCTCCGTTCACAAAACTGGAATCATCCGAAGCCAGGAATAACGCAACTTGTGCGATTTCTTCAGGTGTACCTACACGAGGGATCACAGCCTGTGTTAATTGTGTACGGCTCACGCCGAATTCATTTATATTTTTCATTGAAGCACTGATGTTTGTGGCAGTAGCTCCCGGTGCGATAGCATTACAACGAATCCCTTTGTTGGCATACATAAAAGCTGTATTTTTCGTCAAGCCTACTACAGCATGTTTAGAGGCAGTATAAGTTGCTCCCGCATGGGCACCACTTACGCCACCTGTAGAAGCGGTATTAACGATAACCCCTTTTCCTTTTTCCAGAAAAATAGGCATTGCTTTACGAGTGGACCGCATTACACTTTTGGTATTGATATCAAAGATAAGATCCCATTTCTCGTCGCTAATGTCGCCAACTGGCTCAAACCCATCCATAATACCGGCGTTATTAACAAGAATATCTAGTGTTCCGTATTCTTTTACTGCGGTATCAATCATGCTATCGATATCTTCAACTAGGGCAACATTTACTTTCAGTGCCTTAGCTACTCCACCATTACTGTTGATCCCTGCAGCTACTTGTTCTGCACCTTCGAGATTAAGATCGGCTACAATCACTTTCGCCCCTTCTTTAGCGTACAACTCTGCGATAGATTTCCCCATACCTGATGCCGCCCCGGTAACCACTGCAACTCTGTCTTGAAGTTTCATGTTGGAAGTCTCCTTTACGTTTATCTATAATGTAAATATCAATATATAAAATCTCTTTAACGCTTAAAATTTATACTACTCAAGTTTAATCCTCTAAAATTTAACTATCAATATACAAATGGGACACCAAATGTTCATAAATATATATAATGCAGGATTCTGTTCAAATAGGATTAGAAAATAGACAGTTAGGTGGTCTTCTGTTGCTTAAAAATAATCGGAGAACTAGCAAATCGCGTAAAGAGCTTAAAAACGCATTGATATTAATCATGGAAAAAAAGAATTTCCGCACCATTACGATAACCGATATCGTTACCCTTGCCGATTTAAACCGCGGAACCTTCTATAAACATTATCAAACCAAAGAAGAACTTCTGAATGAGCTAATTGATGATGTGTTGGAGGATTTAATTAAGGCTTATAAAGAACCCTATCTTCATACCGATAAATTTATAGTTAGTGAGCTGACCACCTCGAGCATCAAGATTTTTGAACATGTGGTCTCTTACTCTAATTTTTATACCATCATTATAAATTCCAATGTTCTGCCAGGGTTCCAAAATAGGATTTGCGACCTCTTAAAGGAGCTCACCAAGCGGGACTTAGTCGCAGTTAATAACACTAATACCAATGTTAATATCGAATTGTTTTCCAGTTATACCGCCTATGCTCTATTTGGATTAATCATAGAATGGGTAAAAGGCGGATTTAAATATACAGCTAACCATATGGCAGAGCAGCTGATTGAGATTCTGTCTTTTAATTCACATAATGTGATCATCAATACTTCAAATCAACCGATTAAACAGAATTCCATCCCTGTTAACGGCGACTGATTTACCTCAAACTATCAAAAGCCACTCCAAAATAATGCTGGAGTGGCTTTTGATATGCAATTTACAAACTAAGGTCTTCTGTTTCCACCACCGCCACCTGGACCTTGATTAGTGTTTGCGGTTGTTACTCCTGATTCATTTAGCCAAGTTACGCTGCTGGTAATTTCGAACGCTACTACTTTTGTTCCTCCTGTGTATTCACCATCCGTATACAGTCCGTTCGCTTCACTACCAGTCGAGGTACCTCCCGAGTAGAGGGTGTAAGAACCTCCGTCCTTCAGATCCGGTGAACTAATCACCACCGTTTGATAGCTCTTCGAAGGAGCAAAGGTCAGGATTGTGTTGCCTTCGCTGTCCTCTAGATGAACCAAGGTTCCAGCCTCCTGGGTCTGAGGGAAAGTCATGCTCACTGCATGTTGGCTAGAGGTGTCAGACGGTGCTTGTGCCATGCCCGAACTTCCCGCAGCCACCAAAATTCCTCCACTCTGTTCAAAGCTACCGTCGAAATCAAGTGCACCGTTACCGCTATTGGTAGGTCCATTGACAATAACCGTGCCACCCGACATTGTGATGGAGCCGTTCGAATCCAGCCCGTCACCTGAAGCATCCACCGTTAGTGTTCCTCCACTAATCGTTAGCATATTGCTAGCAGAATCGCTGAATTGATCCTGCTCCTGAGGGCCGCCGCCTACAGTCGCCTCATCGTTACCTCCTGCTACATTCACTCCATCATCAGAAGCAACCACATGAGCCTCGCCACCGGAAATCTCGATGTTTGCTCCTTCAATCCCTTCGTAGCTCTTCGTAATATCAATTTTGCCACCAGATATCGCCACCAAGGCATCCGCATGGATTCCATCGTCGCCAGTTTTGATGTTGAATTCTCCATCAGCTATAGCAATGTTACTGTTGCTGTGCACTGCATCATCAGCAGAATCGATGGTAAAGGTTCCGTTGTTTAAGCTAATATCTCCTCCAGCCTTCAATCCTTTAGTACTTGGTGTTTCCGATTCTGTAGTTGTTGCCGTTGTTGTCGTTGTTGGTGCTTCCGTTGTTGGTACCTCCGGTTTTGTTTCTGGCATCGTCTCTGGTTTTGTTTCAGGTATTGAGGTTCCTGTTGTTCCTGGTGCTTGATCCCCTGTTCCCTGACCTCGGCCACCTCTCATGCCCATACCTTGCCCTTGATCACCTGTTTTCACTTCACCCTTCTCGTTGCCCCCACCCGTAACTATGGTGTATGTTCCGCCATCTATTACAAGTGAAGTCTCAGCTTGAATTCCATCATTACCAGCCGTAATATCAAATGTTCCTGCTGCTATTGCTATGAAGCCTTTGTCCGTCTCAGTATCGTTGGTTGATTTCATACCATCGCCTTCTGCCGTTATGCTGATATTTCCGTCTTGTACAGCGACAAGATCTTTACCTACAATCCCGTCATCGGCAGCCTTAATTTCAATAGTGCCACCCATAATTTTCAGATCGTCCTTGCTCGTAATTCCGTCATTATAGTTAGCGGAAACAGACAGCTTCCCGGTACCATTAATCGTTAAATCCGCTTTACTGAAGATAGCCGCACTTGGTTCATCTGTAGTTTCATCGGCATACACGTAAGTTGCTCCATCAGATACGGAGTTCTCCGTCCCGTCTTCCAAGGTAATGATTACTTTGCCCGCTTCTTTAATATCAATTGCAGCACTATCGCTGTTCGTGATGTTCACACCGTTCAGTACCAAGTGCACACTACCTTCATCCTGATTATTAACTACAATCTGTCCATCACTCAGCTTACCAGACAGCACATAAGTTCCTGCTGCAGTAATTGTCACTGAGCCATCCTTAGACTCAGCCCCGGTGCCGTCAACAAGCGCACTTGTTCCAGCCAAAGCAATTTCCGTCGATTGGTCAGCCGTCCAAGTTGTATTAGAATCCTCTTCATCGAACGTCACCAGATCGGACAATTTGGCGCTTGCCAGTTGTACTCCCGTGGCAGCCCCGTTCTGAGTTATCGTTGTTCCCGAGGCTGCTGCTGTACCCGCCGCTTCAGACTGTGTTGTTGTGGAATTGGTGCTGCAAGCCGACATAAGTAATGCACACAATAGCAAGATTCCTACTTTACTTCCGGTTATATATTTATCCATTTTTCATCCATCCTTTCGTTATCTTAATAGTCATTAGCAGTTGGAGTCATGGTCAGCGAGAGGTCTAAATTACCGTTCCGGGTACGAATCGCATCCAAAAATTCCTTCTGGTTCACAGCCTCACCCAGCGTTACAGCGTAGACCAGCTCATATAAACTGCCAAGCTCAGTTGTTCTAATCTTTTTAAGCTCGTACCCAACATTATATTTATTGAATACTTCAGCGAAGGCTTCCTCATATCCCAGACTCTCCGGGATGGTTACCTTTAATGTTTTTTGCGACGTTGTTCTTACGCCAAAGTTAGTCCGGTTAAGGATAAACATAAGGGCACATAGGATAAGGGTGAACAAAACTGCATATCCAAAGGAACCCACTCCGCAGGCAAGTCCAGAAGCCATGGTGAACAAAACAAATGTGATATCCTTCGGATCGCCCGGCGCACTTCTAAAGCGAATGATGGAGAACGCCCCGGCAAGACTGAAAGCTCTGGCAACATTACTGCCGATAAGCAAAATGATGATTGCCACAATTACGGGCAGCAGTACCATCGTCAGTGTGAAGCTTTGCGAATAGCCGCTGGCATTCGTCTTCATATAGGTGTAGCTAATGATCCCGCCAAGAGCAATAGCTATAAAAATAGTTAGCAGTGCGTTGGTAAACGTTAACTCTGTACTAGTTGCTACGGTAAATAATGAATCAAGCATAGAGGGCACTCTCCCGTTCTGTTTTACTGTTCTTCAGCATTTTTTTATATTCGTTGCCGTACTTGGAGAAGCTTGTACGGTACATTTGATGCTCTGAGAGCATTTTGGCCAGCCAGACCGGAATCGTGTTCTCAGCCTTTACTTCCATAAGCCACTGCCCCGGCTCCAGCAAGGGTTCGCCATGAACACCGTGCTCCATCTTCAGATCGTACCGGCGGCTGCGAATATTTGTATCGAATGTAATTCTTAGATCGCGATTGTTTTTACAGAACAACGCTTTTCGGTCATAAGACAGATACACCTTGGGCTGCAAATCATAGCGTGTCAGAAAATATTTGATCTCTTCAATCACCTGTTTATTCATGTAATCCTTGAATTCCGGTTCCATGCCGGTGGCGACAAAATCATAAGCCTCGTTTAATTTGAGCGACGTTCTTCTTTTATTAACAAGACCAAATACCTTCTTCTTGATTTCCAGATACACCTTCGTATCTTGATTTGGAACACCGTAAGCTCTTAAACGAAGCTTCTCTTTGTACTTGGGCTTCGCAAGACTGTTACGAATCAGGGTATTGTGCTCCGTGTCATAATATAAGTTGGTTATGGAGTAAAACTCATGTTGCTTGTTGAAATCGTCTAGTTCCATGTATTCAAGCAATTGGTTATAAAATTTATAGTAGGCTTCGTTGTCCAACAAATATTTGTTCTCATAACGGTTGAATACCTCAATCGCCATATGTGATCAATCCTTTCTGTTTATCGTTGTCTCGTGTGCTTATGAATGTATCTTAGATCCCAAACCTTTAATGAATCTTAAATGGTTTTACAAATTATTGATTATCTTTTACATTCCCTTAACACAGGTGTACATCGTAACTGCGGTGTATGTTGGACTTCCGGCCGCTGTTGTCTCTCTTCATTAAGGTTCAATAAAGGTAATACTGATATAATGACCTCAAT
Organism: Paenibacillus sp. FSL R5-0636; assembly: GCF_037974255.1. Taxonomy (NCBI): domain Bacteria; kingdom Bacillati; phylum Bacillota; class Bacilli; order Caryophanales; family Paenibacillaceae; genus Paenibacillus; species Paenibacillus sp. FSL R5-0636. Next base: position 6,907,334 of record NZ_CP150232.1, read on the forward strand.
AACAAATACTGGTTCTATGTAGGGGATGGCAAAACCATGAGAATATTAATAGTAGAAGACGAGCTTCATCTCGCTGAAGCCTTAACTCAAATATTAAAAAAACATAATTATTCGGTGGATGCAGTCCATGACGGCAGGTCGGGTCTGGATTATGCACTGAGTGGAATCTATGATTTGCTGCTGCTCGACATTATGCTGCCTGAGATGGATGGGGTTAGCGTCCTCAAGATGCTGCGAAAAAAGGGGATACCCACTCCCGTTATCCTGCTTACTGCAAAGGGTGAGATTACAGATATGGTCACTGGGCTGGACTATGGGGCTGACGATTATATCGCCAAACCTTTTTCCTCAGAGATCTTATTGGCAAGAATAAGGGCTGTACTAAGACGTAAAGGCGAGGTGATACCGGATGATGCTTTAAAGTTCGGGGATATTGAACTGAATACATCCAATCTGAAGCTTACCGTGGGTGGCAAAGAGATCAAGCTCAATCTAAAGGAATGTGAACTATTGGAGCTTCTTATCTTGAGGAAACAAGCCGTAACCTCCAAAGAACAAATTATTGAGAAGCTGTGGGGCTTCGATTCTGATGCTGAGCACAATAATGTAGAGGTGTATATTTCTTTTTTGAGAAAAAAACTGACCTTCTTAAATTCGACCGTACGTATTAGTACGATCAGAAACGTAGGGTATGTATTAGAGGTGACGACCTAATGTTCACGAAGCTCAGAAATCGGTTTCTTATTGTTAACTTAGTCACTATCTCGGTGATCATGCTGGTGGCCTTCATCTCGATTTATGTAATTACGTACCAAGATGTCCAAAACAATATTCAGATGGATCTTCACAGAATCATGGAAAACTACAAGTCTCCCGGTGGTGATACAGGACGAATGGGCTCAACTAAGGGAAGTTCCCAGTTACCCCATGCTGATAATAAACGTATGGATAACGGGACTCCACCTCCTGAACGGTCAGTCTCATTTATGCTGAAGATAGATACAGCGTCGAACCTCATAGGGAAAGATTCCAAATTTACTATGGACGATGAATTTTATAATACGGCTCTGCAAGAAGCGCTAAGTGCCGGTAAAGATACCGGAAGGTTCACCTTGGATAGCAGCAAATGGATCTTCAACATCCAGCATACGAGTGATGGGGCGATGCTTGTATTTCTGGACATCACTGCAGAGCAAAAAATCCTCACCAATCTAATCTATACCTTCTCTGTAGTTGGCTCAGTGATGCTGATTATCTTGTACTTCGCTAGCCGCTTTTTTGCTAATCGTTCAATTGCGCCGGTAAAGGAGGCTTTTGAGAAACAGAAACAATTTATTGCGGATGCTTCCCATGAGTTGAAGACGCCGTTGACCATTATTAACACCAATGCGGATGTTCTCCTGTCCAACAGTGATGACACCATTCACAATCAGTCCAAGTGGCTGCACTATATCAAATCGGAAACAGAGAGAATGACCAGCCTGACCAATGATCTGCTGTACCTGACCGAGATGGACGATTCCAGATCGAGAATGATTTATTCGAAATTCAATCTGAGCGACGTGGTTGAAAATATCATTTTAACGATGGAAGCTGTAATCTTTGAGAAGCATATTTCCCTTGAATATGACATCGAGCCTGATCTGACAGTGCTAGGCAATAGTGAACAGATCAAACAAGTGATTATGATCCTCTTGGACAATGCTGTAAAATATTCGAACCCTAAAGGCTCAGTCACCTTATCCCTTAAAAAACAACATAATGACATGGTGTTAGCGGTCACCAATACGGGGGAGGGCATTGCACCGGAGCACTTAGCGAGCATCTTTGACCGATTCTACCGTACAAATGCCTCCCGGGTGCGTAAACAAGGAGGATATGGCCTAGGGCTGGCGATTGCCAAATCCATTGTTGAACAGCATAAAGGAAAAATTTATGCCAAAAGTTTCGTCGGCGAGTCCACCACGTTTTACGTACATCTTTCATAACTACAAGTAAAAAAGACTCAGACCCTGTTATCTCTAAGGTTTGAGTCTTTTTATTTACTTTACACTTCGCCCCAATAAATTTCCGTCTTATAATCAAAAAACACTTGCCCACCCTGGTTATTTCGTTCAAAAATATTCCGCAGCTCAGCCATCATATTCTCATAGCTTGGATCTCCGGGGACCGGAGTGTAGGAAGACGATCGAAGCCGCCCGCTTAAGCCCTCCAAATCAAATACCTGCTGATTGCTAAAATGCGCTACTTGCATCTGTTCTTTCTTGAAAAAGGAACTAAGGATCTCAGGGGTAATGTTCTTATGATTAACTTGAGTGTAGTTCGTGCCGAAGGTCTGCAGCAGCTGCTCATATTCCTCCAGAAATGGGGTACCGTAAGTAAGCCGGGAATTCCATATCAGAATAACTTTTCCACCCGGTTTTAGAATCCGCTTGAATTCCAATTGCGTTGCGTCCCTATCAAACCAGTGAAACGCTTGGGCGCATACTATAAAATCCATCGACTGATCTGATAATTCTGTATGTTCAGCAGACCCCGGCGATACAGAGAAATGGTTATCCTTTGCGAACTTCTCTTCCGCAGCTCTACGCATTTCCGGATTGGGTTCAACGGCAGTCACACAACTCCCGCGCTCCAGAAGTAATGCTGAGAATATTCCTGTTCCTGCACCAATATCAGCAATATCACAATTGGGTTGGAGCCCAATAGTATTGTACAAATAATTAATGGCTTCTCCAGGATAGCTCGGCCGATATTTCACATACGAATCTACCCGATTAGAAAATATTTCTTTGCTATTCATCCTTCGTCTCCTCCTAGGCGCTCAGGTTCATATTCACTTAATTTACCTTGGTAAACCAATCTCAGCCGATCACTTTGGCGAAAATCATCCGGAGTAACGAGTGCAGGCAGCTTATTCCATAACTTAATACCCGACCGCTCTAGAATTTCCGCTACAAATTGCGAACAAAAATAAGAGTTGCTGAATTCGACAGGCTCCTTTAGGGCAATGCCAATTACGCCGAGAATATTATAGAGATACTTTTGACGGCTTCGGATAAAGACTTGCAAGACCCGCTCCATTTTCTCCACTTCGCGGGCTGTAACTTGAAGTTCATATAGGACACATGTTGTATTTGGATATTTGCTGAACGTACCTGTCTTAATATCCTCCTTCACAAACCCTCCATTCAGGGGGTTGCTCGGATGCTTCCTGCCAAAGCTATACAGCTCAGAAAGCTCTCGATTAAAGGAGATCGAGGCATGATTATAGGGTGCTTTTGTATAGCCTTGAATGAGCTTCGTAAAAAGCGTCCCGGTATTCGTCAGTAATATAAAGACCGATGGATCTGCTGCCATTTACAATTTTCCCCTTATCAAGTTTGAACGTTTCCTTCATAATAACATATGAACCCATTAATGGAATCTACTCTAGGACAAGTTGGTGATCAGTTATCGACCGCTCTTTATTAACTATAATTCTTATCTTTGCGGCCCTATCGGCCATTCACTTGATGTATGTAGTTATAGGGAAGCTACAGCCAAATAAAGATTATACGGGCATTGGCTTTCGCATCAAGACGTGGTGGGGAATGCTTTTTATCTTTTGCCTAGCTACCCTATTTAATCCCCTCGTCTCTCTGCTGTCTCTCATGGTCCTCTGCTTCTTTGCACTGAAGGAGTATTTCTCCATGATGAAATCACGAAAATCCGACCGCAGGCTATTTCTGTGGGCGTACTTATCCATTCCGTTACAGTTCTACTGGATTTATATCGAGTGGTACGGAATGTTTATTGTCTTCATCCCAGTTTATGTATTCTTGCTCCTACCACTGCCCAGAATGATTAATAAAGGCACGGTTGGTTTTATGCGTAGTGTCAGCTCCACGCAATGGGGGCTAATGCTGATGGTATTCGGGCTTAGTCACTTGGCCTACTTTCAATTTGCTACACCGGAGTATGGAGCCGGGCTTGTACTTTTTCTAGTAGTGCTAACGCAGCTCAATGATGTGGTCCACTATCTGGCATCACTTTATGTAGGGAAGCGTAAAATAGTTCCCACCGCCAATCCGTATTTGACTTGGGAGGGTTTCGCTTTCGCATTTGTCATCACGACAGGAGTTTCCTATCTAATCTATCCCTACCTGACGCCGCTCAACCCAATCTTCGGGTTACTGTCAGGCATGTTGGTCAGCTTGAGCGGCTTCTTTGGCAGTTTAACGGTTTCCGTGTTAAAGCGGGATCTGCTAATCGGCGATGGCGATAAATTCGTGGCTTTGAAGCAAAGCCATTTAAGCCGGATCGATAGCTTGACCTACACTTCACCGGTCTTTTTTCATGTCATTCGTTATTTTTTCGACTTCATGTAGATCATCTGATGGGAAGCTTGAATCAGCCCTTCCATGAATGATTATGCAGTATCTTCATCATCTGTTCTTGATGGCTGGCGAACTGCTTATATCGATGTCCGTTGGCGCCCGAGGGGTGGGGAAATCCCCATAAGCAGCGTTGTTTATCTAGCTCACCTGCGGACACAAGGAGTTGAAGTATACTTTCCACTGTTTTTCCTAAGGGAATAATTAAGGCCCGGCTCAGTATGTTCAGCTCCTCACGCAAGGAAGATAATGCCTGCGCCCTGAGGAATGAATTTGAAAGTAGCTTGGGCTGGGTCCCACTATAATTTTTCTTATCCACGAACACAGGAAAACGCAATAAAGAGCTGGTGTGCAGGATCGTCTGCTGCTGCTGAAATAGTTCTTCACAAGAGGTTAGGTTCAAGTGTTGATGCAGTTTAAGTGTATCTAACATATGAATTAACGTGTTCCGCATGGAACCTGCGAATCTCGCCGCTTCCTTTGCTGTTCTACATACCTCTTCATCTGGCAAACCAGCTTCCAGACCTATGATCGCTTCTTGTATCGCTAAACCCATTTGTGTGAACCCGGGTGTTAACCCCATAATGATCACCTTAGCAGAAGGATTAATGTACTCATTATGGGGCGCATAATAAATTTCCACCTTGCCATTACGCTCCATTAGAAGCTTATCCACCTGCAGATCCTCTTTAGTTAGCACTGTACCCTTCGGGAGTGAGAGGATCGCCGATTTATACTGATGCAGATAGTTAGAGAGGAGCATATCATCTGCCTCACAGGTCTCTATTTGTTATCGAACCACTCACCAGACGGCCTTCGTACCAGACAGCTTGGCGCTGCGCTCTTCGGGCTACTGCTTCTGCCGAACAGCTGGCATGCAACAGCACAAAACTAGCAGTGTCGCCAACCTTTGGCCATACCTGCTCGCCTTTTGGATCAAGGGGTGTTAATCCTCCTGTTATAAATCCGAGGGATTGAGATAATGCCAATTCATCGTTGCAGCCGTACAACTCCGCGTAACGTCCTGCCTTTTCCAATTGATCTCCATTACCAAAAGGGGACCAGTGATCGGTAAGACTATCTGTTGCCAGCTTCACTTTTACCCCTTGGCTATGCAGCATCGGAAGTGGCATCATCATTCTTCCAATAGGCACTGTGGATGCAATAGTCATACCCAGTGATGCCATCCGTTTAGCTACCTCTTCTGCCTCTTGCTGCTGAGCTCCTGCGAACCAGAACGCATGACTGACCGTGACCTTTCCTTGCAAGCCAGCTTCTTCCGTCAGATCAGCTAACCGCGTCAGTGTTTTCTTTCCCGCTTCTTTTCCATCATGTAAATGAATATCAATGCCGGCATTACTCATCACTGCTAGTTCCACCATCGTCTGAAGTGACTTCTCGATATCTCCATCCACCGTATAAGGATCTACTCCGCCTACAAAGGTTGCCCCCTCTGCCAGAGATTGTTTTACCAGTTGCACAGAATCCGAGCGCAGCAGGCCATGCTGCGGAAACGCCACAATTTCAGCTGAAATTGTGCCCGCGAATGTATTTAATGCTTGTACAGTTGCCTCTAATCGCTGCAAACCACTGACAGGCTCAATATTGCAATGGCTACGCACATGTGTGGCACCAAACCCCTGAATAAGCGTCAGGATGCTCTCTGCTTGTTGTCTCGCCATGGGCAGCAGCTTAGGCAATAATACCTTCTCTTCCTCAATCCGTTCGAAAACACTGGACGCAGGCTTTACCGCTCTCCATGGTCCACCGTAATACGTTTTATCTAAATGGATATGTGCTTCTTCGAAAGAAGGCAACATCAACAACTCTTTACAGTCATATTTCGGGAGCTGGCTCTGAAGCTCTATGTCTGCTCCAACAACTTCTGATATCTTATCCCCGTCAATGCGGAGATGACAAATCTTCGTATTCGTACCCGCTACTTGCCCATCCTCAATAACATAACCTTGTTCTAATCTTATATTGGTTAACCAGTAAGAAGCATTCAACATGCTACCCCATCCTTTTCTCAACAATTTATATAGGAACGGACCGCTTTACTCTAAATGTTACCATAGCCCTTGCCATATAAAAAATGATTGAGAAATTTCAATAGCTACAGATCAATCTGCCCCCGATGTTTGACTCTGGATCTAGCTTCTCTACTATGACTAACTTCCTTGTTCAGCAGTTCATCCATCCGAAGACACTTCAGACCCTTTTTATCCATTTCTTTTAAGACTTCTTCTAATCCAGTGATCATATTCAAGGGCGCTTCTTCATCTGCCCACGGTGTATCTCCGCTGTCGTGTAGAACGATGATTGAGCCTGGTTTTATTTTTTTTATTAAGGCATCCTTTAATTGTTCTGCACTCAGTGACGCTTTCCAATCTCCGACCATGACAGACCACAATACGATTCGATAAGATTCTCTTAGCAAAAAGAAATCCCCTAAATTAAGAAGCCCCCAAGGTGGGCGGTAAAAGATAGGCCGCTCTCCTGTAATTCGCTCAACAATGTCTGCTGTGCGATCTACTTGCTTCCGTCTATTGGTCCAGGGGAAGTGGATCCAGTTGGGTGTATGAGTATAATTATGAATGCCGATTTGGTGTCCTTCTCTGTGCATACGCTCGATCAATTCCGGATATTGCTTTGCCTTTTTGCCTAATACGAAGAAGGTCGCCTTTATGCCATGCTCTTTTAATAGATCTAGAAGTTCAGGTGTATAACAAGGATCCGGACCGTCATCGAACGTAAAGGCAATTTCCTTCTCTGCACCTACCTCCGAGTGAACCCCCCATCCCAATATTCGGGTAAGTGCAAAAGGAACGATCATATAAAGAACAATCACATCCACTGCTAAAATTATGAAGGCCCACATTAGGAAGCCGCCTCTGTCTTACGCGGGGCAAACCGCGCTTTCAAGGACTGCTTACTAAGCACAAGCATCATGGGAGATAACTTCTCTGTGCTGTCCTCTACACGATGTTTCCCTTCCGGATGCAGCATGCGCAGTAAGAAACGAAGGTATATCCCGAACCAGTGCCGCTGCCATTTGGACTTGATGGGGCGCTGCTCAAAACCTATTCCATGAATAATCCCCCGGTGAAGCAGCGTAATCCCGGTTAGCGCATTTACTTTGCTTAGTTCCGGATTGCTGTCTAGATCACGACTGATCTCCTTCATAGCCTCGCGAAGCATGCGTGCCGTACGAATTCCGGCCCGATCTGCACCAAGCGTCCGTGTCAGCTGCACGATCTGGCGATTGTCCAAATGAAGCTCACCCACCCAATCTCCAGGAAGTATCCGTTGCCCATCTTGGCAGACCAAAATTTCTCCGTGATATTTCAACACTACCAATTTACATATCCCGTATCTACGCACGGACTGACTACGAAATTTGGTGATGACAGCAAATATGTTCTCCCACATCATCCAAAGGGATTGTGAGAATAATTTTATAAATGGAACTGAGGTTATCATCATTTTTCCTTCTTTCCTGTTTGAGTTTATCTTCTAGCAAAATCCTTCACTAAACGCCGCGTATACCTGCCGATCATCTTTACCAGACTGTTTCCGAGATAAGCACCTATCCATAGAGACACTGCACCTAACAACATGAAGAAAAGTGAGATGTTGAATGTTTTATTTTCAATCCCAAATAGCGTTATAGAGGATACATCTAATAAATACAGGATAGGTGACAACAGGAGAATAATAGGGGTCAAGTAAAAAAGAGTGGCACAAATGAGACTGACCATGCCGATGCCAAGTTGCAACATCAACCCTATAATCGCTCTCCAGTTATGATTATCCTGCAACTCCATCTTCACCTTTTCCCACAAGCTGCCTTCTTCGTGAGATCGGGTTGGTAGCGTGCGAACGGAGATATCCGTATAGACTTTAGTTCGAATTCGCTCATACTGTAAAAAAGTCTCGGTAGAACGCAAAACATAATAGAGGATCGGAATCCCCACTAAGGTGAAGGACATCGCAACTCCAAAGGTAATGCCCACCAAATAAAAACAAAAGTAAAATAGCCCTGTGGCAAAAGTAATTAATAAGAAACAGAAATTTCTCACATGTTTCCGTATCATTTGATTCATGCTTTTCTCTCCCTCTCTGCAATAAAAAATTGTTCATATCTAAGCAACTCTTATGCTAGTGCTTTTGGTGTAAAATCGACCAGTGCCATAATGTCATATGACAAAAAAAACACCCTACTGCCCACTCCCACAAGGGAAAGCAAACAATAAGGTGTTTCTCAATTTTAACTGATTTAGATTTAGTCAGCGTTAATCCGAAATGCCAAAAGCCTTCTCGACTGCCTCCTCACGGTTTCGTACCCCGAGCTTAGCATAGATGGTGGACGCGTAATTTCTCACCGTTCCATCGGACAGATATAGTTTAGCGGCAATAGATTTATAACGCATTCCCTTCGAGAGGCATTCTAGAATCTCCAGCTCACGCGAGGTCAGCCCATATTCATTATTCTTCTCCGTCGGCGACGCCTCTGAAGCTGGATGCATCTCATAGTGATCAATTAATACATTCGTAATATCGGGTGTAATCATCTTTACGCCCCGATGTACGAGACGTATTCCTTCGAACAGCTCCTGCGGCTCGGTAGACTTTAACAAGTAACCATCTGCCCCATTTTGCAGTGCCTCGACTGCCATATCTGCTTCTTGAAAAGTAGTTAGGACCAACACTCGTACCCCTGGCCACTTTTGCTTAATAAGCTTAGTCGCTTCTGCACCGTCCATGTCTGGCATATTTAAGTCCATCAGCACCACGTGAGGTTGTTCCTGCTCGCAGAGGCTTATTGCTTGTTCACCATTCTCAGCTAACCCAATAATCGCAAAATCCGGCTCCTGCTCTAGAATAATTCGCAGACTATCGCGGATATAGGGTTGATCATCCACCAGCAATAAACGAACCGTTTCCTCCTGTATCTCTTCAAGCCTTGGTAAACTGCAGGTCACTAAGGTTCCTTCCCCTGGCTTAGAGTAGAAATACACCTGTCCTTGCAAGTTGGAGGCACGCTCCTTCATCGCATTCACACCAAATCCTGCTTTTAAATCTTCAGTGCCTAATCCATTATCCTGCACATCCAGCCGAATCAACTTCTCTTCATAATGTAAGCTGATGACAATTTCAGTGGCGTGACCATGACGTGCAGCGTTGGTTATCGACTCCTGCAAACATCTGTATAGTGCCATTTGGGCCTGCTTAGATACTGTATACGGCTCTCCGAATGTTCTTAAGCGAATCTTAACCTTGGAGAAGGTCTGGAAGTCATCCACTAATTTCTGTAGGGACTGCATAAGCGTCAATGCATCCTCCGAAGCGCCCACATGGTGCAAATATCGCCGAACATCATCCAAGCCATTGCGGGTTAGCTTTAACAAGGCATCTATTTTGTGCTCTCCTTCAGAGGTGTTCACCTCCGAACGTAAAGTCTCTAGCCCCATAATAATTGAAGTATAAGAATGCCCCACCGTATCATGCAGATCTTTGGATAAACGATCTCGTTCTTCCAGAAGTGTCATACGTTCAACTTGCGAGATATACTGCTCTAAAACAGCATTTTGCTCCTTAATAATTCTACCCTGCTTGTGATTCACCACTAGTAAATGAAAAGCGAACCCAAGCGTATACACTAAACCCATGTTAAAAATCATTGATACAGCATCCATTTGTTGTGACAATCTAGATAACATAATTGGAATCAAAATGACCGTGATCGGAGCTGTCCAACGATAGGACTTCTCTGCACTATTGCTGGCAATCATAAAAGCGATAGGCAGAAAAGTTACGTATGATTCAGGAAACAAAGCAGCCAAATATAAGCAAAGTCCACCCGAAAAGAGGATCTCCGCCATCAGATAATACTTGTAGTGCAGCTGCAAACAAAACCAAGGCACAGAAAAAGAGACCACGCCCCAAACAAACGCGATCCAGAACGGAATCGTAAAATCCTCCGAAAGATAACACATGGTGACCAAAAAAGAAGTAGAAAAACAAATCCGAAACAGGAGGACGAGCCAATCGTACCAGAACCACTGTTTGACCAGATTAAACAAGACATTTCCCCCTATATACTCTGCTGACTTAATCTTTATTATAGTGTAACCCCTTAAGGGCTCACTAGTTACAAAAAGTCATGAGTTGAGATGACATTCTTACTAATGGTGTAATTAGTGTAATTGATCATTCAATGTCCCTCTGAATAAGCAGCTTTTTAAATCAAAACACAGACTGTATGATAGTACATATTATTTATCCATAAAATTGTAGTAGACCAATCAAACCAATAGGTCCGTAAATTTCATAACGTATGACCAGTATCGGGGGAATAATAACTATGTTAGCCGCACTACTTCATGGCATTGCACTAGCCTTTGGATTAATTCTTCCACTTGGCGCACAAAATGTCTTTGTATTTAACCAAGGGGCCTCGCAGCCACATTTTAAAAAAGCCATTCCCGTTATTGTTACAGCCGCTTTATGCGATACCCTGCTTATTTTATTAGCCGTATTAGGTGTTTCAGTCCTTGTGTTTGCCATCCCCGTTCTGCAGACCGCTTTATTTGCTGTAGGACTTTTATTTCTTTTGTATATGGGATGGTCTATCTGGAAAAGTACACCGGCATCGTCAGCGCAAGACGCAACCCCTTTATCCTCCAAAAAACAAATCCTGTTCGCGCTGTCCGTTTCTTTATTAAATCCACATGCGATTTTGGATACTATTGGCGTTATCGGCACTAGCTCGCTTAGTTACACAGGTGTAGACAAAGTTGTATTTGCTGGCGCGACTATCCTAGTGTCATGGATTTGGTTCTTTGGGCTGGCTGTAGCCGGAAAAACCGTAGGACAAATCGACTCAAGTGGCAAAATCATGCGGATCATTAATAAGATCTCCGCGATCATTATCTGGACCGTTGCTGCTTATATTGCCTTCAAGCTTTTTTAAATGGAGGGAAAAGAATGCCGTACACGAATTTGCCGTATAATTATGTCCAATTTACACCATAATGTACTAGAATTTTGACTTACGGCGCAGAATGAGGTACATTACAATTTGGACGAACAATTAACAAACCAAAATACTATAATGTTCGCATTTAGAGGTGTAAATTATGAAAGAAGTATTCGATTATGAAGATATTCAATTAATTCCTGCAAAATGTATCGTAAACAGCCGTTCGGAGTGTGATACATCAGTCACCCTCGGTGGGCATAAATTTAGATTGCCGGTGGTACCTGCCAACATGCAAACCATCATTGATGAGAAGATCGCTATCTCCTTGGCGCAAAATGGCTATTTCTACATTATGCATCGTTTTGAACCGGAGAAACGTACGTCTTTCATCAAAGACATGCACTCCCGTGAATTAATCGCATCCATCAGCGTCGGAGTTAAAGAAGAAGAGTATGATTTCGTCGAACAATTATCCAAAGAACAGCTGGTTCCGGAATTCATTACAATTGACATTGCACATGGCCATTCCGAAGCAGTCATTCGGATGATCAAACATATTAAACAATACCTGCCTGCTAGTTTTGTTATTGCAGGAAATGTAGGAACACCTGAAGGCGTTAGAGAATTAGAAAACGCTGGGGCTGATGCTACTAAAGTTGGGATTGGACCAGGGAAGGTATGTATCACTAAGATCAAAACTGGATTCGGTACAGGCGGCTGGCAGTTAGCTGCGCTACGCTTGTGTGCCAAGGCTGCAAGCAAGCCTATTATTGCCGATGGAGGCATTCGCACACACGGTGATATTGCTAAATCCGTACGATTTGGCGCTTCTATGGTCATGATTGGTTCACTATTTGCTGGTCATGAAGAATCTCCGGGTGAAACCATCGAAATCGCTGGGAAGCTCTATAAAGAATACTTTGGCTCCGCTTCAGAATACCAAAAAGGTGAAAAGAAGAACGTCGAAGGTAAGAAAATTGCGGTTGAGCATAAGGGGGCTTTAGCAGAAACCCTAAGAGAAATGGAGCAGGATCTTCAATCCTCCATCTCTTATGCAGGTGGCAATAAATTAGAGGCTATCCGTAATGTGGATTACGTTATCGTTAAGAACTCCATTTTTAATGGAGATAAAGTCTATTAATTGAATACACAGGTGGGCAGGATGACTTAGGTCAATCTTGCTCACCTTTTTTTATGAGAACGAGTTCCGCTGGCCTACTTTGGGGTAATGGTAAGAATAAACTTCTATTAGATCACAATAGAGAGGATTATCCTTATGCGGCAAGCTATGATTATTATTAACCCCTCATCCGGTAAAGAGGAAGCCAGCCAATATGTCAGATACGCAACAAGAGTCCTAAGTGACAAAGACTACTCCGTTACGATCAACGAGACGGCAAAAGAACTAGACGCCACTCGTTATTCCATCACTGCTTGTGAGGAAGGTTATGACCTGGTTGTCTCTATCGGCGGGGATGGCACGCTTCACGAGACCATTAATGGTCTTATCGATCAGGAACACCACCCAATATTAGGTGTGGTTCCTTTAGGAACGGCTAATGATTTCGCCCGTGCATTACAAATTCCACTGAATCCCGAAATAGCCATTCAAACCCTTGCCTCCTCTAACCTAAAAAACGTAGATATCGGTCGCTTAAATGACCGCCTATTCGGCAACGTTGTTGCTGTAGGTTCAATTGCCGGATCATTATCCTCTGTATCCTCCGAAGATAAAACCAAACTCGGCTCATTGGCATACTTGAAAGAAGGTCTTAAACAACTTACAAGCCCTACAGCCCACCCCCTTGTCATTCACCATGATGAACAAATATGGCAAGGAGACTCCTTACTCTTTCTCGCCGTATTAACCAACTCAGTCGGCGGGTTCGAGAATCTAATACCGGATGCTGCGGTTGACGACGGTCTGCTTCATTGTTTTATTATTTTGGACCTCAGTATATTCAATACCATTACAGCCAGTATATCTTTACTGCTGGGTACCCTCAAAGATCATAAAGACGTTGTCTATTTCACAGCCCACAATGTAAGTGTAAGCTCTCCAGAAACCGTAAGAACCAATGTAGATGGCGAAGAAGGTCCAACTTTGCCTATTACACTAAGTGTTCTCCCTCGTCATATCCAAGTCATTGTGCCAGAAGTGGACTAACAAACAAAAAGCAGTCCGGAACTCAAAAAGTTCCAGACTGCTGCCCTTAATTTATGGACGCCCCGATCCATATCTTCCTACTAATCAAATGACTAAGAAGTTATTTCTATTCCACTACAATAAATTTTTTGCCTAATAACCACATTCCGCCGCTAATCCCCAAGAAATAAATAGGCATCGTCAGTAATGAACCATTATGAAGAGCGCTCATTCCCCACGTCGCCAAGCTAACAAGCAAATAATAGCCCAAGCTAAATATTGCGCCTGCTGTTCCTACAACATCCTGAAATTGAACAAGAGCAAGACTTAGACAATTAGGTAAAGCAATCCCTGCACCCATTAATAGGACAAACAGCGCTATTAGAATACATACGATCACTATCATGTCCGGCAGCGAGTCAAGACTGCTTGCGATTGTTAATAGCAAGGCTCCGCCCGCCATTACTAGACAGCCGATATGGATTATTTTTTCTGGGGCATAGAGGGTTAATAACCTTTTGGAGATCATTGCTCCTACAATCGACGCCAAAGCCACAATAATGCCGAGAAAACCATAGACTCCTGGCGAAATCTGAAAGTGTTCAATAAATATAAAAGGAGCTTCAGCATAATAGCTGAATAAGATTCCGTTAATGCCTCCAATTAGTAATCCAAACACCAATACACGTGGCAATGCGAGCATTTTTTTGACTATAGGCAGAATAGCCACCTTTTTTCTCATGGAAACATCAGTGGTTTCTGGCAGCTTCCAAAAAGCATACATAAATAACAACACACTCATCATCACTAATGTAAAGAAAACCGCTCGAAAACCAAAAGCTTGATCCACCCATCCGCCAATTAACGGACCTACTGCGGGAGTAAAAGCAATGACCGCCGAGATTTGGGCAAACATAACATGCCGTTTATTCCCGGAGACACTCTCACGAAGAATGGTTTGGGTAATAATCGAACCTGTTGCTGCTCCAAACGCTTGTATAAACCGGCTGACTAACAGCAGATGAATGGATTCTGAGTAAAAACACATCAGGCTTCCCATACCGTATACAAGAAGTCCAGCCAGCATGGAAGATCTCCGCCCGATGAAGTCAGACAACCAACCCCAGCTAAAAACACCTAAAGCAAATCCAATAAAATATATACTTAACGTTAACTGTACAGAACTATTGGTGGCCCCAAGTGCTACTGCGATATCCGGTAACGATGGGGTGTAAATCGTCTCACTAATTTGCGGAAAAGCCACAAGAACAATCATTAAAAGTAACGATGGTGCTGCATATTTTTTCATCTTATTTTCGCCCTCCTACAAGCTTATATCCTCGAACAACTACAAGAATATGAGCCTAGCTAGGGAAATGGGGGCATCATTATGGCAAGACGACTATAGATCATCATGTCAGAAAATCACCTTTCATTGTTATGCTTTCATTGTTATATAGGAGGGCTTACCCGAAAGATATCGGGCAAAGATTTGAGTTTCAATTATTCAACCAAAACATCATTATACACGGTAATAGAAAAGCTCTCAAACGAATCGCTTCGCCTGAGAGCTTATTTATGTTAGGAATTTTGTTCTGATAATCCATGTATAGTTACGCCAACAGCGCTGGATTTCTTTTTGTCCTGAGAAGCATGTAGCTTTACCATCACAAATCTTGCAAACGGCTGTATTAATATACTTTCAGCGAACAGTGCAATCAGGAAATTTCTTGGCCAATTGGCTAAGAAGTGATTAAACGTTTGAGAACTCAACCCGTTTCCGATAATGTCTCCAATAAACGTCATACAAAATGACATCCCTAGTACGGTGAACAAGATACGGAATAGGATTTTGGCGTTGAAGCTATCTGTGGGTTGTGTGAATGTAGCTGTCAGCTTTTCGGCAATACGGCCAATAACAACAGGCTCAATAATCATGACAATTACCCAAATGATCGGAAACACCTTAAGAATCGTTAAGGCAACCTCACCATTAAATTCTCCAACCCCTAAAATGATATTTATTGAAGACATAAACAGTACCGTCAGTGTACAAATGATTGCACCATATAATGCCCCCTCCTTACCGTTTCTTGGTAATCTTGCTTCTTGATTCATGATGTTCTTCCTTTCAATATTGTCGGTAATAGTTTGGCGATAGTTTTTAAGGGAGTTGTAGATTTTTGCGTTAGGCACAACATCATCGCCCCTTCAATCGAAGCCGTCATCCACAAAGCCATATCGGAGGCTGATTCCTGCGAATAACCTTCAGTTACAAGCTTATCGCAGTAAATTCGTTCCATGTTCTCATAGAGCAAGCTACATGCCTGGCGAACAGGTTCACTCACCGTAGCCATCTCACTGACAATACTGCTAAAGGTATATCCGGTAATCGTGCCCTCAGTTTCTAAGTTGTGAACTAACTTGTCAATCATGGATTGTGTAGCTTCTAACGTCGATGGATGCTTTTTAAAAATATCCTCAATATCTATCGTAATTGCTTCATTTAAGCCCTTTAAACAAGCAATTAATAGTTCTTCTTTTCCATTTGGAAAATGATGATAAAGCGCTCCTTTGGTCACATTACAGGCTTTTAAAATTTCACTCACGCCTACATTTTTATATCCTTTTTGCTGAAAAAGAAGTGTCGCCGTCTCAATCATTAGCGATTTTGTATCCACAATAACGTACTCCCCCTAACATACCAACCGGTCTGTTTGTTATTATAACAATATAAAAATGATTAATGTAAGTCTTTTTTGCTTTTTTTTCAAAAAATATTTCATTATTTTCATTTATAACAGCAAAAAAAGCTTAGAAAATTGTGTCGAAAGTGGAATTGTTGCAGTATCACTTGGATTAATGATATCATTCTGAGGAAACTTATCTTACTTTAAATATGAAGGAGGAATACCCGGTGAAAAAGAGATCGCTAAAATATCTATCTTTTGGTATTGGGTATTCTACTGCTGTTTTTTTCTAGAATTAATTATTGATAGGATAGGTCTGTCAAAAATTAAAAGAAACTAAAAAACAGCGGAGATATATAACTTAGATATCGGTATGTATCTTCTATTTAAAGGAGAATTCACAAAATGAACTTAAATAATAATGTTATTACAAGATATAATCCAGAGAATATTGCTAAACCGGTTGGTAACTATAGTCATGTAACAAAAATAAGTAGAAATGCTGAAATGTATGTATTTTCTGGCCAAATTGGAATCGATCAAAACAATCATATCCCTACAGATTTTAACCAACAGGTAACAAATACGATGAGTAATATTGTTGAAGTCCTTTCTTCTCAAAGGCTAACACCTGATAATGTAATCAAAATCAACATTTGGGCTACGGAAGAAATCGATTGGAACCATTTCTATGAAATTTGGAATAAAGTATTCGGCATGACACCTCCTTCAATGACAATTGCTTATATTAAAGGATTAGGGTTACCTGAATTAAAAATTGAGTTAGATGTATGGGCTGCTGGTTAAACCCTAAATCAAGAGGGAGTAATTTAATTTTCTGTACACCAAACGAGCCTTAGAAGCGATTCTAAAGGCTCGTTTTTCTAACTACCCCTTTATACCAAAAAGGGCTCAGTTTCCTGAGCCCTCAAATACTTACCCTACTATGTTTTTATATCTGAAGAATTGTCCCAACATTCCACGTTCTCCAAACCCTCTATGCTATCTTTATAAAAGACAGGGTCCTTGCCTGCACGCTTCTGGCGCTTATAATCCTGCAGGGCGGCAAAGGCCACCTTAGATAATAGAAGAATAGCGATCAAATTCACGATGACCATGAAGCCCATAAATAAATCAGCCAAATCCCATACCAATTGAACCTTAGCTACGGAGCCAAAAATAATCATCGCCAAGACGCTGTATCTATAGAATAGTAATACTTTTTTATTGGAGTTCAAGAATTCTATATTGGTCTCACCATAATAATAATTTCCGATTAACGTACTGAAAGCAAACAACAAAATCATGATCGCTAGGGATCCAGAGGCCCACGAACCAATATGTTCGCTTAATGCCGCTTGTGTCAGCTTAATTCCATCCAGCCCTGGCTGTTTATACGCATCAGATAACAAGATAATAAAAGCAGTACTCGAACAAATAAGTAACGTGTCTGTAAGTACACCCAGCGCTTGCATCAGCCCTTGTTTCACCGGATGACTAGTTGTTGCAGTTGCCGCAGCATTTGGAGCACTACCCATCCCCGCTTCGTTGGAGAATAGTCCTCTTTTCACCCCTTGCAGAATGACTGCCCCAAAAGATCCCCCCGCGATTTGTTCAAATCCAAAAGCACTTTTCACAATAAGCGCCAGAATCGCCGGTATTTCCGTAATATTAATTAACATAATAATAACAGCGGCCCCAATATAGATCCCTGCCATTACCACTACAATATATTCGGACATTCTAGCAATACGTTTAACCCCACCAAAGATAACAGCCGCAAAAGCAGCAGCGACTACAAGTCCAAGAATCACCCGATTAGTGCCAAATGAATTCTCAAAGGCCACTGTAATCGTATTGGATTGAACTGCATTAAATACAAGACCAAAGGATAACGTGATCAAAACCGCAAATACCGCGCCCATCCAGCGTTTTTTCAGGCCTTGCTCCATATAATAGGCGGGACCACCACGAAATCCAGTCTTGTCCTTCACTTTATACACCTGTGCCAGAGTACTTTCAATAAATCCGGACGCTGATCCAATAATAGCTATGACCCACATCCAAAAAACAGCTCCTGGTCCACCTATTGCGATAGCAATTGCGATCCCTGTAATATTCCCTGTCCCAACCCTTGCTGCCATACTGATACAGAAAGCCTGAAACGACGAAATGGAATCTTTTGACCTTTCATTGGACTCTTTAAGGACCCTAAACATTTCTTTAAACATGCCAAACTGAACAAACTTCGATCGAATGGTGAAATAAATTCCACAAACAATAAGCAGAACCACCAAAATTTTCGACCAAAGAAAGTCATTTGTTGCGCTAATCATACTGTCTAACATTTGTTGCATGTGAATCCGCCTCTCCATTGTGTCGATACCCAGTTGCTGAACCTTAAGTTACATAGTATTTTCAAATATAACAGCCCTTATTTCAAAAGCCAACAAAAAAAATTAGCCAGCAACACCATACCTAACACCGGTGTGAGAGCTATTTCTCCATCTTCATCTGAGCTCACAAGCTGCTTTGGATTAATCTAGGCTTTTTTTACATTAATTATATTTAATTACATACGAGTTGTATATATTTAAGGCTTTCACAATTAATAGTAAATAAGGAGGCTGAATAAAAAAAGCAGTCGGTGGAAGAAATGTATGACTACAATGTATGCGCGTATTTATATCGTGGAGAACATTTGGTTTGATCCCACCGTTGTTTTGAACCATCCAACTATGGGATCGCTTGAGACATCCACTTCCAGTGTTATCTTGAATAATCATAGAGCAGATATTTTCGAGGTATTAATTAGCCACAGCTTTAAAATATTGGTACACCTGATTTAACTTCTTATCATGTTTCCCTTTTGGACTCTCCATATTCCCAAATTCGAAAAACTTCACTTTCTTGATGCCACAATATTGAAATAATGCTTTTCTCATCAGCACTTTATGGGAATTATTCAGCCAATATAAAGGATACAGGGTCGGCCCCTTCATGCTGGAAATGCAAACCACAGACTTTCCTTTCAGCAGCCCTTCGGGGATGAGGCCACCCTTTTCTCTGTAAGCGAAATTAGAAGCAAACATTTGGTCAATATAACCGAGCAACATCGCGGGAGGCCGGCCCCACCAGATTGGATACACAAACACAATTTTGTCGGCCTGACGAATCTGCTCCCTATACTTCTCGAGCTTGGGATCGATATGCATGTCTCTTCTACGTTTATTTTCATTAAAGACCAGCACAGGATCAAATTGCTCTTCGTAAAGATCAAGGACCTCTATCTTCGTGATCGTTTGATTCTCATTACTTCCCTGAATGACTTTATTGAAAAAAGCATAACTTAAACTTTTATGATTCGGATGTGTATAGATGACTAAAACGTTCATTGCTCCACCTCTTTAATTATCATTTGATAACAAAATGGTATCACAACCGTTATTTAGTTGTCAAATGATAATTGTATTATGATAATTATTTTGTTAAGGTTTACAATAAGAGGTGATCCTTATGGACAAACAAGCGTTTTTTCAGAAAATTGTTACCTTTACGACAGCAGTCCATGAAGTAACATTTGACTTTACCAAAGATGTTAGACCGGAAGGCATTACGCCCGTTCAATATAGTATTCTGGAATATATTGCGGTTAGCCAGCCTGTTACCCTCAGCCAAATCAGCGATTGTAAGAATATCTCTATGCCGAATACCAGCCGTGAGCTCAAGAAATTAACAGAAAAAAACCTGTGTGAGAAGCTTGATGTCGCCGAGGACCGGCGTAAGCAAATGATTCGGTTGTCTGATGCTGGACAAGCGATGATGAACGAGGCTTTTGAACGGATCGGTGAACGTTTTCTGAACCGGATTAAAGAGGTTCCCCCAGAGGAATTAGCCGAGATTAACCATGCCCTCGATATCCTGCAATCTAAGGTGTTTAGCACCCAGCAATGATCCGAGAAAAAGACAGCAGAGCAGCGGTTCCCCATTAATGGGGGCACCGCTGCTCTGTGTTTTGGGTCGTTGGTTAGCTGACTCAAGACCGATTATTGGCTAGTAAAACCCAACGACTTCGAATCAGCCTCACCTTCAGCTAAATCGCCGAATCGTATTCGTCTACTGAGGCTTTCGGACCCAGATGACGTTATTGGCATGTTTTTAGCCTTTTATGCGTAGTTTCGGACTCCAGCGACGCTATTCCTATGAATCGGGTTCATATTGGGTGTTTTTTATGCCAATAGCTGCTATGCAGTCCGTTGGCATTCCAAATATGCGAAAAAGCTGCATTTAAGGTCAGCTGAGTCCGAAAGACGCTTCCCTAATAATCACCTAATAGAAATAGGCACTCCTCTTAAGGAATGCCTTGATTTGATTATAAGTATTCTTAGCCAGCGAAATGGACTATTTCACCAGTCCGCTGATAAAGGTCTCAAAATTATCAGCCAAACGTGTGATTTTGTATTTGTTATCCCGATCTACATGAATAACCTCAGGTTCGCCATCATTCCCGAATTCGCGGTAATCCAGCATCACCACTTCATTCTCAGAAGGACAATCACAAATCACCACGCCAACTTCAGGATAACGTCCATTTTCAATCACAGTCCGGCTGCCTGAAGCTCCACACAGCGACTTATTCTTATCTCGTCCAATTCCGAGGATACCAGAAATCGTAATAAATTCTCCTGTTCCCGGAATCGGATAACGATTGTTATGAGGAATTCCCCCATTATGTAACTTCATCATATCCACATAGGAAGCAGGCAGCTTGAAGACCAGCTCTTCTTGTACTGAAGTAATCAACGCATCTGAAGGCGGATCAGAGATATATTCTGAGAACGCATACTCGCTGTCATCCCAGAAATTAGTGGTATCCAACGCTATTACAGGCTTCTTTGCAGGTTTGTTTACAGGCTTTCTCGCAGCTTTTTTAGCCAATTTACGTTTGATCCAGCCCAGAAACTCCAATGTGTCTTCATCATCAGGCTCCAGCTGATCGGCAATCGTAAACGCTTTTAAAGCTTCGTCATATCTTTTCAGATAATAATAAGAAACCCCGATACGGTAATGCCAGAGCGGGTCACCTTCACCCTCTTCTTCAATGCTCAAATACTGCTCTAAAGCCTCTTCATATTGACCGAGATTATTAAGCGCCCTGCCCAAATGACTAGTTAGAACATAATCTCTTTCCTCTTCAGGAATTTCCGCGATTGCATCCACGATTTCTTGAAATTCATCTTCCTCATGCCATTCATCCAATTTTGCCAATAACTCATCACTCATCATTAATACCTCCTATTAACGATCACTCAAAATACCTATTAGAAATTATACCATTTCTAACCTATGCCCAGCCAATAACGCATGTCCTAGCCATATCAATCAAAAGACAACTTCCCTTTTTGCTGTGAAAAACAGACCGCAGCGTTTATCTGCGGCCTGTTTTTCGTATACAGAAAACCATTTATTTATGGGTAACTATAATTGCTGCCTTCTATCTTGCCTTTACGACTGCATCCCGTTTTCGATCCTCTGCAGGAACTCTTCAGCGGCACTATAGCCAAGCTGCTTAAGGTACCAATTATTCGCAGCCGCTTCGATCAGGCCAGCCACATCGCGGCCAGGCTGAAGCTGAACTTCAATATGCGGAATTTGCACGCCAAGATAGTCTGTGAACTGGGGTTCGATTTCGAGCTCATTATTCAAGGAATTCTCCCGCCATGGTGACAACTCGATGTCGAGTACAATTCGTGTCTCTTCCTGAAAAGCTCTACGCCCGTACTGCCGTACAACATTGATTAGACCAATACTGCGCAGCGCTAGGAATTCACGGGTCGTTTCATTATGCGTGCCGAGAAGCGTCGCCGGTCCCAGCTTCTTAAGCACAACTACATCATCGGCCACAAACCGATGGCCTCTCCTAATGAGCGTGTGTGCGGTTTCGCTTTTTCCGATCCCGGACTTGCCCCTCAATAGGACCCCTATGCCGGACACGTTCACACACACTCCATGAATTGAAAGTTCAGGCGCCAGCGCCTTCACCAGATAAGTATCAATCTTTGCGATGAACTCTGACGTCGTCTCTTCCGTTCGAAGTAGTGGTATACCTTCTTGGTCGCAGAATAAAGTCAAATAAGGAATCTCCTGCTGACCCGTCGTCACAATAAAGCATGGGGGATGATACTTAACAATATTGCCAATATGTAACTTGCGTTGCTCAACGCTTAGCTTTAGCAGATAATTGATTTCTTTGCGGCCCAATACTTGTACTCGCTTCATGGGGAAAAAATCGAAGTAACCCACGAACTCCAGGCCAGGTCTATGTGTCTTTGAGCGAGTAATCTCACGGTCCATGCAGCTAGCACCCGCAAGCACTTCCAGCTTAAACGTTTCCGTAAGGCTTTGAACGGTAATCGATTTCAATGTTGTTCTCCTCCTGTGGCTACGTATTTTGAATACGTAATACGGTTACCGGGATATATTCAACGACGAATAGAATGATTCCTGCAAAAGAAATAGACAGATCAAGAGATATTAACAACTATGTTCCTTCAAGAAAATTAATAAGGTATATCTCCGGCTGCGTGAGAAATTCTGCAAAACTACATAAATCCGCGTACGTCTGATGTTCCACGTCGTAACAGCCGATCAGGCCTTTTTTCTTCGGATTCCACATAAGCAGCAGATCAGAGTAATTATCTATATCGGCTGACAGACGGAGCAGCTTTTGCCGGCCGATTTTCATTTCAATGGTATCAGTTAATGTGAAAAAGTCGATATATCTAATTTCATATTCATTTTGTGTTAGCTCAAGACGCAGATTTTTTCCAGTAAGAAAGCTAACCAATTCATCAGACAATTTATATTTTCTCAGCTCAAACTTCTTGTTCTCGATATCATGAAATTCAGCCGGCTCTAACGATTTCAAATAGTCAGCCAAAGCTGTATTCTTATTACTCACTGCAATGGTGTACGGGCGATCGCCATCTTTTTCTGCCAAGGTAACGTCTGCGCCACGTTCAATCAAAAATTGTACCATCGCTTGATTACCAATTCTCGTGGCAACTGTTAACGGAGTCGCTTGATAAGGATAGACCATATCGGATTTGTTGTAATTAATGTCCACCCCATGATCCAGTAAATAAGTAACGGTCTTAAGGTCATGATCTGACACCGCTTTGCGTAATACGCCCCCACCATGCTGCTTAATATCTAATCCTAGCTCATGTATGAGCGGGATATTGTTTTTGTTGCCATAGTAGGCCTGCGAATATGCACCTGACTTGACCTGATTAAGCTTGTCCAGTTTAGCCCCTTGTGCTGCAATATAGCGGACGATATCTTCTTTGCAATAGCGAACCGCGAGCAAAAAAGCCGGATTATTCTTCACATTCAGATTTACACCGTGCTGTACCAGCAGCTTTATGACATCCATTCTCTCTGATATAAGCGCCAAATCTAACGGGGTTAACGTAGTATATTGGCTAAGGACGATGCCCTCTTCAATATCCCAGCCTGCTCTAATGGCAGCCTCTAATTCCGGAATGTTTCCATTGTAAATATGCATGTCCATTTGCGGCAGTTCCTGGAACTTCCCTATATCCTTCAGACGGATCATCCATTATCCACTCCTACTTCAAGTATTATGAAGAGTATAGAGAACCGTATAGTAAAAAACAATCCAAACTAAGGATGTTGTTCTAACAAATAGTCCTCATAATATTTAGATCGGCAAGATTATTGCTGCTATTCAAAAAAATAAAAAGAAGCTCCGTTAATACACGAAGCTCCTGTTTACAATTTATGATGGTAAGTAAAGTTGAAGCAGCTTGCTGTTGGCAGCGAGAAAGCTGGCTATATCCCTCTTTATCCTTGGATGTCCCGTCTCGCCTCTTGCTCGGCAAGAATCTCGTTATCTTCCGCGTTATCCCGCGTCACTTTCTGAACGCCAATAGCGCTATAAGAAATCAAGAGAATAACAGCTATGTAATACCCCTTTACATTTAATTCAAATGGAGCATTGTAAAGGCCAATAAAAAACATCGCATACCCGATAATCAAACCCACAAAAGCCATAATTGTGAAGGCCCCTGTGTTTCTCATCCTGTGTTTAGGGTTATCCAAACGAAATTCTTTATCCTCTGTATTGTCCCTGACCACCTTTTGCACAACGATACAGGAAATCGTAATTAACACCATACAGAGCAAATAATACCCTTTTACGTTTAGCTCCCAAGTGTCGTTGTACACTCCCAAACAGAATAGAAAAAGTCCTGCCCCCAATGCAAAATACGATGCCCCCGTAAAAGCAGCCGTGTTGCGTTTGCGATATCTCTGATTCATCTGATAATTCCTCTCCCACTACAGACTTGAATGATGATATATCCTTCTCCACTATACCGTGGAACATCGGTAAAATTCTACCATGAATCAGGTTGTTTTAGGGAATTTCAGGAATTTTTTTACTATACAAATATAAAATAACGCAAACACCGAAAGGACGGTCTCAGTCCCATACAATATAGGACAAAAACCGCCTCCCGCGATCTCAGCAACATATATTAGAAAAATGCTACTGCCTTTCCTGGTCCACCAATTGCTGCTGTGCGAGACGAATCATTTCGCGGACCATCGATCCACCAATTTTACCGCCGATCTGGCCCACCGATTCTGTGCTCAAATGACCATTTTGACCGTGCTCCAAAGGGACACCCAGTTCTTTTGCAACTTCGTATTTCACATCATCAGGCCGCTCCGGATCTACGTCATACCCCTCGCGGCGCATCACTTCTGCTTTAAAAATTTGCATTCCGCGGCTGGCTCCCGGCACTGCATATTTCCTGTTTCTTCTAGACATCCTTATCCCCTCCCAAACCTGTTTTAAATAACATGCCCGGAAACCGGAACCTCCACCCTTATTGACTTGCCCCGATTATTTCCAAGCAGGGCGCCGTTGCAACGCGGCATTCGTAGCACGCAAGGTTACAGCCCAAAATAAAAAAGCCACAGCACTAACAGAAGCTCCAAGCCAACATACCCCGTTCCAGCCATAGTGAGAATATATTTGAGTGGAAGCAATCGATCCGGTAGCACTTCCAATGGAGTAAAAAACCATATACCCTGCGGTGAGCCGACTACGTGCCTCCATGCGCAAGGTAAGTATGATACTTTGATTGGTGACATGCACCGCCTGCACAGC
The DNA here is from genome assembly GCF_037974255.1 of Paenibacillus sp. FSL R5-0636. Classification (NCBI taxonomy): domain Bacteria; kingdom Bacillati; phylum Bacillota; class Bacilli; order Caryophanales; family Paenibacillaceae; genus Paenibacillus; species Paenibacillus sp. FSL R5-0636. Next base: position 6,932,730 of record NZ_CP150232.1, read on the forward strand.
CAAATCAAGCAGAACAATACCAATGACCAATGCCAACAGCGACTGCTCCGTAAAACTGATAAACCACCATGAAATCAACAATAGAAGTAATGCTATGCCTGTCGTTCTCTGTCCATGACCCTGATCAGCTAGCTTTCCCGCCCGCGCAGCAGCTAATGCTCCCACAATTCCCGCCAGACCAAATGCCCCAATTGCAGTATGTGAAAGTGATAACGGCGGAGCACTGAGAGGCAAGACCACAGAAGTCCACAGAATACTGAAAGCAGTAAAAATCAGCAAAGCCAGAATAGCGCGGATACGCAATACTCTCTCTTGCACAAACAACATAAACACTGAACTAAGCAGCTGAGCGTATGACAGTGTTTTTACCTCACGTTCCACATTTGGCAACACCCTAAATAATGTACACACCATACAAAGCATTAAAGCAGCAGAAAAAAGGTATACGGAACGCCAACCTGCAAGATCTGTAAGTATTCCTGAAATGGATCGCGCAAGAAGTATTCCAATCACAATTCCACTTGTGACCATGCCTACGACTCGCCCGCGTTCGGCAGGGGCAGCCATTGTCGCCGCGAACGCAACAAGCGTCTGTGTTACAACAGCGAGTAGTCCCACTGAGGCCATACCTACGAATAGTACCGTGCTGGAAGAGGCAGTACCCACGATAATCAAAGCCACCACAGATAATAACATCTGGCCGATAATCAGGCGGCGCTGATTCAGTAAATCTCCTAGTGGCACGAGCAGTAACAGCCCCACTGCATAAAAAATCTGCGTGATAGTAATAAGAATACCAATGGTTGAATAATCAATACCAAATTCTCTCGACAAATGATCAAGCAATGGTTGTGCAAAGTAGATGTTTGCAACCGACATCCCGCAGACAACGGCAAACAAAAGTGTCATATAACGAGGCATCGAGGAAGCATGAATAGAATCAGATGGCGTATGCGTCTCTTGTGACGAAAGCTTCTCTTTAGTCCCTTGCATTTTGGACACACCCTTTCTCTGTTAAATTTAAATCGCAAACACTTTCCATACCGATCAGTATGTTATTGTGCTCAGTAAATTTATCTCACAAAACAAATGATGTCAACATAAATATTTGATGCCACCGACTTTCATTTGACAATTTATACGACTAGTTCTAGTATTATAAAATACTGTTCGGTAATCAATTATTGAAATCAAATATAAAGAGGGGTGTTATAATGGCTCGAACCCGTGAATTTGACGAGGAAAAAGTATTAGAATCAGCTATGGAGCTATTTTGGGAAAAGGGATATGAGGCTACCTCATTAAGTGATTTAACTTCCAGAATGGGCATTCAACGCCCCAGTATATACTCAGCTTTTGGAGACAAAAAAGAATTGTTCGAAGCTGCGCTACGTAAATATACGATGTCCCATGCTTCTCGTGTCCGAGCCCAACTTCAAAGCAATCCATCCGTGAAAAAAGCCTTTCGTAGTTTTTTTGAAGATGTGGTGGCGGAGGAGTATTCAGGCAGTGTGAACCGAGGATGTTTTTGCATCAATACAATGGTCGAGCTGGCACCTCATGATGAGAAATTCGAGATCCTTACAAGAGAACATCAAATGTATCTATCGGTCATATTTCAAGAAACTATTGAACGCGGTATACAATCAGGTGAGCTTAAGGGTGGTGTAAATGCGAAGGCCTTGGCACAGGCACTAATCGTATCGCTAATAGGGCTTACTGTACTCTTGAAATCTCGCCCAGAGCGATCCTTTGTTGATAACGCGATAACAATGATACTTACTTCGCTTGATTAAATTCAGAGTCTTGATTTAAGTCAATGCCCGACATAGTACTCCTAATTACAATGAAATAAAAGTCCTTTAGGAGGCTATCTTATGGCTATCTCAGAAAAAGACCTGTCGAATCAGCGCAAGTCCGCTTTAACAGCTGGAATATCACTGATCATCATGACCATTGCTTCATTTTTTTCATATGGCTTTGTCCATGGGACTCTTGTTGTGCAAGGCGATGCCAGTGCCACATTTATTAACATCGTATCTTCCAACAACCTTTTCAAAGGGGAAATCTTGGGCTGGATCATCATTATGATTGCTGACATTCTGGTCGCCTGGGCGTTTTATATGTTTCTAGAACCCGTCAACCAAAATCTTTCATTACTCGGCGCATGGCTCCGTTTAACCTATTCCGCTATATTGGCAATCTCTATCTTAACCTTGATATTTGTGCTGCTGCTCACGGGAAACACAAATGGCTTTTCCACATTAACAATCGAACAAACTCAAGCATTTATGATGTTATTTCTGGATGCATTTCAATTCATTTGGTCTATGGGGTTAGTCGTTTTTGGCGGGCATTTGTTAATAGTGGGCTATGTGGCTTTAAAATCCGATGTCATTCCTAAAGTAATCAGCATCCTGCTGCTGCTTGCTTCAATAGGCTATATTATCATTCATCTAAGCAAAATGTTTCTCACACAATATGAGGCAGTCATTACAACACTTAATTTTATTTTTACTATTCCTATGATTGTAGGAGAACTAGGCTTTGGGATATGGCTACTGCTTAGAGGTGGAAAAATCCCCAAAAGTGTATAACGATTTTGCTATTCATCACCGGAATGAACCCGCTTCTTAATTCTACTTAATGACTCTGGCGTAATCCCCAAATAACTGGCTAGTTGATGTTGGGGGACACGGGTAAGTAAATGAGGTCTTTTTTGTAACAAGGCTTTGTAACGTTCTTCAGGATTGGAAGCAATAAAGGAAGTCAACTCATCCTGAACCTCACCCAGGTTTTCCTCTACCATTTTGCGTATCATGGTTTCCAGCTGAGCGTGTTTATGGAGCATATCCTGTTCCGCATTAAGATCACCAACCACCAATATGCTGTCTTCTAGGCAGGTTAAGGTGTACGCTGAGGGTCTACTCTCTTGATGCCGATTAAAAATCGAAACCGCTTGCTCTTCCGTATAAAAATTAGATGTGACTTCTTTGCCCGATTCATCTACCGAGGACTGCCTCACACATCCCTTTAACACAAAAAAACATTTTGAGGGAACGTCTCCTTGTCTAAGGAGTACCGTTCCCTTCTTGTATTCCTCAATAGGAATACCTTCAACAATATCCTGCTGTTCCATTTCGTTAAGAGATGTAAATTTACTCATATACTTATACAATATGCTTTTCATTTATCTCTCCAATCTCATTGCACGACCTCATATAAAGATACCTCTAACCGCTGAATAAAGTGTGACCAATCACCCGTTGTGTACAGCAGAAGCCGATGCATCGCACGCGTACAGGCTGTATAAAAAAGCTTGCGTTCGCTTTCCCGATCATACGTCTGTGTGGAAGCATCATAAATCAGTACGGCGTCGAATTCAACCCCTTTTGCGAGATAAGCGGGAATTACTAAAATGCCCTTCTCAAAAGTGAGCGTCTCCTTCGTAATAAGCCGCAGAGCTTCGCATCCTTGTTTCTTTAATTCTTCATAGGCCGCACGGCTTTCAGCTGCAGTCTTGGTAATAACGGCAATAGAGTCGAGCCCTTCAGCCATCAGCGCCGCGAGATCCTCTTTAATTCTTATCGCCCGCTCTACGTCGCTACTCGCCTTCACTAGGAACGGCTTCTCACCCTCTCTTTCAAAAGGTACGATCTCCTCCTTAGGCAGCAACGCCTTCGTAAACTCCACAATCTGACGAGTTGATCGATAACTTCGAATTAGACGGATCAGGCTCGTTTCATCTTCCCCATAAAGCCGGATCAAAGGCGAATCCACCTCGTGCAAATTCGTTGCTTGCGGGAAAATCGCTTGGCCGAAATCGCCGAGCACAGTCATGCGCGCGCGGGGAAACAGCTGTTTGAGAAACGCGTATTGGAACGGCGAATAATCCTGGCCTTCATCGATAAACAGATGCCGCACCTCTGTGTTCATACGAGTCCCCTCGACAAGTTCTTTTAAATACAGGAATGGAGTCGCATCCTCGCAAAAGAGTTCATCGCGGCTCAGCTTTTCCTTCGTTTGCTTACAGATCCCCTGCCACTGAGCAGGCAACTCAGTCTCGTTTGTCATTCTCCGATAGATGGTTTCATCAATAAACAACTGATCGTATAACCCAATCGTATCTATGAACTTGAACCGTTTGACATCGCGTCTCAGCGGTTTAAAGTGCTCCTTCACAATCATGCGGCGCAGCAGTTCTTCTTCCTGCAGACCAAAGTCAAAAACGTTCTCTTCCCCTTGATCCTGATTAGGAAAATCCCCATAGTTCTCAAGATACTGAGTCGTAAAATCAAAGACGGCTTCCTCCCGCCGATATTTCTTAAGTATCTCACTGTAGGCTTCGGCATACTGATCGGTATCGAGGTAATCGAGTTCATCTTGAACCCAGAATGCCTCCTGTTCCTGACGCTCCAGCGAAGCCAACTGACGCAGTAGCCATTCACGCAATAAAACGATGCGATTAGCCAAACGAATGGAGCTATCATAGCTGTAAAATTGCGATTCCATCTGCTCCGCAGTAATCAACTCGCGATCCCGAAAGCGGATACTATGAAACAACATCCCTTCCTTCCCTAACCACAACGCATAGTTTTGCAGAGCATGCAGAAAAGCTTCTGAAGCTTTATACTGCATGCCAGTTAGCCGCGCTTCATACTCTGGAGAAGCTTTGGACGTCAGTACATATTCAATCTGCTCGAACGGGTCCTCTAGACGAAGCGTAGATCCAAGCCAATAATCAATATACTCCTGAAAGGTAGTTTGCTGCATATTCTCTTCGCCAAGCTCGGGAAGCACCGTGGATACATAACTGTTAAACATCGGGTTAGGCGAAAAAAGAACAATCTGATCCGCCTTGAGCCTATCGCGGTGTTTATATAGCAAATAGGCTACCCGTTGCAGCGCTGCGGATGTTTTCCCACTGCCCGCAGCCCCCTGCACAATGAGCATACGACTACTATCGTTGCGGATAATAGCATTCTGTTCCTTCTGAATAGTCGCCACGATGCTCTTCATTTGTGAATCCGCACCCTTACCAAGCACCTGCTGAAGTAATTCATCACCGATCGTTAAGCTCGTATCGAACACGTTCTGAAGCTGACCCTGACGGATCTGGTATTGCCGCTTCAGCATCATCGTTCCCGAGATTTGTCCTCCCGGTGTATCGTAAGAGGCGGGGCCTGGCGAATGGTCATAATACATACTTGCAATAGGTGTCCGCCAGTCATATACCAGAAAATTCACACCTTCTGCATCGATGAAAGACGCCACCCCGACATAGATTTGCTCACTGGAGTTCAACCCATCTTCTTGAAAGTCCATTCGTCCAAAATAGGGCGACGGCAGCAGCCGTTTCATGTTCTTATAACGCTGCATCCGTTGGCGGTGACTACGCTCCCGTTCAGACAACAACGCTTCTTGCTGTTTTATACTGTAAAAGGTCTCCTCGAAATCCTCATGTGTGCTCGTATTGACCGTAACTTCCTCCCAAAACCGCTTGCGGATGTCCGTTACCTGTTCACGTAATCCTGTCACTTCCGGTTCCAGCTCGCCAACCTTTGATTGCAATTCTTCCGTGACCAAATCTAGCCGTTCCTGTTCTCGCTGCCAATCTTTTTCGTTTAACATTTTTACTAACACGCTCCTTTTCAAGGTTGTTATCAAGAAGCAAAAATACAAATTTGACAAACTGCTAATCCGCATGGTATTATTAATGTATAAATAAGATGTAATAAATCTGTCTAAAATACACGGATTAACAGTGGTCTTCTCATATTATCACGTTATTTCGTTGTGCGCAAATTATATATTAAGAAGAACCGGCAGCTCATGCCGGTTCTTCTTTTTTATTCCTTTTCACAAAGAGTATCCGTTCTCCTGAGTTTACTGATTTTCAGCCTTTAAAGCAGACTTTCGGACTCCAGTGCAGCTATTCTTTATCCTGAGCTTCATTCTAGGCATGTTTTAGGCTGATAGCGACTGTGAGGTCCGCTGTGTCCGATAGCGACTTCACCCGCGGATGAGTTCAATTAAACAGGGAGACCTAACAGCCATTTGATGACTGTTAGGTCTCCCTTATTCCTTATCTTATTTGTTTGCCAAAAAAGCATCAATTTGAGTTTGCAGTTCGGTTTGGATTTTATCAATGCCAGCGGACTTCAGTTGCTTGTTCAGATCTTCAAGACCTTTATCGATATCTTTAATTACGCCGTATTCGAGCGGAATCGCATAACGGAGCATTACGTTACCAATGTTGGCAATTTCCGTTTTCACTTTGCTGTTATCGAATACAAAGGTTTCAAGCGCGTAGTGATAGACATTTGCTTCCCAGCCTTTAGCCAGATCGTTTGCTTCTTGCGGGAATGCTTCATTGTCACGGTTAAGTGGCGAGTTGAAGTTCCAGTTAGAGAAGCCCATAAAGTTCGGATTCTTTTCAAGTGCTTTATATTTGTCATCGCCAACCGCTTCGTAATGTACACCGCTAAGGCCGTACATCATCAGGTCGTGCAGTTCTTTATCATTTTGCATCAGATCGAGGAACATCAAGGAGCGTTCCACATTTCTAGAAGTAGCGTGGATCGAAGTACCGTTTTGTGTTGAAATTGCCACTGATTTCTGCTTGCCTTGGTTGATGTCAGCCAAAGCTACTTCATAAGGGGAATTCTCTTGGCGCATCAAAGCCATAAGTGCTCCAAGTGTTCCGTTGTTGTGTGTAATCGATGCTGTTTTGCCTGCTTTAAAATCGGCCTGATGATCATTTTTACTGTTAAGGACGTTTTTCGACCATGCATTGTTATCAGCAAGATCTTTGTAATATACGAGTAGATCTTTAAACTCTTGGGTTTCATATACGTTAAATACTTGCCCTTTTTCATCCGTCAATTTGAAAGCAAACGGAAGGTCGAGATCAAACATATTCCATTCGTTTTGCTGCTTCAGCAATACACGGTCCAAATTATGAAATTTCCAGTCTCCTGTTTCCGGAGTGAACGGTGTAATTCCTTTTTCGTTTTGCGCTATGGTTTTCAAGTAAGTGGCATACGCTTCTGGGCTGTTGATCTCAGGAAGATTGTATTTCTTACGCAAATCCTCACGGTACAAAATCAGTTTTTCAACGGATTCCCCTCTGTTTTGTGGAACCATGTACAGTTTGCCGTTTACTTTAGCCTGATCCCAGCTCACATCAGACATGGCTGCTAAAGTCTGCGGCATATATTTGGTAAGCAGCTCATCAGTCAATTCCAGGAATCCGCCTTTCAACGCCTGGTCATTGTAGCCAGCCCAGTTTGCCGAATAGATGAGGTCAAAATCTTCATTTGCTGCCAGCTTCAACGGATATTTTTGCGCCCAGTCCGACCAATCCAGGAACTCGCCCTCTACAGTAGCATTAATTTTTTCTTTCAGCTTTTTATTAATCTCAGCAAAAACGCTATCATAGTCTATCGGTTTAGGGCCAACAAAAATCATTTTCAGCTTCACTTCTTTTGAGGTATCAAGGGTGTCTGAGGTAGTTGCAGGTTCTGAGGTGTTCGTAGTGTCGCTTCCCCCCTCTGACGCATTATTTGTAGCCTGTGCAGAAGTATTAGCATTGTTGTTTCCACCACCACATGCACTTAGAATCATTACGAAGGTTAAAACGAGCGCTAGCATTATCAATCTATTTCTCTTCAGCATCTCAAGCCTTCCCCCTTGTGTTTAATTATATTGATAAACCGAGTGTCCCCGGGTTCATCCTTTCACAGCACCAATCGTCAAACCTTGGACAAAATACCTCTGCACGAATGGATAAGCCAGCAAAATCGGGCCAGTGGCCACAACTGTCATCGCCATTTTCAAACTCTCGGTTGGGATCGATGTCGTTACGACTGCCCCTGCACCCATCATCGCTTTGCGCATGCCATCCATATTGCCTAGCATTTTATACAAATAATATTGAAGCGGCATCAAGTTTTCATTCGATACAAACAGCAATGCATTGTACCAGTCATTCCAGTAGGCTAGTGCTAGAAACAATCCAATGGTAGCTAACGCCGGCTTGGATAGCGGCAGGATTAGACGAGCATAGATCTTAAAGTCGCCTGCGCCGTCAATTTTTGCTGATTCTACAATCGCTTCCGGAATGCTGCCCATAAAAGACTTCATAACAATGATATAAAAGACATTGAGCATCATCGGAACCACTAAGGCCATCAGCGTATCCTTCATATGCAGGTAGTTGACCATAAGCAGATACCACGGAACTAAACCGCCGCTGAACAAAGTCGTAAAGAAAAAGAAGAATGAAAATTTATTGCGCCACTTAAAATCTTTTCGGGATAGCGCATAAGCAGTCATCGAAGTCAAAAACAAGCCAAGCACCGTGCCGAGTATAGTAACCCCTATTGTCACTATATAGGCTTGAATCATCTGTTCGGGATACTTAAACAAAATGCTGTAGGCCTCGGTTGAGAAGGCCGTCGGTATAAATTGATAACCATCCGTTAGGATTTTGGTTTCTTCCGTAAAGGATGAAGATACGACAAGTATGAAAGGGAAAATACATAAAACTGAGAGAAAAATCAGAGACACATAACCAATACCTGAAAATATTTTACGATCGAGCTGCTTCATATCGTTACCTCCATTATGAAAGACTTAACTCCTGATACGATTAGAACAGAGCGCGGTCTTTGTCGTATTTACGGACAGCATAGTTCACTGACATGATCGTCGCAAAGCCAAGAACGGACTGGAAAACACCAGCTGCAGCTGACATGCCGATATCATTCGAAGTAATCAGTGACCTAAATACGAAAGTGTCGATAACGTCTGTCGAGGAGAACAGCAAGCCGTTGTTGCCGATCATATTATAGAACATCCCGAAATCACCACGGAAAATATTTCCGACCGCCAGCAGCACCAGAATAATAATCGTCGGATACAAATTTGGAATGGTTACTTTCATAATTCGCTGAAAAATATTAGCCCCATCAATTTCGGCCGCTTCATACATTTCTGTATCTATCCCCGTAATCGCAGCCAAGTACATTACCGTTCCGTATCCGAGACTTTTCCATGCAGAAACTATAACCAGGATATACGGCCAATAGGAAGGCGTATTATAAATATCGACAGGCTGGAGTCCGATACCTCTGAGCAAAGCATTCACGGTGCCAATATCATAATTGAGCAGGTTATAAGCAATCGCTCCGACAACGACCCATGAGATAAAGTAAGGCAGGAACAACGCCGATTGTGTGATTTTGCGGAACCATTTACCACCGACCTCAAACAACATAATCGCTGCAAAAATTTGCAAACTGTTATTGACGACGATAAACGCAATGTTATATAGTGCTGTATTTCGTGTTACCCGCCAAGCATCGCCTGATTCAAAGAAAAAGCGGAAGTTGTCGAGTCCGTTCCAGGAACTTCCAAAAATACCGCCCGCGTAATCGTAATGCTTGAAGGCAATAATAATACCCGCCATCGGGACGTAGGCAAACAGAAGGAAAAAAGCAACCGCCGGAGCCAGCATCAGCAAGAGAACCCTGTAATTTTTCAAATCGCTCCAAAATGTATGCCCTTTCATCTTTGCACCCCTCTCTTCTCTATATCTCTCATTATAAAAGGGCGAAGACGCTTAGATAATTCAGCGAAACAACTAAACATAATACTAATTCAACGATTCGACAAAAAAAGGTTAGCGGATAAACCAAAAACACCCGGCAGCGATTCTCCAATAACAGAAAAATCATCGCCGGGTTTTCATTTCACCGCTGTTTTGTTAGATTTTATTTTTCTTCCGGTACTCGCCGGGCGACATGCCCATGTAGTGCTTGAACTGTCTGTTAAAATAAATAATATTTTTATATCCGGCTTGTTCCGCAATCTCATACACTTTCTTAGTCGGATCTTCGAGCAGCTCGCATACCCGTTTCATCCGTAATTCACTTAAAAAATCGCTGAATAAACTGTTGGTTTCAAGCTTGAACAAATGACCCAGATAGTTAGGCGTAAAATCGAAGTGGGCGGCCACTTCGTTCAGCGTTATTTTTTGATCTAATCTTTCTTTCACATATTCCGTGATTTCATCAATTAACTTCCGCTTTTGTCTTTGCCGTTTCAAATAAAGCAGCTCCGACAACTCAAAGAACCTTCTTCTCAGCCACGAGAGAATATCATGCACCGTTTCGAACTGAAACAGCACAAAGGGATGATGCGAATCCCAATTTAAAATCTCGTATAGATGCTCGTTCATTTGCTGCAGATCGGCATGAAGCTTGGAGGTAATTCGAATAATGATATCGTAGATGTCGTTTTTCTGGGAGAGCGGACTGTCCCCGGCAAACAGCTTCAGCAAACAATCATCAATGGTGGTAAGGTCGTAGTCGAGCATCGCTTTAAGCATCCGGTCCACAATAACCTCTAAATCTGAGGCGATTTTTTCCTTCGGGCTCCATTCCGAAGCATCTTGGATGATTCTGTTTTTCCCAACAATCCATTTAATACTTAAAGCAGCCTGAGCTTGCCGATAGGAATCATGCAGCTTACCCAGTTCTGTTGTGTACATCCCTCTTCCAATCGTAATTGAACAGGAGAACTCCTGATAGAATGACCGAATGAGCTCTTCCATCAAAGCGGTAAAATATTGTTCCTGAACCGCAGCTAGGATCACAAAATGATAGTCATAGGTTGTGATGACCATGCCTAAATTTTGATCTTGCGCGAACTTCCGGATAAACTGATTAGCTGCGCTGCTCCATAAACTCCGCTCTTCTTCCGTCCAAGTTTGTATTTTCCGTGCCATATCGTCGATCTCGACGATGGCGACCGCCGACGCGCCTTGTAAGTATGACGTGAGAACGTTGTGAATGTGCGTCTCGACCTGCCCCGGGGCAGTCTCGTTAAACCAGCGCAGCAGCAGCTCCTGATTCACAAGCGTCAGTGTTTCCGACAAGGAAATATGCTGCTTCCTCTCCTTCTCAATCTTGGCGCAGAGTTCAGTCAGCGTCTTATTCAACTCGTCATCATCGACGGGTTTAAGCAAATAACCGGAGGCATTTAATTGAATCGCCTCTTTGGCATAGTTGAAATCCTGATGTCCGCTAATAAAAAGCAGATGGACCTCAGGGTTAATCTCCTTCGCTTTCCGGGCAAATTCCACACCTGACATAATCGGCATGCGGATATCGGAGAGAATAATATCAACGCGGTGCTGCTCCATCATTTTTAAAGCGGAAAAACCGCTCGTTGCCGTTCTCACGCTATGCAAAGGCAAATGATCACTGCCCGCCACCCGCCGTCTCAGCCATTCCAAATCGATCACTTCATCATCCACCAGCAGAACGTTGATCTCCATCGCCATACTATTTACTCCCCCATAACTTCCCGGATTTCCGCATTATCCACCGGTAAGATAATTTGAACGGTCGTTCCTGCCCCAAAGTAACTGCCGATATGAATGCCGAAATCATTGCCGTATCTCAGCTTGATTCGTTCCTCCACGTTTCTCAGTCCATAGCTGCTCGAATGGAATGAGCTCGAACGCATATTTCGCAGTGTGTCCGCCCGCATACCAATTCCGTTATCGATAACCTTAAGCTCGATGCGTTCACCCAGCCGTTTTCCGGTAATCCGGATCGCAATCGTCTCCCCAAACCAAGCATGCTTGAATATATTTTCTACAAATGGCTGCAAAATCAGCTTGATGATGGGAACCTGTAAAATATCAGGATCAATATCATAATAAACCTCAAAAGCATCGGCATACTTTACCCTCTGAATTTCAAGGTACATCCTTACCTGCTCCAGCTCTTTTTCAAGAGAGATATAGACATGTCCTTCATTCAAGGTGAGGCGATAGAATTTAGAAAGACCTTGTACCATCTGTGTAACCTTCTCAACTTCGCCCAAATTGGCCAAGCTGCCAATGGTCGACAATGTATTGTACAAAAAGTGCGGACTGATCTGAGCTTGAAGCACATCCAGTTCTGCTTGCTTTTTCTGAATACCTTGCTCATAGACGTTCTGGATCAAGTCCTGGATGCTAGTCGCCATCTGATTAAAACTATTAGCAATGTAGACAAATTCATCGTTCCCGGCAAACCCAATTCTTTTATAAAAATTCCCTTCCTGAAACGACCGGACCAAATATACGATTCGCTTAATTTTTTTGCCTGATATGCGGGCAACGAGGAAGCCGATCACCGCCATGACTAAAAAGCTGATCAAACAAACAGTGGTGATCACCTTCTGCATTCGGCTAGCATCTTTATTTAAGTATGCATGCGGCACCCGTACCTCGATAGCATAGTCAGACAACGGAATATCTTCACTAATGATCAGATAAGCATCTTGCTTCGCATGTTCATCGACAATACCTTGTTCATAAAGCGTTAATCCACTAACCCTATCCACTAGGCGAAGGTCTATGCCCTGTTCAATTGGAAAGGTATCGAAATTGCCAAAAAGCTCGTCAATTCTCGCCGTGACGCGAATATAACCAATAATCGACGGGCCTCCCTTGGAAGAAACCAGCTTGCGGAAATACGAAATATTGCTTAGTTCACTGTCGCTGTCCGCCTGAAGCCACAAGCTGTCTTTGTTATTGGCAACGATCGACTTGAACCATTCCTTATTTTCAATAACCTGATCAGAAAGAATATAATAATCGCTTCTACCGATAGGTACAGACATATCATCACCGGGGATTTCAAGCATCGTCTCATTCGCGGTATAGAGCACAAGTCTCAGATTGTTCCCATACAATTGCAGAGGGGCTTTCATATAAGGAACGATGTCATCCCTCATTTTGAGCATGTTTTCCAATGCATCTCCCCTAAACTGCAGAGCATTCTGAAAATTCGTATTGAGAAACAGCGAGTTAGTCATTCGTTTGATTTCATCTGTCTGATATTCGATATTGTTCCTCGTCTGCTTCAAAGCTGTCCGGACATTCGTTTCCGCCATTTCCGTTCTGGACTCTACGAGCATCGTATAAGCTATATAACCCACCAATACATCTGTCAGCAATACTAGAATGAGGTACGGTATCATCATCTTATAGGTGAACGGAATATACTTTTTACTGAATAAAAACCTCTCCATACCCATGCTCCCTTGTATCCGAGTCAATGCTAACGTTGTTTTCATCCATTCTACAATGGAATGAAAGCGGTTACTATATATTGTGTTTGGAAAATGGGCTTTAGAGCAACACCCTGTTTTCCAATATATTTTTCAGACTGATATGAGATTTTGAAGGTCCAAACTTTATAAGGTTGTCTTGGAATTCAGCTAACTCCTCAATCGACGCGGTTTGCACCTTTATGAGATAATTATATTCACCGCTAATCCGATATAAATCGGTAACTTCCATAGCATTTTTGCAAAAATCCGTAATCTCTTGGCAATGTTCTGTTTTTAATAGAATAAACGTAGTTGTGCCCCGATCCAGATCTCGTAGATTAAAAGCTGTATGATACCCAGAAATGATATTCCTTTCCTCCAGCTTGATCATTCGTTCTTTAACAGAGGGTTGTGACATCGAAACCTCTTTGCTGATTTGTGAAATGGACATTCGGGCATTGTACTGAAGTAATTGCATAATCTTTTTATCAATGTCATCTATAAGTTGTTCCATAGCAAGCGCCTCCTAAACTCATTTTATAAAATAAACTGATTCCACTAAAATACCTTAAATTTAATAACCATATTACTACAAAACACTTATCTTATATATATATCTCATATTTTAATACAACTATAATAAATATATATTAAAGTTGGGAGCGATTATAAATGAGTGTAAAAGGCCTTGCACATGTAGCGATTCAAGCCAAAGACTATAAAGCAACTATTTCTTTCTATATTGACGTTTTAGGATTTAAGCTAGGTCATCATTGGAGTCTGCCATCCTTTCAGATCAAAGAAGCCTCCATGCTGATTTCACCTGACCGCAGAACCTGCATTGAGATTTTTGATAATGATGCAGTCATCGCCGCTCAAGGAAAAAAAGCCTTGTCTGATGAAGATATAGCGCACGGAGCGTTATTACATCTTGCCTTCTATGTAGATAATGTAGAGGAGATGTATCAAAAAGCCCTTGCACATGGGGCAAAAGCTTTTATAGCACCGGACTCTCTGTCTCTGGGCGAACCGCCTCTTCTAATAAAAAACGCGATCATTCACAGTCCCAATGGAGAAGTTATTGAATTTCTTGAAGAGGTTGATTTTGATATTTCCAGCAAAGTTCATGTAGAATAAACGCTAGGGAGGGTTATGAATTATAAAACATACCATTCTCAGTAAAAAGTCGCTTTTCCTCTTAATTTTTTTGATATTTCTTATAGGAGTCTACTTTTTATTCTTTGGACTTCCGTGGAAGTCTCTGGCTTTAAAAAAGCAATTTGAAATCTATTTAGAAGATAAATATCAAATCGATTTCCAGCTGGGTAAGATGGATTTTGATTTTATACATCGCACTTACCTTTCTTATGCCCATCCAGTAAATGATCCCACTCTGATTTTTTATGTAGGTCAAGATATTGAAAGCAAGGAAATTCAGGATCTTTATAAATATCAAGTTGATAAACGAAATGCTGGGAGAAAGTAAGAGAATTTGAAGCCAACTTCTAGCAGATGAAGAAGGAATGATCGTATTGATTGTGATTCAAGCCATCGCTTGGCTCATCGCCTTCGCAGCCTTGTTATCCATGGTGTCGATTGTGCTGGTGAGCTGGAGGAACGGGATATCGCCGATGCCTACGTCAAAATCTGTACGCTCGGCTGTTGCCGTTGAGGTGAATCGGATTCCGGGATATAGCAGCATTGTGGAGGCGGGATCGGGTTGGGGAACACTTGGTATGGATGTTATTCGCCAATGTCCAGGCAAAAGGCTGACAGGCATTGAAAATTCCAGTATTCCCTTATGGACATCCCAGCTGCTTACTAGGTTCGGCACACGTATGCTACGAGCAGCCAAAGGCCAGAATCTGCTCCACGGAAGGCTCCGTTATGTACGTGGGGATATTTATAGCAGTTCTTACGAGCATGCGGATATTGTTCTTTGTTACTTATTTCCCGGAGCGATGAAACGGCTGGCGGAAAAGTTCAAGCGTGAGCTACTGCCGGGTGCGGTGGTTATTAGCATTTGTTTTGCCCTTCCAGGCATGCAGCCTGTCCGTACCATAACATGCACGGACACACTGCGTACCAAGGTATATGTATACACTTTTTAATTCAGGATTACCCCACTACTTCTTTTCAGTTAAGGTGGTAATTCTGGATTTTTTTCAGTTTATCCACTTGAAACTCCCCTTGCCAAAACAATGAATTGCACGGACTTTATACCACTACCGAGGTAAGTGATTTGTCCAGGAGAATGAATTTTATCCTAAATATAACTTTTTGTATGTCTTCTCCATCTAATTATACAGAGGGCCCTCAAGGAGGAAAAATCATTTGCTGGAAAACGAACTGGATATCAAAAAAGCGCAGAAAGGCGACCACGAGGCGTTTACCCGTCTTTTCAGGCAACTGGAATCCCAGTTGTACAGATTAGCCAAAACCATTCTGCTAAAAGATGAAGATTGCGCGGATGCTCTTCAGGAAACAACACTGAAGGTGTATAAAGGGTTGGCCAACCTTAAGCAGCCTAAGTTTTTTAAAACCTGGGTTATACGCATCCTGATTAATGAATGCAATCAGTTACTTCGTATGCGAGAACGAACTATAGCTGTGGCGGAAATTCCCGAGGAACCGGTCGTTTCCTATGTGCATTTTGAAGATTCAGGCAACGTAGACCTGCAAAGCTTCATTAATCAGTTGGACGAATCCCTGCGGCTTGCTATCGTGCTTTTTTATTATGACGATTTATCCATTAAGCAGATTGCAGATGTGCTCGACATCTCCGAGGGAGCGGTCAGGGCACGACTCCATCGCGCACGGAGATTGTTGTCCAAACAGATACATCCTGTGCCGGAGGAGGGTCTTGCTAATGAATAATAACAATTTAGAAAAGCAGATCAGGGAGCTAGGGAAAGCTAATATACAGGAGCTTCCTCCTTTACTACGATCACGGCAGGATTCGATTTATGCATCGCTGGCCACCATTGTCCAGGATCCTGTGGAAAAGGAAAAGAAAAAGCGGATTTATCCAAAAATCACAGCTGCTGTGACTGCGGCGATATTGTTAAGTGTTATGCTAACGGCTATCTATCCGCCTACGTTGGCCAATGCGCTCAAGCAGCTTCCCTTGATAGGTGGTATTTTTGAACGGGCAGATGATATAGGATTACAAGCGGCCCAGCGTCTGGGACTGACTTCCCGTCTAAACAGCAGTGATACGCATGAAGGGATCACCTTGTCTGCCGAAGAGGCTGTATTTGATGGCAGCCGGTTGGCATTCTCGGTGAAGCGTGAGGGAGAAGAACTGGAAGGTAAGCTAGCCGGAGTAACGATTGGAGCGGATGGGAAGCCTTTTCTAGCGGAAGGTGCGATAACCTCTGCAGAAGTATTGATCGACGGGGCTTCCCTGGAGAAATTTTCAGAAGGTCTCTGGAAAGCTATGCCGTTTCTAAGCTGGATAGAAGGTGCTGAAAGCAACACAGCTATTTTTAGACTAGTGGATTCCTCGAATTCGGGGATCTCCAACAAACCTTTTCCTGATCGATTTGTATTGACCGTAACCCTTGACTTAAACGGTATTGATGAACCGTTTGTTCTCCAAATTCCTGCGCGGAAGGCTACGATTAATAAAATTTCCACACCTGATATACGCGCACAAGTTGGAGGATGGAGTTTGATCCTGAAAAAGCTGGAATATAGTCCATTAACGACACGCCTGTCGCTCATGCTGGAACAGGATACAGACGAAGATCATACAGCATTGAGTTTAGTGGGCTTTGAAGTAAAGGATCAACAAGGACAGGTGCTGAAAGATATTTCGCAGAAAGTCCTCTCGACTTCCAATAGGTCACTTAATGTCGATTTGCTTACTGAGCCATTTGAGAAACACCCTAATATGCTCACAATCCGTGGCTATCTTTATGAGTTTGAGAACCCACAAAGTAAGAATGGAGCATTTAAAACAGACAGTTCTGGAAACCCAGTGAAGCATTATATTGACGGTCTAGAGATAAACGTGCTAGTTAAATAAAAATTAAGGAGCTTGATAATATCATGAAAAAAACGACTAAGAAGATGTCTGTAATTTTAAGTGCTGCTGTATGCCTAGGAGCGTTGGGAATGCCAGCTTTAACCCAAGCATCCAGTGCTCAACCCGCTGTTGAAGCTTCCCTGAATACAACAAAAGTGGCCGATTCACACGATCAGCTTACTTTAAAGGGCAGTGCACAGTTTGACGGTAATTATATTAAGATCGACCTGAGCCGTGAGGGATCGCTATTTTCAGGAATGCTCGCAGGAGTAACCTTAAATGATAAAGGCGAACCCTATCTTGCAGAAGGTACTATTGTGGGAATAGACGCCAAGCTCGCTCAACCAGGAGGCATCGATTTAAAAACACCACGCTGGATCAGTGACGGAGATGCCAACAAGGCGGTTGTTGTATTGCAGACCGGATGGCTAACCGAGCAACAAAAGGCAAGCCTGGCTTCCTCTGAATTGAGTATCTATGTGAAGCTTAACGGAATCGAAAACCCGTATGTACTTAAATTTTCCCTCAAGCAAGCAGGATTAGTGCGTAATATTCAGCTACCTGCTATAAAGAAAGACAACCAATTTGAAATCAAAACCACCCGTGTTGCTGCGGGAGAGACTTCTGTGCGTATCGCTTTAGCGGTTAAAGGGGTTGCCACCCAAGGCCAGGCTTTAGGATATGACATTTATGATAATCTGGGCAATAAATTAGAATCTATTGCAAGAGATTCTATTGCAGCAACTCAAAATACGGTTTCTGAAGATTTATTGTTCGAAGCACCTCGCTCAGCCGCTGAATATCTAGTTATCAGACCTTATCAAGCCGTATTTGAAAAAGGCAACACCGGGGCTTATAAATTAGATGCCAAAGGCAATGTAGTTAAAAATTATAACAAGCAACTGGAGATCAAAATCCCTCTAAAATAATCGTTAACGCAGCAAACATAAACATATATATCTAGGAAAAGGGGATTACCTCTCCGCCGAAGGCTTGAGGTAATCCCCTTTGTTCAATTGAAAGAAGGTTCCGTATTACTGATCATTTATAGCTAAAAAGCGGATAGTAGCTGTTGTCCCCTTACCTTCAGAGCTACTATAATAAATTTCCCCGCCGTATTTTTCTACGATATTAAAGCAAATCATTAATCCTAAACCTGTTCCATTACTTTTTAATGAATAAAAAGGAGTGCCTAGCGACTTAACCTCTGCTTCTGACATCCCGCTTCCTTCATCGATGATTGTTATCTCAATAAAATTATTGTTCCTATTCGCCATAATAGAGACAGATTTACCAACTTCCGAAGCCTCTAAAGCATTTTTTATTATATTAATAAGCAGCTGCTTAAATTCAATTTTATTAATAGAAATCATGCAATCTTCTTCTACGTAGGTAACGATTTGATTATCAGATAACATTGCGTAGGAATGGAGCAATCCTGTAACACTTTCAAGTACATCCTTCACATCTACTTTTTCTAATTTTTGCTCTCCATTTGGCTTTGAAAGGGTTAGAAATTGCGAGATAATCTGTTCTACTGTGTTTAATTCATCAATCATTAATTTAAATTTTCTTTTCATAGGATCATCAAATGAAGGATCCTCATCAAAAAACTGCAAAAAACCTCTAACCACTGTCACTGGATTTCTAATTTCGTGCGCAACGGCAGCTGTTAATTGTCCAACCATCTTTAAACGCTCAGATTGCTGTAATTGTTCATAATAAAGCTGCTGTTTTTTCATCCGTTTAAATGATATTTGAAAAATGAAAAATAATAACACTTGAACCGCTATTATATTAATGAAATTGCCTAGCATATCATAATGTAAATATGTATATAAATCCCCTCTATCAATCAAGAGGATATAGCCAAATGTAATTACCATTAGTACCCCATTTATAATGAAGGAAAAATAGAACAATTTTAAATCAAAAAATAGAATAGACAGTGCAGGAATAAGACAAATGAGGATATAGGTAGTCCATGTTTGAGGATATAAAAAGAATAGCGTATAAAAATACGCAAATCCAAATAGAATGATAATCTTTCTAAAAGTATGTGTCTCATGCTTAGGGTAAATCCATAAACAAACCGTTAGAAACGCCACACATAAAAAATGAATGATATAACCAAAATCAATCCCATCTAACTCTAGGGTAGATAGTATCAATCCAAACATCATAAGAACGATGATCATTAACATTAATATGTAATAGGTTTTTCGATTCACCCGACTGTAGAACTCTCTCATGAATTCACCACTTTTAAATTGATTTTACCATTACGATAGTTATCTTACTTGTAAACTTATTGTCGAAATAAGAATTATATCAGTTGAAATAGTAATAAACAATAACTGAAAAAAACTGTAAACTCGATGATATTATAGTTTGTAAAAAATTAAAAAACCGGGAGATACCATTTTAACAGTATCTTCCGGTTTTCTGTTTAACTTTGCATATTCTTTAAGCAAACGTCCATGTAGGAACGCTTGAAACCGGCAAGGGCTCCCTGCCCAGTCGCGGTTGAATATAACCACGGCTTCTGCGCCGGTTAAAGCTTTCCTCATAAACTAGAGAGGTGTTTCGGTCCTGATTATTTTATTATCTCTTTCCCTCTTTCTTCTATTTATCGAATACAAAACAAATAATAAAATAAACCATAAAGGCGTCAACAATAATGCCGGACGAGTTTCATCAGCAAACAGCATAATTATGAGTATGATTGCAAACAAGGCTAGAACAACATAATTCACAAAAGGTGTGAACGGTGCCTTGAATTTTGATTTGGCCTGCAATTCCGGCTTCGTCTTTTTATATCGCAAATGGCAAATTAGAACGACGCCCCAAACCCAGATGAAACAAATGGCACTAATCGTTGTCACGATGCCAAAGGCCGTCTCCGGAATCAGCTTACTCAACAAAGCCCCTACAGATAAGACAAGCGTGGATATGAATAAAGCATTACTTGGCACATGATTTTTATTAAGCTTTGCAAAGTTGGCTGGAGCCTGGTCATTTCTGCTTAGATTGTATAGAATCCGGCTTGTTGAGAACATCCCGCTGTTACAAGCGGAAGCAGCTGAAGTTAATACAACGAAATTAATAACCCCCGCGGCAATCGGAATCCCCACTAAACTAAATGTTTTAACAAAAGGACTTTCTGCCGGGTTTAGTTCTGTCCAAGCGTTGATGCATAATAAGGCAATAATAGCACCCACGTAGAAAAATAGAATTCGCAAAGGTATTTTATTAATCGCCGATGGGATAGTTTTTTCTGGATTGGATGTTTCCGCTGCTGATACCCCCACCAATTCCACACCCACAAAAGCAAACACAACCATTTGAAATGAAAGTAAGAACCCGGAAATCCCGTTTGGAAATACTCCCCCATGTGCCCAAATATTACTGAGCGCAACCGTTCCGGTAGTTGTTTTGAATCCAATCACCAGTAAAACTACCCCTATGGCAATTAACGCGAGAATAGTGATTACCTTAATTAAAGCAAACCAAAATTCCAATTCGCCAAAGCTTTTTACAGTTAATAAATTGAGTCCTAATAAAATAATTAAACAAATGACTGCGGGTATCCATTGCGGGATATCAAACCAATATTGTACATAGACCCCAACAGCTATAATATCGGCCATAGCCGTCATGATCCAGCAAAACCAATAGGTCCATCCAGTTACAAACGCCGCCCGCGGTCCAAGATAGTCTTCGGCAATGTCTGTAAAAGATTGATAACCTGCTTTTGACAACAGAAGTTCTCCCAATGCCCTCATCACAAAGAAAATAGCGATACCCACGATTAAATAAGCAAAAATGATCGATGGTCCTGCCAGCTGTATAGCTTTTCCAGATCCTAAAAATAATCCGGTACCGATGGTTCCACCAATCGCAATGAGCTGAACATGTCGATTCTCTAAATCTCTCTTTAATTCTTGTGCTGCCATTTCGAACTCCCCCTTATGTGAAAAAAATAACAAGTGAAAATGATAACAAAAAAGAGATTGGATACGCTCCAATCTCTTAGGTATAAGAATAATAAATAAAATACATTTATTTATTCTGACGATGATCAGAATAACAAATGAATTATCTAGTACTCTTCTGTCCTTTTGCCTGAGATTGTGAACCCTTCGGCGCCGGGGGATTCCCCCACGGTCTCTCCAGAAGCTGCTCCTGCTATAGTGTGATCCATAGCAATCATAGCTTGCGAATTATTTAATTTTTATGTCGCTAACTTCATTTTTAATATTTTTCAATACTAATCATTGTCAAATATTTTGTCAATAACATTAATTACCGCTTTATTATTGTTCCATTAACTTTTATTGCACACAATTAAGGGCTTGTCAGCCAAGCCGCCAATTCTTCTGTCTGCAGGCACAACCTTCAATACGCTCTCCTTAGCACTCCATGACTGACTAACACCTTACATGTTTTCGTTTGAAGCCCAGCTGCGATTTATCAACTGCCTTTTGAATATTAATTGAAGCATTCAAAATCTTGCTTTTTGTACTACCGGTATGGACTTCCACCGGGCCAACTTCCTTTGCAATCTCAACCGCTTTATCATGAAGCGGCAGATAGGATACGCCCACAGTGTAGATGAAATTGTTCATTGCGTATTTCGTTCGTTCAGGGGCATCATGAATCGTATTTTTAGCAAGCTCCAACATAGCGGCCAATTTTTCTGCGGAAAATTCACTGTCCGGGCGATTTCCGAGCAGCCAGCAGTAACAGTTCCAGCCCGCCGACATTTTCAACTCTATATCACTTGCAATCCATTTATCAGAAACCTCTTGCGCAATATCCGTCTCCGCCAACGTTACTGCCACCACAAAGTCCGATAGCATATAGAAATAAGCCCCAGCAATCCACCGCTCAAAATCCGACTCTGACATTGCTTTAGGCTCCGCGATCACCCCGGCAAAATACATAGCGTCGTAATTTCCCGTAGCATAAAGCTGCTCGGCCAAGGGTTGATTATGTTTTATTTTTCTGAAGATAGGCTTCATCTGGCCTGTGGCCACACCAAAAAGCGGTTCGTGCGCGCCATTGGATAGATATATTTTCTTGGTGCGTTCCTTGCCGAGAGCTTCAAGCTCTTGCATGACCGTTTCTAAATCCATTGTTCGCACTTCCTTTTTTATGAATATTGGCTAGGGACTCAAACTTTACTTGAATATATCATAAAAGCCCTTATAAATATCTTCTTTTATACATCAAGGTAATTTGCCCCGCTATGTATTCAGCGCTATATTGGTTGCCATCCTTAATCCACCACATAATAATCCCCAGTAGTGAGGCTGCAATAATATCAACGGAGACTACCTCCTTAGTAGAGTCAATGTTCCTCGCGTTTCTTCGTTTTTCGACAGTATTTTTTAACAGGTTGGTCAAGTGGTTTTTGAAGCCTTTATGCTCAATCAATACAGCAAAAACTTTCCGGTATTCAAAAAAATAATTTAAAAAGGTGATCAGCTGCTCCTGTTCGTTGTTGCTCTTCATTTGTAATAGCGGTTCAACCTTCATGGATAGGTCATCGAAGATTTCATGTACGATCTGGCGCAATAAATCGTTAATATCCTCATAATGCAAATAAAACGTTGCGCGATTTAGTTCCGCGCGGTTGGCGATTTTTTGGACGGTCAATTGCGAAATCTCCACATTGTCGGACAATAATGAAAAAACAGCGTTTTTCAACATCTTTTTTGAGCGAATGGCTCGTGGGTCAACTCTTTTATGTTCAGTCATTTCATCCCTCTATTATCGTTTAAATGGCCTTTCATCAACTAATTTGCCTATTCTGTCGATTAGTCGACATTTTCAATAAAATTGCAAATAGGAATACTTTTTAAATCCTGATATGATTTATTTTATTGACACTATGTCGAAAAAGCAATGAAGAGAGGACTGCAACATGCAAGAAGACACTAAGAACATAAATAAAGGGATCTTATTAACCATCTTAATCTTTGGTTGTTTCTTATCCACACTCAATCAGACGCTTTTAAATGTCGCCTTAAGTAGTTTGATGGATGTTTTTGATGTCACAGCAACAACCGTACAATGGATTTCAACAGGATTTATGCTGATCAACGGGATTTTGATTCCGATTACGGCCTATTTAATGAAACGTTTTACAACACGGCAATTATTTATAAGTGCCATGTCATTTTTATTAATCGGTTCTATAATTTGTGCAGCAGCGCCGAGCTTTAGTCTACTCTTAATCGGACGGATGATCCAAGCTGCCGGTGCAGGGATTATAATGCCGCTCATGATGAGTGTTGTGCTCGCGATCTTCCCCGTTGAAAAACGTGGCAGCGCTATGGGACTGCTTGGGCTGGCGATGATATTCGCTCCTGCTATTGGGCCAACGCTCGCGGGTTTTGTTGTCGAATACCACTCTTGGCGCTGGTTATTTATCGGGCTTATTCCACTTGTCCTCATTGTTATAACGTTGGCGTTCAAGTATTTAGTGAATGTATCTGAGACGTCTAAGTCGAAGCTTGATGTGGTAAGTGTTCTTTTATCAACCGTCGGATTCGGCTTAATTTTATACGGCTTCAGTAGTGCAGGAAGTAAAGGCTGGGATGATGTAATCGTGATCCTGACCTTAGGGATTGGGGTCGTGGTAACAGCCGTATTCTGTCTTCGACAAGTCAAATCTGATGATCCACTGCTAAACCTGTCGGTCTTCAAAAATAAAGTGTTTACGATGACATCTCTTATTAACGTATTAATCACGATGATGATGTACGCAGATATGATTTTATTGCCTATTTATCTGCAGAATGGTCGCGGGTTTACAGCATTTGATGCAGGACTACTATTGTTGCCGGGCGCACTCGTAAATGCGTTCATGTCACCCGTCACCGGTAAATTATACGACCGTTTCGGTGCGAAACCGCTGTTCATCATTGGCCTATTGTTTATTATTCCATCTATGTGGGCGGTAACAGATTTATCTGAATCGACCACGTATACTTATCTAATGATTCGTACCATAGGCCTGCGAATTGGATTAAGCTTCATTACTATGCCACTCAATACAGCCGGACTAAATGCGTTGCCCAAACAACTTGGCACTCATGGTACAGCTGTGAATAATACCGTTCGCCAAATTGCCGGGGCCATTGGCACTGCTGTCGTAATTACAATTTATACAGTGCAGGCAACCAGTCATGCAACTACACTGATGCAGAATAATCCCTCCGCTACTCCTGAGATCTTTAAATCCCTTACATCGATTCTTGGGGCAAGTGACGCCTACTACTTCATGATGATTTTATCCGTTGCCGCATTTGTTATAACATTATTTATGCCCACGAAAAACAAGCTCATGATTGAAAAGAAAGCAAACCTAGTTAGCAAGGAACCTCAGTTGTAACTAGTAATTGCAGAGTAAATGAAGAAAAGCCATTCCTTAGCGGAGTGGCTTTTGTTATGAATGGCTTGCTTTGGATCATTGGAGCACGTATTCCTACGAGCATCAATATTTCCTTATCCATATCAGTATCCCCCTCTCCATATCAAATGTGTAGAATCTATTATAAAAACGAAAAAATATTTAAACTTTACACATAAGTTAATATATGGTATTTTAATAGCGTTATTAAAAGGAATATTAATCCATAATAAGGAGCTGATTCCATTCATGAAACTATCTTTAAAAAAGAGATTGATGCTTGTTGGAACCTTTGTTTCAGTCTTTCTTTTTTCTTTTGTTTCCCAAGCATATGCGACTAATTTAATTGGCTACCCTACAGCTACACAAGCTAAGAATAATTGGTGCTGGGCTGCGACTAGCGTTACCATACTTCAATATTACGGAATCTCTGTAAGCCAATGTTCTTTTTATGATCATGTGAAGGGAACCTCCGGCTGTACAACAGACGAGAGTGAATCTTATGGAACTGTTCAAGAAGGCATTCATGATTATGGTGTCTCCAGTTGGAATCATACAGGAGCACTATCTTACAGCGATGTAAAAAACCAGATTGATAATGTTGGCAGTCCTATATATGTAAGCTGGAAATGGAATAGTGCTACCGGTGGCGGGCACGCAGTAGTTATCTATGGGTACGACACATATAGTGGAAATGATTGGATTCAACACATGAACCCGAGTGGGGGCACAAAAACCTCCATGTTATACACCAACATTAAAGGTGGCTCCAGCTACGATAGAACCTGGAGATGGGGACTTCATGGCTTCAACAAATATATTTAAGGAGGGCTTCCCATTAAGAAAACGCTGCTGTTAACTGTAACTTCATTCGTTTTATTTCTGACTTTTTTCTCACCTGTATGGGCTCAGACCGTAACTGAAGATGTTGTTTCTTTTGCAAATACAGAAGGATTAACATTGATTAAAGAAGGGCTATCTAAAGATCCTGAAGGGTATGGTTACAACAATGAAGCAGAGATTAGTGAAATTACCGTAGGTCAAGGAATGCAGATTCATTTTATTGATGGTGCTAAGCTTAGGGCGGCTTCCGATAGTCTGATTGAAACGGTCACACCCCAAGACAACTGGGAGTTTCTTATTTTATCGGGCGGAATACCCAAATCTAAAATGATCATTCAAAAGGATTCAAACGGGTCCTATCAAGTTACTGAGTTTGGAGGAAATCCTAATACTTTGGCCTATGCTATTCATTCACTAGAAGCTGAGGGTGAAGTGAGTGAGCCTACACTTATCCGTGAGCGGGACGAATATATAGCTGCCTTCAAGAAAGACAATCAGGAACTAATCATCGCCCCACAACAAGCCTCATCAGCAGAAACAAAAGGACTAAGCAATATTTCGGAGCCTCAAGCACCCGGGCATTTAATTGATGTGTTACAAACGATGCAGAACGATTCTTCCGATGACGAGCAGGATGGGTCGGGAACCATTGCTTCCGCATATTATGCGGACGATAATAATCATCTAACAAGGTCTATCACCATTAGCGCCATTATTGCTCTAGTAGCGGTATTTGTGTTCTGGGCCTATCTCAGAAGACGTAAACAACCTAAATAAATGTAAAAATAAGTAGGCCGCCCTCCTTCATTGGATTGCGGCCTACTTTGATAGATAGTACCTCTAAAAAGCCTCCCTCTCCCCATATGATTAGGACATAAAGGCTGCCAAAGACCTCGTTAGCATAACACCATTTGTAATGGTATCTTGCGGCTAAACATCTCGTCCAGTACCCATGCCCCTTTTATACATTTTTTCTGCTTCAATAGGACTTTCTTTTGCCGTGATATGATACGGAATTACCCGATAAACTTGAACCGGACCGCCAAATACAGCCGATCTATACTTTTCCACATGCTGCTTGGACAAGGGGCGATTATAATAACCCGGTACGTATTTATTGATCAATTCCTGAAGTACGTGTGTGGCTTCATCCAAATCTGAAATCGGTTCTGCTTGTCCAAAAATCATTACGCTCATATAAGCTGTATCCGTTTTGGCTGGTACCGGGTCTGTAATAGTTCCGTATTCCTCACATACCGTAAAACATACCTCCGGATTATCACGCATGACCTGATTACGTCTTCCATCTCCAGCCCCGTGAATATACAGTTTCCCTTCAGTCCATACATAATTAAGTGGCACAACATAAGGGAGGTTCCCATCAACCAACCCCAGATAACCTAATCTCGTTTGGTGAAGGAACCTTTCAATCTTCTCTTGATCTAAGCATTCCCTGGTCTTGTAACGAACCGAATTCATATCGAATCTCTCCTTTTATTTAAATTGCGGATACCAGCGTTGTTACGGTAGTATATCAATGAATGGATTGTATTAAAATATCCAAAATTCGCTGTTTAGAGCAATCCATAATTCGTTTTTTATGATTGGAGTTTCTATTTGGAGGTATGTACGATGATGAAAGTAATTCGCAATGATAAGAGACCAATCTGGCAGCAATTGCTTGATCAAGCGATTCATAATATTACTAGCGGAGTCTGGGCACCAGGAGAATTACTGATTCCTACCCGCGAACTTGCGCACATCGTAGGTGTCTCCCGCTCAACTATACAGATCGTCTATGAGGAATTGTTAAGTCGAGGTTATACAGTTACCTCCCGCCGGGGAGGGACGCGAGTTAGTACGTGGAAGCAAGTCACTATGTCCACGAAGGAAATAGAAACAGAGGGCCCCACACCTCCGTCACTCTCCTTGCTAGACTCAGCTGTTGATCAATTACATGACTGGTTCAGAGGTAAAGAACAGCTAGAAGTGGATATTGATTTCAGTCCCCATGAACCCTATTTGGATGAACAATTTCAAAAAAACTGGCGGCAATCGCTGCTCCAGGCATCCGCTGAAATGGATTTATCAAGCTGGGCTTACGGTAACTGCTACGGGTACACACCATTACGTGAGCAAATACAGCGTTATTTATCACTTGAACGGGGCATACATGTCCAAACCAATCAGATTCTGTTGACCTCAGGAGCTCAGCATAGTATTGACTTAATCGCACAGTCACTTTTAGCTGATGGGGACACTGTCTCAGTAGAGGATCCAGGTTTCCCAGCTGCTTGGATGGCAATGAGATACCGCCGTATGAATGTGGTACCCGTTCCCGTTGATGAGTATGGTCTAGTGGTTGAGCATATTCACCCGCAATCCAAGCTGGTCTTTGCCACCCCTTCCCACCAGTGCGCAGTAGGGGTCGTTATGTCGGAGCCCCGCCGGCAACAATTGCTGCATAAGGCCGTTCAAGAACGATTTTGGATCATTGAAGACGATTATGATAGTGAATTTCGATATCGCGGGGAGCCGCTGCCAACGCTGTTTAGTCAGGCATCTAATAATACTTTGTACCTCATGAGTTTCTCTAAAATGATTGCACCAGGCATTCGTATTTCGGCTATTGTTGGATCAGTCGAGGCGATTGCTCAGCTAGCGAAGGTGCAGGAGCTGACTTACCGTCATCTTCCGATTATGGATCAGCTAACACTAACCCACTTCATTAAAAATGGTCATTTTATGCGCCATATGCGAAGAGTCAGAAATGTGTACCGGCGAAGACACGAGGTCATGGCAAAAGCTATTATGGCTAGCGGTTTAGGGGAGCGCTTCACGCTCAGTGGAGTAGAAACTGGATTACATATGTTATTAGAAGCTGAGGAAACATTCGACGAAGAAGCTGTGACAAGGTTAGCCCTACAACATGGAATACGTGTGTACCCTCTTGGGCCCTATTGTTTGAATAGCAAAAGAAAAGGATGGGTATTAGGGTTTGCAAAAGTAGATGAGGCAGCGATTGAGCAAGGCATTCATCGTCTTGCGGAGTTGATCCTATAAAATCACCTCCGCAGCACTCACACAATTTGTTGAACAGTCCATAGACTATTTTAGATTTATGAAACCATTGAAACTTCAAACAAAAGTTAATATATGGTAAATTTAAACTATGATAGAACCTGGAGATGGGGACTTCATGGCTTCAGCAAATATTTTTCAGGAGGGCTTCCCATTAACAAAATGCCGTTGTTAACCATAGCTTTATTTTTATTATAAGCGGTATTTGTGATCCGGTCCTATCTCAGAAGACGTAAGCAACCTAAGTAAAATAGAAATAGACGGCTCTCCTTAAAATACCCTCCAATTTTGCACACCAAGATTTCTCGCCCTACTTATGATATGGCTCACCGCGCTGTCCGTAATCGCAAGTTTTAGGACCATCTTTTGTGGGCTGGCCCTTTTTCACCCTTTTTCTTTATGAAAATCATATCGGTAGCTAAAAAAACTCCCGATGCATCCCCTTATCGGGAATACATGGGAGTCTTGAGCGATTCAATCAGGTCCTATGTTACATAGCTTTTTCAGCCAGATCGCTAACTAAATTTCTCATCCACTTACGGGAGTAAATCCGGGCGTAGCCGAAGCCAAAGCGGACAACCTCCTCCAGCGAGATGACGAGATACACAAGGTAGACAGGTTGCTTCCAAATGTATGACAGCAACAGCCCGGATGGGACACCTATCAGCCAAGTTGCGGTAGACTCCATGCCGAATACGAACTTGCTGTCTCCTCCGCTGTTTAGAATACCGCCGGCTATAATCATATTGGATACTTTGACCCAAAGAAATCCAGCAAACACGATAACGATATACATGCTCATTTGTTTAGCATCCTCGGAGATATTGAACGCTGAGACATACAGCTTCGAGCCTGCCGCAATGATAACCCCGACGATCAGAGAGATAATGATGCCTAGACGAATGAACCGTTTCGCATGATCGAGTGCGATATCGGATTCATTCGCACCCAAACGGTTGCCAACCATTACCCCTGCTGCACTAGCCAGCCCCGATAATAAACCAATGCAAAGACCCTGAAGTGGGAAAGTAATGGTCATCGCAGTCATTTCCATCGTCCCCATACGGCTATAAATGACCGCATATGCTGTTTCACCCAATACCCAGATCAATTCAGTCAACAGCAGCGGATAGGTCGTTCCAAAAAACTTGCGGATGAGCGGTTTAGGAACGATGAATAAGTTCTTTAACCCGACAGCTCCCGGTAAACGATACCGGTACACGGCACCAATGATCAACAAGCATTCAAAGACTCTAGAAATAAGAGTAGCAATGGCAGCGCCCTTCAGGCCAAGCGCAGGAGCACCGAAATGACCGTAAATAAGTACGTAATTCAGTATAATATTCAAGCCAACTGCAATTAGACTTACATACATCGGCCACTTGGCATGGCCAGTACTGCGTAAAATCGCGGAATACATCATCGTGAGCATGACAGGCACAAAACCGATCGACATTATCTGGAGAAAG
This sequence comes from Paenibacillus sp. FSL R5-0636, assembly GCF_037974255.1. Lineage (NCBI taxonomy): Bacteria > Bacillati > Bacillota > Bacilli > Caryophanales > Paenibacillaceae > Paenibacillus > Paenibacillus sp. FSL R5-0636. The sequence continues at coordinate 6,962,686 of NZ_CP150232.1, forward strand.
ATATACCCCTCATCTATTACATTCACGTCTGTAGTGAATAGGCTCAGAAAGAGCGGCGAATCGATAAAGACAGCCGCAGAGAACAGGAACGAGAACGCAAAGCCGGTGATCAGTCCGAGACCCAGTACTTGAGAGACACTTTTGGAATCTTTATTTCCCCAAAACTGGGCTGCATATATGGATACACCCGTCGATAAACCGGCCAAGACAACCGCGATGATCCCGTATATTTTGGTCGACATCCCCACCGAGGCAATTGCCACATCTCCCAGCTGCCCAACCATCAATTGATCCGTCAAATTAAGCAATGCCATCAGCAAGCTTTGAAGCGTAACGGGCACAGCGATTTTATACACACTTTTGTAGAAATCTTCTTTCTCTGACATGTATCGTTCACAACCCCCATATTCTCGATTTTTCCAGAACTTATAGCCATTCGCAGTCTATGACTTAGTTTGAGGTTAGATCACCTTTTTGTAGCGCATGAGCGTGTAGTTATCTTTTGGTTGAATTTCTACAACCTTGAACTTTTTCGCAAAGTTCAATTGCTGATACCCGTCTCCATCCACTAAAGTAATGTTTGTGGAGCCGCCTATGATGATTGGAAGCTGCATTAGAATAATCTCATCGACGATATCCTGATTGAAAATATGCCAGTTTAAGAATCCGCCGCCTTCGACCATCAGACTGGTAATCCCATAGTTCTCCTCCAACTGACGTTCAAGCTCCACAAAATCTACTTTATCCTCGCCGCAGATAAGGCACTCCTTTCCTCTTTGCCGGATCTGTTTGATTTTTTCTTCATCCCTTCCTTTCTCGGTCGTGACAATAATCGTCTTCCCTTGGTCCGAGAGTACATTGCAATCTAGCGGAATATCCAAGGTAGTTGTCGGAATGATACGAATTGGATTTTTATTTTCCTCATACCGATTAGTAAGAAAGGGATTGTCCGTCAAAATTGTATTTTTGCCGACCATAATTCCCTGCACCTTCCCCCGGAATAGATGAATAAATTCCATATCCTCACTGGAAAATAAAGAAAAAAGCTCTTTACTCGAATTACCAGCGCCCATAGTGAGCTTTCCATCAATAGAAATTTGGCTGAATATCGTTGTTTTCATTTGGCTCTCCCCATCTCTAATTAGCTTTTAAATGCGCCCCAAGAGGCTTGAATAGTCTGTTCTATTTTGTTCAATGCTTGTTCAGGATTGCTCAAGGGCAGCTCGATAAGACCCGCATTTAACGCCTCCCATACATGGATCATGAAGGGATAAGTCGGCATCGGCCGTGAGTGATCCAAAAGCGATAAAATCATCTTTCTGTTAGGCGCAGCAGAGGCAGCTAGATGGTTCAGCACCTCTTCCTGAGCCGGAATCCGCTGTACACCCAGCGTCCACATAGTTTGGCATTCGTCACTCAGCATAAAGCGCGTGAATGATAAAATATCTTCCCGCTCCTCGGACGTTAATGAATGATTAGGGTAGATCAGGCCAATAGAAGAAGACATGGATAATGATTGCCGCCCTTCGATGCTCGGAAGCTGGCAAACCGCAAGCCTATTGTTCATATGTTTATCTAGATGGTTATAAATCCACTCGCCACAAATAATGGCGCCGATCTTACCGTCAATGAACTGCTCAAGCAGTCCTGTGGAGCCGTCGAGACTAACGAGCACGCCTTGATCCATCTTGTCGCGAATAAACTGAAGCGCCTGCTTCATTTCAGAGGTGACGATATTCGGCTTTCCATTCTGTACAGGCCAACCGCCGAAAGCTGTAAGGAACGGAATAAACCAATAGCCTTGCTGTAAGTCTGCTCCAATCGGTATGATACCTTGGGCGGATAACTTTTCTGCTGCCTCTTCGAACACGTCCCATGTCGTCGGCGCACTAGGGTAAATCAACGGGTTGTAATACACAACCAGATGATTACCCCGCAATACAGGGATACCATACTGAACACCATTCATTTGCATCGTTGAAAGGGCTCCCTCAGTCAGCGTATCGTCAAATAGCCCGCCCGGTACTTCGGAGTAAAGACCGTTCTCCACATAGGAGGACATGTCAGCAGGAACCATCGCCAGATGCGGACCTTGCTGGGTGTCCTTAATTTGGTTCAGGCGCGCAGTCAGCTCCGTAATATTCATCACTTGTGGTGTAATTTGTACGCCGAAGCGCTCTGTATACAGCTTACAAATTCCCTCCAGCACCTCAATCGAGGTATCTCCTGGACCATCAAACTCATGCCATACCACGACTTCCTTATTGTTCTTTTCCATTGCAGCCTCTCTCCCTTACCTAAATTGTCTATGATTGTTTACGAGCACTAAAGCCTGATTAGGCGCAAGCAGCAAGCAATCGAACGCCTGACCTACGCTGCTACCCGTTAAGGAACTATCCAGTGTTACCGTCATTGGGCATCGGCCAGGTACGGCAACCTTCAAATCAACTTGGCAGAAAGCATCAGCACTCAAGTTAAAGCAGCACAGCAGCGTTTCATCCCCTTGCATATACCCGTACAGAACAATACCTTCCGGGGATTGAGCCACGAAAAAGTTTTCCGGCTTCACTAGGTGGCGCCAATCTTTCTTGAGTTCACTTAGCTCCGCCAACAGCGGCAGCATCGGTGTAGGATTGGTCCAATTAATTTGCATAACGTTAAAAAAAGCTCGGGAAATCTCCTTTCCGTTCGTGTTGTCTCCAAGACCACAGTTGAGCGGCTGCTCCTCATTCATTTCATAACCCGTCGTCACGTATGGAATTGCGTTCGGAAGAAATTGATTAAATACCGCGATCATCCGAGCAACCTCTACACCGCCACGGCTGGTGATCCGAGGAGTATCTGCTGTTTCTGCACAGGCAAATATATGAATATTCAACTCAGGCAGCTCTTCTAAGAATGAAATGAGATTCTCTTTAGTAATTTGTGTCATGACGTTCCATCCACTGCCAAGCATAATGTTATAGCCGGTGTTTGCTGCCTTCTTGTGGTTGCGATTAAACAAATCTTCGCTGATTAAGATCGCATTTGGATTCATCTCTTTAATCGTGTCAAAAATACGAGTCAACAATGGAATAGGAAGCACGTGTCCGATGTCGATGCGGAAGCCGTCAATCCCATATTTTTCGAGATTAACCCGTACTGCCTCCTCCAGAACATCCCACAGCTCCAGATTCGGCTCCTCTCCCGGGTAGTCATTGCATTTAATCGTATCAAAAAGGACATATGGCGCCTGATCCGGACTTATAAGATGTCTCACTTGCGGAGAGAAATCCTGGTAGAGGCGTAAGAACGTAATGTCTGTCCAAATCGGCTGCACATCATTTATCCAATCCGAATGCGCTGGAGCAGTCGTTATCCCCATCTCTTGCTCTACCAAAGTTAATAGCTCATCTCCTGTTTTAGCAGCTCTCTCTTTCAAGTGCTGCCAAAGGATTGGATGGAGTTCATTGGGCGGTGGCGTGAACTTCCGCAGAAATACCGCTGTCTCCTGGCTGCGGTAGACCGTCTCCAATTTGTCCGGCGTACACTCCTCAAAAAATCCAAGCTGGGGAATTGCGGGCGGCGCAAAGCCTTCTAATTCATCCATTTTGATCCAATACACCCATTCAGGATGCTCGGTAATGAACGCACTGTTTTTCGCCGTCACACGGGGAATGAAGTCAACAACAGTCTTAATATCAAGTAAATGACAAGCCTCTACCAAAGCGCTGAGCTCATCGTGGATCGTAAACTCCTCCATATCATCCAATAGGCTATCGTGCAGGTTCTCGTCCAAATGGAATAACGATTGCACTGCGTAAGGGGACCCAATATCCCCCTTCAGATTCAACTTGCTGTACTGGTTAACTGGAAGCATGTACAGAATATTGATGCCCATTTTCTTTAGCAGAGGCAGAAGAATAAAGAATCTTAAAAAAGTACCCGATTCAATTTTTCCGTCATGGTTGTAATCCCAAGCCGTAGAATAGCGAATAAGCGAAGAATAGATCGCGCTATCGTCCAGATTTGTGCGTTCCTTAAGCAGATATCTCCACGAAAGCCTGTCCACATAATTCAAATGATCTGTCAAAAAATCATACGGGTGTACACAAATTTCACCCTCTTTTTCTAAGAGAACACGCCCATATTGGCACTCATTCCACACTGCGGGTATCCAAATTGGCTCTATGTCTTTGGCCTTTTGTGTAGACAAGTAATCTTTAATTAATCTGAATTTGCTATCATTGCTCATCAACAGTGCCACCTCTCATTGATTGTAGTCTTACGTTTAGGGAACAAAAACCGTCTTTACGGTTTCACTCCCAACCACCTTCAAAGAGTTCAATTCATAGCCGATCAACTCGTCTATCGCTGCTTCATGCTCACTGAGCTTAACTTTTCTAGTCACTAGTTTCTCCATTTCAGGAGTTTCAGCGGCAAACCGCAAAGCTTCCTCGAACATGTAGCGGTATTCACCTGCTGCTATAATTTTTATTGCATGCTGCACGAATTTAGTAGGGGAAAAGGTGTAGCGATACTTCGCATTAATACCAAAAGGAACGATGCGGCCTCCACGTTCAATCCACTTTTCCGCCATTTCGAGTTGAGTGCCCACCGTATCGATAATCACATCAAACTTATGTCCCGCACAGATTTTGTCTACGGCAGCTTGATTTAATTGGGCAGGGGTTAAAGCAAAATCTGAGATCTCTCTGGCAAAAGCTAGCCGATAGGGATTAACTTCAGTCGCTACCGTGAGCGCAGATTTCGACTTGCTCACAATTTGGCTTAACAGTCCCATTGGACCCGATCCAAGAATGAGTACCTTGTCGTCTGCTGTGACATTGGCTTCTTTGAAATTGTGCAGTACACAGGCAAGCGGCTCAATCAAAACCCCCGTCTCCCAGCTCATATGATCGGGAAGACGGTGTGCAAACGTTTGTGCAGTTGAGTAAAAAAAAGTGAATGTCCCATTTCGATTCAAACCCGCAATAGGCATCCCATTTCCATCGATGCCCGTACAGAGGTGCGGCTGTTTCTTCAAGCAAAAATAGCATTCATCACAGCTTTGATTGGGATCGATAACTACGCGGTCGCCTACCTTAACACGGTCAACGTTGCTGCCGATTTGGATTACAGTCCCTACTGCCTCATGACCACGAATGACCCCTGGAACCCCCTCCTCTTTCCCAGTTATGACTGCTAAATCTGTTCCACATACACCTGTCATCTCAATCCGGATCTTGACTTCATCCGGTGCTGCAATCTGCGGCTCTTCCCATTCGCAAAGCTCCAGCTTATGATTAGATGTCCACACCAACGCTTCCATACTCATTCCCCTTTCTTTTTTGTTATCCATATTCGCCCAGAATATATCATAACTACCATGTAAAAGTAAGGTGAATGTTGTCGAAAAATGTTAATAATTACATTTATATATAAATACTTCACGAGTAAGCGCTTTAATTTTCTTTCGCTTATTATGCGGAGTGCACTGTCTGAAACGGCAAGTTTAAGGGCCATCCTTTGTGGGATGACCCTTGAATACGATTGTGATCAACCGAGCTCCGTGCGGGAGAGTAGCCCCCGAATCAACGTCTCCTATTTTGCAGCTTCCGCTTCCAGCCGTGCAATGACCTCAGAGCGGGCTTGATCTGTGAAGCGAAGCACCCCGTTTTCCTGGACGATTAGCCCTTCCCGTATTCGCCCATCCAGCCAGTCGCTGATCCATCCCGGAGCGTATCCTCCTTGCCCGAACTCGCCGCCAAAAGCGATCATTTTCTCATATACATCCAGATATTGTTGACGGCTCGTATTTGGATAAGAGCTTGTGTACAGCCAGAACTGCACATCGTACATCAGAGTAGAAAGCTCATCCGCATGAAAGGAGAAGTGTCCCTTCTCTTCAACGATTCGGGTACAGACTTTACGGATCTTCTGCTCAAGCTGATCTACCTCAGACACATCGCTGCACAGCTTCGCAAGCAAAGGTGAGAATTGGCCTACGGCTACTTTACGCAAATCCTCCTCTTTATCTTCTTCAGAGGTGTCGTATTCCTCATCACTCACCAGGCCGCGTATAAACGTCTCGAAGTCTTGGGCCAGAAACGTAATCTCATAATTATCTTCCTGATCCACATGAATTACCTCGGGTTCGCCGTTCCTCCCGCAATTGCGGTAATCCAGCATCACGACATCATGGCCTGCCGAAGGGCAATCACAAATTACCACGCCGATGTCGGGATACCCCCACTCCTCAATCATGAACGGGCTGCCGAGATCGCCGCAGATAGAATAGCTTTTCTCGCGTCCGATGCCCATAATGCCCGTAATCGCAATATGATCCTCAGCCCATGAGGTCGCGTCCTCGGTCGGAAAACAAGTATTATAAGGCACTCCCCCATTGTGCTGCTTCATCAGACTGATATAAGAGGCAGGAAGCTTGTAACCCAGTTCTTCTTCTACAGAAGCAATCAGCTCATCCGTAGGCGGAGAAGAAACATATTCTTTTAGCGCATAATCACTATCGTCCCAAAAGCCGGAGAGATCCATCCCGTCAAAAGGAGCTGCAGTCGTCCCCGAATCATTATGCTGTTCTCTGATTGCCCGTCTGGCTGCGGCGTCTTGTTCTTTGCGAAGCTTGCGCTGGCTGAATTTCAAAAACATGGCCGTGTTCTCATCATCCGGATCGAGGTCATGGGCAATACTCAGCACTCTCACCGCTTCCTCATATCGATTCAAATAATAGTAGGAATATCCCACACGAAAATGCCACAGATAATCATTCTGCCCTTGTTCCGCAATCATCGCGAAGTGTTCAAGGGCTTCTTCATAACATCCCAGATTGTTATACGCTCTTGCCAGACTGCTGACTACCTCGTAATCTCTGTCCGCTGGAGGAATCTCCATCAGAGTGTCTACAATCTTCTGGTGTTCATCATCTTCATGCCACTGTGTCAGCTGTGCCACTAGTTCTTTGTCCATAGTCTACCTCCCCAAGCTTATAATTAAGTTACTAGAATATAGAGAAATATGGTTTTCCCTATTCTACCAGATGGGATGTAGGTATTGAAAATCGAAAAAGAGGGCATCTCCAAAATTTTTAATTATGGATACAGCCATATCCCTGAAACCGTCATCACCGCTGGCAGTGCAGTCTCGTCAACCGCTACATTGTCATACCAGCCGCCCACTGCAAGGTTCAGCACCAGATAAAATGACTCGTTAAAGGGCATAATGCCTGGCTCCAAGCAACGCTCGGCAAAGCAATGTCCGTCTACCAGCCATCGAATCGAACTGGCATTCCATTCCAGTGCATAATCATGGAATTCATTAATGGTTCCGCTTTCAAAATGGTGCGAGAACTCCTCAACGATTTGATGTTCCCAATTCTTTCCGTAGTGCAGTGTTCCGGATATTTGCTGAGGCAAGCGGCCTTTGGCTTCCATGATATCAATCTCGCCGGAAGCTGGCCAAGGCCCGTAAGCCTGTTCCTGCGGAAGCAACCAGATGGCAGGCCATACCCCTTGCCCTACCGGCAGTTTTGCACGCACAACCAACTTGCCATAACAAAAGGAAAAATGGTCCTTTGTATCCAAACGAGCCGAGGTATATGCAAAATTGCGCCCATCCTTTTCAATGGATTCGCTGCGCGCGCACAGGTTTAAGCCAAATTCATCGATATACAGATTGCTGGAATGATCCGTGTAATACTGCTGCTCTCCGTTGCCCCAACCTGGGTCTATGGGATTACCCTCATTATCTAACAAGTCGTTGCCAAGGCGGACATTCCATAGCTTTAAATCGGCATTTCTATCTAAGAAATTCTGTTCCCATATAGGTTTATTCATCCTTTGCACACTCCCTTCATTTAATCACAGCATACTTAATTTTTGCGGCTGGTCAAACAAATCTAAAAAAATGGGATAGGGTCGATAATCATGGGCTTTTTTTCCTATACGCTTTTTCATACGATGAAATAGAAAGGGGGCACGGAAAATGTTCCAATACAGAACGGAACAAATGAAAGCGCTTTTTAAGCAGTGGCAATTGCAAAGCATGGTTATCCCGGGAATCATCTGGATGTTTATCTTTTGTTATATCCCTATGTTCTGGCTCATTATTGCATTTATGGACTACAGCATCGCCAAACCCTTACTAGAATCACCGTTTGTCGGGCTGAAGCATTTTCAGGATTTTTTGACGGATGAGCGTTTTTGGCGTTCGATTCGCAATACTCTGGGAATGAGCAGCATCAAGCTGGTCTTGGGTTTTCCCATTCCTATCTTGTTCGCCTTGCTGCTGAATGAAATACGGAGTCTTCGATTTAAGCGAACGGTACAAACCATTTCGTACCTGCCGCACTTTATTGCCTGGACGATTTTTGGCGGCATTGCGCTCAATTGGCTGGGCGAGGGCGGTGTGATCAATCAGTTGATGATGGCGTTCGGGTTCCAGGAACGCGAAATCCTGTTTAACAGCGACCCTAAGTACTTTTGGTGGATCACCTTTTTCACCGATACGTTAAAAGAAACCGGCTGGAGCGCCATTATCTACATAGCGGCAATATCCGGCATTGATCCGGGGCTGTACGAAGCGGCTGAGCTGGATGGCGCAAACCGGCGGCAGCGGATGTGGCATATCACCATTCAGAGCATACGCCCCACCATCGCTATTTTGTTCATCCTCGCTGTCAGCGGGATACTCGGCAGTAACTTTGAGCAGATCTTTATGTTGAAGAACAATATGAACATGAGGATGGCGGAAAGCCTAGACTTGTATATCTACAACATGGGGTTGGTCTCCGGGCGCCATTCCTTCTCAACAGCCGTCCTGTTCGCCCGCTCTATTGTGGCGCTAGGTTTGTTGTTTTTGGCCAATCACACATCCAAAAAACTAACCGGCGACAGCATTTTTTAGAAGGGAGAGGACAGAGGTATGGAAAGACGCAAAAGATTTCGGCAAATTGGAGTATTTGAGGTCTGCAACACCCTGCTGATGCTGGCGGTTTGCTTTTTAACACTGTACCCGATGTGGTTTGTATTCATTAACTCGCTTAATGCTCCGCAGCAGGCATCCCTGGGCACCGTCAACTGGTTTCCCAAAGAATTATCGCTGGCCAGCTATAGCGTTGTGTTCAATGATAAGACTATGATGAACGGTTTTTACATTACCACTCTGCGCACAGTGATCGGGACAGCAACGCATGTGTTGTTTACCGCCATTATTGCTTACGGAATGAGCAAGTCTAATCTGATCGGACGCAAGCTGTATCTTAAAATCGCATTGGTTACGATGCTGTTCTCAGGCGGGCTGATCCCTACATTTATTCTGATGACGAAGCTGGGCTTATATGATAATTTTTGGATATTCATCATTCCCTCTATGTACACTTTTTTTAATATGGTCATTTTCATGAGCTTCTTCCGCACCATACCCGATAGCCTGGAGGAGTCTGCGAAGGTAGACGGTGCTTCAGACTATGGCGTCCTGTTCAGAATCGTATTGCCCAATAGCATGGCTGTCATTGCGACTATATCGCTTTTTTCAGCCGTTTATCATTGGAATGATTATTACCAGGGGGTCATCTACATCCGTTCGCAGGAATTACTGCCACTGCAGACCATGCTGTACAAAATCATTGCGGAGAACTCTATGTCCTTCATGCAGCAGCAAGCTATGGCGCAATTCGGCGCAAGACTTCCCGGCAACTCTATTAAATTTGCATCCATGATGGTGGCCACACTGCCTATTCTGATAGTCTATCCTTTCATTCAACGCTATCTGGTCAAAGGCGTGATGATTGGCGCCATTAAGGGATAAGAGTGTGAGTGTCTAGAAACTGGTATTCAAAAATTCAGAAGCAGCAAAGAAAGGATGATTATGTCATGAAACGTAATCTCATTAAGCCGGGGTTGACCCTCGTTCTGGCCGCAAGCCTGATGCTAGGCATAGCCGCGTGTTCCAATTCAGCGAATAGTGAAAATAAGCCGACACCACAGCCTACAGATAGTACACAGCCGCCCCCGAGTGAAGCAAAGCTCAATCCCGATGATCCGGCATGGAAGCTGGATACCAGCCCTGTTGATTTAACCTGGTTCGTAGGTGCTAACTGGTATGCCCACACTTGGGGAGACAGCTTGACCTCCAAGTACGTAACGGAAAAAACAGGCGTAAACATCAAGCTTGAAGTACCTTCCGGTGAAGCCAATGAACATATTACCCTGATGATGACCTCGGGCAAGCTGCCAGACTTGATATCAATGGGTTCGTGGGAAACCGCTGTCAAAAAGCTGTGGGAAGGCGATCATGTCTACGCCTTAAATGAATTAGCTGACAAGTATGACCCTTACTTCTTCAAGGTGGCCGGGGACGGTACACTGAAGTGGTATCGTCAAGAAAATGGCAATACCTATGGCGTTCCGAATGATTCATATAGCCCCAACCTGATGCATGAAACTGGCATGACGGCGGCTAACCAGACTTTCCTGGTGCGGAAAGATCTGTATGAGGAGATGGGCAGCCCGGACCTTAGCACTCCAGAGGGCTTTCTGAACGCACTGCAACTGGTAAAGGATAAGTACTCCCAATATAAAGGCCAGCCCATCAGTCCCTTTTTTGCACAAGGGAACGTCCCTTACGGGATGACCGAATATCTGCAGAACCTACTGGCCGTTCCGCATGAGAAAGACGGAAAAGTATACGACCGCATTACCGATCCCGATTATATTGCCTGGCTAAAAACCTTCCGTACGGCTTACGAGCGCGGGTTGATTAATGTGGATTTCCTGGTGGATTCCGATACTCAGGTAGAGGAAAAAACAAACAACGCCCGCTATTTCATGATGGTCCGCGAGTGGACCGGTATGTCGGCTGTCAATCCTATGCTGGCTGCTAGCGGCAACCCGGACTCTTACTACATCGCAGTCGATGGGCCAAAGAACAGCAAGGGCGATAACCCTAAGTTATTCCCTGGCAACATGGACGGCTGGATGGTGACGATGATTAGCAAATCAACCGAAAACCCTGAACGAGCCATCCGCTTTTTGACCTATCTGGCCAGCGAAGAAGGCCAACGAGATTTGTTCCTTGGCAAGGAAGGCGAAACATGGGAGATGGTAGATGGCAAGCCGCAACTGAAGCCTGAAATGGTAAAATTACTCGACACTGATATTGAGAAGCTGGAGAAAGAATACGGCATCATGGATACCTATTGGATGATGCGAAACCCTGTAATCGTCAACCAGTGGAGACCGGAGAAATCTCCTGTCATTAAGCAAATGGAAGACTTCGCCAATAAGCAGGCCGATATTGATAGCGGTAGCTATAAGGGCTTAGATCCACAGGGCGATTCTGATGTGTCGGTAGCCTGGTCCCGTATTTCGCAAAATTGGGAGGAAGTACTCCCTGAGCTAATTACGGCCAAAAATGAGGCTGAATTTGATAAAATCTTCGACAATTTCCTTGACCGCCGCGAGAATTACAACTTTGGCAAGGTGATGGAATACCGCCAGGCTGAACTGGATGTGCGAAAATCCAAAATGGCAGAGTAATAATGCCCGTATTAAGATTGCTGCCGGCCACCGAAAGGGTGGCCGGTATTCCCTTTTTCGCTTCTTTAACCATTTAACAAAACAGCCTAGTTACCTACCGGGCAGTTTGTAATATATGGTATATTACAAGGGTAGGAGGCTACTTAAATGAAGTATCTGCTGACTAAAATGAGGAAGCTGTACCGTAATTCCCGAATCTCCCAAAAGTTGTTTCTGGCTTTTAGCATGATGATTGCCATCCCTGCGATTGTGGTATCCTTTTTATTTATCCGCACACAGGAAAGTCAGCTATACAAGGACGCTATGGCTACCGGCAGCAGCCATGTCTCACGAATTAACGAACAACTGCGCAGCAAAATGGGCATTATTGAGAACGCTTCCTCTACTGCGCTGAATCAAAAGGCATTTGTAGATTTTATTCACTCCAATATGCGCGGGGATGGCCTGCGTCTCGTAAAATTTAGACAAAATCAATTTGAGCAAATGCATAATATCATTCAAAGCTACGAGATGATCAGCGAGCTAAGTTTCTATGTCGATAATCCCAACCTATTTGAGATTTGGCCTGAAATCTACCATTATGACAAGTTCTGGCCGAAGGACTACTGGGTGACACTTCGGGAGGAAGGCGGTGCGGCATACCGCTTATTTGCTTTTAAAGATGGAGAGCATACGCTATCCTATTACCGGCTGGTACGCCTTCAGGGGCAACAGCAGAAACTCCCTACCATTATGGAAATCCGCGCCCAGCATAGCGTCTTTTTCAGTGACCTGCTTGAGGATAGCGGGGGGGATTTCTTTTCTGTAGTGATGGATGGAGCCGACTCTTCCCGATCTGTATACAATCCTGAGCATATCTTTTCACAAAATGCCGGTGAGGAATTGGATAACATTCTAGGTAGCATTCACCAGCGGCTGGATGTGCTGCAGCAGAGTAGCCCCATTAAGGTCAAGGTAGGCGACCATACTTACTACGCGTTGTATCGCTACATCGCCCCACTGAACGCCTATGTAGTGGATATTGCCTCTCATCAAGCGCTGATGAAAGGCCCACGAAGCTGGTATTTGCTCGTAGTAGCGATCACATTGTGTGTATTGCTGCTAATGTTACTGCTCGTTTCACATACCACTCGGCGCATTTTCCGCCGGCTCGACAGGGTGCTGGCTTCTATGCGCAAGGTGCGGCAAGGCCAACTGGATGCGAAAATTGATACCGGCCTGGATAAAAACGAAACCGGTGACGAAATCGACGAGGTGGCCGTCAGCTACAATAATATGTTGGACGAAATCAAACATTTGATGACCCAAGTGGTAGATAAGCAGCTGATTGCCAAAAATGCACAGCTGCACTCGCTGCATTCGCAGATCAATTCACACTTTTTATATAACGCGCTGGAATCCATCCGTATGCTCGCGGAGGTTCAGCGACAGCCCGCTATCGCCGAAGCGTTGGTGTCTTTAGGCTCACAACTGCGATACAGCATGCAATGGCGCAGCGATACGGTTGCGCTTAGCGAAGAACTTGCCAACATACACAGCTATGTCCGATTCATAAACTTTATGGAGGGTGGCAGCATTGAGTTGACGGCGGATCTCCCGCAGGAGGTACTGCGTTATACAATTCCTAAAATGTGCATGCAGCCCATCGTCGAAAATGCCGTTCATCATGCAGCGCCCTCGGGCGGCAGCGTACGTATCCATATTACCGTATCGGTAGAAAATGAAAGCCTTCTGCTAATTGAGATACGAGATGATGGCGCAGGTGTTGACCCGGAAATGCTGTCCAGTCTGCAGGCTGTGCTGCGGGGCGACTCAGATTCACCGATTGTTACCAGCAAAAACGGACTGGGCTTGGAGAACGTGCATAAGCGCATACAGCTTCATTATGGTAAGAACTGCGGTCTTTGGATTGACAGTGTGCAGGGTGCCTATACTTGTGTAACCATACGTTTGCCTTGGGAAAATGTGAATCTTGGAGGATGGTAGGGCATGATCAATATTCTAATTGTGGACGATCAAAAGCACATTCGTGATGGGCTGCAGGCGATGCTGCGTCAATTTCCGCTGCAGCTGGACAATATTTACTGTGCAGTAAACGGAATTGAGGCCTTAGATATATTGAGTCAGCACAACATCCAACTGGTGATTACTGATATCAGGATGCCCGATATGGATGGACTGACGCTGATGGCGAAGAGCAAACAGGAGCATATTGAGGTAGATTACCTGATTATTAGCGGCTATAGTGATTTTGCCTATGCTCAAAAAGCCATCGAACTTGGAGCAAAAGGCTACCTGCTCAAACCTGTGAAACGTGAAGATCTGCAAACCGCAGTAGAACATGTAGCAAATGAGATAAAAACACGGCAGGCGCTCTCGCGTAATATGGAGCATATCTCCCGCCGCGCCCGGGAGACAGACCGCAAAGAACTGAGTATGTTCATGCAGGGTGCAATGATTGATGAAGCGTGGGTTCTCCAGACCCAGCAACAGAATCCAGAGTTGTGGAGTAATTACCGCCTGTGTCTGCTGCGGGAGGAATTATGGATTAACCAACCGGGGGCCGACAGTAGCCACAGTATGGAATCCCTTGCCTACCGTGTGTATGGCAGACGAGGGTGTATATGCCTGCAACACCGCCCGTACCTGATTCTCGCGGTTGATGCAGCCGTAGATACGGGAGCCTTCCCGGCCGCCCTCAAAGCAGGACAGATAGATGCCATTACTGCCATGACCAGCCCGCAGCAAGGATTGAAGGAGTTGCCCCGCAGCTATACACAAGCGCTAGAGCTCTATCGCCACAGTTACCTGTTTCCAGAGAAGAGCTGCATCTTGCCAACACATATTGAGCGACTGGAGCAGCAGTGGGAGCTTCCCTATGAGGAGTTATATGCCCTGTTCCAGTTAATCGGCACCAAAAACAGCGGTACAATCACCCAAGGCATTTCTATGATATTTCACAAAGATACATTGCAACGTTATCACATCCAATACACACAGCAGCTATGCCGTGCCATTGTACAGATGCTGGAGGAATCTGTGCGTGTAATCCGCCCGTACATGGGGGAAGAAGCGCTGGACATCGAATGTTTACGTAATCTATTCGATTATCCGGGTATTCGCGATTATATTCAGGCGCTGCAACAACAGCTGCTTCGGCTGAACCAATTTTATTATGAATATAAGTGCAGCTATCGCAACTCGCAAGATTTGAATGAAGCCATACGCTTTATACACGAAAGCTATCATAAACCCCTGGATCTCGCGATGGTATCGAACCACGTGTCGCTTAATTATGCCTATTTTTCTAACCTGTTCAAAAAAAATATCGGCAAAGGCTTTGCAGAATACTTGCGCGATGTGCGCCTGGATAAAGCCCGGCGGCTGCTGGCCGAAACCGATCATAAAATTGTAGAGGTAGCCACCATGGTAGGGTATGAAAGCTACAAAAGTTTTACACGATCATTTCGGGATGTCATGGACATGCAGCCCACAGAATACCGGCAAATGATGCGCCGGAAGCACGACAGCGAGGAAAAGTTCCGTGACACAGCGCTATAAATAATCAAAAGCCAAAAAATTGGGTTATAACAAAAATAATTGTACCTTTTAGCTGATTATTATATTCGATAGAATAGAGATGACCCTAAATGTAAGCGGTTTCGTTTCTTCATTATTTTATTAAAGGAGGGCAAGTATGAAACGACTTTACAATACGGAAAGTGGTTTTAAGCAGAAGGTATTTAGTTTGTTCTTAGCAGTAGTACTGTTGGCTGGGGTTGGTCTATTGCCGACTTCTAAGGTGCAGGCAGCAGGAACCACAGTTACCTCTATGTCTTACTTTTCAGCGGCAGACGGTCCTGTCATCTCAAAATCAGGGGTTGGGCAAGCTAGCTATGGTTTCGTCATGCCCACATTCAATGGGGGCTCTGCCACCTGGAATGATGTTTCCGATGACGTCGGTGTAAAAGTAAAAGTTGCTGGAAACTGGGTGGATATTGACCATGCAGGCGGCTATACCTACAACCAAAACTGGGGACACTGGAGCGACGGTGGCTTGAATGGCTATTGGTTCACTCTCTCCGCAACAACGGAGATTCAGCTGTTCTCCAAGGCTAATGGAGTTACACTTGATTACACCCTGGTATTTCAAAACATAAACAAAACGACCATTACTGCTATGGCCCCTACACAAGGGCCGCAGATTTCAGCAGGATTTACAGGAAGTGCAGGCTTTACTTATCCTACCTTCAACAATGATCCGGCCGTTACCTATGAAGCCGTAGCTGAAGATCTGAAGGTATATGTAAAACCTGTAAGCAGCAGTACATGGATTGATATTGACAATAATGCAGCCAGCGGCTGGATCTATGATAACAACTTCGGACAATTCACCGAAGGCGGCGGTGGCTACTGGTTCACCGTAACAGAGTCTATCAACGTCAAGTTAGAATCGAAAACCTCAACGGCTAACGTCGTTTATACCCTCACCTTTAATAAACCTGTAAGAAATTCATATGTCTTAACTCCTTATGAGGGAACGACCTTTACCGCAGATGCAAAAGGTGTAATAGGTGTACCGCTACCTAAGATTGATGGGGGCGCTCCAATAGGCACTGAACTAGGAAATTACGTATACCAAATTAACATCAACGGACAATGGGTTGCTATGAGTGATTCCAGCCAGAGCGGATTTGTATACGCCGGCAATGGCTATAACAACATGTCCGATGCCAACCAGTGGGGATATTGGGCTGACTACATCTATGGGCTTTGGTTCCAGCCTGTCCAAGAGGATGTGCAAATCCGTATTGGCTATCCATTAAATGGACAGGCGGGCGGAAGTGTCGGCAACAATTACGTCAACTATACCTTTATTGGTAATCCAGATGCCCCACGTCCGGATGTATCCGATCATGATGACATTGCCATCGGAACACCAAACGACCCGGCGATAGAGGGCATGAATCTCATTTGGCAGGATGAATTTAACGGAACAGCACTCGATACGAGCAAATGGAGCTACGAACAAGGTTATTATATTACTGACGATCCGAATAGCTGGGGCTGGGGCAACGCGGAACTGCAGCACTATACAGACAGTACACAAAATGTATTTGTACAGGACGGAAAGCTGAATATCAGAGCTTTGAACGATTCAAAATCCTTTCCACAGGACCCAAGCCGGTATGCCCAGTACTCATCCGGCAAGATTAACACCAAAGATCAGCTGTCCTTCCAGTACGGCAGAGTAGATATTCGTGCTAAGCTGCCTACAGGTAACGGCGTTTGGCCAGCACTTTGGATGCTTCCGGAAGATGCCGCTTATGGAGCGTGGGCCGCATCCGGGGAAATTGATATTATGGAAGCCAAAGGACGCTTGCCCGGCACGACCAGCGGGGCCATACACTTTGGCGGACAATGGCCTGTAAACAGATATATTGCTGGTGAATATCACTTCCCTGAAGGTCAGACCTTCGCCAATGATTATCATGTGTACTCCATGATCTGGGAAGAAGATAATATGAAATGGTATGTGGACGGCAAGTTCTTCTTTAAAGTCAGTAGAGATCAATGGTATTCCGTAGCTGCACCTAACAATCCGAACGCCCCATTCGATCAACCCTTCTACATCATTATGAATCTGGCGATCGGCGGGCACTTCGACAGCGGTCATACCCCAGATCCGTCGGATATTCCTGCAACAATGCAAGTGGATTATGTTCGTGTCTATAAAGAAGGCAACAGCGAGAATCCGGTAAACGTGCCGGTTACCGGTATTTCTCTGAATCAAACCACTGCGCAGGTGGAGGTCGGACAGACTGTGCAGTTGAACGCCAATGTTGCCCCGTCTAATGCAACCAATAAGCAGGTCACTTGGACCGTATCAGGTACCAACGTCGCTTCCGTGAATCCGAACGGTCTCGTGACGGGACTCACTCCAGGCACAACAACCGTAACGGCTACAACAGCCGACGGTAATAAAACAGCCCTCTCCACCATCACTGTTGTACCGGCAGCATCATCCGGTGTTATCATTGTCGGCGATGAGGTGCGGGGCCTGAAGAAAATAGGTGACGACCTGCTGTTCTATGTGAACGGCGCAACCTTTGCCGACTTACACTATAAGTTGAATAACGGTGGGCAGCTAAACGTAGCCATGACCCCGGCAGGGAACGGTAGCTATACCTACCCTGTAAATCACCTGCAACACGGGGATACCATCGAGTACTCCTTCACCTATAATCCGGGACAAGGGGCCGTCGATTCCCCGACGCTCTCGTATATCCATGGGGTAACCCAAGGAACACCAGAATAAAATAGTTGAACCCTAAGCAACTGCATGAACACAAATAGGCGAGGAGGAAGTGTTGAAGCTTCCCTCTCGCCTATTTTGTTGTTTTTACCGTGCTGCGGGTCTTCTCGGGGGAAGCTCGGCTAGCTAGCCTCATGATTATGGAGTGTCAGTTTATCACCTGACGCTTTCCGCACCTTCGCTCGCTTGCCTAAATTAACGCGTCGAAATGACCCTCCGCGTCCACCGTCGCCGTCCGGGGATCAGTCAGGCCGATGCCCTTGAGGCCTCCCTTTCCTTCATTTCCCCAAAGGGGGAGGTGATCTTGAAGCGGAGAAGCAGGCACAAAATTTACGGAGGTACTGCTCCCGCTTTTCTGTACCAGTTGGGACTCCAGCAGCCGGATTTGCCGCTGCAGCTGCTCCCTGCGATAAGGAGTCTGCATCTCACTTCCTTGTGCCGCATTCACTTTATCCAGTTCCATCATCAGCCGGTTTCGCTGTTTCTCCAGAGAACTGACATCACTCTGTGTACCGCCGTAGGCCGCAATGGTCTGTACGGAGCTGATGCCTGATACTGTCTGTGCCGCCATGATCTTTCCCCCGTTTCCTTGGCTCCCAATCCAAAATCAGCCAAATTTGAAAGTTCTAATCATCTTTATTACCCGGCAGGCCCCGTCATGACAACATCACAGCCTCAATTGGAAAATAATCGTCGTATAGTCTCAGTCGGCCGCTTGTTTCAACCCTACCAAAGACCCACCAAAGGCTGGCTAAAGTCCCTTCAGAGCTCCCTTACTCGTCCTTCAACCGCCGCTGATATAAAATGACAGACACTACTGTTAGCACAACCGTCCATGCCAAATTAATGAGGAGTGGTTTCACTACATCGCCCGTCGTATAACCTGTATTGCTTAGACCCAGCAGATGCACAAGCTGACTGCTTGGCATGTAATCCAGCACTTTGAAGACCGGATAATCCTTCACTAGTACTTCTCCCCACGGTGCCCCCATAAATATGAACGCCACAGGGAGTATAGATAATGAGGATTCAAGCAACGTCTTGGAGAATAAACCGCAGATCGTCCCGGCTGCAGTGTACAGAATAATCGAAAGAAAGATTACTGCCACAAATGCCCATATATTAGCTGGCTCATAGCCAAATAATAATGTAGAAATAGCGAGAACAACAGCAGACATGACAAAGACCAAACTGCTTTTACCGATTAGTACATCCATGGTCGTAGCCGGTGTCATCATTAATGACCGTAAAGTGTTACGTTCCTTCTCTTCCGCAATCAAGCAGGCTTGTGCGAAACATGTTAGCAATACAAACGAACTATTAAAAAGAAAACCGCTGGCTCCAGGTAAAGACGCACCTGCCCTCTTGAAAATCAGAGCGATAATAATAGGAAAAATCAGCATAATGGACAGCGCGTAGTTACGTGAAAACTCTTTGTAATCCTTCACAAATATCGCCCGGGCACGTTTGTATGAGATACTCATAGTAGCTCACTTCCTGTCATTTTAATAAAAATATCACCTAGACTTGGCTCTTTCGTTTCTAACCGGTCAATTAGCCCCCGCTTCATCCAATCCGCGATTTGGTCAGCCGCCCCCTCATCGATCGGGAGCTCGTAGGTTTCCCCATTGATTAAGTCCACACTAATTACGTTCTCCCGGTGCTGCCGTTTAAGTTCCTTCGGTGAACCGATGGTTTGGATTTGACCCTGATACAGAATCGCTACACGGTTGCATATCAATTCTGCTTCAGACATATCATGCGTAGTCAGAAAAATCGTAGTTCCTTTCTCATTTAAGTAGCGTAAGCCTTTATAGATATGTGCTGTGTTTACCGGATCTAGAGCCGAAGTTGGTTCATCCAGGAATAATAATTCCGGCTCATGGATAATCGCGCATGCCAGCATGACACGCTGACGCATCCCTTTGGATAAGAGGTTAGCTTTCTTTTTGCGCTCCCCGCTTAAGTTTACAAACTGCAGCACCTTGTCGACCGCAGATTTGGGAAGATCATATAACTTACGATACAACTCCAGATTTTCCTCAATACTTAACCTCTCATATAGACCACTGTTATCCGTCAAAATGCCAAAACGCATCTTCTGAGCAGACTGCTGCATCATCTCCGCCGGCTGGTCAAATACACTTGCCTGTCCACTTGTCGGATTTAACTGTGCCGTTAGAATCTTAATTAATGTTGTTTTGCCTGAGCCACTCGGGCCAAGGAAACCAAAAATTTCACCCTTAGGAATTGAAAAAGAAACATCTGCTAACGCATCCTTTTCTCCAAATCTCTTATGGATACGTTCTACCCGGATAACATTCATTAACTCCACATCCTTAGTGTTGATGGCTTAAACATATACAGATTACATGCTTCCTGCCATCAAAACGCGCCGAAATGTAGCTGTAAGCGCCTGAATGGTACCCTTTAAATGTTAAGAAGTGCTTTTAATTCAGGCAATTTTGAACGGGATAACGGAACCACGGCATCTTGACCTGTATTTAATCGCAAGCTGTAGCTATTTTTCGTCCATGTAATAATCTCTCTTACTTTTTGCAGATTAACAATGTAAGATCGGTGACACCTAAAAAAACCGAAATTTAATAATCGCTGCTCGAGCTCGGTCAGCGTCAACGCACAGTCATAATTTTCACCGCCCACATGAACAAGGATTGACCCCTCTACACTTTCTATAAAATCAATTTCAGGCGGATTAAATAAAATCACTTTATCATTTCTTTTGGTAGAGATCTTCTGCAAGGTTATATTGGCCTCGTCTTGTTTCTGTACTTCCTGCTTATCCTCGTCGAAGTCCCGAATATCCAATGGATGAAATCCCGATTCGTTCAACCGATAAATGGCATCACAGGAAATAAGGGCATCCTCTAAATTCGAAGTTAAAATTAAAATCTGCTTTTCTTGAGAAAGATCATCCAGAATCCGTTTGAGTTGACGACAATCTTGCTCTTCCAAGTAAAAATAGGGTTCCTCCAGTACAAGTGTAGGCTGATGCGCAAAAAAGACACGCAGCAATGTCACATACATCCTTTTCGATGAGCTTAGATCCTTGATCTTTACCTTCCGTTCTTCTTTTAAAGCAAAATAATCTATCAACGAAGCGGTACGCTCATTCCTCTCTGTTACTCTGATTAGAAAAGTGATTAGTTCCTCCACCGTTAAACGCATATACTCGTTTTGCCCAGCCCGAAATAAATAATATTGGGAATGATCCCCTAATTGATTCATTAAAAGCTGCTTTCGCTTCAAGTCCGTTATGATGCCAACCGATTGGTTCGGTGTCATATTTAATTCGATCTTCGGTAGAAATAATTCCCCATTATAATAAATTGGTTGAAATTGCATGCCATCCTCCCGGTCAGTGCTGCTATAGGGTATACTTTTTCAATTTTGTTCCTGTTATTTCCTCCTCGATAAATACGATTTAGGTAATATTTAATGCAAATATTAGTAGTCAAGGCATCTAGTTTACCGCATCTCTAGTGAGCAGGAATTCCCTCAACTTAAATTCCTCACTGAGATTTAATACATTTATTTCGAAAATTTTGGAAGAGTTTTGATTTTGTGACTAAATTCACATAATAAGTAGATTTAAAATTATAGAATAACATTGTAAATAAATGGGTTATTAGGGTATCTAAAGAATCAATGGATGTCATTAGGTTTGGGTTAACAATTTTATCTAAAAGCATCTTTCTTCTAGATAAAAATAATATAAAGGAGGTTTACATATGTCGAGTGAAAATCAATTCAAAACTCGCTCCGTGAACGACGACAAGGATCTATGGACAGAATTATTTGATCAGGTAGAAACATTGGAAAATCGTGACGAAATGGCCTGCATTAATCTTTGTTGCTGGAATTGTTGTTTCCAAATTTGAGTCGATGAAAAAAGCCGTTCTCTGCGGCTTTTTTTTACGAATAATTCTTTAATACCCAATATAAGTGATTCACAATAAATTATACAATTAAACAATATTTTTTAATAATTCCAAAATTGTATAGAGGTGAAAATATCATGATAGTAAATAAATACCATTTAAGATATGAGTTTGATGAAAAAAACCTTGTTATCAATACTTTGACAGGTGCTGTAGATTTTTTCTCTGCAGAAATGCTTGATTTACTGGATTCAGCAGAGAGTTGGGAACTATCTAATTACCCGCCTGAGCTTAAAGAAGACGATATCGAGTTCTTATTGAGGAGAGGCTACATTTTTGAGAATAATGAAGATAAGGAGCGACGATTAAACCAAGCATCACAAATCATGAATTATGATCAATTCATGCATTATATTATTTGTCCGACTTATGCCTGCAATTTTCGTTGTACATATTGCTTTGAAGATCATTTGCTTCATGAGAGTACACGCTTCATTACCGAAGAACAAATAGAGCATGCGTTTTCCGCAATTGATATTCTGCATAAAGAAAGCGGAATGGACAAAGGATTAATTAACCTATTCGGAGGTGAGCCCCTCTTACCTCCCGCCAAGAACATGGTAGAAAAAATCTGCGAAGAAGCGGAAAAACGAAATTTTATAATCGGTTGTAATACAAATGGTTATCACTTGAAAGCTTACGCCGACATTTTAGAACGCTTTCGCGATTGTTTAAGTGTTATGGTTTCTGTCGATGGCCCTGAGGAAATACATGATAGTCGGCGCTTTTTATCTGGAGGACAGGGTACATTTCAACGGATACACCAAGGCGTTAATGAATTATTAAACCGTAACATCCCTGTTATGATCCGGATTAATATAGATCAAACTAATATTAAAACTGTACCTGAGTTAATAAAGTACTATCATCAATGCGGCTTCTTCGGGCATCCTTCCTTCTCAATAACCTTTGCTCCTGTAACAGATCATACTTGTCTAGGTCTGAGTTCTACTTTGATGAAAGGTTATGAGATTGCAAAGTCTTTAATCCGACACGTCCCTAACTTTACAGAACTTGAAAAACAAAAGAAGATCGGCCTTAGTCCTGAAATGTTCCGTTTCTTCCGGACAGGCATGTTACTTGATCCTGAATTACAAGATAGAGTTGGGATTATTTCGCCACAACTTGTCTACTGTGAGGCTACTGAAGGAAAAACCTATGCTTTTGGACCTGATAATAATATGTATGCATGTCCGGATTTAGTGGGAAAATCAGAATATCGCATCGGCCAGTTCTCCCCTGTTTTTACGAAGGAACCCGTTTTTGACCAATGGAGAAATTTTAATGTTCTACAAATACCCAAATGCAAAGACTGCTCTGCAGCAATGATTTGCGGCGGCGGCTGCGCTGCACAAGCTTTATCAACATACGGAGATCTGGACCTTCCTTGTTGTCCGGATGCAAAGAACATGCTTGGTCAATATCTACACGAATTGCAGGAGGAAGCTGCACAATACGAGGAGGTTAAATCATGATCAAAAGCACATATAATTCTATTCATCCTATTAACAATGGGAATTATATCTTGATTAATTCTCTTAGTGGAGCAGTAGATGTAGTGGATGGTCTAGTAAAGGAACGGCTAGATCGGATTGAACAGACTAATCTGCAACGAGATAATCAAGATGAGGTTGAACTACTTACTTTTTTCAAAAAAAGAGGGTATATCTTTCATAGCCTTGCAGAAGAACAACAAATACTTTTTAAAGTTAAAGATGCAATGGAAAAAATGACGGCAAAGAGTAAATGGGGTATGACCTTCAATGTTTGTACAACATATGCTTGTAATCTAAGGTGCCCCTATTGCTATCAAGGCCATCAAATTCATGACCATAATCATGCATTAGACTCAGATGAAATAACCAAAATGTTCGAAGCTATTACTCAAATTATTAAAATGGAAGAAAATCGTGGCCGCTTCATAGGAGCACAACATCGTATGGTTTTATATGGAGGAGAACCACTTCTTCCGCAGACTAAAAATACAGTTAAAGAAGTGGTAGAACGTGCTGTTAATGAATATGGTTTCCGTATGTGCGCTATTACTAACGGGACATTCTTGCATCAATTTTTAGATATTTTTCAACCTTACCGTGACCAATGGGATTTCTTTCAAATTTCACTTGACGGCCCCAAAGCTGTTCACGATAAACGGCGTATCATGGCTGGTGGACAAGGAACATTTGATCGTATAGTCCAAAATATTGATATGGCCCTGGAACGAGGCTTTGCCGTTGCTACTAGGACAAATGTTAACAAAGAAAATCTGGGTCATCTGGTCGAACTGGCTAATTTCATTGAACAAAAGGGCTGGAATAAGTTCCCCCACTTTGGTTGGCAAGTCACGCCTGTTACTAATCACTTCAGTGAACCAATGCCCGACCACTTACCTGAACATGAACTGTTGATAGCCCTATATGAAATGTTCGGCGACTTGGATTCTTTTATTGATAAATACAACGCAAGACTGGGATCAGTGATAAACATGCGCACCTCACGAATTAGAAACACGATCCGATCTTTTGATTGGAGCAGGATGGACGATATGGATGCTTGTACTTCCTCGGGGGTCACTAGTGTTCCACATTTTAAAGAATGCAGCGCGCGCGAACAACGTTTCTATTCATTTGGGACAGAAGGACTTATCTATGCCTGTCCCGACTCTGTAGGCCGTGCAGAGACCGCCGTTGGATCATTTTTCCCAAAATATGAGCTGAATTCTGAAGCTCATCAGCAATGGGACCGGGGAATTACAGATTCCAAGGAATGCACGGAATGCTCTATCTCTCTCTTTTGTGGTGGTGGTTGTGCTTATGCCAATTTAATGAGGAATGGAGATATTACAAAGCCCTATTGTAATTATGCCAATGAAACAATAGATGTTTATATCAAACATAATAAACACCTTTTCGAAGAATTGGGTACCGTCTAAAGAAAGAGGGGGATAATTATGAATGCGATAGCAGCAACAAAATATCCCCAATTGATACCCTATATTATCCATGAAATGGATGTTTGGGAAGAGGGGGCTCGCTATTTAGTTCACTTTGACAATGGTCTACAAATGAAAGTAACAGAAAAGATTTTAACCATTTTTAACTGTATGGACGGAAAAAAGTCGCTTTTAGAGATTTCTGAGCAATTATTAGAGAAATATGAAGTTGCCCCACGCTTAGAAGAGCTACAATATTTATTAGAACATCTTCTAACTGAGAAGGGTATCGTTGTAGGGAGCGAAAAAATAGCAGAACATTCCTCGGCCATCCGTTTTCGTACTCCACTATTAAATGCAAGCCGACTGGAAGGCTGTTCCCAACCCTTTCAGCATCTTTTTTCTTTAAAAGGTATTTGTATTTTTGGAGTTCTTATGAGTATTGCCCTCTACAACTACATAATAAATTTAAGTCTTTCTGCAAATAAAGCAGATTTAGGTTCTTATCTTTTTTGGATTATTACTTTTTTCATGATTTTGTTTTCGGCTATATTCCATGAATTTGGGCATACAGTGGCGGCTTTTAAATATAATGTTAAACCAAGAGATATGGGGATCGGATTGTTTTTTTTAGCCCCTGTTCTTTTCGTGGATTTGAGTGATGCTTGGAAAGCAAGTAGAAAAGAGCGAGTAGTGATCGACCTTGGAGGTATATATTTTCAATTATGGATATTTATTATATATGAATTATCATCTATAATAACAGGGAGCAATATACTATTTACTGCCAACCATTTTATTTTGCTTTCCATTATTAGCAATCTAAATCCATTATTACGTCTTGATGGTTTCTGGGTACTTACAGATATCCTCGGAATTCCCAACCTGCATACTAGAACTTTTACATTGGTAAAACAAGGATTATTGGGATATGTATGTAGGAAACGACTTTTCCGCGAGAAATTTAGATTAAATATTATCAATATGAGCAGTACTTACAAGAAAGTGTTTTTAGCGTATTCCTCTTTATACTTAATTGTTTTCAGCATTGCTTTAATGTATATGTTACGTTTTATTTTTTCATTTACTTCCCTCTTTCATTCTTGGAACTGGACAAACTTCAAAGGCCTTTTGATAGTGATTGTGATATTAATTCTTCATTTCACCATATTACTTATTAAAAAAATTAACAGAAAGAAGGAAAATTCAGTTGATTGTAGAACAACCGATTCTGGCCATCCAAAATCTTAACAAAGAGTACGAATCCGAAGCCGGCATAATATCTGTTCTTAAGGGAATAAATCTGAAGTTTTACAAAAGTGAGATTGTAAGCATTATGGGACCCAGCGGCAGCGGAAAATCAACCCTGCTTGGGATTATGGGATCCCTAGATAAGCCTAGTACAGGGAAAATCGCACTTGAGGGTAAGTCAATCGAATCTTTATCTGAAGAAAAACTTTCTGATTATCGCGCACAAAAAATTGGGTTTGTTTTTCAATCCTTCAATCTAATCTCTACAATGACCGCTCTTGAAAATGTAATGCTTCCCATGTTCTGCATCAAAGGCACCCGACATAGTGAAATACGTAAAAAAGCAGAAGAAATGTTGAAGCTTGTGGGGATGGGCGATCGGATGAAGCACCTGCCTAATCAACTATCCGGCGGACAACAGCAACGTGTCGCTATTGCAAGAGCTCTGATTAATAAGCCCTCTCTAGTCATTGCTGACGAGCCAACCGGCAATTTAGATCGTGATTCCGGACAGAAAGTTCTTGACCTTATCTTCCGCTTAAAACAGCAAATGAGAATGACCTTCATTATTGCTACCCATGATCCAGAGGTTGCTTCAAAATCCGACCGAGTGATTTACATTAGAGATGGAAGGGTTGAAACTGAGGATCCTTGTCTGAGTAAAGGAAGGTGAATATCTGATGATATGGCTGAGCTCTGCCGGGAGAAGTTTATTACGTAACAAATTAAGAACAATTTTCACTATATTGTCTCTCATTATTGGAAGTGCAAGTTTCTTTAGTATGTTCCTATTATCTGAATTGGCGCCACGTTCTATTGAGAATTCTGCCAAACTGCTATTAGGTGGGGATGTATTAGTCCAGTCCTACCTTAAGCCACTACAGAGCAATATAGTGAATGATATATTCCAAGACATGGGAGAAATCGACAGCCATTCATCTTCATATGTCGGACAGAGCATGGTGCAATCCAAAAATAAAACAACAAGCGTGATCTTGAAGGGAATTGATACGAAGACTTACCCTTATTATGGGGAAAATCAATATCCTGGCATCCGTTCACTTCAAGCAAATGAGGTCCTTCTTGCTGATAATGCAGCAGATCGCCTACAGGTAAAGGTTGGAGAAAAAATTTGGTTGCCGAGCGCGTCTGATGGAAGTCTGCATGAGTACAAGGTAAAA
The DNA here is from genome assembly GCF_037974255.1 of Paenibacillus sp. FSL R5-0636. Taxonomy (NCBI): domain Bacteria; kingdom Bacillati; phylum Bacillota; class Bacilli; order Caryophanales; family Paenibacillaceae; genus Paenibacillus; species Paenibacillus sp. FSL R5-0636. Next base: position 6,989,862 of record NZ_CP150232.1, read on the forward strand.
GGATTAGTACTTAATGTTCAAGAGTCTTACGGAGATGCGGATATTTTTGGAGCTGCTTATCTTCCGTTGAATGAAGCAGCTAATCTGCTAAACGCTCCAGCCGGAAGCACAAATGAAATTCTTATCCATTGGAAAGCGGGCACACCAAAGACTTCTTGGCAAGCAGAACTTGAGAAGCATCTGCCAAGTGCTACACTAACGGACACGAAAGAGCGGACAGACGAAAGCTTGGCTCAAGCCAAGACCCTTCTTTTACTTTTACAATTGTTCAGTCTGCTTGCACTGGGAATCAGCGCTTTGACAGTTTCAAATACAATGAAGCAGGCAATGAGCACTAGAATGCGCGATATTGCAGTTATGAAGGCAATAGGTGTACGCTCTCGCTCAGTTGCCGGTACCTTTTTAACAGAAGGTATTCTTATCGGGACGATAGGAACTATTACTGGAATAGTAACAGGTCTTCTAGTGAGTACTTGGTTAACTTCTTACGTAGGCAAAATGTTAGCTATACCGTTGTCTTGGGAGTTTTCATGGAAAGTCACAATTGTTACCTTCGCAGTAGGAATGCTAATGGCACTGATATCAACATGGATTCCTCTAAAAGGAATGCTCATCGTCTCTCCTATGCAGCTATTGCTTGAAGGAAACCATCAGATCCCTTCTTATCGGGTACGCTTTTGGAAAAGAGGACTCTTATTATTACTGATTTCGCTAGTTGTAGCATTCTACTTACAAAAAACACTTTTTCTGGGTTCAACCGAATCCATTAGTTCTAGAGTCGTTCTATCTTTTTTAGGGATTCTACTGATTATTATATTGGTAAGTATATTTGTGAAGGTATGTTCTTCTGCTTTCTCTTTCATTTTCAGAGTGGTTGGAAGCATGAGGAAACTCATCTCTCCTCGTTGGTTTATCCCTTTTCATAATTTATCATCTGGAAGAAAACGATACGGACTATTGGCTCTTATCTTGAGTGTTGGTGTTGCATCAGCAGTATCAAGCGAACTTTTCGCTGATAACTTAACTCAGTCTGTCAGTCAACAGTTAGAGACCGAGGCCAAAGGAAATCTACTCATCACAAGCTCCTTAGTAGAGTCTGAAGCAGTCAAGGAAGCTTTTCAATCTCTCGATATTAAAAAGTGGACAGAGGGTGTCCAGATGAACGGTCTTTTAAGTTCAATTAACGGAAGTGAAGCAACTTCTCTTTTTCAGCAAAAGTCAGACGGGAATAAGTTCTTCGCTTCCAATAAATTGAGCATTGAAGGTGTTGACCCTTCACTTGCATCAAGGTCCTATTCCATTATTGGTGGACGTGACCTTATAGAAGATGATTCATCGCACAAGACCGCATTATTATTGGAAGATTATCAACAGTTGGGAATTAAGACAGGCGATACAGTTGAAGTTACAATGGGAGAAAAGAAGATTCCTTTCAAAATTGTTGGCTTTTTTGAATCAGGGTTCGTAAAAACAGTAGGTATGAGAACAACTAAAGATATATTGTCTAAATATGGGGCGCCTAACCGGGTAATGTTTTCTATTGACGGAGGGACCCTGACTACGGGTTTACTCTCTGAATTAAACGGTGTACTTCCAGCATCCGCTATGGCGTATTCAGTATCAAGTACAGCCTCCGAAAGCTTAAATTCAATGATACGTATGATAAGTGTATTCTTCTCTATAGTGACTTTATTTGCCTTCATTACAGCGATACTTACCATCGGGAATCAAATTGTGATAAGCCTTTTAAGAAAACGCAGAGAAATTGCAATCATCAAAGCAGTGGGAGTATCCAATGGTAAGACATTACGGTCAATCTTGTTAGAGAACTTTGTTTTATCTTTAGTCTCAGGAACTGCTGGTACAGGGATAGCTTTGTTGTTAACGACTGTAGCTCTAAAACTTATGTTCAAGTTACCTGTCCTGGTTGATGTTAAATGGGTGATTTATGGGATTGGCCTATGTGTTATAACCACACTCTCAGTGGCTTGGATAGCGGCGAGGCCTGCTCTGCTTACTAAACCTACGCAGCTCTTACAGACCAACCAGTTATGATCTAATAAGGCTCTAATGAATTGGTACTTAAATAGTTACTGTCCCTCTCTATTACGCAGAGAGGGATTTTTTTATACCTTGTCATAACTACGTTTGGTGTAAAAATACATTAATTTGTGATACGGTTCACAGTATTTTAATTGCCTCAATACAAAGCTCGATCCTCACTTCATTTCCGACTATAATTCCACCGGTTTCCAGAGGCGAGTTGAATTTCAAACCAAATTCATTACGATCAATACTGGCTGTTGAATGAAATCCTACACGTTCCCGTCCGCGTGGGTCCTTGTTTAGTCCTTCAAATACAGTATGAAAAGTAACAGATTGGGTTACTCCATGCAGAGTTAGATTGCCTGTAAGTTCATATTGCCGCTCACCAGCAAAGACGCAGTTGGTGCTTTGAAACGCAATGGTTGGATACTTGGCAGCATGAAGGAAGTCGTCGCCCCTCAAATGTTCATCTCGTTGCGCTTGGCGAGTTGTGATACTATTTGCGTCTATGGAAGCCTGAATACCCATAGTTGTTAACTCGTTGGGATCAAAACTTAAGATAGCCTGGAAACGCTCAAATACTCCTTTGATTTTATTAATCATTAAATGCGTCACCGAAAACTCGACGGAGCTGTGGTCCGGATCCACTTCCCATTTGATATTACTCATGAATAAATTCCACCTCTATAATAAGATTATGAGCAAGGTCACCCTATCTCCAAAACACTGCGCTACTCGCTATACCCCTAATATACAAAAACGCTACTGACAACGTTGTGTCAGTAGCGTTTTAGCATTTTTGCGGCTTCCTCGTAAATCCGATTTCAGAATGGTTCCCCATTGAATCCGTAATTCCTTTTACCCGAATATCCACCATCGCAATAAACATTGAGCTGTGTGTGAACAGTCATAATCTGCAACTAGTCGAATCTTTGCAACGATTCAAATAAACGCCTTAAGTTATTCAATAAGCTGTTTTTTTCCTCTAGAGTCCAGTCATCCAAAGCTTCATGCAAAATGCGTTCACGGGTGAGGCTAATCATTGCATTGATTTCCTCCCCGCTTTTCGTCAATTCAGACACACGAATGCGGGAATCTGCACTTGATGGATACGTATGAACCAACCCCGCGTTTTCTAACTTATCAATTTGCCGGCTAACACTCGAATAGTTTTTTCCCATCATGGCGGCCAAATCACCAACACTAGTCGGTTGGAGATGCACGATGCCCACAAAGACACGAAAGGTTGCTGCTTCCAAATTTACGCCAGCATTAGCAATCATCTTCTTATCACGGTCTGGCCTATTGATAATGGAAACTAAATCGATCAGTGCTTTAAAAATATCGTTTTCCATTTTATTTCACCCTTACAACAGGACGAGGCATTAGCGGGGCATTCCAAGCCTCTTCAATATCTTCTAGAGCGAACTCTTTTGTGGTAATTTTTATCTTCCCCTCGGCAGCCATTTCAAAGACACCTCTAACAGCAGATAGCATATCAGCTTTAGAAACACTCTTATCTCCGCTACCTACGAGTTCGATTGTTGATGAGCGTAAAAGAGATGAAGGTAAATGAATGCTTTCTTGGCCAGATGAAGTTCCAATGCTTACAAAACGAGTTGAACGATCCGTTTTCGCCTTAACAAGAGCTGACATGATAGCGAGTGCGCTGTCGCCCCAAAGATAATCCAATATAACATCAACACCTTCAGCAATAACTGGCATTAGGGCGTTTTCAAACATTTTTTGACCGTTGTCGGCTGTCATATCAAATGCAATAGCCTCATCAGCTTCAAGTGCTTGCAACTTCGATTCGTTGCGTCCTGTTACAATGACCTTCTTGGCCCCCAGACCCTTAGCAATCTGAACTGCTAAACTACCGGATGCACCAGTAGCGCCATTAATCAATACAGTTTGACCGGATTTAAAACCAGCTCGAAATACCAATGCAGCCCATGACGACATAGCAGGGTTGGCGATAGCGGCAGCAGTGAGATCATCAATACCATCTGGTAAACGGACAGTCAGCTTTTCGTTGACGATTGTTTGCTCAGCCAAACTGCCATATGGTGCAGTAGGCAGCGCAAAGTAAACACGAGACCCATCTTTCAAAGTTCCTACACCGTCGATACCGGCTACAATTGGAAAGTTAACTTCAGAAGAGTAGTGCATACCCATTGAACGGAACTTGCTAACTCGACTCAAGGCTGTGGCCGTAACGTTAATTATAACTAGCCCCTCTGTCCCAACAGGGGAATCACAATGACCCATTACGGGAATCGTCCCCTTATCCTTTACGATTGCTGCCTTCATATTTACACCCTTCTTCCACCCCATATTATGTGCATATTGCACATAATAAAGTATAACACAAATTATGTGCAATATGCACATTTTATTTGGAATCCATATCCGAACGCAAGTCCATTAGCTTATTTCCAAAAGAAACGGCTGGTCAGGTTCCCCTGATCCAGCCGTTTTTTGATTACTTTAATATTACATTATCGATTAGTACTGCCGTATCGTAGATACTATCTCCTTGATCCCAAACATGGAACCGAAGGACAATGGAGCCCTTGCCGGCAAATTGGCTTACATCAAATTGTACATGCTTCCAATTCGTCATGTATGTTGTATGATCCCCGCCGTAGAAATCAATCGCTACTTTGTTCTCTTCAATCCAATAGGCCGTGGATTCATTAATCGATTCAGCCCCGATAATAACAGAATCATTGCCATAGACACTGGACGTCACTGTATTGCCGCCATTCATGTGAGAAGTAATGAGGGAAGCCATATTAATGTATACACTGGAAGTTACCGTTGCTCTGAAGGTGTCATTGAATTTGCTTCCAACGAATTCCTTAGGCTCCTCAGAAATGAAATTGTAATCAAACGATAGGGTTGTTGCACCCGCTGGAACAATGAAACTTTGCTCGATATAACTATCTGAATTGTAGTCATATCCTCCTTGATCATTGTTTTCATACCCAAGGCCAGTGCTGATAATAGCCATGTAGTTCCCCTCTGTCGGTTTAAGCGGTCCCAGCTTGGAGATCACCCGAACATCGCCGTTTCCATTCCAGCCGGTCCAAGTTCCGTTTTCAAAGGTTCCGTTGATGACCCCTTCGGTCTTAGTGCCAATGCTGCTTCCTTTCATGAAGAATGCCGCCAACCCATCGTTTGCTCCATGGGCAGCCACTGCTGCTTGAAAGGCTTTTTCGGTTGTCATGTTCTCATCGTTTAAAGCGGTAAATACGGATTTAGCAATAGCTTGATCATATGCAAGCTTTACATAATCGGTATATCCATAATAAGTGCCAGCACCATTGTTGATGAAGGCATCTGCCATGGAATCGTTGTACGCGCTGCGGCAGCTGCCATTATATACGATGGTATCAGGAAGCATATCGTTGTACCGTGTAATAAAAGACGGTGTAATAGCATAATAACCGGATATAATAGCCAATCTTCCCTTTTTCAAGTCCAACTCATAGGTCTTTTTGCTCTCTGTCGTTGCCTTTTCTCCTGTCAGGAACATGACTTGCGGTCCAGCGTATTTGAAATCAATGCCGTATTTATTATGGAGCTTCTGTAGCACTATTTCATCATAATAAGTATCTCCGTGGGTATCCAAGACCACGACGCCATACTGATTCAGTCCTTTAAAGAAATTCACGCCCGCTGCGGTGTCCTTTACTCTTTCCACAAGGAAAGGGTAACTCGACTGGTCAAAGCTGTGATATACAGCGTCATAAACAGTCGAAGATGGAAGTGTGCCGGAGAACGGAGAAATTACAGCAACCCGCTGGCTTCCTATGGTGGCTACAGTTTGTTCCACATTTTGCGTTAGCGCCTCAGCCGCCAATGCAGTACTGGACGCAGCCTCTTCTACGGTGCTGCTTAACCCTTTTGTATTCTCAGGAGCTGCGGATATCCCCCCTAGAATCCCGTTGTCCAGCAAATACCAGATGCTTCCTCCTTCACCCGAAATTCCAGCATGCTCTACTTCTGCTTGGGTTTGGAGCCAAGCCACAGTTTCTTCCTTTGCTTTTTGCAAATTACCATATGAAGTAGCCAGTTGATCAAGCTTACTCTGTGTATTATTTTCAATGATTTCCGTTTGTGCAAGCTGTTCATCCGTAAGATGCTTCATTACAGATAATTTAAAAACTGTGCTGCTTGGCACATCTCCCACAAACGCCTGCAGATTTATGTAACCCTCCGTACTTTCAGTCAATACTGCTTTGCCACTGTACAGCCCGTCTGCCTCAAGACTGTCTCCATGGGCTTCCAAACCGTCATCGTACAACGAAATGATTTGGGAAATCACTTTGCCGCTGTCATCTACTTGATAGACACTAGCGATTACCGTTCCTGCCGCATTAATCGATGAGCGGAATATAACTTCTGTTGGCTCTTCCACATAAATGGCATCTGAACTCTCCCCCTTCACCACAACCTGGAGAGCATTTGCCGGTGCCGGGGTTGCCGGTGTCGGTGTCGATGTCGGTGTTGGTGTCACTGGTGTTGGTGTCACTGGTGCTGGGGTTGCCGGTGCTGGGGTTGCCGATGCTGGCGTTCCCGGACCTGAAGCTCCCGGCGCTGGTGCTGTCACAGATGTCCCGTGGTCAGTTGTTGCCGGGGTGGCAGTCGGTGTTACCTCAGGACTCTTGCCCTTATTAACCTCTTCAGCCAGAAGCTGTTTGGATTTCTCGACATATACTGACTTATTGGTTTTGAACTCATAAGCCAGACGAGCCAGAGCTTGGCGCTCCGCATGCTCTTTGGGTTTGAATTTCAGGGTGCCGTCACTGCCTTGGACCCCGTTGATGAAACCATTTTTAAAGGCAAGGGATACTTGTGCTTTTGCCCATTCGGACACCTCTGAGATATCTGACAGCTTGCTATCAACCGGAAGCTTCTTCGCTGTTTCATCCAATTCGAAAGCTCGGATGAAAAATACGACCAGCTCTTCACGGGTGACATTTGCATTAGGACTGAAGGTGGTCGCCGATGTCCCCTCCGTAATGCCTGCCTTTACCAATGCACCTACATAACCGCGATACCAACTGTTCGCGGCAACGTCTTTAAACGGTGCGGCTTGATCAGCATTTGCTTCTAGACCCAACGACAGGACTATGATTTTCGCCAGTTCGGCACGTGACATAGCCTTTTTCGGTTTAAAAGAGTTATCTTCATACCCTGAGATTATTCCTGCTTCAGTTAATGAATGAATCTCCTTTTGCGCATAAGAGCCTGTGATGTCTTTGAACTGTGCGGCCTCACCAAACACCATATGTGGCGTAAGAGTGCTTACTAATAGGGCAAACACAATCATCAGACTGAGTTTACGGCGTGCTGCTTGGAATAACATTGTTTCTTCCCCCTTCTTACTCTAAAAATATCAATGAGTCTGTCGTCCTAGTGAGTTCCAAGGATGGCATTTTACACCATTATTCGACAACTTCTTGATTCTACAATAGGACCAGGGTAATTTACAATGTCTATTACATAAAAAAAATAGATATATTTGTAGACTGGAGATTAAATGGCATAAAAAAAAGACCATCGAGTATAAGCTTGGATTGATGGCGATTTAATCTTTTATCGTATTATTCTTCACATGCACCAATATTTTACAATGATAAGCTTAACAATGTATACCTTATGACATTTTAGGAGGTAGTATAATGAGCAAGTACGACGAAGCCATGAAGCTGCTGGAAGAACAAGTGGGTAACAAGGACGGCCTGATTACTCTGTCTACCATCGCGCTGGAACCCGGGGCCAATGGTATAAGCCGTCCCGCCGCCCGCATAGTGGACGCCTATTATGAGGACGGCGCGTTCTACACCGTCACTTATGCGACCTCAGGCAAAATGCGGCAGATCGCCCAGAACCCCGAAGTCGCCGTTTGTATCATCGTCGAAAACTTTACGGCCGATGGTATCGGTGAGAACCTGGGCTGGGTATGTGACGAGAATAACGCCGAGATGATGACTAAGTTGCGCACTATATTCGCCGATTGGTATAACGAAGCCAATAACGACGAAGATCCTAACACATGCCTGCTGCGCATTCGCCTGACAAAGGGCCTGTGGAATGACGCCCATAAAGGGATCAGAAATGAGATTGATTTTATCAATAAGACGGCAAATTAAGTGATCTATGTGATAGAACAGTCAGCAAAAAAGGTTCATCGCAGCAGTCCGCCGCGATGAACCTTTTCATAAAAACCAACTAAATGATAACAACTACATTAGAACTTTATAAAACCCGTAAGGCCTGGGAATTGACTTCCCGGAAATCCCGGAAAACCTGGAAATCCCGGATTTTCACCCTCTCCGCCTTCTCCGCTTCCTTCGTCAGGCAAGATAAGCTCATAAGTCACATTTTGTGCCGGTACTAAGTTCATAGCATACTCATCAATTTCCGGTGCCCCGTCTAACGCCTTCCATCCAATTCCAGTCACTCCTAATCCCCAGACAGATTTACTTGGAATCGTGAATTGTACGCCGAAACGATAGGTTTCCTCATTGATTAGCTTTCTTCTTGTGTAAATGGATCAATGTAGATAAATTTCATTTTATACACATTTCTATCATAATATAGCTGGAGCGTCCTACTGCCACCTTCACCCCGGCTAATCTTCTCTTTCTGAAAATACTCGGGAAGCTGCGCACCAATTCGTGAAGTGAATCTGAGCACAACCTGTATGTCCCGCTGCGAATAGCTGTGCTCAATGACCTCGGCGATTTGGTCATCGGGCAGCTCTCTTTTTACAAAAGGCGGTCCCTGCTTCAGTTGCTTGATCCGCACGAGCTTGAATCTGCGGTAGTCCCCTCTGACCCGGCAAAAGCCTATCACATACCAATCTCCATGGCGAAAGTCAATCCAGCTTGGCTCTACCGTTCGCTCCAGGTATTCCATATCCCTGTTGATATAGTCGAACACCAGCAGCCTGTTATCCGTGATGGCCTTGCTTATGATCCCAATGTATTCTTTAATTTCCTGCTCCATGCTGAAATGGGACATATCCAGAGTCAGTTTGTGCTTCTCGGGCTCCCGCTTATAGGTATGCTCAACCTTTAGCATAATGTCATTAAAAGCTTCGTTCCTGCCAAACAAGCCATGTAAATTCTTCATTACAGCTACAAACGTATGAGCTTCATCCCGGTTTAAAAAGAGGCCGCTTATATTATAGCTGTCCATAATATAGTATCCTCCGCCCTTGCCGCTGGACGAGGCAACCGGTATGCCGGCTTCTCCTAATTTTTCGATATCCCGGTAGATCGTCCGCAAGGATACCTCGAAATGCTCGGCAAGCTCCTTGCCCGTTACCGTACCTTTACCGGAGATGATCAGCAGCATGGAGAGCAATCGGTCAACTCGCATGATTGTGTGTGACGTCGGGTAACGTCTCCTCCTCTGGGTGAAGTAAGTGAATCATATATTCTCTTGCTTTAATGCATCAATAATATTCTCCTTTTTTACTTTAGCTCCGGAATAAACAACCGCAGAGCTGACAATGACAAATATACACACAATGACAGACAGAATGCTCATCCAGGGCAGGGTGAACCCATAGCTGAATTTGTTCGCAAATGCTTTATAGATCAGAACCATCACGGCGAAACTGACAGGAAGCCCATACAAGAGCGACTTGACCCCATAAAAAACACTCTCATAGTTCAGCATTTTTGCAAACCCCTTTGGCGTCGCGCCTACGGATTTCAGCATCGCGAATTCCCGTTTGCGAAGAGCCAGCCCTGTTGAGATCGTATTAAAGATGTTCGCAACAGAAATCGCAGAGATTAATACGATAAAACCGTAAGAAAAGACCTTCATCAGCAGAATCTGTTGTTCTTCTCTTATTCTGAATTGATATACATTGTAGACATTCAGATTGGTCTCATTCATCGCTTCAATTTCCTGCTGCGTTTTCACCGGTTCCGTGCTTTTCAAATGGAGGTACATCGAAGCGTTAGCCAGCTCCTCGCCGTCTGCCAGCCGATTCATGACGCGTTCCGACACGATCATATTTAACCCGCCTACGCCTACCGGGCTCATCCCCATCGGTGCCTTATCCGTCAATGCGGCAAATATCACTTTATTTGCCTTCGTTTCTTCCCCGCTCGCTTTAATAAAACTCGTTAGCTCGATATGTTGTCCGATATTCGCATATATGGACTTCGTCTGAATATATTTCCCCGTATCTATATCTTTGTAATGAATCGTATCCATCACGATTGCGGCGGGATGATCCAGATCCGTAAGCTGTTCGTAATCTGCGCCAACCGCTCTGGCATAGGCTTGCAGGCTCGAATCATTCATTGCATATAGCTTAATTTCGTAAGGGTATTTCCCGTCTTGCAGCATACTCTTATCCTGCTTAACCTTCTCTTGCAACTCGTCGGCGATGCTTGCTGCATCGACCCAAGCGTTCCCGACTAACTCATGACTCACGTTGTATTCCGTGACGCCAACAAGAGATACAAGCGATTGCATCAACCGGTCATCTAGTCTTTCGCCATTACTGGACGACACTTCAATATCGTAATTGATGCCTTCCAGCGACAATGCCAGAGATTGTGTCAGGCCAGTCGTGAAAAACGATATCGTCAAAAACAAAACGATGCTGATGACAAGCGAAAAAAGAATAACATGATGTCTTCGTTTGTTCCTTTTTAAGTTTTTCAGCCCGATTTCTGCTTCGATTCCAAAGAGCTTACGAATGATCTTCGACATCTTCACTGCTTTGGCCGTAAGCTTTACGTCAGTGGTTTGGCGAATCGCGTCCACGGGAGATACCCTGGATGCTTTAACCGCCGGGAGATACGCCGAAACGAAAATCGTCAGCATCGAAACAAGACAAGTAATCAAGAGCAATAACGGCGTGACGATAAGCCTCAGCTTTTCACTAGTCCATAATGCCCCTTCAATCATTGTGTTCATGAACGAAAAGGCGATTCCGATTCCGGCAAGACCGCATAAGATGCCAATGGGAATGCTGATCAAACCAATGACGATACCTTCAAAAAATACGGAATTTCGCTTCTGCCTTTTCGTCGCCCCCACGCTCGCGAGCATCCCTAAATGGCGGGAACGTTCCGAGACGGATATCGCAAAAGCGTTATAGATGAGTCCAACCGAGCCAATTATAATAGTCCCTATAATGATTGCCGATAATGAGAACATCATGCTGGATGAGGCCCCGCTGCTGGACAAGCCATAATAACGAAGCAAATCGTCATTATATTGGACAGTGTCAATTTGGTTTTTCTCAGCCAGCTTCTCCGCATGTGCGAACAAGAACGGATTGACCTGCTGCAAGACCACCGACGCATCGACCCGATCGTCCCCCCCGATGATATGATCATCGACATAGCTAATGATCGTATAAGCCGGGGCCCAAGCCGTTTCCGACACCGGATGTTTAATGAAGCCTACCACCGTATAATCCCTAATTATGCTATGCTGTAATGTCTCGGTTAATGTGCCGTCTTTCCTGCGCAGCGGTTCCGTCTGATCCAGGGGATGATCGCCCCCTTGTTCGAATCGGTCGCCGACGCGAAGCGTTAGACGGTCGCCGATTTCGTACTTCACTTTGCCATTTGTTGCAACAGACTCGGAGATCACAACCTCCTTGTCCGTGTGCGGAAGGCGTCCCTTGCTTATTTCAATCTGAAATTGTGTGAACCCTTGCACATCATATTCCTTAATGAACAAGTACGGCTTATTGGAATTTTGTCCCCCTTCTAATGGGGCATACCCAAGGTCTCTTGTGATTGCAACCGTTTTGGTTGCATCATCGCCCTGTATCGCCGCAAGCTGTTTCTTGGTTATATCTTGATACTGAATATGCCACTCCCCTGTATCTGTGATAGTTTGTCTGATCATTAAATCCGCAAAGGAAAAAATAAGCGTAATGACAGCGGTCATCATGGATACCGAAATAATTACGCCAAAAATAGTCACAAGTGTTCGTCTCTTGTTCTGCTTCAGATGCCGGATGGTTAATGTATTGACAATATTCATCGCCTTATCACCTCGTTTTTGGCAATCCTCCCATCTTCAATCGAAATGATTCTGTCGGCTTGCAGGGCGATCCGTTCGTCATGCGTGATTACGATCAGTGTCTGATGATAGGTCTTATTCAGCATTTTCAATAAAACGACGATCTCAATGCTATTCCTGCTGTCCAGATTCCCGGTGGGTTCGTCGGCCAGCATGATCGCAGGATTGCCGATGATCGCCCTGCCAATCGAGACACGCTGCTGCTGTCCACCGGATAGCTGATTCGGCAGATGGTTTAATCGATGCTGCAAATTCAACGTATTCACAAGATCAGCCAATTGCTTTTGATCTACCTTTTGTTGATCCAGCAAGAGCGGCAGCGTAATATTCTCTTCCACCGTCAGGACGGGAATCAGATTGAAAAACTGGTAGATCAGCCCGATTTGCCTGCGTCTGAAGATGGCCAGCTGCGTTTCGTCCAAGGTATACGTATCCGTATCCTGAACATACACTTTCCCGCCAGTCGGTCGATCCACACCGCCCAGCATATGAAGGAGTGTCGATTTCCCCGATCCGGAAGGTCCGATAATTGCGACGAATTCACCTTTTTGGACCGAAAAGGAAACATCATCAAGCGCCTTCACCGCCGATTCGCCTGTGCCGTATATTTCGGACAAATTTTCAATTGTTAAAATCTCCATTGTCATCCCTCCTTCCCTAGATGCTCAATTCCAGGTATATACCATCTCTCTATATCCAACATCCCAAAGGGTTTCATTCCCCTCAATGGTTATCTTAAGCTCATTAGCCCCGGTGAGATAAAGGATCCTCATATCCGGCTCATGGAGCTGATCTTCTGCAGATACAGACAGGAGCTCATGCCCGTCAACGGTAACCTTAATGCTGCCCTGAAAATCCTTATGATCAGGAATTCCATAATTCAAGCTAAGATACAGATCTCCCTTATTACCTAGCGAATACGTATATGTTTCCTTCTTTTTACCTTCGATGCCATACACATTATATTGGGGTGTCACGTCTTGACCGCCAATCTTAAGACTGTTCTGTTTGGTTCCCGTTAATCGATTTCCGGTACTATCTTCCCATTCGTTTATCGCTACAAAAGGGGCCAACTCTTTGGTGAACACTTGATCAGCTACTCCTAAGACCCCCCACACGCCGAGCATTAAGACAGCACTGGCAATTCCCGTAGCAGTGATATTTCTCCAGTAGTTTTTTGTACGGAAGCCAATCTTGTACGCCCCGAATCCAATAGCAGCGCCCAATGAGTTCTTTATGACGTCGTTCGTGTCAAAGCTGCCGAGGAATGTTAGTGCCTGGATGGTCTCCACCACAAGAATGGACAGGATAAACCCTGTCATGAAGCGAACAAAGCTGGTGCGGTATAACAACGGAAACAGTATGCCAAAAGGTATGAAGGCTGCAATGTTTCCAATACCCACCAAGTCCATCAGTGTCGGATGTAGAAGATCGGAAAGACCCGGCACCCTAAAAAAATCGTCCGGCAAAAAAATAAAGGTGTACTGACTGGTTAGATCTACCTTATCCGCTCTGCCGAAAGCAAAAAACATAAAATAAAGAATAATCAGGGTGTAGCCTATGGTGATAAAAAAAGTAATCTTGCGCTGCTGCTTCATTTGCATGGTTGTACCTCCATCGTTCATCTGATGAATATCATTTTATCTGTCCAAAATGACTTTACAGTGACATTGGAGGTGACAGTTTAGTCACTTATGGAGTGCTGTTAAATCACATGCTTATAAAATTTGATCCGAAACTCTGTACCAGTCCCGCTGTCGCTCGTTACATCAATCACGCCGTTCTGGCTTGCAATGATGCTGTGAGCCATCGCAAGCCCTATACCGATGCTTCCTTCATTAGCATTCTTCCCTTTATAAAAACGTTTGAATATATAAGGCAAATCCTCTTTCGGAATGCCCTCTCCGTTGTCAGCAATAACGATTTCCGTAAATAGCACGTTGTCGGAAAATGTGATGGTAATCGCACCGCCCTCAGGTGTATGCTCCACTCCATTCTTCAAAATATTGATAACCGCTTCAGCAGTCCAATGGAAATCGCCGTCAAAAGAGACGTTGTCATCCCCTGTGATGGAAACGGTCTGTCCCTTAATATCCATCGGAATCATAACCGGATCCAGTGCATTTTGGATTAGGGTTTTCATGTGTATTCGATCTTTTTTGAACGGGATAGTTCCCGCATCCATTTTCGCTAGCTTTAATAAAGATGAAACAAGCCAATCGATCCGTTCAAGTTGAATGCGAATATGATGGGTGAACTTCGTTCTTTTGAGTGGAGGCAGATCAGGGGCGCTTAACAGATCTGCCATGACTGTCATAGAGGTGATCGGTGTTTTGAGTTGATGTGAAATATCGGAGATGGCATCGGTCAGTTGAAGCTTATCCTGCTGCAATAGAGAACGATGCTCGGAGAGCATGCGTGTCACCTTGTAAATATCATTCTTTAAGATGCTAAGCTCACCTTCTTGATTATCGCGAGGGTCAAGGGAGGCCTGGCCGCTGCTAATCTCCCGTAAATAGATGGACAGCTTCTCTAGCTCGTAATATCTCCGTTTTGTGAATAATAAAGCTGTGCCGGTAAGCAGCACGGATACAATAATAACCAGGGCTGCGGCGACAGACGAAATGAAAGCAGCAATGACGATCGCCGATAAGCTGATCGAGCCCATGACGAGCAATAATATTAGATTTTCCCGATTGCGTAGCATCTAATCACCAACCTTATAGCCTAAACCGCGTACCGTTTTGATCAGAGCCGGCTGCTCCGGATTATCCTCCAGCTTTTCCCTTAGCCTTTTGATATAGACCGTTAACGTGTTGTCATTCACGAAGTCGCCGGCCACGTCCCAGATTTGCTCCAAGAGCTGATTCCTGGTGAGGACCTGTCCAACGTGGTTGCCAAAGATCAGCAATAAGCGGTATTCCAAGGCGGTTAGCGAAATTTCGGCACCGTTTTTATATACTTATGGATGCGCACATTGTCAATGTCGATGACTGCTCCGGCGTGGGACAGCTTCTGGTATCTCCGCAAGACGGATTTGATCCTGGAGAGAAGCTCGCGAACCCGAAAAGGTTTGGTAATGTAATCATCGGCTCCCATATCGAGCCCCATCACGACATTGACCTCATCATCAATCACCGTTAAGAAAATGACCGGAATATCCCGCCGTTCCTTCACCATCTTGCATAATTCATAGCCAGTTCCGTCTGGAAGCTGTAAATCGAACAGGCACAAAGTGAACTGATCGATGTCTTCGGCGAGCACCTTTCGGGCTGAAGCGGCATTATGGCAGAGAACAGTCCAATAACCCTCTTGCTGCAGCGAATATTCCAGTCCCTACGCGATCGTCTTATCATCTTCAACTAATAATACTTTCATCTGAAGGTCATCCGTATGATTGATTTTAGAACATTTAATGAATTCAACGACTACACAATCTCTTTATTAAAATGTCCTCTTGTGTCTGTTTCCTGATTAAAGACAGCATTATTCATAGAGCCATTTAATTTGCCTGACGCCATATGAATGACTTTCACAACCTGCTCTTTTGATTCAACTGTGAAGTTTAATCTGAGCGCCTCAATTCCTTGGATATCTTGTAGCTCATCTAAAAGATTAAGCGTCTTCCCGTTAAGGAGAGTCGTTGTACAATCATCATGGGAAATGATAGGGAACGTTCCGTGCTCATCTTTTAACTCATAGCTCTTCGTTTTGCAAATTCTGCATTGATTCATTTTTTTCATCGGACAATATTTCGTAAACATCAAAGGAGCCCTGCCATATACAATCATTTCCAGTGCAGGATAGCCGTCATTTTCTTTAACATAGGCATTCATTAAATCTTCAATTTGGCCCTTATTCAATTCATAAGATAAAGTGACTCGCTTTGCACCTAATTTATATAATTCATAGCAACTAGTGGCATTAATAACATTTAGAGAATAGTCCGTAACAAACGGGTTTGTTTCTCTATAGTGATTAATCCCCCCATATCCTCCAATTAGTAGCTGTCCTTCTTGTTCCTTATAATCATTCTGATTTCTTCTAACCACATTTTCGTAATAGATTTCCTTAATTCCACAGCTCACGCAAGCATCGTACTGTTCCTTAGTCGTTACAGAGGCCGTAAGGTATGGTTTTCCAGGGGCAAAGCTTATTTTTTCTTTTGCTTCCAAAGCCTTGGTTCTTTTCTGCTGGCTGTTAAGCTTTAAGTCATACAAGCCCAGTACAATATCTCTTCTTGCTGCATTTAACAGTTTAGCTGGAATAAATGCATTGCATTCCTCATACTCGACATGATTAAGTTCGAATATCGTATCATTTAATCTTGAGAATTGCTTGATTACCTGGTCTTTTGTTGTTGGATTATTAATGGCTTCGCCCAGTATTTCCTCGCTTTCATAGGAATAATTAAAGCCTAAGCCTTCCGCATCTATGAAAAGCTTTGAATCTGGACATGCATATACTCTAATATCGAGGTCAAACCGCTTAAATTCTTTTTCCAGTGATGCTTCTAATTCTTTGTTATAGAAATAATCCTTCGTTTTATATACTAAATCTCCCTTAGACATCTTTTCTTTGATTTTGATATAGCAGACATCCTCTGCTTTGTTGATTAATTCGCCATCTTTATCGTACAGTTTGGCAACCGTTAAATTAACATCTTCATTGTTGTGACTGATTCGAATGGTATCGTTCTGATTTAAAGGACGTGTAAGTGTTATTTCATACATGTCTTTAACAATCCCGCTGATTGTTCCAATTTCATAACCAAAGTTATTAGGTTTTAAGATGTTTGTAATATTTCTCCTGTCTTCGTGAAACAAATACCCTTTAGTAAATGTTCTATTGAATGTTTTTTTCAGATTTTCTTTGTCTTCTTCGGTTATTTTATGATCTAAGGCCTTGCGGTATTTGGATACAACATTAGCAACATACGTAGGCGCCTTCATTCGGCCTTCTATTTTTAAAGAATCGATTTCTTTTAAATCATGGATATAATCGATGGTGTTTAAGTCCTTAGTAGATAGAATATAGCTTTTCCCTAAAGATGTATCTGTTGTCTTATCGATTAGTTCATACTCCTTACGGCATGAACCCACACATCTTCCGCGATTTGCGCATCGATTGCCGAGCAATCCTGACATTAGACAATTTCCCGAATAAGATACACATAAAGCACCGTGAACGAAAATTTCTAAAGGGATTTCAGCTATTCTTTTGATCTCTTTTACTTTTTCAATCTTGACCTCACGGGACAGAACAACTCTTTTAGCACCAAGTTCTTTAAATAATAAAGTTCCATCTAGATCGTCTATTCCCATTTGAGTTGAACAATGTGCTTCCATATCAACAAAGTTTTTAACGATATAATCAAAAGCAATCAGGTCCTGGACGATAATGCCATCAACACCGATTTTATTTAATTCGTGTATCTGCTCTTTCATCTCTTCAACTTCGTTTTCAAAAACGATGGTATTCATGGCAACATAGATTTTAACGTTCCTCAGGTGCGCATACGTAACAGCCTCTTTTAACGTTTCTAAATCAAAATTAGACGAGTATGCACGTGCACCAAATTTTTGCATTCCTAAGTATATTGCATCACAACCATTAGATATTGCAGCTTTTAAAGCTTCCATATTTCCTGCTGGAGCTAATAATTCAGACATTTTTTCCTCCTATGACCCATAAATTGTACGCTAGTTAAAGCGACATTTCTTTATTAAAGATATTTTTTGTTACGCCTCAAACTTCAGACTATTTCCATTAATCATAAAATAAGAAATATACTTAAGCTGCAGCAAAACGCACAAGTCAATGGCTTGTGCGCTTGTTTTAAATGACCTCATTTGCTCTAAGGGACGTATCTTATAATAATTCTTTAAGTACATTTTTCGCCACGCGTATCTCCTGAATATCGCTCTCAGCTGAGGTAACCATAAACTCTTCACTCCTCATGTATAGAGAATTATTTGGCTCCTGAAGCCAAAATTGAGCAGGAATTATGGGTGCCTATCATTGCCAAGTAGCTAACATTTTATTTTACATAAGTATGAGCGAGCATCTGGCGCATTGATTAGCAGCCTTAAAAGAGCCTCCACTAAAATCGAAGTGGAGGCTCTTTTTACATTTTTGTTATTTCAATTGTATTGGCTTTAACCGTTATGCTGTGCAGTTCAAGTCATTTAAACTAATATTGAGTTCTGTTCTCCGCTTTACCACTATTTGTGATACGGTTCACCGCGATTGATCTTCACCGCGCGATACACCTGCTCCACCAGCACCAGGCGCATGAGCTGATGAGGCAGCGTCATGCGCCCGAAGCTCATGCGTTGCTGCGCGCGGCGCATGACCTCGTCGGAGAGCCCGTGGCTCCCTCCGATGACGAACACGACATGGCTCGTCCCGTAGGTGCCGAGCCGGTCAATTTCTGCGGCAAGCTCTTCCGAGCTCCACAGCTTGCCGTCGATCGCGAGCGCAATGACATGCGCCTCGCTCTTAATCTGCGCGAGGATGCGTTCGCCCTCGCGTCCCTTTACCTGCACGACCTCTGCTTCGCTTAGAGAATCGGGTGCTTTTTCATCTGCCACCTCAATGACCTGAAACTTCAGGTATGGTGTCAGCCGTTTTGCATACTCCGCGATGCCATCGATCAAGTACTTTTCCTTCAATTTTCCTACGCCAATAATTTGAATAAGCATAAGTGCCTCCTGTCATAATCCTCTATAGAAATAGCAAAAGGACGCGCACTGGGCGTCCCTTGTAGTTTTAGTAAGTACCTTCTGTTCTATCACATATTTGGTGGAAAAGAAACGACAATTAAAACGGCCTACTCTTGCGCAGTCCCTAAATGTCCTATTTTTCATGCAATCTATGGATCTCCTGATCCCACGTATTCCTAGATTTCCTGAATCTAGAATTTCATGTATTCCTCGTCCTCAGCAGGTTCAATCCATCCCTACTTACTTTCTTCCTGCTCCTCCATCAAAAAATCCGGTTTCCCCCCAGCTTCATAAGCGCTCAATATAGAGTCCAGCAAGCCTGGGAAACGTGCATTAAGATCCTCAGTCCGCAGGGACAACATGCGCTGTGTTCCTTGAACTCGTGTAAAAACAACTCCTGACTCGCGCAAAGTACGGGCATGGTGAGACATAGTGGATTTTGCGATCGGGACGTTGAAGCCGTTGCAAGCCTGTTCTCCATTTAAGTGAATATCCGATACGATATGTAAGCGAATCGGATCGCTGAGTGCATACAATACGGAGGCAAGCTGAATGTCCTTGCGGTCCGGATGAAATAGTATTTTCACGGATGATTATCCCCTTTTGTCGTACGATGAATGCGAAAAAAATATTGGTGTTCCTAATTGCATTTTATATCAACGCATGCTATATTTCAATTGTTCGTAAGTAATCGAACTATTAAACAATAATAAAAGGAGTGCTTCGCACATGACTTCTGTAAATAACCTCTCCGCGAATGCGGATCATGAAGCCTCCGTTCCGGAAGCGCCTCTTCCACGAGAAGGCCTGCTGACCCTGCTGTTCAGTGTCGCTGTGGTTCTCGTCATCATGAATACGGCTATGTTCAATCTGGCGCTGCCTGATGTGACCGAAGCCTTCGGGATTACGGCTGCGTCCGCTTCTTGGATTGTCACCGGGTATTCTATTATGTTCTCGATTGCCTCAATCACGTACAGCCGGCTTTCTGATTTTCTGCCGATTCGCCGTCTGTTGGTTATAGGCTTGTTGACGCTGGGCCTCGCGGCTGTTGCCGGCTTTTTCAGCACCAACTTTATCTTCCTGCTTATCGTACGCATTCTCCAGGCCTCAGGCGCGGGCGCAGTAATGTCCTTGTCGCTTGTCCTGTTTACCCGCTATATCCCGCAAGCCCGCCGCGGCAAAGCAATGGCGACAATTATGTCAGCCGTCTCGCTGGGTCTAGGGCTTGGGCCGGTCGCGGGCGGAGCCATCGTCGAATATCTCGGCTGGATTTGGCTATTCTCTGTAACGGCAGCTATTCTGCTTCTAGTGCCGCTGTTCCTTATCCTGCTGCCCAAAGAAGTACCCACCCGTGGCTCCTTTGATGTGCTTGGTGGGCTGTTCTTGGGCGTCGGCACGACCGGGCTGCTGCTGTTCCTGACCAGCGGGCTGTGGATTGCCTTGATCGCCGGAATTGTCGCCATTGCTTTATTTGTTGGCCGTATCCGCAGCACACCTGATCCATTCGTGATGCCGGAGCTTTTCCGTAACCGCTCATATCTCGTGTTGGCTCTGATCGGAGTTGCCTCCTACCTATGCAGCTTTGCCACGTTATTCCTGCTGCCGCAGATTCTGACTCACCGTTTCGGCTTCAGCGCAAGCCATGCCGGGCTTGTGATCTTTCCGGGTTCGCTGCTCGCCATCTTTGTCTCCCGCTCCGTCGGGCGAATCATTGACCGTTATGGCAATGCGGGGATTTTGCGTTTTGCACCATTGCTCGTATTGACCGCTACCATCCTATTCGCTTTCTTTGCTGGGCGGTCATGGATTGCCGTCATGTTCATCTATATGATTATGAGTCTGGCCTTCACGACACTGTCCAGTAGTGTATCCAATGAAATTTCTCGGATTCTGCCTTCTTCACAAATTGGCTCCGGGATGGGCCTGTTCCAGCTGCTGCAATTCTTCAGCGGCGCCTTCAGCGTGGCTATGGCCGCAAGCGCACTAGAATGGCAGCGCGGACTGCCGCTTTCTGCAGCCTACTCCAATATCTACTGGGGACTCTCTATTGCAGCATTGATCGCCATCATCTCAGCTATTCTCTACCGCCGAGGCAACCGAAGTAGCTCGCTGACCGACATAGTAGATGCAGCAGATGCATAAGACCTAATCGGCTAACACATATATTATTTCATGCAAAAAAACACCCTGCGGCCCATTTCCGGGACTGCAAGGTGTTTTTAATAAATTTTAACAGTCCTTTAGACCACTAAATATTCCGCATTCTTCTCACATTCCGCACATTTGGCCGGCGGGTCCCAGTCCGAGAACTCGGTCTCCTTCAAGTCCACAATATCAGGTGCATCCTCATACTCGTCCACAAATTTGTCGATGGCTAACTCTACATGTTCTTTACATACTACATACATTCAACCAAGCATCCCTTTCTGTGCCGCTGCGGCCTATACTCCTTCTATTGTTCTACCATACTTCCCACGAAAATGGAACTCCTATCTATCCATTCCAGCAATCTGTTCATCCATTGTCTATATTCTTGCCCTACCGAAAAAAAAGATTCCTCTCACCCCAAACGGGCAAAAGGAATCTCTTCACTAATATCTCTCTAATTTCTATAAATGTTATCTACAAACTCTCCATCTTACACTAGAAACTCCACTGGACGATCCAGCTCATACAATCTGCGGTAACGTGGTTCTTTTTCCATCAGCTCCGCATGGGTTCCACGCATTTCTACCGAGCCATTTTCCATAAAAATCACTTCATCCATCTGCTCCGCACCAACCAAATGATGCGTTACCCAGATCAGAGATTTACCGTCCATAGCTTCAAACATCGTCTGCAAAAGATTACGTTCCGTGCTTGGGTCCAGCCCTACGGTCGGTTCGTCAAGAATGACGACAGGTGTATTTTGCAGCAAAATACGAGCTAACGCTATCCGCTGACGCTCTCCACCGGAGAAACGTTGCCCCGCTTCACGGACAAAGGTATTGTATCCCTCTGGTAACGAGGAGATCAGCGTATCCATTTTGGCTAATGCGCCAGCTTCTTTAATCGCTTGTTCGGAAGCCTTCGGATCACCCATGCGAATATTGTTCGCTACCGTAGTATCAAATAAGTGTGGGCTTTGATTTAGCACCGCAATAATAGAAGGAATATTATCGCCATAGGCAGCCGCCGCGATTCCATTAATCATAGCCGAACCTGCAGAAGGTTGGATAACCCCTTGAATAGCCTTTAACAACGTCGATTTCCCTGCCCCACTACGGCCGATGATGGCAATTTTTTTGCCTTGTGGGATGTCGAGGCTGAGATCACGAACCGACCAGTTATCCTCTGATCCATAGCGGTAACCCACATTTTCGAGCTGGATATGAGCACTTTTTATGGCCTGAGGTAGAACATCGACTACAGATGCCTGTTCGGAAACTATATTCTGCTCTTCTCCAACCACTCCAGACAACCGCTCCAGCGAGTTACGGTACTGCGGGATTTTCTCCACAGCTTCGGATACTGGCAAAAAAGCATCTGCCACAGGAAAAACAACCAATACAAACGCCGCAATCAACGTACCTGCAATAGCACCATCCGCATACTCCCCGGCGGCCCAATATAACATCGAAAGCACGCCAACTCCAACAACTGCTTGCCCGATGAACGCACGTAGACGCGCCCAGCTGCGCAGCGCTGCATCAGTTTTGGCCACTTTTTTCTCATCTGCTTCATAGGTCTCCACGAACTGGCTTTGCCGTCCACTAATGACCCAATCGCCCATACCGAGAACGGCGTCAGTCAGCTTTTGATAGAGGCGATTACGCTCTACCTTCACTTCACGTTGACGTTTCTGGGTGAACAACAAAGATATAAGCGGCAATACCACGACCAACACCAAAATATACAAAGCCATTAATAACGCAAAACCGATATCAAAGGTGCCCAACGCAATCACCGCAACCCCGTAGATCAATAAAGCAATAACACTTGGAAATACAGTTCTCAGATATACATTTTGCAAATATTCGATGTCATCAGCTAACATCCCGAGAATATCCCCAGTACGGAAACGCGACGACAGGAACAAGGCCTGTGGCTCCAAAATATTGTACAGGCGCACACGCATTTTAGAAAGAATCCGTAAAATCGTGTCATGCCCAATCAGCCGTTCCACGTAGTGAATGACTGCTCGGCTTGTTCCGAACGTACGTACACCAACAATCGGCACGTAGATCATCAGGATATTTTCGACCGGTGTAGACGCTTTTGAGATCAGAAATCCTGAAGTATACATCAATGAAGAGGCTGTAAATATCGTCAACGCCCCAAGCACAATAATTAGCACAAAACGCCAAAAATACGACGATACATAGGGAGCAAACCATCCTTCACGTTTCAATGGATTCCCTCCAATTGCGACCCAATCAACTCATAATACGCACCCTTGCGGGCAAGTAACTCCTGATGGGTACCGATTTCTGCCACTTGGCCTTGCTTCATTACTACAATAATGTCCATATCTAGCATCCAGTGTAGGCGATGGGTAGCCAGAAAGACCAGCTTTCCTTCAAAAAGAGGCACCATCGTCTCCTTCAGCTCATATTCCGTTTCAATATCCAGATGCGCCGTTGGCTCATCTAGAAGCATAATTGGACGGCTGCTAAGCAGTGCCCGGGCTAATGCCACCCGTTGCTCCTGGCCACCGCTGAACGAACGGCCGCCGCCACCAATCATCTCATCTAAACCATGCGGAAGAGTATCCACCAGCCCCGATAAACCAGTAGCTTTCACTGCCGCGGCAACAGCTTCCATAGAAGCCTCAGGGTAATAAAAACGTATATTATCCGCTAACGTGCCGCTAAAAATATACGGACGCTGCGGGATATATGAGGTCTGTTTTCGCCAAGCCTCATCCGTTAATGCACTAACCGTTGTACTGTTAACCGTGATACTTCCTGAGGTAGGGTGTAAGAAGCCCCCTAATATATCCACTAAAGTAGATTTACCGGCCCCGCTCTCTCCGATAATCCCAATTTTGCTAGCTCCTTTAAATTGCAGGTTCAGCGCTTCCAGCGAAGAAAGCTCTGCTTCCTCATACTTCACGCTAACGTCATTTAATGTGAGCACGCTATTCTCATGCCAAGTGAATATTTGTTCCGATGTTTTTGCTGCAGAACCGACAGATAGATTACCGTTAGGGCCGATTACTTCAGCCTTCACCTCATCTTGATCTATAATGCTCTTCATTGCTTCAGCGGCTTCTTTCCCATCCAAAGTAGCATGGAAATCTGAACCCACCAATCTGACAGGCAGGAAATATTCCGGAGCCAAGATTAGAATCGTTAAGCCCGTAACCAATGTCATCTGTTCATTTACAAGCCGTAAACCGAGGCTTACCGCTACAGATGCTACAGACAGCATAGTGAAGAAATCCAGGGCGAACGATGACAAAAAGGCCACTCGCAGCGTACGCATGGTCGCCGAGCGATAACGATCGCTGACCGTAGCAATGCTGTCGCTATGACTACGACTTCGTCCTAGAAATTTTAATGTTTCTAGCCCACGTAGTGAGTCTACAAAATGATTAGATAATGTGCGATATGATTTCAACTGCCGATCCATTTGCTTACGGGCCGTCATCCCAATCAAAATCATAAAAACAATAATAATCGGCATAGTTACCGTAAGAATAATCCCGCTCGTAGTGTCCATCGTAAAGACGTAAATAAGCACCAAGACCGGTGTAACAGACATCCCTACCATTCTAGGAATGATTGCTTCTAGATACGTGCGGAATTTAGTTACGCCTTCCAGCACTAGTGTAACAAGATCCCCGGTTCCACGCCCGCCCACCATTCTAGGGCCAAGCTGGAAGAGCTTGTCCATCATTTCCCTCCGCATAGTGCTGCCCGTTGCTTCCGCGAAGCGGTAAGAGACACGGCTCATCAGCATAGCACAAGCATGGCGCACAAGAAATGCAAGAAGGAACAATAGCGCAGTGCCCCATTGTTCCTTCAGAGGTTCTCCCGCAAATAGCGCAGAGATGACTTCTGCCAGCGATTTAGCCAGCAGAAGTATGGACAAGCTTTGCACCAGGGTAAGGAAGCCTACAATCAGAAAGACTGGCTTAACTCCTTTATACCCAAGCAAGTTTTTATCCATTAGTATTCAAGATGCTCCTTCTCGTGAACCCGTTTATGAAAGACAAAGTAACTCCAAATTTGATATCCCAATACGAACGGAAGGATGGTCAGTGCCACAATCGTCATTACCTTCAAAGAGTAATGGCCCGAAGCCGCATTAGTGATCGTCAAATTAAAAGCTTGATCAATTGAACTAATCATAACACGCGGGAACAATCCTACAAAGATAGAAGTTACCGAAAGCGCCATTACCGCTCCTGTCATTCCAAAAGCGTAGCCGTCCTTCTTCTTCGTCATGAAGTAACCGGACAGTACAAAGGCGATAACTCCCAGGGCTACAATAATCATAAGAACCGTTCCACGTTGCTCGAAAATATCCGTCATATTATAAGTCATAATCACAAAAGCAGTAAATAAAGCTGCGAGTGGTATCAGCAATTTTTGTGCCAACTTGCGAGCGCGAGCCTGTAGATCACCCACTGTACGCAGCGTTGTGAACATGAGACCATGCACCAGGCACAGAAGGACAACAGTAAGCCCTGCTACTACAGTGTACACATTCACGATATCTGTGAACCCTGCATACATTTGCATATCCCCATCAATAGGCAACCCTTTGATAAAGCTTGCAAACACTACAGCCAAGAGGAATGGTGGAAGGAAGCTGCCGATAAAGATACAAGCATCCCAAGTTCTTTTCCAAGCCAATGAATCACGTTTACCTCTGAATTCAAAAGCGACACCACGCGCTATCAGAGCTAATAAGGCAAATACAAAAGGAATATAGAATCCACTAAACAGCGTTGCATACCACTCCGGGAAAGCCGCAAACATTGCACCCGCAGCGGTGATAAGCCATACCTCATTCCCATCCCAGAAAGGTCCGATCGAGTTAATCAGAACACGGCGCTCTGTATCATTTTTAGCGAGAATTTGTGTTTCCATCCCTACGCCGAAATCGAAACCCTCCAGGAAGAAGAACCCTATAAACAGAACTGCAATCAGCACAAACCACAATTCATTAAGAGATATCATGGGAACCCTCCTCGTTATATGGATCATTCGAATCGCCGTGATCGTTATCCATCGCATAAGGACCTTTTTTAATCACTTTAATAAACAATCCGACCAACACTAATCCTAGAATTAAATAAATCGTTGTAAAAGAAATCACGGAGAACAGAACTTGACCACTTGTAATATTAGGCGACACACTGTCTTCCGTTGTCATCAGTCCGAATACCGTCCATGGCTGACGCCCGAATTCGGTCATAACCCAACCGGCTGTATTCGCAATCGGAGGAAGCAACAAGCCCCATAACATAAACCGCATAAACCAAGTGTTCGGACGGTCCATTTTTTTGCGCCACATTAAGTACATAGCGTACATTCCCAATACAATCATTAACGTTCCTGCTAGAACCATGATCCGGAAACTCCAGAATGTCGTACGTACAGGTGGAATATAGTCACCGGGGCCATAGGTTTGCTCATACTCCGCTTGCAGCTCAAGCATACCTTTAACTTCACCGGAAAATTTACTGTATGAAAGGAAACTCAGCATATAAGGAATTTGAAATTCTCCAGTACTGATTTGATTCTCTGGATCAATGTTTGCCCATACGGTCCAAGGTGCCGGGTCACCACTCTTACCCCACAGTCCTTCGGAAGCTGCCATTTTCATTGGTTGAGTTTCAACCAAATATTGCGCTTGGGCGTGACCAGCAACAGCTACACCAATAGAAGAAATAATCCCTACGATGGCTGCAATCTGAAAAGACTTCTTAAAGAAAGAAACCTCTTGTTTCTTCAATATTTTATAAGCACTAATACCAGTTACAAGAAAAGCACCTGTTGCATAAGCAGCCAGTACGGTGTGTGGGAATTCAACCAGCAATTGTCCGTTCGTAATAAGCGCGAAGAAATCATTCATTTCTGCACGTCCATTATTTATCTCAAAACCCACAGGATGCTGCATAAAAGAGTTAGCCGCTAGAATCCAGAATGCAGATAACATCGTACCGAATGCTACCAGCCAGATGGACAGTAAATGTACTCGCTTGGACACCTTATCCCAGCCGAATATCCATATCCCAATAAAAGTAGACTCCAGGAAAAAGGCTGCCAATGCCTCAACTGCAAGTGGAGCCCCGAATACATCACCAACAAAACGTGAATAATCGGACCAGTTCATCCCGAACTGAAATTCCTGCAATATCCCTGTAACTACCCCTACTGCAAAATTGATGAGGAATAGCTTTCCCCAGAACTGCGCCATTTTTTTGTACTCTTCATTACCTTTTCTAACGTACATTGTCTCCATGATTGCAATCAAGAGCGCTAGTCCGATTGATACCGGTACAAAGAAATAGTGGAATATTGTCGTCGACGCAAATTGTATACGCGACAGCATTACTGTATCCATATTTGTCCCTTCCTTCTCCCCTTTTCGTTAATTATATTCTGTCAAAAATTTAAGCTTCTTTTTGTGATAAATGTCACATAAAGATAGTCATTTAACGGTGAAATTCAAATGATTTGTGACAAAGATCACAATTTAGCATAAAAAAAGCAAAAAAAATAAGACGGTTTACCCGTCTTGAGTGGTTCGTCGTTCTATTAAATGCTTGACTCATTTAGGTATTGGTTAGATGGAAATACCCTTCTTCAGCGATTTGAGATCGCCATTCGAATTAAGCAATTGGGGTAGCATCTTCGTGCTGCGAACCATTGGAGAGTCACATAGACGGCAAGAAGGCGCATGTTCAAATGCGAAATTATCCCTCATCCATCCGTTGCATCCCTCATTGGTACATGCCCAAATTGCGGTATTTTCTTCCGGTATTTCTTCCAAAGGTTTCTTCCGGTAGTTCATTGCCGTTCCTCCCATCCTGTAAGTCAATAGTGAGTAACTAGATATAAAAAGACCGTCCCAACTTTCACAAGCTGGGACGGTTTCTTCTATTATTACAGTTTTACAACGTTTTCGGCTTGTGGTCCACGGTTGCCTTGAACAACGTTGAATTCAACGCGTTGGCCTTCGTCCAAAGTTTTGAAGCCGTCGCCAGTGATTGCGCTGAAGTGAACGAATACGTCGCTTCCGCCTTCAACTTCGATAAATCCGAATCCTTTTTCTGCGTTGAACCATTTAACTGTACCTGTTTGCATGTGTGTTACCTCCACAAATTTAAATTAATATGTTCTTTTTATCTTCAAACAAAGAAAAAATTCACACATTGAAAAAGGTTGTATTACCAAATATGACAGCCCTTTTCAATGCGAGAATTAGGGACTAAATGTATGATTGATATCATATTACCACACCTGATTAGCAAAGGCAAGCAAGCATCCGAATATATCCGGTTTTGCCCTAATAAGTATTACCTTCCAATGTAAGGGCTGCCACTTAGTGTTTATTCCCTAAATAGATCCTTTTTCTGGCATAATTATCATGGTTTTAGAAAAATAGCTTTCCCAAAAACGTTACTTTTATCCGCTTTTTCAAGAAGGTACCCCCTCGGAATCGAAGGGGTAGTCCGCTCTACTTGTCGTAACTGCTATATCATTATATACCGACTTCCAGCATATTATTCCTGTGGTTTTTCAAGAAGTTTAACTGTTGCCTGTTTGGCCTCGCCGTTTCGATAGTAAGTAATTTTCAGATCATCACCGATCTTCGTATGATTATATAAGTACTTGCGAAGAGAAAGGGTAGATATGATGGATTGATCATTAAATTTGGTAATGACATCATTGAATTGCAGTCCAGCTTCCTTCGCAGGGCCAACGGCTTCTAGAACAACTACTCCATCCTTAACACTGTTCGGCAGGTTCAATTCATTGCGTTGATCTTCTGCTAGTGGAACGTACGGATTGTTCAAATCAACTGAATATACACCCAAGTACGAACGGGCAATATGCCCTTTTTCAGCCAGCTCATTAGCGATATCTATCACATGATTCGCAGGAATTGCAAAACCCAGACCCTCTACACCCGTATCTGAAATCTTCATCGTGTTAATTCCAATGACCTTGCCATCGAGATCCACTAACGCGCCGCCACTATTTCCTTCATTAATCGCCGCATCAGTCTGTATCACTTCTTGTTCCCAGTCATATACTCCATCCTGATTAAGGGATACGGGAACCATCCGTTCAGTATAGCTAACAATCCCCGAGGTCAATGTATCACCAAGTCCTAGCGGATTACCGATAGCAATGACCGTTTCACCTAGACGAAGCTTAGAGGAATCACCGAGCTGCGCGATGGTATCGATTCCTTTGGCATCAATAGAGAGTACCGCAATGTCGCTTACTTTATCCGTTCCAACGAGTGTTGCCTTACGGGTCTCTCCGTTCACTGTAACTACCTCGAGATTACCGGAGTCTTCGATGACATGATTATTGGTAATGATAAATGCTTTATTTCCTGTCTTTTTATAGATCACTCCTGACCCTAGTGCGGACTCATCCAGAATGTTTAATTCTTCATTATCTTCTTTATGATTGATAATACTTACTACTGCAGGGCGAACCGTGGCAGCAGCTTGAATAATCCGGTCAAATGGATCACTACTGCTTGGGGCAACATTTCCAGTTGTTACAACCGGCTTTTGAGCAGTCTCATGACTCATCTGGCCTGTAAACATACTGAATAACAGAACTGCCACCACAGCGCTGACTAAGGAGCAAACGGCGGATATTTGCCAGGTAGATAGCCCTTTACGCGATCTGCGTACAGAATGTCTACGGTTAGCAAACGATCCCTTTGATGCTTCATCCCCTCTGGACCGCGAAACTTTAGTTGAATAGAAATCATCATCAAACAATCCCACCGAAAATCTCCCCCTTCTATTGCCAAGCGTTCACTGTTGTTAAGACCTGAACCTATAGCAACCACGTCCGAACCAAACCTCTGTAACCATTAGACTCCAAATATCACTAAAAAGTTTCACTTTATCCATTAACCCCACAAGAGTTTCGATCAATCGTTAGATTATGATAATCTTTTAATATATCTTCTCTATTAGGAATATTTTGCAACTTAAAAGACTACAATAAAATAGAAGTGTCCCTAAAATTTTAGCTTTGCTCATCACGCTTTTAATTGTATCACAGGCAACCTGCAATTCGGGATTTTCCTCAGCTAAAACACCTGCGAATTTTTTACAGTTTTCAGTTCTAATTACACTATAAATTCACACTATTAAAGGAGGATTAATTATGAGTTCTTTTTCAACAAGTATGGATTTAGTCGAGTTTATCGGTAAGCTTGGTGACTTAAAGGATGAACACTACCACATGACCCTTGCCTTTAGCGCAATGATCGAATTGATGATTGAAAAAGGCCTGATCTCCCGCCAAGAATTAGATCGCAAGACCGCTGAACTTGATCAGCTTATGACTGGCTCAGCTTATCCCATGGCGTAGGTTGATCATAATACGTATCACACAGTCTGAACTCACTATCTTTGAAAAAACAGCCCCGATCCTCCATTGCGCCGCGTACCGACATTTTTGCCAAATCCATCATATTGTGATCCCGGCTTAAATGCGCCAAATAGGTCCGTTTGGTCCGCCCTGTAAGAATTTCGCTAAGCGCAGCTCCAGCTGCCTCATTGGAAAGGTGACCCATGTCGCCTAGGATGCGCCGTTTCGTATTCCACGGATAACGTCCCATTCTCAGCAATTCGATATCATGATTCGCCTCCAGCACCAATACATCTGCATCTGAAATTGCATCTCTTACCTTATCACTAACATAGCCCAGGTCTGTAGCTACACATAACTTCTCTTTTCCATCATAAAAATTGTAACCCACTGGCTCCGCTGCATCATGAGAAATCGCAAAGGATTCTACTCGCATACTGCCGAAATCCTTGTGCTGGCCAGACTCCATGATCATACGGTTATACTCCGGTATTTTACCAATTCCCTTCTCGATAGCTCCCCAGGTATTGGTGTTCGCATAAATCGGAAGATCGTATTTACGGGCCATGGCCCCGAGTCCCTTGATATGATCGGAATGTTCGTGTGTAACTAGAATCCCGTCTATATCATTACCCGTTAGTTCACGCATGGCCAACAGCTCATCGATCCGCTTGGCACTAAAACCTGCGTCAATCATAAGTGTTGTCTCCCCGTTTCGTACCACCGTTACATTGCCGGTAGAACCACTGGACAGTACTGTAAATGAAATCCCCATTTTCCTTACTCCTTCTACTCTGTTGTCTTAGGACTGATGATGTCCGCACTAATAGCATCCACATAATAGGCATTGCCGTTCTCCAGCATAAACCGCCACATCGGCGAAGCTACCTGACTTTCCGAGTTGAACAGCTCACCGTAATACCCCAGCTCAATCTCCTTCACTACGGAATCTGCCGGGAAATACTTCTCTATCAAGCTACTAAGTGCTTGCGATGCTGGAAGCACCTTCTGTTCTTTATCGCTGCTGCTTGTCCCTATTTCAATCTTCGGCCAGCGGTAAGCTACGATTTTTTGATCACTGTTAATCAACTCTAGCCTAACACGGAACAACGACCACTGATTTTGAACCAGCGGATGAAGAACAAACTTCCCAACCTCACTTTCCTGTGAATCAAAGCGATAATTGGAAATATCAGGAATCTTATCCTCAAGCGCCTTGCTAAGCTCTGAGAAGGAAGAATAGATCAGCTTGCTGTCTATAGGTACATCTAATTTAATTGGTGGTTCAGTCTGCTCTTCAGCAGAATAACGATAAGTAATGTTAGGAAGCTGCGGGGTAGAAGCCGGAATGGGACACAATACACGAATCCCTTTCTGCTCCATTACGGCTTGGGTCTCAGCAGACAGGGAAGTAAAATCAAGATTAGCACTAACCTGATCGCGCAAATCGACCCACAGCTGGTAACATAGCAGCAGATTCAGACCTAAAAAGGCGCAAATCAGTACATTTTTAGCTCTTCCCCAATCCATACCCGAACCTCCTAATTGTTATATGAACCACTTGTCCATTAATTTAAAGTAAGAACACTGCCATCACTAAGTGTAACTTTCCAGACAGGTATCAGCTCCAGATGATCTTCCTTCACCTCAGGCACATAAGCAGGCGTTAAATCCTTCACTGCCGAAGTTTTACTGACCAGAGACAACCTATACTCCAGATCCGCACCTCCAGATAGCTCCACTACCTTTTTTACGGCCTTACTTTCATCTATATAAATTAGAGAACGTTCATAAGAGGATACTGTTCCCTGCTGCAGTTCCAGATTTATTACACCATACTGTAATGATGAATTGCTCATTATTGGATAGGAGCCGTACGGATAGGAGCCATAATATTGTTGAAAAGAGACCTTTCTCTCCTGTCTGCCTTCCTCTGTAGCCTCCAAACGGTAAGTCCCATTCCATCCGCCATGCTGGTTCACAAATTCTACAGCTTCCAAAGCATCCTTGGCAGGGGTACTTTCTCCAGCTGGAAGCGCCGCAGGGTCACTATAGCTCATCCAGTTCTTACCCTGGTCCACCTGAAGGCTCCGTTTGCTATCCGTATAAATCTCCGAGCCGTTCTTCTCCCGAATATATCTAGTGCTTCCAACATCGAAGAAAAGATTACTCTGCATTTGCTCTATGGTGTACATCCCGGAAGGCATGTCTACCTGAACCAGAGAAATCTTACTGTCTGGCACATAATAATCCCCGCTTACGGTCTTGTAAGGCGTCCAATTCTTACCGAAATCAACATGCTGCTGCACATCCTGAACCGTTAAATCCGCTTTTGCCGCTTCGTATATGATGTCGCCTCTCGTACTGAAGAAAATAGCATGGGCCTTGGAATCATTCTTAATGTTATAGATCCAAATGCGATCAATGCTTTCTCCTTCAAAAAGGGAATCTGGCGATAACTGCATCACCCGCTGCAATAACGTTACCGGAATGCCCGCTCCGAATGAAAGCTCAATCCCAGGATTCTCATTGCGGATCTTATCCCAATCATAATCCTGTACCGAGTGCCGTTGGAAGCTTTCGAAGCCACGACCTTTTAAGCGATTCATGATCAAGCTATAGAACGTAGAGTCCGGATAAAAAAGCGTATGTTTGCCTTCTCCCATATGGATGATCATTTTGTCAGGGTATAACAGGTTCTCTACCTTCTCTTCCGGACCCATATTATCTGTCTTCACATACAGGTTCTCAGAAAGCACTGCTGAATCAGCACCAGGCAAACGGTAGATCAAATAATAGCTTTCAACCAGGCTTCCGAGCACGAGCAAGGCTAGAATGCATGATTTGATTCGTTCCTTCATGCCTCACTCCCCCTTTGCTCGTTCAAAGGCAAGGTAAAGGTTACCTTTGAACCTTCATTTAGCTCGGATTGCAGGGAAATGGAGCCTCCATGTGCCTTCACAATTTCCCGGGCAATGGAAAGGCCAAGGCCGGTGCCTCCCATGTTCCGCGAACGTGCCTTATCCACGCGATAAAATCGTTCGAAGATCCGCTCGATATCCTTTTTCGGAATCCCTATCCCCGAATCACGCACAGAAATGGAGAGCATTCCATCCTCATTCTTCAACGCTTCCAGTTCAATCGTACCGCCTTCTGGCGTATATTTTAGCGCATTGGAGACCAAATTCCCCAAGACCTGATCGATTTGATCGCGATCAAGCCACGCCGTGGTAACATCTTTGCGGACCCTTGTACTTATATCGATACGCTTCTGCCGAATTTGAAAAGAAAAACGATCCGCAACATCCTCCAGCATCTCGGTAATATCCGTCTGCTGAATTCGAAGAAGAGCTTCCTTGGAATCCAGACGGGAAAGATGCAGCAAATCCGTAACCAGACGGATCATCCGTTCGGTTTCGTTGCGAATAACCCCAACAAATCGAACCGCCAGCTGCGGATCTTCAAGTGCTCCATCATCCAGTGCTTCAACATAGCTTTTAATAGTGGTAAGTGGTGTTCTTAGCTCATGCGAAACGTTCGCCACGAACTCACGGCGTGATTCCTCCAGATTCTCCTGTTCGGTGACATCCTGCAGCACAGCAATTGTGCCGGCAATGCCACCCTCACGACGATGAATGGGAGTAAACGTCACTCTTACGATATTAGAATCTTCTCCACCCATATGGGTCAGATGAAGCATTGCAGATTGGGCATTACCTTTAGCCAGAGATCCGCTTTGTTCGTAATCTAAGCCCAACAGTTTATCTAGAGGAGCGCCTTCCGGCAACGGGCCTTCATTTCCGAGCATCAGTGCTGCCCGCCGATTCATCAGAATCACTACTCCGTTCTCATCTGTAGCCACAACACCATCACTCATGTTCGTCAGAATAGAGGTAAGCTTCTCCTTCTCCTCTTCATTCTGCGAGAGTGCCTCACGCAATCTACCGGTCATATAATTGAACGCCTGACTGAGTTGTCCAATTTCATCATTTCCTAATACAGGCATTTTACGATTGAATCGGCCTTCAGCGACAGCCGTAGCATGCCTCGTCATTTCCTTAATAGGCTGCGTGATGGTGTGCGCCAGAATGACGCATAAAACAACCGTTAACGCTAGAGCTAACAGCAAACCTGAGATAAATACACTATTGATCCGGCCCATCGTGGCGTACAGATCCTTCATGTCAGCAGCAATATAGATTGCGCCCACTACCTTGTCACCCGAGAGCACAGGCTTGGCCACAACCTTTTTACGCACATTATCATCGGCAATAATATATTCCTCGTTATCACTGATGCCCTGCAAGGCCCGATTCACAACTGTCTGGGTGTTACGCTGCCCGACATAGTCATTCTGCGAGGGAACGGAAGTGGTGATGATTTTGCCGCTGGCATCCAGTACCTGAATCTCAGCCCCGTTAATGTACAGATTATTGACCATCCCGCGCAGACTTTCCACAGCGGTTTCCTCATCTGCGGTTCCAGCCTCACTACCAAATTTATCAGCAGTCAGGATAGACAACATCTCAGCACGTGCTTTAAGGTCCTTGGTGAAATTATCTGTTAACGAGTTCTTCATCGAGCTGACAAAATAAACCCCGATCAACTGCATAGCTATCAGAATCAGCAACACGTAAATAATAATAAGTTTTGCCTGAATTGTCCGGATAAAGGACCGCCACTTCATCACAGTCCTCCATTTTTAGGGCTATGCATCAAATAGCCGAGTCCACGCCGAGTATAAATATATTCGGGCTTGCTGGGGTTCTCCTCAATTTTCTCTCTTAGACGACGGATCGTCACGTCAACGGTCCGCACATCACCGAAATACTCAAATCCCCACACTGCCTGCAGCAAATGCTCCCGAGTCATCACCTTACCGGCATGTTTGATCATATAGTAGAGCAGCTCATATTCACGATGGGTCAAGTCAAGCGGCTCCCCGCCCTTATAGACCAAATACATATCTGTATCTATAAACAAATCAAAATGATAAATGCCCTGCTTATTCTCTGCTGGTTCACTCGCCAACCCCTGTGGTGACGGTTTATGCTGTCTCCGCATCTGGGCTTTAACTCTGGCCAGCAATTCACGTGTACTAAAAGGTTTGGTCACATAGTCATCAGCACCAAGCTCCAGGCCAAGTACCTTATCAATCTCTCCGTCCTTGGCTGTAAGCATAATGATAGGAATGTCCAAGTGCGCAGAACGCACCTCGCGGCAGACGTCCATGCCATCTTTGCCGGGCAGCATAAGATCAAGCAGCATAAGATCGGGCCTTTTGGACAATGCCAGCTCCACTGCACTGTTGCCATCAAAAGCACAAATAACCTCGTAGCCTTCTTTTTCTAAATTAAATTTCAATATATCAGCAATAGGCTGTTCATCATCTACTACCAGAATCGTTCCCATCTGCATGTCCCAGCTTCACCTTCCTATCCTTACTTAATGATCATTCCTTTATTTTAACATACCTGTCTAACCGTCACATCCTACGAAATAAGCAATCCCCCTGCCCAGCAAAAAGAAACGGCTTTGCCGTCACTCGTAGATTAAAAAAATAAAAACCGCCCGATTGAAATCGAGCAGTTAAAGGATAAAGTATGAATTATTGCAAATACTTCATTGGATTTACAGCAGTGCCATTCTTCCGAATCTCAAAATGCAGATGTGTACCCGTCGAACGTCCAGTGCTGCCCATTACGCCAATCTTGCCACCCTGCTCCAAGCGTTGGCCTGTAGAAACCGAGATGCTTTTTAAATGACCATAATAGGTCTGGTATCCGTTGCGATGATCTACAATAACTACATTCCCGTATCCACTCTGCACACCTGCAAAGATCACGGTCCCGGCATCAGAAGCTTTTATATTCCGATTGCTAGATACCATATCAATACCCTTATGGGCACGGCTCCAACGCTCGCCGAAGCTACTTGTCAGTGTCGCCCCGCTTACCGGCCAACTGAACATGCCTGTTCCTTCACCAACAACCTTCGTTCCCCGATAAACAACTTCTGGCAGCGAGGCTTGTATAACGGTCTGGCCTAACCATTCTTCTTGGACGACCGTACCATTTTCCTTCGTTACCCGATACTCCATTTCTTTAAGTCCAGTTTGCCCTGGACGAACGACTTTGCTTTTGCCTGCCGCTAGCTGATCGCTCGAACGCACAACCACTTCCGGCTCAGTCACTATTTGCTCAGTCACTTTTTCCACAGTTACTACTGTAACATCTGGTTGGGGTACCTTCAGCTTCAGTGTATCTCCAATCTTCAACGTCAGCTCTTTCACGTTAGGATTGTTACTATAAATCTCTTTTTGGGTGATTTCAAACCGTTTGGCAATCCCCGAAATCGTATCACCCTCTTGAACGGTATAAAGAAGGGGCGCCTCTTTACCTTCGGTAAGTGTCTGGACCGCTGCCTCCACATCCAACACTTTATTAGGATCTGCTTTGATAGGAACGATAGAAATATCTTCACTAATCTCTACCGACTCTACTTGCTCCGGAGTCTTCGCTTTTGCAGCAGATGAGCTGGAAGCAGCCGTTCTTGTTAGCTTACTAGCCGTCGTTGCTACTTCTGCTTGTGGGACATAATGATTTTTTACCCCTTCAAGCACTGCATTAGCAGTTTCCTGATCCTTAACTATGCCAACAGCCTTGCCATCTACCATCAATTGTACGCCTACCGCATAAGCCTTCAGCATTC
Source organism: Paenibacillus sp. FSL R5-0636 (assembly GCF_037974255.1). Taxonomy (NCBI): domain Bacteria; kingdom Bacillati; phylum Bacillota; class Bacilli; order Caryophanales; family Paenibacillaceae; genus Paenibacillus; species Paenibacillus sp. FSL R5-0636. The sequence goes on from NZ_CP150232.1 coordinate 7,026,988, forward strand.
CATCTAGTTTAGTAAGTGTCGCCTCACTATCAACTTCTGGCTTGTATGCCTTCTGCTCTTCTATTGTAATGCCCTCTGTTTGCAGCACCATGGTTGAATTCGGATATTTCTCCTGATATTCTCGTTGTTTCTTATCGTATAGCTGGTTAAGCTGCGTCTGATCGGTAAGTCTTCCGATTTCTTCACCCTTCACCAACACTTGATAATAGGTAACCGTGTTAGCAGCTACATACTTTTTCTCTGCTCCAACCAACACCGTAGCTAGAAGCACAAGGCCGACAGATCCCAAAATCCAAGCGCGCCGAAATCTGCGAGTACCTTTCTCTTGTTGAAAGTGTTTGGAGTCGTGATCGAAATTGTGGCTCTGTTGAACATTCGCCTCGGACTCTGCTGGATGTCCATCCTGCAGCTTGCTCATCCGACGCATGAACATAAATCCCTTCATGAAACTCTCCCTTTCAGTCCGCTTTTACTTCCGACAAAAGCGGCCAAGCTAATTGTACGACCTCGATTATATAGATTACGTCCATGTAAATTTCTGCGTATACTAGTGCTTAATTCCTGCTTCTAATGAACCTATAAAAAGGTTGTTAAGGAGGTTACAAAAAATTAACCTCTTGAGGTCCTTGTTTACTGTACCATAGCTTAGAGAAAAATTTCAACTTTAGACATAACAAAAAACCCGCCAAATACGCGGGTTTTTTGCGCAAATATGAAATTTTAACCTTTTTCATGTGTCTATAAAGTGACAATTACAAATGCTATTGCGTAGATTCTGTAGTTGGTGTAAGCATTTTCATTATGCTCTCATATTCGTCTGCATCAACATATTTTGCAATTACCTGCTGCAGCTCTTTAACCTCATCTTCTGTTAATCCATCCTCCATCGCTGTTGAAATTTTTGCCATCTCATCCTGGGGTAGTTTGGACATCAAAATATTGAATATATTTACCTTCTCTTCCGATGGAAGCTTATCTTTGAAGTCACTGAGTGCCTCAGGTGTCATTACTAATTGTTGGTCACCAACACTTCCACTTCCGTTATCAGCTGAACTTTCGGTTGTAACTTGCCCCATAACTGGTAAGGCATCAGTCGGAGTATTATCATCTACGGGCTCACCCTTGCCTTTAGCTGGCGAATCCGTGCTTTTGTCGGTCTCCTTGCTAACTGTACTCCCTGTGGTTACTTCTTTATTAGCTGTATCCGAGTCAGATTTGTTATCCATGCCAATAATGCTCCGAATCATTCCTCCAAATCCCGGACCGGGAGTATTCACTTTAATATCGAAGCTAGCCAGTACCGACTGAATATAAGCATTTACAACCACGCCCGTTGTTAGAATTGAAAGAGTGCTGGCAAGTACCACAATCAGACATACGCTAAGTGCACGCTTCACGATCTTCATCTTCATTTCTCCTCTCACCTATGTTCAAGTCTATCTGGTAGATCATGTACATGTTCTTCTATACATCCAGTATTGACTAGAACCGGCCTTGGGAAACGTCTAGGCATAAATCTAGGCCCCAAAAGAGAGAGATATAGTCCTCAGAACAAAAAAAAGAGCCTCTAACGAGGCTCCTTAGTATAACTAGGTTTTAGATATAAATTGGCAATACTTGATTCGTCTGCTCACGGTTACGACCCACTGAGAAGATAGCAATCGGAATACCCGTAAGCTCAGATACACGTTCAACATATCTGCGTGTATTGGCTGGAAGATCATCCAACGTTTTTGCAGAAGTAATATCTTCGCTCCAGCCTGGAAGCTCTTCATATACCGCTTCGCATTCTGCCAGCATTTTGAGGCTAGCAGGGTAATGAGTAATTACCTCACCACGGTATTTGTAGCCTGTGCAGATCTTCACAGTCTCAAGTCCGCTAAGTACATCCAGCGAGTTAAGAGATAGCCCTGTGATTCCACTTACACGACGAGCGTGACTCACAACTACACTGTCGAACCAGCCTACACGGCGCGCACGTCCGGTAACTGTGCCATATTCATGACCTGTTTCACGGATATAATCACCTGTTGCATCATTCAGTTCTGTAGGGAACGGGCCATCTCCAACACGAGTGGTATAGGCTTTTGCAACCCCAATAACCTGTTTGATTTTGGACGGTCCCACACCAGAACCTATGCATACCCCACCGGCAGATGGGTTGGATGAAGTAACAAACGGATACGTACCTTGATCGATATCAAGCATTACTCCTTGCGCACCTTCAAACAACACTTTGCGATCCGCATCAATGGCTTCATTAAGAATAACAGAGGTGTCTGTTACATAATTACGCAGCACTTCTGCATATTCCAGATATTGAGTCAGAATCTCTTCTACGTTAAGAGCTTCCGCACCATAGACCTGTGTAATCACTTGGTTCTTCTCTTGCATCAAGGGGCGGAGTCTCAGTTCGAATTCCTCAGCGTCCATCAAGTCAGCAATACGGATACCGTTGCGTGCTGCCTTATCCATATAACAAGGACCGATACCTTTACGTGTAGTACCAATCTTGTTCGGACCCTTACGGTCTTCTTCGAGAGCATCCAGCACCATATGGTATGGCATAATGACATGAGCACGATCACTGATCACTAAGTTCTTAGTGTCAAAACCGTTCTCGTGAATATAATTAATTTCTTGGATCAAGGCAGCCGGATTAATAACCATTCCGTTACCAATTACACAAGTTTTCTCTTTATAAAATACACCCGAAGGGATCAAGCTGAGCTTAAACTTCTCACCGTCAATCAGAATCGTGTGACCGGCATTATTGCCCCCTTGATAACGGGCGACCACATCTGCACTTTCCGCTAGAAAGTCAGTGATTTTCCCTTTACCTTCGTCTCCCCATTGTGTTCCCACGACGACTACCGTTGACATGTTCATTCCTCCGTAGGTGCTACTTAGCACCATTATTTTTCATAATATGGGCCCTATACGTCATTCTTATGTACGTGGCCCTCCGGACGCCAAGCAGATTTAACCCGCTAAAGGACAATTCTCAGTGTAACAGCGGTTTTTTTCAAAGTCAAATAAAACGAACGATTACACAAAGAAATGTGCAATCGTTCGGGAATTATACATGTCAGGTTTAACCAGCAAAGGGTTCCGCATGTGCTCGCTCGTAGTTAACGAACTTGTTGAAATTTTTAAGAAAGACCAGTTCTACCGTGCCTACGGGACCATTACGCTGTTTAGCTATAATGATCTCAATAATATTCTTCTTCTCCGTATCTGCATTGTAATAATCATCACGATACAGAAACGCAACAATGTCGGCATCCTGCTCGATAGAACCCGATTCACGCAAGTCACTCATCATTGGACGTTTATCCTGACGCTGCTCTACACCCCGGCTTAACTGCGACAGAGCAATAACCGGAACATCCAGCTCACGAGCAATCTGCTTCAGTGTACGAGATATATCCGATACTTCCTGCTGACGGTTCTCTCCGCCTTTACCGCGGCCCTGAATGAGCTGCAAGTAGTCGATGACGATCATGCCAAGTCCTTTTTCCTTCTTCAGTCTCCGGCACTTTGCACGAATATCGGTTACCGTGATACCTGGTGTATCGTCGATATAAATCTCCGCTTCAGATAGAGACTGAATACCCATCGTCAGCTTGGACCAATCATCATCACTCTTGAAGTCACCGGTACGCATAATATTGGCATCTAAGTTGGCTTCAGCACAAATCATCCGCTGTACCAGCTGTGGCGCTGACATTTCCAGACTGAATATCGCAACAGTTTCTTTAGCGCGTACTGCCACGTTCTGTGCAATATTCAGGGCGAATGCAGTCTTACCAACAGATGGACGAGCCGCAACAATGATCAGATCGTTACGTTGGAATCCGTTAGTCATATGATCTAAATCCACAAATCCGGTTGGGATACCTGAGGTACCCCCCTTATTTTGATGAAGCAACTCAACCTTGTCGAACACTTCCATCAAGACATCGCGGATCGCAATAAATCCACTGCCGCTTCGCCGGTTGGAGATTTCAAGAATACGCCGCTCTGCATCACTCAGCATATCGGCTACATCTTCACCGCCAGTATAACCTTCGCTCACAATCTGCGTGGCTGTGCGAATCAAACGGCGCAGCATGGCTTTCTCTTCGATAATCTGGGCGTAGTATTCTACGTTAGCAGCAGTAGGCACGGCATGCGCCAGCTTAGCTAAGTAGCTAACACCACCAATATCTTCAAGCTCTCCTTTGTCCTGCAGTCTGGACGTAAGTGTAACAAGATCAATCGGCTGGCTCTCTTCTCCGAGCTGCACCATCGCCTCAAAAATCATTTGATGCGCTTTATCGTAGAAGTCTTCAGTATTCACCCGTTCCATTGCAGTAATGAGCGCTTCATCCTGCAACAGAACCGCACCAATTACCGCCTGCTCGGCTTCAAGATTCTGCGGGGGAACCCGATCGAAAAAGAGATCTCCACCCATGTTACTCCTCCGTTACCTCAACCTTAAGTGTGGCCTTTACTTCAGTATGCAATTTTACGCTTACTTGAAATACTCCTATATGGCGAATTGGCTCACCTAATTCAATCTTGCGCTTATCAATAGTAATTCCTTTGGTGGAAGCCAGTGTCTCAGCAATCTGTTTGCTTGTAATAGCGCCGAATAAACGTCCGCCTTCACCTGATTTTGCTTTCATTGTCAGTGTTAACTCGTCAAGCTTCTTACCCAATTGCTGTGCTTCTTCTTTTTCGTTATCTTTACGGCGTTGTTCAGCAGCTGCTTGATTCTCCAGCGTCTTCACGTTACCTTCCGTTGCCGGACGAACCAATCCACGTGGCAATAAGAAGTTGGAAGCATAACCTTCGGATACCTCTTTAACCTGACCTTTTTTACCTTGACCCTTAACATCTTTTATGAAAATGACCTTCATTCGAATAACCCCTCTTTCGATTCGATTTCCGCCAGCACCTGCAGTAATCTGGCTTCTGCTTCTTTACATGTTCCTTCAAGCTGTACTGCGGCATTGGACAGATGCCCACCGCCGCCTAATTTCTCCATCACGACCTGTACATTCATACGTCCGAGTGATCGGGCACTAATGCCAATCAGGCCGTCAGGCCGCTCGCTGATGACGAATGAAGCGACTACGTTGGTCATCCCAAGTAGCGTGTCCGCAGTCTGAGCAATAAGAAGCTGCGGGATTTTCATGCCTGGTGCCGTAACTACGAGCGCGATTTGGTCATACACCATTCGCGCATGTTTGATAATTTCGGCTTTGGAAATATACTCCTGTAAATCCTCCTTCAGCATGCGCTGAATAAGTACGGTATCGGCACCATTCCGGCGCAGGAAGCCTGCGGCCTCAAAGGTACGCGAACCCGTATGGAGCGCAAAATGCTTCGTATCCACCGTGATCCCTGCTAACAACATTGTAGCATCCAACGGACTGATCTTTACCTTCTCATGGATATACTGAAGCAGCTCTGTTACCAACTCACAAGTCGATGAAGCGTAAGGTTCCAAATACACCAATACAGCATCGTTAATGAACTCTTCACCTCTGCGGTGATGATCCACCACTACAATTCTGCTGGCATATTGCACTAGCCGCGGCTCCATCGTCATAGACGCCTTATGTGTATCCACAACAATAAGCAGGGTATGCTCTGTCATGATCTGTAGGGATTGCTCCGTTGTGATGAATGACTTATACAACTCATCATCCTTACGAATCTGCTCCATCATGTTAGTTATCGATGGATTAGGAGTCTCCATCACAATGCTAGCCTCTACATTATACATCTGCGCAGCCCTTAACAGGCCGATTGCAGCACCCACAGCGTCGATATCCGGTGTCCGATGACCGAGGATCAGCACACGATCGCTCTCCTGCATCAGATCCCGCAAAGCATGCGCAATGACCCGCGCCCGCACTCGGGTACGCTTCTCAGCAGCATTACTCTTGCCACCGTAGAAGGATAACCGTTGGCCTGCTTTTACAGCCGCCTGATCACCACCTCGGCCCAGCGCCATGTCTAGACTGGATTGGGCCAATGCCCCTAATTCACTTGCAGAGTCTGCGCCAAAGGCCAGACCAATACTCAGTGTCATAGGTACCTTGAGATCAGCAGTCATTTCTCTGACTTCATCTAGAATCACGAAGCGGCTCTCTTCCAATGCTTGCAGGCTACGATGATTAAGCAGCATTAGATAACGTTCCGAGGACAACCGCCGCAGATAAACCTCAAACTGCTTACTCCATTCAGTGATCTCACTCGTCACCTTAGCAATCAGCGAGGTTCGCTGTTGATCATCCATTCCTTGAGCGGATTCATCCAGGTTATCCATCATCACTATGCCGATCGCCAGCTTCTCATCCTCATACCGCTCACGTAACACCACAAGCTCAGTGATATCATACAAGTAAAGAATACGCTCACTCGGAATAATGACAGCTTGATAAAATCGTTCATCCACGGTGATCTCAAGGCGGGTGTCATGGAGCACACCTTCTTTGCCGACCTCCCGCTTACCCGCTGCAGCACCTGTAAAAAAAGACTGCATATCAGGCAATAATTCTTGCAGTGATTCCCCAACTAAAGACTTGCGTGCGAAAATATCGCCGGCATAGCGGTTATTCCATTCCACCGTTCGATCCTCGCTAAACAGAATGATTCCAAGCGGCAGCATGCTGACTGCTTCGCCCTCTACCCGCTTAATGCGGAAAGACAGCCCATTAATATATTCCACCAGATTACGGCGGAACGAGATCTCCGCTTTCAACATATAGAAGCATAAAGTACCTGACAGAAACAGGCCGGCGACCCCAAGCGCCCAGTTATAGACACTGACAATTATAATAAGGACCAACAGCAGCATGAACGCCCATACGGTATGATAGCCGTGCCAGCGTCTTTGCAGAAATTTAGGCATGAACTCTCACCCTATCGTTTCGATTTGGTCACATACTCCCGCAGTGGGAACGCAAGATCAATAATACCAATAATGCGCAGCGGCGGCAGTAAAATAACCGGTATCGCTAACAAAACGGCAGACATCTTGTTCCATTTGCGTTCATGCGCCAGGAAGAAGAAAAATCCGATGGCCTGAATCATAAAGCCAATTCGCAGCAATGGCAGAAGATTGGCAGAAATCATGAGGATGAAATTGTTCTCCGACCCTGAGAAGAAGAGCTGTAGAACAACACCAATCAGATAGTACCAAATAAACGATCTCGAAAGTCTCCATTCACGTGCAGGCTTCATCTTAGGCACTGCATAATTCATACTGTTCAGAATCGGGCGGGCAATAGCATGCGTAATCACAGCAATCATGAAGGAGCTTACGATTAGAGTCATAGGGATCATTTGGACCGTCATATGACTTATCTTGTTTACATCCTCAGTTGAAAATCCAATATCAGTGAGCAGAGGATTGGTAGTTCCGAGCTCGGACAGAGGTGAATTAACCATTTGTAATACATCGTTCACATAGGTAGACAGGTCAAAATTAAATAATGCCGTACCCAGCAGCAAAAGCAGCAGGAACTGTGCAAGAATCGTAACCGTACCTGCGATCACAGTAGACATGGCCGGGGCATGTCTTTTATACCAGCGCCCCATAACCAGAGCCGGTATTAAGAAATACGCAGCTATCAACAGATAAATTGGTGTAATCAAGCCTACAATCAGCAACACCGGCAATACATGCAGCACAAATTGTCTCGTGTTCAGTGTAGTAAACAACACTACTGCCGGAACAATCATAAACAGGGTAGTGATGATGAGGAGTGGAGTCGTTAAACTAAGCAGCAAAAGTAAGTATGCTACGCTCCAAGCCACAGATGACCAGCGAAATTTCAACAGTATTCACCTCTTACGCATATGTTCTTCTAAAGCAGATATATCTTGGTACCAATCTTCCAGTTGATGCCCTTCCTGCTTGTGCTTTCTAAGCTTCTCCAGTAGCAAGTCATCTAAAGAACGATAAGGAATCCCTAGTCTGCGGCCCAAAATATAAGAGCTCATAATCAAGCTAGCCAGACTGTCACCGACACGGGTAGTACTGCCTTCCCATAACGCTTTAAATAACCGTGAAACTTGATCAATCACTTCGGTTTTCAGCCATTCAATTACCTTGGCGCGCTTGGCTACATCCAGATCCTTCGGCACATTGGACACGTCTCTCTACCTCCGGCAAAAAGCTTTATTCTCCATTATAGCATAAAAAATTCGGTGTCACACTGGACGCCCCGCGCCCCTTAAGTATGCTTCAATCCATGCTGACTATGCCTCTTTTTGGAGAGGAGCTTTCTTTAAAAAAGACCCGCATTCCGTTATCGCCGGAAATACAGGCCTTGTTCCGATAGCTTCTATAACCGCGAATACACTGGGACTATAATGATTCCTGTGATTGTCTTGTTACAAATTTCTCGCAATACTCTATGACTTGACTCCGGCGAACAATTCCAATAAACCGGTTCATATCATCGACCACAGGTACAAAGTTCTGCACCTTAGCCAAATTAATTAGATCTTCCATATCCGCATCAATCGAGACCGGCTTGTTATTCATACGTAATGGAACGTCCTTCAGCAAAAATTTTGAAGCGTTCTCAAACGAAACCTTGCCCTCCGACTCTTTCATGTACCAGAGCAGATCACCTTCCGTTACCGTGCCGGCATACTCTCCATTACGGTTAAGAATCGGGACTGCTGTATAGCGGTGAAACTCCATCCTCTCAAGCGTTTGGCGCAGCGTAGAATCGAGCGTTACGCAGGCCACCTCCTGTTTCGGAAGTAAAAAAAATGCAATATTCATCTCTTGATCCTCCTCAAAGAGTTCCGAAGGAATTACGGTTCTTTAACTTCCTTTTACTGCCATGCCAATGTGATTATACGTAGCAGCTAAATAATAGTTCCAACTCATTATAACATGAAGACAGTAAGCAGCAGCCATGAGAATGTTTATGGCTGCTGCAATTTATTTATATGAGTTTAGCTTTCCAATTAGAATTACTGCGTAACTGCTGTTGCTTTGGGCTCGAGTGCATTACTTGCTTTTCCCGGCTCAATCAGTTGATCTACTGGTGTTCCTGCATTCATCCAATTATCAATCAGCGCCTTAGCTTCACGCAAATCCTCTTCATCAACGATATCATAATAAAGTCCGTCAATACGTTTTCCTTCGCCCATTACCGTAAAGCTTGAGATATCCATGTCTTTGCCGCCCATGAATTTCTTGGCCAGACTAATGATCATTGAAGGCTCTATATCGGTCTTAAAATTATCGCCCATAATATCCAGCAGCTTTGGAATATTGCCGATTTGGCTGATCGATAACATTTTATTAGCTACAACATCAATAAAAACCTGTTGGCGTTTGGTCCGGTTAAAGTCACTATCTTCACGGTAGCGTGTATAGTTAAGTGCTTCTTGACCGTTATAATTCGACTTTCCACCCTCGATCGTAAACTTTTCATGGTCCTTACCCTTGTTTACAATGTCCTTCTTGATTGGCAGCGGAACGCCTCCAATAGCATCAACGGCATCCTTGAGCCCTTGAAAGTTAATGGTGGCATAATACTGAATATCATGCTCCAGCAGTGCTTCCAGAGTATCCTTAGCCATTTGCTGCCCACCAAAAGCATAAGCATGGGTAATCTTATCTTTTTTATTATCGTTATGGCCAATAATCTCGGTATACGTATCACGTGGAATAGAAATAAGCAGAATTTTGTAATCCTCTGGGCGAACAACAGCATACATCATAGTGTCCGAACGTGCGGTTTCATTGTCGCGTTGATCAGTCCCGAGCAGCATCAGCGAGAATGGATCGCTTTTGTATACAACCGGCTCTGGCTTAACCTTATTCTCATCCTTAAGTGGCTGGTAAGATTCTTCTTTCAGCTTGCTTTCTACTCGATCGGACAAAAAGAGGTCAAAAGCTAATACGGCCAAAGAATTCCGAAAGAGAAAACCTCCCGCTATAATAACGACGAGAACAATTAGCGCAATGTATCTTTTCTTTATTTTTTTCATCTTTGATTCCTTCTTTATTGTAGAATAATTACACGTACCATATATTTACAATGCCTCCTGATCGTTCTCAGGCAGTCATGGTTTTATTTCTCTCGGCGGCGAATTTACTGTCCCTTATTCCATTATCTTATTGTCCCCCCTTTCAGGAAATTCGGGTCATTCTAAATTATAGAAAAAAAGTTTTTTTGTGTTTCTAAAATAATATGGGATAAAACAATATTTCTATTGTAATCACTAAATGGATAAAAAGAAACAACAAATACCGACATGAATAGGGAAAAAGCACCATACCAAGTAATAATTACTGGTATGATGCTCCAAATTTAACTTCGAATCCCAAGGGCATGTATAATATGTTTTACCCGTTCTCCATAATGTAAACCGCGGAAAAACCCATAATCGAACAATTTAGCAGCACCCTCAAATCGGCTGCCATAAGTCTCCGCCCCCATAACGACCGCAATAAGCCGGTGCCCCTCCCGCTGGGCTGATCCCGCAATACAATATCCCGTCTGGCTATCATATCCAGTCTTCAACCCATCTGCTCCATCGTATGCGTAAGCGCCGCCCATACCTGGAAGCATAAGGTTGCTATTACTAACATATAACCCTTTATCCTTTAATTGCATCTGTGTACGACCGGAAATATTCAGTACATCAGGATGATTATGGATTAGCGCAGCTGCCAATTTGGCTGTATCCCTCGCTGTCATCATCGTCTGGCCACCGATATGCGTAGGCTGACGAATGATACCAAGATCCTTGCTAGACAATCCAGAGGCGTTGGTAAATACCGTATTAGGAGATAAACCTAAACTACGTGCTCTATCATTCATCATAAGTACAAAAGAATCCTCTGATCCTGCCATATATTCTGCCAATGCAACTGCAGCATCATTAGCAGAATATATGGTGATGCCTTCGAATAGCTCCCTTACTGTATAGAAATCTCCTCGTTTTAATGAGAGACTCATACCTCCCATTTGACTGGCGTAAGCACTAATAGGGACTCTATCCTCCCACCTAAGGGTTCCAGAGGTTATGTGATCCAGCACAATCATTTCAGTCATTAATTTAGACACACTGGCCGGTGGCATAGGCACATCGCCGTTTATATTGACCCATATGTCTCCACTATCCATATCTAGCAGCACTGCTGAACCCGCGTCAATATCCGGTTTAAAGCCCAGCTCGATAGGCCTCCACACCGTAATTAAGACAACGACTATCAAAGCTGCACCAGCCCATATTAATATCCGTCTCTTCATCGTTGTCATCCTCCATAATATATATGACGAATGAAACAGCAATTTGATTTCACTTTTTGCGTAATTTTTTTTTTTTTTTTTAATTTAGTCCTTTATCCACCATTTATTAGGCTCAATTATGGAGCCCAAAGAATCAACACGCACACCTTGTAGACGTTTATTGACAGCAGTAATGCTTTCTCTTTCCGCAAAAAAGATCATTGGAACCTCTTCATTCACTAGCTTCTGCCATTCATAATAGATTTGTTGTCGATAATCTCTATCATACGCCTTCATACTTGTGCCATCGCGAATCAATTCTTCATTCCGCTCCGAGGACCAACGTGGGTAGTTCCACAAATCATTCTCTCTCCAGAGACCTGAAGGATCAGGATCATTAGCTAATCCCCATACCCCGTTAAACAACTCAATGGACGGATCATCAGCCTCTACTGCTTCATAGAAGGTGTTGAGCTCTTTTAACGCCCCACCATTAAGCTGCACATCAAGTCCCACATTTCGCCAATCCTCCAGAATAGCAGCAGTTCGTAACTCCGCTGAATGACTGCCTAGCATAGAATCATAATGAATAACTAACTTTTCTCCTTTTTGATCCTCACGCAGCCCATCTCCATCAACATCTACAAAACCAGCCTCATCAAGCAGCTGCTTCGCTTTTTCCGGATCATAGGGATACGTATTAATCTGACTATCAGGGATCTTCGCCCAGCTTGCACTGGAAACCGGAGTTTCTATAGGCTTGCCTAACCCATGAGAAAATGATTGAATGATCCCCTCCCGATCAAGTGCATAATACATCGCCTGACGTAATCTTTTATCCGCAAATTTAGGGTTATCCATTACGATTTTTTCAGCTTCACTATCCCAATACCCAAATTTAAACCCTATATACTCATAAGCAAGCTCATTTGATTGTAAAATATTAATATTATCGAGTTTACTCAACTTTTCATAAGTATCTCGTGGAGCATTCTCTATATCAATTACGCCTTGTTCAAACAGGCTGATGATTTCCTTGTCATCAAATACCTTATACAACACACCATCCAATAAAGCCTTACCTTTATAGTATTGATCAAAGCGCTTCATCTCCACCCGCTGGCCAGGTTCAATAAGGCTCACCTCAAAGGGGCCAATCCCAATCGGATTTTTTCGCATCTGATCACTCTCAGGCATATCCTTAACAGCGACTCCAGTATAATATTTTTTATTCATCGGATACGGCCATAGATTATCAATCGTATTTACGCGGGCAGCTGTCATTGTTATTTTCAAAGTATAAGGATCTATAACCTTAAGACCTGTTATATTCTTCGCCTCACCTTTATGATAGGCTTCCGCACCTTGAATCATTTCCACACTATAATAACGTGATCCGGTGTAGTCTGGACTAGCAATAGTCTCCATCGCAAATTTCCAGTCCTCTACGGTCAGTTCATCTCCATTATGCCAACGGATTCCCGGTTTGATTTTAAAGGTAAATATTCTATGATCCTCGGACTCCTGCCAAGTGGCGATATTAGGAACCGTTGATAAATCATCATCTATCGTAAACATGGCCTCAGTAATAAACTCCAGCACATGAAAATCATCTTCACCTTCATAAAAAGCAGGCTCAAAGAAGCCCATAAACGGCGATGAGTATCCATAAGTAACTACTCCGCCAGTCTGTGGCTTTTCGACCACCTCATTGTGATGTAAAGATAATGAATTACTGCTGGTACCTGCTCTGCTGCATGCTGACAATACAGTAGTCATCACGAGCATTGTTAACAAGAACCCGCATATCTTCTTATTCTTCATGTGTTCCTTCCCTTCTCTAGTTGAACGTATATCTACATCTAAGCTATGGAATAAATATTTACTGTAACAAAGTTTTAGAATGGTTACAATAACTTCTAAGCTTTAGGCCTATACTCCTGCTTGAATTTACGCATATTTCATAGTATTTATAAAAAAAGAGGGACCTACCTCATAGGCAGATCCCTTTATTTCATTATTCTTCATCCTTATGCGTAATTCTCAGGCCTTCGACATGCTTACGCTGCATCAATTTACGCTTTTTACGGGTATCCTTGCTCTCAAAAATTATATCAAAGTCATATTCCTCAGGATACAGCTCATCTTTGGATAGATATGGCTTTAAACGTTTATGATTAATCCGCATTTTTTGCTTCTGGATCATCACTCCGACCATTCCTAAGTGATCTTTTTTCTCATAAACAATGCCTATCCGCCCCAGTGAAGTTACAAGAACGGCATCACCAATTTCATATTGGGTCTGCTTCTCCTTATCGCTCAGTGATTCCACAGCCGTTTCTTCTTTTTCAAAATCCTCTATAACAGTTGCAGTCTTCCCTTTCTCTCCCTCTTTGCTAAAAAGACTTGCCCATGCCGACCCATCACCTTTCTGCAGCCTTTGCTGCTGCGCCTCAACGATCTCCCACGATCGCTTGATAACGTTATCCTGGATACCCAGCTTTTTAGCAATTTGCAGAGCATAACTCTCCCCCGCTTCTCCGATAGTCAGACGATACAACGGCTGCAGCGTTTCTTTGTCGAATTCCATTCGTGCATTTTGAAAACCGGCTGTCGCAGCGGCAAAGGCTTTTAGCTCGTTAAAGTGGGTTGTGACGATAATATTCGCCCCTTTACGGCTCAGCTCTTCCAGAATGGCGATTGAGAGGGCGATTCCTTCCCCAGGGTCTGTACCTGCCGCCAGCTCGTCAATGAGCAGCAGCACCCCTTTAGAGGCATCTCTCAGCATTCCCTCAATACTCTTCATTTGTGCCGAAAATGTACTCAGTGATTGGGCCAAACTTTGTCCGTCTCCGATTACACTGATCACATCCGTAAAGACCGTAAACTCACTCCCCTCCTCGACCGGAATCAACAACCCCGATTGAGCCATGAGGGTCAGCAGCCCGAGGGTCTTGAGCACCACCGTTTTCCCGCCTGTATTTGGACCTGTAATGATTAGGGATTTATATCCCTTCCCTATCTCCAGGCTAATTGGAATCATGCCCTGCAGCATGGGATGTCTGCCTCCGTTCATCCTTAGAAAACCCCTATCATTTAGAGTAACCTCAGATGCTCCCAGCGTTCGTGCATATTTTGCTTTGGCAAAAATAAAATCATAGGTGCCTGTAACCTCGATATTTAGGCGCAGTGCAGTTTGTTCCTGTTCTACCATGCTGGTCAGCATACTGAGGATCACAGCTTCTTCACGTGCCTCTTCTCCTAATAACAAATCCAGCTCAATCTGCATGGAGGCGATCTCATCTGGTTCGATGAACACCGTCTGTCCACTTGTGGATTGATCAAGTACCGATCCCTTTATTTGCTTATGATACTCCCGCTTTACGGGGATAACGTAACGTCCACCACGCTGACTATAAATATTCTCTTGCAAAATCGATTGATGGCGCGACATGATCCCGTCAATTTTTTTATGAAGACGTTCTTTAGCTACGCCAATCCGTTTACGAACCCGCTCTAACCCCTTACTAGCTCCATCATCAATTCCCCCAAAGCGGATACAGCGGTCAATTGCTTCCCGCACATGATTTAATTCCAGCAGCGAGGAGGCATAAGCAGCAATCCGGGGAGCACTTTGCTCTTTAGAAGCCATATATTTGCGCAATTGACTACAGCTCTTTAGAAATGTAGCCACTGCAGTGAAGTCTTGCTCACTGTACAGATATCCAGTCCCCATTAGTGACATGATCCACTCAATCCCCTCTAATGAAGGAATCGGTACACTGGACCCCCGCTCCAGCAGCTCTTTAGCTTCAGACGTTTCCTCCATCGCTCTTTGAATGGAAGGCAAATAGGTCATAGGCATAAGCTCTTCTACAGTTTTCTTTCCTACATAAGATACCGCATGACGGCTAAGCTCGGTTTTAATAATTTCGTATTCCAACGTGTTTAGACTTTGTAAATTCACAGCAAATCCTCCTTATTGATCTAACTATTTTTTTGGAACAAAATCTCCCTAACGCAAAAAGGACAAAGAATGCCACTATGGCAGTCCTTGCCCTTCTTTTTATACTATTGTTCTCTGGCGTTTTAAGGTCCCCCTATAAAAGCCAGGGTGGCCGAAAAACAAAAAAACCGTGCTCTAAGAGCACGGTTAATTACAAAGAGAACAATAGCCGTAAAGAGGCCATATGACGCTTCGTGTGTTCTTAACTAAATCATCCACCGTTAGGAACAACAGACATCTGTGCGAGACGGACTCAAATAGAGCACGTAAACGCCAAAAGACGAGCCTGCTAAAGCCTTCCTAATCCAGTGTTATGAAATTGCTAGTTAAGAACGGTCACCAACATCAATATTTCCCCTTTTATTATAGGATAGCTGTAATTTAACACATTCCAGATTGAACGTCAAACGTAATCCGCACGCTGGCTTTTCACAACAAAAAAAGCAGCCGGTTTCCCGACTGCTTCTATAAAACGTCCTATTCCGTTGTGTAAGGAAGCAACGCGATTTGACGCGAGCGTTTTACAGCAATGGTAAGAGCGCGTTGGTATTTTGCACTTGTACCTGTTACACGGCGTGGCAAAATCTTTCCACGTTCGCTGATGAACTTCTTAAGAAGTTCAGTATCTTTATAATCAATGTGAGTAATTTTGTTCACAGTGAAAAAGCAAACTTTTTTACGCTTGTTGCGTCCACCACGACGTGCTGGTCTTTTGTCGTTGTCAGCGCCTTCTCTTGGTTTAAAAGCCATATTCTTTTCAGTCCTTCCTAATTAAAATGGCAAATCATCATCCGATATATCAATCGGTTTACCATCGCCCGAAAAAGGATCTTGAGTATTGTTGTTACGCGAGAAATTATTGTTGTTATTTCCGCGTCCAGCGTTACCACCGCCACCATATGCTGGCTCTTCAGGCATACTACTTGCACCACTTGAAGTATTTCCACCTTCACGGCTTTGTGAAGATTCCAGGAAACGAACATTATCAGCAATAACTTCAGTTACGTATACACGTTTACCTTCGTTATTCTCATAGTTCCGCACTTGGATGCGTCCTTCCACTGCTGTCAGACGACCTTTGCGCAAATAATTGGCACAGGTTTCTGCTAGCTGTCTCCAGGTAACAACCGGGATGAAGTCTGCCTCACGTTCACCGTTCTGGCCCGTAAAGTTACGATCTACGGCAAGCGTAAATTGAGTTACGGCAACACCAGCGGGAGTATAACGAAGTTCCGGGTCACGGGTCAACCGTCCGATCAAAATGATACGGTTCAACAATTCTGGTCCCCTCCTTTAGAGCGATTCATTACAAAGCTTGTCAAGATCTTAAGCAACGTCGTTCGTAATGAGATAACGAATAACTTCGTCAGAAATCTTCATAAGACGTTCTAATTCAGTAACTACTGCAGGTTCTGCATTGAAGTTAACCAAAACATAAACGCCATCACGGAATTTCTTGATCTCATACGCAAGACGGCGTTTACCTTGCACTTCGTGCTTTGTAATTTCCCCGCCATTGGAGATGATGCCTTGGAATTTATCGACTGCTGCTTGAACAGCTTCTTGTTCAATGTCAGGACGAATAATGTACATCACTTCATATTTGCGCATAATTTTCACCTCCTTATGGTCTGAGGCCCCTAATCACGTCAGGAGCAAGGAACGAGCACAAACATAGACTCGCACCTGATTAATATACCAAAACGAGCAGCAGAGTGCAAGCAATATTAATACCGGACAACCCTCCACCCTCTTTTTACATGAAAAAAACCCTACCTGCGCACAATAATCAGTGAATTCATCTGCACTTAAGGAAGGAGCGATAATGATGGGCGAAAAGACAGAATATGAAAAAGGCGACAAAGCCCCCAATCCAGGCATGTATACAGAGGTAGGTGAAGCGCGAAGCTTCCATACCGAAATTCAGAATCCACAGCATATTAAAATGGAAAAAGGGGACACCTTCCCCGAGACCAGTAACAAAAATCGGAAGTGGAAAAAGGTTGAAAAAGCACGTGTACATTAATTAATAATAAATGTGTATAAAAAAACCGACATTACACCATACTATTCTCAGGCAGTACAAAAGAGAGGTGTGGTTCCGTTGGCCGTCGTAGACGAACACAATCACAGGATATCTGATTCAGCATCTATTGTTAGCTGGGAATAGTAGTGGGTTATTGTCTAAAAAGCAGTAACCTCAGCAACGCCTAAATCACTTTAGTCGCTATATACAGAGAAATTCCAACATCATTGATGTACTGCCTCTTAAAGAAGGACCCGAAAGGGCCCTTCTTTTTGCATGTTATGATCTTTTGCAAACAGCTCATTGGACACAAAAAAACCTCCGTTACAGGAACGAAGGATTCATTAGAATGTTATATTATGCTGAAGTGGCGGAGAGGGTGGGATTCGAACCCACGCACGCTGTGACACGCCTAACTGATTTCGAGTCAGCCCCCTTGGGCCTCTTGGGTACCTCTCCGCAGCAAAAATAATTGTATCATGCAGACATGCCATTTGCAAGCTTAATTATTGTCTGTATTTCCCTCTGCAGAACGCAGTACCTTCTTCATATTCTTCTCGAATTTCGCCCGGGGAATCAGAACACTGTGCTGACATCCTGTACACTTAATGCGGATATCCATCCCCATACGAATGATCTCCATCTCATTAGATCCGCAAGGATGCTGTTTCTTCATCTGTACAATATCTCCAAGCTGAAAAACTTTACGTTCCACTACCCTTCCCCCTTTTTCCCCTCTTGTGTAGCTGCGATTTGGCGTCTTGATCCAGTGTCAGGCGTATCCGATACTTCCTGCTCATTTTCTGTTTTTCCCAGTTCAATTTCAGCCTTTGCTTCTTCTTCTGCCTTCAAACGAGCTTCCTCTTCGGCTTGAGCAGCTTGAGCCTGCTCTAGACTGCTTAGTTTCTCTAGTGCCTGCTTAATATCATTCTGAATCTGTCTCTCCGCAACCTCTTTTGCATTGGGTAAACAGCTAGCCGCTATACGAATTACATATTCCGAAGTACTCATGGACTGTATACCGAGCACATTAGGATAAGCAAGCACATTAGAGTTACGCTCTTCTATTCCCTTTAACGCTTCTCCAATCAAACCTAGCGTGGCCTCCAAGCTGCGCTCCATTTTTACAGGAACATCAACTACAGCCAATGCATTCGAGAGAGAATAGTTGGTCACGTTCGTGATTAATCCATTCGGGATAATAAATACTTCTCCAGTTGTGCTTAACAGCCTGGTTGTTCGCAGTCCGATTAATTCTACAGTTCCTTTATAGGTACCTGTTTGAATCACATCACCCACTGCAAATTGATCCTCTAAAATAATAAAGAAACCTGTAATAACATCCTTCACCAAACTTTGCGCCCCAAAACCTACTGCTAAACCAAGTACACCCGCTCCAGCCAACAATGGTGCCAAATCGAAGTGGAACTCAGAAAGCACGAGCATGATCATCACAAAATTACAGATAACTGTCACTACATTTTTCATCAATTCCCCAACCGTAGTAAACCTTCGTGTGTTGGACAGAAGTCTGCCACCGGTTTTACGCTCAAGCGAACGATCAATAATATTAGAAACAATTTTAATAATAACCCGGGTTAAGAGAAAAATAACAAGAATCCGTAGACCCGCAAATAATACATCCGCCCACATATCAGCATCGGTAAACCAATTCCACACCTTATCTTTAAAGCGAATGGCATCTTTTAATGTATCCGCACCGGGTGTATCAGCCTCCAGTATCCACATATTCATCGCATGTACTCCTCCCTACCCCTAAATCAGTATGTAGTTCTCGTTGTGTTTTCCGTAGATGCCGCGTATTTCTATTTCTTGCTCAACTATAATCTTTTTTACCTCTTCCAGCGCATTTTGAAAAAACTGAATTGAAATTGCACAGCCTGCGGTGATTTCCTTCGGAGTTGGAAATATATCAATTTCTATTTCAGCATACTCAAGCAGCATTTCAGCACGAAGCGCCTGCTGGGTGGAGTCAAACGCTATTAACATCTCATCCTGCATATACGTCAAGCCTCTCCATAGGTTTATCGTCCTATCTCTTGCTGCTGTAGTATAAAACCCCTCTTCTATCCATATACTAGATACCAACAAATAGAATCACCTTTAGAAAGGAAGATGGTATGAACTCCTCATCCAAGGCTACAGCAGCGCAAGAAACGTCCTGTTTAAAAATATCACATACAGATCCCGATATCTATTCCGCAATTACTCATCGGCTACTTTTTCACTTTTCACGCACGCGTCCAGAGACTCAAATTATCGTCATCTGTGTAGGCACTGATCGCTCCACCGGAGATTCTCTCGGTCCTCTTGTTGGTACTGCATTATCCCGCTTTCATAGCCCGTTGTTTCATTTATACGGTACCCTTGAGGAACCGGTTCATGCCGTCAATCTTGAAGAGACTTTGTCGCTAATTAATGAGAAATATAATAACCCGTTTGTCATCGGAATAGATGCCTGCTTAGGTCACTCTACTAGTGTTGGCTGCATCCAAGTCGTTGAAGGTCCTCTCAGACCAGGAGCTGGCGTAAATAAACAATTGCCGCCGGTTGGAGATATCCATTTGACTGGAATCGTTAATGTCGGCGGCTTTATGGAGTATTTCGTATTGCAGAATACACGGCTAAGTCTAGTCATGCGATTATCTGATATTATCGCTACAAGTCTATATTCTGCTTTAAAACAATGGAACCTGCATGCTACTTCTGCTGCAACGCGAGAGTTATAACTTCTTTTTCTTCAGGCGATAAGGCATATTGTGACTCCCCATTTTGCATAGGCTTGGAGTAAATATATGAGTTCTCACGATTATGAAGGCTGGTTAATACAATGCCACTGCTATTGTCATCCAGAATAGCCACCGAGAAGCTCAAATCATTACCACGTTCACCGAAGGCATTATAACGCTTGAGAGCGATATTTGACTTCATGCTGCGGATTTTGACTTGGGTAGCTTCTATCAACGCTTTTTGCTCACGTTGTTCTTCTTCCAGCATGTCGCTTTGGTTCTTCAGATCAACCAGAAGGCCTTCCAGATCCTCCACACCGCTTCCTGCCATCATGGCCTCATATTTGCGCCGTATAGTCCGCAGCTTAGCTCCCTGGGCGATTACAGTCACTATCAGTACTAGCATAATTACTACGAAACCAAACACAAACCACTGCAACTGTTCATTAATTAATTGATTCATTTCAGACATGAATGGACCATCCTTTTTATTTATCTGCTGCGGGCATCAGCCATATAACTCATCCATAGCAGCTAGCATTCTGCTTATATTATGCTCTGTTGTATCTACGCCTACACTCGCCCGAACAGCACCACTTTCTAGTGTATCAACAGCCTTATGTGCCAGCGGGGTACAATGCATACCCGCTCTGACGGCTATTTTATACTCACGATCTAGACGGTGAGCTATATTCGCCGATTCTTCCCCATCCACTACAAACGACACAATTCCAGTTCTCGGAGCCCCTAATGTGGGTCCTAATAGTTTAATGTTTGGAATGCGGGACAACCCCTCCATCAGCAGTTGAGTCAGCTTCCACTCTCTTTCGTGGATAACGTTTGTCCCTATCGATTTTACCTTTTGAACACCGGCTAGTAAACCAGCAATTCCTACCGCATTTTGCGTTCCCGCTTCATACCGATCTGGGCGAACAGAGGGTTGTTCACTATTCTCAGATTGACTGCCTGTGCCTCCATGCATTAAGGGCTCGAGATCCAATTCAGGTGATATATAGAGTCCACCAGTCCCTTGTGGTCCAAGCAATCCTTTATGCCCAGGAAAAGCTAATAAGTCAATATTCATCTTTTTCACATCAATATCAAGCGAGCCTGCACTTTGAGCAGCATCCACTAGAAATATAGCACCCTTTGCTTTAGTTAGATCTCCGATCTCACCAATGGGAAGTATACTACCTAGTAAGTTGGAGCTATGATTACAAATTACCATTTTAGTGTTTGGTCGAAACATTTTGCCCAATTCCTTCAAATCCAATTGACCCGCCCGATCCACCTTCAGATAATCAACACTTATCCCTAGTGACTTACGTAAATATTCCAAAGGTCTCCGCACAGAATTGTGTTCAGTCATTGTAGAGATTACATGGTCCCCTGCTTTGAGCGTACCTCTAATCGCCATATTTAATGACATCGTAGTGTTTTGGGTAAACGCTATGTCTTGTGCATTAGAAACCCCAAACAACTCCGCCAGCAAACTCCGGGCTCTCACCAACACCCGTCCGCTTCCCATGGCCAGCGAATAATTTCCTCTACCAGCATTTGCTCCCGACTGCAAAGCATTCATCATCGCAGCTGCCACCTCTGGAGGTTTAGGCCAGGACGTAGCCGCATGATCCAAATATACGAAGTCTTCCATAACCCCGCTCCTCGTCTCATACTCTTTTTCATTAAGAAGAAATAACGTCGTCACCCTTTATTGATAATAAGCTTATCTGTAGAAAATATAAGGATAATATTCAGCTCTACTTTATACATCCTTATATTTCGAAAAAACATACCCCTACTTATCCGATTACGGATAGCTCAGGATATGTTCTTGGCATAGATACCCATTTAGTTACCCAATAATTCCAACAGTCTTTCTAAGTCCTGCGCACTGTAGTAATTCAGTTCAATCTTTCCTTTTTCCTTACCTTGTTTTATCTTAACCGTTGTTTTAAACCGTTCACGCAATACTTCCTCTACATTATCAATATAGGGATCACGTTTAACAACTTTAATCTTTGTACCGTTCGTTGGCTTTCGATCCAGATTTTTCACCGTTTCTTCAAGCTCTCTTACGCTCCATTGCTGTTCCACGCATTGTTCAGCCAATTGTTTAATAACTTCCGGATCTTTCAAGGCAACAATAGCTCGCGCATGTCCCATAGACATTGTTCCACGTGAAACATATTCTTTTACTTCTTCCGGTAAAGTAAGCAATCTTAGGAAGTTAGCGATGTGTGATCTGGACTTTCCAACTTTCAGAGATAGCTCTTCTTGTGTGAGTGAAAATTGATCCATCAAACCTTGATAAGCAACTGCGATTTCCATTGCGTTTAAATTTTCACGTTGCAAGTTCTCAATCAGGGCGATCTCCATAACCTGTTGATCACTTAGATTTCTTACGACTGCTGGAATCGTAGGTTTACCACAGTATTGCGAAGCCCGGAATCTGCGTTCACCGGCAATGATTTCATACCCCTTCAAAACACTCCGTACAATGATCGGTTGAATCACGCCATGTTGTCTGATGGACTCAGCCAATTCCTGGATTGCTTCTTCATTGAAATCCTTGCGTGGTTGATAAGGGTTAGCCCGTAATTGAGCTAATGGGATTTCTACTACCTTATCATCTTCATTAATAGATAAAGAAGGAATCAGAGCATCCAGACCTTTCCCTAAACGTTTACTCATAAGAAATCACTTCCTTTGCCAACTCTAAATACACTTCTGCTCCCTTTGAGCGAGGATCATAAGTAATAATGGATTGTCCATGAGACGGTGCCTCACTTAAGCGGACATTCCGAGGAATGATAGTTCTGTAAACTTTTTCCTGAAAATACTTTTTAACCTCTTCGATGACTTGGATCCCTAGATTCGTACGGGCATCCAACATGGTTAATAGTACTCCCTCTATTTTTAAATGCGGATTAAGATTTTTTTGCACTAGACGCACAGTGTTTAAAAGCTGACTCAACCCTTCGAGCGCATAATATTCACATTGAATCGGAATGATTACCGAATCAGCAGCTGTAAGGGAATTGATCGTCAAAATCCCAAGGGATGGAGGACAATCAATGATGATGTAGTCATAATTATTTTTAACCGCATTTAGGGCTTTTTTCAATTTCAACTCTCTGGAAATCGTTGATACTAATTCGATCTCCGCCCCCGCTAATTGAATAGTCGCTGGAATGATGTGCAGTCCTTCATTTTGAGTTTCAAGTATCGTTTCTAGAGGATTTACTTCATTAATGAGAATGTCATATATACAATTCGCTACGTCCGCCTTGTTGATGCCAACGCCGCTGGTAGTGTTGCCTTGAGGATCGATATCAACTAGAAGCACTCTTTTTCCTAATGTAGCCATACCGGCACCTAGGTTCACAGAGGATGTTGTTTTACCGACACCGCCTTTTTGATTTGCTATGGCAATAATCTTGGACACTAATTTCACCTCGAATAGTTAGGAAGAATCTTCTCGTAGAACGCAAGTACAAACGGCCAAACCCTGTTCTTTTAATAGGTAGAAACTCTAAAATGCAGGATCGAGCAATACACCCTGATTTAAGTCACACAAAAGGCGGCCAATCACTTTAAGGCCGCCTTCAGCTTTTGAAACAATTTATCTTTTGGGGATTTGGATTACAATCTCGTAATGGTCACCACGGTCATTTTCTGACGTTTTGATTTCCATACCTGAGCCTGACACCATATCAATAGATTGACGAATTGTATTAAGAGCTAGACGAACATCCTTGGTATAGGAGACCCGTTTTGACTTTTTAGTTTGTGAAACTTGTTTATAGAAAGCAATACGAGCTTCCGTCTGTTTAACATTTAATCCTTTTGCAATAATCTCTGCCAAAACTTTTAATTGCATTTCCACACTATCCAGTGATAAGAGTGAACGCGCATGTCTTTCGGAAATCTGACGTTCCATCAATGCTGTCTTAACCTCTTCAGGTAAGTGGAGTAAACGAATCTTATTCGCTATAGTCGACTGACTCTTGCCTAAGCGTTGTGCTAAGCTTTCTTGTGTTAATTGATGAAGATCAATTAACTTCTGATAAGCGACAGCTTCTTCTATGGAGGTCAAACCTTCACGCTGTAGATTTTCTATGAGCGCAATAGATGCAGCCTGCGAATCATTGAACTCACGGACAATAGCAGGGATCGTCTCTAAACCAAGCTTTTTAACTGCCCGCCAGCGCCGTTCACCTGCGATGATCTCATATATAGAATCTCGCATACGGACAACAATAGGCTGAATGACACCATGAGTTTTAATTGTCTGACATAACTCATCAATTTTGTCATCATCGAATATAGTCCGTGGTTGGTAAGGACTGCTAACGACCTCATGAACTGGTATTTGTTTGATTTCTTCTCCGCTGCTCCGCTCGTTAAACCCAAATAGCTTGGTAAATTGTTCTTTCATTCCGTTCATAACCACCTAATTTCGTTATAGTACGATCTTCTTGACCTTCTTCACGGAAAGCATATCGTACAGCAATCTAAAACATTCTGATATTATGGAATTACCTGTAATGAACAGGCATCATAATCTCTCCTTCTTTCGAACAAGAGGACAGAGAAGGAGTTATATACAAAATTAAAGTCTACTATGCTATTCTATCACTTTTCTCTACATAATCATATTCTCCGTAAAGACCTATTTTTCCTGCATTTTTACAGGTGCACAACCAAATCAGCTTATAAATCTAATTTTCATCTAAATTGATATTTATCGATTTTTGTTATCATCATCTTCATAAAAAAAGAGCATTCCCTTTGTTCAAAGGGAATGCTCCTAAAGGAACTTTGAGTATCGGCAATGTTTCACGTGAAACATTATTTCATCAATGGCGTTTTGGCAGGAATTCCCGCTTTTCTTGGATATTTAGCTGGTGTTGCTCCTGTCTTACGGATCATAACAATATGTCGATCCGACTCCTCCACTGGTAAGCTGAACGACTCCACTTTGCTGAGTTCAGCACGAAGCTCTTTTAAGCTGTACTTAGCTTCGCTTAATTCCTCTGAAGGATCGCTGCCCTTCATTGCAGCGAACACCCCATCTTTGCGTGTGAAGGGAAGACAAAATTCATTCAATAAAGACAGTCTTGCTACCGCACGTGCTGTAACCAAATCATAGGCATCACGATGAGTGAACTTGCGCGCGACATCCTCTGCCCGCCCATGGATCAATTGTACATCAGTTAATCCCAATGTCGTACTTACATGCTGCAGAAATGAAATTCGTTTATTGAGCGAATCAACAATCGTTAGCTTCAAATGAGGAAAACATATTTTAAGTGGAATTCCTGGAAAACCAGCTCCTGAACCGATATCTGCGAGATTGGTGATCTCGTTAATATCAAGGAAAAAAGCTAATGAAATAGAATCATAGAAATGCTTCGTATATACCTGCTCTCGCTCAGTTATACCCGTGAGATTCATTTTTTCATTCCAGGATACGAGTTCCTTATAATATAGATCAAATTGTGCTAACTGTTCTGCTGTAAGGGATATGCCTCGTTCCTGTAATAGTTGTGTGAATTGAACTTCCGTATTATCCATAGCTTATCCTTTCGCCGCGGTTACCCGGTTGTAATGCTCAAGATATACAAGAAGAATGGAAATATCAGCAGGTGTAACTCCCGCAATCCGAGAAGCCTGCCCGATAGAGATCGGGTGAATCTTAGTCAGCTTCTGCCGCGCTTCCATCGCCAATCCATGGATTTCATTATAATTAATGTCATCTGGAATTTTCTTCTTCTCCATCTTTTGCAGGCGCTCCACATGTTGAAGTTGTTTTTCTATATATCCGGCATATTTAATTTGGATTTCTACTTGCTCTTTCATTTCTGCATCCAGCATCTCTGGTGATGGTGATACTTGATCAACAAAACTATATACAAGCTCTGGGCGCCGCATCAGAACAAGCAAATTGCTACCATCTACAATAGGTGCCGATTCATATTGCGCTAGTACTTGATTTACATCAACAGGTTTAACCTTTGTTTCTTGCAGACGAACAATTTCACGCTCCACCCGTTCTTTCTTATCTGTGAAGTTATCAAACCGTTCCTGTGTGATCAAACCAATGTCGTAACCGATAGGTGTAAGTCTTAGATCTGCATTGTCATGGCGAAGCAACAAACGATATTCTGCACGTGAAGTAAGCAGACGGTAAGGTTCATTCGTTCCCTTAGTCACGAGATCATCAATGAGTACACCAATGTATCCCTGTGAACGATCTAGAATTACGGGTTCTTTGTCTTGCACTTTGCGTGCTGCATTAATTCCAGCCATAACCCCTTGGCCTGCTGCTTCCTCATAACCGGAAGTGCCATTGATTTGTCCAGCAGTGAACAGACCTGGAAGACGTTTAGTTTCAAGAGATGGCCATAGCTGTGTAGGTACCATTGCATCATATTCAATAGCATAGCCGTTACGCATCATCTCTACCTTTTCCATACCAGGGATGGAACGTAAGATGGCTAGCTGTACATCCTCAGGAAGACTAGTGGACAGACCTTGTACATAGTATTCCGATGTATTTTTTCCCTCTGGCTCTAAAAAGATCTGATGCTTAGATTTATCACTGAATCTTACGACCTTATCTTCTATAGAAGGGCAATAACGTGGGCCAGTTCCTTCGATAATACCTGTGAACATCGGCGCACGATGAAGGTTGTCATTAATAATCTGATGAGTAACCTCAGAGGTATACGTTAACCAACAAGGAAGCTGTTCGTTATCGGATGATTTCGTTTCGAACGAAAAAAATTTCGGTTCATCGTCGCCTGGTTGAATTTCTGTCTTAGAGAAATCGATTGTATCACGATGTACACGTGGTGGAGTACCTGTTTTAAAACGCACCAATTCAAACCCAAGCTCCCGCAAATTCTCAGAAAGCTTCACGGATGGCTGTTGATTGTTAGGTCCACTTTCATATGTTAGCTCACCCATAATCACTTTACCACGCAGGTAAGTACCTGTTGTCAGGATAACAGTCTTACTATGGTATTCGGTGCCAGTCTTCGTAACTACACCTACACAACGTCCATCCTCAACGATTAAACGCTCAACCATCCCTTGACGAAGTGTCAAATTAGGCGTTTTCTCCATAGTTTCCTTCATTGTATGTTGATAAAGGAATTTATCAGCTTGTGCACGTAAAGCATGTACTGCTGGTCCTTTACCTGTATTCAGCATACGCAGTTGAATGAATGTCTTATCTATATTGCGGCCCATTTCTCCGCCAAGCGCATCAATTTCACGCACTACATGTCCTTTGGCAGGTCCGCCTATGGACGGATTGCAGGGCATGAATGCAACCATATCCAGGTTAATTGTGATCATTAACGTACTGCAACCCATCCGGGCTGCAGCCAGTGCTGCTTCACAGCCAGCATGACCAGCGCCAATGACGATAACGTCATAGTTGCCTCCATCATAACTCATGTCCTGTTTCCCCCTTGAAATTATATTAAATCGTGAATCTTATTTTCCTAAACAAAATTGTGAGAATATTTGGTCTAACAAAGAGTCAGCTGCAGTATCGCCAATTATTTCCCCAAGCTGTTCCCATGCGAGCCGTACATCGATTTGAATCATATCAATCGGTATATACTGTTCTGCAGCATCGTATGCATCTTGAAGTGATTTATAGGCTTTTTTGAGTAGTGCAATATGTCTCACATTACTCACATATGTCAAGTCACCCGATTCCAGCTTTCCACCAAAAAAGAGTGTCGAAATGGCATCTTCAAGTTTGTCTAGACCTTCCTCTTCCAGAACGGACATCGGTACAATGTTAGACTCCTCAAAAAACGAGAGCAACTTATCCTTATCCAGTTTGGACGGTAAGTCCATTTTATTCATGATTACTAGGCACTGTCTACCGTGTATTTGTTCCATCAATGCCAATTCATCCTCATGCAGCTCTTCATTAGCATTCAGCACAAGTAGAATCAGGTCGGCGTCACTAACTGCCGCTTTGGAGCGCTCCACCCCAATTTTCTCAACAACATCCATCGTTTCACGAATTCCCGCAGTATCGAGCAGCTTAAGCGGTATATTATTTATCGTTATAAATTCTTCTATTACATCACGTGTTGTTCCCGGAATATCTGTTACAATCGCTTTATTTTCACGAGCTAATGCGTTTAGCAATGATGATTTACCAACGTTCGGACGTCCGACAATAGCTGTCGTAATCCCTTCACGAAGTATTTTTCCTTCATTAGATGTCTTAAGCAGCTTTGTTATTCCCTCCATAACCTCACTGCTTTTATCTTTAATAAATTCAGCTGTCATGGATTCTACATCATGTTCTGGATAGTCTATATTTACTTCAATATGAGCCAGCATCTCAATAAGTGTGTGGCGTAAAGCATGAATCCGATCCGATAAGGATCCGCTAACCTGTTTTAAAGCTACAGAAAAAGCCCGGTCAGACTTAGAGCGAATCAAATCAATAACAGCCTCAGCCTGTGATAAATCGATACGTCCGCCCAAGAAAGCACGCTTGGTGAACTCCCCCGGCTCGGCTAACCTTATCTCCTGCTGCAGAAGTAAGTCCATCACTCTTCTTACAGAAATCACACCGCCATGAGCACTGATCTCTACTACATCCTCGGTCGTAAAAGAACGTGGTCCTTTCATAACGGTTACCAACACTTCTTCCATCTTCTCTCCGTTATCAGGACTGACGATATGTCCGTAATGAACGGTATGCGATTCCGCTTCAGTTAATGGAATTCGGCTGCGAAATAATGGTGCCACTTGGGAAATAGCCTGTGGGCCACTTACCCGAATAATAGCAATTCCTCCCTCGCCTAATGCCGTCGATACGGCAGCAATGGTGTCACTAAGCATGCTGTTTTTCACCCCAAAACTTATATTTTTTGAATAGAAACGTTCTTTTATTTTTAAAAAAACAATGACCCCTTACATTGGTCAAGGAGTCATTGCATCCATATAGTCTTTACTTCAAGGTTATAACGACGCGGCGATTTGGCTCTTCGCCTTTACTGAGGGTACTCACTTGCCGATGATCCTGTAACCTGGAGTGGATAATCTTGCGCTCCTGAGGAGACATTGGCTCCAATACAACCTCTTTACGAGTGCGAATTACACGTCCGGCTAAACGATCAGCCAGCTCTTCAAGCGTTTTTTTACGGCGCTCACGGAAGTTCTCTGCATCTAACACAAGCCGTATAAAACTGTCGGAATAACGGTTAGCTACAATATTAGCCAAATACTGTAGAGCATCGAGAGTTTGTCCTCTTCTGCCAATTAACAGTCCCAAATCTGGACCGGAAATTTGCAGAATCGTGGATTCCTTGGTGTGGACGATTTCTACCTCCACTTCGAGCCCCATGCTCTTAGCGACATCCACAATGAAATGAACGGCTTCTTGGTAAGCTTCCTCCACCGGTTGTCCGGAATCTTGGCGTGGCACACCGCCGATGGCCTCCTGTTTGCTCTCTCTTGCTGACTGTTGAGGCAGTGACGGAGCACTCGCCGCTGATGCCGGTGCGGCTTCGGCTATCAAGGTTAGTTCAACCTTGGCACCTTTCGCACCGATCAATCCCAGGAATCCTCTTGATGGCTGCTCAAGTACGTTGACCGTTACCCGGTCCTTTTGAACTCCAAGCTGGGTTAGTCCCCGTTCTACAGCTTCTTCAATGGTTTTCCCTGTTGCGACGACTTTGCTCATTTTGACTTTTTGGCTCCCTTCGATGACTTGTTGCCGCCTTTGCTCTTCGGAGCAGGACTGGAGTCATCTGTACTTTTT
The DNA here is from genome assembly GCF_037974255.1 of Paenibacillus sp. FSL R5-0636. NCBI lineage: Bacteria > Bacillati > Bacillota > Bacilli > Caryophanales > Paenibacillaceae > Paenibacillus > Paenibacillus sp. FSL R5-0636. The sequence goes on from NZ_CP150232.1 coordinate 7,056,839, forward strand.
ACAGCACTTGCGATTGCCAATTTGTGTTTATCGTTGTTGCGGTATAAGAAGTAGTTCTGAATAATAGTGTAAAGGTTACTGTACACCCAGTATAGTGGCAAGGCTGCAGGGAAGTTGTACGACATAACGAAGATCAGAACTGGATAGATCATCATCATGAACTGCATTGGCCCTTGTTGTTGCACTGGATTCATTTTGGTCATCATTCTAGTTTGAATAAATGTTGTTAATGCTGCTAGCACTGGTAAGATAAACAGATGATCCGGTTTACCTAGCTCCAGCCACAAGAAGGTGTGCTCCCGCAAATGTGGATTATAGTAGATCGAGTTGTAGAGAGCGATAAAGATAGGCATTTGAACGATCAGCGGTAAACAACCCGCCATTGGGTTAACCTTGTTCTCTTGGAACAAACGCATTGTTTCTTGCTGCACCTTTTCAGGTGTGTCTTTATATTTTTTCTGGATCTTTTGGAGTTCCGGTTGAATGGCTTGCATTGCACGCGAGCTCTTCACCTGTTTAATAGTAAGCGGAAGAATCAACGTGCGGACAATAATAACCATCACAAGTACGGCTAAACCATATTCTCCGTTAAACCAATCTGCAAACTTGTCCAAGGCAATGGCGAAATAATACACTACATTACTTTGCCAGAAGCCTCCATTCTTCAAATCCTCCGTAGTGTGCGTAACAGCAGTCGACGGAGCGCATCCCGACAGAACAGCTAACGACAACACCATTACCGTGATGAGGAGAAACCATTTTCCTCGTCTAGTCTTCATTAGAGACACTTCAAAACCCCTCTCTTAAACATTCCATTCCACCGTAAATCATACCATAATTATGAATACAAATAAACAAGCCTCTTAAGCACCCTTTATTTGCGGGAAGCCTTGAGTAGCTTGGCTTTACGAAGCACATGCAGCACACTTTTTTCGAGCTCTGCATACTCCATGGAAAGCGCTCCTTTTCTTACGATAAACACCATGTCTAAGCCACCTGCAATCTCAGGTTCATGGTGACGGACGATTTCCTTAACTAATCTTCTCATACGGTTACGGACAACCGCGTTTCCGACCTTTTTGCTAACAGACACACCTACTCTAAATCGCTCTACCTCTTTTTTGCCAAACCAATACACTACAAATTGATGATTCGCAAATGACTTCCCATGGCGGTATACACGACTGAAGTCGGCACGGTTTCGTAAACGTAACTTTTTGTGCACGGGAATCTCCTTCATAAAAATCCGGTTTAAGTGTCCCTCCGAATTTTTTCTTCTAATAGTATAGGCATTTGCAAGCAGCCATAAACGACCACATTTGCTGTGCTGAAATTAAGCTTCTATATATAGTAGGAAAAATAATTTCAACTTCTCACAAAATATTTCTCAATATACGTTAAATAGCCCCGCAAAGTGTAGCTAGCGCATTAAGCGAGATCCTAGACTTTTGCAGAGCAATAATAATAAAAAGCAGTAAAAAAAGACCACCGCAGTGGTCCCTTAGTGGCCTAACTTACGCACTCAAAACTTTTCTGCCTTTCAAGCGGCGAGCTGCCAGCACTTTACGGCCGTTTTTCGTGCTCATTCTTTTACGGAAACCGTGAACCTTACTACGTTTGCTCACATTTGGTCTAAATGTCGGTCTCATAATTGCACCTCCCTTACAGGAACTTAATTACTGTCATATAAGCAGAAACGGACTAAGCCGTCCTTATAGTAGGGACAGTATCTACAAGAATCATCATTTTTATATATCGAGACATATCCTTACAGAAAACACCTTTATATATTTAAACATATTTTATGAGCAAAAGTCAACCTAGTAACCGGCTTGTTCCTCCCCCTCAAGCTCAGGTGTTTATCCACAACTCTCCCCAGAAAAAAAGTAATCCACAAGATATGACAGTTATCCACCTGTGATCAAAAAATAAAGTCGACTGCTCACAGTTGAGCACAACCTGTGTATAAAATTATCGAACCTTTGGCGTAAAGTGTCGAACCGTAAACAAATTATCAACAATATGTAGTGGTGTTCCTAATAATTGTACACAAGTGCTTGAATTTGTGGATAAAATAGCCCTGCTCATTGAAAAATAAGGGGCGTTTTGCTATGATGGTATTACTTTTGAATGTGAATAGATTTGTTTGTTCTCTTAATTATCAACAAGCTGTGGATAAAGTTGTGAACAAATCAAATTTATCCATATTTTTTTGTCTCTTCATATTGCCTACTGGGGATAAATATCAGCACCAACCTATTTTCTTCGACATTTCCACTTCATGGCTGATGCCACATTTGGAAGATTTAAAGGAGTGACAGTCT